>NZ_SMFL01000024.1 GCF_004349265.1 Dyadobacter psychrotolerans
ACACTGCTGAGTTTGCCCCACCAACGGTCTGAATATGTTGATAGTAATTCCTTAATTCCGCCCTTAACATAACTATTCCAAAGCCGTTGTGATTGTCGTTCGCCCAATCCAATCGCAGCACCTGCACGAGCTTGGCTACGATACTCTCCCATTTTTAGCGATCTTATAAATCGAATTCGATCACGACGCATTGCATTCTTTTCACGCTTTTCCATGAAAAGCAAATCAGCTATACTTTCCTTAATAATGTCAGCATATTTCATATATAAATATACGACTTTTTATTTTGAAATTAGTATCACTTTATTTTCCTGGGTCATTTCTAACATTGCCTGATTTAAAATAATTAGTACTTCTGTTTTAACCAATTCACTTATGCTAGTGTCACTTTTAAGAGTATCAGCTATCTTCTCTATACGGTCTTTAACATGACTGTGGCTAGTAATAGTTGAGCTCGTAGACTCTAATATAAGGTTCGCTGTAGAGCCATTATCGACATTAATGTTATATTTTCCAGCTTGCTGCATTTCCAATTCTTCTTTTAGATACCGGGATCCCTTAAAAGTAATCATTGCTTCATATGGATCTGGCGGTAATTTGTTCAATTCATTAAATGGACTTTCCTCGATTGTACTTTCCCCGGAAAATCGATTATGAGTATAAATGAAAGAATCGAAGCGTTGTTCTCTCCCTTTAAACTTTACAAAATCTTGTTCTTTGAGTTCATAAAGTATCGATCCAAGAGTTTTGAGTGGTATATCATCTAATATCAGCTCTACATTATGGTGCTTTGCATCTCCTTCAAATTGCTTTAAGTATAGAAGGATTTTAATGTAATTATTCATAGTTTAACAATTCCGTTAGATGCTAGAAAAAGTAAAATTGCATATTTTTTTGCATATTTTAATATAAAAAATTAAATTTGCTCGTATCTATGTTAAATTCATTTCACCGCAGAAAATATGCAACATTCTAAGAACTATTGTATTGATCGTCAGCAGACGAAAGAATTACTACTTGCCGATGCCTTTAACGGGTTTAGTTACGCTCAGAACCTGTACAATATCATTCACGTAGGATTTCAGGATTACCTGGAGGAGAATCAGGGAAGCTTTTACAAACTAAATCCGATGGCCAGAGCCGGGATCCTAAACTCATTGATTCAGCATTATGCAAAGCAGTTTGCCTTTAATGACCCTAATGCGTACTGGTATGTGAAAAAGAGAATGGGCGTATTAGTCTTATTTAACAAAATCATTGTCAGGTTTAAAAAACTTCCTACAAAGAACAGACACCGCAACCGTTTTAAATCCAGTAATATAGATACTCAACAGGTAAAGGATTTTCGTAACCAGGAGTTGTTATTTGGAGAAGCTGGCATGGATTGTGTTAGGCTTGATGGTGCTTTTGTCTTAGATAATATGGGCAGATCTATTGATGAAACGGTCTTGGTTTGCCCGGCTGGCGATTTTACAAATTGGGTTTTATTCCCATCGGATGTTACAATTGATAAAAGTCGACCGATGATTTTCAATCAGGATGAAGAAGAAGTATTACCTGTATTGGCAATTAAACCACATTTAAAAAGAAAAGCGGATGACAATCAAACGGGTTCCTAATGGCAGTATGGTCGAAATGGCTAGAGTATCGCGTGGTTATAGCCAAAAAGAACTTGCTGAGAAATTAAACATTGACCAAGGAAGGATTTCTAAAATCGAGCAGGGATTGATAGGTATAAAAGATGACATGCTTAATACAATTGCGAGTCAGTTGGACTACCCAAGTTCGTTCTTTTATGAAGATATCAATACCCTTCCCGCAAGCCTTGTTTACTATCGTAAAAGAAAGGCCATAAATAATTTTGAAATTGCCAGAATAACCTCAAACCTTTTTATAAAGAAGTTCCGGGTAAAAAAATTACTTGAATCACTTGACCTCCCGAGCCAAATATTTTATCGAGATAATGAAGAAATAAGCCCAACCGATGTAGCGAGAATGGTCCGTATTCAATGGAAGATACCTAATGGTAGAATCAATAACCTCGTAAATATTTTGGAGGCTGCCGGGGTATTGATTTTTTTGATTGACAATGACGATGACAAATTTGACGGACAGGTTCTACCTGATGAAAGTAACTTGCCAATAATCTGCATTAATAAAAATCTTTCTCCGGACAGGGAACGCTACACCCTGGCACATGAACTCGGACATTTGATTATGCACAGTACCGCTCCAACATTTGATGTTGAACTAGCTGAAAAAGAGGCAAACGAATTTGCCTCTGAACTTCTCATGCCTGCTGATGATATAATTAATCATTTATTCGGAGGTCTGACCATCAACAAATTAGCTGATTTAAAGAGTTATTGGAAAACGTCATTTGCATCTCTGATTCGTAGAGCACATGATCTTGGTGTAATAAATAAATCTAGATATACTAGTTTGTATGTTCAGATAAGTCAGTTAGGTTATAGAAAGCATGAGCCAGGTTGTGGCATTACGTTCGAAATGCCTAAGTTGATCAAATCAATGGTCAAATTGCATTTAAACGAATTAGAGTATACAAGGGAGGAGTTGATGGAAATATTAAAAATGAATAAATCTGACTTGCAAGATCTTTTTGACTTGTACAATGTTGAAGAAACTCCCCCTCCCGCGTTTAAGATTCTAAGAAATTGAAAACGTAATGAACCGTTAAGGCTGAAAACATGAAAAGTAAATCACAATTTCAAAAACCCCAATTCGTAAACCTGAGGTTTCAATTTTTCACTCAATAATTCATAAGCACCTTCAAATGCTTTGAAATTCACTGGCAAAAAATCTCCACTGGCATTACGAGCTTGTAATGCCTTTCTTATTTGATACCAACCAACATCTGAGCGATTTAGCATCAATGAATCTCTTACTAATCTTACATCAGTTTCAGAAAAATACGCTTGCCATAACTTTTTCCCTTCCATCAATACGGACAAAGCTTCAAATGAAAATATTTTATCACTCATATATTGCACCATAAAATCAGATTCAAAACGATCAGGGGAACCTACTTCTGATTCAGTATAAGGGATAAAATGATTGACGATACTCCATTGTTTATTATTCCATTCCAGATGATTAGCGCTAGCTGTTAAATTCCCTCCATGAAATAACATCCAGACTAAACAATCATTTTTAAATTCATCTGATAAAAATCCATTTGGTTGTAAAAATTGGTCTCTATCATTTAGCCAAGTGTGCCTAATCAACTTACGAACCGCAAAAACAATGGCAACTTGCCATATATTGTCAGTAGTAACAAAAATAGTTCCTGCACTACCATAACCAGACGACACAATAGCCTGAGTTCCTGCATTTTGAAAGTCAGGTCCTTTTATAACTAAACATCCTATTGCATTATCTGCCCACTTTGTTCCTCTAACATCTTTACTAGCAGTAGCAGGAGAAACTGCGTTTTTTAAAGGGATAACATCCATTTTATTAGCCCTAGGTCGCTTTACCCAATTACTCAATAAATTTTTACTTGAAACATTTATAAATGTTTTTGCACCAATAGGAAGAACGTTTTTGTCTAGAACATCAGTTGTTATTTCGTCTATTATATATCTCTTAACAGAATTTTGACATGTCTGCCAGATTAAAAAACCAATGGGAAAATCTCCCTTTAACCCGTCAAAAGATTTACTGTGAACAACAAACCCACCTAAATATTTAGCATTCCATTGACTCCTAAACAGTTCAAAATTGGAAGAGTTTATATATTTCATTTTACTGAAAACTGCTAGTGTTGCATTAGGCAACTCCTGTGATATACGTACGAGAAATTGAGCGAATAACTCTCGAGTCGCATATCCGTAATCTTTCATATTTTTAGCTACATTCGTCTTTGCTACATTTGTTTTGGCATCATTCCCCACGGTCTCGCCAGATTCTGCATATGGAGGGTTGATCAAAACAAGAATTTTCTTGCCGGAAGCAATAGCATTTCTAAGTCCTTCGGGAAGTTTGTTAGTGATTGTGTAATCTATTTGTCCAAAAACATTAATATCATCATTTAAATAATCATATTGAAATCGCTGCGCAGCAACACAAGTTTTAGTTGCCTTCATAACGTCAACATCAGCCTGGTCCAATGTACTCATATAAATGTTGCGTGGGTTGCTATGTTTAACTTCAAGATTACCTACACCACAGCACATATCCCAAACGACGTAATCCCTTTGCCAATTTTTCCCTAGTGATTCAGTAAGTTTGTCATATGCTTTATCCACTACTTTCAATGGTGTATAAAAAGCCCCTTTAAAGCTACGTTCATCTATTGGAATTAGACTGTCTCGCCTTTCAAGAAGGTAGTTTCGATATTCTGCTTTCGGAGGCTTATGATAGATAGCCCAAAACTGACGATATCCTTCTTTATTACCCAATTCATATAATTTACCCCCAAGGCTAAAAACTGGTGCATTATTTTTATGTAGCAACTCAGCTGTAAGATTACTATGTGTAGATGTGGTACCATCATGCATAATATCTGCAAAGAATAGCAATGCGTAGTCTTCTTCGTTTATGCCACGAATTTCCCCACCAATCATTACTACCCATTTATCAAACACCTGTTTTAAATTGTCAGGTGTAATTGGAGTACGGATTATATCACCACTTTTAATGGCATTTTTAATAGTACTTATAAATTCTTCTTCATGTGTTTCAATTTTAAAAGAAACGAAATGAGTTCCTATATGGGCCGAAATTGCGTCCAGTGCTTCTGGAGTGTATCCACTAGCTGACTTTCCCCATTTTATTGTTCTTTTAGCAAGGAAGGGTAAAACATCCTCGCTTTTCATTATTGCAGCTTTCTGAGTATCAATGACAGCTAGAAATGGTGGAATGTAATGTCCTCTATTAAGAGCATCTTGAACATAATGCATTAATTGTGTGAACATTTCATAACTGGACTTTTTGGCATTGTGTTTTGCCTCAAACCAAATTTCCTTAGTTTGAATGTCAACAAGATTTTTAGAATATCCTGTTAAACCCAATGCTTCGATATATGCATCCTTAACATCTTCCTCACTTATAGCCTGCTTCAATCTATTGAAAAGCTTCATTTCTTAAGTTTGAATAAATAATGTCTTTCATATCATTCAGCATCAGTCAACAGAACGTTTAGTTTAAGAGAAGCAGTAAGTTTTAGCAACCCATCAATGTTATATCCCTGCCCCTCTTCTATCGCCTTTACTTGATTTTGAAGAATCCCGGAGTTCTTTGCAACAGCATAGACTGTCAAACCAAGTCGCTCTCGTTTTCGCTTACATTGAGCTCCCAAGTCTATCTTCAATTCAGGAAGTTCCTTTATCACTGTTATCTCTTCTGATTTTTCCAACTGAGTTTTACCCAATTTACTAGCCAGTTGATTATACATATCTTCCATTTCTACTTCTGTTAAAACAGAAATAAGACGGTTGGTAATGGAACTTTGCATTATAGTGTTTGTGGTTTATACATCTCTGGCTAATGTACTAATAATATTTATCTATACAGTAAAAATTATTAGTACGAAGAAAGAATCGACATCTACAAAGAGACTTCTCGTTCAGCATGTATTGTCAATTGTCGGATCTCACGAATGACAAGATTGAGATCAGTAACCGGTTCCGGCAGCACTTTGCTGTGAAAACTATGATATTCCCAGATTTCCAATACATCTGAAAAGTCGACCTGGTAGTCATCATAAAGCTTATTAAATGAATGCAGCGATAATCCCTGGGCTAAAACCGTGATTTCTTTAAAGACAAAATCCTGCTCGCCCTTCAAGATCACGATACCCAAACTTCCTGATTTTAGCTCTTTCCAGTTTTGAACATATCTGGCCAAGATATCACTTCCTTCCGGAATTGGTAACATGGAGTCACCAGTGGTTGGAAACATTCTGAAAGTCCCACCAGCTGGAAGATTAGGAAAGCTAAACTTAGGAAGAGCTGCCAAATATTCCGGATCACTATATCCGGTACGATAGCCCGCTTTTGCTTTTATTGGTACATATTCGACATTTTCTTTATCGTCCTGGTTAACGGTAATTGCCAGGACTCTTACATTTTTACCTGTCAGGTACACATCGGTTCCAGATTCAAGTTCTCGCAACTTCAATTCCCCCAATCGCATCAGGTTTACAGTCAGCAGAGTATCTGTTGCCAACTTAAAATACTTTGCAATTTTAATCACATCCCCTATCACGGGATTAGCGGTCTTTCCACTTTCAATTGCATGAAGTTTGACCCTGGTCATTCCTAAATCTTCTGCAAGATCTTCCTGAGTCAAATTTTTGCGATTCCTGAGAAATCTAAGGTTCTCTTTTAAAAATATTTCTTGCGCTTCCATTTTTATTTTGCTACCATTAGAATCATGACTATGATACCATTAGGAACAAAGTTAAAAAATAATGTGAGCTATTCACTATTTACACAACATGCTTTTAAATCTCCACTCCTATTTCAGTTTGCGCTATGGCACTATCAGCTTGGATGATCTTACAGATCTGGTCGTTAGCCATGGACATGACACAGCCGTTCTAACAGATATTAATAATTCTTCCGCGATATTCCCATTTATAAAAAAATGCCGGGAAAAGGGCATCAATGGGCTTGTCGGAATGGAATACAGAAATGGAGACACCTTATTATATATTGGAATAGCAAGGAATGAAGTCGGATTTGCAGAGCTAAATGAGCACATGACAACCGCAAACCGGCTCAAACAGCCACTTCCAAAATTTGCACCTGAATTCAATCACGCGTTTATCGTATACCCTCTTGGTGCAATAGAAATTAAACGCCTGCGTGAAAATGAGTTTATTGGCATCAGACCGGATCAGATTAACAAAATTAGTCTTGAGCCAAGATGCAATTTTGACAGGTATGTAATCTTATGGCCAGTCACCGTGAAAAATGAAAATGATTATCAGCTACATCAGCAACTAAGAGCAGTTGATCACAATCTTATCTATTCTAAGATTACAAAGCCCATGGTAGCTCGTTCCTGGGAAAAAATGCCGGAAAGAAAAGATATGATCAACAAGTACTATAGATTCCCTGAAATACTTGTTGCAACTGAGAAACTGCTGTCACAATGCAGTTTCAATTTTGACTTCACCATTGTACGGAACAAAAAATATTTTACGGGCAATCCATATGATGACAAGCTTTTACTTGAAAAACTGGCAGTCTCAGGTATGCAGCGCCGGTATGGCAATAACAACAAGGAAGCAAAGCAGCGTGTTGCTAAAGAGCTGCGCATTATTGATGAACTGGGCTTTTCCTCCTATTTCCTGATTACCCATGACATCATTCGTTACACAACCTCCCGGAATTTTTACCATGTTGGCCGTGGATCCGGAGCAAACAGCATAGTCGCATATTGCCTTGGAATCACTGATGTATGTCCGATCAAACTCGATCTGTACTTTGAAAGGTTTCTAAATCCAAAGCGGCAGACACCACCTGACTTTGACATTGATTTTTCCTGGCAGGATCGAAAGGAAGTTTTCACTTATATTTTTACTCGCTATCAATCAAAGCATACTGCAATGATGGGTGCAATGAGCACTTTTCGCGACAGAAGTATTATAAGAGAGCTCGGCAAAGTCTATGGTTTGCCGAAATCTGAGATTGATGAGTTAATCCGAAATCCAGTATCCTCACATAATTCAGAAGACGCAGTTGCTCTTATTAAAAGCCTGTATGGGTTGGTAGAAGACTTTCCCAACTTGCGGACACCCCATGCCTGCGGAGTACTCATTTCAGAGGATCCGATAACAAACTTTACTGCATTGGATTTTCCTCCTATGGATTTTCCCTGCGCACAATTTGATATGTATGTGGCCGAAGATATAAAATTCGAAAAATTCGACATTTTAAGTCAGCGTGGCCTTGGCGCAATAAAAGATTGTGTCCAGATTATTGAACAGAATCGGGGAGAAAAAGTAGATATTTCTAATCCAGATAAGTTTTTCACGGATCCACGCATAAGCCAACAACTCAAATCTTCCAGGACGGTAGGCTGTTTTTACATTGAATCTCCCGCAATGAGACAGCTTATTACAAAGCTTCAATGTGACAATTATTTAACTCTTGTCGCTGCAAGCTCGGTTATTCGTCCTGGGGTTGGAAGTTCCGGTATGATGGATGTCTATAAAGAGACACCGGGACCCCAAGTCAACGGTTTACCTGCATCCAGTCATGGAGGAGCAGCTGGCTGAAACTTATGGTGTAATGGTTTACCAGGAAGATGTTATTAAGGTAGGCCATTATTTCGGAGGTTTGGATCTGGCCGATGCCGATGTATTAAGGCGTATGATGTCAGGAAAACACCGGAGCATTTCACACCTGCAAGAAATCGAATCCAAATTCTTTAAAAACTGCGAGGAATTAGGACGCCCCGCTGAAACGGCAAAAGAGGTTTGGAGACAGATGGAAAGCTTTGCCGGTTATAGTTTCAGTAAAGCACACTCGGCGTCCTTCGCAGTTGAAAGTTATCAGAGCTTATATCTGAAGACTTACTATCCTCTGGAATTTATGACCGCTACCATCAATAACCATGGTGGCTTCTATTCTCCCCAAGTTTACATTAACGAGGCACAGAAGAATGGTGCCTTGATTCACAACCCTTGTGTGAACATGAGTTATTGGACAACCACAATCTATGGAATTGATATCTATTTAGGATTTGACCTGGTAAAAGACCTAGAAGTAAAAACTGTCAAGCAGATTCTTGACGAGCGCCAAATGAACGGAAAATACAAGAGCTTAGAGAATTTCATTCTACGTACAGGAGTATCCGAAACGCAAATATCTATTCTCATTAGGATTGGCGCATTCAACTTTACCAGCAATGTTAAAACCAACATGCAGTGGGAATCTTTGTATATCTGTTCTGAGATCAAAGATCGATCCCTTCCAGTTGGACTCTTTGACGAAGCTGTCAAGATTCCGGAGATTCCGAAATTCGAATATTCGCTTGCAGAACACCTCTATGATGAAATAAGGTATTTTAAATTTCCTATTACAGGAACCTGGTTTAACTTAATTCGCAGCACTTTCCGTGGAGTATATGCCAATGACATGGATAAGCACCTTGGAAAAACAGTTCGTATGGTGGGAGATTTTGTGACGTATAAACCAGTAAGAACAAAAAAAGGTGAAATGATGATGTTCGGTACGTTTCTTGATGACGAAGGCAACTTTTTCAATACCGTACACTTTCCCAATTCTCTAAGAGGTTATCGGTTCCAGGGTATGGGCGTCTACCTGGTCGAAGGCGTCATTACAATGGAGTTTGGATATTGCAGCATCACTGTAAACCGGTGTGCGAAGATTCCACTTTTACCAAATCCATGGGAGCAGGAAATAGTGAATAGGAAATTGTTACCTTAGTTCACACTATCGTATAACAAGATGCAAAAAGCCTTTCTTTACATTGATATCCTAGCTTTTGAAAGCTTAGTAAGGTCTAAATCAGGTAAGGTTAATAGAATCTTCAAAATTTTTGATTCTTTGAAAGTCTTCAAACATCATGCCCTTCAAACAATTGTTTTTTCGGACACCATTATAGTTTTTAGCAAGGATGAAGGAAATCCTTTACACTACTATTTTACATTTCTCACTGAATATTCGCAACAATTATTTTATAAGCTTTCCGAAATAAACATCTATTTTAAAGCAATCCTTTGTACTGGGGAGTTTAATTTTAAACAATTGACAAATTTCCAGGCCTATCATGGACAAGCCCTAATTGATGCCTATAAAGATGAAAAGGATTTGCCAGGATTTGGACTATTTGTCAGAAAGCTGGATACTGGAAATATCAATGCATTTATTGAGGTGCCACTTAGCGAAAAATACAATTTTGTTATTCTATGCCAATCATTTTCAAATCTTTACAGAACGACAAATGGTGTATTACCAGTTGGTGACGTTAGCATATTTGAAGAAACAGATACATTTTTTAGAATTGAAGAAGATATTAGATTTCTGAGAGAAATTAACTACTATCGACTTCATATTCCCCATGAGCGCATTCGTGAAAAATATGAAAAAGTATATTTAATTTATAAATCTACATTTCCATTATTCTTTGAAAGATTGGAAACACATGGATTCGACCCATTTATACTACACACCGATTTTATACCTAGGTCAAATCCAGAAGAAATTGATGCAATAAGAGACGTCGCTGAAATGATCAAACATTAGGTTGTATATTTTAAAATTAATCATTCCTCAAAACTCAATGCTCTGGCGATTACACCTCAAACCCTCTCCCACACCTCCAAACACTCATCTACAAGTAGTAGAATATTGCTTTAAAAATAATATCGCTGGGATTGGTTGGCCAGTTGAGAAATCACCATCCTCGGTCACAGAATACCAAGAACTGACAAAAAAGAGGTATAACAGTAAACCAAGTTCAGTGAATTTCGCATCAAAGCCATTGATAGGAGAATATATATGGGCTCGGGATCGTGTGGGACAATACTATCTTGGTAAAATTATGAGTGATTGGTATTATTCTGACAACCAAGATCATTTAGATTTAGACATTCCCAATCAAAGAAAATGCACCTGGCTAGTTATAGGGAACGAACAAAATGTTCCGGGTAAGATTGTGGCCAGCTTTAGGGCTAGACGAACATTTCAATCCATTGCTACTACTTCCGATGATTCAGCGATGGAGGAATTTTCGGCATGGAGATTTAATAATATATCACAAAGTGGTAGAAGCAATCAGAACATTGACCTACTTGATGCGCATACTTTCTTTCAAATGATCAGCTCCTATGACTGTGAGGATCTTGTCGGACTTTATCTACAACGTAGTTATGGATATTGCCTAATTCCTAGTTCTTGCAAAATTGACACTGCTGCTTACGAATATTTATTGAAAGATCCCGAAACAGGTGAGTCTGTTGGTGTCCAAGTAAAACAGGGGAAAAACAGCTTAGATAACTCACTTAGTAAATCCGCAGACAAGATTTTCCTATTCACGACTCAAGGAAGTGTTGGTTCAGTTGACAAAAATGTAACTGTTATTCAACCAGAAGATCTCTTTGTATTTGTAATAAGGAATGAAAACCTGATTCCGGATAGTATTAAAATGTGGCTATCCTTTAAGCAAGAATCAAGTATTAGATAGTTAAAAATAGTAGCTAAGGAGATGAGCCAGTAGTAACTTTTAGTTACTTACGAGCAGGTCTAGGATACTTTCTAAGCGTCTCAGCCATTTCAAGAGTTTTTCTTACGATGTTACTCGCTGCATAATCAATCCCATAACTCACATTTGCCACCTTTTCTTCCTTAGCAGCTTTCTTATCGATTTTCACAGTTGTAGTTGGCATATCGTCAATCTTGTTATAATCAAATTTACAAATCATTTAGCTGATAACAAAAACGCATCAAAATTTATTCCCTTTCGGAAATCAACAAATCCAATGCTACCCTGGGAGATAAGTCCTTCTATTCTAAGCCCCTCGGGAACTTCATCTATGATTTTAGCAATTTCCATCTGATAAAGTCTCGTACGTGAAGCAGTGCTTCCTTTAGCGAAGATCTCAGCCTCCGGGTATCTCGCCAAAAACTCCAAAGCCCTATTGGCGACTGTGGCCAGGATCTGCTGCATATCACCATTTTTTGTTTCAATCCCGTCATCAATATCCTTAGTTTCTTCGTTCCACACTCCAAAACCAAGGTTAAGATCCTTAATACTTAAGCCCCCCTTCTCTCTCGTTATCAGCATGCGAAGCTCAAAATCGCCACTTTTCCCACTACTGTAAAACTTGCACGAGTCAAGTACATCAACATAGTTCAGATAATATTTGTATTCCTCTAGTCCAACAGAATGTATTTTATATTGTGGTACCGTCATGTAAATCTTAATTATTCATGATACGAAAGATGAAAATAAATGACCTTATTTCCATTTGAATTCAGCTTTCAAACTTAATTTTTACAAAGGTACTCGGTTGAAAATTAAAAAAATTCAGATTGGATATTTCATGCCTATTATAGCATATTACTCATTCCAACTATTTTTAATCTTTTGATGATCCTCCCAATCTTTTTCATTCAAAACTTTTTTGAGGTATTCTGACATACCAAAATCTCTTCTTTCCAAACTGTAACGACGGAGTGGTAATGAGCCCATACAAGCCTGGTACCCTCTCTGCATTTCACTAATTCGTATATTTTCCGGTAACCCTGTTAACCACTCTTCATATTCCTCTTTTGTTGGATCAGAATCAAGTTCCTGGTAATACCGATAAGAAGCATTTCCAAATCTAAATGTTTGAGCCATGGGCTCCTTCATATGGTCCGGGAAATTTTTCAGAGCTTCAATCTGATTATTATGTTGTTCGTCAAACGGGTGACGAATATAGAGCAACCTATCAATATCAATCATCTAAAATGCATTATCGTTGTTTTGCGGTGGGACCTTGTTCCCATGCCCTCCCCAATGATCCTTTCTCGTTTGTCGCCTGGTCGCTTGATTGCCGACAGGAGAAATAAACCAAATGAATGCCAGTAAAACACCTACCCCAGCACAAGCTAATAAACTTTCAATCAACTGTTCTATACCACCAAATAACAATCCGGTCAATCCAAAAAACAATATCAAGATTCCTACTAATTTAACTGGTTTCATAACTTTTGCATTTAAATTACTACTAACTCCGCAATATCATTTACAATCTTGAATGTATGCCTTGGCGGTATTAAACCTTTCACTATGCCATGCGCTTCGGCTTTAATTCTCTCATAACAAACCTGAACATCATAATCAAGATTGAACTCCGGAACGTGCTCAATGACAGCATTTTCTTCAAACTTAACCCGAAGAAAAAACTCGGGATTTTCTGCGTCCACTGTAAAACCTAAAACTTCCCCACTCTTCAAACCGGTTATATCCTCCGACCGTAAAAGACTTTTACGCTGGACTGACATGTTTTCTCCGGACCCTATATTTGATTTTCCAAATGAAAACATTTCACTATGGCTACTAATATTCCTGTTCTGAGACCGGTTCGCTTCCTCCCTATCACCAAACAGATTGATAATCCGCTTGATACTTCCTTCCTCAGATGAACGACCATAAATCTGATTATTAAGATTGGCGATGATCTTTTTGGCCTCGGTTTCACCATATTGGGCTACCATTTGAACATAATCCTGAGCAATATAAAAAACACAAATTTTATTGGACCGACTAGTCGCAGGAATATCAGCCAAATTCGGAATGTACATTTGAGGCGCTTCATCCAACAATACTATTGCATGCTGCTTGTCCGGCTCATTCATTCTATTTAGTGACATTGTAACCACCAAACTTAAAAGCGGAGAAATAACTGAGTTAAGTTTATGCTGAGTACCAAGACATAGACAAACCGGCTTATCCACGTCATTAAGATCCAATCCAAAGTCATCTCCTGATAAAACATAGCAGGCCTCAGGAGTAGTTACAGTTGGCAAAATAGACTGTAATGTACCAAAGACGCCGGACAACTGGCCTTCGGCCTTGGATTCGTAGGCTGTCAAAACAGTACGCATATACATTGAAGCATCATAGTCAGTCTCAATCAATCTAATAACATCACTATATTTATGTCCCAGGATGATGTGCATGATATGTGGGATTGTACAGAATGCAGGATGATTGTTTCTTAGGTATATCATCATTGCGGTAACAATACATGCGCTGCTCCTTATCCAATAGTCCTTATTTTCGATTGTTTCAGGAGCTAAATTGCTTATTAACGCTTGTGAACAGACTGCGGCAAAACTGTTATGGCTTATATAACTCGGCTTAATTGGGTTGATCCTATTCGTCCTGGATAAATCAGTGAAGTTGATAATTTTGAAGTCAATCTCATCTTGATCCTTATATTGTGTGTAAGCAAAGTCAGTAAGGGTAGGAAATTTATAGTCATAAATAATGCCACAATATCGCTTCTCAGCTGCTTGCTTGATAACCCATTCAGCAATAACTGACTTCCCGCTACCACTACCGGCCATCATAAAAATGCCACGGAAAGGATTCGGAATATTTAAAAATCGGTTATCAGTAGATGGGATGTTAAAGGAGTATTGATTCCTTAATGGAGATGTATCTGTTTTGATAATATCATATTTCAAATATGAAGGACGAAGTAAATTGCCTACCAAATATCCGCCAAATAATACCATTGCCAAGGCCAGGGGATAGAACAATTCGAAAAATATAAAATTCTCAATTGTGCCCAAGATCGCCCCGCCAATTATAAAAGCTGAAATACCATAGTATTTATAGCGCTCAACAAAGGAGCTTCTTACCTCCTTTTTCCACTTTAATTTCCCTTCAACAGATTGATCAACAACATAAAAGCATAGGAAGTAAAACAAGACAAATAGAATTCTAATGATTGTCCCTATCCTGGAATATCCAGTTATAACGCTTCTTAGCAATCCACTACCTCCAGCCTCAGTGGTGATACTCAACCAATATTCTCCAATTAATGCCAGGAATAGAATCAGTGTTACTCCAAATATCAACATTTGGTTTCTCTTTGAATTTTCCATAGACTTAGTTTATAATGGATACTATTCCTTGATAAAAAAATCTGCTTCCGTCGCACTTGAACTAATTCTCAAGTCATTACCAGAAATCGTATAGACCTTCCGAGTTGCTGTACTTAGTATGTCTGGGATGGATAAGGTAAAAAATACTGTTTCATTCGTCTGAGGATCATATGTCAGCCAATAATTCTCTCCCTTTGCACCTTGCTGATCGGTATACTGAGAATTATCTTGAATGGTTTTACCTCCATTTTTTGAAACATTTATAAATCCAGAATGCAGTGCCAGGACCTGCTCTCCCCTCCTACTCTCTTTATATCTCCACTTACCATACATTCCTTGGTATGAATTCGGGAAAAACGTCCTGAGGGAATGCTCCTTGAGGTAATCGGTCTCCTTGACTCCAATTTCATCTGATACGTCTTCCTTTTCACAAGCTACAAGGCTCAAAAAAGACAGAAAGAGCAAAATTTTTATCTTACATTTCATACCTATTATTTTCTTCAAGGTGATTTGCTTTCTTGTAATTCCGTCGATCCACTTCAGGAATATATAGAGACCTAATAATGGGTTGCTTAACTTGAGAATGTAAGGAGTCTCCTTTCGAATTCCTTAGCTTTTCAAACGTTGATGAATCAAAGCCCTTATTTTTGTCCGCATTCCTCTTACTCCGATTTAACTCATTATAAAATTCTCGGGAGTAGCCCTTCTCTCTTGATATATTTTCGATTCTCTGCGCCTGGTCCTTATTGATATAGCCTTTATTTCTTAGATCATTAACTATGTATTCGCACCTTCGGATCCTTTTGTATAAGTCATCCTTCTTAAACTTTGTTACCCCCTTTTCAAAGTCAAACATCTTTTGAAATTTTTCGGCATTAGCTTCCGCCCAATTTACCTGAGAAAAGCGTTTAGTGCTTTTAGTCTGGGGATTCAATACAATTTTCTGGCTGACGTCCCTTGCAGAAACAATTATGTGAATATGTGTATTTAGACCATCTTTTTTATCTCCCTGCCGCTTTTCACCAGAAACAACCTTTTCATCATTTCCCTTGTAGGTTCGATCATTGTGAATTGTTCCGTACCACAACAAGTCAGATTCAGCTAAGGTCTTACCCTTGACTTGATAGTTGTTGGCATAATTCACCATACATTCTCTAGCAAAGTCCTCTAGGCTTGAATGACTATTTCCTATATGTTTAAGTTCATCCTGAGATGGAGAAATCAAAAGAGAATAAAATTTATCATCTGACTCCTTCAACCCTTTTACATTAAAATCAATCCGAGACATTACTTCATCAGATTCATAATAGACTCCCTGTTCCCGATTGAAAAATAAAATTTCCTGCTCATCTTCTTTCGCTTCATGAGCTAGATAATTGACAAGTCTTTTAACAGAAGACTTATTATTGTACTCCACTTTTCCGTGTCGTTCAGGATCTATTACCTTCGAATACATTAGTCAATTGTTGAGTTGACATAAATATTTTCTATCTCCTTTCTAATCCGCAAGATATCGTCAGGACTCTTAGAACTAGTATCATAAACTGCTTCAAACAAAAGCTTCAACAGAAGCTTCGTCTCACTAACATCATTATTAATTCTTTCAAAATTTGACAGCATTGGCCCTAAATACTTGGCTTCATTTAATTTAAGATATGAAATGGTTGTATTCTTAACCTCTTGAATTTGCTCTGGAATCGCCTTCTGTCTCTTAAGATCGGAAGGCATAATTTCGTGATCAAGGAAATATCGAATAGAATCTTCAACGAAATCTTTGACCTTAATCTTCTCCCCTACCCTAGTTAAGAGATACTGCTTCAACTCATCATAAAGTTCATTATTCACTTTAACATTTTTCAGTTCCATTTTTATTACTTCGCTGAGTCCGATTCTATTAACTACAATATACATATAATAACTACAAAAATAAATACTTATTATATACATAAAAGTAAAAAATATCTTTTTATTATTTCTACATACTTTATTTTCAATTAGTTACTATATTTTAAGATATTTTTCAATAACTATGTTATTGATATACAATGATTTATCATTGTTCTTCTTGCTAACAGAATTTATAGTCAAAAAAAGACACACATATTCTATTCAGGTATTGCATAAATCCCATTAAGATACCCTTCAAATAAAAATATAATATATAGAAGTATATAAGTATAGACGTAGTCACCTGAACACAAAATCCAGTCTATTAGAATATAATTATATAAAAGTATAGCTATATAAAAATATAATATATAGAAGTATAAAAATATAGGATCATTATCTCAACACCAAAACTAATCTACTAAAATATAGATATATAAAAATAATAATATATAGAAGTATAGGAATATAAGAGCAATGTCCGAATACCAAAACTAATCTACAAAATATAGATATATAAAAATAACAATATATAGAAGTATAGGAATATAAGAGCATTGTATAAGTACCAAAACTAATCTACAAAATATAGATATATAAAAATAACAATATATAGAAGTATAGGAATATAAGAGCATTGTCCAAACACCAAACCTAATCTTCAAAATATAGATATATAAAAATAACAATATATAGAAGTATAAAAATATAGGAGCATTGTCCAAGCATCAAAACTTATCTATTAAAATATAAATGTATAGCTATATATAAATGTCAATATATAGAAATACAAAAATAATTCAATGAAAAAATTTTAAAAATAGTATCTTTATTATTAGTATAATATCTTTATTATTATTATATTTAATAAATCAAACAGGTGGACAGACCTGGATTTTTCTAACCTCAAACATTAGTAATTATTATGAAAAAGCAACAAAAATTTGATGTCTATGATTTTGTGACAAATTTGATTTGCAAAAAATTAGAAGAGGGCGTGGCCCCTTGGAGAAGGACTTGGGGTAACAAAGCTACCTATAAAACGAATTATGCAGGCCCTCAAAATTATATCACCAAAAAGCCTTACAATGGAGTGAATTATGTATTACTGTCATGCACTCCGTATGATTCCCCGTACTTCTTAACCTTTAAACAGGTAGGGGAGTGCAACGGATTTGTAAAGCAAGGGGAAAAGGCTCTTCCAGTAGTTTATTGGAATATTAATGAAAAAGAAGTAAAGGATCCGAAATCCGGTGAAACCGAGAAAAAAAAATATGGATTCATGAAGATGTACTATGTTTTCAACTTGGATCAAACGACAATTGAACAACCTAACACATTATCAAGCATTTCGTATGAAGATAACCAGGCTTACAATAACATTGAAACCTGCGAAAGCATAATTTCACAAATGCAGAATCCGCCCAAATTAGAGTCAAAAGACAGGAGTAAAGCATATTACAGCCCTATGATGGATTTAGTAAATATGCCCTCACTATCGGATTTTGACTCTCCTGAGGAATACTACGCAACCTATTATCATGAGCTGATTCATTCAACTGGCCACGAAAAGAGACTTAATAGAAAAGAAATGAATCAAATATCAAAGTTTTCCTCAGAGGAGTATTCAAAAGAGGAACTAACGGCTGAAATGGGCGCTGCTTACCTTTGTACAATTAGCGGTATAGAAAATGTCACAATCGATAATGCCACAGCTTACCTAAAAGGATGGCTTGAGAAACTAAAATCTGATACCAAATTCCTGTTTGAAGCGTCAGGGAAAGCCAAAAGTGCTGCAAAGTATATTTTAAATGAAAACTAACTGAAAGGGTAGGGGAGACTTAGGTCTCCCTTTGATTTTTACAAATGTCAAAATACAGCCAGCAGACAAGCTCCAACCAAATATAATTTGGTAAAACTAATTCCTTAGTTCTCAACGTGTAATTTATTCCATTAATAAATGTTTAACTTTGGACGAAATAAAATTTCGTTAACTAAGCTATTAGTTCTATTTTTTCCCTTTAATTGAAAACAAAAGAAGTGTTTATGTTATTTTTTTTATTTTCTTTTTATTTTCTATATTTTAGGTCTCCGTAACTGCCTGTTTTAGTGCCTGTTACATATCGAAAAACCAACTTATTATATGTTAAAGCCAACACTTGATAAGTTACTCTAGACAGATTATAAGTTAAATCGGTACAGATTATAAGTTAAAACCAACAGATCATAAGCTATCTCCAACACATGTTATCCACAGTTGGTTTTTTCACCAAAAAAAACTGATTCTTCAATTTGAAATTTAAAACCAACAGTTTGTTTTGCTAGTTTGTTTTGCTAAGTTTACGACACGAGTAAGATGTCAGAATTAAGATTCGCCCATGAGAGAGGAAACATCCATATTAGAAAAGGTTGTGTTACAGCACAATGCGATAACATCAGGCAGGTATGAATATAATGCCACACAGCTTGACATTATGTTTATGCTCATTGCGCAGCTTGGTAAAAATGATCTGCCAGACAAGATATATAAAATCTACGTCAAGGACATTGAGAGCCTTACCGGGAAGCAGTGGAATCATCAACAATTCAAACTTGCAACAGAGGGGCTTGGCAGTAGGACGTTTTCTATACAGCTCGAAAATAGATATCGGCAGATGTGGATGTTTCAGCACGTAGATTATATAGATGGTGCAGCACACATTGAAGTACGCCTGAGTGAATCTATGAGACCATATCTCTTTGATTTAAAGAACAATTACACAAGATACAAATTGAAAGCGGCACTAGCGTGCACCAGTAAACATTCTAAACGCCTGTATCAGTTTGCATGCCAGTGGAGATCAGTAGGTATCGCGACAATGCGCATCAGCGAACTCAAGGAGATGCTCTATCTGAAAGATCCCAAAGGAATAGAAAAGGAAGAGTATACCGATATAAGCACATTTAAAAAAAGGGTTTTAGATGTTGCTAAAAGAGAAATTAACCAAAGTACTGACATTAACTTTGATTATAAGCTCATTAAAGAGGGTAGGGCATATACCAAAATAAAGATCTTCGTAAATTTCCAGGAAATGTCGCAAACGTTAATAGATTTCAATGAACCTATTGATTATCAGTTAAATGTAAAAGCAATTATGGCCTATGGAATTAATGAGCAAACTGCTAAAATCATTGCCAAGAAAAACTTCAAAGACTTCGAAAACGTAGTTTCGGAGGTTAAGGAAGGTATTCGAACCAAAAGAATTAACCTGGACAAAGATTTACCTTCTTACATCATAGGAACGCTTCAAAAAAAGGGAATCCTGAAAACAAAAATTTAGGGAATGGATCTAAAACCAACATTTGATAAGTACAAATAATATGTTGGAATTGGAATTTCAAAAGTCATTCCCAAAAGGATAATCCAATTTAAACCAACATTTTATAAGTGCATATAATTTGCATCCAAACAGACCAAAACCAACATTTTATAAGTACAAATATTGTTCAAATAGCTGATATACAGCCATTATAATAATGGGCTATCACAATCGACTTTACCTGGTTTCGTCCAACTCCAACATCTTATAAGTGAGTATCTGACATATTGATGAATCTTAAAACCAACATTTCATAAGTCATATTTACTCCAAAACCAACAAATTATATGCGAATCATAGGATTGGGTCAACTACTCGCCTTAGGTAAAACCAACATTTTATACGCTTCTCTGATAGCCAAAATACTAAACCCTGCGTGACACTGTTAGCGCCAATTTAAATCGGTGGGTTAACTTAATGGTAAAACCAACATTTCATAAGTCGTATTACTCCAAAAACCAACAAATTATAAGCGATTTGCTGGATTGAATCTTAGCTAAAACCAACATTTGATAAGTACAAATAATATGTTGGAATTGAGATTTCAAAAGTCATTCCCAAAAGGATAATCCAATTTAAACCAACATTTTATAAGTTCTCTTGTTTTATAAACTACTGATATACAACCGTATAACAATAAACCTTTACAATCAACTTACCTGGCTTCGTCCAACTCCAACATTTTATAAGTAAAACATATGACATATTGGTGAATGCTAAAACCAACATTTTATAAGTCATATTTACTTCAAAAACCAACAAATTATAAGCGATTCATAGGATTGAATCAACTATTCGCCTTAGGTAAAACCAACATTTTATATGCTCCACTGATAGCCAAAACATTTAAATCCCCTGTAAGGTTGTTAGTACCAATATAAATCAATGGATTAAATTAAAGATAAAACCAACATTTTATAAGTAGCCGGCACTAAACAGCTCAAACGGTTTTGTAACCTTGCCCAACTGGCAGATCCACCGTTGGGTTGGCTGGAGCGTTTTTTATTAAACCTGGATAGAATATTTCCTTCCTGCCCAACCTTCAACACGGGTGGGTGTGCTGGCCTGGAATGTTGCTGCTGCGTGTGAGCACTTCCGGATCATTGAAATTACTTTTAGGGGATTTGGGTGATCCGGAAGAAAGTATTTGTATGCTATAGGAAGGCTCTGCTGGAACATTCTTCTGTTTCAGTTGTGCCTTCCGGGCGTGTGAAGTGAAAAATACAATTACTTTGAGCAGGGGGAAAACTTGTATGCGTTCCGAAGTGTAGGACTGGGTGGGTAAACGCAAATCCATTTAAACATTAGAGTCGTTTCACTATTTCAAGTAGTCCGAGGAATCTCTTTAATTTCCCAAAACCAACACTTTATAAGCGGTATAATTAGATAAACGATATCACCTAAAAATTGTGACAACCTATTACATTCTTATACTTCTATATAATATAAATATATAGAAGTATAGGAAAAAACATTATTGATTATTACATTTACATCGATGCTGTTAGAGTGATCAGCACAACCAACTATTAATAACGATGGACAAAGCAACTAAAATCATAAGCTTCGCTAACATGAAAGGCGGAGTAGGGAAATCAATGTTAACTGTAAAGACAGCGTTATTGTTAGCATCTGAGCCATACAACTACACTGTTGCCGTAATTGATGCAGATGCACAGGGAACAATTGTTAAGCGTCGTAAACTTGAAGAAAGTAAAGGCATAAAAGATTTCAAACTGGAAATTTATCAGTCATCCTTTGACGATGTGAAGCAGATAACGAGGGAATTGTATTCTTCGGAAAAATATGATTATATATTCATTGACATTCCACGCTCAACAACCGGCTATGATGCTGAAACACTATCTAAAATTCTAGTGTTTACTGAGACAGTAATAGTACCATTACTGGCATCGGAATCTGAACTTACATCTTCCATTGAGTTCATCAAGATATTAAAATCTTTACAAGAAGCGAAAGAGAAGAAAGGACTAGTGTTGAATATTTTTGGTCTCGCCAACAAGAAGAGAGCAAGTTTAAAGATGAATGACAAGGTAGGGCAGATCATAAAAGGTCTTAAAATCGATCGCTTCGATACCGAAATTCGTGAGGTACCCACGGTGTTTAACAATTTTAACACCAACGACTCAGAATACAACAATGAAAAAGTGCAAACCTACTTGGTACCCTTTATTAATGAATTTGTCGAAAAGGTATAATCATTAGAACAATGGAAAATTCAAAGAAAAGCAAAAACTCAGAAATTGATCCTTTTGACCTAGATCTTACTTCTGATACTAACGGTTTTGGGTTAACCGCTCCAACTCAAAAGGAGAAAGCGCCAAGTCCACAAAAAGAGCCTAAGACAAAAGAAAAGGCAATAACTCAAAAATCATTCCCAGAAAAAGTATCAAAAAAGGAAATAAGATACGCTTCAGACACCCAAAAAGCGGTACCGATAGATGAAGCCATTCATAGAAAAGCGTCCTTACTAGCGCGAGGGTTAAATACATCCATAAAATCCGTTATCCAGGAAGGAATAAACATCCTCTATCAAACCCATCTAAAAGAGATACAGGACTACCATAAAGCAGAACAAGCTCGACTCAAAGATTTGATGGGTGAGTAGCCATATAGTTTTCTATCTCATTTTCAACCAGTTGAAGGACTTCATAAGATGTTAAAGAGAGGATTGAGGCCAGAGAAATTAACTCTCCAACGGTTAAACGACTTAACTTTGTCCTTCTCTTAAACCACCCATCTCTGGTGACGTTGAGCTCCTGGAATATCGCTTTGTGTTTAATTGCCCTGCGTTCGATATGCTGGGTGAAAGTTTCCCCTGGGATAATTTCTTTCATCTCACAGTATTATTTAACATTGAGGTTGGGTTTTGCACTATAAATATGGCAAAATCTTTATCAAAAGCCAAAAATACCATGCTCTATAAACCCTTACCTTTATCTTTCTTATACTGCTGATTATCCAGATCTACACTCCCTTTTTTGCCACTTACGGCTTCACTAACATCTTTGTTGATACTGGTTTGAATATCTTTTCCATCTGTTCTATGTCTTGATAATTGTTCTTGGTCATAATTGGTCTCCTTCTTAATTTCAACATGACCTTTACTATCTGTTTCGACCTTATAATCAGTTTTTGCCAAGTTATTCTCTAGCTTGTCAACTACAGACATATCTCCATTTTTTACATTTGCCCTGGCCGCTTCAATTTTTTGCGTAATCGCATCATTTTCAAACCCTTTATCAAACTGAATCTTCTTATCCGGACCAGTCTCAGCAAGTTTGATCTCTCTTCCCATATAGCTGGTAACCAGCAACAACTTATTATTACTCTCTTCCTTTCCGAGTGTATTTTGCTTTTCAATAGCTTCTTTCGCCTCAGAGGCCAATGCATACTTTCCAATTACCTCCCTGTGGTCATCTTTTTCTTTTATGAGACTAAACGGGCGCGAATTTTGAAGATCTTCGTTAAAGTCTTTACCAAACGGCCGGTGGATAACTACCTGATTCTCTAAGCCCTTTTCGCGGATTAAATGTTCTTCAATCTTTTGAAAATACTCTACTTTTTTCGGGAACTGTATCTCAGCTGTTGTATCGCCAGTTCTCCTGGCCTGTACAACTTTAAAGTCGTCACCCTGATTTAAAGCATTTTCAAGACGGGTTGCTGCTTCATCTATATTTGGGCTTTTAAGTATAGCCAAGGCGCTGTACTTTTCATTAGTCACCAGACCTATTTCCAGGTTGTTATTCTTCCCCTCCAACTTATCCAAGATCTGAATATTGGACTTAACCCCTCCAAGGTCATTATCATTGGCCAAGACCACCTTCTCAGGCTTCAACTGGTAAATTTCATTTTGTAAAATAATCGGCTGGTTACTACTGGGGCTTCCTCCCGTAGAATAATAGATCGCCTTCTGTGGTTTGTGCAACTGATAATGACTTAATGAGTCAATAGGACTTTCCGTGATGATGATAGATTTTGGGGCATCAACTTGCGACGAGCTCCAAAGGCCTATGTCCCGGAATCCGTCAATCTCTTTTAGATTCTTGTTCCTTACAATCAATCCGATCGTCCCATCTTCGCTATTTAAGGGAAATGCAGTATTTACGATCTTACGATCGTCGGACTTGTCAAAATGTGCTTTTGTAATGGATAATCTTTCCATCTTTTCAATATCAGTCAGAGGGGACTGCTGAGAATTAAAGCTCTTTATCGTCGATATGTAATCTCCCGAATAGTTTTTGGCCTTGGCCAATTCAACAGCTTTACTATGAAGCTCCTTAGAGGAGCTGGCAGGAAATTTTTCTTCAATCAGTTTATTTGTATGCTCTTTTAAATCGAATGTTTTATTGAAAACTCTGTTTTTAAAAGACTCACTATCAATGGTTTCATCCGAAATACCCCGTTCATGAAGGTATTTTCTGTCTTTCAACTCCTTTAATTGAAAATCTCGACTCAAAGCAATGTGGCGATCCTCTGAAACCTCAATCATTCTATTATCCCGCGATACCGTATGAGGCTGCTCTAAATATTTATCTATTCGTTCAAAAGTATCCTTCCAGTTATTAGAGCGATTGAATGCAAATTTTACCGCATTACCCTTATCACTTGGATCATTGACGTTATAATAAAAATCTCCGTCCTTCCCATTTCCAATAATGATTTTCTCATCATCCTTAACTAAGGTCGGCCAACGTCTCGATGTCTTTTCATGATCTGTTTTATAACCAAACTCTGACTTGGCAAAGTCTTCTAAACTAATGCGAGAAGCAAGTTCATTTAAGTCTCTTTTCATAGTAGTTTATATTTTTTCAAAAATAATGAATACTTTGCGTATGTATAAATGAATACTAAATATATTTATTATTAATTTCTACTGCTATGAAGTACGCTCAAAAAATTGACAAACCTAAGGTTATCAGGATTTTAACTAGTGCGTTCATTAACAATCCAAGTGTAAATTACATAATTAAACAGGATCGTAAAAAAAGAGAACGGGTTGAAGCTTTAATGGACTACAGCTTCGAAGTTTGTTTCAATTCTGGAAAAGTCCTCTTAAATGATAACGAAACAGCTTGCGCCCTGGTGTCCTTTCCCGACAAAAAAAAGTCCTCGATATCTTCCATTTTGAATGATATCAACTTTGTATTTAATGCCGTAGGCCTTGGAGGTGTTACCAAAGCCATGCAACGAGAGAAAATAATCCATGCAAATTATCCCAACTCCAACATTTACTACCTCTGGTTTATTGGCGTTGATCAAGACCAACAGGGTAGGGGAGAAGGTAGTAAATTACTAACAGAAATTTTGAAGGATGCCGAAGATTATGCTCGGCCGGTATTTCTTGAAACCTCAGTATCCAGAAACATTGATTGGTATCAAAAGTTTGGATTCGAAGTCTACAATAAGATTGATTTCACCTATGATCTGTACTTACTAAAACACGCTTAAATGGGACGAATTGCAGGGACTGACATGCATGTGGTGACATTCTTATTCGTTGTAGTGGAATTATTAATGTTCACCTCACAAACAATTTTGTTTTTATCGAGACCTAAGGATAGCGATAGAAAGTATTACATGATACTGCTTGGACTACTAATAATAAAAAATATTGCTAGCGGTCTCTTTCCAGATCCAGGGTTCACCAATATACCTCTGGCGGTTCAGTATGGACTTGCCTATGGCGCAGGATTCGTTATGGCTAGCTATTTCCCCTTTTACTTTTATCGGGTATTTGAACTAAATGGTCTTAGGTGGCATGCGTTGTACGGGGTGCCTTTATTAATACTCGTACCATTTTTCCTATTCTTTCTAAGTGAAACCATAATCACTGGAAATATAGAAAGCTCTATAAATCATGGACTTATATTGCCGGGCGTCTATGGACTAATCCTGTTATTCATTATCCTAAGTGAAATAAGAAAGAAATATCTAGGCCAAGTTAAGAGCAAAAATTACTTCGAGGTGATTGCTGTTTATGTGGCAATTACACCATGGGCATTTCTGGCTTTTTGCGCATTTTACAGAATCGAGCAGGTTAAGGAGGTTTTCTTGACAAATGCCGGCTTCATCGTGATCACAATACTCTTTATCGGCAAAGGAGTTAAGACCGACCGGGACTCACATTTGCTCCTTGAAGAACTTTCCAACCGGAAGGTTTTCGATAACAATCAGGTTTTTGAACAAAACCTTACAAACTACAACTTAACGGCCAAGGAAAAAGAGGTTGTTAATCATATCAGGGAAGGGAAAACCTATAAAGCCATTGCTGACGAGTTGCATAGATCTGAGCGTACGGTAACAACACATGCAGCCAATATATTTTTTAAGGTAGGCGTATCTAATAAGGTAGAACTCCTAACAAAGCTGGAAACGATTGACATTAAGGAAGAAAAAGCGCCAAATTGAGCTCATTTGAGTGCCTACGTAAATATACTTAGAGAAAAATAGTATGTTCTACGTAGGCATTTTCTTTAAAAATACAGCATTCTACGTATTGTCTGAGAGTTTTCAATCCCAGAATTTTGGAATCAGAAAACGACGGTAAGAATGTAATAAAATTAGCATGCTTATGGATATCTCTCCCGGCTTCTACCCTGTACTGATATATTATTTAATTATAGGGATCATAGTATTTATCATCACACTATTAAAACACAGGTCAAATAGTAAGATTAACAATAGATAGTTTAGACTTTGTGAAATGACCCATTAGCCCCAATTAACATTGACTGCAATGAAAGTGAGAATTCAGGGTGAACGAGAAAATGATTATGCGATACTAAAATTTCTCAGAGGTGACAAAGTGCCTGAAAAGCCTCTCTCTGCAACCAAGCCGGCAGTTGAAATGCAACCACAGGCAGATGTAACTGAAAAACGCGCGTTAATTGGAGATAAGAAGGCCGACCGTATTCCCTTAAAAAAACTTACCGATAAAAGACATCCTCTATTTGATAATGATGATTTAGAATTGGCTCTCTTCACAAGTGCTTCGAAACAAATTGAAGAATACAATGCTAACAATTAAAGTTTCACTTAAATCAATAGTCGATTATGAAGGTAAAATTAAACAAGTGGGTTGCATGGGTCTCTCCGACAATGCAACGCTTTCAACAATTTGCATACCTATATGGTAGGACGTTCGCAATCCTCTCCATTATTATGCTTTTGACTAATGACCTGGCATTTGCACAAGGTTTAAAAGGTTCTTTTACAAAGCTAAAGGAACTCGCAGTTGTCTTGGGTAATCTAATTTTTATCATTGCAGTTATATGGGGGCTGGTAAAAACAGTAGCTGGATTTGTCAATAATAGCCCCAATGCGGTTAAAAACCTTATAATGCTCTTTGCAGCGGTAGCGCTTTGGTACGGTTTCAACACTCTGGTTGAAGATGTCAAAACAAGTATGGGGGATGGAGGATCAGGAGGATTTCAAGGAGATCAATAGGCTATGGCAATGCAGGTTCGAAAAAAATTGGAACAGCCCGTAAAAATACTATCCATGGAAATGTATAACCTGGGCTATATGTTAGCATTTGAGCTTGTCTTTGCTGTCTCATTAGGGATAATCAAAATTTGGTGGCAGGTACCAACATGGGTCAATATATTTCCCATAGTCTTTTTAGTAACGGTAATATATATACTCAAATGGGGAGCTGGTAAAAATCATCCCTCTTATATCATATCTCTTATTTCATATTCTCTTTTACAACCGAGAAAACTTCGTTTCCAAAAACCAAGCTGGAAGCGGGGCGTTCCTAGAAATGTATAGGACATGAGTAAAAAAACATTTTCAGATTTATTCCCAGTGTTCTCACTGGAAGATAGGAAACTATTTTTCCAAGATGGGAGAGTAGGGATAGGCTTTCGTGTAGAGTGTCCGGAATGGGAAGAAAGGAGCGTGAGCGAAATAAATGCATTCAATGCTCAGTATTCTGCATTTTTGAGAACCCTGCCAACTGGTGCAGCGTTACAAACGCTCCATTTTTATTATCCGACAAAAGATCATCTTGAAAGAAGATATAATGGCTACTTCTTCGACAAACTGGCTGATTTTTACGACGAAAAAATAGAAAAAAACTATCATGAGTGTTACAATTTCCTAAGCTTCGCTCCTGAAAATGAGATTGATAGAAATGCCGCAAATACTTTTTATTCCCTGGGGAAAAATATAACATCTAATCCATTTAAGGGAATTACCCGAACGGCCAAGAACTTGGAAGACTACTCACTCACCTTTAAAAATCAACTCGAGGCGGGCAAAGTCCATCAAAAAAGATTATCGGATGAAGAACTCGAAAGTGTTTACTACAAGTACTTTAATCAGGAATTTTATCCTGAACAAACCGACTTTACGCGTGAAATACATCGTGGTGGTAATCATGCATTGGTGGGTGAGAAAAAACTTCACATCATTACAATCAGCAGCCAGGCTGCGCAGGTAGAAAATGCTGCTTACAATGACTTCGGAGTAAGAGTGCCTTTTATCAGCCCACTATTGATGGGGTTAACAATACCTCATGTATTGAGTGTAACGGTAAAAAAGGTAAATGACGAGAAAGTTCTGGGCAAGTATGACACTGAAAGAAAAATCATCAATAATCTTCAATGGTTAGCTTCTCAGGAGAACAAGATGTATGCAGAAGAAGCAGAAGAATTTACCGAAGAAGTTCGAAAATCAAACAAAGGAGTGTTTCGTATAAACATAAGCGTTATAATTTGCACGAATCGTGAAGATTTAATTCTAGACTACATCAATAAAACAACGTTTGCTGTCAAAAAGATGAACGCAACAGAATGTTATGTTGAAACTTTTGATACAACGAATCTTTTGTTCTCATTAGCGCCGGGGAATTCCGGCCAAATTTATCGGTGGCTTACAGTATCAGGCGATAATGCATCAGTCTATAATAGCTATGTAACATATTATCGTAATTCAAAAAGAGGTAAAGAGCTAGTTCTGGACAGGTTTCTCAACCCGGTGTACTACAACTCATTTGAAGAACATATTGCAGGAAAGAACTTTATAGTTATTGGGCCGACAGGTAGTGGGAAATCACTTACCATGGGTTATATGACTTTACAGCGTTTTGAGCGGGGAGCGGTAACGATCATCCTTGATGTTGGAGGCACATATTTATCTCTTATAACTGCTCTTAATGGTACTTACAGAGAGTATTCTCCAAGTAAACCACTGAATTTCAACCCATTCATTTTTGAAAGGGAGCCAGACAATACCTACAATATTTCCGGGGATACAGGAAAAGACAGGATAATTTTTATCTCGTTGCTTTTGAGCACAATCTGGAAAGGAACAGGTGGCATTGTAAGCCCAGCCGAAAATGCTCTCTTGCTTCGGTTTGTCGAAAATTACTATCATTTTTTCAATTCCAGCCAGCCAGCCGCCGTCCCAACTTTAACTGGCTTTTGTGACTTTCTTAAAATTTATTTTAAGGATCTGAGAAAAACCAAGGAGTTTAAGGCAGTAGGAGACAATTTTAACCTTGATAATTTTCTTATCTGCATGGAGCCATTTTCAACCGGCCTGTACAGAGAAATGCTCAATTCATCTAAATATGAAAATCTGTCTGATAGTAAGCTAATCTGTTTTGATCTGAAAAGGGTAAAGGAAAATCCGGTGCTATATCCTGTTGTTACAATGCTTCTCATGCAACTCGCTCTGGATGTTTTGTCCCGGTATCCCGACATTGAAAAATACATGATGCTTGACGAAGCCTGGACAATGCTCTCTGGATCTATGGAAGGAGTCATTGAATATATGTATAGAACGATCCGTAAGGTTAAAGGATCTATTGGGATAATAACACAGGGATTTAATGAGATCGAGAAAAGTAGTATTGGCAACACAATCATAGTTAATACGAGTACTAAATACATTTTATCGCATCATGAAGATCTAAATGGCATTGACAATTTTTCTCAACCTCTCTCATTTAACTCTCATGAAGTTGAAAAAATAAAGGGTCTCCGACGGATGCCTGGATATCGGGAGATTTTTGTAAAACAAGGCGAAATAAGCAAAGTGTATGTGATCTATCCGAATTATCATCTCATTGCAATTCTTACATCAGAGCCGGATGAGCGAAATAAGTTACGCGAACTACAAGCCAAGCATGGCGATATCCACAAAGCGATCGATGAGTTTATAAAACTTAAACAAAACAACCTGATATGAACAACCTGCCTGAATCTGCCGCCTACTTTGTAAGTGAGGTAGAAAACATTTTGCCCAATATCTTGAAAAGTTGTTTACTCCTGATTCCATTGTTCCTTTTTATACAGGTTGCTTACAGCCTGGTTACTGGATTAATAGTTGAAAAGGATATTACCTATGATGTACGGGGTCTAATTAGAGGAATTCTGATCTGGATAACCGTTGCTGGGTATATGGTAGGAATGGACGCATTCTCATTGGCTTCCAGATACTTGGAGGAGATGGTTCCAAAAAGGAATGTAATGGAAGTCCTTACACAGGTATCAAAGAATGTAATGACTAATGATATTGATCTAAAAAAGGAAATTCAGGATGCTGGTAACAAGGATGTTGATGAAAGTGGAAACCCAACTACCAGAATAACCGATCCGGATGCATCCAAGGACACCAGAGTAGCTTTTAATAATTCGACGGGTCAAAGTAGATATTGGTGGGACATTTTTGGGTCGATGCAAAAGATGAAACGTACAATTATTGACAGCCTTACCATGTTTCTGGCCGAAGGTTTAGCACTTATAATCCGTTTGTCTATGGAGCGGATCCGGATGGTCTTACTCGGGTTTCTTTATCTGGTTGGCCCAATAGCACTCAGCTTATCAATCGTACCTGCGTTTCGCGGTTTAGCGCTGCATTGGTTTAGAATATGGCTGTCAACTTCACTATGGGCGCTAACATTGGCGATTTTAGACAGTTTGATGATTGCATATTATGTATCAGCAACAGCAAATCCGATAACACCAATGGACGCAACCGGATTAATCGGTAATCTCGATTTCGTAGTTGTAATGTTCGTTTTTATTGTTTGCTATCTGCTCACACCTGTCTTAACAAGCTATTACATTCAAGCATCAGGTGCATCAGAAGTAGCCAGCGCAGTTGGTAGGACAGCACAAACATTATTACTGGCAGGAATGGCACGGGTTCCCGCTCTGGCCAGATTCATGGGTGGCGGCAAATCCGGATCAAATAATAATCCATCAAATTCGCCGGAATCATGATAGTAAATCATTTTGAAAAAAAGTTCAATGCGCTATCCATTATAGCAATCGCCGCTACTGTTGGATTCATTGGAATTAATCTGGTTTGGTTATACTACTACAACCTGGTTAGAGAAGAGTCAATGCAATATGTCTATGTAACAACAGATTTAGGAACAATTGGAGCACAAAGAACAGCATATATTCCAACAATTTACGAAGCTGAAAATATGGTGGAAGATTTTATGGATAAAATGTTTTCCCACAATGCCGAAAATTATAGATCCAGGATTGAGAAAGCAAGAGGCCTAATAAATCTTCAGGATTGGCTAGCTATATACAAACGATTTAAGGATGAACAGGTTATAGAAGGTTATAATAGGTATAACTCAGGAACTAATCTCGCAATTGACTCAGTAAAAGTAAATATTGGGACAGAGCCTTATCAGGGAGTTGCATACACCCGACAAATAATAAAGTACCAGGACCAACTTATTGAAAATCCTGTTGCGGCAAAATTTGAAATAATCAGGGTGCAAAGATCTCCGGCAAATAAATATGGCCTACAAATCATCAATTTCTCTTTTATCGACTACAAGATTAATAAGAAAATAGAATGAAATATTTAGTCATGTTACTCGCGTTTACCGGATTAACAGCTTACGGCCAAGTTGATACGGTCTATGTTAATACTGAAGGAACAACCTATATGGTGTTCGACAATGATATTGAAATATTCAACTTTGGAAATGCTCAGTATACTGGGGCCGCCGAATCGGGAAACATGCTATTCCTAAAAGCAACCCAGCCAGGTGCCAAAGCAACAACACTGCTTGTTAAATCAACCGGTGGGAAAATTTTTATGGGCTTCATCGGTTTCAAGAATAATCCGGAAAAACCATTTTGGGATCTTCGAAAGGAAGACAAAGATGAAGTAAATGATGGTCTTATCGAAGACGCTAATATCCTAAAATACAAGGGAAAAAACACTTTAAATATTGAGAAGAAAATGCTGTCACTTCTTAATGAGCGTAAAAACGACATTGCTAGTGAAGTGAATAACAATATTAGCCTGACTCTCCACAATGTAGCGAATGATAAAGAGGCTTCTTATTTCAGATTTAATCTGAGAAATAACAGTACGGTCATTTATCACATTGACTTCATCTCTTTAAGCTATAAAGATCAAAGGAAAGCAAAAAAGAGAAATACCGTCGAAAATCAAAATACTGAAGTTCTGCCAATTTCCCAAAACGTCCCCGAATCCATTCAGCCACTTTCTGATGAAGAATTGCTCTTTGCAGTTCCACTATATTCACCAGGAAGGAAAGGCTTTTTGGAAGTGATCATTAGAGAGAAGAAAGGCGTTAGAGCTGTCATCATGAATGTGAAATCTAAGAAAATTGCAAAAGCTAAATTGCTATGAAATGGAAAAGATCAAAGAATTTTTCACGAGTAAAAGGAACAAGACAGCCGTAATTATAGCCGCTGCAATATTATTTATTTCAGCAGCTGTAGGGATTCAGTATGTAGGCACCGGTGATCACCAGACCATGTATCAAAATATTCGGCTGAACCCGAAAGATGATAAACGTGGTCCAAAATACAGCGCAACCAAGGAAGCGGATTCTATTTTAACAAATTTATACAATAGTGGGGATAGTCTCAAAATTGAAGAGATGGATGCTAGAACCGGAAAATTTCAGTTTTTTAGGGGAGTCGACCTTTTAAAATATGGAAAGAAAAACAATCAAAAAGTCGACACCGCTGTCCAGGCATCTGTGCCTACGATCCAGAAAAAAGACACCATCATTGAAAAAATCGTATACGTTAACAAGCCAAGTCCAAAAAGAAAAGCTTCCCCCAAAAAAATACTCACTGAAAATGAAGGGACTAAAGAAGCTCTGTTAGAATTTAACACGCATCACGCAGTAGATAGATCATCTAATACAAAAGGAGGCCCATCAGGCAACTTGGTTACTGCTGCGGTTTTAGGTAAACAAACGGCTAAGTCGGGACGTAAAGTCCGCTTCCGTGTTACCAAGCCCGTTCAAGCAGGAAATTATCTGATTAAAGAGAACTCAATAATAACTGCGGTCAGCCTGGTTGGAGGAACCAGGATTCTTTTCAACTCGGTATCTGTCACCGATAATACCGGCCAGGTAATTCCGATTTCCTTATCTCTATATGATAAGGATATGTCACTAGGCCTCAATTTTGACCCAGACAATCCCCAACGCGAACAACTCAGAACACAAAGAAATCAAACTGCCGGCGACGTTGTAAGTGATGTTGTTGATGGCGTTCCATATGCCGATGGCCTAGTTAATAATGCCATTGTAGATGCTAGTGGTGCTTTGGTTAGGGGTGGAGTGCGAGCTTTGACCCAAGGAAGGTCTCAGAAAAAACGGAATGAAGTTGAACTACCTGATGGCTACAAAGTAATATTTAGTATTAACCAACAAAACAAAGCGCTATGAAACGGAATCTAATTCTTCTAATGCTCTTCATTTTATTTTTAATACCGCAAAGTCATGCAGTTATAACCATCGATGTAGCTGGCATACAAAGACTTATTGCATTAATGAATATACTTGGAAAGAACAAAGCTCAATTGAAGCAGCTTAAACAGATCCACCAGCAAACCAAAGGGACAAAACTCAATACAGAAAATATATTTGAGTTGAATCTGGAAATAGAAGAACAGCTTAGGAAAACCGGAGAATTTGGAAAAATCTTATCAAACTCACCAGCTGGCCAAGATGTGTATGCGGATCTTCGAGAGCTAGAAAAACTGGTGAAAATAGGCTATCCCAAAGCAGAGAATTTGGTCAACTGGATGGCCGTGACTGGATGGGAGGCAATCCAGTATATGGATGCAAAACAGGTTACTGAAAAAAGTGGTGTTCAAATGTATGAGGCCTTAGTAAAAAACTCGACACTAGAAACCGCTGGTAAAACATACAGCGACGTAATCTCTTCAGTTAACTTTTCTCACATGGCCATGTACGGTGGACAAACAGCTATACAGAAAAGAAAGATGCAGCTAGCACTTACATATCTTAAAACTGCTGATAAACTCGAACAAAAAGCCCTCTCAATTTCCGAAGGTATTAAGAGTGGTCAAAATGGAACGAAGATCTCAATAAAAAATAAAGACTTTTCAATTGACGGTCTCCTGGATGGTTTTGCTGATGCTGTCAGTGGCGGCGATATATCTCAGGTTTTCTCCGGAGCAGGCAGTAAGACTGTTAATGTCGGTGGCCAAAATTTTGTCGTAGGGGGGGATGGAACAGTGGTGAATTCCGCAGGACAAGTTATTGGAAAAGATATCTTTTTTGGAGTGCACGAAGAAGCGGCTAGCAAATCTGAAAAGGGGGTCGATAAAGACGTTTTTAAGCAGGTGGTAGACGAGCGGAAAGCAAATTTTGAAGCATTCCAAAGCGCCGAAATCCAAAATGAGATTTTAAAGAAAATTCAAACCTCCGATAATACCGACTACACAGCAGGACTCGCAAACGATTATACTGGTCCGTTTAAATTGGGTACAGGAAGTAATGGACTGAGAATGACTACTGGAGAGCGGATCATGGCAAACAAAGCAAGTATCGACCTATATACCAAGTCGCAAGAATTGCGGGAGAAGGCAGATGCACTTTTAAAGGAAGCTCTTGCTAAAACACCGATTCAGGAAGCAGTGGATGGAGTAATATATAGAAATTATCAGTTGAACGAACTTGGCAAAATAAGGTTATGAAAAACACATTAATAATTCTTCTGCTCATCACTGGATGTAGCAAGCAGGACGACAAAAGAGATATTTTAAAATCCGAGATTGCGGGTGTCGTAATTAAAACGTACGATGCTACACGTCAATATATGGATGGTACAGGTAAGATTGATCAGCAGAAAATAGTCTCGAACTTCAGCCAGAAATCAAGAGAGTATATGAAAATTGCGGCCGTAGCTGATGTAATTTTTCATGGTGGTGCCATCTACAAAAATGTGCAGGTTATTTCTACAAATGTAAATAAGGAACAAAATGGTGCATATGTTACCTGTGAGGGAATTCTGAAAGTTACTGGTCAAAGAGAGAAATTCTCTCACAACCTGGTTCTAGAAAATGGTCAATGGAAGATTGCATTACTTTGAAAATATAGTACCTTAGTCCAAAGATCACTTTGTTTGAGGTTATCTTGTACCCCGTCAGCCTGTCCGCTGCGGGGTATTTTTTTAAGCCCACTACTCTCCTCTGGTCACAAAGAAAAATTGAATGATTCTTGTGTGTCCTCCATCCCTGCATTTCGACAAAGCACTATTGAGTCTAATATTTTTTCTATAATATACATACCAAATTCTCCCTCAGAAGAAGAAGATTGAATGGATACACACTGTCCTGGTGTATATCTTGTTGTCTCCAAAATAACAAATACTGCCAGATCCTCACCAGTAAATGAATCACGAAAGACTATTAAACGCTGACTTTCCATTCTTCTTTTAAGCATTTGACGCTCAGTGCTTACCTGGGGTCACAAAGTTTGTATGCTTACCTTGTGTACTGTGTTTCTCTGTAGAATATGAGATGCTCAAAAATCCTGTGGTATCACTATTTTTGCGGTTTCAACATAGTTCTTTTCATGGCCAATATCTATACTATTCCAAATACCGACTACACAGTATCAAAAGAGGCAATTGAATGCCCTCATTGTAGCGTATCAATCGTACCAGATCTCTTTCATGCAATAAAAATCTCCTCTAATGGCAATAGGCATATTGTTGCATTTGCATGTTGTGTAGAATCTATGTGCGAGCTTCCTTTTTTATTGGAGTTTAAACAGAAATACAGTCCGAAGGATGAAAACTGGAAGACTAAGCCGTTTATTCAGCAAGATGTGTACAATTATGAATACGAATCTAGTCTTCCCGAAGATTTAGATGCAATTCGCGACGATGACAAGCGTCCATATTTAACAAAATTTTTTGAAATCTATGAACATGCGCATCAGACTCATGAACAAGGATTTACAGAAGTTTCAGGTACAGGATTTCGTAAATCATTTGAATTTCTACTAAAAGATTATGCAATTTTTTGTTTCCCTAATGATAAAGACAAGATTGCCTATCAACCGTTACAACAAGTTATAAAACGTTTCTCGGAAAATAAGCAGTTAAATATTGTGGCAGAGCGAGCGGCATGGTTGGGCAATGACCAAACTCACTATACCATAGAATGGGATGAAATGGATGTGGATGACTTGAAAAATTTGATAAAATCAACAGTATTCTGGATCCACCATGCTGAGTTTGCGAAGGATCTCCTTATTTCAATGGCGGATAAAAGAAAGTAGGGGCATAAAAACCGCAACAATTGAGCAGTTTATGAATGCGAACAAAATGGTTAAAAAAGTACGCGTAATAAAATTTTGAAATCAGGTAAATAATACGATATTTTGAGAGGAAAGCTCGGAAGGGAAAAGAAGAGTAAGGAGAGAACCTGAGCAGTAAGCTAGTTTTTCAAGTTTAACCCCATAACACTGAATACAAATCATGAAAACGCAAGCTGAACCAATTGATATCAAGGAGGATATTATGATTCCCATTTATCTTTCAAATGGAAGTTTCGAGGCCAATGAAGAGTTAATCCATGTAATCCAACGCACTGCGTTAGTCTTGGGACTATCTACTGTGAATGATCTTAGGGCAGTCACGGAGGAAGCTTTCTTTGAAATTTTTACACCTTTGATGAATGCCCATTATGGATTAAAGTAGTACGTTATGGTTCAGATTAATTGCACCCAAAAACTGGCTAAATTTGTCAAAAATGGTATTAATAACGGTTTACCCCGCACAGATCATGACTGGAGTGCTCATCTATTTTTTATATCCGGAAGAAAGTGCATCATATTCGTACACAAGAAGACCTTATACACAGTGATGCTTTTTGATATTTTCAAAAAGGATATGACTCACATCAGCCGGCTTTTCCTGGAAGCGTATATCCACCAACTTAAATCGGACAATATACTTGGAAGTCATGAAGCGCTGATCAGGGATCTAAACAAAGAAATTAAGTTGGTCTCGACCGACAATGACAGAAAGACCCTTGGAGCAATTAATAATATTGTATCGATCCTCCAAGGAGCTACTGCCACGGGAGAATTTGCAGATTTGGAATCAATCCGAAACTTTGCATCCGAGCAGGTCAATAAAATGCCATGGCAGGCGCTGGATTATGGCTGTTCAAAAAATAGGATGTCGCAGATGCTAAGTCTGATTAGTGGCAAAACCGTATCCCTTCTTTGACTTAACCAAACGCGGCATTGGCCAGGTTGCGCTTAATTCGCTGGCACTGCTTATTTTATTTTCTATGTTTGCTGCTGCATTGATACTGATTGGAAACAGGAAAAACCTTCCTTTTAGATAATGTATAAAAGAGGTTCCTAATCAACTACCTTACGGATCAGCTTGTATTCGTCAGCTGCCAAAATATCTAACCTGCCATCGGTTGCCACCACAATCTGATCACGGAATTTTTTAACCCGTGAAAGCATGGGTTCTATGATCGTATTGCTGTGACTGACAAAATCGTAAAGATCTTGCTGACTAGCGGGCAATTTATATCCACGTGAGCTACTGGCGACAAGTACGCCGGCATCTCTTAAAGGTGCTATCACCTTTGTTTGGAAGTAATGCAACGAAACATTTTTTCCCCTTCTGGCCCCGACATGTTCCATGAGCTCGAAGCTGGTGATGTACCGCGTAGGGTTGATGTGCCGGAAATGGAATAGGAGATAACCCAGGCAACTGACCTGATCGATACTTTGCTGTGCCCGGTCAGAGGATTTGCGGGAAAGAAAGCCGTTAGCGAGTTTTACGCTGAGCTCAGCCAGAAGCGGGTCATAGTGTGGGCCCGGCTCGGGCAGGTTTGCCAGATTCTGTTCAAAGGCGTCCGGCCAAAACTTGATGGTTAGCAGTTTTCTTTTGAGAATATCTATGAATTCTGTGCGCTGATCGGTGATCACAGTTTCATCATAGCACCTGGCCAGACTGCCAGCAATAAAGCCTGCCGTCTGGACTAACAGATTATTTTGAACCTTGGTAAAACCGAAAGTTGATTCGTTGAAAAGATTGGAGATGTGGTTTTGCTGGACATAGCTGATTAAGCCTTTCATAAAGCTTTCATCGCCGGGCTGGTTGGTCACCAATTCCAAATCCGGAAATAATCCAGAAAGTTCACGGTCGGCCAGTCCGTGCATGAATTTGAATAGTGATCCTTTGAAGCGAAGTCCCTGGCCGATCAGCTGCCGTTTATCAACGATGAGGGCGAATATCTTGAAATCGACTTCGTGAAGATCTTCCAGAATCTCTCTTCTTTTAACGTGATCGTTACCAATCACATCAGAATCGATGTTATTTCTGTTGAAATACCTTTTCTGAACTGCTTCCAATATGGAAAGTGCCTGAGCGAGACCCTCGTTTCCTGTAACGATTGCTGTAACGATAAAATGGGTCGAAGCCAGCTGACCAGTTGGGCTCTTTTTAGAAAAGTCCAGTGAATTATTTCCCCATTCACTCAGGTAGGCTATGCGGTTTTGCATCATATTCTATCTGGTGGCCTGATATCAGTCATTGATAAAGACCGCCGATTCAGCGTGGTTAATGGAGCAATTAATTTCCGGGTTCAGCTTCGACTTTTGGTTTACGCCCTCTGGGCTTTCCAGTATAGGGCGCTTTTTCAACTATTGTTTCAGGCGATATCGCCAAAGCGTAACCTGCAACCCCTTCATGATCAAAAATGGATGCAGTGAAGACATGTTTGCTGCCAGCATAATCAATTCCACCTTTTGACAGGATTAAATCCAGGGCCAGAGAATAGCCACGGCCAGTCCGCACAATAGCGAAGGCGTTTGACTGATCTGTCGGGATCAAGTAAAGGTTTTTGATCTTGCGTTTTCCCTGATCAGTACCCACCTGAAATTTTGTGTTCTCAGGCTCAATCCCTAATTCTTCAATCGTAGCTGCCAGAAATATGATTTTTCCTGCACTGGAAATGTACCCCGTAGGGAGCGTCTTTACTTTGACTTTTTCTTTTGTTTTTGGCTGGTTTTCTTCTGGAAGGAAAAATCGGATGTCTTTTGGTGCCATTATTTGCTTTGGTTAATGCATATTGGCTGCAATATAGTACTAGTGCATAGAAAAATTTAAAAATTTGAATGGTATGATTTCCAGAGGCCTTTGATATAGTATTCATTTCACTGGCTTAAATTTTTTATGTTTCTGATTGCACACTTGACCCATATTAGTCATGAATAAAAATGGAGCAATTATTATTATTGAAGACGATGAAGACGATCAGTTTTTACTGGAACAGGCATTTAATGAGTTAGGCTACGAAAATGATCGGATGTATTTTCCAGATGGCGTTGCAGCGCTGGAATATCTGCATGGTGAAATATCATTGCCATTTTTGATCCTATCAGACATTAATCTGCCTATGCTCGATGGGCTTGATCTAAGAAGAAAATTGAAGAACGATGCTGATATGAACCTAAAATGCATCCCATATTTGTATTTGACAACCGCTTTGAACCATCAGGTTGTTATAGATGCGTACAGCGCTTCGGCCCAGGGCTTTTTTGTCAAGCCATCCAGCTATGAAGATATCAAGGATACCATCAGGTTGATCGTTGAATACTGGAGAAAATGTGCAACACCAAATAATTTTTTAAAATGAGATTTCTGCATATCAGGCTTTTTATCAGAAAAATAGTCAGAGTAGTAAGAGCGTAATTATGAACTAAATTATTAGTCCTACAACTTCTATTTAACATAAGATAACTTATACAACAATGTATTACACTGATTTACAGCATATTAATTAATTTGCTACTATTTACAACGTATATTTGATCAATAAAAGTTAAGCTCGGTTGATGTTATAATCTAAAGCATCAGGATTTGTGTAAATATTATCCTTATTGGTAAAAAATGCAGAATTCCCTTTTGCAACAGTCCATATTTTCGAATATTGTAAACCAATCTTGAACAGATCATCCGGCCGCTGCTTATTTAATATGACGTTGGCTGACAAACGGTTACTTTCAAAAACAAGATCAAAAGCAGAATCCTTATGAAAATGGATCGAGGAGAATATTTCGTCTCTGCTATCCAACATATATTGCCCCACTATAAAATAGTGAACACTTGACCCATCAAGATCAATTTTCATCTGCTGCATAATTGTTTGAATATCAGCCATATTGAACCGTTAGATTAAATTTGATACATAAAGTATCTTGATTTACTACCACCTTAAACTTGGAACTGGCCGTTAATATTAACCTTAAAATCTCCTGAAGTAGCAACATCAAAGGCCTTCTTATATTCAACACTTGTAATTTCATCCCAATCTTCGCTAAATGCCTTTAAGTCAATTCTATCTCCGGGTTTTGAAAGATCATATTCACGGTGTTCTATGATTGGATTCCCATTTAGGGAATTTACGACTTCGCAAACTGGCGGTTTTAAATTAGCCATTAAATGGGCATAGTGATAAATACCATTCCGTTGTAATTTCTTAAAATATTGATCCTGATTATTCATTGTCGCTTACATTAAAATCAATTTCAAAAAAATCACTTAATCGAACATCTAAACCTGGTAGCACGGTTCCGCCCGAAAGATATTCTTCAAAAGACACTTTGCATTTTAAATTTCCATTCTGGTAAACATACGTGGTCTTCTCTTCCATACAGACTAACCATGCCAGCTTTACTCCATTTTCGATCCATTTGACCATTTTCGCTTTCAGCACATCCAGGTTGTCAGTCCCTGCCATTAATTCGATAATGAAATCAGGTGCCAAAGCAAGAAAGGATCTTTTATCTGTGATTGTATTCCACCTGTCAAAGCTTATCCAGGCAATGTCAGCAGTCAGCATCGAAGTATCAGGCAAGAAATAACCACAGCCTGAGCTTAAAACTTTTCCCTTCTTATTAATACGGTTCCAAATACCGATCTCCCCCATCAGCTCACTTCTGTTAGCACTCATCAGGGCGGTAGAAGCTGCCATCTGAATGAAAAGCTGTCCTTGCTCATCCCTTTCAACATTTAAATCAGGATTAGCAAAGCAAAAGGATACCAACTCACTATCAGTGAATGGCTTAATTGAAGGTAGATTCAATGGTTTAACCACGTTATTTTAACTCATTTTCCAAATATAAGAAATCATATCTGCCACTTGCTAACTGCTATGGCAAGTTGGAACATGTGTATTTCATAGAAATAACTATTTCACTGTTTATTTTATTTATCTGATATGTTAACCTCCTTTAAATCTGAAAGTGTCAATGCCTGATTCCCAAACTTGGCAGACGCATCCTTAAGCGAGATTTCCAAGCGCTCTACAATTTCTTTAAAATCATCAAATTTTGGAGCTTTCGAGCGAATAATCTTACCGCTCTGATCAATGAGACTTGAAATATCCTGCATAGCGGCCTGAAATTCTCGATTTTCGATCCGGACCAACAGCTTTTCTTGAAAAATCACCGTTCTCACCATATCAGAAATTGTCTGCTTCCGAGTCCTTCTATACAGCTCCTGAATCTGTAATAATTCGGCGTCAGTCAGCCTTACCCGCATGTTTTTTTCCCTGCGATTTTCACTTTCCATGGGTTTTCGTCCTGCTCCTTTAATGTTCATTAGTAATGAGGCTGTTATAATTCATGTCCCACATTAATTAATAACTTATCCTTTCCTTTTTTAGTTCCTGAGCCGTGTTTTGCATCAGAAATAATCGGAACAATGGATCAAAAACAACAATTTATAAGCGAGGAGCCGAGAAACAAACAATTGCTTTTGTCAGAAGGATGTACAATTTCAGGGCTAGTTTTTTCCCGATTAAGCCTCACAAGCTTAACCCCTGTATTGGAAGATGGTAAAATTTGCTTACCCGGAATTCACATTTATTCGGATCCGTAGGATTTCTTGAAGCTAGCCAATTCATCCAAGATCAATCATTGATAGAACGAGTGACAAAATGCTATAAATCAAATGTTTATTAATTAATGTCCCACACAAATTATTAAACGTGATTTTGCGTCCTACTATTTTTGCACCTAATGTATTTGGTTTGTGGAAGTTAAATGAACGAAGCATGAGATATGGAATCTTGCCCATAGCAACTTTCCTTCTTTCCGCGATCAGTACATCAGTTATTTGAAATAAAAAAAGTTATGACAACAGATACAGATATTCAAAACAAAGAAACAGACATTGAAAATTTTGAAGTTTCCCTAACAAAGTCAGGTTTTTCCGTTAAGGCAAGCAAAATTTCTCAGACTGGTGTTCTGGAAGTAATGAAATCTCTTAGAAAAACAGCTGTTATAGTTGTAGTCAGTATAATCGTTTCAATTACCCTACTACACAGTGTTGGAATAGATTTCGGAAAAGATCTGAAAGCTAATATCAGCAACATTTTTAAAGCTCATCAACGCGCTCCATGACATATTTCGTTTAAGATGTGTAATTTGTTAAACGATTACTTTAACCCTAGACAATTCAGGTATGTTATTTCAAGTTGATGACTTTGAGGTGGAATTTGAAGGTTTGAAGGTGGCTGTCAAAGTTATGGATATGGTTGGTAGAACTGTTTTTCAGCTGACTTTTCCGGATGGACGAAAGCCTTTGATTATCAGTAGGTCCAAAGTCTTTGACGGTCGCAAGGTTTGGATGTCGATCCCAGAAGGAAGGCAGTCAGAAGCAATTCCAATTGGCGCGAAAATTGTTGAACATTTTTCGAAATACTAAAAACCAGTAATCATGTGCTATTACAACGGTCAAAAAGTGACCAAAGCCGAATTCATACAACTAATGCAGCTTGAAAAGGCCGTTAAAGATTATGAATTTCTAAACAGGAATGTAACCCATGCATTCGAGTTTGGAAATATTGCCGTCTTAAAACCACGTTACACGCGCGACAATTTTGATATCGTCCAAATGGAATGGGGTTTTCTACCGAAATATCTAAAGAACCGCGCTCAGGTTGAAAAATTCAGGAAAGGCTACATGAAAAAAGATGGAACTTGGCAGAAACCATACGACACACAGAATGCCAAAGGTGGCGAACTACTATTTCCTGATAAAATTTACCGGGAAGCTGCCCTGGAGCGTAGATGTCTTATTTTATCCTCAGGCTTTTACGAGTGGAGACATGAGTACGGAATCAACAAACGTACTGGTGAAAAGAAAAAAACAGCCGATAAATACCCCCACTACATTGGGGTAAAGGACCAACCGTACTTCTATGTAGCAGGGATCTGGCAACCCTGGACAGATCAGGATACTGGCGAAACGGTTAATACTGTGAGCCTGGTAACTACTGAAGCAAATGCAAAAATGGCGAAAATTCACAATTCCAAGAAGAGAATGCCGACCATACTGCCAGACAATCTATCGTGGGAGTGGATGATGGATGACCTGCCGGAAGATCGCATTACTGAACTTGCAACTTTCCAGCTTCCGGAAGACTTAATGGAAGCATGCTCTGTTCATAAAGACTTTCTGAAAGCAGAAGATCCAACAGTTCCGTTCATTTACGATGAGCTGGTTGCATTGGACAATCCTACTCCACCAGCACAAGCATCACTTTTTTGAAATGTTTCTTAACAATTGAACTGTTCTAGTCTACTAACAAAAGCTGCTCCGGAAATGGAGCAGCTTAATCTGGTCAGTATTCACTTGGCAATAAAATCACATTATCTGTAACGTAGATTTTGATCTCTTCTAGCGGGAAGTCGGTATAACTAATTTGTTTTGTGTAGATGATCCGGTCATTACCATCATCGCAAGTAAGTACTGCCTTGGATTGTTCTAGGTCCACGTTAAGTGTCCAAACTTGAAATTCTTCGTTTTTAACAAGTGGATGAGTTTGTTGAAAAGCGATTTCATCAATGAGCCAATACGCCCCGGCTGTTTCAGCGACATATTTTATACCATCAGTGTATAAGGTGCTTTTGACGATTGGGTGGCGGTACCACTGCTCTGTTCCTGTAAATTCTGCAAGATCCGCTTTTGTCAATTTTTCCGTTCTCATTGCTTTGATGTTTAGCTGCCCTCCACCGTGGAGAACGATACGGAATCCGCACAAAGCAAAAGGCTGGAAAGACAACACCAACACGGGAGCGAAGCGAATGGATCGGGCAGCGTGATTGACGTCCAGGCTGCTTTGTGCAACTTGTGTCGTTTCTCTCAGGTGAAAGGGCCGTATCAACAGCCTTGAAAAGTTAATTTTAAAGCGCATCCTTCAGGAAGTAATCAGGATGAATTGTGTGATACTTTCAAGCCAAATATCTTAATCCTTCCAGATAGCGAAAATCAAAACATTTGAATATTTTAGAGGCGTCATAAAAAATATGGCATTTACCAGTGCCGGGCTTAGAGATCATTTGGCATCGGTGCTCTTCCGCCGATATAAAGTGTAAAAAATGACCAATAATGAAAAGTATCCAGTCTACCCAGAGTTGCTATCAAACAGCAGTGAGAATGCAGCTTTACCGTTGCCCTCCAACAGGATACAAACTTTCCTTGTATTTGCCGGGCTCATCTGCCCTTATTGTGGCAAAAAATCAGAATATATTGACAGTTCGTATATATACAGGGGCCAGTCTTACGGCATGATTTATATTTGTAAACCGTGCGACGCCTATGTAGGCGTTCACAAAGGAACAGACAAAGCGCTCGGGATATTGGCAAACAAAGAACTGCGGGAAGCAAAAAAAGAAGCACATTTTTACTTCGATCAGATTGCAAGAACGGGTATGATAAATAAAATCTGGACCGAATACATACCAAACTTAGCCAACAGAAATAAGGCCTACCTATGGCTGTCAAAGCAAATGGATATTGACCTGGAATTGTGCCACATTGGAATGTTTAATGTTGACCAATGCAAAAAGGTTGTTGAAATATGCAGACAGTTTGTCTGATTTGAAATAGTATTTGCAACTTCCAATAATAAAAGAACGACAACTTTCATACCCACAGTTGTTTAAATGGAATACTTACAGTTGGGTTAATGTTATCAATACTAATCTGTTAATTCCATCAAAATATTAGGGACAGCACATTTTTGCCAATAAGTCACCGACTTAAACGCTTGGTCCGTTACCTCTACGGCTGAGTTGTAAGCTACTGCTTTTTGATACATGTCCTTTATTTGTTTCCCATCTCCCGTAATAAGTAGATGTACATACAAATCATGTGCTTTTGCAGATTCAAAATGCCGTATCCTCAGTTTAATATTGTTGGCAATTATCTCACTTCCTAATTTGAGTTTTCAATTTTACAAACTCATGACGTATGCTGTCAAACGTAGCCTTATTGCTCTGAAAAATTCGTTTAATATTTCGCCCTGTAACTGAATCCTGGGCGGCCAAAGCCATAAACTGCTGTTGCGTAAGTATCGATTCCGCATTATGAAGTCTAATATCTAAGCTTTTTAGCAATTGAACTAGCTCTTTTTCCCTTTCATTTGGCTTGTCAACAAATACCAACGATACAGTGATTATTCCCGTCAAAAGACCAGAAAGAACAAACCCAGAAACGAACCAGCGATTGGCATAAATGAGTATACTGGCCTTTTTGTTGTTCACCACTTTATTCTCTCCGTGCTGAAATATCAAGTCCCTTACTCTTTTTGAAATTACATCCTCATAGGTTGCCCCTGAATCAATTACGGATGCTGGGCTCGTTTTAATGTAAATGAACTTGTTAACGCCGAAAATCTGAGTAGCAAAAAGTATGGAAACGACGTAAGCTAGAAAAGCCAAAACGAAAAAGAACAACACCAATATCTTAACACCTAAGCTTTGGCCATTTATTGTGTCATTGAAAAATGGCGCAATAACTGCAGTTATCGAAAACACGAGTCCCGCCTGCGTGACTACATTACTTATTTTTGTTTCGATAGAACTATGCCGACTGTCCTCGTCACTTACAAGCTCTTGAATTGTTTTGAGATGCTCCTCCGAAACATTTTGTGTATACCGGTAATTCAACCTAAGACCCTCTAACGTCGCCCCTCGGCTGTTCGGAGGTGAAGTTAGGATCGACGAAGGCTGGTTGGTAGGCCTTTTGAACAGGTCATTAATGCCATAAAAGTCAGCAATACTCGCCATGGTGTCTGAGAAATTAGTCATTGATCAAAAATTCAATAATGGAGTCCGAAATTGGCAACTCAGTATCCATCTCTATCCAAGCCCACTGACCGTTTGGGTTAATTTCGAGAAACACATATTCTCCTTCTGGAGTTACAATCAAATCAATGGCTCCGAACGAGAGATTGAGTGCCCGTACAATTTCAAGGCACTTATTTTGAATCGTCTCAGGTAAGCAACACCTGCTAAAAGGCAGCCTTTCCTTCCTCCAATCGACTTTTGTTATTTCGTTTTGCTGAGAATCAACACAAGCAGAAAATACTCTATCCCCTACAACTGTTACTCGGACCTCGTTTTTTTTATCTATATACTTCTGATAAATACTTGGCAACGGGAGTGATTCTTGTAAATTCTCGATGTCCGCTCTCGAAATCTTTGATGTATAGATCAGATGACTATTTGACTTGGACTCAAAGCGGTTATTGTAGATCGGTTTAATGATAACCTGGCCCCTCGAATCGTCAAAAAATTGTTTAATCCTCACAACATCGGTAGAAACTAGCGTACAAGGAATCGCAAAACCAATTTGCTGAGCAATTTTCAACTGTAAGAACTTGTTCTCCGCACGATACACTGCGCTCGGTTCACTAAGCCATCGTGCCTCCAAGGTATTCCACAAATTTTTCTGAAACCACCTTAGTTCTGATAGATAGAATACCTCGACAAATGGGTCGACATCAATTGGTTCGGGCAGTTTTGTTCTTCTAAACCAAACTGACGTAAACTTAGATATTCCGTCTATAATGGGCGAGAAATTCGAATCGCTTGACAGGGATACCTCAGTATGTACACTTATATCCTCGCAGTTAAGCCTATAATATGAAATACCTTTTTCATTTAGCCTATTGACAAGAAAATCAGCAGTAAAGTCCGACTTATGAGTAATAATTAAGATCATCTGTCTTGGTCTGCATCGCTCACTTCCGCTCCTCGTTCCGTTAACGTTTCCGTGTCCACCAAAGACAAAATATTAATGCGTGCATTACTCTCCTGATCTGAATCTGACGCTTCTCCATACATCCGCGTGTTTGTGGATGTATCCAACAACCGCTTTAATCTGAAATCGTTATCAGAATCGGATACTTCACCAAAATTTCGAGTTTCTGTCGATGTATCCAATAACTGTTTCAGGCGAAAATCTTTATCAGAATCAGATGTCTCATTACTGGTTTTGGTTAAAGTCTCGGTATCCATATTGACAAATCCGATCGCTGGTAAACCGGTTTCCTTAACAACATTTAAGTTTTGGTTGTACGAATATTCAATAAGTGACATGTCAGCTCCTTCATTGGATACCTCAGTCCCAAAATTTAGAATAAATGGCTTTCTTGATTTCATTATTGAAAGAGGATAAGTTTAATCTAAGCAAAATAGGCAATTCTCCCTTTTCCTTCAAGCTTATTGTGCTATTTAATCAAATGCAATTTTTTAAAGGTGGAAAGTACTTGCATGGCACCAACTAAGCACCAATTCGTCATGACCTTTTGAAAACAACCAACACAACAGTATATTGGACACTTAGTTTAAAGTAACAAATCGATCCTTAAATACCAAGTCCATTTTATGGCGATACGAAGATGAGTTTTGGCTTTTAAAAACGGCGCAAAGACAGTTAGAGACTACCGCCAGCAGCCCTCAAATAGTAGTTGGCAAAGGTATGACGCACAAAGAGACCTCGAGATCATATCTATTTCTGAACGCTACATCCTCAGACACGGTTCTTTAAATGTAAACTAAGCAGTGAAAAATCTGAGATAACAACTATATTCCTTGAATGGGTTTTCTTAGAAAACCATAGTTTAACGTCTTTCGAGCAGCTTCTCAGTAAAAAAGGTGATAATTATAAACATTGATAGCAACTGAACAAATGGCCCAATTATCCCAGGAACAGGCTCTTCGTAAAATCACAGAATTGATAGACTCCATACCCGATGTTAAGGCCGCTGGACGACAAACAGCTAAGCATAACCGATGGCTAAATAATGGACTAAGCTTACTAAAAAATGTTTTCGGCGAATCATCCATGTTTTTTACTCAACTGGACAACTTTACATGGAGTGAAACGGGGAGTATGATAATACATGATGCCCGTAATTACGATTATGAGGTTTCACAACGACATGCTAATGCCTTTGTCAGGCAGTTAGAAGCAGCAAAAGGGCTTCTTCTATCGGTGCGAGATCAAATTGAGCAAGACGGCGTTTATCAGAGCAACACGTCGAACTCAGATGCTGCTAGCGAAATAATCCGAGTATTAAACATCGGCAACAGTAAATTAAGGAAAGTCATCCGTACAACGCCGTCCATGGAGAAGGAAATTCAAGATAGCTTCGAAAATTTGCTTATCGGGGCAGAGATTAAATATTCACGCGAATTTCCTCGTATTGAATATTCATCCAAGCAGTATGTCCCAGATTTCAGTTTTCCTGATTATGATTTGATTGTAGAAATCAAGTTATGCAAGGATTCACCAAAATTGCTGATTGCTCAAATTAATGACGATATTTTAGCCTATAAGACTGAATTTCATAACATAATCTTTATCGTCTACGATATTGGACAAATTAGAGACGCGGACATTTTCAAGGAATCTTTTGAAAAAAATGAGGCTGTTTTTGTGCAAATCGTTAAGCACTAACTTTCGGATCTGTATGTTACGCAATCTCTATATTCCAAATGCGAAAGCTAAGCCGAGAGAAATTTATGACCAGATACTCGTTCATTACTGGATCATTACTTTTTAGGTTCACAGCTCTAACTTGTTTATGTCCTCAGAAGTCATCCGGTAGACATGAAGGAATATTATGAGAAACCGTTTTTATGAGCGGGATATTTAATGCTCTTCATGACGCTGGTAGGAAAAGTCTTGACGCACACTCTCTAAGACGATCCTAACACTCCATTAAATACACTTCCGCCCATGATCAATGTTGGGGTAAACTACAGAGAGGGAGAAAAATTCCCAGGCTACGCAGGGCGTTCCTCGTTAGATCGGAGTGACGTGATATTACGGATTTACTCGTTCAATGCGGCGTTATCCAATAGATTGATATTTTCTGTGGTGGTCTTGGAAGCTTGGATAATGTGTAGCCTCTATCAGGAACAGGCCCTAGAAAAATTAATTATAAGATAGACTCAGTGGGTGATCCAAGAACGCGATTACTACTATAATCAAATTCAAGGATATAGGCGCAACAACTCAAAGTATGCGAGGCCGTTTCACTTAAATAGTACAGTTTAACGTGTTGGTTAGCAATATACTGTAATCTGTTTTGGTATACAACTAAAATGTAATTTGCAAGCGCTGAAAATGGCTATTTTTTATAACTAAAAGGGGAGAAAAATTGATGAGTCATAGAGTACAGAAATACCACCGTTTTTTTATACAACAGACGACAGCATGCCAAAAAAAGATTATCTGTCACAAGAAGCACGTCACAGGTTTGATCACCCGCCTGTTCTGAATTCGGAGCAAAAGCTTATTTTCTTAAAAGCACCCCAATGGGCTACTGAATATGCTAAGACTTTACAGACACCTTCCAATAAAGTAGGATTTCTCCTTCAGGTCGGCTACTTCCGGATTGTCAGCCGTTTCTTCGTCCCAAAACGATTTCATCAAAGCGATGTCGATTTCCTGGTGCAAAGAATATCAATTGATGTAAATGCTGTTTCCATAGAAGAATATGAGCCACGGACCGCTCTGCGGCATCGCGAAGATATTCTTAAGTATTTTGGATTTACCGCATTTGAAAGTTCATCTGTACAAGCATTGATGGAAGAAACTCAAAGGCTGGCCCATGTACAGACCAGGCCGCATTTAATATTTGAAGGCATGGTTGGGTTTCTCCAGGAACATCACATCGAAATTCCAACCTACCAGGCTTTAAAAACAATACTTGATAAGGCACTTTCAAATTTTGAACAAGATTTGGAATCTATTTTAACCAGGTTTTTAACAGCAGATGATATTTTGCTTCTTGACCAGCTGCTTATAGAACATAGCTCTTACCAGGAGGATTCCAGACGACATTTGAAAGTGAAACGGTACGAGATCACCTTCTTTAAACGTATTTCACAGTCCATGGAGACAAAGCAGATCCGGGAGCGTGTGTATAACTTTCAGAATTTAAAGCGGATGTACCTGCAATTATTACCGGTAGCAAAACGCTTGAAGCTCTCAGACGGCACGATTCAATTTTATGCCGAATACGTCATTAACAACCAGGTACCGCAAATAGCGACACGGAATACGATCCGGTACCTGCTTTTGATCTCGTTTATTATCCATCAATATTACTTATTGGGCGATGCGCTTATCCTGACTTTAAACAGTGCGGTCACAAACTATGTCAATGGTTGCGAAAGCATCGTCAAACAGGAACTTTATGAAAACCGGATGCAGACCGCCCAACTGGTCAGCAGTGTAACACAGCGGAGCACCACCCATATCGATGTACTGGCCGCTATTGAAAAAATAATAGTCGATACGGTTATCGAGCCATTGGCCAAGGTAACATTGATCGAACAGCTTTTCAAAAACAAACGGTTATCACAAAAGCTGTTAAAGGAAGACGAGCAGCGCCTTAAAACGCTCAGGGAAGCAAATCAGAAAATAAATGACCGTGAAGATTTTTACATGGCTATTGAAAAAGGTTCTTCCAGGCTTACAGGCAAGGTCGGTGAAATTGTCAAAGCTTTGGTTGCCAGTACAGCGTCATCGGGGAAAGACATTCTGAAAGCGTTCTTGTATTTCCAGGAAAAGGATGGCTCCATTCTCGCCAGGGGAGCAGTGCCAACTGATTTTTTAGGGATGGAACAGCAGCAGCGCGTATTGACCCCGGAAGGAAAACTGCGGGTGGGATTGTACAAAGTGTTTTTATTCGAACAAATACGGGATGATATCAAATCCGGGGCGCTTCCTATTGATTCATCTTACGATTATCGCAGCTTTGATGAATATGAAATCCCTTCCAATGTATGGAGCAAAGAAAAGGATAGGCTCATTGAGCAGGCAGGATTAACGGCGTATAAGGACTCACGTGTAACACTGCTCCGGCTGAACGAAAAGCTCAATGCCCAAATAAAAAGGACCAATGAGCGCATAGAATCCGGCGAAAACAAGAAAGTTTATTTTGATGCTGGCGGTGACTGGCATCTAATGAAAGATAAATCGGAAGATGATATAGTGGAATCCGAATCCCTTTATCCCCAAGAATACATTATTCCTTTATTGGAAGTACTTACCACGGTACAAAATGCAACCGGATTTACTTCTGCGTTCATGCATGCCGGTATTGATTACCTACCAAAACGGCCCGAAGAAAAGCTATTTTTTGCCGCAATACTGGGCTATGGATGCAATATTGGCATACGCAAGTTCTCTTTTATGTCCAAGGGGATCCGCACCAGCTCGCTTGAAACCACGGCACTTCATTACTTTTCCCCGGAAATGCTCATACAGGCCAATGATACAGTGCTTGATTTTAGCAATGCATTGCCTCTCACTGAACATTTCAAGAAAGACCCGGGGTTCATTCATACGTCAAGTGACGGGCAGAAATTTGATGTATCGGTCGCCTCGCTGGTTGCTTCCCCATCTTTCAAATATTTCGGAAATGGCAGGGGTGTTACATTCTATTCCTTTCTGGATGAATCGGGTCAGCTGTTTTATTCGACTACATTCAGTGCAGCGGATCCGGAATCTCATTATGTGATCGACGGTCTTACCCATAACGAAGTGATATTGCCCAATGCACATTCAACAGATACACACGGATTCAGTGAGCCGGTGTTTGCTGTAACAGGGCTTTTGAGAATTGCCTTTTGGCCCAGGTTTGCCCGTTTTCATCACCAGCAACTCTACTGCATTGATGAAGTACGCACTTATCGTGAACAGAATTATAAAATTATCCCGGATGCAAAGATCAACCTGGCACATCTGGAAGAGCATTGGGACGATATATTAAGGCTGGTATGTACCATTAAACTGGGATACTCTAAGGCATCAACATTGTTCAGGCGATTGAACTCTTATTCAAAGCAGCACCCTTTGTACAAAGCACTGAAAGATTTAGGTCGGCTTTACAAGACCATTTACGTTTATGAATATATGGACGACGAAGTGATCCGAAAATCTGTTTCAGGATCGCTTTCCAAAATTGAAAGCAATAATAAATTTTCAAAAGCCATAATGGTGGGCAATAATCAGGAGCTCATATGGGCAACAAGAAAAGAGCAGTTAATTGCAGAAAGATGTAAAACGCTGATAGCCAATTTAATAAATGCATATAACCTGATGCTATTGTCTGAAAAATTGGTATCAGCAGCCTCAGAAGAAGACAAACAAGTCCTTTTGAAGAAAATTATTGCCACATCCACCCAGAGCTGGGCACATATCAATTTAGTCGGGGAATATGACTTTTCAGATGGAAAGGATTATAAAACATTTGATTTGGATGCACTAAAAAAGCTAATGCTAACGCCTGTGAATTGAACACACAGTATTTACGGTAAAGAGAAAACGTCCGCGAAAGTCGTGACCGTTTTTGTCCTTTTCTTTAATTTAACCCCACCTTTGTGTTTGGCAATTTGTATGCAGGCACGACCAATGACAAGTATTCTACTATCCTTGCCTGATTTAATTTCATCAAGGTCCAGATATGCACAAACACCTGCTATTACGGATGCGACTTCGCGACTGATGTCTTTTGTTTTAAGTGAGATGTTGTTGACAGACGTCACCAGATATTCCGCGACGGCCCCACTGCCTTCTGAGATTATCTCGAACATCCAAACACCTCGTCGCCAACATGATAAGTTCTCACATCGCTGGCAATATCCACTACGACACCGGAAAAATCATTTCCGATTGTGGCAGGGAATTCCAGCGGAGGAAATGCTTTCATGTAGCCCTCACGGATCTTCCAGTCTACCGGGTTTAACGCAGCATAGACTTTTACTAAAACAGAGCCTTCCTTCAAAAGGGGCACTGGGGCATTGCTTACCAAAATGGCGACTTCGTTTCCGCCGTGGGCAATAATTTGCAAAGCTTTCATTTCTATTCTTAATTAAAAACTAGATTCTGTTTTTGGTACACATATTCCGGAGGATAGCAAGCCCCCCGGAAATGTTAAACACCCATCGTCAATATTCCTGTTAACGCTTGTTTTCGCCAATTGCCTTTTTGTATACGGCCTCACTAACCTTATACTCTATACGTGCATCGATAATGTTACTGTTGGCCTGCGCCCAAAGTGTCTGGGCTTCCAGCACATCCTGGCCAGTCACAGTACCGGCTTTGAACCGGTCGTTGCTTAGCCGAAGGTTTTCTTCTGCCTGCTGAAGTGAAGCACCCGACAGTTCAATTTTTTTGGCAGCCTGGTTAAGTTGCAAATAGGCATTCTGTATTTCGAGGGAAATAAGTTCTTTGGTCTCCTCCATTTGGATTTGCTGCGAACGGATCTTAAAACCCTGCTCCTTTACTTTGCTGGCCTTTTGTCCCCAGTCCCAAATTGGAATGTTTACACTTAACATGCCAAAATAAGATGCCATTGTGTTGCCACCTGTTTCAATGTTCATTTTTTTCCCAAAGCCTGCGAAACCACCTGCCAGAACCCCAATGGTTGGCTTCAAATCTGCCTGAAGCATTTTTTTCTGCAATTCCTGCGCTTGCAGAACATCTTTCAAAAGTGCTATTTCAGGCCTTCCTTCCACCGCACTATCAAATGTATTGGTTGGAATTGCGTCGAACGATCCGGTCACAGAGTCAACCGGCATGAGGTCGGCGTCGGCAGGTAAGCCAATGATCTGCGCCAGATTCATTTTTGCGAGCAACAACCCATCGCTTGCCTTAATAAGGTTCATCTCCGTTTCATTGCGCTGGACCTGCACGCGGAGCAGGTCATTTTTATAAATCATCCCGGCGTCAAAAGAGTTGGTAAGCTCCTTATCAAGCGATTCAAGCAATGCTTTGAACTTGTTGGCGAGTTTGATCTTTTCCTGGACGCTCACAATCTGCCAGTATCCTTTGTCGACATTCAGCAGTACTTCCGTTTCAGTTAGTGCTTTTTGCTTTTCCTGGATCTCCACGCCTTTCGCCGCCGCCGACTGGCCCAGTCTGATTTTCCCTCCAGCATAAATTGGCTGGGTAACAGTTAACGAGGGGCTTACACCTACGGCAGGCAACAATGCGCTTAAAGGCTTTCCGACGTGAAAAGCAGCAATTGAACCATCAATGGCAGGCTTATTAAGTCCCTGCGTCCCCTCTTGCGCCGCCTTTGCAGCATCGATGTTGAACTGCGCGGATTTTACTTTTTTGCTTTGTTCAAGTGCAAGCTTTCTTGCTTCCCCGAGTGTCAGGCTTTTCTGCGCAATTGTTACCTGAGAAAGCAAGGTAACTGCCACAGCAAGGCTGTATTTTATATATGCATGCATGATCGTTTCTTTCGTTTTTATGCGTGAGATGGTCGGTACTGGATATGATCGCCGGCGTCCGGCTGTGGCAATTCTTCTCCTACAGGTTCAGGCTTTATGAACATGTAATAAAGCACAGGAACTACAAAAAGTGTCAGCACCATAGATACCATCAAACCAAATGCAAGCACACTGGCCAGTGGCCCCCACATGGGCGACTTTCCGATGATCATCGGGATAACCCCTACTGCCGCAGCAGACGATGTCAGAAATATCGGTCTCATCCTGCGTTTGGCGGCGGCAAGCGCAGCAGCTTTAATGGTAAAGCCATGGTCATGGACCAGCTCATCAGCATAGTCCACCAGGATAATACCATTTCTAACCACGATGCCGATCAGCGAAATAATTCCCATGAAAGCGGTCATTCCCATTGGGTTACCCGTTAAATACAGTCCCAGGAACGCGCCAAGCAAACTCAACGGGAAAGTGGAAAGGATAATGAGCGTTTTCTTGAAGTTTTTGAACTGGAACAACAGCGTCAGAAAAATCAGGATCAAGCTCACTCCAAGCGATGTTCCCATTCCAGGCGCATTTTCTCCGCTGTTTTCGAGCTCGCCGCCATATTGGATCCTGATTCCTTCCGGCAGATCCAATGCGGCAATTTTTGGCTCGATACTGGCTTGAACTTTTGACGCGCGGATCCCTTTCTGGGCCTCGGAAGTAATCGTAAGTGTACGAAGACCATTCCGATGAGCAATTTTCCCGGTATGCCACCCAGGGACCAGCTCAGCTACCTCTTTCAAAGGCACTTTTCCGCCAAACTGTGTGCTGATGTACAGGTCTGAGAGATCATTGTAATCTTTACGGTTGTTCGCGTCAAGCCTCAGGAAAATATCAACAGGCTTGTCGCCTTCCCACAATGTGGATGCACTGAAACCTTTCAGCTGCGCACCAAGCGTCTGCGTGATCGCCTGTTTGGAAACACCCAAACGGCTGGCGACGTCATCTTTAACCCTGACCGTTACCCCAAAATTATCGGTATCATAATCGTTTCTGATAAAATTAGCACCGGGTTCGCCTCTTAAAATCTCTTCTACCTGCGCAGCAACCCTTTTCTGATCATTCAGATCGTCGCCGATTACCCGCACCTCGATCGGAGAAGTGGCCTGCATACTTAGCTGCCTCACTTTAATCTCTCCATCGGGGAGGAACCCGTCGAGCTTTTTCAGGTATTCTTTGGCCATTTCGTTGGTGGCCTCTTCGTCAACAGTTGTAATAAATATCTGGGCAAAGTTCCTGCGCGGCGTTTCCGGTGCATACGTGATGTGAAAGCGTGGTGAACTTCCGCCGACAAAACTGGCCACATCCACTACCCTTTTGTCTTCTTTTAGCATTTTCTCTAATTTCTTAACAGCAGCTTCCGTCACTGGCAAGGACGTTCCTGTAGGCAGCCACACCTCCATATTGAACTGGTTACGTTCAGCGGTTGGGAAAAACTCCTGATCAACATTACCGGCAACAACCAGGGCCATTACCACCGACAAGACAGCCACAGCAATCGTAGATTTCGGCCTGCGGAAACATAGTTCCACCACTTTGTTAAAGCCATTCTGCAGCCTGTCCAACACCGTCAGTTTTGGCGGACGATCGGACACTTTGTGTTTCAGGCCATTTTTTATAAAAAGATAACAGGTATATGGTGTTACCAGCAGTGCCACCGCCATGGATGCAATCAGTGCAACGGCAACCGTTACAGGCAATGCAGCGATAAAGTCTTTGGCAATCCCGTTCATAAAAAAGGCAAGCGGGGCAAAAGCGAAGATAATCGCCAGTGTCGCAGTAAAAATAGGCAGCGAAAGCTGTGTTGCAGCCTGCCATGCAGCTGTCCACGGCGTGATCCCCTCGTCGAGTTTTTCAATGTAATTGTCTACCACCACAATGGCATTGTCGACTACCATACCCATTACAATGATCAGCGCGACCAGGGTTACCTGATGCAGCTCTATTCCCATCAAATTGATGATACCGAACGTTATGGCAATTGAAATTGGCGCCGCAAGAGAAGCGATAGCCGCGATGCGGAAAGGCATCAGCAGCATAATCACAATGAGCACCGTACCTATTGCTATCCCAAATTCGACCATGAAGTGGCTGATACTTTTTCCTACTACTTCCGGCTGGTTCACGATCGCTTCTACCTTCACGTCGTCCGGGAAAGTGCCTTTTACCTGCGCCATCTTTTCTTCTACTTCGTTTCCAAAATCGACAATGTTGTTCCCGGGCTGCATCTCCACGGTGAGCATCATCACTTTGTCATCACCCACCCGTATATACGAGGAGGTTTCTTCATAGCGCCTTTCCAGCCTGGCAACATCTTTCAGCCTTACAACCGTACCATTTGGATTGGTATAAATGATCTGATTGGCAATGTCCGCTTCTGTGTTGTAACCTGTGCTGGCAAAAACGGGGACATTATTTGCAGAAACGGTAAGCTCTCCGGCGTAACCTGTTGTATTTTGAGTCTGCAATGCACCTACGATCGCCGAAATGTCAAAGCCATACTGTCGCATTTTCAAGTCATCGACAGTCACATAGATCTGTTGTTTCTGACCACCCGACCGGTTGATTTTCGAAACAGTGGGGATCGTTTTTAGTCCATCTTCCAGGTTATCAAGGTACTTTTCAATTTCCGCGTAACTTCTAGTAGGCGAAGACACGGTGATCATCTGGGCTACTACATCCCCGAAGTTGCTATTCACAATCGGCCCCAGCACTCCTTTGGGAAGTACACCGGCCATGTTCATGTTCAATCCATGCTGCAAAGTGCCCCAAAACTTTTTACGGTCTTTCACTTCCGGATGGAGCTCCACAGTAATAAAGACCTGACCTTCTTTGGTCTCCGATTTGGTTTTATCTTTGCGTATTTCCTCAAATGAAAAGAGGTATTGTTCGATCTTATCGGTCACCTGTTTTTCCATCTGGACCTCGTCCGCTCCGGGATAAAAAGCCATGACCAGCCCGACCGGCATATCAATCTTTGGGTCTTCGCTGCGCGGCATGGTCAGCAAGGCATTCACCCCTAAAAGTACGAGCAACCCGGTTACCACAAGGGTTACCTGCTTGTACTTCATAGCGGCTTCTATAAAGTTTAAGGTATGTTTTTTCATGTTTGAAAGCGGTTAGCTGTTAGCTATTGGCGGTTAGCTCTGGCGTAGAAATGCTGAGCGAAGGCCTCGTTTATCTTAATATCAATGATTGCTTTGGTTCAAACTGATTATAGGCTGATCGCTGCTCCGTCTTTCAGCTTGGTCTGACCGGATACCACTACACGATCGCCACTTTGCAAGCCTTCGGTGATCACTACCTCATTTCCTCTAAGGCCCGAAGCCGTAATCCGCTTCCTGATCGCTTTATTATTTCCGTTGGTTACGAAAACGTAGGTAATGTCGTCCGCATCGCGAACGATTGCCTGTGTTGGAACAGTTATCGCTCCAACGCTTTTGCCAGTGGAAATCTCGGCATCAGCGATCATGCCTGGCAGTATTTTCCCTTGCGCGTTTGCCAATTTTATCTTGACACTATAAGACTTTGTGGCCACGTCGGCCAAGGGATTAATAATAGTTATTTTACCCACCAGCTTCTGATCAATCGTTGAGATAGAAACATTTGCATTTTGCCCTTTACTGATCTTACCAATCTCGCTTTCGGGGATAGACACACGTGCATAAACTTTTGAAATATTGATAATCGTGAAGGCGGGCGCTCCGGGTGCAGCCATTGCTCCCCGCTCAATCAGCTTGGCTGTAACGATCCCTGACATGGGGGCATAAAGCTTTGTGTCCTTTACCCGCTTGACAGCCAGGCTTTTATTAGCTCTGGCCTGGGCAACCCGCGACTTTATTTCCATAAAATCCTTTGCTGGAAGGCTACCTTTCTCGTACAATCCGTTCAGGCGCGTATACATATCTTCGGCCTGCTCCAGTCCTGCGTTCGCGATCAGTAATGCATTGTCGTATTCTGTTGGATCGATTGATGCTAAAAGTTGTCCTGCTTTTACCAACTGTCCTTCGTTGACTAGTACCGACGACACAGTTCCCGGAACGGAAAAGCCTAGCTGCACCAAATTTTCTGCTTCAACCGTTCCTGAATACCGTAATGTCTCAGCCTGATTGCCAGTTTTAATCTGCTGAACAGTGACTTTGGTGGGCGTAACCGGCGGCGCCTTCTCTTCCTGCTTTTTTCCGCAGGCCAACACAGCCAGCGATACGATCACTGCCTGCGTTGATCTTTTTAAAAACATTTTCATGATTGAGGTGTAATATAAAGTTAAAAAAATAGAACAATAGAACAATATCGTATTTTGGTCTAATATAGAGCAAAAAAAATTATTTCTTTATGCCATCAATTAGTAGACTCATAAGAAAATTCAATCTTGAGAGCATCTCATCAAGCTTGTTATGAATGATCATGTCGATCTCCAACCCATGCTGCGAACTCATGAAACAAAAAGCCATCAAATCAAGATCCTCGTCAGAGAAGACGCGGAACTCGCCGGTTACGATACCATATTGAAAAATACTCTTGACGATGTTAGCTTCTTTCTGCTCATACTGTTTTCTGTATCTGAGTGTCACACATCCGTCCAGGGCCTCTTTTACCTCGTCGATCATGACATTGTATAGATTGGTCAGCTCTTTAAGGCGTGTAAACCGGGTTATGATAAACACGTGAAGCTTTTCTTTTGCAGTAGGCGCCTTCGATACCGATTCTTGGAGAATCTCAAAGAACAGCTTCTTTTCATTTTGAATGATAACATCAAAGATCTCTTCCTTACTTTTAAAGTAGTAATACAAAGTACTCTTGCCCTTCCCCGCTTCCCTGGCTATATCCTCCACGGTCGTTTTTGAAAGGCCATACTTCTGAAAAAGCCTGTCTGCCCCGGATAAGATCCTTTCCCGTAATATTTCGTCTTTCGATTTCAACTTTTTTTCGACTATAACATACTAAAAGTCTAAAAGTAGATAATAAATTTTTGATGTACAACTTAACGCAAACAATTTAAAAAATACAAAAACCGTATTTTAAGTCACATTGTGCTAAAATCCTGCCCATAATTGCGTAAACATAAAGTTTACGAATACTATGCCCAGTTTTAAAGATATTCCAAAATTTCATAAATTTTTTAGACCAATCTTGATAATCGTTCTAAAATAAATACTTACATTTGCTCAATTAAGGTCCGGGAAAAGCTTTTTATCCTGAATTTCAGAACATCTGGTTATATTATTCGAAATTAAAAGATTACAAACATGAAAAATTTATCAATTGTCATCACATTGCTATTAATCAGCACATTTTCTTTTGCACAGTCTTTCAGTATTGGACCAAAAGCGGGTTTAAACATCAGTAACTATACTGGAGGAAATATTGAATCAGATGCGCTTGTTGGTTACCACATTGGTGGTGTTCTCAATTATGGTTTTGGTGATCACTTTTCCATTCAGCCGGAAGTATTATTTTCTACTCAGGGGGCGAAGGTTACCAATAATGGCGCAAAAAGCGACTTTAAGATTAGTTATGTAACGGTGCCAGTTATGTTAAAATTAAAAACCACTGGCGGATTTTACGTCGAGGCCGGGCCACAAGTTGGTTTCAGAGCATCTTCCGATATACCGGATCAAACTTTTAACAACTTTGCAAAAGGCCTTGACTTATCAGTCGGTGCAGGAATTGGTTTTCAATCAAACGTAGGATTGGGTGTTGGTGTACGCTATATCGCGGGACTTTCCAAAGTTGGGGACTTCTCAGGTAATGATATTGATCCGGACTTCAAAAATAGTGTGATCCAGGCAAGTATTTTCTGGGCAATTCCATTTAAAAAATAAAGTATTAGTAACCGAGTCTAGATAGACACAAACCGATGTTCTATTTTTAGAATTCACAAATCAATAAGGGGATAAGAAGTTTTATCAGAAGCCTCCTGTGCCAGCAAATGATGAACAGGTGGTTTCTTGGGTATAGTAATGCTTCTTGTATCGGTGGCAAAAAATGCGTTCCTGATCGTTGACTTTGCAAACCAGCGTAAGGAACATGGCGATACGACCTTTACCTGATCCTTTTGGGCAGAGAACTGCCGGCATTTAAGCTGCTACTCCCATAACTTTAATATCAGCAACTTGTGAAAGTAGCTGTAAGACAATATCTTCGCTAGATTATCAACGTTTTTAACCTTACCTCCTAGACAACTATCTGGGTGTTTCTACTCTTGATCGAGTTGAAGCACCCAAATGGAAACTTCAAATCTACTTTGGCTTACTTTTATTAATTATCAGGAGAATAAGTCCTTTGACCAGCTTACCCGACATCATTTTTTGTTTTAGGTAAGCTGGCAAAGGCACCAAATCCTGCAATTGATCATCCTGCTTTTTTATCAAGACGGAACCACCAGGATATCTTCCCGACATTATTGACATCAGTAATAAGATAACCGACATATCAATCATGGTTGACCGACAGTTTGCACACTACTTATATGGGGGAAAAGCAAAGCTTTGGTTTTAAGCCATAAGAAATCGTTGAGAACAATGTTTTTATGCACTTTGATTGCCCGGAGCATCCAACTTTATTTGTAATCGGGTTATGAAATTTGCGAATCTGCGAGAAATTATTGAGCCCGTTTCTTTAAAAAAAGAAGTTACGGAGATACTGCATCTGCCATAAGAAGGCAATAAAAAATCTGAGGATCACATCTCATCGTGCACTCTTACTCAAAAGAATAGTGACAATCAAAATTATTAAAGGCCATTTAGACATCAATTAAACGTATATAGACTTTATACTTAGCATTATTTCGCTTAAATCCACAGTTCCCTGGTAAACGAAAAATTCAACTACGATCTCACTCCTGCTGGATTTTATCAGTATTACATCTATCGAAATAGGTATCCTCAGGTCAAATGGAATATCAGTTGCAGGCAGTTCCCTAAAATCATATGTATTAGCTTTCCAAAAATGCGCTGCGAATACTGACATTGTTGCATTCAAGACATCATGCAGCGGTAAGATGTTGACTTCCTGAATTCTCTCTATTTCCATAGATAACTCGAAATCATCCATGCGTTTTAAGTAGCATGAAAATGGGACGGAGTCTGATATACTTCGAAATATTGCCTCATCAAAGACCATTTTATTATTCAGATATTCGAGTGAATACTTATTCATTTTTAGCTCGTGTTGGAAGCGTATTCAGATTTTGAAACAATGCCATAACGCTTAAATCAATTTCGGTACCAATTACTGTATTTTAATCTTTTACTGATATAGAAATGAGCTATTCCGACAATAAATTGACGCGATATGCATCTTGATTAGGTCCTAGCCCGCCGCATGACCATCTTGTTGGAAAGCACCAATTCGTTGCCCGCCAAGCTAAGATTTTTGAGCGCCCGGCGATAATTTTCATAAGACTGCCCGCCGCATTCGTGTGTGGGGAGCTGCAAATCAAAATACGTTGAAAGTTACCTGGCGAATCTAAAGCTGGTGAGCGAGCAGGATTTAAATCTGAGGCGGGGCTTGCTGAAAGGGCCTGTTCAATCTCGGGACCATCATCAGGTCTTATCTCTTTCACAGCCGGATCTGTTCCGCCTGCAAATAATTTTGAGCGATTTCCTTTTAAAACTAAGGTATGCTCCCTCAGAAGAATCTGAAAGCCCATTTGCCCAAAATAATCCAAGCCACTATTCGCTGTCACACGGGATTCTTGATTTCGGTAATGTAGACGGGGCATGTCCTGTAAGCGGGATAAGCTGCTCAACGTGGCATTTATACTTCACGAAATCACTGTCTGCTATATCGGCGGTCAGCAGAATGACATCAGCTTTAAATTAAGTGCCTGCCACAGTTTAAGTACGTTGAGCCACAGTTGTAGCTGAAATTACTCTTAAGGCAAAAATCAAGTTTTAACCTGTCTCACCTTATAGAAAAATATTTTTTCAGAGCGACAATATAAGCCGCAGCTGTCTTTTATCGTTACTTTAAAAATAAAAATCGAGAATCTGAGGCCTTTGTAATCGATGAATTTTCCAGCTGATAGATGATGCGTAAAAAGTCCTGGCAACCATGTATTTATTGACGCAATTCTATGCATTAAATAAAGCTAAAGCTCAATGGAATCAAAAGAATACTACAATATTATCGATGATCTTCGGAATCAATCTGGAATTTACCAAGCTGACTCTGCTTTCACTTGAAAAGAAAATGCCATTTTTGTAAGATACTACGATGTGCAAAGGAAAAATCGCTAAGCTTCATGACAAGGACATTAAATTCCTCTCCTCCGTACGGAAGGCAGGGTACTCGGTCTGATCAAGATCTTATATAAAGGTCTAATGTTTAGCATTTTGTTCGATATAAATTTAAAAAAAGTCAATCGTACAAATACAATGAATATCTTAAAAAGACAAAAAACGCTTATCGTCCTGGCTTTGCTGGGGATTATTGGCGGCTGTAACAAAGGCGAACAGGAATCGGCAAGCTCGCCCGTCAATGTTGCTGTCTGGCAGGCCGGCCTACCAGACCATACAAAAGACCCCTTGAATTACATAGGGACTGTAACCGCTGGCAAAGCAATAGACCTCAGTTTCCAGGTAAGCGGTACGGTCACCTCCTTTCCTGTACTAGAGGGGCAGTACGTAACCAAAGGACAGTTGATTGCCGCTGTTGATGAAACGGTTTACCAAACACAGTACCAGGCTCAGGCGGCACAGCTAAGACTGGCAAAAGAAAATTATGAACGCATATCCGAAGTGTTCCGGAAAGGAAGTATTGCCGAAATACGCATGCTGGAAGCACGCTCGCAATATGAACAAGCCGACGCAGCAGCCCGGGCAACCTATCAGAATGTTGCCCATACCAAAATCCATGCACCGGTCAGTGGGTATATCGGAGCAAAACTTCTAGATGCAGGTGCTACCGCCGGGCCTGGTGTGACCATTGCCAAATTATTGGACATATCCTCGGTCAATGTAGATGTGCCCGTGCCGGAAGCCGAAATCGGCAAGTATCCCAAAGGAACCCAGGCAACGGTCAGGATTGCCGCACTGCAAAACCGGGCGCTTAAAGGGATAGTAGACCAGACCGCGGCAATTGCCACGGCCGGCAGCCCGAACTACACGGTCAAAATTAAGCTTCCTAATGCAGATAGGTCCGTAAAACCAGGCATGGCTTGCAATGTATTTTTTTCAAACAAGTTAAAAACTACAGCTGGGCAGGCGACAAACAACCTAGTCATACCCATTGAAGCGGTACAGGTCGATGAACAGGGAAAACGATTTGTATATGTGGCCGATACTTTGGCAAACAAGGCGGCAAGAAAACAGGTGACCGTTGGCAATTTGTCCAATGATGGGATAGCGATCACCTCAGGGCTTTCCGGCAATGAAAAGATCATCACCTCCGGAATCCATAAGATTACAGACTCTACCTCTATTAATATTGTTAACCCATAATCGCCCGTGATGAGCAATAAATCGAACAACACTATTGTTGAATGGGCGATGCGCTATAATGCGTTTCCAAAGACATTGGCTGCTGTATTTTTCGTTGTGGGGATTTACGCCCTAGTTAATATGCCGCGAAACGAATTCCCTGAATTCACCATCCGGCAGGGGATCATTATCGGTGCATACCCCGGCGCTTCCAGTGAACAGGTGGAGCAGCAATTGACAAAAAAAATCGAAGAGTACCTTTTTTCATTCAATGAAGTCAACAAGTCAAAAACGTACTCGTATTCCAAGGATGGGATGATGTATGTTTTTGTAGAAGTGGCCGACAATGTTAACGATAGCGATACCAAGGCATTCTGGAATAAAATCAAAAATGGCGTGTTGGTACTGAAAGCGCAAATGCCCAGGGAGGTGCTGGGTATCCTGGTGAACAGTGATTTTGGCAGTACTTCTGCGGTACTGCTGGCGGTAGAATCCAAAACGCGGCCCTATAAAAGCCTGCAACAAAACGTGGAGGATATAGAGGAAGGCCTGCGCCAGGTGAAAAGCCTGGCCAAGATCACCCGAGTGGGAAACCAGAATGAGCAGGTCGGCATCTATGTTGACAACAACAAGCTTATCCAATACGGTATCACATCGGGCTCGCTGATGCAGGCACTTCAAAAGGAAGGGGCGATCACTGTTGCGGGTACCATTCAGGGGCGGATTCTGGACAGGCCCATTTATCTTACTTCTTTCTATAAAACAGAAGCAGACATTGCAAACCAGATCATTAAAAGCAGCGATGGCAGTATCATCCGCCTGCGCGACATCGCCTCGATCCGCCGGGAATATGATGAGCCCGAGTCGTATGTGACGGCAAACGGCACCAAGAGCATTGTCATTTCGATGGAAATGGTTGCCGGAAAAAATATTGTGCATTTTGGGGAAGACCTGGATGAAAAGCTGTCAGCCATACAAAAGACACTTCCCTCGGATATCAAACTGACTAAACTGGCAAACCAGCCGGCAGTGGTGAGCGAATCCATCAGCCATTTTATGAAGGAATTTGGGTTTGCGTTGCTTGGCGTCGTGATCGTAGCACTTATCTTTCTGCCGTTCCGGGTGGCTTCTGTAGCTGCCGCAACGATACCGATTACCATTGCGGCCACATTAGCATTGATGCATATGTTCGGGCTGGAACTGAATACTGTGACATTAGCGGCACTCATCATTGTCCTGGGCATTGTAGTTGACGACCCCATCGTAGTTATAGACAACCATGTCGAAAAACTCGATCACGGCATGGGGGTCTGGGATTCAGCAAGGCAAAGCGCCACGGAGCTGTTCCCGTCGGTTTTTACGGCCACGCTCGCTATTGGGGCTACTTTTGCCCCTCTAATGTTCTTTATGACAGGCGTGGCTGCCGACTTCATAAGTGTCTTTCCGCTGACGATCGTCATCGCGCTAACGCTTTCGTTGATCATTTCGATGCTCCTTGTTCCCCACTTTAACACCCTATTCATCAAAAGGGGATTACATAATAAAGACAAGAAAGATGGTAAAAAATCGATGCTGGATCGATTGCAGGATTTCTTTGACAAACACATTTCGAATGCAGTAGGCCATCCTGCCATCACCGTGGTGCTGGGGATACTGTCTATTGTTGTTGGGGTAGGCTTGATGGCCAGGCTACCACAGCAACTGTTCCCCAAGGTGGAACGTAACCAATTTTCTGTCGAGATATATCTTCCTAATGGGTATAGCCTTGGGCAAACCGACAGCGTGGTCAAGAAGATGGAAAAGATCATGGCCGCCGACGCGCGGATACTAACTTATACAAGCTTTATAGGTACAGCTTCCCCCCGTTTCCATACTGTATATGCGCCGAACCTTCCAGCTAGGAACTATGCCCAGATACTGATCAATACGACCTCGGAAAAAACAACAGAAGATATACTTTCCGAATACCAAAAAAAATATAGTGACCAATTTCCGTCAGCGTATGTAAGGCTAAAGCAGCTGAACATGGTCACTGCACCTGCCCCGATAGAGGTGCGGATAGCCGGTAACGACATCGCAGAATTAAAGAAAACAGCCAGGTCTATCAAACAGATTGCAGCAAAGCAAAAGAGCATCACCTGGGTACGGACTGATTATGAGCAGATGCAGAAGAGTATCCGCCTAGATGTTAAAACAGACGAGGCAGCCAGGATGGGTCTTAGCAAGGAAGATATTGCAAACGTAGTAGCCATGAACATGCAGGGCTTGCTTGCAACCCAGATTTGGGAGAACGGTTATGCGCTGGATGTAAAGGTTAAAACCAACAAAAGTGTGCGGAGTGAAATCAGCGAGCTAGCTGGTCTGAGTGTGCCAGTACAGCAATCCCAGACCATTGTGCCGCTGAGACAGGTTGCCGACATTGCCGCGGATTGGCACCAGGGACAGATCGTACGCCGCAATGGTGTTCGTACGCTGACTGTGCGGATGGATGTAGAGCAGGGGGCTGTGGCCGGTCGGCTGTTTGAAGAAATGCGCCCGGATATCGAGAAAATTAAGCTGGCAGAAGGAGGTACCATTTCCTATGGTGGGGAATATGAATTGCAGCAGGAAAACATGCTCCCGATGGGCGGCTCCCTGCTGGTGAGTGTGATAATTATTTTTTTGATCCTAGTATGGCACTTCAAGCACCTGAAACATGCGCTGCTCAGCCTTACCACAATGCCGCTCAGTATTCTGGGTGCTTCTTTTGGGTTGATGCTGATGCAGTATCCCTTCGGTTTTACTTCATTCATCGGCCTGCTGGCATTGTGCGGCATTGTCGTTCGTAACGGTATTATATTGATCGATTTTGCCGAAGAACTTCGTCTAAAGGACGGATTCTCTGTAAAAGAAGCAGCAGTGCATGCCGCCGGGAGAAGGATGCGGCCGATCTTTCTGACATCCACTGCGGCAGCGGTGGGGGTAATCCCAATGATTGCCAGCCGGTCTTCCTTATGGGGGCCTTTGGGCACGGTAATCTGTTTTGGACTGTTGGTTTCCATGCTATTGACCCTATTTGTCTTGCCAACACTGTACCTGCTTTTCTTTCGCGGGGAAGACCATAAACAGGTTCAAACAGAAGGATCCAACACACCACTCTAAAATAACGAGAATGAAAAAAATAAGCTTCATATTTCTTTTGATATCCTGCCAGCTGGCATCACAGGGATATGCCCAAACCAGGGTATTGCGCCTGGAAGAAAGTAAACAATCCGCCGTCGAATACAGTATGATATTAAAGAATAGCGAACTGCAAATCGAGTCGGCAAAGGCAGATATAATGTCCGCAAAATCGGCATACTACCCTTCTATAAGTTTGAATGGCGTTGGTATATATGGTTTTAAAGACCTGGTAGGCGCGATACCGCCACTACTGGAGCAGAGCGTCGGAAACCTGTACCTGTTCAGTGCGGGGGCTACACAGCCCATTTACGTGGGAGGGAAAATCAAGGTGGGTAACCAGCTTGCGGCCCTGCAGCTGGAAGTTGCCAGGATCAGGGCAAAACAATCTACTGATTCTGTTTTGCTGGTCACTGAACAAAAATACTGGAACCTGGTCAATTTCCAAGAGCAGACAAAGGTAATCCATGCGAATGAAAAAATGCTTGACGCTATCTTGAAGCAGCAGAATGATATGCTAACATCGGGTCTTATCGCCCGTAATGATATGCTCAAGGTAAAGGTGCAGCGCAGCAAACTACTTCTCAATAAAACAAAGCTGGAAAGCGGTCACAAGCTAGCCTTACTTGATTTTTGTATGTATACAGGCGTTGCCTTCAGCGATTCTCTGCTCATGCAGGATACACTTGCCGGGGTTGAAAAAACACCTCTTCTATTGGCTCCCGACATTTCGCTGGAAGTAAATAGTACGTATGTTCTAATAAAAAAACGCCTTGAAAGCGAGAAACTGAAGACAAAATTAGCCAGGGGAGAATATCTGCCTACAGTATCAATAGGTGTAAATGCGGCCCAGTTTGGAGGTATCAGCAACGGGCTTGGCAGTAAGTTTATCCCCATTTCGATGGCAACCGTGCAGGTACCTATTTCAGACTGGTGGGGTAAGGGAAAGCAAAAGCTCAAACAGCGGCAGCTAAGTGAGCAAATAGCGCAGAATCAGTTTAAGGATGTGGAAAGCCAGCTCCTAGTCGGAATTACAAAAGCATGGTACGATATGTCAGATGCGCTCAAAGAAATTGGTTTTGCCCAGGAAAACTTTCAGCAGGCCCAGGAAAACCTGAAAGTAAGCCAGGACAATTATGCAAGTGGACTTGTTGGTATCACTGAGCTGATTGATGCCCAGGCTTTATACCAACAGGCCAACAGCGAACTTGTAAATTCTCTGGCTAATTTCAGGAGTAAGCAGGCCAGCTATTATTTTTTGACCGGTAAGCACACTAATTAGATTCTGTGTTGGTAACCTATAAAATTTCAATTTTTTATATCTTTGTTATTGAAGGCGGTCCAGAGCCAGCCAGTATAGCATGTTTATGCCTTTTGCGCTGACATGCTATTTTTTTGCTCTGCCTTTTTGCTCTCGTATGATTTATCATAGCTCACTTTATTCTTAAATAGCGTGTAGGTCAATTCCAATAATTTCCTCTGAACGGCTATCAAGCCCTTCATCTTAATACCCTGTTTACTAACGATTCTTACATACATATCTTTAAAATTATCATCCCATTTTACTGCGCTCATTGATGGTAAATACATGGCCTTCCTTAGACTCCGGTTCCCTTTTTTGGATATCCGTGGTTTGCCTTTCACGGAAGTACCGGATTGCTTTTCTTTGACATCAAAGCCGGCATAACTTGTGAGTTGCTTCTTATTTCGTATCAATTCAAAACCGTTTGTTTCTGCGTAAGCATCCTATGAACCACATATTTCTTAAGAGAAACGTGGTTTTTACTTTTGACTTAAAAACCAATCAAAATGGATCAGTCGGAAGAGATGTTCAAATTAGTAAGGGAATGGCGTAAAAGTGGGCTAACCCAGAGTGAATTTTGCAAGCCACATGGCATCACGGTAGCCAAATTTGGTTACTGGGCGGGAAAAGAAAAGTTGGCCGCGCGGTTGCCTGTCGAAAAGGTAGGTGGCTTTGTTCAGATATCAGGCCAACAATCCGCATCAAATGATTCTTGCCAGATTGTCTACCCAA
>NZ_SMFL01000025.1 GCF_004349265.1 Dyadobacter psychrotolerans
TTCCAAAGCCTTCAAATAAGACGCATCGGTTTTCTTTTTCATAGTAGTTCTGTTATAAAATGAAAGGGAAAAATAAGGTCTTAACCGGTGCTTAAAGTACCACCGGTTCATTTGGCGAAGTTCTGTCTGCGAGATGTGGAGACTCTGTTGGATCTCAAATTGACTGGATAACTCTGCACGGTAAATTTCCACAACTTTTCTCTTAAAAAGTACAGATCGTCTGCTTTTTTTATTTCTTTGTAAGTCATTAACATTCATAATGTTACAAGTTAAGTGTACACTTAAAATAGTAGCATATGGAGTGTTGTATAACTAAGATTATGTTAAATAGATTTTCCGTTTTACAATAGTTTTTATTCTTAATTTTTTTGGCTGAAAATCTCATCTACTAATGGAGCAATAGTTTTGTCGATGTGTTTCACATAGTCGTGGGTTGCATCAAAGTTTGGTAGGATAATGTTATTTTGATTTTGCCAGGCCCTTCCCAAACCGAACATTGTATTTTGGATAATCTTGCTGTAATCCAAAAGCTTTTTAAGGTATGATGAAGCAACAAGCAATTCCTTTTCTGAATTAAGACCAAAGCCAGGAATTCGCTCTACATCATGAATAAGGTTATTGCGCATCGTCAAAAATTCGGTCAAAATAGCATCAAACCAGGGTTCTATTTCAACACGATCCCTTAAAGAGTTTATAAACACTCCAATTGTTCGTTTATCAACTGTATTCAAGCGTTTTAGGAATTCCTCCGGATCACCAACACCACCTTTGGGCAAAACAATATCGATAATGGTCTGCAACATTTTCTCAGTGGTTTGTATGCTTATTAGAATGGCTCCCATGCCACGCAGGACCCTATCTTGTAAATCGTTCATGTAATTCAGGAAACTTTATTTGTTAAGAATAATAACCTTTCACGTTGAGAAACGAAATGTCGACTTAGGTATATATTTTAATCAAATCAATAACATAAACAAGTCTACATATCGTCATGTCTTATGACGACATCCTACAAGATCTATTTTAATTCCCATGCCTTAGTTTGGAATGAAGTTAAATTTGTAAGATATTTTAATAAAATGGGCTCATCTTCTTTGAGGTACGCAGTTGGAAAGCAAAGTAAGTGAATAAGAAATAATGCCAAAGTAGTAGCCGTAGAATCACCTTTAAAATTAAAAAGATGATGACTTTTAGTTTTTGGATCCTGGTCCAACAGTATATTGCCTAGCGGCATATACTCCATATCAGGGGAAATAACAAATAATCCATTATCCAGGGTTAAGATAAGATCAGGCAAATCAGTAATTTCAAACTCTCCTTGATCAATCAGGTCTTTTAAGAATTTGTACATATTTTCTTCGGTAAGAGATTTTCCGGAAAAAATAGCTGTTGGAATTTTTTTCTGAAACTCTTGTAATCCTTCAATTCCAAGTCCCGGGAACTCTGTTGATGAAACATCTCTATGTAGTTTTTTTACACTTCTAATTTGTTGCAGCCCTCTTAAAAGCTCTCTTTTATCGTAGATATCGGGCTTAATTTCCACTGCAGCAAAAACTCCTTCTGCCAAGATAACTTCTCTTTTAGGAGTTATTAGACGTGGATGATTTGGGGCAAGAACTACGCAATCAATGCTTTGAGAGCTGTCTGTCTGGCTAAAAATGTGACCCTTAGTTAAACGAAAATCGCTAGTTAGATAGGCTCTTATAAACTCTTGAACAGTTACTTCTTTTTTGTCTGCTGTACTGTCTCTGTCTACTTTGAATACTTCTGTTGTTGGATTGAAGATTATTTGAATACTTTCCAAGTTTTCAATCAAACTACCAAATACTGGATTTTGTTGCATTTTTTAAAAGATATATAGTTAAAAATGAGACTGTTAAATTCTATTCATCATTGCAGGAACTACTATCCATATGATTTTAAGATAAAATATACTGTTCAACAACGCTGCCATGAATATGGATAACAGCTGCTAAGGCTGTGAATAACTGATATTTTATGTAATAGTTTCGCCTCTTAACTAAAAAGCTTATTGATCAGCCAAAAGATAGACCAGAGCGAAGGATTCAAAACCGCCTCTTGTCACGTCAAACAGAGATTTTTTGCTGTTAAAAGAATAATTAAGTCTTAAATGTGCAGGAAAAATGTTTCCTAAATGACCAGTCGACACCTTTTAGATCTGTCTTTATAAGAGTAGACTTTTTCCAAACAGAATGAGTACTGCTTAATGAGTATTTATAAATTCCATCATTCGAGCATTGCATATTGTCATAATCGGAAATATGGTAGTAATTTATAGAGTTATTTTCTGATACACTTTCAAGTCTGAACAATTCAGTAAGGGGCTTGCCTATCATGGTATACTCTGGATAATCATCTGTCTTATTCTTGTAATACATGATAGTTCCATCGTGAAGTGCAATTTTAACCTCCATTTCTGTTCCTTTAAGATCAACTACAATATCTTTGGCACATGAATCTGCCTTTTCAAATAATTTTGATTTAGTGTCATTTAAAAATGGTTCTCCAAATAGACAGATAATACCGTCTCCAATAATTTTTTCAATCTCTCCTCCGTGTCGGTAAATAGCAGGAATTACTCTGTCGTAATACTTATCTAAGTAAGATGATAGTAATGAATTAGTTAATAATTTACATTTTGAAGAGAAATCTGTTATATCTATAAATAACAAGATTACGTGTGCAGATTGCTGGCTTTCAAAGTATTTAAGTAAATGATCATTCCTGCTTGCCCTTGCGAAAAGGTTTTTAATCTCGATAGAAGATTTATTAAAGCTCTCTTTCAAAAGCCTTATTTCTTGCTTCGAAATTTGGTTATTAGATTGATATTTTTCTCTTAATGAATTTATTTGTGATAAGTTTGGCATATTTGAATTGTATAGAATTAAAGCATAACTGTTGTTAATTTACTAACCGGTAAAATTATATTTTCCAGGTTAGACTGCACCCATATACCTTACAATCCATATTTTTAATTTTTTCTTTTTGCTCCTTCCAATAATTATGAACTAATTTTTCATCAGAATTTTTAAGGCCATCGTATACCCTTTCGGTGATTAAAATTGCCGGATAATCAATACTTTGATCTACTTTTTTAAAGTTTACTAATTTACCCTGATTATTGATAATTTCTCCATCTGAGGACATTCCAAAAGATCCTGCGAAATCTTCAACACTAATTTTAATTGTTTCTGTTGTAGTCAAATATTTGCTTGAAGCTGTTGAAAATTGAGATCTTGGAGCACTGCTTTTTAAGAAAAACTTAAATGGATTAGGATTTCTTAATGCAAATCTAGTAACCTCATAGAAGTGTAATTTGATTGTTTTGTTCGCAAAATCTGTCAATCTAGAAGCTAAATTGGCTGGTTTTCCAGTCCAAACTAGTCCTTTGTTTTCCGAACGCTCATTTCCATTTCTTTGAATGCCTACCTTAATAACCCTTAAGACACCATAGTCGATTCCTATACCGCATTTGAAACTCACCTGTTCAATGCGTTCAGCCAATAGCTTTTCAACCATATGATTTATGGATATTGCACAAGATATAGCATTTGTAAAACAACCCTCCGATGGAAATACAAGCATAACTCTATCTCCAATTATGTTTCTAGTGGAGCCATTATGGTGCCGTCCAATTTTAATAACGGATTTTATAAAAGCCGTATAAATTTTTGACATAACATCTGGGCCTACCTTTTCCGTCATTGCCACCGAACTTCGGATGTCAACGTATAGGACACAAGTCTCTATTATTTTTCCTCTTTTTTCAGAGTCTCGTTCAAAAGTTAAATATGAATCATTAGAATTAGGTACTTGCTTTGTAATTGCATGTTTAAAAGAGGTTTTGATTACATCTTCTATATCCTCTTCTACTTCTTTAAGAATATATTTTACAGCCATTTTGGGATCTATCCGTTATATTTTATTCTAAACATTTGAGCATAATTAGTTCCTTTTGGAGGGTTAATTTCTTTTCCATAATGAGGCCATTGAAGCTTCCCATTCTCAAAATGTATAAATTTCGAAGGTATTCTTTTCAACACTTGCCTGACAATAGTTTGATCAAAATAATTGATGCATTCATTTTCGCTTATACTTTCTAGTCGAAATAATTCCGTTAGTGGTTTTCCAATTATTGTATACTCGTTATAGTAGTCCGTTTTGTTAGCAAAGTAATTTACTTCTCCGGCATGTAGCGCTATTTTTGATTTAAACTTAGTTTTATATGTCTGTTTTATTATTGATTTTGCACATTGAATTGCTTGATAGACGCAGTGTGCAATTCCTTTGTTATAAAAGGGTGGGCCAAAAATACAAATGATACCATCTCCAATTACCTTATCAATTTCTCCATTGTATTCATAAATTTTGGGAATGACAATATCATAATATTCATCAAAAAATTCTTCGATTTGTTTTCCAGATAGGTTTTCAAATCGAGTAGAAAAATTACAAATATCAATAAATAATAGAGCTATGTCCGCAGGAGATCCGTTATGGAAATACTTTGCATACTCGGGATTATCTAAAGTTATGGCCTCATTAATAGCCTTTTTTGAATAATATGGAATTTTTAAAATGTCCTCATTAAGATGTCTATTGGACTCGATTTTATATTTTTCATGTAACCCTAGAATCTGTTGAATGTTCGGCATCGTAGTTAAGGTAATTCTTTTAAGAGGTAAACTATCATCGAAATAATTACCGTTATCAAACTGCCAAAAAACAGTCGTAGAGACCATGTCACCAACTCATATTTTTTCCAAGCGATGGTTGAATTTATGTAAATCTGTTCTGCTATCTGATCGGTATAGGTGTTATCATTATCTAATACTGATTTTGCATGAGTTTTGTAACTGGACGCATCTTGAAACTTTTTAGATATATGGCCAAAATACAAAATAGAATCGGGGTTAATATTTTTTAATGATGGGTTTATACATAAAAATGCACATATTACTGATAATATCGTTAGAGCTCCATATAACAAAGTAGCCCAAAATAAAAAGGTTGAGTCTTTAATAGCGTCAAAAACGGGCCCAGCATTGGTGTAAGTTATTGTTAATAGGATTCCATAAACTGTTAATATAACTGTTGCCTTTGTTTCTGAAAACCGTAGCCAATCGATGTTATACTGTAAAATTTGCCAATATCGATCATCATGGCTGCTTGGATTTTGATTTGGTTGCATTGATAGATAGGGTTTGTTTCTAATTAAAAACCCCGTAGCGGATAGGCTAACGGGGTACAAGATAACCTCAAACAAAGTAATCTTTGGACTAAGATACTAAATTTTCAAAGCAGCGCAATTTTCCATTGGCCGTTTTCTAAAACATGTTTATGAGTAAATTTATCTTTTTCGCCATTCTCTTTTAAAATACCCTCACAGGTAACATATGCACCGTTTTGATCCGCATTTACATTTTTCGGGTTAAATTAAAAGTTAGAACTAAAAGTACTGCGGGTTTGATAGAATAATTTTTCTGGGATCAAGTACGGTACATTCAAATCTCAGCGCCATCTTGATCAGGCATTTGCCACACCTTCGCATATAAACAGCAGGGGAGCAGAGGTGTGCCGAATTGAATGCAAGATTACTTCTTCTTCCCAAACTCCTTCCGGTAAGCTATTGGTGTCATTCTGAATTCTTTTTTGAACAAGCGTATAAAAGCGCTCTCGTTCTCAAAGCCACATTGGGGAACGATATTGCCTATGGTGGTATCTGATTTCTTTAATAGTAAAGATGCTTGCTTTAATCGTAGCCGCGTGAGGTATTGCAGTGGTGTCAGTTCATAGGCACTGCGGAAGCAGCGGATGAAATGATATTGGGAGAGGTGTGCCAAATCAGCCAGTTGAGCGATGGTGATTTTTTCTTCGGGATGTTTGGTCATGTACGCCAATGCGAGTTTCAGTTTTTTATGCAGGTCTTTTTGGGTGGCCTCATGTGCGGGCGGTATTTGTTTGCCTGTTTGGTATTGAGGAGACTCAAACCAAGGCTTCTTTGGCCGCGTGGAAGGATAGCCATTCTTTTCGCGGAAGGCTTTGCGCTCGGGAGTAAAGTTCCACCAGTTGAGTTTACTATTTGGGTGGTTGGCAAAATGTACCACAAGCCGAAACTGATCTTCAACACATGGATCTGTCCATACCCCTTTTTCTAATTCGTATTGATCGGTGAGCTTTGCTCCGTCCTCGCTTTTCAGGTCCTGGAGGGAATAATATCCCATCCAGATCAGGTCATGCGCAAAGCGTATCCCGATTGAGGGAAGACTTTGAAACTCGGATAGCGCAAACAGCTCCATCGCCCTGATCTTTGAAGTATCAAGCAATTTTTGCAATACCTCTATTTTGTGCAGGTGCATTTCACTCTTTTTGATTTTCAGTGCGCGCAGCTTTTTCACTTCTGCAGCTGTTACATCCAGTGGATTGAGTTCCTCTTTAGTCATGTTCTGCGAAAGTTAGCATGTAATTATTATTGTCACAGAGCGAAAATTCAATAGCACCATAAAAAGTTTTCTCCAGGTCGGTGAGCACGGTTACGTGTTCTTTGATATAATCATAATACTGACGGATGTTATCCACAGTGATGTACAACAAAAGCGATCCTCCATCGGCACGACTAACCATCGGGTGCTTGCCTTCAATGCTGGCAAAGATCTGAAACATGAAGGTGACACTTCCGTTCGTCATCAGGGCAAATACTTTTTCGCCTTCGGGAGCAGTCACTTCATCGGTTACTGTAAAGCCGAGTTTGGCGTAAAAGGTGATGGTTGCTTGTAAGTCATTGACAAAGATGTTTGGCGAGATGGATTTCATAAATTGAATGAGTTAATATTTTATTCAAAAGTAGGGAAAAGGTGAATTTGGAAATGTGCTGAAATTGCCAAAGTGAATTAAACATAGAGCAGCAATGGAAATGCAGAGAGTAAATAGATCAGAAGTTCATATTTTGTCGGGTGAAAGTTCCTCTCACCGGAAAAATCAGAATGGGATAGCTAAAGGTTATTGAGAAAGACAGAACTTCATAGATAGACGAAAAATCATCTGATAACATGAAACGCAGAACATTTCAGACTACTCCGCTCGCCATCACCTCGCTGGCGGCATTTGCTGTAGTAGAATCCGTATACAATACTACGGATTTATAAATGCGTAGTAACAGACTGTTGAGATATACTGAGTGTTGTGCCCATTTGCACCGAGAGCTCTTTCCCGCAAAATTTATCGTCAAAAAAATGGAGTTTCAACCTATTTAAATTTTGAATAGGTTGAAAAAATCTCTGAATGCTTTTTTAAATTCGTATTACAAAGTCTATTTCATGGACTTTGCATTGGTTTAATTGTGTAGAACGAAAACGGAGAGAGAGATGAACCTACATTCAAATTTACAGTACCCCTTATTCAAATACCTGTCAGAGGAATTCGCAGGTAGCTTTTACCAGAATGAGCTCACCTGTCTGAACAGGATGCTGATTCTTTACCATAATCGGTATGTATTCTCGATTTATGATGATACCGAAAATTACCTGGATGATTATGAAAGGTATCTGGGAAAACCCCTGAACCTCTGGTATCTAACAGCTTTCAAAAGAGAGCGGATCGAGATGGTGAGGAAAAGAATGTATTTTCTTCTTAAAAATAACCGCCAGATCTTTGATCAGCTTCTGGCCCGAAAGGATTACAGCTCCTGGGAAGCCAAAAAGCAGACAATTCTTGAAATTTACAGATGGCTTGAAGCATTACCATCCGGAATCCAGCCGCCCTCAGATATCGATTTCAACCAATGGAAGTTGGAGTTAGAAACGGCAATGGCCCCTTTTCTATCAGCATCAACTCAGCCAATGCCTGTAAAATCTTCGAAAAAGTCTGCGTATGAACATTTCTGTCAGGTACTTTCCGGTGCAGACCAGAGAGAGAAGCGGCAAAAATTCGAGCGGTTGATTTCAGTTCTAACGCGGGAACAGTGGATCGCTCCAACAGATAACGATGGCATTTACAGATTCCGAAATACCGGCAGAGGCGCAAGGCTTCAACTAGCAGCTTTGTATTATGTGCTCAACAAACAAGGGCATATTGCCCAGGAGCTCATGGCTACACAAATTGCAGCGCTCTTTGGCAGCTGGCTTTCCCATCATATTTCAAAAGACTCATTTGTCAAGGCGTTCCAACCCGAGCAGCAGGACGCTTTTAATTGCAGTGTCCGCCAGCCGCGATACAAATATGTCCAGGATTGTAAGTTGCTGATTCGGGATTTATAGTGCCGATCCGGGCCTGAAATTTCACTTTTATGTTCTTTTCATTCCCGCCGGAATCGCGGGAATGTTTTTGCCATTTGCCCGGATCAACTTTGCAGCATGTTCTACTTAAACGAGCTGCAATATGATAAACGGACAAACCAAAGTTTCTGATCTGACAGTCGCTGATTTGGAAACAATTTTAACCAGGGGCACCTCGCCGGACACCGGACAACACACCGCCACGCTTCTGGACACCCGCCAGGCGCGCGTCTTCCTGAGCGGGATTTCAAAGCATGCGCTTTACTACCAATGCGCCCACAACAGAATCCCGCACATCCGTCAGGGTGGACGGCTGTATTTTTTTAAAGACGACCTGCTGCAGTGGAAAATACAGAATGGCTGGCAGGATGTGTTATTCTCATCGCAAAATCAGCCGGTATGAAAGCAAGCAAAGAGCAGCTCGTCCGGCTTTTAGAAAGCAGGGATGTCAGAAGACGAAGGAAGCTATACGAGTATTACGAACACTATTTTCAGCAGCAGCACTCCGCCCGGTTTACCATCGAGCTGATCAATGCAGATCTTGGCTTTGCATTGGTAAACCGTCAGGATGTCAAATACATCCGGGCCCATTGTCATTTGTGGAAAACGGCTCCGCCAGAAACTGCTGAAACAAAGCAGCACACGGTAGAAAAGAAAAGCTTAAAGAAAGAAATCTGGACAAACCAGGAAGAATTAAAAAATCCAATTTTTACAGGATCTAAACTTGACTCATTATGAAAAAGCTACATTTTATTGCCCAGTCAAAAGGTGGCGTTGGTAAATCACTTCTGATGTATCTGATGGCCCTAAAAAACCATCACAAAGAAAATTGTTTATTTGTAGACATGGATGCCTCGACGTTTACCAGTAGGCGTCAGCTGAGTTTTGTAGATGAAGACAAGCTTGATACAGTAAGTCTTTTGAACGAAAGAGCAGCCATTCAGCGCGACAATCTTTTTGTTTATTTGGATAAGCTATCCCGGAGCCGTTATCAAGAAATATACATTGATCTGGGTGCACCGGAAAGTGAGCAGCTTCCTGCATTGATTGAATTTGATGAGGTGCAATTGCCGCTACGGGAATTTGCCGACGACATGGACATCGAATTTCACATTGTCATCGGCGGCGCAGGTGCCTATAACGCCTCGGTTGAATATCTGCTTAAAATGGTAAAAGTTGTCAAAGATGACTTTAAGATTACGGTATGGGAAAGTGTTACCGGATTTCGTAAGTTCCCTGAGCTGGCGAAGGAACTCGCAGAGAACTGCGAGAACATGGGCCTCACTTTTCGGAGATTTGGTGACTTTGAACCGGAGACATACGTTGGTACTGAGATACTCTCGGGAGTAAGCAAAGGACTAGCCCTGGAAGATTATGACCGAGGTCCAAGAAAAAGACTGATAAGAGAACTTAATATCAACTTTCAATATGATTGATCAGACTCCACTGCAGCAGAAAGAGTTGCTGCTTATCAAGGCAGATTACCTGGCCCGCTACGGCATGGAGATGGATGACTGGACGGCGATCACGATGCTGGACAACCAGGTGCAGTTTGATAAAATGAATATGCAGCTGCTGGCAAACCTGAGAGAGAACAAACGGCTCAGTGAAACTTTCAAAGGTTCGATCAAACAGATTCACTTCAGCTCAAAACCGGAAGCTTTTCGCTACGCTTTTGGGCGGAGTCTTCCGTACGCTGTCTGCGCGTTGATCCTGGGTATTTTCTTTTACGTTTACATGAGTACGTACAAAGATTATGAAAATCTGAAAGACACTGTCCGCAGCTACCGTAATGTCACCAGCTATGAATACCTGATCAGTCAGGGGGAATTGACAAAGGATGACGGGGTTGTTTACCTAATCTTAAAGCCGGTCAAAAAGGGCAAGCACATCTTCGGGCAGACCTACGAGTTTGACGAAAGGCAAAAAGTGGTCAAAGTGCCCCTCAAACGGCTACAATGATCCAAAACCTTTCCTGTTGATCTCAAATAGTCCAAAAATTAAGCACAAGCACGTCAAGGCAGGCAACAATAAGCAAAAGTCAGCCCGAAAGGGCAATCATAAGAGCCATTTTAGAAACATTTCAGCTTCAATAGATCATAGGCGTTGGCTTCCCCAAATCAAGCTATCGCCGGTACGCCGTAAAAACGGCGACCGGCGGAAGCTTGCAAGGGGCAGAGCCCCCTTGACCCCCAGCTATTCGCCTTTGGGCTCATAGCTCATTGTTTTAGACCACTTAAAAATTTTCAAGATTATGGAAAAGAAACCAAAAGGCAGACCAGCCAAAAATGAAAAGATTGTCAGAAGATCCCATTTTTCTATATGGGCGACCAAAGAAGAAAAGGAGCTGTTGAACCAGCACATTGAAAGAAGCGGGCTTTCAGCCAGCCAGTATTTTTTAACGCTCGCACTGAACAGCCCGATCAAAAGACCACAGAAAAAATCACTTCCGGCAAGGACTGCCGAAACGATCCTGATCCTTGAAAAGCTTAGCGGAATTCTTTCGCTGGCCGTGCTTAAAACAAGAGATGTGGATATGCTCTCGCAGCGCTGGCAGGACAGCAGTAAAAATGTACGGATGCTATCCGAGCTGATTACCAAATGGGTGTTTGAAGATTTTGAGATCTGGACGATCAGAAAGAGCCTGTCAGATATCGAGCAGTGGATGCAGCAGCTTGAAATGTATCTTGGAAAGGTGCTACCGGAAAGTGAAAACAAAGCCAGTGTACTGGAAAAGACAGCCGATATTTTAAAAATAAGCAAAGAGCTTCTGGAAAAATACGAAGGCTATTATCTGACGGAAGAAGCTGTCCATGCAGTGAACGCTTGGAAACATACTAGTCTGGAAAATCCTCAGTTGGTGCATGAAGCGGTTAATCAGTCGATGCAGGAACTATTAAAAAACAGACAGTCATGATCGGAAACGTAAACCTGGGCAATTACCCCAAAGAGCTGCTTTATTACTGCTACTATGACAAACTTCTGACACCGGAGCAGCGCAAGCAACTAGGTCCGGATGATGTTCGGGGCGAAATCCTTTATATTCAGAATCTATCACTTGAAAAGCTGCCGGACGGTCGTTACAATATGGATAGTCTGACAAGGCAGTTTCTGGGTAACCGGGATAAAAATAAAAAGCTCAACAAGTTCGTATGGCACCAGTCATTCAGTTTTCCGCCTGGCGAAAAACCGACGGTTGATCAGATCAGGGAAATCTCCGTCGCATTTGCCAAAGATTTCGGTTTTGAAAACAATCAGCTGATTGTTTTCAGGCATCTGGATAAGGCGCATGAGCACATCCATGTCGCTGCAAACAGGATCAATTACAACGGTAAAAACACGGCAGACCATTTTAACAATTATGCCAGGACGGGCAAATTTTGCCGGAGGATGGAGATGAAACTTGGGCTTCAAATCACCCCTGAAATGTATCTGACCGATCCTGAAAGGCAAAAGCAACACCATGCTAACAAAGCGATCTTGAAACTGAAGGAGCTCATCGATCATAATTTGAGGGAAGTCCGCTCATTGCAGGAGTTGAAAGAAAAACTTCGACAGCAGAATTACCAAACCTATCTGGGTCGTGGTATTGCCTTTGTCAATACTAAGAACGGAACGAAGATTAAGGGTTCCGAGATCGGAAGAGATTATTCGTTGAGCGGTCTGGAAAAACGATTGGGTGTAGCGGTGCAACCAGATTTAAATCAGAAACAGGAAAAGAATTTACGGAGAAGAAAAGGTCTCAGTGTTGGATGACCAACCGGGAATCAGATTGCCTTGCGAGCTACGAATGAAGAGAGTGTTGATAGATTTTATAGAACATTCACATTCAGGTAATTTTACATGAATTGTAAATAGCTTCAAGCCAAATAAAATGAAAGTTAAACCGATAATTTATTCTTACCAAAGTATAACTCACCGGAGAAAAAAAACTGTTAAATCGAAGACAGCACCAACGGGATACATCTATGCTAGCGGTAACGTTGTGTTTCCCTGAGCCACACTTGAAGAACCGGGAATCGAAGCGGAATCAGCGCAATTTAAAATCGGAACACAGGAAGGAAAGAGAAAGATTAAGTCTCTATATTTAGTTCCATGTGATGATCAGCAAGACAGTTTTATCACTGGAAAAAAGTGGAAGAGGTAGCGTGATTCCGTTAGGTGGTATCTTGAAAAAAGGCGGTATTGATTTTGAAAGCGCCAAGCATACTTCGTAGTTAGTCTTTTTAATTATCGGGAGGTTATTTCCGGTTTTGAATTGCAGCTTATCAGTTCAGAGCGGAAGCCGCCCCACACTGGCAAGCCTAGCGGTTGCAAACGCAGAAAAGAAATCTCAGAGTAAGTAACTTTTGCCTAGGAGTGTCTATAATTCAGCGCTCCCGGGCATGCTTGCTGGCTCCGCCCGATGCATATCTGGAATATGCACCAGCAATCAATCCTTGGATTATCTTTTATAAAAATGGGATAGCCTGAACGGCTTTTTCGTAGAAAGGTACTTCCTCACAAACTCATCCTCCTCACTAATAGATTTTTCTGTTTCAGAAATTTTGGTTTTTAGCTCAGCGATGTATCGTATGGCATCCGGCTCCTGTGACTTGATAGTTTCCAGTAACGCTGCACAAGACCGAACATCGGACTTTAATATATCCATAGTGCTGCTTAGCTGCGGATCAGACCACTGTGGCCTTCTGAACTGTTTGTTTTTAGCGGTGATATACATGTTGTACTGAATGATCACCGAGCTGAGGGAATTGTTAACTAATTTCAGATTCTCAGAGAGGGTATTATAAGATATATTTCGCTCTAGGTTTTTGGTATACTGCTCAATCAGCTTGTTTGTAATCCCCGCACTCTGTATGCGTGCAAGTCTTGATATAAGAGCCAGGTTTTCAGGTTTTGATATATCGGCTGTAATTGAATCCTGAAAATTATAATTATTGGACTTTACAGAGGTAAAGTCGTTGGCTTTGATCTGGTGGTTGGAAAGCGGTGGGTTTAACAACTGCCAGATAGGATCAAAAGGAATATGGGTAAGAATAAACTCCCGCGGTAGAACCTTATACCAAGTGTCGTTGAGGTCCTTGACAAACTGGAAATTACCATCAACGGTGCCAGAAGACCATGTCGGATCATACAGATACCAGCCCTTCGAAGTTCTCACAGCATTCCATGCATGAGCCACCTTATCATTTATTTTCGTTGGGCCTTTTACATAGCCGGAAACGGTGTAAGATTCATAGCCAGCACGCCTGAGAAGCGCATTAAAAAGCTCAGCATAGTGCTCACAAACACCCTTACGCCTTCTAATTGTCTCCAATACAACTGACTTTGATGACCAGTGAAGTTGATAACTGGGTTGAAGCATCTGAGCTTTTCCGTATCGTACTGTATCTCATCTGCCACATAGTCAAAGATCGACCTTATTGTGTTTGATTTATACTTGATAATGCTTAGTACAGAATCGAGCTCCGCTGTCTGGGCCGTGGACAGTAATGGGCATATCAGCAATGAAAATGCGTAAATGAATCTATTGATGTGCCTTAAAGGGATCAATGTAACCAGGATTTAATAGTTACGCTCTGTCTTTACCATTGTTGAGAAGCGTTTGAAGCAATTCGACTTTTTCCTTTTCTGATTGAAGCAGACGTTCATACAACTTCTTGTTTTCTTCAAGCGCTTCTACCCATTTGTCAACAGGATTAAAGTTGAGCGTACAATTGTTGTTGATCGAACCAGCATTATCGTGTAAAGTACTGGCAATAATGTTGATCGCGACTTCTTCACTGAAGTTTTTGATTGCATCAGAAGGAACCTTCAAAATCTCGGCTACCTGTTCAAGAATATCTTGCTCGATCTCCTCCTTTTGCTCCAAAAGTGAAATCCTTTTCTGACTCCATTCCTCACCCATCTCAAAGGCAAGGCCTTCCTGTTTGATACCAAGCATTTCGCGGAAACGTTTGATATTTCTGCCATGATGTATTTTGCCGGATTTGTCACCTGTCATATTCATAATAGCAAGATAAGTGCTTTTGAGCAAATCTGCAAAATATTCCTCCTGATACCCTGTTTGGCATATTTTATCCTCGTCAGCTTCTAAAATAGAAAATTCAGGAATGGTTTATACACCGGCCGCTTGTTTATTTCACTGCGTCTTTTATTGTGGATGGTAAAGTAAGGCGTGTTATGGAGCTAGACGGTAAACTATTAAATGAAGTTCAGAAACAGGATCTTTCCCGCATTGTTGAGCTAATCAACCAGAAGTTTGCGGTCGAACACATCTTCCTGTTTGCTTTCGGTCAAACAGTATCTGCGGCTTGCGGTTGTTTTACTGCCGACCATTCTTCGGATAAAAAATCCTATTGCCTGATGGTGACTACGCTTTTTATGCAATGCCAACAACATTCAATGCAAGATTTTCTGAATAATCATCTCCCTGAAATGCAGGTAACGGTTTTATGCCATTCCAGCAAGAAAGTGTGTCAGCTGCTCGCCGAATCAAATCGTTTTTTTACACGCATATTTAAAAGTGGGCTACTGCTGTACACCACCGGTGGTTACAATTCCCTGTCATTTCAACCCGATAGCACCCCGGCCGCCGACTTTGATGAGGCGCAGAAATACTTTGCCCATCACAGCTCGCTGGCCGAGGGGTTTCTAAGCTCGGCACGTGAACGGTTTTCAGGCCAGGATTACAAACTGACACTATTTTTTCTACATCAGGCAACCGAACAGACAGCCATTGGATTGATCAGGGTCTGGATGGGATACCGGTTTAATATCCATCATCTTGGAAGATTACTTGAGCTCTGCTACTATTTCTCACCAAAGATCTCCGAGATCTTTGCCACCACTGAGCAGGATCAGATGCTGCTGCGAAAACTAAACCGCGCTTACATCGGTGTCCGCTACCGAAACGATTTTACAGTGACCGCCCAGCAGGCACAATTTCTCCTTTCGAAAACAGAAACCTTCGCTGGCCTGAGTGATTCGCTGTGTCTAGCTAAGCTGGCACTACTGCGAGATCAAGCCGAGATGGCCAACTTACGTATCACATTTTAAACTCCTAACGCTATGAATAAAGCTGCTCGTCCAGATCTTGCCCTTGTGGAGCGTACCGCCGATATGGATTACATTATCCCATTCGGTGATGACGCCTTTACTCTCAGTGAAGAAACAATCGAAAATCATTACATACCTGTCAATGCCATACGAAACAACAAGTTGGGTTTCTTTGACATTACTTTTGTTAAATTCTGTCATCCAGCGATTGATCTTGATGTCGCTTTCGGAAAATCAGTCAGACGTCTACATCTGACAGTCTATCCGTCACATCTTTCCGTTAGCTGCGACTGTGGCGGCCAATCAGAAAAGCTGTGTATCCATGCTTATAAAACACTTGTGACGCTGCTTGACCGAAGAGGGCAGAAGTACTTTTCAAAATTCTACAAACCTGAACAGCTTGGTTTGGCAGAATATTATCCCGAGTTTTTTCAGGTAAAAACGACCATTGATGGTGTCAGCATCCAGGTATGTGAACAGCTTGGAGCTGTTTACATACCTGATGAAATAAGCTCCGATCCGAAGATTCAGGGTTGCGATAAATATCTTCCGGAGCCTGTGACCCATGATCAGCTCGGTTACTGTATCTACACCATTTACCGGCAGGATCACCTGCCCTTTCTTGCTGGTTTTCTGGGACAACTGCTAAACGACGGATCTGACATCAAATCTTTTAGCACACTCTTTCAAACCAGTGCTGCACCAGATCCCATCGAATTTACAGATCAACAACTGATGTTAAACGCAATAGGATCACAGATCCAATCAGTAAATGAACAGTTGAGCCAGACAGAAGTTGAAAACAGTACATCAAACCTGACTGCACTTGCTATAAAATACAATAGTCCCGTGGTTTCAAAAAGGGATCTTTTGCGCCAGCGTCTGCTTGACCTGTGGTCACGTGCTCATAAGCTGCTTAGTGATGAGCGTTTTGTAATCCGTTACAGCGATGGCCGCAAGATCACCTATGATCACAAACCTAAAAAAGGGTACACCCGTCCATTCAGGGCGGCTGATTCTGGATTGTCCATAACATATACCCTGACCCAGCACCAAGGCTATTTTCTGCTTCATCTCAATTTGATCGTTGATGGGCAAATTCTGGACTCTTACGAGCTGTTCCCTGCCAAAGATCCTCTTTTTGTTTTGGATAATAGCAGCAAGATGCATGTATTACCTTCCAATTTGAGAGATCTCGATCTGATCACCGCGCTGAGAGAAACCGGTTTTAAGCTCACGGTCATGGACATACATTTACAGCAGTTCAACGCGCAAGTACTACGGTGGGTCTGCTTACATTACCCGGTACATTTTGACTTTGCCATCGGTCTGGATCAAAGAGACTTGGTTATTGAGCAAAGACAGGTATTCATTTTTCAAAAAGGAGATATGATTTGCTTTGAGCCGCAAGTCTTGTATAAAGATGGCATTGTGCTACCGGTGCTGACTGGTGGGACTGGCTGGTTTGAATTCAATAAGGATCGTCCGGTTGTTTTTGTGCGCGATAAGACAAGCGAAACAGAACTTGTCGATTTTATTAAAACACTGCACCCAAATTTTGCAAGTCAATCTTGCAAAATTTGGAGCTACTTCTCACTGCCGAAGAACATGGTTCTTCAAACCGGTTGCCTTTCCGATATCCTTTCATTACTAACGGAAAACGGGATCACAGTTCTAGGGCTTGAAGATATTGCTGAGCTGTCGGATTATCTTAATACAGTTGATATCCGTTTGAACATCCAGGCTGACAAAGACTGGTTTGAGATTACATTGAAAGCAGCCTGCGGAGCCGCTGTGGTAAGCATCGAAGCGCTCAGAGAAGCGGTTTTGGAAAACAACTGTCAGCTGAACTTCAAAAATGGCACCCGTGCAGCTATCTCACCGACCTTGCAAAAAAAGTTGAGGCAAGTTCTTTCTTTCGGACAAACTGCCAAGTCAGGTCTTCGCCTGTCTGGCTTTCACTACACGCTTGTAGATCAGCTATATGATCAGCAAAGCCAGCAGGAACTGCACCAGTTTGTCGAGAACTGCAAGAAAAAGGCAGCTTATAGCAAAGGGTTGGAAGATTGTGCTGTTCCTGACTCGGTCCAGGCGACACTGCGCCCGTACCAGAAAGAAGGCTATAACTGGCTGATGTTTTTGAGAAATAACGGCTGGGGAGGTATTCTGGCTGATGATATGGGACTGGGGAAGACTTTGCAGGTCTTAACGCTTTTACAAAAAGTGTATCATAACGGAGTACATACAAGGCCGAGCCTCCTAATCGTACCGACCTCGCTTCTATTTAACTGGCAGCAGGAAGCTGAAAAGTTCACACCAGATCTTCGTGTGATCCGCTATCACGGTGCATTCAGACAACAGCACGCTTCACAGCTTGATTCCGGCGACGTTATTTTAACTACTTACAAAACGGTATTGAATGATATCGACATACTAAAATCTGTCGAGTTTGAATATGTGATCCTTGATGAAGCGCAGGCAATCAAAAACCCTTCCTCTCAACGCTACAAAGCTGTCAGTATCCTGGATGCGCGCAGCAAACTGGCTTTGACGGGCACTCCCGTCGAAAACAGCGGAAGTGACCTTTACGCCCTGATGAACTTCGTCAATCCGGGCATACTGGGAAACTTGCGCAGTTTTAACAGGCTGCTATCCCCTAAGGCACAAACAGAAGACAAAACTCATTTGCAAAAAGTGATCAATACGTTTATTCTGCGACGTACCAAACAACAGGTAGCCAAAGACCTGCCAGAAAAAACCGAAATGGTCATTTACTGTGAAATGGAAAAAGATCAGCGCGAAGTTTATGAAGCATACAGAGTCCGTTACCAGGATGCGCTTAAAGAAAAAATCAATGAAACCGGCTCAGGCAACTCAAAACTTTATGCTCTGGAAGGGCTGATGAAACTGAGACAAATCTGCAACGCGCCTGCATTGGTGAATCATCAGACTGATCCGGCAGCCGTGCCGGCCAAAATCAAAGAACTCATGCGCCGACTGAAAGAAGTCACTCCTCACCATAAGGTATTGGTATTTTCAAGCTTTACCGGATTTCTCGGGTTGATCAGACAGCAGCTCGAAAAATCCCAGCTTGGATATGCCTATCTGGATGGTAAAACGAAGGAAGATCAAAGAAGCAAAATGGTGGATCTCTTTCAAAACGATGATCACACACGAGTATTTCTGATTAGTCTGAAAGCAGGTGGCACCGGGCTTAATCTCACAGCTGCCGAGTATGTTTTTCTAGTAGACCCGTGGTGGAATCCAGCCGCTGAATCACAAGCCATTGACCGCTGCTACCGCATCGGGCAAAAAAACAACGTGATGGCTTACAGGATGATTTGCAAGGATACCCTGGAAGAAAAAATCCTGAACATGCAGGTGCAGAAGCGTCAACTGGCTGATGAGCTTGTGTCATCAATAGATGGGGTACTTAAATCACTGAGTGCCGAGGATATTTTGGAATTGTTTAGCTAGATAAATTGCATGGAAGCGGTTACCATAAAAATATCCATGTCACAGGATCAGGTCTAAGTTATGGAAGATCTCGAAGAAACCTTCCGAAATTCTCAACCTACTTTGGCAAAGTCGGGTTAAATGAAAAGCAGGCTCCTCAAAGGTTGAAAGTTTTCCTGAGCACATTTCGCAAGCGGCGTAAAGACGGATGGATATGCTACTTTGCGGAATGGAGAATGTATTTACTCCTGTTGGGGCTGGAAAGATGGTAGAAATTAATAATGTCTAAACCTTCCAATTTTCCATGACTACACGTTCTTGGAGATGTTTTAGTTAATTCTCTATCAAATAACTGATTGGGTAAATCGACCTCATAAATACTAGAATCAAATTCTCAATTCTTTCCGAAGCCGCGGTTGTTTTCTCTACTGGAAAATATCTTGGTGCATTTTTCATTAAAGGTAAAATCCGACGGAAGCAGGTTTATTGGGTTCTAAGTTAGATTTACAGCTTAAATAAGTTTTCGAAAATCTATTCGATACTCCTTACTACTCTGAAATGCTTTAAATAGTCCAACATGACCATATCTGGAATCAGACAAAATGCCCTTGATCCGTTCTTCAGTGGCACTACCTATCTTCATCCCCATGTAAATGTTCGATATCTCCGCGGCATCGAAGTGATATAGAAAAATGCCAAGACTTTCGTTGACACAGGAACATTCTTGCAACCCTTTTACAACCCTAAGTTCCTGTTCATATTCCCAGGATAGTCCTTTTGTTAAAAACACATCTGCGGCTAATGCTTCAATCCATTCTTGATTTGGAGTAAGCGTTTTAAATAAATATATTTCCGGTCTTTCCTCTCTGTACCGTACCTGGCTAATTTCGTTTAAACATGCAATAGATGATTTCCTATTTTTCAAAAGGTCTCCTGAGTGATTGAACTCAATTACAAAGCCAGTATCGCCTTGTGCGTAATGTGCCCACATCAGCAAATTGTCCTTTCTCTGTGTTAGGCTAAGGATTCCAAGTTTATTCTGAAACCCTTCCCGGAACTTCTCAACCAAATCGTCGTTCGCTGGCTGCAAATTCATGGATTTCAGAAATGGCTTGACTAATGTACTCAGTAATTTATCCGGTTCAACTGTCTTAATAATATCAATAATTGCATTTGGATCAATTTCAGGGTTTGCTTTGACAACTTCCTGAAGTTGTATACTAAAATTGTTCAGTATGTCTTGCCCATTAATAATCTTCGGAATTTCTTTGTCAAACAAATCATCAATTTTTTTCGCTGTGTCTATTCCAGAAAGGTACGGTATCGCTTCGAAAGTATCGTTTAGGTAATGTGGTTGTGTGAAACGAATGTTCTGGTTTAAGATGACATCGATTCTATCGGGCGGCAGATATTTGAAGATCCTCATTTCGTGGATGTATTTCACATAATACTAGGTTACATTTTCTTCAATTCACCCCATCAGGTGTCAGCAGTTGACACACGCTGAGGCGTTTAGTTAGCAGCTCGATATTGGTTTATAGAATTTCGTCTTCCTATATTTTCAACTGGTAGAATCGAAAAGTAGGAATTTTGCGAACTTCTTTCCCTTAGCTATATCTTCTCATTCGCCAGGAAATTCTGTTCTTAGAGTTTTGTCCAAATCCCAGTCCGGAATTTTTCTTTCAGTATCTCCTTCTGTTTTGTAATAAATCTCCTCATATGGCATTTCTTGGATATCAAATTTGCAGAACAAATGTGGCTCAGAAAAGTATTCATCTCCTTCCCGGAGAATCTCTACGATGTTATGATAAGGAATTCTTCCAACCTTAATAGCATAAAATGTTTTGTATTTGGGGCTATTTCTTCTCTTATCAAAATGGTCTAACGGCTCCCAAAATCCATGCTCATCCATAATAATAGGGGTGCTCATCGCCACATTGAGCCAGAATTCTATTCCGTTATGGTAAGTATCATAAAAAAAAGTTCGGAACCAGGGACTAATCTTTCCATCTGGTGTTTCATCCGAGTCGGGATACGATGTGTCATCGACTGATCGTATGTAGACTTTATGAGTGATAAATTTTGCATAGGGTTTAAACAAAAGCAGATCCGGAGTCCTGTTTTTCTTTAAATATTCATGATCTATTAGTTCCTTTTCTACACGCTTCTTCATTCTGAGCGAGTACTTGATTCTAGTGGCGTTATCCTGGGTTTTCTTCTCTACCCGTACACCAAAATATACAAAAAGTAGATCCTTGTAATCTTTGTATAATTTTGCTTCAAGAACGCTTGCTGTCCAGATTTCCACCTCGGAAATTCCTTTTTCATTAGAATAATCTTTTAAGTATTGATGAAGGTTCCGGCTCACATCGCAGGCTACAATCACCAGCAGCTTGTCAGGTAATGCCACATTCATCGCTACTTTGTCGACGATGTCGGTGATATCTGCTTTTCCGATCCGAATGAACCGTTTGCATTGTATGAACCAAATTTTTTCCTTGCCTTCCAGGTTTTGTATCGCAAATATATCTACACCTAGATCTGCACCTTTACGGCCGAAATGATTGATTTCTTTAAAAGTGTCAGTTCTGGAAACAATATTCAGGCACAGGTCTTCAAATCTTAGCGGGTCAAGGTCCGAAAAATGCAGTCGGTTGATAGTTCTTGTTGGTTGTTTCATTCTCAGTCTTATACAAAGTTTCCTGAAATCAGGTAAAAATTCCCTGTCTACTTAAGTCAAGTGGACTATTTGAACTGGTAGCTATAATGATGTTGAAATTCTATGATGGTTAAAAAAACAGCGACCGTTCCGGAATATACGGCCGCTATTTTTACACCGTTCTTCCTACTTCTCTTTTGTTACGCCTTTGAACGGAGTACCATCTTGTTTTCCATCCATGAACCTGCCGGTTTCCCGATCCCGCTTGGTCCATGTTTCCGTTACAGGATTATACACCTGTGTTCTTCCGGTAACAGCACCATTCCGATGTCCATCACCTGTTTTGCCATTTCTAGCCATAAGTGAAAATTTGTTTAAGTTTAAAATCTGTTAATTGTAATTGTACTGTTTCCAGGGAATTCGGGAGACGTGAATCTTACTAAGGAAGTTCACGATATCCTTTCTGCCCTGGTACGTTGCAGTGCCACGCGAATCCTGCGCCATCAAAATAATGGGCACTCCGGGAAATGCGCCTCTGAAGGCTGCCCGCGCCTCGTCACACTGGTTCGTGCTGTTCAATACATGCGATTTTACCACTACAATCGCGAAGGTTACACCCTGCTCTTTTAGAACAGCTCCTTCAAATTTCATTTTACAAAAATTTATATATCCACTCCGAACTTGCAGCGCCGGAGATTATCTGGATGGTGTTTTCCTTTATTGTAGTACACAGATAAATAATTTAAACAAATTGATATCTTTGCAGCGTTCAAGCACAATAAAGTAGAATGCCAAAGGGGTACCAACCCGGATAAGCCACCAACAGCTTTATACATTCTAAATTGAATGCCTTCGAAGTTAGCGCTTCAGGGCATTTTTTTGTTTCTGTAGTATTTTTATTAGTTAACCATTGTTTAAACGTAATCTGACTTCTTCTTTTATTTTCACATTGCTATGTATAAAGCTAAAATTATCCAATAACTGGGTGACTTCATTGTAGATATTACCTCTTCTTTTGGTATCCTTTATGGTAATGATCAGACAAAAGTCCTGTGCAAGCGTCACTTTATTAATTTCTGCCTTGGATTCTGAAAAATCACGGTAAAGCCCTTTGATTTTCAAATACCAGTTTTTAGGAGCTTTCAAAAATTTCTCCTTGTTGGATTCTGTGAATTCTTGAAAATTCACACACCATTTTTTTACAGGCTGATACTTATCTCCGTATGAAATCAGTATTCTTTCTGCGGCAAACGGGACATCCATATTCTTTCCGGCTCTTTTACTATAGACTGAGCTACTAAGGATATTCTGCCGTCCATCAGCACCGATTGGATTTTTGATTTGTGGTTTTGAGGTGTCCCGCTCCGTTTTTTCGTCATAAGTCCCAAGCATCACATCGATGTTGGACTGACAGTATTCCGCTCCCTGTGAAACTTCCAAAATAGGAGCAGTTACAAGTGTGACCGTAATCTCTCCATAAAAATAGCCATCCTCATCTACCATGCTTTGCGGAAACGGAAAATCAAGAATGTCAATAAAATTCCCCTTTTCAAGCGTATCCTGCAGTATCAGCGTGATTTCATTTGGTTCATTAAAAAGGATATCGGATATATTAGATGGCATTCCGAAACCAACCGTGTTAATTTTGTCCGAAATCGCCATTTTCATTTCGGGAGGATATTTAGCAGAATGAATGATCAAAGCCTTTATCAGGGTGGGGTTGAACCTCTCGTTAAGCATAGAATTTAACCCTGCCGCAATGGCTGAAATCCTTGGCGTGGAAAAGCTCGTACCGATAATTTTTGCTAACCTGCCATCCGATGAAAAAGATTTGACAGGACTTATAGTCACATTATTTCGCGCGTCCGTTCCTGCATTTCCGCCCATGTGAACAATGTCCGGCTTGATCAAATGCGCTGGTCCTGGTCCCGTTCTTGAAAACGGTGAGGGGTGATGTTTCCTAGCATGGTCCGTCGGACTTTGATCATGCGTCAAAGAACCGACAACAAGCCCCCTGACTGTATCGGCAGACTTGGTTATCCTGCGCTTTGGTGCGTTTATTTTAAAATTATCACAGTTTCCGGCAGATTTACAAATCAGTACATCATGCTGCTCCTGTATTTCATCGAGTGCCTTTGCAAAATCGGAAAATTCATTTAAGTCGACTTCCTGATCTGTTCCCAGTGACAGATTCCATATCTTAATATGATCATGTCTGCTGATTGCGTCTCTGATCTGCTCTATTAATTCACTTTCATATATTTTTTGCCTGGTAAGATCCGGCATCACAACCGCTTCAAATAATTTGCATCCTTCAAACCCGGTATAATTCACTCCTTCAAGAATATCTCCGTAAATCAGGATTCCGGCGACACCGGTATCATGCTTTTTGTTGGTATCCTCATCGGTATAATAGGTAATGTTATCCTGATGAAGCCAGGGCGAAAGATGCGGAATGTTGGCAATCCCTGTATCCAGCACACCGATGATAGGATAGTCCACACCAGCCTTTGGTGTTTTAATTTCTACTGGCGTGTCCTCAATTACTTCGTCAAGCGTAAGTTCGTATGAAGGCATTTCGGTGATAAGCTGTATACCATCGAAATCCTTCAAAAAATCCAGCGCATCTGTTGTTACCGCATCGACCCGGTAAATATTTAAATCGCCGGAGTAGACGGTACGTTTAAAAGACAATTTTCTGCTTTTGCAAAACTGTTCAAACATTCTGGCCAGTATGCCGTCCAACTCAATATTACCATAATTGAAAAGTTTTATTTTTAAGACATGATCCTCTTCAATGTCCGACTCAATGGCTATTTCTGGTTTGAATTCCTCTACGTCACTAATGGCAGATATCCCGACTACCGTAGAAAAGCTTGGAAATGCGTTGTTTGCCTTCTCGAAATTTCTGATCATTCCCTGCAAATCCTGAACATCATCCACTTTTACCAATACCTCGTCCACTCCGTTAACCCCAATAATATTCAATTCTGTGGTATTGAACAGGTTTCCGATTTCTTTGCGGTATGATTTGGCCAGTGCATCTTCATTGACTTTCAGTTTTAGCACTGACGGGATGTAATTATTTTGTTTGACTTTATTGGTCAATTTGACAGAAACATCCTGAAGTACTTCTCTGATATAAGCTGATTTCTGAGACGCTATGGCAGGACTTGCCCAAGTGGGCATCTTCCGCTCTCCACCACCTTCGGTGTCCATCTCATCTTTCTGTCTTTTTTGAAAGAATTTTACAGGGAGGTTCTTTTCTGCCATGACCTAGATGTTTTTGTTTAAAAAATTTCTTACCTGTCTGATGGATATCTTCATCCTTTCGGCGATGGCCACTTGTGGAATACCATTGTCATTTAAAAATTCCACCAGCTTTTCGATGGATAAGTCTCCATGGTTGGTAAATTCAAAAAGCTCTACCAGTAGATCTTCATAAGCAAGTGTTTCACGGCCATTAATGATCGTATGCGCCTTTGCATTGTTGATGATCCCCTTTATATCGGATGGAGACTTACCCGTCAGAAGTTTCACAAGTTTATCGTGACGTCTTTCATCATCTATAAAGTCTGTTTTGAACCCTGCTGTAAAAACTTTAATCAGCTGTGATACCTCAGCCTCCTGAGGAGCGCCAATCTCAATAACCGTATTAAACCTGCGCCATATCGCTTTATCTAAGAGCTCCGGATGATTGGTAGCGGCGATCAATATATTGTGACTTGCAAAAGCGTCAATGTTTTGCAATAGGCTGTTAATCACTCTTTTGAGTTCACCAAGTTCATATTGATCGTCTCTTGCCTTTGCAATAGCATCGAATTCGTCCAGAAACAGAATACAGGGTTTATTGTCTGCAAAGTCAAATATCTTTCTGATATTTTTCGCTGTGTTGCCCAGTAAGGATGAGACTATTGCATCAAATCTTGCAACTACCAGAGGCAAACCTGTTTTGTCAGAGATATATTGCGCGACTGTTGTCTTTCCGCAACCTGGTTTTCCATATAATAAAAGAGTATTGGTTGTTTCAATTCCATTTTTTATCAACTCGCTTTGATGCTTTACAACATTTATAAAATCATCAATCTTATTCTCTATTAACTGAGGTAGTATAACCGGAGTTCTGCCACTAAGAGGCCTAGAAATATCGACAATGCTAAGTCTGCTTTCCTGATCAACGGGAGTGGTCAGAAGCTCATCCATTACAACGGTTGTAGCGGGACCGTTTTCGATGGCGCGTAAAATCAGTTTTGCCATTTTTTCATCTCCATCCTTCGCCAGTTTATCGGCTAACAGCTTTGAGTAGTTGTGTACTTTTTTGAAGTCCTTAGATAATCCTCCTTCAATAATTTTTAATATCTCCGTATGCATAGCAGAAAAGTTTGATTGCAAAATTACGCATATCGTAATTAAAAATCAAAATATCGTACAAAAAATTTAATAATCGTAATACATTTCACATAATAGGTTTATTTTGATGGTGCTTTTGGATTCTAGATAGTTGAGGTTAATTCAATTTCGATGAGTGTTTTATGGTTTGTAAGAGTCTATCGCACAGGTTGTCAGTCAGAGCAACGAAAGTTACAAAGCAAAAAATGACGACTACAAGAGTAGCCCGCTATTTACCGCGGCTTGGCGCCCCCGGCTTAATGCCGCTCCTTAAACCGCTGGCCACTCTTGCAGCCAAGGGGTGAACCCCGTCATTTTTTCTTTGAGTGTAGATAGCGATTGCCCTGAGCACAACGCCGGGCTAAGCTACTTTTAAAGTCTTTCAATCATGAAAAATCTTGAAAACACTCCAAAAATTTATGTTGGAACTTACGGGCAGTATAACGACGGATCACTTTTCGGTAAATGGTTTGATCTCTCAGACTACTCTGATAGCCAAGCGTTCTACAAGGACTGCTATGAATATCACCGAAATGAATTTCTGCCTGAGTTAATGTTCCAGGATTGGGAATATATTCCGGATTTTTTGATTTCAGAATGCAGTCTGCATGAGGACACATTCAAGTACTTTGAACTGACGGATGAAATGGGCGAGGAACGCGCGGAGGCATTTGAGATTTACTGTTCCAGCATCGTATCATGGCCTTCAAATGGAAATGATTTACATGAAACGCTGCAAGGATTTGAAGAATCGTATCAAGGTTGCTTTTCAGGACCGAAAGATTCGGAAATAGAATTTGCATACCATTATATCGAAGATATGGGAATGCTATCAGACGTGCCCGAACTGTTGCAAAGATATTTTGATTACGAAGCCTATGCAAGGGACCTATTTTTAGATGGCTATTCACAGTATGAAGGTCATGTTTTTATGGACTGATTAGTAAACCACGCGGTCTGATTTAGGAAGATCAGGCCGCGTTTAATTCCATAAATGCAGAAATTAGATTCTTTTTATTCCGGAAAGTACCGCCGGAACATCTTGCTTGCATTCAAAGATTATTTTCCGACATGTTGGGCTAAAACATGGTGAGCAGGATGGGGGCGATAGAAAGAGACAGAGTAACACCGCAAAAGGCGCTGGAAGTTTTAAGGCGCGAAGGACTCGAGGTAACAGAAATTCAGGCTAAGAAAATCTTGGAATTTTTGGAAAAATTGGCTAATATAGCAGTAAATCAATGTCTTAGAGATTTTAAAGAGGATGTTAGTAACAGAAACTAATTTGCTAAATTATTTATGATGTAATGGTATTGAGATGAAAAAGGCAGATCTATATGTCCGCGTCAGCACGGACGAACAGGCAGATAAAGGGTACTCACAAAGAGGGCAGGAAGAGATGCTCAGAAAGTACTGTGGTATTAACCATATAGAGGTTAGAAAGGTGATCTGTGAAGACCATTCGGCCAAAACCTTCAACCGACCCCAATGGTCACAGTTGCTGCTAGACCTGAAAAAATCAAAAGGGAAAGTGGATCTGGTTCTTTTTACCAAATGGGACAGGTTTAGCCGTAATGCGGGTGATGCTTACCAGATGATCAGCATCCTTCGGAGGATGGGGGTGGAGCCCCAGGCTATTGAGCAGCCGCTGGATCTTTCTATTCCGGAAAACAAAATGATGCTGGCATTTTACCTGGCTGCGCCAGAGGTGGAAAATGACCGGCGGGCACTCAATACGTTTCATGGTATGAGAAGGGCAAGAAAGGAAGGTAGGTACATGGGTGTCGCTCCGGTAGGCTACATAAACAAGATCACAGAAGGCGGAAGGAAATACATCGCATTACAGCAGCCACAGGCTTCCGTGCTAAAATGGGCCTTTGAAGAATTAGCGCAAGGTATATACTCGGTGGAGGAAGTCAGAAGACAGGCTATCCGTAGAGGACTCAGATGCAGTAAAACCTGTTTTTGGCGTGCAATCGAAAACCCGCTTTACTTCGGTAAGATATTCATACCCGGTTATAAGGATGAGGAAAGCCGGTTAGCACAAGGGCAGCATGAAGCACTAATATCCGAAAATTTGTTTTATGATGTACAGGATGCCGTTGACGGTAGGAAGAAAAGGCAACGACCAAATGTGAGAGAAATATCCAATGATATGTTTCCTCTGAGGGGTTTTCTGAAATGTCCTAACTGTCACAGGCTACTCACGGCCAGTGCTTCGAAGGGCAGAAACGGCAGGTATCACTATTATCATTGTGTGGCCACCTGCGGGCCAAGATATCCGTGTGCTCAGGTGAATGATCAGTTTGTAATCGAACTTCAAAAGTTTAAACCGCACCAAGGTGTTACAGAGCTTTTCAAAATTATTGTTGGCAGAGTTTTCAAAGGGCAGACTACGCATTCACAAAGCGAGAAGAAACACGTTCTGGAACAGATCGATCTTTTAAACAGCAAACTTAGTAAGGCGAGAGAGCTTTTGTTAACCTCTGATATTGATCCAAAGGACTACCGGACGATGAAAGCAGAAATAGAGGAAAAGCTCGTGCGACTTGAGGCTAATTTAACTGAGATGACAACCAGTGCTGCCAGTCCTGTGAATATTGAAAAAATGCTGGATAAGGCAGTGAACGCACTTTCAAACATCGACCTTGTTTATACAAGGTCAGATACAAACCAGAAGCGTGAGATCATTGGTTCGATATATCCCGAAAAACTGGTGTATTCAGAAAGTGGATATCGAACCACAAAAATCAATGAAGCGGCGGCTCTTATCTTTCAGATAAACAGCGACATAGGAAAAAGTGAAAGCGGAACTTTTAGTGATTTCTCACAAAAGTCCCGCTTTGTACCGGGGACGGGAATCGAACCCGTACGAGCGTTTCGGCTCACAGGATTTTAAGTCCTGCGTGTCTACCAGTTCCACCACCCCGGCCTGAGCCATTAACGATTGTGATGGCATCTAAGAGAAAAAAAAGCACCGCTTCCGGTGCTTTATCTCTGAGCGAAAGACGGGGTTCGAACCCGCGACCTCGACCTTGGCAAGGTCGCGCTCTACCAGCTGAGCTACTTTCGCATAACCGTTTCTGATTAACGTGGTGCAAATGTAGGTATGCAAACCATTTGACGCAAGTTTTTTACAAAAATATTTTATCAATTTCTTCTATATTTTCATTAACAAATTGTAAATCATTACACTTAGCTCCTCATATTTTTTATTCTTGACAGGAAACCCGCAAGTATTGCCGGGCATGCAGTCGGATAGGTTTATGTAACTTTAAACACAGTAATTAATACCGGATAATTATACTTTTAGCCGTTCGTCCTTATTCCCTTTCCCACTACATATTTTGATTACCTTTGCGTTACGGTGAAAACGGCTGGTAGATTTTTCTTACCAGTTTACATAACCCAAACTTTACTCTAATTAAAATATCTACTCTACATGTTTTCCAACGAAGTTTTATTTTTCGGAGGCTTTCTTTTAGCAATTAGCGTGATGCTACTCCTCGATTTGGGGGTTTTTAATAAAAAGGACCATATTGTTAAGTTTGGTGAAGCAGCTGGCTGGACGGTTGCCTGGATTGCGCTGGCCTTGGTTTTTTATATGATCATAAATACCCATGGCGATTTGGTACATGGTGTTGATAATTACACACAGCTCGAAGCGATTCAGGCCAAATACGCTTCTCACGTCAAGTTGATTCCTGGTAATTTTGAAGAAAGTCTTGAGATATATCGTAAAAATATGTCTCTGGAATTTATCACAGGTTACTTGCTTGAATATGCACTGTCTGTCGATAATATTTTTGTAATCATTCTTATATTTTCTTCATTTGGTGTAAGACCTAAGTATTACAAAAAAGTACTTTTCTGGGGTGTGTTGGGTGCCATTATCATGCGGTTCCTGTTTATTTTCCTTGGCTCAGCGCTTATGCAGCGGTTTGACTGGATTATCTATCTCTTTGGCGCGCTGCTGGTTTATCAGGGAGGGAAAATATTCTTTGAAGGGAACAGCGATGAAAAAATTGATCCTGCAAAACATCCGGTTGTTAAATTCACATCAAAATATTTTCCTGTATTTCCGCGCTACGTCAAAGAGCACTTTTTTGTACTTAAAAAAGGAAAATGGCTGCTTACTCCATTGTTCGTAGTGGTTTTGATCGTTGAATTTACAGATTTAATCTTTGCAGTGGATTCGGTGCCGGCAGTATTCTCGGTAACAAAAGATCCCTACATCGTCTTTTTCTCGAACATATTCGCAATCATGGGTTTACGGTCCATGTTCTTCTTCCTGAGTAATATTATGGGACTTTTCCGTTTCCTTAAATACGGACTGGGTGTACTACTTGTATTCATTGGAGCGAAAATGATTTTCCATATTCCTCTTGAACATGCAGGTTTTAAAACGGTATATTCTCTATACGTAATTCTGGGAATTTTGGCCGTAAGTATACTTGCATCGGTAATCTTCCCTGAAAAAAAAGAAGATTCGGAAAGAATATTACCCAATAGTTAAACAAAAGGAATCGTTTGAGTATCCATGAACCGAATCCTTAAAGCTTACTTAAAACGACTTACCAATTTAAGCACGCGTAACAAATCGCTGCTGCTGCCGGGACTGCCATCGGAGCAATTTCTGGATATCTATGACACAGATTTTTTGCTAGGAAAATCTTGTCTTGAAGTTGTTCAGCAGCTTGTTCAAAAGAAGACTCGTTTGCCACTTTGTGACGTACAGGATCCACGGTTAGAGCGGAGTAATGACATCAGTAAAAAGCTCCGTAAAATTGCCAGAACAGAATCTTTCATACAGGAAGAGCGCGGTTCACGTGATTTATATATTGGTTACCCCTTTGTAAGGGGTAAGCTGTCGGATGGAACGCCAATACATGCTCCTCTGCTTTTCTTTCCCGTAACGCTGCGTATCGACAAAGAGCAATGGTGCCTTTTTGAACGTGAAGAGGCTGGAGTTACCCTTAACCGAAGCTTTGCCCTGGCATACGCTCATTTCAATGAATCAGTCATTTCGGATGAAGTGCTTGAAAAGTCGTTTGAAGATTTCTCAAAAGATTTTCTTGAATTCCGGACCCAGCTTTATGAGTGGTTAAAAGAAACGCCCTTTCGGATTAATTTCAACCAGGCACTTTTTGAGGACAAAATTCTTCCTTTTGATGCACAAAAAAGTTCGGAACTGGAATTGCTGGAAAAGAATGGAGAATTAAAACTTTTCCCGGAAGCAGTCTTAGGGATTTTTCCTCAGGCAGGTTCATACCTGGTTCCCGACTATAATAAGCTCCTTGAAATAAATGCGCAGGATCCTCTAAAAATGATTTTGCTGGAATCGGACGGATCGGATTCAGTTCAGAAGGCTGAAATTAATTCAGACGTCATTAAAGAAAATATTGCCAAAATTCGGGAAGAGGACATCCTCACACCTTTTTCTATAGATGAATCCCAGGAGAAAATCATTCTTTCTGTAAAATCAGGAAAATCGGTTGTTGTTCAGGGACCGCCGGGGAGTGGCAAGTCGCAGTTAATTTGTAACCTGATGGCTGATTTTGCTTCCAGGGGAAAAAGAGTTCTCTTGGTCTGTCAAAAGCGGGCAGCTCTGGATGTTGTTCACCAACGTCTGAAAGGCATTGGTATGGCCCCGTTTTCCGCATTGATACACGATTTTAAAAATGACCGGCTGGAGCTTTACCGTCAGTTTGCATCTCAGATAGAGCATGTGGAATCTTACCGCCAGCAAAATTACAGTTTGGATGCTGTTTTCCTTGAAAGAGAATTCACTCAGGAAAGCAGAAATATTGACCGCACCGTAGAAGAACTGAATCGCTTCCGCAATGCACTTTTCGATGAAAATGAAGGTGGGATTCCGGTTAAAGAATTATATCTGACCAGCGACCAGTCAGGGCTGAAAGTGGATCTTAGCGCTCAGTATAAAACTTTCAGGCTTGACCAGTGGGACGATTATAAAAGAAGATTGAAAGTGTTTGCGAAGTATTCTCTGTACATCAATGCAGCACATCCCTGGGCGGACCGGAAAAGCTTTGCTGATTTTGGTTTATCTGAATTACAGGTTATTGAAAAAATGCTTGCAGACTGGCCCAGTGCCTACCATCAGCAAAGCATGGCTTTTACCGAAATATCAGGACGGCCATATTCCCAACTTTTAACAGACAATAGAAAAGAGGTTCTGGAGCGCCTGGAAGATATTACCGGACTGGTAACTGATGACGTGACCTTTAGTTTGTTCAAGTCTTACCTGGCGTCCGATTTAAATACGCATGAACGTCTTTCGTTTGTCAGACAGGTTACAGAATCTCTGGAAGGTTTTCTGGCAGAGGATGGCATTGAATTTTCGCTGGAACGTTCGGAACTTAGTTCTTTCAGAGGGAAGTTAAAAAAGGTGATTGACGCCAAGCAGTCGGCCGTTACCGGCATGTGGTGGGATTTGTTTGGCTCCGAGAAAAAAGAGATCAGCCAGGTTGCTCAGGGAAACAACCTGACAACATCAGTTGATCATTTGTTGAAACTGGAATTGATTGTCCGGAACCGGATAGAGCTGGAAAGCTGGCTTGAAAATAAGCATGTGGGTTATCTGGAAAAATACCTGGATTCAAGGTCAGAAAAATCGGATTCCTTTGGACTGTTTTTCAGAAGGGCCGAATCTGCCGCTGATGCATCTGTGAGGGCAAAATTGCCTTTGTGGTTTTCTGTGATTAAACAAATTGCACTTGAAACAGAAATTGGGGAGCTTTTTAACAAAAAGATCAATCAGTTAATTAACTGGCTGAAAGTCTGGGACCGGATGGAGTCGGTAATGGTCCCATTTTTGCTACCCATCCAGATTGATAGATTGTTTGATGATCCCAATGCGTATAGCAGTGAACTTTGGGAGACATTAGCAAAAGATTTTGATTCCATGTCGGATATGGACCGGTTGTGGAAGGAAATGAGTATCAATGAGCAATTGACCACGAAAATTGTTCTGGAAAATTCTGTAAAGAATAATGTTGCTGATCCATCAGACATTGTTAATCTTTTTGACAACAGCATCAGGCTTGCCTGGATAACGCATATTGAAAACAAATTTCCGCAGCTGAGGGCAGTTACCTCATTGAAAATGCAGCAGTGGGAAGAACAATTGCAGGAAAGTATTTTATCAAAACAAAATTTAAGCAGCGAAATTACTGCAATTAAGTTGCGTGAGCAGACCTATCAGGATGTTGAGAAAAACCGTCTTGGTAATCGTGTTACTTACAGAGAACTGAATCACCAGGTTGCTAAAAAGAGAAAAATCTGGCCAATACGGAAGTTACTTGAAAATTACCAGGAAGAGATTTTTTCTTTGGTTCCATGCTGGATGGCTTCTCCAGAAGCAGTTTCTGCCATTTTCCCCATGGAAAGTGATTTGTTTGATCTGGTGATTTTCGATGAAGCATCCCAGTGTTATGCCGAATATGGTTTGCCTGCGGCATTCCGCGGGAAACAGATTGTCGTAACCGGCGATAGTAAACAGCTTTCTCCCAGTGATCTTTACAAGGTCCGGTATGAAGAAAAAACGGAGGAAGAGGAATACGCTCCGGCACTGGAGATTGAATCGCTGCTGGATCTGGCAGCACAATCTTTGGAACAATATCAGTTGTCAGGACATTACAGGAGTCTTTCGCTTGATCTGATTGATTTTTCTAATCAGCATTTTTATAAGAACACGCTTCGCCTCTTACCCGATTTTAATAAACTAAATCAAAAACAGCCGGGTATAAAATATATTAAGGTCGACGGAATCTGGAAGCAGAATGCCAATTTGTTAGAAGCGGAAGCTGTAATAAATCTTCTAAAGGAACTGGCTGGCGGGCAGTCTTCAATAGGTGTTGTTACATTTAATATTTATCAGCAGCAGGTTATTCAGGAAGCTGTGGAAAGAGAGCAAATCAGCGTGAAGGATTTGTTTGTCAAAAATATTGAAAACGTGCAGGGAGATGAACGGGATATTGTTATTTTTTCAATGGGATATGCTCATGACGAGAAAGGAAAGCTCAGTATGCAGTTTGGAAGTCTTAATGCCCAAGGGGGCGAAAACAGGCTCAATGTAGCAGTAACCAGGGCAAGGGAAAAAATATATTTTGTGACAAGCTTATGGCCTTCACAGCTAAATACCGATTCAACAGCTAATACAGGACCGAAGCTGTTGAAAGCCTATTTGCAGTATGCGCTGGATGTTTCAGAGGGAAACTACCAGCCGGAGCCCTTGCCGACAGATCATTTCCGGACCGATTGGCTGCTAAAAAATCGGTTAATTAAACTGAATAAGGAATATAAAAAAGAACTGCCTTTTTCTGATTTGACTATAAAGGAAGAAGAGGCTTATAAAGGTTTGATCCTGACGGACGATGATTTGTATCACCGGTCTGAAACGTCGAAAGAACCGCACGCCTATTTACCTCTTCTTCTCAGACAAAAACACTGGCCTTTCAACCGCGTTTATAGTCGCCAGTATTGGACAAAAACAATGAATTTAGAAAATTCTAGAGTTCTTTAATCCGGATGTTACGATAGGAAACTTTGTCGCCATGATCCTGCAAAGCAATTTTGCCTTTTTGGAATGATCCGAAACCTTCCCAGGTTTTGAACTTGCTGTTGGCAACGAGTTTGTCCCATTCAGGTCCTTGTGTTGGGAAATCAACAACTTTTTTGCCATTCAGCCAGCTTTCACCCTTTCCGGCTTTGATGATTACTTTTGCTTTATTCCATTCACCAGCAGGTTTCACAACGGCAAAATCGGTTGGTGGCAGAAGATCGTAAAGAGAACCTGATTTGTGATTTCCAACTTTGCCGGCTTTTGCATCCGGGTGTCTTTCATCATCCAAAACCTGGATTTCAGGTCCGGTGGAGTAGGGGCAGCAGTATTTTTTATCTTCGATTACGTGGTAAATAATTCCGCTGTTTCCTTTTTCAGAAATTTTCCATTCCAGTTCAAGTTCAAAATCGCCATACTCTTTGTCTGTAACAAGGTCTTTTCCTCCTTTTTCGGCAAGAACGATAGCGCCATCTTCAATTTTCCATTGTGGCAAAACTTTATCTGACTGCCAGCTATGCCATCCATTTAAGCTTTTTCCATCAAATAGTGTTACCCATTTTCCTTTTTTTTGCGCCTGTACGTCAGTGGTACTTAGTGATAATGCAAATAAGCCAACCAGGGCAGCTTTACCGTATGTCTGCCATTTTGTGAAATTCATATCCTGTTTTGTTAAAAGTTTGGATCACAATATTAAGTACTTTTATCGTTTGAACTACTTATTTTTGGCGAAAGTTGGTTGTGTGAATAGCGCAGGCAGGAATTTAAATTTTAAACCAAACCTTAATTTTACCCAGATGGCATCTATATTTTCAAAAATTGTAAACGGAGAAATACCTTCTCACAAGATCGCTGAGACGGAGGATTTTCTGGCCTTTCTGGACGCCTTCCCGATCACGAAAGGACATGTGCTTGTGATTCCCAAGACAGAAATAGATTACATCTTTGATTTGGATGAGGAGTTGTATGCCAAACTTTTTCTGTTTGCTAAATCGATCGTACCTGCATTGCAAAAGACGGTACCATGTTTGAGAATAGGTGTAAGCGTAATCGGGCTGGAAGTACCTCATGCCCACATACACCTGCTTCCGCTGAATAGTATGTCAGATGCAGATTTTAGCAAAAAGATAAAAATTTCACAAGAAGAGCTTGCCCAACTCGCCGAGGAAATAAGGGGCAATCTATGATTCAATAATTTTACAGGTTAAAATCTTTTCGAAGGCCCAGAGAAAAACCGTAGTTTTTTGGGTAAAGATCTCCGATGTCTGCTGCGAAGGAACCTTTGAGTGAAATTCCTCCTAACACATTTAACCGGGACTGAAAAGTAACAAGGCCTGAAAACTGGGTGGGATTGTCTTCGAACGGAGCATTATACGTACCGGAGTTACTGGAATATGATAATTTGCTTGTCCAGGTTATTTTCTGGAATAAAGTACCGTTTAGTCCCAGGTGAAGCACCGAAACGCGATTGTTACTTGTCATAAAATTTGCATACTGAGGCCATTTCCATTTTGTATCAGAGCTTGGCGGTATAAATGGAGTACCAATGGTACGGTCGTAGTAGGCCCAACCATCCCGTACCTGGCCATTGTTGAAATAATCGTCTTTCCCCCTGTGTCTTGTAGGAAGGCTCCAGTCTGCAACTTCACCTCCCTGACTCTTAGTATATAAAAATTCTAAAACGAACCTCGTGATCTCGAAGTTAGCACCATATGAGTTTTTTCTGTGTATGCTTACACCATTTAATCCATCACGGATGTTGCTAAGCCAAATCAAAGACCCATCTTCATATAAGTTCTGTCGATAAATTAATATGGTTGAGCCATAAGTTTCGAATTCTAATCCGATATCTACTGAACCCAAATGATTTCCAACACGACCTGTTGAATCGTGTATCGACGGGTTATTGCTGTGAGCTTTTCCAATGACTGCATTGATGTAATTGGAAAGGCCTTTCGGCATCTGATCATCAACGGTGTTGAAGGACGATTTCCCTCCCCACTGAACCTGGTGATTAAAGCCGCCGTACAGTTTCACTCTAGAGGTAGCTTTACCGAGTCTTAGATAAAGCATCTTTTGATGAAATTTTAAATCACTTGTCACAGGCCGGGAGTTCTCAAACATGCCGTCTGAGTAAAATCCATTAAACGATACCCAACCTTTGGTAAAAGGTAAACTTACAAAACCCCTGGTTCCGATGGATATTTTGGGAATAGGCAAAGCGTTACCCGACCAGGCGTAAGAACCCATTCCAATAGTGGAATCAGCTATACTTACAAATTGCTTTTTTCTACCGGCAAATAACTCCCAGTTTTTAAATCTGATTGTACCATAAATTTGCGGAAACAATACATTCGATTTCTGCTCTGTATAATTTCCAGCAGCCTCAACGCCTCCGCCAACCCGCCAGATGTTTTTTTGGTCCAGCGTCCATACCTTTTCAAGTTGTGCTCTTACACTACCTGAAGGAGAATTTTTTGGAACAATACCATATTGATTAGCCTGCAGCCAAAAGGGAGTACGTGATGATGTCCCTCCAAAACCTATAATTTCAATATAATTGGTTGTTGAGTCTTTAATAAATTCAGAACTTTGGGAAAAAGAAGTTAAAGGAATTAAAAGAAGAAAAAGTCGGAATAAGGTTTTAATATTTGTTTCTTTACAGTGAGGAGGATGCATAAATAGTGTGTAACTGGCCTTAAATTAATAAAAGAAATAAAATTAATATAATCTTTCGGCTATTCAATAAACCGTTAACTTATTACGGCAGATCAATTTAAAAAGCCAGTCTTTTTGAGACCAGCGAACAGACTTTCAGAATGGGGGTAAAGACTTCCGATATCCCCTGCTAAACCAGCAAAAGCAATAAGACCCGATCTTCCTTTAAGTTTTCTTTCGGCTGTAATTATAAAGGAAACCTGATCTTTACGACCGTCAAATGGACTTATGTACGTTCCGAAATTCCGCGAGTAGGTGCCTTTAAACAGAAAATTTGTATTAAGCCAGGAAGCGGTCACACCTGAGTGTAACGTCCAGAATCGATTATTATTGGTGAATTCTGAAGCATTTAATCCGTCATCGGACCTGGTGTTATATTTGTTGGCGATCAGTGGTGTTCCTATTGCTCGTCCGAAGTAAGAATAACCGTTCGCGTAAGTAAAATGGTTATAATAATTTCCCTTTTCAAAAATTGCAAGCCCGGAGAAAGGATTTTTATTGGTCTGCTCCTTTGTTCCAATTACTTCTACTAGTATAGAATTCACCAAAAAATACCGCTCTTTGATTTTTTTATTTCTCTTTATACTCAGTCCGGTTAAGCCGTCAGTAAAATTAATGACCTTGAATAATGAGCCGGTTTCGTAAATGTTTTGTCTGTACAAAAAGTAAGTCCAGGCCGTTCGTTTCCATTGAACACCCAAATCAATTGTTCCGAAATGGTTTCCAATTTTTCTGCTGTTCAATGTTTTGCCGGTAACGGTATACCGATACGCTTTACCCTTGCTCATCTTTTCAACCGGATTGATTTCCTCCTCTCCGCCCCAGATTGCCTGATGATTCATTCCAAGCAGACCTGTCCAATTTCCCTCTTCCCGGCCAAGCCTGAAATAAATACTTTTTTGATGAAAAAACGTTTGGCTTATGCTTCTTACACTCCCGTAACCGATATCCGTTCCATGTAAGAGCCCGTCCGAGTAGGAAGCTTTAACAGATACGAAATCATTGGTAAAATATAATGGATAATAATCCGGAACTGAAATTTGAAGACGGGGGAAGGGTCGGGTATTACCGGAAACTGAAAGCGAGCCCGAAGTTAAAAGCGTATCGACGAGCCCGGTCATATGGGCTTTCTGTCCGGCTAAAATTTCGACTTTGCCAACTTTGATTGCTCCAAAAAGATCTGATACGAATACTTGCGGTTTTTCACTGTATGATGCCACGACTTCGGCACCTGCAGACCATTGGAATCTTCTTGGATCATTTAAATTGTATATCTTGTAAATGGAAAATTGCCCTAACCCAAAATTGCCGGTGTTTGGAACGGCTCCGTTTTTATTGGCGCTTATCCAAAAGGGAGTTTTTTCGATAGAGCCTGATAAAGTGACGGATGCATTATATATAACTGTGGAATCCTGAGCATTAGCTTCGGAAACAAATACCAAAAAGATCAGAAGGTAGCAAAAACGCATTGCAAGATTCACTGCCGAAGTTTAAATGACTGGAAATAGGTTTCGATATATTACCTGATAAATCCAGACTTTTTCCAGCCAAGTGAAATGGCAGAATTATTCGGATAAAGCTTGCCTATATCAGATGCTAAACTTACGCTTACAATGCTTTTTTTCCAAATAGATACGGGTTTTTCGAAGTATAATAAGAATGAGGCCTGATTAACGGGATTGTCAAATGGTACATTGTAGCTACCGAAGTTTTTGGAATAGGTACCTTTAAATAAAATGTTATAACCTCCCCATGTGGCATTAAGTGCGCTGTGTATAGCAATAATACGGTTATTAACGGTGAAGCCTGATGGATCGCGAGGCAAATCGTCTCTCATTAAAGTTTGAGAAGCAATCAGGGGCGTGCCCAGGGCCCTGCCTTTGTAAGACCAGCCCTGTTTGTACACATAATGGTTGAAGTAATTGTCGTTCCCAAAAATACCTCCCTCAAAATCAAAAATTGCTCCCCCCTGGTTTTTAGTATAAATAAATTCAAGTAAGGCCGTATTGATTTTAAAAGAATGATCAAGTGGATCGGTGATTTTTCGCTTGAAACGAATTCCATTTAAACCATCGGCCACGTTTGAGAAGGTAATTAACGACCCGTCTTCGTAAATACTTTGCCGGTAAAGCAGGAAATTTCCGGTTGATGTTTTTAGTTCGGCAGCCAGATCAATCGTACCAAAATGGTTCCCAACCCTGCTTCGGGCCCATGGTTTTCCGAAAATAACATACTTATAGGCCACGGGCCTTTTAAGACCTCCGCTAAAAATCTCATCTTCTCCACCCCACATGGCCTGGTGATTAAAACCGGCATATAAATTAAGTTTAAATCTATCTCCTCCTAATCTCAGATAAACGGATTTCTGATGAAGGTAAACCTGGGGAACTTCAGAGACATTGCCGTATTGAATACTTCCTGCCCCTAAAATGCCATCGGAGTAGGAGAGCTTAAATGAGGCAATGTCATTTCCAGGAATGATATTAACAAAGCGGGGAGTGTATAATTGTATTTTTGGATAAGGCCGAAAGTTGCTACTCATGGCCGTTGGTCCCGAGGACAAAAGGCTGTCGCCAAGTCCCATAAATTCTTTCCTTTGCCCAAAGCTCAATTCCACAGGACCGAATTTGGCTGCAGCATAAAGCTCAGAGAAAAACAGGTTATTGGAAATTCCTGTATAAGTAACCACCTCTGCACCTGCTGACCACTGAATAAATCTTGGGTTATTAGGATTATACTTCTTAAAAAGTCCAAATTGGCTTAAAACAAAAGATCCCTTGGTTGGCATGGTCCCATTTGTATTAGAATGAAACCACAGAGGGGTAGCAGGTGTAGAAAGTGTTCCCTGAATATTTATACCAAAAGTAAGCGTTGAGTCCTGACTGTATGCATTTCGGAATGCAAAGGTTATACATATTAAGGTACAGAAAAATATACTCTTCATTCTGATCGCAATAAGTTTGGAATAGAGTTTAAGTTTCAGCGTCCTTTTCTTCCAAAAATTACTACAATCGTAAGCAGTATGATTTTTAATTCAAGTTGCAGACTCCAGTTTTTAATGTAATAAAGATCATACATAAGTTTATGGCGTGCATCAGAAGTACCTGCTCCGTAGGAGTACATGACCTGGGCGTAGCCGGTAATACCCGGTTTAACCAGATGACGCTGGTTATAGTAAGGAATAACCTCATCAAAACTTTCACAAAACACGGGTCTTTCAGGACGTGGTCCAATTAATGATATATCTCTCCTGAATATATTAAAAATCTGTGGTAACTCGTCGATTCTTGTAAGCCGCATAAATCCGCCGTACGCAAATACACGTGAGTCCTTCTTCTTAGAAAAGGATGCTCCATTTGACTCTGCATCCAGCCTCATGGATCGAAATTTGATACAACTAAAAGATTTATTAAAAATTCCAACCCGTTCCTGATAGAAGAATGCAGGCCCTGGAGACTGCAGTTTTACGATAACAAAACTAATTAGCCAAACAGGTAAACTTATGGCTAACAAGACGGAGGAAATTGCTAAATCAATAATTTTTTTGGGGTAACGAACTCTTCTCCCAAATTCCAACAAACTGGTTAAATTGGGGTTGGTTTGCTCTATGTCTTCAGGAATATATACTTTCTTTAAATCCTTTTCGCAGAAATCATATACTGTGGTGATTCTTATCGATTTATTTCTTCGCACAACCAATTCATAAATCACATGATACTGACTGTCAAATTGGGGATTTGTAACCAAATGAATTTTCTCGTATTTGTCCAGTAGAGGGCTAACCGTAACATTTAGTAAATAGTCATCGTCGGTTGTATGCGGGACGAGAATGATTTCTTTGTATTCGTTTCTTAACAGGTTCAAATCATTTTTTTGGAGAAAATAATCATAACTCGTAATGATCAATACTTGGTCCGTTTTGGCCGATTTGCTAAGTAAACGGTGAACGAACGGACGATTAGACACTAAATGTCGATTCATGTGTGCGATGATAGTTGTGTACTTATCGCAAGTTTATAAAAAAAAGTTTAAAGTAAGAAATTTTATATTGTATCGTGCACTTAACATGAAATGAATGTAGTCACGCTAATTTGAAACTGTTAAATGAACGAAGTAGAATAAAAATGAAAAAGTTATGTTTATTCTAAAACAACCGGTTATTAACTCTCGGTTAACCCAAGCGTTATAGTATTCGGAGATGTCAACAGTCTAAAATATTGAAATGAGATTTTACGTAAAATTGTGGTTGCTGTTTGTATCTCAAGTATATGGTTTTGACACTTGCGTGCATGCCCAAAGTAGCTTGTTGAAAATTTTAACGACTTCCAGCACGGAATACATGGCAAAGCCAGACTTGTCAATTTACCCAGCCTTTGTAGATGGAATTGCCTATAGCTCCTGGTCCGAATCTGGTAGTAGACCATTTTTTCAGTTGCTCGCATCCGGTGGAAACAAACCATATAAATGGAAAGTAATATCCGGAGCGCTCCCATTAGGGATAAATCTAAGTTCTGATGGGAAGTTAAGAGGGCAGGCGCTCAGAGAAGCAGATTATGAATTTATAGTTGAGGTCTCAGATAGTAAAGGTAAAAATGCTATTAAGGGGTTGACTTTTCGTACTGAATCCTTTCGTTCCAAATGGATGGCAGATGCAAAGTTTGGTATTATGTTACAGTGGGGGGCATTTACCGAACCGGCATTATATGCAAAGGATCAGATACCTTTATTTGAACAGCGCATAAAAAATTTTGATGCAGACAAATGGGCTGAAACGATTGCAAAACTAGGGGGGAGAGTTTTGAATTTTTCTGTTAAGGGAGGCGATGGAATAAGACTTTGGCCCTCTACAACACCAAGTTGTCAGGAGCTTAAAACAAAGAGGAATCTAACTTTGGAATTAATCAATGCCTGTCACAAACGGGGAATCAAATTTGTTGCCTATTTTGCTCCTGACAACTCGTGGAATAAAGTGGTGATGGATACGGATATAGACTGTAAAAGTACGAGTAGTGGTGCGGAATTAAACAAAGGTCTTATTCGCGAACTTATCAAAATGGGTGTAGATGGTCTTTGGATTGATATGGCCGCATCCTCAGAATTATATCCCGGCTCTTATGGAAAGTGGTTCCCTTGGAATGAAATGATACCGATTATACGGGCAAACAATCCGTATGCAATATTTGCAAACAATCCTGGGGTTCATTATGGTGGAACAGCTTTACGCTGGCCTAACACAGATGTTTTAGTTTATGAAGGACGCGTCTCCGCCAGCGAGAGCGCTCTTCAGGTAGCAAAACCTCAGATTATTTCCAAAAAGGTTGCAATTGAAGTAGATAACATGCTAGACAACTATTGGTGGGAGCCAGTGTCAGGTTCTGTGAAAAACCCGAAGCCTGCAAGTATGATTATTAAAAACATGAAGGCCAACTGGGAGATAGGAGCCACATATATGTTAAATTATCCTATCCCCGCGAATGGTGAGATCTTACCTGAACTGTACAAGCCTATACTTAATGAGATAGGGAAATTTGTTAATGCAAATAATGGATGGAGTGAGATGCCTGTTGCATCAGTTATTAATGGAGAGTACGTGGGTTTTCAGACCATCAAACTCTTTGCAAAGCCGGATGCGGTGATTTATTTTTCTATTGATGGAAGTAAACCAGACAAAAAAAGTAAGAAATACGTTTCTCCCATTACAATCAAGGAAAGTACCAGGTTGCGGGCAATTGCATATGAAGAGGGGAGGCCTGGTAGTAAGATATTAGATAGGCAATATGGCATCAGAAACCCGGAAAAACAGTTATTTGCCAATCGTAATTTTACCTCAAAAATTAGCAAGACTACAACTGCTCGAATCGAACCAAAGGGATATTACCGGGGTATCAGAATCACTGTTGGGAGGCGTAATGTAACGGTTAGTCAAATTGGACGAAAGTTTGTTGCAGGTAATAAAAATATTCATAAAATTCTAGTTCAAAGATTTTTTGATCAGTATACTCTGCTGAATTTAGACATAAAGTCGGGAATGGCAAAAGTTGAAAAGGATGGATATCAATATATTAATATCCCACCGTTAACGCTTGAAGCCGGAAAGTCTTATCTTATTGTTAGTGAGGAAGATGGTAATGATAAATTTGTAGCTTCAAAAGTAGAAAAGGAAGATGTAAACGCTGATTTTAGGATTGCGGGCAATGCCATATTAAGTAGTACCGGGGACAGAGTGCCGGTAGTTGAGGACGGTTACGGTGAGATACTTTCACTCAAATATTTTACCGGGGGAAAGGAAAGTGAAAATATAGCCCTGGGTAGCAAAGCAACTTTACTTGATAATGCGGGTAATCTTTTAATCCCAAGTACTGAAATACTCTATGCAGATAATGCTGTGGATGGAGATAACAAAACTCATGCACAAGCTGGTGGACAATATGCATGGACCCTTCAGATTGATTTAGGTAAAGTAGTAGATGGAATTATTAAAGCGGCCATCGATTTTAGCCGGGAATATTATCCAACAGATTTTGAAGTTTTCTATTCTACAAAAGGGACTGATTGGGTATCACTTGGACGAACAGATAAGAGTGACAATTTACAAATCCTTTTAAATCTTACCAAAATCGATGCCAGATACTTTAGAATCAGGTCTTATAAACCTGATGGACCTGGACAAAAAGGGGGGCAGATGGGGGTTGAGGAGTTTAGGTTATTCAAATAATATGGCTTAATAAATAAAAGGACTACGCACACCATTTAAAAAATTTGCCCGAATTGTAGAATTACTTTAATAAAAAATACAGGTTTGTGGCTGTTGATAGTTGTAAGTTATAAATATTATTACATATTTGTAGAACTATTTTGTTTTATAAGTAGTTGATAATTGTGACTTTATCTTATCGACATGAATAAATTATTCTATATATTCAAACTGATCCTGTTTTTATCGCTTGCTTGCGATGCTTGTTTTGCACAAAAAGGGATTGTTAACACGCAACGGGTTGCTCCATATGGTTTTGTGAACTTCGGGCCGGCGGCAGAGGTTAGCGGTATGAATAATTTGCGGCATATAGACGGATACGTCAAGAAGCAGGGTTCGTCCAATTTCTTATTTCCTGTAGGCGATAATGGTCTTTATCGTCCTTTCGTCGCTGCTGCTGAGGGTATTTCAGGAGCTTATTTTGGAGTTAATCCGGGTGTAGCTGTTACAAGTAATAATAGTGGTGGCAATTTTCCAGTGCTGCCAGCAGGGGGACCTTTTAACATTTCCAGTAAATCAAGCGAAGTTTCAGTGGTGAGTTCTAAGGAATACTGGGATATAAATGGTGCAGCCGGAACCAAGATTACGCTTACCTGGAGTGAATTTAGCGATATAAATTCTCTTGTAAACGGAAATCTAGCTAATTTAATTCTTTTAGGATGGAATGGAAATCAGTGGGTTAGCATTCAATCGGCTATTGATGCTGTTTCCGCTTTCGGTAGTCCAAGTTCACTTTCATCGGGTTCAATTACTACTATTGGAGCATTTTCACCAGATACCTATAATGTATACACCTTGGGTGCCAAGGTTGGCGGACCTTTGCCTGTAACTCTAATATCATTTTCAGCCGGAAAACAGGAAGGAAGTGTGCTTCTTGACTGGTCTACCTCTGCTGAAATTGATAGTGAGTCATTTGAAATACAGAATAGTCCTGATGGGAAAAAATGGTTTGTCATTGGTAATCAAAAATCTAAGGATACCGGCGTTGGTATTGATAATAGCTATAGCTTTTTACACACTAATCCTTGGGAAGGTGAAAATTTCTATCGCCTTAAGATAATTGACAAAGACCGTACGTTTACATTCAGTTCAATAAAAAGTGTGATATTCAATGAAGCCGGCATAATCGTTTATCCTAATCCGGTATACGACAGGATTTATTTTAAAAACCTGCTAAGTTCCGAAGTGGAAAAAGTTTCGTTAATAAATCCTTCGGGCAAAACTGTTTATGCATCCTCCTCTTTTTCTATAGATGGCATAGATGTAAAACATTTAGATACAGGTTTTTACGTGTTATCCATAATAACCAAAAGGGGCGATTTAAAATCCTTTAAGATACTATTACGTCGTTGACGTCAACGACGGGGTAAAATATAAAATCTGACGGTAAATCTCATTATGGCATATTTAAATAAGAATACAGCGCCATTAACGGCAAAGACTGCGGCGCACCTTCTAAGAAGGGCGACTTTCGGGCCTACACAACAGGAAATTCAGGATTTTGTGGGGCTTACTCCCACGCAGGCAGTACAAAAGCTAATTGCTAATGTCTCAGTTACACTTGATAGTTCTCAGCCAATTGATCTTGATGCGGCAAGTCCGGGATTTGGAAATACCTATATAGGGCTACCGTTTAACTTAAGCCGTGAATTCGATTTAAGTATTTATGTAAGCTATTGGTGGGTGGGTTTAATGACTGAACAGAACGGTAAACCTTCGTTGCTTGAAAAATTAACAGCCTTCTGGCAGAATCATTGGGTGGTTGTTCAAACTGAAATAGGAGATTATCGGATGATTTATCAATATCTTCAGTTATTGCGTCATTCTTGCCTGGGCAATTTCAGAACCCTGGCAATAGAAATGACTAAAAATGCCGGCATGCTCCTATATCAAAATGGAAATACAAACGAAAAGGAACATCCGAATGAAAATTACGCCCGTGAACTACAGGAATTATTTGTTGTTGGGCAAAAGGATTTTTATGGTAACCTCAACTATACAGAACAGGATGTTAAAGAGGCTGCCAGAGTACTAACAGGCTGGGAAGTCGTAAATCATAGAGTTGTTAATTCTATCTCTGTTGATGCAAAATTTACCCCTACAAGACATGATACTGAGAGCAAGACTTTTTCCGCAAAGTATTTAAGTAAATCAATTGCTGGTCGTTCAGGTTCATCTGCTGGTTTGGATGAACTAACAGATTTAATAAACATTTTGCTTGAACATCCGGAGACACCGAAGTTTTTGTGCAGAAAGTTGTATAGATGGTATGTTAATCCGAACGTCACAGAGGAAATCGAAAATAATGTTATAATTCCGTTAGCTCAGATATTTGCCGGTAGTCAAAATAATTATGCTATCCAGCCAATACTGGAAATTTTGTTGACTAGCGACATCTTTTATGATCAGGCAAACATCGGCGCGATCACTAAGGCTCCGGCTGACTTGTTAGTAGGCACAGTTCGATTTTTTAATCAACCGGTTCCAAATATTAAAACGGATAGTGCCGCATTTAAAGAGTTGATTGAGTGGATGAAAAGAGGGATTAGAATCATGCAGCAAGATATTTTAGATCATCCTTCTGTTTTCGGTTATCCTCCATATTATCAGATTGGGTATTCCAAAAATTGGATAAACGGTGCTACCCTATATCAAAGAGGAGAATACACAGATTCCTTTGTCTGGCCCTGGAAACAGATTAAGCCCGGATATAAATTGGGTATTGATATTCTTGCCTGGGTTAAATCGTTACAGCCCAATTTTTCAGATGTGGCTGGAACTCCCGCAATTACATGTGTAGATGTTTTGAATGGCTTGACAAAGAATTTATTTGCCGTTGATCTGTTTCAGTCGCAAAGGGATTTTTTGATAGATACTATTATGATGCAGGGAATATCAAGGAACTCCTGGATAATAGAATGGAATGGATATAGAAGTAATCCTTCGAACGAGAATAATACCAATGCTTGCAGATATCGGTGTCAGGTGTTGATGGAGTATATGTTAAGGATGGCAGAGTACCATATTTTCTAAAATATAATATGCAAAGGAGAGATTTTTTAGCTGCGGCGTCGACCATGTTATTGCCCGTAGTGCTGGATGGATTTCGGATTAAATCATATGGAAAAGACTCGCCGTTGGTCAAATCAATTATGAAAACGGCGGCGTTAAATAACGATAAAATTTTAGTTGTTATTTATTTAAATGGTGGAAACGATGGGTTGAATACTGTTATTCCACTCGAATATTATTCTAAATATAACGCTCTTAGGACAAATATAGCGATTCCGGAAGCTCAGGTTCTCAGGTTATCTGGTAACCTGGAAACAGGATTACATCCTGCCATGACAGGCATGAGAGATATGTATAATGAAGGTAAACTGGGAATTATACATTCTGTTTCATATCCGAATCCAAGCTTATCGCATTATAGGTCATCGGAGATATTGATGACAGCCGTAGATTCAAATCAGTATGCTCAAACAGGTTGGGCGGGGAGATATCTTGAAAATGAATTCCCAAATATAACAACGACGGAAATGCTGGATCCTCTGGCCATTCAAATAGGGTATACAAATTCAACAGCGCTATTAGGTAGTCAACAGCCATTGGGTGTTGCAATACCAAATGTAGATTCCTTTTATCGGCTTACTGGTGAGGCAGGTTCAATATCTTCCGGCGATCAGCAATGTTGTGATCCGGGAGACATGATAGAACATTTTCGTCAGCAACAAATTATGTCAGTTGCCTATGCAACCGAGATCAAAAGGGCAGCAGCTGCCGGACACAATCAAGTCACTTACCCAACAGCAAGTAGTACAAACGAATTGTCGGAGCAACTTAAAGTCGTGGCGAGACTTATTCATGGAGGACTGAAAACTAAAATATATTATCTGGAGATGCTTGGTTATGATACACACGCTGGGCAGGTAGGTACCAATAATACAGAAGGAATTCATGCTAATTTGTTGAAAAAACTATCAGATTCTATTGCCATTTTTCAAAAGGATTTGAAAGCCCAAGGAACCGAAAACAAGGTTGTTGGAATGACATTTTCTGATTTTGGCAGACGTGCTACAAGCAATGCCTCTAAGGGAACGGATCACGGGATCGCCGCGCCTATGTTTGTTTTTGGAACTGGTATAAAAAGACAGGTTGTTGGAACAAATCCTGATTTAGTAAACGATCTGGTGCCTTTAGTTGCTCCGGCACATGATTCAAATCAGGATATTAAAATGCAGATTGACTTTAGAAGGGTTTATAATGATATAATAAATGATTGGTTTGGGGTGACAAAAACGACAACAGACTCAATTTTATTTAGAAATTTTAATACTATTTCACTCTTTTCGGATGTTGTTGAAACTGTTAAATCTGGTTCCTGGCCAGATCGAGAAGTCTGGTCAAGCAACCGGGTGCCTGGTCCGAATGAATATGTCAAAGTTAATTATGGACATAATATTCAGATAGCACAGGATATCACCGTGAAAAACATTCAGGTTGATGGAGAGCTAACATTTCTAGGCAGTTTTGGAGTAAATACCACTGGATAAGAAATTCGCTGTGAGTGAAAAAGTTTTATAATTATTAATTACATTGTGGAAATCGTATTTCCACCAAATGACAAGAGCAAGAAGTGAATTTATAGACTTTGCCAAAGGGTATGCCATATTGCTAGTGGTATTGGGGCATTCAGTTCAAATTGTAGAGGAAGCTATTTTTTTTGAATCTTTTGTTTTCGTTTTTATTTACTCTTTCCACATGCCACTTTTTATCTCGATAAGTGGATATCTATTTTATAGTACAGTTACGAAAAAGAGTTTACAGGAAATTTTTTGCCAGAGATTCAAGTCATTAGTAATTCCGACCATAATTTGGACAATGATCATGTTCCTGCTGTATAACTATCAGGAGCTTGTCTATCCCCAGCAAGACAAAAAGAGCCTACTGAAGTCGTTTATCGGTCTTATTCCCAGATTTTATTGGTTTTTACCAATATTGTTTGCCTCAATGATTTTACTTGCCACCTTTTTATCATTCAGAATTACCCTGTTTATTCAATTTCTAGTTTTTACAGTATTGTTATTTCTGCCTGATATATCAAGCTTTGCATTTCTGAAGTACCTATTTCCATTTTTTGTAATTGGTTACTTATTTAACAAATTTAACCTGGTGTTTATTAAAATTTCGCCATTGGTTATTTTACTATTCACTCTGATATTTTTAGCATTCTTAATATTCTGGAGGACAGAATTTTTTATCTATAACTCTGGAATGGAATTTTTTCGATTTAGTAATCTATCTTTTGATTTAAAGCAGATTTACGTAAATATATATAGATATTTAGCTGGTTTATTTGGTGTAGCTGTTAATCTGTTTTTTTTGCATAAAGCATACGTATTTCTGCAAAAAAAATTTATGTTGGATCCTTTTTTAAAAATAGGATCCAAGTCTCTTGGAATATATATGATTCATTTATTAGTTGTATTTCATCCGAAAGTAATTTTTCTTGTTCAAAGAATTAATCCTAATAAATATTTTATGATAATTTTTATTGCTGGTTTTTTAATTATATTCTCATTTGTATGTACAAATTTGATTGAAAAGAGCGCAGTTTTAAGAAAAGTTCTGTTTGGAGTAATTCATTAGTCATATTAATTATTTGATACTAGGTATTAAAATAATTACACTTTCCTTAATGAACGTTTCTAAAATTTACTAAAAGTTTTTGATAGAGCTTTTCTTAGATTTTGTTGTTAATATACTAATCGTAATAAATACTTGAAATAACCATTACTTAAATACTTTCATATTAAAAAATCGAAAAAATTTACTTTTTATATTTCTATTTAGATAATTTACTAACAGACACTATGAAGAAGATTTATTTACCTTATGTATTTTTCCTTTTTGCATTAATCAAAGCTTCGGCACAATGTCCAACTGGTGATATATTGTGGACGGCGCAAAGTCAGGTTGATAATTTTCCTATAACCTGGCCCAATTGTAAAGAACTTCCCGGAAGTTTGAACATCTCTTCGTCTGGCGGCATTGATAACATCAGAGGTCTGAAAAACATAACATCCATTGCAGGAGATTTATCCATCAATTTTAATAAGGTAATTACAAGCCTGTCTGGTCTGGAAAACCTAACGTATATTGGAGGTGGTCTTGACATATATCAGACACCTTTTCTTACGGATTTAGCCGGGTTAAACAATCTGACATCTGTTGGTGGTATTTCAATAACAGAAAATAGCCGTTTACGAAATTTGCAAGGCCTTGAAAAACTAGAAATTATTCGGGGAGGATTGGTGTTGGAGGAAACTGGCATAAATAGCCTCATGGGCATAGATAATGCAGTGAGTGCAAAATATTTTTATATCAAATCAAACCCTTCACTGACACATTGTGCAGTACAGCCACTTTGTAATTTATTAAATATGGCAGTAAAACCTCCCGGGTCTTACATCTACATCACAGCCGGGGGGAACTGCTCGTCGGCAAACCTGGCTGTGGCTTGTGGAATTTTACCTGTGGAACTTACTGATTTTATTGTAAAGCGCGTGGGGGAAACAGTTGAAATAGATTGGAATACGGTAACTGAAACGTATCCGGCCTACCAACTACATATTTGTTAGTTGCTGAACTTTGTTAAAGTTTTGCGGATATAGGTCGGTAATGTTTTTATGATTGATTGTGGAGATGTTTAGCAGGGTGTTTTTTAGCCAATTGTAGGGATTGATATTATGTTTTTTGCAGATCGCGAAGAAAGAGTATATCATGGCAGCTCGCTGTGCAGCATCATGTGATCCGGCAAAAAGATAATTTTTCCGACCTAGGGCCAAGCCACGTAAGGAATTTTCAATTTGATTATTGTCGATCAGCAGATTCCCATCATGTA
>NZ_SMFL01000026.1 GCF_004349265.1 Dyadobacter psychrotolerans
GTATTTACATGATGGGAATCTGCTGATCGACAATAATCAAATTGAAAATTCCTTACGTGGCTTGGCCCTAGGTCGGAAAAATTATCTTTTTGCCGGATCACATGATGCTGCACAGCGAGCTGCCATGATATACTCTTTCTTCGCGATCTGCAAAAAACATAATATCAATCCCTACAATTGGCTAAAAAACACCCTGCTAAACATCTCCACAATCAATCATAAAAACATTACCGACCTATATCCGCAAAACTTTAACAAAGTTCAGCAACTAACAAATATGTAGTTGGTAGGCCGGATACAATGTACATGGCCATCAACCGAATGCGATGTGATCCAGGTAAGGGTTGATAGTTTGAATAGCGCCCAAGTTATCTTTGACGTGACTGGTCTGTTTTAGCAGCCACTGCTGGTATACCCGACAGTAAATACTTTCTTATATTAGATTTTCAAACGGTTGATCATTTTGACTGCCCGGTCAATTCTGAGCTGAACGGATTTGGCTGAATCCACATAGTGAATAATGCCCCGCTGGTGGCTGGCCAGCAGATTTTGAAAGAGCTCAAAACCTTCCGGGTCCTGTTCGAGCAGCTCTGTAAGCTCAATGGGCATGTCCCGGCCATACTCGCTGTCATCTTTGACTACCGTAGCAGACAGCTTGTCTGACAAAACGATCTTTGCTTTTTTTCTGATCTCATTGGCCAGATTAATGTAAAATGCCCCGGTTGCCATCGGCCGGATTGCGCACTGAAAGTCGATCTGATCATTTAGCCGGCACCGCACACGCCCCGGTTTTCGGCCCGTGACAAACTGCCGGGCAACCTCGTCGGGAACGATCATATAAAACTCACCGCCTTTTTTAGCAAAGCGCTCCAGTACTGAATGAAAGGAAACGGCATTCTCCATAAGATAAATTAATCTGACCTGAAAGGAAATTACAAATTAAGGCACGAAAAAGCCACAGACGTATTTTCCTGTGGCTTTAACTTACATTATTTTATTACTCAGTGAGCGGTTTTACTTTGATATCTTTATAGAGCACCACACTTTTCGGATCATGGGCCTGCAGCGCAAAGGTGCCGCTGCTTAAAATCCGGCCTTTACCATTGACCGCTCTTTTATCCGGATCGGATTCTTCAAAATCAACGACAACCTTGTCATTGATTTTGATGGTGATGTGTTTTCCTTCAACTTTGATGTATTCGGTATACCACTCGTTGTCTTTGGCGTAGGTTTCTTTCACATCCATAATATCGTATAAGCTTCCCGTACGTTTCCAGTCGGTATGCGAATTATTGACCTGAATCTCATAACCCTGCGACGGCCAGCCATCTTCCTGATAGGCCGTATGGATATAAATCCCGGAATTCGCGCCCGGTTTGGTCATGACCTGGGCCTGAAATTCAAAGTTTTTAAACATGTGGTTTTTCACAGCGCCCTCATAAAACAGATGCGCTCTGGGTCCTGCGATCTGAATCGCGCCATCAACTACGGAAAAGGAAGAAGCGTTCGCCCCTACCTTCCAGCCTGTCAGGTCCTGGCCGTTAAATATAGAGACCCAGCCGTCCTGAGCAAAAACAGGAGTAGTCAAAAACAAGAGAAATAATAGTTTTAGTTGCTGTTTCATGAAATTGTTGTTTGATAAACTAACAAGTAAAATCTGTAAACTGTCTACTCTAAATCACCCACGAACACCTTGCGTTAACTGTTAACTAAAAACTGTAAACTATGTCCCCCACTCCCCCTGCCTTCCTTTTGTACTTAAAACTGTGAACTGTAAACTTCCTATCTGATCAAATGCACAGCCCCCTTGTAATCGAGCAGCTCTCCCGATTTAAGCTCGACTTTGATCTTGTAAGGATAAGCGCCCGATGCGGTGATAACGCCCTGATAGGTGCCCGGCCATCCGTAAGCGGGATCCGATGCTGCAAAATTCTCCTTTCGGAAAATCACCTCACCCCATCGGCTATAGATGACCATTTCCCGGATTTGTTTGACGCAGCTGTTGCCGAAGACATAAAATAGCTCGTTATGACCATCATTTCCAGGAGTAAAAGCATCCGGGATTTCAATTCCGCAAGGTTTAACCGAAATTTTCACTTGTCCGTCCTGTTTGCAGATATGTCCCGGGTCGGTCACTGAGACGGCATACTGGGTCGAAACCCTGGGTTTGGCCCATGGGTCATCACAATCCTGACAGGAAAGGCTGTTCTCTGTTTTCCAGCTATACTCAAAGCTGCCGGCCGGCTCTGTAAGAGCAAGAATATGCACGCTATCGCCCTGGGTTATAAACTGGTCCGGTGTCATGCTCAAAGCGAGCTGCACCACCGTCAGATGCGTAGTGACAATACTATCGCAGCCTGTGATCTGCGGCACGTTACGAATATGGGTTCCCGGCGTTGTATACACCGTGTCGCCCACAGTCAGACTCTCGCCTTCACAAATGGATTTGTTTTGGGTGTATTTGACGACCTTATTTACTTTCAGTCTGAGCGTGACGGTGCTGTCACAGACATTGGACCGGTTGATGTTTCTGATAAAAGTACCCGTAGTTCTATAAACCGTATCGCCGACAGCGACCTGTTCTCCCTCACAGATTGTTTTATCAACCGAGCCGCTTGTTTTTTTGTAGGGGATCTTGTAGTCCAGTTGCAGCGCGCAGGATTCATTTAGCGACCCCAGCGGCACCATCTTAACACTGTACTCGTCACCCAGCCTCGCTTTAACACGGATGCTTTGCGTGGTCTGTCCATTACTCCATGTGTATTTACCAAAACCCTGCGGAGCCAGAAGCGTCATAAATCCATTCTCATCAGGACAATCCGAGGCGGAGCGAATCTCTGATTTAAGACATTCGGCGTCAAAATAGGCATAGCCCAAATGCCGCATTCTTGTGCAGCCGTGCGCAGTGACGACAATCGTGATGGTTTTACCGATCATAGCCCGAAGATCGATCGCGCCGGTTGTCCAGTCACGGTACTGCAAATCTCCCGAGGTCGTAAAACCGTCTACGGCGTCAAGGCCCTGAAGCTGGATGTCATAACTGCTGCACAAAAGCTCCTGGCCATTGCTGTCATAGATCTGAACGTTAAAACCAGGCTTTTGATAAGGGGCATGATTCGCCCCGCCGTTGATGGTGTTTTGAAGGACGACGGCAAATTTATATTGAAACAGCGTATTGTCAGCCGTGATGAAATAATCTGTTTTTATCCGGGAAAAATGCCCGCCTTCGACGGTATTGCCAATCCGGATCGAGTGCGTACTGCCTGGCGCAACCATCGGAATAGAAGGAATCAGTCTGTCATTACCATCCGATAAACTGGTAATATAATGATCAGCAGTGGTCGTTCCCAAAAGCTCATTTTGATAGACGGTTTTGGCGTCATTATCCGTGACCGTGCCGTAGCTCAGCTCCCAGCCAGAAGTGTTACCCTTTTCAAAGCCTACGTTACTACAATCCACCTGGGCCAAGGCCGGCAGAACAACAGATAACACCACAAATAAGGAAAGTAGTCTTTTTATCATACGCAGATTTAAGCCAGCCAAAACAAAGGTAAATTACCTTGAAACCACGAGATTATGAAGTGAAAAGTAAATTATGTTTGAGTCTACTGTTCTGTTCGATCCGGGTATTCGCGGGTGAGGATTATTTTTTGTCGTTAAGGGGTTACGAAACGTTCCGAAGGAACGAGAATGCAATTCATGTTAATGGATTTCTACCAACGAAATGTCCCGAATGGGACATGGTTTTAACCCATTGTCGTTTCAAATTTTAAAAACCATAATCCCAGGTTTTACAGATGCCCGAAAATGTTCCGTAGGAACATCTCGTCGGTAGAAACGGATCACGAAATAACAGCAACGTTCCATAGGAACGTCTCGTAAAATCAACCCCTACAAACCAACAACGCCGTTTCCCCAACCCTGACCAAACATGACAACCCCTGACTATTACCTGTCCCATCCCTCCTGCCCCACCCGCCTTCACCTATCTCAAAAGATTCACCACCCCATTATAATTCAGCATTGCTCCCGAATTAAGCTCCACTTTAATTTTATAAGGATACACACCCGGCGGACTAATCTGCCCGTGGTAAGTTCCCTGCCAGCCCGAAGCGGGATCCGATGCAGCAAAATTCTCTTTCTGGTAGATCACCTCACCCCAGCGGTTATAGATACACATTTCTTTAATCTGCTTGACGCAGCTGTTACCAAAAACATAAAAGACTTCATTGAGCTGATCATTTCCGGGAGAGAAAGCGTCAGGGATTTCAATGCCGCAGGGTTTGACAGCGATCCTGACCTGCCCTTGCTGACTGCATACATGAGCTGTGTCACTTACCGCGACGGTATACAAAGTAGAAACCAGTGGTTTGGCCCAGGCATCCGCACAACTCTGACAGGAAAGGCTGTTCTGCGTTTTCCATACATACTCATAACTTCCCGAAGGCTCAGCCAGCGCATGTACCTGAACGCTGTCCCCGGCGGTGATGTAAAGATCCGGTGTTACAGACAAGGCCAGCTGTACAACTTCAAGTTTGGTCGTCACTACGCTATCACAGCCGGTTAACTGGGGAACGTTTTTGATGTAGGTTCCGGGTGTGGTGTAAACCGTATCGCCCACCGCCACACTTTCTCCCTCACAGATCCGTAGACTCTGGGTGTATTTTACGGTGGGATTTACGATAAGAGTCAGGGTAACGGTACTGTCACATACGTTGGAGCGGCTGATGTTGCGAATGAAGGTTCCAGACGTTTTATAAACCGTATCGCCAACTGCCACCTGCTCCCCTTCACAGATGGTCTGGTTTAAGGAAGCGGTCATTTTTTTATATTGGATAGTGTAATCCAGCTGCAAAGCGCAGGACTCATCCAGACTGGCCAGCGGCACCAGTTTTACATTGTATTTATCACCCAGATTGGCTTTGACCTTAATACTTTGCGTCGTCTCACCGGTATTCCAGGTGTATTTGCCAAATCCTTCAGGGGCCTGAAGGGTCATGTCTCCATTTTCATCCGGGCAGGAAGACAAAGCCTTGATCTCTGATTTTAAACACTGGGCGTCAAAGTAGGCATAACCAAAATGGCCCTTCTGTGTACAGCCATGGGCGGTTACAACGATAGTGATCGTTTTTCCAACATAGTTTCTTAAATCGATCGCGCCCGTTGTCCATGGGCGGTACTGTATATCACCTGAGGTTAAAAAACCATCGACTGTACTCTCACCCTGAAGTTGGATGTCATAACTGCTGCAGGTCAGTTCATCGCCGTTGGTGTCATAAATCTGAATGTTAAATCCCGGTTTCTGATACGCTGCATGCGCAGCCTGACCTGTTCCGGAAGTGTTTTGAAGCAAAACGGCAAACTGGTATTGAAAAAGTGTGTTATCCTGCGTGACGAGATAATTGGCTTTGATTCTTGTAAAGTGTGTTCCTGTACTTGTATTGCCGATCCGGATCGAATGCGTGCTACCCGGAGCCACCATTGGGATGGACGGGATTTTCGGATCGTTGCCGCTGCTGGTCACAAAGTGCTCAGTCCCTTGTGTGCCGGAGGTTTCTCCCTGATAGACTACTTTTTGATTAACATCCACTACTGTCCCGTAACTAAGAGACCAGCCCGCCGTTGTGCCCTGTTCAAATCCGATATTACTGCAATCCACCTGGGCTGATGCATTCGCAGCGTTGACTAGGATTAGAATCGGTAATAGTAGCGATAGTCTCATAAGAATCACGATGAAGGCTTCAAGTCATTTTGTGCTCATAAATGTTTACGTGATCAAGGCAATCACTGTTGCAAGTATCTACACAAAAAATGGGAATGCCTGAAATGAGTTCAGTAAATTGCAACGCGTCCTTCTTTTACTTTTAGCGGTGAACGATCAAATAAATCTTATGAAAAATAAACATCTGATACTCCAAAGTTCTCTATTTTTGCTTTTTAGCTTCAAGATAGCTTACGCGGCAAATAGCAGGGATCAAAATAATATAATTGGTAATGCTGTTTTAGCTCAGCAGGAAATTCAATTATACATCTCGCCTAATGGGCTGGATTCAAACAAAGGCAGTAAAGATCAGCCCTTAAAATCCCTGGATGGCGCAAAACAGCGGATACGGGTTCTTCGCAAAGGTAACCGGGAATTGCCAGTCAGAGTCTTTATTGGTGGCGGCATCTATGCTTTGGAAAAGCCGGTTTTATTTTCAGCAGAGGATTCAGGAAGTGAAAAAGCTTCGGTTGTTTATCAGGCTCAAAAAGGCCAGCAGCCCATAATTACCGGGAGTCGTAAACTAAATGGCTGGGCTATTCTTAAAGATAGAGAAATACTAAAAAGACTGGATCCAAACGCAGCTGGCAAAGTATATTTCACGGATTTGAAACTAGCCGGAATTTCTGATTTTGGAGACCCGACAGATATAGGTCTTCATCCCGAGCTATTCTGTAACAAGCAGCCACAGACATTAGCCCGCTGGCCAAACTCCGGATTTACAAAAGCTGGACAGGTTAACGGCAAAACCCCCTTGCCGGCAACCTATATCTCCAGCCGAGGCACAAAGGAAGGAGATTTTCGATACCTCGACATACGTCAGGACCGCTGGGCGCTTGAAAGCGATCCCCGTATGGAAGGCTATTGGTATTGGGATTGGAGCGAGCAGTATCAAAAGGTTGCACGAATCGATACTGTCACCAAGACGGTACACATCAAAGAACCTTATCATAATTATGGTTACAGAGACAGCCTTCGTTATTTTGGTTTGAATTTGTTGTGCGAACTAGATGCTCCGAAGGAATGGTATCTGGATCGAAAGTCCGGATTATTGTACTGGATTCCACCCGCGGGAATAAACCCGGCAAAGGCCCAGGTCAGTTTGTCTGTATTTTCCGCGCCCTTCATGGTAGAAATGCAGGATTGTGTCAATTTGTTCTTAAAAGGCCTGTCTTTTCAGGAAAGCAGAGCCAGTGCGATTAATATCAAAGAAAGTACCAACTGCATGATTTCTGAATGTAGAATTGAACGGTTTGGCGTAGATGGTATCTCAATCCAGGAAGGAAAGGCGAACGGGGTGTCAGCTTGTATGCTGCGCACATTGGGATGTGGCGGGATTAAGATCTCCGGAGGTGATCGTAAAATTCTGAGCCCTTCCGGGCACTATGTTGAAAATACAATCGTGGAAGACTTTTCACTTTTTAAAAGAACCTACCAGCCTGCGGTGCATCTACAAGGGTGTGGACACCGAATAAGCCATAATCGTTTTCGAAACTCTTCTTCATCCGCACTTCGCCTGGAAGGAAATGACCATATCATCGAATATAACCAGATAAGCCAGGTGGTAAATGAATCTGATGATCAGGGTGGACTCGACGTTTTCTTAAATCCAAGCTACCGCGGCAACACCGTCAGATTCAATCACTGGGCAAATATTTCAGGTGGGACACGTCACGGAGCAGCAGGCGTAAGACTCGATGACATGATCTCTGGTTTTAGCATTTATGGAAACATTTTTGAAAAATGCGGCGCTGTTAATTTCGGGGCTATCCAAATTCATGGCGGCAAAGACAATACCGTGGAAAACAACGTGTTTTTTAAATGCCCAGCAGGAATCAGCTTTTCAACATGGGGTGAAAAAAGGTGGCTGAAAATGCTGGATTCATCTCTTGTCCAAAAGAAATTATATCAGGAGGTGGATATAAATTCTGAGCTTTATCAATCAAGGTACCCTGCCCTTAAAACTTTAAGAGAAAGTGCAGATGTCAACACGATTACGAATAATCTGCTGATTGACTGCGACAAAGTCTTTTTTAGAGATAAATCTATTCAGGTGGCAGAAAATAACACCTCGATTAAGAGCAATGATAAGAGCCTGATTAGTTTTTTAGATAGTTCCTATCTGAGCACATTTGGCTTAAAACGCATTCCATACTCTGAGATAGGTCCAAAGTCGAATCCGTGGGTAGGCGATTAATTTGTATGTTGCCAAACGAAATTTTTAATTCATCGAATTCTTACGGTATTCGCCGCTTCGGCAATTAGCAATATTGACTGTTTACCAGTCGGAAAAAGATACCGTCATTACACCGATCATGGCCGCATTAACTCCACGAGCTCCCGGATATTATTGATTTCTAATTTTTGGAAAATTCTGTTTTTGATTGCGCTGATCGATGAACGTGACTTACCCGCGATATCAGCGATGTGACTTGGTTTCAATCCATCACACAAGCACTCTGCTATCTCCCGCTCCCATTGCGTTAAAAGAATTGTTCTTATTTGCTTTTGACTGATCACTTCCCGCTTGCCGTAATCTACTGCGTCGGTTACAAATATACTGCGGTTGCCATTTAACACCCTTTCAAAACAAGCAACTAAACAACCTACATCTGTTTGTAGCGAAACAAAGCCTATTACCCCTGCTTCCATATACCTTTTTACCTGTTGTACTTGGATGCATCTGTCAATCACAATGATGCGGGTATATGGAAAACGTACACGTATATCATGAATTATTTTGACATAAAACAAGGTGCGCTCTGTCCCCAGACCGATAATAATAATATCAGGAATAGTTTTGGGATGTAGTGTAGATAATAACAAAAAAGAATCAACATCAAGTATGTTTATGTCTTTAAAATTCTGTGAAATAATAATCCTAACACCAAGTCTTACTACCGGAAATGGGTCAATAATTGCAAGAGTAACCATTTGAATAAAATCAATGTCATGGTGCCGGAAGCATTCAGCACAATTGGATGATAAAATATAATATAAAATATAACAAACTTCTATTTGGTAACTAGAATTACTTAGACAGAAGTTTCAAATTAATTGGCACATAAGTTAACCAAATCAGGACTAAAATCCAAAATTCTCCATAGCTCCTAACAGGTAGAATGACAACAATTTTGCGCAATCAACGATTGCCGGGTGATCAATTTCACACTGCGTACGACGGATTTTTTTTGATGAGCGATCGCTTTCTCATTTTGTTTCTTTCAACTGAAAATGTATTACACTGGATAACCACCCACATTGATTTGAATAATGATCTGATTATTAATCATTTCGGGATGATTATGGGACAGCATAAAGGGTAAACAATGTTGGTTTTCCCACCCCTACTTCTGGGGACTTTTTCTACAAAATTGGGAATAGTAACGACATTTTTACATGCTTTGCGTAAAGCCAAACTACTTCGAGTCCCAAGTATTATTGCCAAGGGTTAAGAAAAAAATTGTGCATTTTTAATTATCCACGTGCGTGTTGAGGCACCTTAGCACTGTTACAATTGGGTTTTCAGAAAGTTACATAACGTTATGGACTGCCAAGGAAAGAATAAATGTATACTCACGGACACAATTACCAAGCAAATGAGCAAAAGAAAAATTATGCTATATGATTTGGCACGAAATTCTACTACGGTTACATCAAGACTTGCCCGTTAAAGTAAGGATATACTTAATTCAACCACTTGATAAAATGTATAAATATATCAGCATAATTATTTGTTTTTTTGTATTACCGACAGCAAATGCCCAGACTAAGGCCGAGAATACCCGGCCATTAACCTATGATCAGAAGTCACCCGATTTTCTTCAATATAGAAATCGGTGGAATTTGAAGTTAGGGGTTGGAGTTGGGACTACGTGGCGTTATAAAGACAATTTTCTCGACGTAGCAACATTATCCGTTTCAGCAGAGCCATCCTATCGGTTGAACAATTATGTTGCTCTTGGCGCCAGAGCTGAATATACATTTGCTAATTCCTACCTATCAGGTAAATACAGAATAAAGGCAAACCCAATTGGATCTCTATCCCTGACCGGTGATGTAATAAAATTGTGGAATAACGCGCATGCTCCATTTATCGGTTTGGGAGCAGGAGCCTACTTTTTAGGAAATGGTGAGCGTTTTGTAAACAACGATCCTGCTCATGAAGTTGTCGCAGATAAACAGAAGCTAGGTACCCGGTTCGGCGTTTCCCCACGTATCGGATTAAATGTTATGGCTTTTTCTATTGCTGTGGAGGTCCATCTGATTGACGAAAAAACGTATCACAACCGGGACTACGCGACGCTAAAAATTGGCTATACGCTATAAGATTCACTATTGATACTTCGTGTATAGCAAATAATAAGCTAATATCCTTACTAAAATCGGGTTGATTTAATAGCTTTCGCTTGTAAGTTAACCCGGTTTTTACGTTTGAAATGATTGCCCAGAATGGTCTTCATCCCTCCCTGCTGGGTGCGCAATCATTAGCGCAGCGTTTTCTTGAAGACTTCCCGGAAATCCTCGACTACCGAAGGACGTAGGTGCTACCCCCTAATCTGGTCAGATCATATTCCTCGGACTGAGTAAAAGCTTGGCCCCTTAATCGCTAATTTATTTACGCTACTTCTTAATAATTCTATTTCGCACGACAAATGTCTCACATGCACTAGACAAGACGTTTACAGTCCATGGGAAGCCCGGGCTCACGCCTAAATCTAATTATGCCGCCTGCTGCATTTATAGCCACAATCAATTTAACAAGCAAGTAATAGAAAAGATGTTAAACTATTCTACAAATTTTGTAATATTATTTCTTCATTTTTGTTTTGAAATGAATTGGTTTAGAAATTGTTGTTATTCACATTTAGAATCGGACGGGGAATAAAACTTTTGTGGAATTGGCGTAAAGCAATTTAAAATATCAGGCTTGCGGAAGGATTTTTTATTAGGTCGATGCTAAATCAGCTTTTGTAATCGAATCGTACAAAAGAATAATCCTATTTTACAGTAAAACGCTTCACTGAAATTATTCCGCATTAAATTCTGTAAACTGACGATTTTTTTAACTTAAATTTGTTCAACTTTGCTCAACACAAAATTCCGGTTTAAGAACTTTCGTCATTTCAACCCTCGATGCCGAGAAACTGATTAACCGAAAAATTATGCTCAACTGGTTATTTAACAAAAAAAATAGTGACAATGTCAGCCTGTCCCGTATCGGGGTAGACATTCACTCTCACATCATTCCCGGAATCGATGATGGTGTCGAAACCATAGAACAATCAGTTGCGATGGCTCGCAAGTTTCAGGAGCTTGGTTACACAAGAATTGTTACCACGCCGCACGTAATGTGGGATTGTTACAAAAATACGCCCGAAATTATCAATGCAGGTTTAGAAGATGTCCGGCAGGCTGTTAAAGCTGCGGGGCTCAACGTTCAGATTGACGCTGCCGCAGAGTATTTCATCGACGAACACTTCACGACCCTTCTTGAAAATGGTGAAGAGTTTATGACTTTACCCGGAAAGCGTTTATTGGTTGAACTTCCATACTCTACTCCGTTATTGAATGTTTCCGAGACGTTGTTTCTGATTCTTCAGAAAGGTTACCAGCCCGTACTAGCGCATCCGGAAAGATATACCTACTTCTACTCAGATCCATCCATTTACAAGAAATTTTGTGACCAGGGGTGCGAGCTTCAGGTAAATATTTTATCATTAGGAAGTTACTATAACGAAAATGTTCATAAAATGGCTGAATATCTTTTAAAGAATGGGCTAATCACCTTTTTAGGTACTGACGCGCACAGAATGCAGCATTTAGAAATGATCCGCAAATTCCAGGGAAATAAATGGCTTGAAAAATATCCTTTTCAAAATGAGAAACTTATAAATATTTGATGATCATAATTGAATTTATTCTATATTTGTCCTAGAATTAAATTTTTTGCCATTTTGGACTATAATAAGATTGATCATAAACTGATCAAATCAAAACTCAAAGTTGTAATCGATCCTGTGTTTAAAGCAGACAAACAATGAAGTAAAATTTGATTTTTACACCAAATTAAAGTTCACACAAACTACATCTAACGAAATAATAACATTATTACACTCAACTTTTCATGAAACAAACCTGTATCTATTATCTTTTTTTAGCGACTTGCTTCATTGCGATGATCGGAGGAACAACATCCTGCGTTTCTCCCAAAACAATTGTATATTTTCAAGGAGATTCATTACGATACTCCTCTCAAGAAATTACTCAAAAATACGTGCCGCTTATTCAGCCAAACGACCTGTTGACGATTGTTGTTGGAAGTTTGAATATGGAAGCGAACGAGGTTTTTAACACGCCTAACTTGTTCACTACAGCAAGTTCCAATTATAACTCGATGGGCGGCACTAAGGCACAACCTATTGGTTATTTAGTAGACATGGATGGTGCAATTGAAATACCACTCCTTGGTAAAGTCAAGATTGCCGGTTTAAATACAACTGACGCTGCAGATACAATTAGAATTAGATTAAAAAGTTACCTTAAAGAGCCTAGTGTGATTGTTCGTACTTTGAATTTTAAGATTTCCGTGCTCGGAGAGGTTGCTAATCCAATGGTGTATGTTATACCTGATGAAAAAATCACCATTTTAGAGATTTTGAGTCTTGCAGGAGACATGACTATTTACGGAAATAGAAACAATGTTATGGTTATCAGGGAGGAAAATGGAAAACGGGAGTATGCGCGGTTAGATCTGACATCCAGAGAGATATTTAACTCACCTTATTATTATATGCATAAAAATGATGTAATTTATGTAGAACCTGTTAAGTCCAGAATGTTGGATACCGATAGCCGTATCCGCACTGTTCCACTGATAGTTACTATTGTGGGAGGTATCAGCACCTTAGGGATCCTTATTTTTAATCTTGCAAAATAATTGTTCCTGTTTTAGGGAAGCGATTATAGAGTATACAGCATAGCATCTTAACTTATGAACAATAATCTCAACGGAGTACAGCCAGAATTTTCGGAGGACGAACAAAGCTTTGATATTAACAAGTACATACGCATGTACGCCAGATACTGGTATCTATTCCCGATCTTTCTTCTTATCGGATTGGCATGCGCCTATTACTACCTGCATGTGACACAACCTATTTACAGCACCCACACCACGTTGTTGATCAAAGATGAAAACAAGGGTCTGGGTGGTGCACAGGGTGATATATTGTCAGAATTGAGTTCACAATTTGGAGGTAATAAAATCCTGGAAAACGAATTGGAAATTATTAAGTCGCACTCCATCATGGAGCAGGTGATTAAAAACCTAAGCCTGGACGTTGCATATAGTACCGAAGATGGAATTCGCACAATTACACTTTATAAGAACACCCCTGTCATTATTAAACCGGAAGTGATAACGCCTTATGGTATGCAAAACCCGCTTGTGATACACATGACAGACAGCATACATTTCCGCTTCAATGATGAGGATAAAATATTCAAAGTTGGTCAGCGGTTTAACAATCCGTGGGGCGCCTTCGTCGTCTTGAAGGGTGGCAAAGCGGCAATTACAGATATGTCGGTCCATTTTGCTGATTCCAAGGCAATGGCTGAAAATATGCTTAAACGTTTAACCGTTTCTCAGCCAAATGCTAAAAGTACAGTTCTGGAACTTACCTACGAGGACGTTAACGTCCAGCGCTCAAAAGATGTATTAAATATGTTGTTGGATGTCTACGTACAATCCTCACTGAGTGACAAAAATAGCGAGGCCAGTAATACACTGAAATTTATTGAAAACCGTCTAGGTTTGATTACTGGTGAACTGGGCGATGTGGAGAAAGATGTGGAATCATACAAAACAAACCAAGGAATAACAGATATCAGCGCGGAGTCGCAGTTGTTTCTCGAGAATATCAAAGAAAATGATTCTAAACTAAATGAGGTCAATACCAAGATTAGCATTCTTGAGAGCGTCGATAGTTATATCAGTAACGCCGGTGAGGGAGCGGTGGCTCCCGCTACTTATATGATCGATGATCCAGTTTTAGTATCGCTTTTAACACGCTTTAATGAACTGGAATTGCAGCGTGAAAAATATGCCCGGACCACTACTTCTAAAAACCCCCTTTTGGAAACAATCAATACTCAACTGGAAGGAACCCGGCAATCCATACGTGAGAACGTTCAGAACTTAAAGCGCGGGATGGCTGTCACCCGAAAGAATCTGGAAGGTATAAATACCCGGTTTTCTGCGGGGCTGAGAAGTATTCCGAAAAAAGAGCGCGAGTTTGTAGGCATCAAACGTCAGCAATCGATCAAGGAAGAACTTTATCTTTACTTGCTTCAGAAACGTGAAGAAACCGCCCTTGCATATGCCTCTACTGTTACAGATAGTCGCCTAATCGATGCACCAATATCTACTTTCAATCCTATTAAGCCAAAAAGGTCATTAATATGGTTAGGGTCCGCAGCAGCGGGTATAGGCATTCCTCTATTGTTAATCAACCTATTGTTTATGCTTAACAATACCGTTCAGCGCAGAGAGGAAGTTGAGGGCCTTACACATGCATCTGTGCTTGGTGAAATAGGATTAATGAAAGCGACCAAAGAGCGAAAAGAGGAGGATGCAATAGTGCGCATGACAAGCCGCAGCGCCGTTGCAGAGCAGATCAGGGCATTACGGACTAATCTTCAATATCTGGGCGACGGGACCTGCCGTGTTTTGATGTTTACCTCCTCCATCGGTGGAGAAGGTAAAAGTTTTGTCAGTGTTAATTTAGCAGCTAGCTTAGCTTATTCGGATAAAAAAGTATTATTGATCGGGCTGGATTTGCGTAAACCGACATTACATCAGCGCCTTGAAATTCCTAATAAGACCGGAGCATCAAACTGTCTGATCGGACAGGGAAATTATGCTGACTACATTCAGACTACCGGTGTACACCCAAAATTCCACGTTCTAACCAGCGGACCTATACCGCCCAACCCAGCTGAACTTCTAAGCAATGGCAGACTGGGGCCTTTATTGGCAGAGCTTCGCCAGCAATATGATTATATCCTGATTGACTCACCTCCTTTTGGTCTGGTGACGGACTCAGCTCTTATTGCCGACCATGTAGATGCAACATTATACATTGTCCGTTTCAACTATACGTTAAGGGATCACCTCAAACGGATTGGTGAGTTGCAGCGGGCAAGACGCTTTGCTAATCTCTCGATCATTTTCAACGGCGTAAGATATGGTGCAGGTTATGGTTATGGTTATGGTTACGGTGGCTATGGTTATGGTTATTATACCGATGAAAAATCCGGTAAAGGTGATCTTAGAAAGAGGTTGAAAAAGATGGTAACAAATAGTTAATATGTTGCGAAGGTTCCGTTACACGGGGCCTTCGTTGTAAAGTCTCATATCATCTAATAAGTAAGCCGCCGGAAACTTAATAATAAACGTATACATGCTTAACTTAAAAAAGTTATGATTGTATTTATCAAATTTGTTTGTTTAAAAATTGCAATTATCTTTAAATAGTCTTATTTTCGAATATGCTATAGTCAGTTTTTCAAATAGATACGAAAAATTTGATTCGGATATATCTCTAAGAAATTAAAAGAACCCGATACTCAACGTTATTAAAATGATCCTAATTTGCACACCCTCCGCAGGTGTAGTGTTACAAAGTTATGCTCGTATCTTCATCGAAGCCATTCCGGAAAGACCAGATTCTGTTCTGAACAATTTTTAAATAATTAACCTATGAAAATTTCAGTAATTGGCACCGGCTATGTCGGACTTGTAACCGGAACTTGTTTTGCCGAAACCGGTAACCAAGTAACCTGTGTCGACATAGACACCAACAAAGTTGCCCGCCTTCAAAAGGGAGAGATACCCATTTATGAACCCGGGTTAGATGTGCTCTTTGATCGGAACATAGCCGAAGACCGGTTAAAATTTACAACCGATCTAGTAGAAGGTATTAAAGATGCAGAGGTCATTTTCCTGGCCCTCCCTACTCCTCCAGGTGAAGATGGGTCGGCCGACTTAAAATATATTTTGGGTGTAGCCAATGATCTGGGTCCAATCTTGAAGAATTACGCTGTCATTATTGATAAAAGCACCGTACCGGTCGGGACGGCCGAAAAAGTACGCGCCGCCATCGCTGCTAATGCAACCATCGACTTTGACGTAGTATCCAATCCCGAATTCCTTCGGGAAGGTGTAGCGGTTGAGGACTTTATGAAACCTGATCGTGTAGTGGTTGGCACCACTTCCGAAAAGGCAAAAAAGGTAATGGAAAAACTATATGCGCCATTGGTGCGTCAGGGTAATCCGGTCATTTTTATGGATGAGCGTTCAGCAGAAATGACCAAGTATGCAGCTAATTCTTTCCTTGCGCTAAAAATCACTTTCATGAATGAAATCGCCAACCTCTGTGAGAAGGTGGGTGCGAACGTGGATGATATCCGCCGAGGTATCGGTACAGATAGCCGCATCGGAAAACGCTTCCTGTTTGCGGGTATTGGTTATGGCGGAAGCTGTTTCCCAAAAGATGTGCAAGCTCTGGCCAAAACTTCTTCAGATTATGGCTATGACTTCCGTACATTAAGATCCGTGATGGCTGTAAATGATGATCAGAAGAAAAAACTGCTTCCCGTTGTAACTGAATATTTTGATGGAAACCTGAAAGGGAAAACTATCGCCGTTTGGGGATTGGCATTTAAACCTTACACAGACGACATACGCGAAGCACCAGCCCTGGAAAATATTCAGGCACTGTTGGATGCAGGCGCAAACATTACAGTATACGATCCGGAAGCGATGGACAATGTGAAAAAGCTGATCCCTAACATCACCTATTGCCACACAGCCTACGCTGCTCTGGACGATGCAGATGCACTCATGATCTTTACCGAATGGCCACAATTCAGAACACCGGATTTTGAGAAAATGAGCAAACTGTTAAAGGATAAAGTAATCTTTGACGGAAGAAATTTATACGAACTGGAAACCATGCGCGAGAATGGGTTTACATATTACAGTATCGGAAGAGAAGTAGTAAGCCCGGGTGTCACTGCTTAAAGGGTTCACGCAGAGGACGGAGAGATAAAACGCATACGGCGCTAAGCTTTAATGTTTGGCTACGTGTTCTGTCACACGGGGTTTTAACTTTTCGATCTTAACAACAACAAATACTCAACGTTATTAACTATAAAATGATGCCGACGGCCGATTGCCAAAAGCTGACAGCAAAAAAATGAGCATTATCCACGTCATACTATCCGGAGGAGTCGGCAGCCGTTTGTGGCCTGTCTCCCGCAAATCAATGCCCAAGCAGTACATTCCGATGTTTGGAGAAAAATCGCTATTTCAGCTGACTGCCGAAAGGAGTAAATCACTTGTCGACAGGATTCTGGTAGTAGGAAACAAAGACAATTACCTCCTATCTCAGGCAGACATGATGCGTGCCGGGGTTAATGAGTTCACTGAGATCATTGAAGCGGCACCACGTAACACCGCAGCAGCGATTGCTTTTGCAGCCTTTGCCGCCCAGCCCGGTGATATCTTGCTGGTAACACCCTCAGACCATATCATTACAAACGAAGCCGCCTATGCTGCTGCTCTTTCAGAAGCGGTTGCTTTGGCAGAGCAGGGAAATCTGGTCACCTTTGGCATTACCCCTACCAAACCGGAAACGGGTTATGGTTATATTGAATACAACGGTAACGAAGTTTTGTCTTTCAGGGAAAAACCAAATGAACAGACTGCTCAAAACTTTATAAATTCCGGTAGCTTTTTGTGGAACAGTGGTATGTTTTGCTTTAAAGCAGGTATCTATCTGGAAGAGTTGAACAAATTTGAACCGGCTATACTGGAAACTTCGCTAAACTGTTACGAAGGACGATTGGAAGGGCTTTTGCCGGAAAACGAAACCATGTTGATTCCATCCAAAAGTATTGACTATGCCGTGATGGAACGTTCCGAAAAGATCAAGGTTGTACAGGCTAACTTTGGCTGGTCTGATCTGGGATCTTTTGAATCCATCTGGGAGCATTGGGAAGGACAGGGAGAAATTCACCGTTTCAAGGACAATAACTGTGTTGTTGGCTCCGAAAAACATGTTGAGTTTTTAGGAGTAAGCAACATTGTACTGGTCGAAACCAGTGATGCTATTCTTGTCCTGGCTAAAACAAGCTCTCAGGATGTTAAGAAGATATACGAGAGACTAGAGAGAGAAAAACCAGAATTGGTTAACTAAATCTCCGTGTTACGCCGTCTTGACTCCAAAAACTCCGCGGTTAATAAATCTGATAAACTGAAAATTAAGACATGCAGCCAACCTCAAAAATTTATATAGCAGGTCATCGTGGCATGGTGGGATCTGCCATCGAAAGAGCTTTGCTTACCAGTGGGTTCGACAACATTGTCACCCGCACCTCTTCTGAGCTGGATTTACGCAACCAACAGGCCGTGGCTGATTTTTTTGAAGCCCAAAAACCGGAATATGTTTTTCTCGCTGCTGCCAAAGTGGGTGGAATTGTTGCCAACAATACATACCGGGCAGACTTTATTTACGAAAACCTGATGATTGAAGCAAACATCATTCATCAAGCGCATGTACATAAGGTAGCAAAACTGATGTTTTTGGGCTCTTCATGTATCTACCCTAAAATGGCTCCGCAGCCATTAAAAGAAGATTATTTGCTAACCGGCTTGCTGGAGGAAACTAATGAGCCGTATGCCATAGCTAAAATTGCAGGGATCAAACTTTGTGAAGCTTATCACGATCAGTATGGTTCTAACTTCATTAGTGTCATGCCCACGAACCTTTATGGCTACGGAGACAACTATAATCTGCACAACTCCCATGTTCTGCCCGCCCTGATTCGTAAGTTTCATGAGGCTAAAGAAGAAAACAAACCTACTGTTGAAGCTTGGGGAACGGGTTCTCCAAAACGAGAATTTCTCTTTGCAGACGACCTTGCAGCTGCCTGTATATTCCTGATGAAAAATTACAATGGCCGTGAGCTGGTAAATATCGGAACCGGACAAGACCTGTCGATTAAAGAACTGACAGAACTGGTTGCGAAAACAACCGGATTTGAAGGTGAGATAAAATGGGATACGTCCAAACCGGATGGCACACCCCGCAAGTTAATGGATGTATCCAAACTCCATGAGCAGGGTTGGAAACATAAGATTGAACTTCCTGAAGGGGTCGCTTTGGCCTACCAGGATTTTTTAAAGAATCAGGAAACCTACGCAGTTTAGAATTAATCATTGAAAGGCTGGCCCAATGCGATCAGCAGGCAGCCAATAGCTAAACATAAATTTATAAAACTTCTACAATCATGTCAAAAGTAGCATTAATTACAGGGGTGACCGGACAAGATGGCGCCTATCTTTCAGAACTTTTATTAAGCAAAGGATATACCGTGCACGGTCTTAAGCGCAGAAGTTCCTTGTTTAATACAGATCGTATTGATCATCTTTACGAAGATCCTCATGTAAACAATGCAAAATTCATCCTGCATTACGGCGATCTTACTGACTCAATGAACCTTACCCGGATCATCCAGGAAGTGCAGCCGGACGAAATCTATAACCTTGCGGCGATGAGCCATGTACAGGTAAGCTTTGAGCTTCCTGAATACACCGCTAATGCCGATGGTATCGGTACACTACGTATTCTTGAAGCGGTGCGTTTGTTGGGATTGACTAAAAAAACAAAAATATATCAGGCATCGACGTCTGAATTGTACGGTCTGGTTCAGCAGGTTCCCCAATCAGAAACTACACCGTTTTATCCACGCTCTCCTTATGCAGTGGCAAAAATGTATGCTTATTGGATCACGGTAAACTATCGAGAGGCTTATGATATGTTTGCCTGTAATGGTATTCTCTTCAATCACGAATCACCATTACGCGGCGAAACTTTTGTAACACGTAAGATCACACGTGCTGCTGCCAAAATTGTATTGGGACTTCAGGATTGTCTCTACATGGGTAATATTGATTCTCAGCGCGATTGGGGACATGCAAAGGATTATGTTGAAGCGATGTATTTAATCCTACAACAGGAAAAACCAGAAGACTTTGTAATTGCAACCGGGGTAACCACGCGTGTTCGTGAGTTTATCCGTAAAACATTTGCTTTCCTGGGCGTGGAACTGACGTTCACCGGCGAAGCAGAAAACGAAGTTGGAATCATTTCCGCTATTGATTCAGCACGTCTTACCGAACTGGGCATCACTGAAGGAGAACAGCTGAAAATCGGCACGACCGTCCTAAAAATAGATCCAAGATATTACCGCCCTACCGAAGTAGAACTTTTGATAGGAAACCCAGCAAAATGTGACGAGAAACTTGGTTGGAAGCCGAAGCACACACTGGATATGCTTATAGAAGACATGGCAAGTTCAGATTTGAAGTTGTTCCAAAAAGACCAGCTGTTATTGAAAGAAGGATTTGGAATTTTGAATTACTTCGAGTAGCTATTAAATTTTGAAATTATTAAACTCAACAAGATACCATCATTCCTAGTAAAATGAGTGCAGTTAATCGGGTAATAAAAAACACTGGAATACTTTATGTTCGAATGGGCGTGACGGTGTTCATATCCCTTTATAGTACGCGACTAATATTAGGAGCCCTTGGAGTTGAAGACTTTGGAATATTTAACGTGGTGGCCGGAGCGATATCGATGCTTACCTTTCTAAATAACGCTATGGCAACGGCTACCCAACGATTTATGTCCTATGCGGAAGGTGCTGGGGACTTGAGTAAGTCAAAAAATATTTACAATGTAAGTGTAGTATTACACTTACTTATTGCCATATTGGTATTCGTGCTTTTGGAGGGTGCTGGACATTTCCTATTCGATGGAATATTAAAAATATCACCTGAGAGATTGTTTGCCGCTCGATGGGTTTTTCAATGCATGATTGTTAGTACTCTTTTCACAATAATCTCCGTACCCGACGATGCAGTACTGAATGCTCATGAAAACATGCTAGCATTCGCCGTTATAAGTACCATAGATGCTCTATTCAAGTTAAGTATTGCCTTGTTTATAAGCTATGCAACTCCATATGACAAACTTATGACATATGGGTTTTTGAGTGCTTTATCCGCAATAATTTTACTGATTATCCGTCGCGTATACTGTCACAGGAAATATACTGAAACCAGGATTAATTTTAAGCAACACTTCGACAAAAAGCTGTTTCAGCAAATGTATAGTTTCGGAGGCTGGTCTTTTTTTGGAGCATCAAGCAGTATGATTAGTAATTACGGACAGAGTATTCTACTTAATTCCTTTTTTGGTACTAAAGTAAATGCCGCACAAGGAGTAGCTAATCAAGTGAGCGGTCAGCTAGGAGCATTTGCGAGTACTATGCAAAAGGCGCTAAACCCAATGATCGCCAAAAGCGAAGGAGCCGGAAATCGCCAATTAATGTTGAAAGCGACTATGACTGGAAGTAGAATATCTTTTTTTCTACTATTATTCTTTTTTATACCAACCTTGATAGAAATGCCATATATTTTCGATCTTTGGCTTAAAAATGTACCTGAGTTTGCGGTAATATTTTGTAGACTTCTATTGGTAAGAAATTTGGTTGACCAGTTATTCTACAATTTAAATTCTGCAATTTCTGCGGAAGGAAATATAAAAAAGTTTCAAATATTCGAAGCTATTTTATGGCTGATACCTGTTATAGTATCATATTTCTTGTTTGTACAAGGATATGGACCTACGACCATTTATTTTTTATTTATAGTATATTCAGTTACGGCAGGACTTAATAAACTTTACTTTTCTAAACTAAATTTGGGTCTTAGTTTTAGAACATTTGCGAATGATGTTATAATTAGGTGCATTTGTAGTTTTGTCACAGTAGCTGTTATTTCCGTAATACCAGTTTACTTTTTGCCCGCTAGTCTATTTCGTTTAGTTGTAGTTATCGTTTTGAGCAGTATATCGTTTTTTTTAACTCTTTTAATATTCGGTCTTAAAAAGGACGAAAAATCACTAATTTTTAATTACTTAAAGAAATTTAGTAGTTAGTGTATTATCATTCTATTTCGAATATTCACTATTACAGATATAGAATGCTGGAAACCTAATTTTACTTGATAATCTGTGTGCAAAATAGCCAATTAGTAGCATTGCATAAAGCTAATAATTAGCTTTACGCAAAAATATTTATTGGTTTTCAAACGCAAGGTAAAAAAAGCTTTGGACAGCATTCGAATTTCTTGCAGAAGGTAAACTAAATCTAGACTAACCATTTTACAACTAATTAAATCTAAAAAAATTAAGCTTTCTAACTTTTTTGTTCATACAATGTGGGAATCTTCAATACATAGAAATATCTGGATTGTTTGGTTTGAAAGTTACAATTATATTCGGTGCTATGTATAGATTAATATAGTGACACGTATTACCATGTTGAACGTAAATTTGAGTTACGAAGGTGAGTAACCTGCATCTTATTATGAAATCCAAGATGCAGATTGTCCTACTTAAACTGCCTGTAAAGTATAAATACACAAAAATTTCGCTAACACGTTATACAATGATTAACTCAAAAGACTCATATAAACATTTTCTAAGCGAAGACAAAAAGGCATTAAATATCGTAGAAACAAATAAGATTTCAATCTCTTTAAATCCCTACAACATTGACTTGGAGATATGGAGATTTCAAATCCAGTTGAGGAAATGCGAATATTTATATAATTTAAATAAAAAAAATATTTTATGGAAATTAAAAAAGTTTTTCGCAGCCAGACTATTTAAAAAACTATCGTGCAAACTGGGATTTACAATTGACCCTAACTGTTTTGGTGAAGGCCTAAGAATAGCACATCGAGGTACAATCGTAGTCAATGGAAGGGCACGTATCGGAACTAACTGCACTATCAATGCATGTGTAAACATCGGTGCAACACCAGGATTTGATGATGCAGTTCCTACAATCGGTAACAATGTTTATATTGGTCCGGGTGCAAAAATCTATGGTAAAATTTATATTGCTGATGGGTGTATCATCGGGGCCAATGCTGTTGTAAATAAGGATTGCTTGGAAACAAATATGTTATTAATTGGTATACCGGCAATAGCGAGAAAACCAAAGTCAAATTGAACATTCGATGAAAGTTAACATTTCCGACATACCTCTATTTAAGGTCTTTATCAAGAATTTATCGCGTGCGTGTAAAGCGCTACTGGGACCTCCTCGTCTAGAAAAACTAAAAAGGGAACAGGATCCAAATGTTATTTCCCAGAATATTATAAATTTGCTAAATTCTAATAAGCCAATTATGATCGCGCGGTATGGTGCGACTGAGTTGTCGGCGATTATCAATAGTCTGGGGGTAAGCCGCGGTCTCTCCAATATATGGGATTACATAAGAGGTTTAGAACATGACTGGTGGTGGGATAAATCGATAATGAAACACATGGAGCAATGGTCGGGTTTTTTCCCTACCACCTCTCACAACATGGAGAGGTTTTGTAACATGATGATTGATGATACAAAGGAGTTGGACATGTTGGCATCTTGGTTAGACAACGAAATATACATTAAGAAGGAGCTTAAAAATGTGACTTTATTTCAAGGTATTTTCTTAGATCCATTTTGGAGTAATGTGCCATGGACTAAAGCGCTGACAGGCAAAAAAATTTTAGTAATCCATCCTTTTGAATCTGATATTCAAAAGCAATACAAGAAAAGAGAACATCTTTTCACAAATAAGGATATTCTTCCCGCATTTAAATTAATCACCATAAAAGCTGTTCAAAGTATCGGTGGAACTTCAACTTTTGCTTCTTGGTTTGATGCCTTAGCCTACATGAAATCAGAAATCGACAATGTAGATTTCGATATTTGTTTGATTGGAGCGGGAGCCTATGGTTTTCCGCTAGCTTCCTATATAAAACGTAAAGGCAAAAAAGCCGTTCACATGGGAGGATCGCTTCAGCTGTTATTCGGTATCAAAGGAAAACGGTGGGAAGCACCTTTGTATGGGATCGATGAATTAGGACAGGAAGGAAAATATGCCGCACTTATGAACGATTACTGGATTTATCCTAGCCCAGAAAATAGGCCTGAGACTGCGGACAACGTGGAAGGTGCCTGTTACTGGTAAATTAATAATTTTATTATGAAAATAGTTATAATTGGGCCTACTCACAAATCATTTATTGGCAAACTACTCAACGTGCGTGATCTAACAAGCTTACCGGACGGTTACTATGGAGCGCCTTTTTTAGGTGTAGTAATAAAGGAGTTGTTAAATAGAGGACATAATGTAATATCAATAACGACCACAACCGCGATTGACCATAATTATGAAGTCAGAGAATTCCATAACGGAAATTTTAAATGGATTGTAGTACCCGCTCGCGAGCATACTTTGCGTTTCAATAAAAGTAAGCTTGGCAGAATTATAGATTTGTATGCTTTTGAACAAAGGAGGTTAAAAAGTGCGATTCTAAACGAAAAACCAGATTTTGTTCATGCGCATTGGTCTTATGAGTTCGCGGGGGCGCTTGCAGGAATTAATATTCCCAAACTAATAACAATACACGACAATCCCTATCAAGTTTTTAAATATATGAGAAATATTTATCGATTTGGGAGGCTAATATTATCGGAAATAAATTTAAAAAAATTGAAGTTTGCGTCAACAGTTTCACCTTACATGCTTGATTACGCACAAAAAAGATTTAAGAACCTCAAAGTAATTCCTAATCCAGTAGTGATGTTGTTCAACATTGACAAAATAAATGAATACGTTGACGAAAAAATTAACTCACTTTTAAATCCCAATATTGTCATGATTATGAATGGCTGGGATAAGCGTAAAAACGGTGACATAGGATTAGAAGCTTTCGGATTAATTAAAAACAAAATTCCCGGCGCAATTCTACACTTATTTGGTAATGGAAGTGAAATGTACGGTTTAGCTAACAAAAGCGCCAAACCTATGCGGCTTGAAGGTATTTTCTACCACGGACCAGTACCTCATGAAACTCTTCTAAATGAGCTCAAGAAAATGCACTTGATGATTCATCCATCTCTTGAGGAGTCCTTTGGCGTAGTATTAATTGAGGCAATGGCTTTAGGCCTACCAGTTATCGGGGGGATAAGATCAGGTGCTGTTCCTTGGGTAATAAATAATCCGGAGTTATTAGTCGATGTGTCCAAAGCGCAAAATATTGCTGATAAGGCTATTGAGATATTAACTTGCAAGATAAAGTACAAAGAAATTTCAAGTCAGGGCTTTTATAACGTCTCTGAGAGATTCTCAGCCTCGGCCGTGGTTGACAGCTATGAGGGATACTATGATACAATTATTCAGGATTCGAAGTAGATCATCTCTCGGTAAACTCTAAGGTTAATTAATTAGCAGCGTAAACAATATGATCTTATATAAAGCGATCTTAATTGTTTGGTATACCATGACAGGGATACTAAACACTATTATTACAAACACTTTGTTTTGGGTTAATTTGGTAGACTTTGAAAACCTGGTCACAAGTGGGATACCTATTGTGATGATAGCTCGCGGTGGAAAGATGCGTGTGGGTCGAGATTTGAAAATGAATAACGACGTACGAAGCAATCCAATTGGCCGTCCACAAAAATGTACATTTTTTGTAGATAAAGGTGCTACCTTATTGATAGGCAATCACGTTGGTATTTCTCAGGCAGCTATTGTTTGTCACCAAAGTATTACAATTGGAGATAATGTAAAAATTGGTGGTGGGGTATGTATTTACGATACAGATTTTCATTCGTTGGACCCTATGGTGAGGCAAAATCCATCTATTGATATGCAATTAAAAGCTAAGGCTTCTATTTTTATTGAGGATAATGTCTTTATTGGTGCCCACAGCACTATCTTAAAAGGTGTCCATATTGGTAAAAATGCAGTGATAGGCGCATGTTCTGTTGTGACAAAAAATATTCCCGACAACCAGATTTGGGCTGGTAATCCAGCGAAATTCATAAAAAATGTTCATTCTACATGAAAAATTACTTGCTATACCTCGGTGTAATTTTATGCTTATTGATTACAACAACAACAGCGCCAGTAATTGGTATACAGCAGGTTGGCTTGACTTCTTCTGCTGTAATATTATTGATTTTCTTTTATGAATTTTTACTTGTTAGGAAAACATTACAATTTGGAATGTTTAGAGAAGAGATTACAATCATTCTGATAAGTTTGATATATGTGGTGTTTCAAGCTGTTGAAGGTAACCTTGACACATTTAGACTAACTTTCTTTGCGTTGATGATACCTATGATTTTGAGTATGTTACTTAAAATCCAGAAACAGGATGTAAAGCAGAAAATTAAAACGATCACACTGGTTTTCTTTTTTCTCGAATGTTTGTTGGCGATCTACGAAAGAATATTCAGCATAAATATCTTTCCATACACAGAGGAAGTAGAAAATATATATGTTGAAATACAAAAATGGGATTTTAGAAGCTCCGCCTTTCTTGGTCATCCACTTATGAATGCATTATGTGTATCGATCATTGTATCATTTATATTAGTACACAAGTTTCATACATTATTTAAACTTTTTTGCTTAACTCTCGGCGTCGTTGCTATATTATGTTTCAATGCTCGAGGTGCTAGCCTAATATGGGGTGCATTGGGGATTTATTATTTATATTTGTTGTATAAAAGTAAAGGAAAAAAAACATTGCACAAGTTAGTGTTAGTTGTGTGCTGCATCATTCCGTTATTATATGGAACCTATTACTTAATGTTCCTCACATCCTTAGGTGGTAGATTGGTGAATCAAGAAAAACTAATGGACGGAAGCGCCGAGACCAGACTGAATGTGCTTGAAGCCTTTAATTATATAATGGACTACGATTTTTGGTTTGGGAATCCCGCGAATTATTTAGTTATCACAAAATTACTAGGAGCCGGTGGTGTTGAAAATTCATACATTGTTTGGATAATACAATATGGAATTTTTTTTGGAATTCCATTAATCATTACATTGTCATATTTGGTCAAAAAATACCTCCAATTTTATTCACGGCAACAAAAGATCTTTGTTTTAGCTGCCTTTGTTCTAGTAGGGTCCTTAAATAACTCGCTATCGGGAACAGCGCCATGGATTATATTTATTATTTGCGCAAATTGCTTTCAAGTCACTAAGAAAAAAATGTCAGGCAAAAATGTACATGAATTAATTCTTCATAAGTAAAAATTTTGCTATTAGATATATTTTTTGAAAAGAATATTTTACTAGCGGTTATCAATGATATGAACCAATTATTACTGTTTAATAATAAATTTAATTGAGATCATCAAAATAATTAAAGTCTTGTAGAGTTTTTAAAGTACCTTAATGTTAATCTATTTGTGAACCCTGTTATTGTAATATACCCATTTTAGAAGCGTTATTGTGATTTCCTTTCATGATATATTTGTATTAGACTAGGATGATCAGCTACCTGTAGGACATTCGCCAGTACGATTGAAGTAATATTAAGAACCAAATTGAGATAACCTCTAATAAAAGTGAAAGAAATAGCTTTACTCCTCACGTGCCATAATCGTGTACAGGATACAGTCAGATGTTTAGATTGCCTTTACAGTTGCATTTTACCTGAGGGAGCTTCCCTAGAGGTTTTCTTAGTTGACGACGGCAGTTCAGACGGAACCGAAGATAAGATAAGATTGCTTTTCCCATTTGTCAATGTTATTAAAGGTTCTGGTAATCTTTTCTGGAACAGAGGCATGCATTTAGCCTGGAAAACTGCAATTGCAAAGAAACAATACAATTTTTACTTATGGCTAAATGATGATACATTCCTATTTCCGAATGCTATTCAGGTCTTGATTGAATCTTATAATTCTTGCCGCGAAGAAAGCATAGTTTGTGGAAGTACTTGTTCAAAGCTTGGCAATGATATAACGTATGGCGGATTTTCCAAAATAGGAAATATGCTTTTGAAACCTAATGGAGAGTTACAGAGTTGTGACTTTTTCAACGGAAACTGTGTACTGATACCTAATGTTGTTGTAAAAAAAATCGGTATTCTGGACAATAATTTCCATCACGCCTTGGGCGATATGGATTACGGGAGGAGAGCTGCAAAAGAAAACATAGGGCTATTTATATCACCTTTGTATGTTGGAACCTGTGAAAAGCATGAGGATTACCCTAAATGGTGCTCCCCAAAAGTACCAGTCTCACAAAGATTCAAACATCTTTATAAATCTTCCTGCGATTCTAATCCACTGCAGCTTTTTATTTTTGAAAACAGACATCATGGTTTTTTTATGGCGGCCTTCCATTTATTTACAATAAACTTACGAGCACTAATACCACAGATATATAACCAGAGGAAAAAAATCTAAAATGAAAAAGAAAAAGTTACTTATCTTTCATCAGTCTCTGGCTCCATACCGAGTTGATTTCTGGAATAAACTAAATGAACTATTTGATCTAAAACTCTACTTTATTTACCAAAATCATCTTGACCAGAAATTCGACCAGGAAAGACTCCGTAATCTTTTGGATTTTACACCTGAATACCTCAATAGCGGGTTAAATGTTGGAGTTAGAGCTTTTCGATGGGGATTTATTCGCGCAATTCGTCAATTTAATCCGGATATAGTTTTCACATACGAGTACAGCCAGACAACAATCTCGCTTTTCTTGATTAAAAAGTTATATTTTAAAGATTTTAAACTTTTTACAATTTGTGATGACAGTCTACACATTGCTGAAACATGCAGCGGTGCCAGAAAATCAATGCGTAATTATTTAATTAGTAAATTGGATGGAATAATACTTCCAAACAAGAATGTTGCTGATTGGTACAAACTGCAATTTACTGTAATTGGAAAGGTGCTTGTCTTTCCAATTATAGCGAAGGGAGAAATTTTTCGAAATAACTTAACGAATGTTTTACCATTTACAAATAGATTGATCCAACAGCACTCGTTGACTGGTTGTAAATGTGTATTTTTTGTTGGTCGGTTGGCTCCCGAAAAAGGAGTTGATAGACTTATACAATCATTTAGCATGGTTTGTCAGGTACATAAGGATATTAAACTCATAGTTATTGGAGAAGGATCAGAAAAAATGTCATTGCAGCAATCAGCAAGTAAGCTAGGCATTGAAAAAGATGTTTATTTCGTTGGTAGGTACGAAGGAGATGATTTACTTGCCTGGTATAATATCGGACAAATATTTGTACTTGCAAGTCATTATGAGCCTTTTGGCGCAGTAGTTAACGAGGCTTTATTATCCGGTGCTTTTGTAATTTGTTCAACGAACGCAGGAGCTTCATCCCTTATAAGTCCTGGTGATAATGGTGAGTTATTTAGTCCGTATGATACTGTGGAGTTAGGTAAACTTTTGGACGACAAACTGGAAGATATAATGCCTGTCGAAGAAATGAAGGAAATACGCTCATCAAAAATGCTTTCGTTTTTTGATGAGTATATGGACAAGCTATTTATAAATCTTACCAATTAGACAACAGTTATGTTCGGAGTAATTATTGGAGTTATAAAGACTTTGAGAGACTTGTATTTTGTCAAGATAAGATGGCGCAAGTACAGTATAGGACAAGGCTTTCATGCGGGAGCAAGAGTTCGGCTGTGGGCAAGAAAAACTTTGGTCATAGGCAAAGACTTTTATATTGGAAGGGATTCGTTTATCGAAACTGATTGTGTGATAGGAGATTATGTTATTGTAGCAAATAAAGTGGGAGTAGTTGGCAAATATGATCATCATTTTCAGTATGTGGGTATCCCTATTAGGAAAGCACCGGCAATTCGAGACGGCAACTATAATTGGAAGGGCACTGATCTACTTACAAAGATAGGTGACGACGTTTGGATTGGTTATGGCGTAACAGTCATGGGTGGTGTTACAATTAATAATGGCGCAATCATCGCCGCAGGGGCGGTCGTCACAAAGGATGTTGAACCCTATTCAATTTATGGGGGAAATCCAGCAAAAAAGATACGTGAACGGTTTGACAATAAAGAAGATTTGGAAAATCATCTTAAACTGATGAAAAGATTTTACAACGAAGGTTAGTGCGATTAAATCGATACTTAGGTTGATTTAGAATATAATTGGAATAAAAATCTGTTTAATCATTTAAAATGACCAAATCGAACTCTAAACTAAAAATTCATTAAATTGAAAAATAGTGCTCAACTGCTCAATTGGACTTGCTCAGTTGAAATTACAAATTTGCCATTGTGATTTGTCTTCACTCTCATAGTTATATTGAAAGTTAACTCAACGTTTTTTTAAATTATGCGATATGTATTATTAATATGCATCATTCTACAAGTTAATTGCTTTGGGCAAGATTCATCTGGAATTAATACAGATACTCTTAATCCGGTTTTAACTATGTTACCTAATAAACAACTTCACGGGTTTATATCTGTGAATGGTATTGCTACCTCCCACAATTCCGTTCCATTTTGGATGAGAAGTCAACAATATGGAAGTATACCATTAAGTGGCGCATCCGCTTCTGTATCAGGCATGATTTTGAAAAATTACCATCCTGCGGGGCAAAAAAAGCTACTTGATTGGGGTGCAGCCGCTGAGGGACGATTGAACGCTGGTACCAAGATTGATGCTATTCTCGTTCAAAGCTATGTAAAGGTAAGATTAGGCATATTTCAGCTCAAGGCGGGGAGGTCTCGGGACTTAACAGGGTTAGTAGATTCAACGCTATCAAGCGGTGCTTTTGCTGTATCAGGCAATTCCCTAGGAATTCCAAAGATTGAAATTAGCATTCCAGAATATTGGAGTATTCCATTTACCAAAGAACTATTTTCAATAAAAGGAAATTTGTCACATGGCTGGTTGGGTAACTATAGTTTAAGAACTGCATCACAAATTCCGTATGCCGTGGATACTATTAAAGCATATTATCATCAAAAATCATTTTATGCAAGGTTGGGCAAACCAGCCTGGAAGACTAAAATTTATGGTGGATTTAATCATCAGGTGATGTGGGGTAATGAAAAAAAAATTTTCCCGCAAGGCTACGAACTATCTAATTTAGAAACATACAAGTATGTTTTTTTAGGCAAGGCATATGGTAACCAAATTGTTCTAACTTCTAAAATAGGAAATCAACTGGGGACGATTGACCAAGCAGTTGAATTCAATTATAATTTGAACGGCCATGACATTATTGTTACAGGATATCATCAGTTTTTCTATGATATTGGTGGTCTATATCATCTCACAAACATAAAAGATGGGTTATGGGGATTAAGTTTAAAGAACAACAAAACTGAACGATACAAAAAATTCTTCTTAAAAAAGATTCTGTTTGAATTCTTTAACTCGAAAAGTCAGGGAGGGGAAGCGGATTCTAAGGCAACCCCCTCTGGCGCAGAAGATTATTATAACAATTACTTATATTATAAAGGATGGTCCTACAAAGGGCAAAATATAGGAAATGCTTTGATTACCAGCAAAAATGAAATACGTGAAGATTTACCTCAAAATGCCACTGAATATTTCTCTAATAATCGGGTAGTTGCGATCCATTCTGGATCAATCTGGACCTACGGACAATGGGATATTAAAGCTTTAATGACATATTCATGGAATTATGGTACTTATTCAACGAGCCCGGTAGCAAAATCTGTTGGAGGCAAAATAGTTTATAATAAGCCACCCTATTTTTACCAAGTAAACCAGTTTTCTGGTCTTCTTGAAACTAGCAGGTTACTAAAAAATGGCTACAGCCTCGGCGTAATTATCGCAATTGATCGAGGGTATTTGATCGACAATTCATTAGGTGGCTCCATTAATATATCTAAAACTTGGTAATGTTACCTAAAATAAAGCAGAGATTATTTAGTATAGATATCACTATCGCCCCTTACGCATCGTTTATAGATAGGCTTATTGAAATGGCGGTTTCTGGTGTGTCTAGTTACACTTGCGTAGCAAATGTGCATATGCTTGTAGAAGCATATAAAGACTCTTCTTTCGCAGAGGTCGTCAACGGAGCGGATTTGATCACACCGGACGGAGTTCCGCTTACGGTAGCTCTTAAATTATTAAACGGAGTCCGTCAGGAAAGGGTAGCCGGTATGGATTTACTACCAGACTTACTATTGGAATCGGAAAAAAAATTAATACCTGTTTATTTTTATGGAGGCACCAAAGACATGTTAATAGCAACGGAACAGTATTGCCTCAAAAAGTATCCTCTGTTAAAGATTGCCGGAATGTACAGTCCGCCGTTTCGCCCTTTAACAGAGAATGAGACAAATACTGTATTAAATCAAATTAATGAAAGTAATGCGAAATTCGTTTTTGTAGCCTTGGGATGTCCAAAACAAGAAAATTGGATGGCGTCTATGCGAGGGCGGATAAATGCCTCTATGATAGGAATTGGCGGAGCGCTTCCAGTAATGATAGGCACTCAAAAACGTGCGCCAAAATGGATGCAAGATACAGGTTTAGAATGGCTTTATAGGTTAATGCAAGAGCCTAGGCGGCTCTTTAAGCGATATGCGGTTACTAACTCTGTATTTCTCTTTCTTCTATTTAAGGCATATTTTAAACCAAGAATTTAAATTAAAAAGTATATTGAATACCTCCCCTAGTATGAGACCTTCTGCAACTTATAATGTATTGTTTCTGCAAGGTAATGGCCCAATTTCCCTTAAAACTTTCCACGTCAACTAAAAACAATATGAAGACCATAGCATTATTTGCTTTTGCTTGTGATCCCTCACTTGGTTCCGAACCTGGAAATGGTTGGAGCTGGGTTAGCGGGCTTGCACAGAAAGGTTATCAGATACACTGCTTCACAAGATCCAGCGGAAAAGAAAATATTGACAAAAAACCTAAAATAGAAAATGTTACCTTCCATTATGTCACACTTCCTTTTGGTTTTGAAAAGCTTTTTGCGTCTTCTACGCCGGGAATGTATTTATATTATATTATATGGCAATACACCGCTTACAGGACATGTAAACATTTAAGCAAAAAGATAATTTTTGATGTTGCTCACCATGTAACCTGGGGAAGCACGCAAATGGGATCTTTTATATACAAACTTGGTATCCCCTTCATATTTGGGCCAGCAGGTGGCGGTCAAGTTGCTCCAGAAGCATTTAAAAAATATTTCCTGAATCATTGGGATGCTGAAGTTAAAAGAGAAAAAGTTTCAAAATGGTTATTAAAATATAATCCAGCATGTAAAAAAATGCTAAAAGAGGCTCAGGTTGTTCTTTCCTCCAATCCGGATACAATGAGAATGGTGCAAAAGGCAGGAGCTAAAAATGTAGTGTTATCATTTGATGCCACAGTACCAAACTGGTTTATTCCTGCATCGCATATTCGAAGAAACACAGAACGTGGCAAACTTAAATTATTATGGGTTGGTCGATTTATGCCTCGTAAAGGATTACTTCTAGTGATTGAAGTCATGAAAGCACTAAAGGATTTCCCGGGAATAACCTTGTCTGTTGTAGGAGACGGTGAAATGAAATCCGCATTTTTAGACAAAGTTGAAGATTACCAACTAAACGACACAGTATTTTGGATGGGTAAAGTTCCTTACGAAGATGTAATTGGTTACTATAAATCTCATGACGCTTTTATTTTCACTTCGTTAAGGGATTCCGGTCCTGCCCAACTGGTTGAAGCGATGGCTTACAGTCTGCCTATAATCACGATCAACCTCCATGGTCAGGCAATTCTTGTATCTGATCAGAGGGGTACTAAATGCGATTGCGAAACACCGGAAATAGCAATAGACTCTTTACGTAATGCTGTTTTAGAATTATCAGAGGATCCAGAACTGTTACAACAAAAGAGTATAGGAGCATTTACATTTGCAAAAGAACAAACCTGGGACAAGAAAATTGATTCAATAGTTAGCAATTACTATCCGATATAAATAGCATGGAACTTTTTTAGCAAGAATCTCTTACAGAATATGGAATACTTAAAAACCGTGCGCTGACTAATTGTTTTGATTTCGGAAACAGAAAATGCATGTTTTAGGATTGTAGACTAATTCTAATATTTAACGATATCTTTCTGGCAAAGCAAGCATTTGGATAAGCTCATAACGTTTAAGAAAAAAACATTGATGATTTTAATTTGTAACTCTTATATATTAAACATATGAGCAAGTTTCTTGCTATGGCTTTCATTCTTCTGTCGCAATTCGCTAATGCCCAGGCTTTTTCAAGTGGAGGCAGTGCGAGTGATGGCATCCTCAACGCGTTTGAAAATCCGGCACTGCTGCAATTGGGTAAAAGTAAGGCTTGGTCAGCAAATGTAATGTATTTTGAGGTATCAGCCGGGTCAAATACCGCTTCTTTGTCCACAGCGAATTTAGGAAGAATAAATGCAGATTTTTTTCGCCGGAAGATATTAGGGGAATCAAAAGTATCCTCAGGGTTAGGGCTTGTAGAGGTACTGGGTCCCTCGTTGTCTATCAATCTCACAGATAAATTGGCAATGGGGTTGTCGACAAGAAGTCGGCTTCACGCCAATTACTCGGAAGTCAATGGTCGTCTGATTTCCGAAATTGGTGAAGTTGTGAAACAGGTGAAGGAATATCCACATGTCATTCCTAAGTCTGAACCCATGCGTACTTCCATAGCCGTTTTTAATGAAATTGGCTTATCAGCTGCTTACCAGGTTTTTAAATCTAACATGCACGAAATTTCTTTCGGCACTACCTTAAATTTCATAAATGGCATCGGTCATACTTCAATTGATGTCTCTGATTTTCAGGGCATATTGAATACAACAAATATTTATAGTTATCTAACAAATTCCAAAGGTGAGGTTGCTACGAGATCGGGAGGAAAACTACTAGACCAAATTAGGCTAACAAATTTTTTCCGATTTGAAAAGGCCAGTCTGGGGGCAGATTTTGGTCTCAGTTACTCTTTTAGAAAAACTGCCATCCAGGCATATAAGTTTAGAATCGGTATATCAATAACTGACATTGGATCAATAAGATATAAAGCAGATAGTATTTACAGCAAGTCTTATGATATTAATATATCCAGTTCCGAGCGTCTGTATTTTAATAATAATTTCAAAAATTCTTCTTTCAGCGAAACCGCCAGAGTTTTCGACACTTATCCAGAACTTTTTACTCCAACAAAAAACAATAATGACCTTTATAAGGTGCCACTACCTACAACTTTACGAATACAAGCTGATTACATTTTTTCTCCCAACATTTCGATTAGCGGAAACATCCTTACCAGTCTGAGAAAAAAGGGTATTACCGGTAGCCTGTATAATCTTGCAACGGTGAATGTTATCCCTAGATGGGATAAAGCAGATATGACGTTTTTCCTGCCACTTACTATTCAGGAATATACCGGGTTAGCAGTGGGTGCAGGATTGCGTTACAAAGGATTGTACATTACCAGCAAAAATCTAATTTCGCTGCTTTTCGGCACAAAACAAGTTGATTTACGTTGTGGATTCCTTATTAGGTCTAAATAGTATCCTGTTCGTTTCCTTATCAATACTTCACGTCTATAATAGTCCGTATTGCTCACAGTGCTACCGAATTTAGAGATATTACCTATTTGTTCGATCAGCGGTAGGCTTACAACATTTTATGATGCGCATGTAGGACAGTGTCAAAGACACTGATAAGCCAACAACTTCAAAGTATTTCTTAAAAACATAGAAATTTTCTTCAAATTATACCACAAAACTATAATTTTGTAGTATTACTTTGTAGAGTAGAAATGTTAACTTTGTGTTCAGAAGTTACATCTCAACTTAGTGTAATACTCCACGTCAAAATCAATGCTTTAAATAACACTTAGCCTTACCCACAGATCGATGACACTAGCCCCAGTACTTTTATTTGTCTACAACAGATTAGACACATTGAAACAAACAGTCGCTACGTTGCAACTTAACGTCTTAGCGCCCGAAAGCGAATTATTTATTTTCTCAGATGCAGCTAAACATGAGAAAGACCGAATTGTAGTAGGGCAGATCAGAGATTATATTAAAACCATTGACGGGTTTCGACGTATTTCCGTTTGCGAAGCACAATCAAACAAAGGACTTGCAAAGTCAATCATAAATGGTGTGAATCAGGTACTCAAAGAGCATGACCAAGTAATTGTTCTTGAAGATGATTTATTAACAACTCCTAACTTTTTAACGTTCATGAATAAAAGTTTGGAAAGATATAAATATGATAATAAAGTATTTTCAATCTCCGGTTATTCTTTTGACTTGGGAGAAATAGACGGCGAGGAGAATTATTTACTAAACCGAGGTTGGTCTTGGGGATGGGCTACTTGGTCAAATAGATGGAATACAGTAGATTGGCTTGTGAGTGATTATCATAGTTTTGCTGCTGATGCACAAGCAAGAAGAAACTTTGCACGCGGAGGATCGGACTTAAATAAGATGTTGGATAATCAGTTAAATGGAAAACTTGATTCGTGGGCTATAAGATGGTTTTATCATCAATTTCGTACCGGAGGATTGACGTTATATCCCGTGAAGTCAAAAGTGTATAATATCGGATTTGGGGAGCGTGCTACGCATACTACAGGTTCGGACAGAAGATACAAGCCAAGAATAGATACAGACCTACGCACCGATTTCATATTTCCTGACTCAATATCCATCCATCAACAGTTTCAACAACGGTTTCAAAGTCGAATGGGCTGGATATCACGTGTTATTTCAAAATGCGAAACCTTGATCTTTTATTTTTCAAGGTGGTTTAATAATTATGAGACTGCCAATCCACAGAAATCTGTTGTATTGGATGAAGCGACCATTCGTAACTAGAATAAGAATTAGTAGCTAGAATAAGAAAGTGCCAGCATATTGTTATTCTAGTTAAGTTAGTTTCTGACGTGGTTTAGAGACTGTAAAATGAACTCTGTCTCAAAGTTTTAACTTTACTACAGAAAATGGAAAAGACGGAATTCGAACAGATGCGCGATAAGGCGCTCGAACAGTTGATGAAAGGACAATCATTAACTAGTAAAGACGGGGTTTTCGCTCCGCTACTTCAACCATTTTTAGCAAGTGCTCTCGAGTCGGAAATGAACACCCATCTCAGTGATCAGGAGCGGGAATCCGGCAATAAGCGAAATGGCAAAGGTAGCAAACGCTTAAAAACGATGTCTGGTAAAATTACATTAACTACACCAGAAGATAGAAAGGCTACTTTTTCGCCGCAAATTGTCAAGAAACACGAAACCGTCCTGGCTGAAAATCTGGCTCCTCAAATTATTGGATTATACAGCAAGGGAATGAGTTTTCAAGATATATCTGACCACATCCAACAAATGTATGATGTTGAAATATCTGTATGCGTCCGATAAAACCATATTTTAACAGATCCGCATAGTTCGCAATCTTGTTTCATGAAAAATGAGATAGAAAAAATGCGTGAACTGTTCGATCAGTGGCAGGCGCAAGGCATAAGCAAACAGGCTTTTTGCAATCGGAATGGTATGGGATACCATAAATTTAATTACTGGGTTAAAAAATTCCGCCGCGAGAATGCCTCCACTGCGGTACCGACCCGTGGGTTCAGTCAGATACCGGTTCAAAAACCAGATTTAATTGAGCAAAAGCAACAGGCGCTGGCAGCCAATACTTTTCCATCCGTATCGCGTATAGAGCTGTTCGGAATTCTTGACGCTTCATTTATCAAGAAGCTAAATCTTTAATATGCTGGCTTTATCTCACAGCTGCCGGTACTTTCTGTATCGGAGCCCAACGGACATGCGGTATGGTATTTACAGTTTGGCTGGACTGGTTCACAATGAACTGGGCTTTGATCTGTCAAGCGGTGATGTTTTCGTTTTTCTGGGTAAACGGCTTAATCAGATCCGGCTCTTACAATGGGATCGGGACGGCTTTGCGATGTATATCAAAAAGCTGGAAAAAGGCAATTTCGAATGGCCAAAGGGCGAAGATATATCCATCACCAGCCAGCATTTAACACTTTTTCTGCAAGGTGTAATGCTGGATTCGGTTCGCCTTCGAAAACGATACCAACGGGTGAATTAGGTCAATAAACCAGGCAGAAAAAGTCATAAAAAGTACCTCATATGGTTGTATAGCTATTTTTTATGCCTTATCTTCGGGTAATGGAAGATGCAGCGACGGATTATAAATTACTCTATGAGCGGACACTTGCCGCACATAAAAAGTCGCTGGAATTAATATCCGAAAAAGATCAGCAGATCCAGACCCTGAACTTTGAGCTTGATAAATATAAGCGGTATATATTCGGTAAAAAGAATGAGATCTAGCCACCGTACATACGGATGTAAACCAGATCAAACTATTTGAATTGGGAACAGGCTATCCGCAGCAAGAAGAACTCAAATCAGGCTGCTAACTTTGCCAAGGAATGGAGATTCCGGTGAAAGTGAGCCAGCGTTCCGGGAAAGTGAGCCAGTTCCTTTTTGGTATTGAAGTGTTGTAAATTTAGCTGTTTTTTATCTTTCTCAAAGAAGCTCCCTCGAGATTTATTCTGTGCGCGTTTGCTGTCAGTCTGTCACATATCGCATCAGCTAAGCTGGGATCATTTAAGTAGGATGCCAGTTGCCTACGGGCATCTGTGCGGTTATGATTGTAGATCCGAAAGCGTAACGGTCTTCAAGTATTTGCAGTAGTGCCATTTTGATGTCGTGGCTAAGCGGCTGCAAGCCGAAGTCATCGAGGATCAGGAGTTTGACCCGTGCAATTTGATTGAGCCATTTCAGGTAACTTCCATCCAGCCTGGCCAATGCAAGCGGCCGCCGCGCGGTTGCTCTATAAATCTGTTCATGGGATAGTAAAATACTTTATGGCCTTTTACGCAGGCTTGCCTGCCGAGTGCACAAGCAAGATAGGATTTACCACAGCCGGTAGCCCCAGTGATCAATATGTTTTCGGATTTTTCTATAAAACTGCAGTCGCTTAGCCTAATCAGTTGTTCAGCCGTAATACCTCTTTCCGGCTTGCAGTTCACCTGTTCGACATATGCGCTGTACCGCAGTTTGGCAAGCTTGAGATACATCTGGGTACGCTGTTGGGTTCGTTGTTCTGATTCAGCTTCCGTAAGCATTGCCACCATGGTATGTGCTTCGAGCTGCTGGTGTAACCGCTGTTCAAGAATGGCGGAGTACCGGCTAGCCATTCCTTGTAATTTTAGTTGTCGTAACTCTTCCCAGGTCTTGTTTGTATTCATTTTTATTTGTGTTTAAGTGAGGCAATTGATTCGTAAGGACATTTTATTCATATGCCCCTGCCTGCACCCCTGATATTCTCATGATCAGGCGTCTGGAATAAGGTTGTCTGCATTAAATGGGGAGCTTTGTCAAGATTATTGGCCAGGATATTCGTCAGAGTTTTGTAGCTAAATGAGCCTGAAGGTAGTGCCCTTTGACATGCTGATTCAAGGCGATTATTGCCGTAACTACTGCCCAGTCGAAGGATACCACGGCATGAATTAAATGCTTGTTCAGTAAACTGTCTTCCTTTTAAAATACCTTCCATAAAGCTGTGCGTACATGGGCCTACCTGTGATGCTAACCGCAGGAAGTAGTCACCATCCCAGCCCATTTGCTGTGTATAACTGCGGTGGTTCTCAGGCATATGTTCTTTAACGGTTGTGTAACCGTGCTGGTTATAAAGGCGCTTATGAACTGCAATACGTTGGTGGTCCAGGAAAATCTCCACGGTCTGGGTATCATAAATGATATTTACCTGTTTGCTTACATAGTGGTACGGAACGCTATAATGGTGCCAATCTTCTCCCAGAGTAACATGATAATTTTTCTGGACTTTGACAGAAGTGTTGTGTTTTAAGGTAAACGGATTGTCTGCCAACGGCTGAAGTAAATGCTGTTCCTGTTCGTTGAATTGCCTGCGGCGGCTGTAATTTTTTTCCTTAAAGTTCTTGTCATTATGTAGTTCAAGCTGATCTCTTATAGCGGCGTTGACTTCATCAATGTTAAAAAAAATACGATCTCGTAATGGAGCGTAAATGCGCTGATAGGCGATTTTTACATGACCTTCAGCCGGCGCTTTATCCTGATTATGTGTAATTATACATAATCAGGATAATGTGTAAACTTTTGATATGTGTAAATTTAGATATAAGGTGTTGTTAGTGAGTAGTTTAATCTGTTAAAAGTTTACATAATATTGTTGAGCTTGCCATCATGCAATGATGCATAAATTAAACGCTCATACAATGAACAGGTACTATTCCTCCTTCGAGGAGCTAACAGAAGCCGCGTCCGACTATCTTAAGGATATCGGCAGGGGCAAACAGACAATCTCCATTTATCTATGGATTTGGAACCGGATCAAAGTTTACATGGATTGTAAGGAGTTAAGGAATTTCAGTTCGCAGACAGTAGCAGCTTATCTGAGTGAAGCCTACGGCGACAAAACGATTTCGGATCTTACCCATCATCAGAAACATTGTTATCGGTGCGCGCTTTGCCTTGCGCAGTTTGCCGAGACAGGCAAAATGATTGAGGTTATAAACCGACGTCCTGCGGCGGTATTGGATGGAGAGGTCGGCGAACTTATCAGACAATATATTGAATACAAGAAGTCGGTAAGGATATGTGAAAAGACCACGAAAAGCTACTTCTGGTACCTTTATTGCTTTCAACAATATCTTCATAGAAGCGGAATCACCTCAATTAAAGTTTTATCCCCGATTACCATTGTAAATTACTTAACTACCCATCTGCCAGATGCTGCTGGAGCAAAGCACCTTGCCTTATCGATCATACGTAACTTTTTAAGCTACCTGTTTGGATTGGGAAAAACCGCCAAAGACCTGTTCTTTGTGATTCCCAGGGATAATTACAAGAAGCAAGCAAAACTTCCATCAGTTTATACCAGAGCTGAGATAACAACCATACTTGACTCCATTGATAGAAGTACACTAATGGGAAAAAGGGATTATGCACTGGTCCTGTTAGCGGTACGGCTTGGTCTTCGCGCTTCGGACATTAGTGGGCTAGAGTTCAGCCACCTGCTTTGGTCGCAGAACATCATTTCATTCAAGCAAAGGAAAACCACAGAAGTTCTCCGGCTCCCCTTACCAGCAGATGTGGGGGAAGCCTTGATTGATTACATCCGATACAGCCGCCCTTCCTCCAAGTCGCCTTTCGTTTTCCTGGAAAAGCTCTTTCCGCACCCTCCGATTGACGCTAAACGGGTATCCAAAATAGCTACCCAGGCTATACTTCAATCCGGCATCAAAGTCGGGGAAAGAAAACATGGCTCGCACGCCCTAAGACATACCATGGCCAGTATGCTTCTCGAAAGCCAAGTGTCGATACCTGTCATATCAAGCATTCTCGGCCATGCCAACATCCAAACTTCGATGTGTTATTTAAGGATAGATATCCAGACGCTAAGGCAATGCGCTTTGGAAGTTCCCTCGCTGCCGGAAGAATTTTATACTCAGAATAAAGGAGCTTTTTATGAATAGGGAAAATCTGCAACGTGGCGTGCTGGCGCCATTGATCCGGGATTTTATTGCCATGCGCAATAACCTTGGCTATAAATCCCAAAGCTGCAAATTCAGTCTTTTTGCCTTTGACAGAGTTGCCTTCGGTAACGGATTGCGTACCATAATCATCACTGCGGAAATGGCGACGGAATGGTGCAACAGACGCCCCAATGAGGCAACAGACACCTGGAGCCACCGTAACTGCTTCCTTCGTCAGTTCGCGGTATACTTATCCAACCTGGGCTATGAAACCTATATTCCGCCACTGGTAGCAGGCCCCAGACAAGATCAGTTTGTTCCATACATCTTTTCCGACGAAGAAATCAAGGCCATCTATGCCGCGTGTGATTCGCTGGCTCTTTATGACAGGCATGCACGTACCAATATCATGGTGCTTCCCGCATTAATACGGATGCGTTGCTCAACTGGAATACGAATTGGCGAGGCAGTAAACCTGAGGATAAATGATGTAAATCTGGAACAAAATTATCTGACGCTGCGGAGTACCAAAAATGGCACAGACAGGTTGATACCCTTCACAGAGGCAATGTCAGACATATGCAAACAATACCTGAAGTACCGAAAACTGTTGCCGGCTAACAGTGACTTCTTCTTTGTTAAATTGAACGGATGTTACTGTCGGGCAAACGGCTTTTGCGGATGGTGGACAAAAATATTGAAAATAGCGGGTATTAAGCACCGTGGTCTGATCATTGGGCCAAGGATCCACGACCTGCGTCACACCTTCTGTATTAAATCACTGGCACATTTGCTTAAAGAAGGTAAGGATCTTTATTATATCCTGCCGATTTTGTCAACCTACCTGGGTCATAAGTCACTGGCTTCCACAGACCGGTATGTCCGGATGACCTCAGATATGTACCCTGAATTATTGGGAAAAACCGACAGCATCTGTTCTTACATATTCTCTGAACTAAATCACCAGTGATAACATGAAACAGACATCCTTTGCAAAATACCTGACCCAGTTCATGGTAAGCTACCTGGTCGATGAAAGAGGATACTCCCGCAATACGGTCAGTGCATACCGTGACTCGATAATCCTTCTGCTGACCTATATGCGAGATGCTCACAGAATTAATGCGGACCGGATTGAGTTCAAGGATATAACCCGCGAGCGGATAATCTCATTCCTGGGTTGGCTGGAGGCCGAGAGGCATTGCAGCATCTCCACAAGGAATGCCAGACTGGCTGCACTTCATTCCTTTTTTAGGTTTCTTACCTATAAATATCCGGATCACTTGAAAGAATGGCAGTCCATACTCTCTTTAAAAATCAAAAAGTGCGATACCCCGGAAGTGATCTACCTGACCGCTGACGGTGTAAAACTCCTGCTGGCCCAGCCTGACACATCAAAAAGGAAAGGGAGGCGTGACCAGGTGCTAATATCCCTAATGTTTGAATGCGCAGGAAGGGTTCAGGAGATTGCTGACCTGGTTCCATCAAGGATTAATTTTGGCAAGCCCGCATTGCTTACGATAAAAGGAAAAGGCAATAAGACACGCTTGGTACCTATTTCTGAACCGATGACAGCGATACTGAAGCGGTACATGCAAGAAAATGGATTGCTTCGTGACCAGGCGACTGACTATCCATTGTTCAGCAATGGACGGGGAGACAAACTGACTCGGATGGGAATCACAGCCATCATCAGGAAATATTCAATGACGGCACGATTAATTGATCCATCCATTATCCCAGCCGGTATTAGCCCTCATTCTCTTCGTCATTCCAAGGCAATGCTACTTCAGCAAAGTGAAGTAAACATATTCGCAATCAGGGACTTCCTTGGTCATGCATCCGTCACAACTACCGAGATATATGCAAGGATAGATAACAGGCAAAAACGAGAAGCACTTGAAAAAACAAGTCTCACGCCTCAATCAACTGAACTACCGGTGTGGCAAAGTAATAAGGGTTTACTGGATTGGTTAGAGAGCCTTGGTAAAGAGTGAAATTTTATGTAAACTATTTAATCAATAAGTTGCTAAAAAAGAGCGAGTTGTGATGGGTAGTTTACATATTAAAAGTTTACACATAATCTTTTGGCTTATATGGCCTTGCGGCAACCAGATCCATGTTGTTATGCAACGCCCATTGCTGCATAAGCTCTGTAAAAGTCGGCTCATAACGATTGACCTTTTGAACGACCTGTTTCATATTATCCGTCTTTAAAGACAATGGGGCACCTTTAAAATACCCAAGACAGTTATTCAAAGCTGCCAGCAAATAAGGAAGCCTGGCATTCGGCAGCGCTTCTACGTAAGTTAAATTACTGAAAGGTAGTACACAAACGAGCACAGGACAGCTTATTTGCTCACCGGTGGACTTGTCAAAATAATGCATCATGCTGCCCGCAAAGTCCACCGCGCGGCGGACCGTCATGACCATTTCCCCAGACTTGTAAGTCGCATGGAAACTAGGTTGCAGAACTTTGCTAAGCTCATTGAGGTAATGGCAAAATTGGGAATAGCGGTATCCCGCAGGATGTTTTTCAAAATATTCCTCCCAGAGAAGTTGACGGGTTACGCCGGTACGTTTGAGTTCAGAAAGAAAATAAGGTACTTGCTGCCGAAAATCCTCCTTCCTTTGGTCTTCATCCTGAACCGAAGGTGTATCAGAATATAGAATAGCAGACAAACTTGCGTCGCCAAGGGCTTGCAGTTCTTTGAAGCTGTGTGCGCTTTGAAGTAAGCGTTCACGGTAATATTTAACCGTGTTACGGGAAAGATTGAGTTGCCTGGATATTTTACGTTCCGAAATGTTCCGATCCAGCATCTGTATGATCATGCGCAGTGTCTGCATTGAAGTAACTTTGTTTGCCATCCGTTGCTTTGTTTTTCACAAAAGATGGTGGTTATAATTACTTCAATACCAAAATTCACTGGCTCACTTTCCCGGAATAACTTTGACCGACAATCACAAGTGGCTCAATTATGCCGGAATGTCAGTGTACCGATTGGCTCTAGTTGCCGGAATTGCTGTAAAAACTTTCCGATAAGATGGCTCAAGTTCCCGGAATCACTGGCTCAAGTTGTCCGGAATAAGTGGCTCTCTTTGCTCCGGAATATCCACCAAGGAAAAAGCTCCTGCAAAAAAACGTGAAAAAGGCACGGTGAGAATGATGCTTCCTGAGAACCTACGCCGTGAAATCATCATTATTGAACCCACGGAAGCTGTTACCGGCTGCACCATAAGCGGAGAAGAGGTCACTGAGGTGTTGGATATGATTTCTGCTGAGTTCTATGTGAAGCGATATGTCTGTTACAAATATGCCCATGCTAATGGCGAGGGCATTATAACAGCATCACTGGAATTGCAATAGTTAAGCGGACAAGAGGTTAAGCTGCAATTTTCTGTTTATTTAAAAATTCTTCAAATTCTGTTGAAGATACATATCCCAGAGCTGAATGCTGCCTTTTTCGATTATACCAGATTTCAATATATTCGAATACAATTACTGCTGCCTGCTGCTTATTTATAAACTTATTTTGGTAAACACATTCTGCTTTTAAAGTCTTAAAAAAGCTTTCTGCAACTGGTCGAGTAGATAAAGGGGAATCTCACCCCTAAATCTCTCACAGAACCGTACGTGAGCCTCTCGACTCATACGGCTCTTGTTATTCAGTCACCCACTTGAAATGTTTCCAGTGTGCAAATAAGTTAGGATTTTGCAAATACAGATTCTTCAACCATTTCCCCGCTCGTGTGATACCTCTTTGTAAAGATTTGAATTTCCTCATTATCCATCTTGTTAGCTTATCATTGATATAGCGATAAAGAGCTTTTAATGAAGACTTTCCGAACCTACCGTAATAATTAATCCAACCTCGAATGAACGGATTTAAATCATGGGCACACTCTTCGATACTGTTACTGTAGCTTCCTGAAATGATAGGATGGCTTCTGATCGTGCTCCGCATTAAGGTTAATTTCTTTTGCGATACAGCTGGTGAAAAACTTACGAAAAACTGACCTTTTTGATTGCGAGTACTTCTTGGTCTAAATGTAAATCCCAAAAAGTCAAAACTACAGCACTCAAAGTTTTCCGTACGTTTCGAATCCTTGCAATAGACAATTTTGGTTTTCTCCGTACATAATTCCAGTTTACAAGCATGGAAGCGATCTCTTAGCTTACTTTCCACTAGTTTTAATTGCTTGTAACTGCGGCAGTGCACAACGATATCGTCAGCGTACCTTTCAAAATGAACGTTTGGAAATTGCTTTTCCATCCATTTATCAAATACAAAGTGAAGAAATACGTTGGCTAAAAGTGGACTGATTACACCTCCTTGTGGTGTACCTTTTGTCCTTTTCTCCACAGTACCATCCTGAAACATGACATCTGCTTCCAACCATCTTCTAATGTACAGCAGCACCCACCGATCGTTAGTGAAGGTAGATATCGCTTTCATAACCAAAGAATGATCGATTGCATCAAAGAAACCGCGAATATCCATATCCAGAACCCAGTTATCCCGCCAGCATCTCTGTCTTGCTGTTGAAACAGCATCCAGTGCAGACTTTCCAGGACGATATCCGTACGAGTCATGATGGAAACTTGGATCTATGATAGGCTCCAAGATATCCTTCACAACCATTTGGGCTATCCTATCAGAAATAGTCGGTATACCAAGTGGTCTGGTTTTACCATATCCTTTCGGTATATCAACTCTGCGGACAGCTGGGGGAAAGTAACTTCCTGATGTTAACCGATTCCAGATTTTGTATAGATTCTTGCGCAGGTCTTTTTCAAAATCATCCATTGTTTGCCTATCAATACCAGCTGAACCTTTGTTAGCCTTAATCTTAAGATAGGAATCCCAAACCATTTGCCTACTGATATTAAATGACCTTGCCATTACTCTTAGTTCCTCCCTTTATTGGTTGACTAATAGTTTTGACCGAATAACGTAACCCCTTCGCTCCATCTGCTTTCACAGATCTCCTCACTACTACGGGTTACTCCGCCCCTCTGGTTCACATTGGTACTTGCAGTTCCATAACATTCGGAACCTCTTCCCTTTACATTAAACCAGCAGGTTCCCACGTTCCACATAAAAGCCTGAATTAAGATCATGCAGCCTCTACACCGAACGCCACCCAGCCCATAAACAGGTATTGTCTGGATTTGTCCCGGAATAACAACGCCTCCCGGTTTTGACGTTAGTTGAATTGCTTTTCGATATGTCATCGACTGTTCACTTTCGTTCATCTTCTTAATTCTTACCTGACATTTTTTTTTTATGCCTTTTCCAACGACGCTCACTACCAAGACTTTTGATCTTAGCAGCTCGTGGTGGTTTGAAGCCAGGGCCTGTACCCAGACTTCGAGGGGCCTTCCCTCATCATTTATGCAGCATGACTTTCTAGTCGTCTTTCGAACTTTCTAAAAAGCCTTCGTGGCACACCATTATCCCAGCAATTCCCATTCCGGCTCATGCTTCTATTAAAAGCTTATTTTTGTCCAATAAGCTTTTAAATTCATTACAGGCATATTGGATACCTCTGTCCGAGTGAAAAATTAATTCATTAGTAATACTTGTGTCGTCCTGATTTTACTTTGACTTACAAGGCTGGGGAAATGGTTGTTTTTGTCTTCATAGTTGCCATTCTCTTCCAACGATAAAGAAGATTTTCAGCAATTCCAAACGTCTCTGAAATTTCCTTGGCACTCCTTCCGGAAGCCAGCAACCTTATTACTTCCTGCTTAAAATCAGCGTCATAACTCCTTGTGGTCTTGATCCCCTTTTGAACTCTCATTCGTAAGCAATCGCCTATATCCATCTTTCAGGGCTAACCACCAATTTGAGCTTTGAGATATGAAAAAAGAACAACACAAATCCCAACAACGATATCGCCAGCTCTATCTTCGATGGAAAAGTAGCGGCAAAGGTGCTCGTGTATTCTGCGAGCAGGAGTCAATCAAGTATTCGACATTCTGGTATTGGGCCAAAAAGTTTAAAGCCAGTGCTCTTCCCAAGCATGAGTTCATTGAAATGAAAGTTGATAAGATCGAAGTAAAGTCTTCTCAACCACTTGCCGAACTACGGCTAACTGATAAAGGTGCGCTGATTTTCTATGAGTTACCAGAGCCCGCATGGGTAAAAGCATTGCTGGCTTAACCGATGCTGTCTTTATCTTCTTCGACACGTTACTTCTTGTACAACCACCCTGTGGATATGCGCTGCGGATTCTATTCGCTCGCAGGTCTAGTACAGAACGGTTTAAAGCTGAACCCGCTATCAGGTGATGTCTTTGTATTTATCGGAAAACGGGCTAATCAGGTGCGCCTGCTACAGTGGGATGGCGACGGCTACGCACTCTATTCAAAACGATTAGAGGCAGGTACCTTTGAGCGCCCGTCAGATAAAAAATTACTGATCTCTACAAGGGAACTGACGCTGATTTTACAAGGTGTTAAGTTAAAATCCGTTCAGCTGCGCAAGCGTTATAAACAACTGTCCATCTATTAAAAAGTGCATAATATTTTTTAGAAAGTGGCCTTCACACGTTGATAAGCCACTTTTTTTGCGTATTTTTATAGTATGATCACAGCCGAACCAGACTATAAATTGCTATATGAACAGGCCCAGCAGAAGCTGGAGCAAACCGAGCAAAAACTTAGGCTGGCGCTGCTGGATGCTAATGAATTACGCCGAAAACTATTTGGAATAAGATCCGATAACAGAGTTAAAAAACACTTGGAAGGACAACTTGACCTGTTTCCTTTGGGTGCTACATCTGAGGACATACAAAACTCCGAAGAGCTTACCGCTGGTGAAGCTCAGAGGCTTAACCAGGAGCAAGACAAGCAAGGCGAAAAGCGCCTGAAAGCAGGGCGCACAAGAATGGTATTGCCAGATGGGCTGGAAAGAGAAGAGATCATCATCGATCCACAAGGTGATCTGACTGATTATAAAATAATCGGTCAGGAAGTGACTGAAATACTGGTAATGATTCCTGCTTCTTTTAAGGTTCGAAGAATTATCCGCCGGAAATGGGCACTGAAAGATCCTGTTAATTCAGATGCAAAAGGTGTACTGATTGCACCGATACCCTCCCGGACAATCAAACGAGGTCTTTTTGACGAATCTGTCCTTGCACATCTTCTTACCAGTAAGTTCGTGGATCATTTGCCCTTGTACCGGCAAAAACAAATGTTCGAGCGCATAGGGATGAAAATCCCGCCTGCGACACTAACAGATAATACCAATGCAGCATGTAAATCCCTGGAACCGATCTACAATGCTTTGAAGCGTGAAGTGTTGACCAATCTGTATTTACAGATTGACGAGACCAGCATACAGGTCCTGGAAAACAGTGGAAAGAAAGGGAGTTCTCACAAGGGCTACCTGTGGGCTTATCATGCGCCTGCGGATAGACTTGTCTTCTTTGACTATTGTCCGGGCCGCAATAAAACCGGGCCGGAAAAAATATTAAAAGACTTTTCCGGCGTAATCCAGACTGATGGATACAATGTATATCAGAGCCTTTTTGAGAAAAATCAATCTATCTATCATTACTTTTGTATGTCCCATATCCGCCGTCGCTTCGATGAAGCGGTTAAATATGACAGCGAAAGAGCGAGTTGGGCGGTCGCAACTATAGGTCAACTTTACGGGATTGAAAAGGAAATCCGTGAACATACGCCACCACTCAGTGAAGGTGAGATTGTTGAAAAAAGGATGACGCAATCGCTGCCGATCCTGACCCAATTACACGAATGGATGCAGGGTGAATATCCCAAGGTACTGCCGCAGAGCCCTATTGGAAAAGCGATAGGATATGCGCTTCCGCTTATGGAAAGCATGAGACTATATGCTCTTCATGGAGATTTGCAAATCGATAATAATCAAATCGAGAATGCGATCAGACCCATTGCCCTGGGTCGGCGCAACTTCCTTTTTGCAGGTACGCATGAGACCGCGCAAAATGCTGCTATAATTTACTCTCTTTTTGCGACTTGTAAAAAGCACGATGTAAATCCACAAGACTGGCTACTGGACATTCTTCGAACAATGAACGATCCAAACTACGAAGGTAAATTCTCAGATCTTCTTCCAAATCGCTGGAAACTGAATTAGTAGTCTCTATATTATACCTCTAAGAAAAAAACAGGGGGACAGCCGACTGCTTACTCTCATTCTGCATCACGATGTGCAAAAATTTGTGCCGCTTTTTGGAGCCACCTCAGCATACGTTCAATTGGCTAAATGACATTTTCTTTATACGCTTTAACCTAATAAAAGCTGTTCGACGGAGTCTTATAAAATTGCCGCAAGACCGGTATGAAAGAAAGCCATAATTCAATTCGCCTTTATAATTTTTTTATAAGCATAATACGTTTGACCTCTGATCTACCATCAATTAGAAGCCTAAGAAGATAAATACCATCAGCCTGTGTACTTAAATCAAATGATTGTCCATGGGTTTGGCCAATTCCTACTACCGGCATCTTCCACACAACCTGTCCTACAATGTTTGAAATTGATAACAACGATACTTGCCCCTCACTTGTTCCATAACTGATATATATTATACCATCGGTCGGGTTAGGGAAGCAAGCAAGCCCTAAACTAATTTCCTGTTTCTCAATAGTTTGGATAGTATTGCTTGAAAAAGACTGCCGCGAAGTTGCAGATCCACACGCAACAGCTCTTGCAGGACCTGGTAAAAGAGTAGTACTCCCCTTAATACGTATTGATAACGAATGTGTATTCCCATCCTTTAAACTTACTGGTAAGGGTATATTAAAACCATAATTGCCAGTACCGTAGCCAGCAGTCTTTACATAATCTTTATAAGTACCAGCAATAGCGGTTGCGTAAACAGTATTGCCTTCTACGAGTTCAACTGTTAAAGCTTCCCCATTGGGATAATTCTTGTCCCAGGCCCAACCACTGACAGTATTACAGTCTGCAGATTCAAATGAACCTAAATA
>NZ_SMFL01000027.1 GCF_004349265.1 Dyadobacter psychrotolerans
ACTTGACTTTCAGATATATTAATTCCTAGAAAAGCGTTTAGCAAATCATTTGATTTTGAGTAGACGTCGCTAACACCAGCCAAAGCCATCAGATTTTGAAGATAGGGGCTTATAAAAAAACCATTACACTTCGCTTCAAAACGATGATTTTTTGACAACTCTATTTTTCCGAACCGGGTTTGACAACCGTTTTTTTTCGTTTATCTTTTGAAAGAGGCTTATCCAAACTAGCTTGCATCACCTGGGCTCCTAGCTCCGTCCATACCTTCACGAAACCTTCTTCAAATGCATAGAAGGTCTGTTTTGACTGTAAGTCAGCCAGTTTATCGTATTGTTCGTTAGCTAAGGCAAGAAATTCTTCGCGCGTCATGTCAGTAAAAATCCATTATTTTTACTTAAAAGCGAATCTAAACTAGTTAATACTTGAGGTTATAGGCCTTTTTTATCACGAAACAGTCAAAACGAAGTTTTGAAATGCACCCGGTCAAGCCGAAAAGTCTCTGAACCCTCAGTCAAAGTAGGCACGCTTCCACGGGCACCCACATATACTTTTGTGTTATTGAATTTGGTAAAACGATTCAATGCTTCCGCACCAATTCCCGCCGTTGCTCGGTCGTTACGATTATCATGATCAATTCAGTTTCGTTAAGATGCAAAGCTAAAGTTCGTTAAAACTAACAAAATTTGCTGAGTGGCTCAACTTAGTGTCTTCTATGGCTCATTTAGTGAATTAGGCTACCACTGATGCTAATCAAAGATCTTCGTCAACTGGCATGCGTCGATACTTGCCATTATCCAATTATGGCATAAGGAAAGATGTGCACATAGCGAAATATGATGACCCAGAATTCCCTTCTAGGATAACGTTTACCAGGCAAGCATAAGAAAGCGCGCACCTTTTGGGATCAAAGCTCAAAAAGAGTTGCATAGGGCTGGGAAGATCGGCTCAATTACAAGAACCTTCATATAAAATCCCTTCCTAAACCTTTTAAAAGCGATCAAAAATGGTTGACAAAATCACCAAGGAATTGCAGTTGTGCTTTCCGGGGTTAATTCTTTCTGACGAGTGCACCGTGACACTGCTTCCTAGTCCTAATTTCTTAAAAAAAAACTATTTCAAATCTAGTTTTTTTCGACAGTACCACATATTATTGCGTATTCCAGGGAAAAGGCAAATAACACCCAGCCAAAATTGGTATTGTTTACCTACATTCAAATTCCTGTTTCTGTTACACCCAACTCACTGGCTTGCTGGACGGATTACACATAAGAAAATTAACTTAGCTCGCCGCTAAAAACAAGTTGCACAATTTCTTCCCAGATCAACCAATAAGCATGCCCGCTGCAGCTTGCATGTCGCTGGTAACATATATACCTTTGAAGACTGCCCACCAATGATTTAATTCAACAAACAATTGAAATATTTTAAACTTATTGTTCTGACATGCTTTATAGCAGCAGCCTGTTCGAAGAAGGAATCCAAGCAGTTCACCATCGGTTTTTCGCAGTGCACGGGCAGTGACAACTGGCGTAAAACCATGCAGCAAAGTATGTATAGGGAGCTGTCTTTCAACCCCGAAATCCAATTCGTGATCAAAGATGCGGGTGGGCAAAGCCAAAAACAAATTACGCAAATTCAGGAATTGATAGACCAGAACGTCGACTTGTTAATCGTATCCCCCAACGAAGCCGGACCAATCACTCCAGTTGTAGAAAGGGCATATCAAAATGGAATACCGGTCATTATTCTGGATCGCCGTACCAATTCCGATCAATATACGGCCTACGTTGGCGCGGACAATGTAGAAGTTGGGCAATTAGCCGGCGCCTACACCAACACCCTTCTGAGAGGTAAGGGCAAGGTGATTGAAATTAGTGAAAAACCGGGCTCATCGGCAGACATCGACCGCCACAAAGGTTTTACTGACCACATCGGAGGTTTTGGCGGAATTAAATTAATTGCAAAACTTGATGGCGATTGGGATAAATATTCTTTCCAGGCTCCGCTGAGCAAGCTACTGAAAACCCATTCAGATGTTGATGTCATATTTTGCCAGAATGACCGCCGCGCGCTGGCTGCGTTTAAAGTCTGTAAGAGTTTAGGTGTTGAGAAAATGATCCGATTAATCGGTGTCGACGGTCTTACGGGAAGTTATGGCGGAATAGACCTGGTCGACAGAGGCATTCTGAATGCGACTGTGCTATATCCAACCGGCGGGGAAGAAGCCATACGAACCGCCATCTCAATTCTACAAAAAAAGCCTTTCAAACGAGATAACCGGCTTCAGATCACAATGATTGATTCCACCAATGTGAGAATCATGAAATTACAGGGCGAAAAACTAGTGGCCCAGCAGCAGGATATAGAACGCCGGCAGCAGAAAATAGAAGAGCAGCGTGCTATCTCTGAAAATCAGAGTATTGTTATCTACACCGTTTCGATCACACTTGCCCTGGCACTCATTTTCGGAGCAATTTCCTTTTATTCGTTACGGGAGAACAGGAAAATCAACAAGCGGCTTGAAGTGCAAAATCATGAAATATCAGACCAGAAAAACCAGATTGAACAACTCGCACAAAGTGCAGAAATTGAAAATGAGGCCAAACTTAAATTTTTTACCAACATTTCTCACGAATTCCGAACTCCCCTCACGCTGATCCTGGCGCCGGTGGAAGACATTCTGGCAAGCGAAAAAATACGCGATCCGCTCATCAAACAGGAACTGTCGCTGATCCGAAAAAATACATTAAGGCTGCTCAGGCTGGTGAGTCAGCTGATGGACTTTAGGAAACTGGGAAGTCACCGTATGCAGGTTCGTGCCGGTGAGCACAATTTAGTGGCATTTGTGAAGGATGTCATGGTTGCTTTTGAAAGAATTGCTTCGAAACACAAAATTGATTTCCGGCTGATTACTTCCGAGGCTGAAATAATGGCCTGGTTCGATGCTACCATGCTGGACAAAGTGATTTTCAATTTACTTTCAAACGCGTTTAAATTCACACCGGATAAGGGACGTGTTTACCTGTATGTAAAAACAACTACTCCTGATCATGTACAGATTACAGTAGAAGATAATGGTATCGGAATGACTGAATCGGAAGTGGCCCATGTTTTTGAGGTATTTTATCAGGGTGAAAGCAGCTATAAAACGCTTGGAACAGGGCTTGGCCTGGCGCTTTCCAAAGAGTTGATTTCCCTGCATAAAGGAACAATTTCTGTTCGCAGTCAGCCGAAAAGAGAAACTGCATTCACAATAGAATTGCCGCTGGGTAACAAGCATTTTCTTGAAGAAGAGTTACGTAATGAGCAGGTGGAAGATTTTTCGATGGTTCAAAATTTCGAGCTCAATGAAGACGATTTACCGGCAAGTGGATCGGCAGCCGGTGAAGTTTCAACCAGAGAGCAATCCGTGCTTATCATTGAAGACAACAATGATTTGGTGCGATTATTGGACCAAAAGCTACAAATTAATTATCACACACTTGTAGCCAATGATGGCCAAGAAGGACTGCGAATGGCATTCGAGCACATTCCGGATTTGATCGTATGCGACGTAATGTTGCCAAAAAAGGACGGGTTAAGTCTCACTTCGATACTCAAAACAGATTTCCGAACTTCGCACATTCCGGTTATTTTACTTACGGCACGGACTACAACAGAACAGCAGATCGAAGGAATCCAAACCGGTGTTGACGCGTATATTACCAAACCTTTCAATTTGCAATATGTGCAGGAAATGATCAAAACACTGCTAAAAAACCGGGCAATACTGCGCGAACACTATACCAGTGAATTACCCATCGAAACCGCATCCGGCACCAATCCGAATAAACTTGATAAAAAATTTATCACACAGTTTACCGCATACATTGAGGAACATTACGACAACTCAGAACTGGGCGTTGAAGATATTGGTAAAGATCTGGGCATGTCGCGCGTCCAACTGTACCGAAAGGTAAAAGCGCTTCTGGGTATGAGCGTGAATGAATACCTACAGCAGGTTCGGCTCAACAAAGCCAAATTCCTGCTGCGGCGTGATGATCTGACGGTCGCCGAGATTGCCTACAAAGTCGGTTTCTCCTCCCCTACCTATTTCTCCACCGCTTTCAAAGGAAAATATAATCAAACCCCGATGGAATATAAAAAATCATAAGTAACCTGATTTTAATTTAACATATTCCAATAATTATTACAATTCACTCCTGCACCATCTGATGACTTTGATACAATTTTTAAAGATGTTGTATCAAAATTGAAAGACCTGGCATGTATCAAATTTTAAAAAATCGGTTAATTCACTGATTATCATAATTATATACCCTTAAAATACCACTGTATCAAAGTTTAACTTTTTTGAGATATTATTTAGTTATTCCGCTGGTCGAGTGGCGGTAGTTTTGACAAAAAAAATCAGAACTACCAATGAAAAACAGTAAGGTATTAGTTTGGTCGATCGTCGTTGCGCTGGGCGGGTTTCTCTTCGGTTTTGATACGGCCGTTATTTCAGGCGCCGAAAAAGCCATTCAGCATCTATGGGATCTGTCCGCAGTTGAACACGGCTTCACCGTTTCTATCGCCCTCATAGGAACAGTAATTGGCGCGATGCTCGGCGGTATTCCGGCCGACAAACTTGGAAGAAAAACCACCTTATTCTGGATTGCCATACTGTACCTAGCTTCATCACTTGGATCTGCGCTGGCAAATGACTGGTACGTCTTCATATTTTTTCGTTTTATAGGCGGGTTGGGTGTAGGTGCTTCTTCCGTGGCCGCACCGATGTACATTTCCGAAATTTCTCCCGCAAAATCGAGAGGGAAAATGGTTGGACTGTTTCAGTTCAACGTCGTATTCGGAATCCTGATCGCCTATTTTTCCAATTATTTCATGCAGGATATTGGCGACAATGCCTGGCGATGGATGCTGGGAGTTCAGGCACTGCCATCTCTGATTTTTTTACTGGCAATCCTATACGTTCCCGAAAGTCCGCGTTGGCTGATCATGAAAAGAGGCGATGTGCAACAGGCAAAAGAAATTCTAAATATCATCGATACTGAAACAAGTGAGCAAACCTTGTTTGCCATCCTGAATGCGAACGAAGAAACCAAAGACAAACCGACTGCCCGGCTGTTTTCTACTAGATACAAAACGCCTGTTATGCTGGCCGTTCTGTTTGCTGTTTTCAATCAGGTTTCGGGAATCAATGCCATCATTTATTACAGTCCGCGTATTTTTGAAATGACCGGATTGGGAGCAAAAGCTGCATTTTTATCATCCGCAGGAATCGGTTTTGTCAATTTTGCATTTACACTTTTAGCCATCAATTTCATTGACCGTTTCGGAAGACGTACGCTGATGGCAATCGGCTCGGTGGGCGTCATTATTACTCTGGGACTGGTTGCAAGGGCATTTTTCATACAGGATTTTACCGGCGTTCCGATTTTCCTCTTCGTTTACATTGCATTTTTTGCTTTCTCGCAAGGCGCGGTGATCTGGGTTTTTATTTCCGAAATTTTCCCAAACGAAGTACGCGCCAACGGACAGGCGCTGGGCAGTTTCACACACTGGTTCATGGCGGCCATTATCGCGTTTTCATTTCCTATTATTTCTGAATATCTCGGCGGCGGAATTACCTTCTGCTTCTTCGCTGTCATGATGGTTCTGCAGCTCATTTTCGTATGGCGTATCATGCCTGAAACCAAGGGAACATCACTGGAACGCACAGATAAAACAATGATTCTGCACTGAGGTGGCTATTAGCTGTTAGCAATTAATTTTTCTCTACTACTTATCTCAATTTATATGAAACCTAAAATAACCGTTTTCGGGGAGATGCTTTGGGACATGCTGCCTTCTGGAAAGCAGCCTGGCGGAGCGCCGATGAATGTGGCGATCCACCTCAAAAACTTTGGTATGAATCCTGCGTTCATCAGCCGCGTTGGTGACGATGATCTTGGTGTTGAACTGATGGAATATCTTAACAATCAGGAATTTAATACAGGTTTTATCCAAACAGGCATCACGCACCTTACCGGAATCGTGAAAGTCAATCTGACAGACAAAACCGAGGTCACCTACAAAATTGTGCAGCCGGTAGCCTGGGATTACATTCAGACAACACCTGAAAACCAGCAATTGGTAAAAGACTCGGATGTGTTTGTATACGGCACACTTTCGGTTCGCAGCCAGCAGTCACGCGATACACTTTTTGAATTACTGAAAGAGGCAAAACTAAAAGTGTTCGATGTTAACATTCGTCCTCCTCACCTGGACAGGACAACTACCGAATACCTGTTGCAACAGGCCGATGTGGTGAAAGTGAATGAGCATGAAATCACTACCGTTTGCGACTGGTTTGGTATACAACCCGAGCTGGAAACCCAGATGAAATTCCTATACGAGCGCTTCAATCTGAGGCTGGTTTGTGTAACGCTCGGCGCTGACGGAGCGGTGGTTCTTTCCAATGACGGCTTTCACAAACAAGGCGGTTATGTGGTAGAAGTGCAGGACACGATAGGCAGCGGAGACTCGTTTCTGGCCATGTTCCTGAAAGAATATATTTCGGGTTCAACTATCCCTTCAGCACTAAAAAAAGCTTGCGCTGTCGGCGCTCTGGTTGCCTCTCATCGTGGCGCTACCCCCAACATTTCCGAATCAGAACTTGATCATTTTCTTACCGTTAATCAATAATTCCATGAAGCAAAGATTACTAATAATGGCGTTTGCCATCCTATGCAGCATGCATGTGGCTTGGGCACAAAACAGGGTTTCGGTTTCCGGAACTGTAAAAGCTACGGACGGAGAAATCCTTCCGGGCGTAAGTATCCTTGAAAAAGGAACCACCAACGGAGCTGTAAGTGATGCAACAGGAAAGTATACGATTTCGGTAACCTCACCGGCGACGCTCGTTTTTTCCTATGTAGGCATGATCGCAAAAGAGGTTGCTGCCGGAAATCAATCCACTTTGGACGTGACACTGGAATACGATCAGAAAAGTCTGAATGAAGTTGTAGTGGTAGGTTATACCAGTTCCAAAAAGGAAGATTTAACCGGAGCAATCGCTATTGTGGACATGACGCCACTTAAAAACATCAGCTCAGGAAACCCGATGCAGGCGCTTCAAGGCCGTGTTCCGGGATTGTATATTGAAAAAACGGGCTCTCCAAACGGAGCCAATTCACGTATCCTGATTCGTGGAGCCAATACGCTCGGCAACACCGACCCACTCTATATTATTGACGGCGTGCCTACCAAACGTGCGGAGGTATTTCAGGGCTTGAATCCGAATTCAATTGAGTCCATACAAGTATTGAAAGATGCTTCGGCTTCCTCAATTTATGGTTCAAGAGCTTCAAACGGTGTAATCATTGTAACCACCAAAAACGGATCAAATGCCAATGGAAAGATCACCATTGACTTCAACACCAGTATATCAGCGCAGTCCGAAAAATATGCCCGATTCAAAATGCTTAATTCCGTTGACCGTGGTCGCGCACTTTGGCAGGCATCTGTAAACGACGGTGTAAACCCCGAAGACGGCTACGGTGCGCTTTACAAATTTGACTGGAATAAAGACTTTAAAAACCCTGTACTCAATTCAGTAAGCGTACAGCCTCTGGTAGGCGGAAATGCCAATATGCCGGCTGGTAATACCGACTGGCAAAAGGAATTGTACAAAACCGGAACTGTAACCAACAACGAATTGACAATTTCAGGAGGAAATAAAACGTCTTCGCTGCAAATCAATCTGGGTTATTTCAAAAATACGGGCATGCTGCGATACACCAATTACGACAAACTGAGTGGCCGTATCAATGCTTTAACTAGTGCTTTTGATGGCAAACTAAAAATTGGCGCCAATGTACAGATCGCATCCTCCAACGAAAGACTGGCCTCCACAGACATTGGCGGCGCTGCTACCACAGGGCTCGCTGTTACCATGGCCCCCACCATTCCGGTTTATGCCAAGGATGGTAGCTGGGGCGGCGGGATTGGCTCTGGTTATTCGGACAGGAACAATCCGCTGCACATGCAGGAAATAAACAAATGGGACAACACGCATCGTGTCACTTTATTTGGCAATGTCTTTGCTGAAATTGAACCGGTCAAAAATCTCTTTCTTCGGACAAGTCTGGGTATGGATAATTCGAGTTATTATTCCAAAAACATAGAGCAGTCTTTTGAAGAAGGCTCATTCGGACGGTCAAATAACAGTCTCACCATTGACCAGAACCGATATCTAAGCGCAACCTGGTCTAACACAATCAGATATAATTTCGAGCTGGGCAAGCATCATTTCAAATTATTGGGCGGCATTGAGGCCATCAAAAATGACCTGAATTTCGAAACAGCCCGCAAAGAAGGATTCGCCCAACAGACGGAAGACTATTTTGTACTCAATGCAGGAACCGGAAACGCCAACATCACCGGCACAGGCTCAGGAAGCAGATTACTTTCACAATTTGCAAGAGTTGACTACGGATTTTCAGACAGATACCTGGCCGCGGTGACCATCCGGCGCGACGGTTCCTCCCGGTTCGGGAAAGAAAATGCTTACGGAATTTTCCCTGCTGCATCGGTTGGCTGGCGTTTAGACAGGGAAGCTTTTATGCAGGATATTAAATCGGTGAGCAGCCTTAAACTGCGTGCGGGTGTCGGCCGGGTCGGAAATCAGGAAATTGGTGATCTGGCAAGATTTGGCCTGTATGATACCCGTTACGGAACCCGCCGTTCTCAATTTCCGGACGGACACAACAGCTTCTTCGATCAGTTTTACAACATCGGAACGGCTTATGACTTGAACGGTGCAAACACGGGTAATCTTCCGTCAGGCATTGTTTCGATACAGGGAGCCAATCCAAACCTGAAATGGGAAACGACTGACGAAGCTAATTTTGGTGTTGATTTCGGGTTTTTCGACGGAAGTATCCAGGGTTCTCTGGATTATTTTACCCGGAAAACCAGCGACATCTTAATCACACCGCCAGTCGCATCGGCAGTGGGTGAAGGCCAGTTGAAAGTGGTAAATGGAGCACAAAAATCCAACAACGGTTTTGAATTTTCGATTGGTTATTATGCCAAACCAAAAGGAGATTTTACCTACAATGTGATGGCAGGCGTAAGCCGCTTCCGTGACAAAATCACCGTTTTGCCTGAGGAAGTACGTGCAGCTTACGCTGGAAATGTAACGCAAACCATTCTTGGTCATTCTCAATTCGACTTGTTCGGTTACAAAACCAACGGACTTTTTCAAAGCCAGCAGGAAGTGGACGCAGCTCCGACTCAGGTTGGCGCAGGCCCCGGCCGTATCCGTTATGTGGATAGCAATGGTGATGGCCGAATAGACGACCTGGACCGTGTATTTTTTGGAACCACGCTGCCAGCATTTGAATACAATCTGAAAATTGAGGCATTTTACAAAAACTTTGATCTTTCCATATTTGGTTCAGGCGTTGCAGGCAGAGCAGGATTTGATGCTTACACGTTCTACAACAATTTTGTAAGAGGCCGTGAAAACGCAGGCCCGGGCGTATTCAACGCCTGGACGCCACAAAATACCGGTTCCAGAATTCCTGCTTTATCTCTTTCCGATGCAAATAACGAAACCCGTGCTTCGGATTATTTCAATGTAAATACCTCTTATTTCAAATTGAGAAATCTACAACTGGGCTACGCGATTGATTCAAAAGCAATTGAAAAACTCAAATTACAAAGGCTGCGGGTGTATGTGATGGCTGAAAATCTGTTCCTGATCAAATCCAAACAGTTTGCCGGTCCGGACCCTGAACGTGTGGACGTAAACGCCATCCCAATTCCCAGGACCATTACGGTTGGCTTAAATGTTTCATTCTAACTTTTTGATACAAATCCAATGAGAACCAAATTCATATACAGCATTTTAATGGCTAGCGGCTTACTTGCCGCTACATCCTGCAAAGATTATCTGGATTACGAGCCGAAAGGGCTTTTATCATCCGAAAACACGAAGTCAGCTTCCAGCGCGGAAGCGCTGGCAACTGCCGCATACGCAGGCATTGGCAACGACGAAATGATCGGACCCATGACAAGCATGTGGGTATACGGCAGCGTGCGCTCAGATGACGCCTACAAAGGTGGCGGAGGAGTTTCGGATGTAGCGGAAATCGATTTTTACGAACATTACAACCTTACCAGACCCGATCTGGGTTCAATGCATCCTTTCACCTGGGAGAATTTCTACAAAGCAATCAGCAGGGCCAATGCTGCCATTGCAAGTATGAATGCGCTAAGCGAAGCCGAATTTCCTTTGAAACAAACCCGCATAGCCGAAATGCGCTTTTTACGCGGCCATTCGCATTTCATGCTCAAAATGCTTTTCAAAAATATTCCTTACGTCACCGAGAACCTGACCAGTGAGCAAATACTGAAAACATCCAATGTCGAGCTTACCAATGACCAGCTTTGGAATAAAATTGGAGAAGATTTCCAGTTTGCGGTAGACAACCTGCCTGCCAAACAAACCCAGATTGGACGTGCCAACAAAATATCTGCATCGGCTTATCTTGCTAAATTAAGACTCTATCAGGCTTATCAACAGGATGATACGCACAAAGTGACGACCATTAACAAAACCCGTTTGCAGGAAGTGGTGACGCTTACCCAACAGGTAATTGCATCAGGACAATATAGCTTGCAGCCCGATTTCGCAGAGAACTTTATCGCCGAAACTGAAAATGGTCCGGAATCAATTTTTGCCATTCAGTACTCAATCAACGACGGAACAGCTGTTGGCAGGCTGAGTTATGTTACCGGTTTGAATTATCCGCATGGCGCACCGCAATACGGCTGCTGCGGTTTCCACCAACCAAGCCAGAGCCTTGCCAATGCGTATAAAACAGGTGCAGACGGACTGCCACTTTTTGACAGTTACAATGACAAAAATGTGGACTTCACAACCGAAACTGTTGATCCGCGGGTAGACCACACGATCGGAATCGATGGACATCCATATAAATACGATGCCACCAAACCATTCAGCAACAGCTGGATACGTGACCCGGGAGTTTACGGATTTTTCCATACCATGAAGGAACAGCAACTCGCAACAAGTGCTTCATATCACAAAGAAGGCCCGTTTATTGGCTCATCCAAAAATATTGACGTGCTGCGTTACGACGACGTTTTGTTGATGCAGGCCGAAGCATACATCGAATTGGGCCAGCAGGCAATGGCCCTACCGTTGATCAATCAGATCAGAAAACGCGCTGCCAACAGCACTGGCAGATTAAAAAAAGCCGATGGAACATTTGCATCGAAATACAATGTCAAAGAATATTCGCCAACGGGTTGGACGCAGGATTATGCGCGCAAAGCGTTGCAGTGGGAACGTCGCCTGGAATTTGCAACCGAAAGTCCACGATTTTTTGACCTCGTTCGCTGGGGAATTGCAGAGAAAACCCTGAATGCGTACCTTGAAAAGGAAAAAGTAAGACGACCGTTTTTGTCGACCGCCAAATTCACAGCTGGCCGGGACGAGTATCTTCCCATTCCGCAACGAGAAATCAGTTTTACAAAAGGGTTATACAAACAGAATCCTGGTTTTTAAAAATAAGCTGATAGCTAATGGCTTGTAGCCGTTGGCTATTAGCTGTTAGCCATTGAGAATAGTCGATGTGGCAAATATACAATCGTCAGGGAGTCAATACCCGAACGTTGAAAGCGAACAAAAAACAAACTCATTCATGAAAAAATCAATCATTTCAATATTACTAATTGTCACTTTGGCCGGCTCAAAAGTACTTGCGCAGGATTTTAAGGAGAAATACCGTCCGCAGTTTCACTTTACTCCAAAAGCCAACTGGATGAACGACCCGAACGGAATGGTTTATCACAACGGGATCTACCATCTTTTCTATCAGTACTATCCTGATGCGAAGGTTTGGGGACCGATGCACTGGGGACATGCGACGAGCAAGGATATGATCTCCTGGAAAGAGCAGCCGATTGCTTTATATCCGGATAGTCTGGGTTACATCTTTTCGGGAAGTGCCGTTGTAGACAAAAACAATACGGCAGGATTTGGAAAAGACGCTCTGGTAGCCATCTTCACGCATCATGATCCTGTACAGGAAAAGCAAAAAACCGGCAAACACGAAACGCAGAGCATTGCATACAGCTTGGACGATGGTAAAACGTGGACTAAATACAAAGGAAATCCGGTAGTTCAAAATCCAGGTATCAGCGATTTTCGTGACCCGAAAGTGCGCTGGTTTGAAGCTCAGAAAAAATGGATCATGACACTGGCAAGCAAAGACCGGATCACCTTCTATTCTTCCCCTGACCTGAAATCGTGGAGCCGTGAAAGTGACTTCGGAGCTAAGGAAGGAGGCCATGGCGGCGTATGGGAATGCCCTGACCTATTTCCGATCAAGCACGAAGGAAAAGATGTTTGGGTGCTGATCGTAAACATCAATCCAGGAGGACCAAACAAAGGTTCCGCGGGCCAGTATTTCCTGGGAAATTTTGATGGTAAAACATTCACTTCCAATTCGAAAGAAACTAAATGGCTCGATTACGGAACTGACAATTATGCGGCCGTTACCTTTGCCAATACTGGTGGGCGTAACATTCTGATGGGGTGGATGAGCAACTGGCAATATGCCAATCAAGTACCGACTGACCCCTGGCGCAGTGCTAATACAATTGCCCGTGAGCTGGGTTTGAAAACGGTTGGGAACGAGATTTACCTCACCTCGATTCCGGTTAAAGAGCTCGATGCGTTAAACAGCACGGGCTTTTTACTGAAAAATGTAAAAGTACAAGACCAGCTGGATCTGACGGAAAGAGCAAAAAACAAATCAGGTTTATTCCGGTTGGATCTTACGACTGAAAGCAAGGCCGACTTTTCCATTGTGCTGTCTAACGAAGTGGGCAATGAGCTCATAGTGGGGTACAACAAGGCCGGAAATCAGTATTATATTGATCGTATCAAATCAGGTAAGGTCGATTTTGAGAAGGGTTTTGCAGAAAAACATACTGCCCCCCGGCTTGCTACGGGCAGCAAAATCTCATTAACCCTGCTGGCCGATGTTGCATCTGTTGAGCTATTTGCAGACAACGGACTCACCGTGATGACTGATATCTTCTTCCCCGACACGCCCATTTCCAAGTTTCATATCAAATCAGTTTCGGGCATTTTTCTGGATACATTGCAATACAAGTCGATCAAATCAAGGAATGACAGATAGCAGCATGCAGCGAAACCAACTCTGGTCTTCGCTGCACGCTGTATTATAACACTCATCTGAGCACGGCTACATCTGGTTTTTAAGACGGCGTGGCAGGTCTAATTTTTGCGATTCGATAGTGGCACAAACAGCCTAAGGCGTATGTCGGAACTGTTCTAAATCCACAAGGGGAACAGAGCGTTCTATCGGAGCAGGTTACGATCGTTTTTCATTATACTGTATACTGGTATGGCATGCCCGCTATCTTAAAAAAACCGGTCCGCTTTTGTCTCCGGATACCAGTTTACCTATGGCAGCCCGGGAAAAAAGTTTAAAAATAAAATTTCCCACGCCAGTTTTACAGTTGGCGCCCCGCAGGATGATTACCGGACGTTAAGTGAGCATCATTTCAGGGTTAGGGCTTTAAAATGCCGGAGTCAAAACATCAAACATCTCATACTGCCGAGATCGGAATTTATGTATATTTGTTTGATTTTATCCTCTATACTTAACGTTATCATGTTTGTTATCAAGAAAATCTGTCCCTATTGTGGGGCAAAAGATATCTCGCGCCGTCCCCGTCCGTTTTTTGCTGACAACTTCCTGTTTCCGTCCCGTTATTTTCAGTGCGAGCGTTGCCTAAAACACTTTTTTCTCGTTAAATTCTAAATTTTTAAACAAACCAGTGCGGTATAAGCCGGATGCGGTTTTACCAATGGACGATGCAAGGGATGAACTTGGCCGTAACGGTGGACGATCCCCGAACCGGAGTAACCCAGGCAACATTTGGCAGAATTGCCGGGTTGCTTCGGTGTCGGTCGTGCTGCATAACGCTCCGGCCGGTTCTATGGTGAACACTACTCCACTTTTAATGATTCTACCGGATTCAAAAGGGCCGCGCGCAAAGACTGATAGCCCACAGTCAAAATAGCAACCACGATCGACACACCAGCGGCCAGAGCAAAAATCCACCATGAAATATCTACCCGGTATGCGAAATCCTGCAGCCACTGCTTCATTAGCAGGTAGGCGATCGGTGAGGCGATAAAAATACTCAAAACAACCAGCCTTAAGAAGTCCCTGGAGAGAAGAACCAGAATTTGAGAAGCAGTAGAACCCAAAACCTTTCGTATGCCTATTTCCTTTGTGCGCTGACGTGTCACGAAAGCGGCCAGACCAAACAAACCCATGCAGGAAATTAAAATGGCAACGCCAGTAGCTGTATTTAAGATCTGGGAAAGCCGCTGTTCTTTCTGATAAAATTTACCGACCGTTTCATTGAAAAATAATGGCGAAAACTCCACCGCGCCGGTTGTAAAGACTTCTTTGTATGCCACTTCCATTTTACCGATGACATTATTTAATTCTTTGCCCGAATTGCCGCCCGTGCGCACCTTAACGTTGATGGCATTTTCGTATTTGTTCTCTGATAAAATGTATAAAGGCTTTATTGGCGTATGCAGAGATTGCAGATGAAAATCACTTACCACACCTACGATCGGCAGGTTGATATCTCCTTTCCCACCGGAGTATGTCAGCATTTTCCCAATTGCATCTTCGGGCTTTTTAAAGCCCAGCATTTTGGCATAAGTTTGATTGATCACAAATTCTTTGGCTGTATCACTGTTCGTGATATTTCTTCCCGCAACCAGTTTTAAACCAAACATGGGTATGTAGTTCTCATCGACGGCCCGTCTGTGCACATCGAGTTTGATCTCATTTTTGCCGTCATGATAACTCACCCGGTTTGTAGAATAGCCTCTTAGAGCGGGTGTCGTACCGATACTGACGTTTTCTATTTCCGGAATCTGTCTTAGCTTCTGTATCAGAATGTCCTTCTTGTCTATTTCGGAATCATGCCAGTCTGTCTGAAAATGGATTATTGCATCCTTGTTGAAACCAAGGTCTTTGTTGAGCATAAACCGGGATTGGGCAGCCATAATGATCGTACCCAATATAAAGATCTGCGAAGCTACGAATTGAAAGGTAATCAGTGACTTACGCAGCAATACTCCACCGTTACGGCCAAAGGAGACCTGATTCTTTAAGGAGGCAATCGGCGTGTAAGATGAAATCACCCATGCCGGATAAAGACCTGATAACAAACTGGTTAAAGCCGCAATCAAGGCTACAAAACCCAAAAGCTTTGGATCTAAAATACTGAAACTAAATTCCTGGGGAACAAACTTTTCAAAAGCAGACAGGATAGGTTCAATGAAAGATAGCGATAGCAGCACGGCTGCGAAGGTAATGACAAAAGTCTCACACAGGAACTGTATAATAAGACTCTTCCTGCTGCTACCAAGGACTTTGCGCACCCCGATTTCTTTGATTCTGTTAATGGATTGAGCCGTAGCCAGATTGATAAAATTAATCGCTGCAATCAGAAGTAAAAACACCGCAATACCCATCAGTGCATACAAAGATGGAAGGTGAACCTGCCTGGAAAAATTGTCTTTAATTTCCTGATTGTAATGTATGTCCGAAAGCGGCTGCAAGTCCAGGGTTCTTCCTTTGTTCCATTCGTCTTTTGTATCCAGATACTTATTTAAAAATGCCGGGAATTGTTTATCGATCTGGCTGGCAGTAACCTTGTTTGCGACTTTGACAAAAGCCATCGAACTCGAATTGGTATTGGTCCATTCATCGAGCTGAAATTCTTTTCGCCAGGCCTTGGTTTGAATGCTTTTAAAAGAGATAAAGTTTTTAAACTTAAAGTCCGAGTTGGATGGCAGATCCTTGACAATGCCGCTTACCGTCGTTATCAAAGAATCACTGAAATAGAGTCTTTTGCCCAACACTTGCTGTAAAGGAATGGCGCCAAAATACTTTTCCGCTTCACTTTGGGTTAAGACCACTTCATTTGGGGCTTGCAGACAGCTTTGAGCACTTCCCAGTAGCCATTCGTATTTAAAAATCTGAAAGTACTCAGCCTCACAGATCAGCACCTGTGACTGGTCATTTTTCCAAACTTTAGAAGGATTTTTGCCGTTTTTGGTATAAGCGACAGTGGTATTTGTGTTCCACACATGGCAAGCCGCCAGACTTTCAAGGCCGGTGATTTCCTTGCGAATATGCTCTGGCATCGGCGCAGATAGTCCCGCGTTCTGACTTCTGACTCCCTGTGAATTTTGAAAACCAGAAGTAACTCTGTAAATCCTTTCTTTGTCTGGCTGAAAGTTTTCATAGCTCAACTCAAAGCTGACCAAAAGATAAATAACAATACAGGCGCTCACACCGATGGCGAGCCCAAATATATTGATGGCAGAATATCCTTTATTTTTTAAAAGGTTTCTGGCTCCGATTTTAAAATAGCTTTTTAGCATGCCAGGGCTGATTCCGTAGGTTTTCTGATAATTTTCTGAATCTTTCTTCCTGGCCAATGGCCTGAGCAGTCTGAAAACCGCATAGATATATTTCCACTTTGCTTTTGATTTGCCCAGGCCTGCTGACCAGTAGTCGTACATTTCCAATAAATCGCCTTGCAGCTCTTCGCTGGTATTGGGATCAGAGAAGCTGCTTAAAAGCCATGTGGCCCAAACGGGTGGCCCCGAATTCGTGTTGGTAGATTTTTTATCAGCCATATTTTATTTAAGTAAAATCACGGTCCTAGATAGATTCTGGCCTATTCTAAAAGCCATTGCCCGATATATGAACATTGTAGTATAATCGGCTCAATCTTATCCTCCCATTAACCGAAGGGTCTGCTCAGGAAGGGCATCCCAAAGCTGCTGACGAACGTGTTTGACTTCCTGCAACGCCTTTCTACCAAGGGCGGTAACAGAGAAAAAACGTTTACGCCGCCCGCCCCTTTCCATTGTCGCGCCGCCCATTTCAGAAGATAGCAGCCCCTTTTCCTGCATCCGTTGCAGTGTGGTATGCACAGCGCTAAAACCGACACTGCGCCCGGTTTTTTCTTCGAGCTGCTGCGTTACAGATACAGCGTAGGCCTGCTGATCAAGGATCGCCACAGTGAGCAGGACAACCTCTTCAAATTCTCCTAAAAAGGTTCTTTTCATAAAGCAGTTGATTTATTACTATAATGTAGAGCAAATCATATGCCAAATATCAAATTGTGCCTTTACTTGATTTCAGCCGCTTTTATCGTAAGGTAAGGTGTTCGGTTTTGAACAATCGGCGCGCGGGAATGGACAAAGCAATCAGCCCTGAATAGGCCTATAAACAAAAATCATTTGGCAGTATTCACGTGTAAGACCGATGGTTTGCTTTGGGCTTAGGGCGAGCCAGTACTCCTGTTGCTACACCGCTGAGTAGTTATTTAGCAGGCTAAGATACCAGTATATTTTCCCCATCCTTGGCGTGCAGAGTGGTTTAAGACTACAAGAGCATTGATGATATGCATTTTTTCTGAGCGCTCGACTACACCTGGCCGTTTGAAGAAAATTGATCAGATATTTCAACCTCATTTACCCCAGTTGCTGCCGGCAATATGATGACCTGGACAGCCAACTGAGTGCAGGAAAGTACCTTATTTAATATACTTTTCCTGGCCTTTGTCTGCAACTGCACAGCCGTCGGCAAAGACCATCGCTGCGCCAAATTTATCGGATTCACACAATCCTGACCGCTGGCCAACTTTGTCATAGATTGTGATTTTAAGACTGGTAATTTCACTGGCGGCGTTTCGGGCAAGTACTTCAATGTCAACCCTCACTTTGAACCGGGCCAGCACCTGCTGCTCGACTTTTTTGATCTGCTGGGAATTGAACGTTTTTAAAATTTTAACACCTGGCCGTTGAAAAGCCGAAAGAAAACAAATCAGTAAGATGGCGGGCAAAAGCGAAAGTTTCATACGAATAGATCCGAGGGATAACGTTGCTGTAAAATAACTTTCCCTAATTTACTGCAAAATAATCAGATAAGTAAAGCCAGGTAGTGATACGAACAAAACTTTAAAGACAACTGAACGCTTCATTATGCATGCTGTATCCAGCAATCATCCGCAGGATCGACAACCCTATTATCTGAAAATAAGGCCTGTTTACCTATCAAATAAATTTTAAGAGGAGGGTTTCTTAGAGAAGGGTTTTAAAACTTTAATGTCATTCAAAATACACACTGATTTCTGGCACAGCAAAGATCTATGGATTGTACTCCCAGATATCATCATATTGAATCAGGCCTGTATTGTCACCAAAACAGATATAGGCTTTGTCACCCACTGAGAAACCGAAAGCGCCATGTCTGATCGGACCAGTAAAATCAGGATTTTTCTTCCAGGTCAAATTACTGGTATTAAACTCCCAGATCTCGTTTTTGAAAGTATAAAAATTATAGTCTTTTCCTCCCAGATAAAAAAATATACTATTGCCGATAATCCATGAAGTCTGAGGAGCTGCATCATATGGGAAATTATTTGTTTTGAGCGTCGTAAACCGATCCGCTTGCGGAGAATACGTTGTTACATACAGGGAGTCTACCATTTTACCAAATTCGGTAACAGGTCCTGCGCCACCGCCAAACAGGTATCCTTTCCCGTTAAACCCAAACTGAAGCTGTGTCGTTTTTAAACGGCTTAGCGAGTAAATTCCATCTTTTTTTGACCAACTGTCAGAAACTGAATTGTATTGGTAAGTGTCCGCAATGTATCTGTATCCGTTTTTGGACTGCCAACCACACACATAGGCATTGCTTCCAATCACGAAGATGCCGGGGAATTCGATTTCGGGAACAATAAAATCAGCTTTTCTGCTCCAAACGTCCGTATCGGGATTGTACTCCCACATCGAATTTACATTGGTGTAATCGCCGTTAAAAAAAGTAAGACCAGGACCGTAGTAACCTTTCTCGCCAATAGCCATCATCACACTGCCACCATCCTTGGTTGGAAGCCGCTGTTTTGGCGTGAAAACATTGCTCGAAGGATCGTAACACCAAAAATCGCTTTCTAGGTCCTGGTAGATCATATCTACTTTAAAATAGGCCTTTCCTTTCAGGACAAAAAGGAATTTATAAACCGCGTTCTCATTAAAAAAATCGCCCATTTTCCGCCATGCTCCCCGGACAACGGGCTGCGCCTTACCGACAAGCAAAACCTGTTTTTCATGTTTGTTCTTCGGAATTTCCATGCAGGACAAAAATGTAGCAGCAAAACAAAACACGAAACCCAAAATGTTAATTACTCTTCCTGTTTGAGACATAGATTAACTAAATTTTGTTTTTGCCGAAAGTAAGACCGGCGGCAAATTTTGTTTTTTAAATTATATATCAATAGCGCTCTCTGGTGATGTTATGAGTGCAAACATTGGCAGCCAGGCGTAGAGAAACTGTTTACATGCCGAAGCTGACTATTGGTACCGAATTGCTACCCGCTGCCTGCGAACAGAAGTCAGAGCACTTATTTGCCGCCAGCGGGTATACCATTAATTATAAACGCTTAAAGACGTAATTAGCTGGTTGGTCCACGCCGTTGTCGTCTTTGTGGTATTCCAGGGTCTTTAAAGTGCTCGTCGTTAATTCCCGTATGATCACGTAATCTCTTTCTTCGTTTAGAGTACTTCCCATAGTCCAGAATACTAAGCGGTCCGACTTGGTCGAATGCCACTTCCAGTTGATGGTTTGTGATTCAAAAACTTCTCCTTTACTGAAAATCTGTGCCAGGTAGGTGCCCGAAGAGGTAAACAAAAAGGTAACCTTGTCCACTGGTTTTTCCCATTGGCTGTTATTGGTAAGAATGCTGGCGCCATCCTGATCCGCTGTGAGTGACCACAGATGTGAAAGCAGTTTTGTTTTATCACTTGTATCAACCGCAGCAGATTTATTTGCAGTGATCGTCAGGGTTTTCGCTGAATAGGTGAGTTTGAGACTAATTTTATCCTGGGAGATTTTGATTTCTTTTATCGAGCCAAATTTATCGAGGGAAATTTCTGTCGCGCTGATTGCATTGAATTTTCCTGTTGCCAGTGTCTGTGAAACATTGTAAACAAGGAAAGTGCTGTCGCTTAGAAATTCCAGGAACGCCTCATCAGCCGTTGTTCTTCCGCTGCTGGACTGGATAATCCATTTTCCGACAATATCACTTTGCAGCTTACCTTTTTCATTTGGTGTTTCAGGTTGAGGCATATCTTTGCTATCTTTTGAACACGACTGGAAAAGTAAGGCAAATGCGAAAAGGAAAAAGAGATTGGTAAAAACGATGCGCTTCATAAATTGAGGTTGATTGATTAAATTGTTAAAAAGTATTTATCGTTGAATTCAGGTAACCGTAAACCGTTTCGGTTTTATGTTGATTCTTTAAAGGACGATTTTCCTGTAAGCAGATGTTACATAGCCAGCTCACTGACCTTTTTCAACCGGAGCATTAAACGGAATTTCACGGTGTATGTAGTATGAAACAGGTGATACAGAAAACGATTCTCCTACCGGCAAGATCTGTTTAAATCGTATGCTTTTGCCTGCACTGGCAATACCAGCGAACAGAAAACCTCTGGAATAAACCAAACCAGCATTTTGATTACCAGTCATTATTTTCATTTCTATTGTTGATTAAAAGTGACAAAACGCATTTGGTGCCTGGTTCGAATGAAGTTCAAAAAAACAGTTTTTAAGATCACAATCTGCTTGCTGCGCTCCCAATCTGGCCGTTTTTGTTCCCAAGTCGTCTAAAACGGTTCCGAACTACCTCCACAATGGCTGAAATCGCCGATTTAATGCATCTGACTAAAACCCCTTCACCAATACTCTGAAAACGGATCAATCTTTTGGAGATTGGAAAACTGTGTTTTCAGCTTTCAGATATTACAGCTATATTTAGATATGAATCAGTACTTCGGATTCGTGCTGACTAAACTTTTGATCAATGAGCCTGATGCGTAGGTTGGCTTTGCTCTATTTCCTTTTGCTTGTAACCCACTGCGCCTCTGCGCAAAGCGGAGCGGATTCGGCTAAAAACGATCTTCTTTTCAAGCTGCAAAGAGACTTAACTGCTTACAAGCAAGCGGTCAGTTCGCATGACACGGCCGGCATCTCCGAATCCTGTTATCTGATCGCAAAGCGGCAGATCGCACTTGGAAATTATGCGCAGGCGCAAAAGCTGCTTCTGGAATCCATTCAATTTCAGAAGCCTGAAAGACCAAGTGAGCTTACCGGAAAAGTCTACCTTCGCATGCAGGAGATACAGTTTATTTTGGGCAACTACCAGCAGGCATTAAAATATTGCCGTATTGCTCTTCAAAGCTTTAAGGCGGCCAATTCGAACAGGGGTTATATGAGCGTATACAGCGCCATGGGGGCCTGCCATCTTCTGGCCTGGGAAGTAACCCAGAAATCAGCCCGTTTACCATCTCAGACTTTATTGGACAGCGCCATTTATTATAACACCAAATCGCTTGCAGCTGCAAAAGCACTCAATTCGGCCATCGATATTGGCCTTGCCCATCAGCAGCTTGGGCGATGCTGGTTTTTTAAAAATGAGCCGGCTAAAAATTTGTTCCATAAAAAAGCGGCGATGGAAATCTACAGCCGGCAAAATCTGAGCAATAACAGTCTGGAGATCAAAAATCTGATAGCCATGGAATTCCTGAGTCAGAACGATCCGGTTTCTGCAAAAAAGTGGCTGGATGCTGCCAGAGCGCACGAAGAAAAGCGGGGCACGTACATTGGAATGAAAATAACTTTGGAACAGTGCTACGCTCAGTATTACGAGCAAATCCATGATTGGAAGGCCGCCCTTTCCTCCCATAAGAAAATCAATGATTTAAAACAGGCACATCTCAACCAGTATCGCAGCGAAACCGTCGAAGGCATCCGCAAAACCTATGATTACCAGATCAAGGAGCTGCAAATAAAGGCTAACAAAAAAGAGATCAGTCTTTTGCAAAACGCAGATAAGACCAAAACCAGATTGCTTGCCGGCTCTGGCATTTTGCTTTTGATTGCTTTGGCGGCAAGCGTTTTATATGGTTTTTTATACGTGAAGTACAAAGCCGTCAGCGCTCACAATCAAATGCTGATCAAAGAACAGAGTCACAGAACAAAAAACAGTCTGCAGGCAATTTCGGCTCTTTTGAATTTGCAGCTGTTTAAATCCACTGAACCGCTGGCAAATCTGGCCCTTGAAGAAAGCCTTCTGAGAATAGAAGCGATCAACCTGGTCCACCAGAAGCTTCACCAGACCGAGCTGCCCTTATTTATTGATCTGCGCGGATACATCACAGAACTAATAGAGAATATCCTTGTGATCCATCAAAAGAAAATCCATTTTAGCTGCCAGCTTGATTCGGTTCTGCTGCATGCAGAAAAGGCAGTACCATTTGGACTGATCATTAATGAACTTACTACAAACGCCTGTAAATATGCATTTGTCAGCAAGCAGGCAGAATTAAGCATCGCCTGCCATTACAGAGCCGACCGGATTTACTTTGAATTTAAAGACAATGGAAAAGGTTTTAATCCCAAGCAAAAACAAGCCGGTTTTGGACTGGATTTAATTGAGAACCTGGCTGTCCAACTCAAGGGAAGTTCAGAATTCATGGGCGGGTCGGGATGTGATTTTCGCATGTCTTTTCCGGTAAGCGATCATTTTATTGTTACAAACTCAACGTCTGCTTACAGCAGCGCAGGCTGAAAAATTTTTATGAGTCAATTAAAACACATCTTAATTGTCGAAGATGACTATCTGCAAGGGATTAGTATGACCCAAAACCTGACAAGTGAAGGTTTTAGTATCTCAGGTATTGCCCGAAATATACAGGAAGCTGTCAAGATCATCAGCAGCAAACCCGTTGATCTGGCTTTAATCGACATGGTTTTAGACGGGCCAGAGGACGGGGTGATTACAGCGAAGGAGCTTATGAAAATAAAATGGGTGCCCATTATCTATATTACCGGCAGCAGCCCTTTTCAGGCCAAAGACCGGTTGAAAGAGACTTTTCCCGCCGCTTTCTTCCAAAAACCGCTTCGCTACAAAGAACTTGCCGTGCAAATCGAGCTGGCGCTCAATAACTTTGAGGCGGGCGCCTATCCCAGCTCAGATAAATTTAAAACAGACCACATATATCTGCCCAGCGGTAAGCGGCTGATCAGTATAAAACTCGACGAGATCCTTTATATAGAAGCTGACAAAAGGGAATCTTATGTCTTTCTCTCAAAGAATGAGATCGCCAGGATGGCTGAGGGCGCTGCCCAATCACCGCTGACGGTTTCTGTGGGCATCGGGCGCATTTCTCCAAAGCTGCCAGCTCAGTTTTTCAGGGTCTCCCGCTCGCTTGTCATTAACCTGAATCATATCCACAAAATAGAGGGCCACACCATTCATTTACAATCGCATGTTATCAGCATTCCCGAAGCTAGAACCAAGCGGTTGATGCATCAGTTGACGATTTTGAGAAAATAAAAATCATCTGTGCACATCAATTAGCCCTGGCTGTCAAATTTAAAGTCTCCTGCACGCGTCGCTGACATTCTGCCTTACGTGGTCTAACCAATCTGCAAGCCATTGTGCCAACCATATAAATCGATTTGCATACTTTGTCTAAAATTCCAACGTCCTAATTGTGGGAAGCCTAATAATAGGCCACTTTTGTAGTCAGTCCGCCACGAGCGCTGCAATTGGTTGGCTGAACTACAATCCCAACGATTAGGGAGTAGTTTTTCCAACAGATTTATTTTCTTTAAATATCCACCCACACGTTTGGTTGGTGTCAAATTAGGTTGATTCCACAGCATTTTTTGCTCTGCTTGGCCGTCAGTTTACTCCGAATTTTCCAACCAAGATGATAAAATCAGGTTAAATGGGATAAAGTAATCCCTAAAAGCGCTTCTCTTTGGGTGCGCGTCAAAATAGTTCAAATCAATTTTCCAATTACTGCTTACCTTTTAGTCATATAGGGTATATAATTGATATACAGCTTTAAAAACACTCTAAAATAAACTATATCTTTGACATCGAACGCATTCCCTTGTTGTAGCATGTCAAATAAAAAGCTTGTCTTAGATGACTCAGAACTTTACAGTTTACTAATTGATACCGATAATCCAAAAGCCCAGACACAGGCATTCGATTATATTTATCAACATTTTTACCGCCAGGTTTTAACATTGGTAACGCAGAACAACGGCTCACAATCCGATGCGGTAGATACTTTTCATCAGGCAATAACAAATTTTTTTATTAGCATAAAGGAAGAGAAATATAGCTATACCGGGCTAGCAGCAATAAGCAGTTATATCTATCGATACAGTAAATATATTTGGCTTAACGAATTACGCCGCCGTAAAATCAGACCAAAGGCTGAATACTCCGAAGATTATCAGATAGCCGATAAAAAAGATTTAGTAAAAGAACTGGAACGGAAAGAAAAATTAGATGCGATAGCAAAAGCACTCGGTCAATTAAAGGATGGTTGCCGGGAGATAATTGAATGGTTTTATATAGACGAGCTGCGACAGCGGGAGATTGCAGAAAAGCTTGGAATTAATGAGCCTGCGCTCAAGCAAAGGAAATATTCGTGCACAAAACAATTAATAAGAATCACAAGAGGTATTTATCCGGACTTTTAAGCCATGAATTTAAGCATAGAGCAATTCGAATATATAGAGGCTTACCTCCAGGGACAACTCAGCGAGGAGAAAAAGCAAGTCTTTGAGGCATCGCTGGATCTGGATGCAGAGTTAAAAAAAGAGGTCGAAACACAGCGCCAGCTTCGGTTGGGACTTCAGGTAATAGGCGTCCAGAAACGCCTGAAAGAGGCGCACCAGCGTTACCTGGATAATTTAGATGACACGGAGAAACAGGAGGAAGAGGGAAACAATGTAAGGCCTCTCAGCCAACCAAAAACCCGTCAGATAAGCTGGACCAACTGGGCTGTTGCAGCCTCCATTGCTCTGGTTATGAGCTTTGGATGGCTTTACAAAACACAGTATTACCTATCTTCGGAAGTTATTGTTTTTGCAGCCGAACAGGAAAGAAAACTTGCAATTGACTTCCGGGGGGAAGCCAATACAGTTGATAAACAGAAGCTGACTATTGAAAAAGCACAATGGTTGATGGCCCTGGTTAAGATCAAAACAAAAGACAAAAAGGAAGCAAAAAGACTATTGACTAAAATCGCTGAAACGGACGGTCATTCTTTTCAAGAAGATGCAAAAACACTTTTGTATAAAATGTAAAAAACCGCACTAAAAAAAATAGCCCAATGCCTTTTTCGGACATTGGGCTATTTTTTTTAGTATCTAAACAAGACAAACAATATCCTGCAAAAGAATAAATATCAGGGAATGAGGGACAACACCAGGTCATCGGAAAACTTACCGGCAAAAACAGGAGCCTGTCCATTTGAAGCACCCTTTTTTACTCTCGGTGATACGTAGGTAAAAAGTTCTTTAATCGTCACTTTTTTATCCTGGTTTTTGTCGGCTTTACCCTGAAGTCCATTTAACAAATAAAACGTAAAAAGACCACCCTTCACCCGTATGGTTTCCACCGAGCTTTGGCTCGACCTGGACGACAGAATCATAGCCACGTTAATATCATTAAATTCTTTTACGGCCTTTGCCATACTTACCGGGGGCTTTTTACTTTTCATACTTCCCGACATACAGGCATCTGCAATGATGAGTTTTGTAGTTGCCTTCGATGCTTTAAAAGCCTTCTTCACATCGGCATGTGTCAACAGACTGGATGGGTCTTTTTGTTTTACGTCGTAAGGAACAAAAGCGCTTTCTACACCGTGTCCGGAAAAATAAAAGATCACCCGATCATAAGGTCCCGCCTTTTGAAAAATGCGCATTGCTTCGGACATGTTGTTTTTGGTAGCCCGTTTGTTGGGCAGACTGACCATGTTCTGATTGGGTACATTTCCACCCAAAGGAGATTTTAAAAAATCCATAAATCGGATCGCATCTTTATCTGCGTATTTCAAATCTCCGGTACGGTAGTCTAAAATTTCGTAATCGGATATGCCGACGATTACTGCATAGGTAGTTTGTGCAAAACAAGCTTGCGAAAACAGAAAGAGGAAGGAGAAGTTAAAGAATTTCATAAACGGGTTTTTGGTTAATATTTATGTAAAGCTATTAATTTGCTTTGCTTCATATTTGCAGGCACAATAAACTATTTTTTTATATCAGAAACACAATCAGAGCTGCTTTATCAATCATGTGTTACATATGATTGATAAAGCGGTGGATCTGACGACCTTTTAAATGCTGGCAATCCTTCTACTTCACGTTAATCGGTCCAAAATCAGTTCGGTCAATTGTGGTTCCGTCCCCCACTTTACCGGTCTGATTATAACCCGTGGACCACACAGTATCGTTTTCTTTTATAATATAAGTCGTATTACCTCCGGTTGATACGTACTTGACACCGCTGGCAACTTTCACAAAAGTATTTTTAGCAACTTTTGTCCCATCTCCAAGCTGACCATTGCTATTCTCACCGGTCGCAAATAAATCGTTATTGGTTTTGAGAACCAGGCTGTAGTTATTGTTGACAGATACTGATTTTACATTGTCCAGGATTTTGGCAAACCCGTTTTGTTGCAAATTCGATCCGATCCCCAACTCACCCTTGAGATTATAGCCCGCCCCGTGAAGTGTATTATCCGTTTTTACAACCAGACTATTAAAATTACTCGCCGCAATTGACCTCACGTTATCCATAATTTTAACTGCGGGGAAAATATCCATCATCGTACTCGAATTAAGCTGCTTTACAGCGTTACTTCCAGCGCCCCACACGGTGCCGTCAGTTTTAAGTACCAATATGTGAGTCAGGCTTACTGAAACATCCTGTACACCATCCATGATTTTCGTGGGTGTAGCGGTGTAATCACCCTTGCCGGTAAACCGCTTGATCCCATCACCAAATGTCCAGAGAGAATTATCCGTTTTGATAACAAAGCCGCCGTACGGGCCAAGCACCAGGGACTTGCCATCGTTCATTATTTTTTCGGGAGTAAGTACATTCGGTCCTTGAATAACTCCATTGCCGATCTGCCCGAAAGCATTGTAACCCGCCGCCCATACAGATCCATCCTCTTTCAGGAAATACATGTGATAGGCATCATTCCCACTTGCAATGTCCTTGATCCCCTCCATAATTTTAATAAAAAAACCGTTGTTTTTTAATTCGGTGTTCCCTATTCCAAATCTTCCATGGTGATTCCAGCCAGACGCCCACAGCGTTCCGTCTGTTTTTAAAATGTACGAACTCACTCCAAATGTGGTTATTCTTTTAACACTCACGGCTTCCTGAATGATCGGCAACGGCATGTTATTTCTCCGGTCTGTTTCCTGAGCAAGCAATGCGGATTTTGTAACATCAGCATTGTTGGTGACTGCAACGTCGAAAATACAATTGCTCAGAAACGGTTCGTTGGTTACGCCTGCGGCCCGGCAGGTAGCGGCTGCCTTTATTTTTTGGTCCGCCGTAAGTATGGTTAAAGTGCGGGGGAAGTTCTTTTCGGTATAACTATCGGTATTCTTGCCTGAGTCATAATAGAAAAGCGAATTTGCCTGTGTGATACGCCAGCTGTCCGCAAAAGAGTTATAGAGTTCTGTAAAAAGAATCGTTCCGTCAGCTTTTAAAATATTTGCCCCGTTTTTCACCATGATGTCATTTTTCTTGTCGCCATCATAATTACCCATCAGCCCCATCACTTTGCCTTTCCGGTTTTCGGAGAGATAGAGAAAGTAATCGATGAAAGACGAGTTTTGCAACACCACCTTCACAAGGTCTCCGTTTTTGGTAGTGATATTCAGTGTATTTGCCCCCTGCTTCGAGACAGATGCGCCGTCTTTCAATGACAGGGTTGTCAAACCAGCCAGATTCTGAAGCTGGTTGTTAACAAACAGACGGTTCGGGCTGACCGTAACACATACAACGTCGGTTCCGGTTTGCACTGCGACTGCGGTATTAAACGTTGCTAAACCTCTTTTATCCAGATCGTCCTGTCTGCTTTGCACCTCAAAATTATCTGTCGTTGAACGGGTCACACAAAATTCTCCTCTCCCCATGAAATCATACGGAACTCCATCCAGTGTAACCAGGTGAGGATCGGCGGTTCCACTCGCGGGGTTGGGTTTGTTGTCTCCATCATTACCAGGCTTACATCCAGCTCGCTGACAACAAGGTAGTTTCATTTTGCCGCTGAAATCCCAGGCATATAACAGTGATTGATAAACGCAGTCGGCAGCAGGAGCATTTCTTTTAGCCCATTCAGAACAGTGCCCATCGAACCCGTATTGATTTTTAACTCTTTTTTTCACAGCATCACGCATGACTTTTGCAATAACTGCACCCACCACTGTTTCTGTAAATAACGTAGCTACCAAACCTGTACCTGCCATGGCAGCTGTTGCCAGAATATCCAGTTTTGCACAATCGATTCCGCTCGTCCTTGCATTGAAATTATTTTGATACAACCTCTTTTGAAGTTCACTCCAAAATGCGGCCATTTGAACGCTAATCTCTGAGTATCCGGGAGTTGATATCTCCTTATCATTCATGATATCGTACACCTGATATCTGACGATTCTTGTAGCTAAGTTTATCTCCAAAAACTTTATCTGATAAACAATGTCTCCATCTGCTGATTTAAAAAGATATGATGAAGGGAGATTAGTAGCAGGTGAAACATCTATAGAACAGGTTCCGCCAGACTCGTCTAAAAAGGTCATGTTGCTCAGGCTAGTCCCAACCGAGCCATTTTTCATCATTCCGGAAAATATAACATCAGTCTTTGATACAGAATCTTGAGCTACGGCAAACGCGTATAAAGAATCCCGGATCTGGACGTTATTATCCAGGGCGCTGATCAAATAGTTACTGTAGTCAGATTCACTTTCGGATGGATCAGTATCCAAAAGAGACTTATCCTTGCAAGAACCCAACCCAAGTAAAATTACCAGGAAGAGGTATAAAGTATTTTTTTTCATCAGTGATATTCGATTAATATGTTTATAACGAGCTTAACCAGTAAGCTTTTTCAAATAGATTTTTAAAAACAATCAGATATTGGCGGAGATATGGTGAGGAATTTGACCCTTCATATAATTTTCTAAAAACTCCTGATTGGAATGAATGGCCCTTTTACATCGAATCTTGTGAGCAATTGAGGGTTGGTAAGCCCGATGTCTCGTATAGTTCCGTTGGACAGGTCTACTGCCTTGTTCAGTATCAATAGGCCGGCATTTGCCGCATCTTCCAGATTACTGCTGAAATAAATCCCTGAAAGCGTAACACCTGGCAATTTGCTCTTGCTTTTGTATATCTCCTGAAGTTCGCCCACCGAAGGCAAATACCAGTCACTAAAGCACTCCCCGATAACCAGCGCATCGCAAATACCAGCGATGTATGGTGTGGCGCTGGTGCCCATCAATTTGTCAGTATTGGACTTACCGTTACCAATAGACGTTTGGGTTGGAAGATCAAAATTTCCGGGTGTAAGATAGGGCGCCTTGTCGGGCCACCAGGCTGCGTTATACTGTGGCAACAGTTCCGGCAGTGGCATTACCATCCCGTGTTTTTCAGAGTCGTCAACGTAAAACACCACTCCACCGTGAGCCTTGTCGCCTACTTTTACTTTTTGAACATTTTCGGTTGCGTCGCAGGGCTGGGGATTTTCGGTCTTGTCATTTTTTGCGCAAGAGAGAAGCGCTGCAAAAAAGACAACGTACAAAATTCTGCTTTTCATAATGAACCTGTTTGAGTTAATAATTGATTTCAACTATTAATACCCCAGGTCGGAAAAAGGTAAGTGCCCTTTTTTGTCTTCTCTTAAAATATTTTACCAATGCCAGACAATTAGGCACATAAATGGTTTTTAATCAGACAATAAAAATCCCTCCGCCAGGTGAGCCGGGCGGTAAGTCTAAATAAAATAAAATTATTGGATCACCAGAGATAGCTAAATTCAAAAGAAGTATAATTCCTTAATCATTGTCACCTCTTGCCTGGATACTTTTCAACAGGTTTGTCATTTTTAAATTTACCGGAATAAAGCAGTTTACGTTTTATATCGTAACATTTTCCATAACCATCTTTCACCCCATTTTTCCATTCGCCCTCATAGACAACGCATTTAGGGCAGTTCGTGATAAATAAATTAGGAGCGGCAGTAAAGCGTCCGAGGCCATTATATTTGTCGTCCAACCATTGACCCTCGTAAAAATCTCCGTTGGCGTAGTTATACTTACCATACCCACTTTTTTCACCTTCTTTTAGTGGACCTACATACTTCTCACCATTAGCAAAACTCCATACAACACCTTCTTTCAGCTCTCCATTTTCGAATATCATTTCCATGTTGCTGCTATCTGGAAAGTGTGTTATGGCTCTCCCAATTGGCACATTATTTTTAAAATCAACCTCAATACGATCTCCATCTTCGGTATATATTTTAACCGGCCCATTTGCTTCTTCATTGGTTAAAGTTCCAACAATGCGTTGACCATTTTTCGAATGAATCGTTACCTCTCCAACAAAAATCTCATTTTTTAAATATCCTTCGAGTCTGTCACCGTCCTGCATAAACCAGGTGGCACAGCCGCTCAATTCCCCATTCTCCGATTTAATTTCCACACGGCTTTTGTCAGGGGGATATATTTTCTGTATTCCGACCATCTTATTATCTTTATAAAATAGTTCATATTTACTGCCGTCTTTTACGTGGGAAATGAATGGCCCATTCAGCATGTCATTTTTATAATTTCCTTCGTAACGACTTCCATCCGGATAAGTCGCACGACAAGGCCCGTTCCTCTTGCCCTTGACCCAGGTTGCATCTTCCCAGCCCGACGATTTAGTGTAAGCGTTATAATCTGCTTTGCCTTTTCCGTGTGGTTTTTTGTTTAAGATGTAACCTTTGTAGTTAAATTTTTCATTTTTATAATCAATCAGGCCTCTTAGTACTCCAAAATATGGTTTTGCCGAGCCACCCGTTCCCTCAGCTTCTCTGCTCCTCTCCAACCTTAGCCTTTCCTCCTTATTCCTTTTTGATTGTAATTCCCTTTGATCTATTTCCACCAAACGCTGCTTGCAATACGCATCATCCTTCTTAATTTTCAAAGCAAGGTTAAACTTGGTTCTGGCACAGGTGTAATCACTGATCTGAAGGCAAACTTCCGCCCCATCACGGATCCTTAGGTAATCCTTGTCCAACTGTGCATAGGCCGTTGATACAAGAAAATAAAACAATATGGCGGTAACAATCTTTAACATATTCTGGTTGAGTAGGGTTAAAAGCAGTAATCTATATCTTACATTGGATGCATTCCTTTGTTTTTACTTTTTCTTGCTAGGGTACTTCCCGGTGGGCCTGTCGTTTTCAAATTTCCCGTCGTAAAGCAACTTGCCATCAACGTTATAACATTTCCCGTAACCATTTTTCAACCCGTTTTTCCATTCACCTTCATAGGTTATGCAACCAATGCAATTCTTCACAAAGTCAGTATACGGAGCTGTTACACGTCCCAATCCATGCATTATCCCATTTACCCATTGTCCCTCATAATACCATCCATCTGCAAAGAAAAATTTACCAAATCCATTCATTCCACCATTTTTTAGTTCTCCGATGTATTTTCCGCCATTGAGGAAAATCCAAGTTGCATCACCTTTTGGCGTTCCATTTTCATAAAACTCTTCAATAGTACTTCCATCTGACAAGTATGTTACCCCCCTCCCATCCTCCTTATTATTTTTAACATTGCCCTCAAAACGATTTCCATTTGAGAAGTAAGCTTTGAGAGGCCCGTTAAATGTTCCGTTGCTCCATGTTCCAACTTTCCGAATATCCAGCATTTTATCACTGCTGTACGAAGTTACTTCACCCTGAAAGTCGGTGTCTTTATAATAGCCAACTAGCTTATTCCCTCCGACAAAATACAGAGTAGCCCATCCTTCCATCTCACCATTTTCCGATTTAACTTCTATCCGGGTTTTATCGGGGTAGAATATTTTTTGGATTCCCGAAAACTTATCCGCTTTGTAAAAGGTCTCGTAGCTTGTACCGTCTTTTACAGAAAAGAAGAAGGCTCCCTCTAATTTTTCATCCTTGAAAGTACAAGCGTAGTGATTCCCATTAGGATAATGGCCCTTTGCTGGTCCATTCTTTTTCCCGTTGACCCAGGTTGCTTCTTCCCAACCAGCCACCTTATTGTAGGCATTGTAATCGGCCCTGCCTTTGCCATACGGGAGCTTTTTTAGGACATATCCGGAGTAATCAAACTTTTCATTATTGGAGTCAATAAGCCCTTTTAACATTCCGTAGGATGGTTTTGCAGGGGCCGACCTTCCATCGGTGGCGTTGCTCTTTGCCAACCTCAACCTTTCTTCTTTGTTCTTTTTTAGTTGTATTTCCCGTTCGTCGATATATGCCAAACGCTGCCTGCAATACGTGTCATTCGTTTTGATTTTTAAGGCAAGGTTATACTTGGTTTTGGCACAAGCGTAATCCCTGGTCTCCAGACAAAGCTCTGCCTCGCTCCGAATCCTTACATAATCCGCATCCAACTGTGCGTAGGCTGTTGACACGATCAGGTAAAACAGCACGGCGACAATAATCTTCCTCATATTTTATTCGCGTTTTTCAGGCTGCCCCCCCGGAGCAATATTCCGGTAATAATTGGCCAGCTGCAAATAATTTGCGTTTCCCACCGAATCTTCTTTTAATTCCTGTGCTCTGGAAAAAAAAATTGCGAAGGCACTGTCAGCCAGAACGGGTTTTAAAAAAACCGCCTTTTTAAAATAAGTTTCGGAAACAACGTCTTTATCCGTTCCTTGCGCCAGTTCTTCCTGTCCCATCGTAAAGAGTGAGTCTGCTTGCCTGCCATCCGCAAGCTCCTTTTCATAAAATAGCTCAATACGTCGTTGCTTCGCTGAGTAATTCAAAAATTGTTTCACACCGAAAAAAAGCAGAACCGCCACAACCGGGATCGCATAAAACAGCTTGTTGATTGCCTTTTTAGGGGCACTTGGTGTGAGTTCCGTGGTAATAAACCTTACCTGGCTTTCCTGGCGTAAAATCTCTCCCCGGTAGTGCACCTCTAACGCCAGCTCAGCTTCATTCGTGGCTACGATGGTCGTATTACCCGACTTTCCAACCCACCGATTCAGGCCGAATTGGGCAGATCGTAAAGCAATTTTATCTGAATCTCCGTCTACCTGCCAGGATACCATTATTGTGTTACCCGGTTTTACACGATCCGGACTGATCTTAAAAGTTTTGATTGTAGGATTAACAACAACATGCTTTTCGTCGGTGAGTGGCTCCGGATGTACCGGCCCGTCATTTGAATCTGTCGGCAGATTCACTTCATTCATTTTTGCAAGACATTTCTCTATTCCTGGCCTGGCAGCAGCATGATCCGCGTCCATGGAGAGTACATTTTCGAATAAAGTTATGGCATGTATATAATTTTGTTTCGCGAAGGACTCATAGGCTAAATCCATCAATCCCTCGATTTTAGCAGCTTTTTCTTGCAGTTCCTTGGCTTCTTTGATAAGCTCATTGACCTTTACCAGGCCTTCTTTTGCCTCCACCCGGCCTCCGTCCGATTCAAGTATTGATACATAAACTTGCTGCGCTTCCTCCAGCGCACCTTTGGCCAGATAATCCTCGGCAACCCGCAGCTTTTTCTTTATTTCTATTTCCTGTTGTATTAAGGACTCGTAGCGAGACACTAATTCGGATACCTCCACATAGTCAGGCCTCAGCAATTCCAGCCGTTTCAATAACACCTTCGCCTCCTCAAGATCACCCCCTTCCAGTAGTTGTTTGGCTTTCTCAATTTGCTCTGGTATTTCTTCTAAAATATTAATCAATTCAACGGCACTTTGCGCCCTTTCTCTGAAATCCCGCACAAGGCAGCGACGAATAACTTTTTGATATTTATCAGGCTTTTCAGAAACTTGGGCGTAAACATTTTCCAGATCGAACTGTGTAATTTTCAATTCAATATCGCGGTCGAAACTCTCTGTACCTGGTTTGAGGTCAGAGTAAAAAGGAAGCCGTTTTGTAAGGATCTTAAATAACATCACCCCAAACGCCCACAAATCCAGGTTACTGTAAAACTCGCTACCCGTTCCCAGAATCTGTTCCGGTGACTTGTATGGCCCGGTCCCTCTGCCACTCGACAATTTCTCAAAATTTTCCGCCGCATCATCCCCTTGTACAACGGCCTTCGAAATACCAAAATCAGTAATAAGTGGGATGAATTGCCCCCGGCGTTCCGCAATAAGTATATTGTGTGGTTTAAGATCCCGATGCGTAATACTGACATGCTTTCCTTCCGAATTCAGAAATCCCTCGTGTAAGAACTTCAAACCGCTCAGAATTCCCAGCAGGATAGCATCTGTTTGCTCAGGAGTTAACGTTACCTTACTATCTCTATTGAAAAACAGATTATCAAGATTGCCTTTCGGGTAGTATTGCAGGATCGCCACGTCAAAGTTTTCCGACTCTGATTTTACCCGGTACCCTATCAAATAGCGGGCAATATTCTTATCCTTAGGTACTGCACTGCCCAACAAGACTTCATCCAGCAAATTTTTATCAGTCGCCGATTTTTTGATGGCTACTTCCTGATGTCCCTTAACATCGTATCCTTTGTAAACTGAGCCATAGCCGCCACTTCCCAGAAAGTCATCGTCACCTTTTATAGCACCGAAATTAACTTCGTACAAATTGCTGAATTCTGCAAAGGTGATCGTTTTATAATTTTCAGGATTCATCGTGAGTATTTGACTTGCAAAGTTGTTAGGCGCTCCGCATTTATTGGAAAATTAACTAAAAAAGGATTTGGCTAATTGCTGATTATGTAAAAATCATATGGATAGGATATTTTATCGTCTTCTGTCGTCAGAATTAGCATTTGGATTACTAATGAACAATTGTTCGTCTACCCTCTTTATCAATCTTAAATTCCTCGCCGTCTTTCGTTACCTTGGCGTAATAATTTTTGAAGTCATCAACATAGTCATATTGGAACGGGATAACTACTCTCCCGGTTGTATCTATGAAGCCCCATCGTCCTCCATTTTTTTTTACGGCTGCTAAACCCTCACTGAAATGATGTACACTATGATATTCCAAAGGAATAATTAGTGTACCAGTTCTGTCTATAAATCCCCGCTTTCCACCTTTATTTACAGATGCAAGACCTTCGGCAAACATGGATGCATCGTCATACTGTATTGGAATGACCATTTTACCTGCTTTATCTACAAATCCATATTTCTTGTCCTTTTGAACTCCTGCCAAGCCTTCACTGTAGTAATGAGCATCATCATAAACCATTGGAACAACTAGTTTACCCATTTTATTTATAAATCCATATTTCTTGTCCTTTTTCACATGTGCTAAACCTTCATTAAAATCGCTTACAGAGTTATATTCAAATGGGATGACAATTTTGCCAGCTTTATTGATGAACCCAAACTTTCCATTTTTGTCAACTGCGGCCAAACCTTCATTAAAACTTGTTAAAATTGTATAGTCAAAAGGAATAACCACTTTACCAGTTTTGTCTATGAATCCATATCTCCACATATCATCACCTGCTATACCTACACATGCCAGACCTTCGCTAAAATTAGCAGCAACCTTATAAGTGAATGGTATAACTACTTTACCTTGCTCATCCACAAATCCCACCTTATCATCTAACCAATCGGGTTTCAACTGGATTTCATCATCAGGCTTTCTTTTGGTAACAACGTGCCTCACTTTAACAGGCATTTTACTCTCCCGCTTCTTAACTTCAACCTCAGCAACGCGATTCTGCTTACAGTTTCCAATTTGCCGTTTACAATAAGGATCGTTAATCTTAATTTTAATGGCAAGACCATAGTTTTTCTCAGCACATGCATAATCCTTGTTGGCATAACAGTCGTCTGCCATTTTTTTATAGCGCAAAAAATCAGGATCCAGCTGGGCGAAGGCGTTTGCTACGGCAAGCAGCAGGATGATTAGTAAGAGTTGGGTTTTGGCAAACATAGGTCCTAAAATATTTATTGATGGCTGTACCAATAATAACCTCCCACAATAAGGCCTATGATTAAAACAACAGTCACAAGCCAGGTTACGAAACTACTTTTGGGAAGCGCCGCCTCATCATCGGTTTCCTCAGGCAGTTTATAAGCGATAGCCTCCGATACCGCCTCGATCTGTACCAAAACGCCGGTATAATTGTCTCTGGTCTCAGGCCGGCAGCGATCCAAAATTTCTGTTACCTTGGCTTCGTTCGGTTTATCGCTCGCCAAAACTTCGGTCAACAGCGCATCAGTGATTTGCTCTAAAACCCCGTCGGTGCATAAGAAAAAATAGTCGTTTTCCTGTATGTCCGTTATCTGCTGCACCACTGGTTTGCCCGGCTGTGCGGTGGCCGCCTCTCCCGACATGGCAACCTTGAAAGATACCGACCGGCTCAACCGGTTTCGCCAGGGATGGTCGATTGCCTGCTCAGCCGTAATAATCCCCTGCTCTACCATGTCCAGCACCTGCCTGTGGTCTTTGGTTTTGTATAAAATGACACCGTCCCGTACATGGTAAACGCGACTGTCACCAACGTGGGCAACAGTAACACTGTGGCTGTTCAGGTGCAGCAGGGTTAGCGTACTACCCATACGTGTAATGAGCGAGTCTGCTTCTGCAAAGGCTTTCAGGTGCTCAAAGGCTGATACAACAGCCTGATAGATATATTCTTCGGATGTTGTTTCCGAAGGGTTTTCCATAAAAAACCGCTGAACGGATTCAGCGGTAATCCGACTGGCGTCCTCACCTTTGTCCAACCCGCCCATACCATCGCAAACAATAAACAGCCTGGTGTCAGTATCAACGTTTGTTGGACAGATGTAATCTTCGTTATTGTCCCGCCGGCCCAGTTCAGTAAAAGCCAGCGGGGGGGAAATAGTTATATCCATTCGATCAATCAGTGCCGCCATCTTCGACGCGTTGTGAAATTTTGTAATTTTCAAGTGTTCCTGCGGGTATGATGTAATGTTCCAGCCGGTACGCATCTTCTCCCCCCAGATTAATCAGGTCCTGGTTACCCACATACAGCGCATCCTGCTGTTCAACTTTTTTTCCTTTGTAAAAAGTATGATTGAGGCTTGCCTTACGTCCACCCGTCGGATCAGCTGCGCCGTCTTCCAGCAAATAGCTAAGCTGCCCGTTCCACTTGCCAAATGAGACTGTTATGGTACAATGCTGCCTGCTAATGAAACATTTACCATCGTGGGTTACCCGTTTCAGAACAACATCCGCCATCTCACCAACACCGATCACGTTCACCCCCGGTCTGAGCGCATAAATTTCCGACGGATTGTTCACAGATACCAAAAAACCGGTATGAGGCAGCTTCTCAAGGACTTCTTCATCATACACCTGAGTGGAAACAGTGTTGACATGACCACATTTTTTACAAAGAAAAAAACCTGCTGCAAAGTCCTTTGCTATCACCAAGCTGCCATTTCTACATTTCGAGCAGGCAATAATTTCGTTTTTAACCTTATCCATCCGATCGGAGAATTTACACGCATTTTCGATTTATACTAACGGCAATGGATTAACGAACGCTTGACTACGAGATGTCATCCACGTCATCGTCGTTGCTGTAATCTCCCGACAGGGTGACCTTATCTTCCGAATCTTCCCCTTCCAACTCTTCCTCAACCTCTGCTTCCAACGTGTCAACAGCAATTTCTTCATTTGCTACTTCGGAACTTTCATTGATCAAATCGACATCGGCCATCATCACCAGCGCGGGTTTCTCCATTGGCTGGGTCGTAATAGGCTCCATGTTCGAATCCATCAAGACTATGGTATCCAGAGAATTGTCGCCGGTTTCGTCCATCAAAATAGTTGTCTGGTTGGTTTGCTCGTCAAAAATCATTATTGCATCAGCAATTCCATCCTTATCACTGTCAAAGACATAAGTTAACTTACCATCGATCACTACTTCCTTTACATCAGCCGAAGCCCAGTCCGTTTTCGAGTCAGCTTTGTCAGGGGCAGGTTCGTCAGTATCGTGAGGGACTACGTCATTGTGTGGAATTTCGTTTTGATCGACCTTGTCTGGCCCTTCGATTTTGTATCCTATATTATTCAGAAACTCCTGTTTATCGGCGAGCCCGATTTGATTCCATTCTTCTTTGAAAAAAGTATTGTAGGTAGTTCCATGCCAGGTAAATATGGCTCCGGGGCCTGCTTCTTCACGCGCCGCTGCAAAAGCATCGGCGAATGACATTGAATCGTTAACACTACTTGCGATTTGCACGTCCTCATTCGGGGTAATGGTGCCGCCCGTTACTGGCCGGGTTTCGCCCACACCGATTTGCTGCGCTAACGATGACCTATCAACGCCTGCATTCTCGCCAACATGCACCTGAGTAGAATCTGCAGGAGTTACGGCTGGCTGCACCACCTGGCCATTCACCTGGTCCACCGCCACAAAGGCGGTCCCGCCTAACAACACAGTGCCTAAAACTGCCAGTGCTTTTTGTTTGTCGTTAAGTTTAAATTTTGCTTTTCCCTCTGATGCAGGACTTTGCTCGTTCTGAGCCTGCTCTGTTAGTTTCTGAATAACTTCATGCAAATCAGCTAGTTCGCTGGCATTACTTTGGTTGTCTGACATGGTTTGGGTTTTGATAAGTTTTAAATAATGGTTGATTTATTAGTTAATCACGCAGCATGAAAAAAGGTTAGCACTTTTTTGAAAAAAATTATTTTACCCAAACAGCGTTGCACCGTGTGCATTTTTTTTGCTTCGCCAAAACCTGCCATGACTTACCCAGAAGCATCGTTTTATCACCACATCTCGGACATTTCCAGTTATTCGCAAAATGTAAACGTGGCTGACTTAATTTTTCATTCTCACCTAAAAACCGGGAACCTATGGCGGGAATGAGCATTCCTAGTCCACATGCTGACATGGCAGCCACGGCGGGCGCACCTCCTAACAACAAGGTGAGCGCTGCTAGTGTAGGAGCCGACAAAGCTCCTCCCAACCTTAAATTATCGTTCATTTTTTTTATGGCATTCTGAATATTTATTTCCTCTGCCTTAAAAATCAGATACTGCTCATAAAACTCATTCATGATCGCAAACTCTTCAGTAAAGTCGTCAGGATCACGTTTGGGCTTTTCGCCTTCAATGACTTTGGCTATAATGAGCAGATCTTTTGCCAAAACAGTGTGAGAGGCCAAACGTATCTCATCTTCGGCGCAAATCAGTTTAGATCGGATTCGACCTTCGTTGACGAACGTGCCATGTTTGCTTTCCAGATCCTGGATCAGATAGTTGTTGGGGCCGCAAACTGTGATGACCGCGTGAAAGCGACCTATATCCGTTGGAGACAATACGACATCATTCTCTTCATGCCGTCCAATTTTTATTCGTTCAAGCTCGAGGAGAGGTTGTTCATTTTTCATGACGAGGATAGGTTTGTAACTTCGGGATATTACCGTTTCATTAAGAGAAAAACAGGATGACGGCGAAAGTACTTGATAGATATCAACCCAATAAAAGAATTTCTACTTAAAGCATTACAAAGTAATAAATTACGGCTAAGATTATTTATTCAGTTTAAAGATTTAATCATTTTTTTTCGAAACCCGAAAATAATTTGTAACGGTGTTCAATTCCCTCATTTAATTTGATTATTGAAAACAGGTCCTCAAACTTACTTTATTTTCAAAGATCATTGAATAGGTAAGACAAGAACGGTATCAACCGCTCTTGTCTGATAACATGTAATTCTGATTCTAATCGTTCACACAAAGCTAAACAGAGCAATAGTAAAACTGTCCAGCACCCCGGATCGATTCTGCAATTTTGAACAAGAACCCTTACGCGATGGTAACATAGGGAGCAGCCCTCACTGACAATACAAATATTTATTTTTCCATAATGTTACCAAGCTGCTATTGTTTCAGCATTAAATCTTGGACTACTTAATAACATCTTTGACAACTCCCCGAATCAATTCCTTCGCACTCTCTTCTTCAACGTAGTCTGAGAAAGAATTTTTACCAAAAATCCACTCCGCCACGTTCGCTACGACAACGCCTACACCTGCATTGGCGTAATGCTGTGCCGAAGTAGGTTCATGGGGAAAGCTGCTTTCTATTACCCGATTATCCCAGGTTCCTTCGAGGTTGCCAGCGATGCGGGTTGAGTCATCTGAATCTATAACGCCCGGATCCCAGATGACATCCAGACTGCTTCCCGGATTGACGAACCTGTAACCCGGATAAGGCAGAAAGTTATCTGGCTGTGTATCAGAAATGATCTTAAACGAATCATAACGAAGTCCAGGAGTCCAGACAAGATCCGTCCAGACATTTCCGTTCATAACAAATTGATAACCAGGCATAGGAACCCAGCTACCTGCTTCCTCAGCAGCGATTGCTTTATAGGACGTATGTTGCAGCCCAGGTTCCCAGATTACGCTTAGATTCTCATCCGCTTCGTTAGTGAATTTGTAGCCCGGCATGGGTTTCCAATCACCTTCCCTTTCAGCGGCTACAACCTTTGCATAAGGGTGTGCTGTACCGGCTTGCCAGTGGGTAGAAAAATCTCCGTCCGTTTCATTTTCCCAGACGTAGCCAGGTAAAGGAATCCAGCGATTTACCTCAGATGCGGAGATTACCTGGTAATTGGGATGAGGCATGTTCTCCCGCCATACAACGTTATTGTCTTCCCAGAAGAAGTGAGCAGCTGTCATGATTGGTTCCGGTGGCGGAACAACCGTGAAGATTAAATTGCTGTCAGGGATATTCCATGTGTAGCCGGGCTGATCGGGCTGTACTTTGAACAAACCAACAATTTTAGTCTCTGTGCAGCAAGCAATCTTGATATGCCAAACTATGACAAAGGCTGTAAGAAATCCGAGAATTGTAACTGTGCTTTTCATATCGAACTATTTTAGGATTGTTTTAATCCTTTATTGTATCAATCAGAAAAAGGTAAGCCAATTTTTGAAAATTATTTTTTTACAGACTTTGGCGTAGGGTTATCATACACTTGCGCATATCCAAACTACGTACTGATACAGTCTGAACCGTAAATAGTTAGTCTTTGGGTCACGGCCATTCAGGATGTTTTCCCAATTTCAGGCCGCGGTGCTAGCGTTTCGTGCTGTGCAGATAGGCTAGCCTCTTCCATAATACCTTTACCAGACTACGTGTTTGGATCTTAGTGTGGAGAATTCGGAAATCGAGCTCACTTAATTCCGCAGCAGATTGACCATCACTTTGTTTCAGCTTACCCATTCTATTATGCTAATATTCAACATATTACTAGGACCAATGTTGTCCGAACTGTCATGATCCTAATTTCCCGATTCCAATGGTCAAAGAATCCGAATTTTCCACCAAAGCCGGGATTACAAAAATGTTTGCTGCAAATTTGTACTGATTGCCTGTAGACGGATAGTGGTCCATATCTCCCAGAATTCCTTTTTCCAGCATGCAATAAATCATGCTAAAAATAAACCATAATATTCCAAAAGCAACGATAAGGGCAACTTTTCTCTTGGTTTTCGGTGACAACATAGGTTGGAGTTGTGAATTAGGATTCAAAATACCCTAAATTTTCACATTCAATGTTACAAGGGTAAAAATCAACGCGATTAAACCAGCCTTTTAACTTATTCTTGACTTTTGTCAAGTACATTATCCGCAATTTATGCTGATCATTGCAAATCAAACCCGTTATTAATCTTCACTCTATGTTTATTGGACACTTCGGACTATCCTTTGACGCCAAAAAGGTAGCACCAAAAGTTTCCTTGGGGACTCTTTCATTTCAACTCAATTGTAATTTTCTACTAACCATCCGATTCATGTTGAATGCTAATGTCAAAATATGAAGGAAAAACAAAGATCCTCAGATGATTTCGGAGCATTCATCTACAATGATCATGGTTTTGCGTTGAGAAGTGAAACGGGAAGTCTAACAGAATATAAGTGGGCAGGAATTATCAGTATATTTGGCTACAAAGTAGACCTGGTTACAACAGATGAGATAAGTATGGATATTTTCACCAACGACAACTCTTGCTTAACACTAAACGAAACACTGCCTGGATGGAATCAATTTAACGACCAGCTAAGAAAAAATATCGGTTTGATTTCAGACAACTGGGTTTTGCAAATATCGGCCCCTGCTTTCGAAACTAAACTAACTTTACTTTTTGATAGAAAGTGCAGAAATTTAAAGCAAGTCATTCGGGAATGTTATTAGGAAGTTAAGCGTAGAGAAAATTACCGCCTATTATTCAGATCCCTTTGTTTTTTCAGCTCCTCAATATCTCCTAGATCTTCCGGACGGCACCCCACTGCAGCTTGAAGAATTTTTGTGACCAATACCATATTTCTGTCGGCATTGCTAGCCAATCCAATCCAGTCTATTTCTATTCTTCTCAGCTTTTCTGTGATATCTTCATTGCTGGCACCACGTATAACCAGAGAAAATATTTGAGGAGTATAGGTTGAATACTCATTCCTTGCTTCAGGCATATCATTAATACCGATTGGGTCCCATTCTTCCCATAAAAGATTATCTATGAAGTTATATAATCGGTTTTGTTGTTCGCTTAGCTTCCTAAAATTCGCCATAGTTGTCAGCATTATGCCATATTGTAACGCTACAAAATTTTAATGGTCGATATACTATTAAACCATTTTTCGAATGCTAATAGCAGTTGTGCGACACTCACTATCGTTGATTGGTTTTGACATATTCTTGCCTTAAAGACATCATAGATCTTTCGAAACTATTATGACGCTCCATGACCTTAGCGGGCGACATGTCTACCGCTCTTGAGGCACTTTTCAGCTCTTGGATGCTGCTATATTTTGTCAACTCTTTCATAAGCATTTGCTTATAGTGATATCAATAAACAATTTACTGAAAAGTTATAAATAAAACTATAGAGGTGATGGTTTAAACACAACTGCCAGCCGTCGGCAGACGATTATACCAATTATCGAAGCAGGTATCACCATTATCTAATAGGCTCATCTTTTTGTCCAGCAAGATCTTCTCTCATGTTTCCGTATGCTTGTATTAGGTAATCACCTGCTGTATAAGCACTTGTTGATAAATTTTATTATTGGTACCGCTTGTCAAGACAGTTATAGTGAACAACGTATCACCATATCGTACTACTCCTATCATCCCGATAGACCGCTGGTGAACTTGTTGCCAATGCTTGCCTTGTTCTGTCATACGAAAAGTTTAAACATAGTGGAAATCAGGACAGCTTTGTTATAATTGCCCCAAACACCTGATATTTTATGGTCAATGGGAGCTTTCAAAGTATACCAATCAGGATATTCATCCAGAACAGTATCCCGGCCAACGACATGAATCCCAGATTTTTCACAAGACAACACTACCGATACAAAAAGCAATAAAGAATAACTTTCATAAGAATTGACTGAATTATATGCCCAAATGTTATACAATTCTCAATTAGTTACAAGCCAGCTACATGTTCGGAAGAAAATCTTTACCTGACGAGCTGCTTAGATGATCTAGAAAATTATTACAATTTTTTGCATAAATTTTGCAAAAAGGAGAATCAGAAAAAACGAATGAGCGTCGTAGTTAAGAACCCTGTTCCAAAGCCGAAATTCTAAAAATTCTAGTTTCAGGCAATAAAGTTAGTGTGATTTCTGAGACATTTGAGATTACTGAAAACGATACCCAGTAGCGGCTGCTGTGCTGTATCTCTTCTCAATCCTAGACCTTGTTCTTTGTTTGCAAATCGCGAACAATTAACCTTCCATATAATGGCATCAATACATGACTGGCTATCTCCACGTCTTCTATCCGACTTTCGATAGATTAGTCACTGCAATACAAGTCCTAAACACATAATTATATGTAAAAGAATATAATTGTGATCTAGTACTGGTAATAGATATTTGTATGCTTTTGCATATAAATTCTATTATATTTATATAATTATATGCTTAAACATATAAATCATGGAGAGACTACCAGAATTCGTTAAACAAAAAAGAAAGCAAGCCCAATTGACTCAGGAAGATCTGGCGTCCAGGGCTGGAGTCGCACTCACGGTAATCCGGAAGATCGAGCAGGACAAAGGCAACCTGAATCTTGAAAAGGTCAATCAGGTACTCCGCATGTTCGGACATGAGCTAGCCCCTGTAAATAGTAAAAATCTGAACATAAATTAGTAAACAAACATCAAAATGCGGAAATAATACTCAACTTTATTCCTAGCGCGCTACAAAAATGTTGTATTTAACGGCTCTTTGCAGCCTACCTTCCTGACCGATGAACGGACCGTCGCGTGTAAAAAATAACTTTTCACCGTCATCAAGCATCGCTGATTAGCGCTCATTAGAGAATGGGCTGAGACGTCCGGCAAAAAAAGGGATCTGATCCCAGGCAGTGCGGGGCAGAATGCTGGTCATGAACGCATCAGTGATAAGGGCTGCTAAAAACAAATCGGCAGTCCAACTTTGTAAGTTGCTTGCCAATAACTGGATCAGATTGCATAACAGTTGATTATTTGTCACAAAGCTACCTACACCATATACGCGATCTGCGAACGAACACGTTCCACTAAACCATTTACACCTATTGCTGCATTCGAAAAGCGATTCACACTATAAATTCAGATGCAGATCATTGAAGCGTATAACCCTTGTCTGCAATAAGCGATTTGTCAAGCCTGTAAAAAGTTTTTTGCCCATTATTTGCCACGTCTAAAACACCAAGATCATAGGTCCCAGTCGTAAGATCATCTTGACGAAATAATGTGTTGAAACCCGGCTTGAAATAATGTCCAGCAGTCAGAATTTGTTTACGCGCTTCAACTTTGGGATTTGCGCATGCCAAATGAAAGACTCCAGTATCGCGATTCTTTAAGATAAGAAAGCGGTCCACAGAAAGCGGTTTGCGCTGTGGAAAAGCATTGCTGGCTACATAGGAATACGTCAGTTTTTCCACTCCGTTACGGACAGCTCTTTCCACGCGCCAATCTTCTACGTAGAGCTGGTTATTCAGACCCGTCTTTACAGGGGCTCGGAACATAGAATCCAGTTGATACCGCTCGACAATCGCATCTGGCAGCTTAAAAAAGCCCTTTTCGTACCCTGGGTTCAAATAGAATGCTCCGTTTTTTGTAATTGTCTCTTCGACCGACAACATGTTCCGGTTGTGTTTCCAGTTGTAGACATCAGCTAGATAGGTCGTTCTCCTGTTTGCGACTATCCCCGTGAATTTGTAATAGGAATACAAGCAGTAAAACACGCTCAGTAGCGTGACAGTGTAAAAGACAGTTTGCCTGCGAAAAAGACGGGTGTATTGCAGTAACAAAACGTAAAAGATAACTGTGGACAATGAGGCATAAATCTGGAACCGGCTGGCTAACGTACTGCCTGCCCAAGACCTGAATAAGGCTATTACTGAGCTCGTAAGCAGGATAAACACAAACAAAGCAAGCAATTCCGCTGTCCCAGGCCTTATCTTAGTGAGCTTGTTGAAGTGAAACCCTATGGCTTGCCACATAACATATAACAGGAAGCACACGATAATAGCCCCCCAGACGAATGATGAAAACAATGGAAATGCCCAAAGTGACATTGAAGAGCCGATTAGACCAAAAAGTGACTGAAAAAAGAGGGTTAAATTCTTGGGAAGCTGGACTGCCTGTCCTGATTCGTATCCTGCGAGATAAATTACGAGACACAGCACCATGAAAGCACCTGAAATAATTGCAGGTTTGATATCTTTGAAAATTAGAAAATATACTATGATTGCAGGAAAGGAGAGAATGCCGTTCCCATGCGTAAATGTGGCTAATAAACAGCAAAGCATTGCCCCAAACAATGTCATGTTAGTACGTTGTGATGCCAGAATGACAGCGGTGGCAGTAAAAGCCGTTAGAAATGAGTGCTGCATCCCAGTTAACGCCCAACCGGAAATTTCATAATATAGCGGCTGAAAATAAAGGAATGCGGCCGGTATAAAATAATATAATGGCAACTTGGTCTTCCGGTACTGCAGGTAAATGAAGTAAAATATATATGTAACATTCAACGACACCAAGGCAATATAAAAACGAAAGTTTAGACAACCAATAAGCTTGTATTGAATCAAAGCAATAAGTCGCGGCACAACCGCTTTGTGGTCATTGAATGTCCGAAAAAGTTCGGTTACAAGGTCTTTGAAACCAATTTCGCCTTCCGCTACTGCTTCTATGAACTGAATCAATAGGAAGTCATCTTGGTAAGGAAAGTTTACGGAATAATAGTGATTGTACAATATATAGTTGAAGATGACAAGACAAATACAGATAGCTGGAAGAAAACGTAACTTCATAAACGAACTGTTAAATAAACGATCTTGGCAAAATTCACTGGACGATGGTTTGCCTAAAACAATAGATATGACGTGAAAAGAAATCGGCATGCTCACGGGTAGCACGGCACAAGTCTTTTAAGGCTTTAACAGCAGATCATGTCTACAGCAAGTATCCACCAATCAACAACAAACTCTTGAAGCATCACAATAAGATGCAATTTCCCCTATTAAAAGAACTCTTCAATGGTCCTGCTTTACTACGGAAGCGCACTATTATATTAATCAACGGGTCATTCTCACCTGTTTTAAAAACTTACACCAACTTGCACTTATTCATCCGACAGCTCATTTTGAAATTCTCTGTAAACACTTCAAAACCTAGGATAGAGTTCGCATACATGATCTGACCGAGTGGAGCCACCAGGACAAAAAAGCCAAAGAGCAGATCCGTGTTTTCCAACAACCAAAGAAAAAAGGGTTGTTGCGGCAGGCTGACTCAGCCCTATCAGAAGCAGCCGAAAAGCGGAGTTCCGGGTTTTGCATGTAAAAGTTATGTTAGGAACAAACATTACTGTAATATTACTTATTTTCCTGATTTTTAGCCATGGAATTCCCAAGGTCATCTATCTTTTGGCTTTCCAAACCTTCTTTGTCCTGAAGTGAATCCTTAGCCTTATAAAGCAGATTTAAACCGCTTCTGCTTGAAGATTTGCAAAAGAAAACTAAACTTCAATGGTACCTCAAGATTTGCCAAGAAAACCACCTTCATTACTCAGATCGAATCTAAAAAGAATTGTTAGAGATCATACACTCGTGATCTCTATATCTTGAAGCATCCATAATAGTTCTATTAATGCCTTAAAAAGATTATTCTCGTTTCTGCAATTTAGACTACACTACTAATCTAAATTAGGCTTTATCAACAATGTCCCATTGCAGATAAACACTGTTTCAATGGTGACAATATAAATTTACGTCAGCCTACTTAAAATTCAAATACACTTTGTTTTTTTCATTGAAATTTGATGAATAACTCCCTAAAAATCCATTAAAACCACTGGGGCTTATTAAATAAGTTTTTTTTACTATTCGTGGGTCTGGCATAAGCCTTTCTCTAGGAGGGCATTGACGGTTCAAAACTATCAATTGCGCATAGGAACCGTGATCTCGGCGAAAACAGATCTTTTGATTTCGAGCTATAATCCATTTCTGTATTATGTTGTATATGTTAACTCTTTCAAAAAAAATATAAACTTGTAACAATAGAAGATTAAGGTATGCATTCAAATAAAAAAAGTTAAAAAATTTCCACAGCAAAGGTTGACATCTGCTGCAAAACGGCTGTTCAATGTTTCATGTAGCAATAAACACCGAATTGTTGACCTAGTCATGAAAGTCTCAACCTCCGTTATCGCTCGGTTACCTAGCAGTCAACAAATACATCAAGTATTGCCAAAAGCTTAATTACTAAATGTAATAAACCATTCAACACTAGCTGCTCCAACAGTAACCCAGTCAGGATTTCCACGAAGTAGTCCTTCCATTTTCTTAGTGGTTTCGGTCTTGCGATATAGAAACCCTATTAGTTTATTAAACCGTACCGCAGTCATATTCGTCATACCGTAGTCCCCATTCCGCAAGCGATTTTTCTTGTTTGTGAATGTACAGTAAGCATCCTATGAACCACATATTTCTTAAGAGAAACGTGGTTTTTACTTTTGACTTAAAAACCAATCAAAATGGATCAGTCGGAAGAGATGTTCAAATTAGTAAGGGAATGGCGTAAAAGTGGGCTAACCCAGAGTGAATTTTGCAAGCCACATGGCATCACGGTAGCCAAATTTGGTTACTGGGCGGGAAAAGAAAAGTTGGCCGCGCGGTTGCCTGTCGAAAAGGTAGGTGGCTTTGTTCAGATATCAGGCCAACAATCCGCATCAAATGATTCTTGCCAGATTGTCTACCCAAA
>NZ_SMFL01000028.1 GCF_004349265.1 Dyadobacter psychrotolerans
ACTGCTCGACGTGATTGAAGAACGGTATGATAAATCGTCAACAATCATTGCAACCCAGATACCAGTCTCAAAATGGCATGGTCTGATTGGAGAAAATACCATTGCCGACGCGATTTTAGATCGAATTGTTTTTTCTTCCCACCGCATTGAGCTCGAAGGAGATTCCCTAAGAAAGAAAAAACAGTTGAGTACTTAAATTTAAACTACTATTATTGCACTTGGAAAGTGGCCCAATGATTCCCGAAACGCTTGGCCCTATATGCTCCGAAATGCCTGCCCCCATATCTCCGAAATAGACAGCGGTATTGTCGTCCGAGATAAAGATGTGTTTCCCCGCTTACAAATTTTCTTGTCGGTGTTTTAGGATGAAATGATAAAAAGAAGCTCAGTTGCTTTAGAATCCACGGAGCTTTTTTATTAATTTTTTCCTTTATCTTATCAATTGTTGTATCTATTGGCGCTTTTACTAATACCTCTAACGCAGGTGTAACTGTAATGCCAAGTGATTTTCTGTCATTGAATTCTAAATGAAATTCAATTGTTTTTGAACCAAATTCAATGTAATCTTTCATTACCGATAACGTAATTTAGCAACCTCAATACATTTGGAAACAAGGTCGTCCATTTCGGCAAATGTCATGTTGATGTGGTATTTATCCCGAACCTCGTCAATCAGGTAATCTCCGATATCGATCAGTAATTTACCTGTTATGCTGGTTTTATACTGCCAATCCACTACTGGTTTCCCGAAATCCAGAACTGCGGCTCTTATCAGGGCATCAATTTGTAAAGCGGAATGCGTTGCAATGTCCTTTGTTAAATTATGATCAGCTATTTTTTCGCTTAGCGATTCTACTGCCAGACCATAAAATGCTTTTGCTACATCTTTGTCTTTTAAAGATTCTGGTATATCGCTATCATTACGGGTCAATACCTGATCCATAATTTCCTGCACTTTATTAAGATACTGCATTTCGCTGATGCGTTTGGCTTCATAGTCAGCAATGGTTTCCCGTAACATTTCAGAAAACTTTTTATAAAAAGCAGGATCTTCCTCCATCTTTTCTGAGATGTGTTTTGATGTCCTGCTGGCGATCTTATCCGCCTTGGCTGCCTTGCCCGTTGTGCTTTCTACTTCCTGCTGAAATTTCTCTTTATCAAAAATATTGACAAGTTCCGTGATCGTTTCTACATTTTCAGTGGTGATGTGTGTATCAATCAGTTTCTGAATCTGTCCTTCATATTGTTTGTAATCAATGGCATCACTATACCGTTCGATGACGGCCACGCGAAGTTTCAAAAACATAGACAAATCTTCTTTGTACCTGTTTATGGTCTTTTCGTCTGCTTCCTGGTAAAATGCGATTGAAGAAAATGCCAGCTTCATGCCTTTTGCAAACGCAGCCAGTTTATCATAAAATATTGCCCGGATTGCTATATCTTTTAGTAATAATTGATATGCCTCTGCATCTCTTTTATTGGCAATGGTTTTAAAAATATCCCAGAGCTCTGAGTGCTTTTGAGGTAGTTTTTTAACTTCATCATTAATATTGACCAAAGCACCTTCCAAATCTTCTGAATCAAAATCTTCGAAAGACGAATACAATTCCAGTGCGTCGTCCAGATTGGCTATTACGCCGTAATAGTCAATGATATAACCAAATTCTTTATCCGCGTAAATCCGGTTTACTCTCGCAATAGCCTGTAACAATTTGTGTCCCTGAAGATTCCTTGTCAGGTATAAAACCGTATTTTTTGGTTCATCAAATCCTGTGAGTAACTTGTCTACAACAATGATTATTTCGGGATCTTTCTGATTTTTGAAACGATTGATGATGTTTTTTTCATAGGTTTTTGAATTACCATGTTCATCCATCATTTTTTTCCAGAATCGCTTTTCCTTATCCGAAGAGTCTTCATACACGCTGGCTTCTCCTTCACGCTCATCCAATGAAGAAATCAAAACTTCACTGCTGACAATACCAATTATGTCCAGAAACTCTTTATAACGAATCGCATTTATCTTTTTATCACAAACCAGCTGTGCTTTAAATGGTGTACCCTGCCAGTTGTCCCGAAAATGTAAACTGATATCCCAGGCAAGTGCATAAATCTTTTGTTCAGCACTGTTCAGCTGATCTGCCCGGCTGAATTTTCTTTTAAAATCTGCTTTTTGATATTCAGTATATGGTTCTGATACCATTCCGAAAAAACGATCCAAAGGAGCTGCATTCACAGTTTGTCTGGCCAGGCGTCCTTCATAAAGCAGAGGTACCACGGCCTTATCTTTCACTGCCTGGTCAACCGTGTACGCATCAATAATTCCTCCGAATTTCACTGCCGTACTTTTATCCTTTTTGAAAAGAGGAGTTCCGGTCATCGCAATGAAACAGGCGTTTGGCAATGCTTTCTGCATTTCAATGTTAAATGTGCCGTGCTGGGTTCGGTGGCCTTCATCAACAAGAACGAAGATATCATGGCTTTCCAATGGCTTACTTATTTTCTTCATTGCCGCCACAAACTTGTTGATGATCGTGGTAACAACCGAATCACTTTTACTTTCCAGCAGCTCCACTAATCTTTGTCCCGTTCCTGCATTTTCAACAAATTTGCCGCATTTACGGAATGTACCCGTGATCTGGTTGTCAAGATCGGTCCGGTCAGTTACCAATATAATTTTGGGATTTCTGATCGTCTTCTCCATCGCAATCGCCTGGGCAAGCATCACCATCGTTAATGATTTTCCGCTTCCTTGCGTATGCCACATTACGCCTCCCGTCCTTTTTCCATTTTCAATGTTAAGGATCCTTTTTATGGATTTCTTGATTGCGAAGAACTGCTGATAACGTGCGATTTTTTTATCTCCGTTGTCAAACAAAATGAAGTTGAAAACGATATCAAGTAATCTTTCAGGACGGCACAAGCCATACAGGTATTCGTCCTGCACAGTGGGCAGTATTTCTTCTTTTTCCAGATCATCAAAATACGGATGAATGTATTTGAAACGACCAGAGAAAAGCTTTTCCTGCGCCGAAGCTGATAAGGGCTGGTTTTTTAGTGCAAATAATTCGCTTTTATATTTGGCTTCTTGATCGTCATTTATAAATTTTTCGTGCCATTTTGCCCAAAATTTTTCTGGTGTTGCATTCGTCGCATAAATGGCATCTTGTGTTGCGACACTCATTGTAATTTGTGAGTAAACATACAAAGAACGGATTCCGTCTTCTTGCTGGCTGCGTAGATGCTGGCTGATTGCCTGCACCAACGGTTCTTTTTTGTCAGGCCTTTTACATTCAATAATGCACAGCGGGATACCGTTGACAAACAAAACCAGATCGGGAATGTAGTGTTCTTTGCTGGTACTACGCACGACGCTATATTCGTCGGCTACATGAAACACATTGTTTTCTATGTTTTCCCAGTCGATGTATTGTAGTGTAATGCTTTTTTTGTCCCCGTCGAAACTTTGTTCAAAAGCCTTTCCAAGTGTGATCAGGTTGTAAACCGTTTCGCAAGCGGCAATGTAACCATCCTGCATCGGTAGCTCTTTTAATGCACGAATTCCGTTTTCAATGTTGGCGTCGCTGATGTAGGTGAATTTGGTCGAACTGATTCTCTTTTCCGCATTAATCTCTTTTAACTGCTTCCGCAAAATGTCTTCCAGCAGCACAGCACTCGTTTTTCCACCACGAAGTTGTTTGACCTCATCAGGACTTAGATATGTATATCCCAGCTTTTGTAACAATTGCAAAGCAGGGATTAGGCTGATGTGGTCTTCTTTAAAACTGGGGGTTTCCATTTTACGTTGGCTTTTTAAGACAGAGATTGGCTGAATTTTATTTTATATGTATAGAAAAGTGCTGTTTTCTATACATGTTTTTTCGATATGTATAGTTTTGGATGGTTCTCTATACATATTGATTTAGTGATTTCGTAAGTTTTGGTATTTGAAAACAAGAACCTATCTTTGTTATGTCATTTCCCAGAGGGAAAAGGACCTGGTTGGCCGCGATACCGTAATTGCGGTTTTTTTATGCCTTGTTGTAAATTATTTATTCTTACCATACCTTTGCATTGCTCATCTTACCAAACGGAAGATTGAGTTTCGGGGCTCGATACATCAGGACGTGTGTCGAGCCCTGCGGTTTTTGCTATATCTATGTACGTGCGATTGCCAGTGCCTCAGATAATGAACCGTTGTGGTTATTGTTTTTACGCCAATCCTTACCAGGCATTTTTTTCTCAAAACTTATCTCTCCGGTATCCTTCTGTATAATACGAAAGCATTTGCCATTTCCCTGTGATATTTGTATTGCACCGTCCTCATTTATGTAATCAGGGCAATTCTGAATCAATTTATGAACATCTTTTAGGAATAGAGCACAATTAGCATAACGCTTATTGTGGTCTAGATTAGTCGCTTTATTTATTACTTTTCTGAATACATCATCTAAGTAATACGGCATTGTTTTCGTGTCGATGAGAGAGCCTTTAACTATCTTCGATTCAATCATTCCATTGAATGCCTCCACTTTTTGCTTGTCACTTCGAAGTGTGTTTACTTTCATCAGTTCCTTCTTGGTAAGCCATTTATATGGATCGTCCAGTGGGAAATAACCACCTAAGAGTTGAAACATAGTCACTCCGACCTGATAAATGTCCGACTGGAAATAGTACTCATCCTTTAATACAGCTTCGGGAGGAAGGTATAAATGAGTAGCCTTAGAAGCACTTACAAATCCATGCACCCCATCAATTTTCTTTACAGCACCCAAATCTGCAATTATTGGGCAATTATCAGAAAGATTGATTAAGATATTACCTGGTTTCAAATCTCGATGAACCAAGCTGTGAGCTGAATGCAATTCAGTAAGACCTAATAAGATGCCAGCAACTATCTCCAAAGCTTCCTTTGAAGATAGTTTCCTATTTTCGATTATTTCCTGTAAATCACCCCCAGATATTTTAGGAGTAAGAAAATGAGCGAAGTAAGGAGGTAGAAACCTCAGATCGTAAATCTCTAAAACATTTTTATGCTTTATTTTTTTTAAAATTACGGCTTCTTCCGTTTCATCATAATTCTTGTCAGCCCAATAGAATTTTAAAACTACCTCATCACCCAGTTTTTTTCTTTTACCAAAATATACTTCCCCGTTGAATCCTCTTTTATGATATTCGACGATTTCTATATCTGGATGCTGTCTCACAAAATCTTGAATCGCTTTTGGTACGTCGTCATCGTAAAGTTCATTCATTCGAGTGCTGTTTAATTAAGTAAAATGCTAAATTAAGTGCATTAGTCTGATACTTAAATTTAGGAGCTATTTCATTCTCTTTCTTTTTGAGAAATGCCTTGACGGTTTTAGATGAAACTAATTCAACTGTAACTTTCTGGTATAGTTGAATTATACCTTCAATTTTAAAAGTTAAAGGAGATGAGGCAAACGGTCCACTGATGTTTCTTGATAGACTACTTATTTTGTCTGGCGAAATAGCGTTAAAAGTTGCATCGATTTGATCACGAAATTGTTTGACATGTCCAGAATTCATGGAATCACCGATGTCGAGTTTAACACATTCTTTTGTAACCTGAGAAAGGTTTCCACCTTCATCTTGTTCTAGAACGGCGATAATAGCTTCGTTAGATTCAATTTCTATTCCGATTGTCTTCATTATTATTTAGTTTAAGTCGTTTCTTCCCCGTCAGCAACAACTGCATCATTCCCTTTTTCTGCTCACGCAATTTTTCTGTTTTGGTTTTTAAAAGCTGTATTTCTTTATCGGCTGCTTGTAGGACTTGCGTTATTGCCACTTGTTCTTTGATAGAAGGAAGCAATAATCTAATATTTCCAACGATCGATGTGTTTAAATTTTTCTGTGTTCCAGGCTGTCCCTCACCTGAAAGTTTTTCACTTATATACTGAATGAAATAGTATAAAAAGAAGGTTGTTAATCTTCTTTCATAATTCCTAAAAAGAACAAATCCATCATGAATACAAGCAGGAATATTTACGATTACTGGAATGCCAATTGTTGCACAAATCGACATAATCAAATCTCCCCGGTCAACTTTAACACTCCTATCGGCACCCGCATCAGACAAATATTGCGTAGTGCTATTTAAATAAAAGTGGGATTTGGTAACGTCTGAAATTCTTATCCAACCTCTTCCTTTGGAATTAAACCACTTTGTGTCCTGAATTGGTCTTGGAGAGGCACCTCTTCTTATATCTGCTACTGAAATTAATTTCTCCTCCTTCCACTCCCCACCAAACCCTTTCAACCTCTTCTTCCCTGTCAATAAATTTTGCATCAGCCATTTTTTACGAAGTTCTTTTTGTGTGATGAGTTCGTTGTTTTGGTTAATGGTGCTGTCCATTAAACTCAGAAGTTTGGCTATGGCTTTTTGTTCGGGAAGGGGTATTTTTAAAAATGGAAAGTCGCCGACATTTTTGCTTGTTATATTTGGGTCTTTTCTGCTACTACCTGCAAAATTCTTCAACCATCCGATTTTGGCATTAAACCAATTCAGTAAAAAGTAGGATCAGTTTCTTCAGCATCCACTGTAATTGCCGAAAGGGCCTGGTTGATTGCTGCATCAATTCCCAAAATTCCGGTTCTTCCTATTTGGTTAAAGCCACCGTACATTGCAACCAAGACGGTATTTTTCGGATAAATACGCAAAGAGGTTTCTTTTAGAGCTAACTCTGTAACTTTTTCCTCCGTATTTATGATTAAAGAGTTGTTTAAGTCGGTAGTTTTTACCCATGGAATATTGCCATCTGTATGATACGTTTTATTACTTCGCAAAGGAGTCGTTCCAGAGGTAACTTTTCCTATATCCTTAATTTTTTTCATTTCCCAGCCATCTGGAATGTTTAAAAGGATATTGGAATCGGAAAAGTCGAAATCCACTGAAATCGTTTCAGTATTCAAATATTCCTTTTCTGTCAAATCCTCGGCTATCTCTCTATTTTCTTCACTCATTAATATCATAATTTAAAATCGCGCATAAGGATTAAAACTGACCGCTTGCGCGAATTTTTTAAGTTTGAATTTCTGCAAGCGGTATTGCAACGAAAAAGATTGTAAGCATTTGTTTTTCAACAACATAACATATTAAACCGCTTGCAAAAAAAGTTTGTCTCTACTATAAAGCTGCAAGCGGAATTGTCTTTGCAATACTTTCTAAGTTAAGGTTTTTGCAAAGAGAACTGCAAAGAGGAAATATTTAAAATACTCGAAATCAAATAGTTGGTCTTTGTATTTGTTATATTGATTTTCAATTGTTTGGTAATTCCGAACAACTGAAAACTAAAACATCCTAACTCATTAGCTCCTTCAAATACCCCTCAATCTCTCCCTGCACATTTTTCAACTCCACTTCCAGCTTTTCAATTTCAACCTGCACCGCAGCAATATCCACTTCTTCTTCCTCTTCAAAAGTGTCTACATATCTCGGGATGTTGAGATTGAATTCATTTTCCAGTATTTCTTCAAAAGTAGCTACGTAGCTGAATTTGTCTTCAATCACACCAGTTTGCAGTTTTCCTTCTTTAAACTGATGGTAGGTGTCCACAATATGTTCAATGTCGGCAGCGCGGAGGCGGTTTTGGTTTTTTGCGGATTCGTAATGTTTATTGGCTTCTATAAACAATACCGGCTCTTTTCCTTTCTCCTTTCTGCCTCTGTTGAAAATCAGGATCGCCGCCGGAATTCCGGTACCGAAGAACAGATTGGAAGGTAAACCAATGACTGCTTCCAGAATATTCTCTTCAATCGTCCGCTGTCTGATTTTCCCTTCGCTGCTTCCGCGGAACAAAACACCATGCGGGACAACCACACCCACGATACCACGTCCTTCGTAAGCAGTCTCGATCATGTGGCTGATGAATGCCCAGTCGCCCTTGCTTTTTGGTGGAATTCCCCGCCAGAACCGATTGTAAGTATCGGATTCCGGGTCAAAACTATCAGCCGATTTGTTTTCCTCTTTTTCTTCCTTGTCTTCTGTTTTTCCCCATTTGTCGAGCGAAAACGGTGGGTTGGCTACCACAGTATCAAATTTCATCAACGCATCACCTTCTTTCAGCTTAGGATTACGAATCGTATCTCCCCAACGAATGGTAGCATTGTCGAAACCATGCAAAAACATGTTCATCACAGCCAGAGCCCAGGTGCTTCCATTGGCTTCCTGCCCGTAAAGTGAAAAATTGTCCGAACCAACTTCCTCACCAGCTTTAATCAACAAAGAAGCAGAGCCACAGGTTGGATCGCAAATTCTAGAACCAGGTTTTGATCTGGTCAGTTTGGCAATCAGTGTGGAAACTTCCTTTGGTGTAAAAAACTCTCCTGCTTTCTTGCCTGCATCGCTCGCAAAGTTTTCGATCAGGTACATATAAGCACCGCCAATGATGTCTGTGCCTTCAAGATGTGACGGGCGTAAATCCAGATTATCCTTATTGAAGTCAAGCAGCAGGTTCTTTAACCTTGTATTTTTATCTTTTACATCGCCAAGTACGGGACTATTGAAATTGATATTCTGGAAAATACCTGCTCCGTCCGGGCTGAATAACTTTTCCCTGTTGGCTTCTTCCAGATCTTCCAGTGCAATGTCGATCAATTCTCCAATGTTGATTTCATTGCGATGATCATACAGATATTTAAAATGGCTGTTGGCAGGAACTACAAACCGGTCATGTTTCATGGCGCGATCCGCACGTTCTTTGTCATTATTATACTTTACAAGATAGGCTTCATACTTATCATCATGCACGTCGCTAAGATATTTTATGAATAGCATCGTAAGTACATAATCCTTATAAATACTTGGATCAATGCTGCCGCGGAATGTATCACAGGCTTTCCAAACAGCGTCGTTGATGTCTTTCTGTGTTATTTTTTTACTCATTATATTTTATTTGAAGCACGTAGTGACATGCTGTTTTAAATTATTTTTTTAGTGCGTTCAGTATAGCAGTTTGAACTTGTTTTTCCTTTAAATTCTCAATTTCGCTCTTGATTTCTCTTTCCCTGTTACGAAGTTCGGCAATTTTCAAAATAGCTTTCTGTATTGTCAGGGTTGGAATCGAAATTTCAAGCTCTGTAAGAACTGATTTTGAGATCGAAACAATTGAGGTCCCCATCGCCTGATCTTTCAAGAGTTTTAACGAAGGCGGATTATTAATAAACCAGACTAAAAATTCCGGAAGAAGTTTTTCACGGATCGGATTCGTCAACCGGATCACAAAAAAGGATGTCGATGCTACTGCTGATCCATCCCCGGAATTATATAAAGCAGCGAAATTTTTTGTACCTTTGGCTGCAAATAATACGTCTCCATTTCTTAATAAGTGTTTAGGATTAATATTGGTCATTTCCAGATCATAATGCAAGGGATATTTCATCAAACCGTTTTCGTCAAAATGTTTGGCTTGAAGATAGATGCCTTCTCCGTCAGAGTCCGGTTTTGTGAAATAGCCGGTTTGGATACTTGCAATGTTTCGTAGTACTATTTTCAATTTTAATTCAAAGTAATGGTTCTACAAATTTATCGAAAGAAATTAAATAAGTACATTTGTTAAAATATTTTTTAAGTAGGGAAACTACAAAATAAAATGGAGGCAAGATTCGAGCAGCGCCTTAGTAGAGTTTAAGAAGTCCTAAAATAGAAAAGTCCGGCCATTTCTGACCGGACCCCGTCGGGATGACAGGATTTGAACCTGCGACCTCTTGCACCCCATGCAAGTACGCTACCGAGCTGCGCTACATCCCGTTTTTATAATAACTTACAATCTTGTAAGTGCCTTTTTATTCCTCTTTTTTTGATCCTGCTTTCTAAATTTACTGCTTCCGATCGCGTATCGCAACAAGAGCTCCAAATTAATTGCCAGGGAGTTCCTCTCGACGTAAAATCTCCTTTTCCGGAATTATGCTGCAACAACCTCTTATCAATATCCTGTGTCTGACCGGCATAAAACTTTCCGAGCGATTCACTAAACAAAATATATACAACATATTTCATCTGACAGAATTTGAACCTGCGACCTTCCCGCCGCGGCGGGATACGCTACCGAGCTGCGCTACATCCCGTAATGTTTTGGAATAGGAGAAATTGCAAGTAGCTGTTTCCGCTCTTCCGGGCTGCAAATCTAATGATCTTTTCGAAAAAAGTGTATCTGTGCTGTTAAAAAGGTTTCACGCAAAGCTCGCAAAGTTGAAAACGCAAAGAGCGCAAAGAAGAAGAAAACTTTCTCTTTGCGCTCTTTGCGAAAAATCTTTGCGTCTTTGCGTGAAACCGCAGGAGGGCAGCTCTTAAATCGTTTCGTTCTGCCAGTTTGGATTCACTACTTCCTGCTTGCCTTTACGGAACCATTTGTCGCGTACTTTTTCGTTAACGTAATACATACACGGCACGAGTAGAAGCGTCAGGATGGTTGAGAAGGTAAGTCCCATGATGATCGTCCAGGCAAGGATATTCCAGAAGACGGAACTTGCTCCGCCTGTCGTAATATTTGGGGCGAAATCTCTGAACAGTGCCACAAAATCCAGCGTAATGCCGAATGCAAGCGGAATCAATCCAAGTACCGCCGCCGAAGCCGTCAGCAATACAGGTGTCAGACGAATTGCGCCTCCTTCGATAATCGCATTACGCAGCGGATAACCGCGTTCACGAAGTTCATCAATAAATTCAATAAGCAGAATCCCGTTTTTCACCACAATACCGGCCAGTGCAATAATACCTACACCGGACATGATTACGGAGAATGTTTTGTCAAAAATTACAAAACCAAGCAATACCCCAATCAGCGAAAGCACGATAGTAAAGAAGATAATCAGCGGTTTCACAACGGAGTTAAACTGCGTCGCCAGGATCAGGTAAATTAGCAGAATTGCTGCACCAAATGCGCCGGTCAGGAAGTTCATCGATTCGGCCTGGTCTTCCTGTTCACCTCCCATTTTTACGGTATAACCGCTTGGTACTTTCACGTCATTAACCAGTTGCTGGATCTGCGCCACAACTTCGTTGGCATTGTATCCCGGCAAAACATCAGAACTTAGTGTTACAATCCGCTGCTGATCTTTCCGGTTAATCTGGCTGAATGTAGTTGAGTAAGAAATGTTGGCTACGGACGTAATCGGAACCTGACGAAGCGCGCCGCCGGAGTTCATATCACGGTATACAATATTCAGACTCAATAATTTTTCAATCTGCTGACGGTCGTCTTTTTTCAGACGGACCATAATTGGATATTCATCTTTTGCATCACGAAATTTGGAAACTTCCAGACCGAAAAGCGCGGTACGGATCGAGAGCGCAATCTGCGAAGAACTTATTCCTTCACGCTGTGCTTTTTCACGATCAATATCGATGATAATTTCCGGCTTGTTCGTTACCAGATCGGATTTCAACTGATCAATTCCCTCAATACCAGAGTTTTGTACGCGTTTTAAAAGATCTTTTTCCAGTAATTGCAATTTGTCAAAATCGTCACCTGCAATTTCAATCGAGATCGGCTTTCCGGTAGGAGGGCCGGTGCTTTCACGTTCTACGGAAATTTCAGTTCCCGGGATTCCGGCAACGGCGTCACGTACTTTGGTCAGCAATTCCTGGGTAGAGCGTCCGTCACGGGATTCGCTTTTAACGAAAGCCACCGTCACTTTTGACTTATGCGGCGTAGCGGAACGGTCGGGGTTATTCGGATCACCGGCATTTTTACCGACGTTGGAAATTACAGAATTCACAATTCCCATTGCTTTTTCCGTTTTCAAAACAGAGAAAACACGTTTTTCAATCACTTTGGTAATTGAATCCGTCGTCAGCGCATCCGTTCCCGAAGGCAGTTTGTTATACACATAAATATAATCCGGATCTCCGCTTGGGAAGAATTGCACTTCCGGTTTGGCAATACCGACAATGATAAACGTAGCAATCAAAAGCACGACCATCGAGACAATCGCAAATACCGGACGGTATCCTTTGATCAGCCAGGTGATCAGCTTTTTGTAATTTTCTTTTAGCGCAGGCAGCAATTTATCCTGGAAAGGAACAAGGATTCGTGGCGTCAGAATGTAATGGTTGAAAACAAAAAGCACGAGGATTATCACGAAGAAATTTCCAATACCACGATCTACAAAATAACCAACCAGTGCCATTGCAGCTAAAATCAACATCGGACGCATAATTGCTTTGATGCTTGTATCATGTTTTTCTTTTTCGTCTTCATGACGGCCCATGAACGTTACCGCAAAAACCGGGTTGATTACATAAGCCACAAATAGTGAAGACATCAGTGTCAGAATCAGCGTCAGTGGCAGGAATTTCATAAAATCCCCGACAATTCCCGGCCAGAAAAGCAATGGAAAGAATGGAGCGATGGTTGTAAGTGTACCGGAAAGTACGGGTACGAAAACTTCTCCTGCAGCCGCTTTTACAGCCTGCTGAATTGTCCAGTCCTTATGCGCGTTGAACAAACGGTGGGTATTTTCAATAACCACAATCGCATCATCTACCACGAGACCAATTCCGAGCAGGAAGGCAAAAAGTACAATCGTATTCAAGGTGAAAGCAGTACCAATCAAGGGGCCTAACACCGGCATTAACACAAAGGCAACGAGCGCGGAAAGCGGCACAGAAAGTCCGATAAAAATCGCATCACGGATACCCATGAAGAACATCAGTACCAAAACTACAAAGATGAAACCGATGATAACGGTGTTGATCAGTTCGTGCAGATCCGCACGGGTACGTTCCGACTGATCGGCTGTGATCCTGATATCGAGTCCTTGCGGCAACTCCGATTCCTTCATTTTGTCAATAATTACTTCAATATCATCAGCTGCTTTTACCAGGTTGGCACCAGCTCTTTTGATGACATTCAGTGTGATTACGGATTTGTTATCCAGACGGGCAAAATCAAGTTGTTCTTCGAAACTGTCTGTTACTTCGGCAACATCACCAAGACGCACTACCGCGCCGGTTCCGGTACGGATACGTAAGTTGGAAAGCTGGGTCATATCCAGGAATTCACCCTTAACACGAAGTGTACGACGTACATTTCCAACTTTCAAATCACCGCCTGAAACGTTAATGTTTTCACTTTGCACGGCCATTTGAATGTCATTAAAGGTCAAACCGGTAGATTGCATACGCGGCAGATCCAGGTTGATCTGAATTTCACGGTTCAGTGCTCCAACGATATCCACACGGCTGATTTCCGGCATGGCTTCAATTGCATCCTGCAAATCTTCGGCATATTCCTTTAATTGTTTCAGCGAATAATTACCGGCCAGGTTGATGTTCATGATCGGGAATTCCGAAAAGTTCACATCCTGCGCAGTCGGACCCGAATCCAGTTCCTGCGGCAAATCCTGTTTGGCTTTATCAATCGCATCACGCACACGCTGCAAGGCATCGGACACTTCAACATCCGGCGTAAATTCCACCAGAATTACAGATACGTCCTGCAATGCGTTTGATTTAATATGTTTTACGCCATTGAGAGATTTTAACTGCTTTTCAATGGGTTTGTTAATGGTATTCTCCACATCGGCGGGAGCGGTACCAAAATAGACCGTGTTGATATAAATCTGCGGTATTTTGATATCCGGAAACTGCTCTTTTGGCAGGTTGTTGTACACCACAAAGCCGGTCAACGTGATGATAAACGTAAAGATGTAAATCGTCGTACGGTTCTCTACGCACCAGTTGGTGAAGCTTAGGGTTTTATGATCTTCAAATTTCATAAATATGAAAAGTTTAAAATTTTTATGAAAAAGGCGAGTTTGGAGGAAGGAGGAAAGGGATGAAAGAAGGATGTAGACGAATACTTTCTTCCCTTATTCCCTCTCCTCCTTTTATTCCTTTTTCCTATTAGTACGAAATCGTTTGTCCGTCAGAAACCTCCTGATAGCCGGTCGTGATAATTTCGTCGCCTGCCTGTAAGCCTTCTGTTATTTCAATTTTTCCGTTGTAAATCAAACCTGTTTTCACAACTTTCGATTTCGCTTTTTTCTTGCCTCCTTCACTCACTGCAACGTAAACAACCTGGCCCTTTTCAGTTCCCTGGATAATGTTCTGATCAACGATCAGCGCATTTTTCTTGGTGACGTCATTGATCTGAACTTTTGCTGTCATGTTAGGTTTCAAAGCAGGACTCGAAGGCAGGTTTGCTTCAATAAGAAACGTACGGGTAAGCGGATCAACCGTGGTTCCTACGAAAGAAACTTTTGCTGTATAATCTTTTTGCAAATCCGGAAAGCTGATCAGAATTTCGTCTCCGCGTTTTACGCTTGCGGCATAAGTATCAGAAACTTTGGCAACCACTTTTAGATTTCCAAGATTAACAACCCGAAAAAGACCAAGACCCGGAGCCGCCGTTTCGCCTACTTTTACATTTACCTGATCCACAACGCCGGAGATAGGAGCCGAAACTCTCGATTGAGAAAGTTGCGTATTCAAGGTAGATAGTTTCCTTTCTAAGGCTTCTTTGTTATTCTGTGCTTGTAAAAACTGGATTTCAGTACCGATTTTCTGGTCCCAAAGATTTTTTTGTTTGGTAAAAATCGTGTTAGCCAGATTCAGCTGCGTTTTTACTTCTTCGATACTTTCAAGCAAAATACTGTCATCAACCTTTGCCATTGCAGTTCCGGCTTTCACCTGATCGCCTTCACGTACATAAACGGCCGTGATCACACCACCGGATTTCGGCGTTACCATCACGCTGTTTTTTGCATCGATTGTACCTTGCAGTTCAACATAATGACTTAATGTTCCGGTTTCAAGCGGTTTTACGGTAACGACTTTTATATTGGTCTCAGCTCTTTTCGTCGTGTCAAGTTTTGCGATTTCCGATTCCAGTGCCTTAATTTTTTTATCCGTTTCGCCCTGCTCTGTTTTTAGCTTGGCTAATTCTTCTTTTTTACCTGCAACGCCATCTTTTTTCTCTCCTGAACAGGCGGCAAGAAAAGCAGCGATGGTTGTGATAATTAAAATATGTCTTTTCATGATATAGGTAAGTAGCAGTTTTCTATTTTTTGTGGTGTTTGTTTATTTTTCAACGTAAAGTTCTCCTTTAGCTTTGCTCAGATCAACCTTGGCAATCATCAGGTCGTAGAGCGCCGCAAAGTAATTTGTCTGTGCTTCTTTAAAGGAAGATTCGGCGTTGATCACTTCAATGTTGGAACCAACTCCTTCTTTGTATTTGATTTTGGATACACGAACAATTTCCTGAGCAAGATCCAGATTTCGCTTTTGTGTTTCCAGTGTTGCAAAAGCATTTTTGATATTGATATTCGCCTGGCTGGCTTCCAGATCGATCGATTGTTTTAGTAAAGTCTGGTTGTTTTTTACCTGGTCGAGTACTATTTTCTTTTGGTCAATCTGGTAGCGTTTTGTAAAGCCGTCGAAGATTGGAATGTTTAGATTCAGACTTAAGACAGAATTATTAAACCACTTCGTCCTGAACATGTCAGCGAAACTGTCCTGGCCATTATTATGTCCATATCCTAAGGAAGCCGAAAGGCTTGGCAGATAACCGGCACGGGAAGCACGAATATCCAGATTAGCCAGTTTCTCCTGGGTATTCAGTAACGAATACTCTATCCGGTTTTCATAAGATACCGATCCTGCTGCTGTTTCGCTTCTCAGCGCATCCAGGTTTACATCGTTGATATTGTCTTTTAAAGCAATTTGCTCGTCCAGAGACATTCCCATCTGATATTTCAGCAGGGTATAACTCAGTTCGATCAGGTTCTGTACCTTCTGGCGTTCGGTGATAAGGTTGTTGCGCTGAACTTCCAGACGATTCACATCCAGTAACTCAACAAAGCCACTTTCATTCATTGCTTTGGTTTCGCGCATCAGTGTGTCCACCCGCGATATGTTCAGGTCGAGTACTTTTGCCCTTTCAATAGATACCTGCGTCGAATAATAAGCTTTGGTTACAGCTTCGGCTACTGTTACTTTCGACTGGGATGTACTTTTTTGTGCAAGCTCCCTGTATGTAGCAGCGGCTTTTAAACCTATAAAATAAGATCCGCTGAAAATCAACTGGTTGAGCGTAGCAGAAGCGGTTCCCTGATAGCGCACACCAAATTTGACAGCAACAGGAGGTGCATCCGCAGCTGCATTCGGATCTGCAAAGTTTGCAGGAAGGAAAAATCGCTGGATGATTAAGTTATCGGTAAAATTAGCATTGATCGCAACCTGCGGCAAACCTGATGCACGGATTTCTCCGATTCGCGCTTCTGCCGAAACAGCATCCAGCTGTGCATTTTTGATATTAATATTGTGCTTCACTGCATAGTCGACGGCTTCTGCGAGGGTGTAACCTCCGTCCTGTGCTCGTAGCGGGACTATACTCATACAAATCGCCAGTGCAAACAGGCAAGTGCGTATTATTTGTTCATTTCTCATGGGTGTTAAATTCAATTGCGGACTTATCTTTTATGGTGTTGTAGTACTGAAATCCTTTTTCTGTTAAAATTCCTCTTAAAAAATGATGAACAAACTGCATCTGAACGCGCATCATGTGAAATTTATCAGGAGGGAAAATGTTTGGGTCGAAGGCTATTTCAAATTCTTCAATGCGGAGTAAGGAAAGTACCTCTACATCAATGTCGGATCTGTAAAAACCCTCTGAAATTCCCTGAGCCAGATTATCCCTGATACTTTTAATTATAAACTCATGTTTGTAGGACTGAAACAAACCCCACGATTCGGGATAATACTTCTTTAAATCATAAAACAGCGACGGATTCATGTTTGCCATTGCGTTACGCATCTGGTCAGTCGCCTGTATCATCTGGTCAATCGGATTGTCTGAACATTCATCCAGCATCTCCATTTCACATCGCTGGGATGTAATTTCCTCTAAAATTACATTTTTCAGAATAGCTTCTTTATCAGCATAATGCTGATAAATGGTTTTTTTTGATATCCCTAATTCCTTAGCAATATCGTCCATAGTTACGCTTTTGATGCCGTAGCGCCAAAAGAGGTTTGATGCCGATTTTACAATTCTCTCTTTCACGGGGCAAAGTTGTAGTTTTCGAATGACAAAAACTATGGAAACTTTAAAAATGTTTTAAGTTTCCTCAATTTATTTTTCCGAATTTTGATAATTGTATTCATTTTGTGAAAATATGGCTTGTAAATATTTGATTTTCAGAACTTAACAAAGGATGCCTGGTAGTTCTTCACTTATTTTTATGTGATTAGAGAATTGGGGAATACTTGTCGGAGAAAAATGATTTTTAATTATTCTAAGAAAAAATATTTCCAAAACAACAGAAATTAGCTTGCCGGATTCTCTTTAAACTCGCTTCCCAATTTTAAAATTAGGAAACGAATGACCGGCGAATCAACCAAAAAAGAATCAAACGGAAGAAATCGGGTATGAACCAATTGTTTTGCCAGATAAAGCAGTTGAATGCGGGAATGATTTATAAATAATTGATGTTTGGAATTGACACAGATTCTAACCAATTTTCCGGCCTTTTTTATTGGCAGAAATCTTATTTCAGTGACCTGATCACTGTTAAGAAAATGTTTCCAAATAATTAAAACTGTTTTTGAACGTATAGTAATTATTAACTCACAATTTATAAACTGCAATCCGCGACCAACAATAAATGAAAAGCTACATTGACCTGATTCAGCAAACGTTCGAATTTCCTACAATGGAATTTAACGTTGACAATAATGAGTTGCTGTTCAACAATGTACCATTGATGGACATCATCAAGGAGCATGGTACGCCGTTAAAACTAAATTATCTTCCTAAAATCGGAGAGCATATTGAAAATGCCAATATGTTTTTCAGAAATGCCTTTAAGCGGCACAATTATAAGGGAAGTTATACCTATTGCTATTGCACCAAGTCATCCCATTTCAGCTTTGTGCTGGAAGAGGCACTGAAACATAACGTCCATCTGGAAACTTCATCTTCGTTTGATATACCCATTATCAGGGAATTGTACCGCCGTGGAAAGGTTAGTAAATCGACTTATATTCTAGCGAATGGCTACAAACGCCCTTTATACACGCAATATCTGAGCGAACTGATCAACGAAGGTTTCAACTGTATCCCGATTCTGGACAATCTTCGCGAAATTGAAGCCTACGAAAAACTGGTAACGGCGGATTCGATGAATCTGGGAATCCGTATTGCGACGGACGAAGAGCCTAATTTTGCATTTTATACCTCAAGACTGGGTATCCGTTACAACGATGTGACGGAGCTTTATAAAGAGAAAATCGCAACCAATCCGAAGTTTAAGCTGAAAATGCTTCACTTCTTTATCAACACCGGAATTAAAGACAGCGCTTACTATTGGAGTGAGCTTACGCGCTTTATGTTCAAGTATTGCGAAATGAAGAAGATCTGTCCGGATCTGGATTCTATCGATATCGGAGGTGGTTTGCCTATTCAGACTTCTCTGCAGACAGGTTACGATTACCAGCAGATGATTGATGAGATTGTGGAAAACATTCAGTGGATATGTAACAAAAACAATGTACCGGTTCCGCATCTTTTCACGGAATTCGGAAGTTACACTGTGGGTGAAAGCGGCGCTGTTATTTATGAAGTGATTGATAAAAAACTTCAGAATGATAAGGAGCTTTGGTATATGATCAACGGCTCTTTCATTACGCAGCTGCCTGATTCCTGGGGTATGAACCAGAAATACATCATGATGCCGATCAATAACTGGGATAGCCCTTATCAAAAGGTAAACCTGGGTGGCCTGACTTGTGATTCACAGGATTTTTATAACAGTGAAATGCATAGTGCGGATTTGTATATGCCGATTTACGAAGACGATCAGCCGCAATATATCGGATTTTTCCATACAGGAGCGTACCAGGAATCGCTTGGGGGTTACGGCGGAATTCAGCACTGCCTGATACCTGCACCAAAACATGTTTTGGTTGATCTGGATGAAAACGGAAAAATCATAACGAAGGTTTTTGCTAACGAGCAAAATAGCGATTCGATGTTAAGGATTCTTGGTTTCAAAGATGAATCTTACGTATCTCCGGATTTCAAAAACTCAAATGAAGGTGATGTGACAGAGCCTGAGGAAGAGTTGGCTGAAACAAAAAACTGAGAAATTATATAAAGTTCTTTGAATGAGTTCGTTATTAGTAATACGAAAACACTCATTCAAAGAATTAATTTTTATATTTTTGCGGTGACATTTTAAAACATCTACCTTAATCAAATGAAAAAGTTACTATTTCTATTGGCAATCTGCGGTACAATTGCGGTTTCTTCCTGCACAAAACATGCCTGCCCTGCTTACGGGTCGACGCAAAAAGCAGCGCCGGCAACGCCAGCTGAACGTGTTTAATTGTTTTTTAAAATAATTTTGGCTGCTTCAAGCAAGTTTGCTGCGGCATAGTCTCCTGCTGAAGTTTCATCTTCATTAACTACGTGAACGGTTCTCAATCCGGCTTTATGCCCGGCTGCCATGTCACGCGATCGATCCCCAATCATCCAGGAGTGACCGGTATCAATACTATATTTTGCAATTGCTTTTTCAAGCAATAAAGAATCAGGTTTTCTGGAAAGCGATTTTCCTGAGTGGTCAGGGTGATAAGGTGAAAAATACAGATCATCCAAAATTCCTCCCGAAGCCTCCTGCATTTTTTCATGAATGGCATATACCAGTTCCTGACCGTATAATCCTTTGGCAATCCCTGCCTGATTGGTTATAACAATCAATAAAAAACCTGCTTCTTTCAGCATTTTTAGTCCCTCGGGCACACCGTCAGGAATAATCAAATCTTCAATTTTTTGTAAATAATCGCCAAGTTCTTTGTTCAAAACGCCGTCACGGTCAAGGAAAACGCATTTGGGAAATGAGGTAGGGGAAAGGGGCATAGGGATTGAAGGAAAATAATATTGCCTGCATTTATGCTCAATGTTCGACGCTGGTTGAATATTGAGCGTCGAATATTGAGAATTATTCATTTATACTGGTAAAGATTGAGATTAGCAGGAGTATTCTTTTACCGACTCAATAAAGCAGCGCACTTTGTCCGGATCGGTATCAGGATATACCCCGTGACCCAGGTTGGCAATGTACCGCTGGGTACCAAACTGATTTAGCATTTTCTTTACTTCAAGCCTGATCTGATCGTAAGACGCGTACAATACACAAGGATCCAGGTTTCCCTGAAGTGTTTTGTCTGGTATCAGTTTGCGGGACTCTGCAATGTCCATATTCCAGTCCAGGCCCACAACAGAGCAGCTCAGCTGACTGATTTCTTCTCTCGCGAAGAAAGCGCCTTTGGCAAAAACAGTTACGGGCACTTCTGTAATCGCATCGCAAATCTGTTTGATATAAGGCAGAGAAAAAATGCGGTATTGTTCCGGAGAAAGAATTCCGGCCCAGGAATCAAATATCTGTACAAGGTCAGCGCCCGCACGAATCTGGGCTTTCAGATAGGCGATGGTACTGTCTGTTATTTTTTGAAGCAGCAAATGGGAAAATTCCGGATCTGCGTAAAGATGTTTTTTGGCTACTGAAAAAGTCTTTGATCCCTTTCCCTCTGTCATGTAACAAAATATAGTAAACGGTGCTCCCGCAAAACCGATTAGCGGAACACGGTTATCCAAACCTTGTTTTACCAGTTTGATGGCATCAAGAACATATTTAAGATGTATTTCCGGCTCAGTTATGTGAAGTCTGTTAACATCTTCAATTGTATGAACTGTTTTTGGGAAAACCGGACCGCGCTGTTCTACCATTTCGTAGGGTAAACCCATTCCTTCCGGTATCACAAGAATATCTGAAAATATAATGGCAGCATCAACGCCAAGCAGATCAACCGGCTGAAGCGTTACCTCAGCAGCCATTTCAGGTGTGGTGGCCAGTGTGATAAAGCTTCCTGCTTTTTCACGAACTGCCCGGTATTCCGGCAAAATCCTGCCTGCCTGACGCATCATCCAAACCGGAGTGCGTTCCGTTTTTTCTCCGCGTGCCGCCCGCAGCAAAAGGTCATTTTTCAATTTCATGGGGCAAAGTTAGGGCGATATTTTTATTAAACGCGGAGTAAATGAGAGTTTTTCGCGTGACTTTTGAAAGAGTGTGTTTGAGACTTCACCCGAAGAATTTTGAAGGGGTAGATTAGAGGATTGTAAATTCCAGTTTCGTATATTCCTGTATTCTTTTAAAATCAGACTTGTTATAAGTGTAAAATCGGTTTGGTTTTAATTCCTCAGCAATGGCTGTATGTACACAATCATTAAATATGCTTAAAACCAATTATTTTGGCAAGAATTAATGCTCTGATGATGTGAGAAACATTTACTTCAATAGTGTTTATAGAAGATAAAAAAGAAAGCTTGGCTTCAATTTCTTCGTTAGAAAGGCCAAATCTGGCCAGACCAAATCCTACTTCCTGGATAACTAAAGTCGATATTGTGAATACATTATTATCCATTGCGTTCAATACTAATGTTCTGGCTTGATGATGCTTGTCGTCATCTTGGAGGACCAGAAAATTAAAAATGACATCTGAATCGAAGTATTCCAAGGCGCTCAAAGATTTATCTGATCGACTACATCATTAAAATCCAAATCTCGGGCTACACTTTTTGGAGGGAATTCTTTTTCAATCTCCCTGAACTTAAGTAAATCAGCTTTTCCAGGTGAATTGTCCACCTTTTCAGACTCAACCGTAATTGTCAAATATTCATCTTCCCGAAATAACGTTTTGATGGCATTTATTAAGTTATACTAAATCCAATTTAAATAGACGTATTTCTGATATAGGGAAAACAAGTAAGTGAAATCACGTTGTCAATGGATTCTGAAATGTTCTCTACTACTTTCTGAATTTTTTGTTGTGCGAGTTCTAGGCTGTCAAAAACTTTGTTTTTCAGATACCTCCGCACTTCCTTGAAAAATCTTTCAATAGGATTTAGTTCAGGACAAGCGGGCGGCAATTTTTTAAATACTAATTTGTTGGCATCAAAAAGTTCGTCTTTATGAGCTTTCGCACCGTCGGCTATAAAAAGAGACTTTTGGTT
>NZ_SMFL01000029.1 GCF_004349265.1 Dyadobacter psychrotolerans
AAGTTAGATTGCCTGTATTGACAGATCAGGATCGGATTGAAGCAGATTTTGGCCCAATGACCTCCGTTTTAAGATGCCTTGACCAACTCTCACCCGAAGGAATGGCCCATTGACTTCCGAAATCAAAATCATTATTGGCCCAGTAACCTCCGTTTTCGGTCAAAATCGAAATCTTGACTTGCTGATAACCTGGCCCAATGACCTCCGAAAAATGATCCTGAATTTTGGCCCGTTGATTTCCGTTATGACTGGCCCATGATACTCCGAAATGACTGGCCCGGTGAAGTCCGTTTTAGACATTCTGGTAGCCGGATTATTTACTTTTGATAATAAAAAAGGTTGAAACAGAAATAGATGCGTGTTGATTTTAACATCCTTTGGAAAAGTCGAAATGTAATTCGTTAATCACTAAACACAATCATCATGGACCACCTGCCTTTTACTCCGTTCTTTTTTGTGCTGGCCTACATCACTTCCAATTTACTGGCATTGCTCTCTATTTTTGCCTCGATCAGGTTTCCGAAGTTTGCACGCGTGTTTTTTATAATGCTTTTCGGCTGGGCGTGCTGGATCAATTCTTCCATGGCTTTGGATACGCCCTGGGTATACCAGGACTATGCTGACACTGCTGTTCCACTTTATAAACAGTTCATTCTGGGGACTTTTGAAGCAATCGTAACGCCTATGGTACTGGTAATTGCCATTTGCCAGGCTTTTATTGCCATCGCTATGCTGCTCAAAGGCAAGCTGTTCCGAATTGGCTGCTGGGGAGGGATTGTTTTTGGCCTGGCGGTCGCTCCGCTTGGAACTTATGCTGCATTTCCTGCAACCGTCTTTATGGCCATTGCCTTGTATTTACTACAAAAGAAAAACGATAATCTATTCTTGTGGGAGAGAAAACATGATCAGCACAAAAAGGCATACATGGAGCATGCATCCCACTAATTTATTTTTATGATCAATTCAAAATTAGTCATTTAATGAGGTTGCAGAACTTGTTCTATTCCTTTGTTCGGGTAAAGCCTCTTTTCTAACAGGGTGCTACCTACCCGGTCGAAGGAGGTTAGCTGGCTTCCTGAAAGATTTTTAACCAAAGCTAAACAAAACAGGAGACCTTCCGGAGCATTATTCCAAGCGGTCTTTTTTTTGATTGATACACATGAAAATTCTTAAACTACCGCTAATACAGGCATATCGGCCTGTCTGGCAATCTGCTGTGTATTGCTTTCCAGCACTGCGTATAAAAGCTTGTTGTGCGGTCTGGGAAGCATAATGAGCAAGTCGGCGTGGTTGTCTGTGGCAAAGTCAATTATTTTCGTAGTCGCAGTATGTCCCGAAAGGATACTCATTGTATGAGGAATAGATTGCATAAGGTTACGTACGTGCTGGCCGGCTTCGAGGGTTTTTGGGTCGGACGGATCCTCACTGATGCATACGACGTCTAAGGCCGCACCGAACTCTTTGCAAAAATGTATTACATTATCCAATGCAGCAGCATTGACAGGGTGCCTCAGATCGGCAGCGAGTACCATTTTTTCAAATTGAGAGAAGTGTGCTTTGGGCGGGACCAGGAGCAGGGGTACCGTAATCTGTAAAATCAGTTCGGTAGCCTTGCTGCCAAAATAGGTATAGCCAGGCGATTTTGCTCCGGCAGTGCCCATTACAAGCAAATCGACATGTTGCTCACCTGTTACTTCTTTAATGGTATCAATCGTGTCGCCGTCCCTTGCGGACAGGATTATCTCAACTGACTTTCCGGAAAATTCTCTAAGCCGTCTCCTAAGGTTGTACAATTGGCGCATACTTTTGAGCTTCGCTTTGTCTTCTGATGGAACAGGTAGATCCGTCCAGGTTGGAATATGGAACGATGACTTATAAACATGAAGGATCAGCAGACGTGACTTTAAAATCCCCGCGATTTTTACTGCGAACTCGGAGGCGGATGCTGATTCTTTCGAAAAATCGGTGGTAAGGACAATGGTTTTCATAAAGTGATTTTTTGTTTAAGCGATTTCAATTAACTTTTCGGTACAGTATTGGGACCTTCCCATAGACCAGACAAGCTGCGCCAGCCAAAATCCTTTTTCAAGTTTTTCTGTTGACACCACATGCCTTGGTTCAGCATTTTGAAGTATCTGAAAACTGATGTTTTCAAGACTTCCACTGCCTTTCGTAAATACTACCTCGGCCTTTGTAAAATACAGTGGCAAAACAAAACTCACTTGCTTGGTGGTAGGTTTGTAGGTCATGGGATGGTTAATTTTGAACTTAGTAGTTTATTGGTTGAAGCACGTTTTCCGGCTATTGGCGGAGCAGGCTCTGCAAGTTTTTTGTTGACAGCACAGGTCCAGACAGGTATATTGGCATGATTCACCACATCGGCTGCAATGCTGGTGGCGAACAAATGACCCGCATCAAGATTACCATGTGTTGACATAGCGATCATATCTGCATTCATTTCCTTTACGAAGTGGACAATTCCTTCCCGCTCATCATCTTCAAACCTGACATTACAGGTCGTATCGCCAAGTCCATAATGAACGACGTATTCCTGTAACCGGGATTCAAGCGTGCTAGTTTTAATCCTGACGTCCGTGTTTATACGCAGCAAGTGAAGTCTGGCCTGAAAAGTCTTTTGCAGGAACTTTACTTTCTCAATAAACTCATATTGATGATGTCTCAGATCGCAGGGAATAACGATATTTTTTATTAAACCAACCGCAGTTAGCCCCTTAATCGACAACACGGGAACTGGCGAGGCCCTAACCACTTTTTCAGTATTCGACCCCATGAATACCTGTTCCCAGCCTCGGGAACCTTTCGTTCCCATCACAACCAGGTTAATGTTCTTCCTGGTTATACATCCAAGAATCTCCGGTAGTATTTTTCCCACAGTGATTTCGTGCCTGATCCTGATGGGGAGCTGATAGATCTTTTTAATTTTTTCAAATCCAGATTTGGCCTGTTTTCTGTATAAATAAAGATCCTTAGTATCGGATAGTTTCTCCGGCAGCCTCAAAATGGTGAGAATGATCACCTCAGCACGGCATTTGCCTGCCAGTTCTATGGCAAATCTCAACGCATTTTCACAGCAAGGTGAGAAATCGCACGGTACAAGGATCTTTTTCATATCAGCAAAGTCTTTGTAATGTTGAATTTGCGTAAGATCGTCACTGCTGAGCACCGATAGAATACGTCCAGATCGTTTCTCCCGAATGGTTTGCAACACTTTCAGCGATGCTACCGGCTATAAAATGTTTAAGTCCTTTATTGCCGTGAGTACCCATCGCTATGATGGAATTACTTAAATCAGTTGCGAATTTTAGGATACCTTCCTCCTCACTGTTTTGTTCCCGGACATTAACTGTAAACTCGTTTAGGTCGTAGAAGCGGGCCATGTTTCGCAGGCTCATTTCCAGTTCCGCCATTTTGTCATCATTGACTGGTGTTTTAATATATAATAAATGGAGCGTTGCATTGAAAAAGGACTGCAATGCTTTAATTTTTTCAACAATTGCATTTTGAGTCAGATCAATTTCAGTAGGAAAAATGATGTTTTTGATCCTGGAAAAACTTTGCGCATGGTGAATGACAAATACAGGAACGGGTGCACATTGAACAATTTTTCCATTATTAGAACCCAATAAAAATTCTTTCAGTCCGTGTACGCCATGTGTGCCCATCACAACAAGGTCTGCTTCCTGTTTGTGGATCTGGTTTAGTAATGTCCGGCATACCGTGCCTTGCTCAGTTACAAAAGTTACTTTCACATTTTTAGCATCTATTGCTTTCGTAAAAACCTCAAAATCATTCCAGGCGTCCTCTTCCAGTTCTTTTAGCACAGATGTCACATGCAGATAATAAGGATTCGAATCCAGGCTTTCAACATAAACAGGTGTGAGATCTATAACTTTCACCAAAATTACTTCACCGCCATTGGCAGCAGCAATATCAATTGCAAACTTGTAAGCTTGTCTTGCAGAATCTGAGAAGTCGCATGGCACGAGGATCTTTTTCATGGTTGTTCGATTAATGGTTTTCCGTGTCATTAAATTGTTGATTAACGATGCTAAACTATTGATTATCAGAAAGAATCAGAATGACGTTGATTGGTATGAAATCTGATTTTGATCATGGTTAGTCAGCAAGCTGGGCAAGACGTTGTCGTGTTTCGTTTCCTGGATTTTAAAGGTATCATATATGAGTAATGTCAGCTCAAGTCATGCAGGCGGACATTTTTTGCAAGAATCCATCCGGATAAATTTGGGCTAAACTCGATATTGAAAAAAGCTAAATCAAACGTCATGAAAAAGCTATGCACGGTTTTGTTGATCGGTTTATATGGTTGTAGTCCTGCGATTCGCGCCTATTTCGATTACGACAAAGAAGATAACATCCGGAACTACAAGACCTTCACCTGGGAGGAGGCAAGTCAAACGGAGAAAAATGGCAATCCGTTGTATTACAGTGAATTGAACGATAAACGGATAAGAGCGGCAGCAAACGACCTGATGCAGGCAAAAGGGTATGTCCGTTCCGAACAGAATCCTGACCTCACGCTGCACTATCATATTGTTATGGAAGAACGTTCTATGCTGGCTCCCGATCCTTACGGATATATGTATGGCGATTACTTCATGCGTCCCAGATCCGACTTGTTCAGCTACCGCGAAGGAACTTTGATCATCGACTTCATGAGAACAAAAAAACAAAATCTGGTCTGGCGCGGATGGGCGGTGGCGGCCATGGAAGTAGTGCTATACGATACAAAAGACACGGATATCCTGATCAGGTCAGCAGTTGCAAAAATTTTTCAAAATTTTCCGGAATCGAGAGGAAATGTTGATCTAACAGTCACTTTTCATGAATAACAAATTGTAACACGAACCTTTTGATCTTCTGATGATTATGTTGTTTTAATCAAGCCGAGCCTAATCGTTATGCACTTACCGCATAACATGGACGCTATGATTTTCCAGTCGCCGGGAAAGCCATTGGCCTTGTCAAAACTGCCAATACGGGATCCTCAGGAAAATCAGATACTCGTGAAGGTAATCGCCTGTGGAATTTGCAGAACCGACCTCCATATTGTGGACGGGGAACTAGCACATCCGAAGCCAGACCTTATTCCGGGGCATGAGTTTTTCGGGAAGTGGTGCAATTGGGAAGGGGAGTTTCTAGTCAGGCGCTCGATAATTTTCGCAATGGCAAAATACTTTGTGCGGCTGTGTTTTATATGGAGTAAAGGACCTGCGATCGTGTTCTCGTTTTTGTCTAAATGCAAAAGGAACCAGCCTAGCCAGTTCCTCTTTTGCCACAGCCAACGCCTGGAATGTGTTAGTCAAATGCGTATTTGTCTTCTGCTACTTCGATTTGGTTCTCGACCCGGTTCACTCCCGGTGCATCCCAGGCTGCATCTTCGGCGTCCGCTTTTTCACTGTAAGCCCTGACAGTTCCACTAAGAATAACGGTATTACTGACGACGTTTATCTTTATTTTCGCTGAGTCAATGGATGCATGACGCTGAAATGCCAAATCAATTTTTCGTTTGATATTTTCCAAGACAGGTTTTGGTTTAATCGTGATTTGATTTACCACCAGTCTGACACCTTTTATGGTTTCAACAGCAATTTCGGCCATTGCGCGTTCATGTGCCCATTCCACCTGCCCGCTGAGCGTTACAAAACCGGTTTCAACATTGATTTTGATATTTTCTTCCGTAACGGCTGAATTCCATTTTAACACATTTACCACCGCTTCTGCAATCTCCAGATCGGTTTTCTCATGAACAGGATGGAGTACAACACGAATGTCCTCAATCACAGCTTTTACGCCGCTAACCTTTTTCACGGCCTTCTCTGCCGCCAGTTTTTTGGGATAAGAATTAACCTGACCAGACAAAGTTGCTATTCCGTTTTTTACAGAAACGCCAATTTCGGTTGCTTCCAATATCGGCTGCCATCTTAACTGTTCCATAACGTCTTTCTGAATTTCCAGGTCCGTCTTCATCTCGAAAAGTTTTTAAGTGGAATCAACTTTTTGTTTGTCAAAAATAGATCATATTAAGAACCGTAACTATGATGCTCCTCATCCTTGAAAATGATTGTAATTGAGTTATTTTAGGAGAAAATATACAGTCAGTAAAGACCTGGATTCGCAAATTACGTCATGGATTGAAACTGCCCGGGTTAATGCATTTTAATGAACTTACATGAAGCAAGTTTGACAGTCTGGATCACTAAGATGGGTATCGTCCCGGCAAGTAGAATCAGCCCTAATGCACGTGTATTCAGAAGCTGCAAATTGAGTATCATTCTTAAAAAAGGAATGTAATACGTTCCCAATAAAACCAGGATACACAATGCCGTAGCCAGCCAGACAAACTTGTTAGCCGTGATTTCATTAGAATAAAACCGGCCCTTCCCGGAATATAGATTGAAAACATAAAGCAGCTGAGAAAGTGAAAGTGCAAAAAATGTGATGGTATTGCCTTCCTCTTGGCTAAGTCCAAACTGATTGATTGCAAGCCAGTAAACTCCTAAAACCGACATTGTCATGACCATTGCATAATATACAATTTTACGCCAGTCACTTTTTTCGATGATCGATTTTTTGGGGTCGTGGGGAAGCTTTTTCATGAGGTGATTGTTCTCTTTGCCCACCCCTAATGCCAGAGCCGGAAACACATCGGTAACGATGTTGATGAACAGGATTTGCAGGGGAAGCAAAGGGTTCCCTGTATTCAGTAATCCTGCGAAAGTGACCACGAAGATTTCTGTCAGATTGCAGGAAAGTAAAAAGATGATAAACTTCCTGATATTTTCAAAAATCACTCTTCCCTGGCTAATCGCACGGACAATGGATACGAACGAGTCGTCTTTTAACACGAGATCAGCTGCCTCCGATGCAACTGCCGAACCTCTGAGTCCCATCGCAATTCCTATATCTGCCTGCTTAGGAGCCGGTGCGTCGTTTACGCCATCGCCGGTCATCCCAACTATATTTCCCAGGTTTTGATAAAACTTATCATGTCCAGTTTTTGAGCCGGGTTGACTCGTGCGAAAACGTTACAATTCAGGAGTTTTTGTCTGTCAGCTTCACCGTTTGGATCCATGTTGAGCAGCTCTTTTCCTGTGATTACGTTTCGGTTATTCTCAGGTACAAGTCTGATCTGTATGGCTATATTGAGAGAAGTCGCCGGATGGTCGCCTGTCAGCATGATCACCTTAATTCCCGCATCGCGACAAGCTTTTAGAGCAGAAGTAACAGCAGTGATGGGAGGGTCAATAAATCCTATCAAACCCAAATAGATAAGTTTCCCATCATTAGTGAAGTCAGAAGCTGGATGTTAATCCGTTTCGCGATAGGCAAATGCCAGCGTTCTCAGTCCGTCACCAGCCATTTTTTCTGAAAGATTGTATTCATGTTGTCTGGCTTCTTCATTCTCCCAAAGACACTTTTCCATAACTTCCTCAACAGCTCCTTTTACAGAAACGAAATACCGGGAACCGGATTGATGCAATGTGGACATCATTCTGGTATTGGAGTTGAAGGTGTTTTCCGCTAATTTTATATAATCATGCTTTGTCTTTTTCAGATCGAAGTCAAATCTTGTACAAAAAGTCAGGAGTGCAATTTCCAATGGGTCCCCGGTATTTTTGTTTCTTGTTTCCTCTGTTATTTGAGCATTATTGGCAAGAGCGCAAACGCGCAAAAGCAGGTCAAATTCGCCAGAATCTGAGCGTTGCAGAGCGTTCTTTAAGTTTGTTTTATCTTCGTTTATTCTGGTAGTTAAATCCGTTTTGTGCAAATGAATGGTATCGGCTTCTATTTATTCTGAGTGAGCGTGCCGGTTTTATCAGTAAAAATTGTATTCGTATTTCCCAAAGTTTCGACGGCTGACAGGCGTTTTACAATGACTTTTTGTTTTGCCAGCCGGAGCACGCCGTTGGCGACTGCAATTGTTGCGACGACAGTCATTCCTTCCGGAATTGCGGCAATTGAAAGTGCAACGGCAGTTTCAAGCAGCTGCTTAAGTTCTTCTCCGCGAATTACACCAACAATTAAATACAACGTGGCAAGGCCGGCGGTTACCCAAATGAGAACTTGCCCAAGTCCCTCCAGTTTTGCTTCCAGCGGAGTAGCGCTACGTTCTGCGTTGCGAACCATGACTGATATCTTACCAACTTCTGTGGAATTTCCGATATCTGTGACGATTGCCTTTCCATTACCATTATTAACGGCAGTTCCTTTGAATAGCCGGTTACGTTGGTCGGCCAAAGTTGCTTCTTGTAATGATAGCTGCGTGTCCTTGGTAACGCCGATAGATTCTCCGGTCAGCGCTGATTCATCCACTTCCAGCTGGTTGGCTTCAATGACGCTCGCGTCGGCGGGGACAATGTCACCGGCCTCAATAACTAGAATATCACCTTTGGTAACATTTTCAGAAGGGATTTCAATAACCATACCATCGCGGATTACTCTTGCCGGGAATCTGATCCAGCTTATCAAGTGCTTCCATGGATTTTCTTGCATTCCATTCCAGCGCAAAACCGATTGACGCATTAATAAAAATAATGGCTGCTACACTGAAGCCTTCAATGGTATCACCAATGGAAAAAGAAGCGAGGGCAGCGACAGCAAGTATCAAAACCATCACACCCCTGAATTGGCGAAACCCAACTGTCCACGCATTTTCAGGTGCCTGCTTACTTGACACATTGGGGCCGTAACGCACGAATCTTTGTTTTGCTTCCGTGGTACTGAGCCCATTCAAAGGGTCTACGCTTAAAAAATCAGAAATCTCTGCGGGCGCCATCCGGTGTAAAGGCTTGCCGTCCATATCCATGCAGATTTTGGGTTCAATTACCACATAAGTGTATGGATTTGGACTGACATTGGTTTCCATAAATCATGACGGTGATCAGTTCTTTGATCCGTCATCGGCTCGCCGTGTAGGTGGATTTAATCTTAAACATCCGACAAGTTATTGCTCAGAATCACAAACTGCGCAGGAGCAAGTTTTAATTTGATAAAATGCAGGTCTCCCTTTTCGTTCAAGAGAACATTAGCCTGTCCGGATTGACCGAAAATAAATTTAAAAACACTTCCGGACGGATTTAACAGCCTGTCTACCAGGATGTACTCTTCGTCGTATTCTGTTAAGGAACTATTGTATGCGATCACAAATTCTTCGTCGTACAGCACGCGCGAAAATGCCAGAAGGCACTTCGGGAAGGTCGGCAGGTGAAAGTTTTTGCCGTCTTCGGAAAGTTTTCTCATATACATGCGGCCAAATTTAAGGACTGCACTGTTTTTCCTTATTGAAGCTAGTTTTGCTATTTCAAGGTAAATATGACAGGATTTATTCAGAGCATTGCGCGTCGGATCGTCCAAACTGAACATAGCTTCCCGGATGCTTGAGTCGTCCTGACCTGATCCGTTGAAACCCTGTTCTGTGCCGTAGTATATGCAAGGCGTTCCAAGAGCACATAAAAGAAAACCGATTCCGGCGATGATCTGCTCTTTTGTCGCTTCGCTGCCAAAACGCTGTTTCAAAGTCTGCCCGACCTGGTCGTGGTTGTCAATGAAGGTCACCAGGAATTCACCGAATTCGCCTCTGCTCATCGCATTTTTGCGCAGCGATTCATAGCGCTTCACCAGCTTTTCTGGTGTGGCCTTTCCGTGAATGACGTCTGACAGAATGTGGTATAAAGGAAAGTCAAGAACAGAGTTCAATCCAAAATAAATGGCTTTGTCCTCCACCACGACCGAGGTTTTTGGCCCAATATATTTATTATACATTTCTTCGGGGCCAACTAGCTCGCCGAACAGAAAGAAGTTGCGTTTGCCCAGTTTATAGGCGTATTCACGAACGTGTGAACAGAACTGGCTTACCGTTTCTTCTCCCATGTGCTTCACAGCGTCAATCCTGAAACCGTCGATATCGGTTTCGCGCATCCAGTAACAATGTACCTTTGTCAGAATTTGCTGAACCAATAGTGCCTCCGGAGAGGCATCATTTTTAAAAGTTTTCAGTCCATGGAAATCTCCCTCACGCGTTTCAGGAAAAGTGTCAAAATTGCGTATCCGTCCTTTCTTCCAGTATAATTCGGAGTTTCTGAGCTCCGTCGGAACCGGCGTATTTTCGTTTCGCCAGGCCCCGAAAGGGAATGTAGCACCCTGGTAATAGTAGTAGGGTTCATCGGCAGGATATGCCCAGTTGTCGCCGGAATGATGAAGCACAATGTCGAGGAATACACAGATTTCCAGTTTATGTGCCGCATTTACCAGTGATTCGAGGTCATCTTTAGTGCCAAACCTGGGGTCAATTTTGAGATAATTTTGTATGGCGTAACCATGATAGGAAGCCGGATTGTTTTCAAAAACAGGGCTGAGCCAGAGAGCCGTACAACCCAGATCTTTTATATAATCCAGATGTTTTTCAATTCCTTTCAACGTCCCGCCGCAGGTAGTTCGCAACTGGTCTTGCGTACCAAAACCGCTTGAATGATTGGAAACCAAAAGCGGATTACGTTCGAGGTCATCATGAAATCGGTCTACCAGTAAAAAATAGATAAATTCTTCCCGCCATTCCCTGATCCCGTTTTTCCAATAGGTTTTTCCGGGTTTAGGCGAAAGGTCAATTTCTCTGATAGACGTAATCGGATGGTCGGGGGACATATGTTTAGAGCTTCTCAGCTAGCATAATAGTAATTTTTCAATAGCTCTGAAACTGCGGCATTTCTGCGCTCTTTCCGTTGCTGCTTCTGCTGATGTTTTAGTTCTTTAACCATTTGTTTGTCTTCCTTATTTATTCTCTTTTTCACAATCGCTTCAATATCTTCACCGAGTTCACTAAGTGTTTTGTAAATTTCTTTTTCAAGTTTTTTTCCAGCCTTGTTTTTCTTGTCAATACCCAGTTTTGAAGTAATTGTGTTTAATACTGGAAAATAAATTTGTTGTTGTTCTGATTTCATGATGTGGTCGGTTTAAATCAAATTTTTGTGTTATCCAGTGTATTGGTTGTGCTCTTTAAACAAATACTGTAATAGATGTAAAAAACTCCCGCCATTGAAATAGCAATGCCAGTCCAGGTAATTATAATTTTTGTTGCAAACAATTGACTGTAAATATTAACCCAGTAAAACAGAAGTCCTGTGAACCCAAAGTACAATAACCACTCCCAATGCATTAATCCAATCTGTTTAAGTTCGTAAGACCGCCCGATCATAGCCAGGCTTCGAAGTAAGAGCCAGAACCCGACGAGTAGAGGAACGGAAGCGGTCGCAAGGATGGGGTTGCTTATGAAAATGCCTGCAACAAGAAGATCCAGGACACCTCCCGCGAGATACCATTTCCGCCCATTAACCATTTTCTTATTTGTGATAGTGACGAGAATCTCAAAAATCCCGTTTATCAGAAATGCAACGCATAAATAAAGGCTCAGAGCGGCTAATTGCATTTCAGGTTGAACAAGTACATAAATTCCCAAAAGAATCAGCCCTGAGCCGGGAAAAAGAAAAGTCCACCAGAATTGAAATAGTTGTCTTGAGAGAGAATTAAAAGTTTTCATTATATCTAAGCAGCGAAGTTTACCAACAAATTTATCCAGGATAAATTCTTACCAGTATGATAATCAGTGGCTACTAAGATGATACAGGTCAGTATTTTGTAGGTAAAGTTTAAATCTTGGTTTGGATTTATATTGGTGTTAGCCATTCAATATTATTTCTCAGCAGCCTGATTTTTTTATCCTGCTCCATTTTTTTCAGCAGTCTTGAAATTACCTCCCGGGACGTATTCAGGTCGTTAGCGATTTCCTGGTGGGTAATGGTTAGAATACGGATTTTACTACTTTCAAACTGGTTTTTAAGGTAAAATTCCAGTCTCTCGTCCATGCCTTTGAAGACCACATTGTCAAATACAACAAGCAGTTCCTCAAAACGGGCGCGGTAGTTGGCAATGACGAAGTAATACCAGGTTTTGTATTTCTGCATGAGCTCGTCCATTAACTGAATCGGGATCATGATCGCCACGGTGTCTTCCACTGTTTTGGCCATAATTTCACTGGCTTCCTGTTTTGTATTACAGATCATAGACAGAGCGCAGGCATTGCCAGGCTCCAGATCATAAATGAAGGCTTCTTCACCGTCGTCACCCTGACGGTACAATTTTACTCTGCCGCTTCCGATCAGCAATGTATGTTTTATATACTGGCCGGTGCGCATGATCACTTCTCCCGCGGGAATAGCTTTCACGATGCAATCCCTCTGCAAATGCTGTTTTAATTCGGGTTCAAAATCGTGAAAAACAGTGTCGAGATAGTAGGAAATATTTTCAATCATATTGAGGCAGATAATAGCAGGTGCATTTTAATAAATAAAGACTTCATTCTGATAGGTTCCTCCTTGCCAGAAGTCCCCGAACAGGTGATATCCTCGATTTGTAAAGTTATGTTATAATATTTTTCAGTCTATGTGACTTTTCTCACTTTCCCGGCAAACAATGCTTCTGAATTTTGTGTCATAATAGTCACAAAAATGGAATTAACAGCTTACTTAGCATCTGTATTTATTGGTATTTCGTTGGGTTTGATCGGAGGAGGCGGCTCTATACTGACCGTTCCGCTGTTGGTGTATATGTTTGGAATAAGCCCCCTAGTTTCAACATCCTATTCACTTTTCATTGTCGGCTCAACCAGCCTCGTCGGAGCTTATAATAATTATCGCAAGGGAGCTGTGAAGATCAGAACGGCACTGCTGTTTGGCAGTACGTCTGTTACAACGGTTTTTTTTACCCGCAAATTTCTCATTCCGTTAATTCCCAGGGAGCTTTTTAAAATAGGACATTTGCAGATTACTGAGTCTTTGCTGACCATGATTCTGTTTGCCGTTTTGATGGTGATTGCATCCGTAGGAATGATCAGAAGCAAAGAAAGGAAACAGGGCTGTCTTGAATGCGACTTGAAAGGAAATATAATCAAAATGCTGCTTAGCGGCGTTGGAATTGGCTTAACTACCGGAATTTTAGGTGCAGGCGGAGGGTTTTTGCTGATTCCAACTCTAGTACTGGTGATGGGCATGCCCATGAAAGAGGCGGTTGGTACATCACTTCTGATAGTTGCCCTCAATTCACTGATCGGTTTTGTAGGAGACTTCGGTCATTTTATGATTGACTGGATATTTCTGCTAAAAATTACTGCCATCGCCATGGCAGGAATACTGATTGGAGGCCTAATAGCAAAACGCATTAATGCAAGGTCTTTAAAAAAGGCGTTTGGCTGGTTTGTGCTGATAATGGGAATTTACATTATTTCAACCGAGCTGCTGCACCTTAAATAAATGGGCCGCTTGATTACAAGCAATACCGCCTGCAAACCGGATGTTTCTGCCTAGATGGAAAAATGTTATCGATATTTTATTCCTACGTGATAAATATCACTGACTGCCTACCGGGGCATACCGAACTTTACATAGTTAATTCAAAAACAAACGCGTAAAATTTTAAGCATACAGCATATGAAAATCGAACAAATCTATACGGGCTGTCTTGCCCAAGGTGCGTATTATATCGAAAGTAACGGAGAAGCCGTGGTTATCGATCCGCTTCGTGAAGTAGACCCTTATATCAGCCGGGCTGTAAAAGATGGAGCCAAAATAAAGTATGTGCTCGAAACGCATTTTCACGCCGACTTTGTATCAGGCCACATTGACCTTGCCGAAAAAACAGGTGCTCAGATTGTGTTCGGTCCAACAGCCAAACCAGGATTTGAAGCGCATGTAGCCAGGGACGGCGAGGAGCTGAAAGTGGGAGATATTACGCTAATAGTACTCCATACACCAGGACACACGATGGAAAGCAGCTGTTATCTGTTAAAAGATGAGCAGGGAAAACAGGTCGGAATTTTCACGGGCGACACGCTGTTTATTGGTGACGTCGGACGTCCGGATCTGGCACAAAAGGTAGTAGCCGAGCTTACACAGCAAAAGCTGGCCGAACATCTTTTTGATTCTTTGCGCGATAAAATTATGCCTCTGGCTGATCACCTTATCGTGTATCCGGCTCACGGAGCAGGCAGTGCATGCGGAAAAAATATGAGCAAGGAAACCACCGACACATTGGGCAACCAGAAAAAGTTCAACTATGCACTGCGGGCAAATATGACGAAAGAAGAATTCGTAAAAGAAATTACAGCAGGGTTGATGCCACCTCCGGCTTATTTTCCTGAAAATGTCATGATGAATATACGGGGATATGAAAGCATTGACACTGTCCTCGAAAGGGCGGATCACGCACTGGATCCGGCAGCTTTTGAAGTAGCGGCCAATGAAACGGACACCGTGATGATCGATACAAGAGATGCAGAGATCTTTGCAAAAGCATTTATTCCCAATTCAATTAACATCGGGATCAATGGAAGTTTTGCTCCCTGGGTGGGCACACTGATACCGGATATCAAACAAAGGATTCTGCTGATCACTGATCAGGATAGGGAAGAGGAAGTCATCACACGTCTGGCACGTGTAGGTTACGACCATACGATCGGGTATCTGAATGGCGGAATAGATGCCTGGATTAAGGCTGGTAAGCAGGTTGATCGTATCGAATCCGTGCGAGCTGACCAATTAAGCGAGAGCCTGCAGAGCGATCCATCCGCAGTTTTGCTGGATGTAAGGAAAGCCAGTGAGTATGATTCAGAGCATGTCATCGGGGCCGAAAATATTCCGCTTGATTACATCAATGACCAATTTGCACAAATCGATAAAAACAAAATATACTTCGTACACTGTGCAGGTGGTTACCGGTCAATGATGTTTAATTCAATCCTGAAAGCAAGAGGTTACGATAATCTGATCGATGTGTCGGGAGGATTCAAGGCGATAAAGGAATCTGCTGATTTACAAGTGAGTAATTATGTCTGTCCGAGCACACTCTTATAAAAACAACGTCATGAGGATTTTTTCAGCAATATTCGGAAATAGTCAAACGGATCTGAAAGATCTGGTTGATAATGGCGCACTGATCGTCGATGTGCGCAGCCCGCAGGAGTTTGCATCCGGCCACATTGAGGGAAGCGTGAACATGCCCTTGGACAGAATAAGCAGCAAAGCAGCATTTTTAAAAAATGGCGGAAAACCTGTCATCACCTGCTGCCGGAGCGGTGCCCGCAGTGAGATGGCGGCAGAAGTGCTGAAAGCCGGTGGGGTAGAGGTTTACAATGGAGGTGCGTGGAACAAACTCAGAAAAAAAATTCAAGAACTATAATTTTAATTCATGCTGGAAGTTATAAAACAGCCCTGGCCATGGTATGTGAGCGGGCCGCTGATCGGGCTGACTGTCCCTGCTTTGTTGATATTAGGTAACAAATCCTTTGGGATATCGTCATCGCTCCGGCATGTTTGCGCCATTTGCATACCTGGAAAAATTCAGTTCTTTAACTACAACTGGAAGAAGGAAATCTGGAATTTGTTTTTTGTGTCTGGTATATTTCTTGGAGGAATAATCGCTGCAATTTTCTTTGCCAGTCCCGGTCCAACGCAATTGAACCCGATGTTGGTGAAGGAACTTGCCGGATATGGTATAACTGATTTTTCTTCGATGGTACCTGCTGATCTGATGCGTTGGGATAAGCTTTTAACACTTCCGGGATTCATCATGATCGTCGGTGGTGGCTTTCTGGTAGGATTTGGTGCGCGTTATGCCGGCGGATGTACGAGCGGGCATGCAATCATGGGACTATCCACATTGCAATGGCCATCACTTGTGGCAACTGTTTGTTTTATGATCGGCGGGTTTGTGATGGCCAACTGGATATTACCTTTCATATTATCATTATAAATTTTTGTAAATGGAAAACTCAAAACAGGCATATCTTCACAAACTGAACGAACATGATATCCGGGCCACGGATTCAATTTGTATCAACGAAAGCCGGCAAGAACATAAATGGTATTACAACCTGAAATATTTGCTGGTCGGATTGCTTTTCAGTGTATTCTTTGTAAAAGCGGAAGTGATCAGCTGGTTTCGGATCCAGGAAATGTTTCGGCTGCAATCTTTTCACATGTACGGAATTATCGGCAGTGCTGTTGTGGTTGGGATGATTTCAGTTTGGCTTATCAAGCGTTTTGATATAAGAACCATATCCGGTGACAAGATTTCATTTACAAATAAGAAATTCAGCCAGGGACAAATTTATGGCGGATTACTTTTTGGGCTGGGCTGGGGATTGACCGGTGCTTGTCCGGGGCCATTATTCGCGCAAATCGGTATGGGTGCAACCGTTGTGACGGTTACATTGCTTAGTGCAGTTGCAGGAACGTGGGTTTACGGACGGTACAGAGAAAATTTACCACACTAGATAACATTATAATATTACCAACGGAGCGTTATATTGATTTTTATGAGATTTTTGGTGATAGACCAAAAGCGGCACGTGGGTGTCCACAATTAACTTTTTAGTCATTCCCGGGTCAAACAACTTGTCTAAAAATCCACGTTGACGGGTAGAGACAATCAGAAGGTCCGCCGAGATTTTATCTGAGTAATCTTCAAGTGCATGCATTACCTGATTGCCATTTAGTATGACTATATCTTTCTGATTCATATTAAGCTCATTCTCTATTTGTTTAATGAACTGCCTATCGGGTTGGATATCCGGTTCCCAGTCTGAGTTCACCTTTACCAGTCTGAGTTTGCCTTCCAATTGTTTTACGAGATCGATCACCTCACTTATTATATCGGTCTCGTCGAATTCTAATTGAGTGGCATAAACAATATTTTCAAATTGGGAAACCTTATGATTCGGAGGAATTATGAGCACCGGGCAGGAAGCATTTATTGCAATGCCAGTCGCGGAGCTTCCAATTAATTTGTCCCAGAACTTTCCTGAACCTGTTCTGCCCACAACGATTAAATCGGCGGATGCCTTATTTGCCTGTCTCAAAACGGCAGTTTCAATACCATCTGTTTCCCATACCGCGTCTGCGGGGTATCCTTCCAGTAAAGTCTGAGATACACGATCATGCAGTTTTGTTCTGTAATCATCTTCCATTTCTTTGTAGATCGGCAAACTGGCTATGGATTCAGGAATGCTGTAATCGTATCCGGCCTACCAACTACATATTTGTTAGTTGCTGAACTTTGTTAAAGTTTTGCGGATATAGGTCGGTAATGTTTTTATGATTGATTGTGGAGATGTTTAGCAGGGTGTTTTTTAGCCAATTGTAGGGATTGATATTATGTTTTTTGCAGATCGCGAAGAAAGAGTATATCATGGCAGCTCGCTGTGCAGCATCATGTGATCCGGCAAAAAGATAATTTTTCCGACCTAGGGCCAAGCCACGTAAGGAATTTTCAATTTGATTATTGTCGATCAGCAGATTCCCATCATGTAAATA
>NZ_SMFL01000003.1 GCF_004349265.1 Dyadobacter psychrotolerans
AATGGATCAGGGATGGCAGGAGGTTAAATTGGGTCGTGTTTTCAGAGAAGGAAGTAGGATTGAAAATGGTACGAAGGAAGAAAACGAGATACGCTACAAACTTGAAGAATCTATATATAGTGGTCATTTAGGGTCATATCTGGATTTTATCCCAAAGTTTGAGGCAAGTCTGGGGACTTATAACGACCATGAAAACAAACTGGTATTTATTACAGATGGAGCCCAGTGGATACATAACTACTTGACTAACAGATTCCCCGACGCCATACATATTTTAGACTATTACCACGCTGTAGAACATCTAACAGATTTTGCTAAATTGAATTTTTCAGACACCACCAGGCGCAAAAACTGGGTAAAAGATCAAAAATTTGAATTGTTAGAAGGGTCTGCTTACAATGTGCTCGGTAATATATTGAAACTCAGAAACCTATCCCACGATGCGAAAAAGAGACGAATAAGCCTGGTGGAATATTACAAAAACAATATCGAAAGGATGCATTATAAACTTTTTCGTAGTCAAGGCCTTATGATTGGAAGTGGTCCAATGGAAGCAGCCCATAGAACTGTTAATCAAACACGAATGAAGCGTAGTGGTCAGCGGTGGACACCTGTTGGTGCGCAGGCCATGCTCAATCTTAGAGTCATAAGAGAAAGCAATCGATGGGATTGCGTCACGAACATGCTAACACAGGCTGCGTAAAATTGAAATGCACCCGTCAAAAATTAATAAAACATTGATTCAACAACTCATTGATGCAGAACAAATGACACCAGCGGGATTTGAGGCTATCGAAGTGGCCAAGCAGAATAATTCATGGAGCATACTAGACGAGGTAGAAGAACTTATTTTGCCTGTTGACCTGACCCAGGCTTTGGCTAGTACTCCCAATTCCGACACCTTTTTTGATCAATTAAGTGGGTCTGATAAACGGAACTTATTACAATGGCTGGTTTTAGCAAAACAAATGAAACACGTCAAAAACGGATCAGAGAAATTGTTGAATCTGCAAATCAAAAATTGAAACCAAGTATCCTTAAATGGGCAAAAAAGCCTGAGCCATGAAAGATACCGAAGTTACCCGCCTGTCGCGTCTGGTGGCCTTGCTTACACTTCTCCAGACAAAGCGGACAATTTCTGCAACAGAACTGGCAGATCGCTTTTCAGTGAGCACGCGCACGATTTACAGGGACATCAGAACCCTTGAAAGCGCAGGGATACCGGTTGTCACTCAGGAAGGAAAGGGATATTCGATGGTGGAAGGATACCGTCTTCCACCTGTCATGTTCACCAGAGAAGAAGCCATGGCATTACTCACAGCTGAAAAGCTTGCTTCCAGGCTTACTGATGCGGCCACTGCCAAGCTCAGCGGTGCAGCCATGGACAAGCTCCGGGCAGCACTCCGGCATTCAGACCGCGACCATCTGGAAACTATTGCTCCTTATATTCAGGTAATGGAACCGGCCAGCGCGTCTGATCGGCCCAATACGTATCAGCAACTGATTACCGCTGTGACATCTTACGGAGTTGTCCGCATGGGTTATCAGGCGGGAGAATCCGGAGAAACTACTATGCGCGAGATTGAGCCGATCGGGCTTTATCTAAGCGATCATTGGCATGTAGTAGCCTATTGTCGCCTGCGGCAAGCGTTTCGAAATTTTAGGCTTGACCGTATCAGCAGCTTGACCATAACGAATGAATCGTTCGCTGCACGTGCTGAAACTTTGCAACAATATTGGACAGACCAAGCTAAACGAATGGACCAGGAAAAAGTGGTGATACATTTCGATCCTTCAAAGGTATCGCCGGCCCAGGTCCAGCATCTTCATGATACCAAGCACAAATATGGCTGGGCTTATGAAAAAAACATGACCGACGGCAGCATAGAGATCTTGTTTTTTGTAGGCTCTCTCACTTACCTGTCTATTTGGTTACTACCTTTTGCCGGTTCAGTTAAAGTTATAGAGCCTGTTTCGCTATCAGGACATTTATCCAGGCTAGCAAAACAGACATATGATTCTTTTTATATAGAATAGAGTTTAATACTCCAATTAACGCATTGCAAATAAAATTAGGCTCGTCATGGTGATACCCACTAAGTGGTAGCTGCTGGTAATGACGCTGTAAAGCAGCGGCCGCGGAATATTTGGATTAATCGCGATGTTCGTGGTATTAGAAACTAAAAATCCAATCCCGATAAGCATTGCAAACTCGATAGCTTCACCGTAGGTTGTAATATTTAAATTATAAAACAGGATAGCGCTTGCAATGATGATCACTAATACGCAGAGCCCGGGGCCGGCAATAAAAAGCGGACCCTGATTATTAAGTTCTTGCCCATCTTTTCCTAGTGACACTTTATAGATTTCGCCAAACAATTTGAGAAACCACAACGCTCCCAACATAAAATAAGCAAAGAACGCTACCAGGACGCTTATCCAATTAATACTGCTCAGTACATTAATCATCGATTTAAAATTTTAGGTGTAATAAGATGCTTTGTCATTCGACTCTGTAAAGGTCGCAGTGGTGTGTGACAGCCTTATGTCATACCTGGTAATGGCAGCAAAAAAAAATTAAATCCATTTCATTGGAAACAGCATATACCAGATCATATAGGTTGTCGAGAATACTCCATGTAAGGTTGTGTGTGCGATAAGATAGCTCTTAGCCAAATCCGCCAGTATAAACCAGAAAAGCCTTTCACCTTTCGGGCTATATATGTTCCTTCATTTTTTGCCATGAAGGCAACTAATTATGGCCTATGGATCTTCTTCCCATTTGTTATTTGTCCGCGTACGCGAAAACGGTTGCTAAAGTGAGAATAACGCATGCAGTAAGTCCGAAGCCATATTCAAGTTGGGATCTAGCTTGCTGGTAGGACTAATCCCACTTCCTAATATGGGTCTAGAAATCGACAAATCCGCATTCGAAAGCACAGCACAAACCAAGGCAATCAGATAGATAAAAAAAAGCATATACCAGCTTATCTACACTAAAAGCCCTCCAATACTAAGGAACACAACTCCGCCAAACTCAATTGCCATACCTTGCCAGGCAATCATTTTCAGCCGATCTTTTCATCGAAATAATTCGGCAATCAGCCCGGTTCCCGATGCCATTACAGAGACAGTCGCCGCTCCTAATAAGATTCGGTCAACAATGACAATATATTGATTGTGAAGGGCTACAACAGCGACACCGAAAACTGCATATGGGATTAGTCCCGATAAAGAACGATAGTTGACTTTATATAGCAAAGATTTAGTTTCTATTCAAAAGTCAAGGCCCCGAAATAACTTGCCAAATAAAATGACATTGTTACCGCACCCAGGAAGAATGCAATCCATAAGAACTTTGACCTATTCCTGAGCTTGACAAAGTAAATAATAGCGAAACCGATCAGGAAATTGATCATGGCCCATAGCACATTATATGCCGGAGATGACGTCCCCTTACCGGGAGGATCAGCGAATGGCGTTGGAAAGGCTTTTCCGGTAATGCCATGAATGTAGTGCGGAAGCGTGTTGACAAGGAAGATGCCTGCAAAAAATGCGAGCAAATAATGAAACCATTTTGTTTGCATACGATGTTTGTTGTTATTAATCTTCTTTTAGCTACAAGTGAGCCGTAAAGCTAAGATATCCAGCTGTCAGCAACATGAGGCAAATGTCTCAATTTATCTTGCCGGATACGGGTAATCGTCCTTCTGTTCATACCCAGGTAGGAAGCAAGGTTCGATAATGAGACCCGGTGCAACAGTCGCGGGTTGGTTCTTTCAAGGTGTGCATACCTATCCCGCGCATTATACACTCTGAGAATAAAATCTTGGGTATCATGGTTGAGCAACATATAAGTCAATAGCCTTCTTGCGAAGGTCAGGATGTCCGGATGAGCGTGGCAGAGCGCTTCCAATTTTTTTCGGTCAATCAGCCACACTTCACATTTTTCACAGGCTTCTATCGTAAATGGGGAAGGATTACCGATTTTTCCATTCTTATAATCAGAAGTCAGCTCCCCTTCCAGATGAAAGTGGAGATTAATCTCGGCTCCTTCTTTAGTAATGAAAGTACGCAGGGCTCCCATTTCGACAAAATAGAAGGCACTACAAACCTGTCCTTCCGTCAACAATGCATCCCCCTTTCGTAATGGCACAAATTCAAACAATGTTGCGATCTGCATAATGCAGGAACCGCCATGCGGCGCAAGTAAACTGAGGAATTCCAATAGTCTTGTGTTTGCCATAATCTGGGGAGTTTTTGTCTGCATTAACGGTCAGCTTTTCCAAAAGAAGGCATAAAGATAGTAGTTCTTTACAGGTCACAAATTCTGTCCATCGGTAACAATGTTGAGTTGGCCTACTTTCCTTACCCGCTAAGAGCCAATTTTAAATTCGGTTCAGGACAATGCGCATCGAAAGCGGAGTTTTAGCACAACCTGCATAATTTGGTTAGGTTTATACGTCTATTCCAAGCGTATTTTGATTTACCTTTTTTAAAATGGAGTTACGATATTTTACTCCCCAATCCCCCATTGCTTCGATGACAGTACTTAAACTTTTACCTAAGGCTGTAAGCTCATATTCAACTGTAACAGGCCAGCAGGGAGCTTAGACTCGTGGCTTTTTCTCTCAGTTGTCGTTTCCCAGCGGACTTGAAAAGTTGTATACTCCCAGTGTCTCACTAACTCTTGTGAACGTTAATTGGCAATATCTATTGGACTTCTGACACCAAACCATATCTTACTTAAAAGCGTAATCTCCTTCGGAAAAACAAAATTACCCCAAGCATCAGGACGAGAAATAGCAAAACAAGACGAAATGATATTTCAGTGCTCTCGGGGATCTGGTGCCCGCTTCCGATGAAACAGAACCAAATGAATAGGTGCGCAAAAATAAGAAAGGCAACCAGCCAGTTTGTTATTTTCAAAAATAACTTAATAGTAATGCGTTAAATCATAGGTACGGTATAAAAATGCAATTCTATTAAGATGGAGGATGTTGAACAAACAAAAATTTTGTTTGCTTATGCTGCCTTTTGATATTTTTTGATTCTATGCTTTTTAATCCAATTAGATAAAAGTGGCTTCCGTAATTTGTTAATGGTCGGCAATATACTTCTGACTCGAACCACTCAGCAGCAACGCTTCGATCTCAGGTCTGAATTGATCAAGTTTGCTTTTAACTATACCGGTTGGCCGGTCTAGCTTTATTCCGGATAATTTCTTGGCCGCAAGTGACTCTTTCGTCCGCTTGCTGATCAGGTCTCTTCGGTTCGCTGATGCGATCAATTTCTGATGCCATCGCAAAAACCATGGCCATCACTTTACTCTGGATTGAGTCGTCAAGTTACCATGCTTCTTTCACAGTATGGATCCGGATACCTTTCTGCATGGCTATCGATATGATCTCCATCACTTCAAGCATGGACCTGGCCAGTCCGGAAACTCACTCAGCAAAATCACATCTCCTTTTTTAGCTCGTCCAGGATTGGACCGATTTTACCATTGCACCAGGAAACTTTTCCGGAACCGGTTTCCTGCACAGACTCTTCTTTCCCAAATTTTTCTCATTAGCCAGGTGCAGGATGTCGGATTTATTCTTTTCAAGGTCCTGGTCCACTGTTGAGACACGTAGATAGGCGATATTCCTGGGCTTTACCAGGCAATTAGATGAAAACCTTTTTTTTGTAATTATCTTACAATAATAGGTGATGTAGCTTTAATGCTTTTACTAAATTAGCCTTATTATTTATATGAACGTTTATTTTTGTAACAAATAAACACCTTTGAAGGCATCGCCGTTTGTGATCAATTCAGCGGCCAGGTTGGCAACCTGCCGTTTTTCGTGTTCTTTGCTTTCTATCATGTTTAGTAAAGCTTTATAGTATTTGGTATTAGCAGGAGTTCTAATCAGCCGAAAAGTAGAATTAGTTTATTCAGATAGACGCATTGTGCTGATCTGTGTCAATATACCAGGCATATCGGGTTGTACATGCTCCTCATGATCTGCCAGCCTAGTGCAACAAGCTGCTATCATTAAAATGATGATAGCGGACAGAATTAGATTTATTTTCATGATAATGGCCTGTTTGAAAGATGGATGGGACTCCTTTTGTAGAGGATTGTTGAATGATGACACAAAATTAATCTGATGATTAGCAGAAGAGTTAAATGTATTCAAACAGAAGGTTAATACATTCAAACAGTTTGACTTAACTTCAAGCAAACGATTTAAAAACAGTCATGGAATGGAAACCATACAAATAGGTTAATTGGGGTAATGTAGTTGCATTGTGATGATGCAGTTACAAAAAAATCTCCGGAGATGGTTTCCCCGGAGATTTGTAATTCACAATACGATTTTTAGCATCAATTAGCACCATTTATTCTATGACGGAATAGTCGACACCGTCGAGTGTTCATCTCTGACTGCCAGTGGATTAGTACCTGTTCGCTTTTTGAAAAAATTGTTAAAGTAAGTAGGATATTCATAGCCAAGACTATACGAGATTTCTGCAACGTTCCAATCCGTGTTTAAAAGTAGCGCCCTGGCTTCCGCAATAATACGGTCATTCAGATGTTCGGTTGTCGTTTTACCGGTTGCATCCCTGACAGCCCTGTTCAGGTGATTTACGTGAATCGAAAGTAAGTCCGCATATTGGTTGGGTGTCCGTAGTGTCAATGGTCTTTGCGGATCGACCGGAAATTGCCTGTCGAGCAGCTCCATAAACAGGGAGGCAATCCTCGTTGCTGCATTCTGATGCTCAAAATTCGTGTCAGGGGCTGCATTTTGAGCGCCTCATGCATTAACATATTCAAATGATTACGCAGCAGATCAAATTTGTGCACATAATCGGAATTAAACTCCTTGTACATGGTTTGAAAGATCGGTTTAATGTAAATGATCTGATCCGGATCGATGTAGTAGACCGGGTCAGATCCAAGCCTGAACAAGGGCGAGTGTTACAGAGCAGCATCCGCGTTGGTTTCCTGGTAGAACTCTTCGGTAAACAGGACAAAATATCCTTTTTGCTCTTCTGATATTGGCTCCCAAAAGTATGGTATTCTGGAATTTGTAAAGAGTAAGGCCGGTTTATCGATCAGAATTCCTTTGTCGGCATATTCCAACCGGCTGGTACCGAACTGGAGTGTTATTTTATAAAAGTCCCTGCGACTATATGGTACTGGCCGTGCCTGGAAATCATCGCATTCATAGATATTGAACTTGCTTCCGACATTCGGCAGTTTGTCTCCAAAGACTTCCTGCTGCGATTTTGCTTTTATCATCACCTTATCATAATAAATTCAAACAATACTTATATAAAAGCTTACCTCCTGAAAGGATCCCAAAATGGAAGTAACGAAAAACCAACCTGGACAAATGGTGTGGCACCCGTTTTGTTCCTGATCAGGTAATCATTCTGTTTTGCTCCAACTTTAAAAATCCTGGATTGCAGCGTTGAATTCAGTCCTCCTGAAAAGCTTATAACCGCTTTCTTAGTAAGCCTGTGCTCAAACATCAGCCCTGATTTTAATTCCGTTGTGGCAAAAGTCATACGGTGTGGCAGCGTCAGGTTCGGACCGTCGAATCCAAAGAATGAATTATTACCTGCCATTTCACTGAAAATACTTATAGAATTTCTTTTACCGATCGTTTTCCGAAGAGCGGCCCTGTACGGCAGGTCAGCGAGCAGATAAACGTCCAGTTCTTTAAATTTATGTGAATAGCTGATCAGGGGAATAAACGGGGTTAGTGAAGATGGATCGATGTTAAGCACCACCCCCACAGTCATATTCGTATTTTCCTTTCGAATGACCGGTATTGTAAGAACACCAAGGAAGCGTAACTGTTTGCTGGCAAAATCAGGATTGAAAATTCCCCCAACAGAGGCCGTCAGCGAAACAGGAATATTAAATAATGTATCTCGTCTGTTGAAACTTGCAGCCAGGTTGATCATCGGAACGTAACGGGTTTCTTCTGTAACCGAATATTCGGGGTTTTGTGTTGTGATTTGGTTCAGGTCAAAAAACTGATGAACAAACCCTACGCTTGCAACTAAGGTGTTTTTGTTTTGGGTCAGGATCGGAATATTCATGTTTACTGTTGTTCTGGACATCCGCATGCGACCACTAAAAAATTCACTGCCATAAAGTTTAGACCGGATATTTCCCTCGGCACTGCTTTGGTGGGTTATAGTCAGCTGACGAATTCGGGGATATATCAAAGCGGCCTCGTCAATACGGGCCGAACGGATGGAATCGATCATTTTCCGCTTCATTTCAGCCATCATTTTTTGTCTCACCGGGTCCATTTGCGACTGAGCTTGTACATATCCTGAAACAACTAATAAAAGAATCAAAATTTTAATGTTACGCATCGTATTTTGTTATTGATTAATAATAATGGGAGTTAATTGCTTGATTTAATGCTCAAATTAGATACAGCTCCATTTTTCGCCAGTGGCGCAGCAATAGCTAACCAACTGGCTTAAAATGGAAGTGCCCTATTGAAGGCATACTGATACATGGCTAATATTCGGAAAGCTTAATAAATCCTTCCCTGACCCAAAATTTGCCATTTAAATATCAGTACAGTAATCGTTTTAATGTGAAGCGGGCAAAAAGAGCAATAAGCCGACATTGGGGAATAAGAAAAGGCAGAAATCCGCGTGGAAATAAACTAGCAGACCATTTCGTGCCACAATTTGGTTGGTAAAATCCGGGGCCGTGATGACTATCTAACAATTCTTATCATGCTGAATTGTCCAAAAGTTGTAGGTTAATTGATGACTCTCAGGTTCCTGATAACCATTTAAGGAAGGCAGGGGCTTTTTCCTTACTAATCGTTATTACTTCGTCAACGGGTACGGAAATATTCAACGACAATTTCCTGGAAAATATACTTGAAGCGTTAACGATTGCTTTCCGGTTGATAAGCATTTGCCTGTTGACCCTGAAAAAATCATCTCCTACAATTTCTTCAAGCTCTTCAAGACTTTTTCCCGGATAATGTTTCTCCTGCCTGAATGTAATTAAGTGGACATTACCATTATCCAGGCGAAAAAAAGCGATATCGTCGATTTTTAAAGGTTTAATTATATCACGGTACTGTATCAATAACGATGAAGGCTTTGGAGATTTTATTCCCGACAATAGCCTTTTTATAGATTCATATTGGTCCGTCTGGGCTTCAACATTGGTCCTGGTTAATTTTCTGAATTTCTGTAATGAAGCATCAACCGACTCAGAGGAAAAGGGTTTGAGGATGTAATCAATTCCGTTTGCGTGAAATGCATTGAGTGCATATTCGTCATAAGCGGTACAAAAAATGACCGGCACAAATTCACTGCCAAGGATTTCGAAGCTAAGGCCATCTCCCAATTGAATATCACTGAATATCAGATCAGGCGCGGTATTGGTTGAGAACCACTTTTTTCCTTCTTCAACTGATTTAAGAATCGCTACAATTTCGATTGTAGGATCCAATTGCATCAGGGTTTGTGACAGGTCAAATGCGAGTGCATTCTCATCTTCTATAATGACTATTCTCATTTATCCAGAATTCTTATTGTAACGGTAAAATACTGGTTGTCGGAGGTGATGCGTATATCTTCGCTTCCCATAAACAGGTAACGTTCGGAAAGATTTGAAAGTCCATATCCGGTTGATGGCTCCTTATACCTGCGCGGCTGCATGTTATTTGAAATACTCAGGTAATCACCCTGCTGTTCAATTTGAATATGAATCGGCCGATTTTCAGTTAAATCATTGTGTTTTAGCACATTCTCAACCAGTGGCTGTAAGGCAAAGTAAGGCAAAAATCGTGTTTCCGCCGTTTCCTGGTCAATGGCTATGGAAAAGCTAAGTGCCTGGCCAAACCTGACCTCCTGCATTTTCAGGTAATCCAGGCAAAATTTCAGCTCATCTTTTATCAAGGCGGTCGTAGTATTGTTGCTTGATATGGCTACCCGGAGAAAATTGGCCAGGTGGATCAGATAACTTTCACCTTGCTTTGCATCGACTTTATAAAGTGATTTAATCGTAGTAAGCGAATTAAACAAAAAATGAGGATGAACCTGCTGAATTAACAATAGGTTTTTCGTTTCACTGGCACTTGCTTTCAGTTGAAGGTTTTCAATTTCGCCCTGCACCCTTTCGTGCTGTATAATGACTAATCTTTGGACGACTAATATCAATGAATTTAAAGCTATAACAGCCACAACAGATGGGCCATAATCCCATATTTCATCAAATCCTTTTGACTCCCAGGATGCTGTGGAAATTATTGTAAACAGTAACCGTGTCAGAATTCCGATGATAATTGAGGCAGTAAAACTCAGTACATAAAAAATTGTTGGGAGAAGTCTGCCAATCGATTTTTTATTATGTTGAAAAACTTTTAATAATAGCAGATTAGTAAAACTGGTTGCAGAAAAAAACAGTAAAGTCTCAAAAAACCGATTTACAGCTGCACTCAAATCTCCGATAATGGAAAGCAGGAAAATAAATATGACGATGGATGACATCAATGAGAGTACCCAGTTTAATCTGACCAGGCTCTTTACAGGTAATTGATTTGCCATCACTGAATTTAACTTATTTGAGGCTGATTCATATTTTCCCAAAAGTACATTTTATCGTTAACAATGATTTGTCATTTGTTTTGAACATATATCAAGTTATTGGCCTGATGGTCATAATTTCTCAAATTTGGTCAAAGTGAACCGAATCCGGCAACGACACAGCTGCGAACCGGGCAAAACAATACTTAAAGAGGTTAAAGTGAGGATTAAAATATCTGGTTTCAAGCCTAAGACACATCAGCCGACGTCTTGGCAAGGCTAATGCATAACAGCTTAGATGCAGCTCTAAAGATTAACAGTAAATGTTTGACCTTTTTTGATTGATAAATCATATTCGTTAAAACCTGGAATTGATATGGTAGCATTACCGACGGATTCGTTAATAATCGGCTGCAAAATTTCATGGATTTTATAGAACGTATTAGGATTGACACCAGTCGCCTTTTGCAAAGCAGTCGAAGAAGAAAAACGCGATTCTGCCAGTCTTATCCGGCAGTTGCCTCCCAGATTCGAGTGAATAGTTAATTTGGTGATGTGCTGATTTTTCCAGGTCATGTCCACCACAAATCCACCACGAGCCTTAAGACCTTTCACTTCACCATCTTTCCAGCCATCTGGTAAAGCCGGCAAAAGATGTAAGGCACCATCGTGTGACTGGAGCAACATTTCAGCAATCCCAGCCGTACAACCGAAATTACCATCAATCTGAAACGGCGGATGCGCGTCGAGTAAATTCGGATAAGTACCGCCACTTTGTCCTTGCTGCTCCTCTCCCGCCGGGCTCAGCTGATCTGCAATCAATTTATACGCCTGATTGCCATTGAGCAAACGTGCCCACCAATTCACCTTCCAACCCATGGACCATCCTGTCGATTTGTCGCCGCGATAAACCAGCGATTTTTGCGCCGCCTGAAATAGATGCGGGTGCCGGATCGGTGATATTTGTGCGGAAGGATACAGTCCATACAAGTGAGATATGTGGCGGTGCTTATCATCAGCGCGGTCCCAATCTTCCATCCATTCCTGCAACTGTCCTAGTTTACCGACTTGCATAGGCGCCAGTCTTTGTTTCATATTCGAAACCGAGTCCCTGAATGCAGCATCCAGACCCAGAATTTCGGAAACTTCCACGTAATTTGTAAAGACATCGAACACCAGCTGATTGTCCATTGTGGTACCAGCCGAAATTCCGGCACCACCCGGATGCGTATTTTCGGGAGACATAGATGGCGCCACCACCATCCACTTGTGTTTGGGTTCTTCCTGTAATACATCAACATAAAATGTCGCAACCCCTTTCAAAACAGGATAATATTCCTTCAAAAAAGCTTCATTTCCGTTGTAAAGGTAATGCTGCCATAAGTGTTGCGTGAGCCAGGCACCGCCCATTGGCCAGAGTCCGTAAAAGCCACCGTCCACATTACCGGTTATTCGCCAGATGTCCGTGTTATGATGCATGTTCCATCCACGTGCATGGTAATAATTCCTGGCGCTTTCTTTTCCTGTTTCGGAAAGATCCTTTAGCATGCTGAACAATGGCTGATGCATCTCACTGAGGTTTGTAACTTCTGCGGGCCAGTAATTCATTTCCGTATTGATATTGACCGTATACTTGCTGCTCCATGGTGGAGACAATTTATCATTCCAAATCCCCTGAAGGTTGGCAGGTTGCCCACCCTGCCGTGATGAACTGATCAGAAGATAACGCCCAAACTGGAAATAAAGAGATGCCAGTTGCGGATCGTTACCCTGATGGAAATCGGCAACGCGTTGATCCGTTGGTTTTTTCATGGCTTCGGTTTGTCCCAGATTCAGAAAAACACGGTTGAAATAACTTTGATAATCCTTTGTGTGACGTGCGCGAAGCTGTGTAATACTTTGCTTTGCACCAGCTGTCAAATATTGTTCTGCCCGTTTGAGCGCATTGGAGCTCAGATCTTTGTAATTAACAAAGTTGGTACCAATAGAAATAAATACTGTTAATTCGGAAGCATTTTTAACGACCAGGCTATTTCCTTCGGTTGACAAAGAACCACCTTTAATAACCGGTTGAACGGCCATTACAAACTCAACCTGCCCTTTTTTGTTGGTTACATCGCCCGAGCGGCCGGTTAGATAGATGCGTTGATTGCGAACTTCGCTTTTGTTCACCAATTGTATTGTGCTCAACGCCAGCTTACAACTGATGCTCCCGGGTTTGTCGGCGGTAACCCGCATGATAATTACCTGATCCGGATATGAAGCAAAATACTCACGTTTGTAACGAACTCCATTATAAGCATAACTCACGGAGCTAATTGCCTGCTGTATATCCAGATCGCGGCGGTAATCGGTTGCCATTTGATGTCCGGGAAAATCCATCATGAGATCACCGGCAAGCTGGTAGGGCATTCCATAATTATTGTTCTCTGCTGCCCGACGCGGCATGGCTTCATTGGCCAGATCCTGAGCTTGCTTGTAGTCTCCTTTAAAAATCATTTCCCTCAGCCGCTCCATGGTCGGAAACAAATCCTGGTGCGCATTGTTCCCCGGGCCTCCTGCCCAGATCGTTTCTTCATTTAGCTGAATCTGCTCGCGCTCTAATCCGCCAAAAACCATTGCGCCAAGGCGGCCATTACCAATAGGAAGCGCCTGATTCCAGTTGGAAGCAGGTTTATTATACCAAAGTTTGTAAAAACCATCCGGCACTTCCTTTGCAAGGGCGCTGTTAACTACCACTAATAACAATAAAAAAGACTTGCAAACAGTCTTCGTTTGAAAAGGGAACTTGCTTAAAATCATTATTCGTTTGCTAAATAAATACTAAAAATCAGAAGACGTTTTTACTAGGTTACAAGTAAAGTAAAATGCCTTTGGAAATTATCTTGTAAATTTCAGGAATAAGGAACAAAATAAGTTTTATACTTATCTTGCTGAAAAGAATCTGCCCTTTGTAATGGATAACCGTTTTACCATTTACAGGAGCCTCAGACAGTTTTCGTAAGACCCCTTGCCAAATTATTCAGCTTAAAAATCCAGATATAGCCAACCTGATTTACTATATTAGTTTAACGATAAAACCGTATAGTGCAATTGAAATATTTGATGTAATGAAAATTATCTGTTTTTTGCTTTTTTCAGTATTTATTAGTTGCGGGCCAAAATATGATACGAAGTATTACAAAGCCATTTCTCAGGATAAACGGGATACTGCATTATTAAAGTTAGTATCATCAGAGGAAGGCTTTTACGGAGATTACCAGATCAAATACTCCGACAAAACAAAAGATGATGGTACCATTAAAGGCAATGTTAAGGGTGATACATTAATAGGAACTTATAGCTTTCTATCAAGGGGCAACTCGAGAACTGTGGCTCCTATTGCTTTTTTAAGGGCAAGTGAAAAATTAAAGCTTGGTACCGGTATAGTCGGGACTTACATGGGGTTTCATGTTTATCAGGGTGGTAGTATATCCTTCAATGATTCTTTATTCCAGTTTCAACCCATTGAATCTGATGAATTAACTTTTATAAAAAATTCAATCAAATAAATTCTGTGTGAAGCAAACCTCTTTATATTCGTATCCAACGAAGCAATAAGTCGCCTATGTACGATGTCTTTTTCCAAAAATTCAATGAAAAAATTTCCCTGACAGAGCAGGAAGAAAATTTCATCAGGCAATACCTTACACCGAAGAAATTAAGAAAACGGCAGTATTTACTCCAGGAAGGCGACATCTGCAAAAGTATTGCCCTTTTAGAGAAAGGATCCATGCGGAGCTATCTGGTGGATCCTGCTGGCCAGGAGCATATCACTGCCTTTGCCCTGGAAGGATGGACCATCGGTGATCTGTCCAGTTTTCACAGTGAACTGCCCTCAACGCAAAACATTGACGCGCTGGAAGATTGTGAACTGGTATTGATCAGCAAATCAGCACATGACGAACTGCTGAGAACAATGCCAAAATATGAAACGTATTTCCGTTTGTTGATTACAGATGCCTATTTGGCGCTTCAAAAGAGAACTCTAAGCATGATTAGCCTGTCTTTGGACGACCGTTATAAAGCTTTCATGGAATCCTATCCAAACATCGCCCAGCGTGTTCCCCAGCACATGATCGCTTCTTATATGGGCTTGTCACCAGAGACCCTCAGCCGGATCAGAAGCAGAATAAACACTTCGAAATAACAAATCATTGATTCTGGTCAATGCCTGATCTTGACCAAAATCAATAGAATTTCTTGTCCAAACGCATTGGCTCACGGGGCTCCATGCTGGTACTTTTGTGTATCAAAATCGACAAGAAAATGAACACAAAACAGACCATCGCTATCATCGGGGCTACCGGTAACATGGGTTCCGGCATATCTAAAAAACTTTCAAATGGAAACTTCCGCCTTCTTCTTTTTGCAAATCAGCTTAGTAAGCTACAAACGCTCGAGGCTGAAATACTGGAAGCAAATCCTTCTGCTGACATTGAAGTAACGGCCTGTCCTACTGAGGCTTCCTGGGAGGCTGACATCATTATTCTTGCTGTCGCCTACCCTGTTCAGCAGCAAATTGCACAGAAAATTAAGGAGGTTGCCAATCAAAAAATTGTTATCAGTATTGCCAATCCGCTAAACGATACTTACGACGGACTGGTTACAGCTCCCGATTCCAGTGCGGCCGAAGAGCTTCAAAAATTGCTTCCCAATTCAAAGGTTATCAAAGCATTCAATACGGTCTTTGCTGCCGACTTTGCACAGCCCGTTATTGCTGACAAACAAGCGGATGCATTCATTGCAGGTGATGATCAGGGTGCCTTGCAAACGGTGAGCGAGCTAGTAGTAACCGCTGGTTTTAACCCCATCATTGCCGGTGCATTGAAGGTGAGCCGCACGCTGGAAAGCATGTCACTGCTGCTGATCCAGCTTAATATAAAAAACAATTACAACTGGCTTGCCGGCTGGAAAATCCTGCACCAGTAATCTCCAAATTAAAAAATTTTTAACGATAATCTTTTAATACAAAACCAATCATGAAATTTACATCTGTAAAAAATACCGTATTAACACTTTCAGTAGCAGCACTTTTTGGTACAATAGTAAGCTGTCAGTCACCGTCTTCAACATCTGAAACGTCTGGCGTCAATATTGACAGTATTAAAACCGTTGCGTTAAATCTGGCGGCCTCGAACGACAGTACCGCCTCCCGTCTGAAAACATTTGACGCACTGGATTTTGACGTATTCAGTAACCAGAAATGGGATCAGTTTAAGGAAAGCCATGCACAGGATATCAAAGTTTACTGGCCTGATGGTCATGTGACGGAAGGACTTGATATTCACATTAAAGATATGAAAGACCTTTTTGTATATGCACCAGATACAAGGATTAAAGAACACCCGATAAAATTCGGATCCGGCGATTACACCATTGTCACAGGCGTGTTCGAAGGCACCTTTACCAAACCAATGCCGACCGGTAACGGAAAATTTATTCAGCCAACGGGCAAAGCCTTTAAATTTCCAATGGCAACCGTTGGTCTGTGGAAAAATGGGGTGATGATCGAAGAGCACCTTTTCTGGGACAATGCAACCTTCGCAAAACAGATTGGTATTTAATTGCAACGGCCTGCATGCAAAGGAAACAATTCTTAAAAACAGCCTTATCAGGCGCAATCGGGATGAGTACTTTAACAGAGTTTAAAAATTTCACTGGCAATCTTCCAGAACAGCAACAGCTGATGCCGGTTTTGTTTATTGGCCATGGTTCGCCTATGAACGGGATTGAAGACACTGCATTCAGCCGCAGATGGACACAAATGGCCAAAGAAATTCCTACGCCTTCGGCGGTTCTGGTCGTGTCTGCGCACTGGTTTACCCAAGGCACAAAGATTACCGCAATGGATTTCCCCGAAACCATTCACGATTTCGGAGGATTTCCACCAGCGCTTTTTGCCGTACAGTATCCGGCTCCGGGGAATCCGGTTCTGGCCAAAGAGACTGCCTCTTTGATTCATTCAGCCAAAGTGGAGCTCAATCACGACTGGGGACTGGACCACGGAACCTGGACGGTGGTAAGACATATGTATCCTGAGGCTAAAATTCCGGTACTGCAGTTGAGCATTGATTATACCAAAGGTCCCCAATACCATTACGATCTGGCCAGAGAGCTTTTGGCCTTACGCAAAAAAGGTGTACTTATTATTGGTAGCGGAAATATGGTACACAATCTTAGAATGGTTGCCTGGGACAAAATCAATCAGACCGGCTACGGGTATGACTGGGCGCTTGATATCAATGAAAAATTCAAGTCGCTGATTACAGAAAATGATCATAAGCCACTGATCAACTACGCACAAATGGGTCGTGAGGCGATGCTGGCGATACCAACGCCGGAACATTATCTTCCTTTGATGTACACATTGGGTTTAAAATCAGGTAACGAAAAGGTTTCATTCTTTAACGATCAGGCCGTCGGCGGTTCGCTTACGATGACTTCTGTGAAAATCGGATGAAAACCAGTTGGAAATACATCATAGTCCTGCTGCTCGCCTTCGGCAGTGCAGGACTATATTCAAAGCAAAAAAGCAGTACAATCATGAAACAAGAAACAACGGTTGAAACCAAAAATCTGGCATTAAAATACCTAATCCGTGAGCCAAAAGTAAAAACAGATAAGCGCAAAGGAATTATTTTGCTACACGGCGTTGGCAGTAATGAAAAGGACTTGTTTGGTCTGGCAGAACATTTACCAGACGACTTTTACATAATATCGGCACGCGGTCCTTTTACTTTGGGAGCCGAACGGTATGCCTGGTATAACGTTGATTTTTCAACAGGAAAACCGGTTTATGACGCAAAGCAGGAAGAAGTTAGCCGTGAGATTATTTCCACTTTCATCGGGCAAATCAAGCAGCAATACTTGCTGGATGATGTTTACCTGGGCGGTTTTAGCCAGGGCGCGATCATGAGTTACAGCATCGGTCTGACCCAGCCAAAATCGTTACGCGGTATTGTTGCACTGAGCGGCAGGCTGCTACCAGAAATACAGCCTTTGGTCAAAAAAAGTGATGATCTCAGCAAATTAAGCGTGTTTGTTGCCCACGGAACACAGGACCGGACACTGGGCATTGCATACGCAAGGGAAGCAAAAACCTATCTGAAAGAATTGGGTGTGAACCTTACTTATACAGAATATGAAAACGCGCATCAGATCAGTGAAAGTGTCCTGAAAGATCTTCGGGACTGGATGACCAGGCAAGACAGCGCGCAACCTTAATATAGTTTAAGCTTATTAGTTAAACTATGTTATGGGCTTAACCGAAACATTTACAGCAATTTTGCATCATTAAATTGGTTAAACACTTTTGAAAAATGACAACGAATGACGTGCTGATGCACCACCTAACAGCTTTTGGCAATAACGATCTGGTAGAAATACTGAAAGATTATACCGAAGAATCAGAATTGTTGACACCAAATGGCCCCTTGAAAGGGCTGGAAGCAATTAAGGGATTTTTTGAAGACTATTTTGCAGTGATACCAACCGGATCAGCTTTTGAAATGAAACAGCTAAGTGTAACCGGCCCGGTAGCATACGTAGCCTGGACCAGCGAATCGGCCACTTTTACCTTCCCGATAGGTACCGATACTTTTTTCATACAAGATGAAAAGATTGTTTATCACACCGTTGCCGATTACAGGATTGCCAGGTAAAACCAAATTTAAATCACTTCAAACATGAAAATAACTTCAAAGTTTATCAAATTTTCGTCTGCCATTTTGATGGTAGCGGGTTTAAGTTTCACTGTTCAGGCACAGGAATACCGTTCTGCAACAGCTTATGGCGAACCGGGCAAAGCGCCTGGAATGTAGGTGAAATTGCTTAGTACAGTTGGGGAAGTTAAAAATTATGTAATCATTTTTGCCAAGGGAGACGAGGCCGTTTCAGGCATGACTGAATTTGCACAAAAATACAATGTCAAGAGCGGCCATTATCAGGCTATTGGCGATGCACTGCATATAGAATTAGGCTGGTTTGATTATAAACGCAAAGAATTTTTGGTGATTGATGTCGATTCATCTGAGGTAACATCCTTTACAGGTGACCTTGTCTGGTATAAGAACAAACCGGTTGCTCATACCCACATGACTACCTCTTTGCGTGATGGTTCTGTGAAAGGCGGGCACTTGCTGCAACTCATCGTCGGCCCAACCCTGGAGGTCTTTGTTACGGTCGAACCAACTCCTCTGTACAAGAAATTAGATGAAGAATTTAATGCAGGGTTGATTGATCCGGATCTCAAAAAATAGCTTTAAAAACGAATTACATGGAAATTACAGCAGCTGTGTACCGCAGGAATTTATTCCCAAGCTGATCAAAATGTATCAGAACGGACAGTTTCCCTTTGATAAACTGATCAAAACGTATCCTTTTGAGGAAATCAACCAGGCGGTTGAAGACTCGGAAAAAGGAAGAACGATCAAAAGTGTATTAAGGATTGGTGAGTACAATGCTTAATATTTTATTTGTTTGAAGCAGGCTTTTCTTAATTTGTGGAAGCAGGCTTTTTTATATAAAAAATCCATGTCAAAAGTCGTAGTTAAAAAACTACGACTTTTGACATGATCCCTTCATTAAAATCATAGGGTTGTTCTACGAAGAAATCCTGGCGTAAGGGAATATCGTTTAAGTATCTCGAAAATTCAACCGCCAAGCGGCCTCGTCAAAATAATAAATTGAGACATTAATTTTCGAGATAACTTGTTAAGAATGATATACATGGAGTTCAGGCATTCGCTTTAAATTCGTTGCATCCCTCTAAAATCCGACGTTTCGTGATACTGCCAGGTAATCTTTATAAGTAAATTCTTTAATAGGCTCCTTTTCAACAATAGGACACGCATTGCGTATTTTGTATTGAACGTGTGTAAATCGCCGAGTTGCCTGCAAGCTTAAACCACCCTATATTTGACAAACTATGCCATTTAAAATTTCAAAAAAATACTTCAACGATAAATGGACAGACTTAGGTTTAACTGAGGACAATGGGGATAATTGGGCAGAAGGTATTTTAATAATAAAAGATAGGTTTGACAGTCCGTTCTTCAATCACCTTGACAACATAAAGAATGATGAATTTAGTGGTTTCGTTATTATGTCAATCGACTGTTTGTTAATTGAGACGCTTATGCAATTTTATTTAGGTGTTGACAATACAGAAATTAATTATAGCGGAGAAAATTGGAAAGCATTTAGAGACTTTTTAAAACAAAGCAGTCACTTCAACACGTATTTCAAGACTAATAAAATTTGTAACGTTTTTTATCAACAATTTCGTTGTGGACTTCTACATCAAGCGCAGACAAAACAAAAATCTCTTATTAAAGTTTGCCAACCAGATTTTGTTATATTGGCGGACACGACAAACGTAGACAAAGGACTTATCATTGACAGAATTCAATTTCATCAGAACCTAGTTTTAGAATTTGAGGAATACATTGAAAAATTGAAGACAAACGAGACCAATTTTAAAGGAGAGAATTTAAGATTGAAAGCAATAACCAAAATGGACTTGATTTGTGCAGAATGACAAGCCAGCAGACAACAAGGGTTTGGCGTTGTTTGGCGTTATAGGGGCTGAAGAATAAATCCTTATCTTTCGTTTTTTCAATTTAGCTTTTTATTATAGTTGGGCTAAAGTTCCCTGATTTCCCCTACAACGCCAAGCCCAAAACCGTTCTGCCTCACCATAAAAGGCGACACGACCGACATTATGCAAAAAGAGAAATGAAAGAAATCGCATTTACAATATGAAACTTGTTACCAGAAATAATCTTGAAAATTGGGCAGACACTACCTTTTCAAAAGCCACTTTACCTTACCTAATTTCAAGATTGGTAAGAGCAACGACACCTGCAAGCACAAAGGCAAACCTTCCTTCGGGCAGTGCATCCTATATCGGAGGTTGGGATGGTATTGTGAATTGTGAAACTGAAACAGCTTACGTACCTCAAGGAATTACTCTGTGGGAATTTGGTACTTCTTCCGACTGTAAAGGAAAAGCCGATGATGATTATGATAAAAGAAAAACAAATCCAATAGGATTTACACCAAGCGATTCTGTTTTCATATTTGTTACGCCAAGACTTTGGACAAAAAAAGATGAATGGATTGCAGCGAAAAAAGCTGAGAAGCATTGGAGAGATGTTATTGTTTATGATTCAGTAGACTTAGAACAATGGCTTGATAATGCACTTTCTGTTTCTCGTTGGCTTGCTTCGCAAGATGGAGTCGGAACATATCCATTTGATGGAATAATGACGGCTGACGAATTCTGGGAAGAATGGTCAATGGGTCCAAAAGGGTTGCTTCTTTCACCAGAATGTGTAGTAGCAGGAAGAGAATATGAGAAAGACTTGTTATTAACAGCGTTACAAGGAGACCCAACAATCAAAGGAATAAAAGCATCAACAAAGATTGAAGCAATTGCATTTATAATTGCTTCAGCAAAATTATTCCCAACAGAAGAGTTTGACCGATTTTTTTCCAAAGCATTAGTCGTTGATACTGAAGGAAATTTTCGTGGAATAGTAAGGAACAATATAACCTCTACTTTAAATCTCATTCCAAGATTTGATGAAGCGCAACCTCTTTACTTAGCTGTATCAAAAGGAAACCACGTATTAGTTCCTCTCGGTGCAGATGATGACTTCAATCAAGAGATAATTACTCTTCCAACAATTGATAGAGATGGTCAAATCAATGCACTAATAAATAGTGGCATATCAAAAGAAGATGCAGAGAAATTTTCTAGGGAATCAGCCAGAAATATTACTATACTCAAAAAACTACTTGGATTTCCGCACTACAAAGCAAAATGGATAGAGAAAGAAAACATTCGTGAGATAATTCCTGCTCTTATACTTGGGAGATGGAATGAAATATTTGATGGAGATATTGAACTAATTGAAAAGCTTTCTGAACAAAAATATTCCGACTATTTAGTTAGTCTAAACAAATGGAAAAACTTTGAAGAATCGCCCATCATCCAAATAGGGGAAACTTGGAGGTTAACCTCACCTCTGGATTTATGGACAGCTCTTTCATCTCAACTTTCATCCAAAGACTTTCAGAACATTAAAGAATGTTATGCATTAGCATTCGAAAATGGAAATCCGATAATCGAACCTGCAGATAAAAATAGTTTCGCAGCTTACTTCAACAAAAAAAACAAATATTCCAATTGGTCAAGAGAAGGGCTAACACAATCGTTAATTTTAGTTGGACGTTTAAATGAAGTAAAAATTCCCAATCTTGACAATCCCCAAAATTGGGTTGATAAAATCATTTTTAATTTACTCAACAACGCAAGTGGAGAAATGTGGATTTCCGTTGACCACGAATTACCCCTTATTTCGGAGGCATCGCCTGAAAGTTTTCTCAAAGCAGTAAAAAATTCATTGGCAAAAGAACAGCCCGAAATAATGGATATGTTTAAAGAGGAAGATGGTTTTTTGCACAAAACAAGTCACCACACTGGTTTGTTGTGGGCACTTGAAAATTTGGCTTGGTTGCCCGAATATTTAAGGGATGCGAGTTTGGTACTGCTTAAACTTTCAAGACTTGACCCAGGGGGTGGTTTATCAAACAGACCACTGAATAGTATTACAGAAATTTTCAAACCTTGGTATTTTCAAACTCTTGCATCTTATGATGAAAGAATGGAAATTCTAAAATACATTACCGAAAAGGAGAAAGAATCAGGTTGGACTCTTTTGATTAGAATGCTTCCAGACCATCACGGCATAGCACATCCAACACATAAAATGCGGTGGCGAATGTTTGATAAGAATACCAATCTCACTTACACTTATCAAGAAATATGGAATACTCATTCAGCAGTAATAGAAATGCTTATAAATCTTTTTGATAATGATGAAGAAAAAATTTCTCAACTCATAAATGAAACAACCAACCTTTTACCTAAAGACAGGAAAAGAGTTTTAGATTGGGCCGATGAAGTTTACCCAAATATCAAACAAGAAAAATTTTCAACTTGGGAAACAATCAGAGGGATTTTAAATCATCACAGATCGCATCCTGATACCGATTGGGCTTTACCCGAATCTGAGTTAGTGCGTTTAGAAAATTTGTATAATAAACTTCAACCAACAGACAGTATTCATAAATACATTTGGCTTTTCAATGAACATTGGCCTGAGTTCCCAGAAGGTTTTATATATGAACCCAATGAATCAGAAAAACGATACGAGCATCAACAAAAGCGCATTGATGAAGCAAGAAAAAAAGCAGTAACAATTTTTCTTCAAGAATTAGGCTTAAACGCAACCGTAGAATTACGAAAACAAGTTAAAGAGTTTTGGCTTTTAGGTGGTGCTTTAGCTGACTTAATTAAAAATCAAGAAGATGTTCTTACAGTTTGTGAATGTTTATATGATGAAAAAAAACTCATTGGTTTTGCTCATAACTTTATCTATCGTAAATCAAATATTGAAAGTTTTGATTGGATAAAATCACTATTCAAAGAATTACAAGGAAAGAAGTATAGCGACAAAGCACTTTCCAACGTTCTAATTCCACTAAATCAAAATCAAGAATTATGGAGTTTTGTAGCTTCGTTAAATGAAGAAATACAAAATGAATATTGGCAAAATATCAATCCACATTTTTATCACATAACCGATGATGAAAAAGTAATCGGAATTGAAATGCTTTTGAAACACAAAAGATTCTTTTCTGCAATAGATATTGCTTCACATTTCACAAATGTAATTCCAAGTAATCTGCTTTCAGAAATATTGAAAAAAGCAGGAAAAGAGGAAGCAAGTGAAACACCTCGCTTTAGAGGTTATGAAATTGAAAAAATTTTTGAAGAACTTGACAAAAGAACAGATATAGAGAAATCAACTCTCATTCATCTCGAATGGTTATATCTTCCAATTTTAGATTCATATGGAACAAAAAGAAATCCCAAGACCTTGGAAGAAGAACTGGCAAACAACCCTGATTTTTTTATTGAGGTTTTAAAATGGATTTACATTCCAAAAGACAAAACATTATTGGAAAAAGAACGAGAAGGTATTTCTGATGAAACTATTCAAAATAGAGCAAAACAAGCCTACCATTTGCTTCATTCGTGGAAAAAAATTCCGGGGATGAAAGAAGATAATTCTATTGATGAAGGGGTGTTAAAAGATTGGATTATAAACGCGAGAACTTTGGCCGAATCAGCTAGCAGATTAAATGTTGCTGATTCTGAAATCGGAAAAGTATTAGCTGAATACCCTGAAAATATTGAAGAATGGCCTCAGGAAAAAATATTTCAAATTATTGAAGAAATAAACACGGATAGTTTGAAGAGCGGTTATTCTTCTGCGATGTTTAACAAAAGAGGCTCTTCAACAAGAGGTGCTTTTGATGGTGGAGATATTGAAAGAAGAAAAGCTGCCTACTTTGAGAAATTATCAAATGATTTTAAGAATAAATACCCAAATGTTGCTGAGGTATTTAAACGAATGCAACAAGGTTATTTAGCAGATGCAAAACGGATGGATGAAGAAGCAGAAAGAAACAAACTGGAATATTAATTCCTATAAACCAAAATAGATGCTAAATCACAAAAATTGACACGATTAAAAAAGAAGGGCGAAGGCATAACAGCACCTACACGCAAGTGGGGGGACTATGCTTCTATGAAAGTGAAGTGCAAAATTCAAGCTTTGTGTATTTAATGAAGTTTATTCAAACGGATTTGCAAAGAGCAAATTACCCTATTTACGCTGTGAACCTACAACGCATCACGCTTAACAATTTTATATTGATTTTGCCACGATGGAAATGTCTTGATCAAAGGTGAAGAAAAGTGATAAAGACAGATCCCTATCAGAACGATCACACCAAGAACAGTCACCCAACCAAAGATATCTCTGCCGGCCAGAAGCATTGCCTGCTGGTTTAACCTGGCCGAGATTGCTTTGGAAGCCAGCTGTGAAGCCTGAAGGCTTGGCGAGCCGCTTTTCAAAGATTGATTATAAATACCTGCGGCTAGTGGTTCGAGCCCGCTTGCATCTATTTTTGAAGCCAGTTTTTGCAAATAATCCTGAGAAAGCCGGTAAACATTTTCGCTAAAAAAAGCGCCCATGACCGCATTTCCCAAAGCGTTTCTGAACATGGCCACGTAACAAAGCATCTGGGCAAAAACATCAAAACCTACGCCGATTGTCACGTATTTAGCGGCAGCGGCAAAGATGATGATGTTGCCCAGGCCTTTAAGAAAGTAAGGCAGATACAGCTGCTGCTCGCCTGCGCTGCCGCTGAATGCAAAATACAACAGTCCATGGTGCAATGTAAGCGCTGCAAAACCTGCCGCAAAGATGATCCGGAACGGCCCGTTTATATATTTAAACCAAAAGTATCCCATCACGGCACCTGTCAGGATCCCACCGGCAATCCACCAGTTCAGATCACCCGTATGCAAATTATCCAAACGCATCACGGAACCTGTAAAAGGTCCCAGGATACTACCGGTAATGCTGAGCATTACCTGAGCGATCAGGATAACAAGGATGGCAACCTGTACATTTTTAAGCGCGAACACACGCGGTAAGATCAGTGCACGCCGGATGGTGTAGCTGCGGTAAACAATCAGCAGAAACCAGAGCAGTGCTGCCATTGTGGCAACCATAATTTTCTGTGAGCCGTACCAGTCAAGTACATGCCCGTAAGTAAGAACGTAGCTGATCATTAAAAAAAAGACCGACCAATGAAAAATGCCTTTCCAGTCGATACCAAAAAGCGGCAAAGGTTTTACGATCCGAAAAGGCCGGAGCAGAAAAAGGATCAGTAGGGTCTGAATCCCCAGCAGGATGGCCACCAGGTTATAAATCATTTGCCAGTCGTAGCTGTCGGCCAGTATAACCGCCAGCGTGGCATTCAGCTGACCGCACAGTAAAACGATAGCCAATGCAACACTGAAAAACATGCCGTAATCTTTCTGCCGGGTGATAATTAACTGGAGTGCAACGAGTGTTTCAAAAGTTCCGATCATCTTGAAGGCGCCAATAAAAAAGGCACATACGATCAGCACAGGCACCGATGAAGTATACATGCAAACCAAAAGTAATACTGCCAACAGAAGCGAGCAGACAGAAAGGATCTGCTGAGATGTAAAGCGGAACTTGATGCGGAAAAGTATTGGAAAAATAAATGTGACGCCGATCGTACTTACCTGGTAAACAAAGCTCAGATCCTCCCGGTACAGCTGATAGGCACCTGTTACATCGCCCATCAAACTCAGGTAGACCGGACTGGCGCATTGAAATATTACGGCAAACAAAATGAATAAGGCGATCCGTAACCAGACCGGCACAAAATCTTTGAAACAAAGCAGTGGCTTATCCATTATATCCCTTCATCAAAATAAACAACGGCATTCATTCCTGCCCTCAGCCGCGCTACTTCCGCTTTGTCTTTGGGATCCAGAAATTCCAGGCGGATAGGAATTCGCTGCTGGATTTTCACAAAATTACCCGTTGCATTATCAGTAGGAACCATCGAGAACACCGAACCGGTGGCTGCTGAAATGGAAGTGATCGTAGCGGTAAAATCGTGGCCGTCAACTGCATCGATCTGCACCCTGGCTTTTTTACCTACAGCCAGTGATTGCAGCTGTTTCTCTTTGATATTGACAGTCAGCCATTTTTCATCTGCATTGACCACAGCAGCAAGCTGCTGACCGGCCTGCACGAGCTGGCCTTCCGTTATATTTTTTCGTCCCATAAACCCGTCGCAGGGCGCGAGAATAACCGTGTAAAATACGTTGAGCTGCGCCGCTTTCAGCTGTGCCTGTGCCCGCTTGACGGCCGCGTTGTTTACATTAATTTTGGCACCAGCTTCCCTGACTGTCAAGGAATTGCCTCTTTTTACGTTTTCCAGAGAACCAAGTTTTGCGTTTAAAGCGTCATATTCACTTTTTACCATATCGTATTGCTGCTCGGTCACAGACTCCTGCGCCAACAGCGTTTCATAACGTTTCAGGTTTTTACCGGCGTTCCATAGCCTGGCTTTGGTTTCTTCCAGGTTCGATGCAGCGACATTTACTGTATTTTCAGCCGTTGTTACGGACGATTGGGTCACATGTTTACCTGCCATTGCGTCCAGCAGATTAGCATCTGCCAGTTGCTCTTGTACCAGATAATCGGTATCATCAATAATGACCAGTGTGTCGCCTTTTCTGACTTGTTGAAATTCTGAAAAATTAACTTTTTTAATATATCCGCCAACGCGGGCATTGACCGGTGAAAGCAGCTGCTGTATCTGCGCGTCATCACTGTACGTTGCCTGATGGAATGAATAGAAATAGCCAAGTCCTATGGCTACGACGGCCGCCGCAAGAAGGCCCGTAAGCCAGCCTAACCAATTATTTCTCTGATTATTTTTTGGGTGATGTACGCTCATGTTAATTTAATTGACCTGTCACTTTTTGTAGTTCAAAGTAGCGCATGATCTGCATCGTCTGTGCAGTTGTCAGCTGCAATTCAGTTTCGAGTTTCTGGTTACTGGCATCCGTCATGTCCGTGATCAGGGCCACTTGCTGTTCATATCCGTTTAATATCCGCCGGTAATTTTCCGTTGCCAGTTCCAGTTTTTTCTGTTCACTGGCCAGCTGTTGCCCTGCTTCTACCCAGAGCGTATAAGCATTAAAAACAGCTTTGCGCGTATTTTCCATGACGAGCTCAGACTGCTGCACTGCCGCGGTTAGCCCCTGGGTTGCAGCGGCCATTCTTGCTTTATTTTTATATAATCCACCCAGACTGTAATTGAGCCGCAGGCCCACATTGAGGTTGTTTGCATAAATGTCCTTTGCGGGAATATCATACACATAAGGCCTTGCAAGCCCGTTTGATGCATACAGGGAAGCCTGGGGAAGATAGGCCGCCCGGACCTGCTGCTGTCTTTTTTGAGCCGTTTGTTTATTGAGCTCATTGATCTGAATATCAGGTTCAGTTTGCACAGCTGTTTGCGTCCAGTTGTCCAGTTTTACTGCTGAATTAGCTACCGCAGGTAAAGTGGGGTCAGGCTCGATGATCGTTCCTTCGGGCAATGAGAGTGTTTCAGCCATGGCGTTGCTGACGATCCTGATGCGGCTTGAAACCCTGACCAGTTGCAGCTTCATATCTTCCAGTAAAAGTTCGCTGCGGATCTTGTCGCTTTTTAGCAGGATACCGGCTTTCAGACGAGTATTTATTTTTTCAAGCAGCAAATTAGCCTGATCTATATTTCTTTCGTAGACGGCTCGTTGGCGTATCAGCCGGTACAGATCCAGGTAATAACCTGCCATTAGAAGTTTAATTCCCATTTTATCTTTCTCAAAATTCAGCCCGGCAATTCTGCTCCGTAGTTCTGAAATCTCAATATCCCGCCTGACGCTTCCACCGCTAAAAAGCAGATAGCTGGCCTGCACCAGATAACTGTTGGAAAAGTGCGGCATATCATAAAAACCACTTTTCATCGTGCCCATCCCAATCACCCCTACGTTGGAAAGATATCCTGCGCTCACGGCCACATCGATATCCGGCAAGAGCTGGTTTTTGGCTATGTCGGCGCCTGTTTCTGCCTCCTGGATCCGGATGGCACTCAATTTCAAAAGGCGGCTGCCAGATTCAGCCAGTTTAAAAAGATCTTCCACCTTTAAACGCAGTGTATCCTGCGCGCGTGCAGAGCCAATGCTGCCCATAAAAAAACTTAAAAATATAAGAACAATCCGTGCTTTCATTACAAAAATTTCAAAGCACAAAATTGCTGCTATAAAGCGTTTAATGAAATGGGTAAAAGATGGAATATATATCAAAAAGAAAGATCTATGTATAATTTTTAAAAGAATCAAATAGCGAATACTTAAATTATATACCCAAAAGAAGAGTTATCAGCTTAAACCGTTGCGATAATCTGTCGGCGTAAGTGCCGTGTATTTTTTAAAGAAGCGGCTGAAATGAAATTGATTTTGAAAATGAAGCTGGTCGGCAATATTACTGATGGTCAGATTGGGATAGTCAAGCAGAACCTTAGCTTCCAGAATAACCATCTGGATCATAAAACTCCGGGCAGTATGAGTTGTTTTCTGTTTAAGAAGCTGTGACAGATATTTTTCATGAATACCGAGCAGGCTTGCATAAAACGACACATTACGCTCCGTCTTATAGTGACTAACCAGCAAATTGAAGAATTGTTGAACAATACTATTATATGAGCTGCTGAGTTTCCGCTGCTCTTCGTAACAGTAACCTACCTGTGAAATAACCGCCTGAAATACAGAACGAATCATCTCTTCGTTAACCTTTTGAGCTGCATGATCACGGATCAAGAGTAAATGGATCAGTTCAATCATACGGCTGACAATTGCCTGGTCTGCCGGATTCAGGGAAATCATAGCCTGCTCATCACTTTTGAATAAAGGAAACCGGGCGACACTTTTGGTGTAATTTCCGGAAGCTAAAATAAAGTCGGCAGAAAATAACAGCGACAAAAAATGAACTGAGTTTTCCTGCCAGCTCATTTCCCGGATAGCCGAGGGTGGAATAATGAGCAGCTCACCCTGATGCAGCGTGTACTCCTGCAAATTCACTTTCACGTACATTTGTCCTTTTTGGACCAGGATTACGGAGTAATGCGCGGAACGGAACGGACGCTTCCAGGTATTGTCAAATAAGTGAACCGACGAATCAAAAACCATTAAACCCGGCAAAGCATCACTCAGGCCCAATGCTCCCATCAGGTGCGGTATTTCCAGATTGGACGGCAGTGACTTTTCGGCAGACTTCATTAATAATTTATTTTGATAAACAGAACGATTGTAAATATGAATAAAGTATCACTGTCAAACTACAACAGCGCCAGTGAATTCCCTGGCACTACCCCATAAAACAATAGCCAATCCAGATTGACTGAACGGGCTATTGTTAAAATAACTGCGGTTGTTACCGATTATCACATTGGCTGGTTATATTCATACCAGGCAATTTTCCAGTTTCCATTTACTTTTTTTACTACAAAGATCTCGCGGTAGCTGGCCGGAACAGTCTGCCCGGTAGCATTAATCAGCATTGTTCCGGATGAATGTGATCTTACATATCCAAACTCGCCGTCAATAACAACTTCGTCAATGTTGAAGGTCAGATTCAGTTTAATTGCCGAAAATACGCTGGTATAAACATCTTTAATGACAGCGCTGCCAATGGCAGTCGGTGAATCCGGGGCCATCAGTACACCATCAGTGGTAAAGGCAGCTGACACAGCAGCCGGATCAGAAGCAGTAACTGCACTGGCATAAGTTGAAGTTACCAATGCGTTGATAGCCAGCTTGTCCGAATCCGTTGAAGCAGCAGACTTGTTTTCGATCGTTACAGTACTTTGTGCCTGGTTTAAGGTCCCCATTTTATTGTAGATGTACCTGGCAATTTTCCACTTATCATCTGCCTTTTTCACGATGAATACTTCCCTGTTTTCCTCAGGTGCAGTTGCTCCGTTTGCTTTTACAGAAAGCGTACCGGCAGACGTTGACCTGACAAATCCATATTCTTTGCCGACAATGATCTCATCAATTTTGAAATTTAAATCAAGTCCAACCGCACCAAAAATTCCATCATAAGTTGATTTCAATTGTGCCAAGCCTGATGCTGTCGGTGAACCTGGGCCCATCACAACGCCATCGCTGGTGAAAGCAGAAGTAACTCCATCTGCACTTGATGCTGCGAGCGCATCACGGTAAGTAACGGTAACTAATTTTTTAATTGCATCACCTTCTTTCACCGTATCAACCGCATTGATGTTGTGATCTGTACACGAGAAACCCGCAAAAGCGATTGCCAATAAGAGCGAAAATTTTTTCATTTTTTTTATTTTTGTTTGTGATACAAAGGTCACACACATTACCGGTATGCACCCATAAACAACTTTAAGAAGCAGCCTTAATATTGTTTAAGATTCAGTATTGATTTTAATCAACAACCAGACGTATTCCAGTGAATTGCCAGCGCAGATGGGGATGAAGAAATTTCGGTATGTGCTGCGGCTATGACCTTCCGGGGTTGCCACAGAAGCTCCTCTAAGAACCATTTGACTCACCATAAATTTGCCGTTGTATTCACCTATTGCGCCATCCGCTTTTTTGAAACCGGGATAAGGCAAATAGGCACTATTGGTCCATTCCCAGCGTGTTCCCCGACTGTTTCGTTTAATTTGGCTTCAGACAGCCTTCCATACCACATCGGCAAACCATCCTTTGGAATCCGTAAATGTAGATACAGGTTCAAAACCGCTATCGACTGCCATCTGGTTGATCTGGCTGAGCGTGTACTTTTGAGAAATTTCCATCCAAATACATTCTCCTTCGCTGAAATGAATATCCGCATTAGGAAATGTCACGGTATGCTTACGCTGAGACACGAGGTAGCTTTTACAGGCACCAGTCAAAGGATCGTAACTGCAATAATGATCAAACAAATCAAGATCAAAGTCTGCGCCCAATTCTGAATTGATCCGCTGTAACAGATTCAGATTAAAAGCTTTGGTAATGCCCTGCTGATCTGAATACGCCGCCCGAATCAAATACGGGTCTTTTACTAAATCGAAGCCTATCAGGACCCTATCGCCGGGCCTTATCGATTGCCGTATGCGGGTGCAAAACCGGAGTGCATCTGCCGGTGGCATGTTCCCAATGTTCGAACCCAGAAACATGACCACCTTATGTAGACTTGATAATGAAACCGCCTGATCGAGCATCTGGAAATATTCCCCTTCCAACGGCTGGATATTCAGCTCAGGGTTTTGGGCAAGTAAGTTACCAGTCAACTCATCAAGGATATTTCCGGAAATATCAACCGGCATATAACGGAACGATTTACCTTGCCGGGCAAGACTATCCAGCAGATGCACCGTTTTTGTTCCATCTCCCGCCCCTAATTCAATAATATCAAAGCTATCTTCACCATTTTGGATCGCGGCGCAAATCTGTTCACGTTGCTGTCTTATAATGGCAGCCTCACAGCGTGTAAGGTAATAATCCTCACAGGCCATGATCCGTTGAAACAGTCGGTCGCCCTGCTTATCATAAAAATATTTTGAAGGAAGCGTTTTAAATTCCTTGGTAAGACCCTGAATCACATCAAGATAAAATGCACCATTTTCTCCAGTTACTTGGGTTGGGGAAAGTGCTTCCTGAACATTTTGTTCCATAAAAACTCGTTATTTCAGTCGGTAGTTATTACAATTTTCCCGCTTGCCTTATTGCTATCCATCAGCTTGTGCGCTTGGGCAATATCGTCAAGCTTGAACACGCCGCCGATGCTTAATTTTATTTCACCGCGCTCTACCATCGATATAAAAGACTGAAAGGCATCCACGTCGACCTTGATCTGTCCGGTGTCATATACAGTCAGGTTTACAGCGGCAGGAATGTAATCCATTGGGGCAAAATCCTGAATGCTCCAAATTTCAGAAAGCATGCCGGTCATACACACGCTACCTCCCGGTTTAGCGCAGGAAAGTGAATCTTTTAATGTATTGGCTCCGACCAGCTCCAATATTTTGTCGATTCCCCCGGGATACAGCTTATCAACCTGTGCTTTCAGGTTACCATCATCAATCAACACTGCTTCTGCACCTGCTTCGATTAGGAATTGCTTTTTCTCCTCGCTACGACTCGTTGCAATCACACTCAGTCCTGAGTGGCGGGCAAGCTGTATGGCCAGAAGCCCGATTGACGATGTACCGCCGCGAATCAGTATACTTTCGCCTTTTTGTATGCGCAGCGCAAGATGCAGAGAGCCATAAACGGTCTGGAACATTTCAGGAATGGCGCCGAGTATGTCCCAGGAAAGCTTACTGTTAAACGGATAGATGATCGAGCTGGGTAAGACAGCATATTCTGCGTAGCTCCCATCATAATCCCTGCCCATTCCACCCATGCACGCAGCCACTTGCTGTCCGGGTTGCCATTTACTATCGGGGTCAGCAACGATTTCGCCCACACATTCAATGCCCAGTATCCTGGGGAAGAGCACACCGGGTGAATATCCTTTTCGGGTCATCAGCTCAGAACGATTTAACCCGAAAGCCTTTACCTTTACCAGCACTTGTCCCGGATTTGGTTCTGGCACTGATCTATCTTCAATGATCAGCCGCCCTGGCCCTCCCGCTTGGTAAATTACCGCTGCTTTCATAGATACCTATATTTTTATTTAAAAGGTATTAAAAATGTACCGCGCTATTTTCCAGGATCCTGCCTGCCGTTTTAGCACAAACAAATCACGTGTTTTCTTAGACGTTGTATGACCGGCAAAGTTCTTGATTGCAAACGTTGCTACGCAGTCAACAATGCCAAAATTCTGATCAACAACTACATTTAAAATTGAATAGCCGGCCTGTACAGTCTGGCGCTCAAAGAATTTTCCGGCACTGGCCAAAATCTCGTCAGCCCCTTTGATTGTAGGAAGGCCATCCGGCATAAAACATCCGTCCTGCACATACAGGGCTGCGATTGCAGCAGAATCGCTATTGTTGAGCGCAGTAGAATATGCATTCAACAATTCTTCAATCATTTTCTCGTCTTGTTCCATTGTCACTTTGTTTATAGATAGCTATGAGTCGATCTTATTCCCACAAATTATTTGTTGGATTTAAGATCAGGAGTTATAAGACAAAGTTCTGACAAGCAGTCAAAACGAACCCATAAACAACTGCAAGAAAAACTCTTAAACTATATTAAGATTTGTCCTTGGAAACGATTGACTTTCGGATTTTACTCAGGAATTCAGGGGTGATCCCCAGGTAAGATGCAATCTGTGCATTTGGAAGCCGGTTAGCCAAATGAGGATATTGGGCCAGAAATGATTGGTATCGCTGCTCGCCGGTAGAGCTGATGTTTTCCAGTACCCTGTTTTGAAGCTCCACATACTTTTGTTCTGTAATGATACGGAAGTTCCGGTCAAACTTGTGATGATTGATAAACAGGTAAAGAAGATCTGCTTTTTTGATTTGCAGGATTGTAGATGGTTCCATAGCCTCAATGTACATCAGGCTGGGTTTTTCAGAATAAAAGCTGCTCAAATCTGCTATCCACCGGTCCGCCGGCCGACCATTTTCAGCAACAAATTGTAAATTATGCTCCACGCCCTTCTGATCCACATGGTACATCTTAAAGCATCCGGATACGACAAAAGTATAGTACTGGCACAAATCACCCTGTTGCAGGATGAAATGACGACGTTTCACCTGCTTTTCAACAAATAACAGAGTTATTTCAGCCCGTTCTTTCTCATCAAGCGGAAAATACTGTTTGAAATATTCTATAAGTTGAGATATTGCCAAAGTTGCAGATTAAAAGCGGAACCATAATTTAATGTCATTCAGATAACACTATTTTATGATTTTTGTTACCTGCAATTATAGGTTTTGTTCAAATGCCGACAATGAAAGGTGCAAATCTCAACTTTTAACTCCTAACCCTTAAAGTAGTTTAAGAGTATTTCTTATATTAAGTTATGAGTACACATGCCCGCAAACAGCGACTTTTGTAAAGGAATTAATGACCGTTAGAAGCAATTCCCTAAAAATGAATAATGATCAAGCTATGAAACAAGCCGTATTTATATTATTGAATTGCCTGTTTTTGTTTGGCAGTGTTAAGGCCCAAACCATCAAGCTCGACCTGAAAAGGCTTGAGCCAATCCAGGCATCAATGTCCATCCAGACGATCACCGGCAAGCAAGCACTTCGGGTTTTGAAGGATACAGCGGTAAAGAAGGTGGATGAACCCACATTTGTCAAATTGAAAGGAGTAGACTTTCGTGACGGTATTATTGAAGTGAAAGTGCTAAGCAGGTTGCTAAAAGACGCACCTGAATACGCCCGTGGTTTTATTGGTATAGCTTTTCGTATCGATGAGCATAACTCAAAATACGAGAGCATTTACATACGCCCAACCAATGGTCGGGCCCAGGATCAGGTACGTAGAAACCATTCCATTCAATACTACTCATATCCGGACTACAAGTTTGACGTACTCCGCAAACAGGCGCCAGAAAAATATGAGTCATACGCCGATATGGAGCTCAATCAATGGATCAACCTGCGGATCGTAGTAAAAGGAGCATCTGCCAAATTATTCATAGATAAAAATCCGCAGCCATCACTAGTTGTCAATGACCTCAAACTGGGACCCGATGTATCAGGCGGTGTAGCACTCTGGGTGGAAGTGGGCACGGAAGGTTTTTTTACCGATCTGAAAATTTTAAAGCAAGATTAATACAAACTGAAAATGAACCAATTACAAGACAAACTTAAATTTTTATGCTGTCTGCTATCACTGGTATGTATAAATGCTATTGGACAGGATCTGAAACAGCTCAGGCATTTCATGCAGCAAAACCCATCTTCCGAAACTTCCATACCTTATGGAAACAATCCAAAAGCTGGTCACTATCTAAAAGCTGATAATGCCAGGATTTATTATGAAGTATATGGCAAAGGAAAACCTTTTGTGATCTTACATGGCGGCATATTTGGGTCAACGCTTGAAATGGGGCGGTTCATCGACAGCCTCTCCAAAAACTACAAGGTCATAGCAATATCGACCAGAGGGCACGGGAAATCAGAAATAGGGAAGTCAGATCCCAGCTATGAGCAAAAGGCAAAAGACGTTAATGCAATCATTCAGGCAGAGACCAGCGACAGTGCAACCGTGCTTGGATTTAGTGACGGCGCTTACACTGGATACTATCTTTCTGCGGCATTTCCTGCAAAAGTAAAAAAGCTGATCGCGATTGGGGCAGGTACCTGGAAAAAGGGGTGGAGAAACTTTACTGTTAATAAAGAAATGGCCCTGAGTTTGGACAGTCTTTATTGGAAACAGCAAATGGCATTAGTACCTGAGCCAGAAAGGGTTGATGAGTGGTTTGCCTCCATTAGCAAAACGTATAATTCCACCGAAGTCAAAGAAGATCTTTTCAAAAAAATTCAATGCCCTGTGCTGGTGCTATCTGGCGAACTGGACCAAAACGCGCCACTTCAAAGCGTCATTGATGCTTATCGTCTAATACCAAATGCCCGGCTGGGAATTATTCCCAACGCGCCACATCCTGTTTTCCTGGTCAATTTTGATGCTGTTTGGGCAAGTATGACACCCTTTCTACGACTTTGACTTTGGTTGCTATTCTGGCTTGAGTGTGCATTTTCAGGTATCCTTGGCCAAGTTTATTGAGCAAAAACGTGTCTGCGCATAAATTGCAGGTACGTTTTCTGCCATCGTGACTAATCGACAATAGTTCATTTTAACCACCGTTTTTTGAAGTACAACTTTAAGGCTATCTATCGTTTTAACCTAAATTAAATATTGCCCCTCCGCTACAGCAATTCTTAAAAGGCGTTAATCAGCCATTTAATTTAATCCTTGACAAACGTTTCCAGCACTTCTTTGAACAGATCAGTTCCGGCCTTTTCCAGCCATTCAAAAGCCAGCATATCCTTCGTAATAATTTCAGCACCGTTTTGCTTCATTCTTTGGAGTCCTCGTGAATTGTCGTGCGACAGTCTTGAACCTACGCCGGTATCCACCACGAAGACATGGTAACCTATTGCCAGCAAATCCAGTACAGTCTGCAGTACACAAATATGTGTTTCCGTGCCCACAACGACAACCTGCCTTCGATTATCATCAAAATTATTGACCAGATTACCTTCTGTCACAGCCGAAAAATAGGTCTTGGACACAATATTACTTTGATCCACTTTTGATCGTAAAGCAGTAGGTGTTGCACCAATCTTCTCCGGAAAATGCTCAGTTAATAGAACCGGGATACCTATTGTTTTTGCAAGATCAACGACCCGGATCACAGTCTTAAATACTTCATCTTTCTGGTCTATCTTAGGTAAAAGCTTTTCCTGAATGTCAATGACCAATAAGATTGAATTTGTTGGTGAAATTTTCATAATTTAACTTACATGGTTAAACATCCTCATTCTATGAATCCGAGATAAAACGCCGTTGCCCGTCCGTGTTCCTTACCTTATCTCCGATTTGCCAATGATACTAAAAACAATTGCGATTTGGCAGTACTTAAAAGATAAAACTTAAACACCATTGTATAACAACACCCGGAACATATCCATTGAATGATAAAAAATTTTGAAAGTATTTTACTAATAACTAACAAAAATCAATTTTATGGCAAACATCGCTCTTTATGGTTTTGGTCGTATTGGCCGTCAATTTTTACGGGTTGCCCTCGAAAATAATCTCTTTGTTCCCGTGTCCGTCTCCGACATTCACGATGTCAAAATTCTGGCTTCTTTGTTCAGCGTAGATACCAACTACGGGCGCTACGGCGAAAAGGTTTCTAGCGAAGGTGATGACCTTCTGATCGGTGACAGAAGAATTAAGTATGTAAATTCAAAAACGGAAGTACCTGACTGGAAATCACTTGGTGTAGACATTGTGGTAGATTGCACCGGCCGGGCCACTACGCGCGCCGGCGCACAGGTACATATTGACCGGGGTGCAAAATACGTACTGATCAGCGCTGCCAGTAAATCACTCCAGGACTGCGATGCGGTACTTTTGAAAGGCATCAATCTTGAAACTTTTAATCCTTCATTACATAAAATCGTCAGCATGGGAAGCTGTACAACAAATGCGCTTGCGGCCGCCGTTAAAGTAATACTTGACAATTTTGGCATTAAATATGGCCTGTTTTCAACAGTACATTCCTACACCAATACGCAGTCATTGACGGATCAGCCAATGAAGGACAGACGCGATTCGTGGGCGGCGGCCGAAAACATTATACCATCAGCATCTGGTGCCGCACGCGCCCTGCAATTTATCTGGAATGACTTACAGATTACCGGCAAAGCGTACCGGGTGCCAACCCGTACTGGCAGTATTGCTGAACTAAATCTAATCACTGAAAAGGAATGCAGTGTTGAGCAGGTCAATGAAGCTTTCCGCAAAGCTGCGACAGAGGGTCCGCTAAAAGGTGTATTGGATGTACTTGAAGAAGAATGGACATCAGCACGCATTGTGGGCGATCCACACTCTTCAATCATCGACCTGCCTCTTACCGTTAAACAGGGTGAGTTGCTTTCCATTGCGACCTGGTACGACAACGAATGGGGTTTTACATGCAGATTAGCCGAAGTAGCCCAGTACATTTCGCAGAAAATCTGAGTTGAGAAAATACCATTTTAAACGCTCACAAAAAGTAATTCTGAACATTTCACAAACTCTTCGACGTGCAATGTTCAGAATTACAATCTCTTTCAGTTTATAGAATTATATTTAATGCCTTTCTGATATTTTCTTCGAAACTCGGAAAAAGTTGTCCCTGTTTTTAATTTAAAGAACTTACTAAACTGGGATGGATCTTCAAAACCAATTTGAAAAGCAATCTCCTTCATCGTGTAATCGGAATTAATTGCGATGCGTTTTGCTTCAAGAACTACCCGGTTGTGAATAAAACAACTTGCCGAAAAACCTGACGACCGCTTTATGACCTCGCTCAGATAGTTAGGAGTAATTGCAAGTTCATCGGCATACTGATTGACCATTTTGTAGGAACAAAACTTCTTTTCCACAAGATCAATAAAACGATTAAGAATTGGCTCGCTGTTTTTCATTGCCTGGAGAATTCGGAACCACAGATCACCACAATTCGGAAATTAAGACATGTCGTTTCGGTTGAAATTGACCATGCTAAATAATTGATATATATTCCTTTAACTACTGATGAACGATGGTCTGTTGATGGTCAATCTGCCACGGAACCACATGGTCAAGCCATCCGAATTCTCCAGTTAATAAAAGGATGACACCGAACGACGTCATAACCAGGAACCTTCGGATCTTTGAAAAAGATGGTGAATCAGTAAAAATTTACCATGACCATAAATGCGGAAAAACCGAGTTTTATGACGCAGTTGAGTTATTTTTGTTATCCATCGATCCGGACGAAGCAAAAATATTAGGGCAGCCGCTTTGGAAGGGATAAGATGATATTAACGAAAGTACTATTGGGCGACCCAGAAAATAAGCACCCAGCATAGCACTGGGATGTTCTTTCGATTAATGCTGCCACTAATTTTAAATATAATACTTATAATATGCAACTTCTAAATACGCAAATTAAAAATGACTCAAACTAGCAGCAATAGCACCAGGCACCCCTATATCCATGATTGACAACATGTCCGGGAGGGCTATGTTGCCCCCAGCACATCGCAACCACCACATGACGACAAAAACACATCTTCTCCATACCGCTTTATTGTTTTTGTTGTATCGTTGCGAGGTAGTTCCGAATATCCTCCAATTAACGAATCAATTATGGCTTCAAAAGACGTTCCCGAAAAGTCTTTCTTGGTCTCGTACAACACATTGGTAAACTCCGTAATAGTAATCTCAGTATCTCGTGTGCTTGCTCCTGAGAATTTAATACTGATCCGCGCATAATTAGATTTATTCAACCTTGAGATCTCTTCTTAACTCATTACTCGAAATTTTGAAGGTTTTTCCATAAAAGTAAGTGAACGTTTTTGTGAAAATTAATTTAACTATGGATTAAAATCAGTTTTTCACAAAATATACTTATTGACATCTCTCTTATATTCAAGCTGTTATAACAACTTATTGAAAATTTGACAAAGTCCCTTGGGCAGGTTCAAAGAAATAAAAAGTAACTTTTCAAGATCTGGAGAAAGTTTCGAAAAGCAAGCAATAACACTGTCGGCAGAGTACACAACGCCTGTTGATGAATAATTACAATAAGAGCGTGAAAAATTTAGTGAAGGGTTTTAAACCCTCTTAGTAAGGTTGTTGAGTACTCGATACCTAAACAACAACATCTGGCATGATTTTAATGAAAAATTATTATACCATAAACCGTCTAATTGTATTCTTATGATATAAGTGTATTTGAAAATGTTTTTCATGCTTACTAATTAAATGATCAGTAATGCCTCCATCTGAAGTGCAGATGGTGTTTTTAAACATTTAACCATATACACTCATGGGATCAATTCAAAACAGCGCGCTTGCCCTACTTTTTACAGCGGGACTAGCACATCCTTCAGTTGCCACGCCAAATTTGGCAAATTCAACAATTTTGGTAGGTATGTGGAAAAACGAAGTTAATCCAAGTGTCTTCCACGTACAATATCAGGGAACCAAATCAGGCCGCACTGAGGTACATATTTTGTCGCCAAAGTCAAACTATACCACCTATTCTCTTCACGCAGTCACAAATTTAGGTCTTACCAATTCAAATACTGAGTATCTGGCAGAAGATTGGGACGGTGATGGCATTTCCGATTTGTGGGCCATAAAAAAATCGTTAACCGACTCCAAAAGTACAGAAGTTCATATTCTGTCAGGTGCAAGCGACTACAAAGAATTCATCTATCACGATTCAACTATTCTTGAAGAGTCAGGTGATAATTTTAAGTTTATTACCAAATCTAATCTTTCTAAAAATGGTTTTATTAAACCTGACTTAGTTGCGATTAAGTTATTCGGCTCAAAAACTACTGAACTACACATCCTCTCCGGCGTGGGTAATTTTAAAAAGTTTTTCATGCAATCAGAAACTGCGCTTCATCCCACCACAAGAGAATGGACTTTTGCATTTCAAAAGCAACCTGGCTTGGACCAACCAGAATTGATTTGTATAAGCCCAGCTAATGGAGGAGAATTACATGCTCTTGGTGGAAAAAGTTATGACCGTTTTACTGGCCACGAAATAGTATCAAGAGAAAACGGCGCATCAATTTCTAAGTTTGCCATTAGTAAAGAAGCAAAAGAAGCTGTTGTCGCTTGTACAGCTGCTGCCCTGAGTATCGGTGCGGCCGCAGTTGCACCGGTAGTCACACTGTTTACATACGGGCAGATGCTGCTGCTCAGTGCTGTATGCAGTTGGAAATCATATGAGTATTTCAGTATGAAGTATGCAGAAGAGAACAGTGGCTCTGGCGGAACAAGCGGCGCTAATCGCGCGAACGATATGAGGGGCTCTAACCAATCTGGCGTTCGTGGCCGCGTTGAAAATGGTGGTGCAACGATAATAAGACGGTAATTTACGGCGGCGAAGGATGTAATTAATGATCTAGGCACAATACCACTTGGCCTAAATCTACCAAGACAATGCTAGCAATTTCAAAACTATGGAATAAAGGATTTGAGATTGCTGGTATTGTTATGGACTTTTATGTCTGTCTATAGTTCGAAATGAGACCCTCACCAATTATAATTTTCAATATTTGGATCCGTCCGAAGACCAAGTGATTTTAGGTATATATCCGTCATCTGTACAGTGCTATGGCGAAGCATCAGTTGCAGTTGCTTGATCCCCACCCCCGAAAGGTATGCATTGACTGCTCCTGTGTGCTTCCAAGAATAAAGTGTGTAACCCTTTCCCAGCAAATTAAGTTTTTTTAAAACTTTCTCGTGCCTTCGAAAGGCAATCTGCTTACCAAGTTGAAACTTGTTAATCCGCATATCCTTGCCAAACAAGTAGTAAAACTGTCTCTTTTCTTCCAGGTCGAGTTTTTTAAGCTCCTTCATTAAGGCCGGGATTATAGGAACTGTTTCAGTTTTCCCATTCTTTGAAAATTCTCCTCTTATAATGACATAGCTGTCATTTAGCCTGATATCATGCAGCTTTAATGAATTAAGTTCTCTGGGTCTATTGAAGGCATAATATATAACCCTGGTAAGCAAATACAGCTCGGGCTCATTTAAAATCATATATTGTTCAACTCTCGCCCGATCTTCATCGGTAAATGCGATATTCTTTTTTGTATGAACCTGTTTCAGCTTTTTTAGCTTGAAGGGGCTATCTTCCAGCTTGACCCGATCTTTCAAATGACCGTAGACCGTATTGAGATGAATAAGTGTATTATTCGCCGTCCTTGACGTGTTTTTTAACGACGAGATAAGATAGTCCCTGAACTTAATTGCATCCCGGTCCGTAAATTCTGAAATATCCAGGATCTTTTCATTCGCATAGTCCTTCAACTTGTTAATGGCCGACTGATGGGTTCCGGCAGTTTTTGGCCGGAGCGAGCTTTTTATTGTTTCGAGAACCTTATCAAGTGAGACTACCAAGTCATTAGATGATTCTTTTACAATGTCTGTTTCAATTGTAGTCTTGGGGATCTTGAAGTAAAAACCTTTTTCAAGCAACGTGTTTGTATCAGAAATGATCTTTACTGCTTCCGCCATCCTGGCTTTTTTCGTCTGTAAGGAAGTAGGGATTTTGATGCGCCTGCGAATTAGATCATTCGAAGCTTCGTCAAACGCATAGTATTCAAAGTACCATTCTTTGGTTAGGTCGCCGCCTCGATCACGCAAGACAGCCAGCTTTTAAGGCTTCTTATCCTTTTCATACCTAGTGTGTGTTTCTTATTAGCTTTTTTTGTCCCCAATAATGTCCCGAAAATGGGAAATGCCGCTCCTGCTATCAGGAGCGGCATTAAGTGGAGATGCAGGGATTCTAACCTTGGCACATGTCACATTATTTTACCGGATGGAGGTTCGTTTCTGACATATTCTTAATGGAATTACATTCAAACAAACTTTTTTCTGAGAATGCTCATATCCTCACTAATCTTCCGATCGACAATCTTGGCATAAATCTGCGTTGTTTTGATGCTGCTGTGTCCAAGCATTTTGGAAACACTTTCAATAGGCACTCCATTGGTCAATGTTACCGTAGTGGCAAAAGTGTGTCGCGCTAGATGAAAAGTGAGCGTTTTGTCAAATCTGCAAACGTCAGCAATCTCTTTCAGATATGAATTAAGTTTTTGATTGGATAAGACTGGGAGAAGCCGGCCAGACGCTATACATTGCGGATGATCTTCATATTTTTCCAGAATTTCAAGTGCAATCGGCAGCAGCGGAACTCTGGATTCTGAATCCGTCTTCTGCCTATTAACGACAAGCCACATCTCGCCGTTGATCCCTTCTATGATTTGCTGCCGGCTGAGATTATAGACGTCTATGTATGCTAAACCCGTAAAACAACTAAACACGAAGATGTCGCGAACCTGATTCAATCTCTCATTTTCAAAATCCTTTCCGTTAACCTTGCTTAACTCAGCTTCGGTTAAAGCGCTACGCTTCACAACCTGCCTACTCATACGGTAGCTAGCAAACGGGTCTTGAGTTAGCCATCCGTTTTTCACGCAGATCATAACTATTTTTTTGAAGTTGGTTAGGTATTTCATCACTGTATTATGCCCACAGGATTTTTGGCTTTTCAACCAAAACTCGAATTCGGAGATAAACTCATAGTTTAGCTTCTGAATATCAAGATCGTTTTTTTCATACTTGCAGCGAATAAACTCAGATGTATGGTCATAACAAGTCTTGTACTTCGTCAATGTGCTTTTCGCAAAACCCTTTCCGATGAGTTGGTTTAGCTTTTGGTTATGCTCCTCAAAGATTTCAAGAGTCATCTTCGGGCGTACACTTACGCCAATGAGCACATTTCGGACATTTTCGACATTGAGTTCTGCACCAGTTTCCAGAAGCGAGCGGTACACCTGATAGACCTTGGACTGCACGGTATCCAAATAGGCATTAAATTCCTTCGTATCGGACTTTGTACCGGTTCTTCGACACGAAATATTATTCCATTTTTCAGGCTCACAATCACGGCCCATTGACATTTCGCTGCGAGATCCATTTACTGAAATTCGCATGTAAACAGGAAGCTTCCCTGATACATAGTTGCTGCGCTTTTTAAGATAAAAAAGCAATGTGAAATTTTTAGCTAACATAACAACACGTTTTTTAAGTGAATAAAAATACGATTGCAGCTACCATAAAATCAAGATGTTTATGCCGTGAACAAGCTGTATTACAGTTTGTTACACCAAATTTGGTGAGCACTTTTTAGACTCCGTTTCTGCTCACCAAATGCTCACCTTTTTTTTGCGAAAATTTGAATAATTTGGTGTATTTCAGAAAAAGAAAAAGCCTGTAAATGTATGATTTACAGGCTTTTAATGTATTTTAATATTGTTTCTGGCGGTCTGGACGGGACTCGAACCCGCGACCCCATGCGTGACAGGCATGTATTCTAACCAACTGAACTACCAAACCAGACTTCGCTGCGACCATCGTTATGGTGTAACGTGGTGCAAAACTAGTATTTTATTTTTCCATTGCAATACTTTTTGCATCTAAATAGTTATTTATTTGTAAATAAAATCAGCTACTCTTGCAAAGATTCTGATTATGAAATAGTTGTAAATTCAAAAAAATGCCGCAAATAAAAGATATAACCAGAGAACTGGAAAAACTTGCACCACTCTCCTATCAGGAAAGTTACGACAATGCAGGACTGCTTGTTGGTAATGCCGCCACCGAGATCACGGGAATATTAATTTCACTTGATGTGACAGAAGAGGTCGTTGAAGAAGCCCGCGCCAGAAACTGCAATCTGATCGTGGCGCATCATCCTATTATTTTTAAAGGACTGAAAAGACTCAACGGAAATAATTATGTGGAGCGGACCGTTATCAAAGCGATTCAAAACAACATTGCAATTTATGCAACCCACACCAACCTCGATCATGTTCAGCTGGGTGTAAACAACATGATCGGGCAAAGGCTTGGACTGCAAAATCTAAAGGTCCTTGCCCCTAAAAACCAAGTTTTGAAAAAACTCACCTTTTTCACTCCGCTTACACATTCGCAGATAATTCTGGATGCTTTGTTTCAGGCGGGGGCAGGAGAAATAGGTCAATACAGCAATTGCAGTTTCCGGACAGAAGGAACAGGTACTTTTTTGCCGTCACTCTCAGCAAATCCGGCAATTGGCATTCCGGGACAAGCTAAAGACGTAAATGAGCATAGGATTGAAGTTATGTTTCCTTCGCATATGCAAAACAAAGTAGTCTCAGTACTTCGTCAGGTTCATCCTTATGAAGAGGTTGCTTATTATGTGCATATTTTGGAAAACGAAAACCAGGAAGTAGGTGCAGGTGCAGTTGGCGAGCTACCCGAAGCAATGCCCGCAGACGACTTTTTGAGGATGTTAAAAAAACAAATGAATACAGGCGTGGTGAAATATACATCATCTGCAAATACGATGATCAAAAAAGTTGCCGTGTGCGGCGGGGCCGGAAGTTTTTTGTTAAAAGATGCAAAACGTGCTCAGGCAGATGCTTTTGTAACGGCGGATTACAAATATCATGAGTTTTTTGATGCCGAAAATGCCATTATGATCTGCGATATCGGCCATTATGAAAGTGAAGTATTTACTAAAGATCTACTATATAATTATTTGTCAGGAATTTTTAGTAATTTCGCACTCTGTTTGTCGGAGGTCACTACAAATCCGGTTAAATATTTTGTCTGAAAGAAATTTCGTCAGTTTAGCTAAGCCAATTTGGAAAAAACAGCCGGTAAACTATCTCTCACCATATTACGCATTGAAACAAGTCCATTAAAGACATACATGGAAAATACAATCGCACAAAAATTAGACGCTCTCCTGAAATTACAGGAAATTGATTCAAGCCTTGACGAAATTCTAAAAACGCGTGGCGATCTTCCCGAAGAAGTTAGGGATCTGGAAGATGAAATTGCAGGTTTTGAAACGCGTTTAGGAAAATTCAAAAGCGAAATCGCCAATTTAAATTCTGAAATTGACAGTTTCAAAAATGCTCAGAAGGACGGAGAAAAACTGATCAAAAAATACAAGGATCAGCAAATGAATGTTCGCAACAACCGCGAATACGATGCCATCACAAAAGAAATTGAACTGCAGGAACTTGATATGCAGCTGGCTGATAAGAAAATCAATGAAGCCAAGGCGCGTATCCGTTTGATCGAAGATGATGCCAACCGTGCAGAATCAACTTTGAACGAAAGAAACGAAGACCTTAAAGCTAAAAAAGGTGAACTTTCGGTGATTACCAACGAAAGCGAATCAGAAGAAAAAGAGCTTCTTGCAGAACGTGAAAAACATATCAAAAAAGTTGAAGACCGTCTGTTGAAATCGTATCAGAAAATACGTGACAACTCAATGAACGGTCTTGCTGTGGTACACGTTTCCCGCGGTGCCTGCGGAGGATGTTTCAGCATTGTTCCGCCACAGAGACAGGCAGATATCCGTGAACGCAAAAAATTGATCGTTTGCGAACATTGCGGACGTATTCTTGCTGACGTAGAAAGTGTTGAGCCGGTTCACCAACGCCGATAGTCACAAAAAATATTTTATTTAAAAGGTTGTCTTCATCGGCAACCTTTTTTTGTTTAAAGCCAGTTGTTATTTTTGAAACTAATGTAATTTGTAAGCATGCAATTCAATTTTAGGTTAAAAAATGCACAAGGTTATTGTTTGATGTTTCTATGGCTGATACTTTCAGCAAGTCCCGCCTATCCGATTCAGACAAAAACTTACGACGTAAAATTTATACCAAAATTGCAGCGCGCCTATTTTGAAATCCAAAAACTCAGGTTACAAACCGCAAGGGCTTTAATTGAAGAAGAAAGAAATTCAAATGCAGATAATGCTTTGATCCCGTATCTGGATAATTATGCAGATTTGCATTACCTGCTGATTTCCGAGGACAAAACCGCCTATAAAAAACTGTCTGAAAAAGAAGAACAACGCCTTTCAGCAATTGATGAACTTGCTGACAATTCACCTTACAAAAGATTTTTCCAGGCAGAAATCCGCATGCACTGGGCCTTTGCCAAAATGAAATTTGGTAATGAAGTTAGCGGAGCCTGGGATATCATCAAAGCTTACCGGCTTCTGGATGAAAACCGAAAGAAATTTCCGGCATTTTCACCCACTTTAAAATCGCTCGGTCTTTTACATGTTTTAATTGGGTCTGTTCCCGAAAACTATACCTGGGTTACAAAGATTTTAGGTCTGAAAGGAAATATCCCCCTGGGCGTTCAGGAAATACAAACAGTCATACGTGAAGAGCCTTTTTTCCAACAGGAAGCGCAACTTATTGACTTGCTTTTGCATGCCTACACCCTGCAATTATCTAACGCGCAAAGAGCTAAAATAAAACAGCTCCCGAAAGACCAGCCTGATAATTTACTTTTACATTTTTTTGCGACAACCATTTTGATAAAAGAAGGAAACAGCCGGGAAGCATCCTCGTATCTCAATGAGGCTCCACAGGGAAATGCTTACATCCCCTTTCCATTTCTAAATTACCTAAAAGGTGAAATCGCTTTGCAGCAGGGGAAGTATGACAGCGCATTTTCCTGGTATGCCTTATTTCAAAAAAATTATAAGGGTTTTAATTACATCAAAGACAGCAACCTGAAACTCTTTATGTGCCGCTGGCTCGCCAACCGGGATGGTGAAGCAATACCATTTATCAGACGTCTGCAAAATACCGGAAGTGAAATTATTGAGGCAGACAAACTGGCCCAGCGAACGGCAGCGGAATTTCTGGCAGGTAAAATTCAGGTTCAGCAAAAGGTTCTTTACCGGTCGCGGTATGCAACGGATGGAGGTTATCTGGATAAAGCTTTGGAGGAACTGGAGTCAGTTTCAGAAAAATCATTTTCCAACGTTTCCGACAAATCCGAGTTCAACTATCGGAAAGGACGAATTTTGCAAAAATCAGAAAATATGGAAGGATGCATACCTTATTTTGAGCGGGCTGTCGCCTTGACTAAGAATACGTCAATCGGCTTTGGCGCCAGTTCGGCTTTGCAGCTTGGCTATATATTCAGGGACAGGAAACAAAAAGACAAGGCGGTAAGCAGCTTCAAAACCGCAATGAGTTACAAAAAGTACGAATACAAAAACAGTATCGATAATAAAGCAAGGGCAGCATTGAGCGAACTCGGACAATAAGCGCATTACTATTTCCCGCACAGATCGTCATAGGATAAGTAAAAATCATCCTCATGGCAGAAAAAAAGTATCCTGAAAACAACAGAAAAATTCTCAGTTGGGCAGAAGCAGACAGGCCCCGCGAAAAATTACTAATGAAGGGCAGGTCAGCTTTATCCGACGCTGAGCTGATCGCTATTTTGATTGGTTCAGGTACCGTCTCTCTTACTGCTGTTGACGTAGCAAAGGCACTGATGAACTCGGCAGAAAATAATATTCACAATCTGGCCAGACAAAGCGTTAAAGACCTGATGAAAAACAAGGGCATTGGCGAGGCTAAGGCAATTACCATTATAGCTGCCCTTGAACTGGGCCGAAGGAGAAAAGACGCAGTTCCTGAGCAAAGAAAAAAAATAACCGGCCCAAGAGATATTTATGAAGAAATGAAACCCTACCTGATGGATCTTCAACATGAAGAATTCTGGATTCTTTTATTAAACAGGGCAAACGAAGTAATGAAGCCGATCCGGATCAGTGTGGGCGGTGTTGACGGAACAACGGCGGATATAAAAGTTATCTTCAAACTGGCGCTTGAAAATCTGGCGAGCTCGGTAATATTGGTTCATAATCATCCTTCCGGTCAGCTAAAAGCCAGTCATCAGGATAAAATTCTCACAAAAAACATGGTGGAAGCTGGCCGTATCTTAGACATTCCAGTACTGGAACATCTGATCTTCACGGACCATGCTTTTTATAGTTTTATCGATGAGGGAGATATGTGAGCTGCCAGTAAAAATTCCGCGCGGAGATAAAGGGGATAAACGCAGAGGTAAAAAAGTTAATTATTTGGAGATAAATGATTTGACTTTTAAAAACTCTGCGCTCTCTGCGCCTAACCTCAATGTCTCTGCGTGAAAAAAATAGAAGTCACAAGGTTCACAAGAGCTCTCCTTTTCTTAACCTCAATTAATGTAAAACATCAGAAAATCAGCTCCTTTTTTACAATACCTTCCAGCTCACTATAGGGAATTGTGAACTCAATGGCGCCTCTTACGTATGGGGCAATTTCGTAGGGGTTGTAGTAAAATAAAACTCCTTCACGCGTAAAGGTATAGTTCGCTGGCAGAAAAAATTTATGGTCAGCCAAAAAGTAGCCCTTAGCCTCCAGGTTATCTTTAACATCCAGTTTTTCAAGTTTTCTAAAAGCGGCTTCTGCCTTTTTAAGCAAAGCTACACTGTCTGCCACAAAAATTCCAGCTTCTTTCTCCTCGCCGGTTAAAATGTCAAAGATATGCAATGAACGAAAACTGTTCGGATGTGCACCTCCGGTAAAAGCGTAGTGATCAAGCTGGTAAAGAAGAATTTTTGGGGTTACCATTGTAGTATCACCCTTCAGATCAACTTCCCAACAACCGGGAGCATCGGGGAAATCCTTTTTAAAATCGTAGTAATTTTTAGAAAAAACCTCATAGGCATCACCAGCGCTTCTTTTAGCACCCGGATTGGCCGCAATACTTGCCGAATCCGCATACGAATTGACCCGTTCGACCACTTTGGCATTCAATTCCCGGCTGATGTTCACTTCTGCTTTTCCGGAATCTGCCGGCATCCACATTTTGATATGCAGTGATACGCCGCTATTACGCGTCGTATCACAGTTACCAAAAGTTTGTTTATTTATTTTACCATTTTTTAGTCCCGGCATTACTTTTTCTTCTTCTTTTTTTGATGAAGAATTACAGGCCAGCACCGCTGCAAGCAAAACAGGAAGGACAAAAATTGATAAACGCATTAACTACAATGTTTCTGTATGACTTTTTTATAAACTCATTAACTCTTTGAATCGAATGGCCTGTCTGCGGGAAATCTCTATCTTATCGCCACCCTGTAAAGTAACAAGTAAACCTCCGCTAAACCAGGGTTCTATTTTTTCAATCCAGTGCAGGTTGATGATATGTTTACGATTGGCCCGGAAATAGGTATTAGGGTCCAGCCGTTCTTCAAGATTATTTAAAGATTTGAGAACCAAAGGCTTCTGATCATCGAAATGCAGACGGACATAATTTCCCATCGACTCGAACAAGCGTATTTTACCCAATTTGACAAACCAGCATTTTTCTCCGTCTTTAACAAAAACCTGATCTGACTCTCCAAGAATTTTTTCAGTTCGCTCGTGAGGCGCATGCGAAAGCTCAGGCTGAGACTGATTTTCTTCTATCCTGTGAATCGTTTCCTTTAACCGCTCGTTATCAATTGGTTTTAGTAAATAATCAAGCGCATTAAATTCAAAAGCCTTGATGGCATATTCATCATAAGCGGTTGTAAAAATCACTTCCGGACTTTTTCCTTCGATTGATGACAGCAATTCAAATCCATTTTTACCAGGCATTTGAATATCCAGAAAAAGAAGTTCCGGCTGCAGTTCGTCAATCATTATTAAGGCTTCGTCGGCATTGGCCGCCTCACCTACAATTTCAATTTTTGTATACGGTTCAAGTAGCCTTTTCAGCTCATTGCGGGCTAAACGTTCATCATCTACTATAAGGGTTCTCATGGCTGGCTTTTATGGTTAACAATAATAAATTAGTATCTGCTTTCGAAATAGCTTTTATCATTCAGTCATTAAAGTATTGTCCGAAAGCGTTGGTATTCTCACCTCCGAACAAACAATTTTATCCGCCTCCTGAAAGATACGAAACGAAGCGCCTTTGCCATACAAAATCGAAAGCCGTTCTGCCGTATTTTTCAATCCTACCCCACCCGATTCAGAAGTTGATGATTCCGTTGAAATTAAACTGCCTGAATTCTTTATTGTAATAAATAAAATATCGTCAACAATATCTGCAGACAAGTCCACAAAACCACCACCCATTTCCTTGGAAACACCGTGTTTAATTCCGTTCTCAACCAGCGTTTGTAGCATCATCGGCGGCACCTGCCAGTAAATGGCCTGTGGATTGGCTGTGATGGAATAACGCAAACGTTCCTCATAGCGTACCTTCTCCAGTTCCAGATAATCCTCAACCGTTTTGAGCTCTTCCTGCAAATCCACCGTTTTCCGGCGATCTGCCAAAAGCGAATTTCGTAAAATATTAGATAACTGCGTTATACTCACCTGCGCTTTGGCCGGATCTTCATAAACCAAAGCCCTGATACTATTAAGCGCGTTGAAGGTAAAATGGGGATTTAACTGTGAACGAAGCACCTTCGCCTCTGCTTCCCGCATGGACATGCGCAGCATAATTTTTTCATAACCCGCCAGCCTTGTCTGTTCCACATAATGATATACTGTGTAGGATAAAATCCAGGCAAACAGGTTTTTACACCATGTCGCATAATAACCCCAAAAAACAAACGGCTGGTTAATAAGGTTTTCAGCAAGATAATGACGGTCCAAAGGTTGATTGACAAGCGCCATAATCAACCCCAGCAATAACACTGAGCCAATAACACGCAATGCAAGCCGTGGAAGTGGAAGTGATGACCAGTTCCATTTTTGTATAACAAGCCGGTAGATATGAGTTAATACAATGCCCAGGAAAACATTCGCCAATGCAGAGTAAAGCACTCCTGACTCAAAACCATATTCCAGCGTGTAGGGTACGAACTCCAGCATGATGAGCAACGTCCATCCGACGATCTGAAGGGTCCAATAAATACGTCTTTTGGACATTTGTCTGGTATTTCCGCGGATGGTTGCTACGGATAAGGCACAAAAGTAGGGAAGCGGTATTGAGTTACCTTTGGAAATACACCAAAGGAACCGCCCCTACACAAGCGGTTCTTTAAAAGGTTTGAGGAATTTCGAGAGAAAGAAGATGGGTAATATCGTTGGATAGTTCCAGCTCGAATTCCTGAGTGTCGTATGAATAATTGATTTTGTATAAACACAGATTGCTGTGTTCGTAATCATCCATCCTAACCAGCGGCTGTTTAAAAAGAACCGTCAGCAACACCCGCATTGCGCGCCCGTGCATGGCAACAAGTATATTTCTTTCGTGAGGACGGGATAAAATCTTTTCAATCACAGGAATCTGCCGCTCACGTACCTGAACCGGGCTTTCACCTTCTTCCGATGCAAGCTCAACCTGACCGTTTTTCCAGGCGGCAACCAGTTCCCTGTAATAATTTCCGTCACCTATATTTGGCTCTTTACCTTCTCTGATTCCCCAGGAAATTTCGTTTAGTCCCGAGTAGCTTTCATGAGGTATCCCCTGTTTGATGAACCCGCGTACTGTCTGATGTGTTCGCTGTAAATCGGAGGTATAAATTTTATCAAAAGGTACATGCTGGTAGGCGTTGTAAAAAGCAGTTGCCTGCGCTTCACCAAATTCATTAAGTGGAGAATTAACACCACTTCCCTGAACCACACCTTTACGATTAAGATCTGTCTCGCCATGACGAATCAGATAGATAGACTTTCTTTTCAAAATAATTGTATTATTTAAATATTATTTTTGCAAATACCTTGTTTTTGATTAATATAGCCGTTACAAATTTATACAATTTTTAGATATGTTTACAACTTCAATTACACTGGAAGGCCTTCATTCTTTAAGCAGTAAAACACTGGCGGGTCATTTGGGAATTGAGTTCACTGAAATCGGGGCCGACTACATCATCGCCCGTATGCCGGTTGACAGCCGAACGCATCAGCCATTCGGCATTTTACATGGCGGAGCATCCGTTGTGCTGGCCGAAACTCTGGGAAGTATCGCATCTTATCTTTGCCTGAAAGATCCTCAAAAACAACATGCGGTTGGATTGGAAATTAATGCCAATCATATTCGTTCTGTAAAAGACGGATTCGTGTATGGAAAGGTTACGCCTATCCATGTCGGAAGGTCTACACAGGTTTGGGATATTAAAATTACCAATGAAGAAAATAAGCTCGTCTGCATCAGCAGACTGACTGTTGCCGTTGTTGATGCAAATCGTTAGAATTAATTTGCAAAAGTTTTAGTTAAACAAGAGTGACATTACCGATTACAACAAACTAAAATGGTTTCAGTTCAAACAGGATCCAAAACATCGATATTTGAAGGACTAAAAACGGAAAATCTTTGGGAAGCGTCCAAAACGCTTGGATTTCCGGCTGCCTTATGGAGACTACCTTACACCAACGAAATTAAAATACTGATTTCTATTCAGGACGCAATTTCAAAAATACAGCCGGATTTCGAAAAACTTCCCTGCGGATTTCTGATGGGGTCTTTCGACTGGCAGGAAAATGAGCCGGTCAATTTCATGGAGGGAGATATCATTGTAACCTTCGGTGAAAATAACCAGGCAGTTCAGACAAGTAACCGTTTGGGCGAAGAACATCCTGACGTAAAAAGACTGGTTGCACTTTCGTGGGAAATTCAGGAAAAAACGGTTTATAGACGGGCCGGAGAACACGCGCTTTCCGGTGTGCTGCTGACAGATGAAAGATCCAAAGAACGTTTTAAAAGAACGGTCGAACTCGCTGTTGCGGCTATAAGTCATAACCAGTTTAAAAAAGTAGTATTATCGAGAACAAAGGAAATCCAATACAACGATGATTTCCAACCTGCCAAAGCTTTTTCGAAACTTGCAAAAGCTTATCCTCATGCCTTCGTTTCACTTGTAAACCTGGCTGAGCAAAATGAACTTTGGCTTGGCGCAAGCCCGGAAACACTTGTAGAGCAAAAATCAAACGGAACTTTTAAAACCATGGCACTGGCAGGAACACAAAAAGCCAGAAACAGCGAAGGTGACTTGATTCCAAAATACGATGTACGGTGGGGACAAAAGGAAATTGAGGAACATGCCCTGGTAAGCCGTTATATCGTTGAATGCTTCAAAAAAATCCGTCTGCGTGAATATTCAGAAACCGGTCCGAAAACAGTTCTTGCAGGAAATGTCTATCATTTAAGGACAGAATTTGATGTAGATACGATCGCTCTGAACTTTTCAGAACTGCCTACCACCATGTTAAAACTGCTGCACCCTACTTCCGCAATCTGCGGAGAGCCCAAATTACCCAGTTTAAAGTTTATTCAGGAAGTGGAAGGATATGACCGGTCCTTTTACAGCGGTTTTCTCGGACCTGTACAGGTTGAGGGAGAATCAAATATATTCGTAAATCTCAGAACAGTAAGATTAAAAAACGGAGTTGCAACGTTGTTTGCAGGAGCAGGCATTACAGAAGATTCTGTGCCCGAACAGGAGTGGCAGGAGACCGAACTGAAATGTGATACGTTATTAAAGGTCATCGCGGAAGATTTTATAAATTAATTTTCGGCTACATTAAACTTTTTTTAATGAACATTAAACTATTCATGATACTAAAGGTCAAATCGGTTCGATTAATTATATAATTTTGCGCTTAGTTTAAAAATAATAAGAATATTGTCTAATTAAGCCCCTATACCAAACAAGCTCTGGAAACGATTATAACCCGTATGAACCCTATTTTCTCCTGGTCTGCCCGTGCAGGCAGAATTAACCTAATTCCTTATCTATCATCTGTTTTCATTACGGGTACGCTTCTCTTTTCGGTTTCGTGCAGAGAAAAAAAAGACACCTTCGAGAAAAAGTCCGGAGGGGGGCCGACAACTGTTGACGTAATTATCGCAAAATCCGAAAAAATCGGAAATCAGGTTGAGGTAAACGGAACTGTTGTTGCCAACGAATTTGCGGAATTGCGCCCGGAAGTAAGTGGTTTGCTTACATTTCTAGATGTTCCTGAAGGCAAAACGGTGACAAAAGGTACCGTGATTGCCAGAATTAACAGCGCTGATCTGGAAGCACAGTTAAACAGATCGAAAGTACAGCTTGAGCTTTCTGAAACAAATGAGAAACGGCTGCAGCAGTTGGTGGCCGTAAATGGTATTAACCAGGCTGACTATGACGCGGTGGTTAATTCTGTAAACGTTTTAAAAGCCGACATGCAATATACCCAGGCGCTGATTGCAAAAACAATCGTGCGTGCTCCTTTCACAGGAACAATTGGTTTGCGTAAAGTAAGTGCCGGTTCTTTTGTAACACCCACCAGCGTAATCGCTACCATGCAGCAGCTTTCTCAGCTAAGGATTGACTTTACAATTCCTGAAGTGTATCAAAAATATGTTCAGAAAGGGAGCAATGTGCAGGTTTTAATAGATCAAAGCGCCGGTACAATGCAATATGCCAGGATTATTGCCACAGAACCTCAGGTAAATCAAAGCACCAGAAATATTACGGTAAGAGCTGCACTTAGCGGTGCATCGGTCAGTCCGGGGTCTTTTGTAAAAGTTTATTTAAATGCAGGTGCTGAGAAACAAAGTATCCTGGTTCCTGCAAACAGTATTATCCCTGAATCAAAAAGTAAAAAAATTGTCACGGTTAAAGGTGGCAAAGCTGTTTTTGTGACGATAGAAACCGGTGCCAGACAAGAAGAATATGTTGAAGTTACCAAGGGCCTCAGTGTCGGTGATTCGGTTGTAGTTTCCGGTGTTTTATTTACCCGCCCGGACGCTCCTGTAAAAGTGAGAAGTGTGAGAAGCTTAAAAGTCGTAAACAAGGAGTCGGCTCAGGAATGACCTTTCTATTGAAACCAGCATTATGAATATTTCGGAATTATCCCTGAACCGGCCCGTACTGGCCGTGGTAATGAACCTGCTCATCATCCTTTTTGGTGTGGTAGGTTATAACTTTTTATCACTTCGTGATTATCCCGCCATTGACCCTCCTATCGTAAACGTTCGTACGAGTTATGTAGGTGCCAATGCCGATATTATCGAAAGCCAGATTACCGAGCCGCTTGAAAAAAGTATCAACGGTATTCCCGGTATCAAAACAATCAGCTCGTCGAGCCAGGTTGGAACCAGTAACATTACGGTTGAATTTAACCTCGAATCGGATCTTGAAGCCGCTGCGAACGATGTTCGGGATAAAGTAAGCCAGGCGCAGCGAAACCTGCCGCAGGATATTGATGCACCTCCGGTTGTAAGTAAAGCCGATGCAAATAGTGATTTTATCCTGCTTCTTGCTGTCCAAAGCCCTTCAAAAGGAATTTTGGAATTGAGCGAATACGCCGAAAACGTTTTACAGCAAAGTTTGCAAACGATAGACGGTGTGAGTGCGATCAATATCTTTGGTCAAAAGCGTTATGCCATGCGTATCTGGCTGGATGCCGACCGGATGAGCGCTTACAACGTAACCTTTAATGAAATAAGTGCTACATTAAGTGCTGAAAACGTTGAACTTCCTGCCGGTAAAATTTATGGTGACAACACGGAGCTCACCATTCGTACCATGGGACGGCTTACGACGGAAAAAGAATTTAATGACCTGGTTATCAAAGATGACAGCACCGGTATTGTTCGTCTTTCCAACGTAGCCAAAGTTGAACTGGGACCTGAAAATGAAGAGCAAAGCTGGAAATACAACGGCGTACTGGCTGTTGGACTTGCTGTAATTCCGCAGCCTGGTGCCAACTATGTGAACATCTCTGAGGAATTTAACAAACGTCTTGCTGAAATCCAGAAATCAAATAAATCAGACATTAAGTTTAGTGTTTTGATTGACAATACCAGGCTTGTACGCCAGTCTATTGAGGAAGTTGAAGAAACACTTCTGATCTCATTCGGACTGGTTGTAATCGTAATTCTTTTCTTCTTCCGGAATTTCCTGGTTGCCGTTCGTCCTTTGATCGATATTCCGATTTCGCTCGTCGCAACGTTTTTCGTGATGTACATCTGCGGATTTTCGATCAATATCCTGACACTTTTGGGAATTGTACTTGCAACAGGTCTTGTGGTGGATGACGGTATTGTTGTCACGGAAAATATTTTCCGAAAGCTTGAAAGCGGTCTACCGATCCGGCAGGCTGCGCTGGAAGGTAGTAAGGAGATATTCTTTGCGGTAATTTCTACCTCGCTGACACTAGCCGTGGTATTTTTACCCGTAATCTTTCTGGAAGGTTTTGTGGGAAGCTTATTTAGAGAATTTGGTATCGTAGTAGCCTCTGCCGTTTTAATTTCTGCTTTTGTTTCCCTGACAATCACACCTGTTCTGAACGTTTTTCTTAACAGAAAAAATTCTGGTCATGGTTGGTTCTACAACAAAACAGAACCTTTTTTCACCGGAATGGAAGATGGTTACAACCGGATGCTGAAAGGTTTTATGAATATCAGGTGGGCTGCCTGGGTACTCGTGGTTGCCTGCGGGGTGGTGATTTGGTTTACATACACCAACCTCCAGAGCGAACTTGCTCCCATGGAAGATCGTAACAGCGTGAGGCTCACGATGACGGCTCCGGAAGGAACCAGCTTCGACCAGATGCAAAAAATATCCAGCGAGGTGGTCGATTATCTGAACGACTCTATTCCTGAAAAATCTTTTACATTCTCATCCACACCCGGTATGGGCGGATCAGGTGTTAACAGTGGTATGGGAAGGGTTGGGCTTGTTCCGGCGGATCAAAGGAAACGAAGCCAGAACGACATCGCAATGGCTATCAACAAAAAGCTCCCACAGTTCAACGACGCAAGGATTTTTGCTACACAGGAACAAACCATTGCCGTAGGTATCGGCTCCAGAGGTGCCTTGCCGGTTCAGTTTGTGCTTCAAAACCTTGATTTTGCAAAGCTGACCGAGGTTCTTCCCAAATTCCTAGAAGAGGCAAGAAAAGATCCTACTTTCCAGAATGTTGATGCCAACTTGAAGTTCAATAAACCGGAAGTACGCCTAACAATCGATCGTTTAAAAGCAAAAGATCTTGGTTTATCGACCAGTGATGTTGCGGCAACAATCCAGTCTGCATTTAGCGGAAGGCGACTTGCTTACTTTATCATGAACGGGCAGCAGTACCAGGTAATCGGTCAGGTTGAACGTACAGAGAGAAACAAACCGGGTGATATTGAAAAGCTTTATGTAAGAAATAACCGTGGTGATAATATTCCTTTAACAGCCGTTGTAAACATGGTTGAAGAAAGTGGCCCGCCAACGATTTATCACTACAACCGTTACAAAAGTGCCACCGTTTCTGCATCTCTTGTAGAGGGAAAAACAGTTGGTGATGGTGTTGCAGCCATGCAGCAGATTGCCTCCAAGTTACTCGACGAAAGTTTCCAGACTTCTTTAACAGGCCCTTCTCGTGATTATCAGGAAAGTTCTTCGAACACCAGTTTCGCTTTTGGACTTGCATTACTTTTGGTTTATCTGGTATTAGCCGGACAGTTTGAAAGTTTCACAGATCCGTTTATCATCATGATTACGGTGCCTCTGGCTTTGGCAGGAGCTCTGTTGAGTCTTTATATATTCAATCTGACAATCAACATTTTCTCTCAGATCGGAATGATCATGCTGATTGGACTTGTAACCAAAAATGGTATTCTTATTGTCGAGTTCGCTAATCAAAAAAGGGAACACGATGGTTTACAGCGAATGGAGGCCGTAGTAGAATCGGCAACACAACGTCTTCGTCCGATTTTGATGACCAGCTTAGCCACTGCTTTCGGTGCACTACCAATTGCACTGAGCCTGGGTGCGGCAGCTACAAGCCGTGTACCGCTTGGGGTAGTAATTGTCGGTGGCCTGACGTTTTCGCTGATTTTAACCCTGTTTGTAATACCAGCCGTTTATACTTTTATTTCGCCCAGGCTGAATAAAAAAACGCAGGAACAAAAGATGGCGGAAGAAATGGAAACCGAAAAAGTACATTAACCTAAGGCACGCCCGAACGTAATTTTAAAAATCTCAACTATTGTTTTTTTGCATGAACCCGCTCACAATTTTATCTGCCAGGTTAAAAGTAATCTTCTTTTTTATACTGTTATCAGCTCCGGCATTCAGCCAGCAGGCAGCAGATAGTCTGAGAATGACACTTGATGAAGCGATTGCTATTGCACTGAAAAACAGTTATGAAATTCAGATTGCTAAAAACAATCTTGATGCCAATGCGATCATGAACAATTACGGTGTAGCGGGCGGATTACCTCTCATAGCAGGTACATTATCCAACACGGAACAGATTACCGATGTAAATCAAAAACTGAACACCGGAGTTGAGATCAGCCGGAAAGGTGCAGTGGGTAACAATACGCAGGCTAACATTTCAGCTGGTATTTTGCTATACAATGGGAACAGGGTTGTTTCAACTAAAAAAAGGCTTGGTGAGCAGGAAAAACAAAGTGCCGAGGTACTTAATTCCCAGGTTCAAAATACAATTGCGCAGGTTATGACCAGCTATTACGATGTGGTCCGCCAGCTAAGTTATGTAAATACACTTCGTACCTCGATCACCGCCTCTCAGCAACGACTTGACATATTACAGGTCAGAAAAGCCGCAGGAATGGCTAACAATGCGGATATTTTTCAGGCACAGATAGATTTGAATACACTGGCACAAACATTACAGGATCAGCAAATGGTGGCACAGGTGGCTAAAACCGAGCTTCTGCGATTACTGACACTGGATATAAAATCAAACCTTGCCATTCGGGATACAATAACCGTTGATCAGACATTGCAGATCACTTCTATCTTGGAACGAATAACTGTAAATGCCGATGTGAAGGCAGCAGACCATCAGATCAGGATTAACGAATTGATTGTTAAAGAGACATTAGCACAGCGATACCCAAGTATCAGACTGAACACAGCCTACAACTTTTCCAGAAACCAGAGCGGTGCAGGTCTTACATTGTTAAACCGGACAGTAGGTCCCAATGCAAGTATTTCGGTGGCTTTGCCAATTTATAACGGTGGTATCTTTAAACGGCAGCAGAGAGTTGCAGAAATCAACACGACAAATGCTGAAATCCAGAGAAATAGTGTTGTCAGAGATTATAATGCAGGTGCTGTTAAAATGTTCCAGACCTATGCAAGTTCATTACAGCAGCTGGAAATTCAGAAAGAAAATTACAAACTCAGCAAGCAGCTCCTGGACCTTACTTTACAGCGTTTCCAGTTAATTCAGGCAACCATTATTGATGTTCGTGAAGCACAAAGAAGTTTTGAAGATGCCGGTTACCGTATGATCAACATTAACTACGCAGCCAAAGCTGCTGAAATTGAACTGAAACGATTGAGTAATACTTTGCAGTAATGCGCTCTCCGATACTTTAAATCAGTTATAATTTTTTAAGGGGTGAAGCAATACTCTTACTGAGAGTATTCCTTCACCCCTTAGTCTTATCCAAAGCTTTTTTTCCGAAATAAGAAATTAGCAACCCATCCAACAAATGAAATAGACGGATCAGTTAGGTCCTGCTTACGTTGATTTGTAGCTTCTTGCATTTTATCCCACTTCAAAAGCTATCCCCAAATAACGCCAAACTTCTGTGGCACAGAATTTTACATTCTACTTCGAATTAAGATTAAAAGCGAATTAAACCCTCCTGTCTCTTTACAGTCCAATTTACTTATTGTCTGTCACTCCTAACCTCCGCATATTCGGCCGGGACATATATAAATTTATACGTTATGAAAATTCTTTTGTTTACTTTATGTCTCATTAATCTTTCGTTTACTTTCGTGTTTGCGCAGGAAGAATCCGGATTTATTATTTCCGGTAAGCTGGAAGACTCAGATAAAAAACCTGTTCTGTTTGCAAATGTGGCACTTTACACCGCTAAAGATTCTGTTTTGACAGGAGGAAATGCCACAGACGAAACCGGCAGATTTCAGTTTCCCGCCAAGCCCGGAAATTATTTCCTTAAGGTCACCTACCTCGGCCTGGATGATAAATTCGTCCCTAATGTAAATGTCGTCTCCGGAAATGTAAGTCTGGGTACAATTACGATGAAAACCAGCGCAAAAGTTTTACAGGAACTGATAGTGCGGGGTGAAAAGAGTCAGATGGAGTTACAGCTCGATAAACGGGTATTTAATGTCGGAAAAGACCTGAGCAATATAGGCAGCAACGCGTCAGATATTCTGAACAACATGCCGTCGGTTACGGTTGACGTGGAAGGAAACGTTGCACTGAGGGGTAGCGGGAACGTCAGAATTCTTATTGACGGAAAACAGTCAGGCATGGTTGGGATGAATCCTGCCGAGGCACTAAGGCAAATCCCGGGCGACCTGATAGAAAGTATTGAAATTATTACCAACCCTTCCTCCCGCTATGATGCAGAAGGTGAAGTGGGGATTTTGAATATTGTGATGAAGAAAAATATCCGGTACGGTCTCAATGGATCTTTCACTGCTACTGCGGGCTATCCTGCGAACTTCGGAGGATCATTCAACATTAATTACAGAAGAAAAAAGGTTAATCTCATTGCCAGTTACGGAAATATGTACCGCGAAGGACCCGGAAGAGGAACATCCCGTCAGGAATATAACAGCGCCGATACCAGCTTTGTTTACGAACAAAAAACGACCAGAAACAGGGGTGGTTATTCCAATAACTTCACTGTTGGAATGGACTATTTCCTGAATAAAAACAATACGCTCACCGGAACATTATCTTACCGGAACTCACAGAACAAAAATAATTCGCAGCTGGAATATCGTGATTTTGACTTTCAAAACAACCTTACGCAAACAGTTGTAAGAAATGAACGGGAAACAGAGCCACGCACCAATGTGGAAGCGGCACTGAATTACCGCAAGACATTTGAAACAAAAGGGCGAAGTTTAAGTTTTGATGCCAAATACATTTTCAGTGATGAAACGGAATCTGCCAAATATGAACAAAGTACGTCCGGAGAAGCAGTGGCTCTGAGACAACGTTCATACAATACCGAGGATGAAAAAAATCTGCTTTTCCAGCTTGATTATATCCAGCCAATTGGCAAAGACGGAAAAGTTGAAACTGGTTTAAAGAGTTCGATCAGGATGCTGGATAATGATTTTTCAGTTCATCAGCTTAATGAAGCAATGAACTGGAGTATCCTGCCCGACTTTGATAACAGGCTTGCTTACGATGAAAAAATACATGCAGCCTATTTGATGGCAAGTAATCAGTTTGGTAAGATCTTTATTCAGGCAGGTTTACGCGGTGAATATTCTGATATCCTTACTGAATTAAAAAAGACAGAACAGGTTAACCACAGAAAGTATTTTAACCTCTTTCCAAGCCTTCATCTTTCCTACAAACTTGAAGAAGATCAGACTTTACAGCTGAGTTATAGCTACCGTCTAAGCAGGCCAAATTTCCGGGATCTTCTGCCCTTTTCAAGTTTTAGTGATTCAAGAGTTTTCAGGTCGGGAAATCCCCTGCTTAATCCGGAATTCACACATTCTTTTGAGGCCGGACATTTACTGAATATGGAGAAAGGTTCTTTGCTTTCGAGCATCTATTACCGACACCGGTTAGGTGTTGTTGAAAATATCACTACCGTTGACTCGACCGGTTTTACACGAATTACGCCGGTAAATCTATCAACTGGGGATTCTTATGGTTTTGAATTTAATCTTACATATGATCCCTTTGCCTGGTGGAAATGGACTGCAAATGCCAATATCTTCCGCGCAATCAATGAAGGATTTTATAATGACAAAGTTTTAAAAAGTGATACTTATACCTGGACAAGCAGGGTGTCGTCACGTGTTACGCTCTGGAAAAATGTCGATTTTCAGACTTCTCTTAATTATCGCGCACCCCGGAAAACGACGCAGGGAAAAGATCTATCGCAGTATTCGATCGACCTGGGATTTTCAAGAGATATACTAAAAGGAAAAGGCACAATTACAGCCAGCGTAAGGGATTTGATGAATTCGAGAAAACAGCGACGGATCGTTGAAAATGCAGGATATTACTCGCAATCTGAATTTCAATGGCGTGCAAGACAGTTTATTGTTACATTTTCTTACAGGTTAAACCGCTCAAAGGAAAAAGAAAGAAACCAGGATACAGGAGATGGCAGTGAAGAACAATGATTCTACGCCTTAAACTGCTACCTTTGCACGACAACATAGCAGAATAGACAATGCTTTTTATAGGAAAATATAACAACCTTACCATCGAGAGGGTCACCAGTGTAGGAATGTTTTTGAGTGATGTAGAAGGAGAAGAAGTCCTCTTACCCAATCAATACCTGACCGACGAGATGAACGTGGACGATAATATCAGAGTCTTTGTTTATCTTGATTCTGAGGATCGCCCGGTGGCCACAACCGAAACGCCAAAGATTATCCGTAACGAATTTGCGTTTCTGGAAGTGAAGGATGTTTCCGAACATGGCGCATTTATGGACTGGGGTTTGATCAAAGACCTTTTCGTTCCTTTTCGGGAACAGAGTGTTCCCATGGAAATTGGCGACTGGCATGTGGTATTTCTTTATTTAGATCAAAAATCTTCCCGCCTGATCGCTTCAACCAAAATTGACCGTTTTCTGGAAAATGACAGACTGACGGTTGCAGAAGGTGACGAAGTGGATTTGCTTGTCTGGCTAAAAACAGATTTAGGATACAATGTGATTGTAAATCAGTATCACAAAGGCCTGATTTATGGTAACGAAGTATTCAAAGACCTGAAAATCGGAGATTCTTTAAAGGGTTATGTCAAAAAAATAAGACCGGAAAATAAACTGGATATTTCCCTTCAGAAAGCCAGTGGTGAACAAATTGAACCAAGTATTCAAAGTATTTTGGATGAATTAAAAAAAGCCGGTGGTTTTCTGAATTTGTCGGACGGAAGTTCTCCGGAAGACATCTATAAAACATTTGGAATCAGTAAAAAGGTATTCAAAAAGGCAATCGGCGGATTGTATAAGCAAGGCAAAATCAGAATTGCTGTTGAAGGTATTTATTTGATTTCGGAGGATTGATAATTTGATTAAAATGAATAACTTCAAGTCTTGATTTTGAATTTATGAAGCGCACAGACTTAAAGAAAATATCAAAAGGTATAAGACTTAACTGGACACCTATTAAAGAGGTTAGTTCTGTCGATATATCTACATGGAACCTTAAAGGAATTGTAGTAAGTGATGCTGTGATTAAGTCAAAAAAAACAAATCCTTCAAAAACGATAATTCCTTGACTTTTGATTATCCCGGATACCCTTTAAGATTTATCCAGAAAGACAAATGTACTGACGAGTCTGCACATCTGTTTACTCATATTTATAAGTTTTATTCACCAGTTACACAATACTTCTACATATTAAGAGCAGACTATCATGAGGAAGATGTCTTTTCTATCAAATTTTACTGTAAAAAAGATAGAAAAAGTGACTTTAAATATTCGAAAATTATTAATAAAGGCGACATAGGGAACATACTTTTATCATGCGCAAACGTAATTCCAAAGCTTTTAACTGATTATCCTGCTGCTTCATTTGCTTTAGTTGGTTCGAGGTCTATTGATAAAATTTCCGGAACTATTGAACCATTCAGTAATAATCAACGATTCAGAATTTATGCAGAAATCATTGCAAAAAAGTTTGGAGCTGTCACCTTTGAACATGTTACCTATCCTGAGGTCAGTGGATATTTATTAATAAATAGAAAATCTGGTGATTTACCTCTTAAAGAATCTGCTATAAAGAGAATGTTTGCATTGACTTATAACAATCTTCCAGATATTATTTGATGGCAAACACAAACAAAAGAGGCACCATAACAGCACCTCTTTTGTTTAAATTAAATTCAGCAAATCATTTCTTGCCATACTTTACTTTGTACTTTTCATAAAGACGTTTTTGTTTATCATCAAGGTTAACTTTCCCGCCCTTGATAAATACCATCTCTACTTCATTGCCACGCATATCCAGGATATCTCCGGCTGAAACCAGAAATGAAGCCTGCTTGCCTTTTTCCAGCGTACCAACCATCTTGTCAATACCTACAATTTCGGCAGCGTTACGCGTGATAAATTGTAATGCTTCATCAGCTGTTACATTTCCAAAACCGGATGAAGTTCCTGCCAGAAACGCAAGGTTACGGGTTCTCCACCATTCGTCAGCATAAGTTACGGCGACTTTCACACCAGCTTTATGCAGCAGTCCTGGTAATTCGTAAGGAAGATAAACGTTTTCATCAACGCGTCCGGGAAGCCGGTGTGTTGGATTTAATACAACCGGCACCTGATTTTCTTTCAAATAAGATGCAACTTTATAAGATTCATCTCCACCAACGATCACTACCTTTTTAACACCAACTTCTTTTGCAAACTTGATCGCTTCGATAATATCCTTTGCATAATCAGCACGAATATACAGGTTAGCAGATCCGTCAAACAATGGTTTCATTGCCGCAAGACGAAGGTTTACAGGAGACGGATTGGCTATTGCAGCATAAGCTTTTGCATCGGCAAATAATGAAACAAACTGATCCAGAACTTCCTGGCGTTTATCATTTCTTTTCATTGTTACCGAAAAATCTTCAAAGTTGAAACTTCTTGCTAAAAACGCCGGCCAGTTGATCCAGATGCCATCATCCTTTTTCAAAACAGCATCTTCCCAGTTCCAGCCATCTGTATAAAAAACAGACGATGAACCCGAAACAATACCGCCCTGTGGTACCGCCTGCGAAAGCAAAATACCGTTACCTCTCAGCGTCGGGATTACTTCCGAGTCGGTGTTATAAGCAACCAAAGCTCTTACATGCGGATTCACCTGCCCGATTTCATCAAAATCCAGCGTTGCACGAACCGAAGCGATTTCCTGAATACCAACCGTAGTGTTCAGCGAAATGATGCCTGGAAAAATGTGTTTTCCTTTTACATCAATAACCTCCGCTCCGGAAGTATTACCCGAACCTGCCGGTCCTACCTGGGTAATAATACCTTTGTCAAAAGACAGAACACCATTTTCAATCACCTGGCCGCTGCCGGTATGAATGGTAGCGCCTGTCAATACGATTGGCCGTGTCTGCGGAAGCGCAGGAGCCGGATTTTGTGCGTTAGCCTGTACGGAAAACGCAATCAGCGCCGTACAGACAATCCGGTTAACTATTTTATATTTTTCTATTTTCATTTGATTTAATATTTACTGTAAGACCAGAACTGCTGACTATTTTCCTTCTGCATGTTCGGCATGAACACCAACAATGTCTTCGCAATGCCACATGCGCGGCTGCGTACCCTGTGCGCGCTGTGTTGGTCTGCCTTCCGCCTTGTCACTCAGCATTTTCTGGATCAGCCTTTCACGCTCAACAGCCATTGTTTTCTGTTTTTCCTCATCCTTTTTACGGTCAAAATAAACAGTTCCTTCGATCATAGTGAATTCAGGACGGGCATATACTGAAAGCGGATTTGCATTCCAAAGTACCAGGTCGGCATCTTTACCTGTTTTTACACTACCCAGCTTGTCGTCAACATGAAGTAGTTTTGCAGGATTTAACGTCACCATTTTCCAGGCTTCCTCTTCCGGAACACCGCCGTAAGTAACTGTTTTTGCAGCTTCCTGATTTAATCTGCGCGCCATTTCGGCATCATCTGAATTGATTGCCACTGTTACACCTTCGTGGTACATCAAAGCAGCATTGTAAGGAATCGCTTCTTTAACCTCCATTTTGTAAGCCCACCAGTCAGCAAAAGTAGAACCGCCGATTTTACGTTTCGACATTTTATCAGCCAGTTTGTAACCTTCCAGAATGTGGGTAAAAGTATTGATATTAAATTTCAATGAATCAGCAACGCTCATCAGCATGTTGATCTCCGACTGAACATACGAGTGACAGGTGATAAACCTTTCGCTGGCCAGAATTTCGGCAAGTGCATCTAGTTCCAGGTCTCTTCTTGGCGCCGCTCCCGTTTTTTTAGCATTGTATGTTTTCCAGCTTTGGGCGTATTCCTTAGCTCTGATGAAGTGATCATAAAATACCTGTTCAACACCCATTCTTGTTTGTGGAAAACGAACACGTGTTATATCACCCCAGTTGGATTGTTTTACGTTTTCACCCAAAGCAAACTTGATTGTTTTAACTTGTGGAACCAGCATTTCTGACTGATTGGCTCCCCATTTCAATTTAATCAGGGCACTTTGTCCGCCAATTGAATTTGCAGAACCGTGTAGCAAATGTGAAGTAGTAACCCCACCGGCAAGCTGGCGGTAAATGTTGATATCATCCGGGTTGATTACATCGCTCATTCTTACCTCAGCAGAACTGGTTTGTCCGCCTTCGTTAATTGTAAAAAGTGCAATGTGAGAATGTTCGTCGATGATACCGTTTGTCAAATGTTTGCCTGTTCCGTCAACCGTTTTAACACCGGAAGGAGCAGAAAGACTTTTCCCGATTTTCGCAATTTTACCATTTTGGATCAGCACATCGGTATTTTGTAAAATACCTTCTTTTTCGTTGGTCCATACTGTAGCATTTTTGATCAGAACCGTTTCCGCTTTTGGAAGCGTTTCATTTCCAAAACCTACGAATGGATAAACAATTGAACCGGTTTCAACAGGCTTTTTAGCAGCCGTATCCTTTGAAGCTACTGCTTTGAAAGGCTCAGAAAGTGTGGCAGTCCAGGGAACAACCGTTCCGTTTGGCATAACACCTTCACCTGTAAATCCTGTTCCGCTCTTCCAGCCTGTCAATCTGATATTCTCCTGGCGTTTTTTGTCAGGCTGATAAGTGATGGTCAGCAGTTCATTGGTAAGCACTGCTTTTGGTGTAATTTTTAAAGTATCCTGCAAAACAACTTTATACTCAGGTTTTTCAGCAGAACCTGTAATTTGCAGTTTGCCTGTGGATTGATTGTTGATCGACAAGGAATAAGTACCGCGCAGATCTGCCGTATTTAATGGAGCCAGCACAAACTTTTTGCCTTGTATCCAGTTTTCATAAATGATGTTGTCTTTACTAAACAGATCCGTAGATGTAATCAGGAAGTTAGCCAGCAAACCAGCTTTCAGACTACCTACCTGTCCTTCTGCCTTAATCAGGCTGGCAGGCAAAGTTGTAAGCGCTTCCAATGCTTTTTCTTTTGACAAACCATAATCGATCGCGGTTCTGATATTTTTCCAGAAGTCGTTTTTGGTTTTCAAACCGGCAGTAGTAAGTGCAAAAGGAATTGCGGCCTTTGCTACTTCCGAAGTGTTTTTTGGTGCAAGTTCCCAGTGTTTAAGCTGAGTCATGCTGATCAGATCTGCATCCCAGGGATCCGCAACATCGTAGGCTTCAGGGAATTGTAATGGTAAAATCAAAGTTGCTTTTGTAGCCTTAATCTCATCCAGACGCTGATATTCGTCTCCACCTCCGCGAATGATGTATTGAACACCAAATTCGTCACCGATTTTATCTGCGCGCAGCAAACTGTATTTATCACCTGTTTCAAAAAACGATGGTAGTCCTTTAAGCTGGTTAAATGCATCCAGTGACAGATTCTTTTCTTCACTTTTGCCACTTTTGCCGTACCACTCAGCATCATAATAATTCTGGCGAAGTAAAGCTACCACACCCATCACAGATGACGGATAAGTTTGTCCGGAAGTACCTTTGCTGAATGAAAAATGAGATGAGGCTTTGCCGTTGAGCATCGCCTTGTTAGGAGATTCGTCGGTTAAGGTCAGTAATGCTCCGCTGCCCCGTACAATTCCATCATGTGAATGACTTAAAACGGTACCAAAACCGATTTTACGAAGATCTTCGGCTTGTTTTGTATTTGGTGCAAAAAGCTGTCCGGCTTCTGTTTCCGGCTGTATGGCCTGGTTCCAGCCAAAAGCTCCTTTTTTATTTGATTCAAGCTGAGGTGCTTGCCTTCCGCCTCCGCGGCGTTCGGTTTTCACTTCCGGCATTCCATAGTCAGAATCCAGGTCTATCAGTGAAGGATAAATGTATTTGCCTTTCAGATCCATTACCACAGTTCCGGCCGGAATTTTTACCTGTTTGCCTACTTCACGGATCATTCCGTTTTCGATGAGCAGCGTTCCGTTTTGGATGGTTGTTTTTGGATCAACGACAATGTTGGCGTTGGTAAAGGCGTAGCGTCCGGTTCGTTCGTCGTAGGCTCCGTTTTTCGGGAAAGTTTCCTGCGCCTTACACAGTACACTCACAGTAAGGACAGCTACTAACGTTGATAATCGTTTAAGCATAGGATATTGGTTAAATTAATAATTCGGTGACACAATATACAATGAAAATCAAAAACAACAGGTCAGCGTAGAGGCATTCAGGAGAACATACAATTCGCGCGTGGAATTTTTATGTTCCTTTGTTTTTTCGCAACTTGTGTTCTTAATCCGATTACATTCAAAGTAAAAATGACCTACGACCAATTTACCGAATCTCTTTCTCAGGAAACTCCGCCCAAACAGATATCTGTCTTACTACAAGCACTTTGGTATGATGCCAAGGGAAATTGGGAAGCAGCTCATAACATTGCCCAAAGCAGTGAAGGAACACGGGCCTATGATCATTTACACGCTTATCTGCATCGGGTAGAAGGTGACACCTGGAATGCCGGCTACTGGTACCGACGAGCGGGTGCTGAGGTATTTGAGGGATCTTTAAAAGAAGAATGGGAAACTTTGGTTTTGGCGATGTTATAATTTTTCTTCAGATCAAAGTAGAATTAAATGGTCATATATAAGCTAATAACCTTATATATGAACAATATAAGTCAAAAACCTTATAATTGTTTAACATAAGTTAAAAACCTTATATTTGTAGCTTGTTTAATATTTATCTTTAATGAGCTCAAACATTGCCGTTATTACTGCTGACATGGTTAATTCTACCTTATTTTCCAGGGAAGAGGTTAACTTGTGGCTAACTGATCTGATTGATTTAATAAAAAAACAAAAAGATTTCAACTGGCTGCTGGAACCGGAAATATATCGTGGAGACAGTTTTCAATGTGTTTTAAAAAAGCCGGAATATGCCCTTAAACTGGCAATCATGGCCAGAACGATTGTACGCTCAAAGGCTGACAATACAGATCTTCGAATTGCCATTGGTGTGGGGACATCAGAAACGCTCACAGATCGTCCGGGAACGTCTGATGGTGAAGCATTCCGGTTGTCCGGACATCTTGCAGACAATATCCGAAAACAAAAAGCACGTATTGCCATAGCGCTGCCTATTCCATGCGAGCCGTTAACAGCATCACTGGATCTCCTGGAAGCAGTTATGGGAAACTGGAGCATAGCGCAAAGTGAGGTCATCGCTGCTTTGTTACAGGATCAGACTGTCACCGCTATATCTGAAAAACTTTCCATAAGCCAATCTGCTGTGAGTCAACGTTTGTCTGCCTCGAAATGGTGGGCGGTTGAAAACTTCCTGAATACCTTTCCGAAACATCTGGAACTATACACAAAATAAAAACCATGACAGAATTTCTTTTGCTGCTTCTGGCACACGTTCTGGCCGATTTTTACTGGCAGCCAACTTCCTGGGTTGTGGATAAAAAGGAAAAGTCATTTCGATCAAAGTACCTGTATTTTCATGTCGGTGTGGTAATCATAACCTCATATCTGTTTTTAGGACATTGGGATAATCCAGCCCCCGCTATTATAATTGGCCTTATTCACGGAATTATAGACATTCTCAAAATCAGGTTTGATAAAAAAGGCTCAGCCGGCTGGTTTGTAGCCGACCAGGCTGCTCATGTCATAACTATTGCTGTTGTAGCATCCCTGCTTGCAGGAAGCTTAACGATCAGTATCGATCATTTAAAGGTCTGGTTGTATTCGCCTAAAACGCTGGCCCAGTTGTCAGGCGCTCTGTTATGCCTTTCGCCGGTATCGTTTCTCGTAGGTATTTTAACCCGACCCTGGCGTGACGAACTTTCGGAACTCGTACCGGATGCAAATGATAATCTGGCCAACGCAGGAAGATGGATTGGCATGTCGGAAAGGCTGCTGATTTTTGTTTTTGTGATCGTAAGCCAATTTTCAGCGATTGGTTTTTTAATCGCTGCCAAATCGCTTTTGAGATATAATGATAAAAATGCAAGCGGCGAAATACCTCCCGCATATATCAGTAAAAAATCAGAATATGTTCTCGTCGGAACGCTTATGAGTTATACCTGTGCGATCGCCGTTGCGATGGCGGTCAAACTATTTTATCAGTAACCATTCTCCATAAGTTGCTCAACATAAGCTTCTAAACTTTTAATAAAATAATTTTTTAGAACTTCATTAAACCTTTGTATTGTCACTACACTCTAAGCGTGGTATCTAAACTTTAAAACCATGAAGAAAGGACTGTTTGCCATATTATTGGCTTTTGCAAGTATCACCGCTTTTGCACAACGACCTGACGCCAACGCAACACCTGAACAACGGGCTGAAGCACAAACCAAAACCCTGACTGAAAGTCTTAAATTGACCGAAGATCAGCAAAAACAAGTTTATGCGCTGAACCTGGAAAGAGGAAAGCAAATGATGGAAATGAGAAGTGCACAGACACCGGACAGAGAAAAAATGAGAGAATCGATGGAAGCATATAACACCGCACTCGTCAAAATTTTAACTCCGGAACAACAGGAATCTTACAAAAAAATAATGGAAGAACGCCGTGGACAAGGTGGCGGTGGTGGAGGAAGACGTCAGGGAAATTAAGTCCTGATCTTTCAAAAAGTAAAAAGAGGCTTAAACGGTGATTTGAACTTCGCTTTTTAAGCCTCTTTTTTATATAACTCCTTCTTCTTTCAGAAGATCATTCAAACAAATTTCCAATCCGTCAAATAACGGGATAAATTCATGCCACTCATGAATCGTCCATTTGCGGGATTGATCAGTCACAAGTATTTTGCGACTGCCGGTTAAAATCCAAATAACACGCTCCGTTCCAAACTCAATTAGTTTATCGCTTTTCAGAAAAACATAATCTGTTGGATTAGCTATATGCTCAGCTTCAATTTTAGAATCTACTTCAACAGCAATTTTTGGGGGCACATTGGCATAACTTTCCGAAAAAACATCTTTGATCAAAGCTTTATCAAAAACTGCGATATCGTTAGCTAAATTATTACCAGGAGAAAGATGAAGTCCCGCCTCATTTGAAATCACCCAGTAATCTTTACCTTTCAGTAAACCTTTAATGTAAGAACCAACGATACTTACAATCAAAGCCTGAATAAAACTGCTGCCCAGAATATCTTCCAGGGATTTTTTATTATCCAAAACCTGTCTGTAACCCTTATAGTACAAGGGCTTGCCATCCATTTCTTCAAAAACCAGCATAGCCGGTATTACTTCTGTTGAAGATATCATAACAATAGAATCAGTTTCAAACAAATATAATCAAATCCCGTATCAGGAACACCTGACTATCAGCGCCGCGCGAATTCTAAGCAGTAATTTCTGTTTTAAACTCCGAAGTAAAATGGAAGTGAATAGCCGGATTATTCTCGCGGTTCATTCGTATCATCCATTCCGATTCAGCTAAAAATACAGGATTACGGTCTTTATCATAAGCAATCTGGTTTCCTTTCAAACGTACAAACTGATCCATGGCAGGTTTTTCATCAGCAGTAAGCCAGCATGCTCTGGTCACGCTCATCGGTACCCAACGGCATTTTGCACCATATTCATGTTCCAGACGATACTGAATTACGTCAAACTGAAGTTCACCCACCGTACCAACGATTTTTCTGTTTCCCAAATCCAGTGTAAAAAGCTGAGCCACACCTTCGTCAGTCAGCTGCTGAATACCTTTTTCCAGTTGCTTCGACTTCATCGGATCCAGGTTGATCAATTCCTTAAATATCTCCGGAGAGAAACTTGGAATACCTGAGAACTGAAGTTTTTCGCCCTCAGTTAGCGTATCGCCGATTTTAAAACTTCCTGTATCGTACAAACCCACCACATCTCCAGGAAAACCTTCGTCCATCACACTTTTATCCGAAGCCATAAAGGTAAACGGACTTGAAAAACGAATGTCTTTGTTCAGACGGACATGTTTATAAAACTTGCCACGCTCAAACTTACCCGAACATATTCTCAAAAACGCAATCCGGTCACGGTGACGCGGGTCAAGATTGGCGTGTATTTTAAAGATAAATCCGGTGAACTTAGGCTCTGTGGGTTCCACCTCGCGAACGTCAGTCGGACGTGGCTGAGGAATCGGTGAAATTTCACAGAACGTATCCAGCAGCTCTTTTATACCAAAATTGTTGATCGCACTACCAAAAAATACCGGAGCAAGTTCTCCTTTCTGATACGCCTCTTCGGAGAATGCATCGTATACACCTTCAACCAGTTCTACATCTTCCAACAACTGGTCTGCATCGCGTTTCCCAACCAGTTCTGCAAGATTGTCATCTTCCAGGCTTACTTTGGCTACGTTGCTTTCAATTTTAGTTTTGTTGATTTTAAAGAAATACAGCATTTGTTCATACAAACTGTAAACTCCTTTAAACTGTACACCCATGTTGATCGGCCAGGTAAGCGGACGAACCCGGATTTTCAGTTTAGTTTCGAGCTCATCAAGCAACTCAAAAGGATTGCGGCCCTCTCTGTCAAGCTTATTAACAAACACAATCACAGGCGTATTACGCATGCGACAAACCTCCATTAGTCTTTCCGTCTGCTCTTCTACACCTTTTACACAGTCGATTACCAGAATTACACTATCAACCGCTGTTAACGTACGATACGTATCTTCTGCAAAGTCCTTGTGACCAGGTGTATCCAGAATGTTGATCAGCAAGTCATGATATTCAAATGTCATTACAGACGTAGCAACAGAAATACCACGCTGCTTTTCAATCTCCATAAAGTCGGAGGTAGCCGTTTTTTTAATTTTATTTGATTTTACCGCACCAGCCGTCTGGATCGCTCCCCCGAAAAGCAGAAGTTTTTCAGTAAGCGTTGTTTTTCCCGCATCCGGGTGACTGATAATCGCAAATGTGCGGCGTTTTTTTATTTCCTGTAAATTACTCATCTATCGTTTATTAGGCCAATAAACAATTTCAAACCACATAGTAAATTCGAAATGTTCTTTTTATAATTGCAAGGCTTAGAAAGTAAAAACTGATTTATTCCGTATTCCTCATTTTAATCTTTGTGTAACTGTTACCAGCCGCTCTTTAAAATTTTGCACAAAGATACAAATAAACAAAAGCCGCCCCTATTCGCGGCGGCTTAAATTCATTAAAAATCAGCTATTTAGTATCACCGACACTTTTAACAATCTCTTTCAATAAGTTATTCATTTTCAATCTGTCCTATCCTTGCCAGATTCAGAATAATCCTATTTGTCATTCAGAAAGAAATCTCAGTAAAATGAATGTTTATAATCTTCCACAGAAGTCATAATCACTTCATGCGCTTCATCTCTGCCATACACATTCGTAATTTCGATATGTGCTTTTTCGCCTGGAAGGTTTTTGTAAGTCAGGAAGTAATGTTTCAAACGCTCCACGATACCTTCGGGCAATTCGCTAAGATCCGAAAACTGACCATAAACTTCGTCTCCTTTAAGTACTGCAATGATTTTATCATCTGCTTCACCACCATCGATCAAACGAATTCCACCGATTGGTTTAGCCTGGCACATGATGTCTCCGTGTGAAATAATTTTTTCACACAAAACCAAAATATCCAGCGGATCACCATCACCTTCTGTAACATCGCGTCCGGAACGTTCGCGGGCCAGTGCAGCGATTTTTTCCGCGCAGTAGGTTTTAGGAATGAAACCGTAAAGAGCGGGAACGATATTGGAATATTTTTGAGGGCGATCGATCATCAAATAGCCCGTAGCTTTATCTATTTCGTATTTTACTGTGTCAGTCGGAACAATCTCAATAAATGCGGTTACCAGTTCGGGTGCATTTTCTCCCATTGGAATACCGTGCCAGGGATGGGCTTTGTGTACGTTAGCGATCATTATTAAATTTTATAAAAAGGCTTAATTGGTAACAACTTATTTTAGTGACTTTAAATCTGGTTTGTCTCCCCCACCTTCCCCGAAACCAGGTAGTCACCTGTTTTGGAAATGGACTGTTTAACAAACAATTCTCCTATAAATCCTGCCAGAAATAACTGCGAGCCGACGGTAATAGCAACAAGTGCCAAAAAGAACATCGGATTCTCTGTCACATTTCTGAAATGTTCATGTGAAATATAAATCTTGTATATCTTGGTAAATATCAGCCAAAGGGCAATAATACTGCCAAAGAAGAACATCAATGTACCCAAACTTCCGAAAAGGTGCATCGGCCTTCTGCCAAATTTATTGACAAATGCAATCGAAAGTAAATCTAAAAAGCCGAAAATAAACCTTTCCAGGCCAAATTTCGTGTAGCCATACTTTCTTGCCTGATGTTGTACAACTTTTTCTCCGATTTTTGCAAAACCATTCCACTTGGCAATCACAGGAATGTATCTGTGCATTTCTCCATAAATCGTAATGTTCTGGACAACCTCTTTCCTGTAGGCTTTCAACCCGCAATTAAAATCGTGAAGCTGAACACCGGAGATACTTCTGGTTGCTGCATTGAATATCTTTGTGGGAATTGTTTTGGTGATCGGGTCATATCTCTTCTTTTTCCAGCCCGAAACCAGATCATATCTTTCCTCTGTGATCATGCGGTAAAGATCGGGAATCTCGTCGGGACTATCCTGCAAATCGGCGTCCATGGTAATAACAACCTGTCCTTTTACTTCCTGAAAACCGGTTTGGAGTGCAGCTGTTTTTCCGTAATTACGAACGAATCTGAATCCACGGATATTCGGATTTTTTCCTGACAGCTCTGAAATAACAGCCCACGATTGGTCCTTGCTGCCGTCGTCAATGAACAGAATTTCATAGGAAAAATTATTGGCCAGCATCACACGTTCAATCCATGCACTAAGCTCCGGCAATGACTCTTCTTCGTTGAACAGCGGGATTACTACGGAAATCTGAATAACAGAATCAATCATGAATAATAATAACGGGGAAAACACCAACTTTACTAAAACGCAAAGTTCGCACTTTTCCTGATCAAAATATCATATAAAAGTCTTTCATTAACGCTTTAAAATCAGAATTGTACGTTCTGCTATCTTCATCATAGATATACAGACTATCAATAATTAACTGATTTTCAGTAATTTTTTTACGCCCAAAGCTCATCAGCTGCCGAAATGGCTTTTTGTTTTTATCGTGATACAGAGTCAGTTTGGTATTTAAAAACCAACCGGATATTAAAGATTTGACTAAAAAACCTTCCGCTTCATCCGTGGGCAGCAGAATAAAAAATCTACCATTTTCTTTTAAAAGCCTGCCAATCGAGATCAATAACTCGTCGAAAGAGAGTGAAGTCGCATGATGGGCGTTATTCTTCTGCAAATTGGGAGAAAGAAGATCCGACTGAAAAAAAGGCGGATTTGTAATAATACAGTCGTACGGCAACCCCCGGTCAAAGTTCTGAATAGCGGAATTGAAAACATCAATTCTTTCAGAAAAAGAACTGTTTTCAACATTTTCACCCGCCTGAATAAAAGCATCCGGATCCAATTCCACGGCATCAATTTTTGCAAATGGATTTCTCTGAGCCACCATCAGAGAAAGCAATCCGGTCCCGGCCCCTATGTCCAGAATACTTTCAGCCTCAGCCACATCTGCCCAGGCACCCAGCACACAGGCGTCCGTGCAAACTTTCATAGCGCACTTATCCTGATGAACCGTAAATTGCTTGAAACGAAAAAATGAGTTTTTGGCCATAATTCTATTTCCTGCCAAAATCGGCCGGATTTTCTCCCCAATACTCCGTCTCCCATTTCAGAATCGGGTTGGAAAATTTGTTGGTGGCCAGCCAGCGTTCGGCACGCTGAAGCATTTCAAAAACCGGCTTATTTCTTGGTGTAAGAACCAGTTTAGTATTCGCGTGTTTTTTTTTCACCCAGGCGATAGCTGTCCGGGAATCGCTGTAAATGGGAAGTTCGCTTTCTTTTTTTTGCAGATATGCCAGCCCGTGCACAATCGCCAGAAACTCTCCGATGTTGTTGGTTGCATCTTTAAAAGGTCCCTGTAAAAAGATCTTCTCGCTGGTTTGCAGATAAACGCCCTGATATTCCATATCTCCGGAAGCTGTGTTCCAGGCAGCATCCACCGCAATGGCGTTTTTGATTGGTTTACCAATGCTTGCAGGAGCAACTTTGGTAATTTTGGTTTCTTTCGGACCTTGTCCGGCACGGGCTACAAACTCCCAGTAGTTTTTCTGAATAGCGGCTTCTGCTTCCTGCAATGAGTCAAAAGATTTAAAACGCGCATCTTCAAACCCTTTAATTTGTGCCTCACACTCCTTCCAATCAGTAAACACACCCGTTTGCCTACCCTGCCAAACCACGTAAAATTTTGTCTTTTTTGCCATCTTTTAAGCTTCTTCCTCCCAAACCTGGCTAAGCGCCACGATTACTTCAACCGCTTTTTCCATATCCTGAACAGAAACCCATTCCAGGCGCGAATGAAACGCATGTTCTCCTGCAAAAATATTCGGACAAGGTAAGCCCATAAAAGATAACCTGGATCCGTCTGTTCCGCCTCTGATGCTTCTTGGCAAAGCGGCCAGTCCACAGCGTTCCATTGCTTTCACAGCGTTGGCTATCACCTGCGGATGTTTGTCAAGAACCTTTTTCATATTCCGGTACTGCTCTTTTACTTCAAATTTGGCAGTTGAATAAGGATATTGATTTAAAACAGTGTTTAAGATATCCTGTAAGAGATCTTCCTTTTCTTTTAAACCTTCATCTGTAAAATCGCGGATGATAAATTCTACAACCACTTTTTCCTGAATTCCTTCCACATGTACCGGATGAATAAAACCTTGCTTACTTTCCGTTGTTTCAGGAGAAAGGGAATCTTTTGGTAATGCAGCAAGTACATCTCCCGCTATTTTAAGCGCGTTTTCGAGTTTGCCAATTGCATAACCCGGGTGCGTGCTCACACCATGAATGGTGATTTTGACGCCATCGGCGGAGAAAGTTTCATCTTCCAGCGTACCCACAGACTCACCGTCGACGGTATAACCGTAATCCGCACCCAGTTTAATCAAATCCACTTTTTCGGTTCCGCGTCCTACTTCTTCATCCGGTGTAAACAGAATTTTGATCGTTCCGTGTTTTACCTCCGGATGTGTGATCAGATATTCAGCGGCCGCCATAATTTCAGCAACGCCTGCTTTATTGTCTGCTCCCAATAATGTGGTTCCGCTTGCCGTAATGATATCATTCCCAATTTGATTAGCCAGATCATTTAACTCACCTACCTTCAAAATCTGAGTCGGATCGTCAGGCAGAATTATATCACTTCCGTTCCAGTTTTTATGAACAATCGGTACTACATCGGCTCCGGTTACATCGGGCGAAGTATCTACATGTGAACAAAAACAAATTACCGGTATATCGGTTTTATTTGAATTTGAAGGAAGCGTTGCATACACATAACCATGTTCATCCAAATGCGCATCTTCAACACCCAGCCCCTGCAATTCAACCACGAGTAAATTGCTCAGATCACGCTGTTTGGCAGTGCTCGGAAAACTTTCCGATTGCGGATCAGACTGTGTGTCAATTTGGACATATCTGAGAAAACGGTCTAGAACGGAAGTCATCTGTTAAGCAGTTAAGTTCAATTGAAAGGAGTTAAGAAGTTACGCTAATCTCATCCTATTATTCCTGAAAGATTGGCGGGAGAATAGTTGATGTTTTTTAGCGTTTTATCATCGGCGGTGCGGTAAACCAGATATTTATCTCCATCCTGTTTGTAATAACACTCAGTTCCTTTTGCTGCGTAATGTGCAACGGTTGCCTCAGCTTCTTCAACGTTCAGGCAGGCTTTTGACATGTTTGAGCGCTGTACTTCATCGAACAATTCACGGAATTTATCTCCAAGACCAAATTCCAGAACTGCTCCTGAAAGTACATACTGCAAATCGCAAAGTGCATCGGCAATTTCAACAATGTCTTTTTCAAGAATGGCTACTTCCAGTTCTTTCAATTCCTCGGCAAGAAGCGCAACCCGTAATTTGCTTCTGTCTTTGGATGGAATGGTAGGTTTATCTAAAATTGGATGTTTAAATGTTCTGTGAAATTCTGCGACCTGATTAAGGCTGTCAAGTTGTTGCATGATTTATTATTATTAGATTTTAAAAAGACTTATCAGGATATTCGTGCACAATTCGTGCATTCGTGGCATATTTAAAAACCAGCTCTAAACCACAAGATTGGTTTTAAAAAGTTTCACTGCAATAGCCAACAAAATTACCCCAAAAACTTTTCTTAATACCTCTATACCGCCCGGACCAAGTTTGGTTTCGATCCAGTTGGAGGATTTTAATACAAGGTAAACGAAAATCAAATTGAGTAAAACGCCGATCAGAATGTTTTGGATTTCATAGGCCGATCTGAGGGCAAGCAGTGTTGTCATCGTTCCGGCCCCGGCAATAATTGGGAAAGCTATGGGTACAATCGAAGCGGCCCCGGTGTCCAGACTGCCGTGCTTGAATATTTCACGACCCAGAATCATTTCCAAACCCAAAAGAAAAAGAATAATCGCGCCTGCAACGGCAAATGAAGCGACATCAACTCCAAAAAGGTTCAGCAGTTTTTCTCCCAAAAAAAGAAACAGGATCATAATGAAACCTGCTACCAGTGTTGCCTTTTCGGATTCGATTTTACCCAGTTTTCTTCTAAAATCGACAATTACGGGAATGGATCCCAGCACATCAATAACCGAAAAAAGAATGAGAGAGACGGATACGATTTCCTTAAAATTGAACATTATGCTGGCGATTAGCCCGCAAAGTTGAACAAAAGCCGTTGCTTACACAAACGTTTTGCACCTCCCGGGTGCAAATAAAACCTGCTCAGGCGTTATTCCCGGGAAGAAAATTCAGGAATGTATTAAACTGCTTTTTGTATTTATCTTCATCAATTTTATAAAAGTAAGCACCCTTTTTCGAGTAACCCTTCTGTTTTTCATCCAGTTTCACCAGCAAATTTGTCGACAATAGTTTCCGGCTGAAATTCCTTTTGTCCAGCTCCATTCCGAAAATAGCTTCATAAAGTTTTTGCAGCTGCGGAATAGTAAATTTTTCAGGGAGCAATTCAAAACCAATCGGGTGTTGGGAAGCTTTATACCGCAAATTCTGAATTGCCATGTCTACCATAGCACCGTGATCAAAAAGAAGTTTTGGCAAATCCTTCATCGCAAACCATTGTGCTTCAAAGCTTTTAGATATTTTATGGTCGTAATCTTCCACATTAATCAAAGCAAAGTAAGCAACCGAAACTGTTCTTTCAACAGGGTCACGCGAAGGATTCCCGAATGTGTGCAGTTGCTCCAGGTAAATATCTTTCAGGTCGGTTAATTCAAAAAGTATCCGGTTTGATGCCTGTTCCAGACCTTCGTCGGGCTGTACCCACCCTCCCATCAGCGACCAGGTATGCTGCTCCTCTTCAATGCCTCTTTTAACAAGCAGCAATTTTAGCTGCTCACCGTCAAAACCAAAAATAATAGAGTCAAGGGCCACCAGACATTTGGTCTGGCTTTCATATTGTTTTAATATATCTAAACGCACAAATTCTAACCGAAGGATGATTAATGTGTATAGGAAGCGCTTCAATCACTATGAAATGTGCCTCCTAACCTATTAAATGCAAATATTTAATTTTACTACTCAACTTATGAGCGGGAAATTGTAAACAAAAAATTCCTGAGAAGTGAAATTTCTGTAATCGTTATGGCAGGAAAATTGGCAATGCGGAAACTGGTTTCCTTCCATTTCCCATAACCGTTGCCTAGTTGTAAGCCAGCCTGTCTGGCCATGCTTTTTATTCTGGTGACCTTTTCTCTGTCGGCCTGAACCGCAATAACAGTGTCAGACTGCACTGACCGATGGTTTACCAGAAGTTCGTATCCGTTTTCAGGCAGGAAAGCATACCATTCCCTGGCGCGCTCATGAATTTCCGACGCTACGTTTACGATCGGAGCAACATGCTCCATTACACGGCCCAGCAAATATATTCCAAGCGCATTGGGCGTGTAAGGCGTCTGGTATTTTAAAAAGTTTTCTCTGGTAAATAAAAGACTGTTATAAAAAGACCTGTCTGCAACCTGTTCAGCGCGGTGAATTGCAGCAGGAGAAACGACCATTACGGCCATTCCGGCAGGAAGCCCGAAACACTTTTGCACGGAAGCATACCAGACATCTGCGTCCTTCCAGGGTAAAATTGCTCCTGCCATAGACGAAGTTGCATCAACGGCGATAATCTGGTTGGTCAGACTGCGCAGGTCAGAATGAAACAAAAGCGGAAGGGCGGTTCCGTTGGACGTTTCATTGTGCGTGATGCAGATCACGTCATGACCCAAATCGATATTCAGTTCTTCAATATCAGGAGCTTCATTCAGGCCAAAGGAAAATCCTTCCGCACCTGGTTTTATTTTAGCTGTATATTCGAGCCACTTCTCGCCAAAAGCTCCGTTGTAAATATGCAAACTGGATGAGCCGATCAGCGACTGGGCGATAATTTCCCAGCATTCCGTAGCAGACGAAACGAAATAAACTTCGTAATCCGCCGGAATATCAAGCTTCGCCTTCACTGATTCAATTGTGCTGCGCAGCATTTCCATAAACACATCACTTCGGTGGTTCACGCTTAATATGCCACTATGGAAAGCATCCTGCAAATACTTTTCAATTTGCGGATATACTTTTGAAGGGCCTGGATAAAAGGTGATCATCTGGCTCATTGTCGTTTTGTGAAAAGTAAAAGGTAAGTAGTGAAATGAACCGAATCTGTTGTTTTTAAAGATTATAAGTGAATTGAATCTGTTGTGTAAAAAGTAAAATGTGAGAAGTAAAAATAAAACTGTCAGACCTGATTGGAAAATTAACCTGACCGTTTTACATCTCACCTTTCACATCTTACATTAACAAAAAATCACAGGCAAAGAGGAATTACTCCGTACCTGTGATGCTCTTTATTTTGAACCGGTATCGGGTTACATAAATCCTTCCCTCTTCATAGCGTTTTCAAGTTGTTCACCAAGTTTGTCAGATGCCTTCAGCAACGGCAAACGAACGTCGGAACTACAAATACCCTTGATTTCAAGACATTTTTTTATTCCAACCGGATTTGATTCAATATATAATAAAGTGTCAAATTCTAAAAATGCAAGCTGTAATTTTGCTGCTTCCTTAAAACGGCCTTCCAGAGCGTGCCAGGTAAGGTCTGTAAATTCCTTTGGAAATGCATTGGCAATAACCGAAATCACACCATGCCAGCCAACACTTACCATCGTGGTAACCAGGTTGTCATCCCCCGAAAGTAACAGAAAATCGTCTCCTACCCGGGAAGCCAATTCCATGCTTTGTTCGATACTTCCGCCTGCATCTTTTATACCGATGATATTCGGGTGAGCCGATAACGTGACAATCGTATCTGCTTTCATGTTAATCACAGTACGCCCCGGAACGTTATAAAGCAAAACCGGAACAGGCGATGCATCTGCAATGGCAGTGAAATGCGCAATAATTCCTTCCTGGGTTGGCTTATTGTAATATGGACAAACAGAGAGAATGGCATCAACGCCAGTAAAATCAAGTTCCTTTATGCCATCTAAAACCGACTTGGTATCATTCCCGCCTAATCCGTAGACGATTGGGAGTGATTTGGTATTGTGCCTGATCGTGAAAGCAAGGATGTCCTTTTTTTCTTTTGAAGAAACCGTTGGCGACTCGCCGGTAGTGCCCTGCACCACAAGATAGTCTACCTCTCCTTCCGTCACAAGGTCAATCAGTTTTTTCAGACCAGGGTAATCGATTTCATTCTGCTCATCAAAAGGTGTAATCAGCGCTGCTCCAACCCCTTTGAAACGTAAGTCCAATGGCATTATATTCTTATATTATTGTTTGATTTTAAAGTGCAAATGTAAGGAAGTAATCCGGAATTCGCATTTTAAATTGGGTGAGTTTAGGGTTAAACAGAACTCACAAATTTATTAGTCATTTCAGGAGGCTCCTAAGGAACCTTCATCCAAACATTATTCACCTTATCTATAACCAGGTGGCCCCGTAGGAGCCATAGATTCATTCAAATCAGCTCTGTAAGAGCTTCCTGTTTATAGAAATTCGTTCAAACGGCAAATCTTATGCTCCGTAGTGCATCCTGCATCCAAATTTCACAATCTCCGCATCATTCCCCACCAATCATTGCCAAAAATTCTTCTTCGGACAAGATGGTCACACCTAGTTTTCGTGCTTTTTCCAGCTTGGCAGGACCCATATTTGCACCTGCCAGCAGGTAGTTGAGCTTTCCGGAAACCCCGCTTAATATCCTTCCTCCGTTTACTTCAATTTTGTTCTTCAGGTCATCCCGTTCAAAATTTTCGAATACTCCTGATATGACAAACGTTTTTCCTTCCAAAAGATCGCTCTCTACCTCTACCGGTTTTTCATCACTTTCCATCTGTACTCCGGCAGTCTTTAAACGTTCGACCAACACCTGGTTTTCAGGTACGCTAAAATAAGACTCAATGCTCATGGCAATTCTTCCTCCTATCTCAGGAACGGCTGTCAACTGATCGTAAGTTGCTGACTTGATGGCTTCAATAGATTTAAAATAAGCTGCGAGTTTTTCTGCAACCGTTGCCCCGACGAAGCGTATTCCCAAGGCAAAAAGTACATTTTTAAAAGGAACCGTTTTAGAAAGCTCAATTCCTTTCAAGATATTTTCTACCGTCTTTTCGCGAAAACTTATTTTTTTGACCTTACCGGTTTCTTCATTTACAATGCTTTTTTCAAGCCCAAGCAATTTTTCTTCTGTCAGATCATAAAGGTCTGCGGGCGTTCTGACCAGATCAAGATCAAACAAAAGTTCAATTTTACCTTCTCCCAAACTATCCAGATTCATCGCTTTCCGGTGGATATAATGTTCAATCCTGCCTTTTAGCTGCGGCGGACAATGGCTGTCATTCGGGCAGAAAAACGCCACTTCACCTTCATTACGTAACAGGGCAGTTCCACATTCGGGACAATTGGTGGGAAACTCAACCGGCTGCGTCATGAACTCCGCTCTCTTTTCAAGATCAACACCGGTAATTTTTGGAATAATTTCTCCGCTTTTTTCTACAAAAACGGTATCACCGATCCGGATATCCAACCTCAGGATTTCGTTTGCATTGTGAAGGGTCGCCCTTTTTACTCTCGTACCTGAAAGATGAACGCCTTTCACTTTTTTATAATCAACATCTCTTTCCGTAACATCCGCCAGGTTTGCTACCGGCGTAACTGCACCGGTCCGCCCCACCTGAAAGTTGACCGAACGTAAAATGGCCGGTTTATTTTCTGCCTTGTATTTAAAGGAAATTGCCCAGCGCGGACTTTTTGCCGTAAAACCAAGTTCCCGCTGCTGTTCGAATGAATTGATCTTAACAACAATCCCGTCGGTAGCCAAAGGAAGTGACACCCTTTTGTCTTCCCATTCGTGTATAAACTCAATCACCTCATCGATCGTCTGTACTTTACGCCAGCCGGGAGAAATGTTGAACCCCCACTTTTTTAAACCAAGCAAACTTTCTTCATGACTTTTAAAATGGTTGTCATCCGTCAGGAAAGAATAAATGTAACAATCCAGATTGCGTCTTGCCGTCTCCGCGGAATCCTGTAATTTGAAAGACCCTGAGGCTGCATTTCTTGGATTCGCATATTGGTTTTCACCCAGCGTGTCCATTTCATCATTTAATTTTTGAAAAGATGTGTAGGGCATAAATCCTTCACCACGAATTTCAAAAACCGGCGGTAATCCTTCCGCCTTTACCCGCAGCGGAAGCGAGCGAATCGTTTTCACATTATTTGTTATATCATCTCCTCTGGATCCGTCTCCCCGCGTGATGCCTCTAACCAAGACACCGTCTTCATAAGTAAAACTTAGTGAGATACCATCGAATTTGAGTTCGCAAATGTATTCATACTCCTCACCATCCAGCCCTCTTTTTACACGATCGTCAAAATTCCGCAGTTCCTGTTCATTATAGGTATTATCCAGCGAAAGCATCGGATAACGATGATAAACTGTTGCGAAATTTTTCGTGATCGTACCTCCTACTCTTTGCGTAGGTGAATCGCTTTTCTTGAATTCCGGATGTTTATCTTCCAGATCTTTCAACTGTTTTAACAGCTGATCGAAGTCATAATCAGAAATTTCGGAGACACTGTCCTGGTAATAGCGGAAATTATAATGATCTATTTTCCTGCTTAGGTCATCTATTTGTTTTTCAGGATCCATATTTTCAAGACTCTTTAGGTTCAAAATCGGGTGTCAGCCGGTTGCTGATGATCATTTCGCCAAATTTACAGTTTTCAGAATATTTATCATTTTTATATTCCTTTTCTGAGCTACAACTGTTTTAGAAATACATCAATTCTTAATTCCTGAGCATAATTCTCTAATTTTGATACATTATATTGTATTAGTAAAATTATTGAATCAATGTCCGGAATTGCTCCTTCTATACTTGCCGCCGACTTTGCCAACTTACAGCGCGACGTCGAAATGCTGAATGCCAGTGCGGCAGAATATATTCATGTGGACATCATGGATGGAATGTTTGTTCCCAATATTTCATTTGGACTACCTGTTTGTGAGGCAATTAGCCGTCATGCAAAAAAACCTCTGGATGTTCATTTAATGATCGAACAGCCGGATCGCTATCTCGCCGATTTCCGCAAAGCCGGCGCATCCATTATGACCGTTCATTACGAAGCGTGCCCGCATCTGCACCGTACCGTTCAGCATATCAAGGAATTAGGAGCCCTCGCAGGTGTTGCATTAAACCCACATACACCGGTTGAAGTACTTACCGAAATTCTTTCAGAAGTGTCGCTGATTCTGATCATGTCAGTAAACCCGGGTTTTGGCGGACAGAAATTTATCGAAAACACTTATAAAAAAATTTCCCGGTTAAATCAGCTCCGCAGGGAAGGCGGTTACGACTTTAAGATTGAAGTGGATGGCGGTGTAAATCTGTCAAACACGCCCAGACTTACTGAGGTCGGTGCCGACATTTTAGTTGCCGGAAGTTTTGTATTTAGCTCTGAGAACCCTTCACAAACGATACAGGCTATGAAAAATGCGCAGGAAATATGAAGTTGAGAAATATTTTTATCCTGTTATGTTTGCTTGGAATAGGCTGTTTTGCAAGTGCCGCAGGGATTGAACCACAAATTAAGACCGCGAATCAGTTTCCCCTGAGAATCCATCCAAACGGCAAACATGTTACAGATGGAAACGGAAAACCGTTTCTGATGGTTGCGGATGTAGCCTGGCAACTGCTTAGAAAACTGAACTACATTGATGCGGTTCACTATATGGATATTCGTAAATCTCAGTCCTTTAACACTTTCGTTTTGCAGTTGTTGCCTGCCCTGCCAAATCAAAAAAACTATAACAAAACTGCTCCTTTTCAGGATAATGACATTAGTAAACCCAACAAAGCCTATTTCGATTATCTTGAAAAAATAGTAGTTGCTGCAAAGGAACGGGAACTGGTTGTTGGTATCGTTGTGTCCCGAAAAAGCTGGAATGTTGTATTTGATTTATATAAAGAAGAAGCCTGGAAAAATTACGGTGAATTTGTGGGAAAACGTTTTGCAAAATATCCGAATATAATCTGGATCGTCAGTGAGGAAGAATATCAAAGTGCTTCACAATTTAAAGCCATTGCGGAAGGATTGAGATCCGCTACGGAAAATAATAATCTTGTTGCTTCACTATCCACCTGTTCTCCATCAAACCTAGCACCGAATTCCGCCAATCGTTCGGATTTGAAATTTGTAATACCTGATTCAACCGTGACTTATGCAGAATATGAGAACCTTGCCAACTGGCAGAAAAATTCCGGACAGCTCTCACAGCAGCCGTTTCTGATTTCCAATTCTGAATTCCCAAAAGAAATAACAGACCAGTCTGTACTGATCAGAAACCAGGCTTACCAGTCCATCATGAGCTCGGCCGCCGGCTTCTGTCACATGAGTACGATCAAAAATTTTTATCCGACCTGGAAAGTAAATATTAATAAAGACGGCGCCGAATACATTCATCATTTCGTTAAGATTTTGAAAGGAATTCCTTGGGAATACATGTATCCGAATCATACTCCGGGATTACTACCTGATTCAACCGATCAAAAGCGAATTGGTACCGTTTCTCTGACCAATGACCGATTATCAATGCTTTATATTCCTGAATCCAGATCGATCCGCCTGGATCTCACAAAATTGAGAGGCAATGATTTCCGGATTGTATGGTATAGCCCGCGTACGGGAAGAAGATGGACCGGTGTCACCTTAACCTCATCGACGGATGCGCTGATAACCCCACCTGATGCACAAACCGGGTGGGACTGGATTTTGCTGGTCGGGGCACAGGATTAGTATCAGGTTCATTTTTAAAAGTCATGCAGGAAATGAGCAATAAGAAGGTTTGTTTTTTATCTTTTCCTGAAAAAAAATTTAATATTACTTTTCGAAAGAGAAGAAAAAAGAATAATTCTCTTAGATATATAATTGAAGATGCCGGTACCTGCAACCCTGATGAGCCTGTATAAAATTACACTTTCTTTTCTTTTTTTAGTTTCAACCGGCAATTATGTTGTCGGGCAGCAGATACTTTGGGCCAACAAAGTGCTTGGTTATTCTTCCGAATCCCGTCCTGATCAGTATGGCAATGCGAACAGGTCTAAACAAATTCTTGGGGAACCAAATAAACTTCCGGCTTTTGGTAAAAGTCCCTGTGCCTGGTCACCGGCAGACCCGGACGGCAGAAGTGAAGAATGGATCAAAGTCGGATTTGAGAAAAGTGTTGCTTTAAAACAGGTTGCAATTGGAGAAAATTTTAATCCCGGATCCATTGCAAGGGTTTATGCATACGATGAAGATGGCAAAGAATATTTGATTTGGAAAAATAATCCCGCACCCGTGAACGTCGCCGGAAGAATGCTTAATATTTTTCCTGAGCAAAAAGATATTAAGGCAAATGCTGTTAAAATTGTTTTACAGCCGGATAAGGTTCCTGGCTTCAATCAAGTTGACGCCATTGCCATTTCAGATCAGACAAAACCCGTGGAAGCTGTAATTAATCTGGCAACAGGAGCCTCTGCATCGAAATTGGTAAAAGAAAACCTAGGATCGGCTGTTAATACTGCGGGCTTAGAATTAAATCCTGTTATTTCTCCTGATGGAAAGACGCTATATTTTACGAGAGAGGGACATCCGGAAAATATAGGAGGTGATTTAAAAACTCAGGATATATGGTACTCGACTTTGGGCAATAAGAACCAATGGGGCAAGGCAGTAAATATGGGCCCACCATTGAATAACAAGGAAAATAACGCTGTTATAAGTATATCATCCGATGGCAAAACCCTTTATTTGGTAAACCAGTACCGGGTTAATACACCTATGGCGTATGGATTGTCAGAATCGCTTTTTTCCACAAACACCTGGACCTTCCCCAAAGATATTAATGTTGCAAATCCATATAACTTACAAGAAGGTATGGAGGTCTCTGTTTCTCCAAAAAGCAATGTAATGATACTTGCCACTGAACGCCGGGATACAGAAGGAGACAAGGATCTTTACGTTTCTTTCCTTCAAAAGGATAACAACTGGTCGGAGCCACTAAATATGGGAAATGTACTTAATTCCGCAGATTATGATGGATCACCTTTTATTTCCCATGATAATCAAACTCTTTATTTTTCGTCAAGCGGTCACAGTGGCTATGGGCAAAGTGATTTCTTTATGTCAAAACGGTTGGATGATACATGGACAAAATGGTCAAAACCGGTAAATCTGGGTCCAATAATTAATTCACCAAAATGGGATTTATACATTAGCATTCCTACTTCCGGAGAGACTGCTTATTTTAGTTCAATTGATAAATCACTTGGCTCATATGATATTTTTAAACTTGCTCTCCCAAAAGAACTAAAACCAGATCCCATGGTGGTCGTTACGGGAAACGTAACCATTGCCGGAACAAACAGTCCTGTTCATTCAGATCTTGTTGCTGACATTAAAAAGAATAACACTGTGTTCACAACGGCTACTTTTGATCCCGAAACGGGCGATTACAGGATTTTACTTCCTGCCAAAGAAGTTTACAGACTTACCGCAAGCGAGAAGGGCTATTTCCCTGCAACAGAAGAAATTGATTTGTTAACCGACAGCGTTTTCACTACAATTAAAAAGAATCTGGTATTGCAGCCAATGAAAGCGGGGCAGCAGATCAGATTAACTAATACTATTTTTCAACAAAGCAGTGCAGAAGTCAATGCCACGTCTTATCCGGAGCTCGACCGCATTGTGGCTGCCATGAACGAGTATCCTGCAATGGAAATTCTCCTTGAAGGACATACCGATAATCAGGGCGACGTACAGAAGAATGTAAAACTATCGGAAGACCGTGTTCAGCAGGTAAAAAAATATCTTTTGTCCAAAGGTATCGCTGCAAGAAGAATACAAACCAAAGCATGGGGACCGGCCAAACCCATTGCCAGTAACCAAACCGAGCAAACCCGTCAGAAAAACCGGCGCGTTGAATTCACTATCCTGAAAATCTAGAAACACCGCTTCACAATAAATTGCTTATTTTCGCAAAAATTCTTCGGTCATCTTAAAACTGACTTTGAATTTGCAGAGCAACTTTACCAGACAATGACTCACACATCTACAACGGAAAATCGAAAAACCTGGTTTATACTTTTACTTATATTAATCGCAGGTTTTCTTCTGAGGCTTTATCATCTTGATTCTTACAGCATTTTCTTTGATGAGAAAAGCACAATGGTTGTAAGTCAGGGAATTGTACTGGAAGGGGCCAATCAGAAAGAAGCTTTTTCAACGATAAAAGTATCTGCACGGGAATTCTGGAAGGCACCGTTGCCGGCCCCGCATCAGGCTCCTAAAATGTTATATTCCTTTACTTATCAGGAGCACTTTACACCCAAAGCATTTACTCCAAAAGAATTCTGGTCTCCTAAACACATTGCTGACTACTACGAAGCAATGACCAGAAGTGATATTGGCAACAGTCCGTTTTATTATCTGCTGCTTCACTACTGGCTGGAAGTATTCGGCATTTCCGATTTCACATCCCGCCTGTTTTCCGTTTTTTTTAGCGTGTTGATTATCGGGCTCACCTACAAATTTGCCAAACGCTTTTTTTCCGTAAATACCGGTTTGATTGCAGCAGCGATTGTAGCCATCGAACCGTTTTTTATCGCATACAGTCATCAGGCAAGAAATTACTCGCTTACCTTTTTCCTGACTTTGCTGGCTACCTATCTTTTTTTACGGATTATTGAAGGCAGTAAAACAAAACGAAATAATTCTGGATTATATCTGGGCTATATTTTATCGGCAGGCCTCGGACTGCTCAGTCACTTTCTTGTAATTGTCGTTCTGGCGGTGCATGGACTTTATGCGCTTTTCTTTTTACGATCTTTTGCAGGATGGATAAAAATGGCAGTTTCAGCCATTGCCGCTTTATCAGGACTTACCTGGTGGTTGCTTTACGGAGGCGGGCAATACACACTATATTCTTTAAACCATCAGGCAGCGGAGTATAAAAGGTTTGCAGCAACAAGCCCTGGCAACAATCCATTCGGCGTTTTTCCGGCCACTTTTTTCTACATTTATCAAAAATCCCTGCCTATCTTTTCCGATCTGCTGATCTTTACAAACGGCATGGCGGATTCACTTCCTGGCAAACGAAATTTCATTGTTTCCGTCCTGGTTGGTATTTTGCTGACGGTCTGGTACAGGTTCAGGGACCGTATAAAACTTCCAGCGCTGGTTATTACGGGAATGCCTTTTGTTATTGTTCTTATAAGCGCCGTTATCTACACAAGTAATAAACTGCAATTCTGCGTTTTATCCATTGTCATTTTTACTATGTCATTTTTATACGACATCCATAGGAATGCTGATAAAATGAAGCGCAAAAGATTGTGGCTGCTCTACATGATGGCCGTTATTCCAACGTCGTTTCTTATCCTGATGGCAATAAAAGGCGGACATACAAATAGTATTCAGCAGCGTTACTCAGGTTTTTCATTTCCTTATGTGATCATTTTGGTTAGTTTGCTGCTTCAATATGTGTACTCATTAAGATCTGAGATTAAATATTTGATCTTCTTTTTCCTAGTTGTTCAATCTTATTTTGTGGCTCAGCGTTTGCAGGAATTTTACGAAGACCGATCGTTGAAATACGGTGGGTTTGTAAAACCAAGAGTACCCAATCCTTACGAAAAAGCAGCATTAAAAATCAGGGAAATATATCATCCTGGCGATACCATTTTATACCCCGCCTTTAAGCTTCAAATCTTATCAGAAATGGACCGTACCTATTTGCCTTACTCCATACAGGATGCGCAGCTTACAAATTTGTACCTGCCTAAAACTGCAAATTATGTTCAGGTAATGGATACAACTCAGGTTGACCGAATATTAATTAAACGTAATACAGAAAACGATACCCTGGAAATCATCAACTTAAAGGGTTTACGCTACGGCTCCCAATAGCAGAAGTGACTTCCCAAAGCACATCCGGCAAATAAGAATTCGTATATTGCCGACTTATTTGTACCATTAAAGTTGTTACTTTACCATATTTTAGTAGTACAAAACAGCAACTACATCAGCACATCAACATACGCAATGGCGATGACCATAGAAGAAATATTGAACGATCCCAGACAATTAAGCGGCGATCTGCGGCTTAAAATACTGGGTTTATACCATCAGGCCAATGCCGGACATATCGGCTGTTCACTTAGCTGTATTGATCTGATGATAGCGGTTCTTTTCCTGAATAAATCTGCCGACGATACCTTCATTTTATCCAAAGGACATGCCGCTGCCGCATTATATGCCTGCCTTAATATATTGGGTGAAATATCAGATGAAGAGTTGGCTACATTTTATATGGATGGTACCACATTGCCTGCTCATCCGGCTCCGCGCCAGTATAAAAGTATTCCTTTTGCAACCGGTTCGCTTGGACATGGGCTTCCAATAGCAACCGGAATTGCCCATGCGGCTAAAATTGGTGATGAAGAAAGTTATTCATTCGCCTTGCTCTCAGACGGAGAAACCAATGAAGGAACCACCTGGGAAGCTGCACACTACGCCATTCAGAATCAACTTGATAACCTGTTTATGATTGTCGATAAAAATGGTTTGCAGGGATTTGATTTTACTGATAAAGTTCTGGGAGAGACGGCATCTGTTGAAAAATGGAAAGCGATCGGGTTTGAAACAGTCGAAGTAGACGGTCACAATATTCTTTCAATCAACGAGGTTATACAGGAACTGAAAACGCATAAAAACGGATTGCCCAAGGCGATTATCGCTCAAACGGTAAAAGGAAAGGGAGTTTCTTACATGGAAAATAAACTGGAATGGCATTACCTGCCAATGAATCCGGAACAATTTCAACAGGCTACTCTGGAAGTAAAAGAACGCTATCTTAATGAATTAACGAATGCTTGATCAGTTACCGGTCTACCAGGAAAAAATAAGAAATCTCAAAGGACCTATTTTTGTTTTCGGCGCAAGTGGTTTCATCGGCGCCAATCTTTTCAATGATATTTTCAAAATCCGAAAAGATTGTTACGCACTTACACACGATGCAACCAAAGCATGGCGGTTGAAACTTTTGAATGTGCCTTTTGAAAATATCATTCACTGCGACATTCTTTCAAATAACTCTGTATCGGAGGTCTTTGAAAAGTACAAACCTCAAACAATATTTAATCTCGCTGCTTACGGAGCGTACAGCAAACAAAGCAATGTAAACCTGACTTACGAAACCAACGTAATCGGGACGGTGAACATTCTTCAGAACTGTACCCGTGAGATGGTTTATATCCATGCCGGAAGCAGCTCGGAATATGGTTTCAATTGCACTTCTCCAAAAGAAACAGATCGTGTAGAACCAAATAGTCACTATGCCGTCTCCAAGGTATCGGCAGCATATTTACTCGAATATTATGCAAGGCTATTCGATTTAAAAACGCTGAATCTCAGGCTATATTCCATTTATGGATATTGGGAAGAACCGGACAGACTCATGCCAAAAGTGATTGAAAGTGCAAGAAAAAAGCAATTGCCATCACTTGTTTCACCGGATATCAGCCGCGACTTTGTTTTTATTGAAGATTGCGTGGAAGCCTTTTTGGATGCTGCACTTAAAATTAATAGTGAAACCTCAGGAAGATCTTATAACATTGCCACCGGGAGGAAGACCACAATTGGTGATTTGGTTGAGACCTCAAGAAGTACCTTTTCAATTCCACAGGAACCACAGTGGGGAAGCATGTCCAACCGGAAGTGGGACCTGGCAGACTGGTTTGGAGATCCGACAGCTTTTGAAACGGATTTTGGATGGAAAGCAAAAACTTCTCTGGAAACAGGTTTGTCTAAAACCAAACAGTGGCAGGAAGCGGTTAACTACGAAGAAACGATTATTCCGGCCTTTGAAAACCCAAAACTAAATCCGGTCATAACGGCTATAATTGCCTGCTACAAAGATGCACAGGCGATTCCGTTTATGTACGAAAGGCTGGTTAAAACTTTCAATGAATTAAAAGTACGGTACGAAATCATCTTTGTAAACGACAGTTCTCCTGATAATCAGGAAGACGTGATCAATAAAATTTGTGATAAAGACCCTAATGTAGTTGGCATCAGCCATTCTCGTAACTTTGGTTCACAATCCGCATTTTTGAGCGGAATGGAAATTGCTACCGGCGATTGTGTGGTGTTGATGGATGGCGACTTACAAGATCCGCCGGAAATTATCCCCGCCTTTTACGAAAAGTGGATGGACGGAAACGATGTAGTTTACGGCGTTCGTGTGCAACGTGAAATGAAACCACATATTCACTTTTTTTACAAAACATTTTATAAGATTTTTCAAAGCCTGAGTTATATTCCGATCCCCCGCGATGCCGGAGACTTTTCCATGATCGACAGGAAAGTTGTTAAAGAACTAGTGGATTTACCTGAAACTGAGCAGTTCCTGCGCGGCCTTCGCGCCTGGGTGGGTTTCAAACAGACCGGTGTACCATATGTCAGACCGGAACGCATGTTTGGTGTTTCGACCAATAACTGGACAAAGAACATCTGGTGGGCAAAAAAAGCAATATTCTCATTCAGTTTTGCCCCTCTTGAACTGATGAGTTACGCAGGATTCGGGTTGACGGGTTTATCGATACTGGGAATTATCTGGCAGATAATGGCCAAATTCATTTTCTTCCCTGATACACCTCGCGGTATAAGTACAGTCATCGTTCTGGTAACATTTTTTGGCGGACTTACCATACTGGGAATTTCATTCTTGGGAGAATACATCACAAAGATTTTTGAAGAAACAAAAAAACGACCGAAATACATCCGGACACGTATCAGACGAGGATCCAAATCATACAAAACGGCTGATGAAATACGAACGCTGGTAAAACAGCTGAGAAAGTGATACTTCATTTCCTATAGGCCATAAAAAAATGAGAAAAGAATTTTCAAATGCGATGGAACAGCTGGCAATAGAAGATGATTCTATTGTCTTCATCACCGGTGACCTGGGATACAATGCCCTGGAAAACCTGAAAGCCAAATTAGGAAAGCGGTTTATAAATGCAGGTGTTGCCGAACAGAATATGGTTGGTGTCGCTGCCGGTTTTGCTCACAAAGGGTATAAGGTGTTTTGCTATAGTATTGCGCCATTCATTGTTTATCGCTGTCTTGAGCAATTCCGTAATGATGTCTGTTTCAATAATTTACCTGTTTTTTTAGTAGGAAACGGAGGAGGTTATGGCTACGGAATCATGGGAAGCAGCCATCATACCCTGGAAGATATTGCGTGTCTGAGCGGTCTTCAGAACGCCAATGTATGGGTACCCGCTTTTGCAGATGAGGTAGAGCCTGTTCTTCAGCAAATTACAAAAGATGCAAGACCAGCTTATCTCAGACTTGGTGCCGGTAAAACAACACCGGATCACGCTTATCAAACGGGATCGTTTAAAGTGATTCATAAAGGTTTGAATGCGGAAACAACTGTTTTTGCTCTTGGTCCTGTTGCTAATAACGTTTTATCAGCATTATCCATAGCTGGTGAGCTTGCAGAAAAAGTCAACGTAATTACCGCCTTACGCTTCCCATTAAAAATGGAAGCAGATTTGCTTGAAATTGTGAAAAATGCACCAAACATTCTGGTAGCGGAAGAACATATCGGTACCGGCGGACTTGCACAACAACTGTCCGTACAGCTTATGGAAAAGGGCGTTTTCCCAAATTCTTTCAAAAGTCTGAAAGCTGAAGGTTACCCGAACGGAAGATATGGCAGCCAGTCGTACCATCAAAAACTCTCCGGTTTGGATCCTGATTCAATTATTTCGCATATCAACCAACTTTTGATTCCGGCATGACAAAAGGAGCTTTGCGCTTATTTATCATCCTGATCATTTTGGTCCCTGTCGGCATCTATTTTGTGGCCTGGGATTATTATGCCATAAATATTCCGAAATGGGACGATCATCCGCTTAAAGGTTTCATTGTCAATTTTGCCACAGCAGACAACTGGAAAGATAAAATCTCAATACTCTATAAGCAGCACAATGAACACCGCATTGCGATTACAAGACTTATTTCCTGGATAGACTTTTCGCTCTTCGGAACGCTTAATTACCGGCATCTGATGCTGGCCGGCAATTTGCTGTTACTGGGAATTTTACCCTTGTGGCATATTCTGCTAAAAAACAATAAAAAGCCGCTTTTTGCGCTTGTCCCGGTACCCTTCATCCTGCTTACGCTGGGAATGTGGGAAAATATGTATTGGGGAATGGCTTCTATCCAGAATTTTGGTGTTGTAACCTTTGCTGTCTGGACCATTTATTTATGCGTGAATCCCAAGAACTGGCTTTTTGCGCTTTCAATACCGGTGGCTTTGTTAACAGTATCCACAAGTCCTAATGGCTTTTTCGTATTCCCGATTGGAGCCCTTCTTATTTTTCTTACCGGAAACAGGAAACGCCTGGCACTTTTTCTTGCAACAGCCGCCGCCGCGATATTTTTATATTTTCATTCCTACACCAGAGTTGAATCTAATCCGGTGGCCAAGGCCTCTGTTTTACAGATCATCAAAGGTTACATGGCGTTTTTGGGCTCATTTGCCGAGTCCTTCCCGGTTCTCGATAATTTCCGGGTTTGTTTCCTTCTTGGAACGGTCTTATTTTTGGTTGCCGTTTCTATTGCCTCCACTACACTTTTCAGAATCATCAGAAATAAATATCCTGTCAGGTTTGAAAAGATTACGGACCTTTTTTGTCTCGGAACGATTCTCTTTATTTTGGGTACCGCTTTGATTGTAACTTACAGTCGTGCTGGTTTTGGAATTGAAGGCTTAATTACCAGCAAATACAAAATTTATTCAGTGTTACTGTTGATCGTTGCTTATCTGTATGTGGTTATTCCGATACGCGGCAGCTTTTTATCTCCTTACATCACTGCAATCGTGTTTTTTGCGATTTTATTTAATGTGTTTAACTACCATTATCATCTTGTGGACGCCTATAATCTTCGCAAGATGCTAATTTCCGAACAGTTCAACTGGACTTACAAGGACAAAAGCCTGAGGCCTGCTGATGACAGTACCTTCGCCGGCAGAGTTGTTGCCAAAACACCGGTAATTTACGACAATTGGCTGCCGTTAATCTCCATCGCAGAAAGGCAAACCTACGCAGGAAGCTCCCGTGGCCTTATTCAGTTATACGATAAAACAACTTTTACTAAAGGAGAGAAATCTTTTAAAGTTGAAAATGCAACCTTTACCAGTCAGCGTTTGCAGGACAGTGGTATTTATATTCTTTTTAAGTCAAAAGACAGGTTTTATATTTTTGAGGCATCACGCACACGTAACAAGAGCCGCAAACAATTGTTTTTAAAACAATACTACTTTGCACCCGGATTTCATGCGGATATACCCTTTTCCAAAATGGATCAGGGAATCTACAATGTAGCACTGATCAGGCAGGAAGGAGATCAAACAGGAATTCTTTTTAAAAATCAGAAAGTAGTAATTCCTGAAACAAAAGAGAATAAAGTAAAAGTAAACTGGTAACTATGCACGCAACCTCTAAGGGCCACATTATTCAATTGGACGGAATTCGCTTCATTGCTGTTGCCCTTGTACTGATCGCCCACCTTACTGATAGTTCTCTTCCGCTAGGGGAGCTGGGTGTAACGATGTTTTTTGTTTTGAGTGGTTTTTTGATCTCGAGGATTCTGATGCAAAGCCGGAATAAACTGCAAAATGAACCGGGAGGATTCAAAAAATATATCCGCAAGTTTCTTATCCGGCGTACCATCAGGATTTTCCCTGTTTATTATCTCTGTCTGCTGATTCTTTATATTCTGGGCGAACCATCTGTACGTGAATATCTTGCCTGGCTGGTATTGTACGGCACCAACATTTATATGGCAAGCCATGAAGGATGGATGGGATCGGTAGATCATCTCTGGTCTTTGGCGGTTGAAGAACAGGTTTATCTTATTTTTCCATTCCTGATATTTTTCGTTCCAAGGAAAAGCCTGCTTACCGTTTTCGGTATTATGGGTGTTTTGAGTGTTTTACTTCGCCTGTATTTCTATTTAAGTGGTAGGTCCTGGATTGTGTCGTATGTTTCTATGCCGGCTTGTCTGGATTCATTTGCATTTGGAGGTTTTATGGCATGGCTTCAGCTTTATAAAAAGGAAACATTTAGTAAGTTTTTCAATAAATCGTGGCTGGTGGTTTTAGGCCTGCTGGTTTGGCTGCTGGTTTATTATTGGTCGTATTATACCGGGCAGAACTCAGTTCCGGTTACCAAACATAATTTGATCAAAGTAGTTTTTGATCGTCTGGCCGCTTCTGCATTTTGTTTCTTTCTGATTGGCCACGCAGTGACAGGTTATACAGGTTTAATGGCCGCCTTTCTCGAAAACAAAGTAAGTGTTTATCTGGGCAGGATAAGTTATGGCATTTACCTCTATCACAACTTTGTTTTTAATCATTACCATAGCGGCCCAAATCACCCGGTTGTAAGGTTCTTTAACAAGGTTTATCGTCATTTCCCTGAATTGAAAGATTTTGCGCCTTTTCAGTTTACGGCTGTTTGTGTGTTTACCGTTTTGGTAGCGGCAGTATCCTGGCATTTCTTTGAAAAACCCATCAACGCTTTGAAAGACAAGTACGCTAAGTAAATAATGGATAAGCAGTACTGACTTTTAAGCTTTATTTCTTAATTTCGCGCAAACATACCAAATAAACTTCTGCATGTCGTTCCTTTTAAGCATTGTAATGCCCGCATACAACGAACAGGATTGTATCGAAAAAGTAGTACACAGCTGGACTAGCTTCTTAAAAAATAAATTTCCTAATGATAACACCACACTAATCGTTATTAATGACGGATCCAAAGACAACACAAAAGTGCTTTTGGACAAACTTGAAAAAGAAGTAACCAACCTGACAGTTATAAATCAAAAAAATGGGGGACATGGAAATGCCGTTGTAAACGGATACCACAAGGCCCTCGAACTGGATTCACAATATGTTTTCCAAACAGACAGTGACGATCAGTTCGTTTCTGATGATTTTGATAAACTTTGGAATAAAAGAGATCAATCCCAGTTTATTTTGGGTTATCGGGAAGTACGGCACGACGCTGGTGTTCGTCTTTTCATCACCAAATTTCTTCGGGGTACCATATCTCTTGTTTACGGTACTTACATTATGGACAGCAACATTCCATTCCGTTTGATAAAAGGAATATTCCTGCAAAAACTGATGAACCAGCTGCCTAATCCTGAGCCTTTTGCACCGAATATATTTTTATCGGTTATGGCAAAAAAATCGGGACAGGAAACATTCGATATTCCAATTACTCATAAGGACCGTGAAACAGGAACCGTTTCTATTGTAAAATGGAACCTGTGGAAAGTGTGTATCAGAAGCTTCAAGGAACTATTGCGGTTCCGTCTTGAACTTAATCAAAAAGTGAAGGCGATCCGTGCTTAAATAATTAAGCTGTGCTGAGAAAAAAAATTTACATTATCCTGCTGGTGTCAATTATTGCATTAGCAGGATATTTTCTATTCAAGTGGTTCAGAGGATCGTCTGCGGCCTGGAAACACATTCCGTCAAACGCGGTTGTAGTTATTACAAGCGAGCATTTGCAGGATTCGCTTTATACTGCGACAGAAGCAGGCATTGATGTCAAGAAGCTGCCGTTAATCGATTTTGCCAGCGACAATCTTTCGCTGCTTAACCTGCTTTCTAATAACCCAAAGAAAGTATATGATTTTCTGAAAGGCAAAACGATCACTTATTCTTACCATCCCAGGACCAGTACGGAATGGGGGATTTTGATGTATATTCCCATAGAAAAGGACGACGAAGCAAAATGGCTTGCTGCTCCTCAGCACACCAATATCCGCGCTCTGCATCATACCTTTCAGGATTATCGCATAACCGACATCAACGACACACAATCGCGGCCATTATTTTCTTATCTGGTTAAAGATAATTTTCTGATTGTCAGCTATTTTGGAGATATGATTGAAGACGTGATCCGATCGTCCTCCCTTAATATTCAGTCTTTTAAATTAAGATCCCAGTTTTCAAAAATTGAAGATTCGGATTACGGGACCAATATTTATCTTAAAAGTGAAGCCTGGAGAGCGATTATTCCTACCGGAAATGATAACGGTACTTATAAAGAATTCGCTAAAAATTTTCCTTACCTGCAGGATTTCCATATTGATAAGACTTCTGAAAAGAATTCCCTGATTTTAGAATCCACAGGCTCTGATACACCGGATTATTACCTCGCTAACTTATTAAGTGACAATCCCGGCGCACCATTTACGGGACACAAACACATCTCTCAGCAGACCTCCTATTTTTACAGATTTGCCGCAAGCGACAAGGAAATGTTTAAAAAGCAATTCCTGAAATGGCACGGTAAAACTAAAAATGAAGCCTGGGACAAACTGAATTATTACATTGGCAAAGAAAGCAGTTTGCTTACCGGTAATTTTGGATCGGAACTGATACTCTGCCAGCTTGAAGAAAATAACAGCATCAGCGATGGAAAGATATTACTGGCTGAATTTTCTAATTACGACAAACTCAGACCGGTACTTCAAAAACTTGCCAGGTTATCAAATCAGGAGGCAAATGTTTCGGTAGACAAATATCAGGGTTATGATATTTATGCTGTTCCTATCCCAGAACTACCCGTTGGATTATACGGCCCTATGTTTACCGGATTTCCGGTAAGTTATATTACCTATGTTGCACCCTATCTGGTTATCAGCAATAATTCACAGGTTTTGCAGAATTACATTGTCGACTATGAAAACCACATTACCTGGCAACAGTCACCTGAATATGACAGTATCCTGACAGGCGACAAAGCCGATGCACAACTTTCAATGATCGTCAATTTACGGAAGGCTCAGTCGCGCTCGGGAAACCGTGGAGGTAAAAGTTATACCGATCTTACATCCAAAATAGAATCCGTTGTTATTCAATGCCGATATGACGGAAAAGATGCTTTTCCGGAAATCACGCTTGTTCCCAAGAAAAGGCAGACAGCAAAGAAAGTGCTGAACCGTACATTTTTGAATATTGATATTGAATGGCCGCTTCTTTATGACAAACAGCTGGCAGCACTTCAAAATCCGGTCGATGGGAGTTCGGAGATTTTGCTTACCGATGAAGTAAGTAATCTGCTCAGGACAAATGATCTTAAAACCGGTAAAACAGAAACCATTGCAAAATTAAACGGACCGATTTCAACTTCCGCCTATAAGGTCGACTTCCTGAATATTGGTCGGGAGCAGCGAATTTTTGCTACGCAAAGTACCGTTTATGCGCTGGACCAGGATGATTCAACAAGAATTACTACCTTCTCCGAAACTGTACCCTCCTCCACACCTGTTTCTGCGCTGTATCTGATTGACGGGGGTTACGATGGCAGTAATCGGTTCATTATACAAAATGAAGCACAGGAATTATTTTTGTGGGAAAGCGTTAGCAAGCCTATCAAAAGATTAAACAGAAACAATCGCTTTGAAAATATTCAAAGCCCCGTTGTAGCACTTAATCAGATTGGAAACAGAGGTTTTATCGTAACGCAGAAAAACGGAAAGATCTTTCTGTTAAAAGAAAATGGTGCTGTAAGATCAGGCTTTCCGGTGGATATTTTAACCCGGACAGAAAGTGCATTTACCTGGGCACAGAATCTCGCGAGCGGTCAGCCGGAACTTGTTGGCGTGAGCGTTTCCGGTGAGTTGATAAGAATTAACCTGGATGGTAAAATAACTTCCCGCAGACAGCTTTTGAGACCTGAGCCCGGCTCTAATTTTAAAACACTCTTTGACAGAAATTCTCTGGATTGGATTCTGGTACGTTCTGCTTTTTCGAAAACAGCCATCCTGACTAAGGAAGGTGAAGAGCTTTTTGAAATAAAAGATATTCTTCCAAATGCAGATATTCAGTATCATTTCTTCGGTGTTGACAACCGTTTTATCACGATCCGTTCCGGGAATTACACGACTGTATTTGACATGACAGGGCGACGGCTTGGAGATAAAGCAATTCCGTCTGAGATGCCGGTTCAGCTAACTTACCAGCCAGGATATTATAAATTGTTGATATTTAGTAAGTCAGAGAAAAAAATCCAGGTGTGGTCCATTAAGCTGAGATAGAATGAGATATCTGAGATATATATTTTTATTGATAGGTGCCGCGATCTGGATCGTGGCTTTAAGTCCTGACCTGAGTTCGAAAATGACAGCTCAGGATAGTTACAGGTTTGGCGACCTGTACAGACTTTCCAATTTAAGTCAGTTTAAAGATCCAAGAGCAGCTTGTCCCGACTATAAAGCACCTGCCAAAAGCACTTCAAAGAAAGTTCACCTTTACCTGATTGGTGATAGTTTCACGGAAAAAGAACGCGTAGGCCAAAAAGATTTTGCGGCAGATGCTTACACAAATGTGCGCTGGGGAGAAGTTCTGCATTTCAAACCTGACCCTGCGGAAGTAAACATCTTGCTGATTGAATCAGTAGAACGTCATTTCAGGGATAAATTCACTGCCGGTCCGCTAACCAATCTGGTTGCTGATTCCGCAACATTTGTTAACAGAAATTTCGATCAGCCTTTCATGAATAAACTTGATGATGCATTCAGGTCGAAATCCACAGAAGGAAGATTGGACGAAATTTTGTTTCAAAACGATTTTGTCCTTGCTTTGAAACAGCTTAAAGCAGACTTTAATTACAAAATTTTTAATCGTGTAAATAAAGAAGTTACCCGGGTTAACGATGACAAAAACATTGTCTATTACATGGACACAGATACCGATACCACAAAACTGACCTCCTCATTTTCAGAACTATCCAATTCAGAAGTCGATTCTTTGGTTATTCACTTAAATAAAAGCAGGGAAATCGCTTTGAAACTGGGTTTTGATGCTGTGGTTCTTTCCATTATTCCCAACAAAGTTTCGGTATTAATGCCTGATTATGGGCATTATAATAGTCTGATAGACAAAGTTTACTCCCACCCCGCCCTTGAAATTCCATACATTGATGTGTATCAGGATTTCAGAAAAATGGGAGACCGTGCTTACCTTAAAGGTGATTCGCACTGGACTTGCGCAGGACAGTATTTATGGCTGAATAAGGCCAATCAAACAATAAATCAGCTGGCCAACAAACCAATATTATAGATTTGCTAATCAGCTGACTTCAGTTCTACAAACTCAGGTTTCTTAAAGATTTTCCATTTTCTTGGTTAATTTCCCCACCGTAAGTCCCTGTACAATGATTGAGAACAGGACCACAAAATAGGTTATGGCTAGAAATAGGTCTTTGTGTAAGTGATCATCGATTGATAAGGCCAGGGCAACGGAAACACCTCCCCGTAAACCACCCCAAACCAGAATCGTTATTGATTTACGGCCAAAGCGATTTTTAAAAGGTATAATTTTAACAGGAATATATATAGACAGAAACCTTGCCAGAAGCACTACTACAATCGCAATCATACCAACCACTGCATATTGTTTAAGATCAGGTATAAGTAATAATTCCAGGCCAATAATAAGGAACAAAATCGCATTCAGGATTTCATCGATAAGCTCCCAGAATTTGTCGATATAATCACGCTCATCTTCCGAAACGCCACCCAGATTCTTACCATAATTACCTACAACCAGACCAGCAGCAACCATCGCCAGCGGACCGGACATGTGGAGTGCCTGCGCAGCAAGATGGCCGCCCATCACAATGGCCAGGGTAATCAGCACGTGTACATTGTAACCATCGACCCGGTAGATCATCTGAGAACCTACAAAACCAAGCAACAAGCCTAATACAATTCCTCCGAGCGCTTCTTTCGCAAGCAGCAAAGAAATCCCGCTAAATGACGTATTCACTTCTTCACCTCTGGCAAGAGCAAGCATCACAATAAAAATCACTACGGCCATTCCGTCGTTGAAAAGCGACTCACCCGCAATTTTTGTTTCCAGGGATTTTGGTACGCCTGCTTGTTTTAAGATCCCCAAAACAGCAATGGGATCGGTGGGAGAAATGAGCGCTCCAAATACCAGACATTGAATAAAAGGAACGGTCATTCCAAAAATCGGAAGAATATGATACACAAGGAAACCAACTATAAATGTGGACATCACCACACTTACGGTTGAAAAAACAACAATAGGCATCCGCTGCTCTTTCAGGTCTTCAAGATGTATGTGGATAGCGCCGGCAAACAGCAAAAAGTTAAGCATTGCTCCCATCAGGATTTCAGTCAGATCGACACTTGCGATAAGCCTGGTGATCCTGTCAAAGGTATGAGGGAAAATATTATCTGTTGCCAGCAAACCAAGTGAAACCAGTAGCGCAATGACCATGATTCCGATAGAAGCAGGCAGCTTTAAAAACCGGGCGTTAATGTAAGAAAAGATTGCAGAGAGAACGATGAGGGCAGAAAATGAATAGTATAATTCCATAAGACTAATATTTGTACTAGCCCAAAATAGGAAAATTATGGCAGATATGAAAGGTGAAGAAGGAGTAAAAAGGTACTTCTAATGGTATTCTAATTTTAGATTATTTATGGATAAATAACTTAATTCTTTATAGATTGGGAGTATCAGGATTGTCGGAAAACCACCCTCCTTTTACATATTAATAAATGCTTTCCCATAATAATTTATTCAAAATATATTTATCTTCCCATATATAAAGCCGCAAATATTTGATTTATATCAGTTGTTCTTACAATTATAATTGTGCCTCCATTGTGGCTGACGGTGAGGTTGGTCCGTCCGAGAGTAGGATTGTTAAAAGCCGGACATACCTGAAGCGGCTTCGAATGGCACAGTTTTACTACATCTTATTTCTGTAATGTGGCAATTGATAAGAAACAGAAGCACTTACATTTAGCAACCAGCGATAACCAAAGAAAATATGAGTTCTTTTAAAGTTGAAATTCTCTCTTTTAATACAATTAATGAATTGCCAGGCTCCTGGGAAACGACCGACTATCTTGCCCTGCTGAATAACATGGATTACTCCAATCCGGAGGAAATCAAAGAAAGCGAACTTAAGGAAATGTGCCTGATGTCACTAACGGACTATGAACCGGCCGAATCCGCCAAAATCGTTTTAGACTACGTAATTCAGGATAGACTGACAGACGGCCAGATAGAAAATCTTTCTCATGAAATCCTCACTGAAAAACTTTGGGAGGAATATCCGGAACTGTCTTTACACCCGGATTTTTTCAGAGCTACACAACTTTTATATCAGGCCTACAATGGTAAATTCCCAAGGGCGGAAGGCGTTCAGTTTCAGATGAAGATTACTGGGGACGTATCCATTTTTGAGGAAAACCCGGAAGCTCCGGTTGTAAGATTGCTGGCTGCAGGCATGTCGGATCACAGTCTGATTCACCGGTTATTTTCTGATCAGGTGGAAGGTACCAGCTTCAAAGAGGCCGAAAGCATACTTTGGCAGCTAAACACAATTTCAAAGGAAGCTGATTCGGTAACTTTTGAAGTAGTGAGCTCGTCTTACTGGCTTGATGAAATCAAATACGCAGATTCTTTCGAAGCAGAGTCTCACGCAGATATTGCGGTTGAAGAAGAGGACTAATTAGTTTTAAAACGAAGAAGCCGGATTTATGCGGAAAGTCTTTCTGTATTTGTCCGGCTTTTTTTATGATGATTTTTATTAATAAATAACAAACCATATTCCGGCAATAAAATTTAAGAAAAACTGCTTACTTTCAGACCAATATCTTTTCACTCTGCAAATATTGATCTGAACCTATGTCCTTTTTCCGACTCTTCCTTTGCCTGATTATTTCACTCCCTTTAACTGCACAATATCAAACTCGTTTTGAAAAAAGTGGCGGAAAGCAGACACCAACTTACGAAGAGGGCATTGCGTTTTATAAACTTCTTGCCAAGAACTTTCCTCAGATACAAATTGCAGAAAAAGGTCTGACTGACAGCGGCAAACCATTGCACCTGGTACTCTATTCCCGAAACAAAAACTTTGACATAAAAAAACTAAAATCCCAGGGAAAAGCTATTCTGTTGATTAATAACGCCATACATCCGGGAGAACCAGATGGTGTGGATGCGTCGATGATGCTGTTACGTGACATCGCCCTTAATCCGGGCAAATTCCCTGAAATGGACAGCGTTGTATTGGCAATCATTCCTTTTTATAACATTGGCGGTGCACTAAACAGAAACAGTACAACACGTACCAATCAGGATGGCCCGGAAGAATATGGCTTTCGCGGAAATGCCAGGAATTTTGATCTCAACCGCGATTTTATCAAAAACGACACACGTAATGCAAAAAGTTTTGCCGGAATTTTTCATGAGCTCGATCCTGACCTTTTTGCAGATACTCACGTAAGCAACGGCGCTGACTACCAATATGTAATGACGCTGGATTACGCACAAAAGGACAAACTTGGAGGGCCGCTGGGCGATTTTAATGACAAGGTTTTTCTTCCTTATATGTATAAACATTTAAAAGAAGCAGGATTTGAGTCCACACCTTACGTAAATGCTTACGGGCAAACACCCGACAAAGGTTTTGTTCAGTTTCCGGATTGGCCACGTTACTCGACAGGTTATGCGGCGCTGTTTCATACGATTGGTGTAATGACGGAAACACATATGCTAAAACCTTACGAACAGCGTGTCAAATCCACTTACGCTTACCTGCACGGAAATCTGAAATTCCTGGCTACAACACGTTCACAGATCATGCGGTTACGTAAGGAAACAAAAGAAGCAGTAAAAACACAGGAAAAATTTGCTGTTACCTGGCAGGTCAATAAGGACAAAAAAACAGATATCACTTTTAAAGGTTTCGAACCCGAATATATTCCAAGTAAAGTAAGCGGGCTTAACCGCCTTCACTATGACCGTACCAAACCTTTTACCAAAACAATTCCTTTTTATGACACTTACGAACCGCTTGATGTCATAATAAAACCTGAGGCATATATCATTCCGCAGGGTTGGTTCAATATTATCGATCTTTTGAAACTTAACAAAGTGGAGATGAAAAAGCTTGAGAAGGATACGGAAATGGATGTGGAGGCTTACTATATTACCGACTATGAATCTCCCAAACAGCCTTTCGAAGGACACTACTGGCATACCGGCGTTACATTTAAAACAGTAAAAACAAAAGTAAGTTTCAAAAAGGGCGACTGGTATATTCCTGTAAACCAATGGACTAACCGTTATATCATCGAAACGCTTGAACCTAAGGCAGTCGATTCTTTTTTCAAGTGGAATTTTTTTGATACTATACTTCAGGCGAAAGAACATTTCTCAGCTTATGTTTTTGAAGACCTTGCCACAGCGCTTCTGGAAAAATCACCGGAATTAAAGAAAAAGCTGGAAGACAAGAAAAAGACTGAACCTGAATTTGCCAAAAGCGGAGAAGCGCAGCTTAATTTTATTTACGAAAACTCGGATTATGCAGAAAAAGGATATCGCAGGTATCCGGTTTTCAGGGTTATGGCAAAATAAAAATCAGATTTTCAAACGGTTAGGTCTGTCCGCCCAGCCCTGAACGTTACAACATTGAACGTTTAAAGATAGCATGCTGTTATGAACCCGATGTCAGCTGAGACTTATTCAGTTGACATCGATACATTTTTGCTCTTTCCATTTTGAATTGATTTGGTGGAGCGTCTTAACAAAACCAAATGACATTTCAAGATTTAGAACTCATCGAGCCTATTTCAAAGGCTCTGACAGAAGAAGGCTACACAACACCCACCCCAATTCAGTCAAAAGCAATTCCCCTTATTTTACAGCAAAGAGATCTTTTGGGATGTGCGCAAACGGGAACAGGTAAAACAGCCGCCTTCGCAATACCAATTTTACAGCTGCTCACGAATAGTCCGATCAATAAGTCGGAAAGAAGCAGGATCAGAACATTGATCCTGACACCTACCCGCGAACTTGCGATTCAGATTGGCGAAAGTTTTGCTGCTTACGGTCGCCACACGGGTATCAAACATACGGTAATTTTCGGCGGTGTAGGTCAAAAGCCGCAGACAGATGCTTTACGAAGCGGAGTTGATGTGCTGATTGCAACACCCGGACGTTTACTGGATTTGATCAACCAGGGATTTATTAAATTAAACCAGCTGGAAATATTTGTTTTAGATGAAGCAGACCGTATGCTGGACATGGGTTTTGTCCATGATGTAAAAAAAGTTATTAAACTTTTACCTGCAAAACGTCAGTCTTTGTTTTTCTCAGCTACCATGCCTCCTGCGATTATGGTCCTTGCAGACACCATTCTGACTAATCCAGCGAAAGTTGAAGTAACTCCGATTTCATCAACTGCGGATACGATCAAACAATCTCTTTTTTATGTAGACAAATCAGACAAAAATTCTTTGCTGCTGCATATTCTTGAAGATTCTACGATAGCTACTGCTTTGGTTTTCACACGTACCAAACATGGTGCTGACAAGGTGGTAAAAGTGCTGCGTAAAGCGGGTGTTACTTCCGAAGCGATTCATGGTAACAAGTCTCAAAATGCACGTCAGAATGCGTTGAAAAACTTTAAGAGCCAGACAACACGTGTCCTTGTAGCAACCGATATCGCCGCAAGAGGAATTGATGTTGATGATTTAACACACGTGATTAATTACGAAATCCCTAATATTCCGGAAACATACGTTCACCGGATAGGAAGAACAGGCCGCGCGGGTGCAAAAGGAACAGCACTTTCGTTTTGTGATGTAGAAGAAAAACCATTTCTGAAAGACATCCACAAACTGATTGCTAAAAATATCCCGATCGAGAAAAACCACCCTTTTGATACCGGAAGATATTAAGCTGCACACAGCAATTGAACTGTTGCAGGCATAAAAATAAAGACCACAAAGATTGATGAACTTTTGTTCGGTCCGTCTTTGTGGCTTTTATTGTGAAAAGTGAGATGTGAAAAGTAAAACGGTACAAGCTTACATTTCACTTCTCACTTTTCACATTTCACTAAATACCGTAAAATGACAAAAAATACCTACTCCGACATATCATTAAGTCAGATGCAGGAAATAATCCGTAAGCGGAGTGACGCGGTTTTGGTGGATGTAAGGGAAGTATGGGAGTTTGAAGAATTTAATGAGGGCGGCTTAAATATTCCCCTTGCAGAAATCAGAGAAAAACGTGAGCTTGTTTCTCGATACAAAACCATCATTGTAATCTGTACCAATGGCGTAAGAAGCAAAGTTGCCGCGATGGATTACTGCCGTATATCGGAATGGAACGACAAGGTCATATTACATGTAAAGGGAGGGATTATTGAGTCGGAGTAACTTCACGATCAAATTCTCCGTTCATTCCTATACATCAAACCTCAACTTCTCCTTCATAAACCTTCACAGCCGGTCCAATCAGATAAATATCATCAAACTTTCCGGCAGCCGGTTCATTGTAATCTACTTCCAGAGTTCCGCCAAGCGTTTCAACGGTAATCGCTCCCTCCCATCCTTCACGAATGTGCGCAGATAGTGCACAAGCAGTAACGCCCGTACCGCAGGAATAAGTCTCATCTTCTACGCCACGTTCGTACGTTCTCACACTGAGATGATTGTCGTCAAGAACCTGAACAAAATTTACGTTGGTACCTCCGGCCGGACCGAAAACAGGGCCATAACGAATATCTTTCCCAATATCCACTACTTCTACATCCTTAATATTATCAACGTAGGTTACGTAATGAGGCGAGCCGGTATTCATAAAATCGTACTCATCATGCAGCTCCACAGCATTCACAGGAGACATTCTCAATCTGATGATGTCCGTAGTTGCTGTTGCCTCATGAGGCCCGTCTACCGCTATAAACGACGTACTGTTTTCAAACAATCCCAGATCATGAGCAAATCTGACCACGCAGCGACCGCCATTTCCGCACATACTTCCTTCACCTCCATCTGCATTGAAATAAACCATCCGAAAATCGTATCCGTCTGCATTTTGCAACAATATCAATCCATCGGCTCCAATTCCAAAACGGCGATGACAAAGTGAAGCTATCAATTCCTGTGAGGCTGGAAAAGATCCCGAACGGTCATCGATCATAACGAAGTCGTTGCCTGTTCCCTGGTATTTATAGAAGGTAGTTTTCATAAAAAGCTTTTAGCTGATAGCTTTTAGCGATTAGCTTGCGCTAGTATTGTAAAGAAAACAAAACAGTGTAAATCCATTAATTTAATTGGAAGTCCAATTTTTTAAACAGATTAATTCTACTAACAAATTAAAAAAACTGAATATTAGTTCACACCTGAAAAGCTAAATGCTAACAGCTCTTGGCTAATGACTAATAAAAAGCCCTGCAAGAGTTAAATCGTTGCAGGGCTCCAAATTTCTAAGCTGACGGCTGTATTAAGCTTTTGCTACTTTAAGCTCCTTAATACGAGCAGCTTTACCCTGACGGCCACGAAGGAAGAACAGACGTGCACGGCGTACTTTACCGCGACGAAGCAATTCGATTTTAGCTATACTTGGGGAAAGAATTGGGAAAACACGTTCTACCGCTATTCCGTTTGATATTTTACGTACTGTGAAAGTTTCACCGCTCGCGCTAAGGTTACGGCGTTGCATTACAGTACCCTGAAATTGCTGAATACGCTCTTTGTTACCTTCTCTGATCTTAACGTGTACGTTGATCGTGTCGCCTGATTTAAATTCAGGATACTCGGATTTACGATTTTCAATCGTAGCTTCTACGAGTTTAATAAGTTCGCTCATGACGAATGATTTTAATAATTTAAATAAATTGAGCTTGCTTCCAGCGGATGAGGTGACGCCCCTTCATTCAAAACAGCTTTTGAGAAAACGAGTGCAAAGCTAATTTTTTTTATCGTTAAAAGAAAGTGTTACACAGTTTTATCAGGAAATAAATACTGCATTCCCCGATAAATAATGAGCAGAGCCGCAGAGCGGCGCAATATTTGTGGAAATTGCAACTCAGGAGAACAAAAAGTGCATCGCACCGTAATATTAGCCCAATGAAAATATTCAAAACAGAACAGATCAGACAAGCCGACGCATACACGATTGCCAATGCACCCATTTCATCACTCGACCTGATGGAACGTGCTTCAAACACTTTTGTGCGCTGGTTTTGCAACCAGTTTGTAAATACCCGTCCGATAGGTATTTTTTGCGGAAAAGGAAATAATGGCGGCGACGGCCTCGCCATAGCTCGTTTGCTTTCAGAAAAAGCCTATCAGGTAAAAGTATATATTGTTGAACACAGCGAAGATGCCTCCGAAGACTTTCACGCAAATTTTATCCGGCTCGAAAATCATTTAACCTCGTTCAAAATTCATTCAGAAGTAGACCTTCCTCAAATTCCGGCAAACATGGTTATTATTGATGCCATGCTTGGATCAGGACTTTCAAGAGCCGCAACTGGGATTCTGGCAGAGGTGATTCAAAAATTAAATGATGCTCCAAATAAAATTGTTTCGGTAGACATCGCCAGCGGATTGTATGCCGACAGGCAAAATGAAAAGGAAGACGCCATTATCAAACCGCACTGTACAGTTTCCTTTCAGTTTCCCAAACTCGCCTTTATGATGCCTCAAAATGCGGAGTTTGTTGGCAATTGGTTTGTAGCTGACATAGGTTTGTCCGAAAATTTTATTTCAGCTACGCCGACTTCCTATTTTTACACGGATAAATCTGAGGCTGAATGCAAAATCATCCCCAGAAAAAAGTTTTCACATAAAGGCACCTTTGGACATGGACTTATTCTGGCCGGTAGTCATGGAAAAATGGGAGCGGCAATTCTTTCAGGACGGGCGTGTTTACGATCTGGTATCGGTTTACTGTCAATGCACATTCCCGGCTGCGGTTATGAAATTATGCAGATTTCAATTCCTGAGGCAATGGTAACAGTTGATCCGGATCATAAACATTTATCCAAATTACCTCAAATCGAATCTTATTCTGCGATTGGAATCGGACCGGGTGTAGGAAAAGAAAAAGTTACCGTACAATTACTGGCAACATTATTAAAACAAATAAAAACCAGGCTCCTCATCGATGCGGACGCACTGAACATTCTTTCTGAAAACCCCTACTTACTTGACCATCTACCCGAAAAAACAGTATTAACCCCGCATCCAAAGGAATTTCAACGACTCGCCGGTGAAAGTAAAAATGAATATGAACGGTTAGAGTTAGCTCGTGATTTCGCAAAAAAACATAAAGTTATCATCTGTCTCAAGGGAGCAAATACCGCAGTCGTTTTAAGTAACGGAGATGTCCATTTTAATTCAACCGGAAATGCCGGAATGGCCACCGGCGGAACCGGAGACGTTTTGACAGGAATTATAACTTCTTTGCTGGCACAAGGCTACGAACCGGAAGACGCTGCCATTTTGGGTGTTTACCAACACGGACTAGCTGGCGATAAGGCATCAGAAATAAAAGGACAATCAGCTATGATCGCTTCGGATGTAATTGATAAGCTGGGTTGGTAGAGAAAAAAATATTATATTTAATTTTGTCAAAACTTATCTCAATGGAACATCTCGAGAGAATAACTGTAAATCCCTTAATCGCACATGGCAAGCCGTGTATTAGAGGAATGCGGTGGCCGGTAGAGGTCATTATGGATATGTTAGGTTCCGGAATGTTACCTGGTGAAATTATAGAAGATCATCCTGAGTTAGAATTAAACGACATATTCGCTTGTCTTAATTATGCAAAACTTTTGGTTTCCGGCCGTACCATCAGTGAAGCTGCGTGATGAATTTTTTATGTGACGTACATATTTCAATTAAACTGGTTAAATATTTAATCAGTGTTAATCACAGCGCACTCCATGTGAATCAGATGCCGGACAGGTAGTTTACTGCCGATGCAGCGATCTGTCAATTTGCCGATGAACAAAACTTAATTGTCATCACTAAGGATGAAGATTTCAGAAACTCCTTTTTACTTTCGCGGACACCGAGAAAATTGGTAAAAATAGTTCTTGGAAATATCTCTAACCAGATTCTCATAGAGTTAATCGAGAAAAACCTGCCGCTAATTTCTAAGTTAAATAACGAAAATGGCTTTTATCTGGAGTTAAGCGAGTATCCAAGTGTTTACACTTTCTAGAAAATTATATTGACCCCGGCAAAAAAGAAAGAAGGTTTTCTAAAATGTCTCAAATGGTATAAAAAAAACTTAAATGTTGAAACATCTAACTCATCAGCTGGTAAACTGCAAATGCGGAGACATACGCCAATACAGTTAGATAAGCCAGCTGGATCATTGGCCATTTCCAGCCATGTGTTTCGCGATAAACTACTGCGATGGTGCTCATGCACATCATGGCGAAAACGTAAAATATTAAAAGGGAATAACATACAGCCGGTGTATACATCGGGCCTCCTGTTTCAGGATTTTTTTCCTGAATTAGCCTTTGCTTTACAGTCAGCACATCTTCTGTATCACCACTGATACTGTATATCGTTGCCATCGTTCCAACGAAAACTTCCCTTGCAGCAAAAGAAGCCAATAAGGCAATTCCAATTTTCCAGTCATAACCCAACGGACGAATGGCCGGTTCGATAAAACGACCGAAACTTCCTGCATAAGAATTTTCCAACCTTGCCGAAGCAATGGCAGCGTCAATTTGTTCCTGTGGTTTTTGAGCCATTTGTTGCTGTGCCTGTGCTGCTGCTGCTTCCATTTTATCTCCCGGCCCATAGGAAGCAAGTACCCAAAGAATAATAGATATGGCCATAATGATCTTACCTGCCTCAAAAACAAATGATTTTACGCTTTCATACATCGTAAAACCCACATGTCCCCAGCGGGGAAGTTTGTACGTTGGAACTTCAAGCATAAAATAACTTGGCTCTGTTCTTTTCAAAAAAAGAGATAACAACCAGGCTGAAAGCAACGCCCCGACCAGGCCCAGAAAATACAAACCCAGCAAAACCAAACCCTGCATGTTCAAAATTCCAAAAACCTTTGTTGACGGGACAACAAGCGCTATCAGAATGGCAAAAATCGGTAAACGGGCAGAGCAGCTCATGAGAGGCGTTACCAAAATCGTAATCAGGCGCTCATAGCGGCTGCTGATACTGCGGGTTGTCATAATTGCAGGTACAGCACAGGCCACACCTGAAATCAATGGAACAACACTCCTGCCGTTCAATCCAAACTTACGCATCAGTTTATCCATGATAACCATCACACGTGCCATGTAACCGGATTCCTCTAAAATGGCAACCAGACCAAAAAGAATAGCTATTTGCGGAATGAAGATAATGATACCACCAATTCCAGCCAGAATCCCGTCTGTAATGAGATCATTTAAAACGCCTTCCGGCAAGATGCCTTTTACCCATTCAATCGTTGCTGCGGTACCGGCATCAATCAGATCCATCGGATAAGATGCCCAGGCAAAAATGGCCTGAAATATAACCAGCAGCACAAAAATAAAAGTAACATAACCCCAAAACGGGTGAAGCAAAATAGCGTCCAGCTTTCTCGTCCAGTAAGGTGGTTCAATACCCCCCTCCGACTTTACTGCTTTTGATACAATGGGTTTTATCTTTTCATATCGCGCAATTGTCTCAGTAGCCAGAAAATGGTTTTCATCAAAACCATATTTCTCGATCAAACCATCCAGTTTAACCCGAGCAGGCTGTTCCAGAAAAGAAAAATTGTCGTGCTGACAAACATATTGAAGGGCCACATAATCATTGTCCAGATGATAATATGATTTAACCTCTTCAATCAATTTTCCTTCATTTTCCGTTGGCTCGTAAAAATATGTGAGTGCAGGTTTAAACTTTTGATCCAAAACCTGTGAAACAGCATCATTAAGATTGACAATTCCTTCACCCGTACGCGCGTTGATTCTAACCACCGGGACCTTCAACTGCATAGCCAGCTGAACCGCGTTGACAGTTAAATTCATGCTGCTAGCCACATCCAGCATGTTTAACGCCAAAACAGCAGGTATTCCCAGATCATTTATTTCGGTAAAAAGAAGGAGATTTCGTTGAAGATTAGAGGCGTCGGCCACTACGATGATGACAGACGGGAAATCAGGATGCTTTGGGTTGGCAAGAATATCCATTACCACAGTTTCATCCTTTGATTTAGGATAAATACTATATGTACCAGGCAAATCTACAAGTGTCACTTCCCGGATAAGCTGATTGCCTGAACCTTTTAAATTATATGTCCCTGATTTTTTCTCAACAGTTACCCCCGGAAAATTTCCCGTTTTTTGACGTAATCCTGTTAAAGCATTAAATAATGTAGATTTGCCGGCATTGGGGTTGCCGACAAGCGCAATTTTGATATTTTCTGATTTCAATGGAAAGCAATAAATTAAAGGGGATTCACACTCACTCGATTACTATTGCCGATGCTTCATTCAGGCGAAGAGAAAGACAATAATTACCTCCAACGTTAATACAAATCGGATCTCCAAACGGAGCAATAGCATCCAGACGAACCTCACATCCCGGTAAACATCCCATTTCCAGTAATTTCAAAGACATTACTTTATCTGAAAACGATTTAATTATCCCTTTTTCGCCCTTTTTAAGATGAGATACTGTTTTGACCGGCATACACCCCCTTATTTAGATTAAATATACTTAAACTGCAAATTAAGCATTATCAGTCCGTAATTCAAACTATTACTTTGCATTTGACTCAAAACCTCATCTTCATCATATAAAATCCTGACTATTTTATTATCACCCTGAGCCTTTATGTAGTACTTTTGCAGCACGAAAACGAAGAAGGGAAGAGAAGAAGATTAACCACTGTGCAGATAGCCAGGCGCCAACTGCCGACCGTAAAATTGTATTGAACGAGATAAAAACCCTCATTTGGAAGGAATTCACGCTGGAATGGCGACAGAAATACGCTTTGAGCGGTATGTTACTATACGTCGTTAGTACGGTGTTCGTTTGTTATCTCAGTTTTAATCTTCGCCGTAATCAGCTTACACCAATTGTCTGGAACACGCTTTTTTGGATTATCATACTTTTTGCTGCGGTTAATGCAATTGCAAAAAGTTTTTCCCAGGAAAGATATGGCCGGCTGATTTACTATTACAACCTTTGCAGCCCGCAGGCAATCATTATATCCAAGATTATTTACAATTCATTTGTAATGCTTTTTTTGTCGGGTATAGGTTTTATTTTTTATGCTTTTGTAATGGGTAATCCGGTAGGTGATATCGGACTTTATCTTATTTGTATCGCTCTGGCAGCGATCGGCTTCGCATCCGTGCTGACACTTGTCGCAGGAATTGCATCCAAAGCCGACAACAGCGCCACGCTGATGGCCGTGCTAAGCTTTCCTATTATTTTGCCAATGCTTTTAATGACGATAAGACTGGCAAAAAATGCGTTGGATGGCCTGGACTGGAGTGTCAGCAATGATGAAATAATCACACTATTATCAATAGATTTAATTGTGGTAACGTTAAGTTACCTGCTTTTTCCCTATTTGTGGAGAAGCTGATTTTGATTTAAGTAAACTGTTTGATTTAATAATGAGAAAGATTTGGTGGAAAATCCTTTGCATAGTTTTGCTTTTCTATGTCATTTTTATGGGATTGATGGGCCCGGTACCGCACCTGCCTATACTGAATGAAAGTATTCGCAATACCTATTTTCATGTAGCACTGTGGCTGGCAATGACCACGCTCCTTTTCAGCTCCATGATTTATTCGCTGATGTATCTGAGAAGCAGTAACATCAAACACGATGATATTGCCAGCGAACTGGCCAAATCGGGATTATTTTACGGCATTTTGGGTTGTCTGACCGGATCGGTCTGGGCGAATTTTACCTGGGGAGATCCATGGCCAAATGATCCGAAACTGAATGGAGCTGCGGTTGGAATTTTAATTTATCTGGCCTATCTGTTATTAAGAAGTTCTTTCGAAGACGAACAGCGCCGTGCGCGGATTGCATCGGTTTACAACATATTTGCCTTTGCCGTTTTTGTTCCGTTGATCTACATCCTTCCGCGCCTGACTGATTCTTTACATCCGGGAAGTGGCGGAAACAGCACTTTTAGTTCATACGATATGAACAGTGACTTACGAATGGTGTTTTATCCGGCAATTATCGGCTGGATACTTTTAGGTTTATGGCTTACCGAACTACGTGTTAGAATTAAAAGGATCAACCGGTTAAGAGAAGAAGAATTTACGAAGGCCAGTTAAAGCCTACAGTAAAACACACATTTTCATAAAAGAGTAAACATTTCAAAACAAAAATTCGTTAAGAATTTAGTGTACTATGAACAACATGAAAAGATTTTTTTCCCTTCTGCTTTCACTGCTGATTATATCTGGAAATCTGATGGCGCAAACTGCTGCCGGTGACGCCGTTCCTATGGCTGATAAATTGCGGGAGGATGGCAAAATATGGGTCGTGGTGACCGTAATTGCCGTTGTATTTGCAGGAATTGTTATCAATATGCTCCGTCTGGAATCGAAAGTCAGCAAAATTGAAAAAGATTTAAACATTAAGTAAAAGTTATGAAGAAGATCCAAATATTTGGCCTTGTAATTATAGCGGTCGCCATCGGAATTATTATTTCAACTGCCGGAGACGCAAGTACTTATGTAGATTTTTCCAAAGCTCAGGAAATGGCTTCCAGCGGAGATGATGAGAGCATACACGTTGTAGGAAAATTGAAGAAAAATACTGCCGGACAAATCCTCGAAATGGAGTATCAGCCGGAAGTTGATCCTAACTACTTCACTTTCACATTGATCGACAATAACAACGTCTCGCAGAAGGTTGTGTATAAAAGCACGAAACCACAGGATTTTGATAAATCAGAACAGGTTGTGGTAGTCGGTAAAATGCAGAACGGCACATTCGCTGCCGAAAAAATACTGATGAAATGCCCATCAAAATACGAAAACGGAAAACTGGAAACCACTGAGGCTACCGCATCTAAATCATGATCCATACTACCATAGGAAGTGCAGGACACCTGCTGGTAATTATTGCCTTTGTAACGGCCCTTGTAGCGACTTTTGCATACTTTAAAGCCGGTATGACCAACGCCGCTATCGATGAACAATTAACCTGGAAGCGGTTTGCACGTGCCACCTATTTTTTACACGTCGTTGCTGTTCTTGGTGTTGTTTTTTCATTATACTGGATTATCGGAAACCACTATTTTGAGTATCATTACGCATGGAAAAATTCCTCACTTTCGTTGCCGGCTGGTTATACCATATCGAGTTTTTGGCAGGATCAGGAAGGAAGTTTTCTTTTGTGGATTTTCTGGAATGTCGTTTTAGGTTCTATTCTTATTTTCAGTAACCGTTCATGGGAAGCGCCCGTGATGACGGTTTTTGCGTTGGTTCAGGCTTTTCTTACATCTATGATTTTGGGGGTAGTAATTCCGGGACTTGATGTAAAAATCGGTTCAACTCCGTTTTTGCTGCTTAAAGAAGTGATGCCGGATATTCCGGTTTTTAAAATGGATCCGAATTTCATTGCCAAAGATGGTAATGGTTTAAATCCATTGCTTCAAAACTATTGGATGGTCATTCACCCTCCTACTTTGTTCCTTGGGTTTGCCTCAACCCTGATTCCATTTTCTTTCGCAATTGCAGGTTTATGGACAAAAAAAATTCAGGAATGGATTCGTCCTGCTTTACCATGGGCTCTTTTTTCAGCACTTGTGTTGGGTGTCGGTATTTTAATGGGCGCATACTGGGCTTATGAAACCCTTAACTTTGGCAGCTACTGGAACTGGGATCCTGTTGAAAACTCTTCTATCGTTCCCTGGCTTGTATTGGTTGCGGCCATACACACGATGATTATCGGACGCAAAAATGCAACCGCATTGAAAACGTCTTTTATATTAACCATTGCTACCTTTATTCTGGTTCTTTATTCAACCTTCATGACCAGAAGCGGTGTTTTGGGAAATGCCTCCGTTCACTCATTTACGGATTTAGGCTTATCAGGACAATTATTGGTTTACCTGCTTTCATTTACAATTGTATCAATCGGGCTGCTGATTTATCGCTGGAAAAGTTTACCGTCGGATGATGAAGAGGTTTCTACCTATTCCCAGGAATTCTGGATATTTATCGGGGCTACTCTGCTTTGTCTTTCCGGATTTCAAATTCTTGCCACAACTTCAATTCCGGTTTATAACAAAATAGCCGAAGCATTCGGGACAGTTCTTAATATGGCACTCCCTGCCGATCAGGTTGGACACTATAATAAATTCCAGCTTTGGTTTTTCTCACTGATCATCATTCTTACAGGCGTTGGCCAGTTCTTCTGGTGGAAACGTGTGGGCAAAGGCAAATTACAGGGACTTTACAATCCTCTATTGATTGCCTTGCTGATCAGCGCTGCGGTAATCACATTCCAGGGTGTGAAAGACATTCAATACATTGTACTTTTAACGGCTGCGATTTTTGCCATCGTTGCAAACGGAACGATTTTGCTGAATATCATTCGCGGAAATTATAGTCTGTCAGGCGGAGCAATCACGCACATTGGAATAGCACTGATGCTGATCGGAATATTATTCTCGTCTGCTTATACCAAAGTTGTTTCGATCAATAACTCGGGGCTGATGATTTCCCGCAGCGAGGAGTTTACAAATAACGACAATAAAGAAAATAAGGAAAACATCACACTCTGGCTGAACAAACCTGAAAAAATGGGTGAATACATGCTCACCTGGCGTGATGTTCGCGTAGAACCGCGTCATATTCCCGGATACATTCCAAAAAGCTGGGTTGATATTGTTGAAAATGATTACCACGCAGTGGCACTTCGCGACATTGTGGTGAACGACAAAAAATATAATTCTAAGGGAGACACGCTGGAAATTTTCCCGGAGAACTTTTATTACGAAATCGAATACAGAGAACCTTCCGGACGTGTATTTAACCTCTTTCCACGTGTACAGATAAATCCTAAAATGGGAGGAATTGTTTCATCTCCCGATATCAACCGCAAGCTGGACAAAGATCTTTATACTTATGTTTCGATGGTAACCAACCCAACTGCGGAACCTGTATGGAGCCAGACTGAGAACTTCACGGTCAACATGGCGGATACATTTTTTGTCAATGATTATGTTGCCATTCTTGACAATGTCGTACGTACTGATTCCGTAGAAGGTGTGACATTGGGAGCAGGAGACGCGGCTGTGAAAGCCATGATCCGCGTGCTGGACAACGACCATGAATTTGTTATTACTCCATCATTTGTCATCCGCGACCGTATGGTTGCCCGCAAACCCGAAGTAAATAACGATTTAGGGTTAAGAGTTCAGTTTCAGGAAATTAATCCGCAGACAGGTCAGTTTACCTTTGCTGTCAACACAACGCAAAGAGACTTTATCGTCATGAAGGCAACCGAAAAACCACTTATAAACATCCTTTGGCTTGGAACATTTGTAATGGTTATCGGTTTGGTAATGGCAACTATCAGAAGATTCAGAGATTTTATTAAAATGCGTGACAGAGAAAATGCAGCCGCAAATAAAAATAAAGACAAGATGAAACCGCAGGTTGCGTAAAGAACCTCTAAGTAATCAAAAGGGAGTTGACCATGTTTGTCAACTCCCTTTTGATTTCCTTCAATAACTTGTGTAAGTTTCCTTCCCGCTCCCCTACTCCTTCGCCCGATACTTCAATTTGTAAAATCCAATCTCTCTCTCAAAAACCATAAACCTGGTTTCGGGACATTCTTTTCTCAACTCTGTTAATTGCCTGTCTGCAAGTTTTTCGTCAAGCTGCCACAGCACAGTATTTTTAAATGAGCTATTATCCTCATCAAGTGTTTTTTGTAGCTTTTTTATTGCCGGAACTGCTTTTTCCAATCCCGGCAATAATTGCAGATCATCCAAATGTTTTACACTAAAACGAAAAACATACAATTCTCCGCTTCCTTTCTTCATCGTGTCAGCAATGGCAAACGTCTGCGTTAAGAGTTTACACGGCTGACCTTTGGCAAAATAGGACAACAAAAAAAGGAAAGGGATAAATCGATACTTCACCTGTTTGTTTATTAAAATTTAAAGCCCAGTCTCGTGAAGAAAAACGCGCCGTTGCTTCCCATCTGAACAGGATCCCATGCACCGCCGGACTCTGTGAGCGATGGCGTGTGTAAATCAGGATAAGCGTTCAGTAGATTGCTGCCTCCCAACGATACGGAAATATTTTTAGTAAACTCGTAATTTACCGTCAAGTCCACCTGAACTTTCGGTTTGTATATATCCGTATACTCGCTCTCTGAATATTTTACGCCGGTAGTTACATTTTTCACTTCGCCGTAATTCCAGTTTACAAGTTTAATTTGGCCAAACCGGACTCCTCTTAACATGAAGCTGAGCTTCTCTACAGTATAATCAAACGTTAGATTTACTTTAGAAGGTGGAGCTGAAGCAAGCACAAAACGTCGTTCTCTTTTATTAAAATAGGTGTCTTCTTTACCCGCAAGCTTCGGACTTGTATTAACGTCGCCTAACTCCATGTAATTTAGATTGGCAGCCAATGTTGTATTCAATTTACCGGCTCCCAGATTACCTGAATGTGCTGCAATAATGTCAATTCCATAGGTTGTAGTTGAAGACAATGCATTCGTGAAAAATTGAGCCTGACTCACATTAAGCGATTTTAGCAATGATCCTATCTCACGGTCGGTATCCTCAAACTGGCCTGTAAGCACAACACGATCTTTTACTTTTACATAATAACCATCAACTGTTAAAGAGAAGCCGGAAGCCGGCCTAACCGTTACCCCAATGCTTGCATTTTCAGATGTTTCCTGTTTCAGTTGAGGTATACCCAGAGTTTTAGCCACTTCACTGTCATTATTTGCCAGAAGTACCTCAACCGCCTTGCCATTTACAAAGTTTGTAAAGGTCGAATTGAAATACTTTTGAGCCAGTGACGGCGCACGAAAGCCTGTACTCACCGATCCCCTGAGTGCCAGTAAGTTTGATATTTTATAACGTGCACCAACTTTTCCGTTAATCGTACTTCCAAAGTCGCTATAGTTTTCAAAGCGTCCTGCGATATCAATGAGCAGATTCTTTGTTAAATCTGCTTCAACATCTACATATGCGCCCATATTGGATCGTCCTTTATTAATCACGTTCGCTGGACTAAAACCCGGAAAGCCTTGAGAACCACTTTCAAATTTTGGATCATAGTTGTAATAAGATGGCCGGTCACCCTCAAAAATTTTATAGCGTTCAGTTCTGTATTCAGCACCAAATGCGATATTTAAGCCCTGAAAAATAGTTTTGTAAAAACGTGATATGTTTAAGTTGCTTACATTTTGTCCCAGCTGAAAGCCTCCTGCATCAAAAGACGTAGGAGACAAAGGTCCAAGAGAACGGTTTAATGAATTATTTACAAAAAAGTGAAATTTATTAAAACCGTATGTATTGCTCAGATCAATATCCCACTGTTTCCAAACACCTCTCACCCCTCCGGTGACGGAACGGTCGTCTATGGTGCTGGCAATGACCGGATCAAAACCGTCCGGATATACAGATGGAATATTTCGGTCATCATTTTTAAACCGAGTCCACGCGTAGGCATCACCTTTCCTCTTATTTATTCCGCCAAAGCTATAAATCTGAACACCTTTCAACACCGGAACCATCGCATTGAAATACAATGAACCATTTTGCATCTTGGGATCACCATATTGGCGTCTCACAAGTTCTTCTTCCGGATGTGTATATGCACGGTTCGTATGCGCACGGGAATTGTAGTCAGCCGTAATATTTACAAAACCTTTCTTTGCAATAGCTAGTCCATAATTCGCATTGACACTGTAATTCAATCCATCAAAAGTTTTGCTATCGTTCCTGTATTTAGCCAGGTAAATACCTGAATTTGCATTTACAGTCAACTGATTTACATTTTCTTTCAACACAATATTGATCACTCCCGCAATTGCATCAGATCCGTATTGAGCAGCAGCTCCATCACGTAAAATTTCAATTCTTTCAATGGCCGCGGCAGGAATTGCGTTCAGGTCAGTTCCTGTATTTCCTCTTCCTCTCGAACCAAACAAATTAACCAAAGAAGATTGATGCCGGCGTTTACCATTGATTAATACCAAAGTCTGGTCTGGCCCCAAACCGCGCAAAGAAGCCGGATCAACGTGATCTGCACCATCCGAACCTGTTTGGCGATTGGAATTAAATGAAGGAACGGCAAACTGCAAAAGCTGGTTTACATCCAGCTGACCCTGCTTCGTAGTAATTTCGCGGATATCAATCACGTCAACCGGAGAAGGTGTATCTGCTGATGAGCGATTTAGGCTTCTGGAACCAACCACGGTTACCTGGTTTAAAAGTGTAGCGTCCTCAAGGGTAAAGTTCTGTGTGCCTTTGCCATCAATCTCTCTTTCTATTTTATTATATCCAACATAGGTGACAATCAATGTGGCGTTGGTGTAGCCAACCATCAGCTTATAAATACCATTTCCATCAGTAATAGCACCGTTATTTGTGCCCTTCTCAATTACAGAAGCACCAATAAGCGGAACACCTTTTTCATCCAGCACCTTGCCTGCAACTTTAAACTTTTGTGCAAAAACGGCAAAGGAACAAAATGTAAACAATAAGGAAAAGCAGATTTTAGCCATGATGATGATGTGATTAATTATACTGTAAACAAAACAATAAAATAATACTGATACTGCCTCCTGAAAATTAAATTTTATCTTTGCCTTAGAAAAATACTATCCTTTGGTAATCCTAATATTATGTTGTTTTCCCTGCTTAAAACTTCACTTGGCCGTCTTCGCATTGTAGCTGTGCTGGAAGGAATTTCATTTCTGGTTCTTTTAGGAATCGCAATGCCACTCAAATACATGGCAGGCATTCCCCAGGCTGTCCGAATAGTAGGTATGGCGCATGGAGTACTTTTTGTTTTATACGTTTTGCTATTGTTACAGGTTGCTATCGAAAGAAGTTGGTCCTGGAAAAAATCTATTTTGGCGTTCATTGCATCCTTTATTCCTTTCGGAACATTTTATGCTGATGCCAAATGGTTTAGAGAATAATTTCTGCTTTTAAATAAATACTTAATCCTGCGTTTTGATCTGATCAACCGAAGCGAGTGACATCCTATACCCAAAAAGATATTGAAAAAACTTCTTACCATCATTCTTTTTTCCTGCTTGCTGACGGGCCGGCTATCGGCTCAAAAGCCCAATGAAAAATATCAATATCATATTCATCCGGCTACGTCAGAAATCTCCGTCGACGGTGTTGCCAATGATCCCGCCTGGCAGAACGCGCAGATAGCTACCGATTTTTTCATGATCACACCTATGGATACCAGCTTTTCCCGCTGCAAAACCGAGGTAAGAATGGCATATGATAAACAGAATCTGTATATCCTTGTGGTTAACTACAAACCGGCAAAAGGGGCGATCATTGTGGAGTCATTAAAACGGGATTTTAGTTTTGGAAAAAATGACAACTTTCTGCTTTTCATGGATACCTTCGATGACCGCACAAACGGATTTTCGTTTGGCGCTAATGCGGCAGGAGCACCCTGGGACGGACAGCAGGGCGATGGCGGAACGGTGGATCTGAGCTGGGATAACAAATGGCTGTCGGAAGTAAAAAATGATGATGATAAATGGGTTTGGGAAGCAGCTATTCCTTTTAAAAGTATCCGTTACAAACCCGGAATTTCAAAATGGGGAATAAATTTTAGCCGCCAGGATCTGACAATTTCTGAAAAATCTGCCTGGGCACCTGTTCCGAGACAATTTCCATCCGCTTCTCTTGCTTACACCGGCGTTCTCGTTTGGGACACGCCTCCTCCGAATCCGGGACCAAATATTTCGCTGATTCCCTTTGCAGCAACAAGACTGACCAAAGATTATCAAAGAGACACACCCAATAAATATAAAACCACGGTTGGCGGGGACGTGAAAATTGGCTTGTCTCCTTCTCTGAATCTTGACCTGACGGTAAATCCGGATTTCTCGCAGGTGGACGTTGATGTACAGCAAACGAACCTGAACCGCTTCGAACTTTTCTTCCCTGAACGGCGGCAATTCTTTCTCGAAAATGCAGATTTGTTCGCCAACTTCGGTTATGCCAGCATCCGGCCGTTTTTCTCCCGACGTATTGGATTGGGTGTCCCCATCCAATTTGGGGCCCGTATGAGCGGGAAACTGAATAAAAACTGGCGCATCGGAATCCTGGATGTACAAACAGCATCTCAGGATAGCACACCAAAAAATAACTATGCTGTTTTCGCATTGCAGCGTCAGGTCTTTGCCCGTTCCAATGTTCGTTTTATTTTTATTAACCGGGATGCTATTAATTATTTTCCCGAGAAACATGCTTCTTTAAACCGTTACAACCGTAACATTGGCGCTGAATATAACCTGGCGAGTGTGAATAATCTCTGGACAGGTAAAGTAATGTTTTTAAAATCCTTTACTCCGGGTAAGTCAACTGATGATTTTGTTCATGCAGCAGATCTTAAATTTAATAAGGCGAATTTCTTTTGGCAATGGCAGCATGAGTATGTTGGAAAAAATTACAATGCCGAAGTAGGCTATGTACCTAACGCGACAAGGATGGGTTATTACAAGATCAGTCCTAACGTGGGTTATTTGTTTTTTATAAAATCTCCCAAGATTATTAGTCACGGCCCTAAGCTGGTAAGTAATATGTACTGGGACAAATCCTTTGACCCCAGCGACCGGGAATTTGTACTTTCCTATAACATCAACTTCATCAACCGGGCAACGATTTCTGTTTGGGGAGCCAGCAACTACGTGCGTTTGTTAAGACCTTTTGATCCAACCAACTTAGGCGGACCAACTTTGGCAACCGGTACAGAACACAACTGGAAGTCAACCGGCTTTGATATTGCCTCCGGTCCGCAAAACCGACTTACCTACAATGCATCTGCCATTTTTGGTGGGTATTATGATGGCGGACATCGTAACAATTTAAGAGCTGAACTCGGGTACCGCGTCCAGCCATACGTTGCCATTGCCATGGCCGGAAACTACAACGATATCCGTTTGCCCGATCCCTGGAACCGCAAGGAACTCTGGCTGGTTGGCCCGCGCGTGGATGTGACGTTTACAAATAAATTGTTTTTTACCACTTTCATGCAATACAATAATCAGGCTGACAACATCAACCTGAATGCCCGTTTACAGTGGCGCTACAAACCTGCTTCTGATTTATTCATTGTTTATACTGACAATTATCTGCCGGAAAACTTCATAGTAAAAAACAGGGCTATTGTTCTGAAATTTACGTACTGGTGGAACCTTTGAGCCTTTAATGTTAATTTACTGTTACTCTTCTATTATCATTTTTGCAACAAAACAGATTTTCTTGGAGTATTTAAAAGAGAAGATTGCATGTTACTTTTGGTGACCAAACAATTTTCATAATTTATATTTGTCTGGCTAACGGACATTTGGCCCCATATTTTGTATGGAGTTATACCACCAAATTCTGACAACATATGATCATTCAGTTTTGCGGATTATCCGGTGCCGGAAAAACCACACTGGCAACCGGTGTTAAAAACCAGCTCTCTGAAAAAGGAGTACGCGTTGAAATAATCGACGGAGATCTTTACAGAAGCAAGCTGGGTAAAGATCTTGGTTTCTCAAAAGCGGACCGACAGGAAAATATAAGGCGTCTCGGATTTCTGGCAAGCCGATTTTCGGCCCACGGCATTGTAAGTATCATGAGTGTGATCAACCCCTACGAAGAAATAAGAACGGAACTCGTCAATAGTTACGAAAACGTAAAAACCATATATCTCGACTGCTCTCTGGAAACTTTGTTTCAAAGGGATACCAAGGGTTTATACAAAAGGACCTTACTACCAGAGGATCATCCGGATAAACTTAAAAACCTTACCGGGGTAAACGACCAGTTTGACAGACCGGATTGTCCTGATCTATATATCAATACCGGCCTGAAAACCATTTCGGAGTGTACGGACGATATCGCTGGATTTGTTCTGCAAAATCTTGATAGTGACTTTCCTTTGCGTTCAGAAACAATGCATTTTAAAGGTCTGTCAAATGAATAGCAACGTTTTGATCATTGCCGGGATGCACCGGTCGGGTACATCTTTAGTTACCCAATGGCTCTATCGCTGCGGATTACATGTAGGCGACGAATTATTGGGCGAAGGAATTGGAAACGCAGACGGCCACTACGAAGATCTGGAATTTTATGAGTTGCACAGGAATATTCTCTTGTCACAGAATCTTACGGATGACGGATTCACAGAAATACCTGCTTCTGAAATGACTGAAGAGCAAAAATTGAAGGCAAATGCGATCATTTCAGACAAGAGCAGCAATCATGGCGTATGGGGCTGGAAAGATCCGCGTACCTGCCTGTTTCTCCAGGACTATAACAAGCTGATTCCCAAAGCCAAATATCTTGTAGTATTTCGGGATTTCCATTCTACGATTAGTTCGCTGATCAGCCGTACTTATAAAGTCATGCATGAACATGATGAACCCATTGACAATCCGGGCTTTTTCATGAGGTATAAATTAAAAAGGAAAAAGGCACGGGAAATCAAAAACCTGTGCAAGTCTGAAGCTTCGCGGTTTTTGAAAATATGGATTTTGTATAACCGGGAAATTTTAAAACTTATTGAAAACAAATCCCGGGAAAGCTATTTGGTTTTAAACTATGAAACGCTGATTCATCGCGATCAGGAAGTTTTTTCACAATTGACAGAAGCCTGGAATTTTTCACTTCAGTTTGTCAGTTTTCTGAATATTTTTAAGCCTGCTTTAATAAGCAAAAATCTTCCTGTCGACCGCTATGTTAATAAAACGCTTTATAACGAAGCCTATCAGTTACAGGAAATGTTATCAAAAATGAGCCGCTGAAATATTTATCTCAGCGGCTCTGCATTCATAAAACATCCTGTTTATCAGTAAAAAACTTCTATGTTTTTACTTTTTAGCTGGCTAAACTGAGGACCGTATTTAACTTCCCGGTCATCCTGCAAAAATGGATTTCCTCTTAAAAATAACTTATTCAGACGCTGAACAGACAGAAGTTCAACCGGAAATTCGGTAAAATTATTAGATGATAAATCCAGATCCTGTAAACTGGCAAAACGAGTCAGCTCGGATGGAAAGTCGGTAAACCAGTTAAAACCAAGATCCAGAATAAGTAGATTATTGAGTTTAACTATGTTTGCAGGCAACTTGCTGAGATGGTTATGATGCGCATAAAGAACATTCAGTCGTTTCAGCTTATTGAGTTTTTCGGGTAAAACAGTCAGTTGGTTATTGGCAACGGCGAGATGTGTAAGCCGCTTTAATTTTGTGACGGATCCAGGCAATTTTTCCAGGTTGTTATAATACAAATCCAGAACTTCCAACCGGCGCATTTTTTTCACACCACCAGGAAGAGAAGCGATCCTCGCTTTGTAAAGATTCAAGTCTCTGAGACGTTTCATCTTTCCAAAACTTCTGTCACTCAGTGCCGATAATTTGTTACGGCCCAGCCAGAGCGTTTCCAGTTTTTTACAATTTTTCACTGCAAAAGGAATGTCGTGAATTATATTTCTTTGCAGATTTAGTAATTGCAGCGTTTTATTTGAAGAAATTTTGATGGAATTTTCTGACAAAATATTCCCACTCAAATTCAGATGTTTAAGTTTAGGTAATCTCGACATATTGATGTTAACCTCTTCAAGATCGTTATCCAGCAGGCTTAGCATTTCCAGATTAGGAAAGCGATAAATTACATCCGGAACAGATTTTAGCAACGCTCTTTCCAGATAAAGGGTTTTGATTTTTAAAGTATCAACACTGGCCAGTGCGGCGTCTAATCCCTTAATCACACTATCCTTTTTTACAATAACCTTTTCCGTTCCTTTCAATTTACTCAACATACTGCCAACAATGCTATCATTCTGCGCTACGGCTTTTGATTTGAGTTCCGAAGCGCTTATTGTAAAATTACTATACAGATTCAGTTTAGATTTCTCTCCGATATGCCTTTTTGAAATGAATCCCGCCAGCTGCGCCGGAAGGTTTTCTGAAATGATCCGGCTTAACGAATCCTGATTAAAATCGGGCTTCCTCAGTACGGCTTTGCCATTTTCCACAACCCACATATTGCCCCCGAAATTGTAAATCAAATAATCGATTTTACCCTCGTTGTTCAAATATAAGCTGCTCGCCACAGTTAGCTTTTCCACTTTTTTCGGACCCATAACAACGTCCAAAGCATTCCGGATAGCATCGTAGATACTCCTGGGCACTTCAAGTCCCAGTTCCTGTCCCTCAGGATATTGTTTATCGAGCTCCTTAACAGTTAAATTTTTTTTTACAGATTCTTTTTCACTCAGGACAACCAGCTGCGCGGAGGCATATCTGGTCAATAGAAGTAATGCGAAGGTTAGTACTATTTTCATATCTAATAGCAATTATGTGAGGCCACAAATTTAACTAAAAGATTAGTCCAACAAAGAAAATAAAATATAATTTTCTTATATATTTTATAAAGTTAAAATGTAGGTTTGAACAGAGTATTAATCTCTCTTCAAATAATCGCTAAAAATATTGTGAGAATTATTTACTGCGCTCGATTGTGTATTGAACAAGCTGTTCCAGGGACTGGCGGTGTGCGGAATCGGTAAATTCGTATAGTAAGACACGCGCCTCTTCCACGTAGCGCTGCATCACTTCCTGAGCATATTTAAGTCCGCCTGAATCCTTTACGAAGGCAATTACCTCGCTCACTTTTTTCGGCTTGTGGCTTTCATTACGAATGATATTGATGATCCGTCGTTTTTCCAGCCAGCCTGCCTGATTGAGCGCATAAATTAGAGGCAAAGTCATTTTCTTCTCCTTGATATCGATACCCAACGGTTTGCCGATTTCATCTTCACCGTAATCAAAGAGGTCATCTTTGATCTGAAAAGCCATACCTACTTTTTCACCAAAAGCATGCATCCGTTTCACAACTTCCTCCCCTGCCCCGACAGAACAGGCACCGACCGCACAGCAGGAAGCAATTAAAGACGCTGTTTTTTGCCTGATGATCTGATAATAAACATCTTCATCGATATCCAGGCGTCTTGCTTTTTCAATTTGTAAAAGTTCGCCTTCACTCAGTTCTCTTACAGCGGTGGAAACCAGTTTCAAAAGGTCAAATTCACCATTGTCGACCGAGAGAAGAAGGCCTCTTGAAAGGAGATAATCGCCAACGAGAACCGCAATTTTATTTTTCCACAAAGCATTCACTGAGAAGAAACCACGCCTGTAATTGGAGTCGTCCACAACATCATCGTGAACAAGTGTGGCGGTATGCAGCAGTTCAATTAACGCAGCGCCCCTGTAAGTAGATTCAGTTACATTACCGCATACTCCGGCTGAAAGAAAAACAAACATTGGCCTGAGCTGCTTTCCTTTACGGCGCACGATGTAATTCATGATCTGGTCCAGAAGCATTACATCGCTTTTCATAAATTGACGAAACTTCTGCTCGAAAGCCTTCATTTCATCGGCAACGGGTAACTGAATATCCTTTATTGAAAGGGTCATATAAATAACGGGGGCACTCCTATCCCTACTGATGTGAAAAGCCGGAACAGAACCGGAGTAAGATTTAATCAATTAACCGGTTTCTGTAATCCAATGTTCAAATTTGGAATAAAATCTTTTGTTTATACCAATTTTAGAATGAAAATGTTTAGAATTGAGAAAAAAAGAAACTTCAATGCGATACAGCTTCTTTTACAGGCGAAGTGTATTGAAAGATTTCTTATTAAAAAATTATAAATTTTCCCAATCAAGGCTAACAGCTAATTGCTGAAAGCTAATAGCTGATAAATATGAAAGCACTCGTCCTGGGCGGCGGATCAATGAAAGGAGCATTTCAGGTTGGCGCCATTCAGGCTGTCCTTGAAAGCGGATTTCAACCGGATATGATTTATGGAATTTCAGTTGGTGCATTAAATGCAACATTTTTGGTAAATGAAGCCGAGCGACAGCGAAGCGAAAACGGTGAAATCAACTGGCCATTAGCAGGAAGAAAACTGCTGGAATTCTGGATTAAAAACATAACACTGCCTCAGGATATTTCTACGTTAAGATCACGGGTCAAACTTGGTGTCAACACGCTGATGAGCCGTTTCGACGGACTTCTGGACCCTTCTCCCCTGCATAACCTGATCCGGAAAAATGTTAGTGATGCCTTGTTGGAAAACACCAGCATCAAAGTAAAAGTAGGTGCGGTCAATATTGAAAGCGGAGAAATGAAATACGTTTCTCCGCAGGGAAATAAACATTTCCTAGATTATGTGCGTGCGAGTTCATCCATACCGATGCTAATGCCTGCCGTCAAAATAGAAAATGGTTTGTTTCTGGATGGGGGACTTCGGGAAGTAATTCCGATTCGCCCGGCAATTACAGACGGTGCAACGGAAATCATGATGCTTGGCTGCCATTCTCCGCATCTCTACCAACCCGAAGGCCTGAATGCGCGCAATCTGATCACCCTGATAGAACGTGTTCGGGATATAACCGTAAATGAGGTAGCAAACAGCAATATCATTTGGGCTGAATCTTTTGTAGACCGTTCCGTTCTGCGCGGAACGCCCATGAAACTAACAGTAATCAGGCCGGCTTCACCTTTGATACTGGATTTGCAGCATTTCACCTCTGATGATATTTCGAGGCTGATTGTAGAAGGCTACAGGGCCGGGGTGGAGACTTTGAGGGATGTAGCACAGCAGCAATTATAAAGTAACCTGGTCAGTAAAATTGATATTAGCAGCATAAAAAAATCCCCTCGAATGAGGGGATTTTTTTATGCTGCTAATATCTCTCCGATTAGTTGAAGATATATCTAACACTGAACTGCATGAAATAGGTAGAAGTAGTACTTACGTTATTTCTGAAAGTTTCAGTAGCCAGTTTACCTCTGTCAGTCTGAAGTTGGAAGATTGGTTTAACAGTACCGCCTGGAACCAAAGCAGCAACGTTTGTCACATCAAGAATAGATGGTGCATTTACGATTTTGTATTTACCCCAGCTTGAATTAAGAAGGTTTCCAAAGTTGAAAATATCAACACCAACCTGGATTGTATTTCTTGATTTACCGATATTGATAAAGATGTCCTGAAGGAATTTCACATCGATCTGGTTTCTCCATGGAAGTTTCGCTCCGTTTCTTTCAGCATATTGACCCTTGTGTTTGCTCAGGTAATCATCCTGATCAACATATGCGAAGAATGCATCACTTTGCTGCTGTGCAGTATAAGTTACCGCCTCAGTACCTGTTCCGATTGTTTTAGGAGCAAACGTAATTTCCGAAGCATCTCTTGGAATGTAGATCAAATCATTTCCTACATAACCATCTCTATTGAAATCTTTTGCATAAAGGTATGAGAACCGGCCTGCAATTGATCCGTTGTAAGCAACAGAAAGTGTAGTTGCCAAATGTTTGATATATTCCTTGCGATAAGAAACATAAGCTGTAACACGTTCAGGAAGAACAAAACCTGCATAACCCAACGTCGGCGTATTACCACCGTTTACAGTTTCATTAGCTTGCCATGCCGACAACGGCTGATCGCCGCTACCGTCTGAAAGGTTTTTAGCTTCTGATCTTGTGTAAGCAAGCATTGCAAAGAATCCATTGCTGAATTGCTTTTCAACTTTACCTGTAACAGAGAAGTAATGTCCTTTGCTTCCGTTGTCTACCACCGTTGTATTCAATGCCTGTGTTCCTCTTGTGTCACCATTTGCTACCGGCGTACTTGGTGCAGGGTTACTTGCACTTAAAGTTGCACTTGTCAACGGATTCACATATTTATCCTTTGTAAGGTTAGGATAAATCATGCGGTTATCAGCATATCCTGCTACGTTAAGTGCAGTAGGATTAACAAGGTTGGCATTTCTGAAAATCGCCGTGTTCAAATCCTTATTGTAAATCGCATCTATAGAAACTACGAAACCAGCTCCCAGTTTTTTATCAATACCCAAGCTTGATTTCCATGACTGAGGAAACTTAAACCCGTTCGCCATTGCACTTACAGTTCCCGGAATGATAGTTCCTGCCGGAGGAACCGTTGCAGGGCGGTAAGCACCTGGGTCCGGATTGAAAGCACCCGGTGTGTTCGCAGCACCGCTTGCACTTGTAGTAACCTGAAGCATACCAGCATCACCCGCCTGACTAACGATCCATACGAATGGAATTTTACCTGTGAAGATCCCTGTTCCTCCACGAAGCTGCAAAGTACGATCTCCTAATACATCATAGTTAAACCCTACGCGTGGAGACAACATAATTGCAGATTTTGGCAGAATACCAGTATTGATTTTTTCACCGTTTGCGAAAGTAAGATTTGCAACCAATGGATTTGATCTAACTTCAGAAACATCCGGGTAAGTTGGAAGATCTGCACGAAGACCCAGAGACACTTTAAGGTTTTTAGAAACCGTTATATCATCCTGGATGTAAGCTGAATATTGAGCAAACTTGAAACTTGGGAAAGCCTGCGCATAACCCGGAGACAAAGAGAACGTTTGCGCGAAGTTGATTGGTTTTGCACCTGTTGCAAAATCATTCCATGAAGCATAAACATATGCACTAGTTCCAAAACGCTGGAAACCATTCGTAGTTGTACTAAAATCTGCCTGCAAACCAGCTGTGAATGAATGTTTGCCGGCAATCCAGGTAAGGTTATCTACGAAAGAGTACATCTTAACTTTACGAAGGTTACCATAAGAAAATGGCTCATATCCGAAACTTGCAAATGAAGTACCATCTTTCAAAATATCAACAAACGGAAAAATCGAGCTTTCTGACTCACGGGAGTCATTCTGGAAAGTGTAAGTTCCGCGCAAAACGTTAGCAAACTTAGAACCAAGCTGTGAGTTCAACTCAACGGCTGCCGAATAGAAGTTAGCCTGTTGGTAGTAGTTAGAGTTTTTAAACCAAAGCATTGTATTGCTGGTTCTGCCTCCTCCTGTTGGGAAACTAAATCCAGATCCGGTGGTTGAAGTACTTGGAGCAGTTGGCTCACCACCTTCAACCTGGCTGTAACGAACGTTCAAACGATGTTTTGAATTGATGTTCCAGTCAATACGGGCCAAAAATTTATTTCTTTTGATTTCCGTGTTGTAGTTATCGTAAGGTCCTGTTTCATATCCGTAGTTCGTACGCAGGAAGTTACTGATCGCATCCAGTTCCGAAGCCAATGGTCTTACGATGTTACTCGCGCTTCCAAAAGAACCTGGTCCTGATGTAGCAGTTGCTGCGAAGTTGGTCTGTACCTGTTTAGGCTGATTTTCAGTTTCGTAGTTAACGAAGAAGAAAAGTTTGTTTTTAATGATAGGTCCGCCCAGTCTGAAACCAATTTGCTCGAAGTTAAAAGGAGGTCTTGTAAATTCTTCATCACCAACTTTATCTCCCTGCTGTTTTTCTGATCTCCAGTAACGGTAAGCAGAACCGGAAAAAGTGTTATTACCTGATCTTGTTACTGCATTAATAGAGCTACCGATAAAGCCCGACTGACGCACGTCATAAGGTGCAATACTTACCGAAATTTCGTCCAATGCATCCAGTGAAATCGGAGAACCACCAGCCGGAAGGTTACCACCAATACCAAAACTGTTATTGAAGTCAGCACCGTCAATGGTGAAGTTATTCTGTCTGTAGTTACCACCCGCAACCGATGAACCGTTTGCTTGTGGCGTCATTCTTGTCAAATCGTTTATGCTGCGTGTTACCGAAGGCATAACCTGAATTTGTCCTCTTCCAATGTTTGTAACAGCACCCATTCTGTCGCTGTTCAGAATTTGTCCCTGCCCCGAAGAAACAACAACTTCATTCAATTGAACATCTCCCGAAGCAAGTTCAAGATTCAACGCGTACGGCTCACCAAGTTTAAGGTAGATGTCGTTATACGTTTTAGGCGAAAAACCAACGAAGCTAACGGTAACCTTATAAGGCCCGCCAATTCGCATGTTTGGAATGCTGTAATTTCCGCTACCTGTAACCGAAGTTCCATACTCAGTTCCCGAAGGTCCGTGAATGGCTACGACAGTTGCACCCGGAAGAGACTCTTTCCCGTCGGTTACCGTACCATTAAGAGAAGAAGTTGTTACCTGAGCATACAGCTGTCCGCTCAAGATAGACAATGAAAATACGAGCAACGCAGTAAACGCTGCCCTGAAAAGTAAACTTTTCCTGTTCATAAAATTTGGGATTGTTTTGAAAAATGAGTTAGGCCCATCGGTTGATGACAAACAAATTATGCCGCAAAATAAGTTTTTTTTTAGTTCTTAAACAAAGTACCAAATCCTACTAAAATGCTATACTATTGCACATAACTGCCTGATTTATTGGAATAATACAGAAATTCATATTTATAATTAAACATCGGTCACATTATGTTTTTATTAAGATTCAATCTCTGTTATTTTTTTTCTTTAAAAGAATTCCTGCCGACCTTTACCGCACGTGTCAATAACCTGTCCTTGGGCAATTTTGCACGGATAAAGGTTCTAAAATCGAACAATTGCTACATTAAGAAATTGTTAACAGGTGTAATTTTAGTTAAAGTGTAAAATTTTCTAATTTTTTTTCATGATGCATTTAAATTTCAAAAAAATAGGAGAAACCGGACCCGCGATCGTTATACTTCACGGTGTTTTTGGATTCTTAGACAACTGGCTTACAGTAGGTAAAACAATCTCAGATCATGGCTATCAGGTGTATCTGGTTGATCAGCGAAACCATGGCCGTTCTCCTCATGAAGGCAGCCTGAATTACGAAACTTTTGCAAGTGATCTGAAAGAATTCCTCGCTCAGCAAGGGCTAACATCGCCTGTTTTGTTAGGACATTCCATGGGAGGAAAAACGGTTATGGAATATGCAGTAACTTACCCGGGTACTTATGAAACGCTCGTGATAGCCGATATTGGTCCCAAAGCTTACCCTATTCATCACCGAAAAATACTGGCGGGTTTAAATACGATCAAACTTGAAGAGATCGAAAACAGGCAGCAGGCAGACGATGCCCTGGCAGCTTACGAGCCACTGCTCCCGGTTCGTCAGTTTTTATTAAAAAATCTTTACAGGAAAGATGAAGGTGGTTTTGGCTGGCGGTTCAATTTACCGTTACTAACCAATGAAATGGCAAATGTAGGAAGGGAAATTGTTTCAGAAATGACCATAGACGTGCCAACAATGTTTATGCGCGGCGATAAGTCAGACTACATTCAGGATGAAGACTGGGAAGGAATCCTGAAATTATTTCCTAATGCAAAACTGGAAACGATCGAAAATTCAGGGCACTGGATACAGGCAGAACAGCCAAAAGCTTTTGTAAAAGCCCTGATCGACTTTCTTACCTGACGATATTATCTTTTAATTTCGGAGATATTTATAACGGGCACCATCGCAGTAAGTGACAATTATTTCATCATTTTTCCATTCCATTTCCCAGGTTTCGCAGTAAATACAGTCAACCAGGGAGCATAATGGATTGGTAAGTGAAGGATTGGTGCGTACATCCAAAGTCTTGCCGTTAATCAGCACGTTTTTGGGAGAACAGCAAACGGCAAGTCCATCCTTGTCGAGAATTGTTCCGTCGGTCCCGAATATCCGCGTTTCAGATGGCTTGAAATCCACTTTTTCCCAAAATTTCTTTCCGTAGGTTCCTTTTTCAATTTCTGCCAGTCTCCATGTTCCGGAAATGGAAGCAAAATTTGGAGTAGCTTCATCGCTGTCCTTTTTGCAGGAAAGTAAAAGGAATAAAAACAGTAAAACAGATAGTTGTCGTAACATTGCATTTAACTTTGCTTAATTATTATGACAATTTCTGAGCTGAAATGGTTGGAAAGGATGTTTGATATTATTAAAAAAAATTATGAATTCTAAGAATTTATCGCTCTATCTAATTCCTACTGTACTTGCCGAGTATACTTCCGATAAGGTATTAAGCCCTCAGATAGCCGATGCCATTATAAATCTGGATACTTTTTTTGTCGAAAACATAAGAACTGCCCGTCGGTTTATAAGCGGATTAAAACTGGGGAAGGTAATAGATGAACTTACATTTATTGAGTTAACCAAGGACACTCCTGCCGGAGAAACAAGACAACAGCTGCTGGATCTGACCAAAAATGCCGGTATTATTTCGGAAGCAGGCTGCCCGGGTGTGGCCGATCCGGGTGCAGTTGCGGTGAGGCTGGCCCACGAAATTGGCATATCGGTTGTACCGCTGGTGGGTCCTTCGTCCATTTTGCTTGCTTTGATGGCTTCAGGAATGAGCGGACAGTCCTTCGCTTTTCATGGATATCTACCTATAGATAAGGCGGATCGAAAAAAGATGATCCAGCAGCTCGAGAGGGAAGCGCAAATACGAAACCAAACGCAGATCTTTATGGAAACTCCTTTCCGAAATAATCAGCTTATGGAGGCCGTTTTGGAAACCTGCCAGCCGGACACGCGACTATGTGTTGCAAGCAGTATCACAGCTGTTGATGAGTTTATCAAAACGTTGTCAATCAGACATTGGAGAAAAGATAAACCTGATCTGCATAAAAAACCTACTATTTTTTTGATAGGTTAATTTCCGCCTCCAGATAGTGAATATCAGTTAAAAAGTCATTTTCAATTAAAACTGTTTTCATTTTTTCCAACCCTACTATACATTTCCGGGTCATTCAAACGTGTATTGGTTATTTACTAAACAAGAGGTAAAATGAAAAAATGGATAATATGGATGGGTCTGGCACTCTTTCCCGGATTGTATTCCTGTACTGACGATAATTTGAACGGAGCAGTTATGCTCGATAACAAGTTTGAACAAACTGTGGAGGGCTGGGCTGCGGGCTTTGCCGAATACAGTTCTGCTACGGACTCGGCAAGCCTGGAAAAAGCCGCCGGAAGAGCCCGGCTGCCGGCTGTGCTGGATTCGACCATATATGGTTTTAAAATCCAGAGTCACAACCGGAGCGACGATATGTTTATGTACTTAAAACGAAAAATATCCGGACTGACACCCAACGGAAATTACAATGTTGTTTTTGATATAACACTTGGAACGCCTTATACAGACAAAGGTATCGGTGCAGGCGGGTCACAGGGAGGTGCAACTTACATTAAGGCCGGTGCCTCCAACAAAGAGCCCGTAGCAACTTTAACATCCGGGTTTTACAGTTTTAATCTGGACAAAGGAAATCAATCAGAGAACGGCAAAGAAATGGTCGTTTTAGGAAATATTTCAAATGGATTGGAAGCGGATGGTTACAAGCTCGTGCAGCGTTCCAACGGAGGAGCACCGGTTCCGGTAACCGCAAATGCAAACGGTGAAATCTGGCTCTGTGTTGGAACAGACTCCGGTTTTGAAGGATTAACCGTTTTGTACTACGACAGAATCCGGACAACCATTATCGAAAGAACAGCAAACTAATTTCCTTAATTTCGAAACTGCCATTACAATGTATGTTATTGTAGTGGCAGTTTTTTGTATCTATCAAAAGCAAGTCGCAGCAGAACAGTTTGCCGGCAGTTTTGTAACTTCGGCACTTAATTCCGGTACAAGCCGGAAAAAGCTTTAAATAAATGATACAAATAAAATCTTTTACTTTTAATCCGTTTTCGGAAAACACCTATCTTCTTTACGATGAAACTGGGGAAGCGGTAATCGTTGATCCTGGTTGTTATGGTGCAGAAGAAACCAGCCAGTTATACGGTTTTATTGAAAGTCATAATTTAGCCCCTGTACGTATTATCAACACACATGCACACATCGACCACGTGTTAGGTGTGGCGGCCGTAAAAGCAAAATATAATATTCCTTTTTTATTGCATATAATTGATGAGCCACTGTTAAAAGCCGTCAGAACTTACGCACCTAATTATGGTTTTCCTGCATTTGATGAACCGGAAATAGATGGTTATCTGGATGAGGGCAGCATTGTAACGTTTGGAAATTCTTTACTGAAAGTGATTTTTGTGCCCGGCCATGCGCCTGGTCATATTGCATTTGTAAGTGATGAACAAAGATTTGTGATTGGCGGGGATGTTCTTTTCCGGCAGAGTATCGGCCGCACGGATCTGCCAGGCGGAGATTTCGATACACTCATTGGCAGTATAAAAAACAAGCTTTTTACGCTTCCGGACGATTACACCGTTTATGCAGGCCACATGGGTCCTACGACAATTGGTTTTGAAAAGAAAAATAACCCGTTTTTGAAATAGGTAAATCCATTATTGCTTACATCCTGCCCAAATCATGATCAGAAGAAATTTACCGAATGCGCTTACCTGCGGCAATCTTTTGTGTGGCTGCATTGGTATTGTCGAAGTTTTTCATGGCAATATTGTTTTATCCTGTTATCTAATAGGCGTCGCGCTCATCTTTGACTTTTTCGATGGCTTCCTGGCTAGACTTTTAAAAGTAAGCTCCCCTATTGGCCGTGATCTGGATTCATTGGCTGACATGGTGACCTTTGGTGTTTTGCCTTCGGTGATCGTATTTCAGTTGTTAATGGGAAGCACTCCAAAAAATATGGACGAAATATGGAAACCCTATCTCGCCTTCTTTATCGCGATTTTCTCCGCAATACGTCTGGCAAAATTCAATAACGATCCCCGCCAAAGCGATACTTTCATTGGAGTTCCAACGCCGGCAAACGCCCTACTGATCGGTTCGCTACCCGTTATCGTACATCAATATGGAGCGATTTGGGAGCAAATTATTGTCAATACCAGTAATCTGCTTATTCTAACCTTTGTGATGTCATTTTTACTCGTGGCCGAACTGCCGTTGCTGGCTTTAAAGTTTAAGGCATTTGGATGGAAAGGTAATGAAATACGTTATTCTTTTATTCTGATCAGCGCTTTACTTTTGATCTTTTTTCAGATTCTTGCAATTCCTGTGATATTGATTTTGTACATATTTGTCTCGCTGCTGTCCAATTTATCGAAAACTAACTGACTTAATTGGTAACAAAAACTTTTTGTTGCAATTTTGCAAGCCCTGCGTATTCAAGCTATGAAAAGCAGACGATTATGTAACCTGGCTGAACCACATTACCTGACTTTAAGCTATTACTTTTTCTTATTCATTTTATGATTTATTCCCGAATTACCGGTCTTGGATATTACGTGCCCGACAACGTTGTAACAAACAATGATCTGACCAAATGGATGGAGACATCGGATGAATGGATTCAGGAACGTACCGGGATTAAAGAGCGCAGGTACTTCGAACATGGAAAGGACACCAATTACAGCATGGCAACCGCCGCCTCACGCCAGGCACTGGAACGTGCAGGTCTTTCTCCAAATGACATAGATGTAATCGTTTATGCCACAATCACCCCGGACTACTTTTTCCCGGGATCTGCTTTTTTGATGCAGCGGGAATTACAGATGGATGGCAAGCCGGTGATTGATATCCGTGAGCAGTGTTCAGGTTTTGTATATGCACTTTCCATAGCGGACCAGTTTATTAAATCAGGAATGTACAAATCCGCGCTTGTGGTAGGCTCAGAAATTCAGTCGTCCTGGATAGACAAGAGCACGGCAGGAAGAAATACGGCAGTAATTTTTGGTGATGGTGCGGGAGCAGCGGTTCTGCAGACTACGAAAGATCCAGGTCATTCTATTTTATCCACACACCTTCATGCCGACGGAAGGTTTGCGGAAGATCTTTATGTGAAAGAGCCAGGCAGCAGCCGTCCGGGTCGTACTGCAACAAAAGAGATGATTGAAGAAGGTGGTTTTAATGTATATATGAATGGAAACGCTGTTTTCAAACATGCGATTGTAAAATTCGGAGAGGTAATCAATGAAGCTTTGAGCGCTAACGGATATCAGTCTTCTGATATAAACTTACTGGTTCCTCATCAGGCCAACATCCGTATCAGCGATTACGTAAGACAGCAAATGGGATTATCGGAAGATCAGGTTATCAACAATATCCAGCGCTTCGGAAATACAACTGCTGCATCAATTCCAATTGCACTTTCGGAAGCATGGGAAATGGGCAAGTTAAAAGATGGGGATCTTATATGCCTTGCCGCATTTGGTAGTGGTTTTACCTGGGCCTCTGCACTAATTCGCTGGTAACTTTAAAACAATTAAAATAATTTTCCCTAATACTGACCGACAGATAACATTACCAGTGTACAGCCCTGTACTGGTACGATATTTATAGAACTCAGTATGCTTTCAAATTCGGGATTTTCGGTTCCGGGATTAAAGATGACACGTTTGGGATTCAGAGATATGATATAATCGTAATACTCTGGCTGGTGGCTGGGATTAATGTAGAGTGTAACCGTATCTACGTCGGTCCATGCAACTTTTTCCAAATGTATTTCCTGCCCAATGGCGAAACCCTTTCTACGGCCAAGCAATAGAATCGGATGCCCCATAGCAGTTAATCTCTGAGCAGCTAAGTAAGCGTATCTGGAAGGATTTGAAGATGCTCCGACAATTAAGGTGCGTTTCATTATAGTGTAGTTAAATAAATAAAAGTGAGAATAAATTTCATCACTGATGCTGTAAAAAAGCCTAAAGGTAAATTTTTATCACAAGAATCATGCCAGGATTTCAGTAAGACACAAACAACATTATTATACTAAAAAAATGAATGAGTCAAATGTAAGTCGGAGTTATTGGAACGAAAAGTGGGCTAGGATCATCTTCGCAGAAATTGAAAATGCTCCTCATTATGAAGTTTCTAACTATGGAAGACTGAAAAGCTTTCAAAACAACCCTAAGGATGGAGCTGTTATAAAAGGATCAGTGATACAGGGATACAGGTCGCTTAATATCAGGGCGAGTGGTGGAAAGACAATCAATCGTTATGTACATAAGCTGGTTGCGGAATATTTTGTTGACAAAACAAGTGATGACCATGCTTTCGTCATCCACATCGATTTTGAAAAGCAGAACAACTACTATGAGAATCTCAAATGGGTAACCAAGGCAGAGATGATCGAGCACAACAAAGAGAATCCGGCTTTCATCAACAGAGTAATTCCAAGGAGAACGAAGAACTACAAGCTAACAGAGAGTAAAGTTCGTATTATCAAAAAGCTTTTGAAAAACGACAACAATCGTTTGAAAATGATTGCCAAGCAATTTGGTATTACACACACACAGCTAAACCGGATCAGATCAGGCGAAAACTGGAAACATGTAACGATTGAAGATTAACGGTGAGAACTACTTTCCCGCGAGTGTAGAAACCGTATAACCGCTCCCGTTCAAACCTTCCTCGTAGTCAACGGACAAGCCGACGACATACATTAGGTGCCTTCTGTCAATATAAACCCTGATCCCCTCTATCAGGTAAAGTTGATCGAAGTCAGTTTGTGTATCAAAGCCAAGAAGAAAAGTACCGCTGCACGCTCCCCCCTTCAATCCTACCCTTAACCCGTAGGTGCCAGGTATCTTGTTTGCGAGAAGGGTTGAGATTATCTCAGCTTTGGCTTTTTCTGTAATTTGTATCGGGTCTTCCATTGTCCGGATTATTATGGCTTTGGTTCACTTCGGCAAAACCAGCAAGTTAGCCGGAATTTCAGGCTCAGCATTACTGATCTTGGTTATTTCAAAAGAACATAACACAGCTAACATCATTTTTTCAGATTGAATTCGTTCAATTGACATAATTCTTCGGATTAATTTTGAGTTAATCTCGTAATTTTGGCTTTATTCAATACCAATAATATTGTATTAACCCATGGAGTATTACATTTTACTAACGGCTGTTCTGCTTGGAGCGGGCGTTATTTACGGAGTATATTTAACCATCACGACGGTCGCAGACAAGATCTTTGAAAAACAAAGATGGGATATCCGCAGCAAACAAACAGAGATCACGCTGCCACTGAGATTGCAGGCATATGAACGAATGTGTTTGTATTTGGAACGGATCAGCCCGGGCAATCTTCTGCTCAGACTTGTACCTCAGGCATCTACCGCACTTGAACTACAGCAAATTTTGCTAAATGAGATTCGCGAAGAATACAATCATAATGCGGCTCAGCAGATGTACATCAGTAACAATGCCTGGGAGCAGATCAGCCATGCCATGAACGAGGTAGTAGCCGAAATTAACAACGCAGCTGCGGAGGTGTCCCCTGATTCACCTGCGTCGGATTTGGGCAAAAAAATCTTTTCACATGTTATCAATAAGGAAGTCCAGCCGACAACACATGCGCTGCGTGTTCTGAAAGACGAAATCAGGGAGATTTTTTAAATGAACCAATTCTTTCTGAAAAGAATTATTTTAATGCCCCAGGGCAAATTTAGGAGTCTCAGGAATTTAAAGCGGACAGCCAGCGGCTAAAAGCTAATAGCCAAAAAATGTTATACCCAAAAACGATTGAACAAAAATTAGGTTTTGATAAGCTGCGTGAATGGCTTAACGATGCTTGTATAAGTCCGTTAGGACAATATTTTGTAGAGAAAATAAGATTTTCAGATAATTTCGGACTGGTTGAAAAACTCGTCAGCCAAACGGCCGAGATGAAGAAAATCATGGAAATTGGTGAAAATTTCCCGTCACAAAACTATATTGACGCCACCCCTTATCTGAAAAGAGCAGCAATTGAAGGAATGCTTTTGACACAAAGTGAATTTTCGGATCTGAAGGCTTCATTGCAGACAATCAGGTCGATTATCCGCTTTTTTGAAAATCAGGAAGAGGAAGCGTTTCCTTTGCTGGGTGAATATTCCGGGAATGTCAGAGTTGACAAAGCGATCACCGATGCCATTGAAAAGATTATTGACGACCGTGGACAGATCAGAGATTCGGCTTCTTCTGAGCTTACACGTATCCGCCGCAGGCTGATATCCGAACAGGCAGGCATCCGTAAAAGGCTGGATACCCTGCTTAAATCGGCAAAAAGCAGTGGCTGGGTAAGCGATGATGTCTCTTTAACGGTACGCAACGGCAGAATGGTAATCCCGGTTGCAGCTGAACACAAACGTAAACTAAAAGGATTTATTCACGACGAATCGGCCACAGGACAAACTGTTTTTATCGAACCAACCGATGTTTTTGAATCCAACAACGAAATCCGTGAACTTGAATATGAGGAAAGAAGGGAAATAAACCGGATACTAATGGAACTTACCAGTCAGTTAAGACCATTTGTTCCTGATCTCCAAAAGGCTTATCAGTTTCTTGGTTTAATGGATTTCCTTCGGGCAAAAGCAAAGCTGGCTTCGGAAATGAGTGCCATTCACCCGACATTTTCCAACAATCAATTTATTGACTGGCGCGAAGCCCGGCATCCGCTGCTTCATTTGTCATTTCAAAAACAGGGAAAAAAGGTTGTTCCGCTTAATATTGAATTAAAAGAAAAAGAAAGAATCCTGATTGTTTCAGGTCCTAATGCAGGAGGAAAGTCGGTATCGCTTAAAACGGTTGGACTTATTCAGTATATGTTCCAGTGCGGTTTGCTGGTACCGATGCGTGAAGATTCTTCTATGGGCTTTTTCCAGAATATCTTTATCGATATTGGTGATGAGCAGTCCCTTGAAAATGACTTGAGTACATACAGCTCTCATTTAACAAACATGCGCCATTTCCTGTCGATGGCCAACAAACGTACGTTGTTCCTGATCGATGAGTTTGGAACGGGAACTGAGCCAGGCCTTGGTGGTGCCATTGCCGAAGCTATTTTGGAAGATTTAACGAAATCAGGAGCTTATGGTGTAATCAACACGCATTACACCAACCTGAAAGTTTTAGCAGATAAAACGGAGGGACTTGTTAACGGAGCCATGCGTTTTGACGGAGAGCATCTGGAACCGCTATATCAGCTCGAAATTGGCCGCCCGGGAAGTTCTTTCGCATTTGAAATCGCTTCTAAAATAGGATTACCAAAAGGTGTTATAAACCGGGCAAAGGACAAACTGGGAACACAGCAGGTTAACTTTGAAAAGCTGCTTAAAGAACTCGATATTGAAAGGAAAGTGTTTTCTGAGAAAAATATTGAACTTGGAATTAAGGAAAGAAAGTTAACCAAACAGCTGGCAGATTATACCGCACTGAAATCCAGTCTGGAAACGAATGAAAAGAAAATAGTTAATGAGGCTAAGCAAAAGGCAAAAACATTATTGTCGGACGCGAATCAGCTGATCGAAAATACAATCCGGGAAATAAAGGAGAACAAAGCGGATAAGGAAAAAACAAAAACAGTCCGCCAGCAACTTGATAAGTTTAATAAGGTTAGTCTGGAACCGGAAGTTATCGTTGAAACCATCCCTGCCGAGGATGTTTACGAACCGGAAGACGGTGCAATTGTTCCAGGCAGTTATGTTCGCGTTGTTGGACAAACAGCCATTGGCGAAGTAATTGCGTTAAGAGGAAAAGATGCTGAAATAAGGATTGGAGATCTTAAATCCACAATTAAGTTAAACCGACTTGAGAAAGTAAGCAACAAAACGTACAAGGCTGCTACCGGTGAAAAGAAACTAAAAACCAGTGCAAAAGGCGTAGATCTAAACGAACGCATGATGAATTTCAGTTTCAATCTGGACATGCGCGGAAAGCGTGGCGAGGAGGCGCTGGGCATTGTTGACCAGTTTATGGACAACGCGATTATGCTTGGTTACGATGAAATACGCGTTGTGCATGGAAAAGGTGACGGAATCCTGAGAACGCTGGTCCGAAACCATTTAAGAGGATACTCCCAGGTTGGCAGCATGCAGGACGAGCACCCGGATCGCGGTGGCGCCGGCGTAACGATTGTGAAGCTGAAATAAAGAATTCATAAACTGCAAAACAGCAAAAACCCACTTCACAAAAAACGTAGAAGTGGGTTTTTGGATTATAAATCGGAACGTCACCAGACAAACTGCCACAAAAAAGCAAGCACCATGGGCAGTACGATGGCAAGAACCAGATTGATAAAAAATCTTTTGTCCGAATTTAATAAAAAGAAAGAAAATGTTGAGACCAGATAAACACCTGACAGTATCAGCATAAAATAATAAGTTACTATAACCCCGGTACCACAGAAGGCAATGCCGGATTCCGCTTGCTTATTGCCAATTAGTACGATCATAAAAGTAAAAAGCACCCACATAAACAGATACATCACATACGTCACACAGGCAACAGGATGTCTTTTCAAATCAGAAATTGCGATCATTTTGAAAAAGTTAGCTGTGATTTATTTCATTAAACTTTGTAATACATCGAGATTTATTTTTTGATCAAAAATTGCACGAAAAGGGATCGTAAAGCCTTGTACTGCATCACTGCTTATATATTGCTTAGGGTTAACCGGCATTTGCGGTTCATATTCCATTACTTCAATATCCAACAAATACTTTTCAACCGTTTCCCGGATCGGATCGACAATCCAGTATTCCGTTACTCCATGCGCAGCATAATCCTTAAACTTAACCCCTCTGTCACGCTCCTCTGTGCCCCTTGATAAAACTTCAACGATTAAGTCTGGAGCAGGATGCTGCATCTGATTTACATGAAAATGTGATGCTTTTTCCTTTCCCCAAAAACATATATCAGGTTCGTAATCGTTTCTGCTTAGAGATATCAAAGCTTTTTCTGAATCAACCTGCCCAAGATCATGTGAAATAACATACACACTTAAAAGCCTGAATAGATTACCAACGACGTTCAGGTGACTCCTTTTCACAGGAGAATGCATAATGATTTCACCGTTTATAAATTCGGCTTTTTGATCTTCTTTGATCCAATCATAAAATGCCTTCCTCCTCTCTGCCTCGTTCGCCAGGGCTACCTGTATCTTTTCAATGATGAAAGCAACATTTGGTTCATCAAGAAGTTTATTTACCAATTCGGGCTGCATAAATCCACTTTTAAAATGACATTGCTTTCAAAAATAATTAAAGATATGGCTTAAAACAAGAATCGGCTATTACCCTTGGGTAATAGCCGATTCTTGTTTTTGAAAAGATTTTATAGCTGGGGCTGCTCAGCAACCTTGGCCTCTTCAGTCTGACCTGGCTTCGGATTACCCGCCCAAAACCATAACACCACAAAGGCGACAATTAAGATAAGGGGGAATGTCAACATAGTTGACAGTGTATCTTGCCCAGCTGCCAATTCCAGTGCTGCCCCTGTAAGACCTTTCGCCTCATGTTCAGCATGAGCGGCATCTATCCATCCACCAATAAATGGCTGAAAAATTGAGGTTGAAAGCATACCTACCCCACCAATAATCGACATACCCAGAGCGCCACTCAGGGGAACGCGTTGCGCAACAAAACCAATCATAATTGGCCAGTTAAAACATACGCCAAGGCCAAAAATCACTGCCGCCAGATAAGCAATTGGACCAGTGACTGTACTGAACATATAAATTCCAATGGCTGCTAAAATTGCCCCTCCAAACAGAACTCCTGTTTGTCCCAGTTTACCCACAACAGGTCCTGTAAAAAGTCTTCCTAGTGTCATTACACCGAAAGTCAATGCTAAAACCAGCATAGCATCTGCTCCACTACTACTTAATACCACAGTTACCCACTGATTAGGACCAAATTCCGTGATTGCGGTTACTGCCATGCAACAGAAGATAAAGATATAGAGAGGAGTTAACATAGCCTGGAAGTTTTTTGCAATAGAAGTAACTCCCTCGATTTTTGGCTTTGGAAAAGCCTGACCAAAAAATAAAAATGCGTAAACCACTGTTGGTAACATAAGAACCCAAATCTGAGTTTGCCATGACGATCCAGCGCTAGTCATAAATTTAGATATCAGACTTCCAATTACAATCCCACCCGGAAACCACATGTGAAACCTGCCCAGCATTTTGTTGAGCTTATTACTTGTATACATGTCCGCAATCATAGGATTACAGGCGGCTTCGGTACAACCATTCCCGAAACCAATGAAAAATGTAGATATCAATAAGCCAGAATAACCCCCAGCATAAATAGTTAATAGAATGCCCAGTGTGTGTGCAACAACCGCCACCTGCATAATAATTTTTGGGCCGATGGTGTGATATACAAGCCCACCAATAATCATTGAAATTGGAAAGCCAAAAAAGAACATAGAGTTGATAAACCCAAGTTGTTCGGCATTAAGGCCAAATTCAGTTCCTAATTGAGGAAGAATACCTGCCCTAATACTAAAAGAGAAGGCAGTAGTAATGATGGCAAGACAACTTGCGTTAAAAAGCCGTGAGCTGTTAATAGGCTGGGTCATGAGGACTAGTGAATTATATAATTAGATTTAATAGAATAAGAACTTTTTGCTATTGATTTTATTTAACATTTTCACAAAAAAAACAAATAGCGGGCAAATCTACTACACTATTCTCCAACTATGCCGTGTTTTTTATACTATAAATTTATATTTGTAAGAAGTAAGAGTGATGTATACTACTCTTTCTAAATAGAAAATCTTTTCAAAACTTTAAACCAACAGGAATGTCACGAAAGATAAGAATGGGTATGGTCGGTGGTTCCCTGGATGCATTTATAGGAGGAGTACACCGTCGTGCAGCCATTATGGATGGTGAAATTGAACTGGTTTGCGGTGTTTTCAGCTCGAATCCCGAGAAATCCAAAGAAACCGGAAAAGCCCTGTATTTACCTGAAAACAGAGTTTATGATAACTTTGAAGAGATGATTCTGAAAGAAAAGGAATTACCACTTGGCGAAAGAATGGATTTCGTGTCCATCGTAACACCCAACCACGTACATGCTGCCCCAACAAAGCTGGCACTGGAAAACGGATTCCATGTCGTTTGCGATAAGCCAATAACTTTGAATACCGAAGAAGCGGAAGAAATTGCGGAATTGGTGGATCGTACCGGTCTGCTATTTTGCCTGACGCATAACTACACGGGTTATCCGATGGTGAAAGAAGCAAAACACATGATTGCCTCAGGAGCTATCGGAAAAGTCAGAAAAGTGATTGTGGAATATCCGCAGGGCTGGCTTGCAACACTCGTTGAAGTAACAGGAAACAAACAGGCTGCATGGAGAACTGATCCAAGCAGATCAGGAGCAGCAGGCGGATTGGGAGATATTGGTACGCACGCAGAAAATCTGGCAGAGTATATTACAGGTTTAAAAATTACACAGCTTTGTGCCGATCTGACCATTTTCGTTGAAGGACGCCTTTTAGATGACGATGCAAATATTTTGCTGAGGTTCGATAACGGAGCAAAAGGTATTTTACAAAACAGCCAGATTGCCAATGGTGAAGAAAATGACCTGAATATTCGTATTTATGGAGAAACCGGCGGACTGGTCTGGAAACAACTGGATCCGAATACTTTAATTCATAAAACAAATCAGGGAGCCCGCATTATCCGTACAGGCGTAGGTAATCTGTCACAGGCGGCACAGGTGCATACCCGTATTCCCGCGGGTCACCCGGAAGGATATTTTGAAGCATTTGCCAATCTTTACCGTAATTTCGCCTTCCAGCTGCGCGCCAGATGGGAAGGCAAAAAGGCCGATCCGGTTTACGATTTCCCTTCTGCACAGGATGGTTTACGGGGAATGAAATTCATTGATACCGTTTTAGCTTCCGACAAATCAGACCAGAAATGGACGGACTTTGAATGACGACTAATCATTGTGAGATGTGAAAAGGAAATAAAGACTTTCATTATCAACGCTTACATTTAACATTTCACTTTTTACTTTTTACTAATCCATTTATGAACAAAATTAAAGTTGGCGTAGTAGGTACAGGCTTCATCGGACCTGCACACATTGAAGCTCTCAGACGCCTTCCTAATGTAGAAGTTGTAGCCCTTTGTGAAGTTACCGCCGAACTGGCAAGAGAAAAAGCGGACGCTCTTGGTATTGAACGCTCTTATACTTTTGACGAATTGCTGAAACAGGATGACGTTCAGGCTATCCACATCTGTACGCCCAACTTCCTTCATTATTCGCAGTCAAAAGCCGCTTTACTTGCAGGAAAACATGTTATTTGTGAGAAACCTCTTGCAAAAGATTTAGTGGAAGCCGAGGAACTGGTTGAACTGGCAGCAAAAAGCGGTTTGGTAAATGCCGTTCATTTTAACCTGCGCTATTATCCGCTGGCCCGCCAGATGAAATCAATGCGCGAAAAAGGAGAACTGGGTGAAATTTATTCTTTCATGGGTTCATATTTACAGGATTGGCTGTTTTACGAAACAGATTACAACTGGCGCCTTGAACCGGACAAATCAGGAGATTCGAGAGCGATTGCCGATATCGGCTCCCACTTAATGGACATTTTAGAATACATCACAGGACTTAAGACAGTATCTGTAATGGCTGACTTCAATACAATCCATAAAACCCGCAAAAAGCCGCTTAAAGCTGTTGAGACCTATTCAGGAAAAATGCTTCAGCCTGAGGACTATGCTGATGTACCTATTAACACTGAGGATCACGCCAATGTGCTTCTGCGTTTTGACAACGGAAGCAAAGGTGTCATTACAGTTTCCCAGGTTCACGCAGGACGTAAAAACCGTATGACTCTGGAAATTTCAGGATCCAAGAAAACATTTAACTGGACTTCTGAAGCGCCAAACGAAATGTGGATTGGGAATCGCGACAAAAGCAATGAAGTGCTTATCCGTGACCCATCGCTTGTAAATGAAGATGTTCGTTCACTGATCACTTTCCCGGGCGGACACAACGAAGGTTTCTCTGATACTTCGAAACAATTATTCAAAGAGGTTTACGCGGCTATCGAAGCCGGGAAACAGCCCGAAAACCCATCTTTCCCCACTTTTGCCGACGGTTATCGCGAATTATTAATCTGCGAAAAAATCCTGGAAAGCAATAAAAAACAAGGCTGGGTGGAGATTTAATTTCGAGTTGGTGAATGATAGAATTCACTTTCAGTGCATTAAAACATTGTCGGCAGGCTAATTGCTAAAAGCTGACAGCTAAAAGCTAAATTATTATGAAAACTATAAAAGGGCCGGGTATTTTTCTTGCTCAGTTTCTGGGAGATGAAGCACCGTTTAATACTTTCGACGGAATAACCCAATATATGGCAGATCTGGGTTACAAAGGTGTGCAGATTCCTATCTGGGATACAAGAATCATTGACGTAAAACTTGCAGCAGAATCGCAGACTTACGCCGATGAACTTAAAGGAAAACTAAAAGATAAAGGTCTGGAAGTAACAGAACTTGCCTCCCATATCATTGGTCAGCTGGTTGCATCGCATCCGGTTTACGATGATATGTATGACGGTTTTGCCATTCCGGAAGTTCGTAAAAATCCAAAAGCACGCGCGGAATGGGCAGTGCAGCAGTTGAAATATACAGCGGTTGCCAGCAAAAACCTGGGACTGAAAGCGAGTGCAACTTTTTCAGGAGCACTTGCCTGGCCGTTTTTGTACCCATGGCCACAGCGTCCTGCGGGCCTGGTAGAAACGGCATTTAAGGAACTTGCAGCACGCTGGAAGCCAATTCTGGATGTTTATGACGAAAACGGCGTGGATGTTTGTTACGAACTCCACCCAGGTGAAGATCTTTTTGATGGGTATACTTTTGAGATGTTTGTAGATTACCTCGACGGACACAAAAGAGCCAACATCAACTACGATCCCAGTCATTTCGTATTGCAGCAACTCGACTACCTGCAATTCATTGATCTTTACCACGACCGCATCAAAGCGTTCCACGTTAAAGACGCTGAATTTAACCCGACCGGAAAACAAGGCGTTTACAGCGGTTTCGCAGGCTGGGCGGATCGTGCGGGACGTTTCCGTTCACTGGGCGACGGACAGGTAGATTTTAAATCTATATTCTCAAAACTTTCCCAGTACAATTACGATAGCTGGGCGGTTCTTGAATGGGAATGCTGCATCAAATCACCTACACAGGGAGCTGCGGAAGGCGCACCGTTTATTGCAAACCAAATTATCGAAGTGACTACAAAAGCGTTCGATGATTTTGCAGGAACAGGAGCCGACGAAGCATTTAACAGGAAAGCACTGGGACTTTAGTTAATAAATGTCTGCTTAACAAGTATATTTAAAACCTATCTTTCTTATGATTGATAGGTTTTTTTATACAAATAATTGTATCATTCTGATCGTTTAAACGCTGGTCAGTTTTTACCTGCCACTATCATATTCACCTAATCCATTACAATTGCTAATGAACTTTTCTGCTTCCAAACATCATCTGAGCATGATTCAGGTATTCAGTTTAATGATACTTGCTTGTTTCGGTTTTGATGCTTTTTCACAAACCGTTATTACACCGGAAAAAAGGGTACTCGTTTTTTCAAAAACAGCCGGTTTTCGTCACGGTTCCATAGGTTCCGGAAAAACTGCACTCATAAACCTGGGAAAGGAAATGGGGTTCACGGCAGACACTACTGAAAACGCAGCCCTTTTTACAGAAAAAAATCTTCAGAGATACCAGGCGGTTGTTTTTTTGAATACAACCGGAGACATTCTCAACAATGCCCAGCAGGAAGCATTTGAACATTACATACAGGCAGGCGGAGGTTATGTAGGTATACACGCGGCTACAGATACGGAATATGACTGGCAGTGGTATAACAAACTTGCCGGAGCGTATTTCGCCAGCCATCCGGGTAATCCAAATGTGCAGGAAGGTGAAGCATACGTGGTTGATGATAACCACCCTTCGATGAAAGATTTTCCAAAAAAATGGAAAATAAAGGATGAATTCTACGATTTCAAAACATTTAATCCAAAAGTAAATGTTCTGGTAAAAATCGATGAGAAAACATACAAAGACGGAAAAATGGGTGACAGCCACCCGATGTCCTGGTACCATACGTATGATGGCGGAAAAGCCTTTTACACCAATTTTGGTCATGAAAACGCAACTTTCAGCAATCCGGTATTCGTAAAACACCTTACCGGCGGACTGCAATATGTAATGGCCTCCAGGCTGGATTATAGTAAATCACGTCCGGAAGAAAACCGTTTTACCAAAAAAGTACTGGCATCAAAACTGGATGAACCAACCGAGCTCGTAGTTCTTGATGATCACCGCGTTTTATTGGCAGAACGAAAAGGGAAGGTAAAACTTTACAATCCGAAAACCGGCAAAATTAAAATTGTTGCTGATGTTCCGGTATATACAAAACAGGAGTACGGTTTGATGGGAATGAATATTGACCCTAATTTTAAAACAAACAAACTTGTTTATCTGTACTACTCCCCTCCTTCTTCCGAGGCGGATACGGCACAGCATCTTTCACGTTTTAAATATGATGATGTAAAAGATACATTGCTTCTTTCAACAGAAGAAAATCTCCTGACTGTGCCTGTTAAGAGAACAGATTGCTGCCACACAGGGGGCTCGATTGCCTGGGACAGCAAAGGAAATCTTTATCTTTCTACCGGTGATGATGTTAATCCCTTTCAATCTGATGGTTACGGCCCTATTGATGAGCAACCCGGCCGTGAAGGATGGGACGGACAGCATTCGTCTTCCAATACAAATTCTTTAAGAGGAAAAGTTTTGCGAATCAAACCACGTTATGGAGATCGACGTGCAAACATGCCCGGAGGTACTAACTTGTATGATATCCCGGAAGGAAACTTATTTCCCGCCGGAAACCCTAAGACGCGTCCTGAAATTTATGTAATGGGAACGCGTAATCCATATCGTATCTCTGTAGATCAGCATACAGGTTATTTGTATTGGGGTGATGTAGGTCCGGATGCGTCCAATGATAGTCCAACGCGCGGACCCCGCGGTTATGATGAGGTCAACCAGGCAAGACAGGCTGGTTATTTTGGTTATCCTTTGTTCATTGCCGATAACAAGCCTTATATCGACTATGATTTTGCAACCAAAACATCAGGCAAACCATTTGATCCGGCCAAACCAATCAATAATTCGCCGCATAATACCGGTCTTCAGGAACTGCCTCCGGCACAGCCCGCATTTATTTATTACCCCTATGCCGATTCACCTGATTTCGGTGCAATTGTAGGTAAAGGCGGAAGAAATGCCATGGCAGGGCCGGTTTATTATTCGGATGATTTCAAGGATAGTAAAGTAAAGTTTCCTGACTTTTATAACGGTAAATTCTTTGCCTACGACTGGATTCGTGATTATATCAATATTGTTACGATGGATAAAGAGGGAAACCTGCTTCACATCGACAGGTTCATGCCAAATGAAAAGTTCAGCCATCCGATTGATATGCAGTTCGCTAATGACGGATCTCTTTACACATTAGAATATGGCCCTAACTGGTTTGCACAAAACGACGAAGCAAGTCTGTCACACATTACCTACAATCCAGGCAACCGTGTTCCGGTGGCAGCAGCTACTGCTACAAATAAGATTGGCGCTGTTCCTCTAAAGGTTAATTTCTCTTCAAAAGGGTCAATGGATTATGACGGCGACGTCATTAAGTATGAGTGGAATTTTGGTAAAGGACTTCCAAAAAGTACACAGCCAAATCCTTCCTTTAATTATACCAAACCTGGCGAGCATGTTGCCGTTTTGAAAGTAACTGATGCAGCAGGAAACGTTAATACTTCCGAGGTCAGTATTAGGGCCGGCAATGCAGTTCCAAATGTTGACGTAGCCATTAAAGGCAATAAAACTTTTTACTGGAATGACAAACCTGTTGCTTACGAAGTATCGGTAAGCGACAAGGAGGATGGCAGCCTTGCCAACAAAAAAATCCCGGAAGATGAAGTGACGCTTACAATCAATTATCTTGAAGGTTTTGATAAAACGCAGCTTGCTCAGGGTCACCAGGCCAATACCGGATTTGAAACCGGGAAGCGGATGATTGAGCTAAGCGACTGTAAAGCCTGCCATTCGATTGACAAAAAGTCGATCGGACCGGCTTACCGCGAGGTTGCAAAACGTTATGAGTCTGAGCGTAATGCGGTAAAAACTTTGGCACAAAAGGTCATTAATGGCGGCGGCGGCGTTTGGGGTGAACAAGCCATGGCTGCGCATCCTCAGCACAAACCCGAAGAAGCAGAAGAAATGGTGAAATACATTCTTTCACTTGCCAAAGAAAAAGTTGTTGATAAAAAACCATTAAGAAGCACTTATCTGACACAAACGAAGGCCAAAGAAGGTTCATACATCTTCACGGCAAGCTATACCGATAAAGGAAATGCGAATATGGGTCCGTTAACCGGATCAAAATCGGTTGCTTTGCGTCCTGCTAAAATTTATGCCAACAGTCTTGACAAGGGCGAAGGCTTCACCAAGGTAAAATCAGAAGCAGGACCAGAATCGGTTGTTGGAAAAAATGGCAGTTATATTTCCTTTGATGACATTGATCTTACCGCCATTAAAAGTCTGAATGTGGCAACTCTTGTTAAGGATGGTCAGCAGGCAGGCGGAATGCTGGAAGTTCATTTGGATTCTCCGGCTGGACTTAAAATTGGTGAAGCAAAAGTAGATCCTGCACGTACTTTGATACCGGTTAAAGCACCTGTTGACAACAAATTACATAAATTGTTTTTCGTATTTAAAAATGCGGAAGCGGGTACCAAGCCACTTTTTGCAATTGACTGGATAGAGTTTAATAACGCAGTTTTGTAATAGAAAATAATATTCACGAAAAAGCACCGCAGGGTTTAAGCCAGCGGTGCTTTTTTTGCTTTTTATAGTAAATTAAAACCGCTCGGGAATGGCAATAGATGGCGTTGCAAATCCTTCAATTCCCAATCCAAATAAAGCAAAGTCATATTTCGCAGGATCTTCCGGATTTAACAGCCTAAGTGACGCAGTGAGCTCTGTTGCCGTTTGCCAGTCCGTTACAGTTCTTGTAATCAAACCAAGAAGACGGGCAACTCTGTCAACATGCAGATCGCAGGGAAGAACCAGTTGAGATGGTTTTACTTTTTCCCAAATACCAAAATCTACGCCATTATCGTCCTTTCTTACCATCCAGCGCAAAAACATATTTAACCGCTTGCAGGATGATTTTCTGAGGGGTGTGGCGATGTGCTTTCTTGTACGTAAAGGGAAATTCTCAGAATCACAGAACTGATCATGAAAGCCAATCAAACCTTTTTCGATTGTTACATCAGAGTCAGCCATGTGGTCACTGAATGCATTTTCCAGCGATTCGTGTTCCTGATAATAATTTTGGAAGAAATGTAAAAAGTAAAGTGCATCAGTCGCGTTGAAAGTCCTGTGTTTAAAATTCAAAAAACGCTTTAAATCCTGCTCCTGATGATTAAGGACAAAGTCATGCGGCGCATTATCCATTAATTCAGAAAGCTCTATACACTTGTTGATGATGGTTTTACGCTGCCCCCATGCAAGCATTGCAGCCCAGAATCCCATGATCTCAATATCCTGTTTTTTTGAAAACCGGTGCGGAATGCTGATGGGATCATGAGGAATAAATGCCGGTCTGTTGTACTGAACCGCTTTCTTTTCAAGCAAATCACTTACATAAGCCGAAAATCCTGAAACGTCCTTATTATTGTTTAGCACTACTTCTCCCAAACAAATAAGCAAGCACTCTCGAAATGCCTGAAAAGAACATGACTATTCCCGAAAAAAGGAATGTAAAAATCGCTATAAATGGATAAAGTACCGTGAAAAGTATACTCCACATTTTATAACCGGTCGTATTTTTTAACGCAGCTCTTTCCTCTTCTCTTTTGGAACGAAACTCGGGTGAATGTTTCATTATTTCAGTGATTGTATTATTAATCCGGATCTGTTACTCAAGATAACTGACTACCGCTCTGAATCGTTTGCTGTTTGGTGAAACTTTTTCAAACGCCCTTGAGGAAAGTTTGATCACAATGTCATCATTTACGCTGGTATCAGGAATGCGGCCAATTACACGGACAATAATTTTCTCCTGATTGTACTCATTTAATACTTCTACCAATGCTCCGATTGGGGCTGTACGGTGAAGACCCAAAAACTTGCTCGTACTTTGCTCAGATTCAATCACTTCTGCAAGACCTGACTCAGATTTTCGTTTTCCGGAAACAACTTTTGGGGGAGCGACTTCTTCAACAGGTTTTACTGTTTTTTCTGCAACTACCGTTTTTGCCCTCACCGAATCCTTAACAACATTGGTAACAACCACTTTTGGAGCAGGTGCTGGTGTGGGAGCAGGCGTTTTTTCTCCCGCTTTTTCACTTACAATTAATTCCTGTCCGTCTTTCAGGTTGTCATCTGTAAGATTATTCCACTTCCGAATATCAGCCATTAACACGCCGTATTTAACCGCAACACGGTAGAGCGTCTGGCCGGGCTCTACTTTGTGAATACCATTTGGCGCAATAGCAACCGCAGTTGTACTTACCGGCGGACCAACTACGGGAGCAGTTGTCGGGGTAACTTTTTTAGGAGCTTCAGCAGGTTTGGTTTCTTTTACTTCAGCTACCTTAGGTTCCTCCTTTTTTGTTTCCTTATTAGAACCTTTTGGCGTGTATGGCACCCGAATTGTCTGTCCAAACTGTATCTGGTCACTCATACCCGGATTTGCTTCCCGCAAGGCATGAATGGTTGTGCCGTACCGGCGCACCACAGCGAACATGGTCTGTCCCTGATTGACCTTATGGATTATAAAAACTTTACCACCGACGCGTTCCACTCCTACGGAGTCAACTGCAATCATCCCTTCAGCCCGGGCACTTTTCAAACCTCCAAACAGACCGGCAAGAAGTGCCAGGCAAAAAACGTATTTCATTTATTAATAAAGCGTTAAACTCGAAAACTCATTATTATTTTTCAGGAATACTAATTTACTTCCTTTCAAAAACATGGAAGACTGGCCGATGCCATCTCTTCCTTCCGACAATTTTTCGTGAAGTACAAGTTCCGATTTAGTAGTCATGATGAGAAGGTATGCGGCCATTTTTTCCTGCTCGTAAAGATAGTAAGAAAACATCATATAGGGTCTTTTCTCAAGATAATCAATGGCTACCGGCTCTTGTCCAAAAGTATGTTCACTTATAAATGCCGCCAGCCTGTCAAAATATGGATTCCCTTCCATGTAACGAACCGGTTCTCCTAAAATTATTTGTTCTGCTGCTTCAATAATATCTTCATTACCCTGAAAACGTAAACCTGTCTCCGCGCTGCATAAAAAATACTTAAACTGGTCTCCAGCTTTCGTTGCAACCTCAATCAGTTCCTGATTTACCGTTTTTACCAGCAGATGATTGGGTAAAACCCACTGCATTTGCCCGCTTTGTGCAGATACCATCAATAGATCCGTCGGCTCGGGAATATCCGGATACCGGTAATTGTGTAAAAAAAGATGATTAAAAGAAAAAGCGGTGAGAGAAGTCCACCAATCGGTTGCCTCCGGTTCTGCCTGCCATCTTACCTCCGGTTTCGAAAGATCAACCATGGCAAAAGAAACTTTTTTTTGCGATGCATCCCGCAATTCAATGGCCCACAGGTCACTATGAGGATCCGGATCGGGTAATATCCGCCAGATATTTTGTGAAAAATTGTGTGAAAAAAGTTTTTGCAATTTTTTAGCTTTATTTTGAAACAAAATTTGAAATATATCATCCAAACTCCAAATCTGTGCAAATATTAGGAATAATACCCGCCCGCTACGCATCCACCCGTTTTCCTGCAAAAGCGCTGGTAGATATTGGCGGTAAAAGTATGATTCAGCGTGTTTACGAACAGGCATCCAAAGCCACCAAACTAAGCGAGGTAATTGTAGCCACTGACGATGAGCGAATTAGGACTCACGTTGAGGGTTTCGGCGGTAAAGCAGTGATGACTTCAGAAAATCACCAAAGCGGTACCGACAGATGCTTTGAAGCTTTATCCAAAACAGAGGGAAATTTTGATTATGTCATCAATATTCAGGGTGACGAACCATTTATCAGTCCCGAACCGATTGACAGCCTGGCTAATGTACTGGATGGAATTACAGAACTGGCAACGTTAGTGAAAATAATTGACAGCGACGATTTAATATTTAATGTCAATGTGCCGAAAGCCGTATTGAATGTTCGCAACGAGGTGATGTATTTCAGCAGACAGACAATTCCTTATGTTCGAAACCATGAAGCTGATCAGTGGTTGAAAAATCATACTTTTTACAAACACATCGGCATATATGCATACCGGGCAGACATATTGGCTGAATTAACCCGGTTGCCTGTAAGCTCACTGGAAAAAGCAGAATCTCTGGAACAGCTTCGGTGGCTGGAAAACGGTTATGCCATCAAGGCAGTTGTAACTTCTGACGACTCGCATGGGGTCGACACGCCCGACGATTTGGAGAAGGTTACCCGAAAGTTTCTTTAAAGGGCCTGGAACGGTCTTTTTACAATTTTCAAAATATAAAAAAAGCTTATTTTGTTAAAATAGGTTAAAACGCTGATTCGTATACGACTTTACCTTTTAGCTCGTTACCTTACATTGCCTTATTTAATTTTATTAGAAAAATCCCGCTTATGCAATACAATATTCTTTGGGCTGATGATGAAATAGATCTCCTGAAACCACATATTATGTTTCTTACCAACAAAGGTTACAACGTCACACCAGTGAACAGCGGAGCCGATGCTTTGGAGCGAATAGAAAATGACCGTTTCGATATTGTCTTTCTTGACGAAATGATGCCGGGTATGACCGGACTCGAAACACTTGCCCAGATCAAACAACAACAGCCAAATCTTCCGGTTGTGATGATCACAAAAAGTGAGGAAGAACATATCATGGAAGATGCCATTGGTTCAAAGATTGACGACTATCTCATTAAACCACTGAATCCTAATCAGATACTTCTTTCGGTTAAAAAGATACTCGATAACAAAAGACTCGTTACAGAAAAAACCACGCTTAGTTATCAGCAGGAATTCCGTAACCTGGCTATGCAGTATCAGGACAGGATCGGACATGAAGAATGGGCGGATATTTACAAAAAGCTAATTTACTGGGAGCTCGAACTGGAAAGTTCTGATGACCAGGGGATGTCGGAAGTATTTAGTATGCAGAAAAGTGACGCCAACGCGAATTTCTGTAAGTTTATTGAAGAAGAATATGAAGACTGGTTAAACGATCCACGCTCGGCGAAACCGATTCTTTCTCATCAACTGATGAAACAAAAGGTTTTCCCGCATCTTAAAGGATCGGATGAACCTGTATTTTTCCTATTGATTGATAATTTCCGTTATGATCAATGGAAAGTCATCCAGCCGATTTTGCAGGAGTATTTTAATATAGAAGAAGAATCGTCTTACTACTCCATCCTGCCAACCACGACGGGTTATGCCAGAAATGCTATATTTTCCGGAATGATGCCTAGTGAAATGGAAAGAAAACATCCGCAATGGTGGGTTAGTGATGAAAATACGCCGGACGGTGAAGAAGGTTTAAATAACCATGAATATGATTTCCTTCAAAAACAACTGGAAACCAATCACCTGAATATCAAATCGTCGTATCATAAAATTCTAAATACGAATCAGGGGAAATCTCTGATTGACAATTTCAGCAATTTGCTTAATAACCAGCTCAATGTGGTTGTTTATAACTTTGTTGATATGCTTTCTCACGCGAGAACCGACGTGCAGATGATTAAGGAACTCGCGCCGGATGAAGCGGCTTATCGCTCCATTACCAAGTCCTGGTTCCAGCATTCTCCGCTTCTTGATTTTATCAAAAAAGTTGCCGAGAAAAAATGCAGATTGATTTTAACCACCGATCATGGCATGATCCGGGTTCAGAAACCTGTGAAAATCATAGGTTACCGCGAAACAAATACAAATCTTCGCTATAAACATGGGAAAAATCTTGGTTTTGATGATAACCACCTGATGGTATGCCGCAAGCCGGAAAGAATATTCCTTCCAAAACCACACGTTTCGACATCTTACGTTTTCACAAAGGAAGATTATTTCTTTGCTTACCCGAACAATTACAATCAGTACGTAAATCTTTATCGCGATACCTTCCAGCATGGTGGGGTTTCTCTGGAAGAAATGATTATTCCATTTATTGATCTGAAAGCGAAGTAGTTAGAGAAGTTTTACGGAGTCAGTTTTTGAGTTTTAAGTAAACAGTTTACAGTTTACGGTTTACCTAAAAGCTGATTGTAAGCATATTTATAAAAAGTTCAGAGTTTACAGTTAGCCATTCGGACAAACTGTAAACTCTGAACTTTTTTTACTTCTTACATTTCACTTTTCACAAAAAAAACAGTTCACACTATCCAAATCAGGATACTGCAAACTGTTTACTAAAAATGTGAACTCAGGAAACTATCCTTCGAGAACGCTGCCGTTTTCGCATTTTAAAACACGGGCAGGGAATCGCTTGATAAAATCATGGTTGTGTGTTGCCATTAAAATAGCGGTACCTGCATTATTGATCGTCCTGAAAACCTGCATGATCTGATCCCCTACTTCCGGGTCAAGATTTCCGGTCGGTTCATCCGCAATCAGTATTTTCGGTTCGTTGAGCATAGCACGGGCAATTACCACACGCTGCTGTTCCCCGCCTGACAATTGATGCGGCATTCTTTTTTGAGCCGTTCCCAGTCCAACCTGCATAAGCACTTCTGCAATACGTTTGGAAATTTTCCCTTTGTCCTCCCACCCTGTTGCGCGAAGTACAAAAGAAAGATTGTCTTCCACAGAACGATCAGAAAGCAATTGAAAATCCTGAAATACAATACCAATACGACGGCGTAAAAAAGGAATATCACTTCGTTTGATTTTATGCAGTTCGTAGCCCGCAACTTTCGCGGAGCCGGTATGGAGCCACAAATCAGCGTAAAGTGTCTTTAACAGGGAGCTTTTGCCGCTTCCCGTCCTTCCGATCATAAAAACAAACTCGCCATTTTTTATTTCAAAATGAACATCGTTTAAAACAGGCCGGTCGCCTTGATAAATATCCGCCCGGTCCAGTGCAATAATCGGCTCAGATGCCACCTCGATCATAATGAAGAATAGAAAAATTTCAAAAATTTAGCGTGGTGTCAATCTGAGCGCAGCCGAAATACCTAAGGCAATCAGCCTTTTAAAACGACCACGCTCAGCCTGACACAACATTTATTCCGGATTGACTACAGAATAAACTAAGAATTTCCTTTTGCGTAATCAGCAAGGAATTTTTCAAGGCCAGAGTCGGTAAGCGGGTGCTTTAACAAAGCTTCCATTACACTTAAAGGTCCGGTCATTACATCTGCACCAACTTCTGCACACTGGATAACATGCATTGTGTGACGAATAGATGCAGCAAGAACCTGCGTTTCGAAACCATAATTGCGATAGATTGTAAGAATCTGCTCGATTAGGGCGATTCCGTCGGTAGAAATATCGTCAAGACGGCCAACGAATGGAGAAACATAAGTTGCGCCTGCTTTCGCTGCCAATAAAGCTTGTCCCGCCGAGAAAATAAGCGTACAGTTGGTACGGATACCTTTTCCTGAAAAATATTTCAAGGCTTTAACACCTTCTTTGGTCATCGGGATTTTTACCACAATTTTATCATCGATCTCAACCAGCTCTTCGCCTTCACGGATCATTCCGGCAAGATCAACAGAGACAACCTCTGCACTTACATCACCATCCACGATATCACAAATCGCTTTGTAATGGCGCATGATATTGTCCTTACCAGTGATTCCTTCTTTTGCCATTAAAGAAGGGTTGGTTGTAACTCCGTCTAAAACGCCCAGCTCATACGCTTCCTGAATTTCTTTCAGGTTTGCGGTATCAATAAAAAATTTCATATCGGGATTGTATGGTTTAATATTCCACAAAAGTAGAAAACCCTGATCAAACCAAAAAGAAAGAAGTGAATTGAAATAGAAAGGCACAAAAAAAGGCAAACCGAGAATCTCACCGCATCGACCACCTACCCTTGCTTCCGTCAGGACCTGGGGGATTCGGAAGGAGCTGGTAGTTCCGATTTGCCGTTGCAAAGATAAAGACATTTTATTGACAAAAAGAAAACATTCGTTTCACTTTCGCACTACTTTTGTGCGAACCATCTAGAAATGAATCATTATGCCGCGTCAGTTTTTTTTATTTTTTTTATTATTTCTCTCTGCTTGTTCACAATCGTCGGATGCTTTCCTGCAAAAGGGTAAGGATTTGATGCGTGAAGGAAAAACCAGGGAAGCTATCGAATACATCAATAAAGCCATTGAAAAAAATCTTTCCAACGCCGAAGCTTTTAATCTTCGCGGCGTTGCCTATTATGAATTGAAGGAATTTCCGAACGCTTTACTCGACTTTAACCAGTCAATTAAACTACAGCCTGACTCCTACCGCCCCTACTTCAACAGAGCTTTACTCCGCACGAGTGAAAATAAAACGGATTCCGCTTTGGTGGACTACAACACCGCTGCAAGGCTGGCTCCTGATACTTCGGACGTATTTTTGAACAGAGGGCAATTACTTGTTCAGATGGAGAAACTTTCTGAGGCGGTCACCGATTTTGAAAAGGCTACCAAGCTCAACGAAAACAATAAACAGGCATGGTATAATTTAGGGAACACCTACTACCGTCAGAAGGATTTCAAAAAAGCAACGCTAGCGTTCAGACAAACTATTAAACTTGACGGGCAGTATGGCAAGGCTTTTTATGGACTTGGACTTGCACAGTGGTACGATGGCGAAAAAGACCTGGGCTGCGGAAACTTTAAGCAGGCTACCAGTCTTGGATATGCTGATGCCGTAAACGCACTTAGCCAGTTTTGTCAGTAAAAATTTTTCAAGGCAATTATTTTTCCCAAATAGCTGTCTTATTAATTATAATTTGATCTCTAACACTCTATGAAAATATTCAAAATAGTTTTCGCAATAATATTCATGTTATTCTCCTATGTTCAGTTTAATGATCCGGATCCTGCGGTTTGGGTATTCGCTTACAGCTTTGCCGCCCTGGCATGTTACATGAGTGTGAAGGAATTGTGGCCAAGCTGGACATTTTATACAATGGCAGCAACATATCTGGTTGCCGCCATTTTGCAATGGCCACCGGAATTTGAAGGAATATTTTTTGGAGAAACAATGATGAGAAGTATCAACATTGAACTTGCCCGCGAATCGCTTGGATTAGGTATTTGTTTTGTTGTAATGGTGATTTTGGGAAAATGGGGTTGATTATTCATCCCAAACCCATTCTATTTCTTTCAGACCAAAATCGTAAATACCTTCTTTACCTTCGAGTTTAACGAGCAGTCTGCCGCTATTTTCAATACCTGTCACAACACCAGCTACCCTTTCATTCAGATAGTTAAATTTGACAGAATTTTGATAGCCGTGCAAACCTTTCAGATAAAGATCACGAATGACCTGATTTTGTTTCATCGTTTTCAGTCTGAGGTATCCTGCGTCCAGCAGTCCTCCCAATTTTTCAAACTCCGACTGCAAATTTAAAGTCGTTCCCAAAGCTTCTGCCAGTGAGGTCGACCTCGCTGTTTCGAAGCGGGTTTGGTTGATGTTGATTCCTATTCCCACAATCGAGGAGGAGATTCCGTATCCCTGAACAGCATTTTCGATAAGCGTACCACTTACTTTTTTGGAAGAAATATAAATGTCATTAGGCCATTTAATTTTCACTTGGTTTGTGTAAAAAGAGAAGTAATCATAAATTGCCAGCGCGACCATCTGACTAATCAGGAATTGTTCTGCAACCGGAAGGAATTTTGGTCGTAAAATAACGGAAAAAGTAAGGTTTTGAGAAGGCTCGGACAGCCATTTAGTACCTCTTTGCCCCCTTCCGCCAACCTGATTGTCGGTAATGACAACAGTACCCTCCTCAGCAAGTCCATTAAGTACTAATTCAGCCGCTATGTCGTTTGTAGAATGACAACTTGGCAGATATATCAACTTTTTACCAATAATTAGGTTATTATGTATAGGGTTGTACAATTTTTTTGCTTTACTTTAGGGTTTATAGAAATGGGAATCAATTACGCATGAAACAACGCAAAAATAAAGAACTATCATCAAAAGATCTCTCCGAGCTTGTAGCTAAAGGAATGACAGAAAAGAAAGGGCTTGATATAGCAATTCTGGATCTCAGAAAAGTAAAAAATTCAATAACCGATTTTTTTGTAATCTGTTCGGGAAATTCCGACACACAACTCGACGCTCTGGCCAACTCGGTTGAGGACGAAGTTTATAAAATATCTAAAACAGAACCCTGGCAAAAAGAAGGAAAAGCGAACGGTGAGTGGATATTGATTGATTATGTGGACGTTGTCGCTCATATTTTCAATAAAGACCGTCGCAAGCATTACGACCTGGAAGAACTTTGGGGAGATGCCGTAGTAACATACCTGGAAGATTCCGTGGTATAAGTCATCGAAGGCGGTGAACATTCACCGCCTTTTGAATGTTGTTTAATATATTCCTCTTAATTAATACACAGAATGTCTGAAAACGATAATAAACGAGGGCCACTAAGTCCTAAAAGTCCCCAGAAGGGTTATCAGGGCTGGATTATAGCCGCTCTGATCGCTACTATACTGGGTATAACATACCTCAACCGGACATCAACAGTAAGGGAAACAACACAGAAACGTTTCCAGAAAATGATGGCCGACAAAGAGGTATCCAGAGTGACAATAGTTAATGATAAGACTGTCGAAGTCACTTTAAAACCTGAGGTTGTTAAAGAAAAATATAAAACCCTTACCAAGGAAAACACCTATTTTGGCGGAGAATCAAATTCACATTATCAATTTCAGGTAACGTCTGCCGAAACTTTTAAAAAGGATTTTGACAAAATGCAGGAAGGGGTTCCGGACGGTGACAAAGCCGAGTGGGTCGTCGATACGCGAAATGACTGGACCAGTTTCCTTGGGACCTGGGGCTTTTTCATTGTGATGATACTCGTCATGTATTTTATTCTTGGCAGGATGTCAGGCGGTGTCGGGCCTGGCGGTCAGATATTCAATATCGGCCGTTCGAGAGCTACACTTTTTGATGCTGAAAATAAAGTTAAAATAACATTTAACGATGTAGCCGGCCTTGACGAAGCAAAAGAAGAGATTAAGGAAATTGTCGAATACCTGCAAAGCCCTGATAAGTTTAAAAAGTTAGGTGCTAAAATTCCAAAAGGAGCGCTGCTTGTTGGCCCTCCGGGAACTGGTAAAACACTTCTTGCCAAAGCAGTAGCTGGTGAAGCTGGTGTTCCTTTCTTTTCTTTGTCAGGTTCAGATTTTGTTGAGATGTTTGTAGGGGTTGGTGCAGCTCGTGTACGTGATCTTTTCAAACAGGCCAAAGAAAAAGCGCCTTGTATTATATTTATAGATGAAATTGATGCGGTAGGTCGTTCCCGTGGACGTGGTGCGATGCCAGGTTCTAACGACGAACGTGAAAATACACTGAACTCTCTTTTAGTGGAGATGGATGGTTTTGCAACTGACTCCGGTATTATAATCGTTGCAGCGACAAACCGCCCTGACGTATTGGATCCGGCATTACTTCGCCCGGGCCGTTTTGACCGTCAGATTTCTGTTGATAAACCAGACGTTATTGGCCGTGAAGCGATTTTCAAAGTGCATTTAAAACCTTTGAAACTATCAACTGATGTAAATATTCAGAAGCTTTCTTCTCAGACTCCGGGTTTTGCGGGTGCTGAAATCGCAAATGTTTGTAATGAAGCCGCTTTGATCGCTGCACGAAGAAACCGTGAAGAAGTAACAATGCAGGATTTCCAGGATGCAATGGATCGTGTGATCGGTGGACTTGAAAAGAAAAACAAGCTTATTTCTCCCGAAGAAAAAGAAATTGTTGCCTATCACGAAGCTGGCCACGCAGTGGCAGGCTGGTTCCTGGAACATGCCGATCCGTTGGTAAAAGTGTCAATCGTTCCGCGTGGTGTGGCTGCGTTAGGTTACGCACAATATCTTCCAAGAGAGCAGTATTTGTATCGTACAGAACAGTTGTTTGACGAAATGTGCATGACACTGGGCGGGCGTGCAGCTGAGGATGTTGTTTTCGGTAAAATTTCAACCGGTGCATTGAGTGACCTTGAAAGAGTTACCAAACTGGCTTACAGCATGGTAACTATGTACGGTATGAACGATCGTATCGGAAACGTTTCTTACTACGATTCAAAACAAAGTGATTATGCATTTACCAAACCATATTCTGAATCGACATCGCAGGCAATTGATGAAGAAGTAAGAAAGTTGATTGATCAGGCGTATCAGTTTGTTAAAAAGATGTTGTTTGAGAAACGCGACAAACTGGAAGTTTTAGCAAAAGAATTGCTTGAAAAAGAAATTTTGTTCCAGGCTGATCTTGAAAAACTGATCGGAAAACGTCCCTTCGAAAAAGAAACAAGTTATCAGGCCTATATCAACCGTCGTTCGAACGAGGAAGCTGCTATTCACGAAGAAGTGGTGAAGCAGACACTAGAACAGGACGAGGCAATTGCAAAAGCCAAAACGAATAAAGAAGATGAAATGGTTGCGGAAGTAAAAGACGAAGCAAACGATTAATTTTCATAAAATTTTTTTAATAATAGCCGGTCAGCAACAATCTGTCCGGCTATTATTTTTAATTTTCAGCTGTAATACAATTTGTAATCCTAAATCGAAAAACGATGTCTTTTGAAATATTTAAACAGCAATTTGGAGAAGTAACTGAATACATCATTCAGGATAGTGTTACCGGAAACAGGTGTGTAATACTTCCCGAACTTGGTGGTATCGTCCGTCAGCTTTCTTTGCGAAAAGGCCTGACTTTGTTTTCAGTATTAAAAACACCTCCTACTCCGCAAACTTTAAAAGACGATTCCAAAAGCGCCAGTGAACTGCTTTTTCCCTTTGCGAGCAGAATTCCTGAGGGAAAATATAAATTTCTTGGACAAGAATATCAGCTGGCTAAAAATGAGTCTGGCACAACAAACGCAATTCACGGTTTGGTAAGAAAGCAAAAATTTAATCTGGAAGAACAGCTGGTAAATGCAGATCATGCGAGTCTGAAACTTTCGTTTTCTTTAAAGGATCTTGAAGGTTATCCCTTTGATGTTAAATTTTCGGTGATGTACCAGCTTTTTGCAGATGGAAGGTTCGTACTGACTTATGAAGCTGTGAACAACGGTATTGAACCCTGTCCGGTTATGTTTGGATGGCACCCATATTTTTATTTGGGAAATGAAGATGTAGAAGCCTGGAAAATAAACATTCCGTCAGATCAAATTGTGACTTTCGACGACAACATGATTCCCACCGGAACAGAGCCGTTTGCCTATGACCAACCTATGTTGCTACATCGAAAAGAACTTGACAACTGCTTCATTATTAAGTCAACAGCGAACACGGCGGTTACAGAGTTGATTTCTGATAACAAGCATGTGACGTTAAAAGTGGAACAGGAAATCGGTGAAGGAAAATTTAATTACCTGGTATTATACACACCGCCTGCAAGAGATTGCGTGGCAATTGAACCATTGACTGCAAACGTGAACGGGTTCAATAATGGGGAAGGCCTTAACATTCTGGCGTCCGCAAATTCTATTTCAGGTACAATAACCGTTTCGCTTAGCTAGGCTTGTTTTGAGAATACCATTTCATTTTGGTAAATAACAATCGCCATTTCATAAAGTATTTAAGATGAGCAAAAACGACTCTGCTTTTATGCTTGAATCCATCATGGATAGAGATACCATGAATAAAATATGGCCAGGTAGAATTTGCTTCCTGAGCCGGCATTATTTCCCAGCGGAGGTCAAGAGGCAACGGGTTGGTCGGGATGATATTTTCCGGCCAACCTTCCTGCCAGGGTAAACCAAGGGCTTTTAGCAATCCCAGACTGGTTTTATATAATTTAAGTATCCCCTTACTTTTAGCCAGCTCTTCAACCAATTTCCAGTTGGTATTACTGCCATGACTTTTCAGGTAAGCTGAAAAATCAGCAATGTATTTAATTCTGCTCCACTGCTCCTTTCCTCCATGGTGTACCAACAGAAGCAGAAACTGATATTCGTTACTGAAACCTTTAATGTGTGATTTATGAAGAGAATAAGTTTCCTGATATTTGTCCCATTCATCACTAAAAAAATCGAAACATAATCGCGGATAAGCCACCTGCCAATGCGCTTCTACCATGCTTGAAGTATTTAAAGACGTATTTACCAGTGGAATGTGATAATCGGTTTTAAAAAAATCAGCCTTTCGGTCCGGTTTATCCAGCAAATACTGCCGGTATTCGTCAGGTAAGTATCCGGCACTTTTTAAAACTTCGATGGCTGGCTCAAATTGCGCCGGTTTAATCAAAAGATCAATATCACCAAATTCCCTTTTTCCTACATCTCCATAAAGCCATTCGGCCCAAAGACTACCTTTGTAAGCATAACTTTGAATTCCATTATTTTCCAGCAATTTGATAATTTCAGCCTGCTGTCTTACGGAAAGCAAGTTATTAATGGCAATGTTTTGACATAATCCGGCCAGAGAAGAGCGAAAGCTGATATCAAGATTATTTTGATGTATAAAAGCCAGAAACTGGGGGCGAATGCCATGATAGGATACCAGCTTCTGCAATCTGCCGGAATCAAAATTTTCAGGAGCTGGGACCACGGTACCAAAACAAGCCGCCAGTAACAGTTTTAATTCACTTGAAAAAGAAGAAAGTGATGTCATTAGATTTCAGAAATAGATGACAAAGTTTCTGAAATCCAGTTTTCTAGTTTTGCAAAACCATCAGGACGACGTTTCCTCCAAAGCCTTGCCGTAACTGCACATTTGAAACTTTGGGCAAAATGTTTTTTCAAAGCTTCACCTTTTAGTAGCTGCACCGGAAGAGGGAAATTTCGTAATGTCTCAATCGGAATTTCGCCAGGGCTCAAGGCCTTTGACGCTGCGCGGTTTTTTGCCTTATGGAGAAAATAAATAGCGCCTAATTTAACCGGCTTGTGATCAAAACTCTTTTTAGGCTGGTAGGAAAACTTATTGATGCCTTCGCTAACCGGTTGCAGCGTGTCTCTGTCATAAGACAAACCATTTACCGTATTATCCCAGATCTTTAACTGCGGATAAGAGGGAATAATTTGTGCTACGCCATTTTGATCAAATCCAATTGCAGTCAGATCATCACTTAACAGCTGGCATCCCGCCTTGATAAAGGCCGCAGCTGTTGTCGACTTCCCTACACCCGGATTACCCATGAAACACCACGCTTCGTCACCGACCTTTACCGCACTTGCATGCAGCAGGAAATAACCCTTTTGAAATAATATCAATCCCAAAGCTTCACTCACTGTGAAAAGACTTAATAAATTCGGATCATCGGTCAGAGGTGAAACCATCAGTGTTTTTCCGTCAATTGCTTCAAAACTGGCGATTTCGGGCCAATGAAGAATTAAGCCCCCTTCTTTTCCCTTGCCGAACAAAGCTCTGGTCCCTCTCCGGTAGATCGGAGTTTTCGATAGTTTTGACAGATCAACGGATCCGTATTTTATGACCAGGTCACAATTATCAGTCGGGCCGGCCTTGCTTAGCTCGGGCAATTCAATTTCAGAAAATATATTTAGTCCAAAAGCTTTATAACTGTGCATTGAGGGGAATTTTAGTATTCTATTTCCAGACCCATAACCGCTGGTAGGAAATGTTTTCATCCCAGTCTCCAATTATGAAGGATCCATTTTTTTCAACCCAGGCATGTGCCTGAAATGTCTTTGAAGCATCAATGGCAACACCTATTTCCAGTGTTAAGAAAGGGACTTCTCTAAGAAGAAACTTTGTGGCCAGAGCCTGTGGCAGGCATAAAAGCTCAAATGGCAAATGGTGAGCCGCAGATGCAACAGCCCATACCGTTTGTTTTATTTCCTGCTGAGAAATTTCCTTTTTTGTTTTTGATTTCGAAAACCAGTCGAAAAACTTTCGGAAAGTTGAAAATGGCAAAAATACCAATCCCGCCTTGATTACTGTTAAGCACATCGCGGATTTGACAAAGCTGAGCTTTTCTCTTCCGCTCAAGGACTTCCAACGGGCCATATATCGCTTAAGCCTATTCAAGGATTAGTTAACTACTTCCACCAAACGTTCTGAGATAAGATCTTTCAAAAGCACATCAATATCAGCTTTGCATTCCTCCTTTTCAATAGCGTACTCATCCACAACCACATCACACAGGTCATCAATCGTCTGAGGACCTTTTTCCAGGGTATCCCAAACAAGAACACCGACTTCGTCTAAACCGTAGTATGCACCTTTATTGTGATTGAGAATAACAGTTTCGCCCGCAACTTTGGACGCTATCTGTTCGGATGTAAGCTGATACTTCATAAGTATTTATGTCCTGAAAAATTTAATGTGTGGTTTTGATTACAAAGTTAGAAATAATAATCAGTCTATCTCAAACTTTATGCCCTGAGCCAGCGGCAGCGCATTTCCATAATTTACAGTGTTCGTTTGTCTTCTCATATAAGCTCTCCAAGCGTCCGATCCTGACTCACGCCCCCCGCCCGTCTCCTTTTCACCTCCGAAAGCACCACCGATCTCTGCACCGGAGGTTCCTATATTTACATTAGCAATACCACAATCGGAGCCCGAAACGGAAAGATAATATTCTGATTCTCTCATATTCAGAGTAAAAATAGAGGAGGAAAGTCCCTGGGGAACATCATTCTGGATCGCCACAGCCTGCTCTAGTGTCTCGTACGGAATTAAATACAAAATGGGAGCAAATGTCTCGTGCTGTACAATCTGAAAATGGTTTTCTACTTCTGCAATACAAGGCGTAACATAACATCCTGACTCGTAACCCCGGCCGTCCAGAACTTTGGGTTTAATCAGGAAGCTGCCACCCTGCTCTATAATTTTTTCTGCAGAAATATTGTACTGTTCAACAGCCGCCTTATCTATCAGCGGACCGACGTGATTATTTTCATCCAGAGGATTTCCTATCCTCAGCTGGGCATAAGCTTTAACCAGGCGGGTTTTTACTTCTTCGTAAATGTCAACATGGACAATCAGCCTTCGGGTAGAAGTACATCTTTGACCGGCCGTCCCCACTGCACCAAACACAATTCCGGGAATCGCTACTTTGAGATCAGCCGAAGGTGTAATAATAATTGCATTATTTCCGCCAAGTTCCAGTAAACTACGTCCCAATCGTCGCCCAACCGCTTCTCCTACCTGCCTGCCCATCCCTGTACTTCCGGTTGCAGAAATCAAAGGAATTCTTGTATCGGCCGACAACCATTCTCCAACCTCTTTACCTCCGGTTAAAATACAGGAAATTCCTTCCGGCAAATTATTCTCCTTTAAAACATGACTGATGATGTTCTGACAAGCCAGAGCAGTTAGCGGTGTTTTCTCAGATGGTTTCCAGATACAAACATCACCGCAAACCCAGGCAAGCATAGCATTCCATGACCATACAGCAACAGGAAAATTGAAAGCGGAAATGATACCAACTATCCCCAGCGGATGCCATTGTTCATACATCCGGTGCTGAGGACGTTCGCTGTGCATGGTCAGGCCGTAAAGCTGGCGGGAAAGTCCGACTGCAAAATCGCAGATATCGATCATTTCCTGAACCTCACCAAAACCTTCCTGCAGACTTTTACCCATTTCGTAACTAACCAACGTACCAAGCGCTTCTTTTTTCAAACGAAGCTGCTCACCGATCTGACGAACTATCTCTCCCCTTTTTGGCGCAGGAACAATTCTCCACTCTTTGAAAGCCTTCTGCGCAGTTTCAATCACCTTTTCATAATCCGCCTGGCTTGCGGATGTCACCCCGGCTATTTCCTTTCCGTCTACGGGAGAAAACGATTTAATTAATTCACCGGCCCCGGCCCATGAGCTAATTCCGGTACTGACACCAAAATTATTTTCTGTGGATCCTAATTGATCCAGAACGAGCTTTATTTCTTTCATTTTTTTAATAATTCTTTATTCAATCTATTCACTGAAAAATTTTCCGTTTTCAGTTTTTAAAAACACCGACAATTCGATGTCCTCCTGTTTTATAAATCCGCGGTTGGCCAAGCTGCCGTCTGCCACCATTTCTACAACTGCCGCAATAGATGCAGCGGTTGTCCAGGAAATGGCACGCCAATGTTTCCCGTCGATTGTAATCGGATGATAGGCCCGATAAAATTCTTCGCGTTCAAGATGCGCGCCTTTCCAACCTTCAACCACAGCATACACGTACACAACATCCTGCTGCACTGGCGGTTTCGCTTCTGTTAAAATTTGTTCCAAAAGCTCCCGTTTTTCTTTCAGGATCAGTTCATAAAGCATGAAACGCATCAGCTGGCAGTGTCCGGGATAACGGATCGTTTTATAGTTGAGCGTATCGAGCCTTCCCTCAAAAGTCTCACACATTGTTCCCAATCCGCCCGAAGTACTGAATGCTTCAAACTCCTGACCTTCGATATTGATCATTTCAATTCCTTCCAGTGAAGGCACCATTTTCCGCACACCATTGTGAATAACCTCCGCATCATTGATGTACTCATTCACAACGCCAGCGGGCGACCAGGTGAATGAATAGCCCATCAAACCGTTTGGATAACGTGGTAGGGCACCTACCCGTAGTTCAATGTCACGAAGTTTTGAAAACCGGTTTGAAAGATCTGATCCCACTATTCCGATAAAACCCGGAGCCAGTCCGCACTGAGGAGCCATAACGCCTTTACTGTCTTCTGCCATTTCCCGGATCGCCGTAGTAGTAGCAACATCTTCCGTAAGATCAAAATAATGGATTCCAGCCTGATAGGCCTTTCTGGCAATCGGAAGATTTAAATTATATGGCATACATGAGACAACAGCATCAAATCCGTTTAAAACGGATTTGAGAAAAGCCGGGTCGGTAATATCGCCGCCTTTTACAGGAAAGGGAAGGTCTCTATTGAAAATTATTTTGTCTACGCCTGTTACCGAAAATCTTTTGCTCAGCAATGTTCCCACCAATGAGCCTACTTTACCTAAACCAATTACCAGTATGTTTTGCATATTGTTTAAACAGGATTTAGTGAAAATATTTTAAGCCTTGAAGAAAGATAGGAAAAGAATTAACAGTTTTTAAAACTTACCTTTCATTTTTGTATTCAATTACAGGAACAATCTATGCAAATTATCATTATCGGTGGAGGCGCGTCCGGCTTTATGGCAGCTATAACTGCGGCTGAATCTTTCCCCGATGCAAGCATTCATATTTTAGAAAAGAACAAAACTGTTTTAAATAAAGTCAGGATCTCCGGCGGCGGGCGGTGTAATGTAACGCATCAGCCATCCGATCTTCGTTTTTTTATCAAAAATTACCCAAGGGGAGAAAAACTGCTTCGCAAACTGCTGCACACTTTTAACGCGCAGGATACCGTTGATTGGTTTGAAAATAAAGGAGTCAAACTTAAAACAGAAGCTGATGGCAGGATGTTTCCGACTTCGGACTCTTCACATACCATTATTGAATGCCTGCTGAAAACGGCCAAAAATCTGGGAATTAAAGTAAGTACCAGCACTGGCGTCAGATTTTTTAGCTATAATCAGGAAACCCGATTTTCCATCTATCTGGATAATGAAGATGTTTTAAGGGCCGATCGCCTGCTTATTGCCACAGGTGGATATCCCAAACAAAGCAGTTTTGACTGGATCAGAGAGCATGAACATCAAATCGTAACACCACAGCCTTCACTGTTTACTTTTAATACACCAGGGAATCCCCTTCTTTCATTGGCCGGCGTGGCTGTGCAGGATGCCCTCATCAAAATTAACGGTTCTAATTATGCATGGCGCGGGCCTTTACTGATAACACACTGGGGTTTTAGCGGACCTGCTGTTTTAAAACTATCCGCCTGGGGAGCACGCGACCTTGCAGAGAAAGATTACAATTTTACATGCAAAATAAATTGGGTTCCTGAGTTCAACGAACAGCAGATCAGGGAATTTCTTATAGCCGAAAAAACCAAAACACCCAAACAGCAGATAACTTCACACTCAAGATTTGGAATTCCCATGCGTTTATGGAAAGCTTTTGCCGAGCTGGCAGAAATTCCGGATGGACTCATCTGGTCGGAGGCATCAAACAAACTGTTGAACCGTATGACGGAATTATTGACAAACAGCCAGTTTGAAGTTAAAGGGAAAACCACTTTTAAAGAAGAATTTGTAACCTGCGGAGGTGTTGATCTTGCTGATATAAATTCCGAAACACTTGAAAGTCTGAAAATGCCAGGGTTATTTTTTGCAGGAGAAGTAATGGATGTAGACGGCATTACCGGTGGATTTAATTTTCAAAATGCCTGGACGACCGGATATGTGGCGGGGAAGTCGATTGGTAAATAAAAATCAGTTAACAAACCGCATTTTATGCAAAGAAAAGTTTCCACAAGCCTTTTTCACCTACCCAATTTTTACAAATTCTCCTTTGTAATTCTAATTGGCGTGGGAATCTTTTTTATCGGAAGAAAAGAAATTGGAAACAGCATGATCAATGAATCGATTCTCTTTCTATACAGTGTTGCAAAAACGATTTATTTTTTCAGTCTTCTGTTTGCCCGCATACGCGACACGGCCGACCACCAGGTGGATTATAAAGACATCATTGCTTTTATCGGCTACAACACCATGTTGATCGTCCTTTCCTATGGCATCGACTATTTGTGTCTTTATGAAATTGACCAGTCTTCTTTTTCCGGAATTACAACCAGGGAGCAGTTTCTGCCCCATCTGGTTACGTTTTTCTATTTTAGCATTGCCACTTTTTCAACAGCAGGTTTTGGTGACATCGCTCCTACCACTGTCACTGCCCGACTCCTAATTTCCTCAGAAATGATGTTGTCGTGGTTTTTAACCATTTTAGTGATCGCTAATTTCAGTTCAATCCGTGAAACGTTCAGACAGCAACATACAAAAAAATAACACACTTAATGCGCCATAGCATCAAAATATGCTCTAACCTTTTTGGCTCTGTCCAAACCAATCAGTGAAGTAAGTGTTTCCAAAGAACTTTCTCTTATTGCGCGTACAGATCCAAAATGTTTTAACAACTTGGTTGCCGTAACCTTTCCGACGCCATCGACTCCCTCCAGTTCACTTACGAGACTACCTTTACTACGTTTATCCCTGTGAAATGTAATTGCAAAGCGGTGAGCTTCGTCCCGAATCTGTTGGATCAATTTCAGAGATTCTGATTTTTTATCAATGTAAAGCGGAAGTGAATCTTCGGGAAAATATATTTCTTCCAGTCTTTTGGCTATACCTATGATGGGCACCTGACCGTAAATTCCCAAACCTTTCAACGCATCACAAGCTGCACTTAATTGCCCTTTTCCACCGTCAACAACGATTAAGTCAGGAAGCGGCTGGTCTTCAGCAATTAAACGCAAATACCTTCTTCCAACTACTTCGTTCATGGAAGCAAAGTCATTGGGGCCTATTACCGTTTTTATGTTAAAATGGCGATAGTCTTTTTTGGATGGTTTTCCTTCTTTAAAACAAACCATGGCCGCAACCGGGTTTGTACCCTGAATATTGGAGTTATCAAAACATTCAATATGCCTTGGAAGACTTTTTAATTGAAGATCCGTCTTCAGCCTGATCAAAACCCGGTCCTTCTTCGATGAACTTGCCGAAGATTCGACTTCCCTGCGCTCAGCCTTTTCACGCCTGAAATACAGAACGTTTTTCATCGACATGTCCAGCAGCTTTTTCTTGTCTCCCATTTGCGGAACCAGAACTTCCAGCTTCAGTTCGAGATCTGGCTTCAGATTAGAAATCATTTCCTTTGCTTCGCTGCCATATTTTTCCCGCATTTCAACAATCATCATTGCCAATATGTCAGAATCTGCCTCGTCCAGTTTCTTTTTGATTTCAACCGTCTGTGTCACAACCATGTACCCCTGCTTGATCTTCATAAAATTCAGATAAGCAGCTTCTTCGTCTGATACGATCGTAAGTACATCAATGTTACCAATTTTGGGATTGATGACGGTTGCCTTACTCTGAAAGATAGAAAGATGTTCAATTTTTGTTTTCCAGGTGTGTGCCTGCTCAAAAGCCATGTGCTCCGCCGCTGCAAGCATTTTATCCTTAAAATACTGCTGCGGCAAATTGAGATTTCCCTTTAAAATGTGATGAACCTGGTCAATTTCCACATTGTAATCTTCCTGGTTCTGCAAACCCTCGCAAGGGCCTTTGCAGTTACCAATGTGGTATTCAAGGCAAACTTTAAATTTACCGGCTTCAATATTGGTTTTATTTAAAGGCAATTGGCAGGAACGGATCGTGTAAAGCGCTTTAAACATATCCAAAAGTGCATGCATGGATCGAAGCTGGGCAAAAGGGCCGTAAAATGTCCCCTTTTTTCTGTCCAGATTTCGGGTGACAAAAACGCGGGGAAAGGGTTCATCTGTAACACAGATAAACGGATAGGTCTTGTCATCTTTAAGCAGGATATTAAACTTTGGCTGCAGTTGTTTAATCAGCTGGTTTTCCAAAAGCAATGCATCCCATTCGCTTAATACAATGGTATATTCAATCCTGCGGATTTGACTTACAAGACGTTTTGTCTTACGATCGTGCTGGTTGTTTTTTAAGAAATAACTGGAAACCCGGTTTCTAAGGCTTTTTGCTTTACCAACATAGATAACTTCCCCCGTCTCGTCGAAATAACGATAAACACCGGGATCAAACGGGATTTTTGAAAGCTCTTCCTTATAATTAAACTCTGGCATTATATATTTTCCGATGCCGCGCAGAAAATTTCTGCCTGGCAATTGATATAAAACAAAACTGTAAACTGAAATCTACTTCCTGCTGAAAAACAACCGTACCAAATTAAAAGTTGCTTCTTTAACCAACCGGAAAGCATCAGTCTGGGCAGTATCCAGATCCATAGGCCGATTGAGTACAGAAACGGCACAGGTAATGCCCGCAGAACGTATTTCATCGGGAGAGATTAATAAAGTACCACAAACAACAGCCAAAGGAACATCTGCTTTTTCACAAAGATCAGCAAGGCCTTTTACAACTTTCCCGCTTAAAGTTTGTGCATCCACTTTCCCCTCTCCCGTAATCACCAGATCTGAATTGCCTATGTGCGCGGCGATATTTGCCTGCTCCATCACAATACCAACACCTTCTTTGAGTTCTGCATTCAAAAACCAAAGACAACCTGCTCCAAGACCTCCAGCCGCACCTGCGCCGGGATGTTCACTGATGTTTTTGCCAAATGTCTGATTGGCAAAATTGGCAAAATGACGAAGTCCGTTATCCAGCTTTTCAACCATTTCAGAGTCTGCACCTTTTTGTGGCCCATAAACATGGGCCGCTCCATTGATGCCAAAAAGCGGATTTGTCACGTCACAGGCAACGGTGATTTTTACCTTTTGATTTTTTTTCACAAAATCAGAAGGTATTATTTTGAAGACTTCCGCAAGGTTACCTCCTATAGGATCTAACAAGTTATCATTTTTATCAAAAAAACGATAGCCTAGCGCAGCGGCCATTCCAATTCCGGCATCGGTTGTAGCACTGCCTCCAATACCCAGGATTATCTTTTTAGATCCTTTCTCAATCGCGTCGAGAATAAGTTGTCCTGTTCCAAAAGTAGTCGTTAACAAGGGATTATATTCGGAAAAGTCCAGCAATTTAAGGCCGGAAGCAGCTGCCATTTCAATATAAGCTGTAGTTCCGCCTGCCGACAGGCCGTACGAGGCATCGATCATCCTGCCCAGCGGATCCCGGACTTTGGCCGTGACAGTGCTGCCTTTAGCAAGTTTTGTTAAAATTTGCGTAGTGCCTTCGCCTCCATCAGCTAGCGGAACTGACATTACATCAGCATCGGGATAGGCCAAAAGGATTCCTTCTTCCACAGCCTTGCAAACCTCTTCTGCTTCCAGAGAACCGCGGAACTTATCGGGAGCAACAAGTATTCGCATTGGCTATTGATTAAAATAGAACTCCTTCGTCGTCCGACCGTGATGGCGGGATATATGTATCTGTGCTGTCAGTAGCAAAACCACCGCAATCACGTACATAGTTGTCGGGTTTGTTGAACGGTCCTTTGCGATATTCTACAAGTGACTGGTCATTGTAAACCTTCTGCATAAAAAGACCCCAGGCGGGCATCGCCATTCTTCCCCCCTGCCCTAAGGCTATCGTCCGAAAGTGAATACTTCTGTCTTCACCGCCAACCCAGATTCCTGATACAAGATGTTGCGTCATTCCCATAAACCAGCCATCCGAATAATTGGAAGTAGTACCGGTTTTAGCTGCAATCTCATTTCCTTCGGTAACACCATATTGTCTTAACCGACCTGCCGTTCCACCCGGATCTTCAACAGCGCCTCTCATCAGATAAAGCATATTGTAAGCCATATTTTCGCTCAGCTCCTGATTTTGTTTTTGGTAAAATTGCTGCAGGACTTTTCCGTGCCGATCTTCAATCCTTAGAATCGTCATGGGATCAGTTCTGTGGCCGCCGTTGGCAAAAGAGCAATAGGCACCTACCATTTCATAAACCGAAACATCACTGATCCCAAGACAAAGCGCCGGTTTGGGATCCAGCTCACTGGTAATACCTAGTTTATGTGCGTATTCCACCACTGTTTTAGGCGTAACCATTTTCATGATGTAGGCACTGACCGTATTAATGGATTTTCCTAAAGCCTGCCTTAACGACAAGGATCTATAAGAATATTTACTATCCGAATTTTTGGGAGACCAGCCACCCGGAACGCCATCCGCAGGGCCGAAATAAACCGGGGCATCCGTAACATGGTCACAAGGTGTTAAAAAGCTTTTGTCCAATCCGGCAACATACACAAATGGTTTGAACGTAGAACCCGGCTGTCGTTTGCCCTGCTTTACGTGATCGTATTTAAGATATTTAAAATCAACCCCTCCAACCCATGCTTTCACGTGGCCGTTTCTGGGATCCATTGACATCATTCCCGCTCTTAAAAAACGTTTGTAATACCGTATTGAATCAATCGGACTCATGGTAACTTCCTTTTCACCACCATCCCATGAAAAAACTTTCATTTTGTAAGGCTTACGCATGACCTTCCACGCTTCTGCTTCCCCCAAATCTCTTTTTAACGAGATAAAGTGGGATGACATTCTTACAGCTCTGTCAATGAAACCAGGAATTTCCTTGCCGTTTTTATCGATCCATGGATTTCTTCCCTTCCAGTGGTCATCAAACAACTTTTGCTGTTGCTTCATGTGTTCATGCAAAGCTTGTTCCTGATAGCGCTGCATTCGTGAATCGATGGTGGTATAAATTCTTAAACCGCTGGTATATAAATCCAGATTTTCATCATTTTCCTCATTATAAAGTTTCACCCAGCTCTTAAGGTAATTCTTCATCGATTCCCTGAAATAAGGAGCAAGACCGGTGTTATGGCTATCGACTGTAAAATCAAGATTTAATGGCTGTTCTTTGTAAACCAAAAACTTTTCTTCCGGCAGGTAATCATATTTTACCATTTGGGACATCACCGTATTTCTCCGGTTTGTGGTATTGGTAGGGAAACGAAGCGGATTATATAAAGTCGGGTTTTGCAGCATACCAACAAGCACAGCCGATTCAGGGACATTCAGATCCCAGGCATCCTTATTAAAATAGGTCTTCGCAGCCGTTTTGATTCCATAGGTGTTGTTCCCAAAAGAAACGGTGTTTAAATACATCTGAAGAATCTCCTGCTTGGTATATTTCCTCTCAAGAATAACCGCCAGTATCCATTCCTTTGTCTTTGAAATAACTGTTTTCACCAATGGAATATAACCAAGAACACCTCTGTATTTTTCTGAACGTGTCTGAAAAAGGTTTTTTGCTACTTGTTGGGTAAGTGTACTACCACCACCTGAACTGGAATTTCCTGAAACCACACCTTTTACTACTCGAAGTAAACTGCGGGGATCGATACCTGAGTGTTGTACAAAACGCGCATCTTCCGTAGCCAGCAATGCTTCCAGAAGATTGGGGGAAATCTGACCTATTTCAATTGGTGTACGGTTTTCGAAAAAGTATTTGCCAAGAGACTTCCCATCCTCAGAAATCAATTCCGAAGCTAGTTCACTCTTTGGATTTTCAAGCGTTTTCAAATCGGGCATGCCGCCGAAAAGCCAGAAGAAATTGAAGCTTACGGCAACAATATACAAGATGATCAGACCCAGGCCGATTGCTACAGATCTCCATAAGCGGATAATGCTGCGACGGTATTTTCCTGGTTGTAATTCAATCATATTTGGGGGTATTTATTGATAATAATGCAAAGATACAAAAATCAGAAACTATCTCTTTCCCAAAGAAAGAGAGCTCAAATCCTGCATTTCCTTTATACGGGGCAGATAAGTACTTGTTGGATACAACCGGACAAATTCCGTGATGGCCTGAGTATAAGCCTCTTTACCTCGTACTTTACCGATCAGGAACACACGAAGAAGCGCAAATTTATCTTCCATTGCACCACCTTTATAAGAAGGAAGATTTGCTTCGATTTCGTCAAGTGCCTTGGTGTAGTTACCATCAGAGTACATCTGAAAAATGTTTTCATATTCCTTAACCTGATTGCCGCTACCAGCTATTCCGTTTTTGTCCGATGTTTTACTGATTAAACGCGCGTAGGTTGAGTTCGGGAATTCGCTTAACAGTTTGTCTTTCCAGATTAATTTACCTTTATCCTCCTCAGACAAGGTTAGGTACATCAGGTAATATATCTCATCCTTATAGATTGTTTTAGGATAATCGGTCAAAACCCGGTTGAAGGTAAAAACTGCTCTTTCATCCTCTCTCAGATCAAAACGATATATTTTACCTAGTTTATAAAGTGATTCTTCCTTGGCTTTTTGTGAAGCTGCAAACATTTCATCACTTAGCGGAACATTTTTCTTTAACTGTTCGTGTTCAGCAACCCAGGATGCGCTTCCCTTTTGCATGCCTGTTTCCGGCTGAGCCTGTGTTGATGCAGAATCCTGTGCAGCCAGATTATTAGCAGCAACAGATCGGTTTTGTTTGCCGCTTCTGCGCCAGTCATCCTCCAACACCCTGTTACCCCATGCGCGCCTAAATTCAATCTTGCCCTGACTTACCAGAGCAGGGTCATACAACTCCCATCGTCTCTGACCGGCATCCTGAATGGGTGATCCGGGTAAGGCGGCTACATTATTTTGTATTGCAGCTTTTGCAGCCAGAGCCTCCTGAGTACGCTTTTCCTCTTCCAGTCTGGCTTTTTCTTTGGCCTCAATAATTGCATCGATTTTATTATTCAGTGCAACCGGATTCATCTGTGCCAGTTTCTGCAAACTGTCTTCCCTGCTAACAATCGAAAACTCAGTCACAAAACTGTCAAGTGCCCGTTTTCTGTCCGAAACAAGACGGTATTCCGGTGCGTCTTTGGGCAAAATAGTCAGAGCGCTGTCATAATACATTTTGGCCAGCTCAAATTTTTCCAGCGATTCGTAATTGATCCTGGCAAGCTGTAAATAGGTATAAGCCTTTTGTGACTGGTTCTTTCCTGATGAAGCAGCCGATTTTTTCAGATAGTCAACCGCCTCCGGTAACTTTTTTTGATGTTCGGCAAGCAAACCCATCGTGAAATAAATCCTGTCCCTAAGATCGTCGTTTTTACGATCTTTAAGCATTTTATCAAATCCAACAGACGACAGATCAGAATTCGGTTCAAGAATAACTCTGTTTTGCAGGGAGTTCATGGAAGAGTAAAAGCCTAGATCGTAATCCGGGCGGTTTTTTGTTACTCCTTTATAATGTTTATTGGCGAGTGCGTATTGGCCCAGCCTGTCGTACATCTGTGCAGCAGCAAAGTGTATCCTGGCGGTTTCTGTTGATTTTTTTAATAATGGAAATGTTTCTTCCAGGATTGCTACCGATGTAAGGTATTCGCTATTTTGCTGATGCAGATATGCCTTTGTCAAATAAAAATCTTTCAGGGAAGCTTTGGGAAGCGGCTGCTGGCTGAGATATTCTGCAACCCCCAGTGCATTGGAATAATCTTTTCTTGAAACGTAGGCCTTCATCAAAACGACTAGTGCTGCATTTTTATCGTTTTCATCTCTTCCGTTGGCATAAACATAACGTAACGCCTCAAGGCCATCCGCCCATTGTCCAAGATAAAGCCTGGACTTACCCAGGATGATGTAACTATTGTCAAGCCAACGGCTGTTCTGATGTTTTTCTGCAACGATTGATGCTTTTTTTATAGCACTTTCCAACTGCGGCTTCGCAGGCAAAGCAAGTACCGAATCCAGAGGAATAAGGATCGGTAAAAGCTGATTGTAATCTTCCTTATATGCTTTTTTAATGGCAAATTCAGCCTCGGCCAAATCCTGGTCACCCATAAAATATGCATTGTACCTGGCAGAAAAGTTATGAAAGCCAATTGCAGCAGGTTTGGTACTAAACTGCGAACAGCCGGTTGATATACAGATTACAAGCAGTATTGGAAGGGTTTTACGGGAAACGGACAAAAAAATGTCTATCACAAATATGATTTTAGGGATGGTCTGATATCTTTTCAAGGCAAAGCTAAAACGCTAATTTCAACAATAACGTATCGAAGATAATGCCATTTAGAAAATTTGAAGCAATTTTACCTTAAAATACCAAACCATTTCATGGAAGAAGATAAAAATGATCTCTCTGATCGTCCGGCGAAAGCATCGTATTCCGGAAAATCATCCGGAATAATGAAGTACTCCGGAATGGCCATGCAGATGCTGGGAACTATTCTGGTTTTTACTTACGGAGGATATAAACTGGATGAATGGCAGCAAAATAAAGTTCCTGTATGGACACTGGTGCTATCCCTGACTTCAATCGCGGCCTCGCTGTATTTATTGATCCGGGGTATTTCCAAAACCGGTAAATAACCGCCCAAAAACTACTTATGCTTAGAACAACTATTGCCACGACAATTTTAGGAATTGCATTATTCCTGGCTCAGAGATTTAACCTGAAATCGTTTATTCATCCGGACATCTGGTACATCCTGGCTTTCTTTTTTGGCCTTTCTTTTTTGATACACCGGCTGATGGAATTTGGAATGAGGAACAACCGCGAAAAATTCGTCACTTTTTACATTTCTACCATTGTTGGCCGCCTTATTCTTAGTCTGATCTTCATTGCACTCTTTTTATACCGGGGGCTAACTGACTCATTCCTATTCATTATCAATTTTTTTGCACTCTATTTGTTTTATACATGCTTTGAAATATATGGTTTGTATTGTAACTTGCGCCGCGATTGACAAAGCATAGTATTTCAAGCATTTATGAATACGTATTTCAGACTATTATTTACCACTGCCCTGGTTGCGGCAACCTGTCTTTTTTCCGGCCCTGCAAGTGCCCAGGAACATGAAAAACATGAGCCTAAAGAGGTAGTTGAGGGTATCAATAATGCAGAGCATAAAATTGAACATAATCTGGAAGAGTCAGAGGAAAAGTTCAACATCGGACAGATGATCATGCACCACATTGCAGACTCCCACGAATGGGAATTTACGCATGGTGTTGTGTTGCCTTTGCCGGTTATTCTTTATTCTGCGGACAGAGGTCTTGAAGTTTTCTCTTCGGCCAATTTCCACAACGAACATCACGAATACAATGGTTATCATTTAATTCATGGTGACTCGGAAGTAATTAAACCTGTTGATGAGTCACGTGTGGTTTACGATTTTTCAATTACGAAAAACGTTGCTTCCATGCTGTTAAGCGCAGTGATACTGATTCTTATCTTTACCAGCATCGGCAAATCATACCAACGCAATAAGGGGAAAGCTCCAAAAGGATTTCAGTCTGCTATGGAGGTTATCATTCTTTTCATCCGTGACGACGTTGTTAAACCGAACGTTGGACCGAAATATGAAAAGTATCTTCCATACCTGCTGACGCTGTTTTTCTTCATCCTGGTAAATAACATTCTTGGTTTGCTGCCTGGATCTGCCAACCTGACAGGAAACATTGCGGTTACAATGACACTGGCTGTTCTAACCTTCATTGTAGTTCATTTGAATGCGAACGGGAATTATTACAAACACCTTGTAAGACCAACGGGAGTACCACTTCCATTGTTGATTATCATGATCCCTGTTGAGATCGTTGGTGTATTCATGAAGCCGTTTTCTTTGATGGTCCGGTTATTTGCAAACATGACTGCCGGTCACATTATCTTATTGAGTCTTTTTGGTCTGATCTTTATTTTCCAAAGTTTCGCCATTGCTCCGGTTATTTCCCTGTTTGCCCTGTTCCTGAACTTTATTGAGATCATGGTAGCATTCATCCAGGCATTTATCTTTACCCTGTTATCGTCCATGTATATTGGAAGTGCGATTGAAGAGCACTCTCATGCAGATCACGGACATTGATTTTTCGAATCTCTTTTTTTATTAATTTATATTTAAAACAAAACAATTATGTTGCTTCAAATCTTGCTTCAGGCTACGGAACAAAGTGGTGCAGGTCTTGCTGTTTTCGGTGCTGCTATCGGTGCTGGTCTTGCTGCTATCGGTGCTGGTCTTGGTATTGGTAAAATCGGTGGAAGTGCAGTAGAAGGTATCGCCCGTCAGCCAGAAGCTGCTGGTGCTATCCAGACTGCAATGCTTATCATCGCGGCTCTTATCGAGGCGGTTGCATTGTTCGCGGCGGTTATCTGTCTGCTTATTTCTTTCAAGCTTTAGTAAAAGCACTGCGCAGAGATCTTAATTGGTCTTAACTTCTTTTCTGCATTAGGCATAGGGAAGGCGAAAAAAATTAAACCGTGGGAGCAGTAGGCTTCCACGGATTTTAAATAACAAAAGAGGTATCAAATTATTTTGGCAGTTTTGCCTTATATTTTTACACTAAAACTTATCTAAGAATATGTCATTGCTTACTCCTAACCCAGGTCTTATTTTCTGGATGCTGGTGGTATTTTTGCTGGTTGTTTTTATCCTGGCAAAATTTGCATGGAAGCCCATCATAAATGGTCTGAAAGAACGTGAAAACGAAATTCAGGGCGCTTTGGATCTTGCTCAAAAAACAAAAGCAGAAATGGTCCAGCTGAAATCAGATAACGAGAAACTGATTGCGGAAGCAAATGCTGTTCGTGACCGTATCCTGAAAGATGCAAAAGAAGCCGCAGATCGCACGATTCTTGAATCAAAAGATAAAGCAGCTGTTGAAGCTCAGAAAATAATTGAAAGTGCAAGAGAAACAATCCGTACAGAACAACAAGTTGCCGTTTCAAAAATCCGTAAGGAAGTGGCGACTTTATCACTGGAAATTGCTGAAAAGGTTTTACATCGTGAATTGAAAGATAAAGCAGCACAGGAAGCGCTTATTGCTGAACTGGCATCATCTGCCCGTCTGAATTAATTTCAAATCCAAACGGAGAAACCTGAAAGGGCATTCCGGAAAACTATCAATTAAATTATGTCTGTTGGTATAGTTGCATCCAGATACGCTAAGTCACTTATTGAACTGGCAAAAGAAAAAAATGTTTTGGAAGCAGTGTTTGAGGATATGAAATTATTCAAAGATACCGCTGATAAAAATCGTGCGCTGATGCTTGCATTACAGAGCCCGGTTGTACGTCACGAAAAAAAGCTGGCTATTTTGAAAGCGCTTTTTATTGAACGTGTTAATCCGGTTTCCTATGCGATTTTTACCATTATCACAAAGAAAAACCGTGAAGCAATTCTTGATTCGATTGCTGACGAATTTATAAAGGCTTACAACGATTTTCAGGGTATTCAAAAAGCAACGGTTATTACAACTGTTCCGCTTACAGATGAACTTCGTACACAGTTTACAAACATCGTTGCTTCGGCCACAGGCAAAACCATTGAGCTTGAAGAGAAAATAGATTCCAAACTGGTTGGAGGATATATTCTTCGGGTTAATGACCGCCAGGTTGATGCTTCACTGAGAAGCAGGCTGAATGAATTGAAATTACAGCTTGCGGATTAAGTTTTTTTTATCTGCATAATATAGAAAGACCCGGCTGCTATGCGGCCGGGTCTTCTTTTTGAATGGCTGTTTAACCAACTAAACTTTCATGCTTACGATATTCTTATAGCTGGTTGTTATTGCTTCAAAAACAGGATTTTTTGACACGTCCTGTTCAACAAAGAAATTGGTCATTCCTGCAATTTTTCTTGCTTCAAAAATCTTTTTAAAATCAATTGATCCTGTTCCAACTTCTGCAAAGGAATGATCTCCGCCTTTCTCCATATCCTTCACATGCCATAATGGGAAACGGCCCGGATATTGCTTAAACAATTCGACCGGATCCAAGCCCGCTTTTACAATCCAAAACAAATCCAGCTCCAGCTTAACCAGCTTAGGATCCGTTTTTCCTGCGATGTAATCGTAAGGAAGTTCTCCATCAAGTTTTTTAAATTCAAAATCATGGTTGTGATATGCAAACTGCAAGCCTGCCTTCTTAGCAGTTTCACCGGCCTTATTAAACAGATCCACATACTTTTTGTAATCCTCAATAGACTTTCTCTCCCCACCTGTAAGATAAGCGCAAACCACGTATTTTTGCCCCAATTCGGCAGCATCGTTTACCGCCCGTTCCCAGTCATTGCTAAGCGTTCCTTTTTGCCCCTTGTTCTCCACGCCTGCGCCGTAATGGCCGCTTACAGGATTAAGGCCATACTTGGCTAAAAGTGATTTAAACTCTTTCGGAGTCTTTCCGAAAAATTTACCGTCACCGTAACCAAAAGTTTCAACTTCTTTGTAACCAATCTCTGATACTTTCTTCAAAGTACCTTCCAGATCTTTACTAATTGCATCACGCAGGGTATAAAGCTGCAGACCAATTTTAGAACTTGCCTTTACATCAAATTCCAATTTGGACAAAAAAGGCGTCATTAGGGCAAATGAGCCCGCTTTGATAAAACTCTTACGGGAAATTTTCTGGTTAAAATCCATTATAGGTTAATTAAAAAAGTAGAAAATCGATAATCTGATTGCTTAAATCCATGTTTAGACACCAGAAAATATCTTGTAATACGTGATGCCAAATTTAAGTTAATTCATAACGTAAATTCAAGAAAATGCGTATTTCTGTTTACACAATCAGATTTTGTTTGCTCTGCAAAATAAAAAGGCCGATCCAAAGATCAGCCCTTTTAATCCTAATGTGAAAAATCACTATTTACCTGTAACCCTGATCGCAATTCTGCGATTTTGAGCTCTTCCCTCCTCCGTGTCATTGGTGGCAACAGGGTGCTCTTTTCCATAACCTTCAGCTTCCAGTCTTTTTGCTTCAATGCCTTCGGACGCAATGGCTTCTTTTACAGCATTTGCCCTTTCAAGAGACAATTTTAAATTCATAGATGCATCGCCGGTATTATCCGTGTAGCCACCGATTTTTAAGGTCGTATTTGGAAATGCTTTCAATATCTCGGCTATATTCTTTGTCTGCACCAATGATTCTGCACTTAACTTTGTGCTGCCTGTCTCAAAGTTGATCCTATCAAAATTAAACCAGGTTGTTTTGTCAACTGGTTTGCTGCCATCTTCGATAAATGTTACCAGCTTGTTTTCAATCCCAAATTCAGGAATATCAAGCTCTACTCCGTTAGGCAGTTTTCTTTTAAAGAAATTACCTAAGGCATCAATTCCTGCATCTATCTTGCTAACGGTTGAGTCAGCCAGGTCGGTTACAGCCAACTTTGCCGAATCTAACACAGAAGTTGTATCCTGAACAAGGGTTGTCTCTTCTTTTTTGCAAGTTTTGAGGCCCCATAAAATCGCTAGAACAGCCAGAGCAAGGAGCAGCCAGATTAGCCATTTACCTGCCCCTCCCTTCTCCTGCTTATCCTCCTCCCATGTATTTGTACCTGTTCCTTTAAAATCACCAAGATCAGAGAAACCAAGCACACCTGATAGTCTGCCAGGCAATGCTGAAAGTACAGGCTCTCTTTGGCTCATTAACATTGTTGTGAGTCCGGATATGCCCATTCCCGAACTTTTGACCTGTTTTCCAATTACACTGATAAGGAACGGAGCCGCAAAACTTAGCAACGACGAAGCAGACGACTTTTTGATTCCGTTTTGAGAAGCGATAGCATCGGTAATATCTGAGGTTTTATTGCCAAAAAGCATAGGTAATAATTTGCCACCGGTCGACAACAGACTCTGAGCGATTGAAGGGCTTGTTAATATTTCCGACAAATCCTCGGGTGCGAAATCTCCCTGTTCTCCGTTTACCAATCTTAACACTTCGCCAGCTCCGGAAGTAGTTGAAGCCTTATCCATAATTCCGGCCAATACGGATGGAAAAATTCCACCCAATGCACCTTGTACACTCGAAGTGTTTTCACCTACCAAACCGGCAAGTTTTTCAATATTTGTCCTGGTCAGGTATTCCTTTGCAATATTTAGAATGTTAACAGACATAATTATTTTTTTAATGAAGTTTAAAATCCTCCTTGGGACGCAAACCTTGCTGAAAGTAACAATCCATGCCAGCTACACACCCATTTTTAATCTACGAGACAAAAAGTTATACAAACGAAAAAGGGACTGATCATCTGACCAGTCCCTTAATTTCAAACTCCTTTGTATGAATTAGCTTTTAGTTTGCCAATTCTTCCTCTTTCTTACGAACCTGAATTGTTAGTTCTTCCGTATTTTCTTCATGATTAGCAACTAAAACGTCACCTTCACGAAGATCACCTTTCAGAATTTCCTCTGCTACCGGATCTTCAAGATATTTCTGAATCGCACGGTTCAAAGGACGAGCGCCATACTGAGGATCGTATCCCTTTTCAGATAAGAAGTCTTTTGCTGCAACTGTAAGTTCGATCTCATAACCAAGACCTTTAACACGGTTGAACAATTTGCCGAGTGAAATATCAATGATCTTATGAAGATCTTCTCTCTGAAGAGAGTTAAACACAATCACATCATCCAAACGGTTCAGGAACTCAGGTGAGAATGCTTTACGAAGGGCACTTTGAATGGTGCCTTTCATAATATCATCCAGATTCTCTGATTTAGCTTTTGTAGAGAAACCAATGCCTGCTCCGAAATCTTTAAGGTCACGAGCTCCGATATTTGACGTCATGATGATGATCGTATTCCGGAAGTCAACACGACGACCCAAACCATCTGTCAAAATACCATCATCAAGTACCTGAAGAAGTATATTAAATACATCCGGATGCGCTTTTTCTATCTCATCAAGTAATACAACGCTGTAAGGCTTACGACGGATTTTTTCAGTCAACTGCCCACCTTCTTCATAACCAACATATCCCGGAGGGGCTCCTACCAAGCGGGATACGCTGAATTTTTCCATGTACTCACTCATATCAATCCGAACAAGAGAATCATCTTTATCGAACAAATAAGTAGCAAGCACTTTGGCAAGCTCTGTTTTACCTACACCGGTCGGTCCAAGGAAAATAAACGATCCAATTGGTTTTTTAGGATCCTTCAACCCAACTCTCGTACGTTGTATTGCTTTAACCAGTTTCTCGATCGGAGGATTCTGGCCAATTACTTTTGCTTTCAGTTCGTCAGCCATGTTCAGCAATTTCTTGCCTTCGTCCATGGACACGTTGGTAACAGGAATACCCGTCATCATCGCCACAACCTCCGCAACATTATGCTCAGTTACTGTGTAACGTTTTTGCTTAGTTTCTTCTTCCCATGCAAGTTTTGCACGGTCAAGCTGATCGATCAATTTCTTTTCACGATCTCTAAGCTGCGCAGCTTCTTCGTATTTCTGACTTTTTACAACCCGGTTTTTCTCCTGTTTAATATTTTCAATTTGTTCTTCAAGAACTAAAATATCCTCAGGAACCGTAATGTTGCTGATGTGAACACGTGCACCCACTTCATCCAGAACATCAATCGCTTTGTCAGGAAGGAAACGGTCTGTGATGTAACGTTCCGACAATTTAACTGCTGTGCTTATTGATTCAGGCGTGTAAGTTACATGGTGATGGTCTTCGTATTTGTCCTTGATATTTTCAAGAATCTGAATCGTTTCTTCAATTGAAGTTGCGTCCACCATCACCATCTGGAAACGACGTGCCAAAGCTCCGTCTTTCTCGATGTACTGACGATACTCGTCCAAAGTAGTTGCACCAATACACTGTATTTCACCACGTGATAGTGCCGGTTTGAACATATTTGATGCATCCAGAGAACCGGAAGCACCACCTGCTCCTACAATCGTGTGCAACTCATCAATGAAAAGGATTACGTCCGGAGATTTTTCCAGTTCATTCATAACGGCCTTCATACGTTCTTCAAACTGACCACGGTATTTGGTACCTGCCACCAGTGAAGCCAGGTCCAACGTTACTACGCGTTTACCAAAAAGAACACGTGAAACCTTTTTCTGAACAATACGAAGGGCAAGACCTTCGGCAATCGCCGTTTTACCTACACCCGGTTCACCAATAAGAATTGGGTTATTCTTCTTTCTACGGCTCAGAATCTGAGCAACACGTTCGATTTCTTTTTCACGACCAACTATCGGGTCAAGCTTACCAACTTCGGCCATTTTCGTAAGATCACGACCAAAATTATCCAATACAGGAGTACGTGATTTCTCAGCTCCTTTTGATTCTTTACCCGAAGCAGATCCGCTTCCGCCTCCAAACATTCCGCCCCGTGCTTCGTCGTCTCCGTCTTCGGTTTCGGGCCCCATGTGAGGCCGTGATCCAGATGATTGATATTCTAGCATTTCTTTTATGACTTCGTAGTTAACATTAAACTTGTGTAAGATTTGGGTCCCTACATTGTCCTCATCCCGAAGGATGGACAAAAGCAAATGTTCAGTCCCGATCAACGGGCTCTTGAAGATCTTCGCTTCCAGATAAGTAATTTTCAAAACCTTCTCTGATTGTCGGGTAAGAGGGATATTTTGTAAATTCTTAACATTATTCGTTGCAGCGCCTTTTGTGGCCTGCTCTATCGTCTGTCGAACATCATCCAGAGATACGCCCAGTTTCTTAAGCAGACCAATTGCCACTCCATCACCTTCACGTATCATTCCAAGCAATAAGTGTTCGGCACCAATGTAATCGTGACCCAGCCGTAGCGCTTCTTCCCGGCTAAGAGAGATTACTTCTTTCACTCTATTCGAAAATTTTGCTTCCATTATGCAGCAATAAAAAGTGTTTAATATTCTAAACGCTACCTGAACCTTGTTTGTTCAAAACAGCCTCATTGTATTTTGGAGGATTTTAACAAAACACTTCTTGCTTCCGGCCCCATATTGAAAATTAAATCAACAATACTCAAGTTACTCACAAAATCATTCCCGAAGGTTTGATAATACGTTTCTGGCTGATAATATTTAAAAATATTTTTATTTTTCTTATTATTAATCTCAGAAACCTCGTTTTTTATGATGTTTTGAGTGTTTTCGAGGCCTGACAAATTGTACGTAACCTCTTTCTTTACACCCACCAATCTAAGACAAATTGTCAATAAATCATAATTAAGATCAATCAGGAATTCATATTTTTTTTGAAAAACCGCATTAAATTCCGGCGCATAATATTCAAAAAAAGGTGACTTGCCATACGCAGCCTGTAAACATCCCAAATGACGCCTGACCCAATCCTGGCTATAATCAATCCTTACATCCTTTGTCAAACCATGATTTTCTGATTTAACCGGTACTGTGAGCGTATCAACTTTATTCGCTGTCAAAACCGTACATCTGTTTCTGTAAGTCTGCTTCACATAGCGTTCCTCAACATCCAGCAGCACACTATCATAACTCATCAAACAGGTAAAATATTCCAGGCAAGGAAGGTATTGTAAGTCAATCCGTACCCTTCGTAATGCTGTTTCGACTACTGCTAATTCATTCACTATAAATATGGTAAAGGCGGGCGATATTATCAAAAAAATAATAATAAATATTTTCTGTATACCGCAATGTTCAACATTAACTTAAAAAAATTACAATTGCATTTATAAAAACAAAGCCGTGTCTCCTGCTCCTTCTCGTATAATTTCAAATTCTTCACCTACGGCACGTATAATTGTCGAACCGATGTTTCCGCCGTATCCTCCGTCGACAATAATATCCACCTGATTTTTAAATTTCTCAAAGATCAGTTCAGGATCAGTTGAATATTCGATAACCTCATCATCATCCTTTATTGAAGTAGTAACGATAGGATTCCCTAATTCTTTTACGATTAACCGCGGAATCAGGTTGTCCGGCACACGAATGCCGACTGTTTTTTTATTTGTATTCAGTAATTTCGGTACGTTGCTTGTAGCATCCAAAATGAAAGTATATGGCCCGGGAAGAACCTTTTTCATGAGCTTAAACGCTGCATTTCCAACCCTAGCATAGTCAGCAATGTGACTCAGATCATAACAGATAAATGAAAAGTCGTTCTTCTGAGGTTTGATGCCTTTAATACGGGCAATTTTTTCAACTGCCTTGGCATTAAAAATATCACAGCCTAGCCCGTAAACGGTATCAGTCGGATAAATTACCAAGCCTCCGTCACGAAGACACTCAACTACCTGACGGATTCTTCTTCCGTCAGGATTTTCAGGATATATTCGAATAAATTCAGCTGGCATAACAGAAAATCTCTTTATTACTTAACACTATTAAAAGCCAAAACCTTCCGGCTGTTTCGAAATTTATGCAAGTTTTCAATATAAAACCGGTAAATTACATTAACCGGAAGCCGCATCCGGCACAATAACACAATTAACTCTGTTACCAATCCCGGATTTTCGATGTAATTGAGCAGCTCTCGGAATTGCAAAGCAAGTTCAAATTCCTGCGCGTAAAAGCACTTTCTGATAAATGTACGAATCCTTGCAGCAAGCAGATCAAATTCTTCCTGATCACGGTTAAGGTCATAAGCTTTTCGGCAAACAACATAATAGGAAGCCAACATTCTGCTCCCTTTTTGATAAACCTTTTTTCCCAGCGAACCGGGTAAATTTCTTTTATTCATCAGCACTTCATCAAAATAAAAATATTTGAACTTCACCGCGGAACGGACCCAGAAATCAAAATCTTCAAAACTCAGCGTTTCGTCGTAACCACCCATTTCAAGTAAAACGGAGGTCCGCATCATCATCGTAGGCGTACAGATAAAATACTTTTCTAAAATATTTTTGTAAACATCACCGCCCGGAATTAATTGAACCGCTCTGCCAACATCATTTACTTCATAGTGGAAACTTAAAAACCTGCCGTTAACATCAATATTAATTGCATTCGAAAATACGACCCCATAATCTTTTTCAAGAGCTTCAAAAGCGGCAACCTGCTTTTTTACACGGTCGGGCAGCATGATATCATCACCGGAGAGGTCAATCATATATTTGCCTTTGGCTAGTGACAAACCCTGATTAAAAGCCTTGCAGAGCCCGATATTGACCTGGTTTTTTATAAAAATAAAATCAGGAAGATGTTCTTTTAAATTTTGGATAACAGAAGCGGTGGAATCTAGGCTGGAGTTATCAATCACAATAAGCTGGATCTGAGCGTAACTCTGTTTAAACACACTGCTGATCGTTTCCTCAATAAATCGTTCATTGTTATATGCCGTAAGCACGATTGTAACCAAAGGCGCAGAAGCTATTTCGTCAGTGTTTGTCATGCCCGTTTTCAGATTATTACGGCATTTAAACGCTTGGCAAGAAAAGAAGTAACCTCAATATTAAATCGCCGGAGAAACTAAACCGGTTTCACGTTACCTGAAATTTACTTTTTAGCGACCCTTCTCTTTGCAGTATCTATACTGGCATTGATTTCAAAACCCAGAATGATCAGTAAGGCCAGCAGATAGTACCAGATCATAAGTGCTATCAGAGTACCGATGGATCCGTAAAGCTTGTTGTAAGAACTGAATTTCGACAGATAAAAAGAGAAGGCGTAGGTCGCCACAAGAATCAAAACAGCCGCCACGACAGAACCTGCATTTACATAATCGTATCGTTTGCCGTGCGTGGGAGCAAACCTGTAAATGAGCGACAAAGCAACCATCAGCGCTCCAAAACTGACAACATAACGAGTAAAGTTCAATGAAAAAACAACCAGGCTGTCCTGCACGATATTCCAGTTACTTAGCAGATGCATGGCCGCATCCCCAACAATTAATAAAACCACTGAAAGAAACAGAACAACGATTAAAAGCAATGTGAGCAAAATGGCAATTCCTCTTGTTTTTAGAAATCCCCTCGTGTCCTCATCATCAAAAACCATATCAAATGCGTTCATCAATGACATCATTCCATTTGTTGATGCAATCATGGCAAATATAAATCCAAATGAAAGGACACCTTTCCGTGGTCTGCTGAGAATATCCATGATGGTCTGGTCGGCAAATTCGTAAATTCCATTTGGCAAGACATCCTGCAAAATCCCCATAATCTGTTTATCCAGATCGACAATTGGTATATATGGAATAAGTGTAAAAAGAAAAATCACAGCCGGGAATGAGGCAAGTGTCAAACTGTAAGCAACCGCCGATGCGCGCTGGTCAATATCATACTTCCGGTTACTGCGAACAAGGTTCAGTAAAATATCGTAAATAGACACAGTTCCGCGAAACAGCATATTACGCTGTAACCAAATGATCAGACGCTTGATCTGGCGGTTTTGCAACAGTTTTTCAAGCATAGGTGCTGGTTTTATTCAGGAAGAAAAAAGGGTTTCAACTTTTCAAGAAGTCTTTCCGGCGCCATGCATAATTTTGCATTATCCCGTCGTTGAAAAACGAGCGTAGTTTCTCCGGTATTTAATAAAATGTTTTCCTGGTTACGTATCTCATATTGGAAAACGACACGCACACCCGGTAATTCTTTTAAAATAACTTTCACCGAAAGCAGATCGTCATACCGGGCCGGTTTCAGGTAGCGTGAGTGGTTTTCATAAACGGGCATCATCACACCCTCGTCTTCCATAACCTTATAATGAAAATCAATACTGCGCAGCGCCTCTACCCTGCCTATCTCATAATATCTTGCGTAGTTTCCATAATAGACATAACCCATTTGGTCGGTGTCGGCATATCTTACACGTATTCCTTTTACTTCGTAGGTAAACATTCTTTAAAATATGAGATGTTCAGGAAAAACAACCGGATTTGAGACTGTGCAATTTACAACAGGTCTCAAATCCGTTCTTGAATTTAAGGTCGAATAACCTTATTTCATGATTTTCAATCGGTTCAATTCTGCCTGATACAGACGGGCATTGTTCAAATGATCGGGGTATGTTTTTGCAAATGCGTGATAGCCGGAAAGATCCGCTTTGGCACACATATACAAATAATCGTGTTTGTCATAATTTAAAACTGCATCCAGCGAATTAAAGTCCGCCACACGAATCGGCCCCGGAGGAAGGCCGATATTTACATAAGTATTGTAAGGTGATTTCACGCGAAGCTGCTCATTCAAAATCCTTTTGATTGCAAAATCCTGCAAGGCAAATTTAATGGTAGGATCCGCCTGCAGGGGCATCAGTGCGTTCAGCCGATTGATGTACAAACCTGCAACACGAGGTCTTTCATCAACTTTTCGTGCCTGTTCTTCTTCTACAATCGATGCCAGAATAGAAACTTGCACAGGCGTCAGACCGATCGCTTTTGCTTTCGCCACTTTTTCATCCGACCAGAATTTTTTATATTCCGAATGCATGCGGTCCAGGAATTTTTCAGTTCCTGTTGTCCAGAAAATGTCATAAGTATTTGGCAAAAACATGGAAACGATCGTCAGTGTGTCCAAACCGTACTTGCGGCAAACTTCCGGATCATTCAAAGCCTTTCTGAAGTTATCTTCCCCAAATTCAAACCGGCTGCCAATTCTGGTTATTAAATCTTCTTTTAAACGAATGTTGTTAAAAGTAAGCTTTACCGGATCCTGAACGCCGGACAAAAGTTTTTTCACCGCAGCATAATTGCTGGTGTTTGGTTTTAGAATATACCGGCCCGGCTTAACCTTTTCGGGGTAATTCAGCAGTTTGGCAAGAAAGCGAAACGAAATGTGATCCGTGATCACCTCATTTTTATTCAAAGTATCCAAAACCGTCTGATACGTAGCCCCTTCAGGGATAAGCAAGGCAAAACTAGTCTGTTTGTCAGCCTGAATATTAGGTGTTTTGAAAATCTGCCAGAAATAAAAAGTGAACGTTGTAGTCAGGATTGCCAGAACGACAAATGCTCCTACTTTAAAATTACGCGACATGTTTTTTAGCTTTTCGCCTCTAGCCGTTAGCTATCAGCTGTTAAATGTTAATTACTAAAGTTGTTTATCAAAACTGATATTAAAACGCTGAGCCAGTTCTGCTAATGACAAAATTACAGGCTCAAGAAGTTCAATTCCCTCCACACTGCGTATGGCTTCCATCTCTCTTTCCGGATCGCCCGGAATAAGTACTTTCTTTCCTGCAACCGCTTTTGCGCCCCGGAAAGCACGAATCCATTTATCCATATCCTTTTTAAAATCATCAGCCGGCCTAAACCCGTCGATGCGCATCGCACCCAGAAAATGGCCGGTACCTAATCCCACTCCCTGCTGGGCCGACATAAAACCTGCCGTAGCAAATGGCGGAACCCAGGGACCAAAGTTAGCACCGGAAAGAACTCCGGAAAAAATATCCACAATCGCACCCAAACCATAACCTTTGTGGCTGCCATGTTCTCTGTCTGATCCAAGGGGAAGCAAACCTCCGCCGCTTTTCACTGCATTGGAATCTGTTGTGTCATGTCCTTCCGCATCCTGTGCCCAGCCAAGCGGAGCAGGAAGACCTTTTCGCTGTAATATTTCAAATTTTCCATAGGCAACAGCGGTTGAAGCAAAATCCGCCACAAAAGCGGGTTCCTCATTTGCAGGCACTGCAACGGCAATCGGGTTGGTACCCAAAAGTTTATCCAGAGAAAAAGTCGGAGCTACGAGCGGAGCTGCATTGGTCATGGTCATTCCAATCATTTCCTTTTCCAAAGCAAGCATGGCGTGATATCCTGCAATACCAAAGTGATTGGAATTGCGCACGGAAACCCAGCCGCTGCCCACTTTCTCCGCTTTTTCCATCGCAATTTCCATGGCACGGGGAGCAACTACCAGCCCAAGCCCGCGGTCCCCGTCGACAACCGCCGTACTTGGTGTTTCATGAACAATCTTAATTTCAGGAGTCGGATTCAGTCTGCCGTTATCATACAGCCTGACATAACCTGCAAGACGGGCAATGCCGTGCGAATCGACACCCCGCAGGTCGGCGCTGATCAGAACCTGAGATGCAAGTTTTGATTCCTCTTCCGAACAGCCAATGGCTAAAAAAACTTCTTCGGTAAAATGTTTTAAATAACTGGCCTGATACATATATCTTTTTGACAATAAATTCGCGTGAAAAGAGCACTTTATATCTTCGCGGGTGCAAATATCCGTATTCCCTTCTCAACCTCCAATATTTCATTTATAGTAAACTGAATTAAAGCGACTGAATACCAGTCAGACGGTGTTGACACAATTTAAGCCTTACCTTCGTATATTGTATTAATCTACACTGAACTTCCTCTGATGGAAATGAAGAATAAATTTTTTAAACGTATCCTGAGTTACTTCATACGCGGACTGGTATTGGTAGCTCCGCTGTATGTTACGGCACTGATCATCTGGACAGGCGTTGAATTTCTGGATAACATCATTCCGATAAACATTCCTATTTCGGATAAACAAACCGTTTATCTTCCCGGCCTCGGCGGGCTTATCATTCTGACAGGCATCATTTTACTTGGGTTTTTCTTTTCTACTGTTGTCCCGCAATCGTTTCTGAAATTTACAGAAAGCATCATGCGGCGGATCCCGCTTGTAAGTTTAATTTACTATTCAATCAAAGATCTGATACTGGCATTTGTAGGTGACAAAAAGAAATTTCAACAACCTGTGCTGGTCACGATGTTTAAAGAAACCGGTATCAAAAAAATCGGTTTTATTACCCAAACAGATCTCGGTCATTTGAAAATCGCGGACCACGTTGCGGTGTATATGCCACTATCCTATTCGCTTTCCGGGGAATTATTTATTGTACCGGTTGAAAATATTATTTTACTGGAAGCCAGCTCCACTGATATGATGAAAATGCTTATTTCCGGAGGTGTTTCACTTAAAATTTCAAAAGAAGAGACACATGAGGAAGATCAGGCATAAGTCTTTTATAGGCAACATTGTTTCACATTTGCCCGTTTAAAAGAATGATTCCCTATCTTTGAACCATTCAGATTTTTACATGAGACCATACCTTACAATACTATTTTTATTTGTTTTGGGAATCTTGCCTGCCTTTGCCCAGGACCATTATGATCCCCAAAAAACACTGACAAGTGAAGAGCTCTTCCTTAAACAAAACAGTGACAACAGGATTATTGCAACTCCCGGCCAGAAATATATCATCCTGGACTCCTCTCCGCTTATTGGTGGTTTTCATAGGTACCGGTTCTTCCCGGGAGATAATATTAAATTCCGTCTGAATAACGAAACAATCCGGTTTAACGAAACGATTGCATCTGTAAAAGACTCTTCTTTTGTAATCGGAATTGTAAATGATGCAGTTGCCAGGATGGATTATCAGGAAATTTTGTTGAAAGACATTCGTTTGTTAAAAGTAACACGCCGTATACCTTTTGTAACGCAGGCCGCCGTTCTGCTTCCTATGGCAGGCCTGATTTACATTGGCGCGGATTTCTTTAATAAGGGAATTGATAACAAGCGTTACACAACCGACGGGTCTACTTTTGTAGTGGGCGGTGCGCTGATGATAACTGGTTTGTTTTGCTACAAACTGACTTTTTCTTCTCTTAAAATTAATCACAAAAACAAACTCAAAGTCCTGGAAACCTATTGAGAAAATCAATGGCATTCCATTTACTGACTCTCCTTTTTTGCGTCGGCGTTCCAGATAATCCGGCAATTTGAATTTCACGGGCCCTGTAAATTTCCAATTTTAAGCTGGGTTTACTTATTTTGTAGTCAGCAGCCGTCCTGAAAGTCATTTCTCTGGCTGATATTTTATTAATCCTGTGAAGTTAGTGTTCAACCCGTTTGTGCAAATTGACCTGCTTCAATAACCTGAACTTTTATAGTGAAATCCATTCTCGTACATCCGCCTCAGCAACCGATCAGGGCAGAAATCAAACTTGCCGCTTCCAAAAGTGAGTGCAACAGAGCTTTAATTATAAATGCACTGACCGACTTTCGCTGTGAGCTTTCCAACATTTCAGAAGCAAGAGATTCACAAACCATGCTTAGGTTACTGCAATCGACGGATTTTGAAGCCGATGTAATCGATGCGGGAACGACTATGCGTTTTTTGACGGCGTTATTCTCCGTTACAAATCAGAAAAAAAGAATGACGGGAACACCCCGTATGTGTGAGCGTCCGATCGGAATTTTGGTAGATGCTTTGCGGATTCTGGGAGCAGATATTCAGTACGAAAAAGAAGAGGGTTACCCTCCCCTGCTGTTAAACGGCTTTAAATATTCAGGAAATAATGAACTGGTTATGCGTGGCGACGTGAGCAGTCAATACATCTCGGCTTTGCTGTTGATTGCACCTGCTTTGCCAAGCGGACTGACCATTAAACTGGAAGGCGAAGTTGGTTCCCGGCCTTATATCGAAATGACGTTAAACCAGATGGCGGAGTTTGGAATTGACTACAAGGCTGACTGGGATTCGAACACTTTATACATTCCTCCCCTTAAATACCAGGCGGGACCATATGAAATCGAATCAGACTGGTCCGGCGCAAGTTATTGGTACAGTATCGTGGCGCTGGCTGATGATGCAGAAGTGGAATTACTTGGCTTGAAAAAAGAATCTCTGCAGGGCGACAGTGCAATTGCGGAAATTATGAGTCACCTGGGTGTGGAAAGCATTTTCACCGAACGCGGTGTGCTGCTTCGTAAAACACATGCGGCGCCCTCCATCGGCTGGGATTTCACCGACTGTCCCGACCTTGCCCAGACCGTGGCTGTGTGCTGCGCAATGAAAAACATTCCGCTGTCTTTGACCGGTATTGAAAGTTTGAAAATAAAAGAGACTGATCGCGTATATGCCCTTCAAAAAGAGCTGAACAAGCTTGGTGCCGAATTAAGAGAAATCGAAAAAAATCATATGTATAAAGTCTCCCGCATAGCGGACTGGTCTGCGGGCGAAACACCTTCGATTCACACTTATGATGATCACCGTATGGCGATGGCGTTCGCACCGGTGGGTATGATCCACCCGATCATTATCGAAGAACCCGGCGTGGTTGTTAAATCTTATCCCGGTTATTGGAAAGACCTTGCAACTGTAACTTCCTGGGAAGAAATATAATCCTTCCCTGATCCGTTAAGGTAAATAAAGAATTTGTTTCACTATCTTAACGGATCAAATATTCCGTCATCAAGCTAAGAGTCTAATGAATAATGCCTTCTCATTTTTTTCATCCATTCCAATATGGGTGTATATCCTGATTGTTCTGTTAGCGCTTGCTTTAAGGGATATTCTTCAAAAAAAACACACCATACAGCACAACTTTCCGCTGGTCGGCCATTTAAGATATTTGATTGAAAAAATAGGTCCGGAACTGCGGCAATATATCGTTGCAAATAACCGCGAGGAACTTCCATTTAATCGTCGCCAGCGATCCTGGATTTATGCTTCTTCCAAAAAAGAAAATAACTATCAGGGGTTTGGTACAGATCAGAACATGCAGGAAGCGGGTTATGTTTTGATTAAACCCGCTATGCTTCCTTATCAGCTGCCGGCTGCACATCCGCATCATGTCAGCAATGGTAAAGACCCAAATCATTATGCTGTACCATCAGCCAAAGTGATTGGCGATTACCATAAGCGTAAACGCCCTTATCGTCCTCATTCTGTTGTAAATGTGAGTGCTATGAGCTTTGGTTCGCTGTCTTCCAGAGCCATTGAATCTTTAAATAAAGGGTCGCTGCAATTTGGAAATTACCACAATACCGGCGAAGGCGGATTATCCCCTTATCACAAGTTTGGTGCTGATGTCGTCTTTAATATGGGAACGTCTTATTTCGGCGTCCGTGATCACGACGGAAATTTTATCATGGAAAAGCTTGTGAAGATGACGCAAATGAATCCGTTCGTCCGGCTCATAGAACTTAAACTTTCCCAGGGTGCCAAACCGGGTAAAGGCGGCGTGTTGCCGGCAAGTAAAATTACAGCAGAAATCGCTGAGATCCGACAGGTTCCAATGGGTAAAGATATTGTTTCGCCTCCCTATCACAGTGCTTTTTCAGATGTACGCAGTATGGTAACTTTTATTGAACAGATGGCGGAAGCAACCGGCTTGCCTATTGGTATTAAATCAGCGGTTGGTAAAACAGATATGTGGGAAGAGCTGGCAGACATTATGGTTGAAACCGGCAAAGGTCCTGACTTTATTACCATCGATGGTGGCGAAGGCGGAACCGGTGCAGCACCCCCGTCTTTTGCGGATCATGTAGCTTTGCCGTTGGTTTTTGCGTTTAGTACCGTTTACAAAATATTTCAAAAAAGAAACCTTACCGATAAAATCACATTTATTGCTTCGGGTAAACTGGGGTTGCCGGCGCAGGCGGTTATGGCATTTTCAATGGGAGCTGATGTGATTAATGTTGCCAGGGAAGCCATGATGTCAATTGGCTGTATTCAGGCGCAGTCTTGTCACACGAATACGTGCCCAACCGGAATTGCGACCAACAATAAATGGCTGGAAGCAGGGATTGATCCCACGCTGAAAAGTGAACGGTTTAAAAATTACATGCAGACTTTGGCGAAGGAAATTATTGAAATTGCACATGCCGCAGGTTATGAACATCCTTGTCAGTTTGGCATGAATGATGTTGATATTTCGATGGGTGACAATAACCGGACAGTATCGCTTGCCGATAATTATGGCTACTTAAAAACGATTGTTCCCTATTCAGGAATAAACACGTTACTTGACTGTGCACATTTAGGCGGTAACAAGGCCGGAGTGTCCGTGCCTGCTTAAAAAGGCTTTACTGTTAAACGATCTGCAAATGAAAAGCATGATGAATGTTTTCAGTGTCTTATTATTCTTCTCCTGCCTGGGATTAATTTCCTGTATAGATAAAAGTAAGGTAACTCCAACTGATGATACTGCCTATTTCCCATTGAAAGCAGGTTTTAGTTCAGAATTTGATTTGCAACGAACAATCTATTCCCGTTCGGACCTGCCTGAAATCAGAAACTATACAATCCGCCAGTTGATCGCTGATTCCTTCAAAGATTTACAAAATCATTGGGTTTATAAAATTGAATATGCTGCGGGGACTGGTCAGGAAAACTGGAAAACAGATTCCATTATACCCATTTGGAGAACGACGGACAATTTACTGGTCCAGGAAAATGGCCAAACCGTTTTGAGACAGGTATACCCCATCTCAGAAGGTGCATCCTGGAATGGTAATTGCTATAATTCGTTGGGTGAAGTAAAGTTTCGATTTACCCGGGTTGGCCTTCCTTTTCAGTCAGGATCACAGTTGTTTCCAAAAACAATTACCGTTATTCGTCAGGATGACTCCACACTTTTGTCAAGAAACAGGTATATTGAAATATATGCAGAGCATGTCGGACTCATCCGAACGGAAAAATCCGTTTTACAATATTGCAGCACGCCGGATTGCAGAGGGAAAGGAATGATCAGTTCCGGATGGAAAGAAATCAGTGTTATCAAAAACTTTGGAAAAATATGATTAAAAAAATACTCTTTTCGCTAGCCTGCACTCTACTTCTTAACATTACCTTATTCGCCCAAAGCAATCCCCGTTATCTGATTCTTTATAAGGATAAAACTGGATCTCCCTTTTCCACAGACAAACCAACGGATTTTCTATCTCAGCGATCAGTTGCCAGGCGCGCTAAACAAAACATTCCGGTAACAGTAAATGATCTTCCGGTAAATCCTGCTTATGTCACGGCTATTAAACAAACCGGTGCATCGGTTATTTATTCGTCAAGATGGTTTAATGGCTCTCTGGTGGAAGCATCGGCCACTCAACTGGAACAAATTAAAAAACTTTCGTTTTACAAAGGCATCGAACTGAATCTCCCTGTCGCGAACCTGACGTCTCCTTCTTCGGGTGTAGTCAGGACGGAGGCTGTTCGAAATAAATTTGAAACCGCAGAAGATCTGGATTATGGCCGTATGCGTGACCAGCTTGTGCTGATGGGTGTTGACATACTGCATCAGCGGGGAATGCATGGCGAAAATATGATCATTGCGGTTCTGGATAACGGCTTTTCCCAGGGAAATAACCTTGCCTTTCTTAAACCGTTATTCGATGAAAAAAGAATTATCGATACACAGGACTTTATAGGTCGGGAGGGCAATGTTTATAATGATGGTTCGCATGGCTTAAATGTACTTTCTACTATGGCGGCATACCTGCCGTCGACAATGATTGGTGCCGCTTTCAAAGCAACATATGCGCTTTACCGTACCGAAAGTGACGCAATCGAATCTCCCTACGAAGAAATTACCTGGCTCATAGCTGCGGAACGAGCAGACAGCCTGGGTGCTGACATTATCAATTCTTCACTGGGTTACAACACTTTCGATGGTGAATTTAATACCCCCGCTTATAATTACACTTACGAAGATATGGACGGCAAAACGACCATCATCAGCCGGGCAGCACGTTTTGCATCCCGCAAAGGTATGGTTGTGACGAATTCAGCGGGTAATGAGGGTAGCAACAGCTGGCGATATATTGTCGCACCCGCAGATGTTGACTCCGTTTTGTCCGTAGGTGCAACTAATTACGACCGGAGTTATTCTCCTCTGAGCTCAACAGGACCCAATGCTGCCGGTCAGCAAAAACCGGATGTTGCCGCAGTGGGTGCAGGTGCAGTTGTAGGTAATGTCTCCGGCACAGTTTCTACCGCCAGCGGAACTTCATTCTCTTCACCCCTAATGGCAGGATTCTGCGCGGTTCTTTGGCAGGCATATCCAAATCTTAGTGCTCAGCAATTGATTTCCGTAGTTAAAAAATCCGGGCATCTTGCCGCTGCGCCCGACAATCGGCTGGGTTATGGTGTGCCAAGTGTAACGGCCGCAGATAGAATTGTTGCGGCAGAATATGGGCCTCTGGGTACAGAAAAAGAATTTTTAAGTGAAATCATTCTTTCTCCAAACCCAACAGAAAAAGATCTGATACTGACGATACCGGAAACGCTTTTAGGAAAGTTGGCATCAGTGCGGATTACAGGTGCAAACGGAAATACACTTTCCGGTTATGTCGTTAGGCTCGAAAAACAAACCAGCGTAAACACGACGTTATTATCCACTGGTTTGTATGTATTAAATCTTAAAATCGGTACACTGGAACGTTCGCTGAAATTTATAAAGCGGTAGTTTTCCGAACCATCCGCATAATGGACTCAGAATCGTTCAGATTTTGAATTTCCTGAACCCGAATCCACCTCACATCTTTTGATTCGATATTGATGACCAATTCCTGATCAGGATGAGCTTCAAACAAAAAACGGATGTCGTAATGATAATGTGCCTGATCTTTGCTGTTGGCAGGAATGAGATGTATGTCAACATCAAAAATTCCTTCCTGAACTAATTTAAAACTTTGAAGGCCTGTCTCCTCTTCCACTTCTTTTTTTGCAACTTCAAGCACATCCGAATCTCCGTCACAATGCCCTCCGGGTTGAAACCAGCGGTCGAGCTTACGGTGATGCATGAGCAAGACCTGAGCTCTGTCTTCGGAAACGATCCATCCCGAAGCAGTTACATGCCCGGATAGCAGCGTTCTTTCAAAACATTCTGGATTGGAATTAACAAAATCTTTAATCTCCTGACACATCGTTTGTTCTGTTTTGTCCGATGTGGTGTAAGTATTCAGCAGGGTTAGCAAACTGTTTCGCTTCATTGTAGGCTATGTAAATTTTTCATTCTAATTTCGCCGCAAGTTTAAAAATATAATACACAAACCACCTGTTAACATGAAAAAGTATCTATTATCAATCTCCCTCGCAATAGCTGTAACAACAGCTTCTCTGGCACAGCGTACGCCTCAGCCAAGTCCGGCGGCTGGTGTTATGCAGACAGTTGGTATCACCGATTTCTCAGTGAAATATTCCCGTCCGACTATAAAAGGACGTAAAGTCTTCGCCGACAGTTCAGCCCTGGCCCCTTACAACCAGCTTTGGCGCACCGGTGCCAACATGGCCACATCATTCGAATCAAGCACCGATTTTTCTTTCGGAGGTAAAAAAGTAGCCGCTGGTAAGTATGCATTGTTCTCGATCCCGGCAGGAGCCGCGTGGACTGTTATCCTGAATAAAAATTTCAATCAGGGAGGAACAGATAATTACAAAGAAACCGAAGATGTTGCCCGTATCATGGTTGTACCCACTTCTTCTGAATTCACTGAATCTTTTACGATTGACTTTTCAGGAGTTACAGATAGCTCGGCATATCTGAACCTGTCCTGGTCTGCTGTCAAGGTTCCGGTTAAAATCACTGTGGAAACACAGAATTTAACAATGACTTCTTTAAATAAAGCCGTTGCTGAAAAACCGGAAGATGTTGCTGTTTTGCAAAGTACAGCGGGATATCTTCTTACACAAGGCAAAGATCTGCCACAGGCACTTTCGCTGGCAGACAAAGCGATTGGTCTGAAAGAAACTTTCTCTAATTTGTGGATTAAAGCACAAATCCTGAACAAAATGGGCAAGGTTACTGAAGCACTTCCTGTTGCCAAAAAAGCGCTTACTGTTGGTGCTGCTTCTGGTGATGGCGCATTTGCCAGTTTTTATAAAGGACAAATCGAAAAAGGAATTGCCGATATGACTAAGAAACTGCCGTCTTCTGTTAAGGAAGCTTCAACAGCTGTTAAAGGGAAGAAGAAGAAATAATATTGACTTTAAGGATTCCAAAAATAAGGTCGTTCGAAAAAGAGCGGCCTTATTTTTTTACCTGAAAAACCGCGGTACACTCCATTCGTAACGCACTGCCAGGATCCGAATTACGATAATTAAAGCTGACGCAGAAATAAAGGCCGTGTTTCTTTCAACCCCAAAATGATCCAGAACAAGGTAGCAGCATGCACCCGCCAGGCAAGCGGTGGCATAGACTTCTTTTCTGTAAATAATCGGAATTTCGTTGGTCATGGTATCCCGGATCACACCACCCATAATGGCCGAGAAAATACCCATGATAGCGGCGATTTCGGGACGCACGCCAAGATTTAGCGCTTTCTCAGTCCCAACAATGGTAAACAGTGCAATACCACAGGTATCAAAAAGAAAAAGCGTTTTTCTAAGGCGAAGCAGAAACCGGTAAAAAACGAAGGTTACTAAAATCCCTGCACCGATTGCGTAAATGATAGCAATATCAGTTATCCAAACCAAAGGATAACTGTCAAGTAAAATATCCCGCAACGTTCCACCGCCTATTGAAGAAATGAACGCTGTAAAACTAGCTCCAAACCAATCCTGATACTTTTGGTCTTTCAGGGTTAGTGCCCCGGAAATCGCAAAAGCAAACGTACCTATGATTTCAAGAACATATTGGATACTCATACTGTAATTAAGAATGATGAATTAAGAATGATGAATATGAGGAAACTCTGATTTTCAATTTTATTCATAATTCCGTTAATACTATTTTTCATTCTTAATTGTTGATCGCGCCCCCGGCTAATTTTTAATTACTACACAGCAACAGGAGCCTTAATTCCCGGCCAGGGGTTGTAATTTTTAAGCTCAAAATCTTCAAACTCAAAGTCAAATACACTTTTCACTTCCGGGTTGATTTCCATTTGCGGAAGCGGACGCAGTTCACGGCTTAGCTGCAATTCAACCTGATCGAGGTGGTTGAGGTAAATATGTGTGTCGCCGCCGGTCCAGATAAAATCACCGAGATCCAGATCACATTCCTGTGCGATCATCATCGTCAGCAACGCATAACTTGCGATATTGAAAGGCACTCCCAAAAATACATCGGCACTGCGCTGATACAGCTGACAGGAAAGTTTTCCTCTGGTTTCACCGGCAGCTTCATCCGGAGGCGCTACATAAAACTGAAAAAGCGCATGACAAGGCTGTAACTTCATTTTAGAAAGTTCAGTCGGATTCCATGCCGATACCATAATTCGTCTTGAATCAGGTGTAGATTTCAGTTGTTTTAAAACTTCCTGCAGCTGATCTACAGACTTTCCGTCAATACCTTCCCAGCTTCTCCACTGTTTACCATAAACAGGACCCAAATCGCCGTTTTCATCTGCCCATTCATTCCAGATCGATACGCCGTGGTCTTTAAGATACTTAATATTGGTATCTCCCTGCAAAAACCAAAGGAGTTCGTAGATGATTGATTTGGTATGCACCTTTTTGGTAGTAACAAGCGGAAAACCCTCTTTCAGATTAAAACGCATTTGATAACCAAAAACACTGATGGTACCCGTTCCGGTCCTGTCGGTCTTTTTAACGCCGTGCTGGAGAACATGGCGGAGTAAGTCGTGATATTGCTGCATTGATTTCAGATATGTGATTAAACCGTAGCGATTTCAACGCTGTGCGTGATGGTTGCCAATGCTTCCAATTGCGCGGTAGCTGAGCAATACTTTTCCATCGAAAGCCCGATAGCGCGGTTGATCTTGTTTTCGTCTAGTCCGTTTCCGGCAAATTTGAAAGTCAGGTGAATGTTACGGAACGGCGAACGTTTTGTTCCTTCTTCTTCCACGCGATCACCATCTGCCACAACACGAAAATCGGTAATATCCTGTTTTTGTTTTTTTAAGATCAAAACCACGTCGATTGCACTGCAGCTGGCAAGCCCCATCAACAGCAGTTCCATTGGCCTTACACCCTGGTTGCTTCCTCCGATTTCCGGTGAACCATCTGTATGTACTTTAATATCTGACGAGCCGCTTCCTTCAAAATGAAAAGCGTCGTCTACGCGCACTATTTCTACTTTCATAATTTTATCGGCCTGCTTTTGAGGAAGACCTTTTTATATTTTTAAACAAAAACCAGTTCCCGCAAAAATAATCAGGAACATTCCCGGCTATTTAATACAAATCAATTAGAAACAATCAAAGTTCAAATATACTTGATCATAAGTGATTCGGCTACCCTGTCAATAATTTAAAAACAAGTTTTATCCTTGTATATTCGTTCATTAATGACCGCCGGTGTAGATTAAAACCCGTGGTCAAAATCCTAAATTCCTGATTATGTGGAAAGAAGAAGATAACAAACTAAAACGCAGTTTCACTTTTAGTGATTTTAAGGAAGCATTTGCTTTTATGACAAAAGTTTCTGCTGTGGTGGATAAAATGGATCATCATCCGTTTTGGACAAACACTTATAACAAGGTGACAATTGAACTCAGCACGCACGACGCCGGAGACATTGTGACCGATAAAGACAGAGAATTAGCTACCACAATTGATCAGATTTTCGATAACAAATGAAGCTTTATATAGTACCCACTCCAATCGGAAATCTTGAAGATATTACGCTTCGTGCCATTAATGTTTTAAAAAGTGTGGATGTAGTTTTGGCGGAAGACACCAGAACCTCAGGCAATTTGCTGAAACATCTGGGCATCAGCAAACCCATGCAGAGCTACCATGTTCACAACGAACATCAAACCGTGACCAGGGTAATTGAGCGGATTCTCAAGGGAGAAACGATGGCACTTGTTTCGGATGCTGGCACGCCTGCGGTTTCTGATCCGGGTTTTCTTTTGGTTCGCGAGTGTATAAAATATGGCGTTGTTATTGAATGTCTTCCCGGCCCAACGGCTTTTGTTCCGGCACTTGTGAATTCGGGCCTGCCAAGCGACCGCTTTACGTTTGAAGGTTTTTTACCCCATAAAAAAGGCCGGCAAACGCGTTTACAAAATCTGGCAAACGAAGAAAGAACGATGATTTTTTATGAGTCACCACACCGTTTGTTAAAATCTTTACAGCAATTTTCCGAGTATTTCGGACCGGACAGGCAGGTTTCGGTTTCAAGGGAACTTACGAAAATGTTCGAAGAAAATATCAGGGGAACCGTTACCGAGGTACTTGCTTATTTTTCTGCAAAAACGATCAAAGGCGAAATTGTCATCATCGTTGGCGGTAAAACGAGTGGTACTAAATCAGCTGAAGAATCCGAGGAATAAACGTTATGTATCAAGCAAATATGAATATAAAATTTAAAACAAAAAACGGGTTTGCAAAACCGATTACTTCCAAACTTGCAGTCCTGATCGTATTTTCTCTGATTCTCACCCATTCAGTATCCGCGCAGTTCGGCACGCTGAGCCCGTCTGCAAAGATCAGCCTGATAACTGTTGGTCCGGGACAGGAACTGTATTCAGGGTTTGGACATAGCGTACTTTGGGTTTCGGATCCAATGCAGGGACTTGACAGAGCCTATAACTATGGCACTTTCAGTTTTGCAACAGGAAATTTTTATGTTAAATTTTTAAGAGGAACCCTTCCCTATTCGCTTTCTGTTGGGCCGCTATACCAGCAGGCCGATTACTGGCAAGCTGAAAACCGATCGATTAAGGAAGAAGTATTAAATCTTTCTGCGAATCAAAAACAAAAGCTTTATAATTTTCTTGAAAATAATTATCTGCCTGAAAACAGGCTGTATCAATACAAATTTTTCTACGACAACTGTTCAACCCGAATGGTTACGGCATTGAAGGCGGCGTGCGGGGATAGTTTAGACTTTCCTGGTTATACGCATGAAAAACGCAGTTTCCGCCAATGGATTGACAAATATGCCTACAAACAGAATCCTTGGGCAGATTTTGGAATGGATCTGGCAATCGGTGCGCCTTCTGACGACATCGCCACACCAGAACAGGCCACCTTTTTACCGGATAACCTTAGCGCTGCTTTTGGAGATTCAAAAATCAAAATCGGTAATCAGACTTTACCTCTGATCGCATCAAGACGCGATATTTTTGTTGCCCAACCTGCTGATCATGCCGAACCGATTACTCCAATGATCCTTTTCTGGGCTCTTGCGGCACTTGTTTTGCTATATACCTTATGGCAGATAAAAAAGGGCAATGTCAACTTTACGCTCGACAAAATATTATTCAGTTTTGTTGGCTTAATTGGCTGGTTTATTCTTTTGCTTTGGTTTGGTACAAACCACGGTGTAACGTCTTACAACTATGACATTGCTTGGGCTTTCCCGCTTTGGCTGCCGCTGATCCTGTTTATTTCGCCAAACAAAAAACCGGCTTGGTTTCAATACCTATTGATATTTTACGGATTTCTTTTACTTTGCGCAACAGGAAATCTTTTAAAGCATAATCTGGTAGTTATTCCTATCATCATAACACTCATCATCAGAGTTTATTACATAAATAACTCACTTTCTAAAATCCCGCAAAAAGGATAATTAACGGATGAATCTTGAACAGCTGACACAACAAACCATAGAGATCGTTAGAAAAGCCTCGGCGTTTATTCAGCATGAAGCTGCACTTTTTTCACGTGATAAAATCGAATATAAGGACCTGAATAATATGGTTTCCTATGTTGATAAGGAAGCCGAAAAAATGCTGGTTGCCAGCCTAACCGAACTTTTGCCGGAGGCCAGCTTCATTACCGAAGAAGGTACTACCGGCCTCGAACCAGACGAAAATGCACTCAACTGGATTATTGATCCGCTGGATGGTACGACTAATTTCATTCATGGAATTCCGGTTTACTGTGTAAGTGTCGGACTGGCCCGCGGCAAAGATTTGCTTGTAGGTGTCATTCATCAGCCAAACCTGGATGAAATGTTTTATGGCTGGAAAAACGGCGGTGCCTGGTTGAATGGCAAAAAACTAAAAGTCTCAGCTACGCCGCTTTTGGCTGACAGCCTGATTGCTACTGGTTTTCCTTATTATAAATTTGAAAAACAAAAACGCTACATGGGTATCCTCGAACTACTCATGCAAAAAACACACGGCATCAGAAGAATGGGCGCAGCTGCCGTTGATCTTGCTTATGTCGCTGCCGGGCGTTTTGAAGGATTTTATGAATACAATTTAAATTCCTGGGATATGGCTGCCGGTGTTTTGCTGATTAAGGAAGCAGGCGGAACAGTTACCGATTTTAATGGCGGAGACAATTATCTTTTTGGCGGAGATATCATTGCAGCTGCCGGAGCTCATCAGGAACTGGTAGAAGTCATTCGAGCTAATTTTTAAGCTACATCATCAGTCTAATTATAATTCACCATGGAACTTGAACAACTTCGTTACCCGATAGGTCATTTTACTCCACAGGAAACTTATACTCCTGCCGAGGTTAAAACGAATATTCAGATCATCAGTGCTTTGCCATCCAAATTTATCAATCTGCTTGGAGGTTGGGAAGATGACAGATTTAATACACCTTACCGTCCGGATGGCTGGACCGTGCGGCAGCTCATACACCATGTTGCGGATAGCCACATTAACGCCTACACCAGATGCCGTCTGGCAATGACCGAAGATAATCCTACAATCAAACCTTATGATGAAGCAGCCTGGGCAGAACTGCCTGATGCCAAAGCAGCACAGGTTGAGCTTTCCCTGCAACTGATCCGTTACGTACATCTTCGCTGGGTTTTGCTTTTAAATTCAATGAATGAAACCGATTTGGCAAGAACATATTACCACCCGGCAAGCGGCCAGATTTCCAGATTAGATACCATTATAGCCAATTATGCCTGGCATAGCGAACATCATTATCAGCACGCTTACCAGCTTGCGGCAAGGAACAATTGGCAATAACAAACTGTTAACCGACTATGGAAATACAACAGATCATCGTCTTTATACTCTTTCTCGCCGCTGCGGGATTTATGGGACGGCGCATGTGGAAGTCATTCGATAGCCGTAAAGGCGGAGGCTGCGCCAAAGGATGTGGCTGTGCAGCAGATAAGGAAATGAGTGTATAAAACTAAAATGCTCAGTTATCAATGTTTAATATTCCATGTTCAGTCAGGAACTGATTCTGAACATGGAATATTATTAATCGATAACTGAGCGTTTGTGTTTACAAAGCCCCTCTTTTAATTTCTTCAACTACAGCAGGATCCAGCAGCGTTGAGGTATCTCCAAGATTATTCATATCGTGCTCCGAAATTTTACGTAAAATTCTTCGCATGATCTTCCCCGAACGGGTTTTGGGCAACCCCGATACAAACTGAATTTTATCCGGTTTCGCAATAGGCCCGATAATTCTGGCAACTGTGGCAGAAATATCTTTCCGGAACATTTCCGCGTCATCCGGCTTGGTATCTGTAATAATGAAAGCATAAATCCCCTGTCCTTTAATATCGTGAGGATAACCGACCACGGCAGATTCTACTACGCCCAAATGCATGTTAATAGCATTTTCAACTTCGGCGGTGCCAATTCTGTGTCCTGAAACGTTTAGGACGTCATCAACCCTGCCCGTAATCCGGTAATACCCGTCTTCATCGCGAAGACAGCCATCTCCGGTGAAATACATTCCCGGATAGGTAGAGAAATAAGTTTGTTTGCAGCGCTCATGATCACCATAAGTGGTTCTGATAATTCCCGGCCAGGGGAATTTGATACAAAGGTTTCCGCTCACATCATTTCCTTCTATCACGTTTCCGCTTTCATCTACCAGAACCGGCTGAATTCCTGGTAATGGTAAGGTCGCATAAGTTGGTTTTTCTGGTGTGATTCCGGCCAGGGGAGAAATCATAATTCCGCCGGTTTCGGTTTGCCACCAGGTATCTACCAGCGGACAGTGACTTCCGCCAATATTTTGTTTAAACCACTGCCATGCCTCCTCATTAATTGGTTCGCCTACGGAACCCAGTTTAGTCAGAGAGGATAAATCATGATCCTTTACATATTGCAGCCCAAAGCTCATCAGCGAACGGATGGCTGTCGGAGCGGTGTACAGGATGTTAACTTTATGTTTTTCAACGATCTGCCATAAACGTCCTGCATCCGGGAAGGTAGGAACACCTTCGAAAATAACCGAAGTTGCACCATAACATAGCGGACCGTATACAATGTAACTATGCCCGGTTATCCAGCCAATGTCCGCTGTGCAAAAGTGGATTTCGCCTGGCTCATACTGGAATACATTAGCAAAGGTATAAGTAGCGAAAATCATATAACCGCCACAGGTATGAACAACGCCTTTTGGTTTACCGGTTGAACCAGAAGTATATAAAATAAATAGAGTATCCTCGGCATCCATCGGTTCGGCCGGACAAACCGAATCGACATGTTTCACTTCTTCTTCCCACCAAAGATCCCTGCCTTTAAGCATGGAAACCGGAGTTCTTGTCCGGGTCATTACGATTACATTTTTCACCGTCGAACACAGGTCAAGTGCATTATCAACGGTTTCTTTCATTGGGATAACTTTATTTCCGCGATAAGCACCGTCGGAAGTGATCACCATTGTACAGGCTGAATCGTTAATTCTGTCCGCTATTGACTTTGCTGAGAATCCGCCAAATACAACTGAATGAACGGCCCCGATTCTTGCGCAGGCGAGAACGGCAACCGTAAGTTCCGGAACCATTGGCAGGTATATACAAACCCGGTCACCTTTTTTAACTCCATGTTTTTTAAGGACATTGGCAAAACGGCAAACGCGGTCATGAAGCACACTATAAGTAATTCTTACCGCTTCATCACCAGGATCATTAGGTTCCCAGATTATAGCAATCTGGTTGCCCTTTTCTTCAAGATGGCGGTCTAACGCGTTTTCAGTGATATTCATTTCACCACCTTCATACCATTTGGTGGTAGCTTCATTAAAGTCCCAGCTTAGAACTTTTTTCCACGGTTTACGCCATTTAAATTGTTGAGCAACTTCTGCCCAGAAACCTTCGGGATCGTCTACACTTTGTTTGTAGGCGGTCTGATACTCTTCAAAGGTCTTAATTCTCATGATAAATACAGGTTAACTTAGGGAAATAGGATATTAGCCGACAATTTATAATTTTCATTTGGTTCGTCCTACTTAAAACAATAGAGAATCCGGCAGCTTTCTACCGAAGTTTATGCCCGTTTTAGCAGAAGACCCTGATAACCAAACAGAACGAAGACAACTTCTATAATTTTTCTAATGCATGATACCGTGCTCTGCCTATTGGTGATAGAAAAATCTGTACTTTCGGATGAAGATCTCAATACAATGACCGAAAATTCCGCCGAGCACAAAATACCAGAGATTGGTTTCACCGAAACTGAACTTGACTTTATACGCCAGCATTTTCATGATGATGTAAACCAGCTTATTCTGAAATCTGCACAGTTCAAAGGTGTTGATGTAAAAAAATTGGCCGGACAGATTTTGGCCAGACAAAAGGCATTAAAAAAACTTCCGGAATGGTCTGCAAATGAACGATTGATTTTCCCTCCTGCCCTTTCGGTTGAGCAAAGTTCTTCCGAAGCAACGGCGCGTTACAAGGCGTCGGTAGTGTCCGGAAATGAGCTTGTCGATATTACGGGAGGTATGGGAGTTGATTGTTTTTACATGAGCCGAAATTTCCGGAGCGCAACTTATTTTGAGCAGCAGGATGAGGTTGCTCAAACAGCCGCCTACAATTACGACGTTTTAAAATCAGATAATATCAGGGTTCGGAATGAAAATTCGCTTCTTGCCTTTCAAAATAACAACATTACCGCCGACTGGATTTATGCCGATCCTGCCAGGCGGGGTGATAACAAAGACAAAGTTGTGAGGCTGTCGGATTGTACACCCGACATTGTGTCTCATCTTGAATTATTACAAAATGCTGCTCCGGATATTTTGCTAAAAACGTCCCCTTTACTCGATATTGATCTGGCAGTAAAAGAATTGAAAAATGTAAAATCGGTTCATATTACAGGTTATGATCAGGAATGTAAAGAATTGTTGTTTCACATAAATCGAGATCATGAAGACGAAAAATTTGAGCTAAAAATCCGTATTCTCAATGCGCTTGGTGGTGTGGAACAAGCTCTGGATTTTGATCGTTCAATGGAACAGGCATCCGTCATTGGCTATACTTATCCGGTAAAATATCTGTACGAGCCACACGCGGCAGTGCTTAAAGCAGGAGCATTCAGGATTTTAGGAACCCTGTTCGATGTAACCAAACTGGCGCCAAGCAGCCACCTCTACACTTCTGAAAACCATGTTTCAAACTTTCCCGGAAGAACATTTGAAATTGTTGGCTTTTGTAAACCTGATGGCGGAGAAATACAAAAATTAACCGGTGAAAGTAAGGCAAATCTGACTTTGCGAAATTTTCCTGCTAAAATTCATGACTTACGAAAAAAATGGCGTCTTAAAGAAGGCGGCGATTTTTATCTTTTTGCAACAACGCTTTACGACCACAAAAAAGTGGTAGTTGTTACAAGGAGAGTCAGCTCCACAATGTCAACTTGAAAATAATCAACAATATAAACTGATTATCACAAACATTTTACACAAAAACTATCATGATATTCAGAACAACTTCCATCCTCTTTGTCATTGTTATGAGTATTGCTTCTGCATCTGCCCAAAGTGTATACCAGGGAAAAGAAACAATTGATAAAAAAGAAGTTTCGGGGCTCACATTAAGTCAAAGCATTCCTGAAAAACACTTAATAACTTACTGGGAAAGTTATCTTGAAAAATTTGGAAAAGTAAAGGGTAAAAAAGGTACCAACACAATTGATAAGGCTTCCATACCGGCTGTTTCGCCGAATCCGGTGCAGGTTACAAGCCTGGTTGGTTCGGTCAGTAAAACAGCTTCAAGGGTATTTCTATCCCTGAATGTTGACGGAAGCTACATTACCAATGGCAGCGACAGCGGTTATAAAGCTGCTGAAACAGTTTTGAAGGATTTTTCAAATTACGCTGCGGCGCGCGAGGAAGTAAGATTGGCAGATGATGTATTTTCGGTAGCAGAAAAAAGTCACCAAAAGTTACAGCGTGACATCGAAGACAAAACAAAGGAAATCGAGAAAACAGAAAAGAAACTGAATGAATTACGCAGTGAAGTTGAAAAAGGCAAAGCCGATTCACAAACTTCGCTTCTTGATCTTCAAAACAAACAAAAAGCTTTGGAAGCTGCAAAAACAAAAGTTCCGGGCTTGAAATAGCGTTTTAAAAATAAAAAATCCCTTGAAAAGAACTATATTCTATACAGGGGACTTTTTGTTTTTATACCTACAGGAATATTTTCTCGTACTCAATTTCTGAAAAACCCAAAGCGACTGCCTTGCCGGACTCATCTTCAATCATCGGGCGCTTAATCACCGATGTTTTTTCGGTCATCAAATTAATAGCACTTTTTTCATCAGTTACAGCTGATTTTTCTTCATCTGTTAGTCCCTTCCAGGTTGTTCCGGCTTTATTCACCAGCTTATCCCACGAATAGTCAGGAAACCAGCTTTGCAGCTTCTCTGCTGTAATTCCTTTCTTTTTATAATCGTGAAAGGTGTATTCTATTTCGTTTTGTTCAAGCCAGGTACGCGCTTTTTTTACTGTGTTACAATTAGGTATTCCGTATATGGTAAACATAAAATCAATAAATCAATTGGGCTTTTCCCGGGTAATTTTTTATTAAACTTCTGCAACAACCGGCTCTTCAATCATTTTGTCTGAATTTTGCATTTTTTCGTCATCCAGTTCCCCTTCCCAGCGGGCTACCACAGCAGTTGCCAGACAGTTTCCTGCAACGTTTACGGTTGTCCGGGCCATGTCCATAAGCTCGTCAATACCCATAATTAAAAGTACAGGCCATTCAGGCATACCGAAGTTCGCAATGGCTCCTAACAGAATCACAAGCGTAGCTCTTGGAATTCCCGCAACACCTTTACTGGTTAACATCAATAAAAATACCATGGTAATTTGCTGCCCGACAGACATTTCTGTTCCTGTTGCCTGTGCTACAAAAACCGTAGCGAGCGCCAGATAAAGTGTAGAACCATCAAGATTAAAACTGTACCCGGTTGGCATTACAAATGCGACAATCTGCCTCGGAACGCCAAATTTCTCCATTTTTTCCATCGCCTTCGGCAAAGCGGCTTCCGAACTGGTGGTTGCAAAGGCAATAGAAAGAGGTTCAAAAATATTCTTGGCAAGTTTGATTACTGGAATTCTGGCAATCAAAGCAATTGGCACAAATACCAACAGGACAAATACGATCAGCGCGCAGTATAGTGTTGCCAAAAGCATTGCCAGGTTTTTCAGAACGTCAATTCCCATGTGCCCTACTGTTTCAGCAATGGCTGCTCCCACACCAATAGGTGCAAAAAGCATGATGATCTTGGTAAATTTAAACATCACCTCAGCCAGTAACTCAACCCCAGCCACAAATTTCTCCTTTTTTACTGCCGGCAGCAAGGCGAGAGCAATTCCAAAAAGAACACTGAATACAACGATTTGCAAAACCTCCCCATGATAGATCGATTTTGCCATGTTTTCAGGAAAAGAGTGCAAAACAATGTCCTGCCAGGTCTGGCTTTTTACTTCCGGTAAGGCTGCATTCAAAGAAGCCGGTGGAATAATTCCTTCCCCCGGCTTAAACCAGTTTGCGAAAACAAGGCCGATAACAAGTGCAAATGTGGTTACCACTTCAAAATAAAGTAGTGATTTCCACCCCATTCTACCAACTTGTTTCAGATCCGAGTGCCCGGCAATACCTGTTACAAGCGTAGCAAACAACAACGGAGCAATAACCGTTTTAATCATTTGCAGGAAAATCTGCCGTAAAAAGTGCAGACTGGTACCTATTTCCGGAAAATCATATCCGATCTCCGTACCTACGAGCATGGAGATTAAAATAGAGGTAGTTAAATTCTTCTTGATGAAAGCGTAAATAATCAGCCCGGTAAGCGCAAGCCAACGCAGAATGATTAAAACATCGGTTGAAATCGATACAACATTATAGGCATGAAGTAAAGAAGCGACTGCTGCAATGGTGATAAGGACGATATTAACAATGGTAATTTTGCTCTTCATACACGGTGTTTGAAATGAGGTATCGGTTTGTAATGGTAAACTTATAAAAAATCAATTTAAGGATTGTTGTCTACCTGTAAGCATTTAGGATAAAAATCAAAACTATTGCAATGTTTTGCACGAAATGATTTAATGTTTGTATTATTCTTTAATCAATTTGTAAAATAATAAACTGTTTCGGGCTTAGGAAAAAATTTTACCGTGCCAGGTGTTTTCCAATGTTTAAATCAAGTAGGTAACGCCTGTAAGCTACTGTTGGCATAGTATTTGACCGGATTCAGCAAACGTTAATTTATCGTTACTTTTCAGGATTGCCCATCAATTTTGATAGAAATAGTTTTAAATTACTGCTTTTAATTTTCTCTCCATTTTAACTACCTGCAAGAATGAATCGTATATTAATTCCAATAGATTTTTCTGAAAATGCTGACCGTGCTCTAAGTGCCGCAAAGATAATAGCAGACAAGGAATCAACACAACTTTTGATCTTACACGCCTATCAGCCATACATTGCTGATGTGAACGTGACACCCGGAAATGTGCTTCCGGGAATAGGTTCGCCGGATTTTCTTTCCATGACTACCGAATTGGAAGACGAATTCCGTCAGCGTTTAAGTCATTATGCTGATACATTATCAGATGAAGGATATAAGGCAGAAGCAATTTGGGCAGTTGGCGGTATTCAATCCTCTGTCGAAGATGCGATTAAAGAATATAATCCTGATCTGGTTGTGATGGGGAGAACCGGAACGGGAGGTTTTCTTGATAAACTAATTGGCAGCTCAGCAACCAAAATTGCATTGAATTCGCCCTGTCCAGTGATGATTATACCCCCACAAAGCAATCCTGATAAATTCAAAAACGTCGTTTACGCCACGCAATTTGAATATGATGAAAGTGACATTTTAAAGGAAGTATATGTACTGATGAATCGTCTTGGCAGTAAATTGAAATTATTAAAAGTGCATGCTGATACTCAGCCCGATATTCAGCCGGACAATCAGTACATTTCTGAAATCAAAGAAATATTTTCTATTACCGATCAGGATATTGAAATACGCACGGCCAAGCATGTTCTGGATGGAATCGAAGCATACTGTGATGAAGTTAAAGCTGATTTGTTAATCATGTCTTCACGCGAAAGATCCTTCATCGAAGAATTTTTAATCAATCCGAGTTTAACAAAAAGACTGGTCATCGATACACACGTTCCGCTGCTCGTATTTCATCTCAAGTAATTACTGCCTTGCATACCACTGACACCAACGACTCTGTAAACACTACCGATTCTTCAAAAAAGGAATCTAAGCGAAAGCGTTATAAGCGCCATAATCTGCTTACCTCTCCGGGAACGCTTGTATACATCGGCCCGGAAATTGAGCTAAAAACCAGTATTAAAAAGGTACAGTTCAATGATAAAACCTTTACGGAAAGTCCCGTAAAATCATTGGGTGATTGTCTGCCGTCTTCTAATGGGGAGATCACCTGGCTGGATGTGGATGGGATTCATGAAACAGGTTTAATTGAAAAATTAGGGGGAATATATCAACTGCATCCTCTTTTGTTGGAAGATGTAGTGAATACAGAACACAAGCCAAAGCTAGAAGTTTATGACTCGGGACATTTGTTTCTGACCCTAAAAATGCTGCATATAGAGAGCGATACTCCTCTGGAAATTTCTGCAGAGCATGTCAGTTTTGTTTTGGGATCAAACTATGTGATTTCTTTTCAGGAAGAACTTACCGGCGACATTTTCACTCCGGTTCTTAATCGCCTGAAAGCCTCTATCGGAAAAACAAGAAAGAACGGACCGGACTATCTGTTGTTCGCCCTTATGGACGTGGTGGTGGATAACTACTTTGTAATTCTTGAAAAACTGGAAGATAAGCTGGACCTGGTGGAAGACCAGGTAATTCGCGGAGCAAAACACTTATCACTCGCAGACCTTTACGCATTGAAGCGTGAATTGACTTTGGTTAGAAGGATTATCTGGCCGTTGCGGGATATTATTAACCAGCTGATACGTGAAGACAATCCGCTTGTTGGCCGAAAAACAATCCCTTATTACCGGGATCTCTACGATCATGTTATGCAGGTAGTCGACACGGTTGATTCATACCGGGAATTACTTGCCAGCCTTACAGATGTTCATCTTTCCACAATCAGTAACCGAATGAATTCTGTCATGAAAACCCTGACCATTTTCTCGGCGATTTTCATGCCGTTGACTTTCATAGTGGGTGTTTATGGAATGAACTTTGATAACATGCCAGAACTCCGTTGGCATAACGGTTATTATTACACCTGGAGCTTAATGGGGATTGTAACCTTAGGAATGGTCATTTATTTCCGATGGAAAAGGTGGTTTTAAAATCTATTATCAGATATAAAAAAAGGCAGGTTACAACAAAAATGCTTCACCTGGCTACTTAACTTCTTCAACTTCTTTCTCTATTTAATCCCAAGCATTAAACTGGCTCCGCCGGCATTGGTCGTAGGCAATACTCCGTTCCATTTCGCAACCCATTCCTGCTGAATTAACAGTGGAGTAATTGTTTTCTGCCGCAACTGGTTCGCTTCTGCCTCTGCACGTGCCTTGATCAATGTAGCCTGTGCCTGACCCTGCGCTTTGGCCACCAACACCTTGGCTTCTGCCTCCGCTTGTTTGGCCATGTTTTCAGCCTTTAACCTTGCCTGGATGGATGTATTTTTTTCATCTATCATCTGGCGAAGCGAAGGAGGGGGCGTGATTGCGGAAGTCAGCTGGTCATATATAAATCCGTCCTTACCCAATGTCTGCGTCAGGATGTTCTGAACACGGTTTTCAAAAACTTCTCTATTTGACATTACGCTGTCCGAAGTAAATGAGTTGGCCGCAATACGATAAGCATCATAAATTGTATTTTTCATAAAACCCTGCTGTATTTCAGCCAAGGGCCGGCGGTACTGGCGATAAATCTGCGGTACCTTATCGGGATTGATGTGGTAATTCAGCTTTGGATCCACTTTAAACTCAGCAGCGTCCTGGGTGGTGATCACAAAAGAATCGTAATCTACACTCTGGGTAAAGGTTGGAAATTCGATGATCTTCGTTGTCCAGCTGTTGTACCAGACGCGCCCGGTTACAAGAGTTATGTTGTCAACCCCTTTTTCGGAACCGTAAAGATTAATTTTGATACCAACGTTACCAGCATCGATATTTTCAAAAGAAAATGGCTGTATTAAAAGCAAAAATATAGCCCCAACAAAAGCAACTATTCCAATAATAAAATTTCTTCTCATGCCGATCATAGTTTAGATTTAATTAGGTTTAAAATTTCGTTTAATTCATTAAAAAAGAAATACAAAGCACAGCCAATTACGGCGAGTCCGCCGAATACAAGAAGGTCCGACTGAGAATTCACCAGCTTCAGGGAATAGGTAATCGCGATGATGATGGCAATTATTTTCAGGATATGTATCATGTTTGTTTCAGGTTTATGAAGCAAAGTAACAAACCTGAACGCGAATGAAGAATCAAATATTTACAGATGGTTGCCGGACTTGTCGAACCGGCCCTGCAGATACAGGAATGTAAAACGATTAATTTACATTTAACTGAATTTCATACTCATCAATCTTCCGGTACAGCGTGGCAATTCCGATTTCGAGCAATCTTGCCGTCTCCGCTTTATTACCTTTGGTATAATTTAACACCTTTTGAATATGAAGCTTTTCCACACTTTGCATTGAAAATGCAGAAAGCTGACCAGCTTTTTGCGCCGGCTGTGCTTCCTGAATTTCGAATGGCAAACTATCTAAGGACAGATCAAAACCATTGCTGATAATTACAGCTCTTTCGATGACATTTTTTAGCTCCCGGATATTTCCAGGCCAGCTATAATCTTCAAATTTGTCCAGAATTCCCGAAGACACGGGATTAAATTTCCTGTTTGTTTTTACCGAAAAGTGTTGAATAAAATGGTTGGTTAATACTTCTACATCCTTAATTCTTTCACGTAATGCAGGTAATTTTATCTGAAAAACATTTAGCCGGAAATACAGATCCGAACGAAAGCGTTTTTCTTCACTTTCAGTTTTAAGTTCACGGTTAGTAGCGGCAATTAACCTAAAATCAGAACGGGTTGGTTTGGTATCTCCCAGTTTTATAAATTCATTAGTTTCTAAAACCCGGAGTAATTTTGCCTGAAGTTCCAGTGGCATTTCACCAATTTCATCCAGGAAGAGCGTTCCTCCGTTTGCTTCTTCTATCTGCCCTTTTTTGTCTTTTAATGCTCCGGTAAAAGCGCCTTGTTTGTAACCGAACAGCTCACTTTCCAGAATCTCACGGCCAAAGGTGCTGCAATTCAGTGCAACAAAATTTTTAGCAGAGCGTGTGCTCGCCTGATGAATTGCCTGAGCAAATACTTCCTTGCCTGTGCCTGTTTCACCCGTCAGCAATACCGCAGCATTTGTAGGAGCTACTTTTTGAGCAAGCAAAACGGCATCCTGGATGGGTTTGGATTTACCTAAAACTGTTTGAAACGAGTATTTATCCTCTACGCGTTTTTCAAGCTGAATTACCCTTTGCTGTAAAGAAACTTTTTCGAGCGCGCGGTGAAGAAGCGGTATAATCTTGTCGTTATCGTCGCCCTTTACAATGTAATCAAAAGCACCGTTTTTCATAGCCTGAACACCATCTGCTATATTTCCGTATGCGGTCAGCAGAATTACTTCAGTAAGTGGCTGCAAAGCCTTTATTTTTGAAACCATATCGATCCCATTGCCATCAGGCAATTTCACGTCGCACAGCACGGTATCTACCTCGTTTTGTTCAAGCGTTTTTAATCCCGACTTGCAGTCTGCCGCTTCCAAAACCTTAAAACCCTCAGCACGAATAATTCTTGCAAGTAAGGATCTTAGCTTTTCCTCGTCATCAATTACCAGTATTGTTTTCAATATTCAGTCAGAATTAACAGTATTAATTTACTTTGACAAGAAGCTGCAATGATAAACAAAAAAATGGGGCACCCGAACATTTCAGGAACCCCATTTTTTGTATCTATTCAGGTTATTTCTCTAAAAGAGCTGCCGCCGCTTCGTCAACAAACCAGTGAAGTTCTCCGTTTACCGGTTCAATAATCTGCGAAGGGAATTTGTCAAGGTTTTTTTCGCCTCCCAAAACACTTTTTAAAGTCTCTGCTTTGCCTGAACCAACTGCCATAAATGCCACATATTTTGCTGCATTAACAACTGGAGCCGTTAAAGTGATCCTGAACATATCCTGTGCTGCAAGAAAAAATGTGTTCACCCAACCTTTTGTTTCATGAATAACATCGGTTCCCGGAAATAGTGATAAGGTATGCCCATCATCTCCCATTCCGAGCAGTACAAAGTCGAAAGTGGTTTCCGAATCTCCGAAATACTGTTTCAGTACCTTTTCATATTCAACCACAGCTTCTTCGGGTTCAATATCGGTCCGCATCACATGGATATTTTCAGCAATCACCGGCACCTTGTTCAGCAATTCATCATAACACATTTTTGCGTTATTACGGTCGTCTTCAAAGGGAACAGCGCGTTCGTCACCCCAGAAAAAATGTAGTTTTTCCCATGGTATCTCTTCTTTATAAGGAGAGGCGGCCAGCAGGTCATACAATCTTTTCGGCGTGCTTCCTCCTGAAAGAACAAAGGTAAAACGCTCCTGAGACTTTAATACTTCCTGAATGCAATTGGTAATCCAGGAAGCAAGTTCTTCGCTTACCTGTCTGGCATCAGCTGCTATATGAATTTCCATTTTTTGTCAGTTCTGCGTTGGCAAATTGATCCACGTACGTCCGTCGCGGGCGATCAGCGCATCAGCTTCATCAGGTCCCCACGAGTCAGGTGAATAATTTGGAAAGTCAACAGGCTGTCTGTTTTCCCAGGTTTCCAGGATCGGCATGATTACTTTCCATGCTGCATCAACCTGATCACCACGCATAAAGAGCGTTGCATCACCTTCCATCACGTCCAAAAGGAGCGTTTCGTATGCTTCCGGAAGATGTTCACCGGCTACTGCATCATAATCAAAAGTCATGTCAACAGGATCCAGATTCATCGTTTGCCCCGGACGTTTTGCCTGGAACCTGATGCTGATATCCATGTTTGGCTGAATACTGATCGTAAGCCTGTTTGAACGCCATGTTTCCGCAGCTTCCGCCGGGAATGCGTATTGAGGAGCCGGCTTGAACTGAATGGTGATATGAGTATCCTTTTGGTTCAGGTATTTTCCTGTACGTACGTAAAAAGGAACACCTTCCCATCGCCAGTTATCGATGTAGAATTTGGCCGCCGCAAAAGTGTCTATCTTAGAATTTGGATCAACACCTTCTTCTTCACGGTAACCAACCACCTTTTCGCCTTTTTTCCACCCGCTGGAATACTGTCCTCGAACAGCAAAATCGTGTACCTGATCTTTCGTTATTTTACGGATTGCATTGAGCACATCCACTTTTTTATTTCTGATCTCATTGGCATCAAAAGAAACCGGCGGTTCCATGGCAACCATACACATAATTTGCAGAATGTGATTCTGTACCATATCCCGAAGTGCACCGGAACGTTCAAAATAACCGCCCCTTCCTTCCAGACCAACACTTTCAGCAGCGGTAATCTGTACATGATCAATATAATGACGGTTCCACAGAGGCTCAAACAGTGCGTTGGCGAATCGTAAGGCCAGAATATTCTGAACCGTTTCTTTACCCAGGTAATGATCGATACGGAAAATCTGCTCTTCGGTAAACATACCGGCAAGCAGTTCATTCAACTCATGCGCACTTTGCAGGTCATGGCCAAATGGTTTTTCAACAACAATACGTGTGCTGCTTTTATCAGAGCAAATTTTAAGTGCACCTAGTTTCTGAGCAATGGATGGCACGAGTTGCGGAGCAACTGCCAGATAAAAAATCACATTCGGATGAACTCCCCATTCCGCTTCCTTTTCTTTTACCAGATCAGTAATCAAATGATAAGCTTCCGCATTATCGCCGTCCATCTGAAGGTAGGTGACGTGCTGGGTAAACTCAGTCCAGTGACCATTTTGCTTGCCTTTGCGACGGGAGAATTTGGTAACGCCATCCAGCAAATGAGCGTGATATGCTTCATCTGTATAAGGACTGCGCCCGATACCGGCAATTTCAAATTGCTCAGGCATCCAGTTATCCAAAAACAAATTATATAAAGCAGGCGTAAGTTTTCTGTAATTCAAGTCCCCGCTTCCTCCAAAAATAAAGAGCAAAGATGCTGGCGGACGTTTATTAATTTGCATAAAATTTCAATTTAATTTTGACCCCACTCTGTATGAAAAGTACCTGGGATGTCGGTACGCTGATAAGTATGCGCTCCAAAATAATCACGCTGCGCCTGAATTAAATTGGTAGGCATCCGTTCGGTACGGAAGGCATCAAAGTAAGACAATGCTGACATAAAACCTGCAGCAGGAACACCCGCCTCAGCGGCTAGCGAAACCACAGAACGCATACCGCTTTCCACAGATTTAACGAGTGCAGCCACATCTTCGTTCAACAGAATGTTAGACAATTCCGGGTTTTCGTTGTATGCTTTTGAAAATGTTTCCAATAAGGTAGAACGGATAATACAGCCGCCTCTCCAAACACTTACAACCTTAGGCAACGGAATGTCCATTTTAAGATCTTTTGAAGCCTGGAATAACATGGCCAGTCCTTGTGCGTAACTTAGGATTGTTGCAAAAAACAATGCGTCATGCACCATTTTAACCAATTCTTCCTGCGAAACTGAAAGATCTGATATTAACTCATCATAAATAGCCGCTGCCTGAACACGTTCATCTTTATAACCCGACAAAGTTCTCATCGCCACAGCCGTATCAATTACAGGAACCGCAACAGGCAATTCCATAGAATCCTGCGAAGTCCATTTACCAGTGCCTTTTGAGCCTGCTTTATCTGAAATTACGTCAACGAGGTGGGCGTCTGTTTTATCATCTTTTTGCAGGAAAATATCAGCTGTAATTTCAACCAGAAATGATTGAAGTAAGCCTTCATTCCAACTTTTAAAAGTTTCATGTAGTTGCTGATTGCTAAGCCCTCCGCGCTTTAACAAAGCATAGGATTCACTGATCAGTTGCATAATGGCGTATTCAATACCATTGTGAACCATTTTTACATAATGGCCAGCGCCACCTTTTCCCAGATAATCAACACATGGGACACCGCCCACTTTGGCAGCAATGGATTCCAATATCGGTTTTATATGTGCATAAGCTTCCTCATTTCCACCGGGCATCATGCTTGGACCTGTACGTGCCCCCTGCTCACCGCCGGAAACACCCATACCCATAAAGTTAATACCTGTTTCTTTCAGATATTCTACACGGCGAAGCGTGTCTGTATAATGAGAATTACCGCCATCAATAACAACGTCACCCTTTTCAAGCAAAGGCAGAAGCGAAGCAATAACGTCATCAACCGGCTGACCCGCCGGAACAAGCATCATCAGTTTTCTTGGCGTCTGTAACTGCCTTACCATATCTTCAAGATCAGGCACACCTTTTACAGTAGTACCAGCCGTAGCAGCCGCTTCCAAAGCAGCGTTTTTAGCCTCGTCTTTATCAAAACCGATAACAGAAAAGCCATGATCAGCCACATTGAGTAACAGGTTTCTACCCATCACCCCGAGTCCGATCATTCCAAAATCGAATAAGTTATTAGACATAAATTATAGCTCTATAATATAAGAAGCTACAATATTAGGATTTTTCGAAAGGAATATACGCTTAAACAACTGTTTTAATGCAAAATTAAAGCAGTGGAGATGACATTTGGAAACAAAAAAACCCCGCTACAGAGATTGTAAAGCAGGTTATTGTAGCTTTTGCACCAATACTTTCAGTTTTTCATAATCAATTTTAGAGTTGTGTCTCGGATCTCTTGGCATTTTATCCACAAAAATTATGTCCTCCAATGTATCCAGTGTCAGCTGTATTGCGCTTTTCACGCTGTCTTTAAGGCTGAAATCTGAAAGTTCAATCACTGCGGTAACCTTATTTTTCCAAATCATCACGGTTCCTGCTTCCACCCCATTTATTGTCTGAAAATGATTTTCATAAACGAAGCTAGAAATGTTTTTGCCACCTGTTTCAATTAGCGAATTACATCTTCCGGTCAGAAACAAACTACCCTCTGTATCCAGATATCCGCTGTCCCCGGTGCGGTGCCAGCATTGTTTTTCAACAAAAATTTTATTCCGGTTTAAGGCCGCAGGATTATTTAGATATTTACTTAAAACATGTTTCCCGGAAACGATAATTTCTCCGGTTTCTCCCGCTTTCACTTCAAGGTTTTCCAAATCGGTTAAAGAGGAAACTGAAATATTTTCATCTGTAATCCCGATGATTTTTACCGTTGTACATTTCTCTGGTTTACCAACAAACAGGCCCTGAAACCATAAATTATTGATTTTCGTAATAAGCTCTTCGACTTCAACTGAACTGATTGGCTCCGCTTCCGTAGACCCAAACACGATTCGGATGTCCGTTTCAGGAAACGCCCTTTGGTAAATGTTTGCCTCTGATGGGAAAACAGGGGCGCCGCCTGTGAATATTTTATCAATTCCGTGAAGTTCTGATTGATTGTTCAGCAAATACTGAGCCAGTTCTTTCACGAAAGAAGGTGATGCGATAATTGTATTTACACCGTATTTGCTAATCTGACTGAAAATTTTTTCTGGGTTTAGCGAAGAAGGTTTGCTGCTTATATAATCTGCTATAACCGAAGTTACACCGGCACCCAGATTAAGAAGTAAAACAATTGGCAGAACCGGCATGGAAATATCATTTTCTCCTGGTTTGATCAGCGGAATGAGGGCTTGAAATTGTTCAAAAAGAAGTTCATGTGTTCTTATTGCAGCTTTTGGTATTCCTGTACTTCCGGTCGTAAAAGTGATCAGCGCAATGTCGTTTTTGCTGGTTTCAGGAAATTTGATTGCCCGGGCTTTTTTATCGTAGTGTAAGCCAAAATGCAGTGGTATCTTTCGTAATCCCGGTACAAACCAGGCTAAGATTGTGCCTTTGGGCGTGCCAATAAAAGCCTTGCAATCTGCAAGTTTACAGCATTCGTTTAATCTTTTTACATTCACCCATTCATCCAAAAATACCGCCACCGCTCCGATTCTGAAAAGCGCAAGAACAATCCGGTATAAATGATCACTCATGGGTACGAACACCATTACCCGGTCTCCTTTCTGGATTCCCTTTTTCAGAAAATACAATGCAGTTTTCGTTACCGATTCTGAAAAACTATCAAACGTTATCTTTTTAGCACGGTAGATCAGCGCTGTTTTTTTTGGTATTCGCAGGGATGTTTGATAAAAAAGATCAACAATATTGAATTGGCTACCCATGATGAATACCTGATGTCTGGCTGTTTTCTACAATCCTTTTGATGTTTTCCATATTTTTTGAAAATATCCTTGTGATCTCATAAGCAGCGAGATACATTTTAAAATTGTCGGTTACCCCCGACCTCCCGACAAAAAAGACAGTGAAAGTAACACGACACTTCTTATTGTTTTGTTTTTCATAAATCTGTTCTGTTGCGAGATTCTCTGCCGACATGGGAAATTCTTTCAAATTGTAAATTGCCAACTGCCGTTTTTTACCGGGAATCACTACCGTGATCAGTTCGTCCCATTGCTTACCGGTTTCATCTTCATTGCAAAAGCACCTCCTTCTCGAACCAACAGCTCCGTCAGAAATCTTACCGGCATTTAAGGGAATGATGTGATCAACAAATACAGACCAATGCGATGCATTTGCCGACTTGCCTAAAAACTTAAAAACAGTATCAACCGGCGCCTCTATCTCAACCGAATGCTGTAACAGTTTATAGGAGAAACCGGGAGAACTTTTGTACGGGCTAAAAGCGACAATTGCTGTCACAACCGTAAAGGTCAATATCAAAGCCAAAAACAGCCATTTAGATAATTTGTTTCCCATACAATACATAGTTTTTGTAATTGACACCGGAAAAATTCTCAGATAACCGGGTGGAGGTACCACGCTGATAGATGAACGGATGAATAGCGCTACTATATCCCAGAGCAGCCGCTTTTCTATATATGATGTTCCCGATAACGTGACCCAATCCGCTCCATTTTGGATCGGGATGTCTTGCTAGTGTTTTAACAATCAACGACTTCTTTTTGGTATTAAAAAAATCATTGACGCAAAAATAGTACCCGATCACATTTTGACTTTTATCTTCTGCTAAAAGAGTGAACTCAGGATCGATGTACTTTTTTGTATGAATATATTTTGCAATAAAGGCGTCTTTTGTGATTGGGGTATAAAAGAAATTGGTCCTAAAAGCAACTGTATTAAAATCATAGATCCGGGCGATTTCATCTTCAAAACGGAAAAGATCAATGGGGCGGATGACAACTCCTTCTCTATGAAATTCCTCTTCCCGTTTCAGAATTTCGGGCTTATCAAATTTAAAACTTTTGTCGATGTTGCTGAAATAATGGGCAATTGGTTCAAAGCCGGCATCCATAAAATGATCGTTGTAAAAAAAAGGATGCAGTTGTTCTGTAAAAAAAAGCGGATTTTCATTACTGACTCCAAACCGGTAATTTTCCCAGGTGCTGCCATTCATAGGGCCGATCAAATCTGGCGCATTCAGTGTCCTTGCTTCTGATTGGATATGAGATAATATTTCTGCGGCATAGAGCGGATTATCCATGCACTCATAATTGCCAATTGTCAATACATGTTGATGATTGTATTGAAGTAACGGATTGTCATAAATGCTTGCCCTGGCTACTGGTTTCCCATTGTCAAAAAGCAAATAGCAACAGGTTAAAAACTCTTCCGGAATGGCTTCCTGACTTTTGAAACTAATATCATCTTTATTGTAAATACTCTTAGGTAAATCAATAAAGTGCCGGAAATTCGATTGTCCCGGATTGGTTTGAATTATTTCCATCATATTATCAGATTCAGGACAAATGCCACACTTGCCGGAATGGTTAAATTATCCGTTCCCTTGATGCCTATTGCTTCCGAAACAGTGGCAACTGCTGAAATTAAAACAGCAAGCAAAATGAAGCTATCGATTTCCAATGCGGCCCAAGGCATGGTATAAAACGTTCCCAAGGTGATCAGCATACAAACCATGAAAAAGGCCAGAGAGCCGGAAATGGTTTTCTTATTTTCCCCGATAAAATAAATTCCGAAGGGGTAACGTCTACCCGTCAGTGCTGCCACAGGATCGCAAATTGCCAGAATAAGAATAGGAAGGTAAAACATGATCAGGCCTTTTTCGGTACGGGCATAAACCAGGTAAACTCCATAAACAACAATCGGATAAAGGATACTTCCATACGAAAAACGACCTATGTTATTGATAGAAGGCAGCATTTTAAATCGCAGGCTAGCCAGTAATATTATAAGAAAACTTCCGCATAAAAACAGCACCTGCCAATGGCTATGTAGTAAAACAGGGAATAGAAGTGTGATGATCCCGGTACCAACATGTACGATTTTTCTTGTCCATTCAGCCTTAACTTCCTTTTTGTGATAAAGGAATTCGGCGAATCCAAACAGTAAAAGAAAACAGCCTGCAAGAAGTAAAGGAAGTACAATTTCCTGTTTCACTGAAGTCATTGTTTTACTTGATGATTCGTTCCAGAATAAATTCCTTATAAAAGAATCCTTTGTCAATGGCTGTAAGCCGTTCTGAAAGGGCTTTTTGATATTTGACATTTTCCGGAAACACGTATGACATGCGCCTCGGTACCATTAAATTCCAATATGCTAATATGCCATCTTTTTCGGTGCCGTCAATGAGCTCTTTCGCAGTTGCCGCAAATTGCCTTTGATCCATATATTCAAAAATATCGGAAAGATTCATGAAATTAAATTTACCGAATTCTCTGATGGCGTCCTGGGCAAAACCCTGTTTTAAGTACAACTGCTTTATGTTTGACCGGATTTTCCCGTAATTATCTTTTTGCAAAAAATGCGGCAGAAGTTCTCCAAAAGAACCGGTAAGTGTGTATTCAAGAATAAAGTTTTCCTGTGCTGCAACAGATTTCACATGATGTGCGGCTTTGTCAAAAATAAACTTTGATACCGAACCCTGTACCTGTTTTAAAAACTCAGGATCCCTTCCATATTTGCCCATCACGTAATTACTGAAAAATATTCTGAACAATAGTTTCCAGCGCCAGGTATTCCATTTTTTTGTATAAAACTGCTCCTGCTGCTCCTTTGTTTTCACTTCGAATAGCTCCTCAATTGTCTGTTTTGAATGTATCCATGGCAGAATTTTTCGGCTGAATAATTGAAAATATTTTTCAAACTTCCCCTGGTGAATAATGCCGTTTTTAATTAAAACAAGATTGGAATCCCAGTAGGATCTGGCTTCGAAACTTAGCTGGCTTTTTAAAGAAGCAAAACATCTTTCCCGGCTTTCAGAAAATGTAAAACCAAGAAATGCAAGCGTTTCTTCATATTCAAGATTTGTGATACAAACTCTTTTCAACTCAACCAGATATAACTGAACTTTGTTGATATCTATGGCAACAACCATTTCGGGATCCGTTGTTAACAAAGATAAGCTGTTGTCACCCGCAGACGCGATCGACAAAATTTTGCTTCCTGCTGAAGGCGTAAGACCATCCAGCAAAATAGTCGCATCTTCCCAGCAATTTGCATAGCGGATAATTTCAAAATTAACGCGTTTGGTTAAATCCTGATCACTCATTTTTGAATAATGCTGATTGTGCCTGTGCTTCCGTCCATTTCGATTTGATCACCGGTTTTTAAAGTTTTCAGCAGCCCGGTAACACTCACGATACAGGGTTTTCCCATCTCTCTCGAAACAATGGCTGAATGACTTAGCAGACTTCCTCGTTCAACAATAATTCCCAATGCACCAGGAAACAGCGTAACCCAGCCCGGATCGGTGCTGGAAGTAACAAGAATGTCTCCGTTTAAGGAAGAAACTTCATTGGGATTTAAAACTACTCTCACCCGGCCCGAAACTTTCCCCGGTGAGCAACCGATTCCTTTCAGGTCACCCTGATGCGCTTCCACCTTATCGGTATTGAAAAAATCGTTGGCATGATATGGAGCTCCGTAAGTAGCAAAACGCTCTGCCGGCGGTGCTTGTATTTGATAACTTTCAAATTCGCCTTTTCGCAAAGAAATTAGCGCCTTGATATTTTGAGTTACGGAGGTCCCTTCAATGAAGCTAAAAATTTCCTCTTTTGTCAGGTAGAAAATATCACGTTCCTGATCAATCACATTGCCGGCGTAAAACCTTTTTCCAATATGAAAAAATAATTGACGGACAATTCCAAAAGCCCGGGTTCTTTCGTAACGCAGATTTTCACGTGCACTTACCAATTCCCTTGCCGTTTTTAATGTACGTTTTAGTTTCCATTTTTTATACAAACTACCCTTTAACCTTTGCTCAACCTCTTTTTCTGCATTTGCACGAATAGCATTTTCCCTTTTACCTGAAAACTGATCCGAAGTAATTCCCGTTTCAACATATGATTTTAGTATCCGTATAAATCTCGACGGGTCCTGGGTATAGGATATTGTTTCAAGTTTCAATTCACCTACACATCGCTCCCCAAAATCCTGAATGTACTGATCGATTTCCTTTTTTATTGTTACAAATTCAGATGAAGTATTTGCGCCGAGTTTTATTTGAATCGACTGCTCACTTTCAGAAATGAAAAGACTTTTCAGAACGGGGGATGCCGTAATTCGTGTGGCCAGCCGTACGCTTCTGTGAACAGGTTCTACGGAAATGATATCGCTGCTGCCACAAAGCAAATCGTTGTGAATATTAGCGTTTTGATCCCCGAAATATTGTTCGCACTGTTTTTGTAACATACCAAACCATATCATTGCGAAAAAGTCATTAAGCAATGGAGCTTTCCATTCCAGCAATAATGATTTTTCAAAATTACGATACAACAGCATCAGCTCACCGGCACTTTTCGCATCGTAGTTTATCCCTTTATACTCTGAAATTGTTTTGTCCAGCAGTTGCATAAACTCCTTCCTTTTCCGGGGCAATGAGAGGAATCGAAAAAGCATGCGTATGGCCATTTTTGCAATACGCCACCATGCTTTTCCTTTGGATAAACGATAGGTTTCCGGAACGTCAAAGCGCTCTTTAACACCCATCATTTTTTCCATATAACGGGCATTGATATGGTAACCTGGTAGCATCGCAAGCATGTGATACCAGCTTTTGAGGTTATAATACACTCTTCCGTTTATAAAACCAAGTGTGTTAGAAAAAACCGTCTCATTGTCTCTAATCACGCTTTCACTCACACCCAGATATGCGCTGAAAAGCTTGTACGCCGTTTCGTAAGATTTGCTTATAAACGAAAAGGTCAGGGGAGTTGTGACTCCCGGATAAGACTCAATGATGTTGCTGTTATCCCAAAGAATGTACTCACCGGTTTTCTCATTTTGCAGGTTTAGGGTAGTGATCGGACGGGTTTGCAGCAGATATAAGATTTCGTCTTTAAAAGCAAACTCAATGTCCTGCGGCTGATCAAATTCAGCTTCAAGCTTGTCGAGAACTTCACCCAATACAATAATTTGCTTTGTGCTTAACGTACTTTGCTGCTGTTGTTCTGATTGGATCTCGCTAAGAATAGTACCCGTTTTATTTCTGGCGTCAAAACTAATTTTATGTGTCTTGAAGGCTAACTCAGATTTGATTTCAGAACCATGTAAAACAAACAAATCAGCATTGAGTTCTCCCGAAACCAGACCCTCTCCCAGCCCAAATACAGCATTGATTAACTTTTCATTTTTATTGCCACTGACCGGATTCAAACCAAAAGCCACACCGGCAACATCAGTATCAATCATTTCCTGAATAATTATGGCAATGCCCCGCTGACCGGTGATATTATGATGTTTCCTATAATCTGAAACTCTTGGTGAGAATGCAGAGATCCAGACTTTTTTTATATGTTCTGCCAGATTTTCTTTGGGTACAAACAGATAACTTTCAAACTGTCCGGCAAAGGAAAAAACGCTTCCATCTTCATCAATTGCAGAAGAACGGACTGCAAAGTATTCCGTTGGGCCGAAGGTTGACAATAACCGGGAAAGCATGTTATCACTGATCTGAACTTGTTCGATAAATACCGAAATCTTCTCCTGATCGCCATTTAAAACTTGTGCCGGTATCATTTCAGATAGAACTTCCCAGGGAATTACAGCAAATTTGGGAATAGTCATCCCCATTTTCTTCAACAGAAAAAGGTTTTTTGCTTTTCCGCCAATCGTAAGATTTTGCGCTTGTTCACTTTCCGAATCAGATATAAAGTTCATCAGTTAAACATTAGTTTTGAAATCATCGGACCTCCGCCAAGTGTCAGGTACATGGCAATTGTCCAAAATGCTGATGCGTACTCAATTAATTTAGAAAGCTTTTCCGTTCTTTTTTTCATAAATAAAAAGGCAGGAATAATGCATAAACCGAAAATGATTCCAAGAATTATAAACGCTGTTTTTCCGTAACCGGCAAAAAAGGAAGCAGCAATACTTAGAAAAAGTGTGATGATGAGCATAAATACCCAAAGCCATATAGCCTTGTTTATACCAAGCATGGAAGTATAAGTAAGAACACCTTCAGACTCCCGTTCGGGTGTTCTTATTTTTCTGCCAATTTCAAGTACGATCCCATTCATATAAGATACAGCGAAGAAGAAAAATAGCCCTGTTGGGGCCTTTACGCCCGCAAGAAGCCAATCCAATCCGCTAGCATAAATATCGATAAGCGGAATGATGAACATATGCGAAGTGATATACCAGAATTGATGTTTTTTAAGCCATTCCGATATAAAAAACTCTTTTCCCATCAGCAGCAGATAACCGATTATTACGACATAGATCAGCAGCATCCTGGGAAAAAAATATAGGTTAAGCAGGATTTGAAGTACAGCGACAAGTATTCCCATTGCGGCCAGTTCCCGGAACGAAATCAGGCCCCGCGGTACAGCTAGTTTCTTTCGATATTTTGCATCATCTTCTGCATCTTTAAATTCGTCGAAAATCCGTACCAGGAAAAATAAAGTTACCGTGGTAAAAATCCCTGTTGCAAACGTCTTCCCGTCTACAAATCCAGCCACTCCACGGCAAATACGGGAATAAGAAACAGCAGAAAAACTGAATGCAGCGACCAGCAATCCATGCCCCAGTACCGGAAAACGCTCCTTTTGGTAGGTGTAAAGCCGATTGATGAAGTGTGCATTATTTTCTTCCTCTTTACTGAATTCATTTCGCTGGACCGGTAAAATCATTTTTTTCGACCGAATTTTTGATGAGCAGATGAAAACTGTCCTGCTGAAAGTGCTGCTGCGATGGAAATTTCACCAGCCAAAACCACTGCCCCGCAGATCTCCGCAAACTTTCTGGCTTTACCTTCGCCGTGACAATCCATTAATTCCAGACATTCTTTTTGTGTTGGCAATGAGGTTCCGCCACCGACGGTTCCCACAATTAAATTGGGTAAAGTAACCGAAGCATAAAGGTCTCCGTCACCAGTAAGTTCCATTCGGGTAATGCCCACCGAGGCTTCCGAAATGCAGGCAACATCCTGTCCGGTTGCTATGAACAATGCCGTAAGCCCGTTGGCGTAATGCCCTTGTGCGCCGATGGAACCACTCTGTATCGTTCCAATCGTAGAAGACCTCCAGTATTCAGCCATAGCCTCAGGAGTAGTTTTTAATACCTCATTGATAATCGTTTTGCTCAGTGTGACTTCTGCTGTTACCTTTTTGCCACGTACATTGGCAAATGCCTGTGAAGTGGCTTTTTTATCTCCGGAATAATTTCCCTCAATAAACCAGAACTGAGGCTGTACAGGAGCATGTTGGATTATGTATTGACAAATGGCATTGGTACAGATTGTCACCATATTTTGCCCCGATGCATCTCCGGTATGATATTCGAATGTCAGGATAAGATGATTTCCTTCAATATTGGATTTCACATCTGTCAGTTTTGCGTATCGGCTGGTTGCTTCTGCAATATTCTCGAACTGTTCGATTTGGCCCAAAATCCAAACCAGAAATGTCCCCAGGTTTCCCAAATTATCAAATTTAAACAACGGAGATCTCTGAACGCCTTCAATTAAACAAATAGAAGTGGCTCCCCCAGCCAGAAAACATGCCTTTGCTCCTCGATGATATGATGCAATCAAACTGCCTTCGGTCGTTGCGAGCGGTACGTAAAATTCACCTTTTGCGGCAGAACCAAGTATACACAGCGGCCCGATGATACCGGTTGGAATCATCGACATACCAATATAATTTTCAATATTACCTTCCAGCTGCGAAAGGTCGGAGAAATGCTTATGGCCGGTTAAAAATTGAAATTCCCTTTTTGTTTTTCCTGATAAAAATTCCAGTCTGCTGTTTACTCCCCTATCTGAAACCGGTACTTCTGCCGGCATGCTTTCTGATGCAGTATTGGTTGTCTTTTTGTTTTTTATGTCTTCCAACAATTCCCCCAGATTTTGAAAGGTACTCATTGTCTGCAAAGCTTTCTTAGTAATTTCACTGGATGAAGACATATTTTTATGTTTAGGGTGGTACAGAATATTATAGTATTCAAATTTAAAATTCCACCTTGGAAATTTCTTGTCAATTAGAAGGACACCTTTATTCAGGTTATCGTTGTGAGATACATTCCAGCAATCTTAAGGAGAAGTAACCGCCTGATCCGGTCTAACTATAAACTCTGATATTTTATTAAGGTAAGAAACAAAAAAAGTCTCTACAAAGATTGTAACGGCAATAGTAGACGACAAAATTCAATCTAATGTAAATGATGGAATTCAAGTTCAAACCAATCTCACTACATACATAAAGTTGAAAGAAAATCTGTTTCAGGAGATAAAGAGGTTTTATCGGAGAATAACCAATCCATTGCCGTCGAATATTCGCAGTTATTGAAAGTCCTGTCTATTCCTTCAAAGTTTATTCTCTAAGAAAATAATTTGATAGTACTTTAATTGTGTTTAATTTAACATTATTAAGAACCCTCAGCTCTACAGATATTGTGAAAATTACTACAACTGAACACCGGATTGTGGAAATCCAAGCCAATTGATAGCTCCTGAAATATTACCCCTAAATGAAGATGTTCGTTTCAGGAAGCTGATTGAATCAGGTAAAGAAGGGTTATCTCTTCTTAATAAATTCTTTGAATTTGTCTTCAGCGCATCTTCCTGTGAACGTATTGTTGGCTGGAGTAGTGAAGACCTGCTTGGTTTACCAATAACCGATCTTATCCATTATGAGGATTTGGAGTTTGTTACCAATTCCTTGCAAGACACATTGACAAGTCCAGGATCGACAATAACATGCGTTTTTCGGTTTAAACAAAAAGATAATAGTTTCATTTGGATAGAATGCCTGATGACGGATATGCTTGATGATACCGACGTTCAAGCAATTGTGTGCCGTTATAGTGATGTAACAGAGAAGAAAAAATCCGCCAAGATGCTTCTTGAGGCTAATACTGAGTTACACGCTTTTAGATTTGCCCTAGACGAATCTGCGATAGTGGCCGTGACGGACCGTAAGGGAATTATAAAACATGTTAACGATAATTTCTGTCGTATATCTAAGTACGAACGGAGTGAGCTGATCGGGAAAGATCACCGGATCATAAATTCCTCTTTCCACGAAAAAAACTTTATTCAAACACTATGGAGAACAATCTCTAATGGGCAGATATGGAAGGGAGAATTAAAGAATAAAGCCAAGGATGGCAGTTTCTATTGGGTTGACACTACTATCGTTCCTTTCCTTGATGATTTCGGGCATCCTTACAAGTATGTTGCAATTCGATCAGACATCAGCCAACGGAAGCTGATGGAGGAAAAGTCGAGAATTGAAGAAATTCGTTTGCGTTTACTTGAGTCTGTAATAACTCATACCAAAGACGCAATTCTGATTACTGAAGCAGAGTCCTTAATCGAGCCCGGGCCACGTATTTTGTATGTAAATGAGGCTTTTACTAAAATGACAGGTTATTCTTCAAGTGAAGTAATCGGCAAATCTCCAAGATTACTTCAGGGACCGAAAACGGGCCGAACCGAATTGAAACGGCTCAGTGAAGCACTCAGAAACTGGCACTCCTGTGAAATTACTATTGCCAATTATAAAAAAAGTGGAGAGGAATTTTGGGTTAATCTGACGGTAACTCCGGTAGCTAATGAAAGCGGCTGGTATACACACTGGATATCAGTTGAAAGAGATGTTACGGAAAGCAGAAAACTGGAGCAGGAATACAATCAGATATTCGACCTTGCTCCTGATATTATTTGCACAGTAGGACTGGATGGATATTTTAAAAAGATCAACCCGGCTATGTCTGAGCTGTTGGAATACAGTAGAGATGAATTATTATCCAGGCCTATTGTCAAGTTTATTCACCCGCAGGATCAGGTCAGGATAATGGCAGAACTGGAAATTAAAAATAAAGGCACAAAAACGTTTTATTTTGAAAACAGATGCATTACCAAATCAGGACAGGTCAAATGGCTTGCCTGGACGTCTACTCCGGCTACCCCGGAAGGACTGATTTTTACAGTGGCCAAAAACATCACAGATAAAAAGGAACTCGAAGGTCTTCTTAATAAAGTGACCAGAATGGCTGGCATAGGTGGCTGGGTAATAGACCTTATAAAGTCCACGATTTACTGGTCAGAAGTCACCAAAGAAATTTACGAGGTGAAATCCGACTATGAACCGAACATGCAAAGAGGACTTGATTTCCTAAAAGAGGAGTCCGATAAGATCCTTATAACCAGGCGAATTGAATTAGCCAGTGAAAAAGGTATCTCTTTTGACATGGAATTACAAATCGTAACGGCGAATCAAAATATTAAATGGGTACGGGTAATCGGGGAACCAGAGTTTGAAAATAACAGATGCGTTAGAATCAGGGGAAGCTTTCAGGATATTGACATTCGGAAAAGATCAGAACTTTTAGCTACCGAAGCCCTCTTTGAAAAGAAACTGATTCTGGAAAGTATCGGAGATGCTTTTTTTGCGGTCGACAAGCACTGGATCATTAATTACTGGAATAACAAGGCAGAAAAAGTATTGCAAAAAACAAAGCTTCAAACCAAAGGTTTTAATTTATGGGACGTTTTCGCCGGTTCTATTGGATCTGAATCTTACATAAAATATCATCAGGCAATTAAAACAAATAAAGCCCTGCATTTTGAAGATTACTATCCCCCGTTAAAAAAATGGTATGAAATCAGTGCATATCCTTCCGCAAATGGGCTGTCTGTGTATTTTAAAGATATTACCGAGCGAAAAAAAAGGATCACTGCGCTGGCCGAATCGGAGAAAAATTACAGTTCCCTTTTTCACTTAAGCCCTTTACCGATGTGGGTGTTTGACATAAAAAGCCTGGCTTTTCTAGACGTCAATGAGGCTGCCGTAAAAAAATATGGCTACCAGCGTGAAGAATTTTTAGCAATGACAATAATGGACATCAGGGAGCAAGAGGATATTGGTAAAGTGAAGGATATATTATCAATGAAAAATACGTCACAGCAAAGTTTAAGTCACCAGGGAATTTTCAGACATAAAAAAAAGAATGGTGAACTCATCCACGTAGATATTCAAAGTAATCTTATACGGTATAAGGGAGTCCTCGGCAAAATTATTATAGCCAATGATATGACTGAGAACTTTAACTACACCAGAAAAATTGAGCAGCAAAATATTAAGTTTCAAGAGATAGCATGGATACAATCACACGTTGTACGAGCTCCCCTGGCCCGAATTATGAGCATTGTGCCAATGCTGAAAAATTCAGAGGATTTCGGGCAGGAACGTGAAACATTGCTTGAATATTTATTGATTGCCTCTAACGAACTTGACGAGGTAATTAAAACGATATCGAAAAAAACACGCTTAGCACAAAATGATCAAATTTAAAAGACAAATATTTAACTACTTATCGTAACTGGTGCAGGTAAATAAACACTGAAACAAGATCCCTGACCTATTTCACTTTCCGCAGTCAGTAGTCCATAATGATTTTGGACAACCTTATTACACAGTGCCAGTCCAATTCCTGATCCTGAATACTCACTTTTACCGTGAAGGCGCTGGAACATTTGAAAAATACGATCCGCATGTTTTTGATCAAATCCAATTCCATTATCCTTTACCTGGATTCTCAGATACGGATGGCCGGCCAGAACCGTTTGATTGATTTCAGACGGATCCACTTTCGTAGTGGAAACAGATATATAAGGAATCTGCCCGGCTGGTTGATACTTCAGAGCATTACTTACCAAATTTAAAAAAAGCTGTGTTAACTGCGAAGTATCGCCCCAAACGGGATCCAACAGTTTGATATCAAAAACAGCCCTTTTCTCTTCAATTACTATTTCCAAATCTGACAAAACAGAAGCAATAATCCGATTTAAATCAACTTCCGCAAATACCTTATGATTCACCTGAAGTCGGGAAAAAGAGAGCAAGTCAGAAATCATCAAACTCATACGCTCTGCCGCATCCTGCATTCTGGAAAGCAAATATTTGCCGTCATCATCCAATTGCTGTTCATATCGGGATGCGAAGCGCGTGCCAAATGATACAACTTTCCGCAGTGGTTCCTGTAGATCATGGCTGGCTGCATAAGCAAATTGTTCAAGACTTTGATTTGAGCTGATCAGGTCCCTGTTTGCCAGATTCAATTCCTTGGTTCTGGCTTGGACTCTTGCTTCTAGCTCCCCAGACAAATCCCGGTATTGTTGTTCACTTCTCTGTAATTCATGAAGTGCCAGTACCCTTTCGGTAACGTCCACGGCCATCTCTAGAATGCCATAAACGATGTTGTCACCGTCGAAAAGTGGTGTATAGCTAACATCAAAATAATAAGTCGAAACAACACCGTTTACAGCCACATCTGCCGGTGCACTGTGAGCATGGTAAGCCTTTCCGGAATCATAGACATTCTTTAAAATTTGGGGATACGGCTGATCCACTAATTCCGGTAAGACTTCAATCAGTTTCTTACCCTGAACCATATTGCCTTTTCCCCATATTTTGATCATGGCTTCATTTGTAAACTCTATAAACTGTTCCGGACCCAGGTATAGAGCGCACGCAACAGGTGATTGCTCAATCAAACTCCGGAATTTTTTCTCACTTGCCTTTATCGCAATCTGAGCCTGCTCCTGTTGCTTTTGTGCTTCTACCAGTTCAGTGATATCCAGAATTGCTCCTATATAACCTGTAAATTTCTGATCATCATTGTATTGTGGTGCCCCTTTACAAACAACACACCTTACTGTCTTGTCTACGTGGCTGATGCAAAACTGCATGTCGTGAAAAGATCTGCTAGTAAAATCCTTCCTAAAACTTGCTGTTACATTCTCAAAATCCTCACTCGCTACATAATTAAGCCAGCCATTACCAAGGTGTGATTCTAACGATACTCCTGTCCATTCCATCCAGGTTTTGCTGATGTAGGTTAGCGATCCGTTTTCGTCGGTCATCCATAATGCTGCGGTAGAAGCATCGGTAATATTTCTAAATAGCCTCTCGCTGTCGCGAAGCTTTTTTTCTGCGTCTAATTCAGCACGAATGTCTCTGCCAATGGATGCATAACCAGCTGGCAATCCTGTAAACCTATCTTCCAAGACGAAGACATAGGTCATGACATCAATGAGCTCACCCGTTTTTTGGTTTTTATACAGTTGCCTGCCTGTCCAATTTCGATCTCCCTTGTATAATGATAATGTTTCTCGTTTTAATTTAAATAAATAGTCCGAGGAAAAAATATCAGAGATCGTAATCTCTTCAATATCGTTGATGTCCAAAAGCTTTTTGCCTATTTTGTTGATATAGGTAAATTTCCCCTCGTCATCAAAAACAGAGATCACATCAGTACTGTGGTCGATAATGGACAAAAGCCTCTTTTGCTGAGCAATTGCCTGAATCTCATTATTAATATCATACGCAATCGACAATACTTTCTCTTGCCCTTCCGATTCAAAACTGTTCGTGGTAATGCGGGCCCATTGCTCCTTTTGATCTTTACGCAAAAATCTTTTTTCTTTGGTCAGATGTCTAAGTTTACCGCCAATCAGATCTCTAAAAATCCTCCGGCTTTCTTCCAGGTCGCTGCTGAAGGTAAACTCATCAAAACTTCGACCAACCAGCTCTTCTCGTGTTTCTCCTAAAAGTTTAGCAAAACGATCATTGATACGGTGGATCACGCCGTTATCATCGGTAAACAGCATACCCACCGGTGCGTTTTCAAATGCAAAGCTGAATTTTTCGCGGGCCAGATCGAGCTCAATTTTTCTTTCGATCTGCTCGGTAACGTCTGTCGCGATGCCGGTTATAGAGACGGCTTTTCCGGTAGTGTCGTAAACATATCTGGCAAGTATTTTTATCCAATGAACCGAACCATCCTTCCAAATAAACCGGGCTTCATAGGTCAAAATACCTGATATTTCTGCCAGCCTATAAGCTTCCTGCCGAATGGAAATATCATCCGGATGAATATGTTCAAGGAAGATTTGCCTGGTTGCAGGATAATTATTGTCGCCAGTAAGCACTTTGGAAAAACCCGGCGAATAAACCAGGGAATTATTTTCTAAAACGAGACTAAAAGAAGCTGACTCAGACGCCTCAAGTACCATTGAGGTTATTTGCTGCATTTCAACTACTTTGGTTTCAGGCACCGACTTGTTAACCTTTATAAAACCTACTAACTGTATGGGAATATTATCCTGATAGTTAATGAACGCCTGGTCCTGAATATCCAGATAGGAATTATCAGCTTTTTTTAGTTTGTAAAAAGATGACCATTCCACTTGACGCATATTAAATGCGGCACTGACAGAATCAATAACTCGTTGCTTGTCATCGGGGTGAATATTTTCAAACCAGGATTGCTCAGAATTTGAAGATGTGGCCATTTGGCCAAAGACCTGTTCATAACTTCTACTCCACCAAACCTGGTCATCAGGAACATTCCAGTTTCTGATCACATCCGGTAAATTGCCGTCGACTGATAAATCTAAAGCAGTATTGTTTGAATTATTTTTCAAACTGTAAAATTCACGCATGTATATAACCTTATAGCGGTTGATTTGGTAGGGTCAATAAAAACCGCATTAGTAAAAGAACCGTGCCCACAGAATAGCTGCTATGTAGAATTTCTTATCATTTCTATAAGTTAAGAACCGTAACAATATGCTTAGTGTAAAAAGAGTAACAGGGAACTGAAAAATTATCAAAGGTAACCTGCAAACCACGGCCTCTATACGTAGACAGCTATTTTAAAACCTGGCTTAATAGTTTGACTTTTAATTTTTTCAGGTTACGAATACAAGTCATTTGGTGAATAGGCAAATCAGCTCAGAAAAAGAAATGGTATGACATAACAACCAAACTTCACTGAATCTCCATCAACCAACTGTTTCATCTAATCGATCACGATCAATCATCTACTCCAGTCATATCAGACCGAAATAACATATCTCGATTTACAGATTCAGCTGATCGATGTAATATTTCGTCTAATGTTAAAATACATTTTAAGAAGGCAAATTGGTTTGGCTATAGCTGGGCAAGTAACAAATACAAGCCTGCGACTGATTCTTTACTAAATATAATAAGTCATAGTCAGCTGCCGAGGAGGCAAAGAGTCTTTGCGTTAAGCAAAAATGCCGTTTCTATTGCTAGAAACGGCATCCAGTGGAGAATATGGGATTCGAACCCATGACCTCTTGCATGCCATGCCAGAAATTTGGGATATTTTTAATAATTTTTATTACTCATAAATATTTCAACTATCTATATATCAATTAAATAACAAATTTTTATTAAGTTTACGTAAGTACACTTAGACACCAAATGTTCGACTAATGTTCGACTAAATTTGTTAGTTATGGCGGTATCCACCAAGTTCATCCTTAGAACCCAGAGTAGTAGTGACGAGTCTGAGTTTCCCATAATGCTCCAGATCATTATCGACAGGAAAAACCAGTTGGTAAGCACTAAGAAATACAGTAAGCAGGAAAACTGGCTGAAAAGGGAACAAACAGTATCGAGAAGTCATCCAAAGTGCAGAGAGATCAACCTTCTGCTAAAGACCATAAGCTCAGAAATTGATTTCCATATTCTTTCAGAAGGCAAAAAGGGAATCCGACCTGGATTCGACGAAATCAAAGGTATAGTAAGAAGGCTAACAGGTGGAAACACAGAACCCGAGAAAAAAAAGCTCTTCCAATTATTTGACGAGCACATTGCTCACCTTTCCAGACAGAACCGAATTGGCTATTCCGACACATTCAAATTCACAAAAAACAGCCTGAGCACCTTCATGCAAGAAAAGGATAAGGATTTACAATCTATAAATTTAGCATTCTTACTTAAGTACGAAGAGTATCTGATAAGCAGGGGTTGTGCAATAACTACCAGAAGTGTCTATTTCAGGACCTTCCGTACTCTTTGGAAACATGCCATTCAGAATAAGTTTTGCCCGGAGACACACTATCCATTCAAGGATTTTCCTTTCGGTAAATACAACAATCCCAGAACAAAAAAACGAGCAATTACCATGGAACAGATTGAAGCTATCGCTCAAATTGAAATCGATCCAAAAGATGACGCTCTCATAAATTCACGGAATTACTTTTTATTCAGCTTTTACTCCCGCGGTATAAACTTTACAGACCTCGCCAGTCTCAAATGGGAGAATATCAGAGATGGAGAATTATCCTACATTCGCTCCAAAACGAAGGAAGAATTCCGATTTAAGCTCCATCCTACGGCTCTTCAGATTCTGGACTATTATAGAAATTTGGAAGGAAACAGTGATGCCGGATACATCTTCCCTATTCTCTACAAACGTCATTCTACTCTAAGATCCATCAGAGATCGGAAACAGAAAATAAGGACAAGGGTGAATAAGGATTTACAGCAACTGGGTAAATCCGTAGACATAGAAAAAAATATCACTACCTACGTTGCACGACATACCTATGCGACGGCACTACGGAGAAATGGAATATCCAAAGAAAATATCGGCCGATCACTCGGCCATGATAGTTTGAAGACCACCGATATCTATCTTGAAGACATAGGAGATCCGGTTCTGGATGATTTGATCAACTCAACTATTTAGGCTATGTATTTTTTTGATTTGCCAGGTTTTCATCCCGTCAGCGGAATCGATACGGAGGACCAGGGACAACATCCGTATATCCATTTTAAGAACAGTGTGTTCGAAAGAGAGGACATCAATTACTGTAATTCGCATTTCCCGTTTAAAAAGCTTGTTTTTCGTAGCGGAGAAACATTGTTTGTCAGCGAAAAGAATCTAATTGAAGTTTTTCAATACAACCCAGTTTTCAAAGATGACCTGCTGATTGATCACAGTCATCCTATCTCGGCTGAACAGCTTGATATAATAAAACATAATTTTTCCTCGGGATATTCGGCTGGATGTTCTGACTTCCCAAGGGAAATCCATTCAACGATAAATCTGGTAGACGGTGTTATGAAGGAAAAGAAGCTCGGGGATTTCATCGAGTTTTGTGGCGATCATCTATTTTTTGAAGGTTTTGCTACTCCCAAATGTCTTTACGCATTAGGATTTATACAGGCATATTTACTTAAAGCTTTTGGAGAATACCGTAATTTGATCCAAAGTCTTGATAATAGTATTCCAGTCGTGAAAGTTGAGGAGTGGACATCGGAAGATGAGATAGAAGAAGCAATATTTTTAGAAGTCATACAGGAAGACGAGTTACCAGAACAGGAGCTAGATGAAGAAGTAGCCAATGAACCGGATGTCACGCATGACCTTCCGCTATTCTCACCCACTGATGAGGTGGAAAAAGCAACATTTGATAAAATACCATTGGACTATCCGGTGGACGAAATTATTTCGCTCTGGATGATTTTATTGGAAGTGTGGAAATGTCGGCCTGTTAATTCCATCCAGGTGTTTTTTGAACCGGAAGAGGTATTGGAATTATTAGGCTGCATGTTTGACGATTCGAAGAAGAAGGGAATGCTTCCACAATCGGAATATAAATTTTATAATTTACCACCCGGAAAATACGAAAGAATTCTAAACCTGCTAATGCATGTTACATACAAGCTTAATACGGATCGAAACAACATTAACCTTGAAAGATATTGTGAAGCGTTGATTGGGACATTCTCCTGTTACAGCAAAACCAAGGTTGCCAGCCTTAAAAGTAATATCAATAAGGAGCGCGGAAACATCATTCAGAGTATCAAATCGTTACCAGATGAAAGCTACAAGAATGAATTTTTGAAAGTTTTGGGGAAAATCAACGAGTATGCGATCTAAGATGGTTTTCTTTTCTTAATCTTCCTACGCACTTAATGATTCGAGACTGAATCTTGTTCTAACTGATAACTGTATGTGCTTATAAATATTTTTTTCTTAATATTAGCTTTTGAGGTTGATTCCTTAATTTTAAGTGCTTTGGGAATGACCAAATCTCTCACTCTCTCAAATCGGTCAGGTATCCTTTGGTCAAAGATATTTATTGATAATTTAAACTCATTTTCACAAGCACTTTCAAAGTCACGAAGGTTATCCATGATACTTTGCTTGTATCCAATGTCGCCATCAATTTCCTTTATTGCTTCTAATTTTTTAATGGTTAATGAAGTTGTTGTCAACGCTCTTACCCGTAATCGATCCAATTCTCGTATATCAATAATTGTATTTTTATCATCTTTTACCTTTGAAATACTAGCTCCCATTTTTTTGATGAATTCATCCCGATCTGGTTTACATGAGTAACCAATGTCTTCAATAAGATCGAGATAATCCATTGCTTTAACTTTTTCTTTCTTGTTAGGCTCACATGAATAGAAAAATAAAATTAGTAGCAGGCATCTTTTAGCGAAGTATCTCATTAGAAGATTGACGAATGTTTGTGCTAGGGATAAAGTTATTGAATCAGATTTTTAATTGAACATGTTTCCAAAAAGACTAAAACTTCAACATTCAATAGGAATTTGGATGCAAATTTATCAAATACAAATCTGATATGGCAAATCTCAAAAAAAGCCGTTTATGAGACTGTCAGTTGTGTGTGACTTAGAATAGTTAAATTAGAATTTATTCCCGGGCTCGTGCTATAAACGGATGTAAATTGAGCGATGCACAAAATATCATACATAATCAAAAGACTTGGACATGCCTTAATGAGAAAACCGAATTTGACTTCCTTTATAAACATGAGTACCAACCTTGAGACGTCAGAAAAAATAAAAAATGTCCGATCCTGCTCAAATGTTAAAGAAGCTGACCTAAGAGGATATAAGCAAAAGCGATAAGTGTAACATTCGGGATTATTTTCTGAATCTTGATAGGGGCTGTCCTTGACTATGGAGTATCTCCATTTCAAACAAAACTTTGAAATACTGGCAGTTCAGTAATAGTTTACTAGTATTTCATACCGGTTGTAACTTGATTTTTGGTTGTTTCAAACTTGCTACGACAGTTTTAAAATAAAGAATTTGGTTGTCAGACAACACCCTTTTGGGAATAATGTAACCAGCCTGATCCGAAACTTTTAGTATAAAAAATTTCTTTGATTCTATCACAGATCGTAGAGTTTCCAAAGCTAATTCACTCTTATAACTTTCTCCTTGTAGTAAAAATGCTTTTTCATTAAGCTCTAACGTCGTTTCTTCTGTTATTGTATTTTTAGATTTAATTAGCTGGGGAACTTGGAACTTTGTCGCAATTTCTGACAAAAATGTGGAGTAGATACCCATTATGAAATTAAATATAAAACCGAAAGTGAGTGAAAAGCTGTTGTTCGCCAAGGAAACTGTGGTAGTGAAAATCCCGATAATTAATAAAAATACACCAAAAATTCGGGCTCCTTTGGCAACTTTACCACTTCTAGAAACTTCAACAAGGCCATTATATAGATCTGATTTGGAGAGAGAATATTTTACTTTAAGCATCTATTTAATAATTTGAGAGAGGTAAATTTTTGTAATCTAAAGATTTTTCCGAATGGTAACAAGTCGTTTGATACGAAATTTTGCAAATGGTAACAAGTTTCTAATGAGATTGATAATTGAGGATGCCGTATTCCGGTTTATGACATTACCGAACTTTAACAAATAATAGTTTTTTGCACGACGGATGAAATGATCTATGTGTCCAAAAAAATTAATTAAAAAATCTTCTCACAGCTTAATCCTCGTTTCGGACGTAGTCAACGTTATATTCCTTTTTTAAGTTTTTTCAAGTTTGTTTTGCCCATCACTAAATAAGACAGATATGATGGACACGACAGTTTTAATCTCACTCTCAGGTCAGCAGCTGCATGAGCTGATCGAATCCTCGGTTAGAAAAGCACTGCAAGTGCAACCGGTTCCCAAACCGGATGATACCGACACGCTCCTGGATACAAAGGAAGCAGCCCAGCTTATTAAGTACAAAGAGACCTCTATCTATGGGCTGGTGAAAAGAAAAAAGATCCCGTTCTGCAAAATTGAGGGCAAGCTTCTTTTTTCCAAACAAAAGCTTCTGGAATGGGTAGCCAAAGGTCAAAACGAAATCTCAGGTAAGCTATGAAGAAAGAAACGAAGTATTTACGTATCGGCACTAGCTACTTCAAGGAAGTACGAAAGCCACTCTCTTCCGGAGATACCATGACAACCCTGATTCCCTGGTCTGCGCATTGTATTAGATTGGATCACGGTAAAGCTTTTCTAAAAGATAATGTGGGCCTTTATGACGGGTTTTGCTTTGTGCCCAGTCATCTGCATTATGAACAGAAGGTTGCTGGCTTTTACAACCGCTACCAACCGTTTCAGCATACGCCCCGTGAAGGTGATCCGGCTACCATAACCGACTTTCTCCGCCATATCTTCGGAGAACAGATCGAGATGGGCTATGATTATTTCAAAGTGCTTTTGGAAAAGCCTACGCAGATCCTGCCCATCCTATGTTTGGTCAGCGAGGAGCGCAATACAGGGAAAACTACATTTCTACATTTTGTGAAATCTATTTTCGGAGAAAACATGACCATTAACAGCAATGAGGATTTCCGCTCAAACTTCAACATAGAGTGGGCCCAAAAGCTAATCATTGGTGTGGATGAAACATTCCTGGACAGAAAGGAGGATTCTGAACGGATCAAGAATCTAAGTACAGCCAGGTTTTATAAAGCCGAAGCAAAAGGTTTTGACCGGCAGGAAATTGAGTTCTTTGGAAAGTTTATCCTGTGCAGCAATAACGAAGACCACTTTATCATTGCCGAACCGGGCGAGATACGTTATTGGGTACGGAAAATTCCAGCACTTAAATTTGATAACGAAAAGCTTTTGGCTATGCTTCAGTCGGAGATTCCCTACTTCATTCATTTTCTTATACACAGGGACTTCGCCTATCAGCAACAGACACGTATGTGGTTTACCGCAGGTCAACTAGCAACACCTGCATTGAAGAAGCTGCTCAACCAGAACCGGAATAAACTGGAACTCGAGATTGCCCATATCCTGCTGACCATTGTGGACGAAAAAGACCTGGACGAAATCCGGTTCTGTACCGCAGACGTCCAGGACTGGCTTAATAAAAAGCATGTCCGGTATAAGGATCTTATCCAGATAAAACGGATCCTGCAAAATGTTTGGAAACTGGTTCCGGCCAAAAACTCACTGAGCTACCCGCAATACAAGTTTCTGACAGATGGTAGTGTCTCAGAGCAAACCGGGAAAGGCAGGTATTATACCTTACCGAAAAAGCAGATAAATGAGTACAATGATATCTTCTGATATTTTGATGAATTGATGAGATATAGATTTAATGTATTAATAATCAATAAATTATGGCGCATCAAAATCGCATCAGCAGCGCATCAACCTTAAAACCATGATGCGGCATTCGATGCTTTTTGATGACAATTTGATGATAGTCTAAACTATTGAAATAGAACAAGATAAGCGCTTAGCGCATCAATTCATCAGTTTTTTAACATTTTAACTCCTGTAATTATGACTTGCCAGCAAGCCAAAGAGATCTCTATTGTAGAGTTCCTGAAAAGTAATCATATCCTTCCTGAATACATTCGTGGAAAGGATCATTGGTATCTGTCTCCGTTGCGCCAGGAAAATACAGCCTCTTTCAAAGTTAATTCAGAGCTTAACCTCTTTTATGATCACGGAAGTGGTATTGGCGGAGATATTATTGATCTGGGATGCCAGCTGTTTAAATGTGATGTGAAAGAATTATTATCAAAGCTTGAATCCGGTTCTTTTTTATTTCAACAGCAACCAGTTTTTAAGCGACCATTACATATACTGGATAGCGTTACCCAGGATGCGGACTTTTCCCCAATTAAAATTACGCGTGTCCAGTCGTTGGGAAACAATCCTGCGCTTACGGATTATATCAAGTCAAGAGGAATTGCACCTGAAACTGCCCGACAATATTGCGAGGAAGTTTATTACCAAATCGGAGACAAAAGTTACTTAGCAACAGGCTTCAAAAACAACTCCGGAGGTTATGAACTGCGCAGTCAGTACTTCAAAGGCTCCTCTTCTCCCAAGGATATCAGCCACATCGAAAATGGTAACTGGTCGGTTTGTGTCCTGGAAGGTTTCATGGATTTTCTTTCCCTTCTGACACTTAGAAAAGAAAGCCCGGTTCGCAGTGATTTTCTGATCCTGAACTCGGTCAGTTTCGTGGATCGGAGTATGGACATTTTGAAAAACTACCGCAATGTTTTTCTCTATCTGGATCATGATCATGCGGGCAGAATAGCTTTGGAGAAATACGAAGCAGCCGGTCTGAACACCATCGATGCATCCGGTACGTATCAGAAATTTAAAGATCTCAATGAGTATTTATTAGACCAACAACCAAGGCAGCAGGAGCAAAATCAACGCAAGGATTTGAAAAAGTCCGGGGGGCTAGGCTTATAAATGTCTTTAGGGAGCAAGTTTGTGTTTTCGCTTCGCAAAAACCCGTCCCGCTCCCGCGTGACGCAACTTGCCTTTTTCTCCCGCTGGTCGCAAAAGGTTTGTAACAGATAATGGTATGTGTGATGAAAGAGACAGAAAAGAGAGACCAGAAATCTTATAATCCAAAAGGCGGCAGACCGCCCAAGAAAGTCAAACGCGAAAGTCAGCTGATGGTCAGACTGACGGAAACCGAACGGTTTCTGATCGAGACGAAAGCTCGAGAAGCAGGTATGAAACCCAGCGCATGGTTTCGGCAGGCTGCTAAAAAAGCCAGGGTTATTGCCAGGCTAAAACCCGAGGATGCAGGACTGTTGAGAATGCTGGCCGGCATGGCAAACAACCTAAATCAACTTACACATCTGGCACATAAGGACGGGTTATTATCTGTTCAGAAAAAATGCCGGGAGCTGCTTTCTGATATTGACGATGTACTTAAAAAACTACAAGACGATGATCGGTAAGGTAACAGTCGGCAGCAGTTTTGCAGGGGTTGTCCGGTATGTCATTCAAAAACCGGAAGCCAGGTTTATCCATGCAGAGGGTATCAGAATGGAAAACGTTCAGACCGCAATTGATGATTTTAATATGCAGCGAAAATTAAACCCAGACCTCCGCCGGGCAGTCGGTCATGTGGCTCTGAGCTGGAGTAAAAATGACGCGGACAAATTAACGACTGAAATCATGATGCAGCGTGCAAAGGAGTATATGCAAAAGATGAAGATCAATTCAACCCAGTACCTGCTCGTCGAACACAAGGATAAAAACCATCCGCATGTACATTTGATTTATAACCGCGTCAACAACGAGGGCAAAACAATTTCTGACCGTTTTCAAAGAGGAAGAAATCAAAAGATTTGTAAAGAGATGACTTTGAAATACGGCTACTACCTGGGCAAAGACAAATCCCAGGTCAACCGTTTGCAGCTGACTGGTGCGGATAAGATCAAATATGAACTGTATGACGCCATCACGGCTGCCAGCCAAACGGCGCGAAACTGGAACGAACTGGAAGGAGCTCTGAAAAAGCAGGGAATCGGTTTGGTGCTTAAATACAAATCCGGAACTGAGCAGATCCAGGGGATCAGCTTCAGTAAGGGTGATGTAAAGATGAAAGGATCCAAAATCGACCGAAGCCTGAGCTACGGCAGACTGGATGAGAAAATTCGGCAGAACCAGAAACAATTGATTGTTGGCCAGGCTGCTTCGCTGGTCTCGGGGAAGCCAGGAATACAAAGTCAACTGCCTACTTTCCAGGGGCCAATCAGAAGAGTGGATACCGGAGATAATTTACTAAAAGACCTAATGAGTCCTTCCGAGTCGCATTCACAAACGGACCCGTATGAGCTCAGACAACGAAAAAGAAGAAAAAAATATAAAGGACAATCATTATGAAAAAGATAGAAGAACAACTTGATGCCATAGAAGAAGTGCTCACGCAGCTGGTCAGGAAAGTCTCTGCCGCCGAAGAACAGAACAAAAATCAGAAAGTTACGCCGGATGACAGCATCAGCATTATGCTGACTGAAATCAATACCCAATTAAAGAAACAGCCTTCAGGGCAGTTGTTAATCACTCAAATCAATGGCTTACAAAAAAGTATTGAATCCATTTCGCAGCAATCCCAGGTCAGGCACCACCATCATTTTGACCTGCAATCCAGGGGTTTTATTATTTCAGCAGCCATTCTATTGATTGTATCTGCTATTAGTGTCGGCATTGCCGTCACAAACAGCGACGAAAACAACCGGCTACATGCAATGGATGTCAAATACCGGATGGTACGGCAGGTCAATCCGGAAATTGCTGCCTGGACTGATAGTATATATTACCACAATCCGGAGCTGGCAGAACAGGAGACAGCAAAACGGGAAGCGCATGAGTTGGTAGTAAAGGATGCGGAAGCACTTTTAAAACAGAAGCAGCAGGAGACAAAAAATGCTCAGATTCTCCTCAAAAAGCTCAAAAAGGATTGATTTTGACTTTTGCTGCTCAATAATGCCTTTTATGGATCAAAATGGACGCGTTGGGCAGCAAAAGTTTATAAAGGTTCGTGTTTGGTAGGAAAAGTTAACTTTTGACCGGATTGACATTTTTTACAATTAAGGAGAGACCGTCCCAAAGCAGAATTCATTAATGCTGCCTATAATATACAGAGCCCGTCTTTGCTCGGTATATTCCAAATGCGAGCTTATCCACTCTTCCAGATATTGATTTTCAAGCATTATTTTAAATTGCTGTTGCAGATAGGATCTGACATCTTCGTCAGCAGAAGACATCTCCTGCCATAATGTTCTGCGGTGATTAAAAATGTAAACCAGGTCTTCAAAATCTGTACTGGTTCTGCCATCATTACCTCCTCTATTTTTAAATGCTTCAAGCTTGGTTGCAATAAAATATTCCGGCCTGAATATATTGATGTTATAGCCATCCCCCAGATCATATTTTACTGCTGTTTTAAAACCCTGGGGGTACCAAATATTGCTAAACCCGAGTATTTTATCATCGGTCGGCATAATATCTACGGTTATCCCCTGTATTTTATATCGGCATATCACTCCGGATTCAATATCGTTCACAAACTTTTTGGCTCTCAACTTTTCTTCCAAAGTGGCATAAGCCTTGTAATCTGTTAGCTCAATCAGAACGTCAACATCGTCTGTGGGGCGGATTTCTTCTGCGACACGCTGTACATATAGCGAAACCGTAGCTCCTCCAACAAAAATTACTGAATCCTGCAGTTCTTCTAAAGCATCATAGACTGCTTTTATACGAAGTAGATTCTGTCTTTGACTCATTAAGGATTATCATTTTTAGTTGCTCCAGGGCCATTTTTTTCTCCCTTGAGCGCCCGACTCTCAGAATATCTATACTTGCTAGTAACTTATAAAGTAATTCGTCCTCCAACACGGCTTGGGGAACTCCCTTATGTAACGGTTCGATGGAAAGACCTCTCATTGATCCCTGTTCGCTCTTCCAAACGTAATCTACCGTGCCTGAAAATTGTAGTTTATAAAACGGATGTGAATAGGCGGTGGGTATACCTGTAATAATTTGCCCTGGTACTACAGGAAATACGTATGAAAGGCCAAATTCTATGAATTCCATTAGGCCATTTAAGCGTAGGTTCTTCTTGCTGTCATCAATAAGTCCTGCTATATGACTTCTGTTGAGTGATTCAGAAACCTCAGAAACACTCATATATAGTTTAGCTGACAGATCCCTGTACTGCCATGCAGTACCTCTCAGACTTATAATTTTAAGCAAGATTACTACATCCAAAGGACGCATTCCGTTGTGTGCTTTCATAGTACAAATATACAAATTTGTTTGCTGTTCGCGATTTGCGAACAGCAAACAATAAAAGTACAAAAATAAGATTGGTTAGCAATCCTAACGAAACCGTAATATTAGATATTCTTGTTCTGACTATTCAACAACTTTTGCAGCAGTTCATTTTTATCTTGCTCTGCTTTTAGAAGACGCTCATAAAGCTTTTTATTTTCTTCTAACGCTTCAACCCACTTATCCAGCGGATTAAACGTGCAGTTATAATTTACAGTTGGGCCAGCATGGACAATTGAGTTATCATAATTATTCTGAATGTTATTGATCGCTGTTTCTTCGTCAAAATTCTTAATGGCATCGGCAGGAACCTTTAATATCTTAGCTACCTGATCTAAAATATCCTGTTCAATAGTCTCTTTCTGTTCCAGAAGTGACACTCGTTTTTGTGTCCAATCCTCACCCAACTCATACGCAAGGCCCTCCTGCTTGATTCCCAGCATTTCCCGGAAACGCTTTACGTTTCTGCCTTGGTGTATGTTTTTGGCCATATCAGATGATGAGCTCATGTCGTAAATATAATGCTAATAGATTGGTATAAAGTTCTAAAATAGTCGTTTCTGGCTAAAATTCCCAATTTCAGAATTTTTTAGAAACCAGATTTAGCTCAATTTCCGGAATGATTTATCATAAATGACAGAGTTATGAGATTCATTTCAGAAGATCACGCAGACGTTCGCCCGCTTTGGATGTCACCACAGGAAATCAATGATCCATCGGAATTCATTCGTCAGTTTTGCAGCTTGCACAGCATCGCTGATTGCAGATTTTTTCTTTGGCAAATGTTAAGCAATTCGGTTTCAGCTAAAAACACGGATGCAAACGCATCTGCCGGAGAACAAGTTTACTTTTTTGAAAACCTGATGCCTTTTATTGAGGCAGTCTTCTTATTGCAGCATACTGATGTGGAACAGATTGTGGGCGCAAACACCGAAAATAAGGCCTCCCATGAAAATATCGAGAGTTCAGTACCAAATAAAAACTCCACTGCAAGCGCTTTCGACTATTCTCCATTAACCGACCACTCCCAAAAGAGTAAACTCAAAAAGAAACATAAAAAGCTAAAAAACCACTCGGTTTGGTACAGGGAGAGGATAAAAGACCCTTTTCAGGTTATCTGCAGTTTCTTCGACTATTCTTCATTAATGAGTTTCAAGATTAATTTATATGAAATATTGAAAGTAACATCCGAGGATCATTTCTATCAGAAAGGAAGCCCAAATAGTGTTTCACACCATCTCGAAAGGCTTGAGTCTATCATCAATGTGGCCTATCTTATGAATGAAGAAGACTTGGTCTACACAGATATAAATTCCAAATCAGAAGATCAGCAATTATTTCCCGTTACTCACGAAATGTTTCACTCCCTGTTAACAAAAGAAGAAATAATAAATCCACACAAAGTACTTACGTCCTTTTTCGAATACAAACCCATGAAAGAGTGGAAGAAGGCTTTAATCGAAATCAATGATTTCGCATTGAGCAAACATCCTGCCCATGAATGGGGTGTTTGGATTGATATACTTCCGGTTTTTGTATATTCAGTTAAGCTAGCGGAAGCTTTGTATCTGATTGGCCGCAGCCGGGAAGAGTAAGATGCATAAGGGTGTCAAAACTGTTCTACCATTGCAAATCCAGATTGGTCAGGCGGATGCTCATTGCTAGTTTGCTGACATTGAATTGCTGAGCAAGACTCTCTACGATGTCGAAATCTTCCCTACGCGTAATTCCTAACAGGTAGATTTCATTAGCTGCTTGAATTACCAAATCGCGAGGCATCAGAATCGCGGCCGCAAAAGCATTGGCTTCCCGTTCCTGGACATCTTCGCCAGTAGAGGATTTCGAATCCCGAAAAAACGTGTAGTATTTTTCTGGTGTGTCAACGAAGACGCCTTGACGTTCGTGTTTAAGTTGCAGATGCCCAAGCTCGTGGGCGATCGTAAATCGTTGACGAAGAGGGCCGTTATCTTTCGCATATCCGATTTTGGCACTGCGTCCATCGGTAAGTAAGACGCCGGAGACATCATCGCCGAAGTCATACTCAGATAAACCAACACCCATGAGGCCAACAACGCGCTTGATGTCGATTCCTTTTTGATTTATCAATTCGTTCACGCTCTTAGGGTATAACCCAAGGTCTTCTAGTAGGCTACCTGCAATTTCTTCGATTTGCTTTTGACGTTTCTTATTCATGAACCTTTTTCATTTTTGAAGTCATTATAGAACAATGCAACCTTTTCAATTCCTTCAGAAGAAACACCTTCAGGAATAAACTCTTCCAATCTCGAATCTCCTTTATATTCCTTTTCACTCGGGATTAGATCGTGTATTCCTACTTCAAGAGCCTTCGCCAGATCAAGTAGAATATGAACCGGCGGATGCTGCTTTCCCTGTTCAATGTTAACCACAGACGTTCGGGTTAGCGAAATAAGAGTAGCCAATTGCTCCTGGGTGAGTTTCATCTTAGATCTGATTCTCTTAACGTTCCTGCCTAAAATATCGTACAAAACGTCTTTTTGTCGATCTGTCATTTTTAATAAGTTTCAATATGCTGGATTCGTATATCTTCGGATACATATAAAAGTACAACTATATGCGTACAGACTGAATTCTACAAGTCAAAGATAAGAACATTTTACCAATAGTCAATTTGATTGACGTTAGTAATATTGACTATTTTTTTTTATTGTTAAAATGAACTATTGACAATGGCTATTTGTTGGAACTGAAACCTTAATACAATTCACTATGTCTAAAAAGAATCAACATGTAGTTCCCCGCGGAGATGGGTGGGCTGTGGTCGGTGCTGGTAATGAGCGAGCTACTAGACTCGTCGATACCCAGCGTGAAGCAATTAACATTGCAACGGATATTGCCAGAAATCAGCAATCTGAATTGATCGTTCACGGGTCTGATGCGAAAATCAGTTGGCGAAATTCGTATGGTAATGATCCCTATCCACCGAAAGGATAATTAAAAGCGGGCCGGAGCATGCTCCGGCCTAAAAAATTTCAGAGCAATTAAGAAGTAATTCGAATAGTAAATGCAAATTAAGGAGAAGATCGAGATGCTTCGTCATGTAATGGATCGATACGACCATTATTACGACAGCGTCAACAACAAGGGTAATCTGTACCTAACCCTGAATACATTTCTGCTGGGCGGGATTATCACTGGATATTATGCAATCAAAAGCGACGTTCAAGAGCAGTTTGACGTACTGTACTTTATATGGACAGCACTGATCCTGTGCCTTGGAAGCATTGCTTACACACTATTGGCGATCATTCCTTTTATCAGTAGGGAATCTGATCCTGTTAATGGGTCGTTAATAAATTTTAACAACGTGGCCAATATTTCACAGTCAAGCTTTAAAACGCAGCTTGACTCTCTAACCGAGATACGTTGCTACGAAGATTATGTATCGCAGGTAAAAGCCTTGGCAATAGGGCTTAACAGAAAGTTCTCCCGACTTCGGATCGCCACTTATTTACTAGCTGGTTGCTTCGCCTGTATAGTCGTGATTGGTGTCAAAATTCTTCAATAGTTATTAACTCACTAATTTTAAGTACATCAATGGAAATATATAAAAGCTACCTGGATAATATCAGGGCGGCACTTGCAAATGAAATCCAACTGTCGGCACCAGAAGTTATGTTTAACGAAGACAGGAAAAGGAGTTTGTTGGAGGAGCAGAAACAATTACTTAAAAAAACCAAGAATGCCCAACCGTTACCCAGCCTGCAGGATCTCTCAAGCGACTGGGGATTGCGACCAGCGCTCAATCAGAAGCTTGGTTTGCATCCCGACTTCCAACATTTGAAGTATGAAAACGGAGTTGAATATCATTATATCCATTCGATGTTTATCGACATCAAGGGTTCGACTAATTTGTTTAAGTATTATTCCCCGCTGGTGGTTGCCATCGTTACTAATACGATCCAGATTGCTGCGATACACACCTGTATGGTATTCGGCGGGTATATCCAACGTCTGCATGGAGATGGGACTTTGGTCTACTTCGGTGGCAAGCAGCAGACTAGATCCGACAGTGTTCAAAGGTGCCTAAGTGCGGCAAGTCTTTTCACGCACTTCATGAAAACAGATATTAAGTCTTTTTTTGAATCCAGGGGAATAAAGCCAATATACACTCGTATCGGAATTGACTATGGTAACGACGATGATGTATTATGGATGTTAGCTGGAGCAGGCGAGGCCAGTGAAGTCACAACTTGCAGTCTGCACACCAGTTTGGCCCCGAAAATGCAGGCCAACGCGAAGGGTAACGGTATAGTTGTTGGGGACAACGTTGTTGGTCTATTTCCCAGTGAGTTTTACTCACCTGTAGCTGCAAGGCTTGGTGAGGAACACCGATACATTTTTCGCAACCAAGCTAAGAACTTTAATTATACTCAATACGATTTCGACTGGGAGACATATCTTGTGCAAAATGAGCATATTGCGACGAATCACTTCAATGGTACAATCCACATAAAGCCTAGACAGGTGAAGGTCGTTCAGCCAACAACGGGGTTAGCGTCAATAGCTGCTGTAAGTAATCCGTACTATGGCAACCAGGTTGGATAAGGAGGCGACGCAAGACTTCGCGGAGGTGAGACGCCATTTTCCAAAGCTGCTAACAATTGCTTTGGAAAGCGGCAATGTGCTTTTTGAAGGCGATATAGACATCTTTGATCAGCAGGGCGTTTACTGGAATACGTACAATATCAGGATTACAGTTCCAACGCAATACCCCCGCGGGGTTCCAGAATTGCATGAGGTGAGCCAACTCATCGAGAGAGTAATAGACCGGCATATTGACAAGGATGGTTGGTGCTGTGTCGGAGTATCACATGAGCTTTTTATTCGCGCCCATCGGGATTTTCGAATTATTGACTTTTTGAGCGAATATGCTTACCCGTATTTGGCTAACCAGTCATATTTTATGGTAGAGGGACATTTTGCTGGCTTCGAATACAAGCACGGCTTTGGCGGAGTGATTCAATTCTATCAGAAATTGTTTAAGACGCAGGATTTTGAGTTGATTTCCAAGTTTATTGACAGCTTCTTGCACACACGTTTGCCTCGATACAGAGATATGTGCTGGTGCGGATCAGGCCGCAAGTACAGAAAATGCCATTTGTTGGTGATCAATGAGTTAAAGAAAATTTCCAAAACCCAGCTTAAAAGTGACCTGAGCAACTTTCAGTTGATTCAAACGCCTCAAGTTCCTTTTTTCAAGCAATTCCGGAGAGGAATGACTTCAATTGTCGCGGGCAGCTGAATACAGCTGTTGGATATTAAGATAATGGGTACCGTAGGGGCCGGTTCCAGCAATGCCGTATTGCCCGCTTTAATTTGTGGCATTTTTACAGCGTATTTACCTCTTAGTGCTTCGCACGATTCTGAAATAAACATGATGATGATCGATTTAATAAATAATGAAGAGCCCTTTAAAGCCTTTGCTTTATTGGCTGACATTAATTCTTACACCAAAATTGTAGCAGTTTCTGAAGCACAAAATAATCGTGTTGCAAAGTACATATCAGATATACTTATCGGAGGGGTAATGGCGGTGGAAAAAAATAACGGGCTTGTGGTGGGGTTCGCTGGTGATCAGTTTTTAGCCTTGTTCAAAACGGTTGAAGAAGTCTATATGTCAGTGCATGCCTTAGCTAAAGACTTGGATGAGATATGTGAGTACATCGCTGGAACAGACTCATTCATTCATGTTGACAACGGTATAAAAATAAAGGTAGCAATAGAATTTGGCCAGATTGATCTGACTTCAATAAGTACAAAGTTTCTTGGTACGCAGAAACTCTTTGCTGGTTCAACGATCAATTATGCAAGCCGAATTTTGAATGCTGGTGAAGGAAATCGATGCAATGTGGGGCCGAGCGCATATAAAAAGGGTCTTAGCCAATATATTGATTCTGATCGACGGATCTTTGAAGCTAAGGATAAAATACCATACGAGTATTATAATCTTGACTTCGATGGTGTTTGGCGCAATGACCACATGGAGAGCTATTGGGGCTAAACACTGCATATTCAGGCCAAGAGTATAGTACTAAAAGAAGGCGTCTAGGTAACACTTGTGAAAGCTTTAACGATTATTTCCAGTTTGATGAGCAACGATATCGGACGGTCGCCTCAATAATGAAGTTTGAAATTCAGCTAGATAAAATGTTGCAGTCGGGATCTTTCTTTTGAAATATAAATGCTAATAAGAAAGGCATCTTCGCAATTCATTACAGCTGGTTTAGTGAGTATGCATACGTTATTGCTCGAATAAGATAAAACGAAGAAATCTTCATCTGTTCAAATAAAATTCGCTATGATGGGTGCTGCGCATATCAGTCAGAGCTTATGCAATCATCTTTGTGCTTATGGAGGCAGTAGGGTAGTTCAAACGATCATCTTACTTTAGTAAGAATATGCGTTAGAGGAAATAGTTCACTATGGAGATGATGAACACTTTTTATCTTCAGATAAATATGTATCAATAGGTAAAAATTGGCGGTCACATTAAATAGATGTGAATAGTATACTAGTTTTAATTTGCACAGTTATGAATTTTTATTCAGGGTATCCAAAAGTTTCGAAATACGAAAGGTCGCCAAGTTCATTGAGTGGCTTGGCTTCTAACTTCCTTTTCCATAAAGAACTGTTACAGCGGTTTAGTGTTCAACTATTTCTGGATGATATTCATTTGAAAGAACTAATGGAATATTCAATAGGACTTGTCGGCGCAATCATTGATAGCGATTGGAAAGGAGAAACACTATCGGGCGCCGATGGCGCTGACATTGATGTTTTTGTCAATGAGTTTAATTCTGTTGCATCGCAATTCAGAAGTTCTGTGGCAAACGTAGATTCAATAGTGGAGAAATTGAATAAGGATGAGGCAAGATCCAGGCATAGTTCAATTGAAAAGGAGTTTTTGGAACAGTTGGATGAAGAATCAGCAAAATCAATACGAGCTAGATTGAACGCTTTAGTGCCGAAGCTTATCCTATTTTTAGAAGTATTGATTGGGAAAAATGTCACTAAGAACCTTGTCAATTACAATGCAAAAATTGATGGATATTTAAGGAAAGTTAAAGATATCGACGAATTGATTGTCAAGGTCAAAGCGTCGTTGGACGAAGTAGGTATGTTACCGACTTTTCAGGGGATAAGAAATTATGCCGGACTTTTTAGCGCAGAATCAAAAAGATTTAAAGACCAGGCAAGGTGGTGGCTTATCGGCATTATAGTTGTTCTTACACTAATAACACTGTTCGCAGGTATGAACTTCTACATGGTGTATATGGGAATGTTACCTAACGTTAATACAAACGATATTATTCAAATGAGTCTAAGTAAGCTATTGATTCTTACAACATTATTGTACTTTTTGGGTTTGAGCTCGAAGAACTACAAGTCATGTAAGCACAATGAAGTCTTGAACAGACACCGAGAGACAGCCTTAGTTTCATTTCAAGCATTTGTGAATTCACCTTCTGCCGATGATCAAACGAAAAATGCAGTTTTGATAGAGGCGACCCGTGCAATATTTAATAGTCAGCAAACTGGTTACGTTGCGGGTGAAACAGAGGAGTCACCACACAAAATTGTGGAAATATTTAAATCTTTCCAAGGTAAGTAGACCGCTTCATCATCTCCATTTTATTAACGCTTCTCAAGTTTTAAATCTTATTGGCCAAATAGAAGGAAACACCTTTACGATTATTATTAAATACTGAGTTACGGCCGCCTGTAAATTAAACACGACTTTCCTTAAAGTTTAAATCATTTCTTTATTAAATAAATCTGTTACGCTCAATTGCCTCTCAAAAACTAACCAGCCGTATATTTACCAGTCAATACAAACGAAAGTTACGAAGTGAAAAACGACGGCTTCAAGCCTTCAATTCGTTATTCGGCTATTTACTGCGGCTTGCGGCCGCTCCTTAAACCGCCGCCTGAGCCTTAACCCCGTAGAGATAAACCCCGTCATTTTTCATTCGAGTAGTACATACGATTGCCCTTTGGCGCAAAGCCGGGGCTTAGCCAAATCAAATGTCTTTTACGGATGAAAATGTGTAAAACACACCAAAGATTTATGTAGGCACTTACGGGATGTATAATGCCGGACCACTTTTCGGAAAATAGTTTGATTTATCAGACTATTCAGATGCAAAGGAATTTTATATAGACTGTTATGAATATCAGCGCAATGAATTTAAGAGCAGCTGCTTTCGCCCAAAGATTATGTTCCAATAATATGAATATATTCCATCTTTTTTGATCTAGGAAGTAGTTACATCAGGACACATTCAAATACGTCGAAGTAGTTTCTGAAATGGATGATGACAGAGCGGAAGGTTTTGAACAAGACCTATCAGGGATACTTAGGAGGAGCTATGAAAGATCCGAAAACAGAGTTTACTTACCAGTATGTCGAGTACACCGGAATGCTACCAGGAGCCCTTTAAATTCATGAAAGATGTTTTGACTACAAAGCCTTCGGAAGAGATTTATTTTTTTAAGAGTTATACCGAAATCAATGGGTTTGTCTTTATCAATCGATAAACACTTAAAACATTATGGACACTTGCAATAAATGTGAGTATTCCTCAAGTTACAGACTCAGCACACTGCTAGTAATTCCGCACTTCAAAAATTATTGCAAGCTTTATTGTAAGTAGGCCCACCTAGAATCGAACTAAACACCTACTGATTATGAGGCGTATTATGATTACTGGTAATTGTAAAAGCGAGCTAATCTTTACCGTTATCAGTGAAGATTTAGAACCTCACTAAACAATTAAACGTAAAAAATACAAAACTAGGAATAACAAGAGCAATAGAACCTAAAACAAACTCAATAATAATGTTCGACCAATGTTCGACCAAATAAAAAAGCCACTTACAAATAACTTGCAAGTGGCTGATAATTAGGTGGAGAATATGGGATTCGAACCCATGACCTCTTGCATGCCATGCAAGCACTCTAGCCAACTGAGCTAATCCCCCATTTTCAAAATCAGAGTTTAATCTACCCCTCCGACTTTTGGAAGGAGTGCAAAGATGAAGCAGAGAAACTTTATAAACAAGCTTCGACACTAAATTTTTAAGATTACGATCTTAGCAAGAATGTAAAACACAAAAAAACGGAGCAACTTTTTACAGAAACTCCGTCTCTTATCTATTTGATTAGCTTGTCAGTTTCTGTTTCCACCGCCAAAGGCTTTTGAAAGTGCCCAGATTACGACAGCGATAATACCTACCACCAAAATAACGCCGGTCCACACGCCGCCTTTGAATATACCGCCGGCGAGTTCACAGCTTGTAAGACTGAATGCAAAAAAGAAGATGAAAATATAGGTGAGGAACGCTTTCATAGTAAGAACGATTTTAGTTAAAAAAAAAGAATTTATCCTTTGCTTAAAACAATCATTCCACCACGAAGAATTACCCAGACTAAACCGAAACATAAAGATCTTTGGGTATCAGCTTTTGCTGATCATTCTGAAGTAGTAACTCAAAAAGCTTTACTGTTGCAGCTGCGTCACCATGTGCACGGTGCCTGTTCTCAACGAGAATTTCCAGACTCTCACAAAGGTTACCCAAACTGTAAGATTTGTATCCCGGAAATATTTTTCTGCTAAGCTGAACAGTACACAATGTATCCCGCTGATAGTACTCTTCCATTGCTCCAAATTCTCTTTTAATAAAGCCATAATCGAACTTGGCATTATGCGCTACAAACCAGGCGTCCTTCGTCAATGCCCTGACAGAATCCTGTATATCATAAAAAGTGGGCGAATCCTGCACCATTGCATTATCAATGCCGGTTAGACGGGTGATGAACGGAGGGATATAAATTCCAGGATTTACAAGTGAATGAAAAAAATCAACGATCTGATTCCCATCATGGCGAAAAACAGCTATTTCAGTTATACGCGCAGCTCCTCCCCCTCCTGTTGTCTCGATATCAACAATGGCGTACATTAATTTTTCAATGTCATTTTAAATAAAAAACTTTTAGTGCAGGCTTTCCTGCTGTCAATTGATATACAAAAAAACAAAAAAATCCTCGCCTTAGCGAGGATTCACACAAATAATAGAAGGCATTTACTAATATTTTTTTGCTTAATTCATCTGAAACATAATTGGTAAAGTAAAGCGAACCCTTACCGGCACACCGGCTTGTTTTCCCGGTTTCCATTCCGGCATTAGCTTCACCACTCTGATCGCTTCTTCATCACACCCAAATCCGATGCCTTTAACCGACTTTACGTTTTCTATCTTCCCATCGGCTCCCACAGTAAATTCGAGAAAAACCCTGCCCTGAATATTTGCCTTGATCGCCTCAGAAGGATATCTCAGGTGTTTTTGCAAAAATGCACCCATAGCTGCATTGCCTCCTGCGTATTCCGGCTTCTGGTCAACAGCAATATATTCTTTCACTTTTTCTGGTAACACTTCTGCGGCAATGCTGTTGCCTGGAATGTTACCAGCAGATGGTGCTGTTATAATATCTACATCTACCAATCCATCCTGGGTTTCCTGTCCGGCCTTTGCAGTTTCAAGCTCTTCGGTTAACGGCGGCGTATACTCAACATCAACATTTTCATCCGGAACAACCGTTGGAATCACACTTCTTATTGTTTTTTCAACAGGCCTTGGCTCTTCTTTCACCGGCGGTGGAACCGGTTTTACATCAGGACGAATCTCCGCATCTGTAAACTCAACCACATACGCGATATCCTCAGGCTTCGCCTCCGGGACCAGTCTGGCGTACAGATTAGGAAGCAGAACCATACCTAAAAACAAAGTAACTCCCAGTAAAACAGACCTCTGCATAGTTTGCCCATACCCTTTTCTCAGTGCATAAGCACCGTAAAGTTTGTTACGGCCTTCAAAAACGATGTCATCTAATGATTTTCCCATGGCTAACAGATGTTTATGATCAACACTCAAATTAAGGAGAGTCTGCGTATCAGCGGTTTCAACGATTCCGTTGAAAGCCTGCTCAAACGATTTCCCGTCCCAAAGTCGTTCTTCTGCTTCACAGGCCAAATGATCCAGTATTTCCGGAAGCAATTCCGGATTCAGTTTATTGGCAAGCAAATATGTGCTTAACTGTTCGATACGATTTTTCTGAAGGCGTTTCATCTGATCTTCTGTTTAGAAATTGGCCATGGTACTCATTTATTCTGCTGCTAACCGGGGTGCAAGCAATAACCTCACCGCATCGATAAAACGCTCTAAATCATTGGTTTTATTACGTGCTGCTTCATTTCCGGGGGTTGTCAGTGAATAGTATTTTCTTAATCTTCCGTCCACTTCAACCGACTCAGTCAAAAGCATACCTTCCTGTTCGAGTTTATGTAAAACCGGATAAAGTGCTCCAAAAGTCAGTGCAATAGCGCCACCTGTGCGTTCTTTTACTTCCTGAGTAATTTCGTAACCATACATGCGATCATGCTCTGCCAGTAAATTCAGTACGATTGTCTTAAGCGTACCCCTCACATATTCATTACTCGTTGCGTTGTTCTCCATAATTCAATTTGATCTTTACAAATATATATAAGTTTTTTATATATACAATACAAAAGTAAAATATTTCTTTCGTTCAGGCAATTATTTTTACCAAAGAATCTTTTCCGGATTTCACTCCTCTGCCAGCGGGATGGACCTGTTTATTCTTTCTTCAAGTGAGATGAAGGTTTCAGTTCTTTGTATACCATTCACCTTCTGTATTTTATCATGAAGAATTTCCCTAAGGTGGCCGGTATCGCGGCAGACAATTTTTATGAAAATACTGTATATACCCGTTGTGTAATGAATGTTCACAACTTCCGGAATGCTTTCCAGTTCGGTGGCTACCTGTTCATACAAAGAACTTTTATCGAGGTAAATCCCCAGAAAAGCACTGATATCCCATCCAAGTTTGGCCGGATCGATCACCAGCTGGGAGCCTTTCACGATGCCCATCTGTTCGAGTTTTTTCATACGTACATGAACTGTACCGCCTGAAACAAACACACGTTTTCCAATTTCGGTATAGGCAAGCGCTGCGTTTTCTATTAATAAGGACAGAATCCGAAGATCCGTACTATCAATGTCTGAATATTTTAGCATTTATCTACAAATCGTTAGGTTTTTCGCAACATTATGGCTCAATTTATGAAAAAATGATAAATTTTACGAAATTTTTATGAAAAAATTTTATATTTAAAGTCTTTCGAATTAGTTTTGCAGAGTCAATTTAACAAGCTTTTAAAGTTAAAAGTAACGAATTGAAAAAATATCACATTGTAGGGTGATGAAACTGGCAGCCATGCCCTCCTGTCTCGGGGGTGGTGAATAAGGGATAAACGCGGCATAATGCCGACGCAAGTCGACTGGGGTGGACCACCAAATCAGTATTTGTACCGTAGCTAACCGCACCGTGGGTGGTTCGAATCCCCCTCCTACAGCAAAAAAAACTTGACAAGCGAATATTTTCGTAGTAGTTTTATTTGGTTTTTAGTTTGTTGATGAAGTGTAATTTGACACGCGGGTTCATTTTGAAACCTGCGTGTTTTTCTTTTTTATATACAATTTGCTGATTTATTGATAGTTAACAGATAATTTTTAGCAGATATCAACCATTGTCATCTCAAATATTATTCAGCAGATTGAATTTTAGAATAGAATTTATGCCCTTTACCGTTAGCGCAAAGCAGAGTTCGCCGGAAAAAATAATAAATAAATCTCCCTTTCTGTTAAAATCACCAACAGCCTCGTAATTTTGTGCATCAATCAGATAACCGGCAGCAGGTTATCGGCTTAATTTACTACATGAAGAAAATTCGTAATTTTTGTATCATCGCCCATATCGATCATGGGAAAAGCACACTGGCAGACCGTTTATTAGAATTTACCAAAACGGTTACTCAGCGCGAAATGCAGGCACAGCTTCTTGACAATATGGATCTTGAACGCGAACGCGGGATCACGATCAAAAGCCACGCCATTCAAATGAACTATCTTTATAAAGGAGAAGAATATATACTGAACCTGATTGACACTCCCGGCCACGTCGATTTCTCCTACGAGGTTTCCCGCTCCATTGCGGCTTGCGAAGGCGCTCTTCTTCTTGTGGATGCTTCGCAGGGAACCGAAGCTCAAACAATTTCAAATCTTTACCTGGCAATTAATCACGATCTGGTTATCATTCCGGTTTTGAATAAAATTGATCTTCCGGGTGCAAGACCTGAGGAGATTAAGGATGAAATGGTAGATCTGCTCGACTGCAAGAGAGAAGACATTATTCCGGCAAGTGGAAAAGAAGGGATTGGAATTGAAGAGATTTTAAGTGCTATCATTGAAAGAATTCCCGCTCCGGTAGGTGATCCTGAGGCTCCGCTGCAGGCACTTATTTTTGATTCGGTGTTCAATTCATACAGAGGTATTGAAGTAATTTTCCGTGTTAAAAACGGAAGTATTAAAAAAGGTGACCGGGTTAAATTCATGGCTACCGGAAAAGAATACAATGCGGACGAAATTGGGACGCTTGGATTGGTACAAATACCAAAACAGGTTGTTGAGTGTGGGGATGTAGGTTATCTGATTTCTGGTATCAAGGTTGCCAAAGAAGTTAAAGTTGGTGACACTTTCACCCATTTACACCGTCCTGCTAGTGAAGGAATTGTTGGATTCTCTGAAGTGAAACCGATGGTTTTTGCCGGTATCTATCCGGTTGATACCACCGAATTTGAAGAACTTCGGGAAGCGATGGAAAAACTTCAGCTGAACGACGCTGCGCTTGTTTGGGAGCCGGAAACTTCTGCCGCACTAGGGTTTGGTTTCCGTTGCGGTTTCCTGGGTATGTTACACATGGAAATTGTGCAGGAAAGGCTGGAAAGAGAATTTAACATGACAGTTATCACAACTGTTCCTTCTGTTCAGTTCAGGATTCTGAATACAAAAGGTAAGTTGCTCAATATTAGCGCTCCCTCGGAAATGCCTGATGCCACAACCATCGAAACAATCGAGGAACCATTTATTAACGCACAGATTATCACCAAGGCAGATTACATCGGCCCGATTCTGAATCTTTGTATGGACAAACGGGGTATCCTGAAAAATCAGGTTTACCTTACTGCTGACCGTGTTGAGCTGCAGTTTAAAATGCCGCTTGCCGAAGTTGTATTTGACTTTTTTGATAAATTAAAAACAATCTCCCGCGGTTACGCTTCACTTGATTACGAACTGGCAGGATACCAGGAATCGGACATGGTGAAACTTGACGTGATGTTAAACGGGGAGCCCGTGGATGCGCTTTCAGCAATTGTTCACCGTTCGAAATCTTACGAATGGGGTAAAAAACTTTGCGAAAAGCTGCGCGAACTGATTCCGCGCCAGATGTTTGAAATTGCCATACAGGCAGCTATCGGCCAAAAAATTATTGCCCGTGAAACTGTTAAGGCAATGCGTAAAGACGTACTTGCAAAATGTTATGGAGGTGATATTTCCCGAAAAAGGAAACTGCTTGAGAAACAGAAAAAAGGTAAAAAACGAATGAGACAGGTGGGAAATGTTGAAATTCCACAGGAAGCATTTATGGCGGTGTTGAAGATCAACTAATAGTTTTTGGCACACATTCAATCCTAATTAACTGTTTTACAAACAATTTACAACAGACGAGTATTCTTTCCAGGCACTTTTGCTAATTAAAGGGATACTTTGATTATAGAATTAATACCAAAAGGAAGTGCTAAATTAGCCTTTTGTTGTAATTTTGACTGAAATACAATTTTTGACCAAGAAACTAAAATACCTTAATAAGCGATATGGCAGAAGTAATCCGTATGCCCAAGATGAGCGACACCATGGAAGAAGGTGTTATCGCAGAATGGCACAAAAAAGTAGGTGATAAAATCAAATCCGGAGAAATTATAGCAGAGGTCGAAACCGACAAGGCTACGATGGATCTTGAATCTTATTATGACGGTACGCTTCTATACATAGGTGTACAAAAAGGTGACGCCGTGCCTATTGATGGTATTATGGCTGTGGTAGGTAACGAAGGAGAAGATTATAAATCTTTGCTTGAAGGCGGAAGTGAAAACGGAGCTCCAAAAGATGCGGCGCCTGCGCCTGCAAAAGAAGAGGAGAAACCAGCCGCACCTGCAATTGAAACGGCAACGCCTGAGAAACCTGCTGCTGCTGCCCCAGCACCTGCAAAGTCAACTGAAAAAATAAATGCCGCTATTGTTCGCATGCCTAAAATGAGCGACACAATGGAAGAAGGTACGCTTGTATCGTGGCAGAAAAAAGTGGGCGATAAAGTAAAATCCGGCGATATTCTGGCAGAAGTAGAAACCGATAAGGCAACCATGGAACTGGAAGCTTATGAGGATGGAACCCTGCTATATGTTGGTATTAAAGAAGGTGAGGCGGTTCCTGTTGACGGTATCATTGCGGTAATCGGAGAAGAAGGAGCAAATGTGGAAGCATTGCTTGCCCGTGAAAACGGAGAAGCTGAACCGGAAAGCGCACCCGCAGCTGAAGGAGCTGCCAAGGAAGCACCGGCTGCTGAGGAAAAATCTGTATCGGTGGCTGATTCCGGCGATCGTATCAAAGCTTCTCCTCTTGCAAAACGTCTTGCTGACGAAAAAGGAATTAATATAAGTCAGGTGCCTGGCAGCGGAGATAACGGCCGGATCGTAAAACGCGATGTGGATGAGTTCAAGCCAGCTGCTAAAACCGAAGCACCGAAAGCAGAAGCGGCTCCGGCTGCAGAAGCGAAAGCACCTGCACCATCGGCACCGGCAAGTTCTTCTCCGGCAACCGGCGACTTTACTGACACACCTGTGTCGCAAATGCGTAAAACCATTGCACGCCGCCTGAGCGATAGCTTGTTCACTGCACCGCATTTCTATGTTACTATGGAAATTGTGATGGACAAAGCGATTGCGCTTCGTCCGCAGCTAAATGAAGTAAGCCCTGCCAAGATTTCCTTCAATGACATGGTAATCAAAGCTTGTGCTGTTGCTCTTAAACAACACCCTGCAGTTAACTCGGCCTGGCTGGGAGATAAAATCAGAAGATACAACTACGTAAACATCGGAGTTGCTGTTGCTGTTGATGAAGGCTTACTGGTTCCTGTGATTCGAGATGCAGATAAAAAAACACTTTCTGCCATTTCCGGTGAAGTAAAAGATCTTGCAGGAAAAGCAAAAGATAAAAAATTACAGCCAAAAGACTGGGAAGGAAATACCTTCTCTATCTCAAACCTTGGCATGTTTGGTGTAGATGAATTTACAGCGATTATCAACCCGCCGGATTCTTGTATCCTCGCTATCGGCGGTATCAAAAAAGTAGCTGCTTTCAAAGAAGACGGAACGGTTTATCCAACCAACATCATGAAAGTAACTATTTCAGCAGATCACCGTGTTGTAGATGGAGCGCTTGCAGCCGCTTTTCTTAATACAGTTAAAAAATTATTGGAAGAACCAATGAGTATGTTAGTTTAACAAAACCATCCAAAACCATGTCACTGGAAGAACGATTAGATCAACTGGAACTAAAACTTATTGAACAGCAGATCAGAATTGACAGTATTTCAGCTAAGCTGGACGAAGTTTCTATGGAATTGGATATTACGTTAAAAGCCTGTGAAAAGATGGAGGCCAGAAGAGAAGAGGACCTTAAAAAGATTCTTCCCCTGCTGATCCAGGCCAATGCCGTTGCTATCGGCCAGGAGACTTTTCTTCTGAGGTTGAACTAACTTGTTCTAAAAAATATAAAAATGTACAAAGTGTCAGGTTTTATTACCTGGCACTTTTGTTTTAACCAGCCATTTGAGATTTTGTCTTTCCTAAGTGTACCATTTACGAAAGAAACAGAATTGAAACAATAAACTAAGACAGCTTTCCGGCTGACTTACAAAATATTTAAATTTAAAAGAACATCTGAAACCTAATTCATGGAGAAAATACATGCAACAACCGTCCTTGGCATACTACATAACGGTACGGTCTCACTGGGAGCCGACGGACAGGCAACAATGGGAAACACAGTAGCTAAAGGCAATGTAAAAAAAATAAGGGTTTTGATGGGAGGTAAAATTCTGGCAGGTTTTGCCGGATCAACAGCTGATGCTTTTACACTGATCGAACGCTTTGAAGAAAAATTAAATGCCTATGGCGGAAACATGAAACGTGCTGCCATAGAACTTGCAAAAGACTGGCGTACCGACCGCTATTTAAGGAAACTGGAAGCAATGATGATCACGGCCAGCAAGGATGAAATTCTTGTAATTTCCGGAACCGGAGACGTACTTGAACCTGAAAACGGAATTGCAGCCATTGGTTCAGGCGGAAATTTTGCTTTATCAGCAGCGCAGGCACTAAAAAAACACGCGCCTCATTTGTCGGCGGATGAAATGGTGAGAGAAAGCCTGACTGTCGCAGCCGACCTATGCATTTATACCAATCACAACTTTGTTATTGAAAAGGTACAGCAATAACTTAGGAAAAGCCGGGAAGAGATTTCCGGCTTTTCCTAAGTTCTACAACATCTTTTCAATTTTATAATATTCAATATTTTCTTTTAAGAATGAATCCGAAAATCTGCTGAAACCAAACCGTTCATAAAAGGGCAGAGCAGTCGTACGAGCATCACACCAGATCTTTTTGTATCCTTCGTTTTTAGCAAAATCAAAAACGTAATTTAGCAAAATTGAACCCAGTCCCCTATTTTGAAATGCAGCAACCGTTGCAAATTTTCTGAACCTTATTTTATCTCCCTCCGGAAATAAGGAAATGACCGCAACCAATTTATCATCTGCAAATAAACCGAAATGGAATGCACTTTCATCTTCCGGGACTTTTACGAAATCCGGTGATTTGTCCGGCCACAAAACCTGATGTCTGATAGCCAGCGTCTCATCCGCATCTATAATCCTAATTTCAATTTTCATTTCATTCAAATTTGTGCCATCAAGGTCATCAGCCGAACCAGTTCATCTCCCACTACACGACTGCTGCCCGGCTGGTATTTATGCGCAATAATGGCGAAACTCAGTAATTCTCCTGATTTGGAAGTGACATATCCTGCGTACGCCCGTGTACCCTCAATTGATCCGCTTTTTGCCCTGACATTACCTGCGGCCTTTGTTCCTTTTCCCAGGTTTCGTACCGTTCCGGTTTGTCCCAGGATACCGATACTTTTATAAAAATCACTGAAAGAGGTTTCACGGTTAACAGCGTTTAAAATTTCAGTCAAATTGTGAACTGTTAATGATCCTGAGGGAGATAGTCCACTGCCGTCTTTTATAAAAAAACCTCTCATGTCCGCATTTCTTGAAACCCAGTAATTGGTAGCGGCTTTCGCAGAAGCGTCATATTCGCTGTTACCTGCCAGTTTTTTTCCCAATTGTTTCAAAAATGAATCCGCATACAAATTAATACTCCACAAGTTCGTCTGGAGGCAAAGTTCGCGTAGTGTCGGCGATTTATATTCGTCTAAAATCTTCCTGGGACCAATTATGGGCACAGGTTCACCTGTAAGCAGTGTTGTGGTTCCAGCCACGGAAATAGAAGATTTTACCAAACTTTCTTTTAGTGCGTAAGCAGCATAACCAGACGGATCTGGAATGGATCCTTTAACTGTATAGGTGGTAAAACCCATAGGAACAGTTCCTGTCAGAACAACCTCATGTCCCAGCGGATTGCTGTACAAAATGGTTTGATCTCCCGAACCTTTTTCACCCGTTGTAACCTGATTTGTAAAGCCCAAATAAGAAATACCTGGCTCTGTACCCAGATATGCAGCAGGATCGCCGGTTGATAATCCCGGTTTAAATTTCACTTTATACAAATTTTCATTGAAGTTTAGTGCCTGTACGCCTGCACCGTAGTAGTTTCCTAAATCAGCCCAGATCCAGCTGTCAGCAACCGAACGTTTATCAAAAAATGATGCGTCCGGAATCACCGAGCCTTTAACAAACCGGATCCCTGCATTGGCCACAGCTGCACTCCACCGTGCCAACAGCGCAGCAGAAGCAGGGTATCCCTTGAAACGGTCGCTACCCAAAGACGGATCGCCTGTGCCTCGTATATAAATATTGCCGTACAAAGTATCTTTTCTGATCTCGCCATCGTATTCAAGAAAAGTTTGAAACCGGTGATCTCCGCCAAAAACAGAGAGGACTGTCGCGGTCGAAACCAATTTCAATGTGGACGCCGAAGGAAGCGAGCGCTGCTGATTCAGAGAAAAAATTTGCTTTCCCTGTTTTACAGATTTCAGACTGACAGCCAGCGTACCATTTCGGAACAACTCACTGTTTTGTAGTTCGAGCACTGCGTCACTAAAATTTGTTAAACCCAGACTATCAACCGACTGTGCAAAATTTACAGTTCCAAAAATTGTCAGAAGTAAACCAAGAAGAAATTTCATATAGTCGTTAAGTAGCAGGTTTTCCCTGCAAAATGAAAGAATCAGTTCTAATCTAGTAAGTAAAGCCTAAATCTCAGTCTCTTTTTTGATACTTTTGTGTTAACTTAATGCGGTTGGGTAACGAAAGCGGCGGCACACTATATCTAGGATATTGCTTTTTGCAGCTCCTTTTCAGATTATATTTAATCCATTGAATTAATTAAAAAAACACAACTTAGACAAGATTCAGAAATTAATATTGATTTTTCCCGTTGAGTGAAAAATCGCAATATAGATATTCACCCCATTCGAAAAATATGAAATTGACATTTTGGGGAGCTGCACAGCAAGTAACAGGTAGTATGTTCCTGTTAGAATCGGACGACTACCGAATTTTGATTGACTGCGGTTCAGATTTTGATTTAGATGAGATAGGCAGAAAAACCCGTTATGACGAACAAAAAAGTGTTTTTCCATTTGATGCAAGTTTAATAAACACCGTACTTCTCACACACGCTCACATTGATCATTCGGGTAATATTCCGAATTTATTTAAAGAGGGATTTGAAGGCAGAGTGGTCTGCACGGAACCTACACTGGCACTTTCTGCACTTTTATTAAAGGATGCAGCCAATCTTCATCAGAAAAGGCTTAATGCGCGTAACGGAGCAAACAGCAAGAAAAAAGGGAAGAAGAAAAAGGAAGTTCCGAGGGATTATTTTGTTGAAAAAAATGTAATTGAGGCCCTTGATAATTTCGTTCCTGTCGCTTTTGGGCAGCGTTACCGGATAGCTGATCACATTGCGATCACGTTTTATGCGGCCGGCCATTTGCTTGGCGCGGCACATATTGTGGTGGAAGTTTTTGAAAACGGAGAAAAGAAAAGAATCTGTTTTTCAGGTGATATCGGAAGGAGTAACTATCCTTTGCTGACAGATCCGCAGGAAGTTCCGAACGTGGATTACCTGATCTGTGAAACGACATACGGCAACCGACTGCATGAAAATACCAATTCTCCTTCGGATGCACTGGCAGATGTGATCAAGAGAACCTGTATCGATATTCCGGGCCGGCTGATCATTCCGTCTTTCAGCGTAGGCCGTACACAGGCGCTTCTTTACACGCTCAATAAGATTTATGCTGACCATTCATTCCCGAATCTTAAAGTTTTCTCCGATAGTCCTTTGGCACATAGCAGCACAAAGGTTTATCAGCGGCATGTGCGTTTACTAAACAAGGAAGCCCGGACTTTTCAGGATGACAATGACATGCTCTTTGATTTTGACAATCTGATCTATCTGGAAAGTTCAGACGCCAGCAGGGCAATCTCCAATTACAACGAACCTTGTATCATCATTTCCTCGTCGGGAATGGTACAGGGCGGTCGTGTGGAGCATCACGTGGAGGCCAATATCGGAAACCCTTATGCAACCATTCTGATGATTGGCTATGCTTCGGAAGGAACACTTGGATGGAGGCTTCTGAACGGGCAGGATACGATTTCAATTCGCGGTAAACAGCTGCCTGTCTTGGCTAATATTGAAAAAATTGACGTATTTAGCGGTCACGGAGATCAGAATGACTTAATAAAATTTGTAAAAATGCAGGATCCTGAAAAGCTAAAAGCAGTTTTCCTGGTACATGGCGAGCAGCAAAGTATGGCTGACTTCCAAAATAAGATTCAACAACTAGGCTATAATACGGTAGAAATACCATTAAGAGGACGTACATACGAACTTTGATCCTCAATTAGCCCGCAAATCAGAACCTAAAAGATGAGAACATACCTGGATTTTGAAAAACCTATGGCCGAGCTCGAACGCAAGCTCGAAGAAATGAAAACATTAGCTTCGGAAAATAATGTGGATTTCTCCGGGGCCATTTCCTTATTGGAAAATAATATAACAGATCTTCGAAAAGAAATATTTGAAAATCTTACCCGCTGGCAACGCGTGCAGCTGTCGCGCCATCCTGACCGCCCGTATACACTCGATTACATCGAACGTATCTGTGATGAATTCATCGAATTGCATGGCGACCGCCAGGTAAGAGATGATCCGGCTGTTATCGGCGGACTGGCAAACGTTGGCGGACAATCTTTTATGCTGATCGGACAACAAAAAGGCCGTAATACCAAACAGCGTCAGCATCGTAATTTTGGTATGCCAAATCCGGAAGGTTACAGAAAGGCTTTACGTCTGATGAAACTGGCAGAGAAATTTAATAAACCCATTGTTACACTCATCGACACGCCGGGTGCTTTTCCCGGAATGGAAGCTGAGGAACGCGGGCAGGGAGAGGCGATTGCGCGTAACCTGAAAGAAATGTTTATGCTGAAAGTACCTGTGATCTGTATTGTGATCGGTGAAGGTGCTTCCGGTGGTGCATTAGGGATCGCAATCGGAGACCGTGTGCTTATGCTTGAAAATACCTGGTATTCAGTAATTTCCCCTGAAAACTGCTCTACAATCCTTTGGCGCAGCTGGGATTTCAAGGAACAGGCGGCTGACGCTATGAAAATTACCGCCAAAGATATGAAGGAAAATAAGCTGGTTGATGGGATTATTTCTGAACCGCTTGGTGGTGCACATCTGGACCATGACTGGATGGCCGCTGAACTGAAAAGAGTAATTTTGGAAAACATCAAGGAACTTTCCAAAATTTCTACGGAAAAACGAATAGATCAGCGAATAGAAAAATTCTCAGCAATGGGTGTGGTAGTTGAGTAGTTATCTTAGTGAAATGTGAGAGGTGAATGTAGGAAGTGTTTTTCATGTATAACCGGTGCACATTTTACGTTTCACATTTAACATCTCACAATTAATGTGTTTAGCCAGTAATGAAAAACGACAAGATCAAGAATATCATTTTCGATTTGGGTGACGTAATCCTGAATATTGATGTACCAGTTGCTTCGCTCTCCTTTGCGAAACTTAGCGGGCGGGAACAGCAGGAAATCATTTCTCTTTTTAAAGAAAAAGATCTTTTCCGGCAGTTTGAAACGGGCACGCTGGATGAAAAAGGGTTTAGGGATTATATTCGTGAGTTACTCGTTTTCCCGGACTGGACAGATGAAATGATTGATGTTGCCTGGAACAGCCTTTTACTTGACCTGCCGCCGGAACGCGTTGAGTTGCTTAAAAAGCTGAGAGAAAATCACAGATTGTTCCTGCTTAGCAACACAAGTTCAATTCATATTACGCAGGTAAACAAGATTCTGGAAGCGGCTACCGGAATTGAAAAGCTGGATGACCTCTTTGAAAAGGTTTATTATTCTTATGAAATGGGTCTGATGAAACCGGACCCTGCGATTTATCTACAGGTTTTGAGCGAACAGGGGCTTGAAGCCGAGGAAACGCTTTTTCTGGATGATAATGTCGATAACATTTCAGCAGCTTCAAAATTAGGCATAGACACGATCCACGTCCAAAAGCCTGTTACCATACTGGACTATCTCAAAGATTATGTCGCCTAATAACCGTACTTACCTTTTACAGGGCATACTTTTCATTTTAACGCTGATTACTACTACGCTTGCAGGAGCAGAGTGGATTTATGGTAATCAATTTGGCTTCGTACTCAGCTTTTTTCAGTCCATTGCGGAATTACTTTCAGGGAAGGAAATTCCTTTGGAAGGTAAGTTTTTAGGTTGGGAGCAATTTCTGACAGGCCTTAAGTTTTCGATTCCCTTTCTGGCAATTTTAACCATTCATGAATTTGGCCATTATTTCACTGCCAAAGCACATCAGGTAAAGGTGACGCTGCCCTACTACATTCCATTATGGTTTGGGATATCACAAAGCATCGGAACCATGGGCGCCTTTATTCGAATCACTTCGGTTGTTAAATCCCGGCTAAAATTCTTTGACATTGGAATAGCAGGTCCGCTTGCCGGTTTTTTTGCTGCACTCGCCGTTTTATGGTATGGTTTCACACACCTGCCGCCTCCAGAATACATTTTTACCATCCATCCTGAATACGAACGTTTTGGACAAAGTTATCCTCAGTTTGTATATCAAAACGCTGCGGGAAATATTGCCTTAGGCGACAACATACTTTTCTGGCTTTTTAAAACATACATTGCCGATCCTGCCAGACTACCGCATGTTTATGAAATGATCCACTACCCCATCATTTTTGCAGGTTATCTGTCTTTGTTTTTTACTTCATTGAACCTGATACCAATCGGACAGCTTGACGGGGGACATATCCTTTACGGACTGATTGGAAAAAAGAAATTCGATGTAGTTGCGCCTGTCTTATTTAGCATTTTTGTATTCTTTGCTGGCTTAGGACTTTTCAAACCTGAATCGTTTGCTATCGGTAGTGATGAAGTTTTCTACGAACAGCTGTTATATCTGTTTTTATATATCTACTTTATTTACATCTGCTTCAAAAGAACCATTGAATCCTCTTCAACTGCATTGATGATCAGCCTGATTATTGTCGTTGCCCAGTTTGGTATTTCTTATCTTATGCCAGGTGTTGAAGGCTATTCCGGTTTTCTTCCTTTTGTATTTATTCTTGGCAGATTCCTCGGCGTTAAACATCCTGAAACAGAAGAAAATGAGCCACTTGATACACCCCGTGTCATTTTAGGGATTTTCGCCTTGCTTATTTTTATAATTACATTTAGCCCAAATCCGTTTCTTATTATTTAAGGTTTGCTTTGATCCTTGCCACCGAACATCATGCTAAGAGCTATCACCGCCTTCTTGTATCGTGCCGCCGGATGGAATGTAATTGGCCGGCCTCCGGTCGAGGTCCGGAAAGCAGTCTGGGTGGGCGCTCCGCATACTTCCAACTGGGATTTCATTGTTTGTCTTGGCGGCAGAGCAGAGTTAAAAATCAACATTGGGTTTCTGGCAAAAAGTCAGCTTTTTAAATGGTATTCCGGCTGGCTTTTCAAAGCACTGGGGTGTTATCCGGTTTATCGAAACAAATCCACAAACCTGGTTGACACCGTTTCTGCCATGTTTCAGCAGTATGATGACTTACATATTGCAATTACGCCGGAAGGCACCAGAAAGGATGTTGACAAAATAAAAACCGGCTTTTACCACATTGCACTGAAAGCAAATGTTCCACTCATCCTAATTGGTTTTGACTATCCAAGAAAGGCGATCGTCATCAGTGAGCCTGTATTTCTGCAAAATGACTTTGATAAGGATATGAAGGTTATTTACGATTTCTACCTCACGGTTCAGGGAGAGCGTAAAACCTGGCTTAGGAATTATGAAGCAACGGGAATAATTGTGGCTTAAAACAAAATCACAAATTCAGTCCAGCCATCTTCATTGGTTTTCAACGAAAAATGAAAACCATGATTCATCAATATTTCGCGGCTTAGTGTCAGGCCTATTCCCTGGCCGTCGGCTTTGCTGCTGTAAAAAGGATTAAAAAGCTGATCTGACTCATTTTGTGAAATTGGCTTTCCGTTGTTTCTAATCACCAGATTTCGATCCGTCAGCAACAATTCAATACGGTTATTCTTCTTACAAGCCTCAATTGCATTTTTTATTACATTTACCAAAACCTGTTCCATTTGTCCGGAATCGATGGGTAAGGTTATTGAAATAGGTTCGAGCACTTCCAGAGTTACCTGTTTTTTCCCGGCAAAAGATTGCATAAACAGTGCTACATCCTTCACGAGTAAATCCAGCCTGACCTCTTCAAAAGCAGGGATTGGAAGACGTACCACATCAGCAAAGTTCCGCATGAACATGGTTAGCCGCATATTGCGTTCAGAAGCGATCCGTAGCGCCTCATTCAGGTCTGTGTACATTTCGTTCACCAGATAACTGCGGGTAGTCTGGATAATCGAATCGGTTGCTCCCAAAGTGTTATTTACCTCATGTGCCATCATACGGATAACCTTTCCATAAGCTTTCTTTTCCGACTCAAGCATCTCAGCGGTAAGCTCTTCGATCATCAAAAATGACCGTCTGAATCCCTGATCCATAAAATGAGAACGCTGTACTTTAAAAGTTTCGATTCCATCCGCCTTAATAATACGCGATTCACCATCAGGAAGACTTTCAAGTTCAGTAAACAGTGTCAACCCAATCTCTGAAAGTTTTTTTCCCTTTAAATCAACCGGGTTAATTTTGAACTGATTGACAGCCTTTAAATTAAACGATTCGATTCTATCATCAAAATCCAGGATGACGATGGAAATGGGTGAAGCCGCAATCAGCTTTTCCAAAAAAAAATGCTGCTCGTTTAACTTCGTCCGTTCCTCCCGGAGCTGGTCAATCATCAGATTATAAACCTCGATCAAAGTATCGACTTCCCCTTTACCAGTAGGTACGAACTTGATAGTAAAGTCTTTATCTTTTATTGCCTCAATGCCGGATCTTACAAATTCGTTAGGTTGCATAAAATTTCGGTATAACTGAATGGACGCAGCAATGGAAAGCAACAGAAAAATTTCAGAAGCAATGAAGAACAGTTTATTTTGAAAAAGAAGATTGTACACCAACAGGATCAGCACCAGATGCAGCGCCGACATGTAAATAATGTATCTGCTTTTTGTAGACCACCTCATACGTCTTCCGATTCGTAGGAGATACCATATTTTTCAAGTCTACGGTACAAAGCAAACCGGGTTATTCCCAGCGACCGGGCAACTTTGGAAACTTTATTCTGATGAAAATCCATGGCTTTTCTGATCATTTGAAATTCCATTTCTTCCAAAGTAATGGTGCCTACTTCGGGTAAAGATTTACTCCCGGCCTGCGAAGTTCCTGTATGAATGTGTTTTTGAAAATCATCGACATCAAGCACATCGCCGGCAGAAAGGAGAACAGTTCTTTCAACGATGTTTTTCAACTGTCGGATATTCCCCTGTAACGGAAGATTTTTCAGCCATTTTGAAGCAGCAGCACTTAATTGTAAATCAGGCTTTTGGTAAATGACTTTTAAATTATTAATAAAAAATTGTGAGAGTAACGGGATATCGTCAGGCCGTTCACGCAGCGCAGGAAGTTTCACGGTAATTAAGTTGATACGATAATACAAATCTTCCCGAAAGGTGCCGTTGGCCACCATTTCTTCCAGATTTCGGTTGGTGGCACAAATAACGCGGACATCCACTGTCCTGCTTTTACTGCTTCCCAAAGGCTCAAAAGTTCGTTCCTGTAAAACCCTGAGCAGTTTTACCTGACTTGAAAGATCCAATTCTCCTATTTCGTCCAGAAAAATCGAACCGCGGTCAGCCAGTTCGAAACGTCCTGCCCTATCCGTTTTGGCATCCGTAAAAGCACCGCGGACATGGCCAAACAGCTCACTTTCGAACAGTGTCGAAGAAATTCCTCCGAGATTGACTTTTACAAAAGGTCTTGACTTACGTTTGCTGTTCAGGTGAATTGCCTCCGCTATCAGTTCCTTCCCGGTTCCGCTTTCACCAGTAATCAGCACAGGCGCGTCTGTAGTTGCTACACGACCAACCGTTTCGAGGATTTCCAGCAATTTCGGGTCTTTCCCGACGATATTCTGAAACTGATATTTTTGTTCCAGTATTCTGCGGTTAGAAACCTCAGGAGCCTGCTGTTCCAGATTGAGGATGGTTTTTACTGATTGAAGCAGATATTCATTTTGCCAGGGTTTGGTAATAAAATCACGGGCACCTAGTTTCATCCCCAGCACTGCCAGATCTATTGTTCCCCAGCCCGTTATGAGTATCACCGGAATTTTCGGGTTGAATTTATGGATTCTCTGAAGTAACGCAATTCCTTCCTCACCCGAAGTTTCGATAGAGAAGTTCAGATCCAGCAGTATCAACTCCGGTGTTTCATTTTCAATTATTTCAAAAGCATCCTCTGCTGAGCCTGCACCACGAACAGTGAAACCTTCTTTTTTAAGCAAAAGAGCTAATGAAGTACGTATGGCTAAATCGTCGTCGACTATGAGGAGCATGTTTCAACTGTTCTGATTGAAAATTTGTTCAAATTCTCTCAGGCTTAAGACTTTAATGAATGGAAATTTTAATGTTTTAACCGTTTTAAAATGATTGTCTTCTGTAACTAAATAGGACGCACCTGATGCGACAAAACAATCAACAAATTTATCATCATCGGGATCTGATTTTACAGCAAACCATCGTTAATATCTCGTTACATATTCAATATTTGATAGATTATCAAACACGCCTAATACTGCATCAGCTACTGGCTTTCCCAATCTGTTACTTATGATTTCTTCGTATTTAATTTGTTACACAAAGCGTAATTCTCCCATCAAGAACAGCCCGAAAAATCCAGTGAGAAGATGAACGACTGGAAACAGATACCCATAAAACATTCGTATCGATAACAATCTTCAAAGTGCAGAAGATTTACGGTGATGCTCTTTGGAAAGCCTTTCTGTATCTGAAGATCTCCATTCGTTTTCCTCCCAAACATTATCAGCCAGTCATATTGCCTTTTCAGCAAAACAGTCGGCTAGCATTTTACGGATAGCAACAATATCCGCATCGTCAATCTGACGTGAGTAAGTCCGAAGCAGTTCAAGCTGCAGGTTTGAAAAAGATTGAGTTTCCACTGTTGTTTAAAGTTATGATTAAAAACTATGGTCATTGTCTTTAATCTGGCCGACGATATTTTAACAGCAATTTACAAAATTTATAACCTTAATCTGTAATCATTCTTCATGCAAAGCCACTGCCGGATGTATCCTTGAAGCCTGCCGGCTTGGATACCAGGCACAAAGCGTCACAATCAGAAAAATGATGATGGATGCGGCAATGATGGCTGTTACATATATTCCGCTCGCAATATCAAAAACATTCATAATTGGAAACTGAGCTGCAAAAACAAGTCCGATGATCATACTGAAAGCTGCCAAAACCCATATTTCTCCCAAAAACTGGATAGCCACTTTCCCTTCCGTCGCGCCCATTGCACGACGCAATCCGATTTCTCCTCGTCTTCTCGCAATACTAAGATTTAGAATTCCAAACAAACCGAGCGCAACATTCGTCAGCAGAAAACCACTTACAATCAAAAATATAATAACAGGGACCAAAGTCAGTTTATGTCTATTTTCACGTGATTCTTTCAGATAACTTACTTCTATTCCCCAGCCCGGTAACATAACTGCTACATCCTTTACAAGCTTGGCTTCAAAATCCGCATCCGTTCCCGGTTTCACTCTCATCAAAAAGTTCGAATCCCAATCATTATCGTCAGTCAGTACTTCAAACATCGCGGGGTCATTGGCCATAAATTCTCCTTTTGCTTTAAAATTGTCGATTACACCAATGACCTTAAACGAAGTTTTATCATCCTTTTTGATAATCCTGCCCAGAGGATTTTCACTCTCAAACAGCTTTTCCTTCATTTTCCCATTAATAACAATTGGAATGGACTTCGCTACCTTATCCTCTTTTTTATACCATCTTCCTGCAGCTAATGGCAACGAAAGTGTTGTACTAAAATTCTCATCGGTACGATATTGATCCGTCAGGACGCTCACTTTGTTGTACGTTACTGAATTGTTCATCTGATTTGCAGAAAAAGGAGTGTTACTGCTCATGCGTGATACAGATTCCACTTCCGGATAAGCTTTTACATGTTGCATAATGCGCTGTAATTTCGCAGCTACTTTGGTTGTATCCTGATTATTGTCCAGGTCAAGATTCCAGACAGATTCATATTCAAATCCAATCGGCTCCATATAATTGCTAACGTTGTAAACGATGAGCGACAGTACCCCGAACAGCACCATAAAAGAAGCCCAGATCTCAATGATCAGCAGAGAATGCGTTCCCTTTTTATTCCAGATTAACTTAAATAAATGTCGTAACATGGCTGTGATTATATAATGAAAAATAGAATGTATAAAACGGAGAAGGGGCTCGGAATTTGGGTATCGTAATATAGTAGCTATTTTCTCTATCAGCCCCCCGGCCATCACGCCTTCAGCGCATCAACAATTTTTAGTTTCGACATCCTGAATGCCGGCAAAACGCCTGATAAGAGTCCAAAAATCAAGCACACCATCACACTTATAAAAAACACGGTGAAGTTGATCGTCAGATCCGCATAAGGAATCCAGCCGCTGATATTTATCATGTAAATAATGAGAAATGAAAATCCCAGGGCAAAAACTCCGCCAATGAATGTGATGAAAATATTTTCAACAATAAACTGCCAGAGCAGAGCTTTGGAGGGAGCGCCAAAAGCTTTTCTAACCCCAATCTCGGAAGCCCTTTCCAGGATTCTGCTCACGTTTACATTAATCAGGTTGATAGCAGGTAACCCCATAAACATCATCACGACGAATACCACAATGGTATAAAATAGGAACTTTTGAGAATCGTTCCGGGCGAATGTTTTTATAAAATGCTCAAAATATTTTTCTGCCCTAACGATCAGTACCGTAAACTTCTGTCCATCTGCAATTTCTGTATCCGGTATTCCGGAAATATTCCTGTCAAATTCCGACTGTATTCCTGCCATATCCGATTCATCTTTGGCCAGCGCAATCGCGATATATCTGCCTCTCATTCCCTTACTTTCATAATTGCTTTTGGGAGCGGTGTAAGGAAAGTAAATATCCCCATACGTGTAGACCCGTGTTACAGGGCTGCCTTTTACAACGCCTATGATTCTGTACTTTATATTTTCAACCTCTATGCTCTTTCCTACAACCGGTTTGTTGTCGTCCTCGAAATATTGTTTTCGAAGCGCATCCGTAATAACCGCTACATGATCTCCGCTGTTAATGTTCTGAATATTATAGGGTTTCCCCTCCAAAAAATCGAAACTGACTACATCCCAAAATTCTGCATCTGTATATTTGGTATTCAGTTTTATTCTTTTTCCATTTATGTAGGTATTGGAAAAACTAAAATTGGATACGACCGTAACCTTTTCAGCAGTCTTAAGAGATTTGGCATATTTTTCTAAAAAGTTAAAACTAGCAGGACCCGACGACATCGAAGTTCCGGAAGAGTCCGTTTGTAAGACATTAGCAATGTAAAGAGATCGGAACCTTTTATTTTCAGGATAGTGAGTTCCAAAAAGATGATCCAGAAACGAGGTCAAAACCATCAGTACAGTCAGCGTAAGACTGATACCAAAAAGGGTAATAAATGTATAAAAAGGATGCCGCAGCAATACCTTCCAGGCGATTTTTATATAGTTTAGTAACATGAGGCTTTCAAAAATTTTGAATGATGACCGGGTCGCCGGTGCGATAAGAGGATGATAGAATATGAAGAAACATCAACTCATTGCAGTGACGACTCATTCTATCAGTGAATATTCAACATTTATAAAACCTGCGTTCCGTCGAAGAGCCGTACCAGCCGGTGTGTCCTTTTTGCCATTGCGTCGTCGTGAGTTACCATGACTATCGTGGCTCCTCCTTCATTTAAACTTTGCAGAATGTTTAATATCTCATTTCCCATGGCACTGTCCAGGTTACCTGTTGGTTCGTCGGCAAGAATGATTTCGGGTTTACCAACAATGGCACGGGCAATAGCAACACGTTGTTTTTGTCCACCCGATAGTTGTTTCGGAAAATGTTTCATCCGGTTGCTCAGGCCTACCTTCTCCAATGCTTCCTGCGCCAGTTCGCGGCGTTCTTTTGCTGTACTGCTTCGGTAAAGCAATGGAATTTCAACATTGTCAATCACCGACAGATCATTGATCAGGTGAAAGCTTTGGAAGATAAAACCAAGTTTCTGGTTCCGCAGATGTGCCAGGTTTTTTTCACTATATTTTTCAACGCGGCTTCCGTCAATTTCGATGATCCCTTTTGAAGGCTCATCCAGCAATCCCATGATGTTCAGCAGCGTACTTTTGCCGCAGCCCGAAGGGCCCATAATGGAAATAAATTCTCCCTTTTTTACATCCAGATTGATGTTGTTCAGGGCCAGTGTTTCAATCGAACTGGTACGATAGACTTTCTCAACGTTTTGTAGTTTTATCATGGCTGTGTTTGTGTTTATTTTTACCGCAGTGGACGCAAATGTTTTCGCAATGGACGCTAGGATTCTTCCTTGCTACATTTATTATAACTATGGCGTCAATTGCATATCCTATAGTGTCTATTGCTCCGAGCCGCCGGTGCGGTTAGCTTTTATATCTTATTTTCTCATTTTTTTCAAAATCATAAAGCGTCAGCAATCTTAGACTATAATACGATTGCCAGTAATCCCTCAGTGCCAGAATATAATCTCTTCTTGCACGGTCTTTTTCCTGCATGGCAATTCCCAGGTCAGTCACACTCAGATCACTTAAAATAAACCTGTCCCGGGCAATCTGGTAGCGGCTTGCTGCAATTCCATCAGTCAGCTTGGTTAATTTGGCTTGCTTTTGCAACATTTGTAAGAGCGTTACCTGTGTAAAAATCTGCTGTTCAAAAGTCAGTTTATCCTGCTCCACCGACTGCTGTACAAATTCCTGATTGGCTTTTGCTATTTCAGTTCGCGCTTTATTGCGTCCCCAGGTCATAATCGGCAGTGTAAACTGTAATTCGACAAACTCCCTGTCCTGCGGATTTTTATACACTTCGGCCGGCCGGTTTCCCTGATTAGATAAACCAAAGGTCGCCTGCAAAGAAGCATTCAAACCATTTTCTTTTCGGGCTCGAAGCGTTTCCCTTTCCGCCTCCAGTATCCTCCTTCTGAAACCGATCGCATCGGCACGGTTTGCAAATGCTTCCTGCAACGCAAGTTGCGTACTTATATCAAACTCAATTGCCTCTACCGGAATGTCCAGCTCAGGTGTTTTTTCGTCTCTCGAACCCAGGTACATTTTAAGCTGCAATGAAGCCACCGCAGTAGCCTGCTCGGCAGAAGAAAAATCCTTCTGAGCAGTCAGCAATCCCATTTGCAGCTGCAAAAGATCATTCTGGGATATTTTACCAAGCTGCAATTTTTGTTGAGCAATCTTGTAAAGTGTGTCATTGTTACTCCGATTTTTCTCAGCTATCTGTAAGTTAACCTGTGCTACAAGTAAATCAAAATAGTATCCGGTTGCATTGAGGGCAACTTCCTCTAGTGAAGCTATAAACTGCTGATTACCTTCCTGAAACTTCAACGGCTCTATCTTTCTGATCCACTTCATTTCATTAAACCTGAGCAGAGGCTGGCTGATACCAATCTCAAAAGGAACACCATTATAACTCGTTTTATCTCTGGCAAAATCATCAAAACGCTGTAATTCCTGCTGAACAAATATAGTCCCCCCTGTTGCAGCAATGTTTTGGCTCAGAGATAAATTCAATAGTGAATTATTGTATGAAACCGGCTGAAAAGAAATTGTCCCGTCGGGCTGAACTACTTCAATATACGAACGGGTAAAACCCGGCACTTTGCCCCCAAGACTAAGCTGCGGTTTGTAATCTGCAACAAATGAACGGTACTGCCAATAATTGGTTTTCTTCTTTGTTGCCGCCTGTTTGGAAGCGATAGATTGTTCGCGCGCAAGCTGCACCACTTCCGCCAGGGTGTACCGTTGAACCTGTGCCGTCACCCAGGAAAATTTAAAGCATATTAGAAAAAGGAAGAAAAAATGTCTCATGTTCAGATCAGTTTTTAATTGAAATTTCTTCCAAATGTTCATACTGATTCATATCGGTCACGATCACTTTTTCTCCAACATGCACTCCGCTTTTTATCTCGACATAATCAAAATTGGAAAGACCAACTTCCACTTCACGTCTTTGGGCTATGCCGTCCTGCAAAACATAAATAAATTGTTTCCGTTTGCCCGTAAAGGCCGGGCCGTTAGCAACACGCATTGTTTTAGTGCTCCGGTTGGTCACTACAAAAACTTCCACTTTCATATTTGGCCGAAGTGATTCATTTTTAGCATTTTCCAGTTGAATGACAAATCCGATGACACCGTCTTTTACAGCAGGTTTTACCTGAGTAATGATTCCGCGCAGAACGGATTCATTTACTTTTACAATAACCGGCAGGCCGGCTTTAACCTGATCAGCATAAACATCCGAACACGAACCCTCAACACGAAAAGTGCCCAGATCAGCAACCCTGGCCAACATTTCACCTTCATTTACAGATGATCCGATGTTCTCGTTAACCCAGGTAAGTACGCCTTTGCGATCAGCAACGATATCAGCCATTTTAAGCTTGTGCTGCAACTCCTTCAGATTCTTCCCTTCAATTTGAGCGCCCAATTCCGTTTCACGCAGGCTTGCCCCCATCGACAGACGATTGTAGGAAAGATCGTTTTCCAGTTGCTGTTTTTCCAGTTCCGCAATTTTTAAGGCATTTTCGGCACGTGTAATATCTTCTTTGGTACCGCCACCGACCTTTTCAAGCCGTTTTGCATCTTCAAGATCCGCTTTCAGTTTATTGATATTCAGTAGTTTGATTTTGTCACTGATCTCGGCATCGTAAAGGTTTTTGTTGAGTTTCATCCGGAGCTGGTCAATGCCGTTTTTTTTCAGTTCGAGCTGATCCTGATAACGTTCGAATTCAATTTGGGTTAGTGATTTATCCAGTTCAACAATCGCTTGTCCGGGTTCTACTTTTGTACCGGGCAAAATGAGAATGCTTTTGATGCTGGCACGGATCGGACTGGTGATGATTTGTTCGTAAGCAGGAATGACTTCCCCGGTTGCACTTAAAGTATTTTCTACGTCCCCAGTCTGAACAACCGAGGTTCTGATTCTGGAAATCTCAATAGAACTGCTTAAAAACTTTTTGAAAAAATAAACACCAGCCGCAATGATTACGGCAATCAGTAATCCTAAAATCCATTTTTTGTTTCGTTCACTTTTGGCAAATTCAGGAGCAACTTCGCGGTCCATTGTCTCTTTTGTTAAATTCTCTTTCATGGCTAATTATCAGAAAAGAGAACAACTTTATGCCAAACCATAAAACACTTAATATCAATTATTTATATAAAAAAGAAAACAAAAAAGCCGTGCGATAACGCACGGCCTGTGTCAGAATGAACAAGAATTTTTGATCTAACATCTTTTATTCCTGTTCAAATCAGGTTTTGAGCTTTTTCTTTTTGGCAGCCGGAAAAAGAACATTATTTAAAATCAGACGATATCCTGCCGAATTCGGATGCAGGTTCAGATCGGTAGGTTCCTCTCCTACGCGATGCTGATAATCTTCCGGATCATGTCCGCCATAAAAGGTAAAAAAGCCTTTTCCATGCGTGCTGTGAATGTATCTGGCTTCTTTTGAAGATTTATTTTCAGCCAATATCACAACTTCGGGTTTAACCACACGGTTTTTAAATGCAGTAGTTTGGCCTAAAAATCCTTTGATAATGGTTTGATGATTTTGTGTCAGCATACTTGGAACAGGATCCCATTTGGCAGAAAACTGAAATAGTGAGAAGAAGTCATTGCTCTCGATAACGCCTCTTTCTTCCGGCTGGTTATCGATGTCCGAAAATTCGATTTCGTATGGATAAGGAATCGTTTTGAAGTCCTTAAAAGCGAAGGTATTTCCGTAATTCAATTTGTTGTTGGCCGTCGGATCAGCTGGTGATCCGTCGTACATCGTTTCCACAATATCAATTCCATCGGCAGCAAGGGCAATGTCAAAGGTATCCGTGGCATTACACATGGCGAACATATATCCTCCTCCGGAAACAAATTCGGCAATTCGTTTAGCCACAGCCAGTTTCATTTGAGGTACATTAGCGAACTGAAACTTTTCAGCAATATTTTCCGCTTCCCGTTTCTGCTCCCGGTACCAGGGGAAATCTTTGTACTGGAAGAACTTGCCAAACTGCCCGGTAAAATCTTCATGATGCAAATGCAGCCAGTCGTATTCAGGAAGCTTGGTACTTAATACTTCGTCGTCATAAACTACATCGTAAGGAATTTCTGCATAAGTTAAAACCAATGTAACTGCGTCGTCCCACGGCAATTTTGACTTTGGCGAATACACAGCAATTTTCGGCGCTTTCTGCAATTTTACGGCATCCATATTAACATCAGCAGCACTGATCTCAGCAAGGATCTGGCCACCCTGCGCATCAGAAATCACTTCATAACTTACTCCCCGAACCGTCATTTCAGCAGCAAATTTCTGATTGAAAGGGACCATAAAACTTCCGCCACGGTAATTGAGCAGCCAGTCCATCTCCATTTCGAAATTTTTAAGTATCCAGTAGGAAATACCGTACGCCTTTAAATGGTTTTTTTGCGATCCATCCATCGGAATGAGCAATTTATTGGCCCATCCTGCGTTTGAGATCGTCAAAAAAATGATAAGCGGAATAAAGAGGCGTGTCATTGGTTTGATTCTTTCACGTATCATTTGCAGCTTTACAGAATATATTTTTTGTTCAAATATTACGGTGCGTTCATCAGTTCAAAGATTGCTCCACTATTAATCTGAATGAAAACACAGCTCATAGCGACGACTTACTGATTCGCTTCTGATCTAACGTAATATTACAAAATAATGGTGCATAAGCTATAATTATCAGATGAATATAAGGGAAAATGTAGATGAAGGTCTGCGCTCTATCCAGTCCAACCTGCTTAGAACTGTTTTAACCGCAATGATTATCGCCATCGGAATTACGTCGCTGGTAGGAATCCTGACGGCAATCGAGGGAATCCAGAATTCGGTAAACAGCAGTTTTGCAGATCTGGGAGCCAATACGTTTACAGTTGCTAATCATGAGGATGACGGCTTCCGCAGAGGTGGACGCCGTGAAAAACAATATCCCGCTATCAACTACACACAGGCTGGTGATTTTGCCCGACATTTCCGGACTGATTATAAAGGAGTTGTTTCCCTATCTTCTGCCATCGGCGGAGCTGTGCAGGTCAATTACCTTTCTAAAAAAACCAACCCAAACATAAATGTGATTGGAGCAGACGAGGAATTCCTGGCCATTAAAGGTTATAAAATTGATCTTGGGAGAAATCTAAGTAAAAATGATCTTGAAAATTCGGTTAACGCAGCCATACTTGGACAGGAAATAGCCAGAAATCTTTTTGGTAATCTTGATCCTGTAAACAAGGAAATTACTTTCATGGGTTCACGATATAAGGTAATCGGGGTTTTGGAAAAAAAAGGATCACTTGGTGGCGGTACAGATTCTGATCGGGTCATCATTATCCCGCTCGACAACGGCCGCGGACTGGCAGCAAACCGTGAACTTACCTATAACATCACGGCTTCCGCCCCCAACATCACGGATGGCGAGCTGATCATTGAAGAAGCACGCGGACTCATGCGCCGTATCCGCGGGGACAAGCTGGGCAGTGAAGATTCATTCACTTTGGAACGCGCTGATGCGATGGCTAAAAACTTTGAAAACATTACCGGGTATCTGCGGATTGGCGGGTTTGGTATAGGTATTATTACGCTGCTTGGCGCATCCATTGCACTGATGAACATCATGCTGGTTTCCGTTACGGAACGTACCAGGGAAATTGGAATTCGCAAATCGCTGGGAGCAACACCCGGTGTGATCCGTTTCCAGTTTTTAATTGAGGCAATCGTTGTTTGCATTATAGGCGGTATCGGCGGACTTATTCTCGGCATCCTGATTGGAAATCTTATTTCAAATTCCATCAGTGCAGAGAGTTCCTTTGTAGTTCCATGGCTTTGGATGGCGATGGGTATTGCGGTCTGCGTAGTAGTTGGAGTGGTTTCCGGAATTTATCCGGCGATTAAGGCCTCCAAACTGGATCCGATCGAAGCACTTCGATACGAATAAAAGAGAGAAGCAGACTGAAACTTGAACAGGGTAAAAATTATTATCGATTTTTGCGCCAAAATACTTGCTTAATATATTTTTCTGCCTACTTTTGCACTCCCAACAAGAGAGATCAATGCCCGGATGGCGGAATTGGTAGACGCGTTGGTCTCAAACACCAATGAGGTTACACTCGTGCCGGTTCGACTCCGGCTCCGGGTACTAAGCCGAACTTTTGTGAGAAATCACTTAAAGTTCGGCTTTTTTCTTGTTCTAAGTCGCTGTTTATGTGAAAGATAAGAGGGATCAAGTCAAAAACAAAGAGCTGAACTTGTCTTTGAGCGCTTCCCAGATATCAAGAAAGCATATGAGCTGACCATCGAACTTAGCAATATATTCACGAACACGAAAGAAAAGATTTACGGCTTAACAAGATTAGCCAAATAGCATGAAAAGGTCAGACAATCTGGCTTCAGGTCATTTAATACGGTCGCCAGATCGATTGAAAACCACTACAAAACCATCGTAAATTATTTCGATAACAGAAGCACCAATGCTTCCGCAGAATCTTTCAACGCAAAAATCAAAGCATTTAGAAGTCAGTTCCGAGGGGTTCGCAATGTCGAATTCTTCTTGTATCGCCTAACTCAGCTATATGCTTAATCCAAGTTAGTCCACAACATTTGGTCTTGATCCGCAATATGGTGGAACAGGCTAAGTCAATTTGGTAAGGAAGCATTAGATCGTCCGGCTCCAGTTCAATCTTAAACATTTGCGACCAATCGACCGCTGCACCTTTCACCAGATCAATATCTGATCCATTACGGTAATTTCCTTTTGCACAGGATCCATAAAGGATTACTTCTTCCACCTGCGGGTATTTTTCACCACCACTGAATCTCCACAATCTCATTTTATTTTAAGCCGTAATCCATTCTTTGTCAAATAGATTGCCCTGTCTCCCATATCGTTTCTCCTGCATACTATCTCAGAAAGTAAGAAAAGCAGGTAGATACACATCCAGGATTTTGCAAAATTTCACATTTGCTGTATCTCCATTGTAAGTATGAGAGGCCTGATTTCGACTCTTAATCATTTCCATCCATACGTCACCATCCACAATCAACTCCACAGCGAACGCTGCTTTTGTAGCATCTTTGGAACCCAGTACTTATATCAGCCTCATGGAGCAAGGTCTTTCATTAGTTCCGGGCAAGCTCATGTGTATATTCAAACCGATGAATCAGTCCTTCCTTAATAATGTTGTCCAGAAAGTCATGTTTATCAATATTGCCTTCTTCATCAAAAGGATAGTCTTTTTTGATTTTAGTTACTGCCTGGTCCAACTTGGTCAAAGCTTTTAGATAATTACCGGAACGCTGTTCCCAAAGAATATCCTGCTCGTCGAGAATTTCACCACTTTATTTATTGAGCCAATGTAAAGCCTATCGGACTTATTATCAATTTTAAAACAGAATAAGGGAAAGGGATCAATATTTTTTGTGCTTCTACCAGTGCAAGTAACCGTTGCCAGACTAGCTGTTTAATTTCTTCAACTTTCATCTGCCCGAAACACCCACCCCGGTGTCCGGTCAATTTTTTGGCGGAGAAGCATGTTGAGTTGTGCTGCATGGTGCTGAACATGCCGCATGAGTAGAACAGTATTTCAGGCAAGGCATAATTCATGTCGTATTCTTCTGTTCCTTCTAGCCACCGCTCATTCATTTTCTCCTCTGTCAGGTTTTCAATAAAGTCGCCGCACTTCCGGCGCGTCTCGCTGAGGTAAGTCAGCATTTCAGCTTTTGAATAAATCCGGTCCGGCACCATGTCTCCCAGAACTCCTTCAACCTGTATTCCCGGCTCTGAAAAAGTAAAGGGTAAAACCGATGGAAATTCACCGGTGTAAGGAATTGTCAGATAATGATCCAGCATGATCAGACAGTGATATGCATTATAAAAAACCGGGTGTCGGTATCCCAATGGGAGTCGGGCCACATTTCTATCGCGTTCTTTACAGAATCAATACTTGCTCCGAATTGTGTCCAAAGACTGTATTTGATGATGTTCAGCATATCAGGCATCAGCTTATCTATTTAGGAATTAACGATTTAGCCAAAAACAGAATCACCTGCGAGCAGGCTTACCATAAAGAAAGATTTAAAAATGGTATTTCACCAATGGTTAATTTAGCAGAGGTTTGTTTCGAGCGAAACTAACAGATGTAGAGTAAAATAAAAAGTGATTTTCGTAGATGCAGAATCCTTGGATCAATACTATAATTTTTTGGTTGTCCCAAATACGAAAAATGCCCCCACTGTTACCAGTAAGGGCTTTTTGCAGAGAGAGAGGGATTCGAACCCCCGGACCTGTAACAGTCAACGGTTTTCAAGACCGTCGCAATCGACCACTCTGCCATCTCTCTTTGTCGTTCTGGCGTATCCTAAACGTGGTGCAAAGGTAAAAACATATTCTATAGTTGCAATAGCTTTTTTGAAAATTTGTTAAATTTCCTTCATTAAGGATAGTCGTTCAACTCGGAGCACCTGTTTAGTTTCGTCCATTAAGCGCCAGCGGTCATCTGCCCGGACACCGATTACCCATATTATTTCCCCATTACCATTAACCAGTACATTTACTTTCTCCTTCTGGTACAAGCTCATTTTCAGATCTATAAGCAGATCACTTATTTTCTTTCGCTTTCCTTTCATTCCAAACGGATAAAACACTTCGCCTTCTTTCCCCTTGCGAACCTGAAGTGGAAAGATCAACTTACCTTCGTCCAACCAGATGACCTCCGGATTTTTGTCAGTATAATTTATTTCATTGGTATTTACCCGGCTAATTTTCAAATATCCTTCCGGCAATTCGTATTGTCCTTCATTCCAGGCAATTGTCAGATTAACAGACGAATTATCTCCTTTCCTCGCCCTTAAAATAAAAGTTTCACGATCTTTCAGGAGCTCATGCGATTTGGAATAAAATGTTTTACCGGAAGTTGCTTTTAAGGATTTAGTAATTGTTACACACTGCGTATAATTAAATCCATAAACATTCAAAATGTGCCAAAGCCGGTAAGACGGTTCTCCGGATTGCTGCAAACCAGAAATAGAAATTTTAATCTGATCTTCTGATTCTGTTAAAACTGACTTCTTCCACTGTTCAAGATATCCGGTAAGAAGTGAATCTGCTGCCCTGACTTTATCTGAAGTTACCTGAAAGGTTTTTTCCAGAGACGGATTCAATTCCTTCAAAACAGGAATAATCTTTTTACGAATGATATTTCTTTTGTAATCCATGGAATTATTAGATCTGTCCTCCCGCCATAGCAACTGATTTTCGTTCGCGTAATCAAGAATCTGATCTTTGGACGCAAATAACATAGGTCTGACAATACCAGAATGTACGGCTGCAATTCCGTGCAAACCAGTTATACCAGTTCCCCGCGCTAGATTCAAAAATACAGTTTCCAAAGCGTCATTGGCATGATGGGCGGTGGCAATCCAGTCAAAATTATGTTCCGTCCTTAGCTCTTCAAACCATTCATAACGAAGGTCCCTGGCAGCCATTTGAGTTGAAACTGTATGTTCTTTTGCATATGTCTTCGGATCAAAATGCTTAACGTAAAAAGCAAACTCATACTTCCCTGCCAGTTCTTTTACAAAAACCTCATCCTGAACCGATTCTTCCGCTCTTAAACCAAAGTTACAGTGCACCACCGCTGCTTCGAACCCCGCCCTGTGGAACAAATGTGCCATCACCACGGAGTCCACTCCCCCACTTACTGTGAGTAAGGTTTTTTGTTTGCTGAAATCGAGCCCGGGTTGGTTAATAAAAGTTAAAAAAGAATCCAACATATCCCTTCGGAACGTAATTGATGTAATTTTGGCATATATTAAAGATAAACTCTTTTATCGCCAACGGCATGCCTGTAATATTATTTAACAAAAGACAGCCGACAGATTCAAAGGTAAAAGAATTCAAAGGAACATGAATAAAAAAATATACAGCAGCGTTTGCAACCCTTTTAAACTTTTGTGCGTCATACTTATCAAACAGAATATGTTGAGGCTGGCGTTCTTTGTTATGATGTTTATCTCCTTTGACGCATTGGCTCAGAGGACTTTACCTCCGTCCCAAACAGAAGATTTGGTAGAGATCATAAAGTCCGACGAGCTCGAAATGATTAACGAAAATGGTGTTGAACTGAGAAAGGTTACAAATGGTATTTTTAAACACAAAGGTGCCTTTCTTTATAGTGATCTTGCAATCAAAAACAACACGACCAATATTATTGAGGCTTTTGGAAATGTGAGAATAGTGCAGGGTGACACCGTAACAGTTACAGGGGATACGCTTTATTACTATGGAAATACCAGAATGGCCATCGTAAGCGGACGCAAAACAGTTTTAAAGGACCGTAAGCGAACGCTGACAACCAGAAAAATTGAATACGACATGGCAAACGGAATTGCCAATTACAAATTGCCGGGTCGTACAGTGGATGAAGAAAATGTCCTAACGAGTCAGGAAGGTTTTTACAATACCAGAACAAAGGAATTTACCTATTACAGGAAGGTTAAACTGGTTAATAAAAAATATACACTGACAACCGACACTCTGCTGTATAATTCGATTACCAAAGAATCGTATTTCAATGGTAAAACGAAAATTGTCAATAAAGACGGGACGGTCGTAGGAACAAAAGGGCAGTACAATACCGAGACAAATAAGTCGTCATTTCACACCAGGACAATGGTAGATAATGAAACGTATACACTTACCGCAGACTCACTTGCCGTGGATGGGAAAACCAACAATGGCAAAGGAAAAGGCAACGTGGTTATTGTTGCAAAAAAGGATCAAACCATCCTGAACGGGGATGAAGGTTATTACTGGAAGGATGCCGGACGGTCTAAAATCTTTGGCCATGCTTATGTTAGGAATGTGGTTTCAAAAGACACACTTTACATCAGGGCGGATACTTTGTATTCATTTGAAAATAAAAGAGATAGCACCAGAAAGCTGATTGCAAACAAAAATGTATTTATATACAAGTCTGATTTTCAGGGCAAATGTGATTCGCTTAACTATAACACGGCCGACTCGGTAATCAGGTTTTTTACCAAACCTATTTTATGGAGCGACCAGCATTATCAGATGGAAGCAGACACGATTACTGCTTTTCTGGTGAATAACAATATCAATAGGATGTTACTAAAAGGTAAAGCCTTCGTAATAACTGAGGACACATTGGTAAAACAGTTTAACCAGGTAAAAGGAAGGATTATCAATGCCTATTTTGCCAAAGAAAATACATTAAAACAGGTGCTGGTAGATGGGAACGGAGAAAGCGCCTACTATGCAATTGACGAGAAGCAAAAGATGATCGGTTTAAATCGGGTGGAATGCGGAAAAATGAATTTGATTTTTGAAGATAACCGGGTTCGCCGGATTGCTTTTGTAGGAAAACCTGACGGACAACTGATTCCGCCTACAAAGATTAAGCCACAGGAAAGGGAACTGGAAGGATTCAGCTGGCGAATTAAGGACAAACCAACGAAGCTGAAAACCATCTGGAAAGAATAAATTTTAAAAATTTTATTCTACATCCGGATCAGGCATGGTTTTTATATTTTAGAAATAAAAACGACCGCTTGCACAATATATTTTGATATTGCATTTTTTTCTCTATATTTTTGTAATATACTTTTGAGTCAGGTGTAGTTATCACGTAAAAGTATTACCAATTGAAGCTATGAAAAAAAATATACTTTACTTATTGCTCACCATATCTTTAACCTGGCAAGGTTTGTCTGCGCAGTCTGTCGCAAGTGGCAGCCGGCTGAACATGACGGTTAAGAAAAAAGCAGTACCTGCTGAAAGTTTAAGATTCGCCGGTTTACCTGCGGGACTTAGCTACAAGCCATTGTCTTTGCAGAATCCAAAAGCCCTGAATATCTTTTACCGTTCGTTTTTGTTTTCTAATACAGCAGCGGCAGATAACACAAGTTCTTCTGATTCTGAGATTGTTGCAAAAAATATTGATAAAAGGGCTGCGTCTGTTGAATCTGCTATCAAATCCGAAGAGCAGCTTTATGCCAGCGACAAAATAACAGTTTCGAATATTTACCCAAATCCAGCAAGTGAATACGCGGAGATAGACTACAATATGTCATCTGAAATCAGGGATGCCAAGTTGATATTCTATAATGTACTGGGTTCTAAAATGGATGAATACGCATTAACCAAAAACAACAGAAAACTGAGGGTCGACACGACAGTGATGCCCACAGGACTATATTTTTACCAACTATCTCTAGAAGGTAAAAAAGTTGCCACGAAAAAAATGCTGGTTCGCCATCAGCAATAGATTAATTAAGAACACTTTATTTGGCTACACTTTCGTTATGGATGGTGTAGCTTTTTTCTTACCTTTGCAGTTATATGCGAAAAAACAATCTGGCAAGTTATTTCTTGCTCCTTATTACAGTACTAATCATTACCTCCTGCAGCAAATTTTCAAAATTGCAAAAGACCGGTACAGACCAGGAGAAGTATGATGCTGCCATGACTTATTATAAGAAAGGCGATTTTTACAGGTCAGGCTTGCTGTTTGAAGAACTCATTCCACTTTTGAAAGGAAGTACCGAATCAGAGCTTGCGCAGTTTTATTATGCTTATACGCAATATCAGCAGGGGCAATACAACACCAGTCAGTTTCTGTTCAAGAAATTTTACGATACCTACGCACGAAGCGATTATGCACAGGAAGCACTTTACATGCATGCTTTTTCTTTGTATAAAGATTCTGCTCCATTTAACCTAGATCAGACAAGCACACTTACTGCAATAAATTCGTTGCAGGATTTTATAAATGCATATCCTGAAAGTGCTTTTCGTGAAGAGTGTACCAAGTATATTCTTGAATTAAGAGCTAAACTTGAAAAGAAGGATTACGAGAAAGCGAAGTTATATCACAAAATCAGTGATTTTAACCCGATGTCACTTAGGTCTGCGGTGATTGCTATTGAAAACTTTCGCAAGGATTACCCGGATTCAAAATATAATGAGGAATTGTCATTCCTGAAAGTAGAATCACAATACAACTTTGCATCAAACAGTTTTGCTATCAAGCAAAAAGACAGGTACCTTGATGTGATCAAATATTACAAGGAGTTGATAGACAAATATCCGACAGGAAGATATCTGCGTGATGCGGAAAGGATGTTTGAGAATAGCCAGGAACAGATTGAGGTTCTTGCAAAACTAGACATAGAAAGGCAGAAGTTGATGGCCAAACCGGATACAGGCACGGCAAACAAACCGACGAAGGTTACTGCTCCGGCAGCAGACCCTAACGGACAATAGAAATGAATCCATTTCTTAAACACGTTTTAAAATTTTAAACTATATCACCAAGTAAGTATGGCAACGAATCCATCAATCATTACCCGCGATCCGGACAAAATAGCGGATGTAACCGGAAACTTATACGAATCGGTATCTATCATTTCTAAAAGAGCGCGCCAGATATCAAGCAAAATGAAAGAGGAGCTAAATAACAAGCTTGCTGAATTTGCTTCCGGTGTTGATAATCTTGAAGAGGTTTTCGAAAACCGCGAACAGATAGAAATTTCGAAATTCTACGAGCGTATGCCGAAAGCAGGAAGTATCTCTATTGATGAATTTATTGATGGAAAAACTTATCACAGCTTCCGCGACAGCTCAGAGGAATAATTAACTGTGACTAACGACCAGCCGTATAAATAATTCATTTTGTTTATACGGCTGGTTTTTTATTGACCAAGTGCAGGCCTTCTTTTTTTTCGTGATTTTGCGTTAGATTTGAATGCTCATATTGTCAGACTTAAATTGTGCACCGCACTTAAAAGATTGAATCTCAAAGGCAAAAAGTTACTTCTGGGTGTAACCGGAAGTATTTCAGCATACAAGTCTGCTCTTCTCGTCAGACTTTTGGTTAAGGAAGGAGCCGAAGTACAGGTTGTTATGACCGAATCGGCAACGGAATTTATTACACCCTTAACGCTCTCCACGCTTTCCAAACGGCCTGTTTTTACTTCTTTTACAAACGGGCAAAACGGCGAATGGAACAATCATGTTGAGCTTGGTCTTTGGGCTGATGCCATTGTCATTGCGCCAGCAACCGCCAAAACCCTTTCAAAACTTTCCTCTGGACTGGCTGACGACTTACTAACTGCCATTTACCTTTCTGCCCGGTGTCCTGTATTTTTTGCACCGGCCATGGATGTAGACATGTACAAACATCCTTCGACGCTTCATAACATCAAAACTTTATCCAGCTACGGAAATATTCTGATCGCAGCTGAATATGGAGAATTGGCCAGCGGTCTGGTAGGTGAAGGACGACTGGCCGAACCGGAAGCTATTATTTATCAATTGCAAAAACATTTTGCCCATTCTGTTTTTGCAAAGGGCAGGCGCGTACTGATAACGGCGGGGCCAACAATTGAACCTATTGATCCGGTCAGGTTTATAAGTAATCATTCTTCGGGTAAAATGGGATATGCACTTGCGCATGCGTTTGCCATGGCGGGAGCGCAGGTAACGCTAATCAGCGGTCCTACAAATCTAAAAATTCAGGATAGCAGCATTCAGGTATTTCGTGTCGAAACAGCGCGGGAAATGCTTAACGTCACCGAGGAACATTTTGAACAAAACGAGCTGATTATTTTTTCCGCGGCCGTTGCAGACTACACTCCGGCTCATGTAGCCACACAAAAGATCAAAAAGCAAGGTTTGAATATGTCTCTGGAATTAACAAAAACAATTGACATAGCAAGAACACTTGGCAAAATGAAACGTGAAGACCAATTGGTTATCGGTTTTGCACTGGAAACAGAAAATGAGCTGGAGCATGCAGCCGATAAACTGGACGGTAAAAATCTGGATTATATTGTTGTCAATTCGTTGAACGACACCGGTGCAGGTTTCGCGCACGATACCAACAAAATTTCCGTTATTGATAAAGAAAAGAAAATAAGCCACTTCCCTTTAAAATCTAAAGATGCAGTTGCTCAGGATATTCTGGGGATTGTGTTAAACAGATGGCGTATCATATGAAAAAGATATTATCAGTTCTGGGTTACGTAATCGTTTTTAGTGCCAATGCAGCCTTCGGACAGGCGCTTCAATTTAGTGTTACAGTCAACTCCGAACAGCTGTTTGCACAACAAAAAACGGACCCTCAGTCGATGACGCAGCTTCAGACTTACATGAATGATTTTTTGAATAACACCCGCTGGTCGGATGATGCTTTTGCAAAAGAAGAAAAAATAAAATGTAAACTGAATGTCAACCTGACAAGATCCGTAGCTCAGGGAAACTATGAAGGGAATGCCCAGCTCGTAGTTTCACGCCCGGTTTTTAATTCAAATTACGAGACTGTTTTGTTTACTTTCGTTGATAAAAACTTTTCATTCAGTTATCTGCCCAGTACACAGCTGTATTTCAATGAAAGCAGTTTCACCGATGAGCTACCCTACTCACTTGCCTTTTATGCGTACATAGCTCTTACTTTTGATTACGATTCGTTTAGCAAACTGGGCGGCAGTCCTTATCTCCAGAAAGCATTTAATATTGCCAATCAGGCACGAAACGCATCTCCGAACAAGCGGGCTTGGGACATGACCAACGATGCCCGTAACCGCTATGCTCTTGTAGAAAACCTGATGAGCCAGCAGTTTACCCCGTTCCGCGAGGGAATGTACACTTACTATCGATTGGGACTTGACGTGGCAACGCAAAATCCTGTTGAAACCAGAGCGAAAGTCATGTCTGTTTTGAACACAGTTAAAGAAGTATCCCAGCTTCGTCCTGCAAGTATCGTGATCAACTCATTTTTTGATGCAAAATCAGATGAATTGTACCGTATACTTATTGAGGCTACACCCGAACAGAAGAAGCAGGCCTACACACTGCTTGTAAGCATGGACCCTTCTAAAACACAAGTGTACCAGCGGCTTTCCCAATAGCTGGTGATCAACCATGAGTAAACGTCTTATCCGTATAAATCCTAATGACGCCTTCCTGAAACTGACAGGAATGGCCGGAACAGAGCTCAACGTCATTTTAAATGATGACAGGACTTACTTTGGAAAATTGGTTTCAATTGAACCCCGGTTTCTTGTTCTTTCCGACACACGAAGTCACATACATCAGCTGGAACTTTCTGATCTTTACGAAATAGTTTATGATATGTTTAGCGTGGTTAAAGCCAATTAGAACTATTGCTGATTTCTTATTTGTTCATATCATAGCTATATTCGTAACGGAGAAAAGATTGTTTAACCTGTTAGCTGCAAACAGCCTGGTTATTTCTTCAGCCAACTGATTTACAAGAAATGCTTTCTAATCTACTGATCAAAAACTACGCTTTAATCAAGCAATTGGAAATGTCTCCTGATCCCGGCTTGAACATCATCACTGGTGAAACAGGCGCAGGTAAATCCATTATGCTTGGTGCAATCGGGCTTCTTTTGGGAAACCGGGCAGACGCAAAATCACTTTATGATCCAACTGAAAAGTGCATCATTGAAGGAAGTTTTAACCTGGCCGGCTACGATATGGAGCCCAATTTCGACGAAGAAAATCTGGATTTTTCCGATGAATGTATTGTAAGAAGGGAAATATCGGTGGCAGGAAAATCACGCGCGTTTATTAACGACACCCCGGTTAACCTTGAAACGCTTCGAAAAATAAGCAGTCAGCTGCTGGATATTCATTCGCAGCACGATTCTATTATGTTGGGAACCAATGAATTTCAGCTTCAGGTAGTGGATTCGTTTGCAGGAAATACAGAGCTTCTTCAGGATTATCAATTACGTTTTCAGGAATATAAAAATGCAGTCAGGTCCCTCGAAGGATTGCAAAAAAACGCTGCACAGTTACGCAGAGAATTTGACTTCGACCAGTTTCTATACCAGGAACTGAACAACGCCAGCCTGCAATCCGGAGAGCAGGAGAATCTCGAGCAGGAAATAACCATTCTTGAAAATGCAGTTGAGATTCGCGAACGACTTCAACTGGCACATACCTATCTCGACAATCCGGAGGGCTCGATACTGGATTTACTTAAAAACGCAGTCGGTGCTCTTGCCCAGGCTTCTCGGATGGTACCAGCTTATGACTCACTCAGGCTGCGGGCACAAAGTTCTCTGATTGAACTTCGCGATCTGGCGGATGAAATAGATGGCGTAAATGCGACCGTAGAACTTGATCATACCAGGACAGAAATTGTACGGGAAAGGCTTGATCTGATTTATTTGCTGTTAAAAAAACATCAGGTTAATCATGTTGACGAACTTCTCCGTATAGAAAATATGCTGGGAGAAAAACTTAATACAGTTTTAAACCTGGATGAGGACCTTATCAAGGCTCAGAAACTGGCAGAAAAAACAAGGGAATCAATGCTGAAAAGTGCTCAGAAATTGTCGGCTAGAAGACAGCAGGTTACCAAACAAATAGAAAAACTGATTCTTGAACGATTAATTGAATTGGGTATACCAAATGCGACCTTTTCAATCCGTATTTCTGAAATAACACCATCTCCTAACGGAATTGACTCAGTTATTTTCCTGTTTAGCGGTAACAAAGGAATTTCTCCTCAGGAGTTGAAACAGGTAGCTTCGGGCGGTGAATTTTCTAGGCTTATGATGGTAATAAAATACATTCTGGCAGACAAACGAAAGCTTCCAACCATCATTTTTGATGAAATTGATACGGGTGTTTCCGGTGAGATTGCAAAAAAAATGGCCCGGATGATGCACAACATGTCATCAAATCACCAGATTATAGCCATAACCCATTTGCACCAAATCGCAAGCAGCGGAAATGCACATTACTTCGTTTATAAAGATCATTCATCCGAAAGAACGGTAAGTAAAATCAAGAAACTTTCCTCCGATGAAAGGGTAATGGAAATTGCGCAGATGATTGGCGGGCATAATCCTTCCGAGTCGGTTATTCACAACGCGCGGGAAATGATTCTGAATAATTAATAAGTTTTAAATAAAAAAAATACCTCCATATGAAAAATTATATCCCGGTTTTAGGTTTAGCAGCAATAATGCTGGCATGCAGTCAGGACAAAGAAAAAGTTCTGGAACTGGAAGGAAAAGTACTGGGTGTTCATGATGAAATCATGCCGCGCATGGACGAGATTATGTCTCTGAAAATGAAGCTTTCAAAAAAGATCGTTCAGATGGATAGTCTGCAAAACGAGGGCATCAGCGGAAACAACATTGCCGAAGAACGCATCAAAGCCACAGACCTGAATCAGAAATTAAATGAATCGGACAAGCTTATGATGGGCTGGATGAACGAGTACCGGGGTGATTCGGCAAAAAAACTTAAACCGGAGGAGGCAATTGCTTACTTTGAAGCCCAACAAAAGAAAATTGAAGAAGTAAAACAGATCACAATAAAAAGCATTAACGAAGCAAAATCGTTTTTGGAAAACTAATCATGAACCGAATAAAACAAGAAGAATTTTATAAGTCTTTTATCTTTACCTTACTGTCAGTAGTCATTCTGTCAGCATGTAATTCCGCTGAAAAAAAACTTCCCATCTTGGGAGAACGCGACTGGACAACAAAAACAGTTGATGGCAAAGAAATCACGGACACTATATATAACCAAATTCCGGCATTCTCTTTTGCAAATCAGGATGGTGACACCATTACCGAAAATATTGTCAAAGATAAAATCTACGTGGCCGATTTCTTTTTCACCACTTGTCCCACTATTTGTCCTGTGATGAAAAGACAGATGCTTAAAGTTTATGAAAAATTTAAAGGTAACAAGGATGTAATGATACTTTCTCACACCATTGATCCTGAGCATGATACGCCACAGGTACTAAATAAATTTGCCAAAGATCTTGGCGTAACCGGCAGTCAGTGGCAGTTTTTAACCGGTCCAAAAGAAAAGACTTACGAGATCGGTTTGAAAAATTATATGGTGGTTGCCAAAGAAGATAAAAGTGCAGACGGCGGTTTTTTACACAGCGGAGCTTTTATTCTTGTGGATAAAGCCAAACATGTCCGCGGTATTTATGACGGAACCACAGAAGAAGGCACTAAAAAGTTAATTGCAGACATAGAGATCCTTCTTGATGAATATAAATAACCGCCCTTCCGGAATATATCAGATTCACCTTCCTAAATACTGTTTTCTATTTGTCACAATCCTCATTTCATCCTGCCAAAATGCGCAGGAGCTCAAAACAGAACAGTACTTTGCCGAAGGATTTCAGTTATATACGACTAATTGTGCCAATTGCCATCAGACAGACGGAAAAGGAATGGCGAACCTCTATCCTCCGCTTTCAGGATCTGCGTCGATAAAAGACAAAGCGCTGTTTGCCTGTATCATAAAAAATGGAATGAAGGACACTATAGTGGTGGCTGGCAAAAAATTCAGCCGACCCATGCCTGCAAACTCCAAACTAACTGAGCTCGAAATTGCTGAAATTATTACTTATGTAAGTATGAAATGGAGTGCCGACAGTACACTGACCTCAATTGATCTGGTGAGCAAATCATTGCAACAGTGCGCAGCAGTAGATTAGGGCGCTCCTGAAATAATTCCTTTTCCTTGTCTAAGTTTTATTCTTGTAAAATCCTGTTCGGCATCCATTCCGACCGCCTTGATGAATTCGGATTTACCAAGATTTTTAATTGTGAGAGGCTTGTCTGTAAATACTTTCTTTGTTCCGGGATTCCAGCTTAATTCAGTGGTGGTAAGTATTTGGTCCGGCTTAACCACACGTACATGGCCTTTTACGATGTAAACATTTGTAGCCTGATCATACCTGCCAGAATCAGCACGTAACCGTGTTTCAATAGTTCCTGTTATAGGATCAAAGAAATTTATATTAATGGTATCCGGAAAAATTTTATTCTGATTGCTATAAGTCAGCGATTCTCTGGTAAGCATCTGAACCTTTTGAACTCCTTGCTCGCTGTATTTAATCTCAACGTCGTTAACTATCTCAATAGGTCCCTCATACGCTGCTCCTATTTTGTTCCTGTCCTTTTCGCACGAAGGCAAAATAATAGTGAATAGCAGCAAAATAACTATACAGCCGTAAATGCGCGGAAGCTTTAAAGGTTGTGCTGCAGACTGCATATCGAAGGCATTAACTTAATTGAGCTTTTGTTTCTCAAACCACCTGTCAAGCAATGTAATACCCAGCACGGCTCGACCGTAACGTTCGCGTATCATACCCGAGCCGGTTGCTCCGCGCTGTCCGCCAATAAAGGCCAGGGAAATAAAGTTCTGGTAGCCGCGTCCCATCGGAAAGGTAAAACCTAAACTTACGTTTGTGTCTTTCACATCCCGGTTATTCACAACATAAGGCGTATTTCCATGACTGAATCCTACACGGTAACGAACTCTGTCAAAGTAATTCAGTGACAAAAAACGGGGCTGATATTCTACTCCCAAATGTATCCGGCTCGTGTTCGTCAGACCATCATTTGAAGAAGTATTAAATCCACGATACTGAGACCATGACTGATGGCTGTAATCTGCTGATAGGATCAGCTTGAACGGCCATTCAAGACTCATACCTACCTGATATTGCTGAGGTACCGTAAGTGTACTGCTTAAATTATTCGTTAAAGTATCCGAATTCCCTACTACAAATGTATTTTGGGTTAATTCAAGTGTACTGGTTTGATTTCCGTTAATCCGTGTTTTAAAACTGTATGACCCACCCAGGTTCAGATCAAGCTTGTTATCTTTTTTGATAGGAATTCTAACTGCTGCGCCTCCTTTAAAAGCAAAATCCGAATAGGTTGTACGGTCATTAATACCAACCAGGTAATCCGAACCATTAACATCCAGTGGTATAAGAACCTCAGATGCTCTGCGGATATTGCCAAAAAAATACGAACTCTCAAGACCCAGGCTTACATACCTTCCGATTTGATAGGCATTGGTAATCGAAGCTTTATTTATTCCTCCTTTGCCACTATTGTAATAAACAGCGCTATTTGGAGTGCCGGGAATATTCCGTGCAGAGGTGTTTTCAAAATCAATAAAACTATATGGCTTTAAGCTGGCGCCCAAAGTCCATCTTCTGCTAACCGGAAACGCAAGAGAAACATAAGCCAGGTTGGCACCGGCAGTCTGCTGCTGTTTGTTTCCTGATACAATATCTTTGTACTGACCGATAATACCGATATCAAGTGTTGTAAACCTGTTTCTTGTCCACAAAGCGGGATTGAGGTTATTGATCTGAAAACCATTTCCGGTACTTACACCCGACTGTCCCATTCCGGCATTGTCCGAATAGGCATCTCCGTAAAACTCTCCCATGCCCAGTGAGGAGTAAGGTGAGTTACCAAGGCCCTGGGCATTAGCATTTGACAGGATTAAACAATTACAACTCAATGTTATTGCTACTGCGAGTACTCCAATTCTATTGTAAAGCGACATTATATCTTAAAATTCTGTTCAATCCTATTAAAACTAATTCGGGGACCGCAAATATTGACGGTTTAAGGGTACTTTCAAAAAATGAAATATCTCCGCCACATAACACTACGCGCAACGAAGGCGATATGTGACGGTATTGATTTATTATTCCTTCTATTTCAGCAAGCACTCCATTCATCACTCCACTTTCAATTGCTTCCTGCGTGCTTTTTCCGATCAAATCCGGAATGGCTACCGGCTCGAATAACGGCAGACGTTTAGTAAACGTATGCAATGCCGAAAATCGCATTTTTACACCAGGAGTAATTATTCCTCCTTCAAAACTTCCTGACTTGTCAATAAAATCATAAGTGATGCAAGTACCCATATCGATTACTACCAAATCCTCGTCCGGAAAAAGCCAGTTCGCTCCTACCGCAGCCGCAACCCTGTCCGCTCCGAGCGTTTCCGGTGTCTTGTATTCCTTTTTTATCGGAACCGGCGTTTTAGGTGACAAATCAAGGATATTTACTTCCCCCCCAAGTGACTCACGAAAATCTTCCACACGATTGGCAACCGATGAAAAAATGATCTGATCCGGCATTTCCTGCCTTATTTCCTGAACCAAATCACCCCAAAGTAACCGGGTTTGAAACCGGATTAATTCGTCCTTTTCGAACCAGCCGATCTTCGCATATGTGTTTCCTGAATCAACAGCGATATTCATAATTGTGCAAAAGTCCCATTTTCTGGGGACAAAAGCTAACATGAAGTAAAACTCTGACAGGATATGCATTTAAATAATGTTAAATAAGCGTTTTAACACTGAAATAATGACTTTTATGAGATCAATTCCGTGCTCTGTTAATGCCCAATAATATTTTCATTTATTTTAGGAAAAGGTTTTGGATTTCAAAAAATATTACTTTACCTTCGCTACCATTAATCCCCGCCCTGATTTCCGAAGTTTTGTTATCCATCTCCCGATAGCTTTCAACGTTATCAAGGTTTTTGAATCCTTACCAAATATTTCTGTACTTCATTCTAGTATTAAATTGCAAACTTTTCAAAGTTAATCCATCAAGTTTTTCGATTTGTAAGGTCTTCTACTACGGCTTTCACAAAATATATGTTAACACACCAATGATCATCACGCGACCACGAGGCATATGTTCTCGTATTTAGTCCATTTACATTCACAAACTCATTATCCAATAGGTGAAGCAAGCTTTACCTTATATTTTCTGTATGCTTACAATTGATGAATTGAACCTTAAGCTTTTATCAGAGCTCAAAGAAATTGCGGGAAACGTTGGTGTCGCTGATTACGCCAAGCTACCTAAAAAGGAAATTGTTAACAGAATCCTGGCTCAACAGGAAGCTGCTAAACCAGTCGCTAAAGAAACCGTTAATGTTACAGAGGCGGAGTCTGACGATGACGAACCTAAGAAAAAAAGAGCTCGTCGTACACTGCCCAACGAGTCGCCGGTAAGTTCCAACAAACCATTAGGAAACCGCTCTGCCAAATCAAGAAAAGAAAGTCCTTTTTCTTCTTCCGCACCTCTTTTTGACAATCAGCCTAAAACTGAACAAGCCGCAGATGCTGATAATTCTGCTGCTCAGCCTGTCACAAAAAGTGCACCTGCAAGAACGGAAAACAGAACAAGAAATGTAGAGATCACTCCCGAAGTTGATTCAGAAAATGATACTTTAAATGATCTTGGAAAAGAAGAACCAGCTTCTCCTGCGGCTAATGCACAGGAGCCTTCAAACGAGCAGGAAGAAAATACACCGGCCATAGCAACGGAAAATACCAATAATACAGACGAGAAACCTGTACGTCAGCAACAGGAATCAAACGAACGTCAGCCGCAGCAGCAAACACCTCGTGAAGATCCTTCTTCAAAAATCAAAAGAAATTACAACAATTACGTTCGTGAATTCGACGGATTGATCGTAAATGAAGGTGTTCTGGAAATTATGCAGGATGGAGGTTACGGTTTTTTACGTTCCGCCGACTATAATTACCTGGCAAGTCCTGACGATATATATGTTTCACCTTCTCAAATTAAGCTTTTTGGCCTTAAAACAGGAGATACTGTTAAAGGACAAATACGCCCGCCAAAGGAGGGAGAGAAATATTTTGCCTTACTTCGCGTTGAAACCGTAAACGGTAAAACAACTGAGGAAATCAGGGACAGAATTCCGTTTGAATATCTTACTCCTTTATTTCCGGACGAGTGTTTAAGGCTTAGTTCAAGACCAGATCAGTACTCTACACGTATTCTTGACCTTTTCGCACCGATTGGTAAAGGTCAGCGCGGAATGATCGTTGCACAGCCAAAAACAGGTAAAACGGTTCTTCTTAAAGAAATTGCGAATGCGATTACACGTAACCATCCTGAGGTTTTCCTTCTGATTCTTCTGATTGATGAACGTCCTGAAGAGGTAACAGATATGCAGCGCAGCGTACGTGCCGAAGTAATTGCTTCAACTTTTGATGAGCAGGCGGACCGCCACGTAAAAGTTGCCAGCATTGTTCTTGAAAAAGCAAAAAGAATGGTTGAATGTGGTCACGATGTAGTGATTTTGCTGGACTCAATTACCCGTCTTGCCCGTGCGTATAATACCGTGGTACCATCTTCAGGTAAAATTCTTTCAGGTGGTGTTGATGCCAACGCATTGCATAAACCAAAACGTTTTTTCGGAGCAGCAAGAAATGTAGAGCATGGTGGTTCCTTAACGATCATCGCCACTGCACTGATTGACACAGGTTCTAAAATGGACGAAGTCATCTTTGAAGAATTCAAAGGTACAGGTAATATGGAATTACAGCTTGACCGTAAACTTTCCAACAAACGCGTGTTCCCTGCTATTGATGTAATGGCTTCCGGTACCCGTCGTGAAGATTTACTTCTTGACAAAGAAACACTGAAAAAAGTGTGGATTTTAAGAAAACACATGTCCGATATGAACGCCATGGAATCAATGGATTTCCTGCTTGAACACATGAAAGGAACGCGTAATAATGAAGAATTCCTGATCTCGATGAACAGGTAATACTTCGATAAATATTTTATCTTAAAAAAAAGCAGTTTGACTCAGATCAGACTGCTTTTTTTAGTTCTAAGCCTCCATGTTGCAGGTTGTAAAAGAGGCAGTTATATTTATGTGACCAAAACTTTAATTTTAAGTCAGAAAGCAAAAATTAAACCTGATCTATATATGTCTAACAGTAAAGCATTGTGGTGGATTCTGCTTCTCGCCTGGATAGCGGGCTCTGCCTATTGGCATGTGTGTAAAATTAAAGAACTTTGCGATGCCGACTTGCTCGGTCCCACTGTTTCCGTTTCGGAAACCCGGACAGAACCGTTGATTATCTCAGACAGTTCCGCACTGCATTTGGAATCACAAGGCAATTTTTCTTTTGCCAGAAATGGTATTGTTGCAAGTCAAACGGCCGTTCAGCGCCAGCTTGATTCATTAACCTCTTATCTTACTGCAAATCCGAACAGGTTGATCACTGTAACAGGATACTATTCCTCTCAGGAAACCAATACGACTACTTTTCCAGACCTTGGATTAGCCAGAGCAACCGGTATCAAAAAGTGGTTAGCAGGACATGGAATCGCCGATTCATTAATCTCTCTCGAAAGTCAGCTATCCGACAAACTTGTTTTCACGAAGGATTCTCTAAACGGAGGTATTCACTTTTCATTTGGGAATTATGCTGCACCGGTTACTGCGAAAGCACCTCTGACAGAAACGGATCTGGCAAATGAACAGAAATATGAAAACATCTTCAAGCCACTCGATCTATATTTCCCTACCGCAAGCGCCGATTATATCAAAACCGACCAGAATCGATTGTTTATTTCAGAAGCAAAAAAATATCTGGCTGAAAACAAGGATAAAAAACTGATCCTCACAGGTCATACAGACGACGAAGACAGCGCTGAGTGGAACCTGATGTTATCCCAAAAACGGGCTAATGCAGTAAAAAGCCAATTTATTAGGCTTGGTATATCTGGCGACAGGATTTTTACACTTGGAAAAGGTGAGTCAGAACCAAAAGCTTCCAATGCTACGCCGGAAGGTAAACGTGCCAATCGGAGAGTTGCTATTGTCGTTAAATAACCAAAAAACACATATTCGTTATGTTCACACTAAATCCCCTTCAAAATCCAGACGCTTTGTGGCAGCACGTGGTCATGGTATTGGTTGCTGCAATTCTTGGATATATCATCGGTTATATCGGTGCAAAACAAAAAGAGAAAGAGCTTGACAGAAAACTCGGAAAACTAAATGCCGATCTTGAAATGTGTTTAACTATTAAGAGACCTGTTGTTCAGACCGTAGTCAGCACATCAGCCGCACCAGTTAATTTAGTTAATCCAATTGATTTTGTAAAAAAAGATGACCTCAAAATTATTGAAGGAATCGGCCCTAAAATAGAAGAGCTGCTTAATTCAGAAGGAATCTTTACTTTTGAGCAATTAAAGGATGCCTCATCTGAACATTTGACAGCCATTCTTCAAAAGTCGGGAAACCGTTTTCAGGTACATGACCCGCAAACCTGGCCGCACCAGGCGAGTCTGGCTGCAAATCAAATGTGGGATCAGCTAAAAGAATTACAAAACGAATTAAACAAAGGCCACTGGGAATAGTTGAATGCTATTTATTCACCACACTAAAAATATAAATATGTTACTTCTGCAACTAAGTCCATACAGCAAACCGGTAGCGATCACTGAAATTGTGATCATTCTGGCCGGTGCAGCATTGCTCGGGTATATTCTTGCCCGACTAATCATGAACAGCCGAATCCGTAATTTAAAAGAAGAAGTAGACCAGCGAAAAATTGAATTGGTAGAATGTCGCGCTCTACCTGAACCGGTACTGGCAGCTAAACCTGTTGCCAACAAAGGGGCATTAAGAACGGTTTATCCCGTAGAAGAGCCTAACGCAGGTATTCGTCAGGATTTAAAGGTAATTGAGGGAATTGGCCCTAAGATTGAAGAGATCTTAAATAAAAACGGGATCAACAATTATTCGAGGCTGGCTAACATGCCACCCGTCAGAATCGCCGCCATACTTAAAGGAGCAGGCCCACGTTTCCAGCTTCACGATCCAACGACCTGGCCGCGCCAGGCATCTCTCGCCAATGAAGGCAAATGGAAAGAACTTGAGGAGCTTAAATTAATACTTATTTCCGGGCGTCAGGTCGACTAAACAAACGGATATTACACAAAAAACCCCGCTTCCTTTAGAAAGGCGGGGTTTCCGTTTTGGTTAAGCCTAATTACAATGTTGTAACTGACCTTTGTATAAATAGTGTCAGGTCACTTCCTGTCAATAATCCCTGAGAAAGAAGAGCCAGGTCGTAAACCTGTTTTGCAAGTGCTTTCTGTCCTTCTTCATCCTCGGTCTGAAGAATACGGCCGATCACAGGATGGTTCGCATTAAGCGATACCGTATACATCAACGGCATATCGCCAAACATAGAACGCTGTCCCGAAGATGCCTGCATGTCTGTCATCCGGCGCATAAACTCGGGGAACGTTATTACTACCGGCAACTCATCCACCGGCATTGGCTCAACCAACACATTGGCACTTTTTGTACCAGCGATATCTTCGAAAAGTTTCTTCGCTTTCTCCTCGTCATCTTTGGAAAGGATACTGTCAAGCTTGAAATCTTTTTCAATCAGCTTATCCAGCGTATCTGCATCAACACGTTTCACGTTGGTTTTTTCAACCTTTTGCTCTAATGCGTTGATAAAATGTGAATCAATAACGCTTGTCAGAGAAAGAACGTCATAGCTACGTTTTTTAGCAGATTGAATAAAAGCATCCTGCTTTTTCTCGTCCGTGGTATACAACCAAACCTGCGTTTCGTTTTTGTCAGTCTGATTTTCTTTCACGAAATCACGATACTCGTTGAATGTAAAGAATTTACCTTCAACGTTTTTCAGCAGGCAAAAATCTTTCGCTTTTTCATAAAATTTGTCATCACTTATGATACCATATTTTACAAACAGACCGATGTCATCAAATTTCTTTTCAAACCCTTCACGGTCGTTTTTAAAGATCTCTGAAAGTTTATCAGCTACCTTACGTGTAATGTATCCGTTTATTTTTTTGACGTTTCCGTCAGCCTGCAGATAACTTCTTGAAACGTTCAAAGGAATATCCGGGGAATCGATCACACCATGAAGTAACTGAAGGAAATCCGGAACGATATCCTTTACTTCATCCGTAATAAATACCTGACGACTATAAAGCTGAATTTTTTCTCGCTGTCCCTGAAAATCGTTTTTCAGTTTAGGAAAATAAAGTACTCCTGTAAGGTTGAAAGGATAATCTACATTCAAATGAATCCAGAATAACGGATCTTCACTGAACGGATAAAGCTCTTTGTAAAAAGCAATGTAATCTTCATCTGTCAGATCTGACGGATTTTTTGTCCATATCGGATTTGGATTGTTGATTATCTTATCTTCAAACTCAATCTGAACAGGCAGAAACTTACCATACTTTTCAAGAATTCCTCTCAAACGGTGTTCGTCCAGAAATTCTTCTGAGTCTTCTGCAATGTGAAGAATGATATCAGAACCTCTTTCCGCCTTTTCGGCAGAAGTTAACGTAAATTCAGTTGAACCGTCACATTCCCAGCGAACCGCTTCTGAGCCTTCCTTGTAGGATTTTGTGATGATCTCCACATTGGCTGCCACCATGTAGGCAGAGTAGAAACCAAGACCAAAGTTTCCGATTATCTTGCCTTCATCTCCCTTATCCTTATACTTTTCAACAAACTCAGTTGCACCGGAAAAGGCAATCTGGTTGATGTATTTTTTAATTTCGTCAGCTGTCATACCGATACCGTTATCGCTAATGGTAATCGTTTTGGCATCCTTATCCAGTTTCACAGTAACTTTCAGCTCACCCAGCTCTCCGTCAAATTCACCATATGAGGTAAGCTTTTTCAGTTTCTGAGTAGCATCCACAGCATTGGAAACCAGCTCTCTTAAAAAGATTTCGTGATCTGAGTAAAGGAATTTTTTAATAATCGGAAATATATTCTCGGTATGTATACTTAAATTTCCTTTTTCCTGAATCCCTGTCTCCATAATTATTCCTTGTTTTAATTTTAAATTTTAGAATTAATTTACGCCTTGCAATACGGTTTGAAAATTTGCGTTCCATTAGCAATCAAAAACGCATCAGCTGACACATTGTCAGCAGCCGCTAAATCATCAATTTTAGATTCTGTTGGTAACTGAAAGCGATTTTGTTAATTTGCGATGATAATTATTAATTCTAAAAACCGAAATTAGTCCATACCAATAAATATGAATCTCGTTAAAAACCTCGTTGCCGGCGTATTACTTCTTTCCGCAGTTTCGGCATGCACCACAATGAACTCCGTTCCGCTTTCAAATTATACGGTTTTCACCGAAGATTTGAGACGCGATCTTGAATCGGCAAATATACCATTGGAAAAAGTTCAGTTTTTTAATGATAAAGCAATTAACATCCGCAGAGAAGTATCTGATCCAAACGACATTAAAGTAAATCCGGAAGGACAGATTACGATGAGCAACGGTAAGAGTATTCAAACTATTAATGTTCTACCTTTCACGCCGGGCGTCGCTTTGGGCACAGGTTCAGGAACGATCAATGTATCCTGGGATGACACGCAGCAGGACACAAAAGGAATGTTGTTCAATCTGAGCGGTCAGAATTATTTTCTTGATGTGCTGCCAAACAACAAATTTAAGTACAAGGAACGTACATTCGATTTGCAGGGCGGAAGCGGAGCAAGACTTTTCGTTAAAAAGGATCTTTTGAAGCAGGTTAAAAATTCGAGAGAGACTTTGAAGGGCCGGAAAGTTGGCACGAACTAGGGTGCGTTTAGGAAATGAGTTCAAAGTAACCTGTATTAAGTTTATAGCATACAGCTGCATGGAGTTTACCTCTCATGCAGCTTTTTTAATTCAGGTTAAAGTAAGATCCCTCGTCCTGTTTGATTTTCGGTTTGTTGATAATGTTGGAGCTCTGAATAAAAACCAGAATGATAAGCCCAATAACCACAGCTAGAGAAATCTGCAAAAAGGAAATCATCCCGAAACTGGCCATATTGCTTTTTGACTCAGTCATGAGCTCTTTCCCGATGTTTGACTGGATGGTAGTCAGCTCATTTAGATGATGAATAGTACTTTGAAAGGTACTCGCTCCTGCCCCTTCAAACAATTGCCTGCTGCCATCGGAATTACCGTTTGTGTGCAAATTGACAATCATCTTTTCCAAAAGGACGTATTCCCGGATCCGGTTTTTAAAAGCTGCAAGACTTTTTGCCTCCTGATCTACGAGATACGTTTTTTCAAAAGAATTAACCAGTGAATCGATTGTTGCATTATGAATCTGAAGATTAACTGCAATCTGTTCCGGCGCTATTTTGTCATCGGCCAAAAGAAATTTTTCCAGTGACAACCGCTTTCCGTATAAATTTTCGGTCATGTAGATGATTGTTGTTGCAGGAAGAAGTCTGTCCTGATAAATTGAGGAAAAAGATTTATCAATTCCACTCATATTGCTTCGCGTCATGAGTGTTCCGATGATTATCAGCAACATAATCCCACTTAACAGAATAGCGGCTTTTAGCTTTTCTTTAATTATAAATGACCATTTCATAACGTCTGCTTTAAATCCTGATGAAAACTTAAGGACATAATAAAAATACATTTATATCTCTTAATAACAATGTTTAACTAGCAAAAATACCTCCCTGCATCAGAAGCAGATATTAGTAATAGAGCTTGTGAATCGATCTGGTATAATTTTGTTAAACAAACGAGCGACGCAAAGAATGCTACGAAAACAGGGTATTTATGTTTACTTTGAACAAATTCTTCTGTCCAACCACTTATTCCTAAAATTTCCAATTTTTCATGAATGATATTGCCATTGATTTCAGTAAGGTGCACCAAATCCAACTATTCGGTATCACCATTCTGGAACCTTCTTCTGTTTTATCCAGTCTGATGATGACTGCCGTATGTATTTATGGATTTGTGCAGCTCAATAAACTTGGCAGAACCCACAACATGTACAGGCAAACCCAATACTTCTTTCTCTTTATGGGTTTGGCAACTGCAATTGGCGGAATACTGGGACATGGGTTTTTATATCTTACCGGTCAGCCAGGAAAAATTCCCGGTTGGTTTTCAAGTATGATCGCCGTAGCACTTTTCGAGCGAGCTGCGATATGGCATGTAAAACCACTTCTGCCGAAGCGAATAGGCAAATTTCTAGGCCGGCTTAATTACGTTGAACTTTCGATATTCTTTGTTTTGGCCATTGTAACCCTGAACTTTGTTGTCGTAGAAGTTCATGCCTTTTATGGACTTTTTCTAATGTTATGTCTTATTGAAATTTACGTGTATCGGAAAAAGAATGATCCGGGCAGCCGTTATATTTTCATAGCGACATTTCTGGGGGCGGTATCGGCTGGTTTCCATGCTCTGAAGTTTAGCTTCGGCCCCTGGTTCAATTACAATGACATCGCCCACATTCCAATGGCACTCTCAATCTACTACTATTACCTTGGAGCCAGAAATATGAGGTATTATGGTGATGATCTACCCGTGAAAGACAATCAGGTTTAAGATATTTTTATACCGACTACATAAAAAATGTCCTTCGCACAATTCAGCACGAAGGACATTTTCTATATACCTGAGACATTATTATTTGTTTGGCTGAGGCGTATAGCGCAGGTATGGCTTTACGATGTTCAGCCCCTTTAGAAATTTCTTTTCCGCATCAGCTGTGCTTACCGCGGGAATGACAATCACGTCCTCGCCATCCTTCCAATCAGCCGGAGTTGCTACGGAGTAATTTGCAGTCAATTGAAGTGAATCAACAACACGTAAAATTTCAGTAAAATTACGGCCTGTTGATGCAGGATATGTTAACGTCAATTTCACTTTTTTATCCGGCCCGATAATAAACACAGAACGCACGGTTGCTTTTTCGCTTGCATTCGGGTGGATCATGTCATACAATTCGGCTACCTTCCTGCCTTCGTCTGCAATGATCGGAAAATTTACTTCGGTATTATTTACCTCATTAATATCCGGAATCCAGCGGTTATGCGAATCGATGTCGTCCACGCTCACAGCCAGAACTTTGACATTACGTTTCTGAAATTCACCTTGCAAAAGAGCAGTTTTGCCTAGTTCGGTTGTACAAACAGGTGTAAAATCAGCAGGGTGAGAAAACAAAAGTCCCCAGCTATCGCCTAACCATTCATGAAATTTGATCGGGCCCTGTGTTGTATTTGCCTCGAAATCCGGGGCGATATCTCCTAATCGAAGTGACATAATTTATGAAATTTTAAATGAAACATTTAATCTATAAAACTTGTAGAGTTTAACACAAATTTAAATAATTAGTTTCACTTAAACCGTAATTTATGCAATTATATACGAGCCTACACGTGATGCCATAAGTAAGTCAACAAACCAAATGCTTATAGATAATTTTAGGTCCTCGTTAACCCAACCCGAAATACGGCAAGGAATTTGTATTTGCATGATTTTTTGGTTTATATTTAATCATGATCCCAAGTAATCCCATTTACCTTGACAATAATGCCACAACACCCATGGATCCGCGGGTGCTCGCAGAAATGTTGCCCTACTTTATTGAAAAATTTGGAAATGCAGCCAGTCGTACGCACGCCTTTGGTTGGGAAGCAGAGGAAGCGGTTGAGATTGCAAGGGAAAATGTTGCTGAACTGATTGGCGCCAGTCCTAAAGAAATCGTTTTTACTTCCGGAGCAACCGAGGCAATTAACCTGGCTTTGAAAGGAATTTTTGAAGGTGCTGCTTCAAAGGGGAATCACATTATTACGGTACAAACTGAACATAAGGCGGTTCTTGATACCTGCCAACACCTTGAAAAATTGGGTGCGCAAATCACCTACTTATCAGTTGACAGCAACGGGTTAATTAATCTGCATGAACTTGAAAATGCAATCACGGAGCAAACCATTTTAATTTCCGTCATGTATGCCAATAACGAAACGGGTGTCATTCAACCTGTAAAGAAAATTGGTAAAATCGCAAAAAAACACGGTGTGTTGTTTTTCTCAGATGCTACACAGGCAGTGGGAAAGATCCCCGTCGATCTGTCCACAGACGGAATTGATCTCATGTGTTTCAGTGCACATAAGTTGTACGGACCAAAAGGGGTTGGTGCATTGTTTGTCAAGAAGAATATTGCCACATCTGTTACAGCGCAAATTGATGGCGGCGGACATGAGCGGAATATGCGAAGCGGTACATTGAACGTTCCGGGAATCGTGGGTTTTGGAAAAGCCTGCGCTTTATGTCATGAACAGATGGAATTTGAACTGCAGATACTGAAAGTGCTCCGGAACCGTTTTGAACATGCTCTGTATCAGATTAATGATAGTGTAATCAATGGAACTGCAGTTCCCCGTTTGCCGCATTGCACAAACGTGACTTTCCGTGATCTGGACGGAGACAGATTGATTCTTGAAGCAGGAAACCGTATTGCCTTTTCCAGAAGTTCGGCATGTACATCCGCAACCATGGAACCCAGTCATGTTTTAAAAGCCATGGGAATTCCCGGTGAAACGATAAATAATTCCTTTAGGTTTAGTCTGGGAAGGTTCACTACCGAAGAAGAAGTTGACAGAGCAGTTCAGGTATTATCTGAAATCATAGAAAATCATTTCAGTGAAAGAAATTACGGACATCATCAAAGCTTATGAACTGGCGCTGATCGCCGGAAAACGAATGGCATTGGCAACGGTCGTTCATGTGGAAGGGTCGTCGTACAGGCGGCCTGGTGCACGTATGCTCGTAACGGATGACGGGCAACTTACGGGCGCCATCAGCGGAGGTTGTTTGGAGGGTGATGCTTTAAGAAAAGCGCTGCTTGCCATTTCGCAGCAAAAAAACAAACTGGTTACCTACGATACAACAGACGATAACGATATCACTCTGGGCGTTCAGCTTGGTTGCAACGGAATCGTGCATATTCTTTTTGAACCCATTGATACAGAACAGTCTGATAATCCGATCGTTTTACTAAAAAGGGTTTTAGAAAAAAGACAAAACGCCGTTTTGGTCACGCTTTTTACATTGAATTCAAGAACCGGAAGCCAGCCCGGAACCTGTTTTTTACATCTGGAGGATGACCATACTTCGGTTGCCAATGCTTCAAATGAACTTTCCCCTGAAATGCTGCTGGCAGAAGCCGCGCAGGCAAAAAATATCCAGGATTCTTTTTTTAAATCATTCAATATCCCGGATCAAAAGCTGACAGGCTTTATTGAGTATCTGAAAACTCCTCCGTCTTTGGTGATCGCCGGTGCCGGAAATGATACCATTCCATTGATGGAAATGGCGCACATGCTGGGTTGGAACATTATTGTCGTCGATGGCCGGGCAGGTCATGCAACCAAACAGCGTTTCCCGAAAGCCAACCAGGTTTTAGTTGCGAAAGCAGATGAAGTTTTATCTTTTATTCAACCGGACGCGCAGACATTTTTCGTATTGATGACGCACAACTACAATTACGATCTCGCACTTTTGAAACACTTAATACAACTGGGCGAGTGTGTGTACATCGGTACCCTGGGGCCAAAAAAGAAACTTGAACGCATGTTCGGAGATTTGCTTTTACAGGGAATGGCGGTTTCGGAAAAACAAAAAACAAAGATATTCGGACCGACAGGACTGGACATTGGCGCGGAAACTTCCGAGGAAATTGCACTCTCTGTTTTGGCAGAAATAAAGTCAGTGATGGCTGGCAAAAAAGGAATGCCTCTCCGGGAAAAATCGGAACCCATTCATAACCGTTCCCACCAACGGGTCGACTATATAAAAGAAAATTCAGAAGACTTTACCTGCGCAGTCAGTAATTAACATGCCAGAAGAATCATACGGAATCATAATACTGGCCGCGGGCAATTCTTCACGGCTTGGAGAACCAAAACAATTGCTGCACTTTAAAGACAAAAGTCTGATCTGCCATGTTGCGGAAGAAGCAATAGCGGCAATTGGCTCGCCTGTTATTATTGTTACCGGTTCCAATTACGAACTAATTGGCAGCGAGGTTAAGTTTTTACCAATTCAACTGGAATACAATCACCACTGGCAGGAAGGAATGGCATCCTCAATTTCCACAGGTATAAGTGCTTTACTGAAAACAAACCCGTCGATCAGAGGAATTGTTATCACGGTAAGTGATCAGCCATTTGTAACATCAGCTTTATTCAGAGACCTGATCGAAACGGCGAAACAAACTTCAAAAGGAATCGTAGCAAGTGCTTATGAAAATACACTGGGAACTCCCGTTTTATTTCAAAGTCAGTATTTTGAACATCTTTTGAATCTGAAAGGCAGCGAAGGAGCGAAAAAACTTTTGAAACGGTTTAAAGAAGACGTTGCAGAAGTATCCTTCCAGCTTGGCCGCATCGACATCGACACAAAAGGGGATTATCAAAATCTTTTGAATAGCAAGTTCTAATTCATTATTCCCTTTACTCCCTTTCTCTCTCCTAATTTTTTTTCCAACTCTTGCCTGATAAATTAAAATAATCATTTACATTTACAGTGTACTATTATACTAGAACACTAAATCATTCAACTATGATCCACCTCGATAAGCTGACTTTTGGATATAGTAAGCATAAAAAGCTGTTTGAAAATTTATCCATGACACTTGCACCTGGCCATATTTATGGTTTGCTGGGCAAAAATGGAGCGGGAAAATCCAGTTTGCTGCGAAACATGGCGGGACTTCTATATCCTCTGGAAGGCAAGATCGAGGTGAACGGCTACGAACCTAAAAAGCGTCAGCCGGGATTTTTGCAGGATGTGTTTTTTATACCGGAAGAAATTTATTTGCCGCCTTTTAATATCAGCAAATATCTTTCAGTGTTATCTCCCTTCTATCCAAAATTCGATACGGAACAGTTCCAACAGTTTATCAGAGAATTTGAAATTCCTAAGGATAACAAACTGACCGATATGTCTTACGGACAAAAAAAGAAGGTGCTAATCTCTTTTGCGCTAGCTGCAAATACCCGGGTGCTGATCATGGATGAACCAACAAACGGACTGGATATTCCTTCCAAAAGTCAGTTTCGTAAAATTGTCTCTTCCGTGCTTGACCCCGACCGCATTATCCTGATTTCAACCCATCAGGTCCGTGATCTCGACAGCCTGATTGATCATATCATCATTTTGGAAAACAGCGAAATCCTTGTTCAGCATAGTATGGACACTGTTTCAGAAAAACTTTATTTTGGAACACTCGTAAACGATGAAGACAATTTACGCGCGCTTTATTCTGAACCTTCCCTTCGCGGTTTTAAAGCAGTTACGGAAAATACGGAGCAGCTAGATAGCCGGGTTGATCTGGAATATCTGTTCAATGCAGCAATAAAGAATCCGGTAAGGATTAAAGAAATTTTTAATTCATAAATATAAATCCTATAGATATTATGAATCAGACATTTGATTTACAGCGATTTACAATTTTACTCAAACTTAACTTTGTAGAAAAAGGGAGAAATTACATGCTTACCAGCGGATTATTTATCGGCCTTTTGTTTATTCTTCTCGTCCCAACCGCACTATCGGATGAATTCCTTCCCTACGGTGCTGTCCTTCACTTTATGGCGCTGCCCCTTGTTGTTCTATTAGGTGGAAGTGTATTTACGAGTTCGATGTTTTCCCAATATACATCGCCATCAACAGGAATTGCAGCTACGCTGGTTCCGGGTTCAATACTTGAAAAATTTCTGACTGCACTTGTCGTTTACCTGTGCTTCTCAGTTCTGTTACTGGGAATGTTTCTTGCCCTCCACTATTTCACCATTGATTTAGGAAACAGCAGACTGCCAGAAAATGGAAATAAATATCAATATATTCCAAAGCCTATGTTGTGGTATTTTGCATGTATCTACATCATCAGCCAGGGCGCTTTTTTTCTTGGCTCAATCTATTTTTCCAAATTCTCCTATTTAAAAACGGCCGGAATTCTGTTTTTAACCTTCGTTCTTACAATTGTTTTAAGCTCCTGGCTAACTAGCCGCCTGGTCGATGCAAGTGTGAATAGTGTACCTTTTGTACCGTGGCAAGTCAGTGCAGCAATAACTAAGGTTCCCCCGATAAAGCTTTTACGTGCCAGATATATCGTGTACTTCCCCGAGATGGTGCAATATATGATTTACGCACTCCCGGTACTTGTTATGCTTGGTCTTTGGTATATCAGCTTCCTGCGTCTTAAAGAAAAAGAATTTTAATCACAGTTATTATGGAATTTAAAGACAAACAGTCAATATATCTTCAGATAGCTGATTTTATATGTGAACAGATACTATTGGGCAAATGGCCTCCGGGGGGACGTATTTCGTCAGTCAGGGATTTGGCGGGAGAGCTGGAAGTAAATCCCAATACGGTGATGCGAACCTACGAATTTTTGCAAAGCAAGGATATTATTTTTAACAAACGCGGCATTGGTTATTTCTCAGCGGAAAATGCAGTGGGTCTTATTCTCATTTACCGCAAAGAACGTTTTCTTGAGAACGAACTTCCGGAAGTTTTTAAGACGCTTTACCTGCTCAAAATCGATATTTCAGAATTTCAGTCCCGATATGAACAGTTTCTTTCGGGTGTAACCCCTTCAACCAATTAATCAAAAGCTATGAAAACGAGCAACAAACTTCTCATTGGCTTATTTACTTTTGTCTTTTTAGCCGTAGTCGGTTCAGTTTTTACACTGAAGGCGCAGTATGATAAGATTGACAAAAATGATCCATTTTTAGGATACAACAGGCACAATTTAAAGCCCTTCAGATATTTAAAACTCCGGGGATTTCCTTTGGGCTACGTTCAGATAAAGTCGGATGCAAGCTATGGGATCATGTTTAGACAACAACAATTTTTCCAAAAGGAAATCTCTAGCTTATGGAAAATAGAAGGCGATACGCTTGTTGTTGAAAATGCCGCGAAAGTCCCGAATAATCTTTACGATAACTTCTTTAATGACTCTCCGGCATTTTACGTGACAGCGCCTGCACTATCCGGTATAACGTCAATTGGCTCTTCAATTAAAGTTTCCGACTGGCCAGGCGGAGTTTTTAATATAAGTCTGACTGATGCCGGAATGTTTCTAACTAAAAATCGTTTTGATAATTTATCGATTAAAGCAAGTTCAAAAGTTTATGTTAGAATTGAGGATCGGGAGATGATTAAGAGTGCAAGGCTGACAATGGTCGGTGCAACTAATCTGACGATCAACGGAGAAGTAATTACAAGATCTTCCGGCGACTCTATGATGATCGTTTTTGAGAAACCAACTGATAAAAATTCTTTCCGCTTACCAAAATGAATCCAGCCAAATCCCCTTATCTCAATTACTTCCTGCTGGCTGCCCGTGCGCTTTTAGCCTGGATGTTATACAGCTACGGCTGGGCGAAGCTCACCGACGGCCAGTTTGGTGTGGACGACAAAACGATGAATATGGCATTGAAAGATGTTGATTTGTTCAAACTTTCCTGGTATCTGGCAGATCATCAACCTTTCAAAGGTTTTATTGGAGTTTCTCAAATTATCTGTGCTTTGCTGCTAACCTTTAACAGAACCGCAATCATCGGCGCATTCATGTCAATACCTATCTGGCTAAATATACTCGTCTGGGATCTGACCTTTATGGGGGGAATGTCTGCTGCTTTTACATTCAGGCTGTCCTGGTACCTTATTCTGACTGCCGCGATTTTATATCAACAGAAAGAAAAAGTAGTACCTGCAATCCTTCTAACTACTGAAACGCAACCAGTTATCAAATTTCCGGTTTGGGCGTATGCGCTTCTTCCCGTGGCCGCAATTGGAATTGAAATCCTTGGTGCGATACCCAATGCACTTCTGAATTACCTCCGCTGAGCGATAATAAATATTTAAAACCCGTCTTTTAAATTCTCCAATATTTATCATCCCGAACCCGAAGGATTGATACCTTTGTGGCCTGATAAAATGATTGGAATGAGTATCATTGAAAATACAACCGGGCCAGTTGAGACACAGGCCGCTTATCTGCTGACAGACAGCCGTCAGCTCTCTTTTCCTGAACAAAGTATCTTTTTTGCGATAAAGGGACAGCGTCACGATGGACACCAGTTCCTAACCGAACTTTATCAAAAAGGTGTTCGCGAATTTGTGATCGAAGCAATTTCTTTCACAGATACATTAAGAGAAGACTTATCAAAATGGGATAAAACACGCATCTGGGTTGTTCCGTCGAGTATAAAGGCACTTCAGAAAACGGTTATGACGCACCGTAATAAATTTTCGATTCCTGTAATTGGCATTGTGGGCAGCAACGGAAAAACCATTGTAAAAGAATGGCTTGCACAACTAATTGCACCAGGTCAGCGCGTTGTAGCCAGTCCGAAAAGTTATAATTCTCAGATCGGAGTGCCGTTATCTGTCTGGAATATCAGCAAAGAACACACGATCGGGATTTTTGAGGCTGGCATTTCGCAGGCGCATGAGATGGAATATCTTCAGCAGGTTATCCAGCCAACAACCGGTATTTTCACCAATATCGGCTCTGCGCATGACAATGGATTCCGAAGCCGGAAACAAAAAATCACTGAAAAACTTCGGCTTTTCACCAAGGTACAAAAACTGATTTACCGGAAAGATTACACAGAAATCGATGAGGAAATCAGTCTGATCCTCCGGCCCGTTAACCCTTTCCTGAAAACGATAAGCTGGGGAAACAGCAATTCTGCGGCAGATGTCGAAATTTCGTACACTTTTAAAAGAACCACTACTGTTGTAACCCTAACCGGATTGCTGGGAAACAGCCGTTTTGAAACCTCCTTCCGCGATGAAGCATCTCTGGAAAACCTTGTTCACTGTATCGTTTTCCTGCTCGATTTTGGCTTGAATGAAACCCAGATTCAGCACAGAATTGAGCTGTTACGGCCGGTTTCGATGCGTCTTGAATTAAAGGAAGGAATTAATCACTGTTATATTATTGACGACACTTATAACAATGACGTTCAGGGGCTTTCGATGGCCATGAATTTTTTAGGCCAGCAGGAACAGCGAAAATTAAAAACTGTAATTCTTTCTGATGTTTTACAAACCGGACAGGCTCCTGCGGAACTGTACCATACCATTGCCAAATTACTAAGGGAAAAGTCGGTCGACAGACTTATTGGTATCGGTCCGGAAATAACCAGCCAATCGGAAAGCTTTTTTATTGAAAAACAGGAATTTTATAAAAATACGGAATCCTTTTTACGGGAATTTCCTTACACATCGCTTCACGACAGCCTGGTTTTAATCAAAGGAGCCCGTCCGTTTTCTTTTGAAAAAATCGTGCACCGTTTACAACAGAAAGTTCACGGAACTGTACTGGAAATCAACCTGGACGCGCTTACGCACAATCTCAATTTCTATAAATCCAAAGCCGGACAGGGAACAAAAATCATGGCGATGGTGAAAGCCTTTGCCTACGGAAGCGGAAGTTCGGAGGTGGCTGCATTGCTGCAGTACCACCGGGTCGACTATCTGGGGGTAGCATACACAGACGAAGGAGTAGCTTTAAGACAATCGGGAATTACACTGCCAGTGATGGTAATGAATGCTACGCCGCCCACTTTTGATTTATTGTGGCAATACAAACTCGAACCTGAAATTTACAGCAGATCCATTTTAACCGAGTGGATCGATTATGTAAACAGACGGGATGAGCCCTCTGCAACACCACCGGTACACCTGAAACTGGATACCGGCATGCACCGATTGGGCTTTGTGGAAAGCGATTACGAATGGCTTCTTGACCAATTAACGCAGAATCCGGGCGTACGTATTTCAAGTGTTTTTTCACATTTGGTTGGAGCCGATGAGGGTGAGCACAACGCATTTTCAAAAGAACAATACCGGCGTTTTATTGAAGGTGTTTCACAGATTGAGCAGGCAATAGGTTATCCCGTAATCAAGCATATTCTCAATTCGGCAGGAATAGTTCGTTTTCCGGAATACAGGCTGGATATGGTTCGCCTGGGCATTGGTATGTATGGCGTCGAAGCTACAAACCGGGAACAGGATTCTTTGCAATCCGTTGGAACATTAAAAACCATTGTATCTCAGATCAAATATTTATCTGCCGGAGAAACGGTGGGATACAGCAGAAAAGGCCAGATTACACACGATTCTGCCATTGCTACGCTGGCAATCGGTTATGCTGACGGTTACGACAGAGGTTTAGGAAACGGCGTTGGCAAAATTTCTGTCAATGGAAAATTGTGTCCTACGATCGGTAATATTTGTATGGACATGACGATGATCGACGTTACAGACGCAGAAGTGGAAGAAGGCGATGAAGTTATCGTTTTTGGAAAGGAAGTACCTATTACAGATCTGGCAAAGAGTATTGGCACCATACCATACGAAGTACTTACGGGAATCGGCGAACGTGTTAAACGTGTTTTTTACAAAGAATAATTTCAGACTAAAATAGAAAAGCCCGCTTCCTGATTTAGAAACGGGCTTTTTTAATTACTTTTTATTAATTATTTTTTTCTGCTTCTACAACGGTTATACCTTCCGAAACAGGAGTCTCGTCTGCCTCAGCAAGTTCCTCAGTTTTCACCGGTTCGTCTACAAATAACTTAACTTTCATCACATCTTCCAGTTTGACATCGTAGAATGCTTTGTGAATGTTCAGGGCTTCTTCGCCTTCTTCTACTTCACACTTCACATAAGTGCCGTCCTCCTGCATTTCATAGGCATTCACATTATCCTGCAAACTAAAATACAAAATATGAATCGCCTGCTGACGTACGCGGGGATCTACCAGTTTGAAGAGAGACTCGATCCTTTTGTCAAAACTGCGGACCATCGCATCAGCACTTCCGCCGTAGACCAGCGGTTCGCCCTTTTGATGGAAATAAAATAACCGTGAGTGTTCCAGAAAATCACCAACCAGCGATCGCACTGTAATATTTTCACTCAGTCCTTTTCTACCCGGACGCAAACAACACATACCGCGAACGATCAGCTGTATCGGAACACCTGCCTGTGAAGCCTGGTAAAGCTCAAGAATAATATCTTTGTCTTCAAGGGAATTGATTTTTATACAAATTCCACTCGGTAAACCAGCTTGCGCATTTGTCGCTTCCTGCTGAATCAGCTCAATCAGTTTTGCCCGCATGTATCTCGGAGCTGTGATCAGATTCTGATATTCTGACGGTATTGAGTGGCCAGTGATTACGTTAAAAAACTCAGAAATATCGTGGGTATATTCTTCATTTGAAGTCAACAATCCGGTATCCGTGTAAAGCCGGGAAGTATCTTCGTTATAATTACCACTCGACAAATGGGCATACCGTAAAACCCTGTTACCCTCATTCCTAACGATCAGCAACAATTTAGTATGGGTTTTCAGCAAACCAATACCATAAATTACAAAACATCCGGCTTTCTGTAAGCGCTGCGCTTCCTTTATGTTATTCTCTTCATCAAACCTGGCTTTTACCTCAAACAAAACAGCAACGTGTTTCCCGTTTTCAGCAGCATGAAGCAAGGCCTCAGTTACACGTGAATTTTTTGCAAGACGATAAATCGTCAATTTTATGGAAAGTACCTTCGGATCTTCCGCAGCCTGTTCCAATAACTGAAGTACCGGTTCAAAATTATTATAAGGATGATGAAGCAAAATATCACGCTCCTTCATCACCTCAAAAATATCCGGAATACGTTCCCTTTCCAATCCCAAAGGAGGAACAGAAGCATGGACAGGAGGTATCTGATCTTTAAATTCCGGATGTTTAATGATAGACCATAATGAGGTATAATCAATTATTCCATCTATCAAAAAAACATTATAATCATCAATCTCCCAGCGCTTTTTTATCAGGTTTAGAAGATCAGGATTAGCATCGGGCTCGATAGAAACCTGTACAACCCTGCCTAAACGGCGGCTTTTTATCTTTTGTTTTATTTCGTCGATAAAGTCAGATTCAACATCGTCACTTTCTTCCAGAGAAAAATCACCATTACGGATAATTCTGAAAAGGTTTGTTGAAACGATATCTACATTGCGGTAAAGCTTGTGAATGTATTCCCGAACGATTACTTCAATTGGCAAAAGCAACAACTCCTCTTCGCGTTCGATGGCATAAAATCTTGGAAGATTAAGAGGGAGCTGAACAAAAGAAAGTTTACGATCTTCTTCCGAAGTTGTGCCTTTTACCTGCGTAATCACTCCCAAAATCAAAACCTTTGCAAGTAAAACCGGAAAAGCATGAGTATAATCGAAAAGCATGGGTGTCAGCATTGGATACACCGTACGTTCGAAATATTCCGCTACATCTTCTTTTTCCTTTTCATTGATTTCATCCAGTTTTATAATCCTGAAACCGTGGCGGGCAAATAAAGGAAGTAAATGGTTTGTATAACACTCATTTTGTTTGCGAACCGAATCATGCAGTTCCTTCATCAGAAGCTTTCTGAAAGGAATCTCTCTTAGTCCCGAATAATCCAGACGTTCTTTACCGAAATCGAGATAATTATATAAACTGCCAATCCGGATCGTAAAAAATTCATCCAGATTTGAAGCCGTAATAGCAAGAAACTTAAGCCTGTCAAAAAGATTCCGCTCCTCATCCATGGCCTGATCCAGCACCCTGTCATTGAATTTCAACCAGCTAAGGTCACGACTGATAAAGTCACTTTGCTGGACAAGGGTATTCGCTTTTTCCGCAGAACTGATCAATTTTGAATCCTCCATAGGTACAGGTTCTTTGGGGTTTTTAAAAAAGGAAAATATGTTAGTCAATCTACCCTTTTTTTCGTTGCTGTATATGGAATCGGTTGGGCCAGGCATAATCGTAAAAATCTAAATAAAACTTTTTATAGTGTATGGTAACTTACAATTTAACGAATGTACGAACCTTATGTTTTCGCGCACATGAACATTCTGTTAAGTTTTCAGCAAAAAAAGAAACGGATGACTGTATCTGATCAGTCATCCGTTTCAATTCTTATGCCGGAAGCTAACCTCTACACGTCAACACGTGCATATTTTGCATTCTTTTCAATAAAATCTCTTCTTGGGCCTACTTCATCACCCATCAGCATCGAGAACAAATGATCCGCTTCTGCTGCCGACTCGATAGAAACCTGTTTAAGACTTCTTTTATCCGGGTTCATTGTTGTTTCCCACAGCTGCTCAGCGTTCATTTCTCCAAGACCTTTGTAACGTTGTACGTTCACCGTGTCCTCTCTTCCGTTACCCACTTCTTTCACAGCAATTTCACGCTGCGCTTCGGTCCAGCAATAGCGTTCTTCTTTTCCTTTTTTAACAAGGTAAAGAGGCGGCTGAGCAATATAAATATACCCGTGATCGATCAGAACTTTCATATAACGGAAGAAGAACGTAAGGATCAAAGTCCTGATGTGACTTCCATCGATATCCGCATCCGTCATGATTACGATTTTGTGATAACGCAGCCTGTCAATATTCAAAGCACGTTCGTCACCTTCTTTTCCGATCTGAACACCCATGGCAGTGAACATGTTCTTGATCTCCTCGTTTTCATAGATCCGGTATTCCTGTGCTTTTTCAACATTCAGGATTTTACCTCGTAATGGAAGAATTGCCTGAAACGCGCGGTTACGGCCTTGCTTAGCTGTTCCACCCGCAGAGTCCCCTTCGACAAGATACAGCTCACAAACAGATGGATCTGTTTCTGAACAATCTGACAGCTTACCGGGTAGACCAGTTCCGCTCATCACGTTCTTGCGCTGCACCATTTCGCGTGCTTTTTTTGCAGCGATACGTGCTTTTGCAGCAAGAATTACTTTGTCAATGATCGTCCTTGCTTCCTTTGGATGCTCTGCAAGATAATTTTCAAGCATTTCTGCCACAACCTGACTTACCACACTCACTACCTCGGAGTTACCAAGTTTGGTTTTCGTCTGACCTTCAAACTGAGGTTCTGCAACTTTAACCGAAATTACAGCCGTTAGACCTTCACGGAAGTCATCTCCGCTGATCTCAATTTTTTCCTTTGCTAATACACCGGATTTTTCCGCGTATCCTTTCAGCGTCCTCGTAAGAGCAGCTCTGAAACCGGAAACGTGTGTACCGCCTTCAACTGTATTGATGTTATTTACATAAGAAAATACATTCTCACCATAGGAAGTGTTGTACATCATCGCGATTTCCACAGGCACCGACCCTTTGGTATTTTCCATGTAAATCGGCTCCGGAATCAATGCTGTACGGGTTCCTTCAAGATAAAGGACGAATTCATTAAGACCAATTTCCGAGTGAAACTCTTCGCTGCGGAAAGTGCCGTCCTCATTTTCTTCTCTCTTGTCTTCAAGTGTAATCCGAATGCCTTTATTCAAAAAAGACAATTCTCTTAACCTTGTAGCAACGGTTTCATATTTGTATTCTGTAACCGTGAAAATCGTATTATCAGGCAGGAAGTGAATGAATGTTCCGGTTTTCTCAGATTCACCGATTACACGTACAGGATACAACGGTTTACCTTCACTGTACTCCTGTTCAAATATCTTTCCTTCACGGTGAATTTCTACACGAAGATGTATTGAAAGTGCGTTAACGCAGGATACCCCTACTCCGTGCAAACCACCGGAAACTTTATAAGTGTCTTTATCAAATTTACCACCGGCATGAAGCACTGTAAGAACAACTTCCAGGGCCGATTTTTTTTCTTTTGCCATGATCCCGGTTGGAATACCGCGACCATTATCCTGCACTGTAATGGAATTATTTTTTTCTATCGTAACGTTAATTGTGTCACAATAGCCCGCCATCGCCTCATCAATGGAGTTATCTACAACTTCCCAAATCAAATGGTGAACACCTTTAAAACCCGTGTCACCGATGTACATCGCCGGACGCTTACGTACGGCCTCTAAACCTTCAAGAACCTGGATATTTTGGGCTGAATATGAATTTACTTCAAGCACTGTTTCGTTTGACATATAGTTTGTTTTACCCGACAATAAAAAGAGCCATTTAAGGTGCCTTATAACATGCAAATGTACGTCTTTTTTACCCAAAAACCTAGTCAAAATTCAATATTGCTACCCGGAAAAATCAAATAAATGTTTAGTTGTACTTAGGCTACTATTTAGAGGAATTATCCTAAAACAGAGTATCTGATCAAAATTGCAATTGAAGGATCTGTAACAGTTTATAACCTGGTCATCCTAATATTACTTAGTTAAAAACAAAAACGGATACCCGAGCCGGATATCCGTTTTTGACTGATTTATCATGAAATTTATTTTTCCATCGGATGTTCTTTCAACAACTGGTCAGGAGAGTAAAAGTCAACTTTTTTTGCTGTTGCAGCTCTCACTTTTTTAACCTTATCAGCTGTAATTGCCACACCCTGATTACCAAATGAGTTACGCACATAAGTAAGCACCGCCGCCACTTCTTCGTCATTCAATAAACCTCCGAAAGGTGTCATTGGAACCTGGCCCGGGAATTTTTGTCCGCCGACTTCAATTGGCCCAAGTAATCCTTTCAGCACGACCTTGATCAAACGGTCATCACTGCCGGTTACCCATTTATTGCCCGTCAAAGGAGGAAATCCTGACGAAACAAGACCTTTGCCATCCGGCTGGTGACAGGTGGAGCAATAACCCTCTTTGGCATAGATAGTTTTACCCATATTGAAAAGATCCAGTTCTTTACCTTTCAGACCGGTTTTAGCAACTACTTCCTTTTCCTTTTTCACAGGCAAGCCACTAATGTGCGCAACCGCGGCGTCATAGGCATGGATCATCCATTCGTCCAAAGGTTTCTTTTTAGCTTCTGCCAGGATCGGCAGACCTTTTTCTTTTGGCAACCAGCTTGCGGAAACAATCGCTTCCAGACGTACCCTTCCATTTTCATCCCGCGCAGCCTGCATCAGCAAATCAGCCTGATCTGCGACCTGATGACCAGTGTACCGAGCCACATTTACAGCAGCAGCGCGTGCATGATAATCTTTGGCTTTAAGCATTTGTCTAAGCAGCTTTTGGTCCACTTTATTCAACCCCCAGCTTACCCACAGTCCTTCCAACACATGATGTTCGTATCTCGGATCATTTTTATCCAGACCAGCCACCCATTTTGTCAGTTTTGTTAAAACCTGATTTACATCCCTTCCCCTCAACTCACGGCGTGTTCTGTAACGGGTACGGTATTCCGGCAATTTCAGGTTATCCAAAAGCTCTTCAATGCTGGCATCTGCCACCTTTGCCGGTTTAACCAACGGTCTGGACGGATATGTGATTCGATAAACCCTTCCATGTGAGTGGTCACGCAATGGATCCCTTGCATTGTGCTGCATGTGACCGATCAGTATGTTATGCCAGTCGATCAGATAAAGCGAACCGTCCGGAGCAAACTCCATATCAACAGGCCTGAAATTCCGGTCTTCACTCACAACCAGATCCATACGATGGGTACTTTTATAACCCGTTCCGTCGTCTCTTAAAGTATGTTCTTTCGTACCTAAGAATCCGATTGTATTGTTGATCAGCATATCCCCCTGCAATTCATCCGGAAAATGACGGCTTGAAACAAATTCAAGACCAGATGTCGGACGAACACGGTGCGCTTCCTCGATCAGCTGAACAGATTTATGCGTTGCCTCACCGTACCTTGGCAGAACCGTTCCCGGCATCATCCAGCGTACGTCCGGGCTTGATGTTTCCGCAAAAAACGGCTGTCCCCAGTCATCGAATGCAATTCCCCACGGATTTGGAATTGAAAGCTGTGCAGTCCTTTCCAGCTTGTGTAGCTGTGGACTGTAACGATAAAATCCGCCATTGGTTGCCCGCACCGGCCCGTACGAAGTTTCTACATTGGTATGCAAAAACACGCCTTCACCTGAATAAATAGCTCCTGAAGGATCCACCGTAAAAGCGTGGCTGTTGTGATGTGTATCATGATCATCAAAACCGCTTAACAGAATTTCAACCTTGTCAGCCTTGTCATCACCATTAGTATCCTGGTAAAATTTAAGGTTTGTACCCTGAGATACATAAACACCCTCGGGAGCAATTTCAAAACCTACCGGAAGATGCAGGCCATCTGCAAAAACCGTTTGTTTGTCTGCTTTCCCGTCTCCGTTGGTATCTTCCAGAATAATAATCTTATCGTTCGGCTTGGAATCTCCCGGTTTGTAATGCGGGTAACTTGGCATGGTTGCTATCCACAATCTGCCTTTGTTATCAAACGACATCTGCATCGGTTTTGCCAAATCAGGAAATTGCTCTTCAGATGCAAAAAGTTCAATTTTATACCCTTCCGGCACTTTAAGTTTTTTCACTGCATCGTCTCCGTACAGATATTCCAGACTGCCGTTTTTCTCCGGGTTAAAGTTTGTTTTAACCGGCGGTAACTGTTTGGTGTTTTTGTCGGCGGCCGCAAGGTCCATCTTCTCCCCTTTCGAAGCAGCCAGCCAGATTGCTGTATCACGAATTGCATTCAGTTCTCTGATTTTGATAATCTCAGCAGGGTAATTATCAGGACCAAAAGGATTATAACGGCGGCCATAAACGTGTACGCCATTTGGGACCTTTATATCATTGTGCCACATAAAGTTTTTCTCCGCAACCGCTGCCTGAACCAAACTTCTGTTTGTTTCTACCTTTGGTAAAACTTTGCCAAAAATTTGATCTGTTAAAAGTAAACTAAGCTTCCTATAACCGGCATCATTCAACTGCGAACCATCAATAGTCAGATCTTCCTTTGTAGTTGCATACCAGCTTTGTGACGGAGTAAACGCGTCCACGTAAAGTACCTTATTTTGAGCTGCCACTTCCTTCATGGCCTGCGCGTACATGGCAATATTTACATTTTCCTTTTTACCATTCGGCAGGTCAAATTTTGCGGAAAGGTCTTCAAAAGCAATTGGTGAAACCAGTGCAAGCTGCGGTGGATTGGCACCATTGTAGTTTTGACTCAATGTGTGTTTTACAAAAGCATCCAGTTCAGCTTTGTAATTAGCAAGTCCCGTCTTACCCTGAAAAGATTCGTTGTAACCAAAGAAGGCTATAATGACATCTGCTTTAAGGCGTGTAAGCCATTGGTCCGGGGTGTCGAAATGACCTTCACTTCCTGAATTTGTAGCCAGTTCCGTTTGGAATTTTTCTGCTCCCGGAAATGCCCAGGGAAGGTTGCGGCTTGCATGGGGCCTGAATCCGGGCGTATCACCCCCATCACACATATTACGGATAAAGAGCGACAGCTCGGGATAACGCACCTGCATCTCCGTTTCAAAGTGCCCGTAGTTCATCATTCTGGAACCCAGGTTATTGCCTAATAAAACAATGCGGGATCCTTTGTCAATTTTTAGTACTTCCGACTGGCTGAACTGGAACGCACTGACAGCCATAACTGCCAATCCGACTGCTAGCAACAATCCGGTTATACCTTTTTTTCTGGGTTTAGTCATTTTGATTTTGGTGAATAGATCAGATTTGAAAAGAAATTAACAGTCAGAATATAATGGTTTGATGTCCGGGCTTTTCTATTTAGCCTCGCGATAAGGAACCTGAATATCCAGCTTTCCCTTCCAGGATTTTGGCACTTTTTTACCTAGCTCCCAATGAATTGCGTTAATTACAAGTCTTTGAAATGACTCAATCCGAAAATCTTCCGGATGCCCCATTGTTGTCATGAAAACTTTCCCTCCAAAGGAATTTGTACCTGTCCAGGCAACGGGATTTTCGATTGCAGATTTGTCCGGATCAACCGATTTACCCATAAGTAGCCAGGTAGATCCTTTCGTAGGATAATCAGGAAGTACGCGATACAGCCACGAACGCACATGAAAGGACGGATCAACACCTGTTAGAATCGGATTTTTCGCCTGCTCCGGAATAACGGTTACATCTGTACTGCTTTTATGACCATAATGGGTATGAGCCGCTTTTCCGCCCCAGCCCGGAGGTGAGTTTAGTGCAAACTCTCCAAATGCATTCCATTTCTCGCTTTCATGGCCTTTTGGAAAATTAAAAGCGTGCGTTGTAGTCCTGAAACCCATTACCGGCTTTCCGGTTTTAAGATAATCTTCTATAAAAGCAAGCTGGTCTTTTGGAAGTTGCCGCCAGCGCAGGTAAAAAACAGCGAGGTCAGCCTCCTTCAATATTTCCAGTCCGGGGATATTTTTCTCCGAGTTGTGATCCGGATTTGCCTTTAAAACTTTCGTACGCATTCCGTAAGTTCTTTCAAGTTCTGCTGCGATGATGGGGAGTGTCTCTTCTCCGCTATATTCGTGATCACCTGTTACAAATACAACAAGCGGCTTTTTCGACTTTGCCGTCTGGGCAAATGAAAGCGTTGAAACTGCCAGGATACATAAAATTGCGATACACAAAGTAAACGTTTGCAGGAAATGTTTACCGGCAGGAAAGAATACGTTCATTAAAATGGGTTTAGAATGGATTAAAGGAATGTATTTAAATGAAAGCTTTTATCCCGTTAATCTACCAATGAGAAATTAAATTTTCCGCTCATTGCAGCAGGATGTTAAACACAAGACTAAATAATTATGTTTATCCCTTACTTTTATAAAAAGTCGGCAATAAAAATGTGACGGCCAACATAGAGCCCGTGAACCAAATTATCTCAAAAATTTAATCCCAAAAGTAATCTGCGCACGGGAGAGATCTTCGAAGTTTTCTCTCGCCAGGTTTACCGTCTCTGTTCGCCCCTTATAATCCCTTTGTAGTTTATAGGCACTGCTGATAAAGCAGGAACCTGCCAGACTCAGTGCAATGCTTTTGCTGATGCGTCGGTCAACGCCTAGGCTCACACCCCAGCCCATGGTTTGGGCATCTAACTTGTAATCCTGACCTATGTGTCTGGCTGCGTTTTTGTAGGGCTGATATCCTGCCCAGAATGCAGTTTGAAGAATGGTTTTGTTATCGACAATGTTCATTCGGTAAGCAACGGACGCGCCGAAAAACTGAATGGCAATGTCATCTCTGGTACGAATATCCCGCTCGGCTTTACTTTTATAAATATCATATTTAACACCAAATCCTACTTGGTTCCAGGGAAAATAAAACATTTCTGCTCCAACTGAATAACCTGACTTTATCTCGTCAGTATATCTGAGTTCATAGGGTGTTGCACCAATTTTTGAGCGAAAAAGCCGGTAGGAATAACCGCCATTGATACCGAACTGCCATCGGTGTTGTATTGAGTTCAAGGAATCCGGAGCAAGAGAGGTTTCCGGATCACTCGCTTTGATCAGAATTTCAACAGTATTTTCAGTTGTGAGGGAATCGGTTATTAACGGCTCAAATTCCGGATCGCCGGCCAGGACTTTTAAAGAAGCTGTTGCCAGGAAATATCCCGGAACGACTGATTTTATTTTTTCTCTGGTTATTTCTCTGACCGTATTGAGATTGTACTTGATATAGGAATAATGAATACTGGTCTCAGTCTGTTTTACAATTTTACAGGAAATAGAATCCCCTACATTTGTTACGATCAAATCCTGTGAAAAAGAATTATTGCAGATAAAACAAACCAACAAAAAGGTAAAGGAAAAGTATTTTCTCATTTAAATTGGTAACTACTAGCCAGGTTCGAATGGTGTGTTGCAGGCGAGCTACTTGGTATTGTGAGAACAACCGCGCACAAGTGAAATGCAAATATACGTTTAATAAGAATAGCCCGGAACAAGATTGAGGTGAGATATAACCGGCAGGCGATTGATTTTACTTAATTTTCAACAGCCGAAAAACAGCTAAAACGTATTTTGGAAAAATTGTTTATCCATCCTGAATTTACGAAAAAAAATCGGGATGGCTTAGATTGCCACCCCGATTCTCAAAAGATCAAAAGGTTTAATCTCAAAAGTTTGCAGCTTTGCCTGTATCCCACCATAGGCGGGTTGCAATATCGTCCTTCGCACCTGTACCCATTTTGGTAACTGCATCCGCAACGGCAGCAGTATTGCTCGTTCTCTCTGCATTTACAAATGGCATTCTCTTGATCGATTCACCAGCAGGAATTATCCCCCAGTTGGCATTACTATCGTTCTTAGCCGCAGATGGAATTTTCGGGTAACCTGTCCTTCTGAAATCCACCCAGGATTCAAGCGTATTGGTAAAGTTATTCAGGTATTTCTGTGTAATAATCTTTTCCAGTTTCAATTCCAGCGGATCGGCCTCGTTCCATGCAACGGTAATAGTAGAAATGGCAGTAAAATTATTACGCGCGTCAATCGGATCCACATAATTAATTGGCTTACTCGTTTTGTCGGCAAGATAAGCATCTACGCCACCTGCACCCCAATCTGCAAAAGACAGCTTGACACCCGTTTCGTAGTTCGTTTTTGGATCACCCGCTCCAACCCAGCCTCTAAGCCCGGCTTCAGCCTTAAGAAAAGCCACTTCCGCCGCAGTAAAATTTCTTCTGCTTGTTACAGTTTTGAAATCCTCGCTCACTTTGGAAAAAGGTACGTGATCGGCTTTTGCCTTAATGTAAGCACCATTCCTTATTCCTTTGTAAGGCATGGTGGGATGATCCGCATATAAAGCAGCATTGGTAACAGGCGCATAATATTTGGAAATCCGCCCGTCGTTTAAGCCGATCATAAAAGATTCCATTGGAGCACCCATTCTTGTATCGTCCCATTCATAAGAAATCTGACCAACCGGCATGATAACTCCATTCAGAGAATTGGTAAAATTGTCGGTATTGACAGATATCAATCCGGCAGGATCACTCAATGCCTTTTCTCCCTGGATTTTTGCCTGAGCCGGATCCACTTTTGACAAGCGCATAGCCAGTCTAAGACGTAAAGAATTTACCACTTTCTGCCATTGCGGAATACTACCTGCATATTTTGAAGGGTCAAATTTCTTGTATCCGGTATACGTTTTGTTCGCGTTAAAATCAGTCTGAATGGAATCCAGCTGCTTAAAAAAGAGCGGATACAAATCGGCCTCTTTATCGTAAAGAATCGAGTTAGCGCTAGAGCCGTATTGGGAATAAATAATCGGCCCATGCACCGCCGTTAACTTAGACATAGCCAAAATACGCACCAACTTTGCCCAGCTTATAAACAAGGGCAACTTGTATTCTGCCGCATCCTGGATCACTTGTTTTGCAGGAGCCATTACGCTTCCATATTCACGCCCCCAAAAAGAATTCCAGGTTATGCTGTATGTGGTATTATTCACATTACCAACAAAATCAGTGGGTGTACCCATGTATCCCAGCCAGTTGTCGGAACATAAATCCTCTTCAATCTGACCACCGTTAAGATTATAGATCATGATCGAGAAAGGAGAACCTACGAGGTTATTGTCTTCCAGGAGCTGCTCTTTGGAAATTTGATTTGGATTCGTGTTTGCATCTATAAAATTGTCGGTACACGCCGCGAACGCAATCAAAGATATCAGTGCGATTATTATTTTTTTCATCTTAATGATTTTAAAATTTTAGAATGTAAACTTCAGGTTTAACCCATAAGATCTTGTAGATGGCAAACCAAACACGTCAGTTGACTGCAAAGCGTTGTTGGTACTCATAGCCTGCTCAGGATCGAAAGGTGCTTTTTTGTAGAAGAAGAATAAATTCCGGCCTACGAAGGAAATGGAAGCATCCTTAAACACAGGATTTGCAGACTTTGTTTTGAAAGTGTAACCTAATACAAACTGTCCTAACCTGACGTTCGTTCTTGAAAACACGTATGGTTCCATGATCTTGTTTCTGTCACCAACAGCGGAATAATAAGTATACGGTTCGATGGAAGTAACAGCTGCGCCATCTGCTCCAACTGCATTGATAGCCATTTTTCCACCGTCTCTCGCTGCCGCAGTCCTTTCACTTACACCGTAAGAATCCAGGAACGCTTCTGTTTTTGAGAAAGCGACACCGCCAAATTTACCGTTAACCAGTACGCTCGCGAAGAAGTTATGAAAATTAAAATTGTTGGTCCATCCCAAAAGGAGTTTAGGATTTACGTTACCCACTTTTGTCTGTGTAGCCTCCCGGGTTGGCACGCCGGCAGCAGACAAAATAATTTGTCCCGCAGCGTTTCGTGCAAAGTGATAAATGTACACGTCATTGAAAGATCCGCCTGCTTTGATAAGCGATGCAAAACCTTCAGTATCGCTGCCTACCTGATAGCCAGGATTAGACGGTATCAGTTCCACAATCTTATTCGTGTTCTGTGAGGCGTTTAGCGAAGTACTCCAGCTGAAATGATCTGTGCGGAAAGGATCGGCATTCAGGGCCAGTTCAAACCCTTCGTTAGTGATTTTTCCGGCATTTATATACTGAACCGTATACCCTGACCCCGAAGCGGCAGGCAGTGAAAGGAATTGATTGGTACTTACACCGTTATAATAGGTAAAGTCAAGTCCCAGACGTCCCTTAAAAAACTTAGCCTCAAGACCATACTCATTGGCCACGATTTTCTCAGGCTTAAGATTGGTAAAGGGTACCTGTGTTGGTTTATTGATACCACCTATACCATCCGGAGTACCGGCACCACCAATTGTAGCCAATGGTTGAACTACGTTATAGGGTACTTCATTCGCAGTCTGTGAGAACGATGCTCTTAATTTCAGGAACGAAATAGCCTGAGGCAAATTAAACATCTCGCTGATTACAGCAGATCCCCCGATAGAAGGGTAAAAGTATGATTGGTTGCCGGATAGAGCCAGGGTAGAAGCCCAGTCGTTACGTCCCGCCACATCCAAAAACAGGAAGTCCTTGAACCCAAGCGACAAGTTGGCAAATGCGCCTTGCTTGATGGTGTTACTGTAACGTCCATCGCTACTGAAAATCACATTGAAAGGCATATTTGCAAATGTGAATACGTTGGGATACTGCAGTGCGGTGGTACCGTTGTTAACAACTATTCCATCATAGTATTTGTTTTTCTGATAACTCAGACCAGCAAGTGCGTTTAAACTAAATTCACCTAAGGTCTTATTGTAGCTTAGTATCCCATCTGCATAAATCGACTGATCCGTGTATTTTGAATACTCCCATTTCCCGTTAGGACTGACACTTACAGAGTTTCCGGCTGCAGCGTAACGTTTGTCATCCAAAACGTTGTTGTAATCCATGTTTGCCCTCACATCAAATTTAAGACCCTCTGCGATATCATAAGAGAGTTTCACATTGGCGATAAGTCTTTTGTATGTCTGCAGTTTCGGATTTTTGTTAATTTCCCAGTATGGATTGTTTTGTTTTTCTTCCGTCGAATACCAGTTCATTTTATACAAATTCCTTTCCGGATTGAAAACTGAGTAATTTTCTTTGTAGCTATTGAAGTCGCGGTCTCTTGCAAATAAATAAAGACCGGTCAAAGGGTTGTTATAATAACCAGCACCCGGGCGGTTCTTCGATACTTCGGAGGATAAGATCACACCGGAGCTTAACGTAATCTTGTCATTCAGCAATTTGGTGCTTTGTCTGAACGAAAAGTTATTTTTACGATAGGTATTTGTTGGCAATACACCCTTCGAAGAAATATTCGCATAAGAAAAATAAACACTGGTTTTGTCATTCCCACCTGTAATTGACACGCCATTGGTAGCAGTTACGCCAGTCTGAAAGAAATCTTTAATGTAATCTTTTTGGTAGTTGTCTGACTTCACAACCGCCGTTCCAACAGGTGTCCAGCTATAGTCACCACCCACTGTTCCATAACGGAACTGAAAATCAGGGAGGCCAGAAACTTGTTCCAAAACCGTACTGGAATTGAAGTCAACAGATACTTTGCCTTCCTTGCCTTTTTTGGTTGTGATCAAAATAACACCATTGGCACCCTGACTACCGTAAAGAATAGAAGCATTTGCGCCTCTCAGTATACTGATACTTTCGATGTCAGCAGGGTTAATGGCAGAAAGTCCATCTCCACCATCCGTACCACCATAAGAACCCGGCTGCCCGCCCTTGTTATTTGCCATGGGAATACCATCGATCACATAAAGGGCCTCACTCGAACCTTGTAACGATTTGTTTCCTCTGAGCACAGCCCTGGTAGAACCACCGGCACCCGAACTACTTACCTTAATATCAATACCTGCGGCTTTACCATTAAGGGCATCAACGAAGTTGGTGTTGGCCGCCCGGCGCAATTCCGTTCCATCGATTTGCTGCGTTGCAAAGGTCAGGGACTTTTTATCTCTCTGAATACCAAGGGCAGTAACTACTACTTCTCCCAACTGATTCGCATCTTCAACCAGCACAATATCAATGGTCTTTTGACTACCAACCGGCACCTCTTTGCTTACGAATCCAATTGAGGAAACAACCAACACGGCGCTGGCATCCGGTACAGTAATACTAAACGCACCATCGACAGAAGTACTCGTTCCAATACTTGATCCCTTTAGCAGAATATTGGCCCCCGGTATCGGATCTCCTTTTCCATCTTTTACGGTACCTGTGATCTGCTCAGCAAGGTCGCGAGACCTTGGCTGTTCTTTTCTAGAGCGGGTCTTTTCCGTTTTGCCCAAATCAGCAGCAAATAAAGGCGTGACCATGCAATTTACGGCAAAAAAAACAGACAAAATCCCTCTACCTCGGAACCCCATCCCGGGTAGCGCGACACGTAATTTTTCCTTCATAGTTTAAAAATTAAGTTAGGTTTGTTATTAAAATTTGGTACGCAATTCAACTGTAAAAAATCAAGGTCCGGTGCCATCTCTGTCAGCTGGCTAATGCAAAAAATGAGTATAAACCATCTTATCTGACACTGTTAGGAGTGACAAAGACACACTGTCTGGAAAATTTTCAGGGGCTAATAGAGCAAAAAAGATTCTTCGCTAATTATATAGCGAAGAAGCCTTTCTCATGCATTTTATTCGAAAAACCTATCCGAAAAAACCGGAAACTAGAGTATAGAACAGGAGAAGTTTTAATAAAATAATCAATCGGTCTGGTTACCAATTCTGTATTCATAAATGTCAGATATAGCGTATTTTTTGGAAATTTAATTTTTTTTAAAATATCGTCCTAACATTTGAACAACTTTATAAAATAAAAATATTATTCTGCCTGATCTAATAAACACAATCCATAAAACTATTAATTAAGCACAAAACAAAATTAAAATTGGATTAAAGTCACCAGTTGTTGATTTAAAGAAGCAGTTTTTGATAGGGTAACGCTATACGCCTGGATGAGATGCAAAGATTCGTTTCAGCTGATGTTGCAAACGATACGGACAAATAAAAGTTTAGAAGTAAAACCCAGAAAATTGCAATAGCTAAGTCTTACTTTCAATAAGAAGAAACGAGATTTGTTGCCAAATTTGAACACGACTTAGCAAGAGACAACTAGAAATGTCCTCAACAGAATCAGAATAACAAGGTCATTTACTCATACTTCCTCCAAACTCCCAATATTGCGCCTGTAATTGCAAAGACGATAACACGTACCCCGCCATCAATCAGAGATAAAAGCAACGAGCGCATGGAAAACAAATCTTTGACAATGATTTCAAAAAATACAAAAACACTACCAAAAAGCATTCCGGTTAAAAAACCGGCAATGATTGATTTGACTGGTATTTTTGTAAAAATCCAGGCAACGGTATAGGCAGAAAATGCGGAGGAGACAATACTCGCCAGATAAGGAACAGGGCTGTTAGCCGTCTTGATCTGTTCCATGGTAAAGCCGTTTAGAGCCATCCAGGATTCAGAAAATGCCCAGTACCAAAGGGCAGGAATAACTTGGGAAATAACCACACAAACAAGCACGGCCCAAAGATTGACAGATTGTTTTCTCATATTATAGAGTGTTATTCAGTCATCAAAAGGAACTACCAGATTCAAATATAAGAGGTTTGGGCGTTAATCTACCTGGAAGGCCTGACAAATTCTATGTTTCGTTTTAATCCTTCATACTTGGTTCGTTTTAAAGGAGACTTCCTGAAAACCTCCCGAAAAACCTCTTCCGTAATTTCTTCCCAATCGTTTGAGGTGAACTCTGCCAGACCCGGCTGCAGAGAAAATTCGGGTGTTTTATTTGGTTTAGAAAACCGGTTCCAGGGACACACATCCTGACAAACATCGCATCCAAATATCCAGTTGTCAAATTTTCCCCGAACGTCAGCCGGAATCGCTTCTTTTAATTCGATGGTGTAATAACTGATACATTTGCTGCCATCCACAACATAGGCTTCGGTAATTGCATCCGTCGGACAGGCGTCCATACATCTCGTACAGGTCCCGCAAAAATCTCCTGTTGCCCCGTCGTATTCCAGATCCAGATCACAGATAATTTCTCCGATAAAAAAGAAACTACCCATATCGCGGTTGAGCAAATTGGAATGTTTTCCGACCCAGCCCAACCCACTTTTTGCCGCCCAGACTTTATCCATAACGGGAGCCGAATCTACAAAAATCCGCGCATCGACTTCACCGATTTCTTCCCGGATAGCTGACAGCAGATTACCCAGCTTTTCTTTCAGGACGTAATGATAATCGTTACCGTAAGCATATTTCGAAATCTTCAGATCTTCCTTTTCTTCGGGAAGTTTTTGTTCAGGATAATAATTTAACAAAACTGAAATAACACTTTTGGCACCATCAACCAGTTTGCGTGGATCTAAACGCTTGTCGAAATGGTTAGCCATATAGGCCATTGAACCATTGTGGTTTTTGTTCAGCCAGTTTTCCAGCCTTGGTGCTTCCGTTTCCAGAAATCCGGCTTTGGAAATTCCGCAAAAGTCAAAACCGTTTTCAAGCGCTTTCGACTTTATAAATTTGCTTCTTTCCTGTAAAACCAGATCTGATGTCGTCATGCGGCAAAGTTACAAATAGATCCAAAAAATGTCATCTTGTCAGTATTTTGCTTCTGGCAAAGTAATTTAGTAGTTTCAAAACGTTACAAAAGTCATAAAATTACCCAGATATTATGCCGAAAGATACAGAGTCCAACATAGATCAAGACATAACAAACGAAATGAACGGGGAGAATACGATTCCTGAAGAGGAAAACTTCACAAGCGAAGAGTCGGCGAATGCAGTACCTATGGATAATGCAGGCCAGGAGATTTCAGATGACGCGCAGGCGGTTCACGAAAAAGATCCTTTGGAATCGGCAAAACAGGAAATAGCCGAGCTCAAAGATAAATATCTGAGACTTTATGCAGATTTTGAAAACTTCCGCAGACGTACTTCAAAAGAAAAACTTGAATTGCTTTCGACGGCTGGTGCCGACATGGTAAAACAAATTTTGCCGGTTGTGGATGACTTCGAACGTGCGAAAGTGTCATTTGACTCATCTACCGACATTGTGGCACTAAAAGAAGGCGTTGATTTAATCTACACCAAACTTTTTAAAACACTTGAGGCAAAGGGTCTAAAGCCGATGCAGTCGAAGGGTGAAACCTTTGATGTTGAAATCCATGAATCAATCGCACAGTTTCCTGCTCCTTCCGAAGATCTGAAGGGAAAGGTAATTGATGAAATAGAAAAAGGATATTACCTGAACGACAAAGTAATACGCTACGCGAAAGTCATCGTTGGTGCATAATAATTATTAAAGTAATGTATGATGTGTAATAGCCAAAGGCATCGGACATTGATTTTTATCAAATCAGCTGGTAGGCCAAAGGTAACCCGCGTTATACATTCGAAATTAAAAAATGGCTAAGAAAAGAGATTATTACGAAGTACTTGGTGTAGAGCGAACGGCTCCTGCTGACGAAATCAAAAAAGCCTATCGCAAGCTGGCTATCAAATTCCACCCGGATAAAAACCCGGACGATCCTACTGCGGAGGATAAATTTAAAGAAGCAGCGGAAGCATACAGCATTCTGAGTGACGAAAATAAAAAAGCACGTTACGATCAGTACGGACATGCCGGTGTTGGTGGTCCGGGCGGCGGCGGCGGTGCAGGATATGGTGCAGGAGGATTTTCGATGGACGATATTTTCTCTCAGTTTGGCGATATATTCGGTGACAGCAGCCCATTTGGTGACATGTTTGGCCGCGCCGGTGGTGGCGGTGGCCGCAGGGTTCGTAAAGGTTCGGATCTTCGTATCAAACTTAAACTAAACCTGGAAGAAGTTGCCAACGGTGTTGAGAAAAAAATCAAGGTTAAACGCCACGTTAGCTGTAATACCTGCGGTGGTAACGGTGCTAAAAATGGCACTTCGCTTACCAACTGCGGAAGCTGTAACGGAACAGGTCAGGTTCGCAAAGTAGTAAGTACGATGCTTGGCCAGATGGTTTCAACAAGTACCTGCCCAACCTGTAACGGTGACGGCAAAATCATCAGTGAGCGTTGTGATGCCTGTGCAGGAGAAGGACGTTTATTACAGGATGATCTGATCACACTTAACATTCCGGGCGGTGTGGCTGAAGGCATGCAGCTTTCAATGTCCGGCAAAGGAAATGTTCCTTCAAGAGGGGGAGTAGCCGGAGATCTTTTGATTGTAATCGAAGAAGAAGAAGATGCGCAGCTGAAACGCGATGGAAACAATGTTGTGTTTGACATGCACCTGAGCTTTATCGATGCAGCCTTGGGAACATCAACTGAAATCCCGACAATAGATGGCAAGGCCCGAATTAACGTGGAAGCGGGAACGCAGGCCGGAAAAATTCTTCGTTTGAAAGGAAAAGGAATTAAAGATCTGAATGGTTATGGAAAAGGTGATCAATTGGTTCACATCAATGTCTGGACACCGCAGCAATTGTCTACCGACGAACGTGAGACTCTTGAAGCTCTCCGCCATTCACCAAATTTCCAGCCAAAACCAGGCAAAAACGAAAAAGGTTTTTTTGATAAAATGAAAGATTTTTTTCATTAACGGATAGAGTCCATTATATGTTTTTTGAGCTGTCACCTTTGTGGCAGCTCTTTTTTGTTAATATCCTGCTAACTTAACATTCTTTATATTCGCAGACCAAAGAATCAAAGACAATCACTTTTATGAAACCATTACTCCTGCTCCTGATTATGTTCTCCTCAGGTTTTTTAAACGCTCAATCTGCCAAAACACCCGAGCTGACTTTCGCTACATACAATGTGAGTATGGAAGCCGAAAACTATGTTCCGAGAGGAACAAAAGGAAATTCGGAACAGGTGTTGGTGAAAGAACTCGCATCGGGAACAAACACACAGATTAAAAACATAGCTGCAATTATCCAGACTGTCAGGCCTGATGTAATCCTGCTTAATGAGTTTGACTATATCAAAGATCCGGAACAGGGAGCAAAAGCTTTTATTCAAAATTATTTGATGAAAGATCAGTCCGGCACAAAGGCGATCAGTTACCCTTATTTCTATTATTCCACCGTAAACACAGGTCAGCCCTCACCTTTTGATCTGAATAATGATGGAAAATTTGACAAACTGGGTAACGATGCCTGGGGTTTTGGTAATTATCCGGGACAGTATGGAATGGTGCTGTTGTCAAGATATCCGATTGATACTAAAAACATCAGAACCTTTCAGAACTTCAAATGGAAAGATATGCCGGGTGCTCAGAAAACAACCAAAGCTGATGGAAGTGACTGGTATACGCCGGAAGCCTGGGCGCAGTTTCCTTTATCATCCAAATCCCACTGGGACGTACCCGTACAGGTTGGCAATAAAACCATTCATGTACTGGTAAGCCATCCTACCCCACCCACATTCGACGGAGCCGAAGACCGTAACGGAAAAAGGAATTTTGACGAAATCCGTTTCTGGCGTGACTATATTTCTGACCAGACCGCATTTTACATTTATGATGATAAAGGCAAAAAGGGAGGTTTGGCAAGCAATACGTCTTTCGTAATTATGGGAGATCAAAATGCTTCTCCGGACGAAGGAAATGCAATTACTGATGGCATACGATCCTTACTTGCACATCCAAAAATCAACAATGACACACCTCCTGCAAGCAAAGGCGGCGCTCAGCATAGTCCGGATAATGCTTTTGCAAAAAACCATACTGCTTTCTGGCGTATGCGTGCGGATTATGTACTTCCGTCAAAAACAGGATTTAAAGTTCTTGACAGCGGCGTTTTCTGGCCGGCAAAGGGCGAAGTTATGTCAGACCTCGTAGAAAAAAGAGAATCCAGCTCGGATCACCGTTTGGTTTGGGTGAAGGTCAGAATTGAGTGATGAGAAAGGAAGAACTGATATTAACTTAACCCCAGGTTGAGCCTGGGGCTATAAAGCAGTGATCGATATTGGTTTTGGCCAAAGTTGGTTGAGAATGTTCTTCAAGTCGCCCCGGCAATTTCTTATTTAAGAGCAGTAAAAAGCGGAGATCGCCTCACAGCAATCTCCGCTTTTTACTAATAGCTTATTCACAAAACCTATTGTCCGCTATACATGTTAAAAGCAGTCAGGTGTTTCTGGAAGATTACTTCATATTTTTTGGCAGCAGCTTCCTGCTTCGCTTCACGGCATTCCTGAACGATTGTTTGCAAAATGTAAAGATACAAATTGCTGTCACGACGCTTGGTTGTGCCGTTGTCCTTTGCCCAGGTCAAAACTTCATCAGCACGGGTGGCCATTGTTTCAGCTATATCCAGCGCCTTTTTGTTTTCCCCAAGATCAAAAAGAATACCTATGAAATTTGCAGAGAAGTTATCATAAGGAATACTCTTATCCGGCATGGTTGAAAGCGACTTTTCGATGGCTTTCTTCGCTTCTTCCTTGCGGCCATCTGCGATCAGCTGTCCGGCAAGACGAATGAACGCGATACGTGCTGTTGCTACCGGAGAACCGAGATACGTATTGTCATAATATGTTTTCGGATTATCAAGCTCGCGCCAGAACATCTTGGTCATCAGATTATTATACATCACATCCGAGTTCACATAACCGTCCTGAGCACCTGGCACACGTACCGGAAGCAGGCGATAAGCATAACCTTCCAGCTGCATGTATTCTTTCAAATTCAGGTAACTTGATCCGCCCAAAGTGGAAGAGAAATAAATAGGACGTTTCCAGTCATTGGTAGAAATAATATCCAGCATGATCAGATCCGATTTGTAAAGATCTCCTTTACCAATTGTCCAGCTGATCGAATCGCTCACAAAAGGAACCAGATCGCTTTTGATGATACCCATTTTCTTAACAGCCTCTGCATCCACCGGCAGGAACAAAACAGACGATGGCAGAATGGATGTCATGTCACCACTTGTCAGCGGCACCTGAATCGCTTTGTTTTCTGTTTTGACAAGACCCAGATATTCTTTCAGGTTAATACCGCCTTTAACACTTGGTATTTCATAAAACGGAACGATATCGTTTTTACCAAAAGCATAGTTGCTTTTTTCCAGCGAGATCGGGAGCGCTTCCGAAAGGTAAGTCTTGCGTTTCATCTGATCGATGTACCAGTCCGTTCCAAGCAAGCTCAGGTTACAAACACGAACATCCGTCCGAAAACCCTCCACTTCCTGCACATACCATAAGGGGAATGTATCGTTATCACCTCCGGTAAACAGGATCGCGTTCGGGGCACAGGAGTTTAATAGATTTTTTGCAAAATCAACTGAATGGTATCTGTTGTCACGGTTGTGATTGTTCCAGCCTTTTGCACCCATAATAACCGGTACAACCAGACAGATCGCCGTTGCCACACCGGCACGGGTAGATGCATTTTTCACAAATTTACTGATCCCGTCAGCCACGGCGATCACACCGAAACCTATCCAGATACAGAAAATATAGAACGATCCGACATAAATATAATCACGCTCCCGGGGTTCCGTTGGCGGAGAGTTCAGGTAAACAACGAGTGCCACACCGGTTAAAACAAATAATAAACCAAGAACCAGTAAATCTCTTTTTTGCCTGAAATAAGCGACAACAAGACCAAGCAAACCAAGTATAAACGGAAGCATGAAATAATTATCATGCGCTTTGTTATTCTCAATCGGAGACGGATATTTCTTTAACGCATCCCAGGGAAGCAAGTTGCCGGCCCCTTCCTCGTCACTTTCCCGGCCTACAAAATTCCATAGAAAATAGCGCCAGTACATATGTCCGATCTGGTAGGAGAACATAAAGGAAAGGTTGTTACCCATCGTTGGTTTTTGCCCTTCTGCCAATCCGGTCATCTGCTGATAAAGCTGCGGGTGCCCCGACTGCGTACTGTACATACGAGGCAGAAGCATGCTACTCCCCGGTTCATATTCGTATTCCGGACGATAGTCATATACCACATATTTCCCATCCTGTTTGCGGTACATCGGAGCGCCGCGTTTCTGGCTTACCGGGCGTGACACAAAAGAGGGCCCGTAAAGTAACGGACGACTTCCGTACTGTTCCCTTTTCAGGTAAGAAACAAAGCTTAATACATCATTCGGGTTGTTTTCATTGATCGGCGGATTGTATTCTGCACGAACCAAAACCATTAAATAACTTGCGTAACCAACCAATACAAATGCAAGCGACAGTAAACCTGTATTTAACAATACTTTGCCTTTTTGCTGCGAATAACGGATACCCCAGATCAGTGCACCAATAAACAATATGATAAAGAATATAACACCTGATTTAAAAGGAAGACCAAGTGAATTCACAAAGAAGATCTCAAACTTTCCGGCAACACTAGGAAGTCCGGGAATAATCGCTGAGTTTATAATTGCCAAAATTACTAACCCGCCAACAAAAGCAAGAATACCACCGAAAACGCTCGGTTTATCAAATTTCTTAAAATAGTAAACCAATGCAAGCGCCGGAATAGTTACCAGGTTAAGCAAATGGACACCGATGGAAATACCAACCAAATAGGCAATAAAGATAAGGTAACGGTTTTCGTCAGCAGGATTTTCAATTCGTTCCCATTTGAAAACAGCCCAGATAACGATGGCGGTAAAGAATGATGACATCCCGTAAACTTCCGCTTCCACAGCTGAAAACCAGAATGAATCAGACCAGGTATAAGCCATTGCACCAACAGCACCGGCTCCAACCAGCAAAATGATATCACCAGACGTTAAGTCTTCATCCCGTTTGCCGATCAGTTTTCTGGCAAGTAAAGTAATTGTCCAGAAAAGGAAAAGGATTGTAAAGGCACTGCTCAGAACAGAAACCATGTTCACCCAGTAGGCAACATTAGTTAGGTCACCAAAAGCAAGCAGTGAAAAGATACGCCCGATTAAAAGAAAAAACGGTGCACCCGGAGGGTGAGGTACCTGTAATTTAAATGCACAGGCAATAAATTCGCCGCAATCCCAAAAGCTAGCCGTCCTTTCGACTGTAAGCGTGTATGTGATGAGTGCAATGGCGAAGACAATCCAACCCGTAAGGTTGTTGGCTCGATTGAAACGGGTCATTAGTTAGTATATAAAATGTAAAATTTGAATTGCAAATGAACATGAACCAACACGTTCTAATGGCAGTGTTTTCAATGATCGGGTCAAAATTAGCAAAATAACCTCAACGGCAAGGGTTAGCAGGTCTTAAAAAGTGTTAACCGGGGAAAGAAGTTGGAATGAAGAGTAGTTTTGGAGCGGCTGTGAAGTTAAGAAATCAGGAGTTAAGGAGGAAATTGCTAAACCTGGAATTATTCACTGGTACGGAGAAAGGGAGAACGGCGGAGGCGATCAATTCAAAAGGGAGTTAAGAATCGCAACGCTGCCAATTCTTAACTCCCCGCTAACTCCGTAACTTCTATAACTTCTTACTTATAAAATATCCACTTAGCCAGTTCTTTGTAGCTCACTTTTTTCCCGTACATCAAAATTCCGACGCGATAGATACGGGCAGCCAGCCAGATCGTCCCCATAAAACCCAGTACCAGCAGCACCATCGACAACACAAGTTCCCAGACAGGCACGCCAAAGGGTATTCGCACCATCATAATAATAGGTGAGGTAAATGGAATAATGGACGTCCAGAAAGCCAGACTTCCATCCGGATCACGTAAAACGAATTGGGCAAATACAAATGAAAATATGATTGGTAATGTAATGGGAAGCATAAATTGCTGCGTATCCGCATCATTGTCAACCGCTGCTCCTACTGCCCCAAACAAAGCACTGTAAAGCAGATAACCTCCCAGATAATAGAATAAAAAACATCCCAGAATCAGCGGAATATTAAGACTATTTACTGCACCCAAAACTTCGGAAACCGGATTTTGAACATTACCACCTGGCATTCCGCTGTTCGCCATAGCGCCTCCCGGCATTTTTTTCTGAACATCATCTACCATCGCCTGCTGATTTTTAGGCATTTTGTCACTTAAAACCGTAGTCGCAAGAGAAGTAAGGGAAATGGTCAGGAAAATCCAGAGCACAAATTGTGTAAGACCTACCAGCGCTACACCAATGATTTTACCCATCATAAGCTGATAAGGTTTAACCGAGGAGATAATCACCTCAACAATCCGGTTGGTTTTTTCTTCTGTGATTCCACGCATGACCTGTGTTCCGTAAATGAAAACAGACATATAAATCAAAAAGGCGCAAATTCCGCCGATAACGGTAGCTGCTCCCGAACTGCTGGTTTTTTCTCCTTCTTCGCTCAGACTGATCGTTTCAGACTTTACATTGACTCTGGAATCTTCCAGAATTTTGTGTGTAATCCCCGCTTCTGAAAGTTTTATTTCTTCAATCTGCTTTTCAATTACATCTTCAATACCCGATTTTAATTCCATGCTGACGTTTTTCGCAGCATATATTTTCACACTTTTAGGTTGTTTGATCACGTCACTGGGAATATAAACCAGCGCATTTGCTCCGCTTTTTTCAAACTGTCTTTTAGCAGAATCAATCGGGGACGACAGGTAGGAAAATTTTAACGACTCAGTATCCTTAAATTCATTTTTAAACAAATTGCTTTCATCCACAACCTGAACCGTTTTCAGATCTACCGAACCTACGGCGATCCAGATCACAGCGGCATAAAAAGCAACAAAAAGAAGCGGCCCGAGAATAGTCATAATCAAAAACGACTTCTTTTTGACCCTGACCAGGTATTCCCTTTGAATTACAAGTAATATATTTCGCATTAGTTAGTTGTTTTAATTTTTTAGAACTAATTCCAATCCCACTGCCTTACCCCTCTGCCTATTTTCACGCCTCCGGCACTTCATTCACCGCACGCATAAAAATGTCGCTCATAGAAGGAATGTTTTCTCCGAAAGAACGTATTTCAACCTGGTTGATCATGTCACTTAAAAGCTGGTTCGGGCTCATGCCGGCCGGCAAATGTATGTTTGTCCTGCGGAAACCGTTTTCCAGTTCTTTCAACGGTTCCAGTTGGTAGCGACTTTCGTTAACAATCAGATTCCCTTTGTATTCGACAAAAAACGTATTGGTTTTAAACTGATCCTTTATAACCTGTTTCGGGCCGTCAAGTACTTTTTTTGCACGATGTATCAGCGCAATATTATCACAAAGTTCCTCTACCGTTTCCATGCGGTGCGTCGAAAAAATGATCGTGCTGCCTTTTTGTTTTAATTCAAGAATTTCGTCCCGGATCAGGTTTGCGTTAATAGGGTCAAAACCTGAAAAAGGTTCATCCAGAATGATCAGATCCGGTTCGTGAAGAACAGTTGATACAAACTGCACCTTTTGCTGCATCCCTTTCGAAAGATCTGAAACCGTTTTATCCCACCAGGTTTTGATATCAAATTTCACAAACCAGATTTTCAGCTTGTCCATTGCTTCACTTTTGGACAAACCCTTCAATTGGGCGAGATAAAGCAGCTGTTCGCCGACTTTCATTTTTTTATATAGCCCGCGTTCTTCCGGCAGGTAACCTATTCGGGAAATGTGGCTTTGGTTAAGTGGTTTACCATCAAACAAAATCTGACCTGCGTCAGGACCTGTAATCTGATTGATGATACGGATCAGAGAGGTTTTCCCTGCACCATTGGGCCCTAGTAAACCAAAAATACATCCTTTCGGAATGTCAATACTAACGTCGTCCAGCGCTCTGTGATTTGCGTAGTCTTTGGTAACATGCTGTACTTCAATAATATTCATATCAATAACTTAAAGAGAACTGATGATTGTGAATGAGCGTAATAGATAAAGCGGGGTAATAAGTCTTTGATTCTGAACTCAAATATGCAAAGTATCCAAATGATCGCAAAAAAAGAAGTATAAATGCGAAATGAGGCGGATCAGCGGTATAAAACAAAAAGCGAGCGGATATCCACTCGCTTTCCAAAATGATGTGTTTTTATTTACAGAATGTATTTGCTGCGGATTTGAAACAAAACCCAGAAACCAACGATACCTCCAATGATAACTCCTAATATATTCAACTGGATAAGATTTCCCAGCAGACTAATGAGCAGAGCATAATAGATCAAATTCCATCCGGCTCTTTTACGCGCTCTTAGGGGTGAAAACGCCATCAGATACAAAACCAGTGTGATGATTGAAATCGTGATGCCGATATAAAAGTTAAAGCCGCCTCCGTAAGCAGCAGCTCCGATTCCTATTGCAGCGCCGCCAAGACCAAAGGCTGTAAGCAGGCCTAAAAGTCCGATGATAGACAAAACAAGCAAAACGTACGGACCGTATTGGGCAATGACTTCTTTTACGTTTTCAGGAAATTCAGGAAATTTTTCTAAAAAAATAGGTTCGAGTTCTTTTTCAAGGATTAGCTTGGGTTCCATAAGCAAGTGAGGCAAGTGTTATTGTGAAAAAATATTTCTAAATATAAAGCAATTAAACAGCTTTGTCAGAAAACATTATGGAAACTTACCAACCGGCTCCTGTCTCTAATCTTCCGGATAAGGAACATAAATAAATCCTGAAAAATCGCCAATCAGTGCGAACAGACAGCAATACTCATCCGCGTTTTTGTAATTTTCCTGAAACGCCTCAACGGATTCTTCCCCGATCAGTTTACGATCTACAAATTCCTGCATGTAGGAAGCGCGGTAGCTGTACAGGTTTGCCATTTCTTTCACGTCGATCAGCAAAACGCCAAGATCCACTTCGGTGTAGGAAAGAATAAATATCGGATTATCAGAAAATCCTCTTTTGCGTATCTGATATGAAGCCTCTTTCAACTGATCCGAAACTTTTACAAAATCCTCAGACACTAGCCCCATAATCTTTCTGTTCAACTCAGGTGAGTTGGCATCATCCATCAGGGAATTTTCATTACTATTGTTAATCATTTTTCTAGCTGTTAGCTATTAGCGGTTAGCTTTTAGCTGTGTTTTAATTGGAGAACAAAATTATGAAACCAAATAATTTCGTCCTCAGTATCTTTTACCTCATTCGAGTCAAAGCTAATCGCTACAAGCTATTAGCTATAACCTAATTTACATTCTCGCAGCCAGCAACAGCGTCAGGTCCTTATAACGCATGTTAAAACTTCTTGCAATGTGTGAGTTGGTCAGTGTTCCTTTATGGCAATACACTCCCTTCATAAACCAACGATTGGCATAAATCATTTCTTCGATACCGCCAATTGTTCCTGTTTGTAATAAAAACGGAAGAAAAACATTACTCAAAGCCGTACTTGCGGTATGTGCAACTCGAGACGGAATATTGGGTACGCAGTAATGAATTACATCATTGTATTTAAACGTCGGATCCTTATGTGTCGTCATCCTGGATGTTTCAAAAGAACCGCCCTGGTCGATACTGACATCGATAATCACCGAGCCCGGTTTCATCTGAGAAACCATTTCCTTGGTTACCACCAACGGACTGATTCCGTTTTCAGCACGCATGGTCCCGATCACCACATCGGCCCTGCTGATCGCCTCGCCCAAAGTATCAGAATCAATAATGGAAGTGTAAAGGTTTTGCCCGATGGCATATTTAAGCCTTTGCAAACGATAAATATGTTTATCAAAAACCTTGATATCTGCTCCTACACTGATGGCTGCTCTGGTTGCATATTCCGCAACTGTTCCCGCTCCCAGAATAACGATTTTTGTCGGAGGCACACCGGTGATCCCACCCAGAATAATCCCCCGGCCCCCATTGGGTGTGGATAAATATTCAGCAGCAATAAGCAACACGGTACTTCCGGCAATTTCGCCCATGGCACGTATGATCGGCTTGCCTCCTACTTTATCTTCTATCAATTCGTAACCAATACCCGTTATTTTGGCCTGATTCAGTTTCTCAAAATATTCCTTTTTTAGTGCAGGCAAATTGAGAACGGATATAAGTGTAGTCCCCGGCCTGATGTAGCCAAACTCTTCATCAACAAGCGGTTCAACTTTCAAAATCAAATTCGCTTTATAAACCTCCTCAGGACTTTGTACAATCCGGGCACCGGCCTCGCTGTATTCATGATCCGAAAGATTTGCTCCTTTTCCCGCATTCTGTTCAACCCAGACTTCATGTCCGTTCCTGACAAGAATGCTCACAGCATCCGGCGTGAGGGCAATCCGGTTTTCCTGCAAAGAAACTTCACGGGGCAAACCGATCAGCAGGGAATTCTGGTCTTTGCGAACTGCTAAAAGTGATTCCTGCGGATAGAGTTCCGATTGCTTGGCTAGTTCTTTAAAACCGGGAATATGCGTTTGGGCCATTTTAGATGAATGTCAATGATGAATTGCTGTCAGGATCGTTTGAATCAAGTACTTATTTAGTTCCTCCGATTTCCTCAGCGCTTAAAATCCTCTCCCCGTTTTCTTCCAGGTTGAGATTCAATAACAAATAATGCAGCGGCCAAAGCGATTCGATTTTTCCCGGCCATTCCACAAAACAAAAACTTCCGGAATCGAAATACTCTTCCACGCCCATGTCCAATGCTTCCGTTTCGTCTTTAATTCTGTAAAAGTCAAAATGGTAAACAATACTTTTATCTGTACAAATGTATTCATTTACCAAAGCAAAAGTGGGACTGTGAACCGATGAAGTAACACCGAGAGTTTCACACAACGACTTGATTAAGGTCGTTTTCCCTGCACCCATGTGTCCTTCAAACAACCAGACCGGTATATTTTTTCCCAGTCTAAGCAATTCCCGGGATACATCGGCCAGATCTTTAATATCCTTAAAACGAAAGATTGTCGGAGCTGTGTTCATTGCGCAAAAATACCATATTTTGGAAACAGTAAACGCATGTTGGCTATTACAAATGTTTTATGTTTTGAAAAAGGTGAGGTTTCGGCATTTCCCTGTTCAGTTTAGGAGTGTTTTGTGCTTTTTATCAAATAGTTATATTTATAGTAAACTTTTATAACTGAGCTGAAAGAACAATTTTCATTTCTATCCCTGATTAATTTTTATGCAAAAGACCAAACCCAAAGATATAGACGAATACATCTCCGGTTTTCCAAAAAATATACAGGATCATTTGCAGGAAATTCGGAATACAGTAAAAAATGCAGCGCCGGATGCTACCGAAGCCATCAAATACGATATGCCAACTTTCATGCTGAGCGGAAATCTGGTTCATTTTGCTGCTTTCAAAAATCACATCGGCTTTTATCCTGTACCCCGAAATTCGGATGAGTTCAAGGAAGAACTTTCAGATTTTAAAGGAGAAAAAAGTACAGTTCAATTTTCGTTTGATAAACCCCTGCCGCTGGATTTGATTGACAGAATCGTCAGGTATCAGGTTAAGAAGAACCTAGGCAAATAAAATTTTAAATTTCAGCGCCAAGACCTCATTAAGTATTCCCCGCATGAATTCGGCTTTTATAAATAAACTCCGTTTTTATGTTTAGAATTTCCTTTTTACTTCTGCTCCTAACTCCTCTTCTTGTACGCGCACAGATAACACAGCGAAATATTCTTTCCAAAAAATATACTGCCGCTGATTTACAATCCGCACTGGTTCCGAAAGATCAGTGGAAACCTTATCCAAAAACATCCGAAGAGTGGAAAAAAGCACTTCCTGATAGTGTAGTCAAATCAGTCATTCAATCAGGCGAAGCGGCATTGGCAACCCCGATGCCTCAGTTATCGGCAACGATTTTAATGAATTTTGTGCGAAGCGGAGACCGTGAAGAGCATTCGGCAGTGTCTTTTACCAGGCGTAGCAATCTGACAGATCTGATTATCGCCGAATCCGTAGAAAACAAAAACAGGTTTACAGAAGCAATCATGAATTACGTCTGGGCTATCTGTGAAGAAACTTTCTGGGGAGTGCCGGCACATTTAAGTACGCAAAAAGCCGGGAACGGCCTGCCCGACATGCAAGATCCGATCGTAGATCTTTTCGCAGCTGAAACCGCAACAACACTCGCCCTGACTGATTATTTTATTGGCGAAAAACTGGATAAAATATCTCCGCTGATTCGAAAACGGATCTACGCCGAAACAAACCGCAGAATATTTGAACCTATCAAAAACACAGAGAGATATGGTTATTTGAGTAAAACAAAGGCGGTAAACAACTGGAACCCATGGATCGTTTCCAATTTGCTGGTGGCAGAGCTGCTGTTGGAAAATGATGAATCGAAACGGAAAGATTATGCTTACACGTATATGACGCACATGGACGCGTACCTGAACGGATTAGGTGAAGATGGCGGCTGTGATGAAGGGCCGAGTTATTGGTTTGCAGCGGGTGCCAGCGTTTTTGATGCGCTGGAAACATTACAAAGTGCAAGTAACGGTAAGGTAAATATTTATGATGAACCGCTGATTCAAAAAATGGCGTCCTATGTTTATAAAATGCACATTGCGAATGATTACTTTGTCAACTTCGCCGATGCAGATCCCAAGCTCCGTCCTGACGGCCTGATGCTTTACCGTTTTGGCCGGCAATTGAAAGATGACAATCTGACTCAATTTGGCCTCTGGGCATTTAATTCTTTCCCGGAAGCAGCTATTGCAAAGGGAAGATTTCAACGCCAGCGAAAGGTAGCCAACCTTTTGACTTTACAGACGTTACCTTCTACACCTTCAACTTACAAACCAGTCGCCCACGCGTGGTTCAACGACATTCAGGTGCTGACTGCCCGAACTAAAAACGGCCTTTTTCTCGCAACACATGGCGGACACAATGCCGAAAGTCACAACCATAATGATGTTGGCGATTTTATTGTTTATGTTGACGGAGAACCCGTTATCGTCGATGCCGGCCGCGGAAATTATACTGCCAAAACATTTTCTTCCAAACGATACGAGCTCTGGTTTACGCAATCACAATATCACAATCTGCCGGTTATCAATGGTATCGGAGAACCTGCGGGACGGCATTTTGAAGCGCAGAATGTGACCAGCAAGATTGACAAAAAGGAACTCTCACTTTCAATGGATATTGCAAAAGCTTACGCAAAAGATGCAGGTGTACAGTCCTGGAAAAGATTGGTAAAACTTGATCCAAAGAAAAACACCATTGAAGTGGCTGACGACTACCTACTTGATGCAGATCCAAAATCTTTGCAGCAAATTTTCATGACAGTTTGTGAGGTTAATACCAGCAACACCGGAAAAATAATCTTTAAAACACCGGGTAAAAAAACCGTTTCTCTAAGTTATGATCCCCAACTATGGACTGTATCTTCGGAATTTCCATCAACAGAAGGAATGGAATATCGCAGTTTTAAAACCAAATGGGACAATCACCCGGTGCAGCGCATTGTGCTTACTGCCAAAACATTAACCAAAAAGGGAAAACACGGTTTTGCTATTGCAAAATCAGAATGAGGGGTCCAACCTCTAAAAATATCGTCTTACCTAAAAACATAACAAAAGCCATTATGTCTGAATCGATTTCCCGGCGTAATTTCCTGCTTAACACCGCCGCTGCAGGAAGTATCTTGCCTTTAATCTCCGCTGAATCTTTTGCCCTGAAGCCTGCGGCAAATGCGGATATGCCAAATATTCACATTTTCTCAAAACATCTGCAATTCCTCAATTACCAGGATATGTCGGAAGTGGCGAAGGAACTTGGTTTTGACGGGATCGATCTTACCGTTCGCCCAAAAGGCCATGTGCTTCCTGAAAAGGTAGAAACGGACTTGCCGCTTGCCGTAGAAGCAATGAAAAAAGTCGGATTTTCTCCTTCTCTCTTTTGCACCGCTGTGGAAGACGCTGCAAATCCGGTTGACAAAAAACTGCTCGAAACTGCAGCCAAACTTGGTTTTCAGTATTACCGGATGAACTGGTACAAATATTCAGATCCGAAAAAGATAGCACAGTCTCTGGACGAATTTACAGTAAAGATGGCCGGACTCAGTCAGCTCAATAAAAAGCTCGGAATTACCGGCTGTTACCAAAATCACGCGGGAAGAATGGTTGGTGCTTCGATGTTTGAAATTTGGAAAATCCTTCAAAAAGCTGATTTAAAACACATGGGAGCACAATACGACATTCGTCACGCTACTGTGGAAGGCGGTTTATCCTGGCAGACAGGTTTAAACCTGATTCAGCCACATATCAAAACCATCGTATTAAAAGATACCACCTGGAACAATGTAAATGGCAAAACAAAATTACATAATGTGCCGCTGGGACAAGGAATGGTTGATTTTGACACGTATTTCAAATTTGTAAAGCAAAATAATATACAGGTACCATTCTGTCTGCATCTTGAATATCCGCTGGGCGGAGCCGATCAGGGAGCGGATAAGATTACTGTGGATAAAAAAGTCGTGTTTGATGCGATGAAGCGGGATTTGGCTAAGGCTAAGGAACTTTGGGAAAAGGCTTAACTCATTGCTCATGAAGTCATTTGCCTGTGTTGGTTTGCTTTTATTATTTTTTGTCACCGGATTTATTTTTAAAAATGATTCCGGTGATACGGATTGGACCGAATACAACGGCGACGGGGCACGAAGTCATTATTCTCCTCTTACGGAAATCAATAAAGACAATGTTAAGAACTTAAAGGTAGCCTGGACTTATGCCTCAGGTGGAGCTGACACGGCTGGTAACCGAACGCAAATCCAGTGTAATCCGATTATTATCAAAGGTATCTTATACGGAGTTTCTGCCAGTACGCAGGCCTTTGCTGTCGACGCTGCCACCGGAAAAGAAATCTGGAAAACCAATTTGTCCGAAACCGGGGGCAGTATCAGCAGAGGAGTAAGTTACTGGACAGACGGAAAACAGGAACGGATATTTTTGGGTGCAGGAAAATGGCTGTACTCGCTTGATGCAAAAAACGGAAACGCAGCAGTTAATTTTGGTCGAAAGGGAAGAATTTATCTAAAAGACGGACTTGAGAGGCCTGGCGCTGATGACTACGTGCTTTCCAATACACCCAACACGATTTTTAAAAACATCATCATTGTAGGCACTCGGGTAAACGAATCCGAAACGGCTTTGCTTGGTGACATCCGGGCTTATGACGTTTTGTCGGGCAAAAAATTATGGACCTTCAAAACCATTCCTGAAAAAGGTAAACCCGGCTCTGAAACATGGTTAAAACAGCCAGCCCGTGAGCTAACTGGAGGCGCTAATTCCTGGGCTGGAATGGCGATTGACCGAACCCGTGGCATCGTGTACATTCCGACAGGATCTGCCGCTTATGATTTTTATGGAGGTAACCGGCCCGGTGACAACCTCTATGCCAATTGCCTGATCGCCATTGATGCTGCCACCGGAAAACGCCTCTGGCATTACCAGCTTGTACACCATGATGTCTGGGACCGCGACGCTCCGTCGCCGCCGAATCTGGTGACATTGATTCATAAAGGTAAAAAAGTTGACGCCGTTGTTCAGATCACCAAACAAGGCTACATTTTCGTTTTTGACCGAGTGACAGGCAAGCCACTATTTCCTGTTACAGAAACGGCGTTCCCGATCAAGGGTGTTCCAGGCGAACAACTTAGCAAAACGCAACCCATCCCAACGCTACCGGTACCATTTACAAGGCAAAGTTTTACAGAAAAGGACCTCAATTCCTTCGCAGCGGACCGGGATTCTCTGGCTGGTATTGTCAGGAATGCGAGAACAGGAAGTGCATACATTCCGATCGGATTTGATATGACCATATTTTATCCAGGAACAGACGGCGGCGCACAATGGGGAGGTGCAGCAACGGATCAGGAAGGCATAATGTATATTCCCGCAAAAGAGGTTCCTGTTTACACTACATTACGAAACAAAAAATCAGTTGCCGACGCCAAAGGAACAAGCAGTGATAAATTGTATCAGCTTCACTGCTCAGCCTGCCATGGTGCCGACCGGGCGGGAAATCACGACGGTTCCTACCCGTCATTAATAAACATTGAAAAACGATTAAACGAAAAACAGGTTCAGCAACTACTGATGACTGGCCGCGGCATGATGCCCTCATTTTCACATATTCCGGTCGCTGAAAGACAGGCTGTTGTTGATTTTCTCTTTAATAAAAACACAGATAAACAAATTGTTTCAACACAAAAGACCCAGGTTCCTTACCAACACACAGGTTACAACAGGTGGTTTGACAGAAATGGCTATCCAGTCAGTGAGCCTCCGTGGGGAACGTTGACTGCGGTTGATCTCAATACAGGGAAATATCGCTGGCAGGTGCCGCTTGGCGAATATCCGGAGTTAATTGCCAGAGGCATTCCACCAACAGGCACCGATAATTATGGCGGGCCGTTGGTGACTGCAAGTGGTGTTATTTTTATTGCTGCAAGCAAAGACGAGCAATTCAGAGCTTTTGACAAAGTAACCGGTAAAACTTTATGGACCTTCAAGTTGCCTGCGGCTGGCTATGCCTCGCCAAGCACTTATTCAGTCAAGGGGAAACAGTATGTTGTGATCGCCTGCGGAGGTGGAAAACTGAATACAAAGTCGGGCGACCAGTTTGTGGCGTTTGCTTTGCCGTGAGTTCTATGATAAAAGGCAATTCACTATCCTGTATCTTAATTCAAAGATCCCTTTCAGATTTGTATTAAAGGTAAATGTTGCCTCTATTTGTTCAACGATTAACTTTGTTTTCAATAAAGACAAACTCTTAATTCTTCATTCATAACTTTTTAATATCCATGTCATCAAAAATTCTTAACGTTGGTTTGATAGGTTTTGGCCTTTCAGGACGCTATTTTCATTCACCATTCCTGACCACCAATCCAAATTTTAAACTTAAAACTGTTGTAGAAAGAAGCAAAAACGAAGCGCAGGAATTTGATCCGAACATCGAAAACGCGCGATCCGTTGACGAACTTTTGAGCGATCCGGAAATAGATCTTGTTTTTATATGTACCCCAAATGATACCCACTTTCCTTATGCAATGGATGCGCTGGAAAACGGAAAACATGTGGTGATCGAAAAACCATTTTCTGCTACGACAGAGGAAGCGAAACAGCTTATCGCAGTGGCAAAAGAAAAAGGCCTGATATTAACTGCATATCAAAACCGCCGCTGGGATTCGGACTTCCTGACTATAAAAAAACTCATTGAAGAAGACAAACTTGGGGATATCGTTGAATACGAATGCCGCTACGACCGTTTTCGCCCGGTGGTTCCGACTGAATCCTGGAAAGAAAAAAGCGTCCCCGTTGGAGGAAACCTCTACAATCTCGGGCCGCACTTAATCGATCAGGCACTGGTACTATTTGGCGAACCCGAGACGGTTACAGCGGAAATCCGCTCTGTGAGACCGAACAGTGAAATCGACGATTACTTCGATGTCAGACTTGGTTATGCCGACAAGCTTGTGATTGTTAAATCAAGCCTGATGGTTTATGAAAACTTTCTGCGTTACAATCTGCACGGAACAAAAGGTTCGTTTATCAAAGGAGGTTTGGATCCACAGGAAGAAACACTTCGTCAGAACATACTACCGACACAAAAGCCATGGGGACATGAGCCAGAAAACCGTTGGGGAACACTTTACAGCGAGGCATTCAGCGGTGTGGTTGAAAGTGAAGCCGGGGATTATGCTCCTTTTTACCAAAACGTTTATGATGCGATTGTAAACGGAGCCGAACTGGCTGTAAAACCGGAAGAAATTCTTCGTACCTGCCGTGTGATCGACCTCGCAAAAGAAAGCAGCGAAAGCAAGGCTGTTTTGAAATTTTAGTTTTAAATAGGCGTTCACGCTGAAACGCAGATCGCGATTTGTGTTAGCATATCGAGGAACATCAAAAAAGGAAGACCGCAGATTGCTGTCTTCCTTTTTAAGTAACTGATGAAGGTGTTTACCTAAATCCTTATTTTTCAACGGCTGTTACCAGACGTTTTGTTTCAGTAGCAATTGCGAATGGTTTTGAAGTTATCTCACCGCCGTTAGACACGATGAAGCTATAATTTCCATCCAAAAGATTCGACAGGTCAAAGATTTTGGTATATTTTTCTGACTGGGGAATTGATGTGCTGTAAACAACAGTTCCGTCGCCATCTTTAATAACAAGTGAAGATCTTTCTTTCACGTTGTCAAGAGTCAGTTTAAATTTCAAATCGCTTGAAGAAACAAGTTCAATTGCAGCCGCCGCTTTGTTTGAAACTTTGTCAGCAGCGAAAGAAAAACTTGCAGTAGATACTCCCACCAAAACTGCAACAGATAAGATTAATTTTTTCATGATATTTCTAATGTTTTGAATGTCTAAATTTTGGTTAAACTAATTGTACTTTTCAGATAATCTAAAATAACACTTTAAGTTTTTTTTCTCATTCCGGTTAAACTTTCATTTTTCCGTTTTGATGAATCAAAGGTAGACAAGAAACCTTATTAAAGTCAATAGCAGGCATTTAGTTTATGAAAAGTTCTTTTTGCAGTTATCTATATATATTGGAATAGTTATATGTTTGAAGCAAAAGTACAACAACTAGTTTAAAATTTGACAATGATTTAATCCATACCATACACTTCAATCATTGAACTTTTTCAAGAAATATCAGCAATACAAACATTCGGTTCGGAATTTGATTTTTTTTCGAAATAAGTCGTTGTTTCAAAAATACCATTCCTTCCGGGAAAGAAAACATTTTCAACCAACCCAAAATACGTAACATTCTGGTAACATGGAAGATAACAACAATTTTATCTGATATAAGTACAAGTCGAACGGAAACAGATCAAAAATATATTCGAAGCTTTAAAGTATTTTGGGGTTCAATCCGTCTAAGAATTATAGTTAATAAATTCATTGCTTAGATTTTGCCAGAGAAAAAGCCAAATATCATCCAGACCGTCAAAGCCTATGGCAGCCAGCTGCTTGGCTTTATCAGGCAGCGGGTCAACTCGGAAGAGGACGCGGAGGATATTCTTCAGGATGTCTGGTACCAGCTAAGCAGCGTGCCCGAGATTGAAGCAATTGAGCAGGTGGGAAGCTGGTTATACAGGGTGGCGAAAAACCGGATCATAGATAAATACCGTAAACAAAAGCCTGATTCATTATCAGATTATAGCTATGAAGATGAAGATGGAGAGTTAAATTTCAAAGACATCTTATTAGCCGATGACGGTACGCCGGAAACAGTTTTCATGCGTGAACTTTTCTGGGAACAGCTCACCAGCGCACTAGACGAGCTGCCCGAAAACCAACGCCAGGTTTTTGTCTGGAACGAACTCGAAGACCAGACTTTCCAGGAAATAGCCGACCGTACCGGAGAAAATATCAAAACATTAATTTCCCGAAAGCGGTATGCCGTGCAGCATCTGCGACAGCGGCTGGAAATCACCTATAAGGAATTTGTAAATTATTAACTTTGCTATTATGAACGAGCCAACTAAATACAGAGTACGTTTTGGAATGTTTCCCTTTTTTGCCCTGATCGCTGCCCTGGTTTTGGGCGCTGCGGTGATGGTTCTGTGGAACGCCATTCTTCCTGAGCTCACCGGAGTCAGGACGATCAGATACTGGCAGGCGGTTGGTTTACTAGCACTTTGCCGGATTTTACTGGGTAATTTTGGCGGAAGAATGGGAAGGGCAGAACGATGGAAAAACCACTGGAACAAAGAAATGGCAGATCCCAGCGAACAGAATGCCAACCGATATAAACAATGGGGAGGCAAATGGATGAATATGTCAGACGAAGAGCGTTTACATTTCAAAGATGAAATCCGGCGGCGATGCGGAAAACCGCCAAGAGATAAGAACTCGTAATTGAGGTCGGGCCATTGTGACGGACTTTTTGCTATCATCGAAATATACAAATTAATTTCTCTCCATATGTAACTCAAACAGACAGTACAGGATAGTTAATATCAAAATTGGATTGGTTTATGACAAATTTTAAAACATCGTCGGATAGAAATTGATCTATTCATAGAAAATTTAATACTTTTGTTGAAACAATGTTTGATACTTTGACATCAGCTTCTATCCCTAACGATGATAAGTTAAACTGGCAGGCATTCCGTCTGGGCGATGAGGCTGCTTTTACAGCGCTTTACCAGCGGCATGTAAGAATATTGTTCAGTTACGGAAGAAAAATTTTACATGATGATGCGGCAGTTGAAGATCTGATTCAGGACCTATTTATAGATCTCTGGCAGACAAGGTCAAGATTGTCAGACGTTGACTCTCCGAAATTTTATCTGTTTCGCTCTCTCCGAAGAAGAATTCATAAATCACTTTCACCAACGCGTCTGCAAAGCTGGGAATCAACCAGTGAAGAGATTTTACCGGTAACCCTTCCTTCGGAATTTTATATTATTGAAGAAGAAGGAAATCAAAAACAAAAGGACAATCTCAATTTTTGCCTCAAAAGTCTGCCACTGCGTCAGTACGAAGTTCTGGTACTCCGTTATTACCAGGATTTCAGCTATTCTGAAATTTCCGAGATACTTTTTATTAATGAACAATCCGTTCGAAATCTGATCCAGCGTGCTGTTTTAAAACTTCGCCAATTATCAATTCACAATCTGCTGATTATTTTTTTATTTAATTCTAATTTTTTTCCTCGCGAAGTGAGTTAAAATACCATTTGTTCTCCTCTTGCTGTTATAAGACATGTAATATTTTTACATAGAATAGTACCAGCATGAACTACCACGCCTATACGTTAACCGACTTTCTTGAAGACGCTCACTTTAAACAGTGGGTTTATGAGCCCACGTCGGAAACCGAGTCTTTCTGGAAGAAATTTCTGATGGAAAATCCGGAAATGTCAGATACCATTGCCAACGCGAAAGGGATTTTACAGCTGCTTTCAGCAGACATTGAAAAGGATTTTCCTGAACACGATCAGGTAACAAATATGTGGGGAAAAATTCAGCTGGGTTACGATCAGCCGGCAAGACCTGTTAAATCCATCTGGCCACGTCTGTTTCTACTCACCGGCGCTGCTGCAATGGTCATTCTCGTAGCGGGCTGGCTTTTCAAACCGGCCACAAAAGAAATACAGTTCGCATTTCATAATCTCATTTCCACTCCTGAAAACAGGTTCGTTGAAAGGAAAAATATTACCGACAAACCAATTGTCATCAATCTTCCGGATAAAAGCCAAATCACTCTCCAGCCAAAAAGCACAATCCGGTTTCCAAAGAATTTTGATTTAAAAACAGAACGGGAGGTTATTTTGTCAGGAGAGGCATTTTTTAAGATCCACAGAAATCCGGATCGTCCTTTTTATGTCTACGCCAATGAGCTGGTGACAAAGGTGCTTGGGACAAGTTTTACAATAAAGGCTTTTGATGATGATCAGGAAGTTGAAGTTGTTGTAAAAACGGGTAAAGTTTCGGTTTTCACATGCCAGGAACATAAGAATAACACTAATTCAGAAAACGCGACAATCATTACGCCAAACCAGAAGGTTTTATATTCAAGAAAAGAAGAAATCATTAAGAAATTTCTGGTTGATGCTCCGGAGATGATTGTATCAACAGCAGTTATTCCACCTATTGGCGATTTTCAGGATGTGCCGGTTTCTAAAATTTTCAAAAATCTGGAAGAATCTTATGGAATTGAAATCGTTTACGATGAAAAGGTATTTGGAGACTGCATGCTAACAGCCTCGTTCTCACAGGAATCACTTTACGATAAAATTGATTTGATATGTAAAGGTATTGAGGCTGAATTTGCCGTTGTTGATGCGAAAATACTCGTATCCGGAAAAGGATGTCATTAAGATATTAAAAACAATTATACAAACCTGACTGATTTATTTATCCATTTAAACAACCATTTATGCTTCCATAAAAATCTATAAAAAAGGTCGATGATGTTTGCACCATCACCAACCTTCCTATTTTTTCTCCTCAAAATAATACATCTGCTTGCGACGGATGGAGGAATCGTTTTGTCCCATTTTTTCCATGTTTAACAAAACTTTGTAAAGTTATGCAAAAATTGTATCCTAACTATGCTCATTGGCAAACCATTATGAGATTTAGTTGCACTCAACTCGTCATTGCTGCACTTTTGTCCAGCATCGCCCTGGCGCGTGTAAGCGAAGCACAGGAAGTTTTAAACAATCGTATCACGATTAATATGCAGAATCAAGATGTCCGTAAGGTTTTAGCGAACATCGAGGAGCAGGTTAAAGTTAAGTTTTTATACAGTTCAAGCCTTGTAAAGGCTGAAAGGAAGATCTCAGTGAATGTTCGCCAGGAACAGCTTGGTGCTGCATTAAAAACCATTTTAGGACCGCTCAATTTAAGTTACGAAGTTTCGGGAAAACAAATTATCCTTAAACGTATTAAACCACAAACCGGTAATTTAAGCCCTACTACATTTCAGGAAGGCAATTTTATAGATAGAAGTATATCGGGTACCGTTAGCGATAACAATGGTTCCGGCCTTCCCGGAGTTTCAGTAATTGTGAAGGGTTCACAACGGGGAACCAATACTGATGCAGACGGAGCTTACAAAATCGAGGTTCCGGATGGCGGGGTAACATTAACTTTCAGTTATGTAGGTTTTACACCAAAGGACGTTGACATTACGCCAAATCAATCCAGTTTGAACGTAATTTTAATGCAAGATGAAAAACTGCTGAGTGAAGTAGTAGTTGTGGGATACGGTACTGCTAAAAGAAAGGATTTGACAGGAGCTGTTTCGGTTGTCAAAGTTTCAGAACTGACTGAACAGCCAAATTCCAACCTGACCAACCAGCTTCAGGGACGTGCTTCGGGGGTAACTGTTTTGACATCCGGACAGCCTGGCAGTGCGCCACAGGTAAGGATCAGAGGTATCAATTCATTTGGAAATAACACGCCTTTGTATGTTGTGGATGGAGTACCAACCCAGGATATCAACAGTCTTAATCCAAATGATGTTGCCACGATGCAGGTTTTAAAAGATGCAGGTTCGGCTTCTATTTATGGTTCACGGGCGTCAAATGGTGTTGTAATTATTACCACCAAACGTGGCTCAGGAAAAGTTCGTATTAGTTATGATACCTACTATGGAACCCAGACCGTTAAAAAAGGAAACGTTTATGACCTGCTTTCTTCTCAGGGAACTGCTGATCTGAAATTTCTTGCTTTAAGAAACTCCGGTGTGGCAGTGAATGATCCTCAGTATGGTAACGGAGAAAAAGCTGTTTTACCTGACTACATCGTCCCTACCGGCGCATCTGCCAGCCAGATCGATCTCAGTAAATATTATGTGAATCCGAATTATACGGATAAAGCTGATATGGATTCCTTTTACAGAATTGTAAAATCAAACAAAGAGGGAACAGATTGGTTTCATGAAATATTTAAAGCCGCACCGATTCAGAGCCACAACCTTTCGGTGAGCGGTGGCGGACCTCAGGGAAATTATCTGTTTTCATTTAACCATTTCAATCAGCAGGGAAACCTGATGAACACTTATCTGAAACGTTATACTATTCGGGCTAACAGCCAGTATAATGTGGGTAAGCATATCAGGATTGGAGAGAACCTTGCAGTTTCGCTTGTAGACAATCCAAGAAGTTCATTTTTGGAAGAAGGCGGTGCCATTGGTATGGCGTTTCGTATGCAGCCAATTGTGCCGGTTTATGATGTAAACGGAAATTATGCAGGTTCTTTTGGAAGCGGTTTGGGAAATGCCAAAAACCCGGTTGCGATTCGTGATCGTGCCAGAAATAATAAAGGACTAGGCAACGGTATTATTGGAAATATGTATGCGGAAGTTGATTTCCTTAAAAACTTCACGGTCCGGTCGAGCTTCGGAGGTACGATGTATTCTTACAGATCTAATTCTTTTGGCTACCCTGAATGGGAGAATGCGGAAAATACAACAACCAACTCTTACTCCGAATCGGCCAATTCAGGATATAACTGGACCTGGACAAACACACTGACGTATGAAAAAAACTTCCGGGAATTGCATAATGTTAAAGTACTGGTTGGTACGGAAGCATATAGTGCTTCCGGAAATGAAGTTGGCGGATCCACCCAGGGATATTTCTCGTTTGACCCGAACTTCACCAACCTTTCAACAGGATCCGGAACGCCGACCAATTTCAGCGGTAGGTTTGAAGAGGCCTTGTTTTCATACATTGGACGTATCGATTACAGCTTCAAGGACAGATATTTGCTAAGTGCGACTGTGAGGCGTGACGGTTCTTCCAAATTCGTTTCTCAATATGGTGTCTTTCCTGCGGTCAGTGCAGGCTGGCGGGTAACAGAAGAAAGCTTTATGAAGGATGTACCCTGGCTGACAGATCTTAAAATCCGCGGAGGATACGGGATCATGGGAAACCAGTTTAATATTTCTAACGCTAACGCATTTACTACATACGGACAAAACAGAAGCCATTCTTTTTATGACATCAAGGGAACGGGCAATAGCACTGTACTAGGATTTCAGCGTACAAGGGTAGGAAATCCGTTAGCAAAATGGGAAAGAAACATCAATTCCAACATTGGTTTAGATGCGCAGCTGTTTAACGGAGCAATTGATTTTACTATTGATTATTACAAAAAGAATATCGAAGATCTGCTTTTCTCACCTGAAATTTCCGGTACAGCAGGGCAAGGCACACCGCCCGCTGTAAACATAGGCGCAATGAAAAACCATGGTATCGACATGTCTGTTTATGCAGAAAAAAATGTCACAAAAGACCTGAAATTAAGTGCTACCGCCACCCTGACGACCTACAACAATCAAATTGTAAAGATCACAGATGGTGCTACATATTTTGATCAGGAATCCCGCAGATTTAACGGTAGTTCGATTGTCAGAAATGCTGTGGGCCATTCTATCGGGCAGTTTTATGGATATCAGATAGACGGCTTCTGGAATAGTCAACAGGAAATTGACCAGGCTGATTCTCGGGCAAAGGAGATTTCAAAAAATTCTAATGCGGTGTATCAAAGCGAAGTAAAGGCAGGACGTTTCAGATATGCGGATACTAATGGAGATGGCATGATAACTTCTGACGATCGCGTTTTTCTGGGAAATCCAAGTCCTAAATTCAGCTACGGCTTGAATCTTGGCGCTGCATACAAAGGATTTGATTTTGGAATATTCTTCTACGGCGTGCAGGGCAACCAGATCTGGAACAACCTGAAATGGTGGCATGACTTCTACACTAACTTCCAAGGCGCAAAAAGCAATACCGCTTTGTATGATTCATGGAGACCGGATCACACCAATGCAACAGCGCCGATTCAGGAAAACACCGGCTCGTTCAGTACCACCAATGTACCTAATTCCTACTTCGTAGAAAACGGGTCTTATTTGCGCGCGAAAAATGCACAGCTTGGTTATACATTACCAAAAGGAGTAATATCAAGACTCCGTCTGGAAAGAGCACGTATTTACATTCAAAGTGCAAATCTCTTTACAATCACAAAATATTCAGGGCCAGATCCTGAGGTAGGACAAAGCCAGGTGGACGGATCAACCGCATTTGGTATTGACGAAGGGGTTTACCCGAACACCCGTCAGTTTCTTATTGGTTTAAATCTGACATTCTAATAACTGTATTAAATAACAGAAGAACATGAGAACATTACGATTTTCCAAAATAGCAGCTATTGCTGCACTCGGACTATTTTTCAATGCCTGCAGCGACGATTTTTTGAAAAAGCCCGCACTCGGATCACTAAGCGATGCGCAGTTGAGTACCAAACCAGGCGTGCAGAATTTACTCATTGGTGCTTATGCAGCACTTGACGGAAACGGAGTGGGTGCGGCAAGTGCGTGGGACGCAGCAGCTGACAATTGGATTTACGGGAGTATTGCAGGAGGCGATGCTAAAAAAGGAAGTGACGGAGCCGATCAGCCCGGTATCAATTCCATCATGATTTACAGTGCCGGACCGAGCAATGGTTTTTTTAATAGTAAATGGAAAGCCGTTTACGAGGGAATCAACCGGACTAACGGGGTTTTGAAATTTATCCCACTGGTAACTGCCAATATCACCGATGCTGAAAAGAAAGGCCTCGAAGCAGAAGCAAGATTTTTGCGAGGTCACTATTATTCTGAGTTGAAAAAGATGTTCAACATGGTTCCCTACATTGACGAAAAAACGGAAAATCCGTCTGCTGTGACAAATGATGTTGATATCTGGCCTAAAATTGAGGCAGATTTTAAATTTGCTATGGACAACCTTCCGGCAACTCAGGCGGAAGTTGGCCGTGCCAATAAGTGGGCAGCAGCAGCGTATCTTGCTAAAACCTACCTATACGAAAAGAAATACACGGAGGCCAAAACAACATTTGATATGGCAATCTCCCAAGGCGTAACGAGCAGCGGAACTAAATATGCATTGATGCCAAAATATCAGGACATTTTTGACGCCGCTAAGAAGAACATGGCTGAATCAGTATTTGCCGTTCAAATGGCCGCCAATGATGGTACTAACACGATCGACAATGCGAATACCGGGGGTATGCTTAATTTCCCTTACAACTCGCCATTCAGATGCTGCGGTTTTTTTCAGCCTAGCGTAGATTTGGCGAATTCATTCCAAACAGATGCAAACGGGCTTCCTTTAATAGACACATACAATACCAAAGCACTTAAAACGGATATGGGAATAAAGTCGGAAGCTGCCTTTACACCGGATGCCACAACCCCGCTTGATCCGCGTATCGACTGGACTGTTGGCCGTCGCGGCGTTCCTTTCCTTGACTGGGGTAACCATCCCGGACAGGCATGGATCCGCGACCAAACCTATGCGGGACCATATTCTCCAAAGAAAAACATGTACTGGCAGGCAACTCAGGACAAATATTCGGATCAGCATTCATGGGCACCTGGAACGGCTATTAACGTTCAGATTATTCGTTACGCCGATGTTCTGCTGATGGCAGCTGAAGCGGAAGCTCAGCTGGGGAATCTTGCAAAAGCACAGGAATACGTAAACCTGGTACGCGAACGTGCAGCGAGACCTGAAAGTTTTGTTTATACTTATAAGGACGCGACCAAACCGCTTAATGGTTTTACTACAACACCAGCGGCCAATTATAAAATTGCAGTTTATCCTGCCGGAGCTTTTGCAGCGAAAGGGAAAGATGGTGCACTTAAAGCAATTTATTTCGAAAGAAAGCTGGAATTTGCCATGGAAGGTCATCGGTTTTTTGACCTTGCACGGTGGGGAATTGCCGATCAGGCGCTGAACGCTTACATTACGAATGAAAGCAAAGTCACTCCCGATGTCAGCGGTGGTAAATTTATTAAAGGAGTGAATGAGTACTTTCCTATTCCTCAGAGTCAGATTGACCTGAGCACCAGAAATGGCAAGTCGTCACTAAAACAAAATCCGGGATACCAATAAAAGCTAACGCACCCCGAAAAAGAGGCAGCCTCAAAACTGCCTCTTTTTGTATTTACAAACAGTGATTATGCAAACTGCCGTTTTCTTCCGCTCTTACATTTCGTTACTTCTATCCGTAATTGTGGCAACGTCTTGTTTTAATAAAAACAATAAAGAAAAAAACCTGGCTAATCAATTGCCTGGAGGAAAACTAGCTGAAAAATATTGTGGATCATGTCATTTGGCACCAAGCCCCTCTTTACTCGACAAAGAAACCTGGCATAACCGGGTGTTACCGGCCATGGCAAAACAGCTGGGACTTGAAGTCTGGCAGAATGCCACCTATTACCAAAATGAAAAATCTGCAATTTCTTATTCCGACTGGATGCAGATTGTTGCCTATTATGATTCTCTCGCGCCTGCTCATCTAACTTCGCTAAAACCACCGGTTGATCTGGTTAATGATTGGTCCATATTTTCATTACTAAAACCCAAAGTAAATAATTCTAATATTGCAACTACAACGCTGGTGGCTATCGATTCAAATTCGATTTACACCAGCAATTCAGAAACAGGATTGTTAAATAGATGGGGTCAGAATTTAATATTACAATCAACTGTCCAACTGCCTTCACCTGCCGTTCAGCTGACATTTGAAAAAAATAAAAATACAATTATAACCTGTATCGGAGAAATGAAAGCGCTGGATGTGCCTTCGGGGAACCTGCTGTTTTTTAATGGGTCAAATAATCAGTTGACGACTATCGCAAATAATCTGTTCAGGCCTGTTCAAACTGTTTCAGCAGATTTCAATAAAGATGGATTGACAGATTATATTGTTTGCAGTTTCGGACATAATAAAGGCGGATTATACCTGATGGAACAACAGGCTGGTAAATCTTTCAAAACTATCCCTGTCAGAGAGATTCCGGGAGTAACGCAAAGTATTACCGGAGACTTTAATCAGGATGGCTGGATCGATTTTATGACTTTATTTGCCCATGGAGATGAAGGAATTTGGCTTTTTACAAATGATAAAAAAGGCGGGTTTCAAAGCAAAAACATACTTAGGTTTCCTCCCGTTTATGGTTCCAGCAGCTTTCAGCTGGCGGATATGAACAAAGATGGAAAGCCTGATATTGTTTACACCGCAGGCGATAACAGTGACTATTCCAGGATTTTAAAACCTTATCACGGAATTTACATTTTTACCAATACCGGAAACTTGCAGTTCAAACAGACATCATTTTATCCTGTAAACGGATGTACAAAGGTAATGATTGCAGATTTTGACCTGGATGGAGATACAGATATGACTTCTATTGCTTTCTTCGCTGATTTTAAGAACAATCCTGCTGAAAGCTTTATTTATTTTGAACAGAACAAGGAAAAATCAGACTTCCATTTTACGCCACATGCAATACCAATTCATAAGGAAGGCAGATGGATTTGTATGGATGTAAAAGATTTTGATGGTGATGGTGATCAGGATGTTGTATTAGGCAATTACTCCAAAGGATTTCTTAATGAAGATCATTTTGAACTCAATTGGAATGTGAACCTGCCTTTTGTTGTGTTGATCAACAATACGAAATAAACACGTTTCTCCTTTATTCATCCCGTTTCCAGTCCGCCGGCAGAAGCGAAGCAAACCGGTCTTTTCCAAGATCTCCCGCGATTTCAAAACCCATAGGCATTACAACCCAGCCCTGTGGTGTGATTACAATGTACCCATTTGGGAAAGTAAGCTGTGTATGTGGATAAGGCATATCAGCGTAAGGCGACCGTCCTTTTCTTTTGGTATAAAAAACTTCTAATACTGTTTGTGAAACCAAAAGCCGCTCCGTCTCTAACTCGCCCGGCTGAATCAGCTTAACACCACGAACAGGCACGATCCGGTTATTTAAATGATTGGAAAGCAGGTTGACACCATTCACGGGCCTAACCGTATTGAAAATCCGCATCGATTCTGGAATAGTCTGATAGACTTTAAATCCAGCCTCCGCAACACTGTCGGCTACCATACTGGCAAGCAAATGTTTGAGCGAACCCTTGTAGGCAGTCTCCTGATTGGTCCGCCAAAACTTCTTTTGAATATCATCTTTTGGTTTCAGAAGTTCAAAACGCGTACTTCCGCCATAATAAACCTTGCCTTCATAAAAATCAAAATCGTCAAGATCCTGAAAAATACGGTAACCGAGTGCATTGTTTTCGATAATCAGCGGCTTTGTCGTTTGCGCACTTAAATGGCCGTTATCGTCCTCTGATATTCGTAAAACTTCCGGATTTAAGATCTTACTGAGTTTGGCAAAAGAGTTGGTCCCAAGTAATTCTCTGGTTATGATTTTAAGATTTTTTTCTCTCCTCTTATTTTTCCGGGCATAAACCGTTACACCCTGTAATTCCATCCCCTCTTTCAGTTTGAACACAACTTTTTTTACACCAGGCTGTTCAAAACGCAGCGTCTGCCGGACGGTTTCATACCCCAAAAAAGAAACGCCTATTTCAAGAGTTCCGATTGGCAGGTTACCAAGGCGGTAATTACCATCTCCGTCGGCGCTGGTCCCGATGGTGGAATTATTGATAAATACATTTGCAAAAGGAAGAGGCTTCCCCGTTTTTTCGTCCGTAACGGTACCTGCCAGTGTAACAGTGTTCGTTTGCTGTGCCTGGCAAAGTACACTTACAAAAAGGATTGGTAAAAGAAAAAGAAATTTCCGGAGACCGGTAGGATAACAAAACATGGAAATAATATAAAACTGGCTCAAAGCTTTTTAACCCAAAGATAAAAAGGAGATTGCATTCTATCAGTCCTGTACAAACATTCTTATCGTAATGTTGCAAAAACCAGACAAATTTGAGTTAAAATGATATTAAATTAAGTATGTGATATTAAACCTCTTATAATAATTTGTATCTTAACAGACATTTTATTCCTCTGTTTACTGAAATGGCTTCAATCGACAAATTTGACAAACCTTTAACTTCCCGGCAGGCAGCTCACTTACTCAGGAGACTTAATTTTGGAGGAACAAAGGCAAACATAGCGAGGCTGACCGGAAAGTCGGCGGAAACAATTGTCGCTTCCTTTTTAACAGATACACCGGTTCCTCCTCTTCCTACTGATGCCGCTGGCAAAACATTTCAGGATATTTCCTGGGGCGCTCCGGGCGTGGACGATGCCGAGAGAAATAAAAACGATAGCGCCCGACGCGCCTTTGTCAAAAACTGGTGGATTGCCAGAATGATGACGCAAAAGGATAATATCATTGAAAAAATGACCCTTTTCTGGCAGAATCATTTTGTTTCAACCGCGACTGATATCTCCGATGCAAGGTTTATCTACTTACAATATCAGCTGCTGCGAAAACATGCACTAGGCAATTTCAGGACGTTTCTGATTGAAATCACCAAGGATCCGGCTATGTTGCTGTATCTGGACGGAAATTTAAATACTGTTGGAAAACCTAATGAAAATTATGGCAGGGAGTTGCAGGAACTCTTTACAATAGGACAGGGAAATTATGACGAAAATGATGTAAAAAACGCTGCAAAAGTTTTGACCGGCTGGCGACCAACGGGTTTTAGAAGTATAACTTCTTCCGCAATTACAGTCCAATTCCTGTCTGATCAGCATGATAAGACTGTCAAAACTTTTTCTTCGTTTTACCAAAATACGAGCATTCAGGGAAGAACCGGTTCAGGCATTCCGGCAGGTGAGGCAGAGTTAGCAGATTTAATCGACATGATTTTAAAACAGGAGAAAACGGCCTTATTCATGGTCAGGAAATTTTACCGCTGGTTTGTACAGTCCGAAATTTCTGCAACTGTCGAAAATGAAGTGATTAAACCTCTGGCTGCAACATTTCGAAAAGATTATGAAATAAAACCGGTCCTTGCCCAGCTTTTTTGTTCTCAACATTTTTATGAAGATGCGCTGATCGGTTCACAGATTAAATCCCCTCTGGAATTTATTATCGGTACGCTTTTGCACTTCGACCAAGTTGTGCCTGATGTTGTCTCCGACCGTACTACTTTTGACCTTTTCACACAATACTTGGCTGCAAGAGCAAAGGAACTGCAAATGGAAGTATTTGACCAGTCAACGGTTTTCGGATGGCGGCCATACTACGATACCGATTTTTATGAGCTCTGGATTAATTCTACCACACTGGCACTGCGCGGCTCGTTTACAGACGCGATCGTAGCCGGATCCACCAAGATGAAAATCAATATCAATTCATTGGAAACGGCCAAAAAAGTTTCGGTTCCTTCTGACCCGGTAATTCTTGTCAATGAATTAACCAGTACACTTTTTGCTTTTGAACTTCCTCAAAACCAGCGCGATTATATTATTGATGAAGTGCTTATTCCGGGACTTCCGCGATACGAATGGACGCTTGAATGGAACCTCTACGCAGCCGATCCAAACAACACTGCCAAAAAGAATGCAGTCGAAATGAAAATCGACGAACTATATCTGTATCTGCTCCGACTGGCAGAATATCAGATGGGTTAATGATAATGCAAATCTCAACGTTTCTTAAAATTTCCTGATTAAACAAATAATTTTCCCGATCTCATGAAACGTCGTGATTTTCTTCAGTATGCCTCTTCCTCATTTTTCCTGCCGCTTATGCTCGATGGTTACGGAGCCAAAGCAGAAACGAATCCAAACGCTCCTTTTATGAAGGCGATGCTGGAACTGGCAGAAATTAATGATAAAATTCTGGTGGTTATCCAGTTGAACGGCGGAAACGATGGCCTCAATATGGTGCTCCCTCTTGACCAGTACAGCACATATACAAATGCAAGTTTCAGAGGAAATATTGCGATTCCTGAAAACAAAGTTTTAAAACTGAACGGGCTGCCGCAAACCGGCCTTCATCCTTCCATGACTGGCCTGCAAACACTTTTCAATGAAGGAAAAGTATCGATTGTACATTCAACCGGTTATCCAAATCCGAATTTTTCCCATTTCCGTGCGAACGACATCTGGTACACAGCGACCGATGCGAACAAACTTGCGACAACGGGCTGGCTGGGACGATACCTTCAGGAAACCTATGAAGGCTTTCCGGTTGGTTATCCCAATTCAAAATTCACTGATCCGCTGGCTATTCAGATTTCATCCATTTCTTCGACTACCTTTAACACAAGCACGATTTCCGGAGCGCTTGCCATTCAAAATCCGGATACTTTTTCAAAAATTGTAGGAGATAAACCAACGGTAGTTCCCGGAGAACTTCCCAATACACCGGCAGGAAAGTACACCGCTTACATCAGACAACAGCAAACCTCCTCCGTTGCTTACGCAGGTCAGTTAAAAGCGGCGGCGGACAAAGGGAAAAATCTGGTCACGTATCCAACAGGCAATTCACTTTCTGACCAACTGAAAATCGTGGCACGCCTGATTGCAGGAGGATTACAAACCAAAATATATTACGTTACGCTTGGCGGCTTTGACACACATTCCTCACAGGTTGACTCAACGGATACGACCAAGGGCGTGCATGCAAATCTGTTAAAATACCTTTCCGACGGCATTAAGGTTTTTATGGCTGATCTGAAGGCAAATGGTAAAGATGACAAAGTAGCGGGAATGACGTTTTCTGAATTTGGCCGAAGAGCAATTTCCAATGGCAGTAAAGGAACAGATCACGGGTGGGCATCGCCGCTGTTTGTTTTTGGGAACGGGGTAAAAACACAGGTGATTGGTAAAAATCCTGACCTGAAAGATCTGGATGGAAATAACATAAAAATTCAGACGGATTTCAGGCAGGTTTATTCCAGCATTCTTACAGACTGGCTGGGCGCGCCGGAAGAAACAGTTAAGAGCATTATGTTTGACAAAGCCTTTACCAATCTACCTATTTTCAGAGATACAATAACGGCGACTGAACCTTTGGCAGCAAATATGGTCAACCTGTATCCTAACCCGGCTCAGGGAGAAGTCATCCTCGAATCAGAAATTATGATGCAGGGAAGAGACAAAGTGACCTTGTCTGACATAACCGGCCGGACCTCTCCCCTTCAAATGACCTACTTATCCGGTTCAAAGATCCTGATCAACACCTCCCATCTGCCGGCAGGAAAGTATTTTATAAGAATGGAAAATGACAAACATTCGGTTGTGAAACCGCTGGTGATTTTGAGGTAATTAGCGATTGACACCAATTACCTCAAAATTATTATTTGTTGGTTGTAAGCGTCGTGGATTTCTGTACCGACAGCAAACCATTCTCTGTGACTATCTGAGCGAAAAACAGCCTTGTAGTTCCTTTTGTCTCCTGTGCTTTTATTGGAACTGCCAGTACGTAACTTCTTATTGCGGCGTCATATTTTTGAGTACCGGCTGGCACATTGGCTACAAGTGTTTGCGCACCGGTTGCGGTTGCAGCATAGTAAACCCGGAACTCCTTCACCGGAATTTCGGAGGTATACTCAATGTTAAAATTGGTAGAAGCGCCCGCATCCACTGTGAGTGTCGGAATAATTGCCAGACTTGTCGGATTAACGTTCCTCGTCGTTCCAAGCCAGACAATTGAAATCTGCGCTACCTTTCCAACGCTTGTGCTGATATCGTTTATCAGGTCAGGCTCTTCATAACATCCACTCAAAAAAATGGATGAGAGAAAGGCAAAGGACATTAAAATTTTATTGATATTTCTTTTCATTTTGATTCGATTTTAAGCTTCAGATTTTCAACCATTAATTCGAAAACATCCACATCGTTACAGCCGGTCCTTTTACGTTTTTCTCTGCATTTGCTGTGTTACGCGTCAGCTCGGATGACGGATATCTCATTCGCTGAATGCGGGGTCCTCCTAATTCCGGATTCACGTTGGCCGGCATTGGAAGATCCCAATAACCATATTTTCGAACGTCAGTCCAGATATCGCCAATCAGAAACATAGCTTTGTACTTTTCTTTCAGAATTTGCAACAAGGTCAGTTGAGATGCCGTTACTGCCACTGCCGGAGCGGAAAGATAGGATGTTATGTTTGCTTCCGTAACTTCCAATTTTCGCATGTTAGCCTGTGCTATTTCCAGATAAGCTTTGTAAGCATCTTCGGTGCTTCCTTTTGAAGTAAAAGTCCCGCCATTTGATAAAAACCGGGCTTCGGCTTCGATCGCCTTTGTTTCTGCATAGGTCATGAAAACAACCGGTGAATTTATTCCGGAATGCCATGAGGCTGCACTAAAATCAACAGTTGTACCTGTCAAAGAGGCTGGTACCTGTCCGCTGTAAACGGTTTGGTTATTTTTTAAGGTAATAACTTTGGAAATACGTGGATCAGTTATCCCCTGAACTTTCCCATTCATTAAATCAACAAAAGTACTGCTGTAGGTAACTGAAAGATTACTCGTACTATTTGTCAGCGCGACACGGCTGTACCATGGTTGTAAATTTTTGGAATTATATTTAAGCTGAAAATCGTCAGCGTTACTTTTCATTCCGTTTTGCAAAGCAGTAAGTGCAGCCTGAGCCGTTTGCACCGTATTTTTATTGGATAAATGCAACAGATATCGTGCCTTTAAAGAATAAGCCAAACGTGTCCATTTAGCCACATCGCCTGCGTAAATTAGGTCATCAGTTCCTGGTTTTGTTCCTGAATTTTTAGTCAATTCTACAATGGCCTCATCAAGCAATCTCTGGATATCCGCATAAATTACCTGCTGAGTATCATAGACAGGCTGAAAATTTTTGGGCTCCTGATCTGCCTGAGAGAAAGGGATATTTTCCCAGGAAGTGGTAGCAATTCCGAGATTATAAGCCAACAAAGTCTTTGCAATGCCTGCATAAACAGGTACGTCTTCCGTTTTCGCTTTTGAAATAATGGCGTTTAATTGGGGAAGTATGTAAAGATAAAAATTTGACCAACCCGTGGCATTTTCCGCCTCTGCATAAGAATCGGTTCCGGTTGTAGACAAATTACTGCTAAGTTGCTGCGCATACTGGCAGGCAGTGTATGCTTGCTGCCAACTGGCATCACTTGTGTAAAACTGTGCGGTTGCAAGTAACTCCTGAACCGTTGCATCTGACTTTAAGGTTGGATCATTATTAACATCAAGGTAGTTATCACAGCCTGATGTTAATAGCGCCAGACAGGTGTATAATAGAAAATATATTTTTTTTGTTGAATTCATAATCTGAAAATTTAGACAGATGCTATACCAAATAAGATTAAAAATTGGCAGTTACGCCAAATTGATAGCTTTTAGTAGAAGGATTATTTCTTCCCACAAAACCAATTAGATTGGTACCGGATCCAAAAGTCAGTGCTTCCGGATCATATCCACGGAAAGGTGTGCTGAGAAACAAGTTGGTGCCTGTCAGGTTAAATCGCACCCCACCTTTGAAGACCGAATTTCCAATAAGGCTTTTTGGCAGGGAATACCCGATACTTACATTCCTGAGCCGAAACCAGGAACCATCCTGAATATTTAAATGCGACCAGCTGTTAAAACGTGTCGATGTGGAAGGGTTATAAAAGGCATCATCCAGATAAACCGCTTTTGTATTCGGAACATAGTTTTCACCATCCTTTACAACTCCCTTAAAAATCACCTGCTCATAACGCCTTTCTGTTAACTCAATAGAACCACTCCTTAAAGGATTCCTTTCTCCAAGGTCAATCACATCACCTCCGTGTCGCCATTCCAGCAGAAACGAAAGGGATATTCCTTTGTAATTGATCGTATTCGTTAAGCCTCCAATCCAGTCCGGCATCGCGTTTCCATACTGTTTAAGGGCTGTGGATCCCTGGCTGAACACACTGGTCTCAGGAAATCCTGTACTTGCATTGATTAATAACTGTCCATCCGGAGCACGGGCGTAATCGTAACCCCATAAATCGCCAATCTTGCTTCCTTTTTTGACTTTGAGAGAGCCAACCGTATTATCATAATAAGTGATCTCGGTAAGTTCGGCCGGCATTTCTATTACCTTACCCGCCATCTTAGACCAGTTCACAGAAGCGTCCCACGTGAAATCCTTTGCCTGAACCAGTTTTGCATTCAACAGCAATTCTACTCCTTTGTTTCTGATGAGTCCAAAATTGGTGTAGTAAGATGAATATCCGGAAACGTTCGATACCGGAGCACGTACAATCTGGTCCTTGCTATCCATTGTGAAATAGGTTGCATCCACCATCAGCCGGTTTTTAAGGAAACGGAGTTCAGTTCCCACTTCAATCGACGTCGTTCTCTCAGGTTTAAGATCCGGGTTGGCTGTAGTCAACCTGCGAAAATATCCGGGAACAGTATTGCCGAAAGGGAAATTATCAGCCTGATCATAATAAAATCCAGTCACATAAGGATCTGTTCCCTTACCTACCTGCGCCCATGATGCCCTCAGTTTACCATAGGATAAAATGTTGTTTTTCGGAAGGTGTTCAGTGAAAATATATCCCGCGTTAAAAGACGAATAAACAAATGAATTATTGGCGGTGGGCAATGTCGAAACGATATCATTTCTTACTGTCGCATTCATATATAATACATCCCTGTAACTTAGCTTGGCGTCTCCAAAAAAGCTTACGATCCTATATTGAAGGGGAGAGTAAAATCTTGTTTGCACATTTTGGTAACTCGACATTTCATGTGTGAAAGGCGCATTAAAATTTTCCCCTCTGGTATAATAACTATCCGGACGCTTGCTGTCGACAATCGAATTTCCTATCAGAACTGAGCCGTTCCAGTTTTCATTAAATTGCTTCTGTGCGGTTAAATAAAGATTTGAATTCAGCTCCCGAAATTTAAGATTCTCATTTATCAAAAAACCTTTTACCTGAATACCCACATCAAATGTGCTATCTACTTCTCTTGACCGCGTTTCACGGTAGGTATCGTAAGTTATTTGATACTTCGCTGCAAGCCAGTCTGTAATTTTGTAGTTTAAAGTAATATCCGAAATGTAACGATTGATTTTATCGACACGAGGACTTTTCTCAACCAGATATCTTGGATTATCAGTAAAGCCGGGCAGTATATTTTTCTGGGTTCCATCCGCATTCAGATAATCATTTACATCATAAGTATTCGGCCAGTATCCCAGTGCGCTGAAAATTGACTTATCACCTGCCGGCGGGCGTTTTCCGCCTGAATTGGTGTAATTAAAAGAAGCAGAAGCTGTTAATGCTTTTGTAATATTGTAGGCTCCCGCTACTTTAACCGAAGTACGGTAAAAATTTGTATTAGGAACAATACCTTTCTGCGTGTTTCTGCCAAGTGACACGTAAATATTTCCTTTGTCACTTCCTTTTGTTACAGTAATATTATTGTTGTTCCTAAATCCATCCCGGTAAAATCCACGAAAATTATCGTAAATTTTATCCGATGTGTTTAGCGGATCGAGTACCGGACCAAATGACTGGTAAGGTGTTCTTCCGGCAGTAGTAAGCGGAATAAACTCTCCGAGCCTTCCCTGCAAAAAGGTGTTTTGTATAGAAGGCGATTTACCCAAAACATCCACACCAACGGAGGAAGATACCGATACATTTAGTTTTCCGGATTTTCCCCTTTTTGTAGTAATGATAATAGCACCATTCGATGCTCTAAGACCGTACAACGCCGTCGCGGCAGGACCTTTCAACACAGAAAGACTTTCAATATCATCAGGATTTATGTCAGCAGCCCTGTTTGTGTTGGCAAATTGCTCGGATGCACCGGGAGAATTAGTTCCAGCACTCGGAAGCGGATTACCCGCGGATGTTGAATTGCTGATTATAATACCATCAATAACAAATAAAGGCTGGTTGTCTGCGCCTCCGCTCAAAGATGTTACTCCCCGAAGAATGATGTTAACACCTGCACCTGGTGCTCCACCTGAACCCGTGATTATCGCTCCTGCAATTTTACCCTGCAGTGCACCGACGATGTTTTGCTCACCGGAATTTTTGATGCTTTCCGAAGTAATCGTTTGTGTAGAATAACCCAAAGCCCGCTTTTCCTGAGTTTGCCCCAAAGCCGTTACAACCACTTCATTCAAAGCAGATGCTTCGGATTCCATTTTTACATTGATAACTCTCTGGCTCCCGATGCTGACCTCTTTTGTCTTAAATCCAATGAAGCTGAAAACCAGCGTTCCGCCGGCAGGTACCGCGATCGTATACTTGCCTGCCGCATCACTGGTTGTTCCCTGTGTGGTTCCTTTTATTGCGACGTTAGCTCCGGGAATGTCTGAACCGGACTCATCGGTGACCGTTCCGGTTATAGAAACGTTTTGTGCAAAATTGACATGAGCGTAAAACATGCCAACTAACAACACCAGCCAACAACGGGTGTGTAGTAGTTTTTTCATCATAATACCATTTGTTAGGACATTATTTAATATTCAATGACGAATATGCAATTATTTTCTATAAAAAGATAATGCTGTTTTGATTTTATGACGTATATAGTTTGGCATTTCATAATCAATTCGATAAATAATATTGATAATAATGCCATATTTAATTTATCGTACGGTAGCGCAAGTTTGATAGACTTATTTAAGGAAAGAGTGGTATATATCCTTCAAAATAAAGAAACGGACAATTTTCTTGTATTAAAAATACTGGTTGAAATAATTTGCGGCATACTACTATAAAAATAGTTTGTTAACTATAAAAATAGTTTATACCTTTATTTTATGGAATTAGAAAAGCTGACCAGTAAGGAAGAAGAAGTTATGCAAGTCCTATGGAATTTGCAAAATGCGTTTGTAAAAGACATGCTGCCGATGTTTACAGAGCCAAAGCTGCATTACAACACACTCTCGACAATTATCCGGAATCTGGAGGAAAAAGGGTATGTGACACACAGGCAGTTTGGCAATACTTACGAGTATTTTCCTGCAATTAGCAAAGAAGATTATCAGAATAAAGTTGTGCTGAATAAAGTTGTGGGAAATTATTTTAATGATTCCTATAAAGACCTGGTCGCATATTTTGCAAAGAATGAAAAGGTCAGTCCGGACGAACTGCGTGAAATCATCAGAATGATTGAAGAAGGAGAGTGAAAGTTTAATTTTTTACCAAACCTCACAGAAGTATGCTTTTCCCGTACCTCATTAAAGTCAGTTTTTTGTTGGGTGTTTTAACACTCTGCTACCGCTGGCTGATTCAGTTTGAAACATTTTCTAAAATGAACCGATTGCTGCTGATTTTTAACGTCGCCGCTGCATGGTCAATCCCGCTATTGCCGCTTCCTGACTGGGGACCTGTTGCGGTGCAAAAGGAGTTTCATCAGAGCGTTCCGGGTATCGTAAATGCTGTGCCGTTAATTTCGGACAAAGTAACGCCCGTTAATATTTCAAAATCGTTTCAGCAGGTTCAGCGTTCATCAGAGCTGATGGTGACAGATATTCTGATGCTGATTTATCTTTCAGTTGTGCTATACATGACACTGTTGCTGCTTTATCAGATTTTCGGTTTGTTCCTTGTACTTTTGAAGCAGCCTTCCAAAAAGCTTGATACAGATATCACCCTGATCTTTAACAGAAATACAGTTTCCCCATTTTCTTTTTTCAAATGGATCGTATTGAATCCCGATAAACATTGCTCCGCTGAGTTACAGCATATTCTTGCGCATGAAACAGAGCACGCCAGACAGCTGCATAGTCTTGATCTTTTGCTTGCGGAAATTCAGCGCATAGTGCTTTGGTTTAATCCTTTTGCCTGGTCTCATCGCAAATTGGTACAGGGAAACCTTGAATTCCTCGCCGATCGCGCAGTTCTAAAAAACGGTGTTGAAAAGAAACAATATCAATTCAGTCTCTTAAAAGTTGCCCTCCAAACCAAAGAACTCCCGTTAACTAATTCTTTTGCTCAATCACTTCTAAAAAAACGTATTAAAATGATGAACCGAAAACCGTCCGGAGTAAGCGTATTTGGGAAGTACGCACTATTGATTGTCCTGTTGTATGTCTCTTCTGCATTTGTAGCGCCGTATCAGGAACAGATTATCGAACTTTTACCAGAAGTAAAACCAGTCCTCGAAGCCGTTTTAATTGAAAGCAAATCGTTGCAGCAAGTTCCTGCGCCCGAAACAATAGAGAAAAGCCCGGCTGTTGTGAACGCTCAGCATGAAGTGGATGAGAAAAAAATGATTGTTGAGCCTGGTGTAAAAACCAAAAGCAAATGGGTTTTAGTTAAAGGTGATACTTTGTATTGGGCGATATCGCCTTTACTAAAATGGCAGGACATTAATTTAATAAAGGAGGATGTTCAAAATTTTGGAGGTCATCTTGATATAAATCGGATTACCTATGATCCTTTGCAGCTTTTCATCACTTCACTGGCGGTACACGTCACATCCAAGGGAGCATCAGGCGAAGGAAGTTCTGATGGAAAAGAAGGTTTTAATCCTTCAAAAGGATATTCAGGATTTGTGATGAGAGGCGGAGGGGGTTTGGGTATGGGGCAAACACCACCTGCACCGCTTAGCCTGTCTCTTGAAAATGATTATCAGAAAGCTTTGGATATAAAAAATAAAAATGAAGTAACCTATTTTGAGAAAAATCTTACAAAAAGTGCCGGGTCATCGTCTGGAAATGTGTTATTGAAAGATGCTTTTCTGGGAAAAAGAGCTTCCTTTATTTTAGAAAAACAAGGCATTGGCAAGTCAGATAAAAACACTCTGAAAGTTACAGAACTTCTGAAAAAGGCTGAATTCTATATCAACGCCAAACCCGCCAGTTTTGAAGAAATAAATAATTTAAATCTTGATGATTTTATTTCTGTAAACATTATAGAAATTGATAATAACAAGAAATATATTTCTGTTACTAAAAAATAAAAGCAGGCTGTCTAAGTTCGACAGCCTGCTTTCTTAAAAAATAAATCTTTTTTATTTCAATCCCAATTCTTCACCAATTCCTTTAACTTTCTCTTTCAGCTCCGCATAAACACTGTCGAAATCTTCATTTTTTTCCAGTGCAGCGCGGACACCTACGTAGAATTTGATTTTTGGTTCAGTTCCGGAAGGACGGCAGGTGAATTTTGTTCCGTCTTCGGTAAAGAACTGCAATACGTTTGAAGGTTCGATACCCATTTCGCCAGAAGGAATAGCAGTTGTGTTTTCTGAGTTAAAATCAGTCGAAGTCAGTGCTTTGTAATCATCCATTCTCGTAACAGGCGATCCTGCCAGCGTTTTTGGCGGATTTGCCCGGAAATCTGCCATCATCTGCTGAATTTCATCCGCACCGGATTTTCCCTTTTTGGTCAGAGAGATCAGGCCTTCATAATAGAAACCAAACTGCTTGTAGATTTCCATTAACATATCAAACAGACTCAGCCCTTTGTCTTTTGCATAGGCAGTAAGTTCAGCGATCATAGCGCAGGATGCAATGGCATCTTTATCACGAACAGCGTCACCGATCAGGTATCCATAACTTTCTTCTCCGCCACCGATAAACTCTTCGATACCTTCTTTCTCACGAATTACCTGCGCGATGTATTTGAAACCTGTCAGGGTATTATAACATTTCACATCAAAAGCGGCCGCCATTTTATCGATCAGATCCGTTGTAACAATAGTTTTACAAACGAACTGGGTTCCGGTCAGCTTACCTGCGTCTTTCCAGGCGTTCAGCAGATAGTAAATCAGTACACTTGCCGTCTGGTTACCATTCAGCAACTGAATTTCGCCATGATGGTTTTTTACAGCGATACCTACACGGTCGGCATCAGGATCGGTACCCATTACCAGGTCTGCATCAATTTCCTTTGCCTTTTCAACTGCTTTGGACATGGCTTCGCTTTCTTCCGGGTTTGGATAAACTACCGTTGGAAATTGACCGTTACCAGCTGGTTCAGCTTGTTCTTCAATCACTGTTACAGCCTCAAAACCCATTTTCGCAAGCAGCGAAGGAACCAGCGTTACACCTGTTCCATGTAAAGGTGTGTACACAATTTTCAAATCTTTCTGACGCGCAATAGCATCTTTGGAAATGGAAAGTGACAAAATGTGATTTAAATATTTTTCATCGATATCGGCACCGATTTTAGTAATTCGCGAAGTGTCTCCGTCAAATTTCACATCGTCTATCGATTGAATTGCGTTTACTTCTTCGATAATATTGGCATCATGCGGCGCAACAACCTGCGAACCATCATCCCAATAAGCTTTATAACCGTTATATTCCTTCGGATTATGTGAAGCAGTTACAACTACGCCACTTTTACAACCTAGTTCACGAATAGCAAAAGACAATTCCGGCGTCGGACGAAGTGCTTCGAAAAGATAAACATCAATGCCGTTTGCCGAGAAAATGTCTGCAATGATTTTCGCGAACTCATCCGATTTAATACGGCTGTCGTAAGCAATGGCTACACTTTTTGCTTCGTTTGGAAAAGCTTTATTCAAATAATTTGCAAGACCCTGCGTAGCCGTTCCCACGGTGTAGCGGTTCATACGGTTAGATCCGATCCCGATCAAACCTCTCAAACCACCCGTTCCGAACTCAAGGTCTTTGTAAAATGCATCTGTAAGCTCCGTATCGTTTGCTTCATCAATCAGCTGCTGGATGGATTGTTTCGTATCAATATCATAATCACCGTTTAGCCAGCTATTTACTTTGGCCATTACATTCGGTTCCAGTTTTGCAGTCATAATTAGTTTAAGTAGAAATGAATTTTAGGTAATAAAGTTAAAAGGAATCCCTTTTCGATACATAAAAACTGAATATCAGTCATTTATACCGGAAAGGGATCAAGAATTTTATGTTAATTTTTTACGCACTATAAATGTAGAAATATGTCGGTATTATTTATCTATCACCAACACTTCTTTTTCTACTTCCACAATTGTTTCCTTTGCCGTTTTATGAATAAGCTCAGCGATCAATCCCGTCCAGCCGGTCTGATGGCTTGCGCCACAGCCCCGTCCGTTGTCTCCGTGGAAATATTCGTAAAACAACACGTGATCATTGAAATTAGGATCTTTTTGCTGTTTCTGATCATCACCATAAACGGCTCTGTTTCCATCTGCATCCTTTTTAAAGATATTGATTAGCCTGCCGGCAATACCAACCGCGGCATCCTTGATAGTGACCAGATTTCCCGAATTCGTTGGGTATTCAACCATGAAATCTTCACCGTAATAGGCATGAAATTTCATAAGCGAATCAAAAATCAGGTAGTTCAGAGGAAACCAGATTGGCCCGCGCCAGTTGGAATTTCCACCCATAATATCTGTCAAAGCTTCTGCTGGCGTGTAGTCAACCTGCAAAACTTCTCCGTTGATATAAAATTTGTATGGATTTTCTTCATGGTATTTGGACAAAGCCCTCACACCAAAATCAGAAAGGAATTCGCTTTCATCCAGCATCCGCTTCATGATCATCTTCATCCTGTGACCACGCAAAATAGAAAGCAAGCGGTTTTCTCCTTTTCCGGATTCAAACCAGCGAGATATCAATCTGGCAAGATCAGGTCTGTTGGCAAGTACCCACTCCACACGCCTTTTGAAAACAGGCATTTTATCAAGATTCTGGGGATCAAGAATTTCGACAGCAAAAAGCGGAATCAACCCAACAATAGAGCGAACTTTGAGCAGAATACTTTGTCCGTTCGGGATATGAATGACATCGTAATAAAACTGGTCTTCCTCATCCCAGAGACTGATCGAGGAATTTTTGCCTCCAATCGATTCCATTGCTCCGGCAATGTGCAGGAAGTGTTCGAAGAATTTGGAAGCCATATCCTGATACACCGGATGAACCAGGGCCACTTCTACCGAAATCCGAAGCATGTTCAGCGTATACATCGCCATCCAGCCGGTTGCATCAGCCTGCTGTAATTTCCCTCCAAAAGGCATCGGCGTCGACCTGTCGAAAACACCGATATTATCCAGTCCAAGGAAACCACCACTAAAAATGTTGTTACCGGTATCGTCTTTCTGATTGACCCACCAGGTGAAGTTTAATAACAGTTTATGGAATATTTTTTCAAGAAATTCGATGTCCCCTACTCCGTTATTTTGCTCTCTGTCAATCTCATACACCTTCCATGTGGCCCAGCCATGTACCGGCGGATTAACATCAGAAAAATTCCATTCGTAAGCAGGAATTTGTCCGTTGGGATGCATGTAATACTCACGAAGCAAAATTTCCAGCTGTCTCTTTGCGAAATCAGCATCCACCCTTGCCAGCGGTACACAATGGAAAGCAAGATCCCACGCCGCAAACCAGGGATATTCCCATTTATCGGGCATTGAGATGATATTTGCCGCGTAAAGATGTTTCCATCCTGAATTACGCCCCCACTTTCGTCCCTGGTTAGGCCCGGGCTGAGCGGGATCTCCTTTCAGCCATTCATAAACGTTGTAATAGTAAAACTGCTTACTCCACAACATACCCGCATAAGACTGGCGCTGAATGGATTTCAGATCAGGATCGGCAACATCTTTTTGAAGATCATCATAAAATTCGTCTGCTTCGCGGATACGTTTGGCGATCAAATCCTCAAATCCACCAAAAGGCTCGGAGATACTGTGATTTACAAACCGCATCCGGAAAGAAACACTTTCACCGGCTTTGACCGTCTTGGAAAACCTGGCTGATGCCTTCGTACCAATGCTGTTTGGATTGACAGTATTGGTTTTGCGACCGCTGATGATATAATCATTTATGCCATCTTTTGGATAGGCAGTCGTATTTGCGGTATTGTAGAGCTTTTTGAAATTTGTTTCATTTTCACAAAACAAAAGTTCATCCGCGCCATCAAGATACAGGTTATATTTGCCATGTTTACGATGCGTTACCTCAATCAAACGGTTTGAAATTCCGTTCATCATAGGCTTGTAATTAAACGCTTCATAACCCCAGGACCAGGTATTTCTGAACATCAATGTTGGCAATAAGGTAATCGGAGCATCTTTGGGCCCGCGGTTAAAAACCGTTACCTTCATCAGAATATCCTCTTCATCTGCCTTGGCGTGTTCTATGAAAATATCGAAGTATTCGTCATTTTCGAAAATACCCGTATCCATAATTTCGTACTCGGGATCGGCTTTTCCCCGGCGGCCATTTTCCTGACGTAATTTTTCGTAGGGAAAAGGATTTTGGGGGTATTTATAAAGCATTTTGGTATAAGAGTGCGTAGGTGTGCTATCAAGATAATAGTACATTTCCTTCACATCTTCCCCGTGATTCGATTCCCGGTTGGTTAATCCGAAAATCCTTTCTTTTATAAGTTTATCCTGATGATTCCAAAATGCAAAGGACAGACAAATGTGCTGCTTGTTATCAGAAAAACCACCTATTCCATCCTCTCCCCAGCGGTAAGCTTTGGAATAGGCCATTTCATGCGTAATGTAATTCCAGGCATCTCCGTTCCCGCTGTAATCTTCCCTCACCGTGCCCCACTGACGTTCTGACAAGTATGGCCCCCATTTTTTCCAACCCTTGTTTTCCTTTTGAAGGCTTAATCTTACTTTCTCAGCGCCCTGTGCCATTAATATTTTGAATTTTCTGAATCAATCGATTTAGCTTTAATCATACACAATATAGAAAGTTGCTTATTAAAAAGCCTGAAAAGCGGCGTAGAAATTGCAAATTAATCTCAAAATGCCTTTAAAAGTTCAGCATTAAGCCTTTATAGTTACAATCCGGTCCAATTTACTTTTTTATGAAAATCCAGTCCGTAATCTCTTCAATCAATTCCGGACTTTCATATTTTCTAACCTGGTAATTTACTTCTCCAGCGTAAAAATCAGTCGTTTGTTTTGCTCTTTCAGCTGTTTCGGTAAGCAGCGGATGTCTTTTCTCAAGAAGCAGAGCTTCAACATCCGCAACATATTCTTTGAACATAAAAGCATTGGGAAGCTTATAATATTTCCCATCCGCAGCATGCAAAACCGGAACCGGTTTAGATTTTCCTTCTGCATTTATCTTACCGTAAAGCAAACGGGTTTGCACATAATCTTCATCGGATGCTTCAAAAACAATTGCCGTTGAAGGTTTAACAGTCCATGTTTCCTTTTTAATTTTTGTATCAAGCAGTTGAAGCAGCGAGCGCAGATTCCAGGTATTCTTACCCGTTCTGATTCTTTCCCGGATCGACTGGCGAATGAGATACGTTAGTGCCTGCGTTACATTCAGTCCGATTTCTGCCATCTGTTTAAAAATAAAAGAAGTCGGAGACATCCCGGGAATTGTGTTGGGGTCATGAAGCAGAATAGTCCCGTCCGGAGTTAAAAAGCCGTCAATGCGAACGCAGACGTTGATGCCGAGCTGTTCAAAGACCTGTGCAATGACCTGCTGGATTTCCTGATTTTTACTTAGAGTAGTATCAACAGGAATACGTTTGCGGCTCGCTCCCGGTTTATACTTTGCATTAAAATCAAAAACATCAACCATTTTGATCACTTCACTTGGAGGTAACGCCAAAGGTTTGCCATCATCAAATTGTATACAGCCGCATGAAAATTCCTGGCCGTTTACAAATTCCTCAACCAAAACCTGATCTTCCGCATTTGAACTGCTGAGAAACAGAGTTTCATGCTGGTCAGTAAAATATGTATCGAGTTGATTGATCAGCTGTTGCGGCAAATAGATACTTTCTCCTTTGAGAACAACCGGAAAACCAATGCCTTCATCAAGATTGGCCATTTTCTGTGCCCAGGTGCGTTTACCTTTTTCATCCAGCGATTTCCAGGTTTCAGCGGTAACTTCAATTTGAAAGAAGCACTGGTTAACGGCAGCGATAAAGTCTTCAAGGGAATCTTCTTTGACAATAGCTACTCCAATTGAAGAGCCCTGATGCGGCGCTTTGATTACCAGGGGCAGACCAAGATGTTTTTTTAAAACCTGAAAAAGAAGTGGATATTCCCTTTGCACCCATTGATCGTAACGAAGCGTCCAGCTTTTTTTCTGCTGGCCGTTGACGAGGGCAATCATTTCATTTTGAAGAATTTTGTCAATACCAACGGCGGAACCCATTAATCCGGGACCACTGTAAGGAATCTGGTACCATTCAAGCAGACCTTGCATCGCACCGTCTTCGCAGCCAGGACCGTGCATGGCCAGGAAAGCAAAATCAAAATGATCTTTGAATTCAGAAGGTGCAAGTTCTAATCCTATATTTTCAGGGACCGGCTCGCTGGCGAGATGCGGATAAGAATCGATGTAAGTTTTGAACCCATCAAGCTGGACATTTTCGGCGGGGTAAAAGTCCCTTATCTGGCTGGCATACATGTAAGAATGTTCCAGTTTGATAAACCGTCCGAAGCTATCAACAAATATCGGAATGGGCTCGAAGAGCGATTTGTCTAAATATTCAAAAGCGGTTTTCCCGCCTGCGAAAGAAATTTCCCTTTCACGGGAAGGACCTCCGAAAAACACTCCTATGCGCATAAACGTTACTGATTGGTTCATTCAAATCACGGCTGCAATATAAGGCAGTAATCGGGACGAATCAATTTCCAATGCGTATGCGCACGAAATATTTATATGTAGTTAAGCGAGTGCAGCTACATTTGATGCAACAACTTTATTCACATGCGGAACTGCCTTGCGAATTGATTCTTCAAGACCCGCACGGAAAGTCATTGCACTCATAGGACAGCTTTGACATGAACCCTGCAATTCAAGCACAACAGTCATGTCGTCAGTCAGTTCTACCAATTTCACATCGCCTCCATCTGCATGAAGATACGGACGTACTGTTTCGAGCGCCTGCTCAATAAGTTCTATTGTTTTTTCTTTTGAATCCATTATTTAAAAAATCTATCTGCTAATATGCAAAAAATTATCTTTAAAATCAAAAAGTTATCCTCGGCTTATACCTGTAATTCTACCGGCCGTGTCTTTTCTTTTGATGCATTTCTGATGGCAACCTGTTGTGCTAAAGATTCCGCAGCATCTCTGAAAGCATCATTTACAATCGGATTGTTATTCATAATCGCCGGCTTCCCATCATCACCAGCTTCGCGAATACTTTGAACCAGAGGGATTTGACCCAGCAACGGCACATCAAATTTATCCGCAAGAGCCTGCCCGCCACCTTTACCAAAAATATGATACTGATGATCCGGCAATTCATCCGGCGTAAACCAGGCCATATTTTCTATAACACCTAAAATAGGCACGTTAATCTGCGGCTGACGGAACATTGCCATTCCCTTTGTAGCATCCGCCAATGCAACTTTCTGAGGCGTTGTTACAATAACCGCACCGGTTACAGGTACAGTTTGTACCAAAGTAAGGTGAATATCACTTGTTCCGGGAGGAAGGTCTATCAAAAGATAATCAAGATCGCCCCAGTCTGTATCACCAAAAAACTGCTTCAATGCCTGGCTGGCCATAGGACCGCGCCATACAACAGCACTGTCGGGAGGCGTTAAAAAGCCGATTGATATAATTTTAATTCCGTACTGACGGATTGGATTGATATAATTCTTACCATCTCTTGGTGTAATAGTCGGCTGCATATTTTCAGCTCCGAACATCAGCGGCATCGAAGGACCGGAAATATCTGCATCGATAATACCCACTTTTGCACCTGAACGATGCAGCGCCATGGCAAGATTAGCCGTAACAGTTGATTTACCAACTCCTCCTTTTCCTGATGAAATGGCGATTACATTTTTCACACCCGGAATAAGCGGCCCAACCTGTCTTGTAGAGGTTACATTTGCCGTAAGATTAATAATAACCTCAACATCCGGACTCAGATGTTCATGAATCGCATCCTCACAACGTCTGCGTATCAGCTCTTTAAGCGGGCAGGCAGGCGTAGTTAAAACGACTGTAAACTTAACCTGATTTATACCAATTTCGATATCCTGAATCATGCCAAGCGTTACCAGATCCTTTTTTAAATCAGGTTCCTCAACAGTACTTAACGCCTGTAAAACTTTTTCTTTATTTATTGTAAACTCTCCCATTAGACGGATTTCGGACATTATCCCTGTTGGATAATCCCTTTTCAAATTTAACTCCTGGTGATGCTAATTGTTTCTTCAATACTAGCCAACAACAATAATGCTGAATGAGTTTATCTGTGAGCAGGAAATTCTTTAATTCTTCTTTCCGTTTCTGCCAATTCAGCAGAGACGTCTGTTACAGAAACCATTTGGCTTAGTTTTGCTTTCATCGCAGTAAGCAGTTTAAACTGACTTTCAGTTGGTCCGTGCTGCGGACGATGATTGAGCAAAAGGCGTACACTCTCCCATTCCTTCATAAAACCAAAAGCAGACTGGTCAATATACGCATCCGTAAAAATGCGAAAGATATAATCCTCTGCTAAGGCATTGGGATGGATAAGATCATCTTCGTAAAACCGGTAATCCCGCAGCTCGTCGACCATAATTTCGTAAGAGGGGAAATAATCAACCTGCCTGAATTTTTCTGATAAACGATGGCAAACCAACCTTAATGTCGACTTACTTACCTGATTTAAAGTTAAAGTATCACGGGTATGGCGAACAGGGCTGACAGTCAGAATAATCCGCAAATCGCGTCTGAAAGATTTTAGTTTATGAAATAATTGTTCAAAAGGGATAACGATCTGATCCGGATGAAGCAATTCTTTCACAAAACGATCGGACGGCACTTTATGGCAGTTTCCAACCAGCGTATTTGTTGCCTTGTGACGATAAGCATAAGCTGTACCTAAGGTGACAACCAACACTTCCGCCTCGGACAAAAACTTTTTAGTATTTTTTATTTTCCCCAGTAAAAGCCTTTCCAAATCACTTTTATCTGCCGCCCACTGAGACGAATGAAAATCATGATGAAGACAAATTTTATCCTGATTCTCTAAATACAAACCCGGATGCGGTGCTTTTTCATCCAGCACCGAATCAATAATTTTACAGATTGTGAGCGGATTAAATACAGTTCCAAAAGGATTGCTCATAACAGGAAATTTGTAGTTGTCGAGCTGCTGTCCGAGCACTTCTGCAAAGCAGGAGCCGATAGTCAGTATTTTCGAACGGTGAGTTACTTTCCAATCAGGAGGGTTGATGTTAACTTCTGTACTCAATTTAATCGGCTTCATGCAGTCTGCTTTTTGTGTGGGGTTTACAAAATTAGCAAGAATTGACTAGTCTTCGGCCAGCAGCCTACGTGTGTTTCTTTTAAAAAGATTATTTTTGAATTGAAAATCACACACTTTAAGTAACATGAATGAAGATAGCTACGAGTTTACGCTTTCGCGTACAGAATACCGATATGAGTTTGTCAGCGTTAGTGCTAAGAAGGAAGTTAGAAATATCGTTCTTTTTAGTCAAACTTCATCTGCCAACACCTATAATCTTGCACTACTAGATTTATTGAATACTGGTGAATTAAGCGATATGACTGAAACAAACAATGACGATTTTGTAATAGTCATGGCCACGGTATTTAAAATAGTTAATGACTTTTTTGACGAACTTCCTGGCAGTAACGTTGTATTCGGTGGGAGTGACGATAGACGCCAAAGGCTTTACAAGATTATTATAGGCAGGGAATTAGAGGAAATAACAAAAACTTTTGATGTTTTTGGGATACTTGGAAATACGATTGAAAAATTTGAATCAAATAAAATTTATGAGTTGTACTTAATTAAAAAAAGATGAAAACGAAAAAAAATCAAACAGTTTCAAAATTATCCGGCGAGCAAATAGTTCAGCAAAAGTTAAATCGTGTAAATGAAATACTAAAAAAAGTAGATCTTTCTAAACTGCCAGTAAAAACAGCATCCAAACAAGACAACTAACATGTCTGAATTCATTATAAAAGTATCAGTAATCCTTTTTGGTACACTTCTCGCGATGAGCGGCTGTGCGCAACAGGTAGACAAACCAAAGCCCGCCGTCAAATATGAATTTGGCACTTCACCGGTTTGGCAGGATGAATTTGACTATTCAGGAAAACCTGATCCGCAAAAATGGAATTATGCTACCGGTGATAACGGCTGGGGAAATAATGAGCTTCAAAACTATACCGACCGTATAGAAAATGCCCGTGTTGAAAACGGCAATCTGGTAATTACTTCCATTAAGGAAAAATCGGGTAGGCTCAATTACAGCTCAGCAAGACTTGTTTCCAAAGGCAAAGGTGATTTCCTGTATGGCAAATTTGAAATAAAAGCGAAACTGCCTCAGGGCCGTGGAACCTGGCCAGCGGTCTGGATGCTTGGAACGGAAAAAAGTTATGGTAATAAAGGCTGGCCGGATAATGGCGAAATTGACATCATGGAACATGTCGGTTTTGATCAAAACCGTGTTCATGGCAATATTCATACAAAGGCCTTCAACCATTCTATCAAAACTAACAAAGGCAATAACACATTGGTAAACAATGTATCATCTGAATTTCACATTTATGCCTGTCAGTGGACTCCGGAATATATTTCTATTCTGGTTGATGGAGTTGAATATTTTAAGTTCGCAAATGAATCCGGTTACAGCTGGGAGCAATGGCCGTTTGACAAACCTTTTCATTTTTTATTAAACATTGCTGTTGGAGGTAATTGGGGAGGACAGAAAGGCGTGGATGACAGCATTTTCCCTCAAAAAATGGAGGTGGATTATGTTCGGGTATACCCACTGATTGAAAAAAAGTAACTTTGAAATTCCGCGGCATGGAGGTAACTTGCGGCCATGGATCATTTTGTTGTTTCGGCCAGGAAGTATCGTCCAGTCACCTTCGATTCGGTGGTTGGTCAGTCGCATATTACTACTACACTTAAAAATGCGATTCGTACGAATCACCTTGCGCAGGCATTTCTTTTCTGCGGACCAAGAGGAGTTGGAAAAACAACCTGCGCCCGGATTTTAGCAAAAACCATTAACTGCCAGAATTTAAGCGATGATGTTGAAGCTTGCGGCGAATGTGAATCCTGCATCAGTTTTCAAAATAATGCGTCCTTTAATATCCATGAACTGGATGCAGCCTCGAACAACTCTGTTGAAGATATCCGTAACCTGATAGACCAGGTTCGGTACCCGCCTCAAACGGGGAAATACAAAATTTACATCATTGATGAGGTTCACATGCTTTCTCAGGCGGCTTTCAATGCTTTCCTGAAAACACTGGAAGAACCGCCTGGTTATGCCATTTTCATTTTGGCAACAACGGAAAAACATAAGATACTGCCAACGATATTATCGCGCTGCCAGATCTTTGACTTTAACCGTATTCAGCCAAAAGATATAGCTTACCATCTTGCGGATATTGCGCAAAAAGAGGGAATTGAAACCGAGAAAGAAGCGCTTGAACTGATTGGACAAAAAGCAGACGGAGGTCTTCGCGACGCACTGTCTATGTTCGATTTGAATGTAACTTTTTCCACCGACAACCGGCTTACCTACGAAGCAGTTCTGGAAAACCTGCACATTCTGGATTATGATTATTATTTCAAAATCACAGATGCGCTCACAAGCGGAAGCATCGCACGTTCCCTGGTTTTGTTTGACGAAATTTTAAGAAAAGGGTTTGACGGACACTTGTTTGTAGTCGGACTGCTTGAACATTTCAGGAATTTGCTGGTTTGTAAGGATCCGTTGACGGTAACACTTCTTCAGGTTTCAGAAGCAGCGGAAAGAAAGTACACTGAACAATCTGTAGGCGCTGATATGAGCTTTTTACTTTCTGCACTCAGTGTGGCAGGTCAGTGCGATATCAACTATAAATCGGCAAAAAACCAGCGGCTGCATGTGGAGCTTTGCCTCATGAAGCTGGCTAAACTTTCCGAAATTCTTCAACTTAATTCACTTGTAGCCGTTGATGAAACGGCAAAAAAAAAAGTTGAGCCAGAGCCACCTTCAGTAATCAGCGAGCCGGCAGCACCGATTTACGAAAAAACGAACGGACAATCGGCGTTACCTTCACAGCCGGCATCCGCTTCTTTACCCGTAGCCGCTACCGCAAAACCTTCTAAATTAAGAAGCACAACACAGCTTATACCTGCTTCGCCGGGCGCAAACCAGGTATCCCGTGAGATGGATACTGCGGCACCAGAAAACAGAATTCATGAGCATTCTTCAAAAGTAGAAGAACTTACTTTAGAAAATCTTCAAAGAGCCTGGTATGAATTTGCTGAAAAGAGAAAGCAGGTAAAAAACTCGACAACCGAAGAAATTTCGTTGCGCAAGGAATTTAAATTAACCGGCCATATTATCGAGATCATTCTGGACAATGACCATCAGATGGATGCCATCCTTGGAATGCGTTATGATCTGCTAGGATATCTTAAGAACCGCTTTAATGAACCCAAACTGGATATTAATCCGAGAGTAGCGCCTCAAGAGGTTAGCAGATTACCATACACCCCTGCTGAGAAATTCAACTTCATGGCAGAAAAAAATCCGCTGTTACTTGAATTAAAGCAGGCACTTGGACTGGATGTTGATTTTTAAATAATGATACTCTCACGGTCCTGAAAAAGCTTGTGAAGCTTTAAAACCTGAGGAATGAGCGCGGTTTCTTCATCGTTATGAATAATAAAATCCGCAATTTCGTTGCGTTCTGTATCTGAAACCTGTCTTTCAATAATAGCTCTGATCTCCTCTTCCGAACGGCTATCCCGTTCCAGAATTCTTTTTATCCGGAGTTCCACAGGAGACTGAACGACAATTACATAATCCAAAGAATTACTGTCTTTGGCTGCATTCATAATGGCTGCTTCTTTGATAATGTAGGACTCCTTTTGCCTGTCCAAAACCCACTTCTCAGTATCTCTCTGAACAACGGGATGTATAATGCTGTTCAGTCTTCTGAGCAATATTTCATTTTTGAATACAAGTGAAGCAACAAAAGCACGGTTGTAATTCCCATGCTCATCATAAGATTTGGATCCCAGCAGCTCAATGACTTTGGCACGAATTTCCGGATCGGCATTCGTCAGCCATTTTGCCCGGGAATCCGCATCATAAACAGAAATACCCAGGCAGGAAAATATTTTGCAGACAATACTTTTCCCAGAACCGATTCCCCCGGTAACTCCAATTTGCAGAGGACGGTTTTTCTGATCTGTCATAGCTCTATTGTGAAATCGCATTTAAGTACTGCGCAACTTCAAAACTTACATAAACAGAACGGTGGCTCACTTCAACCAAAGGCGTTACGGGCAAAGGTATCGGCAGGCTCTCGTCAAAATTGTTCTGAATTCTTGGGGTTGGGATTTTGATCCGGATTGTGTCGGGGTAAGACCTGATTAACGAAATAGGTCCGTCAACAGAAATCAGGGAAGGAGATACATTAATAATACTTGATACGACATAACCGTCTCTCATATCGATGCCGGCACTATCCACACGAATTGGAATGATCCTTCTTATTTTCCTTTCAAAACTGAGTTCGAACGTATCCGAAACGACATAGTTCACATGCAGATCAGGAAACAACTCGGTGATCTGATCCGTCAGCGTTGTCGAGTTGATGTAACTGGATTTAGTAGGATTATTAACCCTGTAAACCACAGGAAGTGCATTAAAATTTAGCCAGGACTTGCGCAAAAGATTCCAGCCATTACCTGAAACGTTTACAGAAACGCGCCGGGGTAATGGCTGAACCGGTACGAATGCCGCATTGTCATACTCAACTTCAAGCGGATAACTCAGTTTAATGGCGTAGTTATCCTTGTTGAGCACATTCATTAACCAGAAAAAAGAGGCCGCCAGCAGACAAACCAAAAAGGTTTTTACTTTATTTTTTCCTGAAGGAACTTCACTCACAGCTTATCTTTGGTTAGTTCAATATTGAAAAGCATGTTGCGAATTGTTTTCCAACAAACAACTATTTACTTCTGTTTGCCTCAATCCACAACGGTGCGGGAGATGGCCGATTTTTCAACCGTAAGCTTAACACCTTTGTCCAGTTCAAGTGTTACAGTAGCTTCCTCAACGGTGTAAATACGTGCATGTATCCCTCCGATTGTAACGACCATATCCCCTTTTTTAAGGTTGCCAAGAAGCGATTTTTGTTCTTTTGCCTTTTTTTGCTGCGGACGAATCATAAAAAAGTAAAAGACACCAATGATACCAACCCACATCACTACCTGATAAATCATGGCCTGGTCACCGCCTGCTGCTGCTTGTGCTAAAAGAGAGAATTTCATTACTTAAAGGATATTACCTGATTAAATGTAAATATTAAAACTAAACTTGTTTACTTCTCTTCTGCCGGTTTGGGAGCGGAGTTAACAATTCCTTTCAGCCGTAGCTCCGAGTAAGCAGGTTCCGTGTTGGCATAAACGGTTATTGTTTTCACCTGAGGCCCCGATTTATTTTTACTGTCAAACCGCACTTTGATACTTGAAGTGGCATTCGGACCTACTGGTTCCTTGGGCCATTCAGGAGTAGTACATCCGCACGAAGAAGTAATATTATTAAGAATAAGCGGATATTCTCCCTCATTTTTGAACCTGAAAGTATGTTCAACAACCGCTCCTTCCTGTATGGTACCAAAATCATAGGAAGCACTATCAAGCAACGCCATTACCGGCAGCTTTGAGCTGGTTTGATCTGCTTCATTTTTCTTTTCGGCACCTGAACAATTGAACAAAACAACTGAGACAAGTAAAGGGAAGGTAAACGCGAATATTTTTCTCATAACGTAACTGATCAGCTCGCCTGTCCTTTGATCTGTGCCATCAGACGGTCCACATCTTCAAGTAATTTTTCTGCCTTTTCGCGGGCATCATTTACAACTCTTTCACTTTCCGTACGGGCGTAACTGTCCGGCTGATCTTTTCTGTCAACCATTCCTTCAATCACTTCCTGAAGTTTTTCACGATACTTTGACAGCCTGTAAGTCAACTGTGTACGCAGAACCTCTCCTTTATCAGGTGCGTACAAAATGCCTAAAGCGGCTCCTGTTAAACAACCTGTTGCAAATGCTATTAATCCGTTACTCGTTTTGCTCATGGCTTCTTTTGTTTTTGCTTAGGCAATTGCTTTTAGCTTTATTGATGTGATATCTGAATAAATTTCAACAAAAATTGTTCCAATCGGTAATTCTTATGTGTCAGAAGTTAGGTTGAAATTGGCCGGAAATTCAATTCCAAAACAGCAATTCCTCGCACTTCTACCCTATTTGTTATCAATTAATCCGCGTCCACTTTTTCTGATTACACCTTCTTTGGCAAGTTTCACAGAAAGAACATCAAGAACTCCGTTCACAAACTTACCACTTTTAGGAGTACTATACCTTTTCGCGATTTCAATAAATTCGTTTATGGTCACTTTCACGGGAATTCCGGGAAAATGTATCAGCTCGGCAAGGGCTGTTTTGAGGATAATCATGTCAACAAGTGCAATACGGTCGAGCTCCCAGTTTTTAAGCTGGTCGTCAAGATAAACATCGTACTGATCGCTTTCTTCAAGAACAATCCGGTACAATTCCTCTACAAAAGCGCTGTCCTCTTCCCAGTCTTTGGTGAGCGGAGCAATCTGAAGCGTTTCGCTGCTGTCTGCTGATTTTAAAGTTTTGATAGCCAGTCCACGGATGAGTTCGCTATGGTCTGTCCAGTAAAGATCGCGCTGTTCAAGATAATCAAGTGGTACTTCATGTTTCAGAATAACCTGTCTTAAAACATACTGCACAAGCAGCTGATCTTCTTCCGGCGTATGAACTGCCTGGCTGCAGTATTTTTCATATTCTGCATCTTTACGTAATGCTTCCCGGTATATTTTCCGGATCAGGTTCATTTCGTTGGTCCAGCTGATTCCGTTACGTATAATTTCTTCTTCCAAAGTTTTATCCGCTTCCAAAACCTGTATGACGCGGTTTGAATTAAGCCCTGAGTCTTTTGGGAATGGCGCTTCCGGATCGTCATATCTTCTTTCCCGGTCAAGTTTTGCCTGATGTGACAATTCAATTAGCATCGACAGTACCCGTATAAAATCTACATGAATTGATTCTGTTTCATTCAAAACGCGGCGAACCATTTTCTGTCCGTCACTGGTCGTTTGCCTTTGGTAAGCGAGAAAAGCGCTGTTTGCAACCGTAGTTACTTTGGCAGGAATTTCCTCATTCTCTTTTTGCCCGCCTGTTTTAATTAGTTCGTCGAGCACAACGCCGGCTTGCTTTTTCATAGCCGTTAGTTTAACACGATCCTGAAACTCCATAGAGTTAAGGTCCGGGGCAAATGCCTCTTCAATTTGATCCAGTGCCAAAAGGCGATTGGCATCAGCAGTCAATTTTCGCGCATAAAGCGCCTGAACAGCTTTTGTTCTTAATAATCTTCTATTCAGCATATGCCGGAATACTAATGGATAAAAAGGTACAGTAAACCAAAGAACGTGTCTGCATTTTATTGCAAGGTTTTTATGTTACAATACCCCGCGTTTCTTTTTAATTTGAGTGCAAAATTAGACTATTTTGTTAAGAATAGGAAAAATCACAACCATGCTTTTATTTTTGAAATGTTTAAACTCCCGGGAATACCAATCGTGATCAACACAGGCAGCATCTTAGCCTTATTGCGCTTCGAGCAGGCCAGGACAATTTCAGGAAGTTAAACTTTGTTTTTCAATGGTAAAATGAACTGATCAATCGTTTTTTCAAAACTAAATATTGATACCGCTTTAAGCCGGCAGCAGCGGACAAATTATTTAACTTTGTTGAAAATTGCACATGACATTCCGGACATTGAACATTTTAGCTCCGATTTTCCTTATTAAACTACCTTGTCTCACAAGGCTTCGTTTCTAATTCTATATCAAGTGAAAGCATTAAAGTACCTCAACCAGTACTTGTGGAAATATAAATGGTACCTAATCCTGGGAACCATCTTTACGATCGTTTCTAACCTTTTCGGCATTCTTCCTGCACAGCTGGTACGTTATGCCCTCGATTTGGTGATTGAAACGCTCGATATTTATAACTTATTCGGCGGTTCAGCACTCCAAAGCAAAATGTACGACATTTTTGCGTTCAGCATTTTGCTTTATGGGCTACTGATTCTGGCAATGGCCCTGCTTAAGGGAATATTCCTTTTTCTGGTTCGGCAGACGATCATTGTCATGTCGCGGCACATCGAATTTGATCTTAAAAATGATGTCTACAAGCATTACCAGACACTGCCAACGAGCTTTTTCAGAAGCCACAACACAGGTGATCTGATGGCCCGAATTTCGGAAGATGTCAGTAACGTCAGGATTTACGTTGGTCCGGCGCTGATGTACGGAATCAACCTGATTGTGCTGTTTTTTCTGGTTATTTCTTACATGCTTTCGGTGAACATGAAGCTTACGTTTTATGTCCTTTTGCCGTTACCGCTTTTATCGATCAGCGTCTACGTGGTCAACAGCATGATCATGAAACGGTCGCAGGAAATACAAAAGCAATTATCCGGGTTATCCACTTTTGTGCAGGAAGCATTTTCCGGTATCAGGGTTATCAAGTCGTTTGTGCAGGAAGATCATTCTTTCTCAAATTTTCAAAAGGAAGCTGAAGACTTTAAAAATAAGTCGCTCGGATTGACCAAAGTTGATTCATTTTTTTACCCTATTATTCTGCTGTTAATCGGGCTAAGTAACATTCTGATTATTTATGTCGGAGGAAAAGAGATCATTAACGGTAACCTTACGCCGGGGAATATCACCGAATTTATTTTGTACGTGAACATGCTAACCTGGCCCGTAATGGCGCTCGGGTGGACAACCAGTCAGATTCAGCGGGCGGCTTCTTCGCAACAACGTATCAATGAATTTCTGAATGAAAAGACGACGCTTATTTCGGATAAAAATGTCATTCATGCTTTGGAAGGCAGCATTACTTTTAGAAATGTCGGTTTTAATTACCCGGACTCGGGCATTCAGGCATTAGAAAGTTTTGACCTGAATATTAAACAGGGAGAGACAGTTGCCATTCTGGGAACAACCGGCTCGGGAAAAAGTACGCTTGCACATTTGCTTTGCCGTTTGTATGATCCTACGGAAGGAGAGATTCTGATCGACAACATTCCGTTAAAAGATTACGATGTGCATGCATATCGCCGCCAAATCGGTTACGTTCCGCAGGATGTTTTCCTGTTTTCCGATTCGATCGAAAACAATGTGCGTTTCGGTTCAGAAAACATGCAGTTCAGCAGAATTGAACAAGCGGTGAAAGATGCCGATTTGTATAACAATATAAAAGACTTTCCGCTCGGCTACGAAACCATGCTTGGAGAACGTGGCATTACTTTGTCCGGCGGGCAAAAACAGCGACTTTCGATTTCAAGAGCCATTGCACGCGACCCGAAAATCCTGATTTTGGATGACTGCCTGTCTGCGGTTGATACCAATACTGAAAACATAATCCTAAACAACCTGAAAAGGATTATGGACCAGCGGACTTCGGTCATTATTTCTCACCGGGTTTCCTCTGCAAAACTGGCAGACCGTATTGTGGTTTTAGACGATGGTAAAATTGTTGAACAGGGAACGCATCCAGAGCTTATGGCTAAAAACGGAGCCTATAAAGAATTGTATGAGAAGCAGTTGGTATCCGAAGAGGTCTAATCATTTTACAATTCTCCTGACTTCTTCCTTCAATTCCTTCATTTCCTGCTGAAGGCTGTACAAACTTACATTTTGAAAATCAGCTTCCAGGTCAAAGCTAAGCTTGCTGTTTACCTGCCAAAGCTCCCTTATTTCACTGCGATCGATACGAATCGGGCTATATTCCGGATTAATAGAAATCAGACTGATGTAAGTGCTTCCGCTATCCTTATGTATTTTTTTAACGAGGATACTGTCGGCCGTAACAACCACGTACATTCGGCTGGCGCTTAAATTATCCCAGTCATCCACAGCCCTTCCCACAATCCACTCTCCGGAATGCAGCACAGGCAACATACTTTCACCATCCACCTGAAAACCGCGAAAACTTGCGTTCCGATATTCGGGGAGCGGAATACTGAATGCGGGCAGACTTTCAAACCATTGCGTATCACCGATGTTCAGCGGATAACCGGCTGCCGCTTTCGCATTCACCATCACAATATTTTCTTTGCCTTCGCTATTTACTGTGATCACTTTCGGGCTCATTGATACTTCTTCAGCCCTAAGATATTTCTGGCCGCTTTCTCCGAAAAGCCAGAGTGGGTTAATATGATATTTTTTCAAAAGCTCCTTCACTGCATAACCCGGAATACGTGTACGACCTCTTTCAATGTCTGCCGTAGTGGCACCTATCCCAAGTTCTTCCGCAAAGGTTGCCTGCGTCAGCTTCAATTCTTCGCGTATCTGTTTAAACCGCCTGAATTCTTCTTCGATTGTCATACTTTCTGATCGATGGACCTAACTCATTAATAATCTCAAAGATAAAAATAATTTGGAATATTTCCTTTCTCAAATCCGGATCATTTCCATATATTTGGAAATAATCCATAAATTTGTAAAAATTCCAAACCAATATGGACCGCACGATATTACACATGGACCTGGATACATTTTTTGTATCTGTTGAAAGGAAAAACGACGACCGTCTGAACAACAAACCTGTTCTGGTAGGCGGAATAGGCGACCGCGGCGTGGTGGCAGCATGCAGTTACGAAACACGCGCATTTGGGATACATTCGGGCATGCCCATGAAAATGGCCAGAAATCTTTGCCCGGAAGCCACGGTTATCCGCGGAGATGCCGGCACCTACTCGAACGAGTCAAAAATTGTAACGGAAATTATCAGACAAACTGTCCCTGTTTTCGAAAAGGCCAGCATCGACGAATTTTATGCGGATCTGTCGGGAATGGATCGATTTTTCAGCTGCCATCAAATGGCTTCTGAACTCAGGCAACGGATCAAACGTGAGAGCGGGCTACCCATTTCATTCGGGCTTTCTGCTAACAAACTGGTTTCAAAAGTGGCCACAGGCGTAGCAAAGCCGGATAATGAAAAGAGGATCAATCAGGGCGATGAAAAGGTTTTTTTAGCTCCGATGCGGATTCAGAAAATCCCGATGGTAGGCGACAAAACAAATCAGCTGCTTGAAAATCTGGGGATCAGATATGTAAAAACAATACAGGATATGCCCATGGAAATGATGGGCAAGGTTTTGGGCAAAAACGGTATAGCACTCTGGAACCGGGCAAACGGGCGTGACGACTCTCCAATCGTTCCGTTTCACGAACGCAAATCGATTTCCAATGAACGGACTTTCGGGAAAGACACCGGCGACGTAAAAAGAATGAGGGAAATGGTAAGGGCTATGGGCGAAAATCTGGCTTATCAGCTCAGGAATGGAAACAAATTAACATCCTGTGTTTCTGTCAAGATCCGGTATTCCGATTTTAATACCTTTTCAAAACAAATTAAAATCCCTTACACTTCCGCAGATCACATACTCATTCCGCAAATTGAAAGGCTTTTTGACCAGCTTCACAACCGCCGTATGATGGTGAGACTGGTTGGCGTAAATTTCAGTGATCTGGTGACTGGAAATTATCAAATCAATCTTTTTGATGATTCCGAAGAAAAACTGAATCTGTACATGGCAATGGATTATATCCGAAACCGGTATGGAACCGATCGTAACGGAAACTCAATCCTGAGCTGGGGAACCACAATAGGAATTCCAAATATTGCCAGCATGGGAAATCCGTTTAACGGCGAACCACCGGTTATTCCTGCACATCGGAATGCCTGATTAACTTCAAAATACAAAATCATGTTACTCAACTGTCACTCTTTTTTCAGCCTCCGTTACGGGATGATTCCGGAGGATCAGCTCTTGAAAATGGCGCTTGAAAACGGCTATGGCTGTATTGCGCTTACCGATATTAACAATACATCCGGCTGCCTGAACTTTATACGCGAATCACAGAAGTATAATATCAAACCCATCGTCGGCATTGATTTTCGTAACGGGAATCAGCAGCAGTTTGTAGGCATTGCAAAAAACAACACAGGATTTCAGGAATTAAATGGTTTTTTATCAAAACACTTACACACAAAAGAAGACTTTTCCGATCAGGCACCTTTGCTTGATAACGCTATTTTCATTTACCCGTTTGAACAATTGCTGAGAACTCAGAAAACTTCCTTTTTCCCAAATGAATATATTGGAATTGCAATGAAAGACCTGACCAGGATACAGTTTTCCCATTTGGCAAAACATGAAGATAAACTGGTCATTTTGCAGCCTTTGACTTTCCGAAACAAAAAAGACTTCAATGCACACCGACTGTTAAGATCCATTGACGGAAATACGCTGCTGAGCAAACTGATTCCCGCTGAAACGGCCGATGAAAACGAAATGTTATTACCGTTAAATATTTTGAAATATCATTTCAAAGACTTTGACCCTATCATTTCAAATACCGAAAAGCTGATGAATAGCTGCCATATTCATTTTAGTTTCGGAGATGATAAACAACACCAGAACCTGCGCATTTTTGGAGAAAGTAAAGAAGACGACTATCAGCGAATCAGGCAACTGAGCTATAAAGGTATTGGGTACCGCTACGGCGACTCAGTCAATGACGAAATATTTGACCGGATTTCCATGGAACTCGATCTTATTGAAAAACAGAACTTTATACCTTTTTTTCTGGTAAATCATGACATCGTAAGTTTTGCAAGACAGAAAGGTTATTATTACGTCGGAAGAGGAAGCGGAGCTAACAGCATTATTGCATATCTGCTCAATATTACCAATGTTGATCCTATTGAGCTGGACCTGTATTTTGAACGGTTCATGAACCTTCACCGGAAAAATGCTCCTGATTTCGACATCGATTTTTCTTGGCGCGACCGTGAAGATGTTACAAAACACATTTTTGATAAATATGGTAAAAACGGCCAGGCTGCATTGCTCGCAACATACAGTACATTTCAGCACAGTGCAGCTGTACGTGAGCTTGGGAAAGTATTTGGTCTGCCCACTTATGAAATTGACGCACTGAGTGATGGGAAGTATGACCCTAAAAAGCTGGATAAGCTTTCAGGTCTGGTACTTAACTATGCCAGATATTTTCAGGAAAACAATCAGCCCAATCACCTGAGTATCCATGCCGGCGGAATTCTTATTTCCGACAAACCTATCAATTATTTTTCGGCAACCGATTTGCCTCCAAAAGGATTTCCTACCACACAGTTCGACATGGTTATTGCTGAGGATGTTGGCCTTAATAAATACGATATTCTTGGACAACGCGGTTTGGCAAAAATTAAAGAGACCCTGGATGTCATTCGTTACAACCGTCCGGACGCTCCTGTATTTGATATCGATGACGTAAAAAAATTCAAAACCGACCCTAAAATCAATGATCTGATCAAACAGGCACAATGTATCGGGTGTTTTTATGTAGAGTCTCCAGCCATGAGAATGCTGCTGAAAAAGCTGGAAGTAGATAATTATCTGGGTCTGGTTGCGGCCAGTTCGATCATCCGGCCCGGTGTGGCAAAAAGCGGAATGATGCGGGAATACATTTTACGTCACCAAAATCCGGAAAGGGTAAAGGACGCCCATCCCATTTTGCTCGATCTGATGAAGGAAACTTACGGAATCATGGTCTACCAGGAAGACGTAATCAAAGTTGCCCACTACTTTGCCGGTTTATCGCTGGGCGAAGCAGATGTGATCCGCCGCGGGATGAGCGGAAAATTTCGCGGGCGTGACGAATTCGAAAGGGTTAAAAGAAAGTATTTTATCAACTGCAAAGCCAAAGGATACGAAGAGAAAACGATCCAGGACATTTGGGAGCAGATCGCCAGTTTTGCAGGTTACGCTTTTGCAAAAGGACATTCTGCATCTTATGCTGTGGAAAGTTATCAAACCCTGTTTTTGAAAGCATATTATCCGCTGGAATACATGGTTGCCGTTTTAAATAACGGCGGTGGCTTTTACGGACCTGAGTTATACGTCCATGAAGCCAGAATGCTGGGTGCCAATGTGCTTGCACCCTGCGTGAACAACAGCAAGGCCGAAACGGTTATCAAAGGAACTGACATTTACCTCGGCATGCAGTTTTTGAATGAAATCGAGGATAAAACAATCGGCAAAATACTTGAAGCCAGACAGCAGGACGGCATATTTACATCTCTGAAAAATTTCCTCGAACGCATAGCTATTTCTATTGAACAGCTTACCATCCTGATTCGTATTGGCGCATTTCAGTTTACAGGAACCGATAAAAAAACTCTGCTATGGAAAGCACACTTTTGGATTAATAAAACACCCAAAGTTCCACAGAAACAATTATTTCATTCTGAGGTAAAAGACTTCGAACTGCCGGTTTTTGACACTTCACCGATTGATGATGCTTATGATCAGATCGAGTTACTTGGTTTCCCGCTTTGCAGTCCGTTTGACCTGGTAAAATATGGCTTACCCAAGAGTGTTATGTCAAAAGACCTGCATCATTTCATCGATCAGGATGTGATACAGTATGGTTATCTGGTAGCTACAAAAACCACAAGAACTTCAAAAGGAGAAACCATGTATTTTGGTACTTTTCTGGATGAAGAAGGTCAATTTATTGATACCGTTCATTTTCCGCCAGTTGCAGCAAAATATCGTTTTTCAGGAAAAGGTGTCTATAAAATCGTGGGAACAGTAATGGAAGAATTCGGCTTTTTGACTGTGGAAGTAACGGAGATGATCAGGATGGATTCGGCTGAGCGATTTTAGTAAACTGAAAGCGATTCTTGTGCAGCACTATAATTCATAAAAAGATTTCGCGTTCTTCAAATATAATTTACGACCAAACCTCTTTTTGGTCTTTGAACGCAATTCTGTTTCTGCATGAAAATGAAGTCCTTTTTTTCCCTGGTACTAATCGGTTTATGTATTTCCTGCACCAAAGAATCCGGCTCAATAACAGGAAGCTGGGTTACCGACATGAACGGACAGCCTCAACATAAACATGGTTTTATTTTGAAAGATGAAGGCACCGCATCTGCGGTCAATATGGGTGATACCATTTTTCAGAAGTGGGAAAAACAAGGTAACAGACTTATTTTATTTGGAAAAAGCACACCGGATGAATCAGACAACAATTTCACCGATACCTTAAAAATTGTCGCTGTGAACGATAGTATTATGGTACTTCGAAAAACCGGCGGACAGGAAATAACATACAGCAAAACGACAAAGGCCGATAAACTTGTAAGTGATTATGAAACTTATGAATGTTATGCTTATCAGACAAAAAAGGATACCGCCTTTATGCGTCTTAACATCACAGATGGAATCGTTACGGGAACCCTTGAATATCTGCTTTTTGAAAAGGACAGCAACGACGGATATTTACGGGGGAAAGTTGCGGGAGATACGCTTTTGGCAAATTATACCTTTGTTTCGGAAGGGGTGGAATCTGTTCGGGAAATTGTAATGATTAAAACAAAAAACAATTGGCTGGAAGGTTTTGGAGAAACCGAAGAAAAAGCAGGATCTGTAACTTTTAAGGACCGCACCAAATTAAGATTCAGGAAAGGTTTTCTTTTTAAAAGAATTGAATGCCCGTGAGTAGGTTTAGGTTCTTCAAACGACAGTAATGAATTTAGCAAAAACACTTCAAATCATTATTCCTTCCCGAAAAGCCGACTTCTGGTAACCGGAATTCTATTAAACATTTTAGTCATCTTTTTGACAATCGCATTCTTTAACTATATCTTTCGTTTTTAATACATTTTATCAAAAACTAACAATAATGAGAAAGGTATTTTTATCATGGTGCGCCATTGGATTGGGCACTTTACTCTCCGCCTCTGCACAGGATTTATCTAAAAAAATTCCGCTTGACCCGGATGTTAAGATCGGAAAATTGAAAAATGGAATTAGCTATTATATCAGAAAAAATGTTGAGCCAAAAAACCGGGCTGAATTAAGGCTGGCGGTAAAGGCCGGGTCTTTACTGGAAACGGATGCTCAGCAGGGACTTGCTCACTTTATGGAGCACATGAATTTTAACGGCACCACCAATTTTCCTAAAAACGAACTTGTAAATTTTCTTCAGAAAACCGGTGTTCGTTTTGGTGCGGATTTAAATGCCTATACCAGTTTTGATGAAACAGTTTATATGCTGCCCATCCCAACCGATTCCGCAGGCCTGCTCGATAGAGGGCTTCAGGTATTGGAAGACTGGGCCCACGGAGCTTTGCTTGATCCATCCGAGATTGAAAAAGAAAGAGGTGTTGTTTTAGAAGAATCACGGATGGGACGCGGTGCACAGCAGCGTATGCGTGACAAATATTTCAAAATGATCCTGAACAACTCCCGTTATGCCGAACGTTTGCCGATTGGAAAGGATAGTATTTTAAAAGCCTTCAAACCGGAAACGATCAAGGCGTTTTACAAAGACTGGTACCGCCCGGATCTGATGGCGGTTATTGCTGTCGGAGATTTTGATCCTGCAAAAGTGGAAGCGACGATCATTCAAAAATTCAGTTCTATACCGGTTCCTGTAAAGCCTAAAAAACGCACAGAATATACGATTCCACTTGACGGAGCTACTAATGTGGCTATCGTAACGGATCCTGAATATCCCCAAAACCTGATTCAGGTAATTTACAAACAGCCTGAAACAAAAGAAAAAACCTTACTTGATGTCAGAAACAACATGGCACAAGACCTTTACAACGCCATGATGGGACAGCGTATGCAGGAACTTACGCAAAAAGCCAACCCTCCGTTTTTGTATGGCGGAAGTCAGTATGGCGACTTCCTGGGCAATCTGGATGCGTACACTTCTGTGGCGCTTGCTAAGGATGCAGCTTCCATGGAAACGGCTCTGACAGCAGTACTTGAAGAAAATGCAAGAGTGCAAAAATTCGGATTTACAGCACCGGAACTTGACCGTGCCAAAAAGGATTTTTTGAATTCGATTGAGCAGGATTATAAAGAAAAAAATAAAACAAAATCCGCCGAGTACGTTCAGGAATATTTAGGCCACTTTCTTCATGATGAAGCATTTATGGGTATTGAAGAGTACTACAGTCTGGTTAAAAAAAATCTGGATGGTGTTTCTCTGAATGAGGTTAATGCGCTTGCGAAAAAATACATCACGGATAAAAATATCTCGGTGGTTTTAATGGGTCCTGAAAAAAGTAAGGATGCTTTGCTAACCGAAGCGAAGATTCGTTCTCTTTTGGCAGGAACAGGAAAAAACGTAACTGCTTATGTGGATGATGTACTGGATTCTCCATTACTTTCTGCTGAGCCAAAAGCCGGCAAAGTGGTAAGTGAAAAAGCATTCCCAAAGCTGGATATGACTGAACTTGTTTTATCAAATGGGGTGAAAGTAATGCTTAAACCAACAGATTTTAAAAATGATGAGATCCTCCTGAAAGCAACCGGAAAAGGTGGATATTCACTTTTCCCGGGCGAGCGTGAAACGGGAATGTTTACCAGTTATATGATCCAGTCTGGCGGTGTCGGACCTTACAATCAGACTCAGCTGCAAAAATTCCTGGCAGGCAAAACAGTCAATGGAGGACCATTCGTTGGTGAACTTACTGAGGGTGTAGGTGGAAGTACCAATCCCAAAGATCTGGAAACAACCTTACAGTTAATATACGCTTATTTTACGGCACCAAGAAAAGATGCAGAAGTCGTTGCGGGAATGTTGGCTAACCAGAAGTCATATCTTGAAAATATGAAAAAGACGCTTACGCCTGAAAAAGTTTTTTCGGATACGCTGAGCGCGGTACTAAGCAACTACAATCCTGACCGCCGTCCGCTAACACCTGAAAGCATTGACAAAGTAAATCTTGATCGTGCGCTGACGATGTACAAAGACCGTTTCTCCGATGCTTCTGATTTCGTTTTTACTTTTGTTGGGGCATTTAAAATTGATGAAATAAAACCTTTGCTTGAAAAATACCTGGGTTCACTTCCATCAACAGATCGTGATGATACCTTCAAACATCCAAATATTTTCCCTCCAAAAGGCCGCATCGAAAAAACGGTTTACAAAGGACTTGAACCAAAAAGCCGGGTTTCATTAATTTCCAGTGGTGAATACACTTATAGCCCTGAAAACAATATTCAGATCGAGGCCTTGCAGGAAGTGTTGCAGATTAAACTGATCGAAGCACTTCGTGAAGAAGAAAGCGGTGTGTATGGCGTAAGTGTTTCCGAAAGTACCGAGAAGTTCCCAACCGGACATTATCGTTACAGTATCGGCTTTGGATGCGCTCCGGAAAATGTCGATAAACTGATTAAACGAACTCAGGAAGAAATTACAAAAATCAAACAGAAGGGCGCCGACTCAAAAGACATTGACAAGTTTGTTGCCGAAACGAACCGTAAAATGGAAACATCGCTCAAAACAAACGGTTTTTGGCTGAACTACCTGGATAATAATACCTATTTGGGTGATGATCTTGATGAAGTTTTCCAACAGGAAAAATTATTAAAATCAATCACAACTGAAAGTACCAAAGCAGCAGCAAACACCTATTTTAATGATGACAACTTCATTAAAGTTGTATTGATGCCTGAGAAGAAGTAGCGGCTTGCGCTAAAGCCCTGAGACCCCAGGCTAAGCCTGGGGTTATTAATTCCTCAACGCATAACCGGCCTTAGCCAAAGTAATTTAGAGCTAACTCAAATCCTTATCCAGCAAGAACTTTACCAGGCAAGTTACTAACCCCAGGCTCGAGCACGGGGTATAAACGTCGCCATAAACAGTAGATGGCTTTAGCTAAAGTCTCCTTCTATGTATCCAATTCCTTTAAGAAAAATCTGATACTCTTCCTGAAACGTTCTCCGTTGATGGTGTGTCTGCTGTCTGTCTATATAGTTTCTGACCAGATTTACTTTGTCATTACTAACAGATGCTGCGAAATATTGGGCACTCCACTCAAAAACACCATTTATTAGATTGTTCTTGTTTGCCCAATAAGCGCTTTCGCCTTTAAGAAGTTGTATTTGTTTGGCAATACTCAAATCTGCCTTTAATAACATCAATACATGAACGTGATCATCATGGCCATTGATTCTGTCGATATAAATCCCTTTATCCTTTGCATTACCTGCTATATGCGTACAGATGGTATTTAAGATTGGCGGTTTTAGGATTGGTTGTCTGTTTTTGGTTCCCCATACAGCATGTATCCAGATTTTCAGATAGGCCATTTACAAAGTGTTTTACATTAAATCGAAAGTCAATTTAATGTTAGACTTTGCGTTTTATTTCTCGTTTCTGTTTGTGTGTAAAAAACTTTGCTGGAATCACTTGGGCTAAAGCCCGGAAACTTCAAGAACTTCTGCTATTCCCCAGGCTCAAGCCTGGGGTTAGGTGTATTCTACCCAGGGACTTAGCTCTTTGTGCTGTCCAAATCTCAGGCTTGGAGGCACGAGATAACTTATAACTTCTTCCCAAAGCCAGAATCCGGCGAGACTGCTATACTGTCAATAACCCCAGGCTTCAGCCTGGGTCCCTAAAACCTCACAGCATAATCGGCTTTAGCCAAAGTAAGTTACAACTAACGCACGTCATCCAAATAACCCCAGGCTTGAGCCTGGGGTTATTAATACCTTAACGCGTAACCGGCTTTAGCCAAAGAAACTTACAGCTAACGCCCACCTCCATACAGCTTCTTCAACCCGTCAATCAAAAACATCAGGTCATTTAACCTGATCTCGTACATGGTGCTCAGCATCATTCCCAGTTTACCGGCAGGAAATCCCTCACGTTCAAACCATTCAAGATAGGATACCGGCAAATCGGTGATGAGCCAATCTTTGTATTTTCCAAAAGGCATCCGATACTTGACCAACTCCTTTAGAATTTCAACGTTCGGTTGAGGTACTTCCATTATTTGTATGATTTTGATACGATAACATCTTTCTACCTATTTCGCAGCCCTTAACTTTACGATCAGATCTGTCTTCATGTCAAACAATCCTTTTTCCAATCCCACCGGGTAAGTATGCGGATTTACGAAACGCTTTATACCGTTGTGAAAATGAGATAATTGTTCCTGAACACGCTTCCTGGTTTCATGAATAGAAGGCAAGGTATAAACCAAAGCACCTTTCGCAAAAACCGGTACAAGCAAATCTTCATACATTGTATTATCCGAAAATGACCGGTTTTTGGTAAAATCATACGGGTCAACCATGGTAGCCTTGCCGATGACCGGCGTTTCCATATTGAAAATCATGTCAGAAATAAAGCCCTTTGCATCTTTAAACCTCCTGACCTGCTGAATCCCGGGCGTTGATACCTTGATCGCCTGTTCCGATAGTTTTAGCTTATAATCCCACTCTCCTACTTCATTTTTTATAGCAGCCAATTTGAAAACTCCTCCCAACGCAGGCTGGTCATAAGCAGTTACCAGCTTGGTACCTATTCCCCAGATATTGATTTTTGCTCCCTGAATTTTAAGACTGTCCATAATGTACTCATCCAGATCATTACTGGCAACAATACTCGTTTTTTCAAATCCGGCTTCATTCAAAAGCTTTCTTGCTTCAATACTTAAATATGCCAGATCACCTGAATCGAGACGAATGGCGCCAAGGTCAAATCCGCGTTCACGAAGTTGTTGTCCAACTGTAATAGCATGCTGAACCCCTTTAAGCGAGTCGTACGTATCAACAAGTAATGTCACGTTATTGGGCATGTATTTCGCATAAGTTTTGAATGATTCCAGCTCGGTGTCGAACGACATGACCCAGCTATGCGCATGCGTTCCTTTTACCGGAATCCCGTAAAGTTTACCAGCCAGCACGTTGGAAGTTGCGTCAAACCCGCCAATGTAGGCAGCCCGACTGGCGGTCATTCCTCCATCGGGTCCTTGTGCCCTTCGTAAACCAAATTCAAGCAGGGAATCATCCTTGGCAACCAACCGCATTCTGGCTGCCTTTGTTGCTACCAAAGACTGAAAGTTTATCAGATTCAGTAATGGTGTTTCGAGTAACTGACATTGTAAAATCGGCCCTTGTACTCTTAGCAAAGGTTCATTTGGAAACACAACCGTTCCTTCGGGCACCGCATCCACGCTGCATTGCAGTTCCATGGTACGCAGGTAATCTAAAAATCCGGGCTCAAACAACTTTTCTCCATCGCTGCCCGTCAGCGAACCAACATATTCCAGATCCGCTTCATCAAAACGATATTCGTTGAGATAATCAATCACGCTGCTTAGTCCGCAGGCGATTGTAAATCCACCCTGAAACGGATGTTTTCTGAAATATAAATTAAAAACTGCCTCCTGTTCAGCTTTTCCTGACTTCCAGTAACCATAAGCCATCGTAAGCTGGTAAAGGTCGGTAAGCAATCCAAGGGAAGTATCGTATAACCGGTTGATCATTTCAAATTCGATTTGTAAAACAGAAAGCCTAATTACTAAAAAATTCCCGGTTATTTCAGCCGGGAATTCATTTTGAAATATCAAAACAGATAAAATCAGTTCACACTTTCGAGGATAGGAAACTGCTGTTTCCACATGTCGTAGTACTTGCCCTTTTTGGTCAACAGCTTTTTGTGGCTGCCTTCTTCGATTAATTTGCCTTGCTCCAAAACAATGATTTTGTCCGCGTTCATGACCGTACTTAGTCTGTGCGCAATAATAATAATCGTCTTATTTTTCTTCCGGAGCGACTGCACGGCCAGCTGAATATGCTGTTCCGATTTGGAATCCAGAGCAGAAGTAGCTTCATCAAGAATCAGAATTTCCGGATCCCGGTAAAGTGCTCTTGCAATAGCCAGGCGCTGTCGCTGCCCGCCTGATAAACTGGTACCATTTTCACCAATGTATGTATTAAATCCATTAGGCAAATTTTCGATGAACTTCATAATATCCAAATCCTGACAAATGGCGACGATCTTTTTCATATCCGGTTCAAATTCGCCGACCGCGATATTATTGATCACGTTTCCGGCAAAAAGATGAACATCCTGAGGAACGGCGCTCACCATCTGGCGAAGACTGTCATTGGTCAGGTATTTAATATCAAATCCACCAAGCTGTATGTTTCCTCCTTCAATCGGATAAATGTTTTGCAGTAGTGAAAGCAATGTCGTTTTTCCCGATCCGCTCTCACCAACCACAGCGGTAATTTTGCCTTTCGGTATCAGTAAGTCCAGACCTTCAAAAACTGTAACGCGTGTCCCATAACGGAAATGAACATTTCTAAACTGAATATCACCGATCATATCCGGTGTCAGCACAGCCTTATTTTCAAGTGATTCCCTTTCAATATCCATAATCTCAAACAAACGATCCGCGGCAATAGAAGCGTCCTGGATAGTTTTGTTCATACCGATCAAACTTGAAACCGGGCCTGTAAAGTAGCCGATGATTGCATAAAATGACAAAAGTTCACCAGGTGTTATAATTCCATTAAGCACGAAAAGCGAACCTGCCCAAAGAAGTATAATGGTAAAAACATTGGCCACAAACCCGCTAAAATCTCCAATCCAGAGTGCATTTGTATTCGACTCATAAACAGACTTTAGCATACCAACAAACCTTGTTTCAGTTCGCATGTTGGTAAAATCTTCCAACCCAAAACGTTTAATAGTACTTACAGAATTGATCGATTCTACCAGCTGCGCTTCCAGCTCGGCAGAACTTTCCATCAGTTTCCGCTGTGTCGTTTTGTTTACTTTGTTGGAAAAATAATAGATGATCGCATACAACGGAACCACGCACATCATGATCAGCGCCAGTTTCCAGTAGTACGTAAACATCATGATAAAGGAAAAAACCAGGATGAACATATTGACTGCAAAGCCGATCAAAACATCATTTATAAAAACCCTGATTTTTACAGCATCATTGATCCGCGAAATGATTTCTCCAACACGCATGTTATCAAAGAATTGCTGGGGAAGCCTTAGCAAATGTTTGTAATAACCCAAAATAAGCCTTGCGTCAATCTGTTGCCCTGTTTTAATGGTGAGTAAACTTTTAGCATGATTGATCACTACCCTGAAAAACAGAATACCGATCATAATCACACCCATCAGATTGAGCAGATTTTTGTTTCCTTCCGGCAGCACATTATCGACTATTTTTTGCAGGAAAATTGATGTGGAAAGACCGAGCAATGTATAAATTATTGCCCCCAAAAGAACCTGTAACAAGGTAGAACGATGTGGTTTCAGCAGATACCAGAAACGCTTGTTAACAGATATTTTTTCATTTCCCTCTATAAATGAATCCCCCGGCTGAACCAAAACAAGCACTCCCGTCCAGATGCTTTTAAACTGGTCATAAGTAAGGCTCATCATTTCGCCGCGCGCAGGATCCATTACCTCAACAATCGTATCGGTAACGTTATAGACCACTACATAATGATGCAGGATTTTGTTGATGATTACGTGGGCGATTACGGGAACCGGCACATGTGGCAGCTGTTCAAAATCAGCTTTGACACCTTTTGAATTAAAACCAAGTTTGGTCGCTGCTTCAATCAGACCCAGCACATTTGTACCCTTCTTATCGGTTGAAGCATACTGCCTGATGCGGGCCACCGGTATGGTAAGTTTGTAATAAGCAGATATGGAAGCAAGACAGGTCGCACCGCAATCCGTCAAATCGTGTTGCTTTATAATCACATTTCTAAGCCTGTTTTTTGTACTTAAAAACGGAATTTTCTCCGAAAAAGAATTGGTCAGGCCTTTAACCCTGGTCCATATACGACTAAGAGAGAGTTTGTCCATTACGTTTAATTTAAGGGCGGGGTTTCAGCTGTTGCAATTAAATTTGGATTCAGCCAGTCATCGGCTTTGTCGTACAATAGTTGAAATAAGGTGCGTTCAGTAACTAAAAACCTGGCTTGAAGAGTCATCCCTTTTTTCAGTTTGCCCTCATAGCCGTTGGGAAGTTTCAGAGAATTTTTGTCAAGCTGGCAGCGAACTTTAAAATAAGGAAGCGTTTTCCCATCTGTATATACATCATTGGATATTGAAATCACTTTGCCGGTTACCAATCCCCACTGATTGTAGTTATATGCATCAACCTGTAACCTGGTAATCGTTCCGGGCCGGATTAGTCCGATGTCTTTTGGCATTACATACATCTCAGCCACCATTGCTTCATCGGGAGAGATCTCCGCAAGAAATTCGTTAGAAGTTACGATACTGCCTGGTTGTAGACCTTTCAATTGCTGCACAGTACCGGAAATAGGCGCTTTAACGACGTAAAAGTCTTTTTCTCTTAGATACTGTTTATCCTGAGAATTCAACTCGCGTGTTTTCATCTGTAACTGGGTCAATTCGGCTTCCCATCTTGCCTCCTCTTCCTCCATGATGGTTTTAATCCTGTTATTTGCAGAACTGTGCTGAAGAACTGCCCTGTCGAATTCTGCTTCAGAGATCGCTTTTACATTATGCAGTGTTTTACTTCTGGCAAAATCCTTTTCAATGGTGAGAAGTGTTGTTTTAGCATCTGAAATTTTTTGCCAGAAAAGTGCGAAGTCTTGTTTGTACAAACCACTTACCAATCCCGGCTTTTTACTCCAGTTGTTTGTGCGGCTTAGGTGAAGCAAAGTATTTAAATCGTCGATCTGATTTTCGTAGTCTCCCTTTTGTGCTCTCACAAGCTGATTTTGTTCTTTAAGAATTTCCGCCTCTATCTTTAAAAGTGTTTGTCCCTTTACAACCCGCTGATTTTCTGAAACAAAAACAGAATCAAGCCGCCCGCTTACAAGTGCTTTAATCTCATTTCTGTCATCGGTTGAACGGATAATTCCGGTGCTGCGAACACTGACATCAACCGCAATCACGAACAGGGAAATGAAAGATATGATGGTGATAAGCATCAGCATCTGATACACCAGTTGCGAGCGGGTATTGTGCTGATGAAAGTGATAATCAGATGTGTATTCCAGAATCTCCGGAGGGAAAATTTTATTAGAATTAACGTCTTGGTTTTCCATATATCCTGACAAAAGAGTAAATACCTATACGTTAGCAATTATTATACCAACACACTGATTATCAAATATTTGAATTAAACAATTAGGGAATATATTACAACCTTAAGGAGTATTTAGATTGATCTAAAGCTGCTGATTGAGCGTACTCACGCGAGGATTAAATCCGTTTAAAACAACAAAGCGGAGATATCGAAACTGATATCTCCGCTTCTTATAGCCTACTCAATATTAATTAGATAGTGAGTTAAATATTCCTCCCAAATCCAGATTCAAACCGAAACTTGTTTTCTCAGATGATCCGTCGTCGTCTACTGATTCATGGCTAAAGTTTATACCAAGTCCGCCAAATAATCCTCCGGAGGATTGCGAATCATTGTTTCCCAGGCCCAAAAGACCACCATTGATCTCTCTCATTTCAGCAAGATTTAATTCCTGAAGTTTCATAATTTAAAATCGTTTTGTTTAACAATACCAGAATAATCTTCCGGTTCAAACATTATTGAAGTTTAACCAAAATGTCAACTATCAGAAGTCAGAAGGGTTTACACCAGGCAAGCCCTTCTGATTTCTTTTTTCAGTTTTCATTTATTAACTCTTTAAGGAGTTGAAGATTCCGCCCAGATCCAGATTGGTTCCGAGTGCTGTCGTTTCTGATGAACCATCGTCATCAACTGACTGGTTTGCGAAATTAATTCCCAGGCTTCCGAAAAGTCCGCCGGATGATTGTGAATCGTTACTATTTCCTAAGCCTAACAGACCACCGTTGATCTCTCTTGCTTCTTCCAGATTTAATTCCTGAAGTTTCATAATTGACAAATGTTTAGATATTAGTGTGCACTTACTCTTTTGCAGGTTTTCAGCTTTCCCCTGTTGATGAATCGTCATCGGTATTTATTAACTCTTTAAGGAGTTGAAGATTCCGCCCAGATCCAGATTGGTTCCGAATGTTGTCGTTTCTGATGAACCATCGTCATCAACTGACTGGTTTGCGAAATTAATTCCCAGGCTTCCGAAAAGTCCGCCGGATGATTGTGAATCGTTACTATTTCCTAAGCCTAACAGACCACCGTTGATCTCTCTTGCTTCTTCCAGATTTAATTCCTGAAATTTCATAATTGACAAATGTTTAGATATTAGTGTGCACTTACTCTTTTGCAGGTTTTCAGCTTTCCCCTGTTGATGAATCGTCATCCGTATTTATTAACTCTTCAATGAGTTGAAGATTCCGCCCAGATCCAGATTGGTTCCGAATGTTGTCGTTTCTGATGAACCATCCTCATCGACTGACTGATTTGCGAAATGAATTCCCAGGCTTCCGAAAAGTCCGCCGGATGATTGTGAATCGTTACTGTTACCAAGTCCTAACAAGCCACCATTAATTTCTCTGGCCTCTGTTGAGTTCAATTCCTGAAATTTCATAATTGACAAATATTAAATGAAACAATCGCCTACTCTTTCTCAGGTTTTCAGCGTCCCCTGTATTGCTTGTGTTTGATTGTTAATTTTAAACATCTATGCCATTGACCAATAAGTACCTGATAATGAAACAACTGCAAGGAATAACATACAACTTCCAAGAATATACGTGATTGATCTAAAGTAATCAGGCTGTCGTATCACGCGCGCTCTTCCTATATACATGTAACCATTAATCACATTAGCTATAAGATTGTTACAGTTATATTAATTAAGGGAAATATATAAAATATGCCATTTCGACTCCATGGGCAGAAATCCGGCCCGATCATACCCAAAAACCAAAATTCAACTTTGACCTATTTCTCCACAATCAGAGAAATGCACTCGCCACATACGTAAGTTAAACTTCAATTTTGCCAAACTAAGTCATTCTGTCAGGATTACAGCGACTGGTATTTGACCGTAGATCTCTTCAAATTTTTAACAAATGGATCAAGTGTTGACAGGCTATATGTAAAATACTATAAATCAATATTTTAATACAAGAAAAACCCTGTTTGTGAAGATTCATATGTAGGTAAAGCGGTTCTCTTCGACAAGCTTATTCGAACTAAGTAATCTTAAGACACAATCTGATCGTAGGTTTAGTACATTAACTGGAAATCGCCTGACACTATAATTCAATCGTTATGACTCAGACCGTAGAAGCTAAAATCAGATCTGTTGCCTCTAATATTCGGAAAATAAGAGAATTTAGAGACTACACACAGGAATACCTGGCGATGAAACTTGGCATTTCTCAAAATGCATACAGTAAAATAGAACTTGCATATACCCGAATAACCTTGGAGCGTCTGATACAAATAGCTCAGATACTGGAAGTAGATTCTGTTGATTTGATGACAAGCAGCAGTGAAGAACTGATCAGGCTGCATACATCACAATCGAAAAGTTTCTGATTTACGTTCTCCCTTCTTTATCAATGTTTCGTTTTCATGCTATTAAGAAACCCATTGCAATCTGCATTAGCGTGTTCACCTTTGGCAATCACCTTAACTATTTAACTCAATTTACGGTTTGATTCCTCTGCTTTTTTACAAATAAGTGTTACATTGGATTATCTGTAACCCTTAAAGATCGACTTTGGATGACGGTGAAGCAATTGTTTTTCACCCTGTTTTTGTTTTGTGGTTTTTCAATCACATCGGCTCAGCCCACTTTATACCGTTTTATGAAACTTGATAATCGTCAGGGATTATCGAATAATCAGGTGACCTGTTTTCTAAAAGACAGCCGTGGCCTGATGTGGTTTGGTACCATATCTGGTTTAAACCGCTACGATGGTTATAGCATAAAATCTTTCCGAAATGACATCCGGGATTCTGCCACGCTGCTAAACAATAATATCATAAACCTGTTTGAAGATCCGGCCGGAAAGATATGGGTTACAACGATTGAAGGCACCAATATCTACGACCCGCGTACGGAAAAATTCATCAGAAACACAGCTCCTTATGCAAGTTACTTCGGCTTGCCCGATGGATCGGTAACCAATATTATCAAGGATTCCCAGGGTTCCTTTTGGTTTATTCATGAAACAAAAGGCATCTACATTTATCGCGCATCTTCTGACAAAAAGATCATTCATCTAAGTTATCCGCCAGGAACAGATAAAGCTGGCGGATCAAATCAGATTGCTTCATTGGCAGAAGATAAAAGCGGGAACATGTGGATCATCCACAAAAATGGTGTGCTTGACAAAATGAATATAGGCTCGTACAAAATTCTTTTCAGAACTTCCTACCTAAAGAATTTGAACAAAGGTGAATCTCTGTTGTACAACATCACTATCGACACCGACGGAGATCCCTGGCTTTACGTTTTGAGAGCTAATCTTGGTGTTTTTTATTTCAATAACCATTCGAAGAATTTTTTAAACATTACAAAAAATTCATTCTCTGTCAAACTGACCTCAAACATTATTCAGGGGATCGTGCAGGACAACCAGGGATTGATCTGGATTGGAACAGATCATGGCGGTATCGACCTGATTAACAAAAAAACCTGGGAGACAACCTATCTGCTACATGATGAAGACAATGACAAAAGCCTGAGTCAAAATACCATAAACAGCTTATATAAAGATAGTTGCGGTATTATCTGGACGGGAACTTACAAAGACGGGATCAATTACTACCACGAAAATATTTTTCGTTTTGCACTATATCAGAACGACCGGTCCAAACCGCAAAGCCTGCCTTACAATGATTTTAACCGATTTGCTGAGGATGACCAGGGCAACCTCTGGCTGGGCGGGAATGGCGGCGGATTAATTTACTTTGAGCGCAAAAAAAATACATATACACGGTACCTGCACCAACCTGACAACCCTGCCAGCCTGGCGAGCAATGTGGTTGTAAGTCTGTTTATTGACAGCAGCAAACGACTTTGGATCGGAACCTACTATGGTGGATTAAGCTATTTTGATGGTAAAACTTTTACAACGTATCGCCACGATGCTTCGGACAAAAACAGCATTGCGGATGACAGCGTTTGGGAAATTTTCGAAGATTCGAGGAAAAATTTATGGATCGGCACACTTGATGGCGGACTTGACCAACTTGACAGGACCACCGGGAAATTTACTCATTTCCCCAGCGGAGGTGCCAATTCTATTCATGCGGGTTACGTAAGTGAGATAACCGAAGACAACGAAGGAAATATCTGGGTTGGGACTTCATACGGTTTGGAAAAATATAGTTACAAAACCAACAGTTTCATCCATTTTTTAAGCAATGCAGAAAAGCCAGGCTTTCTCAGCAACAACCTGATTCACACAATTTATGAGGACAAACGCGGAAATCTGTGGATTGGAACACATGAAGGGTTGAACTTGTACGACAAACAGAGTCAAACTTTCCGTTCCTTTGGGAAGGAAGACGGGATGTCGCATAACACGATATTATCCGTTACCGAAGACAAACAGGGTAATCTTTGGTTTGGCACTCCCGAGGGTATAACCCGTGCAGAGATCGAATGGCAAGGTAAAGATCTGATACCTCATTTTGTCAGGTATGATGAAACGGATGGATTGCAGGGTAAAGAGTTTAATGAAAACGCAGCCTTGCAAACCAAAGATGGCGAACTCATTTTCGGAGGTTCAAAAGGCTTTAATCTGTTTCGTCCGCAGGATATCCGAACCGACTCCTCGTTTCCAAAAATCTTTCTCTCGGATCTCTATCTTTTTAACAAAAGGGTGAACATCGGAAACTCTTCGGATAACAGGACAATCCTGCCGGTTACTTTGAATGAGGTAAAAGAAATAACACTGAAACATAGTGAAAATGTTATCACAATTGAATTTTCGGCACTTAATTTCCTGCATCCTGAGAAAAATCAATATTTGTATCAGCTGGAAGGATTTGACAAGGGATGGATATCCGGTTTTGATAACTCCCGTAAAGCAACCTATACCAACCTTGATCCCGGTGTTTATCTTTTCAAAGTAAAGTCAACAAACAGTGAGGGTGTCTGGGGTAAAGAAGGCGTCCGGCTAAAAATCACCATCCTGCCTCCGCTTTGGCTTACAAAAACGGCGATTGCTTTTTATCTTCTGTTAACGATTTTTATTTTATACCTGGCACGAAAAGCAATCCAGCGAAGAGAACAGAATAAATTTAAAATCCAGAAGGAACGTGAAGAAGCACAGCGTATGCATGAGCTGGATCAGATGAAAATCAACTTCTTCACGAACGTAAGTCACGAATTCCGAACGCCGCTAACATTGATTCTTGCTCCGTTGGAAAAAATCTTAAAGCCATCCTCAAAAGTGCCGCGACTGATTCAACAGGATAAAAATCATGAAGGTCAGCTACAATTGATTCATCGAAATGCCAAAAGGCTTTTAAATCTGGTAAACCAATTATTGGATTTGGGGAAGCTTGAGTTCCAGGAAATAAAATTTAATCCCGCCGAAGGAGATATTATCCGGTTCATCAGAGACACCACTTTTTCTTTCTCCGATCTTTCTGAAAAACAACACATTACTCTTTCTTTTGATTCCGATATCATTTCGCTCCGGACAGCGTTTGACGAAGATAAACTGGAAAAAATTCTTTTTAATTTACTTTCCAATGCTTTTAAATTTACTCCCGATGGTGGAAATGTGAATGTAACAGTGCAGCCAAAATCAACAGACGCGGATCAGTTTCTGGAAATTAAAGTGAAGGACTCCGGTATAGGAATTCCTCTGGAAAAACAGGAAAAGATCTTCGAACGATTCTATCAGCACGATGTTCCTGCAAGCATGATGAACCAGGGTAGCGGAATTGGTCTTTCCATAACCCGGGAGTTTGTAAAGATTCATGGCGGAACGATACAGGTAGTAAATGAATCGGAAACGGGAAGTTGTTTTTCAGTTGTAATACCGGTTCAGGAAATCGTTAATGAAACTGCGGATGATTCTGATAAAACCGAACTCTTATCTTTTTCTCTAAATAAAACTTCGGATGAACCTGAACAAATTTCTGAGAAACCGGAAGAGTCAGCGACTATCTTACTCGTTGAAGACAACTTTGAGTTTCGTCAGTATTTGAAAGAAATTCTTGCTGATCAGTACACCATTCTGGAAGCTGGCGATGGTAAAAATGGATTGGAAAAGGCAATCAACGAAATGCCCGACCTGATTGTGAGCGACGTGATGATGCCGGAAATGAACGGGATTGATATGTGCAAAAGATTAAAAGACAATGCGCAAACTTCCCATATTCCGGTGATCCTGCTTACTGCCAGAAATTCGGATGAGCAAAAATTGGAAGGCTATGAAACCGGTGCCCAGGATTACATCGAAAAGCCATTCAATTTCGAATTACTTCAGTCAAAGATCAAAAGTTTGCTCAAACAGCAAAGTGCAGCCCGGAAAGCTTACCGGCAGCAAATTACCATCAAAGGGAAAGATGTCGCAATTAGTTCGCTGGACGAAAAACTGGTTCAAAAGGCAATTGCCATTGTTGAAAAAAATATATCCAATCCGGACTTTTCAGTGGAAGCTTTCAGCAGTGAACTGGGCATGAGCCGGATACACTTATATCGTAAACTGCAAAGTCTTACAGGTAAATCGCCGATCGATTTTATCCGCTCGATCCGCCTGGAAAGATCCAGGCAACTGCTCGGACAAAGCCAGCTGACAGTGGCAGAAATTGCCTATCAGGTTGGATTCAACAACCCTAAATATTTCGCCAAACACTTCCGCGAAGAGTTCAGTGAGCTTCCTTCTTCGTATGCCATGCGGGCCAGAATCAATAAAGGTTCCGCCGCCTGAAAACCTTTCAAATAAGACGTATTTCAATAAAAATCTTAAATGTTACATACATCAGGTAACTTCTGATAGCCCAATATGTAACATTTGAATACCCCAACTGGTCGCTTATAAACTTAGTTTTGCATATCCACCAACAGAACATCTGACTAGTAATCAAATCATTTACGAATTACTGTTCTTGCAAATCTATTTAACACAAAACTTTATACCGACATCTGCATGAAAAACTTCTTCTTGCTAATCTTCTTCCTACTGCTTACCTGCCAATTGCACGCTCAGTCAGTAACGGTGAAGGGAACAATTACCGACTCCGAGAATAAGGACCCGCTCCCTGGCGTTTCTGTTTTGATCAAAGGAACCACGCAGGGAACTGCAACAACTACAAACGGAGGTTATTCTATTGACGTTCCAAAGGGAGCTGTGCTTACTTTTTCTTTCATTGGATATTCTGCCAAGGAAGTAACTGTTGGAAGCGAAACGATCATTGATGTTTCCCTAAGTCCCGACACACAAATTCTCTCAGAAGTGACCGTAACCGCATTGGGTATCAAACGCGAAAAACGTGCACTGGGTTATGCAGTTTCTGACGTGGGCAGTGAGAACATTGCCAATAATGGAGAAACCAATGCCATTGCATCCATCGCAGGTAAAGTTGCAGGTGTGAGTATTTCCTCTACCACGGCGGGTGCAACAGGCTCAAGCCGGGTTGTCATCCGCGGTATTCGTGAATTACAGGGAAGCAACCAGCCTTTATATGTAATTGATGGCGTTCCTGCCGTAAATGGTAACATCGGAAGTGCTTCTCAATGGGGAGGATTTGACCTTGGTGACGGACTGTCGGATATCAATCCAAATGATATCGAATCAATTTCAGTCTTAAAAGGATCGGCCGCTGCGGCACTTTACGGTAGCCGGGCATTAAACGGGGTTATTTTGATCACCACCAAAAGCGGGAAGGCAAACAAAGGAATCGGTATTGAGCTAAACAGCTCTTTTACCATCGACCAGATTTCCACGCGTATGGATGAAAGACAGAAAGTCTACGGACAGGGTAACGATGGTGTGTTCCCGACCGACCCGCTTCAATCCAGAAACATTACCAGCAACTGGGGACCAAAATTTACGGATTTTGAAACCATTACCCAGGCAGACGGAACGGTAAGGCCTTATAAATACATGGATGACAATATCCAGGATTTTTTCCGGGCCGGTAAAACCTCAATGAATACAATCGCGGTGTCAGGAGGAAAAGATGACAACACAGTCCGTCTGTCTTACTCTAACATAGCCAACAGTGATATCGTACCAAAAAGTGGTTATGATAAAAACATCTTTGCGATCAGGGCAACTTCAAAAATCACGAACAACCTGACTGTTGACACCAAGATCAACTACATGACCGAAAAAGTAAGAAACCGTCCGGCGCTGACCGATGAAGTGAACAACATTGGTAACGGTTTACTCGGCCTGGCGGCAAATTTTGATCAGGCCTGGTTACAGGATTACATGAATCCGGACGGCACATATAAAAACTACACAGGAAATATTTACCGCTCCAATCCTTACTGGACTTTAAATAAAACATTCAACAAAAGTACGAAAGAAAGAGCCGGTGGTTATATCAACCTAACCTACAAAATAAACAGCATGTTTAGTTTGAATTTGCAGGCGGGTACTGATTTCTTCTCATTCAATCACGAGAATTTCTATGACAAATATACACCTGCTTATGACGGTGGTGCTCTGAACCAGCTTTCGATGAACACCAATGAAACCAACTTCCAGGGTTTGCTTAATTTTAACAAAGACCTTGGAAAGGATTTTAAGATTTCGGCACTTGCAGGAGCGAACCTGATGAGATACCGGAGCAAAGGTGATAACATCAGCGCGACTCAGATCATCGAAAAAGGAACTGCTAATCTTGTCAACTTTACAGAGAAGCTGATTCAGCCTTTTGATAACCGTAAAGAAATTCAATCAGTATTCGCCAGTGCACAGCTAAGTTTCCGCGAATACCTGTTCCTGAATTTGCAGGGAAGGAACGACTGGGCCTCCACTTTACCGCCGCAAAACAACTCTTTCTTCTACCCGTCTGTAGATGCAAGTTTTGTAATTACCGATGCATTTAAAATTGAAACTCCGGCTTTATCTTTTGCCAAATTACGTGCGTCATATGGTCAGGTCGGAAGTGATTTTGACCCATATAAAACAACTTTTGCATACAGCCTGACAGGACGTTCACTTAGAGGATTTCCGATGGGCGAAATCCTTGGAACCTCTATTCCGAACGCCGATCTGAAACCACAGATCAAAACTTCATTTGAACTTGGAACAGATATTCGTCTTTTACATGACCGCATCGGACTTGATTTGACTTACTATGACGAAGTTACTAATGACGTACTGCTGGATATTACCGTTCCGGAAACAACAGGTTTTAACAGTGCTTCTTTAAATGCTGCCAAACTGAGAAACCGTGGCTTTGAGATTCTACTGAACACGGTGCCAGTAAAGCTCAATAACGGCTTCCAGTGGGATTTGTCTTTCAATTTTGCAAGAAACGTGAACGAAGTTGTTGAATTGAGCGACCTGCTGGAAACTTTCACGGTTGCAGAAGCACGCTGGGCAGGAGCAACGATTATTGCTGAAAAAGGAAAGCCGTTTGGTACCATTAAAGGAAACGGATTTTTGCGTGATGATAATGGCAACCGTGTTTTTAACAGCAGCAATGGCGAACCGCTTCCAACCACAACACCGATCACGCTTGGTAACACTTTGCCAGACTGGACCGGCGGTATGATCACCTCGGTTTCTTTTAAAGGATTACAACTGAAAGCCGCGCTGGATGTTCGGGTAGGCGGAGATATTTTCTCAATGACCAACATGACCATGCACATGAATGGCTCACATGCCAACACAGAAGAAGGTCGTGATTCATGGAATTCGTATCAGCAGGACAGACAAGCCGCACAACGTGCTGCCGCGGCGGCAGGAGCGGAAGCAAATCTGGACGATCCGACAAGTCCATATTACGTTAACCGTGCAAACAGAGGTTTTATCGGCGCAGGTGTAAATCAGGAAGGTGCGCCAAATACGATCCCGATCAGCCCGGCTGCTTACTGGCAGAGCATTGGAAATAATATCCCTGAACCTTTTATCTATGATGGCGGCTACATCAAACTCCGTGACCTTGGACTGAACTATACGTTTTCAAGTTCCTTGCTAAAAAAGACACCGTTTAAGACAGTCACTTTTGGAGTAATCGGCCGTAACCTTTGGATTATCAGCAAAAACACGCCGAACATCGATCCTGAATCAAACTACAATAATGGCAATGGCCAGGGGTTTGAATACGGTTCACTGCCCGGACGCAAGAGATATGGTTTTAACCTGGTTGTGAAATTTTAATCAAAGAACTTACATGAAAAAGATCATATATTCCATTGCAGCATCACTTCTGTTAATGCAGGGCTGCACAAGTCATTTTGAAGAACTTAATAAAAATCCTGCTGGTTTCTCGACTATTTCTCCCGGTGTTCAGCTAACCAAAGTTCAGGCCGATCTTTCCGGACAGCGTGAAGATGTTTGGCGTTACGACCTGGCGATCAGTTCGCCGCTGGTACAGCATCTTGCAGGTTCCTGGTGGACACAGCATGGCGGGCAATACCGTATTCTTGACAAAGGCCAGTGGTATACTTTGTGGGAAACGACTTATCCGAGAGATCTGAAAAATATCCAGGATCTCGTTGACAGGACTGCAGCTGATCCCGAACTTGTCAACATACATTCTGCTGCCCGAATTATGCGGGTTTATATCTTTTCAAGGTTGACAGATCTTTACGGAGATATTCCTTATTCTGAAGCAATTAAGGGATACACAGACAAAATCTTCCTGCCAAAATATGATACACAGGAAGAAATTTACAACAGCTTTTTCTCCGAACTGGACGCAGCCGTAAAAGCAATGGATCCCACCAAACCTATTGTTGGCGGCGATGTATTTTATGACGGAAATGTCGACAAGTGGAAAAAATTCGGGAGTTCGCTTCGTCTGAGGTTAGGTTTTCGTTTGACAAAAGTAAAACCGGATGTTGCAAGACAACAGGTAGAAGCCGCTATTGCAGCGGGCGTCATGACCGACAACAGTTTTTCATGTATCATGAAACATGAGGCCATCAATTATACTTTCGGAGAAAATCGTGGAAACGGGCGCGCACAAGTATTTCAGGCTGACATTTCTTCTTCCGGATTCAGACTTGCCAATACGCTAGTTGATTATTTGAAATTGAAAAAAGATCCGCGGTTGTTCATTTATGGCGGCACTTACCTTCCAATTAATGGAAGTGAGGCTATTGACAATAACAACAACATGGACATCACACCTTATCTGCAGGAAGGAATTCCTTACGGAGCGATGTCGTGGAATGCCTGGATGCCCGATCAAACGATTGTTACAGCTTCCGGTCAGAGTGTGGTAGTGCCAACAGCCTATCGCCGGATGCAGCCAAGTAAATACGTGGCGGCCATCAACGCACCATTTTTCCACCTGACTTATGCCGAAGTTGAATTCCTTCTTGCAGAAGCTGCTGCACGGGGCTGGGGCGGACAAACGGATGTGAAAGCACATTTTAACAAAGGAGTTCAGGCAGGCTGCGAGCAGATGGTTAACTATCCCGGAGCACCTGCGATTGCACAGCCGGCAATCGATACTTTAAAAGCAAATTATCTTCCGTTCCCGACGACCCTGGCCGGACAAATGAAGGTAATTCATGAACAAATGTGGGTTAACTTTTTCATGAACGGTACAGAAGCATATTCTAATTTCCGCAGAACCGGATATCCTGCACTTGTTCCTTTTACTGTCGTGGACTGGTATACCAGCGGGACAAATGGTGTGATTCCCCGCAGGTTCTTCTATCCGGAATCAGAAGCGGTGCAGAACCCGACCAACTATAAATCGGCCGTGAGCCGCATTGGCGGACAGGATGACTGGCTGAAACGTGTTTGGTGGGATAAAGAATAAATGGTAATAAGTAGCTGGTCAGGACTTTGGAAATTTCCGGAGTCCTGATTTTTTAATTTTAATCCTATGTTTTAACATGAATAAATTCCGGATTTACCTTACCATGCTGGCTGCAGCAGCCATCTTTTCATGCTCAGAAAGTGGAAAGTCCGTTACGCCTCAACTCCAAAGTTTCTCTGTTATTCTTAACAAAAATTCAGCATTGGTGGTTAAGGTAAAATTCAGCTTATCGGTTGACAGCAAGGCACATGTCAAGTATTGGCAGGCCTCGGAAAGTGAAAGCAGCGCGAAACTTTCCGCGCTCTCAGACTCAAAGATAAATCATACGGTTTCGCTTTACCAATTGCGGGAGAAAACAGCTTACAATTACAAAGTCGTTGTTTTGGACGCATCAGGGAATGAATCTGAAACTTCGCAGATACAAACATTTACCACAGAAGCCATGCCGGCCTGGCTTAATACTTATTACAAAACGGCCGAAAATACGATTCAGGAAACGCTGCCGGGTTATTACTTTGTCGTACCTTCTGCAAAACCAAACGGATTGCTGCTGATTAACAATTCGGGTAAAATTGCATGGTATTGGTCGCCACCTTCAAACTACATTGTAAAAACAGCCAGGATGACGGCAAAAAATTCAGTTTTGATGCTGCTGGATGAAAATGCAACGCCCTTTGGAGATGGCAATATTCTTCTGGAGACAAATCTGGCCGGCGATACCCTTTCCTATTTCCGAATGGGTGAAAAGGGTTTTGACAAATCGATTCATCACGATCTGCAAATGGACAGCAAAGGAAACATCGTTGCCATTACCAATACATTCAGCAACAATTTACCAGGCGATGGCATCATCGTTCTCGACAGCCAGGGTAAAAAAATCTGGGAATGGTCGACATTTTCTGAACTAACCAATATCGATCCGACCAATTATGCGCAGCCCTGGGGAAACTCACTGGTGATCGACAAAGACAACAACTACATTGTTTCCCTGCGGTCGCTGTCACAGGTTTGGAAGATCAATTCGTCAACCGGAAAAGTGATGTGGAAACTTGGTAAAAACGGAACCATAAAAATGCCTGAAACAAGCAACTTTCTCTTTCAGCATTTTGCCCACCGCAATGCAAATGACGAAATTATGCTTTTTGATAACGGCAGTGCGGCACGTCCGGAAACCAGGCTTCTTTCTTTCAACCTGAACGAAACCACGCTCGAAGCTACGCCTAAAATTAATATTTCACTTCCTCAAAATTTATACTCCATGATTATGGGGAGCACCAGTTTGTTACCCGATGGCAACCTGCTTACCGTGAGCGCAGTAAATGGAAAAATATTGAAAATGACTAAAACAGGACAAATCCTTTGGACCATATCAGCCTCGCAGCCTATTTACCGGGCAGAATATCTTGCTAATCCTTTCGAAACAGAGTAAATTTTTTAGACATAAAAAAAGCGGAAGCCACACCCTGCTCCCGCTTTTCGCATTACTAAACAATCACTTCATTTATCTTTTGTCCCACCACACTTTTGAAACGTAGGTATCTCCTTTCGTTAATCGGGATGAGGCCGTTTTGTAGTTATCTTCATTGAGCAGCGCTTCTCTTGATGAGTAAATCGTACGCCGTGGTATTGTTCCGTTGGTAGAACCGGCATTCGGACCCGGCGCAAGTGTTGGATATCCCATTCTTCTCCATTCGGTGAAGGCTTCGTACGAGCGGCCAAACAACTGTATCCATTTCTGGGTACCAATTTTATCCAGTTTCTGTTCTTTTGTTAAACCTGTAAATGATAGTTGGTCAGCAAAGTTGGCCGGCACTGTTGTGATATTGTAGGGATCCTGCGCTAATGCAGCTCTTACACCAGCCTGGTAAAAACCTTCGGCCTGTTCAGCCGTTGCTCCCCACCCTTCCAGCGCAGCTTCCGCTTTATAAAACGAAACGTCCGAAAACGACATCACAATACACGGAATCGCAGGGCTGTATGCTCTGTTGAAAAAAGTAGTTGTGGAAGCAGTCGAATAATCATCCTTTATAATGGTTTTTAGGATTGCATCTGTAAGCGCAACACCAATTCCCTTGTAAGCCGGTGTGCCCGCCTTTACAGAATTCACGCTTGGCTGTGCAATACGCGGCAAACGGGGGTCATTTGTTGAGACCAACTTCGTCACAAAAGCGTCCGCCAGATATTTAAGGTCCGGACTCCCTGCCAGGAAATGATTCAAAATCGGGTGCACATTTGCATTGGTTGCGTTATTAAAAGTCGGAACCGTAGCGTTGTCGGCATTGCTTTCAAGAAGCGGCTGTGCCATTGCAGCTGTTACCGTTTTTTGTGCCAAAGCAGGATCGGAATAACGAATACGCATTCCCAGTCTTAATTTCACCGAATTTGCATACTTTTTCCATTTAGCAACATCCCCTTTGTAATAAAAATCAGCCGAGCCATAACTTGCGTCAGCTGCGTTCATTTGAGAAATTGCAACGTCTATATCTGTGATCAGGGATTTATAAATGGATTCCTGTGTATCAAAAACCGGTTTGTTGTTTACATCGGCAGGTCCCAAAGCGGTTTGAGAATAAGGTACATCACCAAAAAGATCTGTTAATCTCTGCCAAACCGCAATCTCAACCACCCGTGCAATCGCCAGTTTGGTTCTTGCTGCCGGATCGTTTTCCTGTCCCTTTAAAAGCTCTGTACGGATCTGGCTGATGTTTCTGATCAGGTTGTAATGTGCTTCCCAGGTACTGTTGTCTGCCTGCTCCACATAACGTGAACTGGAAATCAAAACACCGCCTGCCCATTGCTGTATCCAGGAACCGTATTGGTTATTAGGATATTCCACTCCTTCCGCAAAGGCGCCATCCCGCTGAACCCTGGAAAGCAAAAGACCCGGATCGATGGTGGTTACAGAGTTTGGCGGCGTATTCAACTTTTCAAAGTCGCCGGTGCAGGATTGAAAAAGGCAAACAGCACCAGTCAGTAATATTGATTTAAATATATGTTTCATTTTTATAAATTATTCAGATTGATACGATTACAACTCCACATTCAAACTCACCCCAAAATAACGCAGCAAAGGCAATGCTGTTGATTCCATTCCCAAACCGGAGTTTCCTACGTTGAAAGAAGAAGCCTCAGGAGCGAAACCTTCTGTCTTGCGCTGCAGATAAAACAGGTTACGACCATAAATACCGGCACGAATTCCTTTGAAAGGTGTGCGGCTAACCAGTTTGGCAGGAATTGAATAGTTCAAAGTCAGCTCGCGGAACATTACATAACTCGCATCGTTCAGCATTTCTTCGGGAATAACATTGTCCTTATCCGGTGCAACCACGTTCCAGTAATCCTGTGCACGGATCTGCTTTGTATTTGCCTGTCCGCTGCTGGTGTATGTTCCGTCAGCGCCCTTTGTTGCAGAAACTCCCTCAGCAATATAAGTCCCGTCACGTCCGGGCAGCGTCTTTTTAATCGTACCGTAAACCAGTTCTTCACGCATACTTTGCGAATAAATCTTTCCACCCTGGCTGATATCGATCAAACCTGCAAGCGCAATGCCTTTGTAGCGGAAACTGTTATTAAACCCGCCGATCCATTTTGGCAGCGCATTTCCAAGTTCATAAAGAATTTTAGCATTTGATTTTACAGGTAATCCGGTCGCAGCATCAACCAGCCGGTTTCCCTGCGCATCACGCTGCCATTGAAAACCATTTCCGATAATCGTCCCGAAAGCTTTGCCCGGGGCAGCGATTACGTTCACCCCGCGGTCGGTTCCCAGGGTATACAAGTCAACGCCCTCTGCAAGGGAAACAACTGTGTTTCGGTTACGGGAAAAATTAAAAGTTGCATCCCACGTAAAACCACCGGCTGTTTTAAGCGGAGTTCCGTTTAATGTTAATTCCACACCGCGGTTACGGATTTCCCCGGCATTAATTCTTCGTGAAGCAAATGTACTTGAAGGTGGCAGAGGCACATCCAGGATTTGATTTCTGGTTGTTGCGTCATAATAGGCAAATGCAATTCCTGCCCTGTTTTTGAAAAATCTTGCTTCCAAACCTACTTCCGTAGAAGTGGTCAGTTCGTTTTTAAGATTCGGATCCGGAATCGTGGACGTGTAAGCCGCCAATGGAATTCCCCCATGTGAAACAGCATCAATCGAATAATTACCGGTTAACTGATACGGAGAGCCCGAACTACCCGCCTGTGCAACAGAAGCTCTCAGTTTCAGGAAGCTAAGTACATCACTCTGGATATTGAAGGCATCGGAAATAACAAAACTTGCACTGACTGCAGGGTAAAAGAAAGAATTATTTTCTGGCGAAAGTGTTGAAGACCAGTCATTTCGTGCGGAAAAATCAAGGAATAAAAATTCTTTATAACCAACCTGTCCTGATAAATACACCGAGTTAATGGACGATTCTGTTAATCCAAAAACAGAAGAATTTGTCAGCGTATTGGTGATCGTGTACAATCCCGGCGCGATAAATTCACTTCCTGTGTTTCCGGTTGTGCGGGAGAAAAACTTCTGGTGGTTGGCACCGAAGTTCAAACCAAGAGAAATATCTTTTGAAATCTGAGGTGTAAGCGACAAAAGAACATCACTGTTGTCTTCTCTCACACGTGTAATTTGCTCCGAAATATCTCCGTTTTTATTCGGACTTGCATAGGTTCCTTTTTCACGATACCGGAAACGCTGATCGGTATACAAATCGATACCGGTTTTGGCAGTCAAACGAATCCAGTCGTTAAACTGGTAGCTAAGCCTGATCAAACCAAGCAGACGCTGGCGGTCATCCGAATTGAAAGTATGGTCTCTTGTCCAGTACGGATTGGCTGTGGAAGAGTTGGTTGCATATGTTTTTTCCAAACCAACATAAGGCACAGTTCCGTAACCTAATTGTTTGCTGATGTCAGCTGCCGTCCAGGCTGAATTCTCATTTACATCAGCGCCCAAACTACGTGGCTGACTGATAAATATATAAGCCGGGTTATCTGCCGCATCGGACACTGTCGGACGATTTTCTCCTGCCTGGCCAATGTAGTTTGCCTTTACATCCAGCTCCATTTTTGAAGTAACTTTTGCCACCGTTCTCAAACTGACATTGTTACGTTTTAATGTATTGCCCGGTGTGTAACCATCGATATTGGTGTTCCCGTAAGAAAGACGATAGTTGATGTTGTCGTTTCCACCTTCAAGGCTCAGGTTATTCATTACCTGTCTTTCCGTTCTGAAATAATGCTGGAAAGTATTTGGCTGCGGTGTGAAGCTCAGCACATTTCCGAACTGGTCTTCATACTGCTGCCCTTCCATTTTAGCTCCCCAGCTTGCCCGGGTAAAACGGTCACGGCCACCGCTGGTTTTTGGCATTCCCTGAATATTGGCTGCCTGTGCTGCTGCCCAGGTATAAATTTTACCATCATTTCCTTTGAAGTTGGTAAAAGTACCATCCAGCCCCTGTCCGTATTCGTTTTGAAAATCAGGCAGAACAAGTGCATTTCCTGATGAATAATCGATACCATACTTAATGCCAACTCCTTTACGTGATTTTCCGGATTTGGTAGTGATCAAAATTACACCGTTACTTCCGCGCTGTCCGTAAAGTGCCGCTGCGTTAGGACCTTTCAAAACAGACATGGATTCAACATCTTCCGGATTGATATTGGAAATACCATCGCCATAATCGATACCTCCGCTGGCCCCCGGTGAATTTGGATTGCTGTTATCCATCGGAATTCCATCGATAACATACAGCGGCTGACTGTTACCAACCAAAGAATTCGTTCCGCGGATCACGACCCGGGAAGAACCACCTGCACCATTTGCTGAACGTGTTACCTGAACCCCGGCCATTTTACCTGCGAGCGATGTTGCCAAATTGGCTTCTTTGGCAGTAGAGATTGCCTCTCCCCCGATCTCCTGAACAGAATATCCAAGGGCTCTTTTATCTCGTTTGATACCAAGAGCTGTCACGACTACCTCAGACAAATTCTGGGTATCCTCAAGCAAAGTAATATTGACTTCTGATTTGTTTCCGACAAGAACTTCCTGACGAACATAACCTACAAATGAAAATACCAACAGCGCTTTGTCATCGTCCACAGCAATTTCGTACTTTCCGTCCACGTCAGTCGCTGATCCGCGCGTGGTTCCCTTTACTAAAACACTCACTCCGATCAGTGCCTCTCCTTTTGCATCTACAACACTACCTTTTACAGTTTGTTGCGCATAAGCCAGTCCGGTAAAACAGCACAACATTAGCATGCATGCACATTGCCGAAAAAAAATAGAATGGTAATTTTTCCTCATAATTGGTGTTGATAATTGATAATTGGTGTACAAAAATTGTCTTGGTAAAACAACATTTAGTATACAAATGCTGCTTTCCTAAATATACAAAACGTTCTTTGAATACGTTTCAAAAGCCAATTTAAAATACTTTTGTTTATATCCTTTCTAAAACCTGCGCAGGTATTATTTGTGATTTGTCCCACTTAAATAATAAAAGAACCACTTATGTAATCTAAGGTTCTATGTTATACAAAGTACCTCATCTTTGTATAACAGAAAAAATATCAAAACCAGCCGGCTAACCTTGAAAGCGTTTTGGTTTTGAAATAATTAAATCTACTAGCCATGAAAATCTTAATTTACTTCACAGTAGCTCTGCTACTTAGCGGCAGCTTTGTGTATGCCCAAACAACTTCAACCGGAAAGGTTTCCGGAACTGTACTTGATGAAAAGTCGGAAATTTTTCCATTTGTCAATGTACTTCTGTTGAATGCCAAAGACTCTACATTAGCAAAAGGTCTCGTTTCTGACGATAAAGGCAAGTTCATCTTTGAGCAGGTAGCGGCCGGGCGTTACCTTACCCTTGTTTCCATGGTTGGATATCAGAAGGAATACAGTAAAGTTTTTACTGTGGAAATTGGATTGATTAGCCTGCCGGAAACAAAACTCCGCCAAGAGGAAAAAGCATTGAATGAAATCACTGTAACCGCTAAAAAACCTTTTATAGAACAGCAAATTGACCGGACGGTAATCAATGTAGAAAACAGCATTGTATCTGCCGGGTCAACTGCGCTGGAAGTACTGGAGCGCTCGCCGGGTGTGACCGTCGATCAGCAAAATGATAAATTACAGTTAAGAGGAAAAGACGGGGTAATTGTTCAGATCGACGGAAAACAAACGTTTCTGTCACAAGCCGAACTTGTTAATCTGCTGCGGAACACGCCCAGCGATAACATTGAAAAAATTGAACTCATCACAAACCCTTCTTCCAAATACGATGCAGCCGGAAATTCGGGAATCATCAATATCAAATTCAAAAGAAATAAAAACTTTGGAACCAATGGAAATGTGACATTAGGCGGTGGCATTGCTTCTCGCGGGTATGGTCGTGGAAACGGCTCTGTTTCCATTAATCACCGCGAAGGAAAATTAAGTCTTTTTGCAACCGGAAGTGGTTTTAAAGGAGAAGGGTTTAATGAAAATAAAATTGTACGTAAAGTCGAGTACGAAGGTGTAACAACAAAGTTTGATCAGATTTCAAGCAGTGACTGGCACTCTTCCAATTACAGTTACCGGGCAGGGTTAGATTATTTTCTAACCAAAAAAACAACAATCGGTGCTCTTGTTTCTGGTTTCTACAATAAATGGAGTAATCCGCTTAGAAATACCGATACAAGAATTTTGAACGGAGATGAAAGTCTGCGCCAAACTTACCATACCGGTATGCAGGGAAGCAACCGAATGAACAACATCACCGCTAATATCAATCTGAAACACCAGTTCGATGACAAGGGAAAAGAACTGACAGTTGATGCCGATTATGTGCAGTACGACAGCAAGGGATTCAACGGATTGGACACGCGCTATTACAAAGCAGATGGCAGCGTTGACGGGAACCCTGAGATCATACGAAATAATATGCCTGCGCTGATCAACATTGGTGTTGCAAAAATGGATTATACCCAGCCAGTGGGAAAGGGGAAATTTGAGGCGGGACTGAAAGCCAGTTATGTTTTGTCCGACAACAACATGACATTTGAAACTTTTGCGGACGACTGGCAGATCGACCCTTCAAGAACCAACCGTTTTAAGTATACCGAGAATATCAACGCCGCGTATGCAAATTACAACGGACAATTTAATTCAAAGACAAAATTCCAGCTTGGACTTCGTGCAGAACATACCCATGCGATTGGAAATTCTGTAACGCTGAATGATAAACGCGACCGAAATTATATCAATGTTTTTCCAAGTGTTTTTCTTAGCCGCAATCTGGATTCAAGCAATGTGCTGAATTTGTCATACAGTTACCGAATAGACCGTCCGACCTACCAGTCATTAAATCCTTTTGAATATTATCTGGATCCTTACACCTTCGAAAAAGGAAATCCTTATTTGAAGCCCCAGTATACACATTCATTTCAATTGGTACATGTTTATAAAAATTTCCTGAATACGACCCTTGCATACAGCCGGACGAAGGACATGATCGTAAGCCAGATTCCACAGCTGATTGCCGAAAAGAACGTGACTTACCTAACGACCGATAATCTTGATTCGCAGAATTATTTAAGCCTGACAATCTCAGCTCCGATTGCGGTAACGAAGTGGTGGAATTTGCAGACTAACTTAATAGCTACACTAAATCAATACAAAACCTATTATCGTAATGCTTCCTACGATGTGGACCAGTTTAGTTACAATGTATCTGCAACCAATTCTTTCACTTTACCAAAAAACTGGACAGTAGAACTATCAGGCTGGTACAACAGCAAAGCAATTTACGGTCTGCTTGTCGTTCATCCTCAGGGCATGCTGAACCTGGGAATACAAAAATCACTCATGGCGAAAAAGGCCACGGTACGTTTGAATGTTCAGGATTTGTTTTGGACAAATAAATTCACAGGAACAACACAGTTTGAAGATATTGACCTGAGCGTAAAAAGCATGTGGCCAAGTCGCCAGGTTCGGATGACCTTTACCTACCGCTTTGGAAATCAGAATGTAAAAGGTGCGCGCCAGAGAAATACCGGTTCCGATGATATTCAAAAACGTGTAAACAGCGGGAATTGAAAGCGCAAAACATTTCGGCTAAAGCTGAACTTACCTCATTATCTGTAATCCCCCAGGCTTGCTCCTTGGGCTGATCACTTGGTTACCGGTATGACGGGGCTTCTGCCCAGGATCTCTTGCACACTCAGCCTGCTTTTTCAACCATTCAAACTTTTTTTCTGGTTTGGTGCAACTTTCCTTATTCAATTTGTATCTATGATTCGGGACTGCAAAGAGGTCACTCCGTTTAACACACAGAAAAACCATTCATAATAATAATGGTTCTATGTAATACCAAGTACTTATCTTTGCAATGTACTAGAAGTTAAAAAGGCGGTTACAACAGCTCAAACTGTTTAAATGCAGAATTGATTTTTAGTCGACCAAAAATATCTATTAGCCATGAAATTCTTTACAAACCTAACAGTAGCACTGCTGCTTGGCGCTAGCTTTGCACATGCTCAGACATCACTTAACCTCTCCCCCACAGGGAAGGTGTCCGGCGAGATACTGGATGAAAAGGCAAAGCCCTTTCCATTCGTAAACGTGCTTTTACTAAACGCAAAGGACTCTACACTTAACAAAGGTCTCGCAGCAGACGAAAACGGAAAATTTCTTTTTGAACAGGTAGCAGAAGGTCAATATCTGACTTTGGTTTCCATGGTTGGATACCGCAAAGAATATAGTAAACTTTTTAAAGTCGAAAACACATCGGTAACGCTCCCGGCTACAAACCTGCAAGCGGATATTCAGTCACTAAGTGAAGTTACCGTAGTTGCGAAAAAGCCATTCATCGAGCAACAGATTGACCGCACCGTTGTAAATGTTGAAAACAGCATTGTTTCAGCAGGAGCAACTGCCCTGGAGGTACTTGAACGAGCTCCCGGTGTGACGGTGGATCAACAAAACGATCAGCTTAAACTTCGAGGTAAAGAAGGTGTGATCGTTCAGATCGATGGGAAACAAACCTTCCTTTCGCAGCAGGAACTGATGACGTTGCTTCGCAATACGCCAAGTGATAATATTGAGAAGATAGAACTGATCACCAACCCATCAGCAAAATATGATGCTGCCGGGAATTCGGGAATCATCAACATCAAAATGAAGCGCAATAAAAGCTACGGAACAAATGGGAATGTAAACCTGGGCGGAGGATATGCAAAGTATGGAAGAGGAAATGCTACAGCAACAATCAATCATCGTGCAGGCAAGCTTAGCTCATTTATCAGTGCAGGTGCTTTTTTGAACAAAGGTTTTAACAACAATTCCATTTATCGTAAAATTCCTTTTGAAGATAAGGTCACTATTTTTGACCAGAGAACAGAAAGAATCAATAAATCGGAATATTACAACGTACGTGCCGGACTTGACTATTTTGTTACAAATAAAACAACAGTCGGCGTTCTGGTTTCAGGGTTCAGAAGCGAATTCAGCAATCCATTTGGACAAACCAATACCAGAATATTGAATGAAGATCTGAGTTTGCAGCGTACTTTCAGAACAAATGTGTCTAACGGCGGCAAGCAAAATAACATCAGCACCAACATCAATTTAAAACATCAGTTCGACGATAAAGGCAAAGAGCTGACCTTCGATGCGGATTATGTAAACTACAACGGAAATAACCGCAGCGAACTTGATACACGTTATGCAAAATCAAACGGCGAGCAGGACGGAAATCCTGAACAGGTCCGCAATAACATGCCTTCGAACATTAATATTGGCGTAGCAAAACTTGATTACACACAGCCACTGTGGAAAGGGAAGTTTGAGACCGGTTTAAAAGCAAGTTATGTTGCTTCGGATAACAATATGATTTTTGAAACCAAACTCGATGACTGGACCCTCGATCCTACCCGATCCAACCAGTTTAAATACACGGAAAATGTCAATGCAGCCTATCTTAATTATAGTGGAAGCATTTCAAAAAAGGTAAAATACCAGCTTGGGGTACGCGGTGAACACACGCATTCGATTGGTAATTCTGTGACGTTGAACCAAAAGCGCGACCGGAATTATGTGAACCTTTTCCCGAGTGTTTTCCTGTCCAACCAACTGGATACGAACAACGTGATCAACCTGTCGTACAGTCGCAGAATAGACCGGCCCAATTATCAGTCACTCAATCCCTTCGAATTTTATCTGGATCCTTACACTTTCCAAAGAGGAAACCCGAATTTAAAACCGCAGTATACCAATTCGTTTCAGCTGGTTCATTTTTACAAAAATTTCCTGAATACGACGCTGGCATACAGCCGTATAAAAGATATGATCGCCGGAGAATTGCCGCAGCAGATTGCATCTGAAAACAAAACGTTTGTCACATCAGATAACCTTGACAATCAGGATAATTTCAGTTTAACATTTTCTGTACCCATTCCAATCAGAAAATGGTGGACACTTCAAACGAATTTCACTGGAGTGTACAATCATTATAACTCAATTTACCTCGAAGAAAAACTTGAAATCAAACAAGCTTCCTGGAATATGTATGCCAACAATCAGTTCACGATGAAGAAGGGCTGGTCGGCGGAAATTTCAGGATGGTATAACAGTCGTGCATTTTACGGTCTTTACGCAGCCAGGCCAATGGGAATGCTGAATGCCGGTCTTCAAAAAAGTATCTGGAAGAAAAAGGGATCCCTCCGCCTGAATGTAAACGACATTTTCTGGACCAACCGTTTTCGCGGAAGAGCATTATATAAAGACATTGATTTCGATGTAAGGTCAGAATGGCCGAGCAGACAATTCAGACTTACGTTCACGTATTCCTTCGGGAATCAGAATGTAAAAGGCGCCCGCCAGCGCAATACCGGATCTGATGATCTTCAGAAACGGGCAAACGGCGGAAGTTAAGGAATTCGGCCCGTAAAGGCTTTATTCATAAATTAGTTAGGTTTGTTATGCAGAAAATCCATCACGTCTTACGTGATGGATTTCTTATTTAAAAACCTTACAAAATCACCATAATATCCGATTCCGGTTTACTTTTTTTCTCATCTTCATTATAAAACCGAACATAAAAAGCGTCCACAATTTTATCGTAATCTTCCGAAGCGCTTGCCTCCTGAAAAAGCTCTGATTGAAAGAAATCTTTGAGTTCTTCTCTTGATGGTTTAGTCATGATTGCTGATTTTAGTTGAAATAAAAATGGTCAAATTCTGTACCAATTCGGCCTGAAGATATTTAAAACGCCAAAACGGGTTGAATTAGCTTTAAAGCACTTCAACCCGTTTTGATATTTTTCAAAAACCTTATTATGATCAGGGATTACCCGGCATAGACGAAAGCTTACCTTCCTCGTCCGAAATTTTCTTTCTTAATGATTCGATGTTTTTAGTGAGTTTATCAAGATCATCCGAGGCTTTCCTTGCTCTTTTTGCATCCTTACGCGCTCCGCTGGCCGCTTTACTTGCCTTTCTGGATAAGCTTTTATCCTGTGCATCGTTTGCTAGTTTTTCGGCAGCCTTATTATTTTCATCAGCAGATTTTTGTGCCTGCTCCGCTGTTTTTTCCTTCTCGCGGGTTTTGCTTTCCAATTCATTTTCCAGCTTGGCCAGTTCCAACTTACTATCGTTCAGCTTTTTGCTAACTTCCAACGCATCCTTTTGTTGTTTCAAGTTATTGATAGAATCCTTCGAGACTACTTGTGCTGATACAGTCAGAGAAAACAGCATCATGCAAAGGGCGTTTATTAACAGGTACTTTTTCATATTCTTATACTTACGTTAAACATTTCAACCAGTATACGCAAAAACCATTCCCTGCCAAAATTAATTTTAAATCGCAATCGTGAGGAGTTTCCTATCCACTTTGTGATTTATTTTTCCTCAAACAGACCATCGTAATGCGCAGAAGAATCCATGATACCTCCACTCTGCTCAAAAAATGATTTGTCAGTTATGTATACACCTTTGTTGGTTTTCGTCCAGTTTGCTCCAGCTTTTGGATGATAACTCATCAGGCGATCCCAATTCTTATAGTACTGATGCCCATTGGTTTCCTGTAAACCAATCGAGACATTTGGAAAAGGTGCAAGCCGTGCAGCAACAGATTTATTCCAATCCACCAAAATCGGATTAACCGTCAAATCCGCACAAAAACAGGGTATTTTTTTCTCGTGAGCTAGCTGCGTTATTTTCATGGTCATGCTGAGCGTTTTGGCAATTGCTTTCACGATCATTACTGAGTAGCCCTGTTCTATTCTTTTTGCAGCGTCTTCTACGGTGTGAGCACTTTCATCCGCTCCTATACGGACGCCAACATCACCCACGAAGGAATCGTTGTCTTCTCCCAACGGCTCTTCAATAACCGCAATTTGGTCCAGTGCACCGAGTTTTTTAACGTGATCAATAAACCGTAAAAGCGTTTCCTTTTTCTCGTAACGGCCGTTTGGATCTATATAATAAGGTATTTTACCGTTTTTGGTGTAAGGTGTTTCATAATGCCCGATCGATTTATGCACAGCGGTCATAAAAGCCATGTCGTTTTCAAGCATTTCTGCCTGCGTTCCCGCCGAGCCCGTTTTCAGCTTCATGATAAAATAACCTTCATCGGCGGCTGATTTTATTTTGGCAAGATCGGTTCCTACAGGAAAGGATGGAATGCTGGCAACTTTATCATGACGAGACGAAAGGCTGGGTTTGTAGGCATCCGGAATCATTTCGTCAAAAGACTTCATTCCGTTCTCCTGAGCATACAGAAGCCAGGCAGCATTATCAACGCTCACCAGTGCATTTAAAGCAAAGGTTTTTCTTAAATCAGGAATACCGGTAATCTTTTTTCCGTATGCTAAAACTTCCGGCAACAAATCGTCGAGAAGAGAAACCGGATCGGCAAAAGTGTTTCCTTTCATGAGCTGAAGAGCATGTTCGCTCATGGCATACATCAGCGCATTGCCAGCACTTTGCGAATGTGCCGCGGCAACGCGAGAATCCGACCAAAGCACACCCTGGGTCGCCAAACCCACTTTTTTAATTCCTGAATCGGATTCAAGCATAGCCGCAGTCTGCCAGCTTTCTGTGATCTGGCTTCCCTTAAAACGATAGGGATTCAAAGCTTCACGATCGAAGTTTGAACTTACGTTTTTGATCCTGATTTTAGCCGTTGATTTCTTTTCCGGTAATTTTTCGGCCGAAGGAAATCCGCTTATTCCAAGCGCCATCAACGAAGCCGAATATTGTACAAACTCGCGGCGATTGATTGGGTTTTCTCCGCTTGTGAGGTTATTCATTATGCAAGAGTGAGTTTAAAAGCAGTCAGTTATAAAAGACAATATCAGGAGAAGAAGTCACTTTTTGCTAATAAATACTGGTCAACCCGCTTCGAATGCATGTGCCGTTCAGATCTCAACCTTTATTACTTCACCATAACCCACTTTTATTTCAAAAACCGAAGCCAGCGGAATTTGCTTCAGCAATGCTAACACAAGCCGGATAACACCTGCATGTGTCACAATTGCAATTTTCTGATCTGGGTTTGTTGGAAGCTCCTGCCAGAATTCTTTCACTCTTTCAAACATTTCCTGCATACTTTCCCCGCCGGGAACACAAACATTCACAAAATCGTCCATCCACAATTGCAGCTGAACCTGATCGACGGTATCCCAGGTTTTCCCCTCCCACTCTCCGAAGTTCAGTTCCGCTAACTGGTCGTCTGTTTGAAAATCTCTCGTGATCTGTTTTGCCAATTCAGTACATCTCAAAGCCGGACTCGAATAAACAAGGTCAAATCCTGCCGGCAAGTTTTGTTTTGCCACTTCCCATTCCTGAGCAAAGTTTTCCGTTAACAGCACTTCGCTCCTTCCGTAAATAAGTCCGGGCGTCAACAGCGGTGTGGTGTGGCGGATCAGATAAACTTCCATAGAACGGCTATGTAAAAATAAAATACAACCTCACAAACCTGCTGGACTGCACCCAGACAATCGCCGGTATAACCTCCAATCCACTTTTTAAAATATCTGCCAAGAAAAAATGTAACCAAAACAAGTAAACCGATAGAAAGTAAAATCAACGGTTGTTTTACATAACAAGACAAAGCGAGCATGGGCGGAATCCCAAAAGTACCAGCCATTACCAGGGTTTTAACATCGGCTGTTTCGGCAACCGGTTTTGCTTTGCTATCCTGTGTCTCTCTTGCGTACGGCTGATTAAAAATTACAAGTACGGGCATAAATCTGCTGACAGCATGCGCAGTGACCAGTATTAAAAAAAGTATTGTAAAGTCAGTATTTATAAGAACTGCAAGTTGTAAAAGCAGAGAAAATTTCAGCGCCAAAATCAGGATCAGGCCGACGGAACCGTAGGTTCCAACTCGGCTGTCCTTCATAATTTCAAGTATTTTCTCCTTGGTCCAGCCGCCGCCGAAACCATCGCAAACGTCTGCAAAACCGTCTTCGTGAAAAGCGCCAGTTGTCAAAACTGATGCAGTCATTCCAAATAAAAGGCCGGTTGAAGTATTTGTCAGATAAGTTAGCCCCAGCCAGGCTAATGCGGTTATAAAACCCACAATCCATCCGACTAACGGCAGATACCTTGTAGCCCGGCTAAGATTTTGGGGATGATATAACACCCATTTCGGAACCGGAAAACGTGTATAAAATTGTAAAGCCGTAAAAAAAAGCGTCAGTTGTTTTATCATAACTCCGCTTTTTGACTTACTCCTGCACTTTCAAAGCTCGCCATCTCAGTAAAAAAGAAAACGGCGCTTTGTAAAATCGGATAAGCAAGGGCGCAGCCGGTGCCCTCACCCAACCGCATGTCCATTTTCAAAACCGGATCTACGCCGAGTTTTTGCACTAATAGCTGATGTCCCTTTTCATTTGACTGGTGACAAAAAACCGCGTAATCCTGAACAGAAGAGTTCATTTTTAAAGCACATAGAAAGCTGACAGAAGCGATAAACCCATCAACCAAAACAATCATTTTAAGCTTTGCCGCTTCCAGCATAGCACCACACATCATCGCTATTTCATACCCGCCAAAAGTCTGTAAAACTTTTAGCGGATCGTCGTCTACGTCCGAATGTTTTTCAAGTGCTTTGTTAAGAACCGACATTTTATGAATTACCTGCGCGTCATTCAGTCCGCTGCCTTTTCCTACGCAGTCTTCAAGCGGAATATTCAGCAATTTACTCATAATCAGGGAAGCAGAAGAAGTATTCCCGATTCCCATTTCACCAAATCCGATGACATTACAGCCCGTATCCTGCACTTTACGAACGAGCTCGGCTCCCTTTAGCAGGCAGTTTTCACATTCCTCCTTTGTCATGGCGGCTTCTTTCAAAAAGTTTCTGGTACCGTGACTTATTTTGGCGTGAATCAGTCTTTCATTTTGGTCAAAATCATAATCTACGCCTGCATCTACCAGCCAGAGATTGATTCCGTGTTGTTTTGTAAATACATTGATGGCAGCCCCTCCGTTAATAAAATTTAACACCATCTGCGGGGTTACCTCCGAAGGGTACGCGCTTACCCCCGATGAAGCAATTCCGTGACTGGCAGCAAAAATGATGATATGCGGTTTTGTAAGTTCAGGAGTTAGCGTATTTTGTACAGATGCAACCTGAAAAGCCAGTTTTTCCAGTTTTCCCAAGGCACCAACCGGCTTGGTCTTATGATCAATTTTATGCTGTATTTCCTTGCTTAATGATGATTGCATTTTTAGTAATAATTATAAAGATTTTTTCAGAATCAAAGGCAAACCCGAAACCATAAATATTGCTTCATCGGCCTTGGCAGCGACATATTGATTAGCCCAGCCTTGTAAGTCAGTAAATTTTCTTCCCATGTCCGTTTCAGCATGCACGCCCATTCCGATTTCATTTGAAATGATAATAAACGTTCCTTCTTTTTGAGCAATTCCGTCAATCTCGGCTTTGAAGGCGGCCAGTGATTTTTCTATATCCTGATCATTAGACATGAAGAGATTGGTAAGCCAAAGCGTAACGCAATCAATGACAGCAACTTTTTCTTCAATTGGCAGCAAATGGATATTTTGCTCACTTTCAATTGAGGTCCACTCAGGTCCGCGTTCGTGTTTATGGCGGTCTACCCGTTTGCCAAAATCCTCATCCCAGATATGGGCCGTAGCTATATAAACCGGCCAAGACGACAAACGCAGGGCAATTTCCTGGGCATATCTGCTCTTGCCGCTTCGGGCCCCACCCGTAATATAAGTGATCATTTTTCTTCCGACGCTTTAAATCGTTTGTATAAAAAAAGCTGCCATTTCTCTTCCGCGACACCTGCTTTGTCCATTTCTGCACGGGCCAGTGTAAAGAACAAATCAGACAACCTGTTGATGTATGCGGGTATAGCTTCATGTACGTCGTCCTTCTTGATCAGTGAAACCAACCTCCGTTCACCTCTGCGCATTTGCGTACGCGCGACGTGGCAAAGCGCCGAAACCTCATTTCCTCCAGGTAAGAGAAAATAGTCGGAAGGAGAAGTCATGGCAGCTTCAAGAGAATCGATCCAATCCTCGCAAAATTGGGCTCCGTCAACCGGCATCGGATTTTTGTTTTCCTTTTTGGCATCAGAAGGTCTTGCCAGATGTGACATCATGTCCATCAGATCCTTTTGTATTTTATGTAAATTCGGCTGCCATTCGTGGTCGTTACCAAGTTTCACACGCAGCACACCAATCGTAGAATTTGCCTCATCCAGCGTTCCAATACATTCAATCCGGACATCATCTTTGTCCACTCTACTCCCACCGAACAATCCGGTTGTTCCTTTGTCTCCTTTTTTTGTATATATTTTCATTTTCTGATAAGCTGAAAGTGCTATTTGATTTTTTTGTAATAGATTAATTCATGTTCCGGCAATAGTTCCGGATGCAATATTTTGATTAAATCGGTCAGGACCAGATGCGGGTTAACGGCTCCCGATTCCCAATAATCGTTTGCTCCCTGGGCGTTAAACCTTTTGTTGTAGGTATAGATTTGCTTTGATTTAAAAGCCTTAAAATCGGCATAACGGGAGTCCTTCGCCAGGATTTCTTCGGTTGACTGGATATTCAAAATACTGACGTTGAGCCAATAATCGGCATTTAGCGCAATGGGATAAACGGTTTCAAAGCTGAGAGGTAAACTGCCGGTCGCTTTTGTACTTGCCCAATGATAAGAACCACCGGCGTCCTGTAAAAACTTGCAGACATAACTATTGCCATTAGGGACAAACCAGGAATCCCTGGAATTCATACCTGTGATCAGACTGGGCTTCGAAGTCGCTTTTTTAGCAAGATTGGTTAAACGAATATATTCTTTTTCAACCTCTTTAAATTTCTTATTGACGACCGCTTCCTTGTTCAAAAGGGCCGCTAAAACTTTAACCCATTCTGCTCTGCCCAGCGGTGTTGTCTCGACCCATTCGGAGTTAATGATAATAGGAACACCTGCCTCTGTAAGCGATTGGTAACGGTTTATTTTGGAAACTGGACTTCCCGTTGTCATCACAAGATCGGGGTGCATGGTTACCAGTAGTTCTTCATTTAGTCCCTGATCCTTGCCAACCCCGGCTATATTTCCGGATTTGATTCGCTCAATAACTTTCGGCGACGAAACATATTTAAGGTTTCCCATTCCTGTGAGAATATCCTCCGCTTCCAGAAAGCCAACAAGCCCGATGTGTAGTGAAGACATCACCACCAGACTTCGAACGGGAATTTCAATCACCTGACTTCCCGGATATCCTTTCGGTCTGGGCGTACCTCGTTGGAGAAGCAGATAACTCATGGTATCCGTGCTTTTTTCAAACGGGCTCAATATTTTGATTACTTTATAATGGTCGTGGTAATCAATTGTAAAACCCTTTGCATGCGATACCTTAACCTTATCATGAAAAAGGCTTTTACCCGAAAATTGGCTTTCGGTTTTTTCGTAAAGTGAGGAAGTCGTGCTGCATGAAACAAGCAGCAGAGCGAAAGAGACAGCAAAGAAATATTTGCAGAATACAGAAAAAGACAAGCAGAAAATACGCAGCTGCCCGCCATCAGAAATAGCACGGTTCAGAATCATTAGTCGTAAGCTTTTCTTCCGAAAGCCTTTTGGATTATGTTTAAAGGCAGGTCTTCTGACTTGTCCAATTCTGACGCCTTCCCGGGCTATTTTCCAGTGGCATGATGTCAAAACCTTTTTTGAACTTACAGCAGCGGAGACTGTTCCGGATTTACACCGGTATTCCCTTTTCATCACGCGGTGACGTGAACCTTTTGATGTGCAAAACTATGAAGATTTTGTTTAAAATTTTTAAAACCATTAAGGAGTTAAGCTTCATTAAGACTTAATGTTTTCTTAATTCCTTAATGGTAAAACAGATAACCTACTTTTTAGCCTTAGGAGCAGATGATTGTTCCATGTAATCAACCGTCAGCCTGCTTAGTGAGCGAACGCCGAGCACCATTCCGCTTTCGTCAATGAAAAAATCAGGGGTGTGGTGGGGAGCAGCTTCCAAAGGATTTTTGCCTTTTGGCATACCACCCAAAAAGAAGAAAAATCCTGGTACCTTTTGCTGAAAATAAGAAAAGTCTTCTGCTCCGGTTTTTGCCGTTGTCAAAATAACTTTGTCTTTTCCTGCCACATTTTCCAGTGTACCAATCATTTTTTCGGTCAAAGGAATATCGTTAAAAGTCACCGGATAAAGTACGTTAATTTTTACATCTGCTTTTGCGCCAGCACTTTCTGCGATGTTGGTTGCAATTTCAGTGATGCGTTTATGTACATGGCTATGCATTTCCTCATCGAATGTGCGGATGGTACCAATCATTTTTACTTCTTCAGGAATAATGTTCTGACGGATACCACCGTTAATTGCACCAACTGTTACGACAGCCGGAGCTTTTGTAATGTCGAGATTGCGGCTCACAATAGTCTGCAGTCCCATCACAATCTGCGAGGAAGTTACGATAGGATCCACTCCTGACCATGGGTAAGCACCGTGTGTTTGTTTTCCTTTTACATCAATACTAAAAAAATCCACAGCAGCCATGGTTGCGCCCGGCTTGTATGCAATTGTATTGACTTCCGTCTGCGAGTTAATATGTAACCCAAAAATGGCGTCTACTTTCGGGTTTTCCAGTACACCTTCCTTGATCATCAACTTTGCTCCGCCCTCCTCACCATCCGGTGCACCTTCTTCGGCAGGCTGGAAAATAAATTTCACAGTTCCCTTTAAGTCGCTTTTCATAGAAGCTAATACTTCTGCTACACCCATCAAAATGGCCACATGGGTATCGTGCCCGCATGCATGCATGACACCGGTGTTTTGCTTGTTGTATTCTGCTGTAACTTTTGATTTAAAAGGAATATCTACCCTTTCGGTCACCGGAAGCCCGTCCATATCTGCACGTAACGCTACAACCGGCCCCGGTTTACCACCTTTAAGTAAACCTACTACCCCGGTATGTGCAACGCCGGTTTTCACTTCGAAACCCAGCTGTTTCAAATGAGCAGCAATTTTTTCAGCCGTTTTAAATTCCCGGTTACCCAATTCAGGGTTTTCATGAAAATCTCTTCTCCAGGCTATGATCTTTGATTCCAGCGCCTGAGATTTCTGATCAATTTTAGCATTTAAAGTTTGGGCATTACCGTAAAATCCCGACAGTGCCATCAGGGAAAGTGGTAGAAGTTTTTTTAGATTCATAAATTTAAAATAATGATTATTTGAATAGTAATAAGAATTGTATACACCTGTTAATCAATTCTTAATGTATGAATTTTCGCCTGAAATTCAGCAGCAGACAAAGTAAAATTTTGTACTAAAAAAATAAGGGCTGACTTCAAATGATGAAGACAGCCCTTACAACTAATTAGTCTGAAAAAAATTACAGACCTGGATTCGTTTGTTGTTCAGTTGTTGGAATTCCGAAAACGTAATTAGCCGAAGTAGGCTGAATTAACGTACCTGCACCGAATGAGTTAAGTGGTTGCGCCCTTCTCAAAACATCATTTGCACGGAAACCTTCTGCTAACAATTCAATACGTCTTTCGGTAAGGATAGCGGCAATTAAACCCGCTTTATCCAAAGTACCAAATTGGTATGCTGCATCCGAACGTTTGCGAACTGCTTCCAGGATGGCACGTGCACGTGTAAGACTCCCTGCTTCCGCTTCTGCTTCTGCCACATTCAACAATGTTTCAGCATATCTGATACTTGGCACGTAGTCAACGAATGGAGATACGTTGCTAAATTTAGTAACCAGGTTGCCATAAGTAGCATTCAGTGTTGTCAGTTTTGTACGGCGATCATCTGTTGCCGACCATGTTTTATCTGCAAGAATTCCTGCTCCTGAATTGTTCAAAAAATATTCTGCATTACCAAAGTTGAAATAAAATCCAATCTGGTTCTGTGTTCCCGGAGCGTTGGTATCTGCCATAGGGAATGAGAATATCGATTCAACCGAAGTGTAAGGAGCTCTGAAAACAGATACTACATCAGCCTGCAATTCATGTGCAACTCTGTTTGGTGATTTAAACGGTGCTGCTGCAGAAACGATTTTGGCACCCTCAGTAATAACACCTGCAAAATCACGCTTAGCCAATAAAACACGGGTTTTTAATGCAATTGCTGTGTTTTTGTGCGCTCTTGTAGTACGTAAGAGTGGCGTGGCGTAAGTATCAGGCAATGCCGTTTCAGCTTCGTTAAGATCTTTAAGGATCTGATCGTAGATTTGAGCTACTGTGCTTCTTGCCAATACACTACCCGCTGCCGTAGTCTCCCCTTTAAGACGTAATGGCAACCCCGGAGATGCTCCGTTGTCCAATGCATATGGCTTGGCAAATATCTGAACCAGAGAAAAGTAAGTTAATGCACGGATAAATTTTGCTTCGCCACCGTAGTTTGTTGCTAACGTAGCATCGATTTTACCGGTATTTGCAGCTAGCCCTTCAAGAAACAGGTTAACGCGGTTAATTGAAAGATAACCTTGATTCCAAAACGCCGCCACATAGGTATCCGCAGGATCAGGATTACCCTGATAAACTGAAAATCCGGTAACTGAATTTGTCGTACGGTTAACGAACTCCTCACCTCTGATATCATTATAAATAGGATAACGTCCACCCAGGAAGTTACCATTTTTTACCGATCCGTATAATCCGTTTACTTGTGAAAGAACACGTGCCGGCGTCTCAAAAACACTGGCATCAGAAAGATCAAGCTCAGGAACTGCTTCCAGGAAGCTTTCACTACAGGATGATACACTCATAACAAGTGCCAACGCTACCGTTGAAATTTTGATCCTGCTCATTTGCTTAAATAATATACTCATAATATTTTGTATCGTTTTGAATTAGAAACTAAGGTTCAGACCAAATGTAAATGCTCTCGCCTGTGGTATAGAGTTACGCTCAATTCCTGAGGCAAGGTTAGAATCTCCGTTTGTCGAAATTTCAGGATCCACACCGGAATATTTTGTCCAGAGAAATGCATTGTTAACCTGAGCATACAACCTCAAACCTGTAATTCCTGTTTTACCAAATACTGATGTTGGAAAACGGTATCCCAGAGTGGCAGTTTGTAATCTAAGGAAATCACCTTTTTCAAGGTTTTCGCTGATCAGGAATGACGAACCGTTTGAAATGTTATCGCTGTATACTGCTCTTGGGATGTTCGTAACCTGTCCCGGAGTTTTCCATGCATTAAGAATTTCAACAGAGTTATTCCAGATACGCTGATCCAAAAGACCTGCACGGCTACCATTGTAGATGTAGTTACCACCCGAGAAAGTGAAGTTGATACCAAGATCAAAATTGCCATATTTCAAAGTGTTGTTAAATCCACCGTACCATGTCGGCAAAGTGTTACCCAGGATCTGCTGCTGGTTTGATGGAGAAGTTGTAGCTGTTCCATTCATGAAAGTCCAGGCATTCGCTCCGCCAAGGTGCTGATACTGAACCTGTGTTCCATCCGTTTTAACGAAAATACGACGGCCGTTTTCAGGATTTACACCTGCCGTTTTCACACCATATACCTGAGCAGCAGAATATCCTACTTTGGTAATGTTGGTAGCTTCAAGACCAGATGTATTTGTCAGAATCGGCGTGTTGTCATCTACAAGAGATGTCACCATGTTTTTGTTGGTAGAGAAGTTCAGGTTGGTAGTCCAGCTAAATGAACCCTTGTTAACAGGCACCGCAGTGATTGCCAATTCCATACCCTTATTATACATAGAACCAACGTTAGACAAAATTGAGTTACCGGGTATACCTTTTGAAGGAGCCTGTGGTACGTCAAGAATAAGGTTATTGATATCCTTATTGTAATAGTTCGCCTCCAAAGTGATACGGTCATTCAGGAAGCTTACATCTAACCCAATGTTAGTCTGGTCACTTGTTTCCCATTTAAGATCCCTGTTTCCAGCCTGATTAAATGCAAGCGTTGGAGCAGCACCATAAAGTGATGACGAGAAGGTAGAGTATGATCCGTAAGCACTGCTCAGGTTACCATTTCCTACACGTCCCCAGCTTGCTTTCAATCTCAATGATGTCATTACATTACTTAGTGAAGATCCTTTAAAGAAACCCTCCTCAGAAATAGTCCATCCCGCAGATACTCCGCCAAAGTTACCCCAGCGATTGTCAGCTGACAATGCAGAGTTACCATCACGACGATAGTTTGCGCTCAGGAAATACTTCCCGCTGTAATTGTAACTTACGCTTCCCAAATATGCTTCATAAGCAACCTGTGAAATTGAGTTACCTGCAGCAAGGTTCGTTCCGAAGTTACCCTGGAAGTCTGTGAAGAAAAAGTCAGCTAAACCCTGACGTTCCGCTCCCCAGTAAGTGTTTCTTCTTTTTTGAACGTCACTTCCCAAAACTACACCGATATTGTGTTTTTGAGCAATGGATTTGTTATAAGAAAGTGTATTGATCCAGTTCCAGTTATCGGCACGCTGATATCTGTTGTAAGCATCACCCTGAGTCGAAAACCCATCACCATTGATCGGGTTCCAGAACCTGATATCTTCAGTATTTCTTCTGTCCCATGAGTAAGTTGTTTTCGCCATAAGACCTTCCATCAATCTGATTTCTGCACCAAGATTAGAAATTAAACGGTTGTTTTCAGAAGAGTTTTTGTCAAGATCGATCAACACAGCAGGGTTAGAAAACTGCGCCGGCAACAAATTGCTCTTACGGCCAATCGCGTTTCCTTCTACGTTGTAGCTGCCGTCTGCGTTGTATGCTGGCAGGTTAGGAATCTGAGCCATTGCCAGACGTCCAAGACCGGAAGATCCGAACGCTCCGCCCGGGTTAGAACCGCTGGCAGGTGCTTTGTTCATGGAATTGTTGTAGTTGATATTGAATGTCAATCTCAACCAGCTAGTCGCTTTGTGATCCATGTTCAAACGTGCAGAACGACGCTGAAATGAGTTGGCACGTAAAAATCCGTCCTGATCTGTAAGACCTGCTGAAAAGTAGTAAGAAGTTTTTTCGCTTCCGCCCGTTAATGAAACATTATGGTTTTGAGAAAAAGCTGTTCTGAAAATAAAGTCAGCCCAGTCTGTATCAACCATTGATCCATCTGCATTGTAAGTTGGCAAAAAAGAACGGTTTTGATCATCTCTTGCAGTTGGCGCAATTGCATTAGGGTTTAATAGTAATGCATTTGCAATTGCACCATTTTTGTGGTCCATATATTGCTGAGCATTCAATACCTTCGGAACACGTACTGCATTGCTGATACCAGCCCAGCTGTCAATAGAAACTTTTGCATTCCCTGTTTTACCTCTTTTAGTAGTAATCAGCAAAACACCCGCAGCAGCTCTTGAACCATAAATAGCAGCAGAAGCAGCATCTTTAAGAATGTCGATAGACTCGATATCCGATGGGTTGATGTCTCCAAGCGGGTTGTTTGTCGTTGCATTTCCGGATATGTTATCGGTAGCGATTGGAATACCATCCACCACAACAAGCGGGAAAGAACTCAATGACAAAGAACTAAGACCACGAACACGAATAACCGGTGGGTTATTCAAAAGTCCGTTTGGCTGTGTAATGTTCACACCAGCTGCCTGACCTGTAAGTCCCTGCCCAAAACTCTGTACCGGACGCTCAGCAATTCCACGTCCTTTAATGGTAGAGGCCGAACCTGTAAATTCAGCTCTTTTCTGAGTCGAATATCCTGTTACTACAACTTCGCTAAGTTCAGTAAGATTGTTAACCAACGCCACATTGATAACCGACTGGCTGCCTACTGCAACTTCAATCGTGTTCATCCCAACAAAACTAAAAACCAGTGTAGACCCGCTGCCCGCAGCTGTAATGCTGTACGAACCGTCTACATTAGATGTAGTTCCAACAGAAGTCCCTTTTATAAGGACCGAAACGCCAGGAAGTACTGAGCCATCATCACTCGATGTAATTTTTCCTGTAATTACTTTGTCCTGCGCCAGAACAAGTCCTGAGCAAAACAAGCAAATCACTAATAAATAATTCCTCATACTTAGATAGTTAGTTAAATAAATAATACAAAAAAAAACACTGGGGACTGAAAATAGACAAAAAGACACGACCTGCCTGAATCAAAATAGCAGTAAGGGTCTAAAGATTTATAACCTTTTATTGTTGTTTAATGGAAGAGGACAACTGAATGCAAAAAACAGATTTTCTAGTTTGCATTTGATTTACTGCACTGACCGGCGTCAGTGTTTTAGAAGAACTTTTCAAGTTGGCTAGTAGAGGATTTTTCATTTATAACGAAGCGGTTTGTTAACAATAAACTTTCGCAAAAGTAAGTATTGTTTTGACCTTCGCAACATCTTTTCTAGATGGTTTACAAAATTAACTTTGGTCAATCTAACTATTGTGCCGAATTTTCTTTTTAAAAACCCATTTTTTGCCATTTTTGTTAATTCAGATTTATACCTTTTTATTACATTTTTTCTTACATTTTTGATAATAAAAATCTTTATTTAATATATCCTGTTTAATCAAAACGCAAATTCGTTAGCAAATTGCCAAATGATAATAACCGGAAAAATGGCAAGAATCCTGCTTTTTCGCGAAAATCAAAATTTTAAAAAAAATTAGTTCACTTTTAAAAAGCATCGGTTACACGACAAAAAAGAGGTAGATTTTTAGAAAATCAGGGTATGTAGAATTTCAAAAAAGCTGCGACTGTAGCATCACATGCCAGGCGAAAAAATGGATTTTGACAATTTTAAAAAATGGGTAGCGCGCGCCCTGATTCCTACTAAATTACAATATCCCTTATTGTATGTAACCGCTATGCAAAAATGTTAAATTATCTTAAATTCTTAGCGGCTCTGAAATTTTAGGATCATAATTCTCCATATTTTTCAAAATTTTTGAAAGAAAGTCAAAAAATAAGGTGTTTATCCATCACGACATCATTTTCGATAAACTCGAAAAAATAAAACATTTATCTATGATAAATCCAATTAAAAATTTAATGTCACTCGCATTTCTACTACAAAAAAATAAAACTTTTTGCGGTTCATCAATTTAGATGAATTATAAATAATCAATATTTGACCTATGTGGGCAGTATCAAAAGCTTTGCAAAAATTGACGTTAACTCGGGTGATAAAGTGTGAAAACATCAAAAAAACACAGAATCTGTTAACAAATAATTAATGCAACGATATTTTGGCCTCATTTCTATACAATTGATAAAATTGCAAAAGTCAGGATAATACATTGCTAAAATTTGCCTGAACCTAACAATCCGCCAAACTTTATTTCGAAGCTCGTTTGGGAATGATTGTAATGGTTAAAACAATATTTAATTTTGCAACAATATGTTGCCATAACAAACCTAACTATTTATTTAAAGTATGAGGAAGACTCTATTATCCCTGCTGGGGTGCTTGTTACTCTTATGTACACAAGTCTATGCCCAGGAACGTACCGTTTCCGGAACGGTCACTTCAAAAGACGACAGTTCACCACTCCCGGGTGTGACCGTCAGAGTTGCCGGAAGCAATGCAGGTACACTTACCAATGACAAGGGCGAGTACACGATCGATGTAAGAGCCGGTCAAAATCTAATTTTTTCCTTCGTGGGTTTTTTAAATCAGGAAGTAAAAGCTCCTGCAGCAGGAACATTAAACATTGTAATGACGCTGGACGAACTTTCTCTTAATGAGGTAGTAATTACAGCGGGCGGTTTGACTGCACAACGCAGAGAGCTTGGTAACCAGGCCACGACAATCCGGTCTCAGGAAATTACTCAGGGAAAGGCAACGAGTGTTGCAGCGAGTTTGTCAGGACGTGTACCTGGCCTTTTGGTTCAGTCTACATCAAGTGGTGTTAATCCTAGCTACCGTCTTGTATTAAGAGGTAACAGATCTTTGACAGGTAACAACCAGGCGCTGGTTATTATTGACAACATGATCTCAACCAGTGACATTCTTGGTAACATCAACCCAGAAGATATTGCGGATATCCAGGTTTTGAATGGTGCAGGTGCTGCGGCACTTTACGGTTCTGATGCTTCTAACGGAGCGCTTATCGTAACTACGAAAAAAGGTAAATTGGGAAAAACCGAATTCAGGATCGGACACACAGCGACAATTGAGAAAGTAAGTTTCCTTCCTCAGCTCCAGTCAGGATTCGGCTCAGGAACGACTCCGGATGACGTACCAACTTACACACCTTTTGAAAATCAGCAGTATGGACCGGCATTTGACGGCTCTATGGTTGAAATCGGAAAACCACTTGAAGATGGTTCAATTCAGACTGTTCCTTACTCTGCTCAAAATTCAAGAGAAGATTTCTGGAAAACAGGTATTGCGAATCAAACTGACTTCAGTATTTCGTCAGGTGACGAAAAAGGTACCTTTTATCTTTCAGCTCAGCATTTTGATCAAAAATCAACTGTACCCGGAGAAAAGTATAAAAGATACAGTGTACGGGCTAATGCAGTAAGACACATCAGTAAAACATTGACTGCCAGTTTTAATACCAACTTCATTGCCAACCGTTACGATCAAAGCAGCCAAAACGCAGCGGCATATCAAAACCTGCTAATGTCTCCATCACAGGTGGATATCACGAAATACAAAAATTGGGAAACTGATCCTTTTGCTAATCCAAACGGATTTTACAATGAGTATTTCCAAAATCCGTATTTTACGTTGGCAAATAACAGGACAAAAAGCAGAAACGATTATTTTCAGGGAAATTTAGAACTCAGATTCAATCCGATTAAGCCTTTGACATTTATTTATCGTACTGGTATAAGTGCCAGAAACCTTTCAGGAAAGACAACAACAGGAAAATTTACATATAGCGACTACACTAAAAGTATATCCGGAGGATCTAAAACAGACATCGCAGGTAACGTAGCTGATTATAGCGGATTTACAACACAGCTTGTTAATGATCTTATTGCAGAATTCAAAACGAACCTGACCCAGGATATTTCTTTTAATCTGGTTGCGGGAACAACATTTCGTGAAAACAGCAGAAAAGATGTATCTGTAAGCGCTAATGGTTTGGTAATTCCAGGCTTGTACAACATTGGTAACAGCCTTAATAACCCGGCGGCCGGAGAAGCGAACTATAAAACAAGACAAATTGGGCTTTATGGCGAGTTAAGATTGGGTTATAAAGAGTTCCTTTACGTTCATGCAACTGGTAGAAATGACTGGAGATCAGTTCTTGCGAAAGAAAACCGTTCGTTCTTCTATCCTTCGGTTGACGTTTCTTTCATTGCAACGGACGCTATACCTGCTCTTAAAGAAAACGCCGTTCTGGAAAGCTTAAAACTTCGCGGCGGTTATTCACAGGTTGGACAAGTTAACCTAGGAAACTCTACCAACCTTGGTGCTTACCAATTGCTGAGTACATTCTCTCAGGCTTATGGCTATCCTTATACAAGCGGTGCTGGTTTTACACAAAACAACACGCTGGTATCAAACAATCTGAAACCTGAAATTACAACAGGATTCGAAGGTGGATTGGACTTTGAATTTGCTCCAATGCTAATTTCGGGTGGAGTAACTTTTTATAAAACAAACACAGTAGATCAGACGATTTCAGTACAAACACCACTCTCAACCGGTTACAGCACTTTGCTTACCAACGTGGGTGAGGTTGAGAATAAAGGGATTGAGTCATATCTGAGATTTACTCCAATCAAAACTACTTTTGGACTCTCAGTAGAAGTGGGTGGTAACTACACATTCAACAAAAACAAAGTTATATCGTTGTCTGAAAGTGCAAGTGAACTTTCTATATCCGAATCCGGGACTAACTCTAGAATCATTGCAAAAGTGGGACAGCCTTTCCCGTTGCTTCAGGTAACGGAATATAACAGAGATCCACAGGGAAGAATTATTGTTGACCCTATCACGGGTTATCCTGCTACAAACGGTACATTTCATGATCTGGGCGTAACAAACCCGCCTCACATTTTGGGTCTTAATTCTACAATTAAGTATAAAGACCTTCGTTTTAGTATTCTTTTCGAATATCGTAATGGTCACTACATATACAACGCTGTTTCAACAGGATATGATTTCTCAGGAGCTGGTATCCGCACAGCCTGGTTTAACAGAGATCGTTTTGTGATTCCTAATTCTTCTTATTTGGGAGCAGATGGAAACTACATCGAAAATACCAACATTGCCGTGAGAAGTGGTGGTGCTGATTTCTGGACTGACGGAACGCGTAACACGACGATCGGTGAAAACTATGCAAACTCAGCAGGTTTCTGGAAATTACGTGAAGCAACCCTTGGATATGACTTACCAAAATCGATCTTGTCTAAAACCAGGTTTATTCAGTCAGCAACTATCAGTGTACAAGGACGTAATCTGTTTATCTGGGTTCCGAAATCAAACCTTTATACCGATCCTGAATACAGTTCAAACGGATCAGACAGTAATGCAGTTGGTTTTACCAACTTAGCACAAACTCCTCCTGCGAGGTATTTCGGAGGTTCTTTATCACTTACATTTTAATTAAAAAGATGATGAAAAAATATAGTATATACTTGATGCTGGTCCTGTTGATAGCGGCCACCACTTCATGTAAGGATTATCTGGATATCAATGACAATCCCAACAGCCCGACTTCAGCAACTCCTGAACTAGTGCTTCCGCAAGCCATTGTTGGTTCTGCCAGTATTGCCAGTCAGTACAATAACTACGGTCTGCATTTCGGTGGCTATCAGGCCAATGCCGGTGGATTTTCCGGATTTGGTCTATTGTTTAACTACCAGCTTGTTCCGGATACTTACAACGGAATCTGGGTTAATACGTATGACAATCTTCAGGATTATAAATATGTGATTGACCAGACGGAGGGCAATGCAAGTTTTGCTTATGCGAACTCTGCGGCTAAAATCATGACAGCACTTAATTATGCCCGCCTTGTAGATGCATTTAATAATGTTCCTTACACTGAGGCGCTTCAAAACAATGCGAATCTTACTCCCAAGTATGATGAAGGCCCTGTTATTTACCAGGATCTGATTACTAAATTGACTGCTGCAATTGCAGCAATTGATGCAGGAGCCAGCTCTACTCCACTTACTTCTTCATCAGATCCATTGTTTGGCGGAGACATGACCAAGTGGAAGAAATTTGCTAACACGATCAAGCTTAGAATGCTTATCCGTATTTCAGGTGTACCAGCACTTGCAGCCTTCACTACTGCTCAGTTTGCATCACTTGACAAAACACTTGGCTTTATTTCTGATGACGCGATTGTAAACCCTGGTTATGTTAAAGATAAGCCAAATCCAACCTGGAACACTTGGGGTTATACCACAGCAGGTGCTTTGGCAAACTCTTCACGCATCCCTACTAAATTCGCTTTCGGATTTTACAAAGGCCAAAAGTTGACAGATGTTGGCCGTGGATCGGTTATTTACAAAAACTTCTCTGCTGCAACTACAACGCCGGTTAATCAATTAGGTAATGAAGTTGATGCCCCTGCGGTGGTTACAAGTTACTCAACATGGTACACTGGAACTTTCAGCAGTGCTAGCAGCATTAGCAATGCGTTGGGTGTATTAAAGGGACCGTCTATGGGACAGCCACTTATACTTGCAGCTGAATCATATTTCCTTCAGTCTGAAGCTCAGCTGAAAGGATATATAACTGGTGATTACATAGCTTCTTTCAATTCAGGTATCACAGCTTCTTTTACATATTTGTATAAAGATGTAACAAATACAGTTTCTGCTACTAAAAATGTTGCTACTGATGTTGCTACTTACAAATCTGCAAATCCTGAAAGCTATCTGGTGAATATAGCCCTTGCTACAACAGCGGCTCAGAGACTTGAAGCGATTATTACCCAAAAGTATATTGCCGTTAACATGGTAAACTCTGACGAAGGTTATAATGAGTTCCGCAGAACAACTTATCCTGTGACAGCTCCAAATGGTGACGCGTATCATAACATCGCTTCATTACTATCTGCCTCTACAAGAGCCGACAAGTTACCATCACGAGTTTTGTATCCATCGTCAGAACAATCACTGAATGCGGGTAATTACAAAGTGGTAAATCAGTTTACCGACTTAATTTTTTGGGATCCTAATTAATTAGAAAAAAATATGAAAAATTCATTTAAAATAGCAGGACTTGCATTGCTTACTTTTGCTTTCACATCCTGTTTAAAGGACGATATAACATTGGATCCGGACAAGTCGACCAATGTCATAGAATTTAAAAATCCTGGTAGCTTTTTATCTCCATCAGGAAGCAAATATTCTATGTATACAAAAGCTTTTGATCTGGCTCCTGAAAATGACTATCCTATAACAGTTAGCTACTCAGGCGCTGACGTTGCTCCGGAAGACATTACAGTTACGCTTGGAATCGATACGCCTGCGATAGCTCAATACAACGAAGAGCAGGAAACAGAATACGAACTTATTCCAACGACACTGTATACTTTGCCAGCAACGGTGGTTATACCTAAAGGACAAAGAACGGCAGTTGTAGCATTGAAAATAAAAAGTGCAAACTTCGATTTCAGCAAAGCTTATGTACTGCCAATTCAGATTAAATCTGTATCAAGTGGTATTATCAGCGGAAATTTCGGAACAATCCTTTTGAATCTGAATGCTAAAAATAAGTATGATGGAGTTTACACTGTAACCGGAAAAATGACTGACTTTGTGAACCCGGCATTTGTAGGTTTGTATAGTACTGGTCGTGTGCTTGAATATACACTTGAAACAATTTCGGCTACCCAGTGCGTTGTTGTGGACTATGAATATTACGGAAGCCCTATTACTCCGTTTTGGACGGGAACAGGTGTAAGTGGATTCGGAAGTTTCGCTCCGGTAGTAGAGTTTGATCCTGCGACTGACAAAATCGTTGCTGTCACTAATTACTTTGGTCAGCCAGCACCGGCTAATACGCGTTCTGCCAAATTAAATCCTGCGGGAGTCAATTTGTATAACCCAACAGCCAAAACCATCAGTATCAGTTACTGGATGATTCAGCCAAGCGCTGTTGCGGCCCCTCCAAGTATCAGGACTGCCTGGGAAGAGGTTTGGAAGTTCGAACATTCAAGATAAAATTGTCTGATATTGAAGAAGAGCTGGCTTTCGGGCCGGCTCTTTGTGTTTTATAGAATTCCGGTTTTTGAAATAAACCTGTATTTAAAATAAATTCAACATTTAGTAAAATATTTTTTGTTTTTAAAAATTGCCAAAATGGCAATCAAACAGCTTATTTAGAATGTTTTCCATAAAATAAGGCATGAATTCCTATCATTTTTAATAAAATTTAAAATCTGCACATTTGCATAGGATTTTTCAAATTATACTTTTGTACAATTATGTTAACGACAAACTTAATAAATACAAAAAGCTATGAAGAAGATTCTATCGTTATTCTGCCTGTCTGTTTTACTGTTAAGTATGCAGGCCTACGGACAAGATCTCACAGTGACAGGGCAAGTTACTGGTGAAGACGGCTCCACTTTACCCGGTGTTAATATCAGCGTCAAAGGAACATCCCAAGGAACGACATCCAATGCCGAAGGAAAATTTTCAATCACAACCAGCTCTGGCAGCACTTTGGTTTTTAGCTTTATTGGCTTCCAGACTCAGGAAATAGCCGTTGGCTCACAGTCTGTAATCAATGTTAATCTGAAGAATGACGTCAGCCAGTTACAGGAAGTCGTAGTTACAGCCCAGGGAATTCAAAGAGAAAAACGCTCACTTGGTTATGCAGTGTCCGAGATTAAAGGGGATGTGGTAAACAAAGTGCCGGAACAAAACTTTGTCAACTCCATGAATGGAAAAGTTGCCGGTCTGCAGGTGATTGCCGGAAGCGGTGCTCCCGGACAGGCGGCACGTATTACAATACGCGGAGGTGCAAAATCCATTTCCGGCAATAACGAACCTTTGTTTGTAATCGATGGTGTACCCGTAAGTAACGATAATGACGGAAACGGTGCGGCCAACGAAGTATCCGGAGCGGCCACGCCCAACCGTGTTGCGGACATCAACCCAAATGATATCGAATCGGTTAGTGTACTTAAAGGAAGTGCTGCCTCTGTGTTATACGGGAACAGAGGATCCAACGGGGTTATCCTGATTACAACCAAATCCGGAAAAGGCACAAAAGGCAAGCCCGTTATCACGGTTAATACCAACGTAGGCATTGATAACGCATTACGTCTGCCAGAATATCAGACAAAATTTGCCCAGGGAAGCCGTGGGAATTATCAGGAAGGAACTTCACTTTCGTGGGGACCGGAAATTACCGGTCAGCAGGTAACCAGTGCAGCTGCCGGAGGAACAACAACGCTTAGCGTACACGACCCAAGAGCCGATTTTCTGAGAACCGGAGTAACGATCAACAACAACGTTTCTGTTGCGCAAACGCTGGAAAAGACTTCTTTTTACTTGTCGCTTGGCCAGAATAAACAAACAGCCATTGTACCAAACCAGGGCTACAACAAGGCCAACTTCCGCGCCAATGTGTCGACCAATTTAACAGACAAACTTACAGCCGGAATCAGTGTAGGTTATACCAAAAGCAATGGTGATGTGCCGTATACAGGTCAGGATGGAAACAACCCGTTTTTCTCCCTCTTTCACGCTCCGGTAAGCTGGGACCTGAACGGTTACGGATATGTAAACCCGACAACCGGCCGCCAGATCAACTTCCGCGGAGGTGCTTTTGACAATCCTTTCTGGACGGTGAACAAAACTTTTTTTAATACAAAAAATGACCACATTACCGGAAACATAAATTTCGGCTACACGGCAACATCCTGGCTTAATTTCACCTATCGTCTTGGTATTGACCAATATACGGATAATCGAAAAGCTTTTAGGGATATTTATACGGGAGGTAATCCAAACGGATATTTGTCTAACGACATCCGCAGCCGCCAGCAGATCAACTCTACATTTGTAGCTAATCTGAGCCACAATTTCTCTGAAGATATTTCGGCAACATTGTCTTTGGGACATGATTACAACCAGCGTAAATATGACCGCACCAACCAGACTGCCACTGCATTGGCCCTGCCAGGTGTGGCACATATGAACAACGCAACAGCCTTTGATCCTGACTACGAATACCACACAAAACGTAACCTGATAGGTACTTTTGGAGATTTAAGATTTGACTTCCGAAATTATCTTTTCCTGGGTGTTACTGTGCGTAACGAGTGGTCGTCTACTTTGCCGGAAGCAAACAGAAGCTTCTTTTATCCAGGTGTTAATGCCTCTTTTGTTTTTACAGATGCGTTCGACTTAAACAAAGACGTACTTAATTTCGGAAAGATACGGCTTGGATGGGCTAAAACCGGCCGTGATACTGATCCTTACCGTCTGCAAAATACCTACATTTTAGCAACAGCCGCTGATGGATTCACTGATGGTATTTCTTTTCCTTATTTAGGATTACCAGGTTATATGGTCAACTCAACAGTTAATAACCCGACGTTAAAACCGGAGTTTACCCGCGAAATCGAAGTAGGTGTAGAACTTAAGTTTCTTAAAAACCGCTTAGGACTAGACTTTACCTATTTCAATAATAAAAATACGGATGGCATTATCTCTCTGGATGTAGCACCAAGTACGGGTGCATCAAACCTGATTGTAAATTCAGGTAAAACCACCAACCAGGGAATTGAACTGGCGCTTGACCTGAATGTAATCAAAACGAAGGATTTTAACTGGAATATCGGTGTCGTATATAGCCGCATCAGAACCGTGGTAAATGAACTTTACCAGGATCTGGACAAGCTTTATTTAGGTGGATTTAGCGGAAACCCCGCTATTTATGCTGTTAAGGGCGAACGTTATGGAACCATTATTGGTGCAGGGTATTCAAGAGAAAAAGATGCTGAAAGTAAGCCTTTGCCAAATAGTAAAATTTACACAGATACTGATGGCTATCCTATATTGGAGGATGGTTTAGCACTTGGATATATTGAACCCAACTGGACGGGCGGAATCACAAATACTTTTAGTTATAAAGGATTACGGCTTTCGGCACTATTTGACACCCGCCAGGGGGGATATATTTTTAGCGGTACATCGCAGTTGATGGATACCTATGGTGTTACAACAAGAACACTTGATCGTGGTTCTGAAATTATTTTTGACGGAATTAAAGAAGACGGAAGCGCGAATGATATTGCCGCTGTTAAAGATCAGGATTGGTATGGATACATTGGAGGAGCAAACGCAGAAGCACATACCTACAAAAATAACTGGGTGAAATTACGTGAAGCGAACTTGTCATACACCTTTACCATTAAAAAAGGTATCCTTCAGGCAATCGATCTGGGCGTTTATGGCCGTAACCTCGCACTTTGGACCAAAGTTCCGGACATCGATCCCGAATCCAGCTCTTTCGGAACAAACAATGGCCAGGGTGCCAGCCGCATGGCTTATCCTTCTACGCGTTCTTTGGGTGTTAATCTTAAGCTCACTTTCTAAAAACGAAAACCATGAAATTTTTAAATAAAAAATATAAAACACAGCTTTTGGCGGCAGTAATACTGCTTACAGCAGCAACGTCCTGCCAGGATAGCCTGAATATCAATACCGATCCGAATTCCTTTACGGACGTTCCTTTACGTACTATCCTTCCTGCAGCACAAGTGAACCTTGCATATACCCTGGGTGGTGATGCATCGCGTTATACAGGTTCCATTATGCAGTACTATGGTGGGCACCGCGGTCAGCCTCTGGAATATGCTCAATTTACCTTCAATGCCTCTACCACGGATACGTACTGGAGCAATATGTACACTTCTGTACTAACCCAGATGAAAGCGGTAATTGGCAAGGCCGATGTTAGCGGAGACAAGATATATACAGGGATTGCGCAGATCACCATGGCACATACTTTTTCAATCCTTACCGATATGTATGGAGATATTCCTTATGCAGAAGCACTGCTTAGTACGGAGAATGTATCACCAGCTTATGACAGGCAGGATACCATTTATCCCGCGCTAATTGCCATGCTGGATCAGGGAATTGCAAATGTGAAATCTGGACAGGGAACCAAGCCCGGTACCGACGACCGCGTATACGCTGGCGATGTAACAAAGTGGGAGAAATTTGCAAACTCACTTAAGCTGCGTCTGTACAACCATCAAAGCAAAGTGCAGCCCAATGCAGCTGCCGATTTCCTTGCTACAAATCCGGCCCTGATCACAACAAGCGCAGACAATGCACAGGTTGTATTCGGTTCCAACGCCTCAAATTCCAACCCCATCTACCAGTTTGATGTTCTTTCAGGGAGAAAAGATCAGGCCGTTGCAAGCACTATTGTTAACAGGATGAAAGCACTTGCGGATCCCCGGATTCCGGTTTACTTTCAGGGAATAGTGAATGGAGCTAACAAAGGGCAGTATGTTGGTAACGGTCCGGGTGTCAATGATGACGATTCAGGTGAAACCAAATATTCACGTGTAGGTAGTTTTTATGCCTCTGCTACTTCACCGGTTGTGTTTTTAAGTGCGGCCGAAGTACAGTTTATCATTGCCGAAGCACAGTTTAGAAAGGGCAATCAGGCCGCCGCAGCTACCGCTTACGACGCAGCAGTCAAAAACGATTTTACTGCGCTTGGTGTAACAGGTGCCGAAGCGTACCTGACGACGGCGGGTGTAAAATACGATAACACGCTCAACCGCATTATGGAGCAAAAATGGATCACCATGTATCAGGCACCATACGAATCATGGGTAGACTGGCGCAGAACAGCCATTCCAATGCTAACTGTTCCCACTGTAAACTATTCAGGAGGAGTTATTCCACGCCGGTTACCTTATCCGCAGCTCGAATTAAACCTTAACCGAGCTTCACTGGAAGCGGGGCCGGGTTTTCTTAGTCCGGTCGAAACGATGAAGTCGAGAGTTTGGTGGGATAAGCAATAGTAACAAATCAAGATTACAAAAGCCGTCGCATACAACTTGCGGCGGCTTTTTGCTTTTTTACAATATTTTTCTTTGCTCTGTGACGATCCTGAAATTTCCTTAACTTTGAGAATCATTAGATGATCAGATCATGGAATTCCTCAAAAGCCAGCGCCTCAACAACCTGAAATATGAAATCAGAGGTGCTACGTATCAGAAAGCACTGGAACTCGAAAGTCAGGGCTTTAAAATTCATAACCTGAATATTGGCAACCCCGCCCCTTTTGGTTTTGATTCTCCTGATGAAATCGTGCACGATATCATTATGAATCTACGAAATGCACAAGGTTATTCTGATTCCCGTGGTTTGTTTGCCGCCCGTAAGGCTGTCATGCATTACACCCAAACAATTGGGATTCAGGATGTTGAAATTAATGATATTTTTATTGGAAATGGTGTGAGTGAGCTAATCCTGCTTTCTATGCAGGCTTTGCTGAATCCGGGAGATGAGATTCTTGTTCCAAGTCCTGATTATCCATTATGGACGGCTGCCGTGGCACTGAGCGGCGGGAAACCGGTGCACTACGTTTGCGACGAAGCGTCAGACTGGAACCCGGATCTGGAAGATATGGAAAGTAAGATTTCTTCCAGAACCAAAGGAATTGTACTGATCAACCCAAACAATCCGACGGGCGCCGTTTATGAAAAAGATGTTCTGCTGGGCATTGCAAAAATGGCTGAGGAACACGGGCTCATCATTTTTTCTGATGAAATTTATGATAAGATACTTTACGACGGAGCTGTTCATTATCCGATGGGATCGCTGGTGACAGATACTTTGTGTGTTTCCTATGGTGGTCTTTCTAAAAATTATCGTTCTGCAGGCTTTCGCGGCGGCTGGATGATCCTGAGCGGAGCGAAGCAAAAAGCAAAATCCTATACCGAAGGTCTGCTACTTCTTGCGAGCTTACGTCTTTGTGCAAATGTTCCGACCCAATATGCGATTCAGACTGCTCTCGGCGGATATCAAAGTATTAAGGAACTGGTGGCACCAACGGGAAGATTATACAAACAGATCAACCTGGTTTATGACCGGCTGACGTCCATTCCCGGTATTACCTGTGTCAAACCAAAGGGTTCTTTATATGTTTTCCCGAAAATTGATCTTAAAAAATTTGGCTTAAAAACAGATGAGCAATTCGTGTACGATTTGCTCAGTGAACAAAAAGTGCTAGTCGTTCCGGGAACAGGATTTAACTATGCCGGCGATGATCATTTCCGGATTGTTATCCTTCCAACCGTCGATGAATTAAATCAGGCAATGGACAAAATTGAGTTTTTCCTGGAAACCAAACGCGTGTTGTCAACGCGAACTGTTGAAGACGTAATTGCTTAATTTACCAAACTATCGGCAGTCGGCTATCAGATTTATGCTGTAAAGAAATTTGCAGTTTTAACTGAATGCCGACTGCCTATTATTTTTTATTCTCCGAAATATTTTCCAAACCTACTTTCAAAATCACTCCTCACTTCCATGGAACAACCAGCGGTATCAGAGCAAAAAAGACAGCGCCTTTTTCTTTTGCTTTGCGGAATTTTTCTCACCAACGCCTTGATTGCAGAGATCATTGGCGGAAAAATATTCTCGGTTGAATCACTGTTGGGAGTTGCTCCCGCTCAGTTACTTATTGGCGGACAAAGGCTAGATTTTAACATGACTGCCGGTGTGATAAACTGGCCTGTTGTTTTTATCACATCCGATATTATCAATGAATATTTTGGCAGAAAAGGTGTCAAACGTATTTCTTATCTCACAGCAATATTTATTATTTACACCTTTATTACCGTTTTGGTCGCTACAAAACTTCCGCCCGCACAGTTCTGGCTGGATTTGAACGGGACAGATAATCAGGGAAATGCTTTTAATATCAACGATGCTTTTTCCCGGATTTTTAATCAGGGACTTGGCATAATGGTTGGTTCTATCGTAGCCTTTTTACTAGGCCAGTTGCTGGATGTATCGGTTTTTTCCTGGCTAAGAAGAAAAACAGGAAGCAAATACATGTGGCTTCGGGCAACCGGTTCAACCATGTTTTCACAGCTGATAGACAGCTTCCTGGTTATTGCTATCGCATTTTATGTCTTTGGCAACTGGGACCTTAAACAGGTTTTCTCCGTTGGGAGCATCAACTATCTTTACAAAGGACTCGTCGCGATCATGCTTACACCAATTCTTTATATAGCCCATTATTTTATCGATAATTATTTAGGCAAAGAATACGCCGAGGAACTGTCTCACAAGGCCGCACATGAGTAAAGGGCATTGGGCTTAGGGCATGGGATTTTGGGTTACGCCTATGCTTTAAGCTCTGCACCCATTTGCCTCCGCATGTTATCTAAAATCACGGCCGTTGCAATCCCTACATTCAGAGATTCGGCTTCTCCAAATCTTGGTATCGTGATCCTGTGTGTTACAAATGCTTCCACCTCGGCACCAACCCCATTGGATTCATTTCCCATTACGATGTATCCGCCTTTTGAACTAAAACTAAAATCGTATAAAGATTCACCGCCAAGAAAAGCCCCCCCTACCATAGCGCTTTTTGCATTTTCAGCCAGATAAACCGGCAAACAAGTGTAAAAAAGGTCGACGCGTGTAAAAGAACCTTTGCTGGCCGCGATTACTTTCGGATTATACAAATCCGTCGTTGTCTCAGAGCAGATTATTTTTTTAATTCCATACCAATCTGCAATACGGATGATGGTTCCCAGGTTTCCGGGATCACTCACATCATCAAGTACAAGTACATATTCATTGTTTTCTGCACACAAAAAATCGTTTTGTTTCGTTTTCGCTACGGCCAGACAGGAGTCGTTGGTTTGGAAAGATCCAAGTCCCTGCAATTCCTGTAATGTGACGGTTTCGAAAAGAGTTTTGTGCTGGCTTGAAATAGTTGAGTATTTTTGCTGAAATTCCGTGGTGGCTAACACAAACTCAACTGTAAAATCTGAATCTAACAATTCAAGTACACTCTTGGTCCCTTCTACAATGAAAGCCTGACTAAGCTGACGGTACTTTTTGATTTTCAGTGAATTGATGTACTTAATACGATTTTTGGAAAGCATTGAATAGTAAGTATAAGTTTACGTATTGTTGGTATCTGATCCTTATTCTTTTAGGGCTGTCTTCCTGCGCCCAAAAGTCCGCTTTTCAATCCCAGGGTTATTACCTCGGGAATTCATACATGAAAGGCAACCAGGTAATCAGCGACTCTGAGCTTGATGCCCTCATTCCTCAAAAGCCCAATCGCCGCTTACTCGGTCTTCCATTATTCCCTTATGTCGGTCTTTACCGTTTTGGGCAGCTTTTTTACAACAAGGAAGAAAAACAGAGAAAAGTAATTGAGGTCACGCAAAATTATCAGAAAGAATCGCGATTACATGAAAATGATCCGGCAAAGCTGGAAAAAATACAGCGCAGGTATGCCAAGAAACTGGAAAGGGCACAAACCAGAGCAGAAAAAGGCAATTTCTGGATGCGCGTTTTAGGTGAAGAACCTGTTTATTTTATCAATGGAGAGGTTGCAAAAAATGCAGAAAAGATGCAGAAGTATCTTTATAATAACGGTTTTTTTCAATCTATAGTCACATTTAAACCGGATACGATTTTTAACCGTATCAAAGTCACTTATTTTATTGAAGAGAATCGACCGACGATTATTCGCCATATCGACTATCAGGTAAAAAATATTCTGGTCGACAGCCTAATTCGTGAGGATGTTAAAGACGCTCCGCTGGTTGCTGGCAAAAGATACGATGGAGACGCGTTTGAAGAAGAAAGGATTCGTATTGAAACATTGCTGAGAGATCAGGGTTATCTGGGATTTTCCCGCCAGAATATTAATTATCTGGTTAACGATACCATCACCAATATAAAAACCGATAGTCTTTTCAAGCTTGTAGACATCAATGTAATGGTCGATATGCCCGCAGATGACAAAGTTGCTTCACGCTACACCATTTCGTCGGTCAATTTTGAAGTGCTGCCTCCGTCAGGACTTCCTGACTCGTTATTCAGGAAAACAACTTCTACCCGAAGGAAAATTCAATATTCTTTTTTGGATAAAAAATTCTCAACTTCAATTCTGGACAGTAAAATACAGGTGCGACCAGGAGAATTTTACAGTCAGCAAAAGGAAAGGGATACACAGCGGCAGCTGTCACTTACCGATCAGTTCAGGTTTGTTAATTATACCTATAAACTGGATTCCACAGGAAAAGGGATTCAGGGAACATTTAAGGCAATACCTCTTGACAAGTATCAGTTTTCCACCGACGTAGGACTTAACGTCATCCAGTTGCAAGGAGCGCCCGGCCCTTTTGCAAACTTTTCCTATAAGATCCGGAATGTTTTTAATGGATTGGAAAACTTCGAGGCCAACCTCCGCGGAGGAATTGAACTGGTTCCGGGTTTCCTAAACAGCAAAATCTATCGAAGTGAAGAAATTGGATTAAATACCTCTATTCTTTTCCCAAAACTGCTTATTCCAGGGGATTTTTTCCGGAGAAGAGTTTCTACCTATAACCCCCGTACGCAGGTTGGTCTGGGTTATAATTATGTAAAACGACCAGAGTATTCACGGACCAATTTCAAAACATCTATGACGTACTCATGGCAGCCGGATAATACTACACTTTACAATTTGTCACTGGTTGACCTGAACGTATTGAACACTTCCCGCCTGGATGGCGATTTCAGTAAACTTCTCGATGACCTTCAATTGCAGGGTAATAATTTAAAAAACAGCTTTTTAAAGTCTTTTGTTTCGGATGTAAACTTCACCTATGTTCACAACACCAATTCAATTACAGGACCGCAAAAAAATGCGCGATACTTCCGGGTATCGCTGGAATCGGGCGGAACTTCCCTGAATATTTTACCCGGACAGAAAAAACTAATCACAAATATTTTTCGTGACAGTCTGCAATTTTACAAATACCTGCGCTGGAATGTTGATTTCCGAAAATATTGGCCTGTTGGCCGCCAGTCTGCTTTTGTGGCTCGGGTGAACAGCGGTGCAATTTACAGTTATGGAGAAAGCAGCGTACCCCCTTACGAAAAGTACTTTTTTGCCGGCGGATCGAATAGCTTACGTGCCTGGCTGCCACGACGGTTAGGCCCGGGTTCGTCACCACCAAAACGGACTGACAACAACTTTTCAATTGAAGCTCCCGGAGAATTTTTACTTGAAGGTAATCTTGAGTATCGTGGTCACCTCGCTCATTTTTTCGGAGATATCAATTACGCGCTGTTTATTGACGCAGGTAACGTTTGGAACTTTAACAGTACAGACAGTGAGCAAAATCTGAAAGCGGGCGATTTTTTAAAGGACATCGCAATTGGTTCCGGTTTTGGTATCCGTTACGATTTATCCTTTTTTATTCTCCGCTTCGATTTTGGGATAAAAGTTTACGATCCTTCCGTCCGAAGGTTCGTTCTGGATGAATTTGATCCTGGCAAACCTTTCAGACGAACCCAATCCAATTTCCTGAATATAAACCTGGGGGTTGGATATCCGTTTTAGTTGATGTTTGAGTGTTTCGGTCCGAACAATCTGTCGGAAATTTGAGGTTTGTTATAATACATTTTTTAACGATCAAACAGCCAAACAATAAAATTAGACTCACCCGGTTGCATTCGATTTTAACAAACAATAACACCAAAATCCTTGGGCCTCCGCTATGACAGTTTGTCAGTTGTTATTAATTTCTTTGTACCTTCGCATTTCAAATTCGCAGACTAATTGAATTCCCCTGTCAGATGGAGCACAGAATTGCACAGAGTTTAAAAATACTAACAGATACAGATAAAGAGGCATGTGAAACGGTTCGTATTTCTGAAAATGAGCCATCCGCAGGCAAGAAAACGCTATTTATTGAAAGCTATGGTTGCCAAATGAATTTTGCAGACAGCGAAATTGTGGCATCCGTTATGCGTAATGCAGGCTTTGCTACCACTTCGGATGCAGAAAACGCAGATTTGATATTCCTGAATACCTGTGCGATACGTGACAACGCAGAGCAGCGGGTAAGAACAAGACTAAAACAACTGAACGTCTATAAAAAGAAACGGCCGGGTATGCTCATTGGCGTGCTGGGGTGTATGGCCGAACGTCTGAAAGCCAAATTGCTCGAAGAAGAAAAGATGGTTGACATCGTAACCGGCCCTGATGCTTACCGTGACCTTCCCCGTCTTGTTGAAGAAGCAGAGACAGGTCAAAAAGGTGTTAATGTTTTTTTATCAAGAGAAGAAACTTATGCAGATATTTCTCCTGTACGCCTCAATTCTAATGGCGTAACTGCACTTATTTCCATCATGCGCGGCTGCGATAACATGTGTAGCTTCTGTGTTGTGCCCTATACAAGAGGAAGGGAAAGAAGCCGTGATCCTTATTCGATCGTTAAGGAAGCGCAGGATCTGTATGATCAGGGTTTTAAGGAAGTGACCCTGCTTGGGCAGAATGTGGATAGTTACAAATGGAGCGGTACTGAAAATAACGCAGCAAATTCATTCCCTGTCATTGGTTCTGCTGCCCTTCCTGTGCAGATAAACTTTGCAAAATTATTGGAAATGGTGGCGTCCATCAGTCCTGAACTGCGTGTACGTTTCAGCACCTCTCATCCAAAAGATATTACCGACGAAGTCCTTTATACCATTAAAAAGTTTGATAATATCTGCAAGTATATTCACTTGCCGGCCCAGCATGGCAACAGCCGGATGCTTGCTATCATGAACCGTACTTATGACCGCGATTGGTATTTGGAGAGAATTGACAGCATCCGCCGTATTTTAGGTGATGAATGTGGCATTTCTCATGATATGATTGCCGGATTCTGCACTGAAACGGAGGAAGAACACCTTGATTCTCTTTCACTTTTGGAATATGTAAGGTTTGATTTCGGGTATATGTTTTCTTATTCGGAACGTCCCGGGACACCTGCAGCCAAGAAGTATAAAGATGACATATCGCCTGAACTAAAACAGCGCCGTCTTGCAGAAATCATTGCTGTTCAGCAGCGTATTTCGGCAGAAAGAAACAAGAAACTGGTTGGAACTTTACAGCGTGTTTTGGCGGAAGGTTTTTCAAAACGTTCACAGGATGACCTGTCCGGGAGAAGCGACCAGAATAAAGTGGTTATTTTTCCAAAGGAAAATTTCAAAAAGGGCGATTACGTCAATGTGTTGATCACCGAAACTACATCAGCAACCCTGCGCGGAAAAGCACTGGCAGAGGAAGAAGTGATGTTATATTAATTTTTCATGTGTGGGAAAATCCCCGCAATAAAAGGCTGTGTGCTGAAGGCCAATAGCCAACCGCGATCTTAATGAATTCATCAGAAATACAAGCTGTAAAAAACAGGTTTGGAATTATTGGTACTTCTCCGGTGCTGAATCACGCCATCAATGTTGCGATTCAGGTAGCGGCGACGGACCTGACCGTACTGATCACCGGTGAAAGCGGTAGTGGTAAAGAATCCTTTTCAAAGATAATACACAGCATCAGCTCACGTAAACACGGACCGTTCATCGCGATCAACTGCGGCGCTATTCCGGAAGGAACGATTGATTCAGAACTTTTTGGTCATGAAAAAGGCGCTTTTACCGGCGCACTTGACTCTCGAAAAGGATATTTTGAAACAACAAACGGCGGTACGATTTTCCTTGATGAAGTTGGAGAAATGCCGCTGGGGACGCAATCACGTCTGCTTCGGGTTCTGGAGAACGGCGAATATATCCGTGTTGGTTCGTCAAAGGTATTAAAAACCAATGTCCGTGTTGTAGCCGCAACGAATGTAAACCTGCTTGAAGCTGTCAACAACGGAAAATTCCGGGAAGATCTTTATTACAGACTGAACACCGTGCCGATTTATGTTCCTCCCCTGCGCGACCGGGGTGAAGACGTTCTATTACTTTTCCGCAAATTCACCAATGATTTTTCCGAACGGTACAGAACGAAACCGGTGAGATTGGATGCGGAGGCGAGAGAAGTTTTAGGTCAGTATGCTTTTCCCGGTAACATACGTCAGCTGAAAAATATTGCCGAGCAAATTACCATCCTGGAAACAGATAAGGAGTTGCCAATAACCGCTGCTACTTTAAACCATTATCTGAATCCGGTGCAGCCGTCGAGTCGCAAGGCGCTGGTACCGATGCGCAATAACGACGAATCTTCTAATTCATTCTCAGAAAGAGAATTGCTTTATAAAGTACTTTTTGACATGCGGCGGGATGTGACAGAGCTAAAAAAACTGGTTCTGAATGTGTTGGAAAATGAAAAATATGGTGGTGAAATTCTAAAAGATCACCAGGAATTATTTAGCTCATTAAATAATCCCGAACCTGTTATCTCACAGCCAACAGTAGAACCTTCACGCCTGCTTACGCCCCATTCACGAAACGTAGATCTGGACAGATACTCCGACGAACGCAGTGAGATTGAAGATGTGGTCCATGTTGCCGCAGAAGAAGAATCACTTTCGCTGGAAGACAAGGAAAAAGAAATGATCATCAAAGCGCTTCGTAAGAATAACAATAAACGAAAATATGCCGCAAGTGCATTGGGAATCTCAGAACGAACGTTGTATCGGAAAATTAAACAGTACGATATAGAGGAGTAATGGCAATCGAACAGACAAAAATGAATTTTAATTTAAAGAATAATTTTGATAAAAAACACATCACTTCTTTTACAAAAAGAGTGACGGTGATACTCCTGATTCTTAATTCTGCATTTTTCATTTCAAGCTGCGGTATTTATTCATTCAGCGGAACGAACCTGTCACCGGATCTTAAAACTTTTACTGTTGTCAACTTCACGATGGGTACGGCAGGCGGACCTGCTAACCTGCCGCAAAGGCTTACCGAGCAGCTGAAAGAATATTTCCAGAAAAACACCAGCCTTACGAGCCTTCCCAGCGGCGGTGATCTCATTCTGGAAGGTTCAATTACCGGTTATGATGTAACTCCGGCAGCCCCTACCGCGAATGACCAGGCCGGACTTAACAGGTTAAACGTTACTGTGCAGGTTCGTTTTACAAATGGAAAAGACGAAACTAAAAATTTCGACCAGTCATTTACTTATTATGCGGATTTCCCACAGGATCAGACACTTGACCAGAACGAGGCAAGATTATTGCCAACAATTCAGGAAAACCTGATCCAGCAAATATTTAATAAATCAGCTGCTGACTGGTAAGAGCCATTCCTTTTCCGTAATTTCATTTTTTAATTTACTTAAAACCAGAGCGGTTCATGACAATCGTTGATAAGGATACGTTCAACAATTTGGTTAAATTTCCAAACGAACTGGACGCCGGTTCCATTCCACAACTTGAAGCAATAATCAAGGCGTTTCCTTATTGTCAGATCAATTATTCCCTGTTGGCAAAAGCTTCCAGCGTTTCAGGCACAGAAGAGCTCGAAAAAACAAAACCGCTTGCAGCAGCTTATGCACTTAGCAGAGTTGCACTACAGCATCTGGTTGAAAGTCATGAGAGATACGACACATCCGTTGATGTTGAGAAAGTTACAATTTCCAAGGACGCACTGGTACCTCAGGAAGCAGAAGATATTCTGATTGACCTGGCTGCTCAGGATATACCTGATTTACAAGCTCAAAGATCGGAGGAACAGAAAAGACAGCAGCAGATTATTCAGGGATTTATGAAGAAAAATCCCCGTATCAGCCGCCAGGAAAGCAATGTGGAGCCTATTGTTGTCAACGTTAGCGGAAGAGTTGCGGAGTCGGGAACGGGATTAATTGAAACAGAAGCATTTGCCAGAATTTTACTTCGTCAGGGGAAAATTGAGAAGGCAATTGATCTTTATCAGAAATTGATCTTGAAAAATCCGAAAAAAAGGAATTACTTTGCGAAAAAATTAAGTGAACTTTATCAGTCAGGAAAATAAAACCTGTTTATCCTTCATTGAAAATTCACGTATTCATTCATTCTATCTTGTTCTAAGGCATGTATTTGGGTTTGATTATTCTCGTTGCGATTATCGCAGTTTTATTAATTCTGGTTGTATTGGTTCAAAATTCTAAGGGCGGTGGTTTATCCAGCGAATTTAGCGGTGCCGGTACCACGCAAATGTTTGGTGTTAAAAAAACAACTGATTTGCTTGAACAGATCACCTGGGGACTTGCCAGCGCAGTAATATTGATCTCATTGGCTTCTTACATTGTTGCAAGCGGCAATAACGATGGCAGCGGAATCAGAAGTGTAAACATTGAAAAGGCACAAAATACAGTTGTTCCGGGTGGAAATATTGCTCCGGCTCCTGCACAAAGCGGAACAGCTCCGGCAGCAACCACACCTGCGGCTCCTGCTGATACTACAAAATAAGAAAAACGATAAGTTTTGTGTGCAGCTAACATGGACAGATTGTTTTGTCTTTGTTAGCTGCATTTTTTTGTTATGATTTAGCTTAAAATATCATGAAAAGGATCACCGTGTTTTGCGGTTCGAGTTTTGGCAGCGACGAAATTTACAGGGCCCAGGCAACCGAACTTGGACAAGCACTGGCAAAAAAGGGAATAGAGCTGGTTTATGGAGGTGCTAATGTGGGACTGATGGGCGCGGTTGCAGACGGGGTTTTAAGCGAAGGCGGAAAAGTTATCGGTGTTTTGCCACATTTTCTGCAATCGAAAGAAATCGCTCACCAGGGATTAACCGAACTGATTCTGGTGGAAAGTATGCATGAAAGGAAAACCAAAATGAATGAGCTCTGCGATGGCGTTATTGCACTTCCCGGAGGTTTTGGAACCCTTGAAGAATTTTTTGAAATGCTGACCTGGGCCCAGCTAGGACTGCATAAAAAACCAATAGCTGTTTTAAACATCGACGGTTTCTACGATTCACTCACTGTTCTCATTCAGGTTATGGTGGATAAAGGTTTTCTGAAACAGGTCAATCAGGAAATGCTGCTGGTAAGCGACGACATTGATGAACTTCTTACCAAAATGAGTGTATATACCGCACCGGAAGTTGGTAAATGGATTTCGAAAGAAACGGTTTAATAAAATTTCTCTAAACAATAGTTTGACTGTCGAAAACCAACGGCAGTCAAACTATTATATGAAACTTCACGTGAACATCTCATGCGACATTCATTTGCTCGACCATCAGCCGCTGAACAACCGGCAGCAATGTTTCTTGCAAAGGATAGTCGTATTTCGATTCAACGATGTAGGTGGCAGGATTTGGAAGTGATTTATTTTTTCTAGCCAGATCTATCTTAATCTGCGCCACTGAATTACCCAGCCCAAGCCGCACAGAATCTATAAAAACCGTTTTTAAATACCTTTCTTTTCTTTCGTTATAAAGCGCCAGCTGATACTGAAAAATCGTAATCATGCTTTTGAAAGTGTGAAAGAAGAAAAGATAACCTTCCTCAATACGTAAAGGAACAATACCAACCGGCGATATCCGGATATTCTCACCCACCTCCGAAAACCGGTCATTTCCCTCAGTCAGTTTCCTTGAAAAGCTGGGGATGGCAAAATCAAGAATATAATTCAGTTCCGACAGATACGAATCTTCCTGAATGGTATCTTCATAAACCAGACTCCAGGACTTCTGATCGATTCCTGTGACATTTTTAGGAAATGATGTTTTTAAAGCATTCTGACTATCCCGGAAACTGATACAGGAATCAAAATGCATTTTCAGTTCGGGCAAATGGGGATAAAGTCGGTTTGCCGTAAACTGACTGTCAATATGCTGCAAGTATGCCATCAAGACATACTTTTTATATTCATAATCAAAAATACCTTCTGTCAGCCAATTACTCTCGAGTTTTGTCATCGTACAGGATCAATTTGAGACTGGTAAAATTTAGACATTTGGTTTGACAAAGCAAAATTTTACGTCGATTGACAGACACAATACTCCCAAAGTGATATTTGAGCCGGATAACATACAAAATTGTCACACTGTGTCTGAAAAAATGTCAGCCCTTATCTGTTGGCATAGATTGTGCTAAGCAGAGATGAGTCAAAGCAAATACTGACAATCATAAAATAAAACGTTTAATATCTATGTCAACTTTAGCAGAAATACAAGTGAACGTACAACCTCTGGCTGACCGTGTTCTTGTAGAACCAGCACCAGCAGAAGAAAAAACAGCATTTGGTATCATTATCCCTGATACTGCAAAAGAAAAACCACAACGCGGAACTGTTGTTGCAGTAGGACCGGGCAAAAAAGATGAGCCTATGACTGTTAAAGTAGGTGACACCGTATTGTATGGCAAGTACTCAGGTACTGAATTGGCGTACGAAGGCAAAGATGTCCTTATTATGCGTGAGTCAGACATTTATGCCATTATTGGTTAATCGTCTGATTAAGAAGTTATTTAAAATTTAAAAAGTTAATTCAAATTATTAATTGGTATGTCTAAGAAAATATTTTTTGATACCGAAGCCCGCGATAAGATAAAAAAGGGTGTGGATACATTGGCTGACGCCGTTAAAGTTACATTGGGACCTCGTGGCCGTAACGTGGTAATCGATAAAAAATTCGGTTCTCCAAGCATCACTAAGGATGGTGTAACTGTTGCAAAAGAAATCGATCTGAAAGATCCTATTGAAAACATGGGAGCTCAGTTGGTTAAAGAAGTTGCTTCTAAAACTGCTGATTCAGCTGGTGATGGTACTACAACTGCAACTGTTTTGGCACAAGCGATTTATTCAATCGGTGTTAAAAACGTAGCTGCTGGTGCAAATCCAATGGATTTGAAACGCGGTATAGATAAAGCAGTTTCAGTGATCGTTAAAGATCTTGAAAAACAAAAGAAAAATATTTCTACTTCAAAAGAAATCGCTCAGGTTGCAACAATTTCTGCAAACCATGATGAAGAAATCGGTAAAATGATTGCTGAAGCGATGGAAAAAGTAGGGAAAGAAGGTGTTATAACTGTTGAAGAAGCGCGTGGTACTGAAACAGAAGTTAAAACTGTTGAAGGTATGCAGTTCGACCGTGGATACCTTTCTCCATACTTCGTAACAAATACTGAAAAAATGGAAGCTGATCTTGAGCGTCCATACATTTTGATCTCAGAGAAAAAAGTTTCTTCGATGAAAGAACTTCTTCCTGTTTTGGAAGCAGTTGCTCAAACTGGCCGTCCTTTGCTTATTTTGGCAGAAGATGTTGACGGAGAAGCGTTGGCTACATTGGTAGTTAACAAAATCCGTGGAGCCTTGAAAGTTGCTGCTGTTAAAGCTCCTGGTTTCGGTGACCGTCGTAAAGCAATGCTTGAAGACATCGCTGTGATCACTGGCGGACAGGTTATCAGCGAAGAACGCGGTTTCAAATTGGAAAACGTTACTTTGGATTACCTTGGTACTTGCGAAAAAGCAATTATCGACAAAGACAACACTACTTTGGTTAACGGAGCAGGAAATTCTGAAGATATTCAGGGCCGTGTAAACCAAATCAAAGCACAGATCGAAAACACAACTTCTGATTACGATCGTGAAAAACTTCAGGAACGTCTGGCTAAATTGTCAGGTGGTGTAGCTATCCTTTACATCGGTGCTGCAACAGAAGTTGAAATGAAAGAGAAAAAAGACCGTGTTGACGATGCATTGCACGCAACCCGTGCTGCTGTTGAAGAAGGTATCGTAGCTGGTGGTGGTGTTGCATATATTCGTGCAACTGCTGCTCTTGAAGGCTTTACCGGAAGCAACGAAGACGAAACAACAGGTATCAATATCATCCGTGTAGCTCTTGAAGCTCCTTTGAGAACAATCGTTTCCAACTCTGGCCAGGAGCCATCTGTTGTAGTTGCGAAAGTGAAAGAAGGAACCGGCGCTTACGGTTACAATGCGAAAGACAATGTTTATGTAGACTTGTTGGAAGCTGGTATTATTGACCCTAAGAAAGTTTCACGTCTTGCTTTGGAAAACGCAGCTTCAATCGCAGGTCTGTTGCTTACAACAGAATGTGTAATTGCTGACGAACCGGAAGAAGCAGCTGCAGGCGGTGGCCATAGCCACGGCGGCGGAATGGGTGGAATGATGTAATTCGTTCACTATCATAGATTTAAAGAGGCTACCTTAACAGGTAGCCTCTTTTTTATACAGGTTTAAATATAATCACACATAGTTACCAAAACATTTGACGCTGTACATAACCAGATTAACAAAATCCAGAGGATATGTGAGTGGTAAACAGCTACCAACAGATTCAACAAATCTTTCAAAACTAATAGTAATGGGTATTTTCAATAGGTATTATATCCAATATCTTTGCTGCCCAAACATTTAACTTACCCTATGCAAACTTTTTTTACAAATGCTATTAAATTAGCAGCACTTTCACTGACGATCCTGTTTATGAATTTTTCCTGCCAGGATCACGAAGTGCCTCAATTATTACCAGTTTTAGAAACAATACCGGTAACCCAAAGCAGGAAATCTCCCCCTCCTTATCTAACATTTTACATTAACCATTATCGGGTCAATATTAAAGAGAAGGGAAACGTCCCCGTTGCTGAATACGGTGTTCTATATTCAACTTACCATCCCAGTGAATTAGAGAACAATGCATCTTATGTAATTAAACAACCAACAGTTTTAAACAGTCCTCCTCACGTAATAACGCAGGAGTTTGAAATAGGCGAAAGGTTAATGAGTAATGATGGTGATAACTTTCCTTTGAGGACATACGTGTATCAGAGAGCCTATGCAAAACTTACAGATGGGCGTGTTGTTTATGGCGATGTGATTTTAACACAATCAGGAAGGAGTATTCCTTTGATGTAATTAGTTACCGACAAAAAATAGCCGCCCGGAAAATTCCAGGCGGCTATTCACTTTACTCAACGTTATGAAAAACTTCGCCATTATGACGGGGCTTTGAAACGTTGGTCACATATCGTTTGAAAATAATTAGTTATTTTTTCTATTTATTTTTTCCAATCATCATAAAAGCATCTTTCCATCCTGCATAACCAGGCGCCTGTCAGCCATTTCCGCCAGATCTTCATTATGGGTGACGATAATAAAAGTTTGTCCGAATTCATCTCTCAGTTTAAAAAATAATTGGTGGAGGTCCAAAGCATTGTGCGAATCAAGATTGCCGCTTGGTTCATCTGCCAGCACAATGGCAGGTTTGTTCAGCAATGCACGCGCCACGGCTACACGCTGCTGTTCTCCACCGGAAAGCTGCGAAGGCAAGTGATCCATCCGATCAGCAAGACCCAGTAAATCAAGCAATTCTTTTCCTCTCGAAATAATTTCCTTTTCTTTCATCACTCCACCGATGTATGCAGGCATGCAGGCATTTTCCAGGGCTGTAAATTCGGCAAGCAGATTATGGAACTGAAAAATAAAACCAATCTTTTCATTTCTGAACCTGGCCAGATCTTTATCTTTCTGAGTAAAGACATTTGTATTTTCGATAAAAACCTGCCCTTCCTCAGGTCTGTCGAGTGTGCCTAGAATATGTAAAAAAGTACTTTTTCCTGCGCCGGAAGGCCCAACGATCGCAACCACCTCTCCTTTTTCCACTTCAAGATCAATTCCTTTCAGAACCTGAAGCGAACCGTAAGTACGTTTTATTCCTTTTGCCTGAAGTAAATTCATTTTCCGAAAAGATAATTGGGCTAAAACCTACGCCCGTTTTGATTAATTCCTTAATTTGCCGTGAAAATACCAATTTACTTTTATACTCATGAATATTCACGAATATCAAGGCAAAAGCGTTCTGAAAAAATACGGCGTTCGTATTCAGGAAGGGCTTGTAGCCGACACGCCCGACAAGGCGGTAGAAGTTGCACGTGAGCTTAGCCAGCAGACAGGTACCAAATGGTATGTGGTTAAATCTCAGATCCACGCTGGTGGGCGTGGGAAAGGCAGAATAGTTGGTACTGAACAACGTGGTGTTGCTCTTGCCAAATCTGTTGAAGATGTGCGTACGATATCAAATAACATTCTTGGTAAAGTACTTGTTACACACCAAACCGGCCCTGACGGAAAGCGTGTAAATAAAGTACTTATTGCAGAAGACGTATATTATCCGGGCATAAGTGAGCCTAAAGAATATTATTTATCCATTTTATTGGATCGCGGCAGAAACTGTAATGTAATCATGGCCAGCACCGAAGGTGGAATGGACATTGAAGAAGTTGCCGAGCACACGCCGGAAAAGATCATGAAAGAATGGATTGATCCAAAAGTAGGTTTACAGCCGTTCCAGGCGCGTAAAGTTGCTTTTGCTCTTGGTCTTGAAGGTGATGCTTTCAAAGAAATGGTTAAGTTCATCGGTTCTCTTTACAAAGCTTACATCGAAAGTGATGCAGCTATGTTTGAGATCAACCCGGTTTTGAAAACATCTGATAATAAAATACTTGCTGTTGATGCAAAAGTAGATCTTGACGACAACGCATTGTTCCGTCATCCTGAACTTGCTGAAATGCGTGATACCAACGAAGAAGATCCTTTGGAAGTTGAAGCAGGAGCAAATAACCTGAACTATGTAAAACTTGACGGAAACGTGGGTTGCATGGTTAACGGTGCTGGTTTAGCTATGGCTACAATGGATCTTATTAAGCTTTCGGGCGGCGATCCGGCTAACTTCCTGGATGTTGGGGGTGGCGCGAACGCACGTACGGTAGAAGCAGGTTTCCGTATCATTTTGAAAGACCCGAATGTGAAGGCAATCCTGATCAACATCTTCGGTGGTATCGTTCGTTGTGACCGTGTTGCTGCTGGTGTTGTTGAAGCATACAAGGCAATTGGTGAGATCCCGGTTCCGATCATCGTTCGTCTGCAGGGTACAAATGCTGAAGAAGGCGCACGTATCATCAACGAATCTGGTTTGAAAGTTCAGTCTGCGATTGAATTCAAAGAAGCGGCAGCCAAAGTTTCAGAAGTTCTTGCTCAACTGGGCGTTTAATTCCTGGAAATATTAACATTGAAAAGGCGATCCGGAAGGGTCGTCTTTTTTTGTTTACCCGGAGAGAGATTTCGGTGCGCTGCACCTTTCCGGTAAATTATGTATTGTGTCTATCTACAAATATTGCGGTGCTCCGCACCTAAGAGAAGCAAAAAGGTACAGACAACCAAAAACATTATATTGTAAATAGACAAAGGTCAACTGAGGTGCAGGGCACCGTAATACTTGTCGAAGCAATAAATCAAAACAATGAATCCAAGGTGCAGAGCACCAAAATATCAAACCATCAGCAAAGAATCAAATACAGCACAAACGTAGTCACAAAACTGGCAACACCCTGTAATCCTGTGAGGATCGTATGAGTTCGGTATGTATCTTTTGCAGAGATCCCTGTAAACTGCGACACAACCCAAAACCAGGCATCGTTGGTATGTGAAACTACCATTGCACCACTGCCAACTGCCATCACAACCAGGGTAATTTGTAAAGGGGTTTCAAAACCCAGGGTGATCAGCAACGGAGCCAAAATGCTGGTTGTTAAAACCATCGCAGAGGTAGTCGAGCCCTGCGCTGTTTTGAAAAAGGCGGCAATAAAAAAAGCGATCAGAAGCAAGTATCCGCCAGACATTTCATTTCTGGTCAACCATTCACTCACCATTTCTTTCAATGGTGTTTCTTTTAAAATAGCACCAAAAGCCCCACCTGCCCCCACAAGCACCAGCGTTGTTCCGCAGTGTTCTATACCGCTTTTAAAACACACCATCATTTTCTCCGAAGCCTTTTCCGGAAAAAGGGAATAACTGAAAAAGATAGCCAACAGAAATGAAACCAACGGACTTCCAAAAAATCCCAGCCATTTAACCAGTTCGGCGGGAAAGTTTAAAATTTTTGCAAAAGACGCCAGTGTGATCAATAATATCGGTAACAAAATTGGCATAAAAGCTTTCCAGGCTGGCGGTAGTTTATGTGTTTCAGGCGTGGTATGATGCTCAGAGGTTTCATCAATAATTTGTACATCTTTTGCATATCTTGCTGCAAACCAGGTAGACAGAAACAGACTGGGAATAGAAACAATCAACCCGATCAGAATAACGAGGCCAATTGAGTCGGGAATACCCAGATTGCCCGCCGCAGAAAGTGGCCCGGGTGTTGGAGGAACAAGTGTGTGGGTTGCAAACAAACCACCGGAAAGTGATAGTGAGATAGTAGCAAGAGGAATTTTTGTCCGCTGTGCTACGATTTGATTTAGCTTATGTAAAATAATAAATCCCGAATCGCAGAATACCGGAATGCCGACAACTGCACCAATTACCGACATGGCAAGTGCCGGGCGCTTTCCTCCGAATAAATTTAAAATAACATCGGCAACTTTGATAGCTGCACCGGATTTATCCAGAATTGCGCCAATCACACAGCCAAGAATTACCATCAGGCCAATCTTCGACATCAGCTCGCCAAAACCTTTCCCAATAGTTTCAGCCAGTTTATCAATCGGAAGCCCTGCAAATATACCAACGCCCAGAGCAGCCAAAAGCAAACCAGCCAGCGGATGCATTTTGAGAACCGTTGAGCTGAGAACAATAAAAAGTATGGATATTAATACAACGATGATGATCATAAACCTTTCGAAAAATCCGATTGACAGTCCGATAAACTTCTATAAAAGTTCCATTACTTTTTCATCACCAACTACATAATTCGCAGGACGCGGATGTGCCGCATTGAAAACTTCCAGATCTTTCTGTTCAAGTACTTTGGCTGGATTTTCGTCAATCTGTCCGTTTGGATCCGTTACCGCTTTCAAATCAAGATTGAGATATTTAGCCATGAAACTGTACATCGCTTTACGCTTCGATGGACCGTAATCATGTTTTTCATCAGGTAAATGCACATTTTGAACCAGATCCTTTTTTCCATAACGTGAATAAACTTTTTGTATAAAAGGAAACTCGACTTCCGGCGTATTTTTCGTCCAGTCGGCACCATCGGAAATTAATAGCATCGGGCGTGGAGAAGCAAGTGCCGCAATCTCCACATTATTGGTTTGAAAGCTTCCGTTTTTATGAATCGGCAAACCACTCTCACATACACATCCTCCGAAAAAATGAGCTGATACCATCACACAGGGAACAGAAACTTTGATCCTGTCATCCAAAGCGGTTAAAAGGAAAGTCTGGGTTCCCCCACCCGATTCTCCGGTAACCGCAACCCTTTGCGGATCAACACCGGGAAGAGACGAAATAAAATCCAGCGCACGTATTGCATTGATTGTCTGCAATTTCAGCGCTTTCGGCATTTTATGCTCACATTGTTTTGAATCACCTTGCCCGACCATATCCCAGACGAAAACGATTGCGCCCATACGTGCCAGCGTTGCGCAGCGCTTTTGTGTTTGCTCACGGAATCGCCCATGCGGATTTTCGCCATGCCCGTGCGGAGCCAGTATAGCGGCATAAGAAGTTTGTTTTTTAAACGGACGATAAAGATTGCCAGTGACATACACACCCGGCAAACTTTCAAAGGCCACGTTTTCGATGGTGTAACCATCCATTATTTTTTTGCTGTGGATAATTGGCTGTGACCTGGGTTTGACAGGCAAAGTTTGCAGTCCCATTCCTAACCGTATCTGATTTTTTATCTGAGCCGCTCTGATTTCCCAGGCAGTTTTTGTAGTGACCGCATGTTTTTCAAGAAAAGCTTTTCCTTCCGCCTCAGTAAAATAGGCTCCCTGACACAGCTCTGCCGTTTGGGCAAAAAGACTTGAAACGGCTGTAAGTGCGATTACAAATATAAAAAGTGACTTCATTTTAGATTATGAAAAGTTAACTTCCAGAAAAGACAAGGCTGATGTAACACTACTGATAAAATCCGCGAAACTCAACCTACCTGAGCCACATTCAGGGAACAGCAACTTTGATATAACCTTTAAGAATCTTAGCCTCCAGCCTGCGTACTAACCCTTTGTACTCTCCGTCAATTTGAAAATAGACTTCTTTGTCAAGACATTCTATGACCGCTTTCTCTACGGAAATAATTTTCATTATTTCAGGATTCAGGTCCGTGCTACCTGCAATGATTTTAGCCGTTTCGAAAAAGTCGAGTTTTTTTGCAATTACCAGCTCAAAAAAACCATCAGACATATCTCCAACCGGATTTATATTAACACCAGTCCCATATTTCTGAGCATTTGCTATGATCACAATCAATGCCTCGGTTTCTATTACTTCCTGATCCGTTGTAATACGAACCTGAAAATTTTCATGTTCACTGAGTGTTTTAAACATTTCCTTCGCGTAACCCAACTTTCCTCTCGTGTCGCTGTTCTCATAGTTTTTTACCAAAAGTGCGTTAAGACCAATATCACTTAGATGCAAACTAATTTCACTATTAATACTTACCGCATCAACGTTTATCGAGTTATGCCCGAATGCAATATTGACTGAATCCACCAGATCAGCAGGAATTTCGAAATCAACAGATAATCCATTCGCTGAACCGGCCGGGATAATTCCGAGAATTACATCCTGGTCGTGAACGGCCTGAGCAACCAGAGAAATGGTGCCGTCACCGCCCGCAACAATTACCCTTTCCGGTTTTATATTCTCAACCATTTCCCGGATAATCGCCTGATCTTCTTTACCTGATGTAGAATAAATCCGAAGATCATAACCCTCGGCCTCTGCTTTTTCAATTACAGCTTCAAAAATTTCGTTTTTATCCAAATCACCCGATATCGGGTTTACAACCAACAAAACCTTTCGTTCTGAAAACATATTGTCTAAATTAGGGACTTTAAGGGTTAAATGTAGTGTATGGAACGGTGTGATATAAAATTGTATCGAGGTTACGCAAATAAAAAGGAATTGGTCGTTTTTGGCCACCTGGTTGAGAAATATCCATCCGGTGACCATAAATATACACGAAAAGGCTTCCGATATGCAAGAACCATATTACAGCTGTTTTCAATAAAAACCATTCCCAGCCTGAAAGTGACTTTACGGGTGGGATCGGTTGTTGCGGAAACAACCGCCGAAGGAGACGGCTACTTTCGTTTTCAAATTCCCTACACCGAAAAACCGGATGGCGGCTGGCACAAATACGAAGTGTCTGTTGATGAAGAAATTAATGGCAAAAAATACCAGGCTACCAGTGAGGAAGAGTTTTTTATTCCTTATACGAGTTCATACGGTATCATTTCCGACATAGACGATACGTTTCTGATATCGCACAGCCGCCGCTCGTTCAGGAAATTATTTGTGTTACTTTCCAAAAATGTGCAGGCAAGAAAGCCTTTTGATGATGTCGTAAAACATTACCAGCTTTTGTCTTTCGCAAGCAGGGTTCACCCGCAGATACAGAGCAATATTTTCTTTTATGTTTCCAGCAGTGAATGGAATCTGTATGATATGATTGTCCGGTTTGCAGAACTGAACGGCTTGCCGAAAGCTATTTTAAAACTAAAAAAAATAAAATCAGGACTGGACGATTTTGTCACAACGGGAGGCGGCTCCCACGGTCATAAGCTGAGAAAAATTCAGAATGTTATCGGATTTTACCCTGAATTGCAGTTTATTCTGCTTGGTGACGATTCACAGAAGGATCCGGAAATTTACGAGGAGATCTGCCGGGAATTCCCTAAAAGTATACGCGCCGTTTATATTCGTCAAACCAGAACACGAAGTAAACCGCTCAGCAGTATGCATATAAAAAACATAGAAAATCTGGGAATAGATACCTGCTATTTTGCCCACAGTAACAAAGCCATTATCCACTCACTTGAAAAAGGAATTGTTTTCCAAACTCCTGCCTGATATAAAAACTGACTAATCGAATTAAATATTAACCATGGAAATTTCGCATATTCTGAATGAGCTTGGCGAGGACCGCAGCCTTTACTTCAACGCTGTTTCGCCTCCAATCATGCAGACAAGCAACTTTGTCTTTGATACATTTGAAGATATCAGAAAAGCATTTGAAGATGAAGATTCAGCTTATTTATATTCCCGGGGAAAAAATCCGACCATTGAAATTCTCAGAAAAAAACTCGCTGCACTGGACGAAGCGGAAGATGCACTGGTATTTAACAGCGGGGCCTCTGCCATATTTTGTTCTGTGCTGGCGAATGTTAAAACGGGTGACCACATCATTTCTGTTGATAAACCATATAGCTGGGCCTGGCGGATGTTTGACAATATGCTGCCGAGATTTGGTGTGGAAACGACTTACATTGACGGGACTAAGATTGAGAATTTCGAGAACGCGTTACGACCGGAAACGAAGGTTATCTATCTTGAATCGCCTAATTCCAACACTTTTGAATTGCAGGATCTTGAAGCAATATCAAAACTGGCTAAAAGCCGTGGAATAGTAACAATCGTCGATAACAGCTATTCGTCGCCCATCCACCAAAAACCACTTGCTCTGGGCATCGACCTGAGTTTACAATCTGCCACCAAATACCTCGGCGGGCATAGCGATACTGTGGCAGGCGTGCTTACTGGCAGGAAAGACATGCTTCAGAAAATTTTCAATGAGCAACTTCTGAACAACGGTTCCGGTATTTCACCTTTTAATGCCTGGCTCATACTGCGCGGCCTGCGAACACTGCCTGTTCGTTTGGCGCACATTACCAAAACCACGGAAAAGGTGATTGCATTCCTGAAAACGCATCCAAAGATCGACAGGGTTATTTTCCCTTTTGACAATGATTTTCCCCAGCTCGATCTTGCAAAAAAACAAATGAGCGGTGCATGCGGGCTTTTTACAATTGTTTTAAAAACAGATTCTTATAATCGAATTGAAAAATTCACCTATGGTCTTAATCATTTTTTAGTCGCCGTTTCCTGGGGCGGCCATGAATCGTTGATTTTACCTCAGGCAGCAGCTATCGGTCCGGAAAACTTTGATCCGATCATTGAAAGACATCGTATGGCAAGGGTTTATGTAGGCCTTGAAGACGCGGATTATCTGATCGCGGATCTCAGACAGGCGCTTGAAATCCTTTAATAAAACAGACATTTATTTGGTTGCTTAGCCTCTAAATTGCGTCCGTCGTTAAAAACTTTGAGTCCGTTGCGGTTAAAAGCATTATTTCACACACCATCCTGACTTATAGCTAAATGAAAAAAATACTGATTGTCGAAGACGACAGACGCATTGCCCAGAACATTTACCGGGGACTGGTTTCTGAACATTTTGAAGCAGAAATTGCTGCTGATGGAATTACAGGCAAACAAATGGCTCTTGAAAAGAAATTTGACCTGATACTTTTGGACGTAAATCTGCCGGGAATGCGCGGTTATGAAGTTTGTCAGCAAATACGTCTTTACAAACCGGCCATCCCGATTATTATGCTGACAGCATACGGCGAAATTGAAGACAAGGTTGAAGGGCTGGGCCGCGGAGCTGACGATTATATCGTTAAACCTTTTGATTTCAGGGAGTTACTGGCAAGAATCAATGCCGCACTTCGTATTTCAGAAATCAGAAATCCTGAAAATGAAAACAAGGTGCTGCGTATTGCAGATTTGGAAATGAACCTGGGAACGAAGGAAGTGATCCGTGCGGGAAAATCAATAGAGTTAACAGCAAAAGAATTTGCGCTGCTTGAATATTTCCTGATCAATCGCGGGCGTGTTGTTTCAAAAATGGATCTGGCGGAGCACGTCTGGCACCTCAATTTTGATCCCGGCACCAACGTGGTTGAAGTGTATATCAATTATTTACGCAAAAAAGTAGATAAAGATTTTACGACAAAATTAATTCACACGCGCCCGGGACTTGGTTATATTTTGAAAGAGGATTAAACGACTCCACCGCAAATTCGTCCAACCAGCACGTTCTACCTCTTTTATTCAAATTTGTTTTATCTCTTCCTGTGAAAATTAAGGACCGGATTGCTTTGCAGTTTACAGTACTCGTAGCTGCACTACTTTTTCTGTTTTCTGTGGCTGTCTATACGATCTCTTCTACTTTCAGGCAGGAGGAATTCTTTGACAGGCTTAGAAGTAAAGCCCGCACCACCTGCCGGCTTCTGGTAAAGGTTAACGGCATCGATAAAGATCTTTTAAAGGTAATCGATGAAAATACGCTTACAGAAATGCTGGATGAAAAGGTACTGATCTTTAATTCAAAAAATGACCTGATCTATTCCAGTGTCGACGACAAGCTCCTAACCTATCATGTCAGGTTACTCGATGAAGTACGTCAGAAAAAAAGCATTGAGTTTGTTCAGGAAGATAGCGAGGTAATCGGTTTGCTTTATACCGAAGGCACCGAACCACTGGTTGTACTGGCTTCGGCTTATGATAAATTCGGGCGGAGTAAACAGAGTAATCTGATACGGACACTCGCCTGGGGATTGCTTGTCGGGATTGGCGTTACTGTTGTTTTAGGTATTTATTTTGCCGGCAATTCGCTGAAACCGATCAGCAGTATTAACGACCAGGTTTCACTTATTACGGCGCAAAATTTGTCGCAAAAACTCGATGAAGGTAACCGCAAGGATGAAATTGCACAACTGGCAATCAACTTTAATACCGTTTTATATCGTTTAAATCAGGCATTTGAACAACAGAAAAGTTTTGTTTCCCATGCTTCACATGAACTACGAACGCCCCTGGCAGCCCTAAAATCGGAGATTCAGCTTGGCCAGCGTTTTGTTCAAGACGATCCCGATTTGGAGGAAGTTTTCAGCAATCTGTTTTCGGATACCGAGCGGCTGATCAGCATCACGAATAATTTGCTGTTTCTTGCAAGATCGTACGAAAATATCGACCGCATGAAAATGTTTCCGGTTCGTATAGAAGATCTTGTTTTTCTTGCCAAAGAGGAATTGCTAACGTCTTTCCCGAATTATACCGTAACCATTGACTACACGACAATTCCCGATAACGAACGCGAAACGGTCATCGAGGGAAATGAGGAACTTCTTAAACGTGTTTTTCTTAACCTGATTGACAACGCCTGCAAGTACTCGAATGACCACAAAGCGCAGATATTGATTTCAACTGATGAAAAACATTGCGTCGTCAGTGTGAAGGATCAGGGTGTGGGTATCAGTCAGGAAGACTTGCCGCATATTTTTAATCCCTTTTTCAGATCATCTCAAACCAGCGAGCTTCCCGGTTTTGGAATCGGACTTTCGATCTGTCACCGGATTGTTGAATTACATCACGGAAGCCTGTCAGCAACCAGCGAATTGGGAGTTGGCAGCGAATTCCGCGTACAGCTTGACCATATCTAAGGTTCTAATTTTTTTCTAAGGTTATTTTAAGGCTCCTGTAATACCAGCTGCCGAATATCGCATGTTCAAAAAAAGACAACATGCGCCTTTACATAATCGGAATTTTAACGCTTATCTCCACCGGTCTTTTCGCCCAGGATACATTGCGGCTTAACATCAGACAGGCTGACAGCCTTTTCCTCAAAAATAACTTAGAGCTTCTAGCCGAAAAATATCAGATCGATATTGCAAAATCCCTGGAAATACAGGATAAACTTTGGGATAATCCAAACCTAAGTGTTGAACTAAGTGCTTACAATCCTTCTCGGGGATTATTTGACGTTGGTCGTCAGGGCCAAAAAGCGATCAGCATTCAGCAAATGATTACACGTGCCGGCAAACGCAATAAGCAGGTTGCCCTTGATGTGGAATCGACCCGGAAAAGTGAATACCAATTTTTCAATCTGGTCCGTACTTTAAAATTTGACCTTCGTCAGATCTTCTTTGAAACCTATTTTTTAGGAAAAACGATCCGTTTACTCGACAATCAAATTGCTACCCTGAACACAACGGTTGCGGCATTTGATAAGGAATATAACCGGAACAATATTTCGTTAAAGGAAGTCGTCCGTTTAAAAGCGCTGCTTTTTCAGCTCACCAATGACCGCGCCAACATTCTTTTCGAATTATCAGAGAACCAGCGCGATCTGAGAACTTATCTGAATACCGATCTGCCCATTCAGCCGGTGGTTGACAGTTCTGACATCAACCGGTATCAGATTAAAAATTATACAATGTCTTCCCTGAAAGAAAAGGCTATTCAAAGCAGAGCTGATTTAAAGGTTGTGCAATCATCAACAAAACAGGCAGAACTAAACTATACACTGCAAAAAGCACTGGCGGTACCAAACATCCAGTTAGGTGCTTTATATGACCAGGCCAGCAACTACCAAAACAATTATTTTGGAGTTTCTGCTTCGGTAGACCTGCCGTTTTTTAACCGCAACCAGGGAAACATTAAAGCTGCGAAGAGCAACATCAGTTACTATAAAACAGCCGAACAAGCAAAGGAAAATAGTATTTCCAATGAAGTCGACGCAGCGCTGCAAAAAGTAACCGTGGCAGAAAATGCCTATCAAAGCGTAGAAAGTCGGTTTACAAATCAGTTTGAGTTGCTGAACAAAGGGATTTACGACAACTTCCAAAAACGCAACATTACGCTGCTCGAATTCATCGATTTTATCGAAACCTACAACGAAAGTATCAGGGAATTTAACCGCCTCCAGGCCGACCGTATCAAAGTCTACGAAGAGCTCAATTTCGTAGTTGGCGAAGAGCTCTTCAACTAAGACAAACCTATTTCAACCATATCAAGGCATTTGCTAATCATATTATAAAAATGAAAAATTCCCCCTATATCCTTTTACTGGCCATGCTGGCCGTCTGGACCACATCCTGCAATAAAAAAAAGGAGGTGCAGGATGAGGTAAAAGCGTTTATGCTTTCCGATACGATGATGAGCCGTATCACGCTGGATACCGTTAAAACAGAAATGGTTCGCAATGAACTAACACTTGTCGGCAAGGTTGTACCGGATGAAAATCAGGTTATTAAAATATTCCCGCTGGTAGGTGGTAATGTAGAAGACGTGAACGTTGAGCTGGGTGACAATGTGAGAAAAGGACAGAAACTCGCCACGATCCGCTCAGGAGAAGTTGCTGATTTTGAGCGGCAAATGATACAGGCACAATCTGATTTGCTGATTGCGCAAAAAAATCTTTCCTCCACAGAAGATCTTTACGAAAGCAAACTCGTTCCGGAGCGCGATGCGATTACAGCCCGCCAGATGGTCGACAAAGCACAGGCAGAACTAAGCCGGGTTAAAGAGATTTTCTCAATTTACGGAATTGGAAAATCAACCAATTACACCATCAAATCGCCAATCAACGGTTTTATAATCGACAAAAACGTGAACCGCGGTATGCAGCTTCGTTCAGATAATTCTGAGAGCCTGTTTACTGTTGGCCAGATTGCAGATGTTTGGGTGATGGCCAATGTCAATGAAAGTGATATTCCAAGAGTCAAACTGGGCATGGCTGCAGATGTCCGCACCATCAGCTTCCCTGATCAGATCTTTAAAGGAAAGGTTGATAAAATCTACAATGTGCTTGATCCCGAAACAAAGGCAATGAAAATCAGGATACAGCTGCAAAACGTTGGTTTTAAGCTTAAACCGGAAATGCATGCAACGGTTTATCTGAATTTTGAAGAAGGAAATCAAATGCAGGCAATTCCTTCGCAATCCATCATTTTTGACAGAAGTAAAAACTGGGTGATGGTGTTTCACAGCCGTTCTAAAATTGAAACCCGTGCAGTGGAAATTTACCGTTCTCTGGCCAACCGGACCTACATCAGCAGCGGACTTAAAAACGGAGATGTGGTTATATCAAAAAATCAGCTTCTGGTTTACGATGCGCTGAATGATTGAGTGACGACCCGGCAAGCGTTATCATTCTACCATTCTCTCATCGCACCGGCGACCCGGTCAACATTCTATCATTATTATTTATGAATAAATTCATTCGGGGAATTGTTGGTTTTTCTCTTAAAAACCGATTTTTCATTTTCTTTATGACAGGCTTGCTGATCGTTGCAGGTGTTGTCAGCTATCAAAGCACCCCTCTGGAAGCATTTCCGGACGTTACCAATACGCAGATCATCATTGTAACCCAATGGAACGGCCGCAGCGCTGAAGAGATAGAACGATTCGTAACCGTACCAATTGAAGTGGCGATGAACTCTGTACAACAAAAAACCAATGTCCGGAGTACAACCATGTTTGGTTTAAGTATTATCAAGATCATTTTTGACGATAATGTCGAAGACTTTTTTGCCAGACAGCAGGTGAATAATCAGCTCCGGAATATCTCACTTCCAGAAGGCGTAGAACCTGACGTTCAGCCGCCATACGGACCTACGGGAGAAATTTTCAGATATACACTAAAAAGCAAAGATCGTGACAGCCGTGAACTACTGACGCTACAAAGCTGGGTAATTGACCGCCAGCTGCGCAGTATTCCCGGTGTGGCCGATGTGGTTGCCTTTGGTGGAAGAGAGAAAATCTATGAAGTTCAGGTTAATCCGACCAAACTGGTTAAATACAATATCACACCACTTGAAGTATACCAGGCAGTTACCAAAAGCAATGTCAATGTAGGTGGTGACGTGATCGAAAAAAATGGCCAGGCTTATGTTGTTAGGGGAATCGGTCTGCTTAATTCTATTCCTGACATTGAAAATATCATTGTAGAATATGTAAAAGATAATCCTGTTCTGGTGCGGGATGTGGCGGCAGTGAAGGAGTCGGACATGCCACGCGTGGGCCAGGTTGGGCTCGATGAAAACGACGACGTTGTTGAAGGAATTGTGGTACAGCGAAAAGGCGAAAACCCAAGTGAAGTGCTGGCTCGCATAAAGGATAAAGTTGAAGAACTGAATACCAAAATTCTTCCTCCGGATGTAAAAATGGTGACCTTTTACGACCGGGATAACCTGATCGAATTTTGTGCGCATACGGTAAAACACAACCTTGTTGAAGGAATTGTGCTGGTAACCGTTATCGTATTTCTTTTCATGGCCGACTGGCGTACGACGGTGATTGTATCGATCATTATCCCGCTTGCGCTGCTGTTTGCCTTTACGTGTTTGAAACTAAAAGGAATGTCGGCCAACTTACTATCGATGGGGGCGATTGACTTCGGGATCATCATTGACGGAGCCGTGGTAATGGTTGAGGGAATTTTTGTGGCGCTCGATCATCTTGCGCACCGAAACGGAATGGATCGTTTTAACAAGCTCTCGAAACTGGGTTTGATCAAAAAAACCGGTGGAGAACTAGGTAAAGCAATCTTTTTCTCAAAACTGATTATCATAACAGCTCTTATCCCGATTTTCAGTTTCCAAAAAGTGGAGGGGAAAATGTTTACCCCTCTCGCCTACACACTGGGTTTTGCCTTGCTGGGAGCGCTACTTTACACACTCACACTGGTGCCGGTTCTTTGTTCATTTTTGTTAAATAAAAATGTCCGTGAGAAGAGTAATCCCATAGTCAGATTTTTTGACAAGATTGTAATCAATGGTTTTGAGTGGTGTTACGGGCACAAAAAAATCAGCATACTTTTCGCTTCCGTTTTTCTTGGACTAAGTCTTTTTTCATCCACTTTACTGGGTACGGAATTCCTTCCAACTTTAAATGAAGGTGCACTTTGGGTTGAAGCTAAAATGCCGATGAGCAGTTCTTTGAACGAAACCATCAAAATGGTGACAGTACTTCGTACCAAGTTAAATGAGTTTCCGGAAGTTAATGGTGTTTTATCCCAAACGGGACGTTCCAATGACGGAACTGATCCATCCGGTTTTTACTATGTACAAATGCAGGTTAATTTAAAACCAAAAGATGAATGGAAAAGAAACATCACGCAGGATCAGCTGATTGAGGAAATGGATACCAAGCTGAAAGAGTTCCAGGGCATTAACTACAATTATTCCCAGCCAATTATCGATAACGTGGCAGAAGCGGTTGCCGGTATGAATGCAAGTAATGCCGTTAAAATTTACGGAGACGATCTGGAAACGCTTAATACCAAAGCCAATCAGGTTCTGGAAGCGATTAAAGGCGTCCCGGGAATCAAAGATGTTGGGATTCTAAGAAATATAGGCCAGCCCGAAGTAAGTGTGATTTTGCATGATCATAAAATGGCCCAGTACGGCGTGAGTACCGCCGACGTACAGGCAGTAATTGAAATGGCTATCGGGGGGAAAACAGCATCTATCCTTTACGAAGGCGAGCGCAAATTCGATATCCGTCTTCGCTATGAAGAACAATATCGCCGGAGCGTTGATGACATTCAGCAGCTGATGGTTCCGACGCTGACGGGCGGCAAAATACCTTTGAAAGAAATTTCTACCATCAGAACGGTAACCGGGCCTGCCTTTGTTTACCGCGATAATAACAAGCGTTTTATTGGTGTAAAATTTTCCGTTCGCGAACGTGACCTTGGAAGTACCATTGCCGATGCGCAGAACCGGGTAAAACCATTGCTGAAGTCTCTTCCAAAAGGATATTCGGTAAACTGGTCAGGAGAGTTCGAAAATCAGGTTCGTGCGACAGCCCGTCTTGGGCAGGTTGTTCCCATCAGTCTGATCGGTATTTTTATTCTGCTCTTTATTATGTTCAGCAATGCCAAAGATGCGGGATTGGTTTTAGTCAACGTACCTTTTGCGTTGATTGGCGGCATTCTTGCACTTCACGCCACAAACATGAACTTCGGAATTTCGGCTGGTGTCGGTTTTATTGCCTTGTTTGGCTTATGCGTTCAAAACGGGGTGATCCTGATATCTGTATTCAATAAAAACCTGGCCGCAAGAATGCCACTGGATGAAGCTATAAAAGAAGGAGTTAAGTCACGAATTCGTCCTGTAATCATGACGGCGCTGATGGCCGCAATTGGTTTGCTTCCAGCTGCGACATCTACAGGGATTGGATCAGAAACACAGAAGCCTCTTGCCATAGTGGTGATCGGCGGATTAATAACAGCGACAATTTTAACATTGATGATCTTCCCGATTATCTACGGATTCTTTAACAGGAAGAAAAAAGTTCTGACATAAATTAACACGACGTAAACAAACTGCCTTGCCCGGAAGGGCAGTTTGTTTACGTTTAAAGGCCGTCCGGATTTCTGTCTCTTCTTGAATTGACATTCAGTTTTGCATAATCATAGCCAATATGTATGTTGTAACGCAGTGAAATCCCTAAGTTCCACCCGCTGCCATCTCCCGTTATTTTAGCGGATTGTGTTTCCTGGTGATTGACGTAATACACCAGATTCGTTTCCAGAGAATTTCCCAAACCCCACTGTTTTCTTCCAAAAAAAGCCAGATCGATTCCTTTTGAGATTTTAACAATGTACTCGGCAGAGGCTTCCGCCAAACCGGTAAATTTTGTGTTTGTCCTGGTTTCACTCGTTATAAAAAGTGTATCAACGCCATTCCGTCTCCCGCGCCCACGAAAACCTTCAAATTCCCAATAATCTTTTTGTTTTCCGGAATTAGGCACCAGACCTATCCCTCCACTCAGCCAGAATGCCGAACGGCGCAGAGAGGGTTTTCCAAACAAAAGCCTGCGTTTACCGCGTAAGATCAAACTGTTCTTATCGTTGGCGAATTTATAAGACAACGAATTATCTCCGTTTAATATCAGTACATTATGAATGGGCGATCTGGCATACTCGGCTTCAACAGCCCATTGCTCGTGGCTTACCCAGCCCGCAGCAACACTCCAGCCATAAGCCTCAGGAGAATCAGTGGCAGCAAGACCTTCCAGTGAGTTTGTGATCCTGTTTTTGTCCGTCCGTATAAAACCGCTGGCGCCCGCATACCATCTGTTTATGATTTTTACATCACCCAGGGTTTTCAAAAGAGACCCGGCGTTGAATTGTTTAACACCGACAGGCCTGGGAAAAACCGGACGGTAATAGTCTGCATTTTCCTGTGAGTAGGCTGCACTAAAAAAGACAATAATTGCTAGAAATGTAAAGATTGACTTCATGACACAATGATAAGTTTCGATATTTATCATTACGCCTGGGCCATACACACCGTGGCAATGGTCCGGATGAAAATTTACCGCTGCTCTATTTCAAACATCGTGATCTGACGCGGATAGTTTACATACAATGAATTAGGCTCATTGAGCCTGTAACCTTCCAGCATATACTGTTTCGCTTTTTCGAAGTAAATATCTTTCTGATTGTTCCCCAACACCTTTAAGGTCATTGCCATGTAGTAATTGGCCATGGGTTGCTGCGGATACAAAACCAGACAATCACGCAGGTATTTTTGAGCCATGTCAAATTCATTCATCAGGTAATATAAAATGCCAAAGTAAAGCAGCGAATTGAAATGAATATCATTCTTGCCTTCTCCCCTCTTTTGCTGCGCGATATCTTTAAGAAAATAGGTCTCGGCTTTGTCGTATTGGCCCGATTCCATGTAACTTAAAGCTATATAAAATGAAAAAGAATGATCCAGAATGAAGGCGTTTGGTGTTAGTTTTTCCGCCGCTTCAAAATCGGTAATTGCCTTTTCGTAGTTTTTGGTATAAATGCAGTTTAAATATCCGCGGTAGGGAGTCCAGCGATGCGGATCAAGCTCAACTGCCTTATTATTGTACTCATAGGCCTTTTCATAATTCCCGTTTGCAACATGAGGGATACCCTTTTCCTGATAGGCTTCTGCAATATTGGGACATATAGCAAGTAAACTATCATAGGTCTGATCCCAGCCGGGATGAAGGAAACCGTAAGCACGTGCCTTTTTAGAATAGATTTCAAACAAACTATCCTGCACAGCTTTGGAAGAACAATCGACTGATTGTGCCTGAACTGATACAACCAGCGAGAGACTAATGAATAACGTTAACAACTTCGCCATTTTTGATCTTAAAGGACAGATAAGCTATATAATTGACGTTTTCCAATTGGTAGGCAGAAAGCCCTTTCTCCCAACGATCCAGTGTATGAATGTAGTCGTTAAGGTCGTTAACGAGTTTTTTATCAAAACGATAGCTCTGATAGTTATCATCGGTTTGTAATACTCTTATTTTGTGAATGATCCCTTCACAATCTACCAGAAACCGTAAAGTGATGTAACCAGTACCGGCATATTTACTCCCCCGCATTTGCATAAACGTTTTTACATCAGCAAGGAGCGTCATCGTGCTTACAGGGTATTTAGTTTTGACCTGATAATAAAAAACCGGATAAACCTGATGGCATTTAGGGTTGATTTGCATGGTGGTGTCCATATATTCTCCATATGGAAGAATATAATTTTGACACCAGCCTGAGACTGGCAGGGGGAGAAAAAATAGCAGTAAAACAAACTTCATGGAAAAAAGCTTAGTAACTCAAAATTGAACCAAAGCTTCCATTGTTGAGATGAGGTATTTATTTTGCTAAAATACAAAAGCCGGTCAGAAAAACATCCCAACAAAGTTAAATAATTGCCAACAACACTTCAACTGGCTCACTTACCCGGGAAGCTGATTGTAAATGAAGTTCCGACACCCAGTTCCGACTGGACGTCGATACGGGCGTGGTGGGCGTGTATAATGCTCATGGTTGTGGCAAGACCTATTCCCATCCCGTTATTTTTGCCTGTGAAATAGGGTTCAAAGATCTTATCCATGTTCTCTTCACTGATTCCTGAACCATTGTCGGCAAATATTACCTGGAAAGAATCGCCAAGGCTTCTTGTACTGATGCGAAGAATGCCTTTGTCCTCTTCCATTGCTTCTATCGCATTGGTAATCAGGTTAAGAAAAGCCATTTGCAATGAGACAGTATCCAACGGAAGGCTGAAATTCTCTTCGCTATACTGACTGACAATCTGTATTCTTTTTAGCTGAACACGGTCGTAGGCAGTGGCAATTGCTTCATCAAGGACTTTATTGATCGAGCTCTCGACCAACTCAATATCAGCTGAACTCGATGGCTGCAAAAGCTGTGTGATCAGATCGTTGATCCGGTTACAGTTCCGTTTTATAATTTGTGTGTAAAACTTCTGATCCTCATCCACCAGTTCCATTTCCAGCTGTTCGGCAGAAAGATTTACGTTCGTGAGCGGGTTTCTCACCTCATGAGCAAGCATCCGCACCAGACGACCGGTAACTGCCATTTTCTCTGAAAACAGACGTTCTCTTTCCGACTGTTTTCGGGCAGTCATGTCATGTATACGACCCTGAACATATAAATTTTGCTCATCTACCTCAACAGAAGCAGAAAAAAGGCAGTACTTTTTATCGCTGTCTTTGGTAACCAAACGCACCTCAAAATCGTGTATGGTACGGTCCCGTATACCGGACCACTGTGCTTCAAAATTGGGCTCTTCTATGAGGTCCGGTATTCTTTTTAACTTGATTTCATCAGGCGAATACCCCGTTAATTCACAGGCGGAAGTGTTGAAGTCTAAAATATTACCATCCAGATCGCTGATGAAAAGAAAGTCATTCGATTCTTCAAAAACCCTTCTGTATCTTCTCTCGCTATGTTTTAGTGCTTTTAAAACCGAGGTTCTTTCGAGGGCATAACGAATACTTCTTTCAAGCTTCTCAGAGTCCAGTTCGCTCTTGATAAGATAATCGGCCGCTCCCAATCGCAGGGCTTCAACCGCAATTTTGGTATCGCCCTTTCCGGTAAGTAATATAATGGGTTCCTCGCACTCAACGCCACAGGATTCTTCGATGAGGTCAATTCCGGTATTTTCTCCCAATAAGTAATCGAAAAGATATAAGTCGTACCTGTTATTTTTTATCTGGAACACCGCATCTCTGTAAGTAGAGCACCAGGTGATATTGAATTTCCAGTTCACAAGGTCCTGAAAATACTCACGGGTAAGAAAATAATCATCCTCGTCATCATCGACAAGAAGTACGCTTATAAGTTTACTGTTCATCAGAATATGCTACATGTATCACCAAAATTCAAACAAGGCAATTTAAAAATCCTAGATATCAAATTGCTTCATTTTGTTGTAAAGCGTTTTCCTGTCAATATTTAAAAGACGGGCTGCTTTACTTTTATTGAAATTAACATCACGAAGCACCTGCATGATCATATCGTATTCCGCTTCATTGGCAACGGTTTTAAGACTTGGTTTTGAATCGTCCCCATCCACAACTTCTACCGGGTTGACCACAGAAGATACCGGTGCAGCAACAGGTTCGTCATCCAGATCTTTTAATTTCCGGTAATTTACTATCTCAAAAGGAAGCGATTTTTCTTCAATCAAATCCCCGTCTGAAAGAAGGGTCGAGCGTTTGATGACATTTTTCAGCTCACGCAGGTTACCCGGCCATGAATAGTTAAGGAAATCATCCATAACTTCTTCCGAAAATCCTTTGACATTCTTGTTAAGCTCTGCATTCGTGGATTCAAGAAAAGTGTTGGCAAAAAGTACCAGGTCGTCTTTCCGGTTACGAAGGGCAGGAACTTCAATTGTGAACTCATTAAAACGGTAATACAAGTCTTCTCTGAACTTGCCGTTTTTAGCAGATTCCAGCAGCCTTTCGTTACTGGCAACGATAATCCTTACATCCAGATCAATTTCTTTGGAACCACCGATCCTTCTCATCTTACGTTCCTGGACCACTCGCAAAAGTGCAACCTGGATTTCGTAGGACAAATTGGATACCTCATCCAAAAACAAAGTTCCGCCGTTTGCCATCTCAAAATGACCGATTTTAGTTTGTAAAGCTCCTGTAAATGATCCTTTTTCATGACCAAACAATTCACTTCCCGCAAGTTCTTTCGAAATTGCACCGCAATCCATTGCCACAAACGGCATGTCTTTACGTTTAGACCGGTTATGAATTTCCTGAGCGATGGCTTCCTTACCGGAACCGCTTTCACCGTAAATGATTACACTGAAATTAGTAGGTGCAACCAGATCAACCTGTTTGAAAAGATTGTCAGAAACGTCACTTTGCCCCATGACATAACCCGCCTTGGATTTTGAGTAACCTCTCCGTGCAGGTTTTACCGGAGCGGCAGGATTATCACTTATTTCGGCTGTAACATATTCCGTCTGTTCATTTTTAGATGATTCCGCATCGGCAATGGCCTTTTTCACGGTCACTAAAATTTCATCAGGAAAGAGCGGCTTGGTGATATAATCATAAGCCCCCAATTTCATTACATTAACCGCAATTTTTATATCGGAATAACCTGTAATGATCAATACCGGTACATTAGGACGTTTTGATTTGATAGCAGTTAAAAGCTCAGTTCCTGTGATATCCCCCAACCGAAAATCGGTCATAACAAGATCAGGTGAAATTGCTTCTATCAACGCCAATCCGTCCTTACCGTTTTGTGCAGTCTCAACAATAAAATCATTTTTGGACAAAAATCTCTTCAACAAAAAGCAGATATCCGCTTCATCATCAACAACTACAATTTTTTTCATGCCAGGTTCCAGGGCTTTATTTACTTAAATAGTTACTCTTAATCTTGCAGTTGGGATATTTAACTGTTCCCGATATTTTGCAACGGTCCGACGGGCTACCGAATATCCTTTTCCTGACAGTAAATCAGTGATTTGCTGATCATTATATGGATGTCTTTTATCTTCAACCTCAACAATTTCACGGATTGCCTCCTGAATCTCCCGGTTCGACACTTCCGTTCCATCTTCGTTTGTAACTCCTTCTGTAAACAGATCTTTCAGCAAAACAATCCCAAAAGGAGTCTGTACATATTTGTTGGTCGTTACCCTCGAAACGGTAGAAATATCCATGAAGATAATTTCTGCTACGTCTTTCAGGATCATCGGGCGTAACTTCTTGATATCGCCGGTCTGGAAATAATCGTATTGAAGTTTTACAATTGCACGTAGCGTGTTGAGCATCGTGTTTTCTCTTTGCTTGATTGCATCGATAAACCACTTCGCCGAATTCATCTTATTTTTCAGAAACTGATTTGTGGCTTTGTCATTTTTCTTTTCAGCCATTTCCGTGAACAGTTTGTTAAGTTTCAGCGCGGGGCTGTTTCCCCAGGTAAGCTGCACCTCAATTTCACCATCCTCAGTATACCTCAGCATAAAGTCGGGCTTGATGCTTTCATTTACCAGTGTATCATTTCTTAAACCTGATGCAGGTTTTGGATTAAGTGTTGTGATAAGCTGTATCGCCGTTTTTAAACACTCTTCATCCATGCCAAGCACGCGCATTATTTTGTCATAATTACGTGAGCCCAGTTCATCAAATGTATCGTTAACGATCCGGCTGGCGCATTTCCACACTTCACCCTGATTTTCCATCCGGTTAAGCTGAATCTGCAGACATTCTCTCAAATCGCGGGCTGCTATACCAGGAGGATCAAGCTGCTGAATGACTTTTAGCATCTGCATCACCTCCTCGGTATCGATGAACATGCTGTTGGCAAATGAAATATCATCCGCAATTACTTCGCTTTCCCTTCTCAAAAATCCGTCTTCGTCCAATGAGTCAAGAATAAAGTCGGCGATCAGTTGCTGTCTTTCATCAAGACGAAGAAAATGAACCTGCTGTTTAAGGTCATCCCTGAAACCGATAGACTCCACCATCGGGCGGGTATACAACTCATTGTCAGCAGATTGATTATTAGCGTAGGTTTTATAGTCAGGAACATCATCATCTCTGAATTCGTCCCAGTCGTAATAGTCCTGAACATTTCCGGAATCGGTATCACCACCTGCGGTGTCCGCAGGATCACCGAATTCATCCGCGGATTCTTCGGTTGTATTTTCTTCCTTACCTTCTTCTAAAATAGGATTCTCCTCAAGCTCCTCTTTTATTCTTTGCTCTAATTCCATTGTAGTCAAATGCAAAAGATTGAGCATTTGAATTTGCAATGGAGAATATTTTAAAGTCTGTCTTTGCGTCTGCGTTTGTCTTTGCATCTTGCAATCAAGGGTAAAATTAAAATTCTCTTAATGATTCGATTGAAACTGAAAGCGTGTATATTTTTGTGTGTAACCTAAAAATCATCAAATATGGCCGTAATTTACATTTGACCGCTTATATCCTTAAATTTAATACTCTTTATCCTATCTATCTCAAGAGCTCAGTCTTTTTATCTAACATTGCGTAGTTAATTCCACAAACTGAGTATAATTTTCAGAATGTAGATCTTTATCTTTCAACAGCAAACTCACGAGCCGACACCGTTAATGCGTTTAATCAGATCAATCACCGAACAAAAACTATCGTGGTTTATACGATTTCTTTTGGGAACTTCGCTTTTGTTAATTATTGGTCTTTCATACAGTTACCATACGATTAACAAGGAACTTGTCTATTTTTCTGAGAAAGTTAACCGAACACAAAAGGTAATTACAGCTCTGAAAGAGACTTCTTCGGGACTTTATGAGGTAACTTTTTTGACAAATAGTTACCTGTTTTTAAAAGACACCACATATATAAACAAATCCCTTGCCGCGCTTGACAGGCTTCCTTCGATAGTCCGTAATCTCGATACCCTCGCCTCAGACAACGCTTCCCAAAAAAAGCGGATTGATACGTTAGAAGATGAGTTAAAAAAATTTTATAAACAATACGCCATTTTACTTAGACCAGGAAGTTATAAAACGGATCCTGCCGGCTTTAATACGGCTTATAAGACAACAACCAGGGATGTGGTCACGATCCGAAAACTGCTTTCTGAAATAACCGGCACGGAAAATAAACTTCTGACCAACCAGGAGCAAAGCCGTGACAATTACAGTCGCCAGATTTTTAGGTATAACTGGATTATCATGCTGGTGGCAATCATATTTTTATCCTCAGCATTTATTCTGCTGGACCGGGAACTGAGCCGCAATAAGTTGTATCGCGTTGAACTTGAAAACAAAATAGAAAACCTTAACCGTTCTAACAGCGAACTGGAACAGTTTGCCTACGTTGCTTCTCATGACATGCAGGAACCTCTGCGTAAGATACGTTCTTTTGCTGACCGTATAATCATCAAATACCGGAACGAGATTTCAGAAGATGTTTATCAGATGCTGACGAGAATTGATAGTTCATCACAGCGCATGCAGTCGCTGATTAACGATTTACTGGCCTTCTCACGTACAGTAAATGCAGGTTCAAAACCAAAAAAAGTGAATTTATCTAACTTACTGGCGGATGCGAAAGCAAATTTGTCAGAAATGATTCAGGAGTACAAAGCGGTTATTCACAGCGAAGTATTGCCTGTTGTGGAAGTATATCCAAGCCAAATTGTACAACTTTTCCAGAACCTGCTTTCCAACTCAATCAAATATCGAAAACAGGAACAGAGACCTGTAATACGACTTACGCATCGGGTGGTTGAGGGTGATATTATCCCAAATGTAACGCCGGCCCACCGGGATATTCAGTTTCATAAGATTAAAATTATGGATAACGGTATTGGGTTCAGAAAAGAATTTGCAGATAAAATATTTGTGATTTTTCAAAGACTACACGACCGGAACAAATTTGAGGGAACCGGTATTGGGCTTGCAATATGCAAAAGGGTAGTTTCTAATCACAACGGTTATATTTTTGCGGAAAGCACGGAAGGTGAAGGAGCCAGTTTTTCCATATATTTGCCAGCAGAATCGCTTCTTCAATGAACCGATTCGTTAATTCACCTCTAAAACTTCATAATAAACGCATGGTTAACCGGCAAATTCTGATGGCTGATGATGATGCCGATGATCGTTTTCTTGTACAGGCCGCCTTTGAGGATAATGGCATTCCAAATCCGGTAGTCTTTTTTGAAGATGGGGAGCAACTTGTGAATTACCTTACCGATACAGACAATGACATCAGTCCCCTTCTGATTCTTCTTGATCTAAACATGCCCAAAAGAGACGGAAGGGAAGTGCTGCAGATGTTAAGAGGCAATTTGGTCTGGAACGCAATACCTATTATCATTTTCAGCACTTCCAATGCACCGGATGATGTTAATGCTGCTTATCAGCTTGGGGCAAACTGTTATATAATAAAACCCTCCAGTTACGAAGGGTTAAAAGAAGCTGTGATGAATATTCAGAGGTTCTGGCTTCACACCGCCACACTCCCTGTTTAATGTCAGATGATTTGTACAGGCTGAACCGGCTTTTCATCTGTTACCTTTTTGATCCATTTTAATCCTTTTAATAGTACTTCCCTTCCACCATCTACCCCGTAAGTCAAAATCAGCTTTTCAGCAATCAGAGGCGCTACGAAATTAAGCGGCGGTGGAAGTCTTTTTAGGGCTGTTCTGGCCAAAACAGAGCTTACACTGTAGCTAAGCCCTTTTTCTGCCGCCGCGCCGGATTTTTTCGAAATCATATTTTTTATATAATCTGCCGTGCTGTTCAGGTTCGATCCTCTCTGAAAATCCGTCCCTGTTTTTTCTCTTACACTCTTCATGTTTTACCTTATAAAAGAGATTACTTATTTGCGCATCATCGCCTGACCTACCTGTATTTTTCTATTTCCTCATTGGCATCATCCACATACTGTTCAGCAGTGTCAATGGCTTCGTCCTTATATTGCTGGCCTTTCTCCTTAATAGTACCGGCGGCAGATGCAGCTTTCTCTTTGCTTTTTTCCAAAGCATCGATCAGATCACTTGCCAGGCTATTGGTTTTTTTCTTGATTTTTTTTCTTGTTTTGTTTCCTTCGTCCGGAGCAAAAAGTAAACCTATTACCGCTCCAACAGCCGCTGCTGTTACAATTCCCCAAAGTGCTTTATTAGTTGCCATAATTTGCGATGATTAATTGAATAAATATTTTATTGCGTTCCGTAAAAACCTGTACCAGTGACAGACCACCTATTCAAACCTGTAATAACATACAAATAGTCAACTGTTTAAGTAGCATAATTTCAAATACCCTCATGTCTTATAAAATAAATTCTGTAAACAATTTTTCGCTTTTAGAGAATTATTGGGAGATCATTCTACATCAGATTAGCAATTTTAATCTACACCAACTTGCATCAGGAAAAATATTATCATCCTTACTGTAATTTAGCAAAAAGATGGCAAGGTTATTTTATTTTAATTATATCTATTTTGGTGTCAAACCATACCCTTCGGATTAAATGAGTACATTATTTAAAATGCGACCATGACAATTGTAATTATTGAAGATGAGAGAGACTTGGGAATACTGATGCGCAATTTTCTGGCTAAGCAATTAAATTCCGATACACCAGCTACAATTAAAGTCGTCACTTCGCTGAATGAAGGAATCATTTGTGTAAAACAAATGATTCCTGACTGGGTATTTATCGACAATAATCTGCCTGATGGTAAAGGTATTAATGAAATAGAAGGCATAAAAAGCTTTGGCGAAAAAAATAATGGAATAAGAGTGGTGATGATGAGTGCAATGACGAATTTAAGAGAAGAAGCATTCAAACGCGGCGCAGATTTTTTTCTGGATAAGCCGATTAGCTTTGTGGAAGTTCAAAATATATTTACCGGTCAGGCGATATCTTAGGCGCAAGCAGACAAAACCCGTTTCCGCATATACGTAGAGGTTCTTACCCAGAAAAAGAGCTTCTGGTTGTAATTGTTCTCATTTGACTTCAAAACACGGGGCATTTGGTACCCGACATACTTTTCCCGCCGGGCATTTTTACTTTCTGACTTTTATACTTTGGCTTTTTTATTTTATTTGTTGACTTCTTCTTCTTTCCGTAAACAGCTAATTTGAAATCATATTCTGGGATAAAGTAATCTTCATTATACTCAGCCACCGGAAGCGGCATATAATGTCTTCCCGGGAAAGTTAATTTATCGTATTCATAATCATACAGATAAATGGTAACAAAGCCATCTCTGCTATATTTGATTCCAATATCTGAATAAGGCCCGGTATCTCCTGCCGACGCCACAAGGCGCATCATCTCTTTCTGTTTCCCTTTCGCCAGTATGGTCATGTTATACTGAAATACCCTATGCAGCGAATCGATCTGTATGGCAACTCCCAGGTAATATTTTGCATCCTTGATTTTATCCTGTCCTGCATACATCACTGCTGTGTTATTCAGTGCACTTTTATCCTGGTATGACTGATAACTTAGTTTAGCCTCATCATACTGCTGCCAGTAACGGTAAACATTTCCCTGATTCACATTGTAGAATTTTCTTGCAGGCGCTACATCCATCGCCTTTTTAAAATCTGCGAAAGAACCTTCGTAACGTGCATTTGCTTCATTAATCTGGCGCTTTTGCTCATGCCTGTTTCCGATATACGCCTGAATGATCCCGTGGTTATTATGCAAAAATGGCAACTCAGGTTTTTCCTTTACCAAACTGTCAAACAACGCCATGGAGCGATCGAGCTGATCATTTTCAAGCAACACGATTCCCCAGCCGTTTTGTGCGTTTATATTTTCCGGATTTAACGAAACCGCTTTTTTGAAAACCTGGTAACCTTTATTAAACATATCGAAATGAATGAGCAGGTTTCCGTAATTGCTCCACATTTTGTCGTATGTTTGCTCGTACTGCAGCGCCTTCGCCAGAAACTGACCCGCTTCCGAAAAACGTTTCTGGTCGATCATGATGCTGCTCATTCCTGCAAGTGCTTCATACCTCGCCGGATCCAGCCGGATGGCCCGGGCGAAATCTTCCTGAGCTTCCTTACTTTTATTTAAATAATATTCTGAAAATGCTTTGGTGACAAAGAGATCCGCATGAAACCTGTTATTTTCATCCAGCGCTTTTTCGGCCTTCTTAAAATCCTTTAGAGCAAGATCATATTTCCCCATGCCATAATGAGCCACTGCACGGCCCAGATAAGCTGGCAGATAAGAAGTGTCCTTTTTCAGAACACGATCAAAAAGATTAAAAGCAAACTGATATTCATGCTTGGAAAGATGGGTATTTCCAATTCCGGATTGCAGTGCAGGTATTTCCCGTTTTAAAGTAGACGCAAGCCGGTAATAGCGCTGCGCTTCCGGAATTTGTTTTAGTCCGTAACAGGCGTGCGCTATCCCCAGATATGCATCTCCCCGAAATGTCCTGTCATTACTTTCAAGGTAGTTTTCAAAGACTGCCCTTGCCTGGCTAAACTGGTTGATCGACAGCAAAGCATTCGCATAACGTATCTGCGCTTTCAGGTGCCTGCGGGCCTCCTTTTCAAAATCCTTTACCGCCTTTTTCTGATTTCCTGTCCGCATCAGGATATCGCCGCGCTGGAGCCGGTATGCCATCACGTCATCCTTTTGCTTGATGGCCGTAGTAATCTCGTTTACTGCTTCCTCGTATTCACCATTAAACTTGTGGATCATACCGATATTATAATTCCATTTCCCGCCAGAATTTTTTCCCGAGGAAGTAGCGGCAAAATCTTTCCCCTCCGCGTATTTTTTCTGCCTGGCGTAAGAAAACAACATGTTTAGATTGGCCTGAGAGCCGGAAGGTGCGTTTGAAAAATCATTTCGGGCAGCGGGATATAAGCCAGACAGGAGATTAAATAGTCCGCGATTATATTGCAGCTGAGGGTCACCGGAAAGTTCCAGCCCTTCCATAATATGAAGCGCCCTGCGGTAGTTTCCTGACAAGGCCAGCATCACAGCCTCATTATTCATCCTCTGCACAGAATCAGCAGGTGCAAATGCTTCTTTGTTGTATTTTACATAAGCGGCCTGAAGCTGGTGGAGTGTCCGCTGATAGGATTCTTCACGTATAAGTGCAGGATTATTTTCTTCAAATGAGCGATTAAAAACAGGCAAAAGTTCTTTAACCAGCTTTTGGCATTCGCTAAAATCCTGAGCTGACGCCGGCCGGATTACGCCCAGCGTCAATATAAATAACAAGATGATATTGAATGACCTGTAATTGTTCAAGACGGTATCTGTAGACGGCCTAATTACTAACTTACTACGAATCAAAAGGAAAGTCAATCCTTTTTTTGTTAACGGTTAAAATTTCACCCCGAAATATAACTTTTACCTGAAACATTAAAAGCTACTTTTGAACCGAAGCATTCGCTGCAACAAAATACCGTTCTCCATGCAGGAAAATCGTGACGTCGGTATCAGAAATATTTTCGATAACAACACCGTCCTTATTTACCTCAACTTTTAGCAATGCTCCCTGAAACCCGATCCTGAAAGAATACGAATCCCATTGTTCCGGTACATAAGGTGTCAGGTATAAAAATCCGTCTTTCACCCTTTGTCCGGCAAATCCTTTTACCACGCTCATCCACGTTCCTGCCATAGATGTGATATGTAAACCATCTTCCGTATCATTATTGTAATCATCAAGATCAAGTCGTGCCGTCCGTAAATACATTTCGTAAGCTTTATCCTTCAATCCGATTTTCGCAGCAAGAATAGAGTGGACACAGGGGGAAAGAGACGATTCATGTACCGTCATGGGTTCATAAAACTCAAAATTACGCTTGATATCATCTGTTTTAAACTCGTCTTCAAACAAATATAATCCCTGGAGAACGTCGGCTTGCTTAATAAAACATGATCTCAGTATCCGGTCCCAGGACCAGTTCTGATTAATCGGCCGCTGGTCTGCAATGTCATAAACCGTTAAAATTTCCTTATCCAGAAAACCCTGCTGCTGAAGATAAACCCGTCGGGCATCATCGTAGGGATAATACATATTTTCTACAATATGCTTCCAGTCACCCATTTCACCATTGAGGTCAAAATGTGTTTTGATAATAATCTCGTTAAGTCGGCTTGAATTTGAAACCCACAATTTACCGATGACATCGAGTGTGTATTTCAGCGTCCAGCACGCGAGGTAATTGGTGTACCAATTGTTGTTTACGTTGTTTTCATACTCATTAGGCCCGGTTACACCCAGCATTACATATTTCCCCTGCGCCGCCGACCAGTTAATCCGCTGTTTCCAAAACCTCGAAATACCAATCAGGACTTCCAAACCATATTCAGATAAGTAATTTTCATCGCCGGTATATCTGGTGTAGTCATAAATAGCAAATGCAATTGCTCCGTTCCTGTGAATTTCTTCAAAGGTGATTTCCCATTCGTTATGGCATTCCTCCCCATTCATCGTCACCATCGGATAAAGTGCAGCACCGTTGGAAAAACCCAGTTTCTCTGCATTTTCAATTGCTTTAGGCAGATGTTTGTAACGGTAAATCAGCAGATTACGGGCAACTTTCTGTTCTGCCGTAGCCAGATAAAATGGAATACAATAAGCCTCCGTGTCCCAGTAGGTACTTCCGCCATATTTTTCACCCGTGAAACCCTTCGGACCAATATTTAATCGTTCATCCTCCCCGGTGTAGGTTTGACCGAGGTGAAAAATATTAAATCTGATTCCCTGCTGCGCGGCGATATCCCCCTCAATCGTAATGTCATTTTTCTCCCACTTTTCCGCCCATGCCTGAATGTGCTCGGAAAGCAGCAAGTCGAAACCCTTTTGGTAAATTCCGCCCAGATATTTTTTTGATTCTTCCAGTAACGTATCGACAGGATAATTTGTCGAAGAAAGGTTAACCCCGTATTTGTAAACAACCAGTTCTTTTCCTTCCGGCACTTCCAGACTGACCGTGCCGGCCACATATTTTTCCTGTCTGACAGGTAATGACTGGTAGTCGGTTTTCAGATCGTTGATCCGCATGTCGAATGCCATTCCCGTAGCAACCTGAAATTGTTCCACACCATAAGGATTCTCTTTGGTTTCCAGAACAAGATAGCCCTCCGAAAAACTGGTTTCTTTGTGGATTTCATTCCAGAATGTTTCATCATAGTTCGAATCCCGGTTGCGGATGTTTCCGTCCAGAAAAGGCGTGATGACAAAAGTGTCTGTAAAATCAAGGGGCGTGAGGCTGTAACGGATTGCACCTGCCTGGTCATCCGACATACTGCAAAAACGTTTTGAATGAATTTTAAGACGTCTTCCGCCTGGCAGGGCCACCGTAGCAATTCTTTCCAAAACGCCTTCTTTCATGTTCAGCACACGACGAAAGTCTTCAACCAAACAAGTGTTCAGGTCCAAAACTTCATCTCCGATTTTAACATGGATTCCAACCCAGTTACAGGCATTGAGCACTTTGGCAAAATAATTCGGATAACCGTTTTTCCACCACCCTACTCTTGTTTTGTCCGGAAAATAAACGCCGGCAACATAATTACCAGGCAGCGTTTTTCCTGTATAAGTTTCTTCAAAGTTACCTCTCTGGCCCATGCGGCCATTTCCGACACTCATCAGACTTTCTGTAATTTCGTTATTAGCAGCGTGGAAACCATCTTCCACAATACACCATTCGTCGTGGGTAATGTAATTTTTCATTTCTTTTAGCTATCGTTCGTTAGCAGGAGATGACGATATTTTCTAATTCAAATATTTTGGAAAACTTATTGAACCGTACTTTCGGAAGCAGCTACAAGATCAGCGAGATGAAAGTCATTAAATCCGGGCACTACAAAATCTGCTTCTGCCAGAACCGACTTTTCTCCGATACCTACAGCGAACATTCCTGCCGATTTTGCTGACTGAATTCCCGCCACCGCATCTTCAAATACGACGCAGTTTTCCGGTAAAGTATCAAGATCATCTGCTCCCATCAGAAAAACCTGCGGATCCGGCTTACCTTTGGTGATTCTGTTGCCATCCACAATGGTTTGAAAGTAGGAAAGCATATCAATCCGTTCCAGGATAATCTTTGCATTTTTACTGGCTGAACCGAGCCCAATTCCCATAGATGCAACTTTTAGTTCATCCAAAAATGCTCTGACGCCCGGCAGTGTATCGTCTGGAGTCATTTGCTGGCAAAGTGCGAGATATCTGGTATTTTTTTCTGCTGCACGGGATAATTTCTCATCTTCACTGAGCTCCACTCCTCCTATCCCCAGAATTATTTCCAGCGATTCCATGCGGCTGATTCCCTTTAATTGTTCGTTTTCCTGTTCTGTTAAATCAAACCCGAGATCGTTTGCCAGCTGACGCCATGCTATGTAATGAAACCGCGCTGTATCTACTATAACTCCGTCCAGATCAAAAAGGCAAGCTTTTATTAAGGGCATATCATTTCAAATTTAATATCTTGCAAAATAGTAAAAATAATAGGAACGAAAGAAACAGGCTTCATGGTTATAGCCTCTTTGCTTTTAGAAATGAAGATCCAGCACAGTACCTGACAGTTAGTAAACTGGCGAACAACTGAATTTCGATTATAAAAACTGCTTTGACGATTAATAAATCATCAGAAATAACTTTAAAGACTAAAATGGCGGATACCCCGATTAATAAGGATAAATTCATTGTCTACCAGATTTTTACCCGACTGTTTGGCAATCAGAACACGACCAATAAATGTTACGGAACGATTGAAGAAAACGGCTGCGGAAAATTTAACGATATAACGGATACCGCACTGACAGCGCTTCGGGACTTTGGCATAACGCATGTCTGGTACACGGGAGTTTTGAAACACGCTACCCTTACTGACTACACCAACTACGGCATTCCAAATGACCATCCACTGATCGTAAAAGGCATTGCAGGTTCACCCTATGCAGTGAAAGATTATTATGATGTGGATCCTGATCTGGCTGTGGATGTTTCCGATCGTATGCAGGAATTCGAAGCACTCGTTGAAAGGACACACCAACAAAAACTCAAATTACTGATTGATTTTATACCCAATCATGTAGCCCGCCAATATCATTCGATCGTACGTTCATCAGGTGTAAAAGATTTTGGTGAAGATGATGATACCTCCGTCGCATTTAGTCCTGAAAATAACTTTTATTATATCCCGAATCACGATTTTATCGTTCCGGAAGGGCATAAGCCGCCGGTGCATGTGACCGGCCCGTATTATGAACGTCCGGCAAAAGCAACGGGAAATGACGTCTTTCAGCCGCAGCCAAGCCAGTACGACTGGTATGAAACCATTAAGCTGAATTATGGTGTGGATTACCTCAACGGGAAAACTACCTACTTTGATCCGATTCCCTCTACCTGGGTCAAAATGTTTGATATTCTTAGTTTTTGGGTAAAAAAAGGCGTTGACGGTTTTCGCTGCGACATGGCCGAAATGGTGCCTGCCGAATTCTGGGGATGGGTAATTCCTGAAATAAAAAAGATCAATCCTGATGTCATTTTTGTAGCGGAGATTTATAATCCATACGAATATCACAACTACATTTTTAAAGGAAAGTTTGATTATCTGTATGATAAAGTCGGACTTTACAATTCGCTGAGGGAGCTGATGGAAGGCCGTGGAACAACCGAGGATATCACACAATTATGGCAAAATGAATCAGGTGATATCAGTGACAAGATGCTTCGTTTCCTGGAAAATCATGATGAACAGCGCATTGCATCCAGATATTTTGCAGGTGATGCGTTGGTAGCAATTCCGGCTATGACTTTAAGCGCGACGCTTCAAACCGGACCTTTGATGTTGTACTTTGGCCAGGAAATCGGTGTAACCCCGACACAATCAGAAGGATTCCAGGGCGAGGATGGCCGAACGACCATTTTTGATTACTGGGGTGTTCCTGAATTTCAAAAGTGGGTTAACAATGGAAATTTCAATGAAGAAAAACTGAACGAGGATGAAAAATTCCTTCGTGCATATTACAAAAGCCTAAACCAGCTGGTTACTGAAAATGAGGCTATTTACGCCGGAAGTTTTTATGATCTGCAATACTTCAACGTTGATGGGCAGAGCCCTAATTACGAAAAAACCCGTTTGTACAGTTACGTGCGTCATACAGATAACCAGAAACTACTTTTTGTCTACAATTTTGACAAAGAAAGAAAATTTGAAACCCGTCTGAGAATTCCTCAGGAAGCCTGGACAAATACTTTCAAACTTGAAAGAACGAGTACTTATAAACTTAAACCGGTGTTTCCTTTGTTTAAAATGGCACAGGCTATTCCGGCAGCAGAAATTACCTCTGCCGGAATACCGCTTGACCTGCCTCCGCTATCGGTGGTGGTGTATGAGATCATTGAGAGATAGTAGCGCGTCGGGGCAGGGCGTCTTGGGCACAGGGAACGTTTCCCTCCCAAGCCGCCACGCCCCATGCCCAGTGCAACACTTAACGAAGATACATGAACAATGCATTACTGCCGGAACGGATTGATTATGTGGGGAAGCTGATTGAGATCATCCGAAACCGTTGGAAGGCAAAATCAAATAAAAGTTCGTTTGCTGATGTTTTAGACAGCATTCTGCTGGATCGCAGGGAAAAGGACCTGATTGCAGAACAAATTCTCTCTATTCTATTTTCGGCCAAATTCGTTTCACTGCTGACAGAGGCAGAAATAGGTTCAAACAAAGGTTTCTTTTCAGATGCTTCGGCTAAATTGAGTTTCAAATTTTTGCCGCCGGTTAACGAACCGTCTGAGTTAAGAACAAAATTTGATGATATATTTTCTGATAACCTGGATTATCAGTGGGTGAAGGCTATTCCTGACGAAAACTGGATCAGATTCCTGGACGGCATTTTCCCTGAAGTTGACCCCACCGTTGATGAATATATTAAAAAGGAAATTCTTAATTCCATTCTGATACTTGCCCAGCGGGCAGCAACTTTGGGTATTGAGCCTGAGGTTGTTTCAAAAATTCCTCGTGTTGATGATCTTGACTCTCCTTTTTTAGGTTTAAACAGGGAAGTGATTTTTTATGTGGAAAAAACCTTAAACTCGTCAGGATATACTTCGGTGAGTGAGAATGATTACCGGCATATTCTGGTGATGATCAGCCAATGCAACAGTCAGATCAGTTATATTTATAAACACAAGGATGTATTTGGGATAAGCCTGCAGCTCACCTCACTGGTGAGACAGCTTGAACAATATTTAAAACGTTTGTCGCAGCTGCTGGAATTGCTGGAAACAAATGACCGGGATAAAAAGTGGCTGATCATTACACAGCTGCTAAAAGAATTTGTTTATGCCGAAAATACAAAGTACAGCCTCCGAAAGCACTTTTCTACGAACCTTCAGTTACTGACTTTTAAGGTAATTGAAAATACCTCTAAAACCGGGGAACATTACATAGCCTCAGACAAATCGGCTTACTGGAATTTGTTTGCGAAAGCCATGGGCGGTGGTGTAATTGTTGCTTTTTTATGCGGGAACAAGACGAGATTGTATTTCCAGCATCTGCCCATTTTCTGGGAAGCTTTTTTTTACAGCCTGAATTACTCAATCGGTTTTATCATAATTCTGCTTCTGGGATTTACGCTGGCCACCAAGCAGCCCGCGATGACGGCGTCCACCATTGCAGCTAATCTGAGCAACAACGGAGAAAATCCAAACTGGCTGAATACAACAACCCAGTTATTGATCAGGCTTATCCGAAGTCAGTTTATTTCACTTGTTGGCAATGCGCTTGTTGCATTTCCGGTTGCCTACGGACTCGATCTTCTTTATTTCTATGCCTTCGGTTTTCATATCGCCGATCCTGCCAAAGCTTTCCGTTTGATCAGTGAGTTAAATGCATGGGAAAGTCTGGCTTTGCCGCATGCTGCTTTGGCCGGCGTGTACCTGATGGTTTCCGGATTGATATCAGGATACTATGAAAACAAGTGGATTTATAACAAATATTCCCTACGAATTGTAAGCCATCCGAAGCTGATCCGCTTTTTTGGTCCGGTAAAACTGGCAAGAATTGCAGGTTATTTTGAAAGAAATTTTGGCGGGCTGGCTGGTAATTTTTTTCTGGGAGTTTTTCTGGGATCTACGAGTGCGATAGGCTTTACGTTTGGACTGCCGTTAGACATCAGGCATATCACTTTTGCTTCCGGAAATTTCGGAATTGCTGTATCCAGTCTCGAAAATCACGTATCTACCGAACTCTGGATCAATACCATTATAGGTATAACCTGTATTGGTATCATGAACGTCCTTGTGAGTTTCGGGCTGTCGATTGCCTTTGCACTAAAATCCCGGAATGCAAAATTCAGTGAAGTAAAGAGTCTGATTGGAAATCTTTCATGGCAGTTTTTTCACCATGGCCTGGCGTTCTTTTTTCCCGTTAAAACAAAGGAAAATAGTGATGACATTACGCATGAAGCCATTATTAACCGGCAGGCATAACTTGAAAATAGCCAATTCCTCGTTATTTTTACGTTTTGAAGAGTTTACCGAAATGAATATCTCCAACGTTATGAAACACGGAGAAGCCTCCGTACCGAAAAACAATATGTCCATGGTCAGAATTTTGCTATTTAATATCCTCCTCCTGCTATCCAATGGCATCATGGCCCAGTCTGGTCTGCAGAAGGTTTTTGCGCAAAAAATGGATTTACCCGACAGCGGGGAAATGGGCACCCAGGTGCTCCGGATGAGTGAATCTTTCCTGGGGACACCTTATGTTGGCGGTACTCTGGAGGGAAACCCTTCGGAACGGCTTGTTTGCAAATTCGACGGACTGGATTGTACAACGCTGGTAGAAAGCTCTATCGCGCTGGCCGTTGCCAAAACGGACAATCCTACTTTTGAAGGTTATAAAAATGAACTGACCAAATTACGCTACCGGGACGGAGTAATCGATGGTTACGCGTCCAGGCTGCATTATGTTCTGGATTGGATGTATGAAAACGAGAAACGCGGCAGACTGGAAGATATAACTGCAAAGGTAGGTGGTATTCCTTTTCGCAAGGAGATCAATTTTATGACCAATCATGCTAATCTATATGCCTCGTTGGGAGAAAGCGAAGTTTGGGAAAAAGTGCGGGAGCAGGAAAAACTGATAAATTCAAGAGATCATAATTACATACCAAAATCCGGAATCCAGAAAGCCGAACCCATGTTGCATGACGGAGATATTGTTGCTTTTACTTCTTCAGTCGAAGGACTTGATTGCAACCACATGGGTATTATCACCAAAGTAGGAAGCCGGGCCTATCTGATTCATGCTTCTTTGTCAGGTAAAAAAGTTATTATCTCAAATGTACCTCTCGCAGAGTATGTTGCGTCCGTTCCCAAGCACACGGGAATGATCGTCGCACGCCTTACCGACCAATAATCAATGCAATATTTTCTTGATACACTGGATTACAAAAATACACCCTGGCTGATTATTTTACTTGCAGGTGCCGTAGGCTTTGTAATTAGTGCCATATTGATAAAACTCATCAGGATTACCGCCGTAAAAAAAGAATGGAGAGTGATCAGGGCAATCAGCGAAAACCTGACCAGTGTTCTTTACTTTTTTATTCCGCTGGTATTGACCACCACCGTTACGAAGGCTTTTACACTTTCTCACACAGGTTATGAGTGGACTCACGCGATCAGCAAAGTTTCTCTGATTGCCGTTACTACCTGGCTCATGACCCGCATCGTGGTCATTGTAGAAAAAGTACTGATCGAAAAGCTTGATTTTGATACGGAAGACAACAACTACGCCCGGCGTATGTTTACCAAGATCAAGTTTATCAAACGCATCATCATCATTCTGATCATCGTTATTGGTGTATCCATTTTACTTCTTAGCTTCGATAGCGTACGTCAATATGGTGTTGGAATTCTTACGTCTGCAGGTATTTTTAGTGTAATTATAGGTTTTGCAGCTCAGAAGTCACTGGGAAATCTTTTGGCAGGAATTCAGATCGCCTTTACACAACCTATCAAAATCGACGACGTTGTGATCGTAGAAGGAGAATGGGGACGAATAGAAGAGATTAACCTGACTTACGTCGTTGTCAATATCTGGGACTTACGTCGCCTTGTTTTGCCGATTACCTACTTCATTGAAAAACCATTTCAAAACTGGACCCGAAATGAAAGCAATCTGATTGGAACCGCTTTTTTTCACTTGAACTATGGCACGCCAGTTCAGAAATTAAGAGATAAATTACAGGAAGTTCTGCTCGAAACACCGCTTTGGGATGGCCGTTCGTGGGCTTTGCAGGTCACCGACACGCAGGAACAATTTATGGTTGTCAGGGCACTAATGTCCGCCAGAAGTTCATCCCAGGCATTCGACCTGCGCTGCATCGTACGGGAAAAAATGATTGAATATATCGTTGCAGAACTTCCGGATGCGCTTCCTGTTTTTCGGGTTGAAGAAGTTAAGAATGAGAAATTAGGAATGAAGAATTAAAAGTGAAGAGTTTATCTAATGAGTTAACAGATTTTAGTTAACAGTCCACTCCTTGTTAGTGACTCAAACTTGCTTACCTAATTCAGTAAATAACTGCTGTCTTTTTAATAAGATTTTTCTGACGGTTATCAATATTTATTAGACTGACCAGCACTTAAAACAAAAAAATTGGCCTCCGAAAACCGGAAGCCACTTTTCCTTACTACTCATCTAACTAAATCTAATTTAACTCAGTGCTGCCTCCTGCTTTTGGTTTTTTCTAGCCGCCAGTGGATGATCAGATAATGCTTTATGATGTTCCAAACCCAGGATTTGCATCTGTCCTCCGGAAGATTCATAATCATTTTTAAATCTTGTGATATTTTCCATTACCGTGTGATCAACATACGGTGAATCGCAAAAATCAAGATGTATTTTTTTGCCTTTTGGCAAACTTTCCAATATACCTTTCAGGTTCAGATAATTCGTAAAAACGGCTGCACGTGGCACATATACGTACCGCACATCGTTCTTCACCTTCACTTCTGTTTGTGGAGAGAAAATGTGCGGAATTTTCACACCATAGAATAACTGGATAATTACTTTGGTGATTATACCAACTGCAATACCAATTAGCAAGTCAGTACTCAGAGTTACGAGTATTGTTACCAGGAAGATAATCAACTGCTCTTTACCGATGTAATAAATGTCTTTAAATTCAGTTGGCGAAGCAAGCCGAAAACCTACGAAAATCAACATCGCTGCCAGAGCTGCTACCGGTACCATTTTAATCAATGGAGACAGGGCAGCCACAAATATCAGAAGACACACTCCGTGAAATAAATTGGCCCAGCGTGTTTTACCGCCATTGTTGATATTGGCAGAGCTACGGGCTACTTCCGAAATCATTGGTAACCCGCCCAGCATACCTGCTATCACATTCCCTGCACCAACAGCTGCCAGGTCACGGCTGAGGTCAGCTTTGCGTTTGAACGGATCCAAAAGGTCGATTGCTTTTACAGTCAGGAACGATTCAAGACTTCCAATTAAAGCAAACATGGTAACATATTTTAAAAAAACAGGAAGCAAATCTCCTTTCATTCCTCCAAAATCAACATTGTAGGCCAACGTAAACTCACCCGGGTTAATTAAAGGTTTTAAATCACGGTAAGCCGGATCAAACAAACGAAAAAACTGGCCAAGTATAACAGCAACGATTAAAACAACCAAAGCCGGCGGTGCTTTTTTCAGGTAAGAAAATGAAAGATATTTCCACCCGAACATAATCATTAAACTGACCAGCCCCACTATTGCAATATGGTACTCCATGTGCGCCAGGCTGCCAGGAACCATCTCAATTAGCTGCAGTGGCTCTTTACCTTTCAGTTCACCGGGGTCAATACCCACTGCAAAGTGAATCTGTTTTGCCATAATTGTGATCCCAACCGCTGCCAGCATACCATGCACCACAGACAAGGGAACAAAGTCAGCAAATTTCGGCAGCTTAAACAAACCCAGCAGAATCTGGACAACTCCTGCCAGGACGATAGCCCCAAGAGTAAGATGCCAACCTAACGCTGCATTTCCTTTTCCCAAATTATCTACCGCGCCTGCTACAATCACAACCAGCCCAGCAGCGGGCCCTTTAATTGTTAACTCAGAGTTTGTTAAAAACGCCGTAACTATACCTCCAACAATAGCCGTCAAAACACCCATGATGGGAGGAAAACTGCTTGCACCTGCAATACCAAGACTAAGCGGCAGAGCGATTAGTGAAACCAGAAATCCGGACAGTATATCACTCTTCCAGTTCTCCTTAAATCCTCTAAAACCTGTGGCAGGCCTCCATGGTATTGTTTTCATAGTGATAAATTACATATCGCCGGCCAAATCACAAGTAGAAGTAATCTTAGTAAAAAGGTAAACAGGAAACTTACAGCATATATAAATCAGATCGTTTGAGTTTATGCTACAAATGTGCCGGAGAGGTGTTAAAGTCACATTAACACCGAATTAAAAGAAAATTAAAAAGGAGGAAACTTAAGAATAAAGGTCGTTCCGGCGCCTACTTTGGACTCAACATTAATACTCGCGCCCTGCATAGTGATGATACGTTTGGTCAGAGCCAGGCCGATTCCGTAGCCTGCCTTGTTCATCGTTGTGGCACTGCGGTAAAAGGTGTCAAAAACATAAGGTAATTCATCCGAGGCAATACCGGAGCCAATGTCTTTGAAAGAAATCGTAATCAGATCTTTTTTTGTTTCGAGATAAACATTAACTGTCTTATTTTCAGAATATTTACAAGCGTTATCCATCAAATTCAGGAAAGCAGTGCGAAGTAAACTTTCGTCTCCATAACGTTTTAATTCCTCCTCATTATCAGGTATTCTGTCGTAATGAATGTGAACTTCATAACCGGGATTTTTTTGCTGAACAGATGCTTTCGCCTGCCACAATACCTCATCGATCCTTATCTTTGAAAAAGTTACCCGGAAAGCGTGTTCCTCAGTACGGGCAAGTTCTAACAGCCGGCTTACCAGTTCATTCATTTCTTTTACTTCCGACAGAATACCTTTCATGGCATCCTGATAATAATCTGCCTCTCTTTCCTTCATTAACGTTACTTCCACTTCGCTCATGATGAGTGCCAGCGGCGTTCGCAGTTCATGTGACGCGTGAGAAACAAAATTTTTCTGAGCTACAAAGGCAATTTCAAGTCTGTTCAGCATCAGGTTAAAGGTTTGGGCAAGCAACGCAAGCTCATCTTTTTCCCGGCCGACAGTCACTTTCTCATGCAGGTTTCCGGCTGAAATATTGTTTACCTGCGAGATGATATCGGAAACGGGTTTAATGGCATCGTTTGCAAACTGCCAGCCGGCTACGCCCACAAGTACAAGAGATAAAAGCCAGCCGATGAGCAAAATTTCCCGTAAACGTTTGAGCTGGTTCATGCCCGGCACATCACTGGCAACTGCTACGATAACCCAGGGTTTACGGTGATCCTGCAAAATATGCCGGATAATGATCACCTCCTTTTTTTGGAATTTGGTATGAATCTCCCGCCCGCTTCTTGCTTCTGTGAGCATCGATGCTGATAGAATATACTTCTCTTTCCCACTCGCAAAAATTACAGAATCCGCCCCATTGTAAATGGTTATTTCCTCATCAAGCAATACCGTATTATTCTCCTTCTCAATTTTAACAATATCATCCTTACTTATACTATTACTGGCTTCCACTAGCTGCGCAATCGTCTGACTCCTTTCGTTCAGGAAAGAATAGAATTGTTTTTCGCGGTATTGGTCGTAAAAATAATAGGTAGCTAAACAGAACAAGGCCATGATGGAACCTACCAGCATGGTAAAAAGTAATGTGAGGCGGGATTTAATGTTCATTCCTCTTTGAAAATATAACCCATTCCCACTACGGTATGGATTAGCTTGGGTGTGTAGTCTTTATCTACCTTTTTGCGTAAAAAATTGATATAAACGTCAATGACATTGGTCCCAGTGTCGAAACGAATATCCCAAACCTGCTCTGCAATGTCCACCCTGGATACTACCCTTCCTCTGTTGCGCATCAGATATTCAAGCAAAGCAAATTCCTTGGCTGTCAGGTCAATACGATTTCCTGCACGGCGTGCTACCTTTTCATCTAAATTCAATTCCAGATCCGCAAGACTGAGAATCTGACTGGATTGTTCCCTGGCGCTGTTTCTTTGCGAAAGCACTTTTATCCTGGCAATAAGCTCTCTGAATTCAAATGGTTTGACGAGGTAATCATCTCCACCCGCTTCGAAACCATCCAGTTTATCATCAATTGTACCTAGTGCGGTCAAAAATAAAATAGGCGTGGTTAACCCGTCTGCACGGAGCTGCTTCGCAAGATCGTAACCATTGAGAACAGGCAAATTGACATCCAGTATGATTACATCAAACCGGTAGTTCGAAGCCATTTTTTTACCGACCTGGCCATCATAAGCCAGTTCAACTTCCCATGATTGTTCTTCCAGACCACGTTTTAAAAAACCAGCCAGTTTAGGTTCGTCTTCGACAACAAGTATTTTCATAGGGTAAATGTGCGATATAAAGCTTTAAATGTTGCACCTATTTTAGACATTTCATAAAAAAGGCTATCCGAAATAACGAATAGCCACTTAACCGCCGCAAAGTTTTTACAGATATTCAACCGGTTCTTTATCCGAAAGCCGTCAAAACTTTGCTGCTAACCCGCAGGTTCAATAGTAATCAGTATCTTTATCAAATTCGGAACGGTCATCAAAACCACCAAAGTCTTCTTCTACCAAACGCATTCCCTTCACAGCCTTTTTAATTAATCCAATTTGACCGGCATGATATACGTCGTGCTGAATTATACCATGTATCATGGTGTAATAAGAGTAATCTCTTCCCGGTACAAATTCTTCAAGGAAGGCATCACTCTCAATTTTTTCCAGTTCAGAAATAAGTTCCTCCTGTGAAAGGCTTAGTTCCATCTGTATTGCTTCCCATTCAAATTCATCGACGATTGGAATGGTCTTCCAGTCCTTATCTTTGGTCTTAATATCAAATTCCGCGTCACCCTGAATTTTCCTCACCACGAAAATGCGCCAGGTAGTCATGTGATACACAATTTCCGCAATTGAATGCGTGTTAGCACTCAATCTAACTTCCGCCATCTTTGGCGTAACATCGCGCAGTGCTTCCACTACCGATGGTCCGTACCAGGCTTCTTCACTTTCGTAGGTGTCGTTGAGTACGTCAATTATTCTTAAAACTTCTTCTTTTGTTTCCATATTATTTATCCTGGTCGGGGAACTGATTATAATCTGTATGCGGCACAAGACCTAGTGCTATTATGCCTGATTTTTTACAATACTAATATCTCTTTTACAAATAGAGTTCACAGCTGCCAATTTTTTTTAAGGGATTTATCCAAATTCAAAGTAAAACCTTTCATTCCTCTTCATAAACATCTAGATATTTTGTAAAATAATTCTGACAAGCCCTTCACAATTTTAATAAACCTACGTTCCAACCAATTTACTCATCACGTAGTCACTAATTGTACGAACGGTAAAAGTAAAAAATGCGGTAAGAAATCGAAGTGTATAAAATCTTCAATTTCAAATTTCGTTTCATTAATATATTAAATACAAAATAAAGAAAATGTTAAAAATAACTTCACTAATCATTCTCACAGCCGTCCTTGGATTGTCGTCATGTACCAAGGACCCTATTAATGACCTCTCTACGGAGGAAACGCTGGTGTATGTAACAAACAGGGACAAAACAGTTGATTACAAGCAGTATAAAACTTTCAGCATCGTAGATTCTGTTCTGGTGGTTGAAAATAATCAAAGCGGCACGGCTCTTGACGAAATTGACAGAGCGCTGCTGAACAGGATTATCATCAATATGCAAAGCCTTGGTTATACCTACGTAGCACCTTCTGCCAAACCTGATGTGGGTATCAATGCGGCCTGGGTAACCAACACACAGCTTAATGTGACAACTCAGCCTTCTTACTATGGAGGATATTGGGGCGGATATGGTTATGGTTACGGCTATCCAAGCTACTATCAGTATTACGAAACAAGTGAAAGTTACTGGTTGATCTCCATGGTAGATTTTAAAAACGCCAACACGACCGACAAAACCTTTAATGTTGTTTGGGATGCGCAAATCCGCGGTTCAGGAATCGGAAGCACCCAGCTTGTTGATCAAATGGTAAATTCAGTTTTTACCCAATCCAACTATCTAAAAATCAAGTAAAATGAGAAAAATATTTTTAGTTGCTCTCTTTGCTATTGTTTTTTCGGCAGCCAAAGCACAGGAAGCACCGAAGCTTTATACGCTTCCCTCTCCTTTTGAACGTTACACCCATTACCTCGCAACTGTTCGATACAGCGGAGCAATGCCATTGGGTTCATTTTCTGATTCATACATTGACAAGTTCTCCGCCCGGAATTACTCTGTCTCTTTGGAATGGGTTCTTCGTAATTCTCCTCTGTCGATTGGCGGTGAAATAGGCTCTAATTATTTCCAGAAACGAATCCCGAGGGCTGTTTATCAAAGTGGAGATGAAACAATTTCTGCTGTACAAACCCGTACAATAACACAATACCCGATACAGGTTTTTGCGAACTATCATTTCCTGAACAAAACTTCCACTATTCAGCCTTATGCGCAAATAAGCGGCGGCGCTGCCATTACGGACTACACGGTTTATTACGGCAGCCTGGCTCAGCAAAAACAGAAAATTGCTCCTGCCTACGGCATCGGATTGGGTTCCAAGTTTTTGTTCAAAAGAGATGGTTCTTTTGGTGCGGATCTTCGTGTGAAGTATGAGGGAACATCTTTCAAATATGATTACATAGAAAAAGGCACCTCATCGGTTAATGCCTCTGTGGGTTTATTTTACCGGTGGTGGTAAAAAACAAAACCGATGGAATCTGACATAAAACGTCAAACTCCATCGGCCAAAATACTGGTTCGTACTGAGCGGGAAGATTTCCCAATCGGTGCGAACCATTTTTTTATGATACCTTCACATAACTTCCGAGCCATTTCAGGTGTGTGCCATATTTCTGCATAATTTCCTGAACCTGTGGATCTTCCACGTGGCCCAAAAATTCTACCAGAAACCAGGCACGGAAAGTTGCTTCACCCCGCTGCGGTCTGCTTTCGATTTTTGTCAGGTTTATTCCGCGGTCATTAAATTCCTTTAAGAACTCATAAAGTACGCCCGGACGATTTGTATTTGCAAGATTGGCAATGATTGTCGTTTTATCATCTTCGCTTTTGGCATTCACAAAGTCTTTGGAAAGAATCAAAAACCTGGTCCTGTTCTGATCGCTGTCTTCAATGTTTTCAAACAAAACAGGCACTCCGAACAACCTTGCAGAAATAGACGAACAGATCGCAGCAGCATCCGGCTCCGATGCAGCCATTTTTGCCGCCTTTGAGGTAGACTCTACCGGAACAAGCTCCACGCCCATCCCCTCCAGATATTCACTGATAAACTTCCCACACTGCCGGAAAGCAATATCTTTTGAATATATCCTTTTAATATCTTTCAGCGAATCGGACTGGGAAGCGAAAGTAAAATGTACCGGAAGCATTACTTCCGCAACAATTGTCAGGTTTTTATCACGTAAAAAATCGACGGTTTCAATAACAATACCTTCCTGATTATTTTCAATTGGCACCACGCCAAATTTAGCACGGCCTGTTTCCACACTTTCAAAAACAGAATGAATGGTAGGAAGTACAAGGTATTCGCTCATCGCTCCAAACCTGCTCTCAGCTGCCTGGTGTGTAAAACTTCCTTCAGGCCCCAAATAAGAAATTCTTTCGGGTAATTCAAGATTACGTGAAACAGCAAAAATCTCAAAAAATATGGCGTCTATAGCTTGTCTTGTCAGCAGCCCGGCGTTTCTTTTTTCAAGTCTGTCAAGTATTTGCTTTTCTCTTTCAGGTCGGTAAATAATTGATTTTGAAGAACGTTTCAGCTCCCCGACTTTCTGAACAAGCTCCATTCGCTCATTCAAAATGGCCAGTAACAGGTCGTCAAGTGTGTCAATTCTGTTTCTTAAATCTTGTAATTCCACAAGTATGCTGTAAAATGAAAAATAATTTTAGAGAGGATTTTAACTTAGACTGCAATAGCAAGTTCTTCAATATTCTTTTCTACTTTAAGATTGTCTATAATAAACCGCTGACGTTCAGGCGTATTCTTCCCCATAAAATAAGTCAGCAATTTCAAAATTGAAGTTTCCTTTTGCAGGATTACGGGTTCAAGATGCATATCCTCACCTATAAATTTACCGAATTCATCCGGCGAGATCTCTCCCAATCCTTTAAAACGGGTAATTTCCGGTTTGCTTCCAAGTTTATCAATCGCAGCCTGTTTTTCGTCTTGGGAATAACAGTAAATGGTCTCCTTTTTATTTCTAACCCTGAAAAGCGGAGTCTCCAAAACGTACAAATGCCCGTTGCGGACCAGATCCGGGAAGAACTGAAGAAAGAAAGTCATCAAAAGCAGGCGGATGTGCATTCCGTCGACATCTGCATCCGTTGCAATTACAATCCTGTTAAAACGAAGGTTCTCGATACCGTTTTCAATATCCAGGGCATGCTGCAAAAGATTAAATTCCTCGTTTTCGTAAACGATTTTTTTATTCAGGCCAAAACAATTCAGCGGCTTTCCTCTCAAGCTGAAAACAGCCTGCGTCTGTATGTTTCTTGATTTCGTGATAGACCCGCTTGCAGAATCACCTTCGGTAATAAACAAAGTAGTTTCATAACGGGATTCATTTTTTAAATCCGTCATGTGAAGCCGGCAGTCACGGAGCTTTTTATTGTGCAGGTTCGCCTTTTTTGCCCGGTCATTGGCCAGTTTTTTAATGCCGGCCAGTTCCTTTCTTTCCCGCTCCGATTGTTCAATACGCTTTTTCAGGGCATCTCTTGACTCCGGGTTCATGTGCAGATAATTATCAAGTCTTTCCTTGATAAAATCATTTACAAAAGTGCGGATCGTTGTACTGTTCGGGTCCGGGGTAATGGTGTTGGATCCAAGTTTTGTTTTTGTCTGAGACTCAAATACCGGCTCCTGCACGCGAATTGCAATGGCAGCTATAATCGAAGAACGAATATCTTCCGGTGCGTAATCCTTACCAAAATGCTCACGTACGGCTCTTACCACAGCTTCACGAAAGGCTGTTAAATGCGTTCCTCCCTGGGTTGTGTACTGGCCGTTTACAAACGAATAATATTCTTCACCATATTGGTTACCATGTGTCATGGCAAACTCAATGTCTTCTCCCTTTAAATGAACAATCGGGTAACGCAGCGTCTCCGCATCTGATTTACTTTGAAGCAAATCGAGCAAACCGTTTTGAGAAATATATTTCTGTCCGTTGAAATTGATTGTTAATCCTGCATTCAGATAACAGTAGTTCCAGATCATATTATTCAGATATTGAGGAATATATCTGAAATTTTTGAAGATCAGACCATCCGGCTCAAAAGCCATATGCGTTCCGTTTCGCTGGTTGGTCTGCTCCTCTTTCGACTCGTTGAGCAGCACGCCTTGCTGAAATTCAGCCATTTTAGACTTCCCTTCTCTGAACGACTGTACTTTAAAGTAGTTCGACAATGCATTCACAGCCTTTGTACCCACTCCGTTTAGTCCTACGGATTTCTGAAAGGCGCCTGAATCGTATTTTCCGCCTGTGTTTATTTTTGAAACGCAGTCAACTACCTTCCCAAGTGGAATTCCCCTACCGTAATCTCTAACCTCCACACGATGTTCTGAAATCTTTATTTCTATCGTTTTCCCATTCCCCATCATGTGTTCGTCAATAGAATTGTCCACTATCTCCTTCACGAGTACATAGATCCCATCATCGATTGAAGATCCGTCACCCAGCTTTCCGATGTACATCCCGGGGCGAAGGCGAATATGTTCTTTCCAATCCAGTGACTTTATACTGTCCTCATCGTATTGAACATTAGCCTTATTTTCCATAATTTGTTATAAACCCGATACCCGGGCAGCAGATTTAAATATTGTATTTTAATAATTTTAATCTTTTATCGTTAGGCTGTTGTAGCTTTGCGCTCTGATAGCCAAGCGAACCGCATACTAGAAATTCTTTAAAAATAGAAAAAATCTAATTTACTTTGCATTATATGAAAAATCAAATATTTCGTTTCTCATATTACAAAATTCAAAATTACTAAGTCTTTCTCACAGTTATATTGAATTTTAAGCATTTCATAGCACAATAATACTTCTTATGATCAGATTCAAGTTGGGTAAAACCTGTAAATACGTCCTCCCTTATTTACTAAGTTTTATCATTTCTCTACCAGCCATCTCGCAGATTACGGCACCAACAACTGCTCCTACCTCTACCAGTCCGACGCAGACAACGCAACCTGCAGGTAATCCGAGAACTACGGCTCCAACGAATTCCCGGACAAATAACACCGGTACGCAGCAAGGAAATCAAACGGGTAATCAGCCGGGTAAAACCACCCAGCAAAATACTACGCAGGGTAATGATAGCAAAACTGCTGCTGATAAAGGTAAAGCGACAACGGGAACTGATGCTGCCACCGGAGAAAATGGTGATGGCACCGACCAGAGTAAAATAAATAAAACGGCCACTGGTGCTTTAACACCTGAGCAGCAGGCGAAAGAAGAATTACGTAATAAGATATTCGGTTATTCTATTTTTGCGGACAAAAATCTGAATACTATCCCCGATTTTACGATCGCAACACCACGTAACTACGTAGTTGGTCCCGGAGATGTTTTGAAAATATTCTACTACAATTTTGCGGAGGCTTCTTATGAACTTGAAGTGAACCGGGATGGCTTTATTTCCATTCAGCCGAGAGTAGGAAATGTTTATGTAAACGGTCTTACCATAGACGAAATAAGAAAGGTTCTGATTGACAAGTTTACCAAAGTAGGTGTTCCTGGACTTATTGGTACTGCCGGTCAGCCTGCCAGAACAAAACTGATGGTGACGCTTGGTGAAGTAAGAACTGTAAAAGTGCTGGTTACAGGTGAAGTTATAAACCCCGGAACTTATGAGTTGTCTTCCCTTTCTTCTGCTTTTAACGCACTTTATTTAGCCGGTGGCCCAAATGAAATAGGATCTTTCCGCGATGTTCGCGTGGTTCGTAACGGAAAGGTTGTTACGCATATGGACCTTTATGACTTTCTAATGAACGGAAAAAAGGATGGAGATATACGTGTTCAGGACAATGATAACATTCAGGTTGGATATTATATTAAAAGAGTTGAAGTGACGGGTCTAGTAAAAAGACCTGGTATTTATGAGCTTTTACCAACCGAGAAGCTAAGTGACATGATTAATTATGCCGGCGGTTTCGATGATCAGGCTTATCGCGGCCGGATCAAAATTGAAAGAATCACTTCCATGGAAAGGAAAATGTATGACGTTCCGGAAGTTGAATTCAAAACTTTCGAAATGAATACTGGCGACCTTGTTAATGTAGGAACAGTCCTTGACCGCTTTGAAAATATCGTTACTATTGAAGGTGCTGTGATGAGACCCGATCAATATTCGCTCGATAACAGTCCAACTCTTAAACAACTGATCTCAAATGCGCAGGGTCTGCGTGAAGATGCTTTTACAGGACGTATAAGCGTACAAAGGACCAGAGCAGATCTTACGATTCAGAATATCTCTGTTAATTATACCGATATTTTAAATAATTCAACTCCTGATTTAATGCTTACCCGCCTGGATGTAGTGCAGATTCCATCAAAATTTGCCATGTCGGAAGCTGCTTTTATTTCAGTTCAGGGGGAGGTAAACAATCCCGGAATCACGGAAAACGAAGGTAAATTCCCTTATACTTCGGACATAACCCTTGAGGATGTGCTGGTTTTAGCCGGAGGTTTCAAAGAATCTGCTTATACCACAGAGGTTGAAGTTGTAAGAAGAAAAAGAAACGGTGTTGCCGGTGCCGCAAACGCCCAGATTGCAGAAATTCATAAGTTTAATGTAAATCGTGATCTTTCCTTAAACGCAAATCAAACGAATTTCCCTCTACTTCCGTTTGACCAGGTAATTGTCAGAAAATCACCAAATTACGTTGAGCAGCAATCTGTTTTTGTAGAGGGAGAAGTGCTCGTTCCCGGTGCTTACAGTATTATTAACAAAAATGACAAAATAAGTGATATTATAAAAAGATCAGGAGGTGTGACTGAACTGGCCAACCCTGAAGGAGCTACTCTTTTCAGAAGGTCACTCAGAACTAATGTTAGTGAACCTACCAATTTTGAAGAAGTAGATGCAGTAGAAAAAAGTATAAAATCAGGGACTATTACCGCTGATGTACCAAGTGTAAAAGAAGAGTCAGTTGGAATACAGCTGAGTAGTATCTTGAAAAATCCGGGATCTTTCGAAGATCTGATCATTCAGGAAGGCGATATTATCCGTGTACCTAAGCGCCTGGAAACGGTGCAGGTGATTGGTCAGGTATTGTATCCTACCACCGTGAAATATGGCAGAGGTATGGCATTTACAGACTATATCTCTCAGTCCGGTGGATTTACAACGCAGTCGCTTAGAAAAAGCTCCTACATCAAATATCCAAATGGAAGTGTAGACAGAACCCGCAGATTTTTATTCTTTAATGTTTATCCAAAAGTACAGCCTGGTTCGGAGATTTATGTTCCTCAAAGAGCTGCACCAGCACTTAATACACAACAGACCATTTCAACTGCGACAGGTTTGTTGGGCTCAATAATGACATTAGTTGTAACCATCCTCGCTTTCCGTTCAATCAGATAATTAACCATGTCTAATAAAATACAACAGACGCCTGAAGACGAATTAAGTCCCCAGGTTGTAATTGAGAAGGTTCTAGTGGTAAAAGATGCATTGCTAAAAAACTGGCTAATGCTGATTGTTTTACCTCTATTAGGCTTTGGTATCGGATACGGACTTGATTTCTATTTAAAAACACCAAATGAATATGAGGCATCGGTAGTATTTAATTTGGGCGGCAGCCAGTCTTCAAGTATGGGCGACGTTGCCGGATTATTAGGTTTGGGTAATGCTCCTGATGCAAATATTTTTACAGGTGAAAACTTCTTTTACTTTGTAAAGTCCAGGCCGGTAATTGAAAGAAATCTGATGAAGGAAGTGGACGTGAACGGGACGAAAATGATTTTTGCAAACTTTTTTATTGATTCAAGCGGAATCAAAGAGAAAGAATGGGAAGACCATCCGGAATATCATAATTTCCATTTTACTTCCTCAGACATAAAAAAGTTGGATATGAATTCGCGAATCGTTTTAAACCAACTGGTTGTTAAAGCTGCTGATGCAACTGAAATTGGTCCGCTTGAACGTAAATCATCATTTTCTCAGTTAGCTACCAGAATGGAAAATGAAAGGCTGTCAGGAATGTGGGTGACAACGCTTCTGAAAACAGTGGAAGAAATGTATACCGAAAATCAGACACAAAAAACCCGCAGACAGTTAAGACTCTTGGAAAATCGCCGTGATTCTTTGGGAAGAGTGTTGGGTATTGCAGAAAACCGCCTTGCAAGGGAAATGGATATAAGTGCTCAGGTTTTGGATCCCTATGTAAAGGTTACAGCAAACCGTTCGGAAAAAAAATCAGCGTTTCTTCAGCAGATGTACTATGAGGCAATGGGAAGTGCAGAACGGATGCGAATGTCTCTTGTGCGTGAAGCTCCTCTATTTACTGAAATTGAAGGGATAAAAGTTCCTTTGGATATGAAATCAAAAGACAAGACCAGATCAAAAATCGGCTTGCTGGCAGGATTATTTATTGCCTTGGTTTTCACTTATTTACGTACCGTATTCACTCCTGCTCGCAAAGAAATCAGGGCATAATTCATCATCATGCAGCATACTATAACCATAAAAGCCGGCAGGTCGGAAAAAGATTACTGGAAGGATCTTTGGCTGAATCGTCAACTATTGTGGATTCTTTCAAAAAGAGACATTTCCGTTCGCTATAAACAAACTCTTTTAGGTCTTGCCTGGAGTGTAATAAAACCCTTAATGACGATGGCCATTACGGTTTTTGTTTTCAGCTTTGTTGCAAAACTAGAGGGCGATCCGGGAATACCATACGCATTAATGGTTTTAAGCGGATTAACCATCTGGACGTTTTTCTCCAATACCTTTACGCAAATCAGCAACAGCATTCTTATTAATTCAAACCTGGTATCAAAAGTTTACTTTCCCAGGCTGCTCATGCCTTTAAGCTCTGTGGCAGTAGGCTTCGTCGACTTCTTAATTACCTTCGTGCTTTTTCTTATATTCGCAGTTGCATCAGGTTATGGATTAAGCTGGAACATTATTTTTTTACCAGCCTTTATTGTTTTGACCTTTATCATGTCACTTGGTTTTGGCCTGATATTTGCTGTATTAAACGTAAGATTCCGGGATATTGGCCAACTTATTCCCTTTGTGGTTCAGATTGGCCTTTACCTTTGTCCGGTTTCGTATACCAGCAGGCTGGTTTCAGATCAGTGGTTTTATAAATTTTATAAACTGAATCCGATGGTAGGTATAATCGATGGCTTTAAGTGGTGTTTATTAGGAGATAAAGCCTTCTTTGACCCAAAAAGTCTGGTTTCAACTACAATCATTGCATTGGTAATACTGACACTTTCTCTTATGTATTTCCGTAAAAAAGAGAATACATTCGTTGATCATATTTGAAATAGCTATTTTTGTACATGCCTGTAATTGTAGCTGAAAATATCAGCAAAAAATATATAATTGACCATCAAAGAAAAGGTGGTCCTCCAAGTCTTCGCGACATTGTCACCGATACGGTTGACAAAGTGTTTTCGCGTAAAAAAAAGGAGGAAAATTTTGAAGATAAAGAAGAATTTTGGGCTTTGAAAGATGTAAATTTTAGCATCGATCAGGGTGACAGGATTGGCATTGTTGGTCACAATGGTGCAGGAAAATCAACATTGTTAAAAATTCTCAGCCGTATCACGGAGCCGTCTACCGGACAGATTAAAATTGAAGGAAGAATAGCCAGCTTACTTGAGGTGGGTACAGGGTTTCACCCGGAATTGACAGGAAGGGAAAATATTTTCCTGAATGGTGCTATTCTGGGGATGGCAAAAAGTGAAATCAAACAGTCATTTGATGCCATCGTGGACTTTGCGGGAGTTGAAAAATTCCTTGATACGCCGGTAAAACGTTATTCCTCCGGGATGTATGTACGCCTGGGTTTTGCCATTGCTGCACATTTAAATCCTGAAATTCTTATAGTTGATGAGGTGTTGGCGGTGGGCGATACTGAATTTCAGAAAAAATGTCTCGGTAAGATGAGGGACGTATCAGAAAGTGGAAGAACGCTGCTTTTTGTAAGTCATAACCTTACGGCTATTCAGGCACTCTGCAACAAGGCTTTCTATTTTGAAAAAGGCCGTTTGATCGATCAGGGTGAAACCACGCATATCGTAACAAATTACCTGAGCAAGGTTTCACACAAGTCTCTTGAAAAACATTGGGATGACATTAATCATGCTCCTGGCAGCGACCAGGTAAGGATTAAAAGTTTCAGACTCTTCCCAGAATATCAGGAAGATCTAACTCACATTGACGTTCGCACACCTTTAAATTTTCAGTTCGAATTCTGGAATCTTGAAGACGGAGCAAACCTGAATTTGAGTATGCATCTTTATACTTTTACCGGTGAATGTATATTTAACGTAGGTACGCAGTCGGAAGCTTTTGCTAAGGGACTGGTTACAGGTACCTGCAACATACCCGGCAACTTCCTGAACGATGGCTCTTACGTCGTTTCCATGATGATTGTAAAAGACACCAGCACGGTGCTGTACAACATGGAAGAAGCACTTATTTTTGATATAGAGGATTTCCGTGAAAATGTGACCTGGTATGGTAAATGGCCTGGTTACATTCGCCCTCAACTTAATTTTTCCATTCGCCAAACTGAACACGTAGTGAATGATTAATGTCACTAAGACTTTTTTACCCGACCAGGAAAAATACCTTCAATATGTTCGCGAAATTTGGGAACGCGGGTATTTAACCAACAATGGTCCGCTTCTTCAACAACTTGAATCAGAGCTTAAAGACTATCTCAAAGTTGATCATCTGTATTTTTGCGGCAATGGGACAATTGTATTACAAATAGCCATAAAAGCATTGGAAATAACCGGAGAAGTTATCACTACTCCCTTTTCTTATTGCGCAACATCCAATGCAATTTTATGGGAAAAGTGTATTCCCGTTTTTGTCGATATCGATAAGGATACGTTTAATATAGATCCTGATCTTATTGAGGCATCGATAACGCCGGCCACCACAGCGATTCTTGCAACACATGTATACGGCAATCCGTGTGATGTTGAAAAGATTGAGCTAATTGCAAAAAAGCACAATCTCAAAGTTGTGTACGACGCGGCACATGCTTTCGGTGTAACCTATAAAAAAAGATCACTGCTATCTTACGGAGATATAAGTACCTGCAGTTTTCATGCAACAAAAGTTTTTCATACGATTGAAGGCGGAGCGCTCATTTCAAATCATCCTGAACTGGATGAAAAACTGAGTTTGCTGCGTGCCTTTGGCCATCAAGGTGACGAATCTTATCATTTTGCAGGTATTAATGGTAAAAATTCTGAATTTCATGCAGCGATGGGATTGTGTAATCTTCCGCATGTTCCGGAAATTATTGCTGCCAGAAAAGAAGTGTTCGACACTTATGACAATCAGCTGAACTGGGATGTTCTTGAAAGGCCGGTAAAAAATAAGGACATAGAATACAATTACGCCTATTACCCTGTTGTTTTTTCATCAGAGAAAGTTTTAAAAGACGTACTTGAGGCTTTGCGTGTTCAGGAAATTATTCCCCGCAGATACTTTTATCCATCTCTCAATACGCTTCCTTTTATGCCAGGACAGATTTCATGTCCGGTTTCTGAGAATATTTCGGAAAGAGTACTTTGCCTGCCCCTGTATGTCGGCCTCCCTTTAACGGATGTTGAACGTATTTCTGCGATAATTAATAGTGTTTTAGCACCATAGTATTATGGTTATAGTTTACCTTCTTGCATTTTTCCTGTTTCTCCTTGGTGTTGGTTATGTTGCAAAACAAGTAGCCGGGCCATCACTCACCGAGTGGTTGATCGTTTCGTTTCTCCTGTTTACAGGAAGTGTAATTCCATCCGGATTTTTACTTTCTGCACTGGATCTTACGGCGAGCACCTTTTCATGGATTGCAGCGACTTTTTCGGTGCTTGCATTACACTTGGGAATATGGAAGATGCTGGTTCCGGTACGCCAGGAATATGCAGTTTCAGTAATTCTTAACAACAGGTTAAGCACGTTCAGGCTATGGATTGCCGAATTATCACCCTATCTGAAGTTTATATTTGTCTTCATGTTTGGCACCATGTTCGTCATTGGTGTAACGAATCTGATCCTTGTTCTGTTTACTGCTCCTAATGAGTGGGACAGTATGACCGGCCATTTGAACCGCGCAATCCGGTATATTCAGCGTGGGACTATGGAACATTTTGGAGGCGCTAACTGGAACATGGATACCTACCCAAAAAGTGTAACCAGTATTCAGATCTATTCTTACCTTATTACGGGTGGTTTTGAAAATGCATTTAAACTGATTCATCATTTATCATACTACATAACCCTCGTTTCTGTCTTTGGTATAGCACAGCGGATCGGTCGTAATCTTTCGGCAAGCGTTTTCTGTGCGTTGGCATATGGTATGTTTCTTGATTTCCTGATGCAGGCCGTAACGACCGAAACGGATATTGTATTAACTGCTTACCTAAGCTGTCTACTCTATTTTCTTTTTACATTTTACAACACCAGGGAAAACCGCTACCTGTACCTGGCGGGACTTACCTTCGGGATTGCGTTTGGACACAAGGCAACATTTGCCCTTTTGCTGCCATCTGTTTTTGTATTGATGCTGTATACCGTTTTTCTGGCACCCGATCTGAAAGTCTTTTTCGACAGGTTTATAAAACTTGCAGCGGCGATTGTTGTATCTGTGATGATCTACATGCTCCCCACGGGTTATGTTAAAAACATACAGGTTTTCGGTCATCCCATCGGCCCTCCAACTGCACTCAGACATCAATCTATCGAAAGATTTGGCCCGCTTCCGAACCTGGTAAAACAGGGAACAAGAAACGTCTTGCGTTATTCATACGACTTTTTTAATCTAGACGGACTGCGTAATGCACAGTGGGGATATGATATTAACACTGTAATGCGTAAACCGTTAGTAGTGATAGAAGATAAACTGCGGCTGCGACTCGATGAAGAAAAAGTGTACGCGATTGTTCCCTTCTCTTTCCAGCGCAGATTTGAAAATTACAACGCAAATCCGTACTGGGGGGCTTTTGGTTTTGCATTGATTCTTCCGTTAATTTTGCTTGTTTTTGTCAGGGTTTTCTGGTCGCGGGTGCACTGGTTTCTCGCACTGGCATTTATTCTGCATTTTATTGCTGTTTCGTATTCAGCAGTTTATGATCCGTTTAAAGGGAGATACTTTATAGAAACTGGCCTTTTTGGAGTTCTCTTTCTTTTACTGTTATTTTCACATCACCGCCTTTCTATCATTAAACCCAGAAGAAAAATCTGGAAAGGTTACGTTGCTTTGGTTGTTGTGGTCGCCTGCGTTTCAGCGGTAATGTCTGTTTATCTCAACATTCGCTGTCTGCCTTTTCCCGCGTACGGCTATGAATCTGCATTAAAAGCAGACAGGATAAAATTTCAGACTTTTGCACGACCCGACATTACTCCTGCCTATGAGCGCTATGACTCCATTGTTCCACAGAACGCTACCGTTGCCCTGGCTACGACAAACAGCGACTTCGAATATCCGCTTTACGGAAAAAAACTTACCAGAAAATTAATCTCGATCAACCCTTTTGAAGAAGGGTTAAGACCAATTCCCAAAGAAGCGGATTATCTTTTTTATGCAAGAAGCGTTATTAACGATACCAGTAAAATCAAAGCCCTTCCTGGTGATCTCCGGCTTGGTTCAGATACTACCCTGACAAATCTGGATGAAAAAGGAGAAGATTATTACCTTCGGAAACTCAGGTAGAATAGTTTTCTTAATCATCCGAAAACTATTCTGCAAATTCAAATGCTAACACGGCACTATGATGCCAAAAACCATAAATTTCATGACCATTGCAATTATGCAGCCTTATATATTTCCGTATATAGGATATTTTCAACTGATAAATGCTGTGGATAAATTCATCATTTACGATGATGTAAATTTCATCAATAAAGGCTGGATTAACCGTAACAATCTTCTGGTATCCGGCAAGCCTCATCTTTTTACAATTCCTTTAAAAGATGCAAGTCAAAATAAACTGATTTACGAAGTTGAAATGCTGAAAGGCGATCCCTGGAAAAAGAAGTTTCTTAAAACCCTGCAGCAATCTTATCAGAAGGCACCTAATTATCAAAAGGTTTCTATTCTGATAGAAGAAATTGTACATTTAGAGCTAGAAACCATTAATGATCTCACAATTGCAGCCCTTCAAAAAGTTTGCAGTTACATGGGTATCACAACAGAAATTATACTTTCCTCAGGAATTTACAAAAACACGGAGCTTAAAGGGCAGGACCGTATTTTGGATATTTGTAAAAAAGAACAAGCTTCTCATTACATCAATCCGATTGGTGGCATGGAGTTGTATAACAAAGATAAATTTTCGACAGAAGGCATACAGCTGAACTTTTTAAAAAGTGTGGCAAAACCGTATCCCCAATTTCAAAATGGTTTCGTACCTTGGTTGTCGGTTATCGACGTACTAATGTTTAATGACCAGGAAAATTTAAACACACTCTTAAAAGAATACGAACTTATTTAACAATGGCTAAGGTTATCATTTTCGGCGTGCTGGATACAGCAGAACTGGCACATTATTATCTGCAGCATGATTCAGAACATGAAGTGGCAGCTTTCACCATTAACCGCGAATATATTCAGGATGAAGCCTTTCACGGCTTGCCCGTAGTTGCTTTTGAAGATGTTGAAACTATTTTTTCGCCCTCTGAATATTCATTTTTCGCACCCATGACGGGCCGCAATATGAACAGAAACCGTGAAAGCATTTACAATGAGGCAAAAGCAAAAGGATATAAATTTATCTCCTACATCAGTTCACATGCCACTATTTTTGACAAGGGGGTAGTTGGAGAAAACTGTTTTATACTGGAAGACAACACCATCCAACCCTACACGACTATTGGCAACAATGTAGTGATGTGGAGTGGTAACCATATCGGGCACCACGGCAGGATAAACGACCACGTTTTTTTCACTTCACATGTAGTGATGTCCGGCCATTGTCAAATTGATTCTTATTCATTTTTTGGTGTCAACAGTACGATCCGTGACTATATGCACATTGCTCAGGGTACACTGGTTGGAATGGCATCCGCAATTACAAAAGAAACCGAAGAGTGGGGTATTTATATTGGCAATCCGGCAAAAAAAGTTCCTGGAAAAAAAAGCTATGAAGCATATTGATAGGGCATTGAGAATCCTCAAAACTATGTGAAACTGATCATAGCAACTCACTTAACAAATGGAACATAAGAAAATATTATTTGTAAGTCATGATGCCAACCGGGCAGGAAGTCAGCTTCTGTTGCTGCAGTTGCTGAGACTCCTGCAGGAACGTGGCGTTCCGATGCACTTGCTGCTTTGTAACGGTGGTGAGCTGGAAAGTGAATTTGCTCAAATAATTACCATCACCAGGTTATATCAGCAGGATTCCATTTCGGAAAATTTCATAACGGGCAAGATTTTAAAAAAAATAAATCTTCATAGATTGTATGAAGAACATTCAGCACAAAAAGAAAATGACCGGATTATTCAGGAACTGGAGGCTCAAAATATAGGGCTGGTTTTTGTAAATTCAATTGCAAATGCCCGGGTTTATTATGAAACCCTTCGTTTTTTACACAATGTTCCGTTGGTGCTTTTTGTGCACGAGCTGGCTATGTCTGCAAGGATTTACACACATGAAAAGCATTTGAATTTCCTTTTAAAGAAAACAGATCATCTTATTGCGGTATCCAGGGCAGTTGCTAATTATTACGTTAAAAAATACGATTTCCCTGTACAGCATGTGAGCACATTTACCCTGATCGATCATGATCATGTGGATGAAATACTTAAAACTGTCCAGACAGACCTGTTAGAAAAAACATATCGCATTCCTTCCGACGCCATTGTTGTTGGGGGGTGCGGAAACGCAGAGTGGAGAAAAGGAAATGATATTTTCAACTGGATCGCAAAAAGTGTTATTAAAACTACCACCCCCCTGCCGGTTTACTTTGTTTGGGTTGGAGCAGGTCCGCAGCACGAAATATACGAGCTTATTGAAAGCGATATTCGCCAAATGGGGCTTTCCGACAGAATTATATTAATTCCCCCAACACCTCAGGCACTGGACTACATCAATCGCTTCGATATCCTTTTACTCAGTTCAAGAGAAGATCCTTATCCATTGGTTGTGCTTGAAGCGGCTTTACAGGAAATACCTGTCGTTTGCTTTGAAGATGCAGGCGGTGCACCCGAATTAATAGAGTCCGACGCAGGTTTTGTAGTTCCTTACCTTGACATTGCTGCAGCATCTGACGCTGTTATTCAGTTGGTTCTGGATCCGGGGCTTCGTCAGATTATGGGAGAAAAAGGACGTAAGAAAGTTCTGGAACGTCACAATACCGAGAAAAGCGTAGGAAACATCGAGACTATCATTCAGAAGTATTTACCTTTGACCGTTTCGGAAAAGCAAAATCAATGACCATCGTTTTTACAATTTGTTCAATAAACTATTTAGCCCAGGCAAGAACCCTTGGTGATTCCCTACAGGCAACAAATCCTGATATTAAATTCTTTATAGGACTCGTTGATATTTTGGAAGGCGTAAGTTTTGACGAAGCGTATCTGCCCAAATATCCGATGATTGAAATCGACAAAATTGGTATTGAAGGGTTTCAGGAAATGGCAGACCGTTATGACATCACTGAACTGAACACAGCCGTCAAACCTTTTTATTTTACTTACTTTTTTAAAAATTATCCAGAAGCTGAAAATGTAATTTATTTTGATCCGGATATAATCATTTTCAAACCGCTTACCGGATTGCTGCATTCGTTAAAAAGTCATCCGGCCGTTTTAACTCCGCATATCAATACTCCAATTAATGACCGCCTAAAACCCAACGAACTTGACCATTTAAACACCGGCATTTATAATCTGGGATTCGGAGCGTTTGCAAGAAGCGAAAAAGGCCTTGAATACATCAAGTGGTGGGAAGAAAAACTTCGTTACGAGTGTTATATAGACCTTTGTACCGGTTTGTTTACAGATCAAAACTGGATGAATTTTCTACCGGTTTTCGTTCCTGAAATGTTAATAGAGCGTAATCCGGGATATAATGCAGCATACTGGAACTTACATGAGCGTAGTTTTTCTTTCGTGGACGGTTCCTTTATCGTTAACGAAAAATATCCTTTGATCTTTTTTCATTATAGCGGATATGATCCTGCCAAACCGGATGTTCTTTCAAAATATCAGGACCGGTTTGAACTATCGCAGCGCGAAGATCTGACTGAACTATTCGAAATTTATAAAAATAACCTTTTAAAAAACGGGAATTCCTATTATCGTAAGTTTCCCTGTTACTATATCAAACCCGTTCATGTAAAGCGGTATCAGCGTGTAAGAAAATGGTTAAAAAAACCATTTCAGTATGCCATTGAACAGCTCGAAACTATCTAATGAAAGAGCTCGTATCCGTTATCATTCCCGTTCCTGACCCTAATCTCAGTCCAATACAAGAAAGAATATTACACCATTGTCTTGAGACGCTCGAGAAGTACCCTGTTATCTTTATCACTTTTGAAGGGGCTGATCTGAACATCATCAGGGAGCATAAAGAGGATATAGACGTGATTTATTTCCCGAAAGAATATTTTGCATCACGGCAAACGCTGGCAAAATTATTTTTGATGGAAGACTTCTACGACCGGTTTAGCTGGGCGGATTTTCTTCTTATTCATGAATTGAACAGCTGGGTAGTAAAAGATGAATTACACTATTGGTGCAAGCAGGGATATGACTATTTAAAAGCAGCTCCTGTTACGGAAAAAGGAAATACAAATCTAAAATTAAATCCATTATCCAGAATTTTGGGATTGAACAAAGTTGAAAAAGAATTGCTGGGAACTGCTTTTAATGAAAATGGAATTTACCTCTGTTTTATTGAACGGATGATTAAAACATTGCAGGCCAAAAAGAAAAATGCTTACGAATACCGCCATAATGATGAATTGATTAACCGGGACTCGGTTTTTTGGGAATTAGAAGCGAACCGGTTTAGCCAAAGCCTGCGTAAGCCGTCCGAGATCGTCAGAAATTATTTCTGCCAATCATTCACGGACTTTGAATCAAAAGCCCCGCTGCCCGCTAAAACCTTACCTTTTGCCATAACAAACGTCAACAATAACAATATTGATAGCCTGATCCGTATGATTGGTTCAGGGAAGAATTAACGTATGAATATTATTTTCACAGTTTGCAACCGCACAAGCCTGACCAACGCAATTGCTCTGGGGACTTCTGTCATGAAATATCCGGAACATATTTTTTATCTGTGCTGGGTTGATACAGTTGCTTTAACAAATCTTCCTGAAAATATACGGCTTATAGATGTTACCAAACTGGCACTGCCTGAATGGAAACAAATGGCTAACCAATATCATGATTTTGAGCTTGTTGCGGCTTGTCGTCCCTGGTTTGCCAAACATCTGATAAATCTGCATCCGGAACAAAACACCTTTGTGTTTCTAGCGCCGACAGTAGCTCTTTACCAATCACCTGAAGAAATTATCAGGCTGAGCGGCGATTTGCTGTTAACACCAAACATTACAAAGCCGATAAAAGAGAAAGCCTCTCTGGACGATAAACGAATACTCAATATTGGGATGTTTCATTCAGGCGCCTGGGTGCTCCGCCCTTCGGAAGAGAGCCTGAAATTTCTGGATTGGTGGTGTGAAAGAACAATCGACAGAGCTGAATTTAATCTATGCAATGGGATGTGCCTGGATCAGCTTTGGCTCAATTTTTGCCTGGTCCACGTACCAAAAACAGTTCAGATATCCTATTCCGGCTGGCACTATGGCCTTCATGCTGTTTTAAATAGAGAAATCACAGAAAAGCAAGGCAGTTACTTTGTCAATGGGGTACCGCTTATTTCAATAGATTTTGCGGGACTTGATTTTTTCGATCCGGTTTGGTCCGATTATGCGGATTTGATTAGCAAGAGCAATCTTTTCAAAAAGATGCATACCAATTACAAACATAGTATCAGGCAGTTTCGGTCTCTGCTTTCGGAAACAGCGACACCCGGATATGGCCGTTCCCCGCAAATAAAAAGCAACAGACTTTTCAGAAAGAAACTTGCAGTAAAAATTCAGTCAATAACACGGTTTATTGATCAATTTTAAAGACACTATTGACAGTTTGAAATGACACCCCTCAAAAGAACCACAGCCGATTTACGCGATTTTCTTTCATCATTAAAACTTAATGCTGAAAAATCTGACCGTTTTCCGAAACTTACCATCATTACGCCGTCATATAATCAGGCGGATTTTTTGGAGCGAACCATTTTAAGTGTTCTGAACCAGAATTATCCGAATCTTGAATATATCATTATCGATGGAGGATCAACAGATTTCAGCGTTGATGTCATAAAAAAATATGAAAAGTATCTGACCTACTGGGTTTCAGAAAAGGACCGGGGTCAGGTTCATGCGATTAACAAAGCCCTGGAAATGGCAACAGGTGAATATATCGGTTTCCAAAATTCGGATGATGTATATTTTCCGAACACTTTTAAGCGTTTTGGAGAGGAAGTTTTAAAACAAGCCGACGATATTATTTATGGTGACCTTTTTATGATTTCCACAGATGATGAAGTAACTGAACTTTTAAAAACCACATCTTTCAATTTCAGTTGCCAAGTACTCGAAGGAATGCAAATCCATAATCAGACTTTATTTTTTAAAAATGATCTTGTCAAAAAATATGGTTTGTTTGATGAATCTTATCATTTCGCATTTGACTATGAATTTATAACACGTTTTACCGCCTCAGGCACAACCACCGTCCGGAAAGTTGAAGGTTTAGGCGGAGCACTACGGGTTCATGCCGAGGCAAAATCGTCTAACATTGCATCAACTGTCGGAAAAACGGAACATGCCAAGGTGAAGGAATTGTACATTTCGGAGTTAGGTTTCCCGTCTCTGAACAAAATGCGGTATCTTTGGTGCAGATTTTCGAAGATTGCTTACTTCGTTTCTAAATTTGACCTTAAATATATCAGTTACAGATTTTCTAAATGAATTGGAGCCTTTTAAATATTGGAACAAATTTCACTAACCTCAGATATTCTGTGGGTATAGCGATGATGTTCAACGGCTTTCCGCTTATTTTCTTTATCAGGGACACGCTAAAAATTGGCCCCGCAAATAGTATCTTCACTGCGGCATTTCTGGCATTAGGGCTTATCCTGATGATCCCAAGGCATATTTTCAAACGCCTTTACAAACCCAATACCATTTTGTTTAACCTGGGCGTGGGGTTTCTGGTTATCATGTTTTACTACTTTATGTTTATAAACTTTGGTGGAAAAGCAATCGCAGAAATCGGAAATTTTGTCTTCATTTTTGGTTTTTTGATTTTACTCTTACATATTCCAAACGACGTATCCGAAACGCTCGTTACAGTGTTGTTTGTGCTCTCCCTATTTGCAAATGTTACGCTTGTTTACTCACTATTAACCGATCCAAACTGGACTCCGGGAATGCGTGCCGCAGTAAGTTTCTCAAACGACGGAGCTCAGCCCGGTGGTAATCCGCACATCACTGCCAGAAATGGCGTAGTGTGCCTGATCTCTGGCTTTGTCCTTCTGAGTAATACCAAAGGCGTTTTCACAAAAATATTCTTATTTTTCTCCATCCTGTTCAGCCTGGGTGTTGTTGTTATTTCACTGGCAAAATCCAGCTACATCGGTATCGGACTTATGCTGACGGCTTATTTTATCTTTCACTTTAAAGTATCCAGCATATTTACTGGCGCCGCAAGCCTATTCAAATTCCGAAATCTTCTGGTACTGGTGCTAATCGTGATTGGCATCAATGCTTTTCTAAATAAATATGGTGACATTCTGAATCTCGTCCTGGGATACTGGGATGTATTTCAGGATCGTATTATGGACGTTATTTTTACCTCATTCGGGGTAAAACTCACAGAAACTGCGGATGTTGATTACTCGGCCATGGGTAGGGTAAGTGGTTTCGGAACTTTCCTGGAAACTGCGTTTTCATGGGATGCATTCCTGGGACGGGGTTACAAAAGTGATTATCTGGATGTTCCTATTCTGGAATCGTTTGTGGCCTATGGAATAATTGGGTTCCTGTTTTTTGCATTATTTAATCTGTTTCTATTCCTTTTTGCAATCCGTGAGATTCGAAGAGGTACGAGCGAAATATCGACTTTTCTGGCATATTTTTTCGTTTCCCTGACCATACTTTTAATTACAGGAGGACGACCCACTGACATTGCATTCTGGTTTCCATATGCTGTAATGATCCGGTTTTTAGGTATCCGATATCTGAATAATACCGTTCCGGAAAGGCAGGAAGAAATTTCAAATCCGGTATCAGCTTGATTAACAAAAAAACTAAGCTGCCTCAACGGTTTCCGTCCATATTTGAGGTTGTCCAAATTTCAACTTTCGAATGAGAGACAGAGTAGAACAGCTTGACGGACTGAGAGGAATTTTTTCAGTCCTCGTCGTTGCACATCACCATAATGCTTTTAAGGATTCCATTCTTTACAACAACTTTTTTGTCATCAATTCTGATTTGTTTGTTGACTTCTTTTTTGTTCTGAGCGGTTTTGTGATCGCGCTGAATTACATCAACAGAATTAATACCAAAGAGGATTTTTTTCAGTTTATTAAAAAAAGATTTATCCGCCTTTACCCTCTCTTATTTTATACAGAGATTGTGTTCCTGATCTTCAATTTACTTGGTGATTTCAGTTCCTTCAAAAATTCGACAGACCTCGGCATGGATTATTACCTGAATACGGTAATGGATACACTGACTTTCATGGGCTCCACCCCTGTTTTTGGCAGCTGGATCGGACTAAATTATCCTGCCTGGTCAATATCTGCCGAAATGATATCTTACCTTGTTTTCGGGCTTGTCCTGCTATTTTTTCCAAAATACAAAACTTTCACTTTTCTGGCTCTGATCTGCCTTTCAATCTGCTTTATCGTTTCCAATGGAAATTACGTGCTGGCTTATGATTATGGCTTTATCCGGAGTCTACTGTGTTTTTGTTTTGGTATTTTTACTTACAAATTTATTAAAGACAGACATTACAATTTAACTATTTGGGAAATCCCCTTTCTTGTCGTACTGGTTGGCGCCATGTATGTGATGCATCACTACGGACTAAATCTTTGGAAACTGGTTTTCCCTTTACTCTTTTCTGTCGGCATTGTCATTTTTTGTAATTCAACAGGCATCGTTACAAAGCTCCTGAACACGGCTCCGGTTCAGTATCTTGGGAAAATATCTTATTCAATTTACCTCAATCATGCTATCGTCCTGATATTGGTCAATGTCGTCCTTTTCAGAATGCTGAAATCTCCTGAAACCGAATTAATGTTCGTTTTCTCTTTATTTACCTCTATATCAATCACCATTATTTATTCTCATTTTACTTATAAATGGATCGAAATGGGTGTCAGTAAATTCTTAAAAGCCAGACTGTGACGTCCGCATAACACCTCATTTTGCGTCAAAAGGCGGACTTTAATTCCATTCCTGCTAAACCTTTAAGTTCAAAAATTGGTTATCAAAAGGTAAGTTTGTCCATTAAAAAACAGCAAAATGTCAACATTCAAAGAACTTATTAACGGAAATAAACCCGTACTTGTGGATTTTTCAGCCGAATGGTGCGGACCGTGTAAAATGATGAAGCCGATTCTGGAAACCCTGAAAACGGATTTGGGCGATATAGCAACGATCATCAAAGTAGACGTAGATAAAAATCCGTCTGCTGCGCAGGCTTATAAAATTCAGGGCGTGCCGACGCTGATCGTTTTTAAACATGGAAAACCAATGTGGAGACAATCCGGTGTCGTACAGGCCGATCATTTAAAATCAGTAATTAAAAAATATTTGTAATCCCGGACGGGAAAGTAAGTTTATATGCTCAGTAAAAAAATAACAGAGTCGGTAAGGAATATCGATTTTACCGTAGAAGATCTGCCAACTCAGGAATTTGAACAATTTGAATTTATAAACTGTACTTTTTCAAATTTGCCGGGCGTTAATTTCAGCGATTGTATTTTCACGGACTGCAATCTGAGCAACGTTTCATTTACGCATTGCAAGCTGGACAACGTTGAATTTTATAATTGCAAGTTGACCGGTGCAAACATATCGGCGGCCAAAGATTTTGGTCTGATGGTAAAATTTGACAGCTGTATCCTGGATTATGCAATTTTTGAAAACAAGAAATTAAACAAAAGCCTATTCTCAAACTGCCGCATACAGGGTGCCGACTTCACTCAGGCAGACTTGTCTAAATGCAGATTCCATAACTGTGATTTTAGTGATTCTGTTTTTGCAGGAACCAATATTGGAGGTGTTGATTTTACGACAAGTAAGAATTTCACCATTGATCCAACCTCAAATAACATAAGGAAAGCCAAATTTTTATCTTCTGACCTGGCTGGTCTTCTAACAAAATTTGATATTATCGTTAAATAAAACGGGACGTATTATCATATCTGCTAAATTGCCGGCTAATTCGTCCGGAGTATGAAACAGCTATTTGCCCATAAAGTATATACAGGAAATGAGATCCTGAAAGATCAGTTACTTACCATCGAAAATGGAAAGTTAACCAACATCAGGCATTCGGTTCCACTTCCTGAAATTCAAATTGTTCAAAATCTCTGTGCCGGTTTGTTCGACAGCCACATTAACGGCGGCGAAAAATACTACTTTACCCAAAGAGCCGACGAGGAAACAATTGACGATATTTATCAGGCCAGCGTTGCCACAGGAACCGGTTATGTGCTTCCCACACTGATCACTTCTCCACAGGATAATATTCTTAAAGGTATTGAAGCTGTCCGCAGCTATCAGGAAAAATATCCTGGTTCCGGTGTATTGGGTATGCACCTGGAAGGGCCTTTTCTTAATCCCATTAAACGGGGCGCTCACCTGGTTGCCTATGTCAGAAAGCCTTCCAATGCTGACCTGGAGGAAATTATAAAGTTTGGTAAAGATGTGATTAAACTGATTACCATAGCGCCGGAAATGTTCACAGAAGATCAGCTTAAGATGCTTCTGGAATCGGGGATCACCGTTTCCGCCGGCCATTCCAACGCAACTTATACCGAAGCTTCAAAGGCTTTTACTCAGGGAATTCATCTGGTTACGCATCTTTACAACGCCATGTCGGCATTCGCCCATCGCGAACCAGGACTGGTAGGCGCAACTTTTGATAACAATTCGGTTTATGCACCGATTATCATTGACGGCGTTCACTGCGATTTTGCAGCAGCGAGAGTGGCTTATAAGATTAAAAAAGACAAATTATTCCTGATTTCCGACGCATTGTTCTTAGGTGAAAAAGTTACGGAGTTTAAATGGGGAGAATTTGATGCTAATCTTAAAAACGGCCGGTATACCAATTCTGACGGTAACCTCGCAGGAGCAACGATTTCCTTGGGAGATGCAGTAAGAAATGCTGTTCAAATTGTAGGAATCCCTTTGCAGGAAGCCATTGAAATGGCAACAATCCGTCCTGCAAAAGCTATCAATCTGGATAAACAAATTGGCTATGTAGGAATTGGTTATCCTGCAACCTTTACAACTTTTGATGACGATCTGGAGAAATTCCAAGTCTTAAAATTCTAACAACCGGGAATTAAAATTCATCCTCTAAAAAACTAAGGTGCTCTCCGGTGTCTAAGGTGGTAAAATTACACAACCAACAACCCACCCTTCCGTAAATCCTGCCAGGTTTTTGATGTGGTAAACGACTCAAAACTGCCTTGCCCGGCGGTTTCAAACTCATTACGAAACTGTTCAAAGGCATAGGGTTCTGCATTGTTGGTAAGCAATTTTGGCATTATTTCCACCAGCCATTCAGCTACCGCCACTTCGGCTTCTACCACCCATTCTTTCTTTTTATTAAAGAAAACTAGTTCAGCTATTTCATAGACTTTCTTGCCTCTTTTTTCCTCAAATACACCCAGTTCCGGAAGACTTCCCATCCAGACAATCATCGCGTTCGATCTTGCCGCGATGTCCGGTAATTCCCGGATACTTTTTGCAATATAATTGGGAGAAACCGATGTTGATGGCACCTTAAAATCAAACCAGCGTGACAAAGGAAAATCCAGGCAAACACCATGCATGTAATTAAAAAGCGATTTCCTCAATCCTTCTGCGTAAAGATCATGATCTGCCCCCAACGGATCCTGATGTTCGAGGTCATTATTGGCAAATTTCCCCAAACCAGGACCAATACGCATGACGTCAAATTCCTCCGGGTGTAACCCAACAGGACTATGTGCTGTCATGGCAAACCTGTGCCAAAATCCCGACTGGACAATCCCCTGCTCAAAAAGTTGGCGAACCATTTCCAGGGCATCGATCGTTTCCTGAGCTGTTTGTGTCGGAAAACCGTACATCAGATAGGCATGCACCATGATGCCGGCCCGCGTAAAAGCATCCGCCACACGCGCAACCTGTGCAACGGTTACACCTTTTTTCATCCGTTCAAGCAAACGGTCAGACGCAACTTCCAGACCTCCTGAGATAGCAATACAGCCCGAAGCCTTTAAAAGCAAACAAAGATCATGTGTAAAATTCTTTTCAAAACGGATATTGGTCCACCAGACAACTGTCAATTTTCTGCGGATGATTTCCAAAGCAAGATCGCGCAGCAAAGCAGGCGGAGCAGCTTCATCTACAAAATGAAAACCGTTTTGTCCCGTTTGATTAATAATCTCTTCTATTCGGTCGCACAGTAATGCGGCAGTCATAGGTTCGTATCTGCGGATGTAATCCAGCGAGATGTCACAAAACGAGCATTTACCCCAGTAACAGCCATGTGCCAGCGTAAGCTTATTCCAGCGGCCGTCACTCCAAAGCCTATGCATGGGATTTACGATCTCAATAACCGACAAGTAATCATGCAGAGGCAGATCGCTGTAATCCGGCGTGCCCGTATCACGCTGCGGAACATCCTTCTCTTTTGCTCCATTGTGATAAACCACAACGCCATCCATCAATGAATAAACTCTTTTCAGTTTTGAAATCTCTCTTTCTCCGTCAACATATTCCAAAAGAGATAACAGCGGAGCCTCGCCGTCATCCAGACAAACAAAATCAATATAATTAAAAACACGGGGCTCTTTTAATGAACGTAGTTCGGTGTTGGCAAAGCCACCGCCCATAACCACTTTAATATCAGGATAATGCTTTTTCAGATATTGCCCGCATTTGAAACCACCGTATAAATTCCCCGGAAAAGGAACGGTAATACAAACCATATCCGGACGATATTTCTGAATTTTCTCCTCGAGAATAGTTGTCAGTATTTGAGACAAAAGTGTGTCCGGCATTTCCAAAGCCTGCTCCATTTCATCAAAATGCGTGGCAGATCTGCCAAGACGTTCAGCATACCGGCTGAATCCAAAGTGAGGATCCACCGCTTCCTGTATCAAATCACCAAGATCTTCGAGATACAAAGTCGCCAGGTGGCGCGCTTTGTCATGTATTCCCATTGTACCAAAAGCCCAGTCCATGTCTTCCAATTGCTGAAACCGGCCTGCTTCGGGAAGATAACTTCTGTCGCAGATACTGTGTGCAAGCGTAGGATTGTGGTTTTTCAGGAAACGGATAACGGGATCAATCGTAGCGACGTAATCGTCTCTTAGAGAATAAATGCGGAAACTATTCTCTGTAAGCTCCGCATCGGACTCATCCAGCTGTGCAAATAAGCGATTGAGACCTTTTGAAGAAAACAGCGCCAGAATTACATCAATACCCAAATCAGCCTGGTACGATTCCCGGCCCAAAGTATTTAAAAATCCTTTGAGATAAGCAGTGGCAGGATATGGCGTATTAAGCTGGGTAAACGGCGGGGTAATGAAGAGTGTTTTCTTTTTCAACAGATACCTTGTTTTTGATGCTGCAAAGATAAGGGTTTTGAATTTAAAAAAACCGAACACATTTGCCGTAAAGCGTTTCCCTCAACGGTTGATTGCGAAGCATATTTAATAATAACTTCATGAACTTAAATAGTCTTTTCCGGTAGAAAACCGGTATTCTTACAAATTATCTACCATCTTTCTTTTATGAAATTTAAGTATCTCAGGTCAAGGCATATACTGGCATTACTATTCCTAAATCCATTATTTATAACAACCGGTACTTTTGCCCAGGGAAACAAAACCTACCCCGCCTCTAAATTCCCTGACCGGGTCATTCTTGGGTTTAAAGGAAATCCGTCTGTCTCACAAGCAGTTAACTGGCGGACTGATTCCACGGTAACGGAGGCAATAGCAGCCATTCACGAAGCAGATCCGTCTCCCGATTTTCAGTCAAAAGCAAAAGTTACAAAAGCTCTAAGTCAGCCAACCGTACTGGATGGCAAGACGGTGTTATACCACGAAGCTAATTTTACCGATCTGAAACCTGCAACCCAATACATGTACCGCGTTGGAAATGGTACGCAATGGAGCGAATGGTTTCATTTTACTACGGCGTCAGACAAACATGAACCGGTTTCGTTTCTCTATTTCGGGGATGCGCAAAATGATTTGCGTTCCTTATGGTCCAGAACGATCAGAGGTGCTTATTCTACTTTGCCAAAAGCAAATCTGATGATCCACGCTGGCGATCTGATCAACCGATCAAACAGTGATTACGAATGGGGCGAATGGTTTGAGGCTGGCGGCTGGGTGAATGGGATGATTCCAAGCCTTTCCACGCCAGGCAATCATGAATATTATTACGACAAAAACGACAAAGGTTATTTATCCATGCACTGGCGCCCACAGTTTGCATTACCTGAAAATGGTCCGGATGGGCTGGCAGAATCTGCCTACTACATCGATTATCAGGGCGTGCGGTTTATTGCCTTGAATTCACAGGCTGCTCTGCTCGATTCTTCGATTCTGGATAAACAGGCTGCCTGGTTTGAAAAAGTGGTCAGCGACAAGCCAAACCGCTGGACGGTTGTCATTCATCACCACCCGATTTATTCAACTAAAAATGGCCGTGATAATGATGAATGGAGGATAAAAATGGAGCCGCTGTACAAGAAACACAATGTGGATATTGTTTTACAGGGTCATGACCATACTTATGGACGCGGAATTAACATGCCATTGGGACAAAGTCGTAAGAAACCGGACGGACCAATTTATGTAGTTTCAGTTAGCGGGCCTAAAATGTATGACATCGGTTTGCAAAACTGGATGGATCGTGCCGCTTCCAACACACAGCTTTATCAGGTGGTTACGGTTGACGATAACAAACTGGCCTTTAAAGCTTACACCGTAAACGGCGATTTGTACGATTCCTTCGATTTGCTGAAAGATAAAAAAGGGCAGAATACGCTTGTAGAACTTTCCAATTCACTCAAAATGCAGGAAAGGCTCGAACTTCCGGAACGCTATCAAAAGAGTTTTAAAGAAGAGGAGTTAAAAGAATATAATCAGCGTTTTCAGGAATATAAAAAACGAAAAGGGCTAAAATAAATCTCAGTTCTTTGCCGCCCAGTGGATCGCATTTTTGAAAATGGTCTTATACTCTTCACTTTCAAAAAGTACAGGATCGTGTCCCATGAAAATGTATACGTTTCTGGCCTTGTAATGTTTATTAGACCAGATCACAGGATGATCGCCCATTTTGTTCTCTGAATCAGGAGAATAGGTTGATTCGTCTACGCTGGCGATGACGTGCACATTAGGACGCGGACTTTTATCATACGTATACCATTCTTCCTTTTTAACAAAAAATGAGACAGGAACACCCTTCATAATCGGGTGTTTCCTGTCTTCAATTTTTACCGTCGCCGAAGCAAATGTTGCAATATAATTTTTGTAACGAATGCCACCCATAAATTCGGAAAACCAAGGCCAGATTTTATAACCGTCAAAGTCGCCCAACAGCGTAGCATGATGAAATCCGATCCAGCCGCCTTTCCCTTCTTTTATATATTTTTCAAAAGCATTGACCGCTCCCGGCTTCCAGGCATAAGGCACAAAATCGAGCTGAATAAAAACCTGATAATTTGTCAGAAATCCATCATCAATCTGATCGGTATTCTCAATGTAGTCAATGCTAAACTGCTCCGTTCTGGCCAACTGATTGAGCCATATTTTAGCCGCTTTTGAATACGCTACATGATGCCCGCCACTCTCAGAAAGCGCCAATACTCTGAACTTCGGTTTTTTCTCCTGCGCCAGAACTTGCCCTGCCAGAATTACAATCAGAAAAATAGCGGACACCTTAATCATCCGACAGGTAGATTTGACTAGCATGAACAGATTTTTTATCAAAAAACTAGGATAACTCTTTGAAAATCAGTGCTCCTCTGTGTAACTTTCAGAACACCTTATTTTAGTACCGGCAACACAACGTTACTGCTGTTCTTCGCATCATGGTGAATCACAATTTTCGACTTTTGAAAATCCTGTTCGTTTGCTTCAAAAATATTGATAAATTTCTGAGGGTTACGGTCCACCAGCGGAAACCAGCTGCTTTGTACCTGAATCATCATTTTATGTCCTTTTTTGAAAGTATGCGCCACTTCATTTAACTTGAAAGAAACCTTTTCAATTTTGTCTTTGGTAAACGGCTCAGGCTTACTGAAACTGTTACGGAACTTGCCCCGGAAAACTTCTGCACGTACCATTTGCTGGTAACCGCCCATTTGCACCGGACGCTGTCCCTGTTCTGCAGCCGGCAATACGGCTCCCGCCGGCCAGACGTCGATCACCTTCACAATAAAATCCGCATCTGTACCCGACATGGAAACAAAAAGGTTCGCCGCGATTTCACCCGTCAGCGTTACGTCTGATGTTAAAGAATCTGTTTGAAAAACCAGTACATCCGGGCGCTGCGCTGCAAAACGCTGATCTTCGGCCATGTATTCATTGTTTCTGCGACCCAAAATGACGTTCGTGTAAGGCACAGGCTTGGCAGGATCGCTTACATATTCGCTGACACTTTTAACTGCATCCGGTTTTGTGGCAGACAGTTTTCCTTTGTCACCAAAATAGTAGGCCGTAGGAATGCTGTTTTTCGGAGGCCAGATATCGTAATTTTTCCATTGGTTTGAACCTGTTTCAAAAACCGTCACTTCCGCCTGATTAAAGCTTCCTTTGTCTTTCAGGTAAAAATCAAAAAATTTGGTTTCAATCTCATCCTGGTAATATTTATTCACATCTGCACCAAACTGATAGTTCGCAAACGACTTCCAGGAAGGAGACGCCCAGCCTCCGTGCGTCCACGGACCCATTACAAGCCTCGCGTTGTTTCCGGGCGACTGCTTTTCAATCGCTGAATAGGTTTTTAAAGCACCATACAAATCTTCCGCATCAAACCATCCGCCCACGACAAGCACGGCTGGTTTTACATTTTTCAAATGCTGTTTAATATTCCTCGACTGCCAGAATTCATCATAAACCGGATGCGCAACCACCTGTCTCCATACACTGTTTGGATCAGAGAAAAACGGACTTGCGTTGGCTTTTTTAAGCGGACCAAAATCCAGGAAATACTGGTACGCATCAGCTGAACCAGCCCGGAAGAAACGTTCATAATTTTCACCATTAGCACTTTTCGGACCGTCGAAACCGCTGTAAAAGCCAAAATTATCCATCAGGAAAAATGCACCGTTGTGGTAGCAGTCGTCACCGATAAACTCGTCCGACATCGGAGCCTGAGGCGAAACCGCTTTTAGAGCCGGATGCGCGTCGGGTAAAGCGGCCGAAGAATAGTAACCCGGAAAAGAAATACCGTAAATCCCAACGTTACCATTGGTTTTGGTGTTTTTTAAAAGCCACTCGATCGTGTCATAAGTATCGCTGGATTCATCGACATCTTTTGCAGATTTTTTGTTGGCGATAGCCGGAGTCATTTCCCGGAAATTGCCTTCGCTTTTGTAGCGCCCACGGGCATCCTGATAAACAAAAATGTATTTATCCCGCATCAGGGAAGTATTTGGTCCAAGCCGGCGACGGTAATTATTCTCCCCATACGGGCCGGCGGAATAAGGCGTGCGCTGCATCAGCACAGGATAAGCCTGCCCGTCTTTGGGCGTATAAATGACCGTATACAGTTTCACACCATCACGCATCGCAACCGCATGTTCCGTTTTGGTATAATTATTCCGCACCCAGCTGGTATCCACCGCCGGAGCGTTTTGCGCATTGGTAAAAAAAGGTAATAAAAACAGAAGTGCCAGTAATTGTTTCCGCATCATAGGTTTTTAAAGTTATAAGGGCAAAAATACGGAAAGATTGGTTGGGGATTGGGGTGGTTTGAAATTTTGAGGTTGAGGTTTGGGAAAAGCTCAAAATAGTAGTAAATTTGCTACCTTTAATACTTCATGAAATCAGAAACACACATGCTATATGAAGTCATCAGAATTCCACCGGCTGGTGAGAAAAAACGGTTGGTTGCATATCCGTACGGAAGGCAGCCACTACATCTACGAAAAACAAAGCAGACGTTATCCAGTGCCTTTCCATGGGGCCAAAGAAGTTCCGACGGGCCTGCAAAAGAAAATGAAGTTAAAGTGACACTCAACAAAAATCAACAAACTGGCAACGATGAAAAAGATAAAAATCATTATCGAAAAAGGCGCAGATCTGTATGCTGCTTACGCAGAAAACGTTGAAGGCATATATGGAGCCGGAGAAACGGTTAATGACGCAAAACAATCCGTTGTGGATGCCATTCAACTTCTGAAAAAGCACAATAACGAAGAACATGTTCCAAGTGTTTTGAAGGGAGAATTTGAATTGGTTTGGAAATTTGATACCGTAAGCCTTCTTAACTACTACAAAGGGGTTTTTACAAATTCAGCATTGGAACGTATTACCGGCATCAATCAAAAACAAATGCAGCACTATGCATCCGGCCTAAAAAAACCAAGAGCCTTACAAGCCAAAAAAATTGAAACTGCGCTGCACAAGCTGGGGAAGGAATTGTTGGCTGTGGAGTTGTAGGGTTTTGGGTTGAATGGGTCAAACTAGATTGCCTAAGCACAAAAAAGTTTTGTGAAGACACAGAACTCGGTTGAGCAATATTTGCCTGTGATTTTACAGTTACATCTCAAATGTCGTTAACGTTGTGGTCTTGCCATATTTGACTAGCAATTTGAGCAGATACTTGACTTTTTTGAAAAAATCCCATCAGAATCAATAAAATTATAAAGTTTCTTATCGTAAAAAGGAATCTTCTTTTTGACTGCATGGATATGATAATAATTTCTCCGACAAAATCTTATTTAATCGTATGTAAAATAGAAGCATTCAATTACTTATTGATTTAGCATATGGTCTGAGTCCATTCGGAAGCACAAAACCACACTACGCTTACCAATCGTCTCAAATCCCCTACTCATTGATAAGCCACAGCCTTAATAAGCCGGATGTTATTATATTCCTCAATGAGAATAATATTTTCCTTAGGAATAATCCCCCGTTTGATCCAGTTGGTGACTACCTGTGTGCTTTTTATATCAAAACGTTTGCAGTATTCCTTGATGGTGATCCAGTCGTTTAGTTTGTATTTTTCACCGTCTTTGGAAAGATAAGCTCCTGCTTCTGTCAATAATGCTCTGGATTCATTTAGTAATTCTTCCAGTTCAATTTGTTTTGTTTTGGTTTCCATAGCTGAACGGGTTAATCAGTTCTTTTTATTTTCCAAATCATTCAACACCTGTATTAACTTGGACATCACGTCCAGTACATCATCAATTTCTTTTTGAGACATGTTCGTTTGGTTGTCTCTCAAATACTGCCGTAATGCGGCAATGCGCATCCTGATATCAAAAGTGTTCATGATGAAGTGTGTTGTAACAGTAAGGTAAAAATTGTTTCGTTACGAAACAAATCTAAACCCCTGAACAACAAAAAAGCCCGCTAAGGGCGAGCTCATTGGCATTTATTTCATCAAAGTTAGTTAACACTAACTAACACGGTTTAGTGACCCGCAATGGAATTGCCATCGGGGCACCAGCTGCGCCCAGACAAGCGCGATATGAGACCTGTTTCAACCTATTTCTACCCCCCAAGAATCTGACTTGATCCCAAAATTCCCGGCAAAAACAGAAAGCAAGGGCAAAAAAAAATCGCTCTGAATCAGAGCGATTTAAAAAGTGTTGAACGATGCATACTAGCAACTTGGTGACCCATAGGGGAATCGAACCCCTGTTTCAACCGTGAAAGGGTCGTGTCCTAACCGCTAGACGAATGGGCCGACTGGTCTCCTACTTCGCTGCTTTTTTAGCACTTTCTTTCACTTTTTCGTTCCCGTTTCCGTTAACGTGGTGCAAATATGCAGGACTGATTTTTAATATCCAAATATCAATAGAAAATAAAATAAATATATTTTACAATAAACTCACTTCCAGAATATTAAAAACAAAAATTATTTTTCACTTATTGTCATGATGCTAAATTCGGTGATATTTCTAATTTTGGATATACTATTTTCAATTTCACTCCGGCTCTCTATGACCAAATATCTTTCCTGTCTGCTTTTTCTGTTTTTATTCCAATTTGCCCACGCACAAAGTCAATCTCCAGACCAGTTTCTGGGTTACCCGCTTGGCACCAAATTTACTTATCACCATCAGATTGTCGGCTATATCCGCGCGCTGGAAAAACAAAATCCTGACCGCGTTAAAATCATACAGTACGGCACCACCAACGAAGGCCGTCCGCTGATCACCGCTTTTATCTCTTCTGCTGAAAACATCAGCCGCCTCGAATCCATCCGTACCAATCACCTTAAGAGCATTAAGATGCTGGAAGGAAAACCCGACGGCACTGTCCCTCCTATCGTGTGGCTGAGCTACAACGTACACGGGAACGAGGCAGTTTCTGCAAACAGCAGCATGAAGGTTGCCTATGAGTTGCTAAACAAAGACAACGCACTTACACAGGGAATCCTGAAAAATACAGTGGTGATCATCGATCCATGCGAAAATCCGGATGGCTACGACCGCTATACGCAATGGTACAACCGCTACCAGAACGCAACGCCGGACGTGACAACCTATGCGCTCGAACACGACGAACCATGGCCGGGCGGCAGGTTCAACCATTATCTTTTCGATCTGAACCGCGACTGGGCTTGGCAAACCCAAAAAGAAACAAAGGCGAGAATTGCACTTTATAACCAGTGGATGCCGCATCTTCATGCAGATTTCCATGAAATGGGCGCCAACCGCAGTTATTATTTCCCTCCTGCGGCCAAACCTTTTCACAAGGACATCACAGCCTGGCAGCGCGAGTTCAATGAGCTGGTTGGCGAAAATTGCCGCCGGTATTTTGACAAAAACAACTGGGCATATTTCACACGTTACAACTACGATTTGTTTTACCCAAGTTACGGTGACACATGGCCAACATTTAACGGCGCCATCGGGATTACCTACGAACAGGCAGGCGGCGGACAGTCAGGCCTCGCGATTGACCGTAAAAGAGAAAAAGATACGCTCACGCTCGTAAGCCGTATTGACCACCACTACGCGACCAGTTTGGCTACTTTGGAATCTGTTGCATCGCGTCAGGAACGTATTATCAAGGAATTTATCAGGTTTCACGAAGATGCGGCGACAAATCCGGCCGGAACTTTTAAAACTTATGTCGTTAAAACAAAAGGCAACGAAGAACGCGTGCGGGCATTCACGGAATGGCTTTCCAATCAGGGATTTCAGTACGGGCAGGCGGGCAAAAGTTTGGCGACGAAAGGAACCGAACTCACCACGCTTTCGGATCAATCGGTTAAGATTGAAAGCAATGATTTATTGATCAGCGCTTATCAGCCAAAATCAAACCTGATTAAAGTATTGTTTGAAACCAAACCCGTTCTGGAAGATTCTGTTACTTATGACCTTACAAGCTGGGGAGTTTCTTATTTGTTTGGTTTGAAGGCTTATGGGCTTAAAGAAAAACTGACTTCTGTTGCTTATCAACCGACAGCAATTGAAAACAAAATTCCTGATGCAACGCCCTACGCTTATCTGGCCCGCTGGTCGGATGTGGAAGATGTGGTCTTTCTTTCTGAACTTTTGAAAAGAAATATGCTGGTAAGAAGTTCAAATGTTCCTTTTGAAATGGAAAAGATGAATTTCGACGCTGGTACGCTTGTGATCACAAAAAAGGGAAATAACGAAAAAGACTTTGATACAGTCGTCACTGCGCTGGCGACCAAACATCACGTGCAGCTGATTCCGGTAAAAACGGGTTTTGTAACCACCGGCCAGGATTTTGGTTCTGAGTTTGTTCCTGTGCTTAAATCTCCAAAAATCGTGACAGTTGGCGGACCAGGCGTATCGGCTACCTCATTTGGTTCGGTCTGGCATTATTTCGAACAGCAGATCAACTACCCGATGACGGTGGTGGATCCATCCAGACTAGCCAGTTTGCCCTGGGCAGAAATTGATGTTCTGATTCTGCCAGACGGAAGATATTCCGGTATTCTTTCCGACAAAGTTCTGGATCAGCTTCAGGCTTGGGTGCGTAACGGAGGAAAAATCATAGCAATGGAAAAGTCAACGGAATCCTTTGCCGGAAAATCTGGCTTTGGACTCACCAAAAAGAACACTGACAAAGGTAAAGAAGGTGATGTTTTCAAAAAATATGGTGACCAGGAACGCGTCGAAACCAGCGATTCTTCACCGGGAAGTATGTACAATGTGACGTTCGACAGAACGCATCCAATCTCCTTCGGACTTAAACCAGAATACTATATGCTCGTAAGAGATGCCTATGACACGGAATACCTCAAAGAAGGATGGAATGTTGGCTACCTTACCGAAAAGGCTTATATGGCAGGTTTTGTTGGTCAGAAAATGACCGGAAAATTAAAAAACACACTGATTATGGGCGTTCAGCCAATTGGCCGCGGTTCAGTGGTATACATGATGGACGATCCGTTATTCCGCGGAATGCTTTATGACGGGAAAATTTTATTCTCAAACGCAGTCTTTAGATAGTCAATTAATGGTGATCCGGTGTTTTCAGATAAAATACCGGATTGCCATTTCATAACCCTTCATTCCCAATCCACAGATCATTCCCTTGCAGCGATCGGTAAGATAACTGTGATGACGATATACTTCCCGTGCATGGATATTTGAAATGTGAACTTCCACGGCCGGTGTGGTTACCGCAGACAATGCGTCGGCCAGTGCAATGGATGTATGCGAGTAACCACCGGCGTTAATGATAATCCCATCAAAAGAAAAACCGGTTTCATGAATTTTATCAATCATCGCACCTTCATGGTTTGATTGGAAATAATGGAGCTCTGTATCCGGAAACAGGTTTTTAAGTTCTTCAAAATAATCTTCAAACGACTGGTTTCCATAAACCCCGGGCTCCCGTTTTCCCAAAAGATTCAAATTCGGACCGTTCAGTATTAATATTTTTTTCATGTTTGTTAGCGATTAGCAATTGGCTATGAGCCATAAGCTGCATTTTGTAAATCTACACGCTTTTTTGATGTCATTCTTTGACTTTTAGTCTCTAATATTGCATTCGGTCATTCACTCACTGAATCATTCCTAATTGATCCATGTGGCAAAGCTACATCAAACATTTTAAAAATTATCTCCGGCTGGAAAGGTCCTTTTCCGACAATTCCGTTCAAGCTTACGTGCGGGATGTTGAAAAACTGGCAGAATATCTGGAACTGGCCGGTTTTAGTGTAACCCCCAAAGATATTAAGGAAGATCATTTGCTGGGCTTTTTAAAATACATTGCTGAACTTGGACTTGCCGCACATTCTCAGGCACGCATGCTTTCGGGAATAAAAGCTTTTTACAAATATCTGATTCTCGAAAATGAAATTCAGGAAGATCCAACCGAGCTAATCGGCGCGCCACGTTTACCCAGAAAACTTCCTGATGTTTTGTCTTACGAAGATATTGAACAGATTATTGCCGCAATCGATCACTCAACGCCGGAGGGAACCAGAAACAGGGCGATCATTGAAGTTTTGTACAGCTCCGGTCTGCGGGTTTCCGAACTGATAAATCTACAGCTTACCAACTGTCATTTTGATATCGGTTTTTTAAGAGTTCTGGGAAAAGGAGACAAGGTCCGACTGGTACCAATTGGCCGGGAAGCAATTAAGTATACCGAATTATACCTTGAACATGTCAGAAAAGAAATGACTGTTCAGAAGGAAAGCGAGGACATTGTTTTTTTGAACCGGCGCGGCAAACAGCTCTCCCGTGTGATGATTTTTCTGATCATAAAAGATTGCACAGAAAAGGCCGGCATCCACAAAAATGTAAGTCCGCATACCTTCCGGCATTCTTTTGCAACACACCTGATCGAAGGCGGCGCAAGTCTCAGAGCCGTCCAGGAAATGCTTGGCCATGAGTCGATTACTACCACAGAAATTTACACCCACCTCGACCGCGATTACCTGAGGCAGGTCATCACAGAATTTCACCCAAGAGGCTGAAAACTATTTAGCTTCTTCCAGCAAAGAATCCAGTTTTAGAGAATCCGAATCCGGCAAAGCACCGGGCAGCGCACGATTCAATTGCTTTGGTCTATTCCATGGAGCTGTCGTCCGGCTCGACATGTCATAGGAAATGTAGGCGAAAAGTGCTACAAACAGGATGAATACAACGATGAAAATGTAACGGTTTTTATTGGGCTTGTCCATTTGTTTAACTGGCCTCTTTAACTTCTTTTGGCGTGATGTAGGAGATAAACGTAGCGGTTTTGGCAGAAATTTCTTCCCATTTCAAATCTTCAAATTCAAGAATAACCATACCCGCCTTTTTCATAGATCCGATATTTTTACCAGAAAGGTATTCTCCGAAATAAGAAATATCTGGATTGTGACCGAACAGGATCAGTTTCTCCGTGTTTTCCGCCGTTCTATTAACAGCGCTCAGATAAGCTTTGGGGCCTCCGTCATAAATATCACTTACAAGTTCAATTTCAGAAATATCCAGATGAAACTGGTCCGCAACGATTTCGGCAGTTTTATAAGCACGGGAAGCCGGGCTGGTGACAAAATGATCGGGTTTTATATTTTTTTCAACCAGCCACCTGCCCATAATCGCAGATTCCGAAAGTCCTTTACTTACAAGTTCTCTGTCAAAATCTTTTACCCGGAAACTATGGTCTTCGGCGGTTGCATGGCGAACCAGAATGAGCGTCTTTTTCATCTTAAATTATTTCCTGAAACTAAAAATCAGGATGGGTTAGGGATAAAAATCAAAACACAAATATACTTGAAAAGATATATGACCACTTAATACTCTGAAAATACCTTTTGACAATATTTATAGACCTAATTGGGACAATAAATACTTAATTTTGTTGACAGGTAATCACAGAACCAGCTAAGATTTACACAACTTATGTTACAATTTTTTAAATATGTTCTGGCCACACTCGTTGGCCTCTTCTTTTTCTTCATCATCACGATTTTCATTTTCGCGGGAATCGGAGCAGCATTTTCTTCCGAAGATGTTGTAGTCGTAGCAGACAAATCCGTCCTGAAACTGGATCTTAACAAACCCATTCAGGAAGTGGGTACAGAAAATCCGTTCTCCGGCTTAGGAGGTCCTTTTGCGGGAAATGAAAACACAGTTGGTCTTAAAGACATCACAGATGCTTTGAAAAACGCACAGTCCGATGACAAAATAAAAGGTATTTATCTTAAAACCGAAGGTCCGGAAACGGGTTGGGCGACGCTGGAAGAAATCAGAAACCAGCTTTTGGAATTTAAAAAGTCTAAAAAATTCGTTGTTGCCTACGGAGAATCTTTTACTGAAAAAGGATATTACATCGCCTCGGTTGCAGATAAAATTTATTTAAATCCGGCAGGCGGAATGGAATGGAACGGCCTTTCCGCGGAATATAGCTTCTTTAAAGGAACATTTGACAAACTGGGGGTAAAACCCGAAATATTCCGTGTAGGCGAGTTTAAAAGTGCTATTGAGACTTTCATACGTGAAGACATGAGTGAGGCCAGTAAAAAACAATCTTCTGAGCTGATCACGGCTATCAATGATCATTACCTTCAAAAAGTATCTGCTTCCAGAAACATCCCTCCTGCACAGTTAAAGGGACTTGCGGATTCATTGAAAGTAGAAAACCCGGAATCAGCATTAAAATACAAACTGGTTACCAATTTGGGTTACTGGGATGAATTTGAAAACAGTATCAAGAGCACTTTAAAAACAGAAGCGAAAAAAGATATTTCCTACATTGGTGTGGATAAATATCTGAAAAGCACCGGTCCGAACACGGATGGAGATTTCAACAACCGCATCGGTATACTTGTAGCGGAAGGAGAAATTAATAGCGGAGACGGTGGCGACGGAGCAATTGGTTCTGATAAGTTTATTAAAGAATTGAAAAAACTTCGCGATAACGACAAAATCAAAGCGATCGTTTTACGTATCAACTCTCCCGGCGGAAGTGCGCTGGCATCAGATGTGATGTGGAGAGAGATTCAGATTACGTCCAAGAAAAAACCGGTTATTGCTTCCATGTCCGATGTAGCGGCTTCGGGGGGATATTACATGGCTATGGGCTGCGACAAAATCGTTGCACAACCGAATACAATTACAGGTTCAATCGGAATCTTCGGGCTGATCTTTAATGTTAAAGATTTTATGAACAATAAATTAGGCGTAACCTTCGACGGCGTAGGTACAAGCCCGCACGCTGACTGGCCAACTGCTACCAGGGACATGACTGAGTTCGAAAAATCGATGATCCAAAAAGGTGTGAATGAAGGTTATGAGAAATTTACTTCCAAAGCAGCTGCCGGAAGAAAAATGCCTGTTGAAAAACTAAAAAGCCTTGCTCAGGGACGTGTTTGGTCTGGTGTTGAAGCGAAGGCAAACGGATTGGTTGACGCACTTGGAGGCGTGAATGAAGCTGTTAAACTTGCAGCAGCCGCTGCCAAGTTGAAAGAAGGTGATTACCGTCTGCGTTACTACCCTGAGAAGAAAAAACCGTTTGAAGAAATTCTTACAAAAATGATGGGTGATGAAGAAGAAAAGGTTATGACCAAAAACCTTGGCGAAATGGCAACCTATGTGAAGATGTACAAAAAACTAATGAACATGGGTGGCATGCAAACCAGAATGCCTTTTGAATTGAATATTCAGTAGTTCTTTTTGAGAAGTTAAATGGAGTTATAGAAGTTAAGAAGTTATAGAAAAGTCCCTCTTGTTTTATGCAGGAGGGACTTTTTTTATGCAGGAGTTATAAATTTCAGAAGTCAGAGATTCCTATAACTTTTTCTCTTCAACTATAACATTCAAACAATTAAACATTAAACAAACTTTACTCAACCGCTTTGCCCGTTTTCTCATCAAGCTCTTTTCTGACGATGAGTACCGCATGTTTATTTGGGGTAATTGCTACGCCATCAAGGCCGGCATATATTTTTGTAAATTCCGCTCCGAAGTAGAGAATTATCGACGAATAGTAAACCCAGGTTAACAAAATGACAATCGAAGCAGATGCTCCATAAGTAGCTCCCAGATCGGCTTGTCCAATGTAAAACGTGATAACAAACTTCCCGATCAAAAACAGAACTGCCGTGAAAGCTGCACCGACAATACATTCCCGCCACCTTACGTGTCCATCCGGCAAAACTTTAAATATCACGGTAAAGAGAGAAGTGATAATAGTCAGCAGCAACGCCATGTTGATGATATAAAAAACAACAACCGATGCCTCAGAAAAACGTGCTTCAAGTCGTGAGCTCAAAAGATCTACCAGGGCATTTATTCCAAGAGAAATCAGAAGTAAGAAGCCGAGTGTTAAAATAATTGAAAACGACAGCAGCCTGTTTTTAAGATATTGCAGCCAACCTTTTTTCGGTTTCGATTTTATGGACCAAATAAAATTGATTGAATCCTGTATTTCGGCAAAAACCCCGGTGGCCCCGATCAGTAAAGTACCAATCCCGATGGCAGCAGCAACACCTGATTTATTAGACATTTCTGCATTTTTAAGTATTTCCAGTAATTGCTGAGCCGCATTTGCCCCAACCAGCGCGGTTATTTGGCCGAACAACTCTCCCTGTATATCACTATTTTTATAAAAGAAATTCAGAATGGAAATGATCACCAGCAGCATCGGAGCAAGCGAAAATATGGTGTAATAGGACAGCGCAGCACTCAGTTTTAAGCCATTGTCATCCATAAAGGCACTAAAACTGTCTTTGAGCAAAGAGAAGGATAATTTTATTTTTTTCATAAATCAACTGTTAGATACATAAATCGTGTCCGATTTCATTCTGAAATATAATCATGCCATCAGGCTTGAATATGAAGCGTATTCATATAAATAAAATTACGTCAATTCATTATTTTGAGTAAAAAACGCAAAAAAATAGGGAAGCAGCCTGAGCCACTTCCCCAAAAATCTATGGGCTTAAACAGACTCTAATAATGCAAACTTACAACAGCAAACCAGCTAATGTAGCAGACATATACGACGCCAGGGTACCACAGATCAAAGCTTTAAAACCTAATCGGGCCAGATCTGCACGGCGCGACGGTGCCAGTTCCCCAATGCCCCCAACCTGAATGGCGATGGAGCTAAAATTGGCAAATCCGCAAAGAGCAAAACTTGTAATTACAATTGTTTTATGATCCAGCGTGTCTTTCAGTTTTACCATATCCAGGTAAGCGACAAACTCATTGATTACCATTTTTGTACCCATCAGCGAGCCCGCAGCTTCGATATCTTTTCCCGGAACACCCATCGCCCAGGCGAAAATGGAAAATACTTTACCAAGTAAAAAGTTAAAACTTAATTGAGGAAAAGAAAAAACACCGCCGATCAGACCAAGCAGATAGTCAAGCAGCGCAACCAAGGCTATAAAGCCAATTAACATAGCAATGACGTTAAAACCTACTTTAAGCCCTTCGCTCGCACCGGCTGCAATGGCATCCAGTAAATTGGCGTGTGTTTTGGTGACTTCTAGTTTCACTGCTCCTTTGGTATTGGACTGCTCGGTTTCAGGAAAAACGATTTTAGAAATAACGAGTGCTCCCGGAGCAGCCATTAAACTGGCCGCAATTAGATAAGGTGCAGGCACACCGAGCGAAATATAAACAGCCATAACACCACCTGCAATACAGGCAAAACTTCCCGTCATAGAGGCCATCAGCTCAGAATTAGTCATATTTTTAAGATATGGCTTGATCATGATCTGTGCTTCAACCTGCCCTACAAAAGTACTCGCCACATTAGAAACTGCTTCCGCACCGCTCACACCCATCAGCCAATAAACGCCGCGTGCAATGACGGAAACGATACGCTGCATGATGCCTAAATGGTAAAGTATATTCACCAAAACGGCGACAAAAATAATCGTTGGGATTACTTTAAAAAAGAAAACAAAGTCGTTACCAGGGCCAAAGGCGCGCTGCATCAATTCAGGACGAACCAATGTACCAAAAACAAAATCGGCACCCTGATCAGAGAAAGAAAGCAGCTTTTGAACTTTCGCACCCAGCCATTGAAAGATCGATTGACCAATATCGGTTCGAAGAATAAAAACAGCCAGGCCAAACTGAAGACCAAGACCGACACCAACAGTACGATAATTAATTGCTTTTCGGTTATTTGACATAGCAAATGCAATACCCAAAATCAATGCAATGCCAATCAGGCCGGTAAATCTTTCCATGTTAGTTAGTTGGTGCTTTTTTCCAGGTTGCAAAATAACAACAAATTAATTGTAAGTCGCACGAAGGGCCACACCTCTACGGAAATATCAGCGAAATCAATATATATTCATTCTTTTAGAATACATTTTTAATGAAAAATCTAACAAAGAAGGCTTAGTTGCATTTTTGCTGTCTTTTCTGTCCCACTCTTTATATTTTTGTTTATGGGCACAATAAAAAAATCGCAGCGCTTTGACGACATTCCTGCATACGACAAAGAATACTGGCGGTCAAAAACTCCTCAGGAACGGCTATACGCAGCTTTAAAGCTTATTCTCCACGCAAAAGAGCTGTACAAATCAAATCCGGCAAACTAACCATTAGATAATGGAAGCAGAATATTTAAGTCTGATACGCCTGTTGAACGAAGAAAGAACTGTGAAAACTTTGACCTTGGATGAATATACGAGGATTTTTAAAACAACATTTGCCTAAAATTTCAGCATTAATTTTTCACAATGCGGTTCCCACCCAAATCATCTGCCTGCCTGTGAATAATCTTCCAGACACCATTTTCTTTTCTAAAAAGAGTGGTAACCCTTAAATCGATGACGTTACTATTGATCTTATAATGCTCAGTTTGTACCAGATAACCCATGTCAGGTCCGGCTTTGCTTGCAATTTTTGCGAATGTGTAACTATTGTTATCTCCCTGCATTTGTTCGCTTACCAGATCCAGGCGCGGCTCAACCAGTTCCCATCCGGTCAATTGCTGATTTGAGGATCCATCAAAAATGGTAACGTCTTCACTATGGGACCATAATAATTTAAACAACTGCGGATTTCCCTGAGAAAACTGGCGATTGGCTTCCTGCATTTTATTTACAACTGCATCAAAATCTCCTGGCGAACTCAGTTCCGAAGCAGATACCTTCGTCACTTTTGATAATACAGGTGAAGCATCAGCTTCCACCGTTTTTGCTCTGTATTTAAATGAAGATGCAAGTAAAATCAGTAAAATAAAGACTGAAATTTTCCTATTCATAGCATGCAAATTAATATGTACTCCTTTCTTTAAATCCGGTCACAAATATCTAACGGAAAAACATATTAAAATAGCGTATAATTACCTGATTTTTAGTACAAGTAAGTCTCCGTGGCTAAATGTCTGCTTAAACGTGAAATCAAAATCAGTAACAGAGAAAAAGAAATGCCTGACTTTGTGAAGCCAGGCATTTCTTTTTTAAGCTTTAATATTAATACCCAAGAACCGGTGAAAGCCATTTTTCTATTTCTTCCAGAGGCATATCTTTTCTTCTTGCATAATCTTCGACCTGATCTTTGAAAATTTTACCTACCGGAAAATAACGGCTATCCGGATGAGAGAAGTACCAGCCGCTCACGCTGCTTGCCGGGTACATCGCGTAACTTTCTGTTAACGTAATACCAAGCTTTTCGGCTTGAAGAAGATCAAAAAGCATACGTTTCTCGGTATGGTCAGGACAGGCCGGATATCCCGGAGCCGGGCGAATACCTTTGTAAGCTTCTTTAATCAGCTCTTCGTTTGTAAAAGTTTCTTCCTTCGCATAACCCCAGATTTCCTTGCGAACACGTTCATGCATCAGTTCTGTCAGGGCTTCAACCAACCGATCGGCGAGGGCTTTCACCATGATACTGTTGTAGTCATCATGATCTCTCTCGTATTGCTCTAAAAGCGGTTCAATTCCGATTCCGGCTGTAACTGCAAAGGCACCGATATAATCCGTGTGGCCTGTTTCCAGCGGTGCGACAAAATCCGAAAGGCAATAGTTCGGAAGGTTTGAGGCCTTCTGACTTTGCTGACGTAGATGGTGCAGCACCACCGCAGTATCGTTTACCAGTTCACCTGCATTCAGATTATCCTGGCCAGGCCGACTGATTTTGTACTCTACATGCTGATGAGATCCATGTCCCTCATTGTCCGGATCAGCCTTTTGTTCTTCAAAATGATGCAACACGATGTCATCCTGTATCGAATTCGCCGGCCAGAAACCGATTACCGCCTTCGCTTTAAGACTTTTGTTGAGTATCATTTCTCCCAACAAAACAGCAGCATCTTCAAATAATTTAGCAGCCTCTTCGCCTACAACTTTATCTTCGAATATCTTGGGGTATTTCCCGTGTAACTGCCAGGTCTGGAAGAAAGGTGTCCAGTCTATATATTTTGCAATTTCGGCTAAATCATAGTCATCATAAACACGCGTTCCTAAAAACTGAGGTTTGGTTGCAGTGAAGTTAGTCCAGTCGATTTTCGCTTTATTATCCCTTGCTTTTGCAATTTCAACATGCGCCTTCTCTCCTCCGCGTTTGGCGTGATCTTCTCTTAATTTGGCGTATTCGATTTTAATATCCGCCAGCACTTTCGCCTGGCTCACATCACTCTGTATCAGTTTCCCGGCAACCGGAACCGAACGTGAAGCATCCAAAACATGAATAACTGCTCCGGAGTAATTAGGATCAATTTTCACGGCAGTGTGAATCCGCGACGTGGTAGCTCCGCCAATCAAAAGCGGCATTTTAAAATTACGTCTTTCCATTTCTTTGGCCACACCCACCATTTCATCAAGCGAAGGCGTAATCAGTCCTGAAAGACCGATGATATCCACATTGTGTTCAATAGCAGCCGCCAGAATTTTATCTGTCGGCACCATTACACCGAGATCAATAATCTCATAGTTGTTACATCCCAGTACAACACCCACAATGTTTTTACCAATATCATGTACATCGCCCTTTACAGTGGCAAGCAGGATTTTTCCTGCAAAGGAAGAACCTTCCTGTTTCTCTGCTTCGATAAAAGGCTGAAGATAAGCAACGGCCTTTTTCATCACCCGGGCAGATTTTACTACCTGAGGAAGGAACATTTTCCCGGCACCAAACAAATCCCCGACAATGCTCATGCCGTCCATCAGGGGCCCTTCGATTATTTCAAGAGGGCGCGAAAACATAGGCATACATTCGGCAACATCCTCTTCAATATAATCGGCATTGCCTTTTACCAAAGCATGACTAATACGCTCAGTAACCGTCAAAGTTCTCCAGGTAAGATCCGGGCCCGTTGCTACTTTACCTTTGTCTTTAACAGTTTCTGCAAAAGTAATCAGGCGATCCGTTGCGTCGGGTCTGCGGTTTAGGAGTACGTCTTCAACCAATTCCAAAATATCTTTTGGAATTTCATCGTAGATCCCAAGCTGCCCTGCATTCACAATTCCCATATCCATTCCTGCACGAATAGCGTGGTAAAGAAAGGCAGTATGAATTGCTTCACGAACAGGTTCATTTCCACGGAAACTAAAAGAAACATTGGAAACACCACCGGACACTTTTGCATGCGGAAGATTTTCTTTGATCCATCTTGTAGCATTGATGAAGTCTACCGCATAATTATTATGTTCTTCCATCCCGGTTGCGACAGTCAGGATGTTTGGATCGAAAATGATGTCCTGAGGCGGAAAACCAACTTCATCCACCAATATGCGATATGCCCTCGAACAGATTTCAATTCTTCTTTCAAGATTGTCGGCCTGGCCGGTTTCGTCAAATGCCATTACAACGGCAGCAGCTCCGTAACGCAGCACGTTTCTTGCCGATTCTTTAAACTTTTCTTCTCCTTCTTTAAGAGAAATAGAGTTGACAATCGCTTTTCCCTGAACACATTTTAAACCGGCTTCAATAACCTCCCATTTCGACGAGTCAATCATTAGCGGAACACGGGAAATGTCGGGTTCAGCGGCAATCAGATTCAGGAAAGTACGCATTGCTTCAACACCATCAATCATACCTTCGTCGACATTCACGTCAATGACCTGCGCTCCGTTTTCAACCTGATCGCGGGCAACCGAAAGTGCTGCATCGTAATCACCGGAACGGATGAGTCTTGCAAACATTTTAGAACCGGAAACATTACAGCGTTCACCAATATTTACGTAGTTGGTCAATGTAGTAATATCCATCGGTTCCAGGCCTGACAATTTCAGTATTGGCTCCGATTCAGGTATAATTCTTGGATTATACTTTCCGGCCAGATCCGCAATTACCCGGATATGGTCCGGTGTTGTTCCACAGCATCCCCCGATAATATTGATCAGATTGTCTCTCAAAAACCCATCGATTACCTCTCCCATTTGCTCGGGAGATTCATCGTATTCACCCATTTCGTTAGGCAAACCTGCATTCGGGTGAGCAGAAGTGTAAAAAGGCGAGTTGGTTGCCAGAATCTGAACATAAGGACGCATCAGATCTGCACCCAAAGCGCAATTCAAACCAACAGACAATAGTGGCAAATGAGAAATCGATGTCAGAAAAGCCTCAGTCGTTTGTCCCGATAAAGTACGTCCGGAAGCATCCGTGATCGTTCCTGAAACCATGATCGGTAATGCCTCACCTTCCGCAACTTTCCATGACGGAAGCCTTTCCACTTTACCTTCTTTGGCGTCTACAAAAAACTTATCAATTGCAAAAAGGGCAGCTTTGGCATTCAATGTATCAAAAACGGTTTCTACCAGAAGCAAATCGCAACCACCATCGGTTAATCCCTTAATTTGCTCATAATAAGCATCAACCAGCTGGTCAAAACTTACGGCGCGATAACCTGGATTATTCACATCCGGAGACAAAGAGGCCGTTCTGTTGGTAGGCCCCATAGATCCGGCAACAAACCGGGGTTTGTCGGGATTTCTTTCTGTAAAATCGTCCGCAACTTCACGGGCAAGACGCGCCGATTCAAAGTTCAGCTCGTAAACGAGTTCTTCCATTCCATAGTCAGCCATGGCAATAGTGGTTCCTGAAAAAGTATTGGTTTCGGCTATATCCGCTCCTGCTTCAAAATAAGCAGCATGTATTTCTTTGATTACATCCGGGCGCGTCAGCGAAAGCAAATCGTTATTGCCTTTTACATCATGCGGCCAGTCTTTAAAGCGTTCTCCACTGTAATCGTGATCTTCTAATTTGTAGCGTTGGATCATCGTTCCCATGGCACCATCCAGCACCAGAATCCGACTTTTCAAAATTTCACGAATATCATTTTGTTTTGTTGCTACCATATTTTGACTTCTGTTGGTTCATTGTGAATAATACCCCGATTCGGTATCTGCATTTCTTTAAAAATACAAATTTAGTTCAATAGATGTTTTGTTCAATAAAATCAAAAAAATCAGATTATTAATCTATACTATACTTTACTTTTGCATAATTTATCTGCAAAAGGGTAACTTAAAAAGTGAATTAAGATATTCTATCTATGTATAATCTGGACGATACGGATGCGAAAATACTGCATTATCTGCAGGAGGACGCAACCTTGAAAACGCGGGAATTATCTGAAAAGTTAAACCTCTCCTACACGCCTGTATATGAACGCGTAAGAAGACTTGAAAAAGAAGGTGTTATTAAAAAATATGTAGCGCTGGTAGACCGGGAGAAAATAGGTAAAAAGCTCATGGCCTTTTGCAACATTGCTTTAAAAGAGCATTCAAAAGTGATGGGCGAGAAATTTGTCAAGGCTGTAATCGCCATGCCTGAGGTGATTGAGTGCTTCAACATTTCAGGAGATTACGACTTTTTACTCAAAATTGTAGTGGAAGATATGTCCCAATACCAGCAGTTTCTGATGCAGAAGCTGGGTTCACTTGAAAATATCGGAAGTACGCACAGTTTGTTTGTTATGGGAGAAATTAAAAATTCTACGCTGCTGTAAAATTTTTGGATAGGATCACTTTATTAAATGATTTGGATTCAGCTGTAAAAAATAAATACGGTACCGGAAAATTCCAGCACCGTATTCCAACTCACCCCTAACAAAATTTATTTATGCTTTCCGTGTTGCTTAGCAGGCTTTTCGAGCTCCTTGCTAAATGAACCATCTGCATTGAATAGTAATATTTTGATTTTGCTGTCTATCAGTATTCCTACGAAATATTCACCATCGGCATTTTTCGCCACTTGTTTTACTTCTGAACCTGCATAGTTAGCAGTAATATATGTTGTGATAACTGCTGGCAGTGCACTTATTTCAACTTTTGTAAGCTTTGCCTTTTTTACATGCTGTTTTAATTCTTCCTGAAATGTTCCGTCCGCTTTAAACAACAAGCCTTTTAACGTTCCGTCTGAAAGTGCAATGGCAACTACCACCCGACCCGACTCATCTTTTGCTGCATACTTAATTTCAGAACCGGCATAGGTTGTACTTATATAAGTCGTAATTGAAACTGCCAGATCAGCAGCAGCTACTTCGGTTAGTTTTCCTTTACATTTTTTTACCGTAACAGAATCGACTGCCACCGCATAACGGGCCGCAGCAGAAGAAACAACACTTTCCACGTCAGACAACTCCTCCACGGGCGTAACACTTCCATTATCCTTTTGACAGGAAACAAACCACCCGGCAGACAATAACACCAGCACGAAAGCAAACTTTTTCATTTTTGTTACTAGTTTGAATGATTGAGATAAAAACCTTTTCAAACCATTACGTGACCTTCACAGAAGCTGTTGCAAGTCCGATGAAAATATTTTCAAAAATTTATTTTTAACAAAATTGCAACATAAGCAAAAACGGATGCGTAACTTAAATCAGAAATAATATCCCTGACAACTTGACGCCCTAACTTTGCTATTTGGAAGAAAAATATCCTTTGACGAAAACGACTTCGGGTCGGTCGTTTCTGCATGTATAGCCCGCAACAGTCAGGCGCAGCGGGTTTTGTACAAGCAATTTTTCGGTTATTCTAAAAGCATTTGCCTTCGGTATACTTCGTCTCCTGAAGAAGCAGAAGAGGTATTAAACGAAGGATTTCTGAAAGTATTTAATAATATTGAACGGTATGATTCCAGCCATCCTTTCAAAGCCTGGCTTCGGACAATTATGGTGAATACAGCCATTAGTTATTACAGGAAGCATAAAAAACACAACGAAGATATGGTCTCGCTCGAAGATGCGCCGTATCCGAGATTTGAAGAAGATATAGTGAGCCAGATAACGGCAGACGAAATTCTAAAACTGATTCAGGAAATAAAGCCTGTTTATAAAAATGTCTTTCTAATGTACGTTGTAGATGGATATAATCACAGAGAAATAGCCGAGTTACTTGAAATCAATGAAGCAACAGTCCGGTCACATTACGTACGTGCAAGGGCAAGACTGCAGCATTTGATAAAAAAATATTACCCACATCTCTTCCCAAGTGATTGGGCTGTAAAGTCATTCAAAGGAAATGAAAACTGATAAATTTGAAAAAACTATACGCCAGAAATTAGAGAGTATCACACCAGACTTTCAAGAGGACGACTGGGCCAAAATGCAAAATTACATGCATGCCCACACTCCGCCCGGATTCTGGCAGCAGTACGGCTCCTGGCTGGGTTATGCCGCAGCGGCGTCGGTGACGACGGTTATGGCATTTTTATACATGGGACAGGTTTCTCAAACCAAAGATCTGGCAAGCGATGTTAAAAAACTTCAGAACCAGATTGAAGTTATCAAAAATGCCCCTGTCCTGGCTCCAAAAACAGATACGATTTATATTGTCCAAAAAGAAGTTTCCAAAGATCAGTTTTTTAGTGATGAAAATTCTGATTTGCAAAGGGAACCGCAGGTCACGAAAGCTGATGACCGTTTGAATAATCTGAATGAACAGCGTTTTGAAACTCCAGAAGAAAACAATCAGAACGGAATAATAAATGAGGGATTGAGAAAACGAAACGGTTCCTCTATTGTTTCCGAAAATCCGGCTTATGCCGAAAGCAAGACTGAAATTGAGAAGGCTACCGGTGTAAATGAGAAAGTTATCAGTCAAAGAAGTAACGAAACAACCGAAAGAACATATCAACATAATCCCGAGCAAAAATCTGTCAGAGAATTTGCCGGAAATCAGTCAGGTAAAAAATCAGATGCCGCCAATAATTATTCCGGAGTTTCGGCAAAAACCCGGAGTGGACAGGATCAAAATTCGGAAACCAGCTTGGATCCGGCATCATCCATCATGGGCAAAACCTTAGGAGAAGATTTTGACCAGCTTTCTGAATTAGAATCATTGCAGTTGCCTGATAATTCCAGAAAACTGAATTATGCTCTGGCAAACCGGATGTCTGGTAAACAGGTTAAAAGGATCTTACTGGCAAATGCTCCTGCTGCTCAAAAAACTGTTGCTGAAGATAAAAAAGTAGAAAAAACAACCAAAGCAGAAAATACGATTCCAAGATTGAATTTGAAGGTGCCCTACCGTTTCGGTGGCGGAATTCAGTTTGAAGGAGGAAATCAGGTTAAAACTGTACTGGGCGAAGTGCTGGTGTCGAAAAAATTCTCAGTTTCGACCGGTGTGAGCTGGGTCAAAATTAAACCAATGGAATTTTTCACTGAAAAGATATTTAGGGAAAAAAACCGCCAGGATTTCAAACGGTCACATCCAAACGAAGTACCTGTTGCTTTCGAAGTACTCAATATCCAGGTGAATCCAAGTTTGGTTCAAATTCCATTAACCGTTGCTTTCAGAAATGAGCTGAAAAACGACTTTAGCTATTACGCCAGCGCAGGAACGAATATCACAGTTAAAGGGCGTGAGCAATATGCATTTGACTGTCGTCTGCCAATGCCCGGTCAGGAATTCAGGAATCAGTCTTTTGAAAAGAAAATGGATATTCCGGCTATGAACTCACTTAACCTTTCGGTTGGGATAGAGAAAACCTGGCATCCGATTGTGGTTCAGGTAGAAGGCTATCTTTACAACTACTTCAAACCCATTTCCCGTGAAAGTGCAAAGACCGGACCGGGTGTTAAATTGAAGCTTCTTTACCAGATCGGAAGAAAAATGTAGGCCAATTCTCAGCGATTCCGATTGGGATAGTTGAGAATTTCGCCTGAAAAGCTCTATTTTTGGCCTTTCTTTACTCCATTACTTATCGCTTTTGAAATTCGCTGCAATTGATATAGGATCAAACGGTGCCCGTATGCAAATATCTTCGGTATTGCAGGACGAGGGTGTAACACGTTTGAAAAAAGTTGAATACGTTAGATTTCCACTGCGACTGGGTCATGACGTTTTTACACAGGGCAGGATTTCTGCGATGAGTGAAGATCGTATGATGAAGCTGATGCTTGCTTACCAGCTTTTAATGGAACTGCATGAAGTAGACGATTATATGGCTTGCTCAACCTCCGCAATGCGCGAAGCTGATAATGGTCATCAGGTTCGGGAGCACATTGAGCAAAGAACCGGCATACATATCCAGATTATTGATGGCCAGCGGGAAGCCGAGCTTGTTAATAATGTGGTTGTCAAGTCACTGGGTGAGGGACAATATATTCACATCGATGTGGGTGGAGGAAGTACAGAACTTAACCTTTATAAGGATCGCAAGAAAATCATAGCCAAGTCTTTTAAATTAGGCTCTGTAAGGCTTTTGGAAGGTAAAGAATCCAAAAATATCTGGCCAAAAGTGAAGGAATGGATTACTGACAATGTAGACTATTCTGAACCAATTCAGGCAGTAGGAACAGGCGGTAATATCAACAAACTTTTTGATCTTTCTTCGAAACTAAGCGAAAGCTCCACCAGTCTGGAGGAGATTGAACGCATGAGAGATTATATTGCTCAGTTCTCTCTCGAAGAAAGAATCAACAAATTACAGTTAAATCCCGATCGCGCCGATGTGATTGTACCAGCCGGAGATATTTATACCTCTGCTATGAAATGGGCTGGCGCTAATATTATACATGTCCCGGATGTTGGTCTTAAGGATGGGATGCTGCAGCTATTGTATGAAAAGACATTACGCAAAAAGAAGGCCTGATGGGCCTTCTTTTTGGTTTTTAGGAGTTATTTACCAGACCTGTTCGAGATCCTTTCCCGTGTATTTGTGATTCCGCTCTACAAAAACGGTCTTTTTACTTTCTCTTTTTAACGAAAGAAGATTTTTCTTCCCAAGTCTTGATACGATTGCAACAGGAAACAGTATTACAAAAAATACGATCGACAGAAGTATTCTTCCGTTAATAGCACCTAAGATTTCTGCTATTTTGTACCATCCTTTCACAATCAAATCCCCCGCCGCCGGAATTGCAATACTTATAATCCCGACAAACGCAGCGGCAAAAAGGAGATATTTCGATTTGAAAATAAAATATAATACTACGAGGCCAGTAACAATAACAAGCTGAGCCTTAACCTTATCCGATTCACTCATTTTATAATTTATAATGAAGTAAAACAATATAAACTGTCTTACTTCGCGTATGACTCATTAAAACCCCGTCTCTAACCGGGTAAATTAAAACAGTGTATAAATAAAAGGAGCAACCGCAGAACCACCGCCAATCACAATCAGCACACCAATTAATAACAATACGAAAATTACCGGAGCGAGCCACCATTTTTTACGCTCTTTCATAAATGAGAATAAGTCTGTCAAAAATTCCATCTCTTCTTAAGTTTTAAATTAAAGTGATTTTTTTACTATCCTGAAACCTCTTATGTTCCGTTATTTTATAATATGCGTAAGCTTTTCAGCAATTATAGCATTAAGCTGAGGACTGCCATGTCCATCGTTTTTACCTACAACGCGGTCCTTTTCAGGAATATTTGCAATCTCCTTGTTTAAGGTGACAACTGTAACACCGTTTTTCTTAAGAAAATCTTCAACCGGGCGGGTGTAACCTGCACTTTTTTCTGCCTGAAACAAAAACGGAATAAATACAGCATACATTTTTGCACCAGTACTGTCGCGATATGCCAGTATTTCAGACATATCTCTCAAGTGTGCATTCAGTACAGTCGTGTCCGTATAAGCAGTTTGAACAAAATTTTCGAATGTACTGAAAGAAGCATGGGGAAGCTGCCAATAAATAAAATTAGGAAGATAAAAGCGTTTCACTAATGTAAGCGCCGGCCCTTTCAAATCAGCATACGGTTCAGTTCCGGAAAGAGATAACCCCTTCTCGCGACCTACCTTTTCCACGTCATTAGGAAAATATTGTAAAACGATCACATCTGGTTTAACCGGAAATTCTTTTAATCTCTTTGCTTCATCACGTGTATCAGCGCCGGAAACTCCCAGGTTGTAAACATTATATTCCTTACCCAACCTGCTTCCGACAATGTTTGAGAATCTTTCATCAACCGTTTTAAGACCATGTCCTGCGGCAAAAGAATCTCCAATAAAAAGCATATTCCTTTTCGTCGAAGATGAGTCTATTTCCTTATCATGATAACCGAGTGCATTTAAAGGATGCCAATATTTCTCCCACCATATCTGAGACGCTTTGGATAAGACGCCTTCATGACTTTGCGGGATATACATAAAGATTATCTCCAGAAATATTAAAGTCACTACCAACGGTATTGTTATCGTCACAACATTAGCGAGGAGCCCCTTTGCCTTACTTTTGACGACACCATAATAAAAGATCCGCAGTATCTCAATAATAAATAAGAGCCAGAAGGCTACTTTGGAAAGCCGTATAAACCAGTTATCACTTTGCGGAAAACCCGGATATTGAAATGTTACCTGAAATTTATCAGGATAAAAAAGAAATAAAAAAAGAATAAAAAGGAAGAACAGCCGAAACAGGCTACTCACAATTTTTGAAGTCATCGGTAACGAAAATTAACTTAACAAGATTGATAATTAATCAAGGACAAACTCCTCTTTCCAGTTATCTTTTTCCAGCCATTCAGGTTGTTTTTTCTTATCAAAAATAAAATTCCCGACCACCAGATAATCCATTTCAGTACGCATGAAACAACGGTACGCATCGTTTGGCGTACAAACGATCGGTTCACCACGCACATTAAAGCTCGTATTTACTACAACTGCATAACCTGTCAGTTCCTTAAACGAATTGATAAGCTCCCAATATCTCGGATTGGTTTCCTTATGAACTGTCTGGATCCGGGCCGAATAATCAATATGTGTAATCGAAGGTAAATCTGACCGTGAATAATAGAGCTTATCACGAAGATCCATTCCGTCGTAATTTTCAGGAAGCTCATTTCTCCTGTTTTCAGCAACGGGATGCACAAGCAACATGTATGGTGAGATACCATCATAGTCAAAGTATTCTGCGCAGTCATCAGCCAATACCGAAGGTGCAAATGGGCGGAACGACTCGCGGTACTTAATCTTTAGATTCAGCTTCTTTTGCATTTCCTCGTTTCTCGGATCACCAAGAATACTCCGCCCTCCCAGGGCACGAGGTCCAAATTCCATTCGTCCCTGAATCCAGCCAACTACATTTCCTTCGGAAAGTAACCTGGCCGCCTCAACAGAAAGGTCTTTAAAATTCTCAAAGTGGGTAAATATTGCCCTATATTTTTTGGCAGTAAGTTCTACATCCAGATCCGAAAAAGTAGGTCCTAAATAAGACCCGCGCATAGCATCGGCCTTCCAGGTTATTTTTCTTTCTTTTTCAAAATAAATATGGTAGGCCGCAAGAGCAGCACCCAGTGCTCCGCCTGCATCGCCGGCTGCCGGCTGTATAAATATATCTTTAAAGACTCCCGCCTTTTGAAGCTTACCATTTGATACACAGTTCAATGCAACTCCTCCTGCCATGCACAGATAGTCCGCACCGGTAAGCCTTTTTGCTTCTTTTGCCATCCGGACAACCGCTTCCTCAGTAATATTCTGAATAGCCAATCCCAGGTTACAGTGAATACTTTCCAGGGCATCCTCAGGTTTTCTCGTTTTAAAACCAAAAAGTTCTTCCCACTTATGTTCGTTGACCATTTTCAATCCGGTAGCATAATCAAAATAATCCTGATTAAGCCAGACTGAGCCATCTTCCTTTAACTCAACAAGTTCTTTGAGAATGATATCTTCGTAACGTTTGATATCCGGTGAAGAAGGATTTCCGTATGGAGCCAGCCCCATAAGTTTATACTCTCCGGAATTGACACGAAAGCCCAAAAAGTAGGTGAATGCGGAGTATAAAAGTCCCAGTGAATGCGGAAAACGTAATTCTTTTAAAATACTGATATCCTTTCCTTCTCCCAAACAAATCGACGCTGTTGCCCACTCCCCAACTCCGTCAATTGTAAGTATTGCCGATTTTTCATAAGGAGACGGATAGTATGCACTGGCAGCATGAGAAAGGTGATGCTCCGGAAACAGAATCTTAACCTTCTTTTTCTTGTCATATCCCAATTTCTCTAACTCCTCATTTATCAGTCTTTTAAGAAACATTTTTTCTTTAATCCAAACGGGCATTGCCGTCAGGAAAGATCTTATCCCTTTGGGAGCAAAGGCATAATAGGTTTCTAATAATCGTTCGAATTTGAGTAATGGTTTATCGTAAAAAACAATGGCGTCCAGGTCGTTCAGGGTAACACCACTGTATTCCAAACAAAATTTAATTGCTTCTGATGGAAATCCCGGATCGTGTTTTTTACGGGTAAAGCGCTCTTCCTGAGCCGCTGCAACAATCTCACCATTATCTATCAGAGCAGCTGCAGAATCATGGTAAAATGCTGATATTCCTAATATTGTCATTTACTTTTTTATAATAATATTACCCAAACTTTTAAAGGAATGCGGAAGGGTAAAGCGATGAAAGTGTGTATAAGTATCTTCTGATTATCAGATCATTAATAATGAGCAACACTCAAAACTTCATGACTTGAGACATCAAAGTTAGCAAAAGTAGTAACAACTTTAATACCAATGACTAACATTAATAAAAAGAATAGTTCAATTTATTATTTTGTGGTTATACGTTCTTCCTATAAAGAGTCAACAAGGATTTTGGTCGGTTTATGAGTTTCATCCAACGCTACAAAAGTAAAAATTCCTGTAACTGCCTTCTCACGACCTTCCAGATACATTTGTTCCACAAAAATATCCACCCGGACCTTCATACTTGTATTTCCTACATGCTCTACTCTACCGACCAATTCAATTATCGTTCCAGCAGGAATCGGATGGGTAAAATCAATACGATCGGAGGAGACTGTTACGCAGCGCAGCCTTGAAAATCTCGTCGCAGCTATAAACGCCACTTCATCCATCATCGACAAAGCGGTCCCACCAAAAAGGGTATCGTAGTGATTTGTGTTATTTGGAAAAACGGTTTTAAAAACACGTGTTTCAGACTGATTTATTTTTTCTTCTAAGGTCATCTTGATTATGGATTCTGTTGTAAGCCGTTGATAAAAGAAATCTCCCGGCGAGAAAACACCGGGAGATTATAAAAATTTGATATTAAATCCTGTTTATTGCTCCACTTCTACTTATTCGCGAAGCAAGTTAGCAGCAGAAATCATATTCCGCAATGGAGCCTATGTTTCCGCCCATTTTCTGGTTTTCAATCCACAACATTATCAAACTGATTATTTCCAATTGAATCACTCGTAATGTCTTTTTATTCCTGAAAAAAGATAACACAAAAAGGGCAGGTAAATTAATACCCGCCCTTTTCGATATTTCAATTTCAGGTCAATCAGGAAGCGAAGTCCCGGATTAACACATCTTTAAGAGAGGAGGGCTTTTTACCCGTGATTTGTTCTACAACACTGTTTAGGATGTCGGTATTGTTATTTGCCATCATGCCATAGGCGCGAAGCATATATTGAATCATATGATCCGGGATTCCTGCTGCAGTAAGTCCGGCTATAAATTGTTCGTCAGTAGGATTTGGATAAAAAATCGGCATTCCCGTAATCTCCGTCAGTATTTCTGCAGCGTCGTAGAAAGTATAGGCTTCCGGTCCGGTTAAAGCATACGTTTTTCCACTATGTCCATCATTTGTCAACACGATTGAGGCAACTTCAGCGACATCATCGGCATCAACAAAACCGACATGACCTTCTCCTGCGGTTACGAAAATGATGTTGTCCTTCATGATCATATCTCCTGCATAGGTTTTGAAATTCTGAGAAAAAACGGATGGTTTCAATACCGTATAGTCAAAATCATCATTATGTAGTTTTTCAGCAATGGCTATATGCCAGGGCAGATTTTTCATGATTAGCTCACCCAAAGCAGAAAGATATACCACTTTTTTGATGTTCTTTTCTTTTAGGAAATCTATAAAAGGAAAAAGAAGATTTACGATTTCCAGATTAAATGGCGGGCCAAGAAGAAATACACTATCGACGCCTTCGGTGGCTTTTTCAAAACTGGATGGATCCTCGAAATCGAAATAAACCAGGTGGTCGGACATTCCAAGCTGTACCTTTGCACGCTCAATATCCCTTACAGCTGCCTCAAAAGCTAAACCTTTTGACAACAGATTTTGAACAAGGGCCTTACCCATGGTTCCGGTAGCTCCGGTAACGAGGATTTTAGATGACATTTACTAAAGTATTTAAGAGTTGCTGGATAGAAAAGGCTCTCAAATGTATTAGTAAAACAAAATACTGTAATTGATTAATCCATTGAATCATCTAAAATCAGGCATGAAGCTGAAAATAAGTGCGATGGAATAATAGCGCTTGTCTAGCAAGGAAAAAATGAACCTGAAATGAAACAATCCGCTATATCAGTCTTCCGGGAAATTAGAAACATCCGGCCATCTTTTATTTTCTGTGCCGGAAGTTTCATCAGCGTCCTGCAAATCTTCATGCAAATCCAAAATTTGTCTCCATTCCTCTATCGGAATAATGACAGCTGTCTTTTCTCCTTTTTCATTTAAAATATACTTCAAGTCCATAACCATCCTGTTTAATCGTAAAACCCGTTGTAATTTAATAAATACGAGACAAACACTATATTCGGGAAAACATTTATCCATTAAAAAATACCAAAAACTCCGCCTGCAGCCCTAACTTTACCACATCAACTGAATTATACCTTTTTACCATATTTATTAAATTCGAAAATGGAATACCGTATAGAAAAAGACACTATGGGCGAAGTGCAGGTTCCTGCTCATGTTTACTGGGGCGCACAAACGCAGCGCTCTATCCAGAATTTCCCTATTGCTCAGGATATCAATAAAATGCCGAAGGAAATTATCAAGGCCTTCGCCTATCTGAAAAAAGCAGCTGCCATTACCAATTATGAAGCAGGCATTTTACCACAGGAAAAAAGTGATCTGATCGGCGAAGTTTGCGACGAAATCCTTACCGACCAGCTTGCCGACCAGTTTCCCCTTGTTGTGTGGCAAACGGGTTCGGGAACACAGTCGAATATGAACTGTAATGAAGTAATCGCCTATCGCGGGCATGTTTTGCAAGGCGGCGATTTGGCTGACAAAACAAAATTCCTTCATCCAAACGATGATGTAAACAAATCGCAGTCGTCGAACGATACCTTCCCAACGGCGATGCACATTGCAGCTTACAAGATATTGGTTGACGTTACGATTCCGGGAATCACCAAACTTCGCGATACGCTAAGAGCAAAGGCAGAAGCGTTCAGAAGCGTTGTCAAAATTGGCCGTACGCACTTTATGGATGCCACACCGCTTACATTAGGACAGGAATTTTCGGGATATGCTTCTCAGCTGGATCACGGTCTTCGTGCAATTTTTCATACCTTATCTCATCTTTCAGAGCTCGCTTTGGGTGGAACTGCGGTTGGAACAGGCATCAATACACCGGCAGGTTATTCTGAAAATGTAGCAAAACACATTGCACTTTTAACCGGCCTGCCTTTCATTACGGCTGAAAATAAATTTGAAGCCCTTGCTGCCCATGATGCAATTGTAGAAGCACACGGTGCACTTAAAACAGTTGCAGTAAGTCTGATGAAAATCGGAAATGATATCCGTATGCTTTCGTCCGGACCACGCTCGGGTATAGGCGAAATCCACATTCCCGACAACGAACCCGGAAGTTCTATCATGCCGGGAAAAGTAAACCCAACCCAATGTGAAGCAATGACGATGGTTGCTGCCCAGGTAATGGGAAATGACGTTGCGATCAGTATCGGAGGCTCAAACGGACATTTTGAACTGAATGTTTTCAAACCTTTGATGGCTTATAACTTCCTTCATTCGGCACGATTGATCGGTGATGTTTGCGTTTCGTTTAATGACAACTGCGCTGTTGGCATTGAACCTTTGCATGAAAATATCAAAAAACATGTGAACAACTCGCTGATGCTGGTTACTGCTTTAAATACCAAAATCGGTTATTACAAAGCGGCCGAAATAGCACAAACTGCTCACAAAAACGGATCGACCCTGAAAGAAACTGCTGTCGGACTGGGTTATGTTACTCCACAGGAATTCGATGAGTGGGTAAAACCGGAAGATATGGTGGGAGATAACAAATAAGTTTTCCTATTCGAATTAATATCTGGCCTCACGTTTCAGCGTGGGGCTTTTTGTTTTAATTTGCACCCGAAATCCTAAACCAATTTTATGAAATCGTTGCTGCCCAAAATTCTTCTTTTTACATTCCTGACGGTGACTTTTGCATTTGCGCAAAAGAAAGCAGAAATAACACCACTTAAACTTTGGTATGACGCCCCGGCAACGGACTGGATGACTCAGGCGCTTCCGCTTGGCAATGGTTATCTCGGTGTAATGTTTTTTGGCGACCCGGCAGAAGAACGTTTGCAGTTTTCGGAAGGCAGTTTGTGGGCAGGCGGGAAAAATGCCAACGCAGATTATAACTTCGGTCTTAGAAAAGATGCTTATAAAAATCTTCCGAGAGTAAGAGAACTCATGGCGCAGGGAAAAATGCAGGAAGCACATAAACTGGCCAATGCAACTTTAACAGGAGAAATTCATGAGAAAAAGGAAAACACGCCTTCCTCTGATTTTGGAGCCCAGCAAACCATGGGCGATTTGTACGTGAGCGTTTCTCACAAGGGAGCAATAACCAATTATCGCAGAGAACTTGATATTTCAAATGCGGTTGGAAAAGTAACCTACCTGGCAGGAAAGGATAAATTCGAGCGGACTTATTTTGGAAATTATCCTTCCAAAGTCATGGTTTACAAGTTCACTTCTTCTTCACCTGAAACGTATTCCGTTCGTTTCACTACGCCCCACAAAAAGAAATATGAAAAATTTGATAAAAACATCTATACTTTCGGAGGTAGCCTGAAAGACAACCACCAGGAGTTCCAAACGGATTACCGGGTTGACACGGACGGAAAAGTAAACTTCGAAAACGGGATTCTCACAGTTACCAATGCACACACTGTTACGTTGATCCACACAGCTTCAACAGATTATCTGATGTCGTTTCCAACGTATAAAGGAAATGATTACAGGAAAATCAACCAAACAGTTATGATGGGAATTTCCGGCAAAAATTTTGATAATCTGTTTAAAGAGCAGCAGCAGGATTACAAAAAATTATTTGACCGTGTTTCGTTAAAGCTTGGCAATACTTCCTTAGCCGATTCTCCGACAAACCTGCGTCAGAAACTTTACCATGAAGGAAATCCTGATTCCGGTTTTGAAGAATTGTATTTCCAATATGGCAGGTATCTGATGATCTCGGCTTCACGTCCGGGAACGATGCCTATGAGCCTTCAGGGAAAATGGAATGACAGTATGAATCCACCGTGGACCAATGATTATCATACGAACATCAATATCCAGATGATATACTGGCCGGCTGAGGTGACCAATCTTTCTGAATGTTTTCTGCCATTATCTGATTTCACCAAATCCCTTGTTGAACCTGGTAAGCTGGCTGCAAAAGAGTTTTTTGGAACCAAAGGCTGGACAGTGAACACGATGTTAAATGCGTATGGATACACTTCTCCGGGCTGGGACTTCCCCTGGGGATTCTTTCCGGGTGGCGCAGCCTGGCTTTCCCAGCACTTGTGGGAACATTATGCGTTTACAAAAGATCAGGTTTATCTTAAAAATACAGCTTATCCGGTAATGAAGGAAGCAGCTTTGTTCTGGATGGATTACCTTTCTGATGACGGCCAGGGGCACCTGGTTTCTTCGCCTTCTTATTCGCCGGAACAGGGTGGAATCTCAACCGGAGCAACCATGGATCATGAAATTGCGTGGGACATTTTAGCTAATACAATTGAGGCTGCCGGAATTTTGAAAACAGATAAAGAATTTGCAGCGCAGGCTCAAAAAATTAAGGATAAAATCCTGCCTCTAAAAATTGGGCGCTGGGGCCAGTTACAGGAATGGAGAGAAGACATTGATGATTCTACAAACAAACACCGGCACGTTTCCCACATGTTTGCTCTTCATCCCGGAAAACAAATTTCCATCATCACTACACCCGCCGAAACTAAGGCGGCAAAAGTGAGCCTGAACGCCCGTGGCGATGATGGAACCGGCTGGTCGCTTGCCTGGAAAGTCAACTTTTGGGCTCGCCTGCAGGATGGTAACCGGGCTTATAAACTGTTCAAAAGTGTGATGCGCCCTGTCGCCGAAAAAGGTACAAACATGGCCGATGGTGGCGGGTCCTATGCCAATTTGCTATGCGCACACCCTCCGTTTCAGCTCGATGGAAACATGGGATCTACGGCTGGTGTAGCGGAAATGTTGCTGCAATCACAAACCGGAACAATTGAACTTTTACCCGCTATACCCGACACCTGGACAACAGGACAGGTGAAAGGCCTGAAAGCGCGTGGAAACATAACGGTTGATGAAAACTGGGAAAACGGTAAGCTCGTTTCGGCTACATTGGTTTCAGCAATTGATCAGACAAAATCAGTTAAATATGGCTCTAAAACAATGAAAGTGAAATTTACCGCAAACAAATCACAGATTCTGACCATAGGAAGTTTTAAAGAATAAAACATTTAAAATCACCATAGATGTACCTGCATTTTTACAAAATGATCTATATTGGTGCTTAGAAAGGAATAAATCAGTTTTAACCCAAAATGAATATTCGGGAAGAACTTTTGAGAGATCAGATTCATTTTAAGGAGCAGGCACTGCGCATTTCTGAATTTGCAGTGTCAACAGAAAGCAATTTCAAAGAACTTATCAATTGTTTTCTGTCAGATGAAGTCAGGCTGGCGCAGAGAGCGGCGTGGAGTGTAAGCTGGGCAGCACGTAAAAAACCGGAGATGATACAACCTTACGTACATTCCCTCGTTAATCAATTGGGACGAAAGGATGTGCATGACGCGGTGATAAGAAACAGCCTGAGGATTTTAGAAGACATCGACATTCCGGAAGAATTCCATGGAAAGGTTATGAGTACCTGTTTTGATTATATTCAAACGCGGGAAACTCCGGTTGCAGTAAAAGCATTCTCACTTCACATACTTTACATTTTCTCGAAGATTTATCCCGAAATCAGAAATGAGTTGAAATTGATTATTCAGGAAAATATTGAATATGAAACAGCCGCTTTTAAATCCAGAGGAAAAAAAATACTGGCCAAAATTTAGTTATTTCATTTGCTGACCTTTTTGCCTAAGTTTATTATTAAGAATTTGTAATGCCAATCGATAACTGAATGAAAAATACATGGATAATCTTTTTGGTTTTGTTTGAGTTAATGGCCTGCAGCCAGCAGCAAAGGGTCAGTAACCATACGCCGCCAATGGATTATGGAGAAAAAGGACCAGCCAAATATTCCGACCAGTTAATGACCAAGCTTGAAAACGGAGTAGATTTTGTCGCTTCCGGAAATGAGCCGTTTTGGTATTTGGAAATTAACTTTGATAAGGAAATCCTGTTCAAAATTGCACAAAGTGATACCATTCGCACGAGTGTACCGGCGGGCATCCGTTTGCAGGACGTGGCAGCAACAAGTTACCGGGTTAAAACAGGATCAGAAATCCTGAATATTGTTATTTATGACCGCCCCTGCGATGACAGCATGACCGGCAAAGAACTTCCCAAAACGCTTGAAGTAAGTTATGGCGACAAAACTTATAAAGGCTGCGGCTCTTACCTTTCTGATTACAGGCTCAATGATATCTGGGTTTTAGAAAGTATCAACAACAATAAGATAGAGATTCCTGCTTTCCCGAAAGGTTTGCCAAGACTTGAACTTAATCTGACTTTAAGCCAGGTATTTGCTTTTGCCGGCTGTAACGAATTTAGCAGTTCCATGGAGATACAGGGTAAAAAACTACACTTCGGGAGATTTTCAGGAACACTAATGGCCTGTCCAAATATGAATTTCGAAAGTGTTTATCTTAGCCGTCTTGCCAACAAGACCATCCCTTTCCGCCTGGAACCGGGCAAACTGATTCTACAGGTAAGCAGTGATTCAACCTACAACTATAAAAAAGTAGATTAGTGCAAGTTGCTTAAAATACTGTCGACCGTCGGCTCTTAAACTGACCTTTTAGCGTTATTCTGGCAACACCGTGATTGCCGAAGTTTGATTGCCGTTAGCAAAAGTGGTTTTACACCGCAATTCGTGAGACATCAAAAGTCACTGTCTGCCGAAAAATTCCTTCTTTGGGCTACTTTGTTTTATGTCTTTCTGAATTGCAGCTGCGGCATCAATTGGGTAATCACTTTCCAGAATCGAAGCACCATCTTTTAGAATAGAAATGTAGGATGCTTTTCTTTCCTCTTCAATTTTAAGTTTATCATAGGAAGACGCCGCGGAAATCATACACATTGTTCCTTTTTTATTAAGCAGCTCATACAATTCCCTGTTTTCAGGTTTCACCTGCGGGCCAATGTAGGCGATCATTTGTGAGAAAGGAATTCCTGCTTTTTCGTAACCTTCAAAATCCTTTTTTGTTCTAATAAAAGCAGAAAACATGCGATCCTTGTTATCATCAAGATAAAACCTGGCTTCCGCCTGGCTGTGCACGGTAACCATCACAAAAGCATCTGCCCGATGTTTACGGATCAGATCTGCTGTCATTTTAAGCGGGACATCCTTATGATCCAGATTCAGGATGGTCTTACCACGCGCCCAGATTATAACTTCGGATAAAGTGGGAATTACAAATTCCGTAACATTCCCGAATCCGTCTTTTAATTTGAGCGCTTTCAGCTCCGAATAAGTGTAATCCGACAACTTTCCTTTACCCGTCGTGGTGCGATCAAGTGTGGCGTCGTGCATCAAAACAATTACACTATCCTTTGTCAGCCTGGGGTCAATCTCAAAAAAAGCGGGAGTGTGTTTTAAAATCTCTGCCAAAGCTGGAATTGAATTCTCAGGAAAACCTTTTAATACTCCGCCACGATGACCGGCAATCAGCATCACATCGTTTCCTGTAAATTGGAAAAATGAATGAAGATCACTTACCGTTTTTACTTTTAGCACATTTAATTTCTGGGCCCGCAGGTTTGTTCCCACTGAAATACTGACCAAAACGGCTATTGCAATAATTATTTTAGACTTTACCATTTTCATTCATAACGGGTTAGTTCTGTGCACTATATTTACAGTTCAATAAAAGCAAAGCATTTTTTGGCCCGGAATTAACCTTTTCCCAGGTTAAAGAAATGTTATCAATTTTGCGTAACCCCTAACACATCACTAATAAGCATGTTTCTTCAGACCATCCCTTACCCACAGCTGCGTCTCTTCTTCGATGGGATGCTGTGTATGATGGCCCTTTACGCCCTCTTTTCCTTCACACAACACAGGAGGGCAATTTACTGGCAGTATGCATTGTACATTTTATGCATGATCATAACTTTTTACTGGGACGATATCGATTATGGCAAAGCCAACTACCTTCCCGGAACCAACTTTAAAGTGGTCATTGTCGAGTCGTTGGCCTTTTTACTTTATATCCGTTTTGCGGTATTGCTGATCGAAATTCCTCGGCTCGACCCGTTTAGCAACCGGGTTTTAAGAATTATGACTATCATCATCGCTATCGAAATGGTCGCTGATCTGGTGCTTTATCTGACTGATGCTTCAAATTTGATAAAAAGTAATAACTACATCATTTTCAGATGTGTTATCGCTTTTGGTGCGTTAATTGTGGTACCAAGAATACTGAAACTGCGCCAGGCTGCGATTGGTTATTTCATCGCCGGCTCTTTGTTTTTTGTTCTAGGCTGTCTGACGGCACTCACGATCAATTTTATTCCTGCTGTATTTGATCGTAACCCCGGTAACGCGTTGACATTTCCGGTGACGTTTATGGAATTTGGGGTAATTCTTGAGGTGCTATGTTTCACATTAGGCATGTCGGTTAAGAACAGGAAAAACGAGCTTGAAAAAATCGATGCCCAGGATCAGCTGATCGAACAATTACTTGAAAATGAAAAGAAACAATCTGCGCTGATGCGTATACGGGACGACATATCCAGAGACCTGCATGATGAACTTGGTGCGGATCTAAGCAGCATCAGTGTGATGAGTTATGCAGCAATCCGTCAGATGAACGGGCAGGAATCGGGCGCGACAGATACGGTCAATATCATTGGGGAAACATCCAGAAAGGTCATTGCCCGAATGCGGGAGATTATCTGGAGTCTGCATTCCGCACACGACTCGGTCACCAATTTTTCTTTTCGTGCCAAAGAAACGGCCTATGCACTTTTTGAACACCAACCAATTGAGTTGCATCTGGATTTCCCGCCGGAGGAAGTCGATTCACGCATCCCGGCCGAATACAGGCGTAATTTGTTTTTAGTTTATAAAGAGATTTTACATAACATTGTACGTCATTCCCAGGCGCAAAACGTTTACATTAGCCTCTGCATTGAAAACGATTATCTCGACCTTACTATGAAAGATGATGGAACAGGATTTGTATACCGGGAAAACAAGAGCAGCGGAAATGGGTTGATGAACCTTAAACAACGTACTTCCGCTTTTTCAGGAAAATTTTCTTTGGAAAGCGAACCGGGTAAAGGAACGATTGTAAATGTCAAATGCCCGGTCACTCCCGGTTCTGATACAATTTAATTGCTCTGAATCTGTTCAAAATTATTGAAACAAAACGGAACTACTGATCTCTATTAATTACAAAAAAATATGATTATCTATTGCCATACAACTCTGGACGAAACACTTCGCAGCAAACTTATCGAGGTTTTGACACCACAGCATACATTGCATTTCAATTCGGAGATTGAAGATAAAAACGAAGCACAAAATATTTTTAACTCCGCTGATTATGTTCTTGGTAACCCACCTTTGGATTGGTTTGCCGATACACCTTCAAATTTAAAATTCTGGCAGCTTGATTCAGCAGGATTTGATCAGTATTCCTCTGTTAAATTAAACGACGGCGCCAAGGTTGCAAATATGGGTAACTGGTTTGCAAGACCCTGTGCGGAAACCATTGTTGCAGGCGTTGCCGCTTTGTACCGTGGACTGGATACATTGACTTTATTGAAACAGAAATCGGAATGGCTGGGTGCTAAACTCCGTTCAGATCTCCGGATTTTATACCAGCAAAACGTGGTGATACTCGGTGCAGGAACAATTGCTCAGGCTGCCGTTGAAATTTTAAAAGGTTTTGGAGCACACACACACATGCTGGCGAGAACTTCTCCTGCAGCGGATTTGCACAGCCGCGAGGAACTTTTTCATGAGCTGCCTTACGCAGATCTGGTAATTAATACACTGCCGGGCACAGCTACACATTTTGCAAATGCCGAACTATTTGCAGCGATGAAGGAACATAGCGTTTATGCCAGCGTGGGAAGAGGCAGCACGACGGATGAGAACGCACTGATTGAAGCGCTTAATTCCAAACATCTTGCGGGCGCAGTTCTGGATGTTACAGAAATTGAACCTCTGCCTGAAACAAGTCCGTTATGGAAAATGGAAAACGTTTTACTGACGCAGCATACCGGCGGCGGACGCAGAGATGAGCATCTTGGCAAAGTAGATTTGTTCCTGAATAACATTTTTGTACTGGAAAACGGAAGCGACATCATCGATGAAGTCAATTTAGGCAAAGGATATTAAATAGTCGGCGATTCCAATTCTTATAACTTCAAACAACCGAGCCTGTATACCAAGTATTTAAAAACGAAATTTCTATTCCACAGTCAGTAATGTTTACAGAAGAAACCAATATTGCAGATCAGATTAAAGATAAATATTTCAGAAAATTTGGCGAAGACGATTCTGTCCAGCCTCGTGTTTTTCGTTCCCCCGGCAGGATTAACCTGATCGGCGAGCATACCGATTACAACAATGGTTTTGTACTTCCTGCCAGCGTTGACAAAGCAGTATATTTTGTTATATCACCCAGAACGGACAGTCAGGTTATTCTTCATGCGGCTGATTTGGATGAAACCTATTCATTTTCACTTGATGATTTGTCAAAACCGGAACAGTCCTGGCCACATTACCAGATCGGGATTATTGAACAAATACAAAAAAGAGGACTAAAAATTGGCGGTTTTCAAACCAGCTTTGGCGGGGATGTACCGGTTGGTGCTGGTTTATCGTCGTCTGCTGCCCTGGAATGCTGTCTTTTGTTTGCGCTGAATGAGCTTTTTGAACTGAACCTGGATCGTTTTGAGATTGTAAAAATGTCTCAGAAAGCAGAAAACGAATATGTAGGCGTGCAATGCGGTATCATGGATCAGTTTGCTTCTGCATTTGGCAAGGAAGAATCGGTTATCAGGCTTGACTGCCGGTCGCTGGAATATGAATATTTCCCATTCCCAATGAAGGACTACCTTCTGGTGCTTTGTGATACAAGCGTCAAACATTCGCTGGCAAGCTCGGAGTATAACACCAGAAGACTGGAATGTGAAAAAGGTGTTTCAATCCTGCAAAAATACGATCCGGCAATCCTTAGTCTCAGAGACACAACGCCTGAATTTGTTAATTTGCACAAGGAAGAACTGGGCGATGTGGTTTTCCGCAGATGCAAATACATGACAGAAGAAATTCAACGGGTGCAGGATGCCTGCGACCTGCTGGTACAGGGAGACCTGGACAGTTTTGGTAAAAAAATGTATGCAACACATCAGGGATTACAGCATGAATATGAAGTAAGCTGTCCTGAACTTGATTTTCTGGTAGAGCAAACATTGGACAACAGTGATGTGCTCGGTGCGAGAATGATGGGAGGCGGCTTTGGGGGCTGCACGATTAATCTTGTAAAAATCGACGGAGTTGATGCGTTCGAAGAAAACATGAAAAGTGTTTATAAAGAAGAATATGGAATTGACCTGCCATGCTACCGGGTAAAAATTACAGATGGCACGGAGGAGTTAAAATAATCAAACAACGATAAGGGCTCGTTTGGTTATAAAAAGACCAGTACGAAACAAATTAAAAAAGCCGCAAACTCTAAATCCTTTCCAATGAAAAAAATTACCTTTTTATTCACTGCGCTGATGGCCCTGGCTATTTTCAGCTGCTCCAAAACAAGTAAAGAACAAACAATGATCAGTACCATTTCCAAAGAAATTTTCGGAGAACTTCCTGATGGCCAGACAGCCGAGTTGTACACATTGACAAATGCAAACGGTATGACTGTCAACATTACCAACTATGGCGGCATCATTACCAAACTTACCGCTCAGGACAAAAAAGGAGAATGGGCGGATGTCGTTCTGGGATTTGATACCTTACAGCCGTATCTGGCAGAGCATCCTTTTTTCGGAGCTCTCGTAGGAAGATACGGAAACCGTATCGCGAAAGGCAAATTTAAACTGAACGGAACAGAGTATAACCTGGCGATCAATAACGGACCAAATTCTCTTCACGGGGGTAAAAAAGGTTTTGATAAAGTTCTTTGGAAAGCAACAGAAGTAAAAAAAGACTCTACCGTTGGTTTGCAGCTGGAATACACCAGCAAGGACATGGAAGAGGGTTATCCGGGAAATCTTACAGTGAAAGTGGTTTACACTTTGGCAAACGATAATTCACTTACCATCGATTATACGGCTACAACAGACAAGGAAACGGTTCTTAACCTGACAAACCATTCTTATTTTAATTTATCTGGATTGAAAAATGATATTCTTGGACATGAAGTTTCAATTCTGTCCGACAGCATCGTTCCGGTTGGCGCGGATCTTATTCCAACAGGAAAATTACGTGCGGTGGAAGGAACACCCTTCGATTTTAGAAAACCAACTGTTGTAGGCGCAGGAATCAATAAAACAGAAGATGAACAAATCAAAAACGGTGGTGGATACGATCATTGCTGGGTAATTAAACGCTCAGAAAGCGGACTTATCCCATTCGCAACCGTCAAAGATCCTGAAAGCGGACGGTTTATGGAAGTGTTCACAACGGAGCCTGCGGTTCAGTTTTACACAGGAAATTTCCTGGACGGAAGTTTGAAAGGTAAAAATGCGACGTTTAGCAAAAGATTCGGACTTTGTCTTGAAACTGAACATTACCCTGACTCTCCAAATCAGCCTCAGTTTCCTTCAACGTCATTAAAACCAGGGGAAACTTACCATACCACGACGATGTATAAGTTTTCGGCGAAGTAAGGTTTTTGCCACGAATACACAAATAATCACGAATAGAATTGGTGACCATTTGTGTATTCGTGGCATTTTATATTTCTGATGTCTATCTTTGTATTTTCAAACATCAGCCGCCACATGCTTACCAGAACCGTAAAAATCAGCAATGTTACTAACCTATCCGATGCGCGTTACTGCGCGGGAATGGGTGTCGAAATGCTTGGTTTTTCAATTGACGAAGACTCCCCAAATTACATCTCTCCAAAAAAATTCGAGGATATCTGCTCCTGGCTGGCCGGCGTTACACTAATCGCTGAAACTTCACAGACCAACCCGGAAGATATCATTAAGGCATTAAGCCAATATCCTGTACATGCCGTGCAGGTAGAAGCGTCAGGTTTGCTTAGCTATCTTCATGGCGAGCTTAATCTCCCTCTGATTTTGCGTATCAGTGTGGATACCTATGAGGCCGGCGAAATCAATTCCATATTAAGCCGGTATGAAGGAGACGTTTCCCACTTCCTGCTGGAAAGTGATAATGAAGCAGAGTTATCCGACGAATGGATGCAGATCTTGGGAGACTTGTCCAAAGAATATCCGATACTCGTAGGCTTTGGCCTTGACAATGAATATTCTGTAAGCGCACTTACAGAGCTTTTCCCTTCCATCGGCATTGCCTTAAGGGGCAGCGAAGAAATCCGTCCTGGTTATAAGGATTTCGGAAGTATGATGGATATTCTGGAAGCACTGGAAGAGCAGTGAGTCGCTTTTTGCTTCGTTTACCATAATTTGTTAATTATCTATAAAGGAATTTCTTTCCGGTTATCACAGTTTTTGATCCTAAACCCTCCAAAATAACCATTTAACACGCCACATTGCCGATAATAAACTTCCGGCTTGCAGTATCTTGCATAACCCACTACCTTTGATTACAAATAAACGCTAAACTAATCATGGAAAAGAAATTGCACCGCATACCTGATCAGGCAGTATTTGGAGGAGTTGCTTCCGGTCTTGCCCAGTATTTTCAAATAGATGTTGTCATAATCCGCGTTCTGTTCGTTGTAATGCTGTTTCTTCCGGTACCACCGAGTTTTGGCTGGACAGGAATTATATATATTATTTTGTGGGCTGTACTCCCAACCGGATCTGCTGCCGACACTTTCACAGCCTTCGATTCAAGCAGTTCAAAGATTCCGGATCCGGCTTCGGACAAAAAAAGATCTGAGCAGACCATTATGATTTTAGGAGGCGCACTGATTTTCTTCGGAGCAGTTATGCTTCTGGATGACCTTCCACAATGGTATTATATCAAAAAAGTTTTCTGGCCTATCGCGTTAATTGGTCTTGGTGCTTTTCTGATCCTTCGCCAGCGGGACAAAGCACAGGAAAACGGGAATACGACCGTGTATCCGACTACACCTCCGCCAACGGAACCGGCAGAACCCGATCCGCAGCCATACAATCCTTTTACCCCTTCCTCATCGACTCCTGCTTCGCATTTTCCGGAAGATCCGGAAAGCAAAAAGCCAGATGATGACGATGATGACCGGATCATTAAAGTGAATTGATTATCGAGTTAAATTCATTAATCCACATTTAAATAACCTAGCCATGAACTTTCGAAATATTTTCTGGGGCGTAATTCTGATTATCTCCGGCTCACTCTTCCTTGTTGAAGAAATCACAAACTTTGATTTTGGCCGTTTCTTCTGGCCGATTATCATGATCGCTTCCGGAGGACTTTTATTACTTCGTCACTATATGAACTCATCGTCCAACCACTCTAATATTTAAATTATGAGAAATTCAAGAGGAATTGTTTGGGGAGGATTACTCGTTTTGCTGGGCACGTTCTGGCTGTTACGAAATATGGATCTCATTCATATCGATTGGAGCAGCGTGCTTCCCTACTGGCCTGCGTTGTTGATTTTAGCAGGAATCGTGTTGCTCGTAACACGCAGAGACGGTGGATTCTCCGGAGGATTTGTCGCTCTTTGTATCACACTGGCCGTTTTTGGCGGAATTGTCAACCGAACCGACCGCGCCTTTGACCGGGACAACTGGAATTTCAAATGGGATGATGATCACGATAGCTGGGACCGCAACGATGAAGATGACGAAGAGGAGGATAATGACGAAGAGGAAAATAACAGCGATAAAGACGAGCAGTATCTAAATGAACGTGGAGATGGCAAAAAAGCGATTAAAGGATCGTATCAGTATGAAATGGAAGATTTTATACAAAAAGCAAACTTCAATCTCGAAGGCGGGGCAGGATCTTTTACCGTCGATGGAAATACGACCAAGCTTTACGAAGCAAATACACAGAGTTCTTTAGTAGGTTTTTTGTCTAACACTTCCATCAATAAACTGGATAATTCGGCAACGGTAAATCTAAAAATGGAAGAAGGAAATGTTAAAATCAACAAGGGCAAAATTTCAAATGAGGCAAAAATTCATTTGAATGAAAAGCCAATCTGGAATATTGATCTTGGCATTGGTGCCGGAAAAGGAGACTTTGATTTTAGCAATTACCGTGTTGAAAAACTGAAAGTGAGCACCGGTGTGGCTGATATGGATATTCGGTTAGGAGATAAAATGGCTAATACAGATGTAAACATTGAAGCCGGAGTTGCATCAATAACATTGCAGGTACCAAAATCAGTGGGCTGCGAAATGCACATGGATGGCGCTTTGAATTCCAGGAATTTTGACGGTCTTGACAGAGTAAGCGACAATCTCTACCGTTCCCCTGGCTTTGCTTCGGCCGAGAAGAAGATCATAGTTCACTACCAAGGTGGCCTTACAAGTTTTAAAATCAGGAGATACTAAGTTCTTCGGTTCACTGAAACCTGAGCCTGTAATTCTCAAATATATCTCAAATGAATACCTTTGCTATCTATGGCAACAGGTATTCATTTTTTTATGCGTTTTTACCAAATACTTTTAATACCATTTTTTACTCAGACCGCTTTTGCACAATCCGGAACCAGCTCCAGAACTGAGAGAATTCCGGAAATTGAACAAAGGATGATTGACAGGGGATTGATTGATATTCAGAAAAGTGATCACTCTGTCCTGGTCGATTTAAAATACTCAACGAAAGATAATTTTATCGGAAAGGACGTTTACGGGGAACTGGCCGGAGCCTACTTACAACCTGAAATGGCAAAAAGATTGCTGCATGCGCATGAACTGCTCCAAAAGGCAAATCCTGGATACCGGTTTTTAATTTATGACGCTGCCCGGCCAAACTCTGCGCAATATGAACTATGGAACGCTTTGGATGCACTGAATATCCCGAAGCGAAGTAAAACGCAATATGTTGCTGATCCGAAAATAGGAAGTAATCACAACTTCGGATGTGCTATTGATTTAACAGTAGTTGATGAAAAAGGAATTCCTCTGGATATGGGAACAAAATTTGATTATTTCGGCCCGCTGGCTTATCCCCGCTTGGAACAGGAAATGTTAAGACTTGGAAAATTAACCGCGCGCCAGGTTGCTAACAGAAAGATCCTTCGCACCGCAATGACCCGGTCAGGTTTTAAACAAAATACTACGGAATGGTGGCATTTCGATGGTATGTCCAAAGCAGCTGCACGAGCCAGATATGGAATGATAAAGTAAAACAGCCTCTTACAGAAGCAAAATTTTATTTCTAATTCTCCCGTCATCACATAGGGGGAAAGGTCTGACGGATTGTCACATAGAAAAAGAAATCTATCGTGCCATCTATTGCACTTACTGATCGGAACCCACTTATCGAAAGAGATTTTATATTTTTGACCTCAAATCAAAAAAGTAAATCCGTGTACCCTTCCGACCCAGAGATAGTAAATGCAATCCGGCAGGGTGATGAAAAAGCATTTGAGCAGACGTTCCGGAAATATTACGAGAGACTCTGCAATTATGCGTGTTCGCTGCTGAAAGACGAAGAAGAATCGGAGGAGGTAGTGCAAACTGTTTTTTTGACGATATGGGAAAAGCGAAGTGATCTGGAAATAACGCTTTCTTTAAAATCATATCTGTACAGGTCCGTTCACAATCATTGTCTGAACCGCTTTAAGCATGCTTCCGTTCGCGAAGCGCACAAAGAATATGCCGAACGCTTTATTCCGCAGTCCCACGAATCGGTGACCGAAGCCATTCATGCAAATGAATTAGAAGAAAGGATCGAAAAGGCAGTTGGCAATCTGCCGGAGCAATGCCAGAAAGCTTTTCGGATGAGCCGTTTTGAAGAATTAAAACATCAGGAAATCGCAGACCGGCTTGGCATTTCGATCAAAACAGTTGAAAACCAGATTGGAAAAGCATTAAAAATACTACGAACTGCCCTGGCCGACTATCTTCCTTCTTTATTTTTATCAGTTTATTTTTTTGTTGAACAGCTAACCAAACCGTAACCATGAACACATCTCATGAAAATATACCGGAGGAGCTGCTGACCCGCTATCTTTCTAAAACGGCTACGGATGAAGAAATAATCCAGGTAGAGAACTGGATTGCCAAATCTCCGGAAAATAAACAGGAATTCACTGATTATCAATACATCTGGAATACTACCAAATCAATACATGACAAAATAAATGTCGATACAAATGCAGCCTGGAATAAGGTAAGATCCAAAATGGATGAGCGACAGATTCCAAAAAATCACTTTCCAAATACAGAGAAACAAAATTTACAGTACAGCCGAAAACTGCCCGTTGCATTGTGGATGGCCGCGGCAATCAGCCTGGTGATTATGGCGTCAGGATTGTTTTTGTTTTTGAGAAAAAACAGTGACTCCCAGTACTTGCAAGTTGCAACTACGACCCAAACAATAGAGAAAATTTTGCCCGACGGATCAAAAGTTTTTTTGAATTACAATTCTACATTAACCTATCCCGAAAATTTCGATGGTGATTTACGAAGCGTTTCTTTACAGGGAGAAGCTTTTTTCGATGTTAAACCTGACACCGCACACCCTTTTATAATTCATGCAAACGGAACCGAAGTTAAGGTTTTAGGAACTTCATTTAATGTGAAGGCTTATGATAAAAAACCTGTTCGTGTGGATGTAGCTACGGGTAAAGTGGAGGTAAAAAAAGCGGATAGTAAAATTCTTTTAACCAAAGGAGAAAGTGCAGAGGTACTGTCAGATACTGTAAAAAGCATCATCCCGGATTTAAACATTTTGGGATACAAGACAAAGATTTTTGACTTTCATGCTACCAATCTAAAAGATGTAGTATCCTCAATCCGTAGTGGTTATCATATTGATTTAAGGCTTTCAAACACCAGACTGGCACAGTGCCGCCTCACCATTAGATTTGAAAAAGAGCCCGTTGATGCCACACTTTCCGTCATTGCCGAAACGCTGGATCTGACAGTCCGGAAAGAAGGACAGACCTATTGGCTCGAAGGTTCCGGCTGCCAGCCATGACCTTTCCTGTCCGATCATTTGCCTGAACCAGGACTTACTCAATCATTTGATATAAATTCCCGAGCTTCCATTGAAAACGTTTTATTTCCCCTTTTGCATTTTCCTGGTTTTCTTTTTTTCTTTTATATCCGAAAGTGCTTCGGCTCAGGATTTATTGGAAAAGAAAATTTCAATCCGCGTCAATAACCTGCAAATCGATGAAACGTTGCGAAAACTCGGTGAGCTGGGTGGTTTTAGTTTTTCCTATAGTCCTGATGTAATTGATGTAAAAAGAAAAATCACTTTACAAGTTACGAATCGAAGTGTAAGAGAAATTTTAAACGAAATCTTCAGGGGCAAGGTCGGCTACAAAGAGCGTAGAAAATATATTATTTTACAGAATCTTCCGGAGACAAAGGAAAGTGAAACGCCCGCAAATTTTAATCTGAACGGTTATATTCTGGATAATGCTACCGGAGAGAAACTGGCCAACGCCAGTATTTACGAATCTGTGACATTGGCGTCAACGATAAGCAATCAATACGGATACTACAAAATCAGGCTGCCAGCTGCTGCAGCCTCGCTCAGGCTGGAAATAAGAAAAGAAGATTACACCGGAAGATCCATTTCGATACCAGGACGGAAGGATCGTTACCTGCCAATTGCCTTAAATCCTGATACGCTCAGGCCGCTTTCCACAATTTCGCCCAGAATACTTCCGCGCACCGATTCTCTCTACCAGCGGATTGAAATTCCTGATTACAATTACACTGTTTTTGATTCCACTATTTCAACCAATAGCAGTGAAGCGTTGGCCAGGCAGCAGTATCAGAAACTGAAAAAGACATATCAAACCGTCCAGACGGAACTGGGAAAAGCGTTTGCCTCAGCCAAACAGGCGGTTAACATCAGAAATATAACCGATACCTTGTATCGTCCATTCCAGGCGTCTATATTGCCATTTCTGGGAACAAATCACAATTTGAGCGGAAATATCGTCAATAAGGTGTCTCTTAACCTTTTCGCCGGTTATTCACTGGGAGTAAACGGACTGGAACTTGGAGCGATCCTGAATGTTGTCCGTGGAAATGTTTCCGGATTTCAGCTGGCAGGTATTGGTAATTTGGTTGGGAATGATGTAACAGGATTTCAATACGCCAATTTCCTGAATCTTACCTTAGGTAATTTTAAAGGGTTTCAGGGAAGTCCGCTGATAAACTATACCCGAAAAAATTTCCAGGGATTTCAGTTTGCCGGCGCGGGTAATGTTTTAGCCGGAACACTAAACGGATACCAGTTTTCGCCCACATTTAATTATGCCAAAAATGTACAAACCGGTCATCAGATCGGTCTTGCAAACTACGCCGATTACTCTGAAACAACGCCATTTGGCTTATTCAGTTACGTTCAACGAAACGGTTACCGCAGATATGAATTTGCAGCCAGTGAGTTCAATTACTTCAATTTTTCTTTCAAAACCGGAATGAAACGGTTTTACAACATCTTCTCAATAGGTTTTAACGGAACATTGGATAACAAACCGTTAGGCACATTGGGTTATGGCTTTGGTACTGCTCAAAATCTGGGAAAGGGATGGATGCTTAATCAGGATATAACAGCCAATGCAGTTTTTATAAAAAAACTGGATGAAGATGAGATTCCTGCCGGACATTTCAGATTTTCGTTGGGTGTTGAGAAGAAACTGGGGCAGCGCTTTGCCTTATTTCTTGGACCATCCGTAAACTGGTTAACGGGGGATGAAGAAGATTTGATTAATCCGGCAAACCTGGGAATCGTAAAACCACTCTGGATTGGCAAAAATCCTGATTCCAAATCAAAATCTTATGGCTGGATTGGTTTTCAGGTGGGAATAAGATTTTGTAACCCGATTTGATTGCTTTAGATGACAGGCAGCCAAATAGTAAAAAAGAGAACCACGGAAATACGTATAAAGCCATGGTTCTCTTTTGAGTATTTCACAAAATTAAAATCCGATTCTTTTTCGGGATCCCTGCGCGGGGTTACCTCTAACATATTCCTTTAACTCTTCCAGTTCCCTTTCAAAACCACCCGACAGTATCGGGAACCGGCACCAGGACCGTGGATCCAGATTGAGATCGTCCATATGGAAAGACGGTGCGTACCGCTCGCGCTTCCATTGATTGCGGCTCCATAATTTAAAAAAACGCTCAGTCCAGGCGTGAATTTGTTCTCCTGAGTAAAGCCCCTGATAACGCACAACCAAATTCCGGTATGACTCAACCGGTGATTTTTTATCCCGGATCGACAACTTTTCCAGCTCATTCAGGAAATCATATGGCATCAGGTCTACTTCATCCGTCTGGTTTTGTGCCTGCGGACGTAGTTCAGCGGTTGGCTGCAAACTGTTTACCTTTTTTAGTCCTGTAATTTTAATATGCTTTCCTTTAACCTCACAGCCGGCCGTTTCAAGCCAGCGCAGCCATTGTCTCAGATAATGCTTGTCAATACCCGCCAGCGGACTGATACTTCCCGCAGTGTCTCCGTCCATCGTCGCGTAACCAACGGCTGCTTCGGAACGGTTAGAAGTTGAAAGCAATAAATGATTTGACAAATTGGTCAACAGCCAGACACCCGGAGCCCGTACCCTCGCCTGAATGTTTTGCAGCGCAATGTCATCGTCATGCCAGGAAAGCTGCCTCCCAATCTGTTCTTCGATTAACCCTTTGTAGGTTTCAACCAGGCCGTTGATATTGATATTATAAAAAGTAGAACCGATCGAATGGGCCAGCGAACGAGCCGATTCCAACGTATCTTCGGAGCTGTTTTCCGTTCCCTGATAAATATTGTGGATAAGTGCCAGAGCAAGATCCTCCTCCGTTTTTGCCGACTGGATACCTTTGATATAGGATAATTTCTCCTTAAACCTTTTCATACCGATGCTTTCATCAGCAAGCCGGATCATGAGTCCGCATAACGCCGTACAGGCACAGGAATCAGCACCGCCGGAAAGTGAAATCGTAAAACCATTTGAACGGCTTTTTCTTAAATAATCAAAAAGAGCAAGACAAACTGCCCTCGCAAATTCTTCTTCTTTTAATGCACCGCCTTTTTCAAACGGCTCCATTTCCGCAACCTGCGGCAATACCGGATCCATTTCCGGAAAATCAAAACGGCCCACTACACGCCAGCTTTTATCTTTATTTAATGCCGCTATTTTACTTTGTATCTGACTCAACCGGGTATAATCGGTATCGATCACAGCCGCTGTGATCAGAAAATCTTCATAACTAAAACGCGGGCTCGTAACCAGAAGATCGCCATTAGAGGCAATCATCGCATCCCCGTCATAGATGGCACGTCCGGCTTCGTTTCCAAGCAAATTGGTATACACATAACTACATGAAAACGAGCGCGAAGCGTCCACAACAAGCCGCTCACGGGTCATGAATTTATTAAAAGCAAAATGACTTGCGCTTGGGTTTAAAATGATATCCACACCCCGCTCATAATGCCGGCGGGCAGGACGATTGGAAACCCAGCCATCTTCACAGATTTCAAAAGCAATTCGCACGCCATGTGAGCCTCCCTGCAAAGGGCTTCCCGACAAATCAAAAATAACGTCCCCAATCGGGTAGTTCATCTGGTTTACCTCAATGCTATCAATAACGCCGGGCTGCCAGGGACGAAACCAGCGCGCTTCGTAATGGATGCCGTTGTTTGCCAGGTTTTGTTTGCAGTAAAAACCCAAAATCTGTTTGTTAGCGATAAGACAGGCCGCATTGTACAAGCTATTATTATGCCTTACCGGCAAACCTACTGCTACCACTATGCCGGCAGTTTCATGAACAATTTCAATCAAACATTTTTGTGCCTGCTCTACCAGGTCAGGAGCGAAAAAATAATCCTCGCAGCCATATCCGGAAATACAAAGTTCAGGTAAACAAAGCAAGCTTACCTGCTGTTTCCGGGCTTCGTCTATTGCATGAATGATATTTTTAGTGTTGGTTTCCCAGGCCATCGGAGTTTGATTCACCACCCCGGAAGCTACTTTTATTTGTGGCATATTTAGTCTGCAATCAGTTTAAAAGATCATTTTTTTATTTCAAAACGAACCATACAGCAACTTAACAAAAAAATAAGGAGAAGAATTGGATTATTAGATTTAAAAATGAATCCCTGTCGATACGGATCTAAGCAGGTCATAATATTCATTCCATTACTAAAAAACATCGCGGTCAGCAATTCTTCGTTTCATCCCTCTTAGGTTTTTCCCTATTTTTGCCAAAATATAAATTTAACCGGCCTCACACTCTTGCAGTTTCCTTCATTCATTGCCAAACGCATACGCCACAACGAAGCCGGCTCATTTTCTGCAACCGTTTCACGTATCGGAATTGCAAGTATTGCGATTGGCGTAGCAGTTGGAATTATCGCTTTTGCTGTACTTCTGGGGTTTAAACAAACTATTCAGCAAAAAATATTTCTCTTTGGAGCGCAAATCAACATCAGTGCCTTTGCGATGGGAAATACGTATGAAGAAGGTCCGCTGCCAATAAAAAACCCTGTTTCAGAGCAACTTCCCAAAATGCCGGAGATAGCCCGATGGCAAACGGTTGCGATGAAATCCGGTATTCTAAAAACCAAAGATGAAATAAAAGGGATTGTGTTAAAGGGTGTAGGGAAAGACTATGACTGGAAAACTTTTAGCAAAAGCCTGGTAGAAGGCAGGCTGGTTGGTCATAAAGACTCTTCATCTTTGAAATACGGTTACTCGTCAGAGATCGTAATCAGCAGAAAAATTGCCTCACAACTTCGGCTAAAAGCCGGTGATGATGTGATTATGTATTCCCTCCAGAATCCGCCACGACCAAGAAAATTAGTTGTTTGCGGAATTTATGATACGCAAATGGAAGAATTTGATAATACCCTTATTATCGGAGACCTGGCACTTGTACAGCGTTTGAATGGCTGGGGACCAGATTCTGTTGGCACTTATGAAATTTATCTAAAGGATTTTGAGAAACTGGATGATATTTCAAACCAGTTAAGGAAATTGCTGCCACCAGCAGTTTATCTTCAGAAAGTAACAAGCAGCTTTCCGCAGATATTTGACTGGCTTATTTTACTTGATCGCAACACAGCTGTTTTTCTTTCCCTGATCCTCTTTGTTGCCTGTTTTAATATGATCTCAATCCTGCTGGTTATGATCATGGAAAGAACGCCGTTGATTGGCCTTTTGAAAACACTTGGAAGCCCAAACCGGCAAATACGAATGGTTTTCTTTCGGGTTGGTCTGCATATGGTCAGAAAAGGTCTTCTCATCGGAAACGCAGTCGGTTTACTATTTTGCTGGCTGCAGCATCAGTTCAAAATCATTCCGCTTGACCCGGTAAACTATTACATGGACACCGTTCCCATCGTATTCGACTGGGCAATTTTCGCGCTGATCAACGTCGTTACGATCATCGTTTCCGGATTGATCCTGCTCATTCCAACCTTGATCATTACCCGTATACAGCCAATCAAAGCACTTTTATTTAAAAAATAGCTAGGAAATAAGTTTGTTCAGCAGCCGGAAGTCAGTTGTAAAATCGGTTGGAAATAAAAATTTTACAAGGCTAAAATCTTTGGAAAGCGGGTTGATGATAACGTTTCTTTCAGAAGGGATGATCGCAGAAGGAACAGTAAAAGCCAGAATTGACAAATCATTTAATATTTGCCCGCCAAGCCATTGAGAATAGGAGACATCCTCTGTCCATGAGGTTTTGAACCTTGTTTCATTCGCATGAAAGATCAAACCTTCATTGTCTGGAATTTCAATTTTTAGCAGGGCAATGCGCTCCATATTTTCTTTGGATTGCGCATGAACGTATTTTTCAAGTAGAGCCAGAGAGATATGTGCACTGGTATAAATGCAGGACTGACCGGCCGGATTCCATCTTCCTCCGTATAACTTCGCCCCGATTCCTGATCTGTCGTCAATATATTTTTTGGCAGCCAGCCTGTACACAATCATATATACACACCATATTCAATACGGCCAAGCTCATTACAAATCAGCTTAACGCCCCAGAAAGATTCCAAAGTCGAAAAATCGATCGTGTTTTCAAGGATTTGTTTTGGCTTTCTGAGCCATTCTTCAAGAGCTTTGGGATCAGAAAATACTTCCAGACCTAATTCTGCCATGTTTTCGAGCTGATACAAATGCTCTGCAAATAAACCCTCAAATGGCTTTCCTTCTTTAAGATATCGTTGTAAAGTGCGATCGCTGATATGCAGAATAGCAGCCCATTCGAGTTGCGTGAATAACAGTTTTTGAGAAAGTGCCTGAAAACTTTCAACAGAAAACTCCCCTACCCTTTTTTTTGAAAAATACATTACCTCCGGCTCCCGCGCTACAAGCAGAGCGCTTTTAACCGGCATGTCATAGCCTATGGTTTTCATAAAATAAGCATTTTGTCATACAAGTATACGACTTTTTTCTGTAAATTTTATATCTACCAAATAATTTTATGAATAAGTTCAGCTCCTCTTAATAGTGTGTCGTCATTTTTGGCAAAGCAAAATCTTAAAACGTTATAATCAACCACTTTATCATAAAAAGAAGACACCGGAATGGATGCTACGCCAGCTTCAATGGTAAGCCTTTTAGCCAATGTAAAGTCATTTTCATTGGATAAATTTCCGTAAAACACGTTCTGAAAAAAACTTCCTTCCGAAGCTTTAATAACAAGCCCAACGTCTTTAATGGCATCAACAAACAAATTTCTTTTTGTTTCATAAAAGGCCGATAACTTAAGATAGTGCTCAGGTTCATTCAGATATTCGGCCAAAGCAAATTGAAAAGGAGTAACTACACTGAAAACCAGATATTGATGAATTTTCCTGAATTCAGCTGTCAGATCTTTCGGAGCCAGGCAATATCCCACTTTCCATCCTGTGGTATGAAACGTTTTGCCAAATGATCCGCAGACAAAGGTGCGTTCTGCCAAAGCAGGAAGTGAAGAAGCAGAAACATGTACCCGGCCGTCAAAAATGATGTGCTCATAAACCTCATCGCTAATCACGATCAGATCATGTCCAGCAGCAAGGGCAGTCAGATTTTGTAGATCCTCCAGCGTCCAGACCTTGCCCGTCGGGTTATGCGGCGTGTTAATCACGATTGCCCTGGTTTTTTCCGAAATACGGGAAGCAACAATCTCCCAATCGATCTTATCATACTGCGGATCCAGTGTGACAAAAACCGGAACGCCGCCGTTTAACGCAATGGCCGGAACGTAGCTGTCATAAGCAGGCTCAAAAACGATCACTTCATCTCCCGGATGCACGACCGTACTGATGGCCACATACAGCGCTTCTGTTGCACCGCTTGTTATTGTAATTTCTGTCTCAGGATGATATTCCGTAGCCGTCGCGTTAAATACCTTTTCTGAAATTGCTTCCCGTAGAGGCAGCACTCCCGCCATCGGTGCATACTGATTTTTGCCCAGCCGTGTATATTTGTCAACCAGTTTCTGTAAATCCGGAGAACAGTCAAACTCCGGAAAACCCTGTGCCAGGTTAATTGCCTTATGGTCTTCTGCCAGTCTGGACATGGTTGTGAAAATGGTAGTACCCACCTTCGGGAGTTTGGATTTAATTTCTGCTCTGACAGAGGACATAAAACTGCTGTTGTGATTGTATAACACTATAAAAATCCCCGCACCAGTTGCCGGAATGCTTCAAATATAATTGATAGCAGTCAGCAAGACGCGGGGACATTTCAATAAATACTTATTACTTTTTATCCTTCCATTCGTAAACTTCTTTGAGAAGTATTTTTACGTCTGGCGTATTATCAAAATTTTCATCTACAAAAGTGTAACCTACTCTTCTGTCCTTGCCGACCACAAAAAGTGACGGGGTGAATACTTCCTCTGATATTCCTGCGATGCGATCCCAAATCGGTGATGTTTCTGAAAAAACACCATAAGAACGCGCTACGTTATGGTTTCTATCATGGAAGATCGTCAGATCAGTATCCAGCTTTTTCAGCAAACGCTCAATATACTTTGGACTTTCATTGGTAAGAATTAATAGCTGTCCGCCTAAAGCCTCAATTTTGGGTGCTATTTCCTGTAAGAAGGCCAGATGTTTAGGCGCATAACTTCCCCAGCAGGTACAATAGAAACTAAGAACGAGTGGCTTGGAACGCAGAAGTTCAATCAAAGATCTTGAATCATTCGACTCAGACAAGCCTGTTAAAGACGTTACCGGTGAACCTTCATCCGATTTCAGATAAAACAAAGGCGCAAAGTCACCCACTTTTAAAGCTTCATCACGCTCGTCAGCAATTCTTTCTTTCAGCTGGATAGTAGAAATATTTCCTACCTCATCCTCGATTTCATAATACATATTTGCCAGGGTTGTATTGATTATAAAACAAATGTATTGTTAATCTATTTATCCTACAAATTTAATAGAGTATTATTTTTAAATAAATATTGACGAGATTAGTAAACAAAATACCCGGTTTTCAACCTAAGTTCAGATTGTCTGAATTTAGTACGACATGCTTTGGGGACGTATTATCGCTGATCAGTTCTGCGGTGATGAAATTGGGATGTATTTTAATAGCAGCAAGTTCCTCGAGCGGATGCCAGTGAAATAAAAGCTCTGAACCGTTTTCAACGACAACAAAATCATTTTGATCCCTAAGATCTGCAAATTGCATCCTGTAATAAAAACCGATCTCGTGATACCGGATTTGGTTATACTCAAAGAAATTCTCAACGATCCACATCAGCTGTTCAACTGAAACAGTCATGCCCGTTTCTTCCATCATTTCACGCAGCAGGGTCTCTTTTGTTGTTTCAAACATATCGGCCCGGCCGCCTGGTAGACTCCAGAACTTATCGGCAGACGTTTTATGCAAAAGCAACTTCCCATTCACAACGGCAACACCGGCAGCCCGGAAATTAAATAAACCGCCGGATAAAGGCACACTAATGGTTGCGGGACCATTCATAATCAGAAGAATAACTTAAAAAAAGTCAGATCAGGCATGAACTTTACCTGTTGACGATTCGCGGATCATGAGAGAAGTTCTGAAAGATTTTGTCTCGTATTCAATGGTTTTCTTGGGATGTTCAATCAGCTTTATCAAAAGTTCAACAGCCTGCTGCCCCATTTCCATAGCAGGTTGCACAACTGCGGTCAGCGGTGGATTTAATAGCTCCGCTACACCAATATTTGTAAAACCGACAATCGCCATATCGTCGGGAATTCTGATGTTATTTTTTTGTAAAACAGCCAGGCAACCCGTTGTAAGCCGGTCGCTGGCCGGGAAAATTGCATCCGGCGGCTCGGCCATATCCAGTAATTCCTGCATGGCGGCTTCGTTTTCACTGGCAAGTTTGCCTCCATGATGGCAGTATTTCACGTAAGATTCATCAAACGCAATTCCATAATCTTCCAGCGCTTTCTTGTAGCCAGCCAATCTTTCCGTCGTAATGGAAAGATAAATCGGACTGGTAATATGGGCTATCCTTTTTCTACCCGTTTTGATCAAATGTTCGGTTGCTTCATAACTTCCAAAAAAATTATCAGCAACTACTTTATGCGTTTCAATCTCATTGGGAACGCGGTCAAAGAAGACAATGGGTAGCCCTTTTTCCATAAGTTCTTCAAAATGATGAAGATTTGTGGTCAGACTGGAAAGTGATACCAACAAGCCGTCCACTTTACGGGACACAAGGTAATTTGTATTTGCTACCTCACGCTCGTACGATTCGTGACTTTGAAAAATCACAACGTGATAACCCAGATTGTAAGCAATCGATTCGATCCCGTTGATAAGCTGGGAAAAAAAATTGTTGGCAATTTCAGGGATGATTACACCGATCGATTTACTTTTACTATCTCTTAAACTCAGGGCAATCGGATTGGGCCGGTAGTTCATTTTCTCGGCATATTCCATCACCAGTTTTTTGGTCTCCGTATTGATCTCGTAGCTGTTTCGCAAAGCCCGAGATACCGTAGATGTTGACAGATTAAGAGCCCGTGCAATATCTTTTATTGTAATTGTTTCCAAAGAAAAACTTGGTTTACTCCAATATAATATTCAATTAAAAATACTTATCGCAACATTTAGTGAATGTACTAAATAACACACTAATTGCGAAATAGAAGGGAAGTTACTTGACTATTTTCCCCTCCCGGCAACGTTCCCGACAACGATTGCACAAAAAAAGACAATTCGTTATTTGATATTTCTAATAATTCGATCTAAACTCGTTGACGCAAAGGAGATACTCCTTTGACGCTCAAAAGAGGCTAATACCCCCATAATGCAAATATCCAATCTTAATTAATGACCAATCAATTATTTGACTTATCAGGAAAAACCGCACTTGTCACCGGATGTAACAGAGGAATTGGAAAAGCGATGGCGGAAGCCCTGGCAGAAGCCGGAGCAGACATAATCGGAATCTCTTCTTCGCTGACGACAGCTGAAAGTGAAATTCAAAAATCAGTAACGCGAACCGGCCGGAAGTTTTATCCGTATCAGGTTGATTTGGGAGATCGTGCAAAATTATATGCCTTTATCAATCAGGTAAAAACCGATCATCCAAAAATTGATATCCTTGTTAATAATGCAGGAATTATTCTCCGCCAGCCTGCCGCAGAGCATTCCGATGAATATTGGGATCAGGTTTTAAACATCAATCTGGATGCTCCATTTATTCTTTCGAGGGAATTGGGTAAAGAAATGGTGGCAAGAGGTTATGGTAAAATCATATTCACAGCTTCTTTATTAACTTTCCAGGGCGGAATTAATGTACCGGGTTACACGGCCGCAAAAAGTGCAATAGGTGGTTTGGTGAAAGCACTTGCCAATGAATGGGCAGGAAAAGGTGTCAATGTGAATGCCATCGCTCCCGGTTACATCAATACGGATAATACCGAAGCGTTACGAAACGACCCTGTTCGCAGCAAGGCCATTCTGGACCGGATACCTGCCGGAAGATGGGGCATGCCGGAAGATTTCAAAGGCCCGGTTTTGTTCCTTGCATCTGATGCATCCAACTATGTGAGTGGAATCACGCTAACCGTTGACGGCGGATGGATGGGAAGGTAAAATTCAGTTTTTAGTTTAAAGTAAACAGATTTAAGAAAGGCCAGAAGCCACAATCTCCATGCAAATAAGATTTGAAAGTAGTCGTAAAGAGGTTTCCCAGATGGACACCGCCACTTTGCGTGAGAATTTTTTAATTGAAAATATATTTGAGACCGACAAAATTTCATTTGTCTACTCACACTATGACAGGGTAATGATCGGTGGAGCCATTCCGGCAAATGGTCCGCTTACACTGGATACCTTTGACACGCTTAAAGCAAGTTATTTTCTTGAAAGAAGAGAAATCGGGATCATCAATATTGGGGGTGACGGTAAAGTGACAGCCGACGGCGAAGTGCTTGAAATCACCAAACTGGGTTGCATTTACATAGGAAAAGGAACAAAAGAAGTAACATTTACCAGCAATGATGCTGCTAATCCGGCTGCGTTTTATCTGCTTTCTTCTCCTGCACATCAAACCTACCCTACCCGTTTATTTACAAAAGAAGATGCCACACCGGTCACGATTGGAAGCATGGAAACATCCAATCACCGGACAATTTATAAATACATACATCTCGACGGCATCCAAAGCTGTCAGCTCGTGATGGGCTTAACCGTGTTACAAACAGGAAGCGTATGGAACACCATGCCATCGCACGTACACGACCGCCGTATGGAGGCTTACTGCTACTTCGATATACCTGTTAATCAACGTGTTTTACACCTGATGGGCGAACCTTCTGAAACCAGGCATTTACTCGTTGCCGACCGCCAGGCAATCATTTCGCCACCGTGGTCAATACATTCAGGATGTGGCACTTCCAATTACTCATTCATTTGGGGAATGGCTGGCGAAAACAAAGACTACACGGATATGGATGCTGTAGCGATCAGCGATCTGAGATAGTTATTTTAAAGTATTTTATGTAGAAGCCGGATGAGTTTTGCCTTGTTCGGCTTTTTTGTGGTTGCTATGCTACGCTGATCCCAACATAATACAAATTTCAGCTCAACATCTTCTTCCTTTCTATAACCACCAGCCCGGAGCCGCTTCGGGTAAATGGATTTTTTGGTACGTTTCTCACTGACATCCTATCTTCCGGCAACGTTCCCGACAACGATTGCGCAATTAAACACAATTTATTATTTGATAATTATAATTATATATCCTAAACTCGTCAACCAGCCTTTAAGCTGGTATCTCACCCCTGCATTATAAATATTGAAATAAGCCAATTGCATGAAAAAACTGTTCCTTTTTACTTTCATTCTACTCTCTGCTTTCAAACCTGCCTCTGATAAAATTCAGGTGTTTCTTATCGGCGATTCTACACTTGCCAACAAGGCACCGGGTGATGCGCCTGAAACCGGTTGGGGAATGATTTTACAGGATTACTTTGAAAGCGAAAAAGTAACGGTTCAGAATCACGCATTGAATGGACGAAGTACGAAAAGCTTTATCACGGAAGGTCGCTGGACAAAAGTTTTGAAAGAAATGAAATCCGGGGATTGGGTTTTTATCCAGTTCGGCCACAACGATTCGAAAGATAAAGACACCAGCCGTTACGCCGCCGCCAATACAGATTACAAAAAAAATCTGATCAAATTCATCAACGAAACCCGCGCCAAAGGAGGTAAACCGGTTTTGATCACACCTGTAATGCGAAGAAGGTTTGATGAAAAAGGTGTTTTTTTTGATACACATGGCGATTATCCTTCCGCAGTTAAAGCAGTTGCAAAAGAGCTCAAAGTTCCCATGATCGACCTGCATGCAACCAGCCGGGAAGCAATTACGTCCCTGGGACCCGAAGGTTCAAAGGCAATGTTTATGCATCTGGAAGGTGGGTTTTATACTAAATTTCCAAACGGAATTGTAGATGATACGCATTTTTCCCAATATGGAGCTTCAGTAATGGCCAGCCTGATTGCTGAGGATATAAAAAAACAGAATTTTGATCTTGCAAACTACCTGAAACATTTTGGTACAACAGATAAATACTTTTATGAATTACCGAAAGTACAGCAGCCTGTTTTCAAAAAAGATACTTTTTACATTACCCAATACGGAGCGAAAAATGACGGTGTTTTCCTGAATTCAGTTGCCATCAACAAAGCGATTGACGAATGCTCTTCAAAAGGCGGAGGAACAGTACTTATTCCGGACGGTTTTTGGCTTACCGGCCCGATCGTCCTAAAAAGCAATGTAAACCTGCATATTTCAAAAGGCGCTTTACTGCAATTCAGCGATAATTATGACGATTATCCTGTTGTAAAAACAAGCTGGGAAGGACTGGATGCCATTCGCTGCCAATCTCCTATCAGCGCTGCCGATGTCAGCAACATTGCCATTACCGGAGGCGGAATTGTGGATGGTGCAGGGCAGGTTTGGCGTTCGGTTAAAAAAGAAAAACTGACGGAAGGGCAATGGAAAAAACTGGTAGCTTCCGGTGGTGTTTTAGGAAAAGACCAGACGACCTGGTACCCCTCTGAAAAATCTTTGCTTGGTAACAACACAAAAGGAGCAGGCAATATTGCTGCCGGTTATAATCTCGACAACGTTGCCCCGTTCAAAGATTTTCTTCGCCCAAATATGGTGCGTTTTACAAACTGTAAAAAGATCCTGCTCGATGGCGTAACCTTTCAGAATTCTCCCGCCTGGAACCTTCATCCGATGCTCTGCGAGCACATCACGCTTACAAATCTGACCGTACGAAATCCCTGGTATGCACAAAACGGAGATGGTGTGGATCTGGAATCCTGCCGGTTTGGATTAATCGATAACTGCACGTTTGATGTCGGTGACGATGGGATCTGCATTAAATCAGGCAGGGACGAAGAAGGACGTAAACGCGGCGTCCCGACTGAAAACATTATCGTACAAAACTCCTCCGTTTTCCACGGTCATGGTGGGTTTGTGATTGGCAGTGAAATGTCCGGAGGCGTTAAAAACCTGTATATCACAAATTGCAACTTCCTTGGAACGGATGTTGGTCTGCGTTTTAAAACAGCCCGCGGAAGAGGTGGAGTTGTTGAAAATATTTTTGTTTCAGATATAAACATGACCAACATTCCGGGAGAGGCAATCCTGTTTGACATGTACTACATGGCCAAAGATCCTGTTCCTCAGCCGGGCGAAAAAAATGAATTACCAGTTATGAAATCAGAGCCGGTGAATGCAGGCACTCCGCAATTTCAGAATTTCCATATTCGTAATGTAGTAGCCAAAGGTGCAGAAACAGGGATTATGGTACGTGGTTTACCGGAAATGAACATCAAAAATATTACCATAGAAAATGCAGTTATGCAAGCCAACAAAGGTTTTATCTGCATCGAAGGAGAAAATATCAACCTCAAAAATGTATCGCTTTTCACCAAAGATAAAACAGTGATGCAGATTCAGAACAGCAGTAATGTAACCATGGATGGGATTACCTACTCTGATAACCGCGACCTGCTTTTAAACATCACCGGTGACCGCTCGAAGTCAATAAAGCTTTTAAATACCGATGATAAAAAAGCAAAGAAAAGTATTGAGTTCGGAGGAAATGCGTCATCAAAAGCTTTAAGCAGAAAGTAATACAATTGGCCGCAGGGCTGCCTGATACATGTAGAAAACATCATTAACCAGTAGTCGGAAAGGTGAGCGTACCAAAATGAAAAGCTACTGAAACCACAATTTATAATGGACCAAAAAGGAATACAATTTATAAATGATTCAGAAATAGCCTGGGAAGATCTGGGCGGCGGTTTAAAGCGAAAAATCATGTCTTATGACGATAACCTGATGATGGTCAAGGTTGCCTTCGAGACCGGCGGAATAGGAACATTGCACAGTCATTATCATACGCAAATGAGTTATGTTGAAAGCGGTGTTTTTGAAATGACAATCGGAGATAAAAGAGGTATTTTGAAAGCCGGAGACGGATATTACATCCCGCCGAATCTAACACACGGGGCACTTTGTCTGGAAGCCGGAACACTGATCGACATCTTTAATCCGCTGCGTGAAGATTTTGTGAAATAAAGAAATTTTCGACAAAGATTTTTCAGCCCTGCTAAGAATAAAATATCCGACGGCAGAGCCGGCTGTTGCCGAGCCTCTGTTTTAACAAATGATTAAATAATGAATAAGATCTCCGCTGTTATTAAAAGTTATGTTTTTCTTTTTTGCCTGATTCTGTTGTCAGCATCCTCATTTGCTCAGGATCTTCCCTGGTCGAGAAGGATGGCTGATTCATTTATTGCCAGAAACAAAGATTCTATTTTGGTTGGAAAAAACACTTTTGCACGCTGGGATTACGAACAGGGATTGATGCTGAAAGCGATTGAAAAAGTTTGGTACCGGACAGGAGAAGGCAAATATTTCGAATATATCCGTAAAGACCTGGATCAATATGTGAAGGAAGACGGCAGCATACGTACCTACAAATTTGATGATTTTAACATTGACAACATTCCCCCGGGAAGAGCTTTACTGACCATGTATCAGCAAACTCAGCCTGATAAAGAAAAATACAAAAAAGCAGCCGACCTGCTCTGGAAGCAACTTTCAGAACAACCCCGCACAAAAGAAGGTGGTTACTGGCACAAAAAACGTTATCCGAACCAGATGTGGCTTGACGGCCTGTTCATGGGAGAACCGTTTGCCGCAGAATACAGCATGCTTTTTAATCACCCCGAACATTTTGATGATATCGCAAAACAGTTTGAGCTGATCGAAAAATACGCAGTTGACGAAAAAACCGGGCTGGTTTATCACGCCTACGACGAAAGTAAAGAACAGCAATGGGCCGACAAAAAAACGGGCCGTTCACCACATTTTTGGGCGAGAGCCATTGGCTGGTATGCCGTTGCCATTGTTGAAGTACTCGATTACTTCCCGAAAGATCATCCTAAAAGAGCTGAACTGATCAGTTATATCAACCGGTTGGCTCCGGTGCTGGCGAAATATCAGGATAAACAGTCTGGCGTTTGGTATCAGATTGTGGACCAGGGAACGCGAAAAGGAAATTATCTGGAAGCCTCTGCATCCTGCATGTTTGTTTACGCTTTGGCCAAAGCCTCCCGGTTGGGCTACATTCCTGCAACTTATGCAGCTACTGCTAAAAAAGGTTATGACGGCATATTGAAAACTTTCATTGAAAAAGAAGCCGACGGGTTGATCAGTATCAATAAAACCGTGAGTGTAGGCGGACTTGGCGGAACACCTTACCGCGACGGAAGTTATGAATATTATCTCAGCGAGCCGATCAGAAAAAATGATTTAAAAGGTGTAGGGCCGTTTATCTATGCAAGTGTTGAAATGGAAATCGCAACTGAAAATGCAGTGGGCAAAGGAAAAAAGGTAGCACTGGATTATTACTTCAACCATGAGTTCAGAAAAAAAGCGAATGGTAAACAGGAACCGTTTCACTACACCTGGGAAGATCGTCAGCATTCGGGATTCTGGCTTTGGGGAAATACATTTCGCGAGCTGGGCGCAAAAACCGTTTCAATTCCGGCCGCCCCTACCGCCGAAAATCTGAAAGGCGTAAATGTTTACATTATTGTTGATCCCGACACCAAAAAGGAAACAGCGAACCCAAATTTTATTCAGCCAAAAGATATTGCAGAAATTGAAAAATGGGTAAAGGCAGGTGGGGTTCTGATGTTGATGGCAAACGACACTGCCAATTGTGAAATACCGCATTTCAATCAGCTTGCCAAGGTTTTTGGAATCCAGTTTACCAGCCGCAACCGTAACATGGTGCAGGGATTACAATTTGAACAGGGACGACTTGATATTCCTACCAGTGACAAAACAATATTTAAAAACGCTTCCAAGATTTATATCAAAGAACTTTCACCACTGGCATTAACTCCGCCGGCCAAATCTGCACTAACAGATCACGGTGACATCATTTTTGGCGTTTCTAAATACGGCAAGGGAACTGTGTTCGCGGTGGGCGATCCGTGGCTGTACAATGAGTATACCGACGGCCGTCGTATTGACACAACTTTTGAAAATTTTGAAGCAGGAAAAGACCTGGCAGAGTGGTTGCTAAAACAAACCGTAAAATAGCAGTTTATGAAACACCTTTTGTATCTGTCGGTTTGCCTTTTCTGTATAACAACAGTTTATCCTTCAACGGACTGTGTTGGCAAGAATCATTTTGCTAAAACATCTTCGGCTGCAATTGATACAACTGCTGAAAAAATGCTGCTTTCACAGCGAATTTCCGGAGGCTGGCCCAAACAGATTGATACAAAAGCCTACGATTACGACAATGCCTGGAGTACCGATTTCATTAAACGGGTTAAAGCAGGCTTCAACGCACCTGACGCAACCATTGACAACCACGCAACTTCCCGTGAGATAAGGTATCTGGTTAAATCTTTTGACAAAACACAAAATAAAAAATATCTGGATGCAGCAGAAACGGGTATTCGTTACCTGCTGAAAATGCAATATGCCAATGGCGGCTTTCCTCAGTTTTTCCCGGACACAAGTGGTTACCGAAAACACATTACCTATAACGATAACGCGATGCTCAATGCGCTGAGGGTTTTGCAGGATGTTTCTGAAAGTAAAAACGGATTTGATAAAACTGATCCTGAATTGAAAAAACAATCCGGTCTGGCAGTTGAAAAAGGTATTTCTTGTATTTTAAAAACACAAATCCGGATCAATGGAAAAATGACAGTCTGGTGTGCACAGCATGATCATTTGACTTACCTGCCTGCCAAAGCACGCGCTTACGAACTGCCTTCTTTCAGTGCTGCGGAAAGCGTTGATATCACCAGGTTTTTAATGGAAGTCAAAAATCCGTCAGATCAGGTAAAGGAAGCAGTAAAAGGTGCTGTTGCCTGGCTAAGTTCTGCAACGATCATAGATTTTAAAACCGAAAGAATTGACGCTCCATCTCTGCCAAAAGGAAAAGATGTTGTGCTGGTCGCTTCGCCAGGATCTAAAATCTGGGGACGATTTTATGATCTGGAAACGGGAAAAACCTTTTTCTGCGGTCGTGACGGAATCAAAAAAACAAGCCTGAGTGAAATTGAACATGAAAGAAGAATAGGTTACGCCTATTACGGAACCTGGCCTGAAAAGTTGCTGACAAGAGAATTTCCCGCCTGGCTGACTGTGAATAAGTAGGCGATAGAAAAATATATTAACCATGATAAGGAATTGAATTATGAATCATCTTTTCCGTGAAACTCTCCGACAATTACGCGGGCACTCCTCAGTGGTGGTGCCGGAAGATGATATTTTTAAGCTGCCTGAAAAGGTTCTCCAGTTTGGAACAGGCGCCTTTCTTCGCGGACTGGCCGATTATTATATTGACAAAGCAAACCGTAATGGCATCTTTAACGGCCGGATTGTTGTTGTAAAATCTACCGATGAAGGTGATTTAAAGGCATTTGACAGACAGGATAACCTTTACACCATTTGCAGCCGGGGAATTAAAAACGGAAAACCGGTAGAGGAGAATGTTATCTCTTCATCCATCAGTCGTGTTATTTCTGCAAGAACGCAGTGGTCCCTCATTTTAGACCTTGCCAAAAATCCTGCGATCAGTATTGTCATTTCAAACACGACCGAATTAGGAATACAGCTTGTTCAGGATGACATTTACCAATGGCCGCCCGTATCCTTTCCGGGCAAATTACTTGCATTTTTGTATGCACGTTATGTTGCTTTTGGTGGCAGTACAGAACACGGTCTGGTTATTATCCCAACAGAATTAATTGCAGAAAACGGTTCCAAACTCGAATCGATTGTACTGGAACTCGCCCACCGTAACGGCCTCGAAGGTGCATTTATCGACTGGCTTGAACAAAGCAATTCATTTTGCAACTCACTGGTAGACCGCATCGTACCGGGTAAACCGGATGATGCCACAAAAAATCAAATGGAAGAGAAGTTCGGGTATCAGGATGAGCTGATGATCACCGCCGAACACTATCATTTGTGGGCGATTGAGGGTGATGAAAAAGTAAGAGAAAAATTATCTTTCGCTGATATCGACGACGGAATTGTTGTTCAGCCGGATATCGAACTTTACAGGGAATTAAAACTGCGTTTACTGAACGGCGGACATACACTCGGCGGCGGACTTGCTCATTTGTGCGGTTTCACAACGGTTGTTGAAGCTATGGAAAATCCGCTTTTCAATAGTTATCTGGGCCATCTTTTAGAAAACGATATTGCATCAGCCATTCCTTATCCGATAGAACCCGAAGTGGCTTATAATTTCGGAAAAATGGTACTCGACCGGTTCAGAAATCCCAACATTGAGCATAAATGGCTAAGTATAACTTCCAACTACTCGGCTAAGATACTTTCCCGGGTTATGCCGGTTTTTCTGCAATACGAAAAACAATCTCTTTCTAATCCGGAGTACATTACCTTTGGTTTTGCTGCATACATCTATTTCATGAAACCGGCCAGAAAAGACGGGGATCATTATTACGGACTTGCAAATGGCACCTACTATCTTATTCAGGATGCACGTGCGGCTTATTTTCATCAAAAATGGCAAATGAATTCCCTGCCGGAAATGGTATACGCAATCATGAAAGATCCTTTTATCTGGGGAAAAGATCTGACAAAAACAGGGACAACTGTCGAGAGTGTCGTCCTTTATCTGGATGCCATCAAAACCAGGGGCGCACTGGAAGCACTTAAAACCTTTCTCGAACAAAACGAATACGCGTGGAAAGCACAATCTATCCAGCCGGTTCAATACGAATCTTAACATTTACCGCTTAACCCGAATACCTTTTTACATGGAAAACCAAATGACGAAGTACCGTTGGCGCGTTGTAGCATTGCTTTTCGCCGCAACAACCATCAATTATCTGGACAGGCAGGTGCTTGGCTTACTTAAACCAACTCTGGAAGCTGAATTTGGCTGGACAGAAACCGATTTTAGCCATATCGTCATGGCATTTCAAGCCGCTTATGCGGTTTCCCTTATCGGATTTGGGGCAATTATAGACAGGATTGGAACGAAGCTCGGGTACATTATTTCCGTGGTTGTCTGGAGTATTGCGGCTGTTCTACACGCAGCTGCAACCGGCACTTTTAGTTTCGGCTTCATGCGTGCCCTGCTGGGTCTTGGAGAAGCGGGTAACTTTCCTGTTGCGATTAAGGCAACAGCTGAATGGTTTCCCAAAAAGGAACGTGCACTGGCAACCGGGATCTTTAACTCGGGCGCAAATATCGGTGCGGTTGTTGCTCCCATTATGGTTCCCTGGATTTTGGGTGCCTACGGTTGGGAGGAAGCTTTTCTCATTACCGGAGCTGTCGGTTTTATCTGGCTGTTTTTCTGGTGGAGATATTACGAAGTTCCATCTAAACAGCCCCGTGCTAACGCAGCTGAGCTTGTTTACATCCACAGCGATAACGAGCCGGATACGAGCAAAGAAGCACCGGTTAAATGGCTTGATCTTTTCAAAGTTCGCCAGACCTGGGCTTTTGTTTTTGGTAAAATGCTTACGGACCCGATCTGGTGGTTTTTCCTTTACTGGCTGCCATCTTATTTTGCAGAAGCATTTAAACTTAACCTCTCCAAACCCAGTCTGGAACTTGTTATCGTGTACACGGCGACGACAATTGGCAGCATCGGCGGTGGTTATATGTCAGGTTATCTGATTAAAAAAGGCTGGCCGATTTTCCGCGCCAGAAAAACATCGATGTTCATTTTTGCCCTTTTGGTTATGCCAATTATGCTTGCTCAGTATACAACCAACATCTGGCAGGCAGTATTTCTGATCAGTCTTGCAGCAGCGGCGCATCAGGCATGGAGTGCGAATATTTTCACAACTGCATCGGATATGTTCCCTAAAAAGGCAGTAAGCTCAGTTGTAGGAATCGGCGGAATGGCGGGCTCAGTTGGCGGGATTCTGTTTCCGCTTATGGTGGGTATTATTTTAGATAATTATAAAGCGTTAGGTAATATCGGAGCTGGTTACAACATCATCTTCATCATCTGCGGCTGTGCGTATCTGGTAGCTTGGGGGGTGATGCATTTATTTGCACCTAAAATGGAACAGGTAAATATTTAGTAAACATTGCCAGCTTATTTTCACACCGATTTATGATTATCTTTCCGGTGTATTTCAAAACCTGTAAAACCTTAAAAATGAAAAAAACATTCTTATTTGCTGCTTTGATGTTGCTGGCGAGTGTTATGACTTTTGCACAAAGCAGCGACGAAAAAGCAGTTGCAGTTGCGGTAGAAAAATTACGTGCTGCGATCGTTAGCGCAGATGAAGCAGAATTAAATAAACTAACAGCTCCGAATCTTAGCTACGGACATTCTAATGCACTTTTGGAAGACAAAAAAGAGTTTATCCGCGCCATTGTTAGCGGCGAATCTCATTTTACCAAAATAGATCTTAGCGAGCAGAAAATCACAATCTCTGGCGACGTGGCCATGGTACGTCATAACCTGATGGGAGATACGCACAACAAGGGAAAAGAACCTGGTGTGGCAAAACTTGGCGTTTTTATGGTTTGGCAAAAAGTAAAAGGCAACTGGCTGCTTATCGGAAGACAGGCTTTTAAGCTTCCATAATTTTAGATAACAAAATAAGAAAAGACAAAGCCCGCTATCCAGGATCAGCGGGCTTTGTCTTTATGTTTTAAACTGAAATTAGACACCTCAACGTGCATCATAATACTTCAATGCCCCTTTGTAAAATCCTTTGATTGGTTTGCCCAAATAATCCACGCATTCGAAGGTAATCGTGTAAATATCCTTATTCTTTTCGACGATTACTTTGCCTGAAACTATTCTATATATTTCTCCTGTTCCGGTCTGGTAGTTAGCATTGAACAGTGTTTCGCCAAAGTCAAAAGTCGAAGCCACTGCGCTTTGTAATGCATCAAAATTGTAAGTTCCCGGTGCCAGACTATTTGGAACTGAGCTAAACATTTCAAAAAATATAAGCTGTCCTTTTCCTGACGTTGAATCCGGCATTCCAGCCTTTTCGTGGATTATAATTTCGGATGAAGCCAGATAGAGATCAATATTGTGACCTTGTCCGGTACCAAGCTGTCCGTAATCAAGCATAAATCCCTTTGCCAGATCATATGATTTTCCGTCGTAAGATACCGTATCGGCAGGATCAACTTCCTCCTTGTCTTTACAGCCTGACAAAACCAAACCGGCAAGCATAAATACGCAAAGTAATTTCGTAAAATTGAGCATAAAGATTTAAGTTAGAGATGGATTGGACAATAAAAAAAGCATCCGGATTGAAAATGCACTGACAACCCGGATGCTTAAAAGCTTATATTTTAAAACTTACTTAATTACGTATTTGACAAAGTATTAGATTAACGTTTAAATTTAATTAAAATAAAATTACACTAAAATAGACTGTAAATCAATGTGTTGGCTTGTCAGGTGCCGGAGCTGATGCGTGGTAATCCTTTTGAATAATTTCTGCATAACTATCTAAGAGCTCCATTACCTTTTCCCGGGTTTTTGCACGAACAACCAGGCCGATATGGTACGGTTCGCTCATTCTCCACACAATTTCAGGATCAGTAAATACGGATAGATCCGGCCATTCCTGACGGGTTAACGAAATAATAATTCCTGAATAATCCTTCCTGACCGGCGGCAATTTATAGTCTTCACCCTTTGCTTCCGCCGTTTCCATCTTGGCCCATTCTTTCCAAAGGTTAATGCCCGAGGACGCCTCCACCATTTCGGAAAGGTTTGCTCCGCCAACGCGGGAAGATGTTTCGAGAAAGTAATATTTGCCATCATCATAACAGCGAATTACCTCTGTGTGCGATGCACTGTGCCTTAGTCCGAACGCCTTTAACAAATCTACTGCCAGCGTTTCAAGTGCGTGTTCCTCAGCAGAATCAAAAGGTACGGTAACTGAACGAAAAATGCCGCCGCCATGCGCAACATCAAATGGCGGAGCCAGGTATTTACTATTCCATAAAAATATTACACGGCTGTTGTAGGAGATCGAATCGACGTGGTAGACGTCACCCGGCTTAAATTGCTCCACCAGATAAGCATGTCGTTTATCGCCCAGACTGTGTATTGTCTCCCAGAGCTCGTCCACATGATGCATTTTTTTGATGCCCGTAGCCGAAGCCTCCGAACGTGGTTTGATCATCCAAGGTCCCGGATATTTTTCAATAAAACGATTAATTTCATCATCATTAAAAAGTGCAGAAAATCCCGGAACAAGAATGCCGGATTCGGCGGCTTTGGTGCGCATAGCGAGTTTGTCCCGGAAATATCTGCCGGTGGTTTGTCCCATGCCCGGAATACGGAAATACTCCCTTAAATGTGATGCTTTCTCCACATCAAAATCATCCAGCGCCACAATTCTGTCGACAGGGCGTGTACGCATCACATAAGCCAGGCCTGTAATAATCTGGTCCATGCTGTAAGTTCCATCCTCCCCTTCTTCAACATAAAAAAACTCATCCACGGATTCCCGCACCCACGGTTTGCTTTCCAGTTTTTTGGCTGTCAGGAGAAATACCGTATTTCCTGCATTTTTGCAGGCTTTCAGGAAATCGTTTCCTTTAAAAAAAGTCGATATGCAAAGAAAGGTTAACGTCCGGCTCATAAAAAAGATGTCGATGGATAATGTGTAAATTCCATTCCCTGTTTTTGGAAAAACTTACTTTCTCAAATCTAACCAAAAGAACCAATTTGTCAAGAAAAGTAAAACTTAATTTCCTGACAAATCATTATTTATTAACTGTGTTGCTGTTAATTATCTTCCATAATCGAAGTCAGATACGCTCGCAACAACCTTACGCCATAAGCTGTTCCTGCACGGCCGGGCGCAAATTCATTGTCGCCAAATGCCATTCCGGCAATATCCAGATGCGCCCATGCAGTGTGAGAATCTGTAAAAACCTCTAAAAACTTAGCGGCCACAATGGCTCCCGCAAGCGGCTTTCCATGATAGTTTTTAAGATCGGCAATATCCGACGAAATCTCTTCTTTATATTCATCCCAAACCGGTAAACGCCAAAGTCTTTCACCGGTAACATCACCGGCAATACTTAATTCATTTGCCAGTTTATCATTTGGTGTGAACAGTCCCGCAGCTTCATATCCCAGCGTTTGAATGACGCTACCTGTTAAAGTTGCCAGATCAATCACAACATCCGGATTAAACTGTTTCACTGCATAACTTAGCCCATCAGCCAGAATCAACCTTCCTTCCGCATCCGTATCAATCACTTCAATGGTTTTCCCTGCATAAGAACCAATCACATCACCCGGTTTCATGGACGAGCCATCCACGCAATTTTCCGTTGAAGGAATTACGCCAATGATACGTACCGGCAGTTTCAGCTGAGCAGCCAGTTCTACCATTCCCAGTACAGCGCCGGCGCCCCCCATATCACTTTTCATGAGATGCATGTTTGCCGAAGTTTTTAGAGAAATCCCACCGGTATCAAAAGTGACGCCTTTGCCTATCAGTGCAACTGTCTTTTGATAAACTTCAGGTTGATAATCGGTCACGATCATAACAGGCGGTTCATCGCTGCCTTTACTTACTGCGAGCAGAGCATGCATGCCCATTTGTTCCAGATCAATTTTTTCTAGAATGGTAACTTTATAGTTATTTTTCTCTCCGGATTCAACAGCCCAGCTAGCCAGCCTTTTTGGTGTTTTATAGTTACCAGGCGCGTTCATCAGATCCATGATGCGCGTTTGTACTGCTGCCGTTTTTGCGGCAATGTTTATCGCAATGTTCACCTCATCAGATTCTGAATCAGTTAAAATCAGCAATTTGCCTGATTCTCCAAAAAAAGTACTGAGTGGTTTGGGATCCGTTTTGTAAAGCTGCAGGTCATATCCTCCGAGCATTATTCCATTGATCGCAACTTCAATCCATTCAGGCAAGAAATTTCTGGTATCGAGTGTAATCTGATCGGGCCAGCGGTCCTTTCTTTTGAAAAAAAGTGATCTGAATATTTTTATGAGTGAAGAGGCCTTTGGTTCCTTTCCCAAACCAAGCCATAATTCCTTTGATGAATACCACCAAATTTCTCCTTTTTCACCTTTGAACATCGTTTGATTTTCCGGTTCACTTCCCTGAACGAAGGCACGAAGCAGAAGTGTTTGCTCATCCGCTTCCTGTAATTGACTGATATGCATGGTGCTGTTTAGTTTCTGAGAAAAACCAAAGCTAGAAATTGTAAAGGCATTTTCTAAATATTTTTCAGGAAAGAAAAGCAGGCAGGTGAGTACGGGAGTGCAGGTGTTTTTTTAAACAACATATTTGCAGATATTACATGGATACTAATTAAACCCGACATGGCCGCAAAATTTTTCTCAAATCCTATCATCTCAACTTCGGTTCTTTCCGGATTACTGGCCTTAACCACGGCAGGTTTTGCGCAAAGAAATGAGACGAAAGCCAACGATTCCAATACGCCTCTTCATCTTTTGCAACCAGACTACCCTGTTCCTTACGGGATCGTCAAAAAAGAAAATATAATTAAAGACCTGGATCGGATACACGCTTATCTGAATAAGGTAACACCAACAGCTTTTGTAGATTCCAAAACAGGAAAACCGGTTACTGACCTTACTAAAATTGACCAGAATACGGCATTACAAAAAGGCGATTACCGGATTGTGAGCTATGAATGGGGCGTTACTTATTCGGCCATGTTGCTGGCAAGCAAAGCCACAGGTGACCCAAAGTTTAAGGAATATTCTGACACCAGATTAAAATTTATAGCTGAGTCGGTTCCGTTTTTCAAAAAAACGAGTCAGGAGCATGCCGACTGGGGAACTGCCGGACCCTTACGCGGGCTCGTTGACCCGCACGCGCTGGACGACTGCGGTGCAATGTGTGCGGCTATGATCAAGGCAACGCGGGCAGGCACACCAGGAGATTTCCGTCCATTGATCAACAGCCATATCGATTACATTCTTAATAAAGAACATAAACTGAAAGACGGAACCTTGGCCCGGAATCGTCCGCAGCCGAATACAATCTGGCTTGATGATTTGTTTATGGCCGTACCTGCTTTGGCTCAAATGGGTAAACTGACAGGCGAGAAAAAATACTATGATGAGGCGGTAAAACAGGTTTTGCAAATATCTGAACGTATGTTTAACAAAAGCAAAGGCGTTTACATGCATGGCTGGGTAGAAGGTATGACCGAGCATCCGCAGTTTCACTGGGCACGCGCCAACGGCTGGGGAATCCTTACAAAAGTGGAGTTGCTGGATGTACTTCCTGCCAATCACCCGGGTCGTCCGAAAATACTTGCTTTGCTTCAGGCACATATCAAAGGGCTGGCATCTTACCAATCAGGTTCCGGATTCTGGCACCAGCTGCTCGACCGCAATGATTCTTACCTGGAAACTTCCGCTACGGCAATTTATGCGTATTCTATTGCCAAGGCGATTAACAATGGCTGGGTAGATGGACTTGCTTATGCGCCAATGACACTGCTTGCCTGGAACGCAGTTTCCACCAAAATTAACAAAGAAGGACAGGTTGAAGGAACCTGTGTCGGAACCGGAATGGGCTTTGATCCGGCATTTTATTTCCATCGTCCCATCAGTCCTTTTGCAGCTCATGGTTACGGGCCGGTGATTATGGCTGGCGCAGAAGTGATAAACTTACTAAATAACAAGTCCTTCGAAATCAATGATAGTTCTGTTCAACTGCTGCAAAAAAAGTAGGCGTTTTTTACTGGCCTGCCTGATTACCGGTTCACACTTCGCTCTTGCGCAAAGTCATAAATTTGATTTTGGAACTGGAAAAGTCGAGAAGGGATATGTACAGGTAACGCCTGAAATGCTTTACAGCGCTGCCAAAGGTTTTGGTTTTTTACCAGGAACGGTCGTTAGAAGTGTAAATGGCAAAGGCAAAAATAATTTGCAGTCTGACTATGTTACGGCGGATTCTGCTTTTTTCTTTTCAGTCAAAATTCCAGAGGGAAATTATGATGTAAAACTGATTACCGGGGATGAAAACGGCACATCTGAAACAACCATGAAAGTTGAATGCAGAAGGTTGATGCTCGAAAATATCAATACAAAAACCGGTGAATTTGCTACCTCCGTTTTCACAGCAAATGTCAGAACACCGCAGATTAATGCAAGCGAAAAAATAACTTTGAAGCCGCGTGAGTTCGATTATTTACATTGGGACGACCAGCTTACATTCGAGTTCACCGGAAAACAGCCCAAAATATGTGCGCTGGAAATTACCAGAAACGAAACAGCAAAAACCATTTTCCTTGCAGGTAATTCAACCGTAGTTGACCAGGCCATTGAACCTTTTGCGTCGTGGGGACAAATGATTCCCAGATTTTTTCAATCTAAGTCGGTTGTTGTTGCTAATTACGCTGAATCAGGAGAATCCCTTCGCAGTTTTTTTGGTGCAAAGCGCTCATCCAAGATTCTTTCGCAAATGAAAAAGGGAGATTACCTTTTTATTGAATTTGCACATAACGACCAGAAACAAAAAGATCTGCTTCCTTTTGTGGGTTACAAAGCCCTGCTCGAAAAATTTATTAATGAAGCCAGAGCAAAAGGAGGCATTCCTGTTTTGGTAACATCGATGCATCGAAGAAGTTTTGATTCGACCGGCCACATCATCAATACACTTGGCGACTTTCCCGAAGCAATGCGGCAAACTGCCAAAGAGCAAAACGTAGGGCTGATCGACCTCAATGCTATGAGTAAAATACTTTGGGAAGCTATGGGAGAGGAAAACTCCAAGAAAGCTTTTGTTCATTTTGCTGCAAACAGTTTTCCCGGACAAAAAGAAGCCTTTAAGGACAACACGCACTTCACCAATTACGGTGCATACCAGCTGGCCAAATGTATTATTGAAGGAATTAAAAAAACAGGTTCTGACCTTGCTTCCTATCTGCTTCCAGGACTGCCAGCTTATTATCCCGCACATCCGGACAGTTATTCGGATTTTAATTTTCCGCTAAGTCCATTGGTAAAAACGGTTAAACCGGATGGGAATTAACGTTTTATAAATTTAACAGATTTAATGATTGGATTATCGCCCGATTCCAGTTGTAAGACATAAATCCCTGATGGTAAATGAGATACTTTCAACTGATTCTGGTTTGCAATTTTTCCATTTAATAGCAACTCACCGCTCAGATTAAAGATTTTGTAACGAAAAAAGGTAACCTGTTCTTTTGGAACCGTAAGACTTAAATAATCCTCAACAGGATTAGGAGAGATAAAGATTTCCTGTGACGTTTTATCAAAACAGCTACTTTGTAAAATTCTTGTAAGCTGCGTTTTTCCGTCCAGATCAAATTCCCGGATTCGGTAATAAGACCGTTCATTTTTGACATTTTGATCCAGGAAAGCATAGCTTTTAAGTTCCGTACTATTTCCCGCTGCTTTTACCATACCAATTGATTCCCAATTGATGGCGTCCGCACTTTTTTGTATTTCAAAGAATTCAGAATTGAGTTCATGTGAAGTTTGCCAGCTAACCTCCGGTCCTTCTATTTTGCAGTTGATTTTGGTATAAGTAAAAGTTACCGGAAGAGGACCTGAAATTTTAGTAATCGTATTATTGCGGGTAATGAGCCAATAGTCTGGGTCGATTGTAACGGACTCTGCCAGAAAACCAACATCCTCAATAAAGAATTGTCCGTTTTGTGTGTTGTTGGCAATAACCATTTTTTCCTGTCCTGCTGCGTTTTTAAACAATAAAGGAACCGGAAGCTGAAAAAAGGCAACGGAAGAATGTGAAGTTGTTTGATTTAACTTAAACTGAACCACATTGCCAGAAGCCGACCATTCCAATTGATAAGACGGATGACCTTGTCCAATATACCACTGATTGAAAAAATAGGTAAGATCTTTCCCGCTGGCTGATTCGAGATGTTGTTTCAGATTCTCTGTTTTGGCAAAATTATAAGCTAATGAAGGATCATTAAGATAATTTCTGACCGCAGTGTAAAATACAGCGTCACCTAAAATCCAGCGCAACATATACAACAAATGCGATCCTTTATTATAACTGAGCCTAAAATTAAAGATGCGGCTAATATTTGTGACATTATCTACCCTTACCGAACCATCCGGCGAATCGGTAATAAGTCTAATGTCGGTAGCCCGTGTTGACCGGACGGTGAGCGGATATTTATTTTCCATATAAATACTGGACAGGTAGGTTGCGAAACCTTCACTAAGCCAGATATCCTCCCAATTCCCACAAGTAACCTTGTCACCAAACCACTGATGCCCTAATTCATGAGCTATAAGAACTTCGCTAGAACTTACAATAAAGGAGTTTGTCTGATGCTCCATGCCTCCGCCCCAGCCAAATTGCACATGACCATACTTCTCTTCGGCAAAGGGATAAGTGCCAAAAATATTGCTATATAACTGCAGACCGTCCAAAGCGTACTGCTCCCCTTCCTGAAACGAATTAAGATTTTCAGGATAACAAAAAGTCTGCATGGGTAAATTAACCGAACCAAGGGAAACACTATTGTTTAAAACCGTATAATTTGTAACGGCAAAACAGACCAGATAACTTACTATTGGATAAGCATGTTTCCAGTGTGTACGGCTTTTATTTCCTTCAACCGCTTTTATACTTTTCAGTAAACCGTTCGCAGCTGCCTTGTAGATGTCGGGGTGGGTGATGTAAATATCAATCCCATCGTCGGCTTTATCTTCCAGACCGTTTTTACAAGGCCACCAGTCACGGCTTCCGAAAGGCTCACTTAACGTCCACATTCCCGGTATCGCCGGATTTCCGTGGGAAGAAATAATAAAAGAACCGTTTCCTGAACTTGGCGGAACGCCTTCATAAATAACGCTGACAGAATCCAGCGTACCTATGGATATAGATGAAGGAAAATTTATCTGTAAAGCATCGTTTGTATGAGATGTCGAAAGCGGAACCCCTCTTTGTAAAACCTGGGTAACAGAAAGGGAATTAACCAGATCAAAAGTGATACTGACAGCCGGACTCGTGATAACGAAATATGCAGTTACTTTACCTTTTATGTAATTAACGGCAGGGTCGACTTCCCATTCGGCACGGTAATATTTTATATCAAAATTCGTAGAAGCACTGGTCAATGCTGCCATGTTACGTGCATTGAAAAGTTTCTGATGACTCTCCCGTTCCATGGCTGAGATATCGGCCGTGGAGAAATTTGCTTTGGCTGGGGAATCAATAAAACCAGGTAGCAGGTGTGCGTCTTTCTGAGCAAAAACGCAGGTGACAACAAGAAGAAGAATCAGAAGAAGAATAGTGCGCATAAAATTTAAATTATGCATAAAGATATGATTTATAGCTAAATCCACACTACCAAAATTAAAAAGCCTGGCGTCGGAACCCATTTAAGATCCATGACGTCAGGCTTGTTAATAACGATGTCAATTTTAGTCAATTCCCCCTTTGCGGGTTGCTTTCCTTATTTCAGGCCAAACACCCGGCTCTCCCTTTGAATTAAGCGGCAGTACGCTTTTGTCACGGGAAGTTTTTACAGGATCTTCACTCGCCTGATAAGCCAGAATTGCAGCCAGGATCGCGTTGTTACGCACATCGTCAAACACAATTTTATCATACGTATCGCGGTTGGTGTGCCAGGTATAAGTTCCATAAGACCAGTTTAAAGAACTCAGTGAAAAAGCAGGAGCACCCGCTGCAACAAAAGAAGCAAAGTCAGATCCGCCCCCACCCGGAGCGCCCGGAAAACGTGTTTCGATTGGTGTTCTGATCGGCTCAGGAACTTTGGACAGCCAGCGTCCCAGATAGTCGTATGCGTTAAGAAAACCCTGACCGCTCATATTTACAACTCTTCCGGTACCATTATCCTGATTGAATAAGGCCTGAATATTTTTTACAATTTCAGGATGATCTTCGACAAATGCACGTGAGCCGTTCAATCCCTGCTCTTCGCTTCCCCAGTGACCAACTAAAATTGTTCTTTTTGGATTAGGATACATTTTTTTCAGAATACGCATTGCTTCCATCATCACGATGGTGCCAGTTCCGTTATCCGTAGCACCTGTTCCGCCGTCCCAGGAGTCAAAATGGGCAGATAAGATTACATATTCTTCCGGTCTCTCGGTTCCTTTTATTTCAGCAATTGTATTAAAAGTAGGAACAACGCCCATGTCCTTTGCGTCTGCACGCACGCTTATTTTTGGTGTGTGCCCCGACTCTGCAAGCCGGTACAAAAGGCCATAATCTTCGAGTGAAATATCAATGGTAGGAATTTTTTTAGTATTGGCACCGAAGATTTTATTGGCACCGAACCCTTTCGACCAATAAGACATTACAATCCCCGCAGCACCTGCTTTTTCCAGAGCTACCGGAAGTGTGCGGCCATTAAGTCCTGTTTTAGCAATCCGTTTTGTCCATGCTTCAGTCAATGCATCGCGATCTTTTTTCATTTTGTCAAAAGATTCCTTCGTTGCGAATTCCTGCCAGTTGTAGTCAGGACGGCCGGTTGGCTGGTTCATGCTGATCATGACAAACTTCCCTTTTGCCGTTGGCAGCCATTTTTGAAAAGCAACAGAATCCGCCAGATCCGGAACAATTACCACCTCTGCAACGACTGCTTTATTACCCGTTCCCGGGCTCCATGCCAGCTGCATACCTTCCAGTGACTTCACCCTTGGCGAAACCATGTCAATGTGTGAAGCACCTCGTTCCCATCCACGCCATTCACCCCATTTTTCATTTTTTGCTGAGATGTCCCAGCTTTTGTATTTGGCAACAGCCCAGTCATTCGCCTGCTGCATTTGTGGCGTACCCACCAGCCTCGGGCCGATCACGTCCATAAGTTCATGTGCCAGTTTTTCAAGCTGCGAATTTTCTGTCGCCTCTTTAACGATACCGTCCACAACCGGATCTTTTTTCTGTGCAATACTGGCATTACCGTAAAGCAAAATGACCAGCACAAAAAAGCAGGATAATTTTTTCATAGATTAAATGGTTTGAAAAGATTTGTTTTCTGCCCGAAATTATAAAATCCGTTTGGCCATTTTATATTATAACAAAATATTAAAACTCAATCCACCAAAAATACCAATGTTACCTAAAGAATACTCCGGTTAATAACTTCCTGCCACAAGAACAAAAGATTTGCGGTATAGTCATATAGATTGCGTCTGTTTTGCCGTTGGCAGTTAACACCAGATCTTAAATCATATCCGACTAAGTGCATGAATTAAACTTTACAGGAAAACTTTCCGGCAAAATTTATCTTAAACCATGTAAAATGAAAGAGCAACTTCGTACCTTATTATCTGCAACAACAGGCCTACCCGGCTCATCAATCACCGACGACGCCAGTCTGACGCACGATCTGGGGCTTGATAGTCTGGACACCGTTGACCTGGTACTTCAAATGGAAGATCAGTTCAAAATCAGTATTCCGGATGAAGATTACCCAAAACTGAAAACTGTAAGGTCGATTTATGAATATATGCAGCAAAAAGTGACGGTTGCGTCATAAAGCAGTCGAAGAACAAAGCGTTCTTATGGCAAACCGTTCTCATTTCAAATTTTCGACTCATGCTCTGGAGCAAATGTTTATTCGGGAGATTTCTGCTGAAGAAATAATGGAAGTTATTTATGATCCGGATGCAATTTACAAAGAAGAAAACGAGCATTTAATCTATCAAAAAGTCTTAACCAGGAATGGTGCGGATTTCTTATACCGGGTTTTTGTAAACCCAGACAAAATTCCTAACTTGATTAAAACAGCTTATCGAACATCTAAAATTAACAAGTATCTATGAAAGTGAAATATGATAAAGAAACTGACATTTTATCGATTCGGCTAAGTAATTTAATGGTAGCTGAGTCAGACGAAGATAAAAAAGGGGTCATCCTTGACTATAGCGCCGATGGGCTTTTGGTAGGTATTGAAATATTAAATGCATCTAAATCAGATATTCATCCTTCAAAAGTGGAGTATGAGTTTGCTTAACTTAATATGAAAAACCTGTTGGGTGGCTGACGTCCTTTTTTTGTAAATTGGCCTTTTCTACTTTGAATGGGTTCAAGAATTATTCAATTCGTTTTTTTTGCCAATTATTTTGTTGGCCTGCTGGCAGTAGCGCTGTCCGTTGAAACCGTATTTCAGTTAGAGTTTCCCCATAATTCTCCGGTATATTACGTGTTGTTGTTTTCAGCAACCGTAATGTACTATACTTATGCGTATTCCGGAGCGGCCGGTTCTGCCGTATCAGCCAATCCCCGAACAGAATGGTACCGTAATCATCGGGATTTTATTAAGCAAAGCCAAAAAATACTTTTCCTGATCTGCCTGATTTCAGTATCTGTTATCTTTTTCAGATATTATACAGAAATCTTTTCGATGCCCTTGGCCTACTGGCTGATGCTCTCCACCATTCCACTTGCCGCTGTTTTATATTATGGCTTACTTCCTTCGTCCTTCAACTTACGAAATACAGGCTGGTTTAAAGCTTTTGTAATCGGTTTTGTCTGGGCTGGCTGTGTGAACATCCTTCCGGTAACGATGCTCCGGATTGAACATGGAATTTACATAGCAGATCCGGGTTTTATGCTCTGGCTTTTTATAAAAAACTGGATGTTCTGTACCGTCAACGCCATCATGTTTGATATCAAAGATTACGAAGATGATGCCAATAAACAACTTAAAACTTTTGTCGTAAGGATTGGTTTGAGGAAAACAATATTTTATGTCATCATCCCGCTTTTACTGATTGGGGTCCTATCTCTTTTAATTTTCACACACTACAAAAACTTTAAACCCCTCACCATTGCCTTTAATCTCATCCCTTTTCTAAGTTTACTTTTTGTCGCCTACTCTTTACAACGACCTAAAAGGATCTTATACTATCTGATCGTAATTGACGGATTGTTGTTGGTAAAAGCGATTTGCGGTATTTCTGGAATGGTTTTGATGAGGTATATGGATTAGATCACACACACACTTTTATGAAAAATAATTATGATCACATTGCAGGCAACTATGATTGGCTTAGCAGGGTCATTTTCGGTCGCCAGCTTATATCATCGCAAACCTGTCTTTTACAGCATATTCCTGCGGGAAGCAAAATTCTCATAGCCGGTGGCGGAACCGGCTGGATTCTGGAGGAAATATCAAAAATTCATTCGTCAGGACTTTCGATCACTTATGTAGAAATATCACAAAAAATGATTCAGCTGGCTGAAAGACGAAATACCGGACAAAATCAGGTTAATTTTATTAATGCCGCGATTGAAGACTTCGTTACCACAAAGCAGTACGACATCATTTTCACAGCTTTTTTATTCGATAACTTTGAGGAAGAAAAAATCTCACTTGTCTTCGAAAATCTGTCCCGAATGCTTGACAGGCATGGAAAATGGCTGTTTGCCGATTTTTTTATTGATAAAAATCAAAGCAGCTGGTGGCAAAAACTCTTGCTAAAAGTGATGCTGATTTTTTTTAGGATTGTATCTGACATTGAAGCATCAGCACTCACACCCACAGACCCCTATTTCGAAACCGGCCATTTTCATAAAATGTTTGAATACAGCCATTTTAGCGGATTTATCCGTTCCTATGTTTATGTCCGGATCTTAAAATAAGGCGTTAAAAATAGGTGTAACCCTTCCCGGTAACTCATCTTCACCCAGCATATCCCGCATATCTATTTCGATATTTCTGACAATGCTTTGCACAGGTACGTCATTTAACAAACCTTCGAATGGATTTTCGCTGATGTCGCCGGTATATTCCATAAACATGAAAACCCAGGAAACGATCAGGTTAAATGGAATCAGAAGAAACATATATTTTTCTCCCAGTTCCAGAAATTCAGTCAGCAGACCAAAAGGTAGAAGCGTCATAAAAATAAATATAAACAACGTCGACGTAGTAGCATACTGGCGCGGGAAAGGGGTATTTTTTATCCGCTCGCTTTTTCCCTGCTCATCATAAAATGAGGCAATTAATTTTTGCAGTTCAACATGCTGATAAGCATCAATCAGTCCCTGCTGACGCAGTTTAAGAATGTGCTGCGACTGGCGATCGAGTATTTGGGCAGGCATATTTTTCTTTGTTTTTAGCCAGCTTACCTCCTCAGGAGACAAGTATCTGACGATCTCGTCATCAAAAGTTTCAAACGTTTTGTGTAAAGCGTCCCGCTGACGTTTACTGGCCTTATCGACATGCTCCCAGCTCGTCCGCTGCGCCATCGAATTTTTAAGGGCATAAAGCCATCCGATGTGCCTGTAAAAAATAACCCTGATCTCTGTATTTATATCCGACTGACTTTCGGGAAATGAAGACAGGTCATAACCCGTAAATGCGCGGATTGCGGCTCCGAACGAGCGGCTGTGATTGGTTATCGCTCCCCAGATTTTTCTTGCCTCCCAGGTACGGTCGTAGGATTGATTATTTTTGAAACCAACAAAAAAAGCAGTGGCTGTACCGACCAGAGATACCGGCAGCCAGGGAATCGCAACCCAATGCCATCCCAAATATTGATATACAAAAATTGCCACGATTCCGGTAAAAAGTGACAATAACACCATTCGCCAGGAATAGTAATATACGATAAGAGGAGACAGATAGCGTTTTACGTACATCCGTTAATGATTTTTTGAAAAATAAATCAGCCGACCTCAGCTTAGAGATTCGCAAATATAATCATCCTGCCACAACTCTTCTCTTCTTAAAAATAAGCCGCTCGTTGAACACGACAATGGAAATTAAGATCAGCGAATAAGCTACAATCTGGAAAGTATTGATCGGTTCGTGAAAGTAGAGCAAAGCAATACTGAAATTCATTAACGGATTGATATATAACAAGATGCCCATTGTAGAAGACGTTACTCCCTGCAGGGCATACAAATTCATGTAAAGCGGAATAATTGTAAAAAGTACGGCAATGAGCAGGATAAACCAATAAAAAGTAGCATCCTGCGGCAAAGCTGCACTGTAGACCGGATAAAATGGCAACAATATCAATGCGGAAAAAACGATCTGCACAGTAAGGATAAGAAATTTATCCACACCAAAATTCCGGCGCTGAGTAACCAGATATAAAGCATAGGATAAAGCTACGATCATACTGTATGCAACGTCAGCTATGTTATTGAACGACAGCAACAAACAACTGATTAGGCTCAACATAACAGCCGTCCACTGCCACTTGCTTAATTTTTCATCCAATACAAAAAAAGCTATAACCGTTGTTAGAATGGGGCACACTAGATAAGCGAAAGACGCCGCTTTAACGCTTATATGATTCATTACGTAGATAAAGAAAAACCAGTTGGCTGTCAGCAGGATACCACCACCGAGTGTTCGTGCGATAATACTTTTTTTGTCTGGTGCCGACATCGCTTTGAAAAACGCAATACTTTGTTTCAAAACACTTACACGTACAAAAAGCGTGATTACCAGCATGATTATTGCACACAAAAAGACACGGTAGAAAAGAATGTCGAGCGAGGGATATTCATGTAAAGGTTTTAAAGCGAGACTAAAAAAACCCCATATTACAAAAGAAAGAAAGGCAACGAGATAGTATTTTGAAAACTTCATAAAGGCAGAAAAACTTTTATTGCGGCAGAACTTTTATTCCAAACAGCAGGATGCGGGTCCGGGTTCATTTGAATGCTTCCGGTATTGGGAAAACGTAAGCAACGAACGTGAGGAAGGCAGCTTTATCTAACCTTTCCGAAATAATGGAACCATAAGCAGGCCTTTTGTTTTGTTTAAGAGTAAATATTAATAAATGCCATTTATGCCAGCTTCTGATATCCGCCTTATTGCTACCGACATGGACGGTACACTGCTAAACTCCAAACATGAACTAAGTGATTCCTTTTTGCCGGTATTCAGAAAGTTAAAAGAGCAGGGAATTATTTTTGTTGCAGCAAGTGGCCGTCAATATTATAATTTGTTAAAAACGCTTGACGCAGTTAAGGATGAAGTGATCTTTGCGGCCGAAAACGGAAGTTATGTAATGTTTCAGGATGAGGAAATTCATGTTCAGGCTATGGACCAGAACATTGTTCGCGACCTGATTATTACTTCCCGGAATATTCCAAAAACCTACGCAGTGATTTGTGGCAAGAAAAAGGCTTACGTCGAAAGTGCAGAACCAGAATTCATAGATCATCTTAAACTCTATTTTGAACGCTATGAAATCGTTGAAGATCTGCTGAAAGTAGAAGATGATCAGTTTTTAAAATTCACTCTATGTGATCTTGCCGGTTCGGAAGGAAACAGTTATCCTCATTATAAACATTTGCAGGAAACGTTAAAAGTAAAAGTCTCCGGGCCGATATGGCTGGATATTTCTCACTTGAATGCCAACAAAGGCGTAGCGATGGAAGTCCTTCAAAAGAAATTTAACGTTTCTTTCGACCAGACAATGGTTTTTGGGGATTATCTCAATGATCTCGAAATGCTTCAGAATGGTTATTATTCCTATGCCATGGCCAATGCGCATGAAGAAGTAAAAGAAGTAGCACGATTTCGTGCAAAAGGAAATGATGAGAACGGCGTGGTTGAGGTTTTGTCTGAAATGCTGGATTCCGCAGCAACTACCGTTTAGTTTCACTCAAAGTCTAAAAAGTAAAACGCAAAGGCCGCAAAACTTTGCGAACTCTGCGCTTTACTTTTTTTCGTTTAAGTAGATAAAGAGAGATCTTACTCCCCTGTGTATTTCTTAAATATAGAACTCGCCACGTGTCCTCCAAAACCAAAGGTGTTGTTTAACACGTAATTCACTGGCTGATAAACCGGTTTTCCTAAAATAATATTAAGACCCTCCGGAATATTTTCGTCCAGGTTCTGTGTATTAATCGTCCCCGGGATAACACCGTGTTTGATCGCAAGAATACTCACAATACTTTCTGCCGCACCGGCCGCTCCCAACAAATGCCCTGTCATCGATTTGGTCGCACCAACTGCTACCTGATGATCACCGAATAACCTTTTCATGCCCTGTAATTCGCTCATGTCTCCCAGTCCTGTTGAGGTAGCATGTGCATTTACGTAGTCAATCTTATCTGCGGAAATACCTGCATCAGACAGCGCTTTGGCCATGCCAAGATAAGCTCCCAAACCGTCAGGAGGTGTTCCTGTGAGGTGATAAGCATCGGCTGCCATCCCGCCGCCCACCATTTCGGCATAAATTGTGGCGCCACGTTTCAAAGCATGATCCAAGTCTTCAAGCACAAGCGCACCGGCTCCTTCTCCCATTACAAAACCATCACGGTCCTTGTCGAACGGGCGGGAAGCAGTTTCCGGGTCGTCGTTTCTTTTGGATAACGCCTGGGCAGAACCGAAACCTCCCAATGAAGAATGTGTGATAGGCGCTTCTGATCCACCGGCAATCATGATCGTTGCTTTCCCTAACCGTATCGTATCAAACGCCGCAATAATTGCATTGTTGGAAGAAGCGCAGGCAGAAACTGTGCAATAGTTTGGCCCGTGCAATTTATTCCGGATCGAAATAACTCCTGCCGCAATGTCCACAATCATTTTTGGGATAAAAAAAGGACTAAACCTTGGCGTTCCGTCTCCTCCGTGAAATTCACGAAGCTGCTCTTCAAATGTGCCGATACCGCCATTTCCACTTCCCCAGATCACACCCACTTCGTAACGGTCGATTTCGCTCATCTGCGTAAAATCCAGACCTGCGTCCTTAATCGCTTCGTCAGTTGCTACGATAGCGTACTGCGTAAAAGTATCGTACTTCTTGATTTCTTTTTTATCAATAAACTCTTCTGCATTGAATCCTTTTACCTCACAGGCAAAATGCGTTTTAAACTTAGAAGTGTCAAACTTGGTAATGGGGCCGGCACCGCTTTTTCCCGCAAGGATATTTTCCCAGAATTCATTCACTGTATTTCCCAGCGGCGTAAGCGCACCAAGACCTGTTACTACTACTCTTTTCATATTTTCACTATTCGATATTCAAAGGGGCTTTTTCCTTGAAAATGTTGTTTACCAAATTTTGCACGACTGGTCCGACAAGTAAAATGACTGGTATGACAATCACATACGCCATACTCCATGACTTGAACCAAATCCCCGCAAAATTAGGTGCAAATCCAATATTAATACTTATCAGGGTAAAAGAAATTATTCCAGTCGTAATTACACCCATGATCATGGCGAAGGCAAGTTTCTGTTTCATGATGGATTTTTAGGTTTTAGGATAATAAAAATTTCGTTTTATTGTTTTATACCAATCGGTATATTTTAGATTAAAAAATTTAAACCAAATCATTAATCATCTTTTCAACGGACTTCATGATTGCTCTCCGGTAGCTTAATTTTCCGGTTAGCTTTGTAATCATGATAGCGCCTTCAATCGTCGCAATGATCGTAAGCGAGACCTGCTCCGGATCGACGTCCTGCCTAAATTCGTTGCCTGCAATTCCTTTTTTAATTAATTTGGAGAGGCTGTCTTTCCATGAAACAATCGCATCAGAAGCCTTTTTCCTTAATTGCGGATGGGTGTCATCTGCCTCAACTGCCGTATTCATTACAGGACAGCCTCCTTCCGGAAAAGGGAATTCAAGAAAATTTTCATAAACTTTTGTATAAACCAGCAATTTCTCACGGTAAGAAACACAGCTCAGCATTTCCTGGCGGATAACCGTATTAACCTTTTGCAGATTAAAATCAAAAGCAGCGAGCGCAACATCGTCTTTGTTTACAAAATTGCCATAAATACTGCCTTTTGTAAGTCCGGTTGCATGAATCATATCACTCAGAGAAGTACCCGAATACCCTTTTTTATTAAAAATCGGCGCCGTTTTTTCTACGATGAACTGCTTCGTTTTATCTGCTTTACTCGTTTTGTTTTCCATAATAATGCAAAAATATACCGATTGGTATTATTTTACAAGTTAAAAGAAATTTTTTTTCCCAAAGTTTAAGATTGCGCAAAAAAAGTTAACAACTGGAATTCAATAGATGCATATTCAATCGGATGAGTGACACCTTATTTATTTTTTGGTCGTACTGCCTTACCAAAACCTCCGAAGGGAGATTAAATAGTTGCCCGTAAAAAAGTGGCCCGATTGATTGATCGGGCCACCTAAGACTTCTTACATTATATATTTGATTCCTTTGACGAACCAGCACCTCACTTAGCAGCAACCCGCCAAATCGTGCCACTTGAATCGTCATTGACAAGCAACGAACCATCATTCATCACAGTAACATCAACAGGACGGCCGAAAACTTTGCTTTCACTGTCAACAAAACCAGTCAGGAAATCTTCTGGTTTGCCGGATGGTTTTCCATTTTTAAAAGGGACAAACATCACCTTGTACCCGGCCAGCTTCGATTTATTCCATGATCCGTGCTGACCTACGAAGGCACCGTTGTGATATTTCGAAGGAAATTCAGTTTTGTTGTAAAAAGCCAATCCCAGGGAAGCAGTATGTGAACCTACCGGAACATCGGGAACAATTGCTTTTGCAACCAGGTCTGACCCTGCTCCTTTCATTCTTGGATCCTTATTCTGGCCAAAATAAGAATATGGCCATCCATAAAAACCACCTTGTTTTACGCTGGTAATATAGTCTGGTACAAGTTCGTCACCCAGCTCGTCACGTTCGTTTACAGCTGTCCACAATGTACTCGTTCCCGGAGCCCAGTCCATGCCAACGGGGTTTCTCAAGCCGCTTGCATAAATTTTCTCTCCACTACCGTCCGGATTAATTTCTAAAATATTTGCTCTTCTTACCTCATTTTCAATACCATGCTCGGCAACGTTACTTCCTGAACCAACAGATACATAAATTTTAGATCCGTCAGCATTTGCGAGTAAATTACGGGTCCAGTGATTGTTGTAACCACCGGCAGGTAAATCAAGAATTTTTTTCCCTTTGCCAGTGATTTTGGTATCTCCTTCTTTGTATGGATAACGATATAATCCATCCGTATTTCCCACATAGAAATAATTTTTGAGGATTAGCATCCCAAGCGGCTGTTTTAACTTTTCCAAAAAAATCTCCTTCATTTCCGGAACACCATCTTTGTTCACATCCCGTAAAAGCGTGATTCTATCCGCACTGTTTTTTGTTGCCGATTCAGCAACGAAGATGTCTCCATTTGGACCAATGTATGTCCAGCGCGGATTTTTTAGTTTGTCGGCAAACTTTGTAACTGTAAAACCCGCAGGAGCTTTTGGCATTTGGCCATCTGCCCAACCTTCTTCTTTCGGGCGGTTTTCTACTGATTCGGTTGCGTAAGGCGCAGGTAAAGTCAGGCTGTCCGTCAGGGTTTTTACGGAATCAGGTCCGCTGGCCAGTGCAGCTTCTTTCTCCTCCTTTGTATTTTTGTTTTTATCACCGCAGCTGGTGAGTATACTGCCTGCAAACAGGCAGACAACCAAAATGTGTATCTTCTTCATAACTTCTTATTGAATAAAAAAATAAACCGGGCATCAAACATGTGTCTGATACCCGGTTGCTATAAATAATAGTGCCAATAAGAAATATTTTGACCCGACTTTCCTGAGACAGGTTTTTAGAAAGTAATAGGAACCTCTACAATCGTAGTTTCCCAACCCAAGGCCATCACCGCTTTCTGAGGAGTGTCTCCTGTGAAAACGATTGAAAAATTTTCGATTGGTGCGGCAGGTTTTGGAGAAACCGGAACGGTAACGCGTGCTACGTCATTTGCTTCTTTGTACTTAAAAGCACCCCAGTAATCAACATCTGAACTCAGGATAACAGTCCATTCCTTTTCACCCGGAATCGCAAACAAAGAATAAGTGCCTGCTTTCACTTTTTTCCCACCAAAAGTAGCGTCTTTATAAAATTTAATTTCCGTAGATTCATCAGCACCCGCTCTCCATACTTTCCCATAAGGTTCTTTTTTACCAAACATCTCACGACCGTTCAGAAACGGACGGCTGTAAGAAACCTTTACCGATGCGCTTTCTCCATCCTTACGATTATGTGCAAAACCATCAGGATAATAGGCAATGTCACGCGGGCTTTTATCAAGTCCTTTGAATTTTTGAGCCTGGGTGCCCAATGCTGCGATTGTCAGCATCAAAGAAAGGAAAATTGTCTTTTTCATGTAATTTTTTTTATGGTTGATGACCAAAAATACATAAAAGCGCCGGTATTTAACTTAAAAACCAGCGCTTTTGATTCAAACCTTATTCCGTATTTCTCAGTTAACCAAATCCGGCTGTACGGAAAACATTTTACTCAGGCCTTCACAACCATTTTACCTGTGTTTCCGCCAGAAAAGAGAGATAACATTGCCTCGGGCAATTGATCAAAACCTTCGATAATGGTTTCTGTAAATTTAAGTTTTTCTTCCTTAACCCATTCTTCCAGTTGTGCCATTCCTTCCGGAAACTGATCGCTGTATTTGCTAACTATAAAACCCTGCATGAGCACACTATGCGTAACCATTGTTGGCTGTACGCGTGGCCCGGTTGGAATTTCGGTGTCATTATACAGTGAAATTTGACCGCATAATGGTATTCTTGCATGAAAATTAATATTACTTATCACTGCGTCCGAAACTTCTCCGCCAACATTATCAAAATAAATATCAACTCCATCCGGACAAGCCTTAGCAATTGCCTTTTTCATGTCAGGTGTAGTCTTATAATTAATTCCTCCGTCAAAGCCGAACTTTCCTTTTAGCATTTCAATCTTTTCATCAGAACCGGCGATGCCGATCACACGGCAACCATGGATTTTCGCAATTTGCCCGACCACAATTCCCACTGCTCCCGCAGCTCCTGAAACAACAACCGTTTCGCCGTCCTTTGGCTTTCCTATATGTATCAATCCAAAATAAGCCGTGAGGCCCGTCATACCCAAAATACTTAGATAGTAACTCGGTGGAGCAAAAGAGGCATCTATCTTTTTAAGCTTTTTTTCAGCAGAAACAATTTTTTTACTCCATGGCAGCATGCCTGTAACCAGATCTCCCTTTTCCAGGTCTGTGCCATTGGCGTCTTCCACTTCTGCAACTACGCCTCCAAAAATTGGTTTGTCTATTTCAAAAGGAGCAGAATAAGATTTTTTGTCATTCATCCGGCCCCGCATATATGGATCAACTGAATAGTAGAGCCCTTTTAACAAAACTTCACCTTGTTGTAAATCCGGTATTTCAATATCTTCAAATCGGAAAGTATCAGCATCAGGCATACCTTTTGGACGGGCAGCAAGTACAATTTGTTGGGTTTTCATTTGTTTTGGTAAGATTAAAATAACTTGAAGGAACGTTATGCTTTATCCCCTTCCATTCGTTTCGGTTTAAAAATCATTCCAAATCTGTTTGTCAGATTTTATCAAACCGCCACTTTACCTGTCAAAACCGGTCTGGAATCTTTGGTATTACCTAAAATAGCCAAACTCCTTCTGAAAGCAACTTTAATATTTTCTTCTTCAAACTCACAAGTAACTGTTTCGTAATGTGCTGTTTCAATAAAACGCCAGGTCATTTCGAAGGTTTTGTCGTTGATCCAGGTTCCGTTTGCTGCGATTTTGGTTTTTGTTTCTCCCGGCACAGGCGTCAGTACAAGTTTCAACGGGATCGTAGAAAGATCTGTGAACCCTTCTATCCACTTATTTAGTCCGGCAGTGATTTGATGCGTTCCTTTGTCATCTGTCAAACTGAAAACACATGAATCAGCTTTAAAAGAGAGTGAAACCTGACTGACTTTTAATGAATTTTCAGTTATTCCAAACTTCTTGCCGCTTACTTTTGAAATCTGTTCGGAAGAACTTTTACCGTTAGCAAGTGGTAAACCAAGCGAAGTCAATTTTTGTTTTAACTGCTGCTGTTCTGACACGTTTGCCGTTAGCTCATTACTTTTAACCGCTGGCAAAATATGATTCCATACTTCATTCAGAATCGCACCCATATTTCCCGTTTCACTGGTGATGGCAATGACCATGTGCTGTTTAGGCATAACGATACAATACTGCCCGTAAGCACCGTCACCCCGGTAAGCCCCGTGCCTGCAGCGCCAAAACTGGTAACCATAGCCCTGCTGCCAGTCGTTATCCTCTTTTTTCCCTGACCCGCCTTTCGACTGGATGTGTGAAGTTGTTGCTTCCTGAATCCATGCTTCGGACAAAATCCGTTTACCGTTCCACATTCCTTTCTGCAAATAAAGCTGTCCGAATTTGGCTATATCTTCTGTTTTCACCCGAAGCCCCCAACCGCCGGTATTGATTCCGTTCGGATCAACTTCCCAATCGGCGCCTTCAATGCCTAAGGGTTTAAATAATCTGGGTGTGAGGTATTCAAGTACTGTCTGCCCGATAACTTTCTGAATAATAGCTGACAGTATATAAGTTGCGCCGCTGTTGTAGACAAAAAACGTTCCCGGTTCATGAACAACCGGCTGTGCCAGAAAGGATTTCACCCAGTTACTCTTCCCGGATTCTCTAAGTGCCGGTGTTGAATCCTTATCATGACCGGTTGACATCGTCAATAAATCGCGAACGCGCATTTTAGCCAGATTTTCGCTGATCTCTGCAGGTATATCCTTCGGGAAAAAGGATATTATCTTATCATTGACAGTCAGTTTGCCAGCATCAACTGCAAATCCGATGGCACTGGAAGTAAAACTCTTACTAAGCGAATAAAGTGTATGTTTCAGGTTCGGCGCATATGGTGCCCACCATCCTTCAGCAAGTACTTTTCCATGCCGTAACACCATCAAACTATGCAGATTTAGCTTTTTGGCCTCAACTGAATTAACAAAATCCAGAATTCCGGATGAAGTTACACCCTGTAATTCGGGTAAACTTCTTGGCAGCTGGCTTGTCTTAAAGGCTTCCGCCAGCAGTGGTCCGGAGAAATAACCGGCCAGCCCAAGCTGCAAAGCGCCCAGTCCGGCTTTCTGTAAAAATTCTCTTCTGTTAACGGTCATGTTAATAGTGGTATCTTTGTAAAAAATATATCAGTCAGTATCCGTTTATCCTATGTCTTTTCAATCTATCGGCCTTTCCGAACCATTACTTAAAACCATTGCAGAACAGAATTATACTCAACCTTATCCGATTCAGCAGGAAGCAATTCCGGCGATTTTGAAAGGCAGTGATATTCTGGGTATTGCAAAAACCGGATCCGGAAAAACGGCAGGTTTTGTATTGCCGATTCTGGAATGGTTTCAGGACAAAGGAGCTCCTAAAAACCGCTCAATCAGAGTTTTGGTTTTAGTACCGACGAGAGAACTGGCGCTGCAGATTGCTGTGGTTTTTCAAACGTTCGGAGAAAAACTGCCCAGAAAAGTAAAGACAATGGCAGTTTACGGTGGTGTTTCCATAAACCCGCAAATGATCGGTTTGCAAAATGTGGAGATTCTGGTGGCAACTCCGGGAAGGCTGCTTGATCTTCTTTCACATAAAGCTTTAAGTATTTCTGATACTGAAATACTGGTTTTGGACGAAGCCGATAAAATGCTGAACATGGGTTTTGCAGATGAAATGAAAGATATCTTTTTCCTTCTTCCGAAAAAACGCCAGAGCATTCTTTTCTCGGCAACTTTGGGAGACGACGTAGAGGCAATCCATAAGAGTATTCTCCGAAATCCGCTTAAAATTGAAATAGCTGAGGAAGAACAAAATCTGGATTTGATCAAACAAACTGCTTATTTCGTCGATCCTGCCAGAAAAGGACCTTTGCTTCGATACATTATCAAAACAGAAGAAATGAAGCAGGTTCTGGTTTTTGTTTCGGCTACCAGAACCGCAGACAACCTGGTTGAAAAGCTTTCTAAAAACGGAATTCAGGCAGCAGCTATGCACAGTGGTAAAAGCCAGGGAGCCAGAACAGAAGCTTTAAACAAATTTAAATCAGGGAAATTGACTGTTTTGGTAGCCACGGATTTGGTTTCGAGAGGAATTGACATTCAGTTTTTACCTCATGTAATCAACTTTGAACTGCCCCGTTCACCGAAAGATTATATTCACCGCATTGGACGTACCGGACGTGCTGAAACATCAGGTGAAGCGATTTCGCTCATTTGTCCGGAAGATGAACATCATTTCAAAATTATTCAAAAGAAAATGGGTAAAAGAGTTGAAATGAAAGAGAGTGAGGATTTGGATCTGGCTGGATATTGAAACCCGACATTGCTTAAAGTCAGGATTTAAATTTAAAGGGGTTACCAAACCTTTGCCACCAGACCATTGCCAGTGCAATTGGAAAGCAAGAAGCAATCCAGAATGCCCGGCCATCAGGAAACGCAGAGATAATCATAAACAGCCACGGTAAAAATGCAGCCAGTGTACCCGTTATCAGTGGTAAATCCTGTTTCAAAAAATTTGTAACCTGCGATGTTTCCCGAAAAAGAAAAGTTAACCAGATTACTCCGGGAATTCCGAAACTCAAAATCGAACTTATATAAAAGTTAGGGCGCGAGAAGTTAAAATAAATTCTCCATGCCCTTGGTTTCCAAAAGAACGGGGTATTAACGTGCTCAGCAATATTAGACTTAACAACTGCAGTTATGGCGAAAAAAATCAAAATTGCTGCCGCGCTGAAAAAATACCATTTTTTATCATCACGACTGAAAGCATAGGCGGCTGCCACGGGAACCAGTATTACGATACCCTCTTTCGCCATTGTCCCCAATATCATTGCTAAGATAAAAAGCCAGTATTTATTTTTATAGATCGAAGAAGCGCCAAGAAAGATCATCGAAAGCGCGCCGGGATCGGTATATCCGATGGTGGAATAATAGAAAGTTGGAAACGAAAAAACAAAAAGATATAGCCCGCCCCATACATACTTTTCATCCAGACTTAAAGCTGTCAGCAACTGCCGGAGAAAATAAAGCGCCAACAGTAAAAAGAAAATATTTGCCAGGTTAATGGCCGTTAACGGTTCAAAAGGAAGAATCGCTGCCACTGCCGTAACAAGCAACCTCTCATTAAACGGCTCTTTGAACTGGTATGTAAGCGGTTCACCGCGAAGGAATTGAACATTTGCTATGTAAAATGTCGCATCATTTAAAGGACGCTTTATCAAAAGGTCATTTCGGTCAAACCTTATTGAAACGACAAGCAAAAAGCAAAAAATAAGGACAATTGTGTTCCTCCCGCCAGCCGCTAAAAATTGCATCGGATATTAAATAGTTACGTTATCGGACTGAATGACAGCGACGCTGATTAAATATTTTTTACCAAAAATAGTATAAATATATCTGTGTATCTCATGCCATTCTCTCGGGCCAGGGTTAGCAGACGCTGATAACACTGACAATAGCAATGTTATTATTGAAAAATTCTGATAAAATCTTGGCTTATACAGGAGTCTACATGAAGGTGGGGTTAATTGTTATCCTGACATTTGAATATAATTTTAATCGCATCAAATCATGCATATTTACTACTTATCTAAAAAAATCAGGGAAAGGTTTCATGTATTTATCATGACCTTCTTAATACTGCTCATTTCATCGGTAGTAACATTGGCCCAAATCACTGTTACCGGAAAGGTAACCGGCGGACCCACTAATGAATCTCTCCCAGGTGTGAACATTTTGGTTAAAGGAACCGCAACAGGTACTTCAACCAATGTGGAAGGAGAATTTTCGCTTAGTGCTCCGGCAACCGCTACACTTACCGTTTCCTTCATCGGGTACGAGCCACAGGAAATTCCTGTTAACGGACGTACAAAAATCAACATTACTTTGAAGGAAGATTCAAAATCTCTTTCAGAGGTAGTTGTTATCGGTTACGGTACTTCCAAAAGAGCTAATCTTACAGGAGCCGCAGCAAGTATATCTTCTAAGGACATTGAAGAACGTCCGGTTTCCCGCCTTGAGAACGTACTTGCCGGACAGCTTCCGGGAGTGGATGTGCAAACGACAACAGGTGAACCGGGTGCAGCCTTACAGATCCGTGTTCGCGGAACGGGTTCTCTGAATGCCTCAAATGATCCTTTGTACGTGGTTGATGGGGTCCCGGTAGAAACATTAAATGGTATCAACCCTTCCGATGTTCAGACAATTGACGTACTGAAAGATGCTTCCTCTGCGGCTATTTACGGTTCACGCGGCTCGAATGGGGTTGTAATCATTACCACTAAAAGAGGTGTAAAAGGAAAACCACGTATTCAGTTTAATATGACTCAGGGTGTTTCCAAAGTAGAAGGCCGTATCGACATGATGTCACCTGAACAGTGGATTGAGCAGCGCAAAGAGGGTGTGGATGCGGCCTGGGTTAGCCGGGGTGTTACACTGAAAAAGCCTTATACTGCTTCCGATCCAATGGCCTTCCGTGCATCTGAACTTGGCATTTCTTTGAACAATCCGAACACATCTTTAATGTACGACCCTAAATGGGCTTACGGAACGGATAGTCTTGATTATGTAGACTGGCAGGATGCGTTTTTTGGAAATACAGGAACAATTTCCAATTACCAGTTAAGTGTGAACGGTGGTTCTGACAATGTTACCTATAACATCAACGGAAGTTATATGGACCAAAAAGGAGTAATTATCAACACCAATTACAAACGTGCTACCGTTCGTGCAAACATTGATGCACAGGTTAATAAATTTATAAAAGTTGGTTTGACACTTTCACCTTCTATTGAGTGGATTAACGGCGGAGGCCAGGTTGACGGAAAGGATCGCCAGGGAATGAATGCGGTGCAGATGCCGCCGGTTGCTCCGCTCGGAACCGGGTATTATGTAGGTGCACAGCCTAACGGAACCTATCCATGGTCGGGTCGTTACATCAGTCCGATTGCCGTTTTGGAAAGAACGCAAATTGACCAGACAAGAAACCGCCTGAATACAAATATCTACCTGCATGCAACACTGGCACGTGGCTTACAACTACAATTGACCGGCGGTATGGACAACAACAATTCGATTTCGAATTCATTCACTCCAACCAATGCCATCCGCGACTGGGCAACTGTACCTTACGCAGGTTATGCATCTACTTCGGACAGGCAAAACACCAACGATTACCGCTACCTGTTCCAAAGTACACTAAACTACAACAGAACATTTGGCAAACACAGTGTAACCGCGTTATTGGGTTACTCTGTTGAAAGAACCAATGGCTACGGCAACCGTCAGAACAACACACGTTTACCAAATGACTGGACAAACCTTTTCAACCAGGGATCTTCAACAGTTGGTATCACCAGCATCAGCCAGGATAAAACTGCGTTGATATCTTACTTCGGACGTGTGCAGTATGACTACAAAGAAAAATATCTTTTCTCAGCAAGTTTGCGCCGTGACGGTTCGTCTAAATTCGGATCTGATAACCGTTGGGGAACATTTCCTGCCGTATCGGCCGCATGGCGTGTATCGAGCGAAAGTTTCATGCAGGGTATTCAAAATATATCAGACCTGAAACTACGTGCGAGTTTTGGTATCACTGGTAACAACCGTATACCAAACAATGCCCAGTTCTCGCTTCTTGCAAACAGTGATTATGCATTAAATGGCGCACAGCAAACCGGTTACGCACCGTCGGGCTTTGAAAATACCCAACTAGGATGGGAACAAACAAGCAGTTATAACTTTGGTGCAGATTTTGGTTTATTCAAAAACAGACTGGTCGTTGCCGCTGATTACTACGTTCGCAGAACTTCCGAACTTCTTTTGCAGGCTCCCGTTTCATCACTTACCGGATTTACACGCAGCTGGCAGAATATCGGTGATATCGAAAACAAAGGATTTGAGTTGTCACTTAATTCAAGAAATACAACCGGTGTTTTCAAATGGGGAACAAATTTGAATGTGTCTTACAACCAGAACAGGGTTATAAAACTGGGTTACGACAACACGCCTATTCCGGCAGGATTCTCTGGTCTGACATCGATGATTGAGGTTGGACAGCCAATTGGTTACTTTAAACTTTACGATGCAATCGGGGTTTATGAAAACCAGGCAGATGTTGATGGAAGTCCGATTATGTCCAAAACCATTGTGGGAGATTCAAAATATCGTGACGTAAATGGCGATAATAAAATCGACGAAAATGACCGGACCAAAGTGGGCCAGCCTTTACCTGCGTTTGTTTACGGTTTTACCAACAATTTCTCCTACCGCAATTTTGATCTGAATATTCTTTTGACCGCGCAAACAGGCGGAATGATTTACTCAATGATTGGCCGTTCGATCGACCGTCCGGGAATGGGGTATCTGTACAACAAACTGGCTAAATGGGAAAATCGCTGGAAATCTCCGGAAGATCCGGGCGATGGCATGACGCCGAGCATCAACGCCACTACAGGTTCTTACTATGATACCCGCTGGTTGTATAGCTCTGACTATATCCGTTTGAAAAATATCACTTTCGGATATAATGTACCAAAAATGAAGTGGTTCGAACGGGCAAGAATTTATGTTTCTGTTGAAAACCCTTACATCTGGCACAAATACGACGGTGGTTACACTCCGGAAGCTGCCAACAATGAAGGAGGCGATTACGGTGGTTATCCTCAATCGAGAACATATTCTATCGGTATCAACCTGAATCTTTAATTCACTGCTCCGGCATTAATTACATATGATAATGAAAATTAAAAACATACTTACCTGCCTTGCCGCGATTGGCTTTACAGGGATGATCAGTTCCTGCAGTGAGGAAATCCTGGACATCACGCCGCTTACGAACAATACTGCCAATGATTTTTACAAAAGTGAAGATCAGGTGAATCAGGGCGTTCTTGCTATATACAATTCATGGCTGCCCGTTCCGGTATCTTCAAACTGGTATTTATCAGAAGTCCGGTCAGACAATACACACGAGATCGAAGGCGGCGCACAGCGTGATTATAAAGAAGTAGGAACATTTACGGCATCTTCCCAAACCGCAGCTTTTCAAACGGCGTGGACGCAGCTTTACAGCGTAGTTTACCGCTCCAATGTGGTTTTATCAAAAATTGAAGGTTTTGAATTCGCCAGAGTTTCCCAGTTTAAGGCAGAAGCACGTTTCTTTCGTGCACTGGCCTATTTTGATTTGGTTCGTTACTGGGGAGATGTTCCGCTGGTGGATAAAGTTTTGAGTATTGTTGAAGCAAAAAATGCCTTGCGTGCTCCATCGGCGGATATTTACAAATTCATTGTTGACGACCTGATATTCGCTTCGGAAAATCTTCCGACAACCTATGCAGTTACCGACAAAGGAAGAGCAACAAAATATGCAGCCAAAGCATTACTTGGACGTGTATACCTCACCATGGCTGGTTATCCTTTAAAACAAACCGACAAACTGGCTCTTGCCAAAAAAGAACTTGCTGATGTAATGGCTGTGGGAACTACGCTTTTCCCGGCACCTGCACTTTACAAAGATCTGTTTACGATTGCAAATAAGAACAAGTACCACATTTTTGAAGTCCAGTATATTTCCGGCGGAAAGGGGCTTGGAAGCTCGTTACCATCAGAAATGGCCTTTCAGTTTCCCTCTCAGTGGAGTTCTTTCACAGGAGGTTTCGAAGGTGAAGTTGAGCCTGCACTTTTAGCATCTTACGCCCGTACGGATGCAAGAAAAGCAGCTACATTAGACTCAGGATATGTTGATACAAAAACAGGCGCTACATCAGGTCGCGTACAGTTTACAAAATTTCTTGAAAAAGGAGACGCTTCGGTTACTTCCCGCAGTGACTACGCCCGTAATTTCCCGATCATTCGTTATGCCGATGTTCTGCTGATGTATGCTGAAATCCTCAATGAAGAAGCGGCAACACCGCCGGTTCAGGCCGTTCAATTATTAAATCAGGTGCGCACCAATGCAAAAGTTGCTACCATTACGCCTGCCACAAAAGATGCTATGCGTCTGGCACTGGAAAATGAACGTCGCTGGGAATTTGCCGGTGAAGGCCTGAGATGGTTTGACCTTGTCCGTACCGAACGCGCTATTCCGGTTATGAATGAATTCATCAAATCTCATGACATTCCGCTGGCAAATGGCGTTACCAAACGCGATTTACTCTTCCCGGTACCATTAGGAGAAATGCTGATCAATCCGGGATTCTGGAAGCAAAACGAAGGATATTGATCGACAATATTAGTAGACTCAGGTAATGCAGAACGGAGCGGGAAAAGATCTTGCTCCGTTTTTTTGTTTTTCAAACATCCCAAACAGGAGACCACAGGTGAGGCATGAACGGTAAACCGGATACCTTTATCCATTGATATTTGACAAATATTGACAAAACATTAACCTTAAATTTAAAAGGATATTTCGCTGTCAGGTGCTTTTATCAGTTGACATACTTTTTAATAAACCTTAACCTGCAAGCCGCTATGCAAACTGTTGCTTTTAAAATGAAACTCAATCCCGGCCTGGCCGGGGAATATAAAAAACGCCACGACGAAATCTGGCCGGAGCTAAAAAAACTATTGAAAGATAACGGAATCAGCGATTATTCCATTTTTCTGGATGAAGAAACCAATATACTTTTTGCAGTACAAAAGCAGGACGGCAATGGCTCATCACAGGATTTGGGATCAACAGAAATCGTCAAAAAATGGTGGGCTTACATGGCTGAGGTAATGGAAACCAACCCGGATAATTCACCGGTAAGTATTCCTTTACAACAGGTTTTTTATATGGAATAAAAGAATTTTTCACGCAGAGCAGAAAGTATAAACGCAGGGGTTTCGAAGGTCTCTGCGCTCTTTGCGTTTTTTAATTTTAAATCTTTGCGTGAAACATAAATTGAAATGAAAAGAATAACCCTGATTGCCTTTATCTGCATTGCTTCTTTTGGAAAAATATCAGCCCAGAAGCAGCTTGAAAAATTAAACCGTGGCATAACCGCAGTTAAAACGGCCGACAATGCCGTTTACATTGGATGGAGATTGCTTGCGACGGATCCGGCCGATATCAGTTTTAATATTTACAGCGGTAAAAAGAAACTGAACAATACGCCGGTTACCTCATCGACTAACTTCGTCGATACCAATGTTTCCGGTGAAGAATATAGCATTAAAGCCGTAGTTAAAGGTAAAGAGCAAAAAAACGCAGAATCGGTTAAAGTGAATTCCAATCCTTACATTTCTATTCCTCTGTCTGTACCTGCAGGTGGAAAAACACCATCTGGACAGGATTATAGTTACAACGCAAATGACGCCAGTGTGGGTGATGTGGACGGAGATGGTGAATATGAAATTATCCTGAAATGGGACCCGTCCAATGCAAAGGACAACTCCCAAAAGGGCTACACAGGAAATGTTTACCTCGACGCTTACAAGCTGGACGGGAAAAAGCTTTGGCGGATTGACCTGGGAAGAAATATTCGCGCCGGAGCACATTATACGCAGTTTATGGTTTACGATTTTGACGGGGACGGCAAAGCAGAAATTATCTGCAAAACCGCAGACGGAACAACCGACGGAACCGGCAAAGTTATTGGCGACAGCAAGGCAGATTTCCGCAATGAAAGCGGTTACGTCCTTTCCGGCCCTGAGTTCCTGACCGTCTTTGAAGGATCTACCGGAAAAGCGCTGGATACACAGGATTTTTATCCAAAAAGAGATGTTCAGGCTGGCGACAATCCAACTCCGGAAGAAATGAAAGCCGGCTGGGGAGATGCATATGGAAACCGGATTGACCGCTATGTTTCTGCAGTAGCTTACCTGGCTGGAAAGCGACCAAGTTTTATTGCCGGTCGTGGTTATTATACCCGACTTGTACGTACCGCATGGGATTTCCGGAATGGCAAATTAGAAAGACGCTGGATATTTGACAGCAAAGACGAACCTAACGCAGCCTACGCTGGCATGGGAAATCACAGCATGACGGTGGGTGATGTGGATGTCGACGGGAAGGACGAAATCATCAATGGATCCAGCGTAATCGATGATGATGGAAATGGCCTTTATTCTACCGGACTTGGACACGGCGATGCATTACACATGAGCGACATGGACCCCACCAATTCGGGGCTGGAAATCTGGCAATCCTATGAAGAACCGAAAAAATATGTAAAGTATGGCTTGGGATTAAAAGATGCTAAAACCGGAAAAACGCTTTGGGGCGTGGATGGTGAAGGCAAAGATGTTGGCCGGGCCATGGCAGCGGACATTGATCCAACGCATCCCGGTTATGAATATTGGGGTGCCGTGGGCGGATTGTATAACAGTAAAGGCGAGAAAATTTCCGACAGCAGACCATCATCTATGAATTTTGCTGTTTGGTGGGACGCCGATCTGACACGGGAGCTTTTAGATAAAAACCGTATTGATAAATGGGACTATAAAACTGCAACAACCAAAAATCTCTTCACCGCCGAAGGTTTTACTTCAAACAATGGTACCAAAGGCACGCCGGCGTTAAGCGCAGATCTATTTGGAGACTGGCGTGAAGAAGTAATCCTGAGAAAAGAAGATAATAGTGAACTGCGGATTTACACAACCACAATTCCTTCGACAAACCGGTTCGTAACCCTTATGCAGGATTCGCAGTACCGCGTTGCGGTTGCCTGGCAAAATTCATCTTATAATCAGCCTCCGCATCCTTCGTTTTTTCTGGGAGAAGGCATGAAACCTGCACCATTTATTAAACCGACTTCAAAAAAATAATTAATTAAAACCAAGTATGAAGACTTCTTTCATTCGCCTTGCCGTATTCTCAGTTTTTTGCGTTTTTGTTCTGGCCGCCAGTATCAAGCCCAAGCCTGTCCAGCTTTTTTTAATTGGCGATTCCACCGTAAAAAATGGATCCGGTAAAGGTTCCGATGGACTTTGGGGCTGGGGAACTGTACTTCCGGAATTGTTTGACACCACCAAAATAAAAATTTTCAACCACGCCATCGGCGGACGCAGCAGCCGTACATTTCTGACCGAAGGACGCTGGGAAAAAGTACTGGCGCAATTACAGCCCGGCGACTATGTATTAATGCAGTTCGGACACAATGATGGCGGCGCGATAAACGACACCACACGCGCCCGGGGAAGTATAAAAGGGATTGGTAACGAGTCGGAAGAAATTGACAACCTGATGACCAAAAAACATGAGACCGTTTACACTTATGGATATTACATGCGCAAGTATATTGATGAAGCAAAAGCAAAAGGCGCCATCCCGATCGTTTGTTCACCTGTTCCAAGAAACATTTTTAAAGACGGAAAAATTGAAAGATCTGAGGGAAGTTACAGGTTATGGTCAAAGCAGGTAGCACAAACCAACGGTGCCGATTTCATTGACCTTTTTGAACTGGTTGCACAGCGCTATGATAAATTGGGCGCTGAAAAAGTACAGGCTGATCTATTCACAGCCAAAGATCATACGCATACAACCGAAGCAGGCGCACGCGTCAATGCCCAGACGGTTGTGGAGGGAATTAAAGGATTGAAAAAGAATAAATTGAAGAAGTATATCAACAATTAGGAAAGTGTATTACAGGTTGATTCAACACATTCGGGGTTGAGAAAAAAATGTTAATTTTTTCATCCCCCGGTTTTACCTGGGGCTATTCGGATTTAACCCCTTTCGGGGTTGCTAAGAAATTCCGGAATTACAAGCCCGAATGGGTTTAAATTAATTTATCCCGAATGTAGTCCTGGTACTGAAATCAATTACCATCACATACAGGTTGAATTCGAATAGCTCAGGATTGAATAACACACAAGCAAACTTTCAACCCCAAAGGGATTGATTTTGAAAAACCCCTGGATGTATTATACACAGACAACCAACAACCCCGAAGGGGTTAAATTCGAATAGCTCCGGGTGCAACCCGGGGGTGAAATAAATAAAATTATTCCCCAACCCTGGCAGGGTTGAATAGCATCAAGCAATATTTAACCAAAAAATAACCTATGAAAAGACGCGACGCCCTTGGGATTTTATTGGCAGGAAGCGCACTGCAAAGTACCTGGGCAATTGGAAAGCCCGTTAAAGCTGAAAAAATAGACAACAAAGAATTATTAAAAAATCTGCGTCTCACCAATGCATATTTTGTCAAAAAGTGGCCTGATACCGGCAAATCCATCATTACAAACCGGGAACGACCCAGCAACATCTGGACGCGCGGCGTGTATTATGAGGGGCTGATGGCACTTTATCAGGTGGACAAACAGAAATCTTATTACGACTACGCAGTTTCCTGGGGTGAAAATCATAAATGGGGTTTACGAAATGGTATACAGACGCGAAACGGAGATGACCAGTGCTGCGGACAAACTTATATTGATCTTTACCTGATCGACAAAAAAGAAGAACGTATTAAAGACATCAAAGCTTCGATGGACCTGATGCTGGCTTCGGACAAAAAGGACGACTGGTGGTGGATTGATGCGCTTCAAATGGCTATGCCTGTCCTTGCTCAGCTTGGCGTCATTTATAAGGATAACCGTTACTTTACAAAAATGTACGAGATGTACAATTACACCAAAACAGTACATGGCAGCAGCGGTTTGTTCAATGCGCAGGAAGGACTTTGGTGGAGAGATAAAGATTTTGTACCTCCTTACAAAACACCTGCCGGGAAAAATTGCTATTGGTCAAGAGGGAACGGCTGGGTGGTAGCTGCCTTGGTGCGTGTACTGGACATCATGCCTAAAAATGCACCGCATCGTGAAGAATATGAGAAAATGCTTTTAACCATGCTGACGGCACTGGTACCACTGCAAAGAAAGGATGGTTACTGGAATGTAAGCTTAACGGATGCTTCCGATTTTGGTGGAAAAGAAGTTACAGGAACATCGCTGTTTTTATACGGTATGGCCTGGGCAGTAAACACCGGTCTTGTAAAAAGGAAAGATTACGAACCGGTTATTACCAAGGCCTGGAATGCAATGACAGCGGAATGCGTTCACGAAAACGGATTTCTGGGATTTGTGCAGGGAACCGGAAAAGAACCGAAAGACGGACAACCAGTAACCTACAACAGCATGCCCGACTTTGAAGATTTCGGTTTGGGTTGTTTCCTTTTGGCAGGAAGCGAAATTTATAAAATGAAGTAATTACAAAGAACCTCTTCTGATCATATAAAAAGGATTTTTTACACGAACCTGCTGTTTGTTCATAATCAAAGTAGCGGCGGTTCGGCCCATTTTTTCGAAATCAGTAGTGATCACAGTAATTTCCAAAAGTTCTTTCAGGGTGGTTTCATTAAACGAGATCACCCCGATTTCTTCTCCCATTTGATAAGGAGATAAGCGGATTTTTTTTACAAGTTCGCCCAGATCACTTTCCTCGACCACGATGTAAGCAGTTTTAGGACATAAAGCTTCCTTTTCAACACAGCTTTTTATTTCAAAATCCTTTTTGTAATTGATGCAATAACTACGGAATCCACGGATGATTTCCTTTGGATAATTGCCATCGCTAGGGAAGATCAAAACCAGACGATTGTATTTGCTCATCAGATCATTGGCATCTTCCAATGAGCCAAAAATATCCTTATCAAAATTTTGATATACACTTATTGAAGGCTGATGTAAATCCGGAAGGTCACGATCAAGAAGTACTAATTCGGACGGTGGAATACGTTTTAATGCAGCCATATAATCCTCTTCGCTGTCACTGTCCGTATTGAAATGAGGCATTACCACATAACGATTGTACTTCCCCAGATTTTTTTCAATAATTTCCTGAAAACGCGTGACACTGCAGTGATGTATTTCAAGGTCCACCGTCGCGGCATCTCCCAATGCTTTGATAAAAGAATAATAAATAATCTTCTTGTAAGAACTCAACTTATTAAATATGAGCAGTATCTTCTCCTTTTTATCCGCTACCGACTGAACATAATATCCCTTACCCTGCACAGCGGAAATGTAACCCATATTCCGTAGTTCCCGATATGCCTTTTCTACGGTATCTCTTGCCAGCTGGTATTCCGCACTTAGTTCACTGATGGACGGCAACTGAATACCTTTGTCCAGAACACCCAGTTCAATATCCGTTTTAATGGAATGAACGATCTGTTTGTATTTGGGCATCTGGTTACGCGGGTCGAACTGCATGTGAAACAATCCGTCGCGTTCGGGAACATAAACATTTTTAAAAACAAAAGCCTTGTTATCTAAACCTGTCCTCGCTGCCGTATATCCACTCATGAGACTAATATTTATTGAATATTTCTATGAAACAGCGGTTTCACCGATTTAAGTAATGGAACAACCGCAATGAATATTAGCCAATTAAGAATTAAAAAAGTACAATAACGCTTACTATTTTAACGCACACGTTATCGGGAACGTTGCCAAAAAGCAACATGCCTTAGATAAATTAGCATAATTTCGTGGTAAGATGATATAAAGACAGAAGGCCAGTCCATAAATGGCTGGCCTTCGATTTAGACTTTACTAAGAATACCTATTTTTTCGCTCTGGCAAGTTTAAGCATGTCTGCCTTATTACCTTTCCAAAAAGCGATCTTCTGCCGGTTCCAGGTGTAGCTCACCGCTACGGAATCTCCCCAGCTTACAATGGCAGGATAAGAAAATTCATCACCCTTTTTGCCTTTGTCGAGATCAAATTGATCCGGCCAGGTTTTGCCGTTGTCCTGAGAAATTGCAATGGTTAGCGGCGTGCGGGACCCCCAGTTTTTAGCGTCCGGATTGTAGACAAGCACAAGTGTTCCATCTGCAAGCTTAGCAAGATCAATCCCGCTGTTTGGATTGGCAAGTGATGTTTTTGTAATCACAGACCAGGTTTTTCCATTGTCATACGAATCACTCCTGCCGATCATACCGCCCGTTGTGCGTATCAGCATGTGCACTGTTCCCGGCTTCGACTCCCACAATGTTGGCTGAATAGCACCTTTGCCTTTTATCTGAGTAGTGTCAATTTTAAAATAAGGAGATGCTTTCCAGGTTTTCCCTTTGTCCTCGCTTCTGTCAACAAAAACTTCCCATCTGTTTATTTCATTGGAAGCACCGGCAAGCCAGGTACCATCTGCCAATTCTATAAGTTTGTTTTTAACAGGACCTCTCCCACCTTTGTCTCCTTTTACAAGTTCATAAGCCTCCGACCAGGTTTTTCCATTGTCATCCGACGTTTTCACCCAGGTTTCCCAATAAGGAATTACCTTTCCAACTTTAAAATAGAGGTAGATTTTCCCATTTGCTGCTCGCTGCAAAACAGGATTCCAGTGCGCATCTTCTCTTATTTTTGCTATTTCCACCGGCGCACTCCACTTTCCCGGCTTACCTTTCGAAACCCAGATACCTACATCCGGATTCTTCTCCTCAGTGCCTCCAAACCAGGCTACCAGAAACTGTCCGTCCGGCAGCCTTACCAGGGTAGAAGCATGACATTGTGCAAAATCTCTTTTATCGCCGAATACAAAATCTTTGGCTACCTGAATGGTATCTGCTTTTCCCTTTTCCGACGAAGTATTTTTTTTAATATTACAGGAAATGAAGACAGCCAGAATAACAGACACTGCCAGGAAATACTTAGATTTTAGATTCAGCATAATGAGAGATAGATTTTAATCCAGATACCGTTTTTTTGAAGTAACGGACTATTATTTTAGTAATTTTTTCAGTTCTTCCATAACATGTGCCGGCGCCTGCTCCTCATAAAGAATGTTGTAAACCGCCGTTGTGATAGGGATATTTACGTTGAAAGACTTATTCATCTCCATGATACTCTTTGTCGCATAAAAGCCTTCGGCGATCATTTTCATTTCCAGCTGCGCAGCTTTTACGCTATATCCTCTGCCGATCATATTACCAAAAAGGCGGTTACGGCTAAATTGAGAATAGGCCGTAACGAGCAAATCTCCCAAATAAGCGGAAGAACTGATGTCACGCGTACGCGGGTCCAATGCGGTTACGAAACGGCCGATTTCCTGCATCGCATTAGAAACCATTACCGCCTGAAAATTATCGCCATATCCCAGGCCATGTGTTATTCCGCAGGCCAGCGCTATGATGTTTTTCATAACAGCAAAGTATTCAACTCCGTAAAGATCATCCAAAGCATGTGCTGTCACATAACGGCAGGTCATCAGTTTGGCAAAATCTTCGGCGGCGGGACATTCCGCTGAGCCAATTGTCAGGTACGATTGTTTTTCCAAAGCCACTTCCTCGGCATGGCACGGCCCGGCAATTACGCAGGTTTCATTAAGTCCTATGCCGTATTTTTCCGAAATCCAGTCCGTAATTAGAATATTCTGATCCGGAATCATACCCTTGATCGCCGAAACGATTCGTTTTCCTTTAAGATGTTTTTCAGTAAGATCCTGTAAAGATTCCTGAACGAACGCAGCAGGAACGGCAAGAATAATATAATCCGCGCCTTTGACAGCATCAGTTGTTTTTTCGAAAACCTTTATCTTTTTAGGTGAAAGATTTACATCACTGAGATAACTCGGATTGTGATGAAATTTGCGGATATGATTGATATCGTCCTGATTTCTAAGCCACCAGCGGATCTGTACATAAGGTTGCTCGCAAAGAATCTTGATCAATGCAGTAGCCCAACTTCCTCCGCCAATTACCGCAATTTTTGTGTTATTTAAAAAACTCATGATTGATGCCTTTCATTTACTTACCTATTCTCTCTTATAGAACACTGCAAAGTAAACTGCTTAATGTTGAATTTTATCCATATTCACCGTTTTTAAACATCTGCTGAAGGTTGCTGGGGTAGTTCCCAGGTACGTTGCAATGTAATGATCCGGAACACGACGGAATAGTGACCCCGGCTGACTAATGTAATATTCGACTCGTTGCTCAACAGATAAATACTTAAATAACCGTACGCGTTCACTGAAATTTACCAGGCGCTGTTCAAGAAGCTGGATAATTAATTGTGCAATGAGTATATTTTCCTGACATAATTGTCGGTATGCTTCATACGTAATGGAATAAACCATTGTGTCTTCCAGCGTCTCCATCACTTCTTCGGATTCCTGTTGCGTGAAAAAGCTTTCAGCAACGCAGGCAATCTCTCCTTCTGCCACAAGTCTGGAAGTGATGTCTTCAGATCCTTTGAGATAATAGGAACGTATCACACCGGTTTCAATCAGATAGATAGTGGAATTAACCTGTCCGATATCAACCAGCACCCTTCCCTTCCGGATCAGGTTAGGTTTCACCAACTGCATGAAATGCTTTTTCAGAGATTCAAATTTGGGTGTATTAATCGTCTCTAAGAGTTGATGAAGGGGCTTTTTGCTGTCCATAAGCGGATCTATTGTGAGGTGTGCGAAAGTAAAACAGAGTTTGATGGATGGCCGTTTAAGCCTAATATTCGTAAATCTTGTCCTTCGACAAGTTAAAACATTGTCGCACGACAAGCCGAAATGATGTCCTTTGACAAGTTATAAATATTCTAAGTATTATTTACTTTGATCTAAGAAAAATCAGTAATCAACTTAAACATAAAAGAGCAGGAAAGACCAGGCAGAAATCAGGGAGGAGCATGGCAGGGGTTTCCTTATCGAGCTGAATATATCAATCACGGCGAGTTTAAAAAAATGAACAGAATTGAATCGACAATGAACTGGGTATTTGATGGTGGGAATAATGCTTCTGTTTTTAGAATATCTTATTAAATAAAGATGAAAATCAAACTCTTAACACTTTATATTTTCTCCGGCTTGCTCGCCTGCAATCCGGAGAAAATCACCACACAAACCGATAAGGATGGGGTGGTGACTAAAAAGCCTTTCCTATGGAAATCCTCCATATCCGACGGAACACTGGCCTATGGTTTGTATCACGGCTATGTAATAGACGGCAAAGGTGTACTTTCCATAGCCATGCGAAAATCCCCAGATCCAAAGAAGTACGGTGAATTTTACCTTCAACTAAAAGATGTAAATACAGGAGAGAACATTTGGACCTGGGATGACTTTTATGACAAAATGCTGGTCAGAACCCTGAACGAAAGCATTGTTGTTTACGAAAACAAAATGATCCTGCATGATCTTTGGGCAGACTATTGTATTGATACCAAAACAGGAAAAACCATCTGGAAAAATCAACGGGGATTTGGATCAGCTTCCGAGTTAACCAACATCGAAGGTTTATACTTTATTACAGGACTTTCTCCTGCATCCAAAGCATTAGGGAAAGTAGATGATAGCATGTACATGGGAGAATTTGAAACAGGAAAAGTGGAAGAACTTATTAAACCTCCATATAGCGGAGAGTATAAGCTAGTAACTGAGGAACAAACCTACATAGGTAGCATTTATCGACACAAAGCGTTCACTTTGGGAACAGAACAAATGCTTCTCGTCCCTTATGACGAGTTGGGACCAAAGGCGAAATACAACAATACACGGAGCTTCTTTGGACTCTATAATATCTCTCAAAAAAAATGGATGTATAGCCGGGCTCCCCTGAGCATTGACGAGGACGGGGGTGCTCCAAGCCTGATGCCAATTCTTGACGGTGATAAAGCTTATATGACCTCATTCAATTCGGTGGGTTGTTTTGAGTTGATGACCGGAAATCGAATTTGGCAATATCGCTTAACAGATGCACAAATGATAGGATTAGATATTGTAAAGGTAGATAACAAGCTCTTAATTAAAGGAACAGATGGAACCCTGTACTGTATGAATTCATTAAATGGAGCTCAGCTTTGGGCACTTCAATCCGGCTCACTATCCAGTGATATCTATCATCAGGATGGTGTCATCTATGGCATTAGAGGAGATAACCTGAAAGCCTACGACCTGCAAACAGGAAAACTCTTATGGGATATGCCTCCGCTGGATGTAAAAGGTGGTTCCATTTACAACGGTTTTGTTACCGGAATACCTGCCCAAAATGGTAAAAAAGGACGCATTTTTGCCAGTACGGAGCTGAATGTATACTGCTTTGAGGCGATAAATTAATACATATCACCAAACAGAAAAGTGCCATGAAAAATTACATGTTAACATCTCTGCTTTTCCTTGGTTTCACTTGTCAAGCCCAACCTGACACAAATCGTGAATTTCAGATCGGTTACACTCCCTGGGCTCGGGAACGTTTTGTCAATGATGCTCTACGCTTATTGTTTTTCAGAACTTTGAATACCACTCCATCTGGAAAAATGGATTTTTCTGACTCCTTTTCGGTTTCTTACCGCTATCAATTGCGTTCCAAGTTATCAATTGGGCTTACCGCCGCAGTTACGGCTGGTAACTTATACAGACAATATCTCTTCGAATCGCCAGGCAATTACCAGCACAGGAGCTTCCTTTTAGCCTTTGAAACAAAGTTCATTTATATGAACAAATCCAGATTGTCAATGTATTCACTCGCAGGATTGGGGAGTATGCTGCGTTACGAAAAGGACTTAGAAAAACCTGAAATCAGGGCCAGAACCCTACTCGGACCAACAGGCCAGCTTACTCCCTTCGGCATCCGATACGGGAAAAACACAGGGACTTTTGCAGAAATTGGTTGGGGATACAAAGGCATTTTAAATCTTGGAGTCAGTGCTAAATTCTGACTCGTCAATGTATACTTTCACTCTTTAAGCAATCAAACCATGAGACTGAAACTTCCTGCAACATTGGTGGCTTTTCTTTTAATAACATTCAATTCAAAAGCTCAAATGGTAAACCGACATGAAATACAAATTGGGGCTGGTATCTACGCCAATGAAGCTGTTGTTTCGGATATACTGGAAAATTTTGTGAGATCGCTTTTTGGATCAGATCCTAAAAGTATTGAACCTAAAACGATGGCAAATCTTTCCTACTATTATCGAATCAAACCCAAAATTGCATTAGGGATGGGACTCGGGTACAATAGCGCTCAGCACAGAGATTTACATAAACAAAGCAACAAACCCGGCTTTCAAACTAAAACGGCTGTAATGGCTTTTGAGATACAATTCTATTATCAGGAAAAAGATAACATTTCAATATATTGTGAAGCCGGTTTCGGAAATTTTTATCGGCAGGATCAGATGATAAGTTATCCGGACGAGATCTATTCAGATGCTGCTATTACGTTCCAGGCTACTCCACTGGGTATTCGGGTAGGCAAAAAAGTAGGCGCATTTATTGAAATAGGTTATGGTTACAAGGGAATTGTAAACCTTGGATTGAGTGGCCGGTTCTGAAAATCATTAGGTTAAATAAAAAATCCTTGCAGCAAAGCCGCAAGGATTTCTCTTTTAACCTAAACTAAATCGAACTTATTACTTTTTTACAACGTACTAGTTCTGGTTTTCATTTGATTTTTTCTCAGCTTTTTTCGCTTCTTCTTTCTTTTTTTCCACAAGGTCGCCGGTATTCAGATTTTTCGATACCACAATATATGGTCCGGAAATAATTTGATCGCCTTCTTTCAACCCTGACAAAATTTCAATATTTTCAAAATCGCTGATGCCCGTTTTCACTTCTTTCATTTCCGCTTTTCCTTTTACATCCACGAAAACAACCTCTTTAATTACTTCTTCCTTTTTAGGTTTTGCTTTGTTGTCGGTCGCTGCATCACTTGGCGGCCCTTGTGTTGCGTCCACTACCGGTGTGTTACTGCGTGTCGTCACTGCAGCAATCGGAACAGAAACAACCCCGTTTTTACGCTCGGTGATGATTTCTACCGAAGCGGTCATCCCGGGTTTGAACGGATAGGATCTTTTCGTACGCGCCGTCATCAGATCATCGAAGGAATCGTTTAGTATCTTAACCTTTACTTCAAATTCGGTAACAGCGTCAGCCGAAACACTTGTTGCCGTTGCAGAACCGGCAGCCGTGTTAGCAATTTCTTTCACAATTCCTTTAAATTTCCTGCCGGACGAACTATACGCATCAACATCAATAACCGCTGTGTCACCGATGTTTACACGCACAATATCATTTTCATTTACATTCACCCGTACTTCCATATTTCTCAGGTTGGCAATACGCATCATTTCAGTACCGGCCATTTGAGAAGTACCCACCACACGTTCGCCGGCTTCTACATTCAACAGTGAAATGATACCGCTGACGGGAGCAAAAATGCTTGTTTTACGCAAGTTCTCCGCTGCGTCACGCATGCTTGCCTCAGAGCTTTTTATGTTAAACATGGCAGCAGAAACATTTGCCTTGGCCGAAGCGACATCCTGCTGGGCCACATTGTAATTGGATTCAAATGTCTCAAAATCAGAAGCGGATATCACCTTATCCGTATACAGTTTTTTGTTCCTGTCAAAATTTGCTTTTGCCTGAATCAACCGTGACTCTGCCTGGGAAACCATGGCCTTGGTCTGCTCGTAGTTGGCTTTGCTCGAATTAACGGCTGCCTGTGCACGCGCCATTAAAGACTCGTAATTATCAGGACGGATTTTCAACAGCAACTGACCTTTTACGACTGAATCTCCTTCGGCTACATTCAGGCTTATGATCTCACCCGATACATCCGGACTCAGTTTTACTTCTACTTCCGGCTGCACTTTCCCTGAGGCAGTCACACGTTCAATGATATCGTTGCGTTTTACAGTGGCGTATTCTACCTCCGTCATTTTCGGCTTCCCGATTAACCCGGCCTGTTTGGCACCGAATAAGCCGGCTACCAGCAGTAGCAAAATACCACCGGTTATCCACCATATTTTTTTTGAAGATTTACGCGCCATGTCTTTCTAGTTTACAGTTGTAAAGGGAATATTTAAATTATATGTATTTTGTTTCAGAAACCTGTTTTAAAAATCCGACAACGGACGGTTCATGTAGAAATCCAGAATTTTCGTACGGAACACGTAGTCGTATTTTGTTTGGATCAGATTGGCATTTGCACGGTCCAGGTTTGCTTTTGCAATACTGAATTCCACTGAATTGATAGCACCAACATCAAACCTGACCTGAGATACGCGGAACGTTTCTGCTAAAGCCTGAACCTGGTTGGCCGTTGCTGAATATCTTTTTGCAGAGTTATTCATATCTATATAAGCCTGTTCCACATTTTTACGGATCGTAAGCTGAACCTGCTGCGCCTGATATTCAAGGTTTTTCTGCTGGATCTTAGCATTAGCGACATTATACCTTACCTGGAACTGAGAGAAAATAGGTATGCGTAAGCTAAGCTGCACCGAGGAATTCCTGTTTCCATCCAGCTGATTCAGATAACCAAAATCCTGAATGGAGCCATTTGCGTTTGTGACCCTTTGAATTACAGGCACTGTCACTCCGCCGTATGTTACAAAACTTGTTGTGGATGGAATATCAATAACCGTGCTTCCTGTCCCATCAGGTACAAAACGTGTTTTTGGTGCAACACTGGAATAAGCAGTTCCTAAACCGCCGCTCAAAGTAAGAGAAGGCATTCCGGCTCCTTTTGCAATTTCAACCGATCTTCTGGCCCATTCAATTCGGAGCTCGGCGGCCTTCATCTGCGGAAGATTTCCCAATGCCACATCATATACCTGTTGGATCGTTGCGTCGTAGGGTTGTAATGCAGGATCGGCAACAGGAATTTTTACAACATTAATCTGCTCACTTCCCGGCATGTTCATAAACTGTTTCAGATTCAGTTTTGCCGTTTCCAGGTTATTCTGTGCATTGACAAGGCTAAGCTCATCATTTGCCAGCTGTGCTTTAAGATCAAGCAAACTACTTTCTGCCAGTGTTCCCGCAGCTACTAATTTTGCCGTACGATCCACCTGAAGAACCGAAGCTTCGGCCTGGCGCTGCGCAACTTCAATCAGCTCTTCATTTGTAATAACCTGAAGATAGGATAAAGCAACATTCAGCATCAAATCATTACGAACCGCTTCCAGATCCTTTTGTGTAGCTTTAAGATTGACCTCGTTTCTTTTTACAGCATTTTGTAACTGAAAGCCGTTAAAGAGAACGACTGACGAACCGAGCTGAAAGTTATTGGAGTTTACATTTCTCTGAACATAAACGTTGGTGTAAGGGTCAATGTTACGACCGGAACTAAAACCCTGGCCGGCGCTGAAACTCAGACTTGGCCACCGCTGCCAGCGTGATTGCTGATAGGCGTTTTCATTGGTTTTCACGTCCAGTTCAGAAATTTTAACCTGCGGGTTCGTTTCAAGTGCAATGCGTATACAATCTTCAAGAGAATAAGTATTTGGCGGCTGTTGCTTTTTTTCCTGTCCGAAGGCAGTCTGAAACGAGGCAAATCCGAAGATAATGAATGAGAATAAAACGGATTTTCGTAACGATTTAGTCATTGCTTACATGAGTTTGATGATCAATATTACATGGTTCAATAAAAAACAACCATCCATTTTGTACGGACGGTTGCATATGTAGGTAAAGGGTGATTTGTACGGTAGTTATGAATGGAAAAATAAATAACCAAGCCAGATACCGGCAAGAACACCAATAAGATCCGCCATAAGTCCGGCAACAATTGCATAACGCGTATTCTTAATTCCAACCGATCCGAAATACAATGCCACGATGTACAAAGTGGTGTCCGCTGAGCCGTTAAAGATGCACACAAGGCGTCCTACAAAGGAGTCAGGACCAAATTCTTTCATAGCATCTATCATCAAGGCACGGGCACCGCTTCCGCTTAACGGCTTCATTAAGGCGACCGGCAGGGCATCGGTAAAGTCCGTGTTAAAACCGGAGAAAGAAAATATCCATTTCAAGAAGTCGATCAGATAATCCATTGCACCGCAGTTACGGAAAGCGCTGATTGCAATCAGCAAACCAACCAGATATGGAATTACAGTTACAGTGGTAGCAAAACCGGCTTTGGCACCTTCTATAAATGTTTCAAAAACATTTACCTTTTTGATCAGTCCCCAAAAAAGAAATCCTGCAACAACACCCAGCAAAATAGAATTACCGGTTACAATGGAAATGGTCTCAATCTGCTCTTTTGGCAAACCCGACAAATACCAGAGCAGTAAACCCATAAATGCTGTAACCGATCCCAAACCAAGCATGATTGACCTGTTGAATATGTTCGTTCGCTGCCAGGCAGCTGTAATCAGCATGGCGGCTACGGTGGTTACATAAGTGCCGACAACACAGGGGATAAAAACATCCGACGGACTTGACGCGCCAAGAATTGCCCGCTGAGCGATAATAGACAAAGGAATGATCTGCAGGCCGGAGGTATGCAACACCAGAAACATGATTTGTGCATTGGAAGCTGTATCCTTACTTGGATTTAATTCTTGAAGGCTTTGCATGGCTTTAAGACCAAAGGGCGTGGCAGCGTTATCCAACCCAAGCATGTTGGCTGAAAAGTTCATGATCATCTGTCCATTTGCCGGATGATCTTTGGGAACTTCCGGAAAAAGTTTATTAAAAAAAGGACCGATGAAACGCGCCAGGGAATTGATAATTCCCGCTTTTTCGCCCACGTTTAATACACCCAGGAAAAAGGTCATGACGCCGGTTAGTGGAAGTGCTATATCCATCACGGCAACCTTTGCCATTTCCAGCATTCCCTCAGTAATCGCTTTGAAGGTCTGGACGTCGCCGGTTAGGATAAATTTTAGTGTGGCAATAAAGAAGGCAATAACAAAAAAGGCAACGAAAATGTAGTTTAACGCCATAAAAGGGTTCTTAGCAGGTTTCTATCTTAAAAATATCAGGGCAATTGATGCTGAAAAACGAAAATTCTAATTAAAGTGTAAAATAGCATAAAATGGTGAGAATATTCAGGCACATTTTTTAGGTAAATGAAGATAGCTTTCTATCTTTAACCCCAGGCCATTTAACTTTTTCCTTCACTTATGAAAAAATATTGCACTTTATTCATTCTGCTTTCTTTATTATCCTGCGACAAAAAAAATACAAATGAAACCAAAAAAGACGGAATGGTCATCGTAAATGACACCATTCCTGAAAAAAGAGCGGATGTAAAAAAGGGACCAACAGCCAGTTACAGCGAACCGGTGACAGACAAAGACAAACTTAACAACTGGGTATTTTCGGTTGATGCTTTTGAAACCTCGCAGACCTTTAAATATTTGTTGAAGATCAAATACAAAGAACTGGAAGTGGAAGACACACTGACCGTTCCGAATTTTGGCATACAACCAGCCGTTGAATTACAAAAAGGAACGGAAGATCTTTCCTGTATTGTCGGTTTTAAGGGAAAGGAAAATGAGTTTAAAGAATATAAAAAAGTATCCGTGGAGGATGGTGAATTAAAAATTAAAGCAATAAAAGGTTACCGCAGGGCTTTGCAGAAGAAGAGTTGAGTTCTTAATTTATAGTTTTTAGTAAACAGTTTACAGTTGCCAGGCTTCCGGTTAGTTTTTAGTAAACAGTTTACAGGGAACTTGGCGGCGGGTTTAGACTCAATCATATATTTATAAGAAAAGCCCGGCAGAACCGGGCTTTTCTTATTTCAATCCTAAAATTTTATGCTTTAAATATCTCATCCATTTTTTCACGGACTGTAAGCAAACGTTTTCTGTCACCACCTGCAACCTCTGCCGAAGCCCAACCGGAATAACCGATTTTCTGAAGTGCTTTGTTTACTTCCGGCCAGTTGCAATCTCCTTCAAAGAACTCCACATCAAATCCTTTCCAAAGACCGAGGTCATTTTGCTTTTTTAAGCTGTATTCCTTTAAATGCAGCTTTAAAATACGTTTGCCCAGGGTATCAATCCAAGAAGCCGGCCAACTGTAACGTAGCACATTACCAACATCAAAGTACCAGCCAACCATTGGATGTTTAAATTCATCCACATATCTCGCTGCTTCCAGAGGACTTAGTAAAAATTGGTTCCACACGTTCTCAACGGCTATTTTTACACCCGTTTTTTCAGCGATGGGAAGCAATTTTTTTATTTCGGCGTGTGAGCGCTCATAAGCCTCGGCATAACTGACAGATGAATTCACAACACCCGGCACCACCAAAACCGTGGACCCGCCATATTCTTTTGTATCCCACAAAGCCTTTTCAATTGACTTCGCGCATTCTTCCCTCTTCTTCGGATCAGGGTCTGATAATGGAAGCTTCCAGTGCATGGAATTTACCGTTCCGGGTATTAATAGGCCGGTTTTATCTCTGGCTGCCAGGACTTCTTTCATATCCAGTTTATCCGGAGAGTCAAGCTCTACACCATCATATCCAAGATCTTTCAGCAACTTAAACTTGTCCATAATCGACAAATCTTCCTTAATCATCCCCCACATCAGGCTTTTTTTGACCATTGGCCGGGGAGCAAGCGGATCGATAATATCAGTACTTACAACTGATTCTGCTCCGGAAGCAATCACCGAACTGAACGCACCTGTCCCAGCCACTGCGGCAGTGGTTACCAGGGCGCTGTTTTTTATAAAATCTCTTCTTTGCATATTTTTATGAAAAAGCAGTAATACCTGGTCTCGCAACTTCAACAACGGGCGGTTTCATATCAAAGCTGTATGTATCCGGGCCCAGTTTTTCAGTTGAATTCATTGCTTCTTCCCAGGTAACTCTTTTTCCTGTGTAGGCAGCCATTCTTCCCATGATCGCAAGCATGGTGCTTTGTGCCATAAACTCACCATCATTAATCAGTTTTCCGCTGCGGATCGATGCAAAAAGTTCATTATGCTCTGTCTGATACATATCGTTTTGTGCACCATCATATTTCCATGGATTCTGACCATATATTTCATGAACGTTTCTTGCACAGTTCACCATGGCACGGCCTTTTGTACCCAGGGTTTCAACCAGATAACTGTTTTCGCAATTGGCTTGCTGACGGGAATGGTGAAATCCCTTTGCTCCGTTTGCATATTCGTAAGTCACAGCAAAGTGATCAAATATGTTACCAAAAAGGGAATCGGTACGAACCTGGCGGCCTCCTGTACCTGTCGCTGAAATAGGCAGTTTGCCCCCCATTGCCCATGACATCATGTCAATACTGTGCACTGCCTGTTCTACGATGTGGTCACCTGCAAGCCAGGTGTAGTAAGTCCAGTTACGCAAAACGTATTCAGCATCGGACCAGCCCGCTACACGTGGGAAAGACCAAAGTGTACCTGTATCATACGTATTATAAATTGCAGATATATCACCGACAGCACCGTCAAGTATACGGTTAAAACTGGCACGTTTTGGCTCATGATATCTCCAGCAGAAACCAGACATCAGAGAAACATTTTTCTGTTTTGCCAGTTTTGCAGCGTCCAGTACTTTTCTTACACCCGGTGCATCAACGGCAACCGGCTTTTCGCAAAATACGTGTTTGCCTGCATTGATTGCAGCCGTAAGATGCTCAGGACGGAAATGAGGAGGTGTTGCAAGGATCACTACATCCACACCCGAATCAAGTACTTTTTGAAAAGCATCAAATCCGATAAATTTATGTCCTTCATCTACCTTTACTTTCGCACCGTGCACCTTTGTAAGGTTTTCCAAAGAAGAGTCCATCTTATCTTTGAAAATATCTCCCATTGCATGTAAAACCACGTTTGGATCTGCCTTTAGAGCCTGGTTGGCTGCACCGGAACCACGTCCTCCGCAACCGATCAAACCCACTTTTAGGGTTTCTGCGTTTACGCCTGCAAATGCACGGTTTGGATTTAAAATGGCAAATGTAGGAAGAGAACTGCCTGCCAGTGCTACTCCGGCCATTTTCAAAACATCTCTGCGAGAAGTATTCATTATAGTAAGAATTAGGTGATTGGATTAAGGAATTCAACTAAATTGCCGGAACAACTTACTTTTTACAAAATAGCGTTCAGCGCAATAAAGATAGATAAATCTATTGAAAATCTTCAAATTTAGAACGAAAAACTCTGCCGTGTGCTCGTTAACACAGCATATAACATCTTCAAAATGGGGAGAATTATAAATAGAATAGATTTTTTAAAAAATCTTGGTCCGGAAAAATTTCCTGAATTTTCAGCACAGGATCGTTTTTTCAAACTGTGTTATTTGAAATCAGAAGTCATTCATGACCAAACGCAAGCTTCCTTAACAATTCATCTTCCAGGGAATTACTGTAAATACCATAAGCATTAACCAGAACTCCTTTCACATTGTACTTTTTAGAAGAGATGGCGTAAAGAATGGATTCATCAGCCGGATCCGTTTCTCCTTCGAAGCGAAAGAATTTATCAATTTCAAACTCATGATGAAGGATTTGAAACTGGCCGGATTGCGATTCCAGATGATTGTCCTTTATATTAAAATCCTCAATATAACCTTCTGCGCGAAGCGCTTCCATGGTTTCAGATAGTGTATTATAAGATTCCATATCCCTTATTTTAGAAAGAAAGCCTTACTTAAAAATCAAGAAATTAATTCCACTCCACTTCAATCACCGAATCTTTGAGATCGATGGTTGTAAAATGCTCGCCGTTCTGACGTTTCAAAGAAACCTTCCCATTTTGAACTTTGGCTACCTGCTGTGACAAAACGTCCTTCTCATTTTTCTTTCTGTAAATCGCCACCAAAGAATCGAGACTTGTCACATCCACATCGATGTTGCGGCCTTTTGCCATCACTTTTTTTGAATTATTAGGAAGATAGGGAGCCTTGGCCAGCGCCAGTGCACGGGAAGCAAGCGGTACTCCGTAACCTACGAAATTGTTTCCGTAAGGATATAAATGCGCCGATTTTTCGATCAGGTCAATTAATTCTTTATTGGTAAGCTTTGGGTTAGCCTGTAAAAGACAAGCAGCAAATCCAGTGATTACCGGCGCGGAAAGTGAAGTTCCGTAAAGGGAAAAGCAGGAGACATTTGGTTTTACATAGGATAAAAACTCCGGACCTATACTGCTGTAACCAATCCGGTTCCAAAGTTTGGCATTGGTTGCACCGATGGATAAAACCCCTTTTGCATCCGCAGGTGCAGATACGATTCCCCAGCCTTTATCATCACCTTCATTACCCGCTGATACGATCAGCATAATCCCTTTTTTATCAGCTGCAATCTGTGCTGCACGGGTAATTGCGCTTGTTTTACCATCCATTTGAGAAGGCGTGTAATTCTCTTTCGGATCAGAAAAACCTTTGGCATAACCCAGAGAAGTATTGATCAAACGAACTCCGAGACTATCCATCCATTCCATTGCGGCAATCCAGTTGTCTTCCTCACCTCTATATTCGCGCATTGAATAATCGGTGCGGGCAAGATAAAATTTTGCATTGGTCGCCATTCCGTACTGCATCTGATCCTGAAAATCAATACCTCCGATTGCAGCAAGTACTTCGGTCCCGTGCATATCAGAAAATGACTCAGCGGTGCTAAAAAGCAAATTTCCCGGACGGCCCGGTTTTACATAATCCCGGATACCTAAAATTCTTTTGTTTGAAAAAACATGTGTCAGAGAAAGTGAAGAGTCTGCACCATAAAAACCGGCGTCAATTACTCCTATCGTAACATTATTCGCATTGATGCCTTCCTTCAAAAAAGCATTTGCCTGTACCTGTGACATCACCGGAGCCATTTGCGCTTTTTCAATGGGTTTTGTCTGGGCGATATAAAATCCCGGATCAATCATCACAACATCCTGAACGAAGTCAAGCTGACGGACCGTGTTTGCCTGCTCACTTGTCATCACCGCCGAAACCGCATTAAGCCACTTGGAACGGTTAATAATTTTTACAGATTTATCACGCAGCGCGTTTTCGTAACTTCTCTGTATCGGGAGATCCATTTCATCTGAAATAACAAGCCCAAGTTTCTGGCGGTTTTCCAGCGTAAGTGCAGAAACTGCCGGAGCTGAATTTTTGTCTTTTGCTTTAAGATATATCCAGTATTTTGGACTGGCAGATAAAAAAAGGGGAACGCATAAAAATGCCAGTAAAAATATTCTTCTCATGAAATGTTGTATAAGTTAGGAGCCTTCGCGGCGTTGAGTCAATATCAAAAACAGACCATACTTCCGTGAATCAAAGATTGCAGGGAACTGATTTGTCAGTTTTACATTATAATAAACAAGATAAACGTAATTTTACAAAATAAATTACCAGTTACAAAATTTAATAGTACATGCGTTACCAACCCGTAGATAAATCGCTGTTTATACAAAACCGCCTTCGTTTAGCCGAATTATTGAAGCCGCAGTCACTTGTAATATTAAACGCTAACGACTTCATGCCGACCAATGCGGACGGTACAATGGGCTTCAGGCAAAACAGTGATTTGTTTTATTTAACGGGGATAGACCAGGAGGAAACAATTTTGCTAATCAGCCCGAATCATCCTGATGAAAAGTTTAGAGAAGTACTTTTTCTGCGTGAAACCAACGAACTTATTGCGGTTTGGGAAGGAGAAAAACTGACCAAAGAACAGGCGCGGGAGGCTACGGGAATAAAAACCGTCTACTGGACGCATCAGTTTGAACGAGTTTTCAGGGATATCGTTTTTGTTGCTGAAACGGTTTATCTAAATACCAACGAACATACCCGAAACGACTCCCCCGTTCAGACACGCGAAGTTAGATTTGTCTCTGATTTTAAAGAGAAATATCCTCTGCACAATCTGGCAAGACTTGCGCCGCTAATGCATCAGCTGCGTGCGATCAAACAGCCCGCCGAAATTGAGCAGCTTCAAAAAGCCTGTGATATTACCAAAATCGGTTTTGAACGCGTTTTGAAATTTGTAAAACCCGGTGTTGAGGAATTTGAAATCGAAGCAGAACTTCTTCATGAATTTGTCAGAAACCGGTCCAGGGGTTTTGCATACCAGCCCATTATTGCTTCAGGTGCAAATGCCTGCGTGCTTCATTACATACAAAATAATAAACCTTGTAAAGACGGTGATGTTATTTTACTTGATGTCGCGGCAGAATATGCGAACTATGGCGCCGACCTTTCCCGAAGCATTCCAGCCAACGGCAGATTTACCAACCGTCAGCGGAAAGTTTACGATGCGGTTCTGAGGGTTTTTAAAGCTGCAAAAAGCATGCTCATAACCGGTAATATCTGGGATGAATATCATACGGAAGTAGGCAAAATCATGGAAAGCGAGCTGATCGGATTAGGGCTTTTAGATAAACATGCTATTGACAAACAGGATCCAGAATGGCCTGCATACAAAAAATATTTCCCACACGGAACTTCCCATTTTTTGGGTTTGGACGTGCATGATGTAGGAAATAAATATCGGCGTTTCGAACCGGGAATGATATTTACCTGTGAACCGGGAATTTACATCCGCGAAGAAGGACTGGGAATCCGACTGGAAAATAACATTCTGATCACTGAAAATGGCAATATGGATCTAATGGGACATATTCCTATCGAGGCCGATGAAATTGAGGAATTGATGAATAGTTAATCGGATTGAGGTTAAAAAATCCAGCGCCCGGTTATGTCAGCCTTATCCTGATTAGTAAATTTGAAAAATGATCTCAAACTAATCACACTACTTCATGAAAGGTATACTGGAAGCCAAACGCTACATGGAAAACGCGAAAGACATTTTGCGTGAAAAAGCCATAAAAGAGGACGGATATTATCGGGATTCAAAGTATGTAAAAATGGCGGGACACACGGCTTATGCTGGAATTCTTGTTGCTCTTGATGAATACATAGGTAAAAAAGGAAAGGGCCGAAAGGATGTAGACTGGTATAGATCACATCTTTCACAACTGGATAAAAAACTGCTTAATTCTTTTTTAACCGCATATCAGCTATTACATCTTGATATGGCTTATGATGGTGCTAATAGTGCGAAGCTTGCCGCAATAGCATTTGAAGAGGCTGAAAATATTATCAGATGGCTTGAGACGCGAACGGCAGCTGCCTGATATAATTTCTAAAAATTGAAGAACTTTGGAAGCCGGGAGATTTGTCATCGTCCCGGCTTTGATATTTTTATATTTGTTTCAAATGGAATTACTGACTGAAGATATTTACAAGCTGCTGTTATCATTTCTGCTCGGAGCTATTATTGGCACCGAACGGGAATATAGGAGTAAGTCTGCAGGGTTGCGAACCCTAATTCTGATTGCAGTTGGCTCAACCTTATTCACAATAATCTCGATTAAGATTGGACCGGATGCAGGAAGAATCGCAGCAAACATTGTAACCGGTATAGGTTTTCTTGGTGCCGGAATTATTTTCCGGGAAGACAACCGTGTGGTGGGTCTTACTACAGCGGCCATTGTGTGGGTAACAGCCGCGCTCGGAATGGGAATTGGCGCAGGCATGTATGCCATTTCCTTAGGCAGTTTTATCATTGCAGGGCTTTCCCTTGTAATTTTGACTCCCATTCAAAAGCTGATCAGGCGCAAAAGCCAGATCAGAAATTACAGACTGATGTGCATTTATCAGAAGAAAACGCTTAAAGATTATGAAGAGATTTTTAAAAACCATAACCTGAAAATCCTTCGCGGCGAACAAAACCGCTCGGGAAGTCACATCAGCGGCAGCTGGACTTTACAGGGCGCAGAAAAGGAACATGAAGAATTGACCGAACACCTGTTAAACGATCCCGATATCCTTGAATTTGACTTCTGATTAGAATTAGATTAAAAGAATAAAAATCCGGCCTGTTATGGGATTTGCAGGCTCAAAAATCGGTTATAAACACATCCGGGGAAACTTTATCTTATTATTATGGTTTTCAAAGAAGGATGATGTGAATCATAAAAAATTTACGCTGGCTGAAAGACCTTTGTAAATAGCATGAACAAAATATTATGTCAGATTACATACAAAATAAGCTTCGGAATATCATTGAAGCGAATACTTTGGAAGCCGAATGCAATTGGCTGATTCAGAAAGGCGCTACGGATGCGCTGGAACTGATGACCGCCTTTGTTGCTTGCCCAAGGTTTTTATCCAAAAAAATCATTGAGATTACTCCCGAACAATCCTGGGAACTGAACGTTGAAATCCCTGGCTTTTCCGTGGAAGGCTGGTCTCTGGTAAGGCTAAGTCGTGTCTGGCTGCTTACCCAGCTGGATTCTTCCGAAAAAGAAACCTATGTCAAAAACATCAGTACTCTTTTTGACACTGCCGAAATGAACGAACTCGTTGCGCTCTACTCTGCACTTCCGCTTTTATCTTATCCGGACGAGTGGCTTTTCAGGGCGACCGATGCGGTTCGATCCAACATGGGTTTTGTTTTTGATGCAATTGCACTGCATAACCCTTATCCCGGGAAATATTTTAGTGAGCAGGCATGGAATCAGTTGGTTTTAAAAACGATATTTAATGACAAGCCAATTCATTTTATAGAAAGCCTGGAAAGTCGTTTGAACGAGAATCTGGCCATGATCCTGTCAGACTTTGCGCATGAACGATGGGCGGCAGGACGCTCGGTTGCACCTCAGGTTTGGAGGCTTGTCAGTAAATTTATGAATGATATGCTTGTTTCTGACATGGAACATTTGATTAAATCCGGGCAACTGCCCAATCAACAGGCCGCTGCCATTACAAGTGTTGAATCGGGTTACGGACCTGCGCTAAATTTATTAGCGGATTATCCCGAACTGGAAAAAGCAGCAAAGTCCGGCCAATTAACCTGGACCATTCTTGAAACCACAGACCTAAACACCTATGTGCCTCAACCATAACGAAACCAGCCTGAATCCTTCCCACTTCGAAGACAGCGACGAAACCAATGTACCGGCTCATCGCGATATAGAATGGAATGAATATAGCGAACTAATAAAAGGAATGCGCTTTTTTGACCCGCATATCCACATGGTATCGCGTACCACCGACGACTACCAGGCTATGTATCAGGCTGGCATTGTTGCCCTGATAGAACCAGCATTCTGGGTGGGACAGCCCCGAACCGGGCTTTCAAGTTTTAAAGATTATTACAGCAGCCTGGTTGGCTGGGAGCGATTTCGTTCATCGCAGTTTGGAATCAAACATTACTGTACCATGGGGCTCAATTCCCGCGAGGCAAATAACGAACCGCTTGCTGAGCAGGTTATGGAAATCCTGCCTTTATATATCTATAAAGAAGGCGTTGTAGGTGTTGGGGAAATTGGTTTTGATGACCAGACACCGGCAGAAGAAAAATATTTCCGTCTCCAGCTGGAACTGGCAAAAAAAGCCAACCTTCCGGTGCAGATACACACACCTCACCGCGACAAAAAGAAAGGAACCGAACGGAGTATGGCCATTGCGCTGGAACATGGGCTGGATCCATCCTGGGTGATCGTGGACCACAATAATGAAGAAACCGTAAAAAGTGTCCTCGATCAGGGATTTTGGGCGGCTTTCACCATTTATCCTTTTACCAAAATGGGCAACGAACGAATGGTGAAAGTGGTTGAACAGTACGGACCGGAAAGGATCATGGTTAATTCCGCTGCCGACTGGGGGATTTCTGATCCGCTGGCGATTCCTAAAACTGCTGCTTTGATGAAAATGAGGGGTATTTCAACTGAAACAATTCAAAAGGTAACTTATCAGAATGCGATTGATGCGTTCGGGAAAAGCGGCCAAATTGACGTTTCTGATTTTGAACAAGGTTTAGAAAGTGATCATGCGGCCAAGTTTCATGGTAATTCGATTCTTCGCGGGGGTCAGCAGCCGATTGCCAATAAAAATTCATTATTAATTCAATAAAGTGAGCAGTCTCAAACCCTATTTACAGCTAACCCGTCCGGCTAACCTCGTAACAGCCGTTGCTGATATTCTGGCCGGGATGGCCATTGCACAATTTACCTTTTCCGATTTTTCTCCGATTCCATTGATCATCTCTACACTGGGATTGTATGGCGGCGGTGTGGTAATGAACGATGTTTTTGATGCAAAACTAGACAGTATCGAAAGACCGGAAAGACCCATTCCCAGCGGAAAGGTACCTTTGCGTTCGGCGGCAATGATGGGAATTTCCTTATTGTTTTTTGGAATCCTGGCAGCTGCAAGTTATAGTTTCATCAGCGGGTTAATCGCCATCACCGTGGCATTGCTAACTGTGATTTATAACCGTTTTGCAAAACACCATACTATTTTGGGCCCGGTTACAATGGGTATGTGCCGGGGCGGAAATTTGATTCTGGGTATGAGCGTTTTTCCGGAATCAATTGAAAAATGGGGATTTATTGCGTTGCTTCCCATTGCATACATTGGCGCTATCACCCTCATCAGTCAGGATGAAGTACACGGCGGCAAGCGTCGCACACTTTACATAGCTGCGATCCTTTATCTGATTGTTCTGATTGCACAACTGATCGTTTCACAAAAGCAGGGAAATCTGCTTTTGACCGTTCCATTCGTTCTGCTGCATGCATGGCTGATCGGCCGGCCATTGTGGAACGCGATTCAAAATCCAGTTGGACCGATGATTGGTAAGGCGGTTAAAGCAGGGGTTATTTCACTGATCGTGATGAACGCTTCATGGTGCATGGCTTTTGGCCTATGGCCTTTGGCTTTGGCGGTACTTATTTTGCTTCCAGTGTCGATGCTGCTTGCAAAAGCATTTGCGGTAACATAAAAGGAAAAATGGAGAAAGGGAGGATGGGACAAGGGACAGGCGCGAAGATTCCTCACCAAAGATTCATTAAAATGAGATTATAATAAAGATTAATTTTGTGTGGAAAAGGTTAAAACAACCTATTCTAACGTTAAACAATAGTACCTAATACCCACGACATTTTTAAAATGCAAACGATACAACAGCGTTTTCAGGTAGCTTACGAATATGCTATTTTTTTTACTGAAAACTTATTTGACCAAAATAACCCGATTCTGAAAGACTTTTTCGGAAACTATACCGAACAGGGATTTCAGCGTAAAGCGCTCGTTATAGCAGATGCAGGTTTTGCTGACTTTCATCCAACGCTGGCAAATGACATTCACGCTTACTTTTCGAATTCGGTTCAGCATATAAATCTAGCCCCGGAAGTAATTGTTGTCCCCGGTGGTGAAGCTTCTAAAAACGATGCTGCTCTTTTTGACAAATTGTGTGAAGCAGTTGATGTTCATGGTATTGACAGACATTCCTTCATCATTGGAATCGGTGGTGGTGCTGTGCTGGATCTGGTTGGTTATGCAGCCGCCGTTTCGCACAGGGGCATCAAGCTGATCAGAATACCAACGACTGTACTTTCCCAAAATGACTCGGGCGTCGGTGTTAAAAACAGCATCAACTTTCATGGGAAGAAAAACTTTCTGGGCACATTTGCACCGCCGGTGGCTGTGTTCAATGACCTGACTTTTCTTCGCACACTTGATGATCGTGACTGGCGCGCAGGTATTGCGGAAGCCATTAAAGTCGCCCTGATAAAAGACGTTTCATTCTTCAACTGGATTGAAGAAAACGCACTTGCCCTTGCAAACAGGGATGAAACAGTGATGGCTTATCTGATTCACCGATGTGCACAAATGCATACGGATCATATCGGCGGAGGCGACCCGTTTGAATTTGGCTCTTCCCGTCCGCTTGATTTTGGCCATTGGGCTGCTCACAAGCTCGAATATCTGACCAATTTTGAGGTAAGACACGGTGAAGCTGTTGCAATAGGAATTGCCCTGGACTGTGTGTATGCAGCAAAACTTAACATGCTTCCTGAATCAGATTTACAGCGGATTCTGGAAGTACTTTCCCAGCTTGGTTTTGATCTTTATCATCCTAAACTGGCAGAAAATGATAAAATCAACCTCCGGAATGGCTTACATGAATTCCGTGAACACCTGGGCGGAAGACTCACGATCATGCTTCTTGAAAAAATAGGAAAAGGGGTAGAAGTGCATGAACTGGACGCAGATATAATTGCCAGCGCAGTGGATTATCTCGAAACGAAGACCATCAATACATCGGTTCTGGAAGCAAAAATCTGAGCCAATGTTTCCTGAATAAACTTTTTTACCATGATTACCCCATACGGACACCTGACCTACTGCAGCAATATACATCCTGGCGAAAAATGGGATGATCATTTTAAAGAGCTGCGGGAAAATTTACCCTATATCAAAAAGCAGCTTTCGCCAGACCAGCCATTCGGTTTAGGATTAAGAGTTGCCAATGAAGCATCGATAGAATTAAGTCAGCCTGAAAAAATTGCTGAATTCAAAAACTGGCTCGATCAGGAAAATATTTATGTTTTTGTCATCAATGGTTTCCCTTACGGCGGTTTTCATAATACGGTGGTAAAAGGTGATGTTCATACACCCGACTGGACAACCGGGGATCGCCTGAATTATACAAAAAGACTTTTTCGTATTCTGATTCAACTGCTTCCTGATGGTATGGAAGGTGGCGTTTCCACGCCTCCGCTCTCCTATCGGCTTTGGTGGAAAAATGAGGCGAAAAAAATAAAAGGAACCGAAGAAGCTACTCAAAATATACTTGACCTGCTGGAAGAGCTGATCAGTTTGGAGAAAGATACAGGGCGGGTTTTACATCTTGATATTGAACCTGAGCCGGACGGAATTTTGGACAACACCGTCGATTTTGTAAACTGGTACCGCGATGTGCTTCTTCCGGCGGGAACTATTTATTTGCAAAAGAAGCATCAGTTTCCGGCTGAAAAATCAAAGGAGATTATCTTAAAACACATTCAGCTGTGTTACGATATTTGTCATGCTGCGGTGGCTTACGAAGAACCGGAAAACATCCTAAATTCCTTACAGGAAATAGGAATTAAGGTGGGACGTATTCAGATCAGTTCAGCGCTTAAAGTTGATTTTTCTACGAATAAAGAAATCAAGCGCAAAGCGATAGAAACTTTTAACGAACCTGTTTACCTCCACCAGGTTGTGACAAAAAACTCTGATCAGTCAAAAACACATTATCCAGACCTTCCGGAAGCATTGGCCGACTGGAATGAAAACCAGGAAGAGTGGCGGGTGCACTTTCATGTTCCGCTGTTTATTGCTTCGTATGGCGTTTTGGACTCAACTCAAAACGAAATCATTAAAACGCTGGCGATTCACAGAGAGAAACCGTTTTCTGCATTCCTGGAAGTGGAAACTTACACCTGGGGAGTTTTACCGGAAGATATGCAAAAACCCATCGGCCAGTCGATTGTCAGGGAAATGGATTGGGTAAAGAAAATACTCGAAAACCCATCCTGGCATGAATTACCTTCGCAAACATCGTTATGAACAAAACAGTTGTCATTGATATTGTCGGTCTGAGTGCCAACCTCATTGGGGAAAATACCCCTTTCCTTCAAAATTATATAAAGAAGAAACATTTAACATCAATCAAACCCATACTTCCCGCTGTAACAACCACGGCACAAAGTACTTATGTCACAGGTAAGTGGCCGGCGCAACACGGTATTGTGGCCAACGGCTGGTATGACCGGGACGATTCTGAGATCAAATTCTGGAAACAATCCAACAAACTCGTACAGGGAGATAAAATCTGGGATGCCGCTAAAAAGCTTGATCCGAATTTTACCTGTTCGAAAATGTTTTGGTGGTACAACATGTACTCCACTGCCGACTTTTCGGTAACGCCGCGCCCGCAATATCATGCTGACGGTGTAAAAGCTCCTGACTGCTATGCTTATCCTCCCGAGCTCAGAGACGAACTTCAGAAGGATTTAGGACAGTTTCCACTTTTTAGTTTTTGGGGACCAAATGCAAATATTAAGTCAACCAGGTGGATCGCCGATGCTTCCATGTGGGTGGACAATAAACACAATCCCACATTAACGCTGATTTATCTTCCGCATCTGGATTATTGTTTACAAAAATTCGGTCCGGATTTTTCAAAGATTAGTAAAGAGCTTGCAGAGATTGACAAAATCGTTGAGGAGCTTGTTATCTTTTACGAAGCAAAAAACGCAAAGATCATTTTGCTCTCCGAATACGGTATTAATCCGGTTAACCGACCTGTTCATATCAATCGTGTTTTAAGAGATGAAGGTCTTATTGCTGTTCGGAATGAACGCTGGTATGAATTGCTCGATGCAGGTGCTTCCAAAGCTTTTGCCGCATCCGATCATCAGATCGCGCATGTTTACCTGAACGATCCTTCTGTAAAAGACCAGGTAAAAAAAGTGCTGTTCCAAACACCAGGCATCGAAATGGTTTTGGACAAAGAAGAGCAAAAGGTTTATCATCTGGATCATGAACGTTCGGGCGACCTGGTTGCTGTTGCCAAACCGGATAGCTGGTTTACCTATTACTACTGGTACAATGACGCAAAAGCACCTGATTATGCACATCTGGTAGATATTCACCGTAAGCCTGGTTATGATCCTGTTGAGATGTTTATGGATCCAAAAAATCCGCTGATTAAACTTCGTGCAGGCTACAAACTGGCTCGTAAGCTAATGGGTTTCCGCTACCTGATGGACGTTATTCCGCTTGATGCTACTTTGGTTAAAGGATCACATGGTGGCATCAGCGCTTCAAACGAATTTTATCCGATCTGTATCACGGATCAGCCTTTGGAAAAGGTGGATATTGAAGGTGTGGATGTTTATGATATCATCTGGAAGCATCTGATTTAAAATATATTTGCAAAACAAATCAGGTTTCATGACGTTGTTCCTAAAAACTTCGACGTCATGAAACTAAAAATCACACCTATTTTACTCAAATTTGTCTGCCTGTTTCTCCTTGCAGGCTGCTCGTCAGATGACAAAGATTCACCTGAAGTCATTGAAGAAACTGGCATTACAACAGCAGAAGCATTTCCTGCACTTACTTTCACCTCACCGGTAGACATTCAAACAGCCCCTGATGGTTCAAACCGGCTTTTTGTGGTTGAACAGGCTGGAACAATTAAGGTATTTCAAAATACAGCCGGCGTGCAGACAAGCAGTACCTTTCTTGACATAAAAAGTAAAGTAACTTCCGGAGGAGAACGTGGTTTGCTAGGGATGACTTTTCATCCTGATTTCAAAACGAACGGATATTTTTACGTCAATTACACACAGGGCAGTCCGCTAAAAAGTGTAATCGCGCGGTATAAAGCAGATACACCTTCCTCAAGTACCGCACAGGCTGCTACGGAAACAGTGCTGCTAACGTTCAGCCAGCCTTTTGATAACCATAACGGAGGATCATTGCAATTTGGGAAGGATGGCTATTTGTACATCGCCACAGGTGATGGCGGAAGCGGCGGCGATCCAAACAACAACGCCCAAAACAAGAAAAGCTACCTTGGAAAAATCCTTCGGATAGACGTTAATACCACCGGGAAAGGTAATTATGGTATTCCCACAGATAATCCTTATGCAAAAAATACAGATGGAAATCTTGAAGAAATTTATGCTTATGGCCTGCGAAATCCATGGAAAATTAGTTTTGATCCCACTACTAACCAGCTATTCGTTGCAGATGTTGGTCAGGACAAAAGAGAAGAAATCAATCTGGTGACAAAAGACGGGAATTACGGATGGCGTGTGAAAGAAGGCATTAATTGTTACAATCCGTCTTCAAACTGCAACACTACAGGACTAACAGAACCCATTCATGACTATGCGCAGACAAATGGCGACAAATCGATAACAGGCGGATATGTTTACCGCGGAAATGCGATTAAGGCACTTGTCGGAAAATACATTTACGGTGATTATGTTAGCGGCCGGATATGGATTCTGGAGTTAGAAAACAGCAAGAAAAAAACCAATTCGCTGTTACTTGAAAACAACGGCTCCATTTCAACATTCGGGAGAGACGAAAGCGGCGAGGTGTATTTTGCCAATTACAGAACGGGCAAACTAATGAAATTTGCAGCGAAATAGCAAGGGCAATCAATTGGTCGGTTTTAGCTTTTTCTATACACAGGCAACTTGGGTATTGAGCATTGCATGTTAGTCAGATCTAAAATTCGCTACCTGCTTAACAATAAAATATCATTGCGTTTAAGTTAAATTCATTTGGAATTAACAAAAAAACCTGTGGCCATCCTATCTTTGTCAGAAGATGAAATGCCTCAAATATCAGAGTCGCAATTCATTCCTTTGTATCATTCAATTATTCAAATTTAAAAAATGTCAAAAGTTCTTATCATTGGTGCCGGTGGTGTGGGAAGCGTGGTTGCACACAAATGCGCACTAAACAGCAATGTCTTCACCGAAATTATGCTGGCTAGCCGTACCAAGGCAAAGTGTGATAAAATAGCTGCTGAAATTAAGGAAATGCATGGCGTGAGCATTGAAACAGCTCAGGTAGATGCTGATATCGTTGCTGAAACCGTTTTGCTGATTAAAAGGTTTCAGCCTAAAATGCTTATCAATGTTGCCCTACCCTACCAGGATCTTACATTGATGGAGGCATGTCTGGAAACCGGAATACATTATCTGGATACGGCGAATTACGAACCAAAAGATGTTGCCAAGTTTGAATACAGCTGGCAGTGGGCTTATCAGGAACGTTTTAAGGAAGCAGGACTGATGGCGCTTTTAGGCTGTGGCTTTGATCCGGGTGTAACGCAAGTGTATACCGCTTATGCCAATAAACATCATTTTGATGAAATGCATTATCTTGACATCATCGATTGTAATGCGGGAGATCATGGAAAAGCGTTTGCTACAAACTTCAATCCTGAAATCAATATTCGTGAAATTACCCAACCGGGACGTTATTGGGAAAATGGAGAATGGGTTGAAATTCCTGCCATGTCCATTCATAAGCCCATCGATTACCCGGGAATCGGACCAAAAGAAAGTTATGTTCTATATCATGAAGAGCTTGAATCGCTGGTTAAAAACTTCCCAACACTAAAACGCGCGCGGTTTTGGATGACTTTCGGACAAGCTTACATTACCCATTTGAATGTATTGGAAAACGTGGGCATGACAAGCATTCATCCGATCAAATTTCAGGGAATGGATGTGATCCCTCTTGAATTCCTGAAAGCAGTTTTACCAGCTCCCGACTCTTTGGGTGAAAATTATTCCGGCCAAACTTCCATCGGCTGCCAGATCAAAGGAATCCACAACGGAGAAGAAAAAACGTATTACGTCTGGAATAACTGCGATCACGCTGAGTGCTACCGCGAGGTACGGGCACAGGCTGTGAGTTATACAACCGGCGTTCCGGCGATGATCGGAGCTATGTTGATGCTTACCAACCAGGAATGGCTAAAACCAGGTGTTTACAATGTAGAAGAACTTAATCCTGATCCTTTTATGGATCTCTTGAACCGGCACGGACTTCCGTGGAATGAACGTGTTAACGTTGAACTTCCGCACGAATACCCTGCCTGATAAATTTTTAGTATTTCAAAAAGCCTGTCAGCCATCAGCTACTGACAGGCTTTTTTTTATTCAGCCGAACGTTTTATATAGTTTAGTATCAAGTCGAAGTCATTTGGATGAAACCACTTAAAGTCACCCTGGTGCCTGAACCAGGTAAGCTGCCTTTTGGCATATCTTCTTGAATTCTGTTTGAGTAATCGGGTCATTTCAGCTTCATCATAAAGTCCATCCAGGAAACCATAAACCTCTTTGTAACCAACAGTCTGTAATGCATGATGACTGCGGTAAGCGATCAGATCTTTGGCTTCTGTCACCAATCCCTCGTTTAACATAACATCCATTCGCTGATCAATTCGCTGATACAATTCTGCCCGCTCCCTGTCCAGCGCAATCAGTATTTGTTTGAAAGGCCTTTTATCCAGCTTTTTCTTTTGATAAGCAGAGATTGGATTTCCCGTTGTTTTAAATACTTCGAGTGCCCTTACCACACGCTGTGGATTTGAAAATTCACCACTGGAGGCAAAACCAGGATCAACTCTAGCTACCTCGTTTTGCAGCGCCTCCAGACCTTCATCCAGCAAACGCTGTGTCAATGCTTCCCTCAGACCTGGCAACGGTTGAGGAAGCTCATCCAACCCTTCGCTCAAGGCTTTTATATAGAAACCAGAACCGCCAGTCATAATAACCCGATCGTATTTTTCGAAAAGCGTGTCAAGCAATAAAAGGACATCTCTTTCAAAATCACCGGCACTGTAAACCTCGTTTATGGAATGGGAATTGATGAAATAATGCTTGACACTTTCCAGATCAGATGCATCCGGTTTCGCCGTTCCGATGTTCAGTTCCCGAAAAAATTGTCTTGAATCAGCAGAGATAATCACCGTGTTCAAAGCCTGGGCCAACCTGATGGAAAGATCCGTTTTCCCCACTGCCGTAGGCCCCGCCAGAACGATCAGGTATTTTTCATTCGTATTTGGCATTCTCCGCTTTTTATATGAATTTTAATTGATACAAAATTACAGATCATGGATTCCAACACACTATTATTTTTTATTTTATCTCTCTTTATCGGTGCGATTCTGGGAGCCGGTATGTATTTCTTTCTTTCACGCCGTAAATCCGGAAACGGAAACAGCAAAGTAGAAGCCACAGTCCTCGTCGAGCGAATTGAAAAAGTTTTTAAGGTCGTCATGGCCGAAGGCTATTTTACTGAAATCTATAATTATCAAAACGACAAAAGCATTTGGAACCTCATCAATGACAAAAAGAAAGCGCTCATCATCGCAAAGGCCAAGGTACTGGTAGGCTATGATTTTGGAAAAATGAGGTATCACATTTCCGAAATCGATAAAAAAGTAATCATTGATTTCTTTCCTGAACCGGAAGTGTTGTCAATGGACACAGATTATAAGTTTTATGATATAGAGCAGGGATGGCTAAACCGCTTTCAAAGTGATGATTACACTGCCATTTTAAATGAAGCAAAGCAGACCATGAATGAAAAGGCTTTACAGAGCGATCTGCCCCGAATCGCTACAAACCAGGTACAGCTCATGATGTTTCAGCTCGCTGCTACGATGAACTGGAAAATTGACATGCAGTTACCCGAGGCCAACAAAAAAGAACTGGAAGAATATACGACTTACAGACCAACGGACGCAGGAATCGATAATTTGGATTGGAAGAGGGATTGAAAAATATTTTACGTATTTTGTGACGTGATGGATACATTTTTCATCAATCTTCGGTTCATCTGCGTATACTAAAAAAAGCCATTACATTTTTCATTTACTAAACTTTTAACAATTATGTTCAAAAAATTATTAATTATTGCCTGGGTAGGTTTGGTTGGTCTTACAGTTGCCTGCAAAGGACCACAAGGAGACGTTGGGCCACAGGGTGAAAAAGGTGATACTGGCGCAACGGGAGCAACGGGAGCAACTGGCCCGGCTGGCGCAGATGGTGATGGAAGCGGAGTAAGCGCTATAACGTTGTCCAGCGGCGCAGATACAACCGATGCCGATGGTGGTTTTGTTGCAGGAGTGAGAATGGCCAGCGCAGCCGAAGCACTCGAACTACAAAACTCAGCCGTATTAGTCTACATTAAGGCAGGAGGAGCATATTGGTCACTACCAGGAGTAGTTAGCTTTGGAACAGGAAAAATTAGCCAATTTACTTCTGTTCATTACGCTAGCGGAACTGATTTCATTGTTGAAGTATTCCAGACAGACTGGTCGGAAAATCAGGATACTCCGCCGGTTCGTATAGTACAGGATCTTAAAGTGGTGATCGTACCGTCTGCCCTTTTAGGAGGAAGAGTTAGTTCGGAGGTAAATCTTAAAAGTTATGAAGAAACCGTTGCTGCTTTTGGATTGACTGATGCTAATAATGTAAAGGTTACGATAAGAAATAAGAGGTAAGCTTTCGAAATAGAGTTATATAGCCCTTGTGAATCCTTAGACAGATTTGCGAGGGTATTTTTATGTTGGAAGCGATAACTAAGCTCTAATCCTTAGAGCTTACTACTACGTTTTATTACATACCTGCAACCTAAACTTAACTACCGTAATCAGCCTTCCGCGAAATGCAAGGATGATTGTGAGTTTGCATTCCAGAACGACTCAGCTGGTTGTTGCCACAAGGATCTTTGTACTACTATCTTAAAATTTTAAGTTCAGATACCAAACAGAAAAGCCTGCCACCTTTGAAGGTAACAGGCTTTCAATATTGTTTAATCGAAACTTCTTAGTACTCCCAAAGACCGTGTTCCAATTCCATCAGTTCCTGTTCGTAATTCAAAGATTTTTGAAGTGCTTCCTTTTCACCTCCGTAAATATCCAGGAATGCTCTGTCGTTCGCATTTGAAAATTTTGTAATACGTCCCCAAAATAAACGAAGATCGAATGCATCGGCTAAGTTCTTATTCTGCGCCGTGTTTTCCGTATTATACCAAATATATTTTTTAGGATCACTGCGGAACAAACGCTCAACATCTTTGTATCTGAATGATGCCACTGGTAATTCTAAACCCGTTGCAGTTTGATCAGAAGGTAATACGATTGACAATGTTTGAATATCGTTATACAACCGCGATCTCTTTTTATCAAACGACCAATCCTCTTTGATTTCAAGTATAGAGAGTTGACTTGGAAAATACTCTTCCTCAGACGCCAGTGTTTGTTGAACCTGGAAAGAATCAACAGCCGGAGCTTCTACAACCGGAGCTTCTACCTTTGCTACTTCTTTCTTACTTTTTTTGGTGGTCTTCTTTTTAGGAGGTCCCCAGCCATCGTCAACTACAGCTTCTTCCTTCTTAATTTCCTTTTTAGGAGCTCCCCAACCATCATCGGCACTAGTTTGTTTAGCAGCCTCCGTTTTAGGTTTATCACCCCATCCGTCGCCTGCAGCAGAAGCAGGAGTTCCAAAACCAGCAGCTATTTCGTCAGCGGAAAGACCTGCAACCTGATTAGGAATCAATATCCTTTTATGAATATCAGCAGACGTGATTTTTACGGTACAAGAGTCATTTGTATAAGCATCAATCAATCCAGCCTTAGCTGCATCTAAAAGATAACGGGTAATTTCGTTATTCTTAGAAAACATTGATAAATTCTGCTTTTCCTTCAGATCAACCCTTCTCCACAAAGTTCTCTTCATCATGATGTCACCATCACTGATCGGTCGTGCGGAAAAAAGATTCTCAGTAGAATCAACCTTTTCCTGAGCAAAAGCGGCAGTGGAGCTTACCGACAAAGCGAGCAAAGACCACGCAATTGTTTTTCCGTTCATTCTTATCATAACTCTTGTGTTCTTATATGCTTAGCAACGAAAACTAACTTATTGTTAATATAGAGTGACCGGAATATATTTATTACCCATCTCCACCTCATTAACCGCGCCTTTAAAGTTTTGACGTTCTACTTTTAAAACTTCGATCACATAACGATCGCCCGGCTGTGCTTGTTGTGCAAGAGAAGAAAGTGAACCTCCACCACCTAAGCTAATTGGATTTCCTATTCTCCTGGATCCTCTGGCCAGGGAAACCTGTATTTGCGATACTCTGAATTTTGCATCCTGGGGAGAGAAGTTCCTAAAGCTTTCGTCAGCCACTGCAACCACCTGAATACTTCTGGCTCCAGTAGCAGGAACACCTTTGCGCTCATCCAATACCACTCCATTTACCCTAACTTCCAACGAAGGTTTGGGAACACGGTTAACTCTGAAAGGCTCGGAACCTAACACATTGCCGCCATTACTTACAGTGATATTTAGCTGCGCTTTATTAGGAACGATAGTAAACTTCCCTTTTTGTCCGCTGTTAATAATTTCACCTCCGTCAGTTGAAAAAGAAGGAGCCCACAATGCACCCAAAGCAGGACTTTGGATACTTAGTTTATTTGCACAACCTAAATACAATGGAGGCAATGTTCCGGTTTCAACCTGATAAGTAGGTTTTACCACAAAATACTCCTGCTTCATGTTGTAGGTTGTATCTCTTCCGGAAGGCGTTGGAATCGTAATTCTCCCAACCAATTCTCTACGTGCAATCCCTTCTGCATTATAGCCACCGCCTTGTGCAGTGAATTCAACCAGACCAACACCATTTTCTACTTTAACAGCAGCACCGTTCAAGCTCATACGTGGTGTAAGCCCGGATGCGGAAGCAGCGATAAACATTTGGCCTTTAAATTTCGTGCCCGCTACAACTGTTTTGGCATCCGCACTGATCATTGCTAAAATACGGTCGAATTTTATATCAGCTGCACCTACTTTGCTGGCAAGGTAGTTTAACAGTTCACCTTCCATACGACGGATATCCGTTTGCTTCTGACTTAACACGGCCAAAGCTGCGGCTACCGGAGTTTGTGCAAAATTCAGTTCGGCAAAATCCTTGTTACGCTGATCCTTATTTTCCTTTGCAACAGGATCTTCTTTTCCATCCAAAGCAAGCGGCATAAATTTGTTCTGCGCCACCGCATTTAATGAATTTGTATAGGTATTCAGATCACCTTTAAGCTTGTAAGCCTTACCGTTTTTCTGACCACCCACCATCAATTCAGCAACCTTGCCTTCTTCCTGTGGGTTTTTAATCGCACCTTCTTCATTCAATCCGCTACCCGCCTGGGTAATGATTTCCTGTTTAAGTGCATTCAGTTTATTAATGATATCGGTAGTACTCTGACGGACGTCGTCCGCTTGTTTCATCACAGCTACGTCGCTTGCCCTGTTACCCGACTTTTCAACAGCTGCTTTGATTTTAAGTACCGTTTCCTGGTTTATTTTATTGGCTGCTCCGGAAGAAAGTTCCAGAGAATTATTCAGAAGGATGAATTTCTCTATAATGGCTGAACTTACCTGTAATGCGAGCATTGCGGTAAGTACCAGATACATCATTCCAATCATCTTTTGACGGGGTGTTTCTTTTCCACCTGCCATATGGTTCAGTAATCAGTTATCAGTGATAAAATAATTTTGAAGTAACAAACATCCGGAGGATTTACCAGTTACCTGTTCTTTTGGGTATTAAGCGTTACCGCGCATTGCAGTAAGCATATTACCATAAATGCCATTCAGAGAAGAGATGTTGGTTGTAAGTTTATTCATCTCATTTTTGAATACCTGAGATTCCTTGGTAGCATCCGCCATATTTTCCATAGCTGCTGTAAGGTTTCCGTAAAAAGCGTTCATCGCTTTCAAATGCTTAGTAGTATCCTGCAATTCTAATTCATAGACCGCATTAAGCGCACCCATGTTTTTAGTGATTTGCTGAAATTGCTCACGATAAGATTGTGCATCTTTTGTAGCATCTGCCATAGATGTCATCGCATTGATCGCTACACCATAAGACTTGTTCATATCTCCTATCGCAACGGAAGCTGATTTTACATTTTTCGCATAATCATTTGTTGCAACGGTGGCATCTGTAAGATCGGTAATTTTACCTACTGTATCAGATAGTGTTCTGAAATTTTTACCCAAGCTATCAAAAACATCAGGAGAAATTTTTGCATTGTCAAGCATGTTGTCAAGCTTCGCAGTGATACCGCTTCCCGAAGCTGCACCAACGCGGTTAATTGCAGGTCCTGAATAATCATCAGCAAGTTCAGGATAAACACGTGTCCAATCCGGATCTCTGTCAGAAGACTGCGTTAAAGTCTGGATTGCATAAAGTAAAAAGATAATAACCTCAGTACCCAAACCAAGTGTAAGCATTTCGCTACCACCGTCCCAGTGCTGAATTTTAAATAAAGCTCCTAAAATAACGACGGCTGCACCGGCGCTGTATATTGTTGGTACTAGTTTATCCCATACAAAACTAGGTCCGCTATTCTTAGCCATACGAATGATAATCGGTTACGTGAAAAATTAGTTATTAAAAAGAATAAATGATACGAGAAGGCCGTAAAAAAGAAGCAGTGTTATTACGCTGCTTCTTTTTTCAATAATATAATCTTAACGACGACGGGCGCTTGCTCCGCCGCGATCGTTTACATTGTCCATTACGCAACGGAATCCGATGTAGGCACGTCTTTCCGTCTCGTACTCAAAGCTTCGTGTTCCTGTCTGAAGATAATACGCAATATCTTTCCATGAACCACCTTTAATTACTTTTCTTGGTTCATTAGGATCATCATTTCTTGGGTTCATATCCCAAACGATTGCAGTTGCATTGTCAGTGTAAGCATCCAGAGTCCATTCAGCAACGTTCCCTGCCATGTTATATAAGCCAAAATCATTTGGATTGTATGCATTAGCAGGACCGGTATAAGGATACCCATCTGCATCATAATTGCCTCTTTGTGGCTTAAAGTTAGCCAGGAAGCAACCTTTTGCATTCATTGTATACGGATTACCCCATGGATATTTTGCAACTGCGCGCCCACCTCTTGCAGCCCATTCCCACTCCGCTTCTGACGGAAGTCTGAAGCCTGTCGAATGAAATTGTCCTTCAGTATTTTGAAAATCATGAAGAAGGTTTGTTCTCCACTTTGCAAAATACTGAGCTCCCTGCCAGCTAACACCAACTACCGGATAAGTATCGAAACCAGGATGCTGGTAATAGTATTCTACCATCGGATCACCATTGGAGTATGCAAAATCTTTTTTCCAGACTGTTGTATCGGGATAATATTTAGACATGATCTCTTCTTCACCAAGTACAGATACCGAGTCAACAAGCAATGCATTTACAAACTGACGATACTCGTTATTTGTAATTTCAGTATCATCCATGTAAAATGAACTGATGGTAACCCTGCGGTTCATGTTACTCATGGACGCTGCGATATCTTCGTCAGCCTGCCCCATTATAAAAGATCCGGACGGAATTACTACCATTCCGGCTGGTGTAGTTTGTTTAAATCCTTTACGGGCAGTAGCTGTAATTTCTCCATTTGAAATGCCACTTTCCTCTTTTCCTCCCTTTCCAAACTTACTCTTGATAAATCCGCAGCTTTGCATGAGCATAAGAGCGGCTACCAAAAGCAGGCTTTTGACTCCATTCCGATAGAACACTTTCACATTCATAGTGGTTTTGTAAAAATTTGAGTAATAGTTGATAGCCTAAAAACGTAAGCTGTGGTTATATAGTATACTTGAAATAAAAACAAAAGTAACGTTTGGTTTACCTGTCTCCAAAAGGACAAACCGGAATCAATTCAATTAAGATTTATCGGATTATTCGACTTAACGCAGAAATCTGAACAATTGATATAACCATAAAAAATTTTACAAATATAAATTAAAGTTTTGCAAACTGAGCCCGGATAATAATACTCAAAAGCATAAATTATGTCACAATTAAACCCCAAAAACGACCAAATTGAACATTTTAAAGAACCCCTATAATTGTTACAGGAGTTAATTAAAAACGGAAGCGCGGTGTTCTGATGATGGTCTTCTTGCCAAATTTTGGTGATGGCAAATCATACGAAAGCATTACTTCGAAGGAAGATGGCGCTTTTGTCTTATTTCCTCCGATAACCAGATCATATGCTCCCGACAACCTTAATGACTGATCAGGTAACAGATAGATCCCTCCCATTATGATAAAAAATGTATCCTGCTGTCTGTAAGTACCTCCAACCCAATACCGTTTATTATAGGTAACTGTTGCACCGCCTTCAACAGAATAGGTCGAAATATCAGATTTAACCAGCAAAATCGGCTGAATGTCTAAAAGGTAACCTAATTCAAGATTCAGCCCTGCATTTAAATAAAGAGTTCTTGGCAACGGATTGGTCGCATGTTCCGCGCCAAGCTGATATTCCGGTTTCAAAACGTGATTTAAAGATAAACCCAAATGAAAGGTTTCATTTTCAAATCTTGCTCCCACCGAGATGTCCGGATTAATTTCACTTATGGTACCGGTTTGGATCAATTGGTCATCCGGATCTCTTGGCCTTAGCCTTCCATAATCCAAAGCTTGTCTGAATAATCCCGCACTTGCCCCAACCTGAAAATTTCCTCCTAATACTGGAAAGTGATAGGAGGCAGAAACTTTAAAATCCTGATGTGTCAGCGCTCCGCTTTTGTCATTCAGCGCATAAAAGCCAATTCCGAAGTTTTTCACAGGCATGCTGAAAGAAAACAGCTGGGTAGAAAGAGCTCCCCCTTCATCGGCCGGATTTGTACCCTGGTAACCCGCATACTGAGTACGGTGTGTTAGCTGAAACCGGGTTGCACCTCCTGCACCGGCCGCAGCAGGGTTTAAATAAAGCTGATTTAGGTTAAACAAGCTGAACTGGGCATCCTTTTGAGCAAAAGCACCAGATGATATAAATATCAGGAGTGCTAAAATCCGGTTACATCTTATATTCTGAGGGATAGACGTTAATGTCATGCCGGTTGATTAAGTTTAAGAATCACACGTTATTTCTTTTATCAATAACGCATATTGCTTAAAAAAATTGACAAAATCATAAAAAAGGCCGGGAAAATTTCCCGGCCTTTTTTAACAATATTGGTCTTAAATATTGTTGGCCTCTTTAATATATATTTCGAGTGCTCCGGTCATCGATGGTGCATTAGGCAAAGGCGCCTGAATATCAAGGATTAACCCGGCATTTTCGACTGCTTTCGCCGTTGTTGGTCCAAACGCAGCGATACGTGTCGCATTCTGTTTAAAATCAGGAAAATTGTCAAATAACGATTTAATTCCAGATGGACTAAAAAATGCAATGATATCGTAAAACACTTCTGTCAGATCCGAAAGATCAGCAGAACCGGTTTGGTACATTGTTGCTTCTGTAAAGCTAAATTCTTCGGTATCAGCAAATTCCGGAATTTCATTCTTACGAACATCAGAGCAAGGATATAAAAATTTCTCCTTTTTATGTTTGCGCATCAATTCAATAAGTTCGACAGCCGTCTTAGTTCCTGCAAAAATTTTGCGTTTGCGAATTACAATGTATTTCTGAAGATAATTAGCTGTCTGCTCTGAGATACAAAAGTATTTCATCGTAGCGGGCACTTCCACTCTTCCTTCGTTGCAGATTCTAAAGAAATGATCAATAGCATTTCTGCTTGTGAAAATCACTGCAGTATGATCCAGGATATTCACCTTTTGTTTACGAAATTCCTTATACGATACTCCGTCAATTTGGATGAAGGGCCGAAAATCCACTTTGATATTGTATCTCCGTGCTAATTCAAAATAAGGTGAATTTTCGTCTGCTGGTCTGGATTGGCTAACCAAAAGACTGGTAACTTTTGTCAATCGATCCTGATCAAATTTGATAGTCTCACTCATGTATAAGCCTTATTAGTTTATTCCCGCAAGTAAAATGATAATCTATAAGGCAAACTTTATGCCAATGATCAGCGGGATTATTTCAATGACGCAAAGGTACGAAAATAAATACAGATTTATAATTGACCCCGGCGGCGTTGTAACAACATAGAGTATCAAAAACCTACCGATATAGAACAGCAGGAATGGAAAAAGAATGTATGGTTTTACGAAATTCAAAAACAGCGGGCTGTTAAAACTTAGCATAAAAACAAGAAGGAAAACCGCTGCATGGAACAGGTAGGATGATTGTACTATTTTAATAAACAGTACATCAACAAGCTTGTCCAGGTTAAGCATACTCCCGACCAGCGCCATCAATACATACTTGCCGTAGAATAATATAAAAAAAATCAGTGAAAGAAGAAAAAAGTCGCCGGCTAACTGAAGTGTATTCGATTTCTCCGAAAGTATGCTGCTGACAGAAAATAAATTGATCTTATTGGCAGAAAAGTACAGCAGTATAAAACTCGTCAGCATCGAAACAATGACGACAAAAAAGATAATGCTGTTGCTATAAGGTTTGTTGAGCTTAGACAGCTGATCGCGCGGATCATTTTTGAACAACTCTACCGGATTAATCAGCCGTATGAAAGCAAGCGGATTAACATTAAAAATCCAGGCGTTCAGAATGAGAATCAGCAACAGCGAAAGCACGGCAAAGTTGCGGAACGGCGAAAACAGAATCGGCTTGATGTTTATGAAATTGGATGCGGCTGCTTCGATCACGCCGGCATCATTCCTTTTTCTTTCGTTACATAAAAGCAGGTTTTTTTCTCCTACACCCGGACTGCCATAAATGGTCAGAAGCAATTCATCTTTTTTATAAATCCGATAAAGACTATCCACATTCATATCAAGCCATTGTTCCTGAGATACTTCTCTTTGCAAAGCACCTTCCAGAAATAAATAGCTCTTTGTTTCAGACCTGAGTAAGAGATGATATTTCCTGTTTTTGATCAGGTCTATGTAAACACTGACGTAACGCGATGATTCATCAACCTCCTGGGAAAAAGGAACATAATTTTTATACTGGGCATTGTAAACAAGCCAGTCGTTCTGATAATTATAGATCGGGAAAAACTGTTCGGGGGGTGTTATTTTTTCAGCAGCATGTGACTGAAATCCCGCCAGAAAAAGTGCGGTGGTAAAAGCCCAAAAAAGAAACAAAAAAATGGACTTCATATTAATAAGAAGGGCGGGGTTTCCCCAGCCCTCCAGAAGTATTATTGATATAGATAACTACTATTTTCTACCTAAAGCAAGAAGCATTGTTTCGCCTATTAATGCAGGAGATTCCGCTACGAAAATACCAGACTCCTTCATAATACGGATTTTAGCTTCCGCAGTGTCATCTGCACCACCGATAATAGCACCAGCATGGCCCATACGACGTCCCTTGGGAGCAGTCTGACCAGCAATGAAACCTACAACCGGCTTTTTGTTACCTGTCGATTTAATATAATTAGCAGCATCTGCTTCCATGCTACCTCCAATTTCACCAATCATTACGATTGCTTCTGTTTCAGGGTCATTCATCAGCAATTCAACCGCTTCTTTTGTAGTTGTTCCAATGATCGGATCACCTCCAATACCGATTGCAGTAGTTTGCCCCAAACCAGCACGAGTTAGCTGATCTACCGCCTCGTAAGTAAGCGTACCGGATTTTGAAACCAGTCCGATTGTTCCTTTCTTGAAGATAAAACCAGGCATGATACCTACTTTACATTCTTCTGCTGTAATAATACCAGGACAGTTAGGACCAATCAAACGACAATTTTTGCCTTTGATATATTCCTTCGCCTGCATCATATCTTTGGTTGGAATTCCTTCGGTGATACAAACAATAACGCCAATACCAGCATCAGCAGCTTCCATAATAGCATCAGCAGCAAAAGCTGGCGGAACAAATATGATTGAAACATCTGCACCGGTTGCACGCACTGCCAGGTCTACAGTATTAAAGACAGGTCTCTCCAGGTGAGAAAGCCCTCCTTTTCCGGGAGTTACTCCGCCTACAAGGTTGGTACCGTATTCAATCATTTGCTGGGCATGAAAAGAACCCTCAGAACCCGTAAATCCCTGAACTATAATCTTAGAATTTTTATTAACTAAAACGCTCATGTTGGTAAATCAGTTTTTTTGGTAAAAGTAGGACGAAAAGCACGAAGTAGCAAAATGTAAAGGGAATTTGTAAATTGCTTTTTTGATATTCTAAGGCCTCATTTCGTATATGCCCATAAATCCGAATGTAATTTCCAGCCTGATACTTGCCGTAACCGGTATAATCGTCTTTTATAAATATTATAAGCTGCTTTCGTTTTACAATCGATTTTTGTGGGGTATTTTTTCTCTGAGTATTGCCCTGAACGCACTGACTGAGTTACTTGCACTTGTCGTACCCGATGCCCTGGATACATTCCCCGAGCTGACACTGGCATGTGAAAGAACTCTGGGCGCAGTTGCTGTTGTGTCTGCCTCCTGGTGCGTGGTTATGCGTTATGAAGCCGGGAAATTTCTTTTGTTTTGTACAATCGGGCTGGGCTTGCTTCTCTTTTACTGCATTGTTATGTACAAAGTGCAGTTTATGGGATTGATCATTCAGCCTTTTTGTATCATCGTTTCGCTTCTTATATCCTGTATTGGATTAGCGACTAAACAAAAGAGCTCTTTATGGATCATTTTTTCAATGATGTTACTTGCTCTTGCTTCAAAGTCCAGAGACATTCCGATACCTATGGACCCGATTGACATCAGCAGATACCTGATGCTCCTTTCGGTACTTTGCTTTGGATATGCTATCCGTGATCAGTACAAAATACTGTTTTGAAGTTTTGTTTTTCAAACAATTGTTAATGGATTATTTTTTTACTGCTTCATGCATTAAATTGCACCAGTTAATTTCAACAAAAACAAGTTTACTAATATTCGAATATGAAAAGGATCAAGTTTAGCGTATTGTTTCTTGCCTCAGTTATCGCTTTTGGCGCTGTAACAACCAGCTCTGTCAATGCAAAAACTACTTCAGAAATAAGTGATACAAAGCAGGAAAAAGTGATCGTTATCAAAGGAAGTGATGCGATGCAGTTCGACCTGAAAGAAATTAAGGTAAAGGCCGGGCAAAAAGTAAAGCTTACTTTGACACATTCAGGTAAACTGGCAAAAGCGGCAATGGGTCACAACTTCGTTTTGTTAAAACCGGGTACAGACGTAGCAGCTTTTGGATCGAAGGCAGCAGCAGCAAGAGAAACAGAATATATTCCTAAATCAGAAGAAGCCAGCATCATTGCACATACCAAACTGGTAGGTGGCGGAGAAAGTGACACAATCACTTTTACAGCTCCTAAAAAAGGAACTTATACATTCATTTGCAGCTTTCCTGGCCACTATGCTTTGATGAAAGGTAGTTTCATCGTTGAATAGTCGATAAGCATTATAAAAACAAAACGAGCGCCAGCAATATGCTGGCGCTCGTTTTGTTTACATCAGTTTTCTTTATCTTTTATATCTCCGCCAGATTCTTTTCTATTAATTCAGCAATTTCGGGCCGGTCCCATTGTGAAGCCCCGATTTCCTGAGCCAGAATTTTTCCTTTGTAAATGATATAGGTACGCGGAATTGCATTTCCGTCCAGCGCAGCAGGATAAGCTCCTGCATACTGGTAAAATGGAAGTTTATAACCTTTACGTTCGATAAAAGGATTAACAGTTGCCGGATCCTCATCTGAAACGATGTAAAAAGCAACTTTATCATTCGACTTATATTTATCATAAAGTTTTTGAATTCCCGGCATTTCCATATTACAAGGTCCGCACCAGGTAGCCCATACATTTAAGAAAACCAGTTTTTCCTGATCCATGGGTACATTTTGACCATCCAGAGTCGATAATGAAGTCAGGTAAACGCCGTCGTTAGCCTCACTGGCTACGTCGCTACTACTTTCTGTTAACGCAGGAGGAACTTCCGGCGATTTGAAAAAAGCAAAGTAGACAGCCAATGCGGCAACTATGATTAATGCGGGAACCAATATTTTTTTAGAAACAGAAGCCATTTTATTTTTTCAAGGTTTTAGTTAGTCAAAACTTATTTTCGTAAAAATAAGGATATTTATGTTGAAGTGCCTCTTTCTCATCCTGCCGAAGAAACCGTGTTTGTTTTTTTGATGCTCCGTCAGATTTTGAATACATTTATACCAAGATTTAAAAACATAAAGATTTGAGGAAACGGTTTACATTCATGAAAAGTTTATTTTTTGTTATTTTCTCCCTGGCTTCCCTGTTATTGCCTCATACCAACTTTGCCCAACGTTCAGCCGCTGAATATTTTGAAGACGGAAATACGAAAGCTGCTAAGGGAGATTTTCCCGGCGCCATGCAGTCCTACACCACTGTAATTTCTATGAGCCCACAGCACGCTCCGAGTTTTTTCAACCGCGGGCTGGCAAAAGCAAACCTGAAAGATCACCGTGGTGCGATTTTGGATTACGACCAGGCTATTGAATTAAGTCCGAAAACATCTGTATATTATCAAAGCCGCGGTGTAAGCAAAAGTCTTCAGGAAGATTTTCGGGCTGCAATCATGGATTATACCAAAGCGATTGAATTAAGCCCTGAAGATGCAAAAGCATTTTATAACCGGGGAGTTAGTTATGCCAAAATTCAAAATCACAGAAACGCACTCATGGATCTGGATCAGGCGCTTTCGCTGAATCCGGATGACCTCGCAGCTTTGTACGCCCGTGGTAACTGCAAACAGGACTTACAGGAATATGCAGGCAGCCTCGCCGATTTTTCAAGAGTTATAGAATTAAGTCCAAAAAGAACGGGCGCTTATGTAGGACGGGGTCTTGCAAAAATAGAACTTGGCGATTTTAACGGTGCAGCAGCAGACTTCACACGGGCGATAGAATTGAATCCTGCGGATGCAACATTTTACAACAAACGCGGTTTTGCAAAAAACAAAATAGAAGATTTCAAAGGGGCTATCATTGATTTTGACAAAACAATCCAACTCGATCCGGAAAATTTTGAAGCATATTACGGACGTGGTTTTTCCAAAGGAAAACTAAACGACCAGCGTGGGGCAATCACTGATCTTACAAAGGCAATTGAAGTTAAAAACAATTATGTGGGTGACCCAAAAAAGATTGGTTACACAGGAAAAATCACCAGAGAAATACTGGATGGCCTTCGCGATGTAATCAAAGAACGCATCAAAATTGAAAACCTGACCAACGAAAGAGCCGAAGCCTATTACATCAGAGGGATTAATAAGTCGGCAATCGGAGATAAAAAATCTGCTATCGATGATTTTACAACAGCCGTTGAATTAAATCCTACCTATTCAAATGCTTACTTTTCAAGAGCTTTAACCCGCTCCTCATCCGGAGATCAGATGGGAGCTGTGCTGGATTTCACAAGTTCAATTAAATTAAGATCCGATTTTTCAGAAGCTTATTATCTGAGAGGGATTTTAAAAAACAGCTTGGGACAGGTAAATGACGGATGCCTTGATTTAAGCAAAGCCGGAGAACTTGGTTATCTGCAGGCCTACAAGGTGATTAGCAGTTATTGTACACCAACACCGGTAAAGGAGTAAAGAAAAAGCATCAGACAAAGAAGAAAGCCGTCAGACCAAATTGATTTGACGGCTTTTTGAATTTATAAATTATGCCTTTTTCAAATTCTCAGCAACTTTATCCCAGTTCACTACATCCCAGAATGCTTTGATATAGTCAGGACGTTTGTTTTGGTAATGCAGATAATAAGCATGTTCCCAAACATCAAGTGCCAGGATTGGTGTTCCTTTAACATCCGTAACCGCGTCCATTAAAGGGTTGTCCTGATTAGGCGTCGACCCGATAGATAATTTTCCGCCTTTTGCAACAAGCCATGCCCAGCCTGAACCAAAACGGGTTGTTGCCGCTTTTGCAAATTCTTCCTTAAATTTCTCGAAAGACCCAAATTGTGCTTTAATTGCATCTGCAACGGCACCTTTTGGCTCGCCACCTTTTTTAGGCCCCATAATTTCCCAGAAAAAAGTATGGTTCCAGTGTCCGCCCCCATTATTGCGAATTGCAGCTGGTGCTTTGCTGATCGATTTTAAAATTTCATCCAGTGATTTTTTCTCAAATTCGGTACCTTTTACTGCATCATTCAGGTTTTTGACATAAGTCGCATGGTGTTTCGTATAATGGATCTCCATGGTCATTTTGTCGATGCTTGGTTCCAATGCAGCGAAATCGTAAGGAAGCGGTGCTTGCTTAAAAGGAGCTGTTTCGGCAAGTATATTACTTGAAGAACCTGCAAACACTTCGTTTCCCAGGGCGCTAACGGCAATAGTACTGCCGGCTATGGTGCGCAAAAAATCAATTCTATTCATAATACAGTCTTATTAAAATGTAATCAACTAATCGTATGCCACCCGGCTTACGATACTTCGTCCCAATGTAATTTCATCTGCATACTCAAGATCGCCGCCGATTGGAACGCCCCTGGCTATGGTACTTACTTTTACACCTGAACTTTTTAATTTCTTTTGTAAATAAAATGCGGTGGTATCACCTTCCATGGTAGGGCTCAACGCAAGTATTACTTCTTCTACCTGATCTGTTTCATCTTTTTGCTCGACTCTGCTTACCAGAGAGTCAATATTCAGATCTGACGGACCGATACCTTCCAAAGGTGAGATGATTCCGCCAAGCACATGATAAAGACCTTTAAACTGACTGGTAGCTTCGATAGCCAATACATCCCGGGTGTCTACCACCACGCAGATAATCGAAGCATCACGTTTGGGATTACTGCAAATATTGCATAGCTCGTGATCTGCAATGTTATGACATTTGATGCAATAGGTAGTTTTAGTCCTCATATTGACAATCGCCTCGGCAAGAGAGCGGGATTGCTGCTCCTCTCTCTTCAGCAAATGCAATGCCAGACGTAAAGCTGTTTTTTTCCCTATTCCCGGAAGACGGGAAATTTCACCAACGGCATCCTCAATAAGACGTGAGGGATAATTCATGTGACTTGATAAATAATTAGCAGTAATTAATAAACAGTAAGCCACGAGCCTATGTTGCAACCGGTCTAAAATAACCTTACCAGTTCCTGCAACTCACATGCGGCCTAATGAATTTCTGCTGAAATACCCCGGCTGCATATTTCTTTACGCATCGCGGCCAGTTCATCAAATTCACCTTCTTTGACAGAACACTTTCCTTTGTAGTGAATAATAAGCGTACATTGTTCCGCCTGTTCGCTGGTATGACGGCAAACATCTATCAGGGTGTCGATCACCCAGTCAAAAGTATTTACATCGTCATTGTATACAACCAGTCTTTTTATATCGGTTTCAATTGTTTTTTCCAGAATTTCAACCTCGGTATCTGTAAGCGCTTGCATAACAACCAAATTTCTGTTTGATTAGCAAAACTAATTAAAAACGTACATTAACAGAAGATTTTCCCTTCTTTTGTTATGCGTTCAATATCTTAATCCTAATCATTTTGATGAATCCCTACATATCCCTGGTTATACTGATCTTTTATTTTGGCATGTTGATCACCGTTTCGATTTACACATCAAAAGGAGCGGATACAAATACCTTCTTCACTGCCAACCGACAGTCGCCCTGGTACCTTGTAGCTTTTGGGATGATCGGGACTTCATTGTCCGGAGTAACTTTTGTTTCGGTTCCGGGAGCGGTTGCGAATATACAGTTCTCTTATTTTCAGGTTGTCATCGGATATATCGTCGGGTACTTTGTCATCGGAACAGTGCTCATGCCGCTCTACTACCGGCTTAATCTGATCTCGATCTATTCATATCTGGAACAGCGTTTTGGATTTTGGTCTTATAAAACCGGCTCAGGATTTTTTCTTTTGTCAAGAACAATTGGCTCGGCAGTAAGACTTTATGTTGCCGCACAGGTTCTTCAGCTGGCTTTATTTAAACCACTGGGTGTACCCTTTGAAGTAGCAGTTGCCATTACCATTTTCCTGATCTGGATATATACTTTTAAAGGAGGTGTAAAAACGATCATCGTTACAGATACATTACAAACGTTTTTCCTGATCACTGCTGTAATCCTGACCATTGTTCTGGTTTCCCAGGAATTGAACCTTGATGGTATTTCGGGAATCTGGAAAACGGTTCAGGAAAGCAAGTACTCGCAGATTTTTTACTGGGAGACCAATGATCCTAAAAATTTCTTCAAGCAGTTTTTCGCGGGTGCGTTTATCGCCATCGTAATGACCGGACTTGATCAGGATCTGATGCAGAAAAACCTTACCTGCAAAAATATTGGCGAAGCGCAGAAAAACATGTTCTGGTTCACAGTCGTACTTGTGATCGTTAATTTCCTCTTTTTGTCACTTGGCGCGCTGCTTTACGTTTATGCCGAAGCACAGGGAATCCCGGTTTCTGCTAAAACAGATGAATTTTACCCAATGCTTGCCTTAAATCATCTTGGCGTGGTGGTAGGAATTACCTTTCTACTTGGTATCACAGCTGCCACATATGCCAGTTCAGACTCTGCATTAACTGCTTTAACCACGGCATTCTGCATTGATTTTATGAATATTGAAAAACAACCGGAGGAGAAACGTTCTTCAATAAAGTTTTATGTCCACATTGGTTTTTCGGTAGTCTTCTATCTGGTAATCCTTATTTTCAACCGACTTAACAGCAAGGAAGTAATAACCGCAGTATTCGATCTGGCAGGATATACCTACGGGCCTCTGCTTGGGCTTTTCTCATTCGGGGCATTTCTAAAACGACCGGTGAAAGATCGCTGGGTTCCTCTGGTTTGTATAGCCGCTCCTATTTTAACTTACATCCTCAATGAAAATTCGGCTGAATGGTTTGACGGATACAAATTTGGTTTTGAGAGGTTGATTATTAATGGACTGATTACATTTATCGGACTGTTGATATTATCGGAAAGAAAATCGATTCGTGATCCTTACACATCCAGATAGTCCGAAACCGTTCGCTTCTATATTAAACTGTTCGGTTTTGAACATTCATTTGGCCGGCGATTTCCTCAGATCAAATTGTGGAAATTATTTTTAAAATATTGAATTACAAGTATTTAACATTATATTGATTTGAAAAATCGAAGGTAAAATTCTAAGCTGGCATATCCTTTTTTATAATGGTTATACATCCACTAACGGAATGTTTAATCTTAAAAAATAAATAGCCATGAAAATTACAATCATTTCCAAATTGCTTTTTGCATTCATTTTCACTTTATCTCTTTCTTCTTATGCTGCTGATAAAAAGGGAGCGAAGGACAAAAAAGAAACAAAATCTGCATCGCTTAATGCGTCGTTGTTTCAGATCATCAATTCTAACAAAGTAAAACTTGCCATTGACAAAGGTGCAGACTCACCGGTTAGAATTTTGCTTAGAGATGTTACGGGACATACCTATTACAGCGAAATGTCCGGCAAAGATCAGGCACAGTATCGCAAAACGTTTGACCTTGCAGAGATGACCGACGGTACCTACTATTTTGAATTGTTTTACAAAAATCAGAAGATTACCAAGGAGATTCAACTTCAGACCAACCAGGCACGCAGAATCTCAGTTCAATAATCATAAGATCATAAAAAGAGCTTCGCCGTCACCAGCGAAGCTCTTTTTATATATCTATGCCTTATAATTCCTGCATGGGATCCCAAAAGTATTTATCCCAATTCTGTATCTGGTCATCTTTTACTTCAACTCCCTCATCTTCGAGTTTTTCCTGCATCGCAGTAGGCGTCTCAAAAAGTAGTTTGGCACTAAGCACACCTTGTTTATTTACTACCCGATGTGCCGGAATATTCTCCTGAGTGTAACTATTACCCATTGCCCAGCCTACCATACGCGCTCCTCTTTTTGAACCAAGATAAGCCGCAATTGCTCCGTAAGATGTGGCTCTCCCCTTTGGTATTAACCGGACAACGTCATACACATCCTGAAAAAAATCGTTGTTACGCGCCTTTTTCTTCTCCTCTTGCTTCTCGGCGTTCATCAATTTCCTGTGTTAACTGACCATACCAATTTTCACCGTAGGCACGGATAAGCGGAGCCTTTAAAAACTTATAAACCGGAACACCCAACTCTTTTCCAAAGCTGCAGGCCGGGCTGCAGATATCCCACCGATCGTAATTCAATGCATGATACTGATCATACTTTGTGACCCGGATCGGATATAAATGACAGGAAATTGGTTTTTTGTAGGCAATTTTTCCGTCGTTGTAAGCTTCTTCTATTCCGCACTTTAAAATTCCCTTAGGATCATAAATCGCATAAGCGCACTCCCGGCCGTTGATTACCGGTGTTACATAGTCACCCTCGAAGTCCTTCGTATATGTTCCCTCTTTCGCAATTACTTCCTTGCCCGCTTCTGAAAGATATGGTTCAACCATTGGATAAATCTCGTCCAATACGGCAAGCTCGTCTTCATCTAATGGAGCCCCAGAATCACCTTCAACGCAGCAGGCACCTTTACATTTGTCCAAATTGCAGACAAATAACTGGTCTTCTATATCATCACTGATGCATGTGTTGTCGATAAGTATCATGGTATTTTAGCCTTACTGTTTTTGTGGTATTTTTAACTTTTGTCCAACTACAACGTTGTTGCCCGACATATTGTTCAACCTCTTGATTTCCTCAATACTTGCACCATAAGTTTGTGCAATTCTGAAAAGGGTTTCACCTGCCGATACGATGTGTATTTGAGCTCCTTGTCCCGAAACAGGCGAAACAGTATTTCTGCTGCCATTTTTGCTTACACGAAGCTGTTGACCCGCAACCAGTTTTCCAGGCGAGCTCATGTTGTTGAGAATCATCAGCTCATTAAGAGAAATCCCATACGTTCTTGCAATGCTGTAATAAGTCTGTCCGGCTTGTACTGTATGATACTCTGCACCCGATCTACTGGCTTCATTTCTGGTCGTCACAATCGTTTCCGCTTCCCTTTCTATCCGGGTTGGACCGGTTGGCGTGGCAACTGCAACAGGCGTTCTGTTAGAATTCTCTTCAAGAGAACCGGTTCCATCTATAACTTTTAATTTCTGACCTACCATTAGGCTTTTTCTTCCGCCGGCACTGTTCAGTTCTGTAAGTTCGGAAAGATCCATTCCATATTTCTTGGCAATACTGAAATATGTCTCACCCGACTTCACTGTATGATAACCCTTTGTACCTACATTACTTACTGCCGTTTCTGTTGTTACCGGTCTTTCCGCCGTTACAGTTTTTTCAGCGGCAGCTCTGTCCAGAGTGGCCCTTTCCGCAGCTTCTCTTTTTTTTCTTGCATATACCGAATTAGCGGCGGTAGGTGTTACAGCAGGTTTTGTATCAGCAATGGTGGTACTTCTGTCACTTTTCTTAACTGCAGGCGTATTACCTTCCCCAGACCTGAAATTGCTTTCCGTATTGTCCTGAGTAATAATTACAACCCTGTCATTCGTTTCCGAAGCGGCGGCACCAGGCTGAGTAGTTACGACAGGAATAGTCACCTGAGGTGTTACGGCGGGTTCAAACTGCTGATTTTCTTTTGCTATACTGCTTTCGCTTTTGTCAACAAGAACAGGTGTATATTTTTTTCTGCCGGATGGTTTGTCAGGGATTGCATCCGATACAGCCGGAGTTGAAGCAGACGCTACAACAGGACTTGTTTCTGTTGGAACAGCAGGCGTACCCGGTTTGATAATTTCGATCGGCTGTTTTTTAGGACGTTTCTTTGTTAGAAAAAGTACCTGACCGGTTTGGATCGGATAGTTTCTGCTCAGTGTTCGGTTATAGTTCAGTAGGCTGACAAGCCTTAAACCATATTGCTGCGAAACGCTATGCCATGTATCCCCCGGCCTTGCGGTGTGAAAAGGCGTTGCCGCTTTTTTATTTTTGCGCGAAAGATAATAAACGTTGCCAGGAATGAGCGGCATGTCCTTAACCATGTCGTTGTAACGCATAAACTTCGGCGTTCTCAATTTTCCTGCCTTCGCCAAAGTTATTGGTTTGTCACCCGGACGTGCTTCTATACCGGGAAGACCATTAATTTCATAAAACGACCTACCGTCTTTCGAATTAACATCCGATTTTTTCAGCATAGGAAACCCTGTATCCGCATAGGTGCCTGCAACAGTGCCGGTCTGCGCAGGAAGAGCAAGTTTTTCACGGACAGCTGCAATCTGGTCCGTTGGCACCGGAACCGTGATCAAATATTCACGATCCGTTGGGATACGGCCGTTGGTCACCCAGCGATTATAACTTTCGAGTTCCTTTGAATTAACACCCAGCGTTTTTGCTATCTCATCGAAGGTTTGGCCTTTACCATATTCTGATTCCAGCAAAACGATCTTATTAGTACTTCTTAATCTTTCTATACCGGCTTCAAGAGCAATTTTATGGGCAAAAAAGCGCAGCATATAGCGATCTGTTTTGCCTGTCAGTGTAATTTCCCGGGCATAGGCCCAGTTTGCCGGAACAATTTTCTTTACTCCACCAGCTCCCAGATAGTAAGAATACAGAGACGAAACCCAGTTGTTGAACTGCTGGTTGCTTTTTTTAAGATACCAGGCCGCAGCATGTGTGGAAGAACTTATATTTTTTCTCTCATCTACTTCATTGTCTACACGCAGATTTAATCCTCGTGCAGTTTCCGGCTTAAACTGCCAGTAACCTACCGCATTTGAACTTGATACTACATCCGGCTTGAAAGAACTTTCCTGAACCGCCAGATATTTAAAATCGATCGGAACCTCTTCATCCATCAAAATACTTTCTACGATTGGAAAATACAGAATGGCTCTTTCCATTTTTTCCTCCCAAAACTTCTTATTAGACATCAGATTCTTGATATCCTCTTCAATCAGGTTTTGCGCCGAACGGTCGAACTTTACTGAAATACCTCCAAAGGAAACACTTGCGGGAATTTCAGGCGTACCCTGAGAGTTGGCCTTATATCCAAAACTGAATAACAAAACCCACAGCAATGTGGCAACCTTATGTTTTTTGATGAAAATCCTGATCATAAAAATAATAACTAGTCCTACTGAATTGGTGACTTACAATTTTTGAAGAATCATTAACCCGTCCCGGATTGGTAACAGCAAATTGGATACACGACTATCTTCATGTACCATCCGGTTAAATTCTATTAACAATTGAGTATCCTTATCTGATTTTTTGAGCTCTGCCTGTGCCACCTTGCCACTCCACAACACATTATCTGCAATAATGAAACCACCTTTCCGAACCTTATCCAAACAAAGATTAAAGTACGAAATGTAATTTATTTTATCAGCATCAATAAATGCGATATCAAAGGTTTCTTCTAATAACGGAATTATCTGCAAAGCATTACCAATACGGTAATCTATATTAGCTGAGAAAGAAGATTGATCAAAATAACTTCTGGTTAACGTTTCCAGCTCTTCATTGATATCGATAGTTACCACTTTACCGTTTACGGCAAGACCTTCACACAAACAAAGTGCAGAATAACCGGTGTAAGTACCAATTTCCAAAATGCTTTCCGGCCGGATCATCCGTGACAGCATCGACAAAAATCTACCCTGAAGGTGACCTGAAAGCATGCGGGGATTGAGCACATTGGCATGCGTTTCCCTATTTAACTTTTGTAATAATATATTCTCCGGTTCAGTATGAGCCTCGGAATACTCCTCTATTCCATCTGCCAGAAATTTCATTAAGCGCTCGTGATGTGTATAATTTATTCTTTCATGCTGCGGCAAAATTATGCCGCAGCATCTATATCATCATAAGTGGGCAACCAGCTGAACTAGGTAAGTACCATAGCCACTTTTTACAAGCGGTTTTGCAATTTCGCGTAGCTGATCCACATCAATAAAGCCCATTCTGTAAGCGATCTCCTCTATGCAGCCAACCTTCAGCCCCTGACGTTCCTCGATAACTTGTACGAATTGCCCGGCCTGCATAAGTGACTGGAATGTACCGGTGTCGAGCCAGGCCGTACCCCTGTTTAAAACGCCAACCTTCAATTTCCCGCGTTCGAGATAAACCCGGTTCACGTCTGTGATTTCCAGTTCTCCGCGTGGTGATGGCGGGATCGTTTTTGCGATTTCTACAACATCATTGTCATAAAAATATAGTCCCGGAACAGCATAATTTGACTTCGGCTTTTCCGGTTTTTCTTCAATGGATATTACATTATTTGCTCCATCGAATTCTACCACGCCATAACGTTCCGGATCCTGAACCTGGTAAGCAAAAATAACGCCGCCTTCGGGATCATTGTTCGACTGCAAAAGTTTAGAAAGGCCTGAGCCGTAAAAAATGTTATCCCCAAGTATCAGGGCAACTTTTTCTTTACCAATGAATTTTTCACCGATGATAAAAGCCTGAGCAAGACCATCCGGACTTGGCTGAACTTCATAAGTGAAGGTGCAACCCAGACGGCTTCCGTCACCCAACAATTTTTCAAAATGCGGTAAATCGTGCGGCGTTGAAATGATCAGGATCTCTCTGATTCCAGCCAGCATTAATATCGAAAGCGGATAATAAATCATCGGCTTGTCATAAACAGGCATAAGCTGCTTACTCACGGCCAATGTAAGTGGATGTAAACGTGTGCCAGATCCGCCGGCTAAAATAATTCCTTTCATAGAATGGCAATCGGCTTTCAGCAGTCAGCTTGCGGCCTTTAAAATTTAGGTGAATATATTTTTAGTCCAAACAACCGGTTATCTGGCTGCGTACATATCACTGTAATACTTTTGGTAGTTACCCGAAGTGACATTTTCAAGCCATTCTCCATTTGCCAGGTACCAGTCAACCGTTCTTTCCAAACCTTCTTCAAACTGAAGAGAAGGTTTCCAGCCCAATTCTTCCGAAAGCTTTGTTGCATCAATTGCATAACGAAGATCATGCCCTGCTCGGTCGGTTACATAAGTGATCAGCTTTTCTGTTTCCCCATCGGCACGGCCAAGTTTTTTATCCATCAAACGGCAAAGCACAAGAACAAGGTCCAGATTTTTCCATTCGTTATGGCCGCCTATGTTGTAGGTTTCGCCATTTTTTCCGTCATGGAAAATCACATCGATCGCTATTGCATGGTCCTCAACAAACAACCAGTCGCGTACATTTTCGCCTTTTCCATAAACAGGAAGCGGTTTGCTTTGAATGATGTTATGAATCATCAACGGAATCAGTTTCTCAGGAAAGTGATTGGGTCCGTAGTTGTTGGAACAGTTTGAAATGACAACCGGAAGTTTGTAAGTGTTTTCATAAGCACGTACAAAATGGTCGGATGACGCTTTGGAAGCTGAATATGGCGAACGGGGATCATAACTTGTTTCCTCAGTAAAGAAAGTACCGGGATCATGCAGTTCTCCATAAACCTCGTCGGTCGAGACATGATAGAAACGGCGTCCTGCAAAATTATCTTTCCAGGTTTTTCTGGCAGCATTAAGTAAATTAACTGTTCCAACCACATTGGTCATCACAAATGACATCGGATCGGTAATAGATCTGTCTACATGACTTTCAGCAGCAAGGTGAATGATTCCGTGAAAATCGTTTTCAGAAATTAATTTGTCGATAAATTCAGCATCAACAATATCACCTTTAACGAAGGTATAATTAGGTGCGTTTTCAATATCACGCAGGTTTTCAAGATTCCCTGCATAGGTAAGCGCATCCAGGTTATAGATATGATATTCAGGATGATAAGTTACAAAACGCCTGACAACATGTGAGCCGATAAATCCCGCACCACCTGTAATTAAGATTTTTTTCATTGTTTCGGTGTAATTTTTAATTGCCAATTCCATGCATCACGAAGAGCATCAGCCATAGTTTTTTCAGCTGTCCATTTCATAACGTTATTCACTTTATCCGACTGGGCGTATATTTTTTCCACATCCCCTTCCCTTCTCGGTCCGATTGCATAGTTAACCTTAACGCCATTTACATCTTCAAAAGTATTGATCAGGTCCAGTACGGTGTAACCCTCTCCGGTTCCTACATTAAATACATCGTAGTGATTTTCTGTTTCAGTTTCCTGCAAAAGGGAGAGCGCTTTTACATGTGCCTTTGCAAGATCTACCACATGAATAAAATCGCGAATACAGGTTCCATCCGGTGTGTTATAATCACTTCCGAATACGGTCAATGATTTGCGTAAACCTGCGGCAGTTTGCGTGATAAATGGCACCAGGTTACTGGGAACACCATTTGGCAATTCACCGATCAATGAAGATTCATGTGCTCCTATCGGATTAAAATAGCGCAAAGCAAGTGCTTTCAGGCCCGGACCTGAATAAACGTGATCTCTGATAATATCTTCCGCAATAGCTTTGGTATTCCCATAAGGTGAATTTGCCGGCTTACGTGGGGTTAATTCGGTTACAGGCAATGCATCCGGCTGTCCGTAAACCGTGCAGGATGAAGAGAATACGAAGTTTTTTACATCGAATTCTTTCATTACCCTTAACAAAACAAGAAGTGAGATCAGATTGTTTTCGTAATAATTCAATGGTTTTTCTACCGACTCTCCTACCGCTTTATAAGCAGCAAAATGGATAACACCATCAAACTTTTCTTTCTCAAACAGACTTCTTACCTTCTCGACATCGTTACAATCTATATTGTAGAATGGAAAATCTTTTCCGGTAATACTTTTAATTCCTTTTAAAACATCCAGATTAGAATTGTAGAGATTATCAATAATAACCGGTTCAAATCCTGCCTCATCCAGCTCAACCACTGTGTGAGATCCTATAAAACCCACACCTCCTGTAACGAGTATTTTCATGTTATTTGACTATAATTTTCAGAATGTATTGGACAACGTTTTTGAGTAAAATGCTATTATCTAAATGCGAAAAAAGGATTTTTACCAATTATTGGTACTGTCAAACCTACAATTAAGTCACATTTTTTTCCGGGCAAAAGTAGAAAATTTGACGTCCATAAAAAAAAAATGTTTTTATTTATCCGTTGGTTGTAAAATGCAGATTCGAGGAAAATGAACCAGAGAGAAATTAAAGCACTGATATCCCTGCTTGATGACGATGATCATGAAGTAAGTCAGCACGTTGAGGGAAAGATATTATCCCTCGGCGGGCATGTGATCCCTTTTCTGGAAACTGAATGGGAAGAAAGCTTCAATCCGATTATTCAACGGAAGATCGAAGAGCTTATTCATGAGCTGCAGCTAAGCATTATGATTGAAAGGCTGCAGGCATGGAAAAATGGAGGAGGCCTGGATTTACTGGAAGGAATGTGGATTCTGGCTACCTATCTTTATCCGGATTTGTCAATGGAAAAGCTGAAAACTTCGATTGACCAGTTGTATTATGACATCTGGACCCATTTCAGGGAAGAAATGAACGGCGTTGATCAGGTTAAACTCATCAATAGTATTTTCTTCGGCCCAATGAACTTTGCGGCGAATACCAAAAATTTTCATTCACCTTCCAATTCGATGATCAACGTCGTGCTGGAAAGCAAGCGCGGTAATCCGATTACGCTTTGTGTAATTTATCTATTGGTTGCCAGAAAGCTGGATATGCCTGTTTATGGTGTGAACCTGCCAAACCTTTTTGTATTAACTTATAAAAGTGAAGCAACGCAGTTTTATATCAATGTTTTCAACAGGGGTATTATTTTCTCTAAAACAGATATCGACCACTACATTGCCCAGCTGAATATTAAATCAAAAGATATCTTTTATCAACCCTGTACGAACCTGGAAATTATTCAGCGTGTACTTCGTAACCTGATTCTATCTTACGAAAAAACCAGTGAGCAGGAAAAAAGCAAGGAAATTGAGAAAATTCTGAAATCTACGCTGGATGACAGCCTTGGAGATTAACTAAATGGCAATAGCCAGACAATGATCTCCAAACCAACGCAGATGCACAGGTGAATGAACAGTCACTTTTTCTTCGGGATCTGTCAGGACTGCTGAAATCTGAACATCATTTTCGGAAAAAGCTTCGATAAAAATAGAGTCTTTAAAACTGATTTTCTTTTTACCATACAGCTTGTAAATAGCTTCCTTCGCACACCAGTAAATACAAAGAGCTGTGAGATCCTGTCCGGCACGCAACTGTTCTTCCTCTGAAAGGAATTTTCGTGAGGTACGCTGTAACTTATCACTCATTTTTTCCATATCGATACCTACCGGAGATGAAAGATTGATGACTGCTGCAACGTAATCCGCTGTGTGTGTAAGGGAAATATGTGAGTCGTTGTTGACCAGGAAAGCTTTGCCATGTTCATCTTTATGTGTTCCTTCATAAAAACGCCCGGATTGTTCGGCCAAAGTTTTGATCAAAAGACGGCTGGCCAGCCACTCTCTTATTTTCTGGGGATGACTTATGGACTCAAGGTCACCAAAATTATAAGTAAAACCCAGGCTTTCCCGAAGCTCAGTTTCACTTTCCGTTAAGCTCCACAGCAGCAGTGTACTATTCTCTTCAATCTTTTCGGAATGAACGAGGGGCATATTTATTCTGTTTAAAAATTCTCTGACGATATTAAATTAGCAACAATATTAGCCATATGGCTTTTAGTATTAAGCTTTGAGACGAAACAAAATGATATTTGTAAAATATAAAAGTATCAAAATTCTTAGTTGTTAAATCTCAAAAGTGCCGGTTAGCCAAATTTGCTGCCAATAAGTTCTTGTTGGCACTAATGATATAAGCCCGTAAAAAATGAACATTCGTAAAATAGATACTTTTTCCGGTCATCGGGACAGCGTTTATACAATAATTTCTGATGGCACAGGGCATGGGTTCTATTCGTCCGGTGGTGACGGGTTTGTTATTCAATGGGATCAGAGAAAGCCTGATCTGGGAAAACTGGTGGCCCGGGCCGGTGTTTCTGTTTATGCGCTTGCCTTTGACAAAGAAAATCAGATGTTATGGATCGGGCAAAACTTTGAAGGAATTCAGCTTCTCCACCTTTCAGGCGGGACCATACAAAATACAGCCCGGATTACGACATCAGCCATTTTTGATATTCAATTATTTAATGGGAAAGCGCTGGTCGCCCTGGGTGATGGTGTAATTGCAATCATGGATATTGATTCTTTCGCACTTCAAAAACATATTAAAGTATCAGACAAAAGTATACGCTCAATTTCCGTCAACCCATCCACATCAGAATTTGCATCCGGGGACAGCAGTCATCGTGTGCACATTTTCGACGCGGAGGATTTTAAATTAAAAAAAACAATACAATCTCATACAAATTCCGTCTTTTCTGTACAATATTCGCCGGATGGTCGTTTGCTCTTTACCATGGGGCGGGACGCGAGTGTAAAAATTTGGGATGTAAACAACAATTATGAGCCTGTAAAGGATCTGGCTGCCCACATGTATGCTGTGAATAACCTGAGTTTTAGTCCGGATGGAAAATATTTTGCTACCTGTAGTATGGATAAATCGGTAAAACTTTGGGATGCGTCGACATTTCAGCTCAAAAAAATTATTGACCGGTCACGGCTTGCCGGCCATGGCACATCGGTGAACAAATTATTATGGACCAGTTATGAGAATCAGCTCATTTCATGCAGCGATGACCGCATGATTTCCGTTTGGGAAGTACTCGCCTGACATACTTTTAAAAAGGTAAAATTGGCAAATACTTTGAAATATGATTCATATATCTTTAACTTACGCAGTCATAATTCAATATATAAAAAAGCACATATCACATCATGAAAATTTCCGCAATAGACATACGTAAACATACGTTTGAAAAGATTTTCAGAGGTTATGACCCTGACGAGGTCGATGCTTTTCTCAATTCATTGTCCCAGGAATGGGAGCGTTTTTCTAGTGAAAACGGACTTTTGAAGATGCAGTTGGAATATGCTGAAAAAGAACTAGGTAAGCTTAAAGACATAGAATCCACGCTTTTTCGTACCTTAAAAAGTGCGGAAGACGTAAGCAGACAGATCGAAAAGGAAGCAAATGAAAATGCTGAAAAGCGGATTGAAGAATCTAAAATTGCAGCCAACGAACTGGTTGCCGAAGCTGAAAAGCGGACGGCGCAGGTGATCAGTGAAACAGAGGCAAAGCTCAAGCGTTTCAAAGAAGAATTTGCTGCTGAAATTAAGATACAGGAAAGGGATTTCAAGGCTATTGAAAACTTCCGTGACAATCTGGTGGTACAACTTGCTTCACTTGCCAACAGCACTATTGACACAGTCGACCGCTTCGAACAGAAATATGATAAGGAGTCGGTTTTGAATAAAATGGAGGAAATAAGACAGCATGTTTCTGAAATTGAAATACCACGTAAATATGTTGCACAACAGGAAATTACAGAGCAGGAAGAAGAGCCTGAAGAAGTAAATATCATTCTGAGCGATGAAAAACCCGAAGTTGTTTTTGAAGTAGCCCGTGAGGATGAAACTGTTGAGGCACCACAGCCGGAAGAAGAAATTATTGAACAGCCGGCTGCTGCAGAAGAAGTAGCACAACCTGCTGCGGAAGTAAAAGAACCTGTGAAGAGCGCGGCGGATGCTGCAAATGAGGCATTGGCAGAAATGCACAAAACAGCTGAAAAGGCCCGGGATGAAGCATCTGCACCGCCCGTAAACAGGCCTCGGGTATACGAGAGTAACCAGCCTTCAAAAGGAGGAGGCGGATCATTTTTTGACCAGATATAATGGGAACCATCTCGCTCGAAGGACTTGAGTTTTTTGCCTACCACGGCTTTTATCCTGAAGAACAAAGAATAGGAAATAAATATGCCCTGGACATAACCGTTCAGACGGACTTTACAGAAGCTGCGAAGCACGATAAGTTAAGTGAAACTGTCAATTACGGAACACTTTACCAGATTGCGGCACGGGTAATGAAAGAACCAGCTAAGCTGCTGGAACATATCGCCTTTAAAGTCATATCCAGTGTAAGAGAACATTACCCGGACGTTGCCAACGTTACAGTGAAGGTTTCAAAATTTAATCCGCCTGTCGGAGGAGTTTGTGCCAGATCGGTTATTACAATGGAGGGATAAAAGCGAAGAGGCTGCGGTATTTAAACCGCAGCCTCTTCGCTTTTGAAAACGCTATATTTTTAATCTTCCAGATCGCGGTAAGCAAGAATTCCGCCGGTTACATTTCTCGCATTGGTAAATCCCTGTGATTCCAAAAACTTCACTGCCTTACCACTCCTCGCGCCGGAACGGCAATGAATGATGATTTCTTCATCTTTCAGATCTTTTAGCTCATCAAGATGGTCCGGCAATTCTGCCAAAGGAATCAGGATCGCACCAAGATTATCTTCTTCATATTCATGCTCTTCTCTTACATCGTAGAAATGAAGATCTTCTCCTTTATCTAATCTTTCTTTTAATTCCTCAACTGTAATATCCATGATAACAGGTTTATTTATTTGTTATTTAACAATTAACACTTTCTGTACAAATGATCGTTTCCCATCTGACGCTTTAATTAAATAAATACCATCGCCCGGAATATTTAAAGAAGCCGACTGCGTTTCTCTACCCGGCAAAACAGTCTGAATCAGACGGCCTTGGGCGGAGTAAACATCAATTCGGTTTAATGAGTTTTTCCAGTTAATAATTCCCCTTCCGGGATTAGGGAAAAAGTAGTTGTTTTCATTAGCCGATGGTTCAGTTCCGGAGATAATATCCTGTCCTGTACCTCCCAGATATGGACGAATCATGATACTTCCGTTCAGGGTGGTTTCTGCTGCCCATGAACTTCCAAGGTTATAAAACATTTTCCCTGTACCTAAACCGGAATTTCTGTCAAAGCCAAAAGTGACCGGCTCTTCATTGATCTGCAGCCAACCTACATAAAAGGTATCCGTCAGCGCGATCGGACTGGCAAAGGCGTATTCAAGAAAACCATTTCGTTCAGTTGGAAATTTTGCTGAAATGGATCGCTGAGCCAGCAACTGGTCCGGCTTACCCGATTTGTTACTATAAAGCTGAACAGTGAAGCTTTGCCCCGAAATATCTTTGTTAAACGGAACAAGCGAAAGCCTTACGCCTGCAATGGTATCCGGTTTAGCAAGTATGTACCTTACGGCAGCCCTTGCGAGCTTCTGATTAATCTGCACACCATACTCTGCGCTTCCATCGTCAAAGGAATAATAATCGCTCAAAGTGGTTACCACACTGATGCTGTCATTTCTTCTCAGGTTCAGCGACGGCACATCAGGATTTTTATCGTCAGTAGTCAGCAGGTCAAATTTGTACCGAAGCCTAATCTGTTTTAGTGCAGGATCCTGGGCTATGGGTTTAATCGCTATACTTTTTCTCTGCACCTGACTGGCCTGAATATCTACGGAAGGTGATTGATAAGTTGAAAACAGTCGCCCGGTTGTTTCATCTTTAACGGTGAATGTAAAAGACGTTCTGTTAAAGTTATTGAAGTGATTTACGATATCTGTAATGACCGAATCTTTGGTAGCTCTGGCAGAATTAAACCAGTAATGTTTGAGCGGCATGGAAGTGTAACCGTTCAGATAAGAAGTAAGCGGTTTTCGAACTGCAATGTCCCTGATAAACCGATCTCTTGCAGATCTTTTTTCATTTAAATAAACATAATCCAGATGCCACATATCATAAGATCCTGAATTACGTCCGTAAGACCGGAAACGAAACTGAAAACCTTCATGAAAATAGGAAGCAGAGCTGACTTTGATAAATTCCTGCTTAAAAATTGTATCTAAAATATAACCCTGTTGCTTCCATACGGTTGTCCAGTTTCCAAGGTTATCAAAGAATTCCAAGCTGATATAATCGCTTGAATCCGGACGCTCACCCAAACCTTTACCAAGCCAGTAAAAGCTGATATAAACCGAGTCTTTCACTGCTTTACCTGCCAGATTAACCGGCTGTGACGTGAGTGTGTCGGTAAAATTCTGAAGAAGCGGATTGGCGAAGTTATACGGCGAACCCGCTGCATTTAATCCGTCGAAGGTGGCCACGTTTACCGAAGGATGATTGGTTGTCAGCGTATTATTTACATAAACCCCGCTGCCCTGCATCCAGAATTGTGAATCAGGATTTTTGGTAGCCGTTGTAGAAAAATCGTCGAAGAAAGGCAAACTTAAAGATGCCGTGGTTCTGGCACTGTTATTAGGTTCACCAGCTGAATTTTCAAATTCATGACTGCCAATCGGAACAAGTTCCAGTTGGGCATAAACTGATTGACACTGAAAAACAATCGGTGCCAAAAGCAGGAATATTTTTGTAAATGAAAAAGATGTTTTATTAAATCTGTTCAGGTTGTGTGTTTCCATTCTCAATAGGTTCAGCTGCCGGAGGAGTTACCCACAGATCAATTACATCTCCAATTCTAACGTTATTTCCTCCCTCAGGATTTTGTTTGACAACTGCACCAGGCGCCTGTCCTTCTTCCAAAGGTAATGTCATCACCTGTCCTATTTTCAGACCGGCACCGATAAGAACGATTTTAGCTTCTTCCAATGGCATGTCAATCACCGAAGGTGCTTCAAACTGCGCAGTACCCAAACCCTCTCCCAATTCCAGGTCTATTTTTGATCCTTTTGGAATTGGCTGTCCGGGCTGGATCACCTGCCCGTTATACATTTGACGTAAAACCGCGTTCTGAGCCATATCCGGTACGTAAGAGATATTACCCTCTTCAAGTCCAACACTTTTTAAGAGCATCTGTGCACTTCGGTGGGTCATATCCGTTAGTTTAGGCATCTTGATCAGCGGCGCAGTTCTGGACACCACTGTCACATAAATCTTTCGACCTTCCTTCACCTTAGCCCCCGGGAGCGGATATTGGGCCAGAATTGTCAGCGGAGGGATATTTGCCACATAGGTACAATCACTCACTTCGTAACGCAGATCCCTTGAATCAAGAAAGTCTTCCAGGCCTTCAACACTCTTCTTTTTGAGATCAGGAACAGTGATGGCTTCGCCGTGATTGGTTGTAAAGGGCAGATAGATAAAAAAGAAACCGAGGAAAAACACCAATATCAGGGAGCAGATGATTCCGATGTGTATAAAAAGATCACTCCGGGATTGCGTACTTATTTTTGCCATGGAGGTGCTTAAAACAATTTATTTATTTTGAAAAGTAAAAATAGAAGTAATATTTCAGGATGCCAATATTCTAGGCCTGATACCGCCCAAGAATACGTTTTATGTATTTACCTAATATGTCAAATTCCAGATTGGCCACATCACCTTCATTTAATGCGTGAAAATTGGTAAAAGAATAAGTATACGGAATAATCGCCACCCGGAAGGTATCGTTTTCTGAATTAAAAACGGTCAGACTCACTCCATTGATACAAATAGAACCTTTTTCTACCGTAATATTTCCAAGACCCGCGTCATACTGAAAATCAAAAAGCCAGCTTCCGTCGCGGTTTTCTTTTTTTATACAAACCGCTGTCTGATCAACGTGCCCCTGCACGATATGTCCGTCGAAGCGCCCGTTCGCCGGCATACAACGTTCCAGGTTTAGTTTATCTGATTGTTTGACGGCATTTAAATTTGTCTTCAGTAGCGTTTCTTCAATAGCCGTTACTTTGTAAACATCGCCAATAACTTCTGTTACCGTAAGGCAAACGCCGTTGTGACTGATACTCTGATCTATTTTAAAATCAGAAGCGATTGGAGATTTTAATGTGAAAGTTTTATTGGTACCTTCCTCTTTAATATCGATTACTTCTGCTAAGGATTCAACGATTCCTGTAAACATTACCTGCTGCGTTTTAAATTCGGCACAAAGTTACAATATCTTTAAAACCTAACGCGAATACACCGATGCCAGTTGTGAATTAGTTTTATATAGACTTTTCTAATCCATATACTTTACGAACTTTGTGCAAAATTTCTTCCAGCCTTTCGGGCAGACCAATTGTTATTCTTAAATCAATGAAAAAAGTACTTTTTATAGACCGCGACGGCACGATGATCGTTGAACCACCCACAGATTTCCAGGTAGATTCTCTTGAAAAACTGGAATTCATCCCAAAAACTATTTCAAATCTCAGGCGAATTTCAGAAGAAACGGATTATGAATTTGTGATGGTTACCAACCAGGACGGTCTGGGAACGGCTTCTTTTCCTGAGGATACTTTCTGGCCTGCACAGAATAAAATGGTTCAGACACTGGCGGGAGAAAATATTATTTTCAGCCAGACACACATTGACCGCAGTTTTCCGGAAGATAACCTCGATACCCGCAAACCAGGAACCGGGATGCTGGGAACTTACTTTTCAGCAGACTATGATCTGGAAAACAGCTATGTAATTGGGGACCGTCTTACTGATGTTCAACTGGCCGTAAATCTGGGAGCAAAAGCAATTTTGTTCGCTTCTTCACAACCAACTGAGGGCATTTCCGAAGAGATGAACAACGCTATCTCTTTTGTATCTAATGACTGGGATGCCATTTATGAACATTTGAAACTACCCTCACGAACTGCCTTTGTAGAAAGAAATACAAAAGAGACACAAATTAAGATTGAGCTGAATCTGGACGGAAGCGGCCGGTCGAGCATTCACACCGGACTTGGCTTTTATGACCATATGCTGGATCAGCTTGCCAGACATTCAGGAGCAGACATCACAATTCATGTAGATGGTGATTTGCATATTGACGAACATCATACTATTGAAGACACGGCGCTTGCACTTGGCGATGCATACAGACAGGCACTGGGAGATAAACGTGGAATTAGCCGCTATGGATTCCTGCTTCCGATGGATGAAGCGCTTGCCCAGGTAGCAATTGATTTTTCAGGAAGACCCTGGCTGGTTTGGGATGCAGAATTTAAGAGAGAAAAAATTGGTGAAATGCCAACAGAAATGTTCTATCACTTTTTTAAATCTTTCTCCGACACCTCATTGTGTAACCTGAATATTAAAGTAGAAGGTCAAAACGAGCATCACAAAATTGAGTCGATCTTTAAGGGTTTTGCAAAAGCAATCAAAATGGCTGTTCGACGTGATTTGAAAGCACTTGATTTTCTGCCATCTACAAAGGGTGTCCTATAATTTTTTAAACAGACGTTGGTCGTAGGACTTTTTTGTATATTTTTGCAAGTATAGAACCAGAGAAAATCCGATATTTTATGTTCATGACGATTATTATGATCGCTTTTTACATCGTTTTGCTGGGTTCAGCTTTTGTAGTTGGACGTTGGCTGGAAAACCATGAAAAAGGCTGGAGACCTTAACATAATATAAAGGGGTGTATTCGTACATCCCTTTTTTTATGTCAAATTTGCCAATAGAGAAGTAAGTTTTAATCAAAAATCCTTTTCTAAATTATATCGATTTTAAATTACCGAACGTTTAACGCTCGTATATTGTTACCAAAGCCGGAATAAAGTAAACTTATCAGTTGAAAAATCTTTGTCTCATATTGCTCACAATCTTCTTCTTCTGTAAGTCAACAGATGTTGCGAGCCTTCTGTCGATAAAAAGTAAAGTTACTGCTGCCTGTAAAACAGACAATTGTGACAATGAAAAAACTGAGGTTGAGAAAATTGCGGATGACCAGCAATTGGTAAATAATTCAATAACACTACAACATAATACGGCAACAGTTATTCTTAAAACTGTTTTCTCCTACGCCGTACAATGCGAAAATGAGATTTTCAAGAATCTCTTTTCTCCCCCACCCGAGTCAGTCTGATTTCACTTACGATTTGATACCCATTCATGCATTGGTTTGCCTGTTCGTCCTTCTAAGGCTGAACTTATTGGCATATATGCATTTTATTCAATTCATATAATAAGATCGAAATTCAGAAATCATGATTAAAACATATCAGAATCTATTCCAGAATAACAAAAGATGGGTTTCAAACACACTCAAAGAAGACCCGGAATTTTTTAATAATCTTGCCCAGGGACAAAGTCCTCAATTCCTGTGGATTGGATGTTCTGACAGCCGTGTTCCCGCCAATGAAATTACAGGTACAGTTCCAGGTGACATATTTGTACACAGAAATATTGCCAACATGGTTGTACATACGGATATGAGTATGTTGAGTGTACTCGATTATTCGATCAATGTTCTTGGCGTTAAACACGTGATGGTGGTTGGGCACTATGGCTGCGGAGGTGTGAAGGCTGCGATGGGCAATAAGCAGGTTGGCCTTATCGACAATTGGCTGCGTAATATTAAAGATGTTTACAGATTGCATGCACTGGAATTGAATGCAATCGAAGATCCCCATGCACGCTCTAATCGCCTCGTTGAGCTAAATGTGCAGGAACAGGTATTTAACCTGACTAAAACATCAATTGTACAAAATGCCTGGGCAAACGGAAAAGATCTGCTTGTTCATGGTATTGTATATGATGTGAACGACGGTATGCTCAGAGACATGGACATAACCGTGGGTGATGGCAGTAAAATGGACAGCGTATACAAATTCGAGTTGGAAAAAATCCTTCACGACTAGGCAATATTGGCAACCCTCTAAGTTTAATTAATTCAAATGTCAGCTAATAAAAATAATTTATTTACCAATCTTAAATACGATTTCCCTGCGGGTCTGGTCGTTTATCTGGTAGCGTTGCCACTCTGTCTTGGAGTGGCTCTGGCTTCAACCGGGCGGTCTGATCTGTTATTTTCAGGAATCATTGCAGGTGTGGTTGGCGGAATTGTAGTAGGTTTGATCAGTGGCTCCTCACTTGGAGTTTCCGGACCTGCTGCCGGTTTGGTTGTCATCGTACTTACGGCTCTGGAAACACTTGGCAGCTTTGAAATATTTCTTCTTGCCGTTGTAATAGCCGGAATACTGCAGGTTATCGCGGGTTTTCTTAAAGCAGGAGTTATTGGATATTACTTCCCTTCAGCAGTTATTAAAGGAATGCTTGCCGCCATTGGGATAACCCTAATCTTAAAAGAGATTCCTCACGCATTTGGATACGACGCCGACTTTATGGGAGATGAAGCGTTCGCCCAAAAAGACGGCCAAAATACATTTACCGAATTATTCAACGCAGTAAAGTATAGCAGCACCGGAGCGATAATCATCTCAGCTGTTTCTCTGGGTTTGCTCATTCTATTTGACACACCCTTCATGAAGAGAATTCAGTTGTTTAGATTTTTGCCCGGCGCTCTTTTCGTGGTGATGATCGGCGTAGTACTGAACCTGGTTTTCTCAACTGCTTTTCCCCAATGGGTTCTTTCCGGAGATCATTTGGTTCAGTTGCCTGTTGCGTCGAGCGCATCCGAGTTTTTTAGTTTTTTCAAAACTCCTGATTTTTCTGCTTTGCAAAAAGTAGAGGTTTATACCGTAGCCGTTACCATTGCAATTGTAGCAAGTCTTGAATCACTTCTTTCCGTTGAAGCGACAGACAAGCTGGACCCGTACAAAAGGGATACACCTACAAACCGTGAGCTAATCGCGCAAGGCATTGGAAACATCACGTCCGGGCTGATAGGCGGGCTTCCGATTACGCAGGTAATTGTAAGAAGTTCAGCTAATATAGCATCCGGAGGAAGATCAAAAATGGGTACGATTATACATGGGACAATACTGTTGCTGTCAGCAGTTTTTATTCCAAAATATATCAATTACGTCCCCCTTTCCTGTCTTGCAGCTATTCTTTTGGTGGTTGGTTACAAGCTTTCCAAATTTTCGCTTTATCAGGGAATGTACAAACTTGGAAGAGAACAATTTGTACCTTTCATCGTGACTGTAATTGCTATACTTAGCACCGACTTACTAAAAGGTATCGCGATTGGGATGGTTGTAGCGATTTACTTTATTCTGAGTAAGAATTATAAACATTCTTATCATTACAAAAAAGAAGAACACCGAGATGGCGACGTCATTACACTTTTACTTTCGGAAGAAGTTACGTTTTTAAATAAGGGAAGTATCGGGTTAACCCTGGACAACTTACCTGAAAACTCTACGGTAATTATCGACGGCAGTAAATCGATTCATATTGATTACGATGTTCTTGAAATCATTCAGGATTTTAAGGAACACACAGCTCCGCAGCGAAACATAACTGTTGAAACCAGAGGAATCAAAGGCGTATCTTCTGTCGGTGGGCATTAATAGGTTAAATGAGCTTTTGAAGAGACCAGATCTGTAAAGGTTTGGTCTCTTTTCGTATTAACAGAAGACTAACAGCAAAAAATCCCGCAAAAGATAAGTCTGTCGCGGGATTAAGATAAAAGGTAATAAGTCGATTTAATATCTAATTTTGCTTCTCTGCCTATTGTTGTTTAAGACGCTGAAGAAGCATATCATTAAATGCCTTTTCTGCCTTGTATAATTCGATAACCTGATTTGCCGAAATCACTTTTAAAAAACGGCTCTGATATTCTTTATCAAGATCAAGTTCCTTTTGTCTCAATTCCTGAACTTCTTTCAGATTTCCAAGTACCTGCTCATCCGTTTTGCCCTCAGCCTTTTTATCATTGATGATTCTGCGCTGAGCACGATGAATCTCTCTTCTTTTTTGAGAATATTCATTATAAACAGGCCAGAATCCGGCGGACTGTTCAGAAGTAAGGTTCAATCGGTTTGTAATAATGGCAACTTTGCTATCCTGTATTTTTTTCATCTCTTCTTCCGATCTGCGCTGTGCCTGGGCAGCATTTACTGAAAGGAAAAGCAGCAACGTAAACGACAATCCGTATTTTAGTTTTTTAATCAATTGTAAGTTCATCTTTTTAATTTGTTAGGGTCAAATGGTTTCTGATCCGGAGGCAGACTCGATAATTTGCTCACGAATAAAATCGCTGTCCATCCCATCCAGATAATTTAGTATCGTTGAGTCTGTTTCAAAGGCTTTCTGAACAACCTTGTGCTCGCTCAGGTCATAATAATTAATGTTCTGATCTTCCAGATATGCAACGATCGAAGCGTCGCTGACACCGCTAAGCGGTTCCTGACCCAGCGATCCCTGGCGTTCCGGGACGGTAACCCATACCAGCACAAATATCAAAGCCATTGCGGAAACAAGTGCCATCGAACGCTGCCACGACCATCCAACAAGAGGCTGGCGAACCGGCTCTGACGGAATTCTCGACTGGATAATTTGAGGAAGTTTATCAAAATAGCCCTCCGGCACAGTGAACGGCATATCCTTTTTTATATCATCCAGCCGTATACGATTTTTGTCCATGATTTTAGTATTTCTTGTCTTGCCAATGTTTGACCTTCTTTTGAAGAAAAAGTTTAATCCGTTTCGTTTAAAAAATCTTCAATTTTTTTCGTTGCCCAGTGGTAGGAGGCTTTTAAAGCGCCAACCGATGTGCCTGTTATCTGGGAAATTTCCTCATAGGGCAATTCCTCAAAATATTTTAAATTGAAAACAAGTCTTTGCTTGTCCGGTAACTTTAAAAGCGCCTGCTGTAATTTCAGCTGTATGTCGTCACCACTTACCAGTGGGTCTGCTTCGAGCTTTTCACTGAGCTCGTTTTCGATATCATATATAGGAATAAAAAACCGCTTTCTTTTTTTATTTAAAAAATTAATAGCTTCGTTACTGGCGATACGATACAGCCAGGTATAAAATTTGGCATCACCGCGAAAGTTTTCCAGGGCAGTCCAGGCTTTAATAAAAACATCCTGGGTGATATCGTTTGCATCGTCATGATCTACAACCATTTTACGCACCAGCCAATAGACTTTCTGCTGATACTTACGCACCAGTTGGTTGAAAGCGTTTCTACGCGTTTCAGGATTTTGATATAAGGCTAATAATTCTTCGTCAGACATTTATAAAACAAACCTGTTTGTTGATTACAGGTTAAAACCGGAAGGAACCATTCCTGTGGTAAGGTTGAACTGATTCAGGATTTTTTCAACGCATGCCAATACTACTTTATTTTTCCAATATGGGCAAATAAAATTAAAGTCTTACATAAAGCAAAACAATGATTTTGCTTTATGTAAGACTCCAAAATTTTCAATTATAATAACAGTCAGGCAACTGACTATGCATTTTTGCGTTCAATCGCACGTTTCGCAGCTGCAACGATATCTTTCGCTGTCAAACCGTATTTTTCCATCAGCTGAGCCGGTGTCCCGCTTTCTCCGAAGCTGTCGTTCACTGCTACATATTCCTGAGGAACAAGTTTATTTTTAACCAAAACCTGTGCAACGCTGTCTCCCAAACCACCTAAACGGTTGTGCTCTTCGGCAGTAACTGCACAGCCTGTTTTTGAAACGGATTTCAGAATTGCTTCTTCATCCAAAGGTTTGATGGTGTGAATGTTGATAATTTCAGCATTGATACCTTCTGCTTCCAGCTGCTCTCCAGCCTGAATCGCTTCCCAAACCATGTGGCCTGTTGCGAAAATACTTACATCCGTACCTTCGTTAACCATCCAGGCTTTCCCAATTTCAAAAACCTGATCAGCATCTGTAAACACAGGAATAACCGGGCGTCCAAAACGCAGATATACAGGTCCTTCATGATCTGCAATGGCGATTGTAGCTGCCTTAGTCTGGTTGTAATCACAAGGATTGATAACAGTCATTCCCGGAAGCATTTTCATCATACCCAAATCTTCAAGAATCTGGTGGGTTGCGCCGTCTTCTCCCAAAGTAAGTCCTGCATGAGAAGCGCAGATCTTTACGTTTTTATTGGAGTAGGCAACGCTTTGCCGAATCTGGTCATAAACACGTCCCGTCGCGAAGTTTGCAAAAGTAGTTGCAAAAGGAATTTTACCACCGATTGTCAGACCGGCAGAAACACCGATCATGTTCGCTTCCGAAATACCGCACTGTACAAAACGATCCGGATTTTCTTTGATGAAAGCCTCTAATTTCAATGATCCAACAAGGTCGGCGCAAAGTGCTACAACATTAGGATTCTGCTGTCCGAGAACATGCATCCCAGCCCCAAAACCCGAGCGGGTGTCTTTCTTTTCGGTGAAGGTGTATTTTTTCATTATTACTTAATGTCTATATCTGATAACCAATGAAGGCTGTATATTAATAATCTCCCAAAGTTTCTTCCAGCTGACCCAATGCTGCAGCTAACTGCTCATCATTTGGTGCAACCCCGTGCCATTTATGGCTTCCCATCATAAAGTCAACGCCAAAACCCATTCCGGTATGTACCAGGATCATAATCGGACGTCCGTGACCCAGGCGACTTTTTGCTTCGTAAAGTCCTTTAACTACCGCAGCCATGTCATTTCCTTCTTCGATGGTAATTACTTCCCATCCGAAAGCTTCATATTTTTTACCAAGATCACGGTTGTTCATTACCTTCAATGTAGGACCGTCGATCTGCTGTCCGTTCAGGTCAATCATTGCAATCAGGTTATCTACTTCATGATGTGGTGCGAACGATGCTGCTTCCCAAACCTGTCCTTCCTGCTGCTCACCATCACCCATCAAAACAAAAACGGTACGGGTGTCTTTATTCAGTTTTTTAGCAAGTGCCGCGCCAATTGCAGCAGACATGCCCTGTCCCAATGAACCGGATGCAATACGGATTCCTTCCAGGTGCTCATGCGTGGTCGGGTGACCCTGTAAACGTGAGTTCAGCTTCCTGAAGGTAGCCATTTCTTCTTTTGGGAAATATCCTTTATGTGCCAGAACACTATACCAAACCGGAGAAATGTGACCATTGGATAAGAAGAAAAGATCTTCTCCTTCTCCGTTCATATCAAAAACAGGTTTTCCGTTTTCTTCCTTGATCTTCATTTGCTCAAAGTAAAGAGCTACCAGGATTTCGGTGCAACCCAAAGAACCGCCAGGGTGACCCGACTGGCAACCATGTACCATACGAACGATGTCGCGACGAACCTGGGATGCTACTTTTTCTAATTGTTCAATTTCCATTTCTATTAATTTTTCTTGCGGAATGTATCCTTTTAAAAGATTGTAAATTTGGTACTAATCAAGCTTGGAATATGACTACTTATTATTCAGTTTTACCAATAATTTGATCTGTATGGTTTTTCGTATCCACCTTCAGAATGATTTCTTCAATTACTCCTTTTTCATCGATGACAAAAGTAGTGCGGGCTGTTCCCATATAAGTGCGCCCATACATACTTTTTTCAACCCAAACACCGTAAGCCTCCACGATTGCATGGTCTGTATCAGCGAGTAGCGGAAAAGGAAGGTCAAATTTTTTGATAAATTTCACATGCGACTTTTCGGTATCCACACTTACACCAAGTACGACATATCCTTTATTTAAAATCGCCTCGTAATTATCACGAAGGTTGCAGGCCTGAGCCGTGCAGCCCGGTGTATCATCTTTTGGGTAAAAATACAGAATTACTTTTTTACCCTCAAAATCAGAAAGTTTAACTTCATTCCCGTTCTGATCTTTTGCCGAAAAACCGGGCGCTGCGTCACCTTTCTGAAGAGCCATATCTTATTTTTTTCGTTTTTTTGGTTTGACAACCGGTTCAACCAATTGGGTTTGCAAGATAGTACTATTTCCTGCCCTATCCGTAACTTCAAGCATTAGTTCTCCTTCAAAAGGAAGACTTTCATCCAATTTTTCAGACCAGATATATCCTTTCTTGGAATCAAAATTCATCAGGACCCATTCTCCATTAACCATTGCCCTGTATCTGTCAACTCCGGAAAATGTATCCCAGATATAACCCCTGATTCGTGTTTTACTATGTTCCAGCAGCCTGATCTTTGGGGGAACAGTATCTGTCCTCACCAGAAAGGTGCCAAGTTCACGGGTCTGAAATTTTATCTCATCGCCATTCCATTCGCCTCCGACAAAACGGTAATCGCCATCCAGATACCTGAAAACTTTGCTTCGCTCCTTATTAACCGGAATCGTTTCCGGGGTAAAGGAAACAGAAACATAATCTTTAAGAGCGACTCCTTTATTATTGATTGTTAAGGCATTAAAGCTCCGCTGACCTGTTACGAACAAAGTATCAAACAAGCTGTTCTCATTAAATTCAACTGCCCATTTTTCTCCTTTATAACCAGCTACCTCAGAAGGTAACATTTGGTTTCGCAAATAGGTGCGGACAACCGAGTTTCCTATTTTAACGGAATCCGGCATATATTCTCTGAGATCAGTAAGAAAAACAGCAGACTCCTTATCATAAAGGTCGGGTGTCTTTTTTATCTCCTTGCCCTCTGCATAATAAGTTGCAAAAGGAATTGTACTGCGGTAATACCTGGCTCTGACCAGCAAAGTATTTCCCTGAATTTCCGTCTGTACCCATTCCGGATTCACTTCGGTTTCAAAAACAGGTAAGGCAGGATTTGCCACTTCACCTTTAATCTGAAACAACAGTTCCGAAAAATTCTCATAAGAATCGGAAATCCGGATTTTCACTTCATGCAAAAGCGTATCTGTAATGTTCAGTTTTCCTTTAAGCAGGTCGGTTTTATACAGATTAAATTTATTCCCGTCAGGAACATAACATCTCAGGTAGCGCTGGCCGGTTTCCTGTTCCGTTCCGTAGTCGATCAGGTTATTGTAATCTCTTGTGGAAGCATTCGGAAAAATTTCCATGTTGTAGGAAAACACTTCTCTTCCATCCATTTTAATCTCAACACACTGCAAACCATAACGAAAGCCTGTACCGGTCATCTGATCATGTGCAACGAGGTCAATGCCAATGATTCCTGTTGCTGATATCGGTGCGGCGATTCGGTAAGAGCCGTCTTTTAATTTGACCGGTGCAAAAACCCGCCTGTCGAACTGCCCGTTTACCCGGCCATTAATATCCAGCGGCCTGATAGCCAGGTTGACGAACTTAGGCGGTGTAACATCTTTAATCTCCTTAAAACCAAAGTAGAGCGGGTTCAGGTAGTTATCTTTTGAATCACGAATCTCAAAATGTAAATGCGGGCCCGCAGAACCACCTGTATTCCCGGAAAGCGCTATTACTTCTCCTTTCCGGAAAGCATATTTGCCAGGTTCGGGGAATAAGTCTATCTCAAAGCTTTGTTTTTTATACTGCTCAGTGCGAACATACCCGGCAAGCTGTTCGCTGAATTTCAATAGATGCCCATAAACGGATGTTTGTCCGTTGGGATGTCTCAGGTAAATTACGTTTCCATAACCGCTTCTTTGGACCGCTACTTTATAAACATAACCCTCGGCCGCAGCATAAACAGGCAGGCCTTCCCGCTGTTCCGTGCGAATGTCAAGACCGGCGTGAAAGTGATTGGTACGCAAATCACCCAGTCCTCCGGCCAGTGAATTGGGCAAACCGGGACGGATGGGAAACTGGTAGTAATCCTTCGGATAAGATTGTTTCTGAGCAGCAAGCGGCAAAACCAACCCTGCAAAGCCAAAAAATAACACAAAACGGACCAGTGCCCGAAAATTAGTACGCATGAAGAGAAGTGTATGATAAAGATCCGGTTAAGGATCATGCAAAAACGGATGATAAACAATTACCTAACGAACAATTCGAGCATCTTCTTGCCTTCAATGGACGCCGTTAACTTATCACCGATTTTTACCGCAGACACACCCTTTGGTGTTCCTGTAAAAATCAGGTCGCCTTTTTTGAGCATAAAATATTTTGACACAAAGGAGATCAGATAATCAATCCGGTAAAGCATCATGGAAGAATTACCATTTTGACGCGTTTCTCCGTTCACATCCAGACTGAAATTAATGTTCTGAACATCAGCAAAATTGCTTACAGGAACAAATTCCGAGACTGGCGCGGACCCGTTGAATGCTTTGGAAAGCTCCCAGGGCAACCCTTTGCTTTTCAACTCTGATTGCAGATCTCTTGCAGTAAAGTCGATCCCCAAACCGATTTCGTCATAATATTTGTGTGCAAAACGCTCTTCTATATTTTTACCAACCTTATTGATTTTAATAACCAGTTCTACTTCATGATGCACGTCTTTGGAAAAATCAGGATAGAAAAAAGGTTCTCCCAAACGGATCTGTGCAGTTTCCGGTTTTAGAAAAATAACCGGCGCATCGGGACGCTCATTGTTAAGTTCTGCTATATGATCAGCGTAATTGCGGCCCACACAAATAATTTTCATCTTAAGAATTGAGTTTTTTAAATACGGAATGGAAAATGAACTACGTCGTTCGGATCAATGACAAAACTAATTACAATGCAGTCAGAGACATAATATTTATATCAATTTTTAATCCAAACCCTTTACCGGCAACTAAAATAAGTTTATCAGACTTCTTTTTCACGGTCAGAATTGACAGTTTTTGTGATAAGTGTCGTTATTTGTAAGACACAAACATTGCCTGCAACAATTTTGCGCATGACCAAGCAACATTACACTTACCCGATTTTTTTGCTCGTTTTTTCTTTTTTCATTTGTTCGTGCGATACGCTGCGAAAGGGCCCGTCCGAGTCTTCTTCCCGTAATAACCCGCGTCCATCGCCTCCACCATCAGGCAATTCCCGCGTTACGGCATCAAGACCACCGGTTAACCGTACGCCCGCCAGAAAACCAGCTCCGTCAAACAGAACAAATCCGTCAACCCCCGCTAAACCAACCTATACCCGTCCATCCGGCACTTATGCAGGTGAAATTCCAAAGGTCGTCGAAGTGGCAAGAACCTATTCCGGAACGCCTTATCGTTCAGGCGGCAACGACAAAAGTGGTATTGACTGCTCTGGTTTGATCTGTTCCGTATATTCTGAAATTGGTGTTAAAGTACCGCGTATTTCCTGGCAGCAGTCGGAATTTGGTTCGGAGGTTGGAAGCATACAGGAAATAAAACCGGGTGACTGGCTGTTTTTTGTTCCCGAAGCAGGAAAAGAAGGATATGTTTCACATGCAGGAATTGTGACCGATGTAAGAAGCAGGGAAGAAATCATTTTTATTCATGCTTCCACCTCACGCGGCGTTCGGGAAGACAACCTTTTCTCTACCTATTTCAAAGGGAGATTTGTAAAAGCAATGCGTCCTTTTTGATACAAACTCAATAAAATCAGCAGCACTGAGTTACCGATAAAACTCTTTTCAAAAAATCTTCTTCCGCATAGGGGATTTTGATTTGGCAATTGTCTTTTTTAGGTTAATTCTTTAATATTGAGCAAAATACCCTATACCTCGATTTTCAACGTAATTTATGGAAACAACCTTTACCCCACCACCTGTTGAAACAGGGCGAGTAATTCCGCTCCGGGCAAATGCCGGAATTCCTGTCTATATCGTCGCAACCGTATTTTCTTCTTTTTGTGTCATCACAGGTCTCATCTGGGATATTTGCTGGCATCTTAGCATTGGCCGTGACGGGCTTTTGTCGCCTCCGCATTTGGTTATTTATCTTGGTGCTGTTGTAGCCGGTTTGTTTTCAGGATATGAAATTCTGAGAAAATCTTTCTGGGGAAGTAAGGTTGAAAAAGCGGAGAGTGTAAAAATCTGGGGTATTTTCTATAGTTCACTCGGAGCGCTGTTTTGCGTTTGGGGTGCTTTGGCTATGCTCACTTCCGCACCTTTTGACGACTGGTGGCATAACACCTATGGCCTGGACGTGACCATCCTCTCGCCTCCCCACACTGTTTTAATTTTGGGCATTATTGGCATTCAGTTTGGAGCGATGGTGAGTGTACTTGCCGTTAAAAATCAATTGAAATTTCAGACATTAAGCCAATCGGTTAAGAAAAATAAAGATCGTATCCTTTTCTGGCTTTTTGCACTTTCCGGAGGTTTTTTGCTGACGATCTGGTTTACACTTCTTTCAGAGGAACTGGGCAGAATGGAAAGTCACCGATCCAGCTATTATATTTTTGGAGCCGCCGCTTTTCCTATTTTATTAATGGCGATCGGTAAGGCGGTAATACACAAATGGGCAATAACTGCAGTGGCAGCTGTTTATACCGCTTTAATGCTTGGAACATTATGGATTATACCCCTATTTCCCGCGGAGCCAAAATTGGGACCTATCCTGAATCATATCGATCATTATCAGGCTTTTCAGTTTCCCTTGATGCTGATCATTCCGGCCATTGCACTTGACTTTTTGCGCAATCGTTTTGCTTATCTGAATGACTGGAAACTGACCGTTATTCTTGGCAGCGCTTTCCTTCTCGTTTTTTTTATTGTTCAGTGGTACGTGGGAGGATTTCTGATGGAATCGCCTTATGCCCGCAACTGGTTTTTTGGCAGCAACTCCTGGTATTTTGGCAGTAATCCTGACTGGGAATATCGGTTCAAATTCGCTCCTTTTATGCTGGAATCCACACCGGAACTAATAAAAGGCCTGGGAATTGCGTTGATCGCCAGTCTTATATCTACAAGAATTGGCCTGTCATGGGGAAACTGGATGTTTAAAATTCAACGATGAAAAAACTTATTTACTTTCTAATTTTACTCATTTGCAGCCATTTGTCACAGGCGCATGTGGGAAGTTCCGGCGTTCAGATGCAGGCACAAGCCGGGCCGTACAAGGTCTTGGTGAGCATCCAGCCTCCTGATGTTATTCCGGGGACTGCACGAATTTCTGTTTTTGTGGAAAGCGGCAATGCAAGTCATATTAAAGCACGGCCTATTTATTTGCGTTCAGGAGATAAGGGTGCACCTTCTCCGGATGAGTTATTAAAGGTTCCCGGACAATCAGGACAGTTTGCAGGAGATATCTGGTTAATGGAATCAGGCTCTTCCAGTGCGCAAATTGTGATCGATGGTGAACAGGGAAAAGGCGAATTAATTGTACCCGTAATGGCTATGTCGACCGCACAACGGGAAATGCCGCAAGGTCTTGGAATCGGTTTGAGCATTCTTGGGGTCATCCTTTTATTGCTGATGATTACTACAATCGGAGCAAGTGTAAGTGACGGGCTGTTACCATCAGGCCAGGTTCTTAGCTCAACTCAGAAACGTAAGAGGTATATCAACATGGGGATCGCAACTGTGTTGTGTTCGCTGATTTTGTATGGCGGAAGCAGCTGGTGGAATAGCTGGGCGGCCGATTACAAACAATACATCTATAAATCGGTTAAAGGCAGCTCAAAAATTATCACAGAAAACGATCAGCGTGTTTTTCAATTAACAATAGATACCACCGACTGGGAGTCTGAAAGACGTGGAAGTATGTTGAGTACACTTATTCCTGATCATGGAAAACTGATGCATGCATTTTTGATACGTACCCCCGGGCTTGACGCTTTTGCACATATACATCCTGAACGGAAAGACAGTACAACTTTTGAAGCTTATCTACCAAAATTGCCTGCAGGTAAATACCTGATGTATGCCGACATTGTCCGGTATTCAGGCTTTGCAGAATCCATTGTCGACACAGTGGATATTCCTGAACAGGATTCAAAAGTTACCGATTTAAAAACCACGGCAGAGGAAGATACCTATGTCGTAACCGATCCAATCTATGCACCAGGCAAGGTTGCGATGGCGGAAGATGTGGTAATATGCGGCAAACCCGGGACCAAAACTGTATTTAAAGACGGTTCATACGCCGTTTGGGAAGGAAAACCGAATCAGGCACTTGAAGCCGGCAAACCATATCAGCTAAACTTTGAGGTTTTTAATCCCGATGGCAGTCCTTGTATACCTGAGCCTTACCTTGGCATGACGGGACACGTTGCTGTGGTGCGTTCTGATGGTTCTGTTTATATTCATTTACATCCAACGGGCTCCTTTCCAATGGCTGCGGAAAAGATATTTAAAAACCGGCTTGCAGACACAACCAAACTGATGAAACGACCCACGCCGGGAATTTTTAAAGACAGCGTTGACAGATATTTGGCAGGATTAAAAGCCATGTCGGTATTGCAGCGGGAAGAATTTCTGATGACCGAAATGGGTATGTATGAGACCAGTGGCGCAGGAATGACCACTATGGAACATGGCAACAGGATCTCATTCCCATACGCATTCCCAAAGGACGGAACCTACCGGATTTTCTTACAGATAAAACGTAACGAAAAGGTTTTAACCGGCGTCTTTGATGTCAAAGTGAAAGATAGTACCACGTTGTAATCATGGGCTTGGGGCATGGGTTTCGCGAGTCTCTACCCTAAGCCCCCTGCCCTATGCCCCAAATAGGGCTTTTATCTTTTCAAAAGACAGATCATCGTAATTCTGAACGTACAAGTCACAAGGCGGAAGTTCTTCTTTCGTATGTGAGCTCAGTACGCCAACCACCCGCATGCCGGCATTCAGCCCTGCCGTTACGCCTGAAAAGGAATCTTCAAAAACGACGCATTGATCCGGAGAAACACCCAGATTAATCGACGATGTTAAATAAACCTCAGGATCGGGTTTGTGTTTTTTTACATTTTCACTGGCCAGAATGGAGCCCAGTTTTTGACGGATATCAACTTTGCTCAGGATCAGTTCCAGATTCGCTTTTGGTGCGGAAGTGGCTACACCGAGTTTTACACCATTCTTTTCAAGATCAGACATAAATGGCACAATACCGGAAATGGGTTCGATGTAAGGCTCGTAAATCTGCCGGAACAGACTTTCCTTTTCATCTTCCAATTGCAGCAGCTCGTCTCCCTCAATGGTCCGTTTCAGGAAATGAGATAAAATATAACTGTTGCTTTTGCCAAACATGTGCTGTACGAATTCCTCATCAGTAGGAGCAAGATCGCGTACTGAAAAAAATTGACGGAATGCCATCGAGTGGTACGGGTTGGTATGGCAGATCACGCCATCCATGTCAAAAATTACTGCTATTTCTTTATTCATCTTACAAAGGTAACAATTGGTCTAAATGTTGAAGCAAGAATGACTTACCTCATTTTATTCATCAACAATTTATATACACTTTACAAAAATTATTTCTATTTTAGCTGTGAACTTTCGAAAGAAGAGCAGAAAAATTTTAATTAATTCTATCAAAAAGCTGCTCATTTTGATGTTTGCCTCGTATTAAAACATCAATAGGTTTATCACTTCTGTTGTCTTATTATACCCTAACACAATATTTATTTTTATTAAGTTGGTTATATGAATGAATTAGAACGAACAAACAATGGTATTGATCTTCATCCCGTTGGCAAAAACAACCAGCTGACATCGCTCGAAGTCTATGATAAATACGGAGCGATGGCTTACGGAATTATTCTGCAAATTGTTCCACAGCCACATCTGGCCCAGGAAATTCTGGTCAGTGTTTTTTCTTCTCCGCAACTTCAGGCTTGTAACAGTTACCCGTTCACTTTCGCAGTATGCGTGATTAAGCTTGCCCGGGCAAAAGCTGTGGAGGCAAAGAGAAAATTAATGTCCCTAGCACAAGACGGTACCGGAAATACGTTTACTAAAGGTGACAGGTCACCACAGGTAATTTTCGACCTCGCTTTTCGTCAGGGTTTTACACCGGACGAAGTGGCCCAAAAACTAGATATATCGAAATCCGAAGTACTGAGAGCATTTCATGATTTCTTCAAAACTTATCGTAACTCTTAATATCAATCAAATTGGACACTACAGATTTTATTGAAAGCGGTATTCTTGAATCATATTTACTTGGCCTTTCCAACGAGGAAGAAAGGGAATATGTTAAACAGAGAATACTGACAGATCAGGAGGTTTCTGATTATTTGGTTGATCTGGAAACGGATATAAAGGGTTATTTCGATCAGCATTCTTTTCCACCTCCTCCGGAGGTCAGAGAGATCATTGCCTTGCGTACGTCAAAAGGTGATATTCAAAAGAAGAAACACGTATTCAACAAAAATTCAGCACAGGAAAACACAAGAAAAAAAGATGAATACCTGGAAATTGAAGTTAATGACACGTATATAAAAGTGCACAAATACTGGCGACCGGCATTCATAGCCGTTTTTATCTTGTCAAAGATTTTCCTGATCGCCGGGTTGTATTATTACTTCAAAACAGCAAGTCTGGAGCAAGAACTGGTGAAATTAAAAACAGAAGTACAGCAACTTAAATAAGGCTTAAAAATAATAATAGCAAAAAGCGACAGATGAATTTGAACCTCATCTGTCGCTTTTTTACTTTTTTGGAGGAATTTCATCCCACCATTTCCGATTCGGATAAATACTGTCTACCACGATTTGCTCTCCAATCATCGGGGTCGTTAATTTCAGGCCAAGTTCAGCTGCCCGTTTTTCAATTCTCTTTGGCGATTCGTTCCAGGGATGCAATGCCAGCGTAAACTTGCCCCAATGAACGGGCCACACAATTTTTGCGCCCAAATCAATCCCGGCCTGCACGGTTTGTTCCGGCATCATGTGAATGTACGGCCATAATTCGTTGTACTGTCCATTTTCCAAAACAGCAATATCAAACGGACCGAACTTTGATCCAATGGCAGCAAAATGTTTTTCGTAACCGGAATCCCCGCCAAGAAATATTTTATAATCCACCGATTGCAAAACATAAGAAGCCCAAAGCGATTTACCTCTTGAAAGGTTTCTACCCGAAAAATGGCGCGCAGGTGTTGCAGTCAATTGAATACCATCGATAACATTAGTACCCTCCCACCAGTCCAGCTCTGTAATATTTTCAGGAGATATGCCCCAATGTTCGAGGTGAGCACCTACGCCCAGCGGAACAATGAACTTAGTCGGTTTGCCGGCAAACTGTTTCAGTGTTTCATAATCCATGTGATCATAATGATCGTGTGAAAGCACGACAAAGTCGATAGCGGGTAAATCCTTGAAATCAAACACATGTGTTCCAGGATAATTTTTGTTTCCCGCCCACTGAACCGGTGATATTCTTTCACTCAAAACCGGATCCATCAGGATGTTCTTACCGCTCATCTGTAACATATAAGCCGAATGACCAAAATAGGTAAAAGTGGGTTTGCCAGAAGGCGACAATTTCAAATCCGTTTGCACTGAAGGAAGTGTAAAAGCCGGTTCCACACTTTTGTCTTTCATCAAAAATGCAACCGCCAGCTTGAAATAATTGGTGTTCGGAGCACTAACCGGGGTATCGGTCAGGTTCACAAAACTGCCGCCCTTGTAATTCGGTGATTTTTTGATACGTTCCAACCGGGCACCGCCAGGCTCTTTTCCAAATGAGGCCTGTTGTATAAACAGGTAGATAGCCACAGTCAGTACGACCACAACTGTAAGAAGTGTCAGCATTATTCTTTTAAATCTTCGTTTTAGTTTAGATGTCATGAATCTTGGTCCTTTTTACATATCGGTAATCATAAAAAAATTACCGGCATGTTTCATCGCCGGTAATAAAGATAAATGAATATCAGACATTTTTGCTATTTCAAAAAGGCGCGTAACATCCAGGCCATTTTTTCGTGTTCACGAAGTAAACCTGTCACATAATCGCTGGATCCAAGATCTTTGTAAGTATCAGCAAATTCTGTGATGAGTGTACGAAGGATACGAATAATTGTTTCATGGTCGTCCAGGAGATTTTTAAGCTGTATTTTTTCGTCGTTGGTATATTCCGGTTCTAAAAGATCCGTCAGTTTTAGAATATCTACCAGACGTGCTTCCGAATAGTGACCGATTGCACGGATGCGTTCTGCGATATCGTCCATGATCACCTGCAACTGCTCGTATTGTCCTTCAAATAATTTATGCAGTTCGAAGAAATTCATACCGCCGATATTCCAGTGATAGTTGCGGGTTTTGGTATAAAGTACAAATTCATTTGCCAGTAATTTGTTCAGCTGAAACGCTACGGCCTCAGTATTGCTGTCTGAAATTCCAATGTTTGCTTTCATGATATTTTTAAACGTGGTAGTATGTTAAAAATTTACTGTTTCGTTTGTAATCTAAACCGTTTATACTCAGGAAAAGATCATCAAAATCAACAATATTATACGTAAGGTGAAATAAACCTGACTGATTTCAAAAGCAAATGGATTAATTTAGAATTAAATTAACTCAAACAGCTCATTTTTAACATATTAAAACAAAAAAAACGCTCCCTGTTTCCATTAAAGAGCGTTGTCTGTTTTAGTTATTTGCCAGAGCAGGTCGTCCGTAAACCTCATCGACCGGCCTGGTTTCAATCCACCAAAGCCTGTCAAGTTTTTTGTCGTAATACCGTGCAAGTTTGCCTTTGAAGACAGCAATCCTTTTAATTTCTTCCTTTAAAGGTTTTATGTTACTTCCCACACCGAATACCTGACGGAAACCATCCAGAAAAAATGGCTCAGAATCCAACTTACTAATATCGAAGGACGCAACGTCAATCCACTCAACGTTATCCTTTTTCAGGTATGAAGCAGGAGGCGCTTCCTTGTTTGTGGGATAAGTGTAGTAGAACATTTTGGTAGCAAGCCTTCGATCATCGTGTTTAAAATCAGTATTCAATAAAGTTGGAGGTGATCCTTTACCAGGGGCATTAAGTTCATAATATGTTGCTGGCTTACCATCCAGATAAAATTGCAGGTTTCCTTCATAACCGACCAACTTTTGATCTTTAGTAAAAAAGCCATTTTCGAATTTGGTGATAACATGTCTGGGACGTTTATACTCTTTTTTAAAGTTGGCTATCAAATTTTGTTCTTTGACAGGCGCTTTACTTTCTTCCTGCAAAAATGACCTTAATTCGTTTTTCACATCCGATGACCTGTTTGATTTGAAAAATTCTTCCTGATAAATACCATATGGACGTCCGGCATATAGTAGTTTATCAACTTTTCTTAAAAACGATATAGTAAAATGTTCTCCTCCATCTATGTCACTTCCACGGTTCTTTATCAGACCATAGGGCCTGCCAACCGCTTTTCCATTAAAAAACAGTGTATTGTAACCAGCCAGTGCTACTTGTTCGGCACCATCGTTATACATTACCTGGTAATTAAAAACAGAATCAGAAGAATAATCACCGGCATCAAATTTCAAATAATAAAATCCGTCTGAATCAGTAGAAATTGGCTTCGTTGTCTTGCGATCTCCCAATTTTATTTCCAGTGGCAAATTACTGATCGGCTTTCCCGTCAAAACTTCCAAAACAAGCCCGGAGATATAAATGGTCTGATCATCTTTAACATACTCTTTTCCCTGAACATTTATCTGATTTTCTACATCCTGCCTGAAAGCTACCAGTAAAACAAACAATAACGGCAACACAAACAGAAACCTGATAAGCTGTATTCTCGCTGATTTCATTTTATTCATCATGATAATTCTTTGTTTGAGGGAAGAAAAATTAAACTGGTTTGCGATACGAAATGCGGGAACGCCGGTAACTTTCAGAAGCAGATACTGGTATTGTTTTACATCGACCCCGTTTTCCAGAACCTGCCGGTCAGCAATGAATTCCAGATTTTGCCTGATTGCATAACGGATCTGCCAGACAAAGGGATTATACCAATTGAGAATGCACAATATTTCTGCAAAAATGATATCTAGTGTGTGCCGCTGTTTTACATGAACAAATTCGTGGAGCATGATCTCCCGTAGCTCATCTTCATCATGTAAGTTCCTGTTAATGAAAATAGAATTACCAAACGAAAACGGAATGATGTCTTTTTGAACCTCATATATTTTCACACCATCTCCCGAAATCAGCTTCGCCTTTTTTCTGATTTTACGAAACGAAACAAAGAACAGCATGGATCTAACAAACATAAAAACGACGCCTGTTCCAAACATCAAAACCAAAACATCCCAACGGTTAACCTCGGTAGCTACGGCTTCGTTTACGGCAAAATTCACCGCTGGCCTTGTGTAATGCTGAACTGCAGGAACAAACTGAACAATTTGGTGATCGACCAGCTCAACCTGCTTCAACGTTTGATCCACATTGATAAAAGGAATAAAAAAAACAAGTGCAGAGTAAAGAAGCAAATACCACCTGTTCCAGTTATAAAAGGTGTATTTACGCAAGACAAACTGATAGAAACAGCTCACTACCGCGAACCCGATTGTGATTTTCAGGAGGTATTCAATGAATGGAGACATAGCCTGTTATGTTTAAAGCTTGTTATTCTTTCCTTCAATTAATCCGATAATCTCTTTCAGCTCATCTGCCGAAATCTTGTTTTTTTCAACAAAAAAGTTAACCAGTTCCTTATAGGAATTTTCAAAATAATCTTTCACCACATTCCCCATAAACTTTTGTTTATAAGCCTCTTCCGTAATTGCCGGCGAGTAAATATGTGTGTTTCCGATTAGCCGGCTTTGTAAATAGCCCTTTTTTTCCAGGTTTTTTACTGTTGAAGCCAAAGTCGTATAAGGCGGCAGCGGCTCTCCCAGATTTGCAAAAAAGGACTTAATGTTGCCTTCGCCTGTTTTCCAGATCGCCTGCATGGCCTCTTCTTCCTGTTGTGTTAATTTTTCCATATCTACGATGTTTTCGTAAAACTACGAAAATATCGTAGATACATACAAGACTTTATTGATTATTTTTTTATTTACTGAAAACCATAGTAATAAATGGCATAAACGGGCTGGTTGAAAAAGGTCATAATTCGATGTGACCTTGCCCGGTAAATGCTGTATGATTGTTGAAGATTATTTATATTTGTTTTAAAGCACACATGCGATGAAAGAAAAAGGAAGAATCAGCAATCTTGAAGAAGTGGTTACCGAAGTTTTAATTCGCCTGGACCGTCTGGAACATGGACAGAAAGAACTTATTTCTGGCCAGTCCGAACTCATGGAAGGCCAGGCCAGGCAGGAAAAACGGATGGACACCCTTGAGATACAAATGCTTGAACTTGCCAGGAATCAAATCCAGCTTAGTGACAGGCAAAGTGATTTGCAAAACAGCATGATTGACCTGATACAGATTGTCAAACAAAATTCACTTGATATAGAGGATATTAAATCTACTATGTCTACCAAAGAAGGTCTGAACAATTTATTTGAAGCCATGATGAACCGATTTGACAAGGCGGATATCAGAATGGACTCGATGCAGGAAGAGATTAATCAGTTAAAAAGCAGGCTCCATTAGACTATCTGGTTGCTTACGGACGCCATTAACTTCACATTTACCTCCGGACTTGCCATTTTAACATACAATCGCCAACTTGCGGATCAGGTTTTCATTTTAAAATTCAGACATGTTTCCCTTCCGCATCGGACAAGGCTACGACGTACATCAAATGGTAGAAGGCCGGCCTTTTTGGCTTGGCGGCATTTTAATTCCCCACACACACGGCGCAAAAGGGCACTCGGATGCCGATGTGGTTTGCCATGTACTTTGTGACGCGCTGCTCGGAGCTGCCAACATGCGTAACATCGGTTATCATTTTTCAGATAAAGATCCGCAGTGGAAAGGTGTCGACAGTAAACTACTTCTTACAAAAGTATTGGAAATGGTTCGTGAAAAAGGTTTTGAGGTGGGCAATGTGGATGTTACCATTGTTTTGCAAAACCCGAAACTAAACCCGCACATTCCGGAAATGAAAACCTGTCTTTCACAGGTCATGCATGTCTTAGAAGACGATATTTCGATTAAGGCTACAACCTCAGAGCACCTGGGTTTTGTTGGCCGGGAAGAAGGAATTGCTGCCCACTGCGTTGCACTTATTTACAAACCTGGCGCATCTTTCCAAAAATGACCCTGATTGTACACTCTTAACAACCATAGATGAAACGTTTACTTCTACCCGTATTTGCCCTGATACTTGGTGCAGCCGCTCATGTCTTTGCTCAGGATCCGTCCACAATAACACAGCCGCTTGGTTTCGAGGAGTATGACCCTATTTCAACTTTAAAGGTTGAGGAACATCCTTTAAGGAGAGCAAAGTTTCCATTTATAGATGTGCACAATCATCAGTATCAGATGCCAACGCAGGATTTGAAAGGTCTGGTTGCCATTATGGATAGCCTGAATATGGGAATTATGGTCAATCTGAGCGGACGTGGCGGAAGTCAGGAGTGGAGCGAGGGAACGGCTACTTTAAAAGGTTCATTGGAAAATGTTGCCAAAAACGAACCAAAACGAATTGCCATTTTCACAAACCTTCAGTTTAAAGGTTTTGGAGAAAAAGACTGGACGTCAAAAGCAGTAAAACAACTGGAAGATGATGTAAAAATGGGAGCCAAAGGACTTAAAATTTACAAAAGTCTTGGTTTCAGCGGGATTAAAGATGACAAAGGAAACCGCGTTGCCGTGAGTGATCCGCGGTTGCAGCCGATCTGGCAAAAGTGCGGACAGCTTGGCGTTCCCGTTTTGATACATACGGCCGATGTACCTTCTTTCTGGGACCCGATGGACCGTTACAACGAACGCTGGCTGGAACTAAAAACACATCCCGGCCGTCGCCGCAGCTTGAATGATCCGGTTTCTTTCGATTCTCTGATAGCAGAACAACATCATGTTTTCAGAATTAATCCAAAAACGACTTTTATCAATGCACACATGGGCTGGTATCCCAACAACCTGAAAAAGCTTGACAGCCTGATGACGGTTTTTCCAAATATGTATGTTGAAATCGGTGCTGTAATTGCAGAACTGGGCCGCCAGCCGAGAGCGGCTAAAAAGTTTTTTGACAAATATCAGGATCGTGTTTTGTTCGGTAAAGACAGCTGGGTTCCTGCCGAATATTCAACCTATTTCCGGGTGCTTGAAACAGAAGATGAATATTTCCCCTATCACAAAAAATACCACGCGTTCTGGCGAATGTACGGAATGGGGCTTTCCGATGAGGTTTTGAAAAAATTATATTACAAAAATGCGTTGAGAATTATTCCGGGATTGGACAAGAGTTTATTTCCGAAATGAGGTGATTTCAGCACGTTATCCTGTTCATATTCCATAAATGAACAGGATAAAATCACTTAAACCCCTTCGCCTCCCGAATTACCGATTTATACTCCGCTTTTTCCAAAACCTTTTTATAATATTCCTTGGCCTTCGCCTTATTACCGGCACGGTTTGCGATTCTTGCAAGCCCTGCATAGGCCATGGCGTAGTATTCTTTGGTATACTGATCATCGTGTGGTGTTTTCAGGGCGAGCAGATATTCCTTCTGAGCGGCTGCGTCATTCTTGGCATCCTTTTCAAAAACAATTCCCTGAAAAGTATGTAATGCAAGCGGGAAAAATCCGTTAGGAAAACGTTTCAATGTATTGATGTATTTAGCAGCTCCGTCATAATTCCCGGATAGAAGTAAAGCTTCCGTATTCCTCATCACATAAACCGGATTTTTAGGATAAAGGCCCGCTAGTTTTTCGGTGTAAACAGCTGCCTTTTCAGGTTTTGATTCGTATTTCAGATAAATATGGGCCAGATAATAACAGGATTCCGCTTTGGTAATGACTCCCAGCCTTGTGCCGGTATCAATTTGTTTTAGTCCCAAGGCCTTGTCACCGTCTTTGAAAAACAGCATCAGCGGTTTCACCATCGGATGCAATTCCGGGTACAGTTCCACGTAATAATTATACATGCCTGATGTAAAATAGAACTCAGGATTTTTATTCATTAAATTCATCCCTTCACTGAACGCATTGTAGGCTTTCTTACCTTCTCCGGCGGCATTCATCATTTCACCTCTGTAATTGTACATCATGGCCATATATCCCCGGGCTACCATGGTGTAAAACACTGCTTCCGGATCAGAACTGTTTTTGCCAAATTTTTTATTGATGGCTTCCAGACAAAGATTGAGTTTTTGGATGTATTCCTTCGACTTGGCCGGATGATCTTTTATCGGCAGATATTTCCAGTAAAGAATAAAGGAATCGAGAATGAGTGTAACAGGATGATTCGGATATTTTTTCTCAACCTGATTGATAATCAGATCGGCATCATCAAATTCATAATTATAAATATTATCCAGTGCACTCTGAACGGTTTTGATCGTTGCAGGATCATTCAGCACTTGTGCTTTTGTAAAAAATGGGAAAGAAAGAAGAAGAAGAACAGTAAAAAAAACGCTTTTAATATATTTCATGGCTTTGACTAAAAATCGAATTGGTTTGGTGGAATCCCACCGGAACAGTAGCTTTGTTTATAACCCTTAAATAGACAACGTGGTTTCGGCAACGCAGTATATTTATGGTTCCCGGAATTTTACAATAATTATTGATTCTACAATATGATTCGTTACGAGCAATTTACGCTGGATAATGGCCTGAAAGTTTTTGTGCATGAAGATTTTTCGACCCCGATGGCAGCGGTTAATATTTTATATAATGTAGGTTCCCGGGACGAAGATGAAGAACGTACCGGTTTTGCCCACCTTTTTGAACACCTTATGTTTGGTGGTTCAAAAAACATTCCAAGTTACGATATTCCCGTTCAGAACGTAGGTGGGGAAAATAATGCCTTTACTTCGCCCGACATCACCAATTATTATATCACATTACCTGCAGATAATGTGGAAACGGCCTTCTGGCTCGAATCAGACCGGATGCTTAGTCTTTCATTTGATCCGAATGTACTGGAAGTTCAGCGTAAGGTAGTGATTGAAGAATTTAAGCAGCGTTACCTCAACCAGCCTTATGGTGACATGTGGCTGAAATTACGGCCGCTTGCCTATCAGACGCATCCATACCGCTGGGCAACGATTGGTAAAGATATTGGTCACATCGAACGTGCAACTATGGATGACGTGCAGGATTTCTTCTTCCGTTTTTACCGCCCGAATAACGCGGTGATGGTGGTAGCAGGAGCCGTAAAATTTAATAAGGTTAAAGAACTGGTAAAAAAATGGTTTGATGCAATTCCTGCGGGAGCACCTTACGTACGGAATCTGCCAAAAGAACCGGTTCAGACGGAAGCCCGATATCTGGAAACTTCTGCTGCGGTGCCTCTGAATTCATTAATCAAAGTTTTTCACACACAGGGAAAATATGAAGACGGTTTTTATGCTACTGATTTGGTAAGTGACATTTTGGGAAGAGGTAAATCTTCCCGTTTGTACCAATCACTGCTGAAAGACCGGCCGATTTTTAACAGCATCAGTGCCAGCGTAACTTCGTCACTAGATCCGGGCCTACTTTTGATTAAAGGGAACTTAAATCCCGGAGTGACTTTGGAAGAAGCGGATAATGCGGTTAATGAACTTCTTTTGGAAATTACCCAAAATGGAGCAACAGAAGAGGAAGTGACAAAAGTTAAGAATCAAACCGAAGCAACTCTGGCATTTTCAGAAGTGGAATTGCTGAACCGCGCCATGAATCTCGCTTTCGCTGCCAACGCCGGCAATGCCGAATGGGCAAATGATGATGCCGAAATAATCAGGAATCTTACACGTGAAGAAATTAATGACGCTGCCAAAAATGTGCTGAGACCAGAGAATGCTTCGACGCTGTTTTACCGGGCGGAGGCGTAAATTTTGCTGGCTGGTGTAACTTATAAAAAGGGTTGCACCAGCCATATTTTGATCTGAAATTACACCTTTACTTTAATCAAATTTCAGTTCGAATTGAGAAGACAAATACACCCTAACCTCCGGATGCATGGTGTAAAGCCGAAATTGTTCACCGTCATTGACTACAATCCCACTTGATGTATTTTCTTTCCAAATCGGGTTGCCAGAATATTTTTTCCAGTGTATCAAATCTTTTGACACAGCAATGTTCGTTGTCCATTCCCGCCAGTCTTTAAATGCAGAAGCGTGATAATATGCATAATAAAAGCCTTTGTGTTTAATTACCTGGTTGAAGGCAACCGCAAACTGATCATATTTTTCCGGTCCGCAGTTGAGTACCGGTTCGTCCTGTACATGCTTCCACACTTTCAGATCTTTGGAAGTGGCAAGCCAAACAGCAGCATCATTTCGCTCATAGAATAAATTCCAGGTATCTCCTTCTTTCCAGACAGCCGGCGTTCCGTAAGGTCCGGCAGAAATCGGCTTTCCATTTGTCATTCTGATATCCAAAGCACCCTGATCTTTCCAGCTGATACGATCCGTCGACGTTAGCAAATGGGCAGAGTCTCCCCTGCTTTCGGCGAACATGTAATACGTTTTGTCTTCTTTAAGTACAAACACATCCTCAACCCAAATTGATTTATGAATTGGATTACCTGCATATCGGGTCCATTTGAATCCGTCGGGAGAAGTTGCCAGGCCAAGGTATTTTATTTGTTTGCCCGTTTTTTGAGTATAACCTGTATACCAGAGATAATAAGTGCTGTCCTCCCGAAGAATAAATCCCCGCTCTCTGATCTTTTCATCCCAAAGCGTTGAGTCTGGTGAACCTTTAAAAACCGGGTTTTTGTCGTAAGATTTAAAGTTTACCAGGTCCGCCGGAAAAGGCAGGCTATCCCACGCAGTTTTGGTGGATTTTTGCCCTGAAGACTTAGAGCCCGCTACAAAAGCAGCAAGTAAAAGCGGAAGAATATATTTGATCATAAAATTTTTGATACGATATATTTTATACTATCAGGATCTGTAAAACGGCTATTTAAGATTTTGATATAAACAAAAAAACCTGAGAACTCCGCCGTTACGGTATTCTCAGGTTTGATTTCAAAAACTTATTTTATTCGGGCAAAAATGTCAGATAACTGAAATTTTGAGGATTGAACATTTCCTGTGCAATGTCCTGCAATTGAACAGATGTAATATCATGAATTTCTGAAAATATTTCAGGAAGCGTGTCCACCTTTCCGGTATCAAGCAGGCTTTTGGCCATCATCAGCATAAAGCTCATGTTGCTTTCCTCAGACATCGCCAGCTGGCCCATAAGCTGAACCTTCGTCTGGTGAAGCTGAATGGTGGTAAGTGGCACTTCTCTTACCTTTTTTAACTCCTTGTTAATTAAAGCAATACTTTTGGTCAACTGGCGCGGTTCTGTACCAAAGAAGATCCCCATAAAACCCGTATCCAGGTAAGGCGTATAATTTCCTTCTATTGAATATACATATCCGTTTTTTTCACGCAGCGAGAGATTGAACCTGGAATTCATTCCCGGACCGCCCAATAAATTCATCAGCATAAAAAACGGCAGTCTTTTATCATCTGACAAGGCGTATGAAGGCTGCCCCATTGCGCACTGTGCCTGAGAAATTGAACGCTCCTTTTGCTGTATGATCGGTAAATACAAACCCGGAGCAGTCCGTTCGCGCGATGTTGTTTTTTGAGGTATATCTCCCAGATACTTCTCGGCAATTCTGATCACTTTGGCAAAAGGCAAACGGCTTACGGAAGAAACCACGATCCTTTCCGTATCAATATTGTCATTTATAAAGTTACGAAGGTGCTCCCTGTCAAAGGAGTTAACGGTTTGAGCCGTTCCCAGTATGTTACTTCCCAGCGAGTGATTTGCAAAAACCAGCTGATCAAAATCGTCCTGGATGGCATCTTCCGGAGAATCCACGTACATGGACATTTCTTCCAGAATCACATTTTTTTCTCTTTCAATCTGTTTATCGGGAAAGACTGAATGAAATGTAATGTCAGCCAGCAATTCAAGTGCTTTATCAAAATGATCATCCAGGACGGAGGCATGGAAACAGATTTTCTCCTTTGTGGTATATGCATTTAATTCCCCGCCGACATTTTCAAGACGGTTGATGATATGAAAAGAACTTCTTTTTTCAGTTCCTTTAAACGCCATGTGCTCCCAAAAATGCGCAAGTCCCTGCTGATGCGGCAGCTCATCACGGCTCCCGATATCCAGCATGATACCGCAATGGGCAATCTGAGTGTAAGGAACTTGTTTATGCGCAATACGAATTCCATTAGAAAGCGTACATAATTGATAATCTTCGGTGGGTGATAGTAAGCTTGCTTTTGAGTTTCCCTTTTTGCGAATATTATTTCTCTTCATTTCTTATTAACACAAAATACCCGCCAATAATTTTCGGCGATGTCCACAAAATTACAGACTTTTGCCTGAAACCTTTGTATCATATCACTTATGCGTATCGGATTTGATGCCAAAAGAGCTTTTGCTAACAAAACCGGACTCGGGAATTACAGTCGATTTGTGCTTGAATCGCTCATACAGCACGAAAAAGCCAACGATTATTTTGCTTACACATCAAAAAGAGATTTTAAACTTTTTCCCGAATTCCCGCAGACTTCAATCGTTTCGCCGCTGTCTTTTCTTGATCGCAAACTTTCCGCTTACTGGAGGTATTCAACCATTACAAATCAGTTAAAAAATGATGGAATCGACGTATTTCATGGTTTAAGCAATGAAATACCACAAGGTCTTTCCAAAGCGGGAATTGGGTCCGTTGTAACGATCCATGATCTTATTTTTGAAAAATTACCCAGCCATTTTAAAGCCATAGACCGTGCTATTTATCGCCACAAATTCAGATCTGCCTGCGAAAGGGCTGATGCTGTTGTCGCTGTAAGTGAACAGACAAAACGGGATTTAATTGAATTGTACAAGGTAGATAAACATAAAATAAAAGTCGTTTACCAGGACTGTAACCCGGTTTTTAACAAGCAGACCGATCCTGCTCAACGTGCAGAAATATGCAAACTATATGGCATAAACGGGCCATATGTGCTTTGTGTGGGAACACTGGAAGAACGCAAAAACCAACTACGATTAACAGAGGCTTTTGCAAAACTAAATAACAAGGAATTCAAACTTGTGCTGATTGGAAAACCAACTCATTACACGGAAAGTATCAGAGATTTTATCTCAAAAAACAAGCTTGAAAGCCAGGTTATTATTCTCCATAACGTCCCGACAGCACATTTGCCTGCTTTGTACCAGGAGGCGGAAGTATTTGCTTATTTATCAATTTATGAAGGTTTTGGAATTCCAATAGTGGAAGCACTGCACAGCGGTACTCCTGTCATTGCAGCCAAAGGTTCTTGTCTGGAAGAAGCGGGAGGCCCGGGCGGACTCTATGCCGATCCTTTAGATGTGGACGATATCAGAAACCAGCTGCAAATACTGATTTCTGATAAAGGGCTGAGACAGTCGCTTACCGATGCCGGTAAAATTCACGTCCAAAAATTTAGCGGGGAACATATTGCTGCCCGGCTTTCAGATATTTATAAAGAAGTAAAAAAGCAATACTCCTGATTACTTTTCGCGATATTGTTCGATAATCCGGTACAATGCTTTTTGTTTTTCAAGATCCGGAAAAAATTCAAAAAGCTGTATATGAGCATCGTAGTCGAGTGTCAGAGCCACTTCAAGATTAATTAAAGCTTCACGGTAATCTCCTGAATGAATCTGGTAAACGGCCATCCTATAATAAAGGTCGGCCTCTTCCGGCATTTCGTCTATCGCAGCCTGTAAAAGATCGCACGCCCTGGCATAATTTCCCTGCTCAAAAAGTACATGTGACCATTTCAACCAAATGTCCGGATTATTCGGTTCTATTTCCGCAGATTTTTCAAACGCTTCAAAAGCAGAGATAACATTACCAATCCTGAATTCTGTTTCGGCAAGGGCGAGCCAGTAATCAGGATTTAATTCTGTAATCTGAATCGCTTTACGCAGGAAACCGGCAGCCTCATACCATCGACCCAATTCACTGAAACAAATTCCCATTCCATACCAGCCGTCATCCCACTGGTTATCAAGCTTTACCGTTTGTCTATAATATTTAATCGCTGTTTCAAACTCTCCAAGTTTCTCGTAACAGGTTCCCAGACAGCAACAGGTTTCCGGCTGCTCACCTTCCAGTTCAATTGCTCTAAGATATTGCGTTTTTGCATCGTCATACTTTTCCAGATTCATGTAGGAATTACCAAGCTGAAAAAACGCTGAGGCAAAATCATCCTTCACTAACGTAGCATATTCATAGGCATTAACTGCATCCTCATACCTTTCAAGCTTGCTGAATGCAATTCCCAGGTTATACCAGGCATGATGAGAAAACGGATCTCTGTCAACAAGTTCGTTATAATAGTCGAGATGGCTTTCCAGCTTGCCTACCAGATCAAGACAATGAGCAAGTTCATATAAGGCACTTTCATTATTGAGATTATTCCTCAGCGAACGTTTGTAGTTATCAATAGCCTCTTCGTACTTACCCCAGTTCTGATACGTCTGCCCGATCTGGAAATAAATTTCATCCTTATCTTCAACCCGATTTAAAAGTCCTTCCAAAACGGCAAGCGCTTCCTCATACTCTCCCATCATGTTGGAAATACCAACCTGCATAAACGATATTTCAAGATCCCCCGGATGAAACAATGCAGCACGTTCCAGGATTTCCATCGCCAGATCATGTTCACCACGATTGGCATGCAGCTGTACTTTACTAAGCAAAAGATCCAATGAATACGGAAAATCAGCAAGGCCCAGATCGCACGCCTGCACCGCCTTATCCCAATCTCCTTTTTCTATATAATGAGCCGTGACCTTTTCGTATGTCTCCAAATCGAAAAACGTAGGCTCATTCATTTTAATCATTCTTTCAAACCTAAGCAGGGTTTCCTTCATGTAATCCTTTCTTTCCCCGAAATTTTTCTCCATCACACGAACAATTAAGTTAGAGGTTGGTAAATCCTGAACCAACTCAATGTAGGATTTAAATTAAAATCCTATCATTGATAATGAAAGAAAGTTAAAAATAATTCCTTGTTATTCAAATCTTGCGAAGCAAACTTTCGCTTACACGGGCGACTGTTTTCTCAATTGGCTGAAAGTTAAATCCTAACGCTTTTCGTATTTTCGAATTGTCGTACCTGATCCTCCTCGCACTCGACTGTGCTGTTTCTTTTGTGATCAAAGGTTTGGTGCCCATAAGCCAGGTTCGAACTGCTTCTATCCGCCAAATGACCGCCGCCAGGCCCGACCCAACTTTAAAAGCAGGACGCTTTTTATTCATTGAATCAGCAATTGTATTAAAAAGATCCCGATACATCATACTTCCGCCATTGAGCAGGAAACGATCAGCAGATATATCGGAGAAAAGCAACTGAAAAATAATTTCTGAAACGTCCTTTACATCTACATAATTAACGATTCCTTCGGTATAAAATGGTTTTTCCTGGAATACATAGCGAAAAAGCTGCGTGCTGCTTTTACTCCAGTCACCTTCACCGAGGATTACCGTTGGATTTACAATCACTGCATTCAGGCCTTCCGCAATTCCCCGCCAGACTTCCAGTTCAGAGAGATATTTGGTTTTTGCATATTCCGAGTTGTCCGGAGATTCCTCCCATCTCTGCGACTCGTCCAGGATCAAATCCTGCCCGGGAATGACTTTCCGTGCATCCGGCCTGCCAAGAGCCGCTATGCTGCTCACATGACATAGTTTTTTGATGTTTGCTTTGAGACAGACGTTCACTACGTTGGCCGTACCTTCCATGTTAACCTTGTACATCATTTTCCTATCACCCGGAATAAATGAAACCACCGCTGCCGTGTGAACCACAAAATCCATTCCGCTTATTGCCGTTTCCAGTGTGCTGATATCCAGTATATCTCCCTCGATCCAGTTTATCTGCGATTCAATATCCGCCAGCAAACTACGATCCGATCCGGAACGAAAGAGTGCATAAACGGTATGATCTTCGGAAAGAAAACGGCGCGCCACAGCACTTCCAACTAAACCTGTGGCACCTGTAATGAGGATCTTCATGTAAACGGCAAAATAATGAACGTCAAAGTTCGTGGTAAAAAGTGGTTTTTAAAGGAATTTGATGAATAAGGTTTTCAACCAGAATATTAGAAGCATACAGATATGCTTCTAATATTCAATCGCCCTCCTCCAGCTCAAAAACCTCATCCACGGTCTTCTCAAACTCCCTGGCGATTTTCATTCCCAGTGCCAGTGTTGGCGAATATTTACCTGCTTCAATGGCATTAATCGTTTGCCGGGTAACGGAAACCCGTTCGGCCAGATCGGCCTGGGTAATATTTAATATCGCGCGCTCAATCCTGATCCTGTTTTTCATACTAAACTCCTTTCTCTTTTGGCCTCCATGGCCGGACTAATGAACAAAAGCCAGTAAAATCTAAGTACAAAAATGATCAAGGGTGTAAACATGTTGTACGTAATGACCGTAATAAACGAAGGACCATGAACAAAAATCACGCTCAGAGCTAATAACAAGTAGTTGGCATAAATACCCCACTGTAAAGCTTCCAGACGGAGCAAAGCTATTCGTTCATCTTCAATCAGCTGCTTTGTAAAGCCAACAACAAAGAACCCGAATAGTGCGCCCAGCGCCAAAACTTCATCAACAATACTTAGATAAAGCAAACCATCCTTAATTGGTAGCATTTCATTGTTTCCTTCAAAAGGCCAAGGAATATTAATTACCAAATGAAACGGAAAAGAATTTTCGGCAGCAAGATACCATACCCCAAGAGGCGTGCAGATTAAAACCAGAATCCAGCCCAAAATTCTCAATCGGCTTGGCAAAAGGTATTTTGTTTTCATGACAAGAAGGTTTAAATATTTAGATTGACTCAAATGTATAGTTTACTTTAATTAATGTCAAGTATATTTTACCTTATATCTTATAAAAAATACTTTTAGTAAAAAATGTCATTCAATTTTAGTTTCTACCTTATCTTTTTCGGTTAAGGCTAAAAGCTTTTTATACACGCTTATCATTGCTGCCGTCAAACTTGAACGCCTCATCTTCGCATCTCTCACAGCGATTTTGCTAACTTTGCGGCATTATTAAATACAGAGTAAAATTCAATGGCAATCACCGACCCTAAAAGATATACTGTAACTGCTGCGCTGATATACGCCAACGGCCCTATTCACATCGGGCATTTGGCTGGCTGTTATGTTCCGGCAGATATTTACGTTCGTTACCTGCGATCGAATGGCAAAGATGTAGCCTTCATCAGCGGAACGGATGAGCACGGCGTACCAATAACCATACGTGCAAAAAAAGAAGGACTTACGCCACAGCAGGTTGTAGATAAATATTATACACAAATCGACGATTCGTTCCGGCAGCTTGGTATTTCGTTTGATGTTTATTCAAGAACCAGCAAGCAAATCCACCACGAAACTTCGCAGGAAATTTTTAAAGACCTGTACGATAAAGGTGTTTTTATTGAAGAAACCACAGAGCAATATTTTGATGAAACGGCACAGCAGTTTCTGGCAGACCGATACATTGTCGGGACCTGTCCGGTTTGTGCCAATCCCAACGCTTATGGAGACCAGTGCGAACGCTGCGGTTCTGCGCTTAGCCCGACTGAACTGATTGAGCCACATTCGATGCTTTCCGGTGCGAAACCTGTAATGAAACCGACTACCAACTGGTTTTTGCCTTTGGATAAATTACAGCCGCAGGTTGAAGAATTCGTAAACAGTCATCCGGAATGGAAAACCAACGTTTTGGGACAATGTCAGTCCTGGCTGAAGGAAGGCCTGAAACCAAGGGCGATGACGCGCGACCTGGACTGGGGCATTCCGGTTCCGGTTCCCAACACAGAAGGAAAAGTACTTTACGTTTGGTTTGAGGCGCCAATAGGCTACATCTCAGCAACCAAAGACTGGCTGGTACAGAAAAACGGAACGGATGAAGGATGGAAAAAATGGTGGCAAAAAAGTGAAGATGCAAACGAACAAACCAAGCTTGTCCATTTTATCGGGAAAGACAATATTGTTTTCCACTGTATTATTTTCCCGGCAACCATTATCGCGGAAGGTAACCTGATTTTGCCCGACAATGTGCCTGCCAACGAGTTTATGAATCTGGAAGGTGATAAGATTTCAACTTCAAGAAACTGGGCAGTCTGGCTGCATGAATATCTGGAAGAACTACCAAACAAACAGGATGTGCTTCGTTATGTATTAACTGCCAGCGCACCTGAAACAAAAGACAGTGAGTTCACCTGGAAAGATTTCCAGACAAGAAATAACAGTGAACTGGTCGGTATTTTTGGAAATTTCATTAATCGAGCAATTGTACTGACCCAGAAATTCTGTGATAATAAAGTACCTGCACAAGGTAACTTAGAAGAAATTGACCAGATTGTTCTGACCGAACTTGCCGCTTTCCCGGCAAAAATCGGAGAAGCAATGGAGAATTATCGTTTCCGCGAAGCACTGACATTTATTATGGATCTGGCCAGGTTAGGAAATAAATATCTTGCCGACACCCAGCCATGGCATGTGATCAAAACAGATCCTGAACGTGTCAATACGATCATGAATATTGCTTTGCAGATTTCCGCTTCATTATCTATAGTTTCGGAGCCGGTACTGCCCTTTACTGCCGAAAAAATTCGTACTCAACTGGGTGTAAAAAGCAGTAAATGGCAGGATGCAGGCAAACTTGATTTACTCGAAGCCGGACAAGTCATTGGTGAGGCAGCTTTGCTTTTCGAAAAGATTGAAGACCATGTGATTGAAAAACAGGTGCAGAAATTACACGATGCCAAACGTATGAATGAATTGGAAGGAAAAGTGGTAAGCCCGGTGAAAACCGAGATTCAATATGATGATTTTGCCAAAATGGATATTCGTGTTGCGACGATTGTTGAAGCCGAAAGCGTTCCAAAAAGTAAAAAATTATTAAAGCTTAAAGTCGATATAGGAAGCGAGCAGCGTACTGTTTTGAGCGGAATTTCGGAGCATTTCAAACCTGAGGAAATTATTGGCAAAACGGTACTTTACCTTGCCAACCTGGCTCCCCGCAAAATGATGGGAATGGAAAGCCACGGAATGATTCTGATGGCCGAAGACCGCGACGGAAGTCTTGCGTTTGTGCAACCGGGAAAGGAAGTTTGGAACGGAGGAACGGTAAACTGATTTATAATCCTTTCAAACAAAAGACCTGTTTCCAAATCGAAGCAGGTCTTTTTTTATTTTGACTGTTATTGAAATTCCTTTTGTAGTTTTTCAAACAAACCAAAAACCTGATCTGCGAGTTTTTGGCATTCTTTCTGGTTAAAACTTTCGATGGTATTAGAAATAGCGTTGGAAATAACTTTTCCTTCGTCATCTACCTTTGCGCCCTTTTGTTTTGTTATTGCAAGTATTCCTTCCCATTCGGAAATGAGGGAATCAGAAAAATAACGGGGTTCAAGAATATTAAAATAGGCGGCCTGGGCTTTTAACTTTTCTTTGAGTTTGTCAGATGCAGCCGACTGACGAAGCTCTTCAACCATTTTGGAGAGTTCGATGTAGGCAAAAATATTTGACTTTTTCATAACTGTTGAGATGGAGAGGTATGGGGACTGTAATGCGACCACTAAAATACAAAGTTGAATGGCCATTTTCAGATGAAAAATGAAGGTTTACGATTTTTTAATATAATCTATTGGATGAAGATAATTTCCAATGAAGCAAAACCGCAAATCTTCCCTAAATATGTCCTTTTGTAACCCATGGGGCATAAAAAAACCCGCAAGTTTAATTGCAGGCCTTAATACTTGAATTTTCGAAAATTAACTACCAACGGCTGATATCGACTTTTCTTCGATAGTCGCCTTTTTCATTTCCATATGGAAGATGTAGTACCAAATGACGTAACGTATCGTCGTATCTGGCTGAAATATTTTCTACATCCACCCCCTCCGGTATGACGAAGGTGTTAATGAAACGTATGGTTTTCCATTGCTCTTCTTCCGGCATTGATTCCTGAGAGAAAATGGGCAACAGGTGATATAGCTTAAGATTGGTTGAATTCTTTTTTCCACTGACAACTTCCAACTGAAGATCCTCTACTTCGATGCCAGGAACTTTAACAACAACCTCAAAACCATCCGATCCTCTTTCGAGTTGAATGGCTGGCTCACTCATTCCACCGTTTACTGTGTTGATGAAATCGATATTCATCAACATTTCCTGTGGTATTTTTAGTTTGCTTTCCATGGCAATCGTATGTTTAGGTTAACAATTTTATAAACAAACGACAAACTACGTGCCATAGATTCATTTTGTTTAAAACTTGTTTAACCAAAGCAGGACAAAATAAAATTTAAAGACCTAAAAATCAGATATTTATATTCATAATGAGACTATACGGCTAATTTTTACGCAAATTATAAATATACCTACATGCCATTATTTCAGTCCTGAATTTACCCCGCGTGACATAATGTCTACAAACCTGGTAGATTTTGCCTTACACCGCCGTCTTTCCATCATTATGTCCAAGGTTTCTTTCCGGGTCAATGACGTCCCTCACCTTTTGTTTTAATTCCTTCGGCTCAGGAAAATGCCCTTCGCGTTTGCGGTCCCAAAGAAGCGTTTCTCCAATATGAACTGTGTATCGCCCGGCAACTTCCGACGGTACAAGCGTAACTCCCTGAAGATCATCCGTAAAAGTGGTAAGCAACTCCTGAGCCATCCAGGCAGCGCGTAAAAGCCATCCACATTTTGGACAGTATTCTATTTTGATTGTTGGTTTCATTCTATAAAATCTATCATTATAAGGCTGAAATCTAATGAAATTCCCTGAATCTGAAAAAGACACACCATTTGACCTCATGCTTTTATTCAGTGCCCACATGAGATCAGATTTAGGCATGAAAATTTATGGTTTATCAATACAAACAACAAATAAAAATGTCTGGTAGAAATCCTCGTTATAGTAAGTAATTCTACGTGTTTTTTTTGACCAAAAAAGATTAAACCGTTGATAATAAGATATTTAACAAAATACCGTTTAATCAATACTTCTTTATCAGCTTGGGTTTAAGTTTTTCACCGTATACTTTTACTTTTAACTAAAACCAGTTTTACAACCTTTCTACAATACTTAAGAAATCATGGCAAAACCAAGCGAAAAAAAAGTAATGTTTGACGGCAGCGAAGGTGAAATTATTTTTTCATCTGCCGCAAATACCCTCAAATCGGTACATCAGAAGAAAAAAAGTGAGATTACAAAAGGCAATTCTGAAAACTACGTAGAGGCCGAGTTTTTTGGTCTGAACACTTTTAATAAACTGATGGAAAGTTATAAGGGTCAGGCTGTTGGATTTCGTGTCTATTACGGAAGCCGCTGGGAGGAACATCAGAAGGACGAAGTGATAGTACGTGAAGAAGGAAAAGGTAAAAAGACTTCAAGGCTGATCATCGTGCCTGTTGACGCTTACGGTCGGGATCTTGCTTCACCCATTGGAATTAAGGATAATGAAGGATCTCCATCTGCCTTGGCAAACGGACCGCTTTGCCCGCACAAGTGTGCTCCGCCAGAAGAAGATACTGTATAATACGGCAAACGAAAGATCAATAAACGGCGAATTACGGAGAGATAAATGTTACAAAAATACCTGTTCTATTTCCAATACGACCTCCTTTCGAGTATATCAGTAATAATCACACTGGTACCAATAACTCTCATATATCAAAGAAAAGCATATGCAGATCCTTCGTTCCGGCTATTATTACTTTTTTTACTCGTTAAACTGATTATTGATCTTTTGATGTTTCATTGTGCAGCGACACGAGTTAATAATTTGGTATTATTCAATGTGACAATCATTTTCCGATATATTTTAATGAGCGGAATGTTTTATTATAAATTTGAGAACAAGCAGGTTACGAAATTTATAATGCCATTATCCGTAGGCTTTTCTTTTTTCACATTATGGGATATATGGTATTGCAATCCTGATATTTTGAATTTGCATTTACATCAGATTGTCAAGTACTCACTTACGGTGGAGTCGCTACTAATGATTTTTTGGATTTTACTTTATTTTAAAGAACTAATCGGATCATTGAAGGTACCTAATCTGCTTACTTTTCCATTTTTTTGGATTTGTTCCGGTTTACTGCTTTATTATTCCAGTTTGATATTTATAGCCCCTACTTTGCACTATGCAACTCAGTGGGACGTTCGACTTGACATCGGTTTATTGGACCGGATTCCATATATATTTGATATCATTAGTATAACGTTAATAAGTTTAGGAATCTCGCTTTTTTCAGCCCGCTATTATGCAAGACACTGAACAAATGAAATGGGCCTTGCTCATTGGTACGCTGGCAATGCTGATGATGGCATTTTTTGTGATCTCATTTGTCATATATTATCAAAAAAAGAAATTTGAGGAGGAGAAAAAGCTGAATGAAATAGAAAAGAATTATAGCAAATTATTGCTGGATACTGCGCTCAATTCGGAGGAAACAGAACGCCGGCGCATCGCTCAGGATCTGCACGATGACATTGGCACTATGCTCTCCCTCACCAAATTAAGCCTCAATCAGCTCAGCAAAAGAATTACTGAAAACGGAGAAAAAGAAGACCAGATTATGCGAAAGGCGCAGTCACTGGTTGAAGAAACGATTTTGCACGTGAGGCGTATTACCCGTGAACTTGTACCAACTACACTGGAAAGATTCGGACTTGCGGAAGCCATTGACGAATTCATCCATAAACTTGAAGAAGGGAACAATTTGACGATTTGTTTTCAGCCCGGCGAGGAAGAATTGCCCAGGCAGGGTCAAAAAATTGAACTTACGCTGTACCGGATTATGCAGGAACTGGTTAACAATGCCATAAAACATGGGCAGTGTTCCAAAATTGAAATTAGCTTGGAAATGAGCAAAGATTTCATCGGACTTCGTGTTGCAGACAACGGGATTGGATTTGATCCGGACATGATTAAAGAAGGAAAACTTGCGGGCCTTGGTTTACTAGGCATCGAAAGCAGGCTTGCCATCGTGAACGGCACGGTCCAGTACAGCAAAAACGCAACAGGCGGATCAACAGCGCTGACACAAATTCCTATGCAGGCTGTATCAAACAGTAAACCAGAGCCTTTACATCCTTTTCGTCGTGAACGCGTGACCCTTTGATATTATGAGCACACTAAAATTAGGCATCGCCGACGACCACGAACTTTTCCGCAAAGGTTTTATTTCCATGCTGAGCGGCATTCCTGATTTCGAGTTTATTCTGGAAGCTGCAAACGGACAGGAATTATTGGATAAACTTCCTTTTAACACACCGGACATCGTTTTCATGGATCTTCAAATGCCGGTAATGGATGGAATCCAGGCAACCGAAGCTGCCTTTGAAAAATTCCCGAATATTAAGGTTATTGTCGTGTCGATGTACAACGAAGATCGTTTTGTGATTCACATGCTTGAAAAAGGTGTTCAGGGATATTTGTTAAAAGACACCAGTCCGGATGAAGTTGAAAAAGCGATCAGACGGGTTGCCGATGAAGGTTTTTACTACAACGATTTTGTTTCAAAAGCGATGCATCGTAAAATGGTGAACCGCCAGCCTAACAAACATCCCTTTTTCCCAAATGCATGTAATGTTGCCCTCTCTGCCAGGGAACAGGAGGTTTTACAGCTGATATGCGACGGACTTTCTACCGCAGAAATTGGTGAAAAGCTGTTTATCAGCATCCGTACCGTTGAAGGACACCGGCTCAGGGTTCTTGAAAAAACGGGAACCAAAACCACTGCCGCCGCAGTTGCTTTTGCCTATAAAAATCAGTTGCTGTGAAAAAAATCTGTAACGCAATTCCTGCTGACTTCTACATTTAATTACCAAATACGATTAAACGTTTGTATTGCATCGCCTGGAAATTACTCCGATTTTATGGTATCTTTCCAAAAGTAATCTGCACAATGATGCTATGAGAGTTCTGATCGTTTGTACCAATCATGATAGCTATCCTACCAAATCCGGGAAAACCGGATTATGGCTTAGTGAACTGACCCACTTTTACGATTTAATGGTAAAAAGAAGAGTGCTGGTTGACATTGTCAGTCCCAAGGGAGGGAAAATTCCGATTGACGAAAGAAGTCTGGACTTAAAGGATGAGGTTAACCTGAAATATTCGGAAGATACAGTTTTTCAGTCCAAAATAAACAGCTCCCTTTCTCCTTCACAAATTCACGCCGGAGAATATCGCCTGATCTACTTTGCCGGGGGAAACGGAGCCATGTGGGATTTCGCAGATAATACCGAATTACAGGAAATCACCAGAATCATTTATGAAAACAACGGAACGGTAACCGCTGTTTGCCACGGTGTGTCCGGTTTGGTTAATGTAAAATTATCGGATGGAACTTTGCTGATTAAGGATAAATATCTGACCGGCTTTTCCAATATGGAAGAAACCCTGATGAGCTTTGTGAGTGAAGTTCCGTTTAATCTGGAAGACAAACTTAAAGAGCAGGGCGCGCATTATACCAAATCAATGATTCCTTTTATTGAATTTATTGAGCTGGACGAACGGCTTATCACAGGTCAAAATCCCAATTCAGCAAGAAAAGTAGCCTCAAAGGCGTTGGAAGAGTTATTCGAAAAGTAAGTCTTTGGATTGTTTCACGCAGAGGACGCAAAGTAAAACGCAGAGGCCGCGAAGAAAAAAAATCTTGGCGCGCTCTGCGTTAAAATCTTTTACTCTGCGTGAAATTTTACTTCCTGATTTCTCCAAACAATTCCCTAAACGTCGGCAGAATAATATCTTTTTCGGAGACAATCGGATTTTCGATTCCCCAGTCGATACCAAGCTCGGGATCATTCCAGAGAATTCCGGACTCTGATTCTTTATTATAAATATTGGTGCACTTGTAGCTAAAAATTGAATCTTCCAGCGCAACAAAACCGTGAGCAAAACCTTCAGGCACAAAAGCCATGTTATTGGTATCACTTCTTAATTCAAAAACTTCATGTTTACCGAAAGTCGGTGATTCCGGACGAATGTCTACCGCAACATCCAGCACTCTACCAGAAATAACACGAACCAGCTTGCCTTGCGCAAAGGGAGCTTTCTGAAAATGTAAACCTCTCACTACGCCTTTTATGGAAAAAGACTGATTATCCTGTACGAAATTGGTGGGAAGTCCCAGCTTTTTAAACCATCCTTCACTGTAAGATTCGAAAAACAGACCACGGTCGTCTTCAAAAACGCGTGGAATTATTTCAACTAAACCTTCGATGGATGTTTCCCTGATCTGCATAGGCCCTTGTTAATTTGTTGGTGGTTGGTACGTAATTGCTTTATCTGCGGACAAATTTATGAATCTATTGTCATAGGTTGTAATTTCGGCGCAATATTTCGAAAATCATGACGCATAAAACACTTTTTGAACAAATTTCCCTGAAGAAATCTTACCTCTGCGTAGGACTCGATACCGACATCCGCAAGATACCTGCACATTTGTTAAAAGAAGCAGATCCTGTATTTGCCTTTAACAAGCAGATTATCGATGCAACACTGGATTTCTGTGTTTCTTATAAACCAAACATTGCCTTTTACGAGGCCATGGGAGCGAAGGGTTGGGAAAGTCTTCAAAAAACAATTGAATACATCCCGAAGAGCCATTTTACGATCGCTGATGCGAAACGCGGCGACATCGGAAATACATCCGGACTTTATGCCCGTACTTTTTTTGATCCAACATCATCAGGACTTAGTTTTGATTCGGTTACCGTTGCACCGTACATGGGAAGCGATTCGGTACTTCCTTTTCTGGAATTTGAAAATAAGTGGGTAATCCTTCTGGCTTTAACAAGTAATTCGGGAAGTGCTGATTTTCAGCGTATCACAGCTGACGACAAACCGCTTTTTGAACATGTTCTGATAAAATCGCAGGAATGGGCCGGCGCTGACCGCATGATGTACGTTGTGGGTGCTACACAGGCAAAAGATCTTAAATACATCCGTGGTATTGTACCTGATCATTTTCTACTTGTTCCCGGTGTCGGCGCGCAGGGTGGAAGCTTGGAAGAAGTTTCTAAATATGGTATGAACAAAAGCTGTGGTTTACTGATCAACGCTTCAAGAAGTATAATTTATGCAGGTAACGGAACCGACTTTGCTATAAAAGCAGGAGAAGAAGCCCAACGCATGCAACAGGAAATGGCTGTTTATCTTGATAAATATTGCAACCAGATCGAGCGGCCATTCTAATTTTTTTATTCAAAATCCATTATTTTTTCGATGCAACTTTCCGAACAAAATACATATACAATCCAGGGAATTGACCCAATTCGATTGACAGAAACCTACGGCAGCCCTCTTTACGTTTACGACGGAGCTACGATCAGACGTAAAGTTGCCGAGCTTCAGCATGCCTTTTCAGGTGTGAATATGAAAATAAAATTTGCCTGTAAAGCCAATACAAATCTTTCCATTCTACGTTTGATGCGGGAAATTGGTGTGGAGCTTGACGTTGTTTCGCCGGGCGAATTTGAAATGGGCAAACTTGCAGGATATGAAGGCAATCAAATCACCTTTACGCCAAGCGGAGTACCTTTTTCGGAGGTAAAAACAGCAGTTGAAGCTGGTGCGATTGTCAATGTAGACAGCCTTCCGCTGCTCGAATGGTTTGGACAGACTTATGGAAACACAAAACCATGCCTGATACGAATCAAACCAAACGTAGCTGCCGGCGGTAACATTAAAATCATGACGGCGCATGCAGATTCTAAATTCGGAATTTCCGTTCTTTTGTTAGATCAGATTCTGGAAATCGTAAAAAAATACGATATCAAAATTATTGGTCTTCATCAGCATACGGGTTCTGACATTAAAGACGCCGAGCCATTTTTACAGGTTGCAGATATTCTTTTTGAAACTGCCAAACATTTTCCTGATCTTGAAATTATTGATCTCGGCGGTGGTTTCAAGGTTTCTTATTTGCCAGGCGATGCCGTTACAGATATGGAATTACTTGGAAATAAAATATCGGAGCGCTTCAAAAACTTCTGCTCCGAATATGGCCGCGAGTTACAGCTTTGGTTTGAGCCGGGAAAATTCCTGGTGAGCGAATCCGGATACCTGCTGGTTACTACCACGGTTGTGAAAGAAGATCCTGCACGTAATTTCGTTCATGTAGATTCGGGATTGAATCATCTGATACGTCCGATGATGTACGGTTCTTACCATCACATCCTCAACGTTTCTAACCCAAGCGGCGAAGAAAAACCATATAATGTTGTCGGTTACATTTGTGAAACAGACACATTTGCAACGGACAGAAATCTACCGGAAGTACGTCAGGGTGATACGCTCGCATTTTTGAATGCAGGCGCTTACGGCTTTTCAATGAGTTCAAATTACAACGCCCGTTTTCGCCCTGCGGAAGTACTGGTGGATAACGGCCAGGAAAAACTTATTCGCAGAAGGGAGAATTTGGAGGATCTTTTGACTTCGCAGGAGGGTTTGTAAATTCTAAAGAGAACGGGTTTCCTCGTAAAAATCTGGTTACCAAAATGTTCGTTTGATTTTTTATATTTGTAAAAAGAATCGATTATGGAATTAACAGTCAACATTCCGGATAAAGACCTTACTTTCTTTAGAGAACTTCTGAAAAAATTTCAATATCAGGAGGTTCAGGTTAACCAAAGCCTGAATTCTGAGGATGAGGAGTTTATTCAGGATTTAAAGGAAGGAATGAAAGATGTTGAGTTACATCTGGCCGGCAAAAAACAACTAAAAACTGCCAACGAGCTTTGGAATGAGCTTTGAGATAATTGTCGTTGAATCATTTGAAAAGCAAATAAAGAGACTTGCTAAGAAGTATAAGTCTCTCAAAGAAGACATAAAGCCACTTTTTGGGTCGCTCGAAAACAATCCCATACAAGGAGACTATTTAGGTAATGATTGCTATAAAATAAGGTTAGGTATTTCGTCCAAAGGAAAAGGAAAACGAGGAGGCAGCAGAGTTATATTTTGTGTGAAAGTCGTTAATCAAAAAGTTTATCTCCTTTCTATTTATGACAAATCCGAAAAAGAAAATCTGGAAGATTCGGAGTTACTGATACTCTTGAAACTGGCAGGAATTTTGAATTAATTCAAACAACAAATTCGTCTGCTAATAGATATAACAGACGACTTTGTTGTTAAAGATCAGCTTATTACTTAGAAGCAGTCAATTTCCTTATCAAATCCGTCTCCTCTTTTTTGTAAGGCGTTCCGTCTTTTCTAAAAATGTCGTGAAACCATAAATCAGGTTCTTTGGTATACGTTTTTCTCCAGCTATCCCAGGGATAGATGGTTTGCGATTTCCCGTCAACCAGTCCCCAGTTAATTGCACCTACATTATACTTTTTAGCAATTGGTAGTGACCCTTCAAAAAAGCTGCCGTTTCCTCTTGACATATATTCTGTACAAATCATCGGACGATCGTACTGCTGTAATTGTTTGATACGTTTTTCGAATTCCTGAGCACTGTCGTAGTTATGGAACGAAATAACATCAGATTGGTCGATACTTACTTTTTCAATTGGCTTCAAAGTTTCGTGAGAAGTCCAATCACCCGCCCAGACACCAACTGTCAACGGCTGCGAAGGATTTTCAGATCTTGCCCATGCAAAAGCCTCTGTCATTAACGGCAAAACGTAATCCGTTTTGTTTTTCAATTCAATCTTGCCATAAGAACTGTCATTGCCATTATCCGGCTCGTTCCAGATATCCCAGGCTAATACGCGATCATCGTTAGCAAAGGCTGCGATAGTGCCTTTCACATATCTTTCCAGACGAGGATACTGTGTACTGTCTTTCAGCGCATCATGACCCGGGCTTTGTACCCAACCCGAATTGTGCACACCCGGCTTTGGAGCACGCTGCGTTCCTAATTTTGGAAAAGGATCCCAGCATGAATCAAAAAGTACAAAAACAGGTTTAATTTTATGTTTTTCCGTAATATCAAGAAACACATCCAGCCTTTTAAAAAAGCCTACAGAATCCTGCTGATACAATAAATCGTGCAGATAAACACGCATCGTATTCATGCCAATACCTTCTGCCCAACCTAATTCGCGATTGATGGTTGCCGTATCAAAAGAAGCTTCCTGAAACATTTCCAGCTGATTGATCGCTGTGCTTGGCAAAAAGTCTGCACCAACAAGCCAGCCTTGTTTTGCATACCATTCCTTGGCCTGTTCCTTAGTCCAGATTTCCCTTCCCGCAGACTGTTCAGTCGCTGCTGCTTCTTCCTCTTTCTCGTCGGTTTTCTTATTGCAATTCTGAAGAGAAAGTCCGATCAGAAGAGTTAGAAAAGATATTTTGATAAACTTCATTATTTGTCTTTTTATAAATACAACAATAAATACGCTCCCTTTTCAAACTAGGAAAACAGCTTTTTGTAAAAAGCCAGTCCTTCGCTTGCCAGCTCATCCGCACTGTTTGCAAGGGGCCGCCAGATACACGCAGCCCTTGCAAGTTCTTTGGATGGCTGTCCAAATGTTTCTATCACCACGGCTCCGTCGTAACCAACTTCAACAAGTGCATCTCTGATACCTTCCCATTCCAAATGTCCCGTTCCAGGCGTTCCCCTGTCGCTTTCATTTCCCTGAATGTGGCAAAGCAAATCTTTTCCAATCTTACGAATGGATGCTGGAATGTCCTTTTCTTCAATATTGGAATGAAAAGTATCCAAAACAATTTTAAGATTGCTGCTTCCAACTTGGTTGACGATAGAAAGTGCCTGATCCACCGTATTAACCATATCCGTTTCGAAACGATTCAGTGGTTCAAGACCCACAACTACGCCGTGATCAGCCGCAATTTTCCCAATTTCTGCCAGTGTTTCAACACACCAGGCACGCTCCTGTTTTTTTTGTTCATCAGAAACCAGGCGCGTTTTACCAACTGCGGAATAAACCGGTCCACCGAAAATAGGACTGCCTACATCAGCTGCAATTTTAATACAATCGACGATGTATTGTTTTCCCAATTCCCTGAAAGCAGGTTCCGTACTTGAAATATCACGTTCCATGCCAAAGGCACCGCTGATCGTAATTTTCAGATCAAGATCTTTCGCAGCATCCTTAATTAATCTCCAGTCGATAATGCTGGTGTCTTCTACGGCTATTTCTATAATGTCATAGCCCATATTTTTTACTTTGAGTAACAAATCAATGTTTTCTGTTGAAAACGGTGACACCCAAATGAACGTACTGGCTCCGAATAACATGGTTTTTGTTTTAACAATCAGGCCAAACGAGACGAGATTTTCCAAGTTTTGAAAACTTGGAAAGTCTTTACCTCTGGCAAATATTACTCTTCAAAACTTGGAACATTCACACGTACACCACCTTTCATAGCCGATTCGTGGGCGCAAATACCTGCGCAGGTGTAGTTTGCCGCTAAAGCTGCATCAACCGCAGAATCTCTTCCTTCGATAATGGCTGCAACAAACTCCTGCACCAAATGCGGGTGAGACCCTCCGTGACCTGCACCCTGTAAAAAGGATACGTGGTTCGGATCGTCAATTTTTTCTCTTTTGGTAAAATGTTTGATCGGTTCAATCAGCAGTTCATCTGTATCCGGAACATCAACGCGTTTTGCATTTTCGCCGCCATCAAAAATAATGTGGCTTTCATCCTGCAACTGTTCCCATTCGAATGACATTTTTGTACCATACACATCATAACTTTCGCGGTACTGGCGCACAACATCAAACAACGAGCGTGTTGCTTCTGCAACAACATCTGTGTTTTTAAGCGTAAATGTTGCCGTTTCTACTGCAAAAGGCGAACCGTAACGGCTTGTCAGGTCGTCGGACAATCTTCCTGATCCGTGGCAAACCACCGTTTCCGCAATTGTGTTATTAATTTTCAAAAGCGGAGAAATCGCATGTGTTCCGTTGAGCATTGGCGGGTAACCTTTCCAGTATTCGCCCCAGCCTTCCATGCTCATATCCTGAATATGAGAACCACGTACAAACTGGATTCTCCCCAGCTCTCCGCTTTCTGCCAGCTTCAAACCATACAAAAATTCTCGGGTATACAATGCAGTTTCCATCATCATATACACCTTTTTAGACCTGCGTTTTGCTTCAACAATGGCTGTACAATCTTCAACCGTCATAGCCATTGGGATTGTGCAGGCTGTATGTTTTCCTGCATTAAGAGCGGCCAGCGTCATTTTGGCGTGTTCAGGAACGGGTGTTACGACGTGAATAGCATCTACATCTTCCCGAAGCGGAACATCCTCAAAATTTTCAAATACCAGATTGGGGTCCAGATTAAATTTGGCAGTCAGTTCATCACGGGTTTCTTTGCTGCGGGTACAGATCCCTACTGCTTTAATATTCGGGTGACTTTGATAGATAGGGATAAATTCTTTTCCGAAGCCCATACCTACGATTACGACTGTGATTTGTTTCTGACTCATGTTTTATATTGTTATTGATTTAAAGATTCCAGGGCGATGCCCTGGGTTGAGAGATGGACCCCTTTCAGGGCTAGGGCGTCGCACCTACCTCCCAGGGCGGTGCCCTGGGTTGAGAGATGAAGCCCTTTCAGGGCTAGGTTATCTGTTGGCGGCCCATTTTACAGCGTTGCGTAAGATGGTCTTGTAGGGTTCAATTGTATGAGAGGCTGCATCGTGACCTAGTGCGATTCCTACAATTCTGCCTTTTGGATATTTTACAATTACCAGACTTGGAAACACCTTATCTGAGTCTTTGGCTTTTGCGGTTGCAAGTACTTCCATTGGTGTTCCGGCAGGATCCGCAATAAAATAATACAGCTCGTCATTCAGGTTGAAAGTTGCCGGAACTCCTTTGGTAACCGGATGTTTGGTATTGGTAATCGTTACATCAAACGGTCCATACTTGTTATGACCCCGGGAACCACCACCAACCAACTTTTGATTATATTCAGGCCAGTCTTTCCAGTTATACCAAAGGGCAGGGTGAGCAAGTACCAGACCTTTTCCCGCATCCGCAAATGCAAAGATCGCTTTGCGCGTAGCTTCATCCTTTATTGGCTGGTTATTGGCAAGATACAAAACGTCAATGTTCGGAAGTTTGGCCAAAATCGTTGTCGGATCACTGGTGTATTCCACGCTTGCAAGACCATCTTTCTGTAAGGTTGCAACGTCTTCCTGTTTGTACCATTTGTCAAAATCATGAGATTCTCCCCCGCCAACAAGTAATACACGAATCGCCTTTTTTTTCGGAAATGCGGATGCAGTATCAGAAGTCCCAAAAACAGCAAGGAGCAGCAGAATCAGTGAAGCTTTAAAAATTGAATTGATCATTATTTAAAAAGAAGTTAAGAATTATTGTAGTTAAGAAGTTTGATAAACGACTTATTTTGATACCCTCAAAATTCCATTCATACCTCTCCAGTGACCGGGGAAGGTACACACAAAAGGATAATCACCAGGTACGTTTGGAACCGTAAATTCCAAGGTCACGGTTTCTCCCGAGTTGACCAGCCGGGTTGAGAAAAGCACTTCCGGAATTTTGGGAACATACTGTTTTTCAGATGCTTTTGGATCTGCCAGCATGTCGTCTGCAGCTTTACCAACTTTTTGCAAAGACCCGGGTTTAATCACCAAAAAGTTATGCTGCATTCCGTCCGGGTTTTCCAGGTTAACAACCACTTTCTGTCCGGCTTTTACCTGAATCAGCTTTTTATCAAACTGAAGCATTTCCGGTACCACTTTAAGTTCAATTACTGTTGCATTGCTTGCAGTAGCAGAAGCTTGTTTTGGTTTTCTCTCTTCCCCAGCCACTGTTTTACTTTCGTCGGGATGATTTAATTCCAGCGTCGCTTTTTGAAAATTACCCACAAAACCAAATCTGCCGGGGTAAGTACCTATTTTATCATCACCTTCCACATCTTCACCTGTACGTACCGAGGTTGTTAACGGTGCAGCAAACAGCATATGCGCCTTTGCCTCGGCGACTTGTTTACCATCTACTTCTATTGAAATTTTACCGGATTTTGTAAGGCTCGCAACGGCATCAAATTTTTCAGGAAGAGGTTGGGTTGTGGAAGCTTTTGATACCATTCCATGCTGTTTTACATCCATAACCAATTTCCCATCCTGAATATAAAGCGCATATCCGCCATCTTTTCCACCCTGACCGGCAATAAATCCCTGCAAATCTTTGTCTTTTGCTTTGGTAACACTTGCCCGGATCGTTATTTCTTTACCTGTCACATCCGGGGAAAACTGCATGGTATTTCGTCTTCCCAACTGATAAACCTCTTTATTCAACGCAGCGGTAACCTGTTCGCTGAAAGTAGATTTTAAAGATTGTTTTTGGGCAGCAGCCAAAAATCCCTTCTGATGCGTAACTGCGGCAGCTAAAATCGCTTTGGACAACCATTTATCTTTTACGTTTTGTTCATCCAGTGAAGCCTTATACAAAGCTTCTCCTATTTGCTCCGAAGCAGGAAGCTCTATTAAAGCTACAAATCCAGACAAACGCGTATTCAGATTTGGATCTTTCAACACAGGCTGAATTGCTCCGAAACTTTGTGCATTTTTTGGTAAAACACTCGTAGCTGCTTTTCTAACTCCGGCAGCAGGATGTGTTATCGCCTTGTTTACAACCTGAATTGCTTCTGCATTTGTGCCGTCCAGCACACCAAGTCCGTGCAGCGTCCACAAAGCGTGAACAGCCGGACTATTCAGCCCAATTTCATCTACCTTCGGGTTATTAATGATTTTATACAAATCAGGAACGACGGAGAGTTTTTTTGATTCAACCAGAAGTCGCTGTGCAGTCATCCGCCAGAACATATTGTCATTTTCGAGCGCGGCTATCAGCCCCGGCAGGTCGTCCTTTGACAGTTTTAGTGCAGGTGTTGTTTTTGCGTTTTTGTAAATAACCCTGTAAACCCGGCCATGATTTAAATCACGCATCGGACTGCTGAATGCATTTCCCTGTCCGTGTGGCTGTTCTTTAAAAGGAATGATAAATTCAGCAGGCGACTGGGCCGGAACAAAAACATTATGCTGAATGATGAAGTTGTACCAGTCTGCAATCCACATTGCGCCGTCGGGGCCCACTTCTGCCTGAACAGGCCCAAACCATTCATCTGAACTTGCCATAAAATTCCAGCCATCCTTTTCGGTAAAGCCGGCTCCGTCGGGCTCAATAATGGCTTTATGTACCAAACGAATTGTAGGTTCATTTACAAAGGCGATGCGGTTCCAGTATTCTTTCGGGAAGTTTCTTGCTGTATAAAAATGATGTCCCGCCGCCGAAGTAAATCCACCGACAACATCCACCTGACGCAAATTTGGTGTCATCGAGTGCGCATCATAATGACCATCTATTTTTTGTACCGCCTGAATCGGCGACTCCTCTCCCGCTAGCGAACGCTGCAGATATTTGGCAGGCATAGAATAAAACGCGCTGTGGGTGTTATTGGCAGTAGACAGGAAAATGTTGTTATCTTCGGTTATGCCCAGCCCCCAGGTGTTATTGCTGCTATTTCCAAGAAAGGCAAATTCTTTCCCGTCCGGCTTAAAATTATAAACGCCCTGGGGAAAGTTAAAAGGTTTGCCATCAATCGTTCCTTTAAACCCTGAATAACCATTCACACCCCAGATTTTATTGTCAAAGCCATACAACAGGTTGGACGGACCGGCATGCGTATCATTTTTACCCCAGCCCGTCATGATTACTTCGCGAACATCAGCAACATCGTCTCCGTTTGTGTCTTTCATAAAAACAAAATCGGGTGCCATGGAAACGATGATTCCACCATTTGAAAACACCATACTGGTCGGGATGTTGAGTTTATCTGCAAAAACAGTAAACTTATCTGCCCTGCCATCGCCGTCTGTATCCTCACAGATTTTAATGCGGTCGTTGGCGGCTCCATCGGTTTCTTTAAAAGTATTTGGATAATCGACAGACTCCACAACCCAGAGCCGTCCCCGTTCATCCCACGCCATGGCAATTGGATTGGTAATATCCGGTTCAGCAGCAAAAAGCTTAATTTCAAAATCCGCAGGAATCTGGGTTAATTTATTCGATTCGGCAGGTGACAGTGCATCCTGCATCTTCGGAACAACGTGACGTTTGGTGTATTTAGAAATCGTGTCCGAATCATAAATGTCAGGATTAGGAATATTTAGTGCCTCTATCTGGCTTTTTACTTTGTCACCAACTGCCCATAATACGCCGTTTCTTACAAGATCAAGAAATCCTTTGTTTGTCCAGGTACTGTCTTCGTGACCATAAGCCGTGTAAAAAACGCGCCCTTTTCCTTCATTTCTCACCCAGGTATAGGGTTCATGCTGGTCGCCTTCGATCCTTTCTCCCAATACCGTTTTATCAGGATTTAAATTTTGATGCACATAAGTTTCATCCCATGTCTCAAAATCAGTGATGCCTTTCATTACCGGATGATCTGCTTTTAAAATTGTGTTTTTAAATCGTCCGGTCTTGTGCGATGCGAACTGTCCGCCAATCGTTTTGATATACCACTTCGAATTTCTGAAACAACCCGAAGCAGAATGTAACGGGATTAGTCCTTTACCGCCTTCTACAAATGCCTTCATCGCATTTTCCTGGGCAGGAGGCAGCGAATCATGATTGGCATAAATAATAAGACCGTCGTATTTATTGAGATTTTCGGTATTCAGGTCGTTGATATCAGTCGTATAACTCATGTTGATACCACTGCGAAATAGTTTTATTCCCAGCCAGGGAGCATATTTTCCCGAATCGTGATGTTTGCTGGTATGACCCAGAAAAAGAATTTCTGCTCTTCTTCCTTCAACTTTTGCTGTACCGGATTTAGTTCCGGAAGAGTTCATTTTATTATGCGCACAACCTATGGCAAACAAGCCAATAAATATTGCGGCGATATACTTTCTTGTTACTCCATTCATTTAATTCAACATTTTTGCATGAAAATTCCTCTACGCCGGCAAACTCTGTTACGGGTTTGATGTAATTCTGAAAGTCATTAAATAACGGGATGAGCGGTGTAATACACTGAGTGTGCAACTAATGAAAGTATGACGATTCCAAAGATTACTTGCCACGAATCCGGAAAGTGATAAATTAAACGGGTGAATGCATCAAATCATGCATTCACCCGGACAGGTTTTCTTAAAGCTGCACCTTCTGGACAGGCGAAAAAACCATATCTTCCACATCCTTAATTTTGACGCCTACCCTTGCGAAAACATATTTCTGGGTTGGTGTTATTGCCGGAACAGTTGCAGTAAGATTAATACTGTTCAAATCCTTTACATCGGCACCTGCTACGTCGGTTACGACAATGTTGGTTGCACGGGCAACGAATTCCGTTTTGTTTACATAAAGTGAAACACGTTCAATTGCTTTGGCATTTACATCGGTAATGATTTTCTCTAATTTCAGAGCCACATTTACTTTACTTTCGCCACCGCTAAACTGCGCATTTCTGATCATGTAGTATGGTAAAACTTCAACATCCAGCTGCTGATTCCCGGCCAGTTTAACATAAAGGGTGTCTTTTGCTGAAGCATCTTTCTGAATTGTCATAAACGGCCCTCTTCCCTTTGGAAACACCATTTTATAATTGCCGTCAAAAAGAACGGCTGAGTAGGATCCGGTTTGGGAAACGGGAGCATCAATCGCAGCCAGCTTGCCAAATCCCGGCTGCCACAGCTGTAAACGTACCTGATCGTACTCCACTCCAATTGGTTCACCTTTGTAAACAACATTTCCTGAAAGAACAGATTTTGGTGCTGTGAAGTTATCTTTTTCACAGGAAGTAAAGACCACCGACAGAGCCAGGAGACTGAATAATTGAAACCTGATTTTCATAATATCTTTTCGTTTGAACATGATCAGTTATTGATTAGGGTTTCTTACGATTTTAGGATTGTTATTGATCACCTCGTCAGCAATGGAGGTATAATAGTTACCAAACTGGAAACGGTCCGCACCTGTAACCCGGCTTAACCTGATGACCTTATAAATCCATTTTCCGTTGTTTTGGGAAGCCGGATCGTAAATTTTGTAAGACCAAAGTCCCCATGGCTGCGTATTTCTTTTGGTGGCTTTGCCCAAATCTTTGGAAAGGTCAGCTGCATTAATCGCGTTGCCATCCATAATCAAATGGGCAATTCTCCATCTTTTCATGTCATAAAGGTAATGTCCTTCAAAAGCAAGCTCAACCCTGCGTTCATGTACGATCCTGTCGAAAGTGACGTCCGATGCTTTCAAGGGTGTAACCAAACCTGCACGGGCACGTACCTGGTTCATATAACCGGCAGCATCCGCAGTTTGCCCAAGTTCGAAAGCGGCTTCGGCAGCGTTTAACAATACTTCAGCATACCGGTAACGAACAAACCAAACTTCACTTTGTACCCCACGCTGACCAGAACCTACTACCGGATCAAGATATTTTCTAAGGTAAAAACCGCTTTGCGCAGTAAACTCAAAACCATCAATCGGGCCGTCAAAGCCAACTACCTGTTCAGGAACCGTTTTTCCTGGCAGCGTTTTTTGTGCTCCGCGGTCGTCTCCACTTAATATAGTTCCGTTTGCCAATTGAAATCCGGCCCAGATATCTACCGCTCTTCCTTTGAATGAAGTGCCCGGAAGCATCACAGTTCCAGCCAAACGGGCATCACGACCGGCGAAAATATCAACCTGATTGGTATAGTAAAGTGGTGTTCCGGCAGCATTGGTCGTTGGAATCGGAGCAAAGGTATTGTCGAGTTTTTCAAATGCTTCCACGAAATTAAGCGAAGGGTTAATCCGGCCGCCTTCTTCTTCCTCCGCACCGTAACGAGGCTGATTTGAAATCGTAAAACCATGTACTTTTCCACTTTTCAATTTGAAATCATCAACAAAAATGACTTCTGAATTATTCGCCTTGTCATAAAAAATGCTTGCAAAGTTTTCAGACAGATCAGGCTTTTTGGTATACAATGCATACGCGCCCGCTTTTCCGCTGATAATTTCTTTTGCAGCAGCTAATGCTTTGGTATAATAACCGGTTGCCATCGTTGCCGGAATTCCAACTTCACCGCTTGTCAATGTTACTTGCGGCGTGTTCACTCCGTATTTAGCAATCGATGCAGCGTAAATTGCAGCTCTTGCTTCCATTGCCAATGCCGCCGCCATCGTCACACGGGATTTTTCAGTTGCATTGGCCGGTAATTTACTTTTGATCGCCTCAGCTTCACTGATTATAAAATCATAAATCTCGGATTCCTTTGCCCTTGGCTGTTGTAAATAAGAAGGATCACCGCCGAAATCGTAAGTCAGCGGTTCGAGAATCAAAGGAACTCCGCCCATTCTTTTCACCAGCTCAAAATAGTACGAGGCTCTCAAAAATCTTGCTTCGGCAAGAAACCGGTCTTTGGATGCAGCACTCAGCTTGTCTGCCGCAGTGCATTTTTGGATAAACAAATTGATTTCCCGGATGTAGGTATAATCCCAGGTTCTCCACGAATCCAGGTTCCAGCCGCTGTTCTGAAAATCGCCATAACTTCCTGCATTCGAAAAGAAAGCTTCATTAAACCCACCCAGAGACGGCCAGTCTTTAACCGTTCCGATGTCATAATAACGGTTGTATAAATTTCCGAGAAGGGATAAAACCTGGCTGTCATCCAACCAGATCTGTTCCTCGGACAATATGCTTGTTGGAGGACGATCCAAAAATGCGTCGTCATTACAACTCCAGCTTAGCAAAAGCATCAAAAAAACAGGTATATAAAATATCTTTTTCATCTTGAAATCTTTAAAATGATTTAGATTGACAGGCTTATGCCAACATTAACAAACTTGTTCTGAGGGTATTGCAGTCCATTATCGTCTGCAATTTCAGGATCCACACCAAACTTTTTCAGGTTGTCGATCGAGAATAGGTTGTAGCCGTTGATATAAACCCTTGCACGCTGTATTTTCAATTTCTCCAATACCGATTTTGGCAGAGAATAACCCAGTTCTATCGTTCTTGCCCGGATGTATTTTACGTTATGGAGCCAGAAAGTAGAGTTTTTGTTATAGTTGCTATGGCCGCCATCGTTGTAACGTAAAGCAGGATATTTACCAGGAATCCATTCGCTGTTCAGGTCAAAGGGATCTGCACGATGCCATCTGTCCAGAAAAATACTGTTCAAAGCACCATCATTTTGGTATGCCCACCTTTGCTCCCAACTCTGGTTCCACGAATACATGGCACCACCGGAGAAGTCCGCATTGAAGGAAATTCCTTTCCAGCTAACTGCAAAGTTCAAACCAAAATTAATATTCGGCTGGCCGGATGTGGTGTAACCAATCGGTCTTTGATCCAGGTCGTCAATTTTCGCGTCGCCGTTTATGTCCTTGTAAATCAAGTCTCCCGGAAGTAAAGTTCTGTTTCCCTGTCCGTCCACATTAACCAGATATTCATTAATCTGCTGCTGCGACTGAAATTGCCCGATACACTCATATCCCCAGAAAACACTGCTGTACCGTCCTTCTGAGGAATTACGATACTGGTCCCAGGAGTTGTTAAAGATGGGTTTATAAGAAGAAATAAATTTACTTCTCGAAAACGAAACGTTGCCGCCTACCGAATAACTGATGTCTCCTGCTTTCCCATTGTAGGTCAATGCACCCTCCCAGCCTCTTTGTGAATCGCTGTTCACGTTTTCATCGGGTAAACTGTAACCCAATTCACTCGGAACCAGAATATCATATTTACGGCCGCGGAGACCTGTTCTCAGTCTGTAAAAGTAGTCAACCGTACCTGTAAGCTTTGTTCCCAGCAAAGAAAAATCTGCCCCAACATCCGTGATCTTGCTTTTGAACCAGGAAATATTATTGATGATCTGACCTTTATCGCGTGATGTTACCACCGCATTTCCACTCAAAATCGCATTACCCTGGTTATAGTTGTAACCCGGCAAATAATCATAAGGCCCGATACCAATATCATCATCTCCCAAAACACCATAAGATCCGCGGATTTTCAAATCATCCAGAATACTGTGGTCACCGATAATATTTTTAATAAACTGTTCCTCCGTTACACGCCAGCCAGCAGATGCAGAAGGGAAATATCCAACCCGGCGATCCGGAGCAAACTTCCAGGAAGCATCGCGACGGGCAGATAATTCGACGTAATACTTGTTATCATAATTGTAATTAACCCTACCGATGTAGCCTATACGCGCAAGCTGATTATCCTTGTCATCGTAGGTATCCATTGTAGCAAAATACATCAGCGGAAGTACGTTGGTAGAAGGCACCGAATGTGCCCATTGTTCCTGATCACGTTCTTCCTGTCGTTCCGCTACAAATGTTGCTCCGAAAGTATTTTTACCAAAAGTGTTATTGTAGTTCAGCTGACCCTGATATACATTCCGGATAATCTTACGCGTTCTGCGCTCACGCCAGGGGTTTGTGCTTCCGCCTGTAACTTTATAAGTATCATCCGAAGGATTATAAGTATATGCCTGATAGGTATACTCATGTCCATTCAAAACCTGATCGGCGATGTAGTATGAATACATTCCTTTTGCTACCAAACCTTTGATACCCGGAATTTTATATTCTGCGTTCATATTACTTTGCAAAACCCTCCAGATGTCTGTCTGATAACCGCCCAGTTTTTTATTGTTGTATGCCCAGTTGGTCTCATTGTGTTTGATATCATTCAAATACAGCGGATTATCATTTGCATAAGGTCTTTCAAAAGGACGGTTACGTAAAATAGCAAATCTGGGCAGCCAGTAATCATCCCCTCCGGGAATACCAGGCTGATCACGGATTTCGATACGGCCATTGATCTGTACACCAATTTTGAGGTTATCCGTAATCTTCGCATCGACGTTACTCTGAATGTTACTCCTTTCAAAGGTAAATTCCCTTCCCAGAACCGAGTTTTGGCTCAGACGCGTTGCAGAAATGTAATAACTGATTTTATCCGATCCGCCTGTCATGTTCAGGTTGATGGAAGACAACGGAGAATTTCTTTTTACGATAAAATCCTTCCAGTTAAAAGTCTGGTAACCAGGCTCTGTTCCGGTCCTATACTTTTCCAGTTCGGCCTGGGTAATGGAAGTTTTACCATATTGGTTCATTTCCGCTTCCGCTTTTCCAGCCATCCACTGATAAGAATCATTGACAACATTAGGGAACCGCGACCAGTTTTGAACACCATAGTAAGCATCCAGATTCACCGTATTCTTGGTGCCGTTCTTTCCTCTTTTGGTTGTAACCACAACAACCCCGTTAGCCGCACGAACCCCATAAATAGCAGCCGAAGCATCTTTTAAAACGGTGATACTTTCAACGTCGTTGGGAGAAAGGTTGTTAAACTGACCCGCATCCTGCTGAATACCGTCAATTACGAAAAGCGGGTTTCCCATGTTACGGATCTGAACAGTTGCGCTGGCTCCCGGGCGCCCGTCGGGCATACGGAAAGTAACCCCGGGGATTTTACCGGCAAGTCCGGAGCTCACCGTTGAGCCGCCATGAACGCGATCCAGATCTTTACTGGTGACCGTTGCAATCGCTCCTGTCAGCGATTCCTTTCTTTGTGTACCATATCCGACAACTACAACTTCTTCAAGCGCTTTATTATCTACTTTAAGTGTTACATCAACCTGGCTTTGGCTGTTTGGAACGATCACCTCAATTGATAAAAAACCAACGAAAGAAAAAACCAGCGTAGCTTCACCGTTTGGTGCAGTTAATGAAAATTTACCATCCGTGTCAGAAGAAGCACCAACTTGCGATCCTTTTAAAACGACACTTACACCTGGAAGTGCAGTCCCGTTTTCTTCTTTCACAGTTCCTGAAATAGTTCTGTCAATAAGCTCTTTAACTGTTTCATCCGGTTTATTTTCAATCACTTCCGAAACTTTATCCGTTGTGCGATCAGGTTTAATAACGATTAAATTATCTGTTGCCTTATAGTTAAGCTGCAGCGGTTTTAACAATTGATCCAGGACAGTAGAAAGCTGACTGCTCTGAACCTTAATCGTCGCCTTCCGTTCTGATTGTATCAGTTTAGAACTAAAGACAAACGTTACGTTGGTCTGTTTTTCCAGCTGACGCAGTATTTTCTTAATATCCTGGTTTTCGGCATTCAGTGATACCTTTTGACTTAGTGCAGACTGGCCTCTTCCATCATGTGCCAACGACATGCCCATAAAAAGGCAGGCCAGGAAGCATTGAATGACTGTTATACGCATGAGTGTAAATAGTAAGTCATCAATTCGTCGAACATTTTTCATATTTTTGATTGGATTTGTTGGTTAAGGAGATTATTCAACGAAATCTTTCCCTGCAACCGTTGAAAAACGGATGTGAAGTAATGTCACCTACTTTGGGAAATTCCTGGGATCGGTCATGCTGGAACATGACTGATCCTTTTTTGTGTATGTTTGTATACTTTTTATGTCATAGATTAACGTGTGTTTAGTTAAGAATTAAATTGATTATTGCGGCACAAAATATTTCGGGTCCTACCTGCACCCGTTTCCGGTTATAGTCACCTGATTATCCTTTATTTCAAACTGCGCATCCAGTGCGGCACAGATCACCGTGAGTTTCTCCGTAAAAGGCTGACCGATCAGCGTTGCATTGAGCGGACAATTGCTGATTAACGACTCGTTGTAAATGATCTTTATATTGTAAGCACTTTCCAAAGCCTTAAAAACTTCTGACATTGGCGTCTCGTCAAATACGAAAAGCTGTGTTGAAATATCAGCCACATTTGCAATTTCCAGACTGGTTTCCGGCAGTTTCACGGGCTTTCCGCTTACACGGGAGAAAGCGATTTTCTGATCGCGGCTTAAAATAATTCCTTTTAATTCCGGTTTTTCAGCTTCTTCCCGTTCACTCAGTGAAGCATTTTTATTTAAAGCAAATACCGATACTTTTCCGGTTTTCACCTCAACATTAATTTCAGAACCGTTTTCCGGAGCATCAACCAAAAAGCTGGTTCCCAACACCTTCGTTGCTATTCCATCCGTGTAGACTAAAAAGGGTCTTTGCGGATCTTTTACAATTTCAAAAAATGCTTTCCCGGTCAGGTTAACTTCTCGTTTTTTAGTGTTTATTTTTGAAGAAAAACTAAGTTTGCCATTTGGCTGCAGCACAACTGAACTTCCGTCCGCCAGCAGAACAGTCATTGGCTTGCCGGTATCATTAAATTTTTCAATCAGCCCGTTCTCAGTTACAGCAACCTGCGGCCCTATTACCGAAGCTATTTCGGTTTGTCTGTTTAAATACCAGTAGCTCACCGAAGTAATGCCAAGCACCAGTGCAATGGAGGCAGCAATCCGCAGCCATTTCCAGGCGGAAATAATTTTTGGCTGCTGCACATCCTCCACATTTTCTTCATGAAGGTGGCTTTCTACAACCCGCCACATTTTATTGGTCTGCTCTATGGTAGGTTTACTTTTGCCAGTATCTTCTGCCAGCAGGTTGACATAACCTCTCGCATCCTCAACAACCTTCGTCTTTTCCGGATATTCCAATAAAAACTGCTGCCAGCGGGCTTCACTTTCGGCATCAGGATGTCTCACCCAGGAGATGAAATCATCGTTCCGGATCAGTTCGGTTAAAGTGTAAGGGGCAAATTTCATTTCTTCGGCAATCGGTTATCAGGCTTTCAAATAGAAAGAGCGAAGAATTGTTAAAATGACCTCTTTAAAATGTGATTTTTTTGTAAAAAACTTTTACGAAAACCATAATATGCAGAAAATCAACGCAGGAGAAATGATATATTCTCTGTTATGGCGCAGAGAAGTGAGCGCTTTGTAAATAAAATTCCGGACCGACTTATCGTTTACGCCCATGATCTGGGCAATTTCCTCAATGTTAAAATCGTCGAAGTAACGTAGGGTAAGTGCCTCTACTTGTCTTTCAGGGAGCCGGGCGATCAATCCCCGGATGCGTTTTTCCATGATTGATTTTGATTCACCCTCGATAAAAACCGTTTCAGAATTTGTATCGTTTCCTGTAATTTCCAGATCGTCGAGCATGGAGATTTCTTCTGTAACAGGAAAACGTTCGTGACCAATGTTGATACGCCGGCGAAGTGCCCGGTATAAATAAAACTTTATTGAAGATACGTCCGAAGTAAGGTTTTTCCGCAGCCGCCAGATGTCGATAAAAACATCCTGAACGGCATCCTCCACCGTCGCAGAACTTGGGGAAAGTTTGCAGCCATAGTTATAAAGTGTACTGTGGTAACGGTCAAAGGCAATCGTAAAGGCACGTTCATCACCGTTACGGATGCCGTCCCACAATTCCTGATCTGACTTTTCCCTGTTTAACGTTTCAAAAGTGGTCACCACCTGATGTGTTTTCTCCCAAAGTTTAAAGCCAAATATATATACTAAAAATGATATTTCATGTTAACAATTTATTTTGCCCTTAAACAAAAAATTCCGGAACGTCATTTTTGATACATTCCGGATTCTGTAAGCATTTAAAAAAACTACAACTTCAATTCCCAGCCATCACGGTATTCGCGTTTTACATATTGATTGGCAGGCTCGTAGTTCGTCACTTTCATATTTGCAGCATCCCATTCCAATTTTTTTCGGCCGTTGTAACGATCCACAGGGCGTTTTGCCGTTGGGTTGTCGCGTAACATCCAGCTTCGTAAAGCAAGATTTCCGATCAGGATACTTTCCGTAAACGGACCGGCGTATTCAAACGGAGAACTGGTTTGTCCTTTGCCGTATCCAGCAATACATGCGTCTACCCAATTCAGATAATGATCTTCATTTGGTACTCTTTTAATCGCTTCAGGAATATTAAGTGTTTCGTTTTTCTTTAAAGGAAGCAGGCGCGGATTAGCTCCGTAACAATCGGCCATTAATTTACCCTTATCACCAATAAACATCACGCCACCGTCTGAGTTTCCAAATGCTTCTCCGGGTAAAAGTTCTTCCGGCAGCTCAGGCAATATCCCGCCATCGTACCAGCTCACTTTAATATTTCCTTTACCGTCGTTTCTTGGATAATCGAGGTGAATGGAAGATGAAAAAGGTGTCCAATCCGGATTGTTATCTTTTTCTCTTAAAGTAAATGTCCAGGTACCTGCCACACTGCATTCAACTGAAACGGGGTAAAGGATTGGCAAAATCCGATAAACAGGATCCATGATGTGACAGGCCATGTCACCAAGTGCGCCTGTACCATAAGGCCACCAGCCACGCCAGTTCCACGGCAGATACGCTTTATTGTAACCTACTTTTGGTGCAGGTCCGAGCCACAGGTCAAAGTCCAGTTCAGAGGGTATCGGATCAATATTGTCGGTAGGCACTGCCTGCGGCCATACCGGACGGTTGGTCCAGCAAAGCACTTTATGAACCTCTCCGATTATGCCCGAATCATAAATTTCTTTCATGCGTCTCACTCCGTTTCCTGAACCGCCCTGGTTTCCCATCTGCGTGATCACTTTGTATTTTTTTGCCGCCTGTCCCAGGATACGCGCTTCATAAATATCATGTGTCAGAGGTTTTTGTGTATAAACGTGTTTTCCCAATTGCATGGCCGCAAGCGTTGCGACTGCATGTGTGTTATCCGGTGTTGATACGGAAACAGCGTCTATGTTCTTATTTTCTTTTTTCAGCATTTCCCGAAAATCCTTATAATAAGTGGCTTTTGGAAAACTGGTGCGGGAAGTCACCGCCTGGCGGTCATCCACGTCACAAAGTGCTACAATGTTGACATTCGGACTTTTCGCAAAACTGGCCAGGTCACTTTTTCCTTTACCGCCTACCCCGATTCCTGCTATGTTTAGCTTGTCGCTGGGGGCAATAAAACCTTTGCCCAAGACATGGCGCGGCACGATAAAAAAAGACGATGCTGCTATAGCAGATGTCTTGATAAAATCGCGGCGCGAAGGACTTTCATTCGTGTTCGGTTGTTCGTTCATCAGAAAAAAGTTTAGGACAGAAGAAATACTTTACCGGGTATTACGCCCGATGCGCCGATTGTGGCTATTGCGGAATGTTAACTTTTTATTAAAAACAAAAAAAGCGCAGAACCCTGAGATTCTGCGCTTCCGTTATATTATATCGCGTAATCTTACAATGTTTCCAAAGCTGCGATAAGTTCTTCTACCTGAGCAACCGAAGTTGCCGGGAAATTTGCTATCCTAATTTGAGAAGACTTGAACTGTCCGTAACCGCTCCCAACGACCATTCCTTTCTCTTTTATTACTTTAATAATATCGGCCGAAGGCAACTTTGTGTTTGTCACAACCACCGTCTGCGAACGCTGCGATTTTTCTTTAACAAACAAAGAGAAACCGTCGTGTTTGTCTATAAAGTTATAAAGAAGGTTTGCCTTTAACTCCGTTTCTTTTCTGATATTCTTAACACCAGTTTTGTTAAAATCCTCCGCTATTTTTCCCAGCAAATAAATACCCATCACGTTTGGTGTAGCAGGCGTTTCATTGTTCAGGCTGTTTTTCCAGAGCGTTGGCAGGTCATTATGCGCGCCAATGGAATATTGTTTCCGAATTGACTCCGCCTTTTTCAGACACTTTTCATTCACAATCCACACACCCAAACCAGCCGGTAGCCCGAAAGCCTTTTGCACAGAAAAGAACGCTGTATCAATCAGTTTAAAATCAAGATCAGCATGAGGCGCAGAAGAAACCATATCCACGGCAATAAACTTACCCGGATTTTTTTGTTTCAGTTTATGAATTTCCGAAACGGACATCTGCACGCCCGAACTGGTTTCGTTATGCGTTGTACAGATCAGTTCGGCATATTCCGGAACGACTACCTCGGCCGCCGTGAATCCTTCTCCCATAGGTTTTTCCTGCTTATGGGCATATTTATTCAGTGCATTGGAGTAATCGTAAAATTTCTTTGAGAAAGATCCATTTACCAAATGAAAACTTTCCAGCTCCACACAGCTGAACAAAATGCGCTCCCATATTTCGGATGCAGACCCAAGAAAAAGAATGGCGTGGGTAGCCGGAACATTCAGCAGCGTACGAAGCTGATCAACCGTGAATTTATGTAAATCCCTGTACTGCTGACTTCTATGTGAAATCGACCCCAGTTGATCCGTTACAAAAGTTTGTAAATGTTTTTCAAACGTCGGATAAAGCTGAGCCGGGCCGGGGGTAAAAAAGGTTAGTGGCATTTTTTGCTTGTAGCTAAATATTGGTAATGAAATGCGTTATGGTTGTCAATTGTGGTCAGGTATTGTCATGCTAACCGGAAACTCACAATTCCTGACAATAAATGACTACCACCTCACCCAATAACATACGTGGCATCTTCTCCTTAATACAGCATCCTAAACCGGATTGTACCTTCTACTTCCTTCACTTCCTGAATAAATTCTTCGGTATAACCTTTTGCAATGTCCACGATTACGTAACCGATGAACTCGTTTGTTTTCAGGTACTGCCCGGTGATGTTGATATTGTTTTTAGCGAAAATATGGTTCAGTTTTGCAAGTACACCCGGTACGTTTGCGTGAATGTGCAGCAAACGATGTGAATCTTTCAGTTTCGGTAATTGAACTTCCGGGAAGTTGACGCTTCCGTAAGAACTTCCGTTGTTCATAAATTCCAGCAATTTGGCAGGAACAAAATGACCGATATTTTCCTGCGCCTCCTCTGTACTTCCTCCGATATGCGGTGTCAGGATCACATTGTGCAATCCTCTCAATTCACTTTCAAAAGATTCAGCGTTGGTTTTGGGTTCATAAGGAAACACGTCAACACTCGCTCCTGCAACCTTTCCACTTTTAACAGCATCGGCAAGTGCAGCAATGTCCACAACATGTCCGCGGGACAGGTTCATGAAAATAACGCCTTTTTTCATCAGGTCAAATTCACGTTTTCCGATCAGGTTTTTATTTTCCTTACGGCCATCAACATGCATACTGATTACATCGGCGATAGACAACAGCTCATCAAGAGAATTCAGTTTGCGGGCGTTTCCAAGGGAAAGCTTTTCAACTTCATCATAAAAATAAACCTCCATACCAAGCGCCTCGGCAACCACAGAAAGCTGGGTACCGATACTTCCATAACCTACCATTCCCAGTTTCTTACCACGAACTTCGAAACTTCCATTGGCCGATTTGTCCCAAACCCCGGCATGCATCTGATTGCTTTTGGTAACGATATTTCTGATCAGCATGATCATCTCACCAACTGCCAGTTCCACCACAGAACGCGTGTTGCTGTATGGTGCATTAAAAACAGCGATACCTCTTTGCGCAGCTTCATCGAGATCAATCTGGTTGGTACCGATACAGAAGGCGCCGATTGCCATCAAACGATTGGCATTTTCAAGAACACGTTTTGTAATATTTGTTTTGGAACGGATACCGATAATGGAAACGTCCTTAATCCGTTCGCACAGTTCGTCTTCATCCAAAGCGCCTTTTACGAATTCAACATTAAAACCCTGCTCTTCGAAAGCGCGCAGAGCAACCGGATGCACGTTTTCCAGCAAAAGAACTTTAATCCGGCTTTTCGGGTAAGACTGACTTCTGCTTAATTTATTATCGTATAAAAAATCGTCAAACGAAGTAGCAATATGGTCTGCAACCGCAGTAACACGCGGACGATCCACGTTCTCAGTGAAAGCATAAAAACGACTGGCTAAACCTGACTCTTTTAGTTGGTAGTCGGTATAACCGTCGCCGATTGCAAATACATCACCTTCCAGTTTAAGACTGGAAAGTAATTTAATTTTGCCGCCATCCGTGGAAAGAACGTTATTTTCATCAATTCCAATGATGTTATCATCTTCATCAAAACGGAATTCATTAGCATAAACGTGGTCGGCACGGAGACCCAGTTCCGTGACAATCGGAACAATAAATTCCTTAAAGCCACTGGAAATTATGAAAATATTATCGGTATTTTCTGTCAGGAAAAGTTGGTTACGTTTAAATGAATCCGAAACCTTTGTCCTCAATAACGTTATCAGTTCATCAATATGCGAACGCTTTGCTTTCAAAAGGCCGATGCGCTGACGAAGGCCTTCCGCGAAGGACATCTCACCATTCATTCCCTTGTTTGTAAGGTCTACAATCTCCTGAACAATCTTTTCACGCTCAGGATGCCCCGTCAGGGCAATAGCGGCTAATTCATCCAGACCTTCCACTTTGGTGAAAGTACTGTCGAAATCAATAATGATGTACGGGCTGTTAAGTGTTAATGTGGGCATGAAACGGCAGATAACTTATTAATTATCAATTTAAAAGTAAACAAATCAAAACGACTAATTCCGGTGGTTTGCTAATTGAGGCACAAAATTACAAATCTGTTTCCTATGTCGCTAACAAAATATGTAACAGATGCGTTTTATTATTATGTTTCTTGTAACCAATCCGCTGTTCTGTTGATGAAATTTCGGCTGACGCGCTATAAATTCTCAGATTGAAGAAAGTTCAGCGCCCTTTTTTCAGACCAATAAACAGCATTAAAAACGCGGGAAGGCCGAAAACCACAATGTCCTCCATAACGGCTTAATTCAAGCTGTACATTTGAAAGAGAAATAACCAGATCCAGAGGTAAACTTCTTACAGGCACGATCGGATCATTCATCGCATTTACAATAAGCGTAGGAATACTAATATTTTGAACAAAAAACATAGAACTGCACGATTCATAATAATGGTCGGCACTATCGAAACCGTGTAAAGGCGCCGTGTAGATATCATCAAAATCATAAAGTGTTTTCACGAGACTGCCCTTTTCCATATTAATGTGATCAGGGAAAAGTTTTGCCTTTTGACTCACTTTGGGCAAAAGCGTGTTCATAAACCTTTGCATGTAAACCCTGTTTTCGCGTTTGATAATCGCCAGACTGCATGCTTTCAGATCCATTGGTACGCTGAAAACAATACCTTTTTTAATAAGGGGATTTAAATGTCGCTCCGTTTCTCCCAGATATTTGAGCGTAAGATTTCCACCGAGACTAAAACCGATCAAATTTATTTCCTGATAACCTCTGCCTGCCGCGTAACTAACCACATGATCAAGATCATCGGTAGCACCGCTATGATAAAAACGTGATGTCTGGTTCATCTCTCCTCCACAGCTCCGGAAATTCCAGGCCAGACAGTCATATCCATTTTTATTCAGCAGCCTGACCATTCCAAGTACATATTGTCTGTTGCTGTCTCCTTCCAGTCCATGAGAAAGAATGACCAGCTTACCGGATTTAGTTTTTGAAAATGACCAATCCAGATCCAAAAAATCATCATCAGGTGTCAGAATTCGCTCGCGGATGTAATTTACATCAGTAATTTTTCGAAGTAGTGCGGGATAAATTGTTTGCAAATGCCCGCCCGGAAGCCAGAATGGTGGTACTAAATCAGTTTTTTTTAAAACAGTCATTTTTTTTCTTGTACCGTGAAAAGAGAGGTAAAGCTAATCAATTCCTGCCTCGCCTGAAATATAAATTTCATTTAAGAAAACAAGACTTAAAGGCTGATGACAACTTTTTAATTGTAAAATACCAAGAAAAAGGAACTGATAATTTTATATAAAATTGGCATAAAATTCTTAAAAGTCTGGTTTTGAACCGCTAACTAAATAGACCAATTCTAAACCTTTTTTAGTTTTTAGCTTGTTTATCTGCTTTTTCTATATACATTTGAGCTCTAAAAATTATAAGATCAATACTAATGGCAGAAGGCACAGTTAAGTTTTTCAATGATTCCAAAGGATTTGGATTCATTCAACCATCAAATGGTGAAAAAGACATTTTCGTTCACGTTTCAGGTCTTCAAGACGATATCCGTGAAAATGATAAAGTGTCTTACGACGTAGAAAATGGAAAAAAAGGTCTAAATGCAGTTAACGTAAGAGTTATCTAAGTTTAAGTCATAATAAGACATTTCGAAAGCATCCCGCATTAGCAGGATGCTTTTTTATTATTACGCTATCCGAATTTCCTATTTGGCCAGCTCCTCAACCAGCCACCAGCGGTCTATAGTTGCTGACCGCCAACTTCCTGCACCATAGTTTACACTTAACGTCATAGTCTGTATTTTATCTTTGTAAGCTTCCACCCTGGGATCATTTTTCTTTACAAGTTCATTCAGATACGGCGTTTTGGATCTTCCCAAACTAATGATGTAATTCATATCCAGCTCCTGAGCAAAGTTGGGATTATACCAGGTAATCAGCCGGTCCCAGTCCACCACCACATAGGAAGTCAGAACAAAATAAAGCACCCAGCTATTCTGGCGGATCAGGTACAGATTCGTTTTGAGGTATTTGATTTTTTTGAGTGTTAATACCAATCCGATTCCGGTAAGAAGCATCCCTATAAAAACCCAGATCCTTTTATAAGTCAATCCAAAATCTTCGACATATAAAATATTTTTGTAACAGGTAAATAACGCAAGCAGGCCGTTCAAAAAGATCCAGACCGTTGCAAGCTGAACCAACCGGGTTCTTTTGTCATAAAAATTCTGATTTCCCCGAAAATAAAACATGATCAGTAAAATGGCGATGATGATACTCATAACCAACGTCTCAAAACCCTGATGCACCTGTTCGGAGTGATTCCTGTTGGCTGTACTGAGAGAAGGGATAAAAATCTGCAAAATATTAAAGCTTAAAAACAGCAGGATCAGCGTATTGAGCATGGCAAACATGATCACTCCCTGCTTGTTCTCGTTTTTCAATCCCAGCTTGTCAGAATTTAATGGTTTTGAACGTATTCTTTTCAGCTCGTTGGGCAGAGATGTTTCCCAGGCCGTGAATGTGGTTAAGCCCCAGGGAAAAAACAAAGGGCATAAAAGGACGAAACCAACAAAGGTGTAAAGTAACCAGCCTAAGTTAAGCTCAAAATCGGGAAGGGCTATGTTGAGCCAGAAGTCCGGGTTTGCGGCACTGTAAAAAAGATAGAAAAGCAGCGTGACTGTTATTGGTGCCACATACAAATAAGCTTTTTTGAAAGCAGATTTTGGCAGAAAAACCGAATTTGAATAATCCTCCTTTATAAAATTGGCAAGCTTGGCGATAAAGCCGCCTCCTAAGCTTGCAATCAGCCCGTTCAGAAATGTTACCGGTAAACCACTGGGGATGGAGAAGACAAATCCTGCAAGCAGGAAAAAAGAAAAATGATACATCGCAGTCGCTTCGTCTGAACCATGCCAAAAAACGGCAAAAGCAATCACCAAATGAGCTCCCGCGCCTAAGAGCCAGTTTTTTTCCTTGTGTAGCTTATGAAACCAGGTTATCAGCCCGATTGTCACACTAGAAAAAATAAATCCGTTCAAACCAAGATCATACTCAAAAAACAGCCAGGTGTGAAGTATAACCAGAAAAAACCACAATATGCAGGTGCGATAAGTAGACATGATAAAATATTTAAAAGTACTTTGTATTGCAAAGTAAAATATAAAAACCTTACCGATTGCAATTTTTTTGTAGAAATTGTTTTCATACAGAATAACCCGAGTCCCGAAGCAAAAAAATAAATGGGGATTGCAGCCATTAGCTTTGCCAATTTCATTTCTTTATGCTTAATTGAAAGAAAATCACACCTTTACCACAAACGACATTGTTATGCTAAATTCTACTCTTGCCGGATTCGGCAACCGCTTCGTTGCGCAGATAATTGACAGTTTGATTGTCGGATTCCTGATGTCAGTTACTATTATCCCCATTTTTGGAATCAGCATCTTTACAGGTGGTGGTTTTTCCGGGCTGGAACCTGACGAAGCAACAGGCTTAATAGTGGCAGCAACACTTGTTCCTGTGTTTATCATTGGATTTGTAGGGCCAATCATTTACGAAATCGTGATGCTTAATTCTTCTAAGCAGGCAACATTGGGAAAGATTATCATGAAAATTAGGGTAGAAGATGAAACCGGCCAGAAGCTTACGCTTGGTGCTGTCATCGGACGGACGTTAATTAAATACCTGTCTTTCCAGTTTTGTTTTCTGCTTTGGCTATGGCCTTTGTTCAATGACAAAGAACAAGCACTTCATGACATCGTAGTTAAGGATTTTGTTGTAAGAGGTTAAGCCGGATATGAATAATTTGTTACTTACCCAGGCAACTTCCTATGTAGCATTAAAAAAAGCGCTGATCGCTCTGACCGCGATCAGCGTTGTGCTCTTTTATTATTTTTCCGATCCTGCTGATAGCGGGATCGGAATGACTTGTTGGATTAATAGCATCACCGGATGGCAGTGCTGGGGATGTGGCGGACAACGGGCATTTCACCAATTGCTGCATGGAAACTTCCGGGAAGCATTACAATTTAATGCGCTGGTTTTTCCGGTTTTGATTATTTTAAGTTATACGCTGATGGCAGAATTATTCCATCCGCGTCCATCCTATATTTTTCTTCGTAAACGAAACATACAGATCATTACTTTAATCTTGGTAATTTCCTTTACGCTACTGAGAAATCTTATTTGAATTCAACCACCCCGTAGTCCATCCTACCTTGCCTCCATCCTCCCCTAATTCCTTTTATCTTGCCACCTCAATTTTAAACTTTTTACCCTTCATTTTTTCCTCGGCAATCAAAGCAAGCATGGATTTCACTTTGCTTTTATTGACGGCTGCAAAAGAGATGGTATCCTTTACTTCAATCAATCCCAAATCCTGTTTTTCAAGTTTCCCTTTCTGCAAAAGAAAACCTACAATATCCATTTTATTGAGTTTGTTCTTTTTACCACCGCTGATGTAGATTGTCGCCCAGTTGGAAACAGCAGGCAGTTTTAACCTTGTAGGCAATTCCAGAATCTGCGGTTTGGGAGTAATATATTCGGGAAGACGCTCTTCGGTATTCATCAATACATAAGCAGTTCCTTCGGTCAGCATACGTGCTGTACGCCCGTTTCGGTGTGTGAACTCATCGCCCTTCAGAGGCAGCTCAAAATGGATCACATGCTTCATATCCGGAATATCAAGTCCGCGCGCAGCAAGGTCGGTAGCCGCCAGATACAATACCGAACCATTCCTGAAACGGATTAAAGTTCGTTCCCGGTCTTCCTGTTCCAGTTTTCCATGAAAAAAGGCACAGTCAATTCCGGCATCTTTTAGTATAGCACTGATACGTTCGACCGAATCCCGGAGATTACAAAAAATCATTGTGGATTCTGCACCCAGATAACTCAAAAGCTGGATCAGCGTATCCATTTTATCCCGTTTTTCAGATAAAATCTGTACAACCGTCAGACCGCTTTTGGTATTTTTATTGGTAATAAAATCAACTTCAACCGGCGAATGAAAACTTACAAAACCCGGTATTTTCGGACCTTCGGTAGCCGACACCAGGATTTTCTTTTTGACATTCCGCAGGTTTCTGACGATCTCAGTCATCTCTTCCTGAAAACCCAGTTCAAGTGATTTGTCAAATTCATCCAACACGAGCGTCACTATACCCCGATATGAAAAAGATTGTCTGTGCATGTGATCCAGCAGTCTTCCCGGTGTTCCGATCAGCAATGCCGGCGGCTCGGTCAGGCTTCTGATTTCTGTCTGCATATCATGTCCGCCATAACAGCAGGTCACTTTAAAACCGGTTGACATTTTCCGCCAAACCTGTTCAATCTGCAAAGCAAGCTCTCTTGTTGGAACAATCACCAGGCACTGAACCTGATCAACGTCTTTTTCTAAAAGCGAAAGTATGGGTAAAAGAAAGGCGAGCGTTTTCCCTGAACCTGTCGGCGAGAGTAAGAGTACTTCGTTGTTTTCCTGTATTGCACTGAGGGTCGCTTCCTGCATTTCGTTTAATGCTGAAATCCCAAGCCCGGAAAGCGTGGCTGTTAAATTTTCCTGATCTGACATGCCACAAAGGTACTGGTTCCCAAACCTAAATCAGCGTCGGAGCAATTATTTCATTTTACTCCCTTCAGCTCAACGTCTTCGGTGTATAACGTAAGTCCCATAAATTTCCATTCATGCATACCCACGGCATAATAATGAAGGTGACCTTTTTTAAAATTAACCTGGGAAAAAGCCGGTTTCCATTCATGGCCGATGACAACGCCGTATTTTACTGTTGTACTTTTTATTTCTTTGCCCATAGTATCGGGCAGAATATACATCAGGTCAATATGATACAGCAGACCACTTTTAATTTGAAACGTTTCCACTTTTTCATTCTTAACAACTCTCCCAAAAGGCAAATCCGGCTTCCTGTTCTTTACAGAATTACTTATAAGCGACAAACTGCCAATGACAAAAATTACGACCGCGCCGAGTCCCATATCCTGACGGATCAGTTTTAAAACACCAAAACAAATAAAGAGGAACCATATCAGTGCGGCCAGGTTCAGAACAGACCATAAAAGATAAATCATTACAGAAGGTTTAGTACAAAAAAAGAGCAGCCCGATAAGCTGCTCAAATATAGAATTATTTATCTGTCGGAACTCTGTCCCTGGCTTGTCTTTCGAGCATCCAGGCCGGATACTCTGCTTCCAAAGCACTTATTTCATTTAATTTAGCCAGATCATCCTCTGAAAGTGTTACCGAAGTAGCGGCAATATTGTCCTGCAGCTGTTCCGGTCTTTTAGCGCCGATTATCACGCTTGTGACCGCTTTCTGGTGCAGAAGCCAGGACAAGGCAATTTGTGCAACCGAAACCGAGTGAGCCACAGCAATGGGCTGTATAACATCGATGATATCGTATGCTTTATCTTTATTAATCGGAGGAAAATCAAATGAATCCCGGCGGTTGTCTCCGGAGCTTTCATTATTCCTTGTATATTTTCCCGAGAGAAAACCTCCTGCCAGCGGGCTCCACGGCATCAGCGCCAGATTTTGATCTTCCATCATCGGAGCCAATTCCCTTTCAAGGTCTCTTCCTGCAATGGTGTAATAATGCTGACAGGCCACAAAACGTGTCCAGCCATTTTTATCCGCAATTCCATTCGCCTTCATGATCTGCCAGGCAGCATGATTACTGACACCCAGGTACCGCACTTTGCCGGAACGTACGATATCTTCAAGTCCGCGCATGGTTTCTTCCAGCGAGGTTTCTTTATCAACCCCATGAATATAAAAAAGATCAATATGATCGGTGTCAAGTCTTTGCAGACTTTCATTTACAGAATCCATGATGTGCAAACGCGACAAGCCGATCTGGTTTGCACCCGCGGCCATTCGTCCTCTTGCCTTGGTAGCAATCACAACCTCACTTCTTTTTATACCAAGATCTTTGATTGCCTGTCCAAGAATCTCCTCTGATTTTCCATAGGAATAAACATTTGCGGTATCAAAGAAATTGATCCCGCTTTCCCAGGCAGTTTTCACCAAACCGGTTCCTTCTTCCTGCTGTAATTTACCAATGGCTTCCCAATAGCCGTCTCCGCCGAATGTCATCGTTCCAAAACACAGTTCGGAAACAAGGACACCGGTGCTTCCAAGAAATTTGTATTTCATTTAGCTGTAAGGTATTCGCTTTTAGCTGTAAGCTCCCTGGCCATGCTTGAAGCTTTTAGTGAAATTAATTATAAAGATCTTCCGAACGCTCAAGCATTAGAATAGATGCCTGTGGAACGATTACATATTTTTCGCCGTCGTATTCCAGGTCAATCGCGTTGCGCTGAAGATAAATGGCAACATCACCTTCCATTGATTGCAGCGGCATATATTTCACCTTTTCTTCGGTTTCTTTCCAGAGTTCATCCTCGGAAGAAGAAGGGATGGGATAACCGGGACCAACCTTAATCACATATCCGCTTTGAACCTGCTCTTTTTCAGTAATTGTAGGCGGCAGATAAAGCCCGCTGTTGGTTCGGTCCGAAGGACTTTTTGGCTTAATCAAAACCCGGTCTCCTACAATTATTAATTTTCTCAATCGGTTGTCGGCTGTTACTTCGTACATATTTCTGATACTAATGGGTAATTAATAAAGCTGTAAATACATTGATTTGACAGCTTTGCTAAGTTTCAACAAAATTTTAATCGCAAATGTTTACCCGCGACTGACAGTTTTTACTAAAACTGAAAATAGATAAACTGGTTCTCCGTCACAACCCCAAAAAAATACGTTAGAAAGGCGATGGAGCTAAAAAGAACATAAAACGCGGTTGTATTTTTTGTTGAAATAGTCTGATAAAAATGTTCTTTAACCAAAAGAAAAACAATCAGAAAAACACAGAAACACATTTCCACAGCATTGAACGGTGTATGTAATGTTTCCTGCCAGGATAGAGTGAAGATCTTTTGCAAAATAGTGAACGAACGCTCCACAGGTGCTTTATCATTCCTGAAAAATACCCAGGCAATGGTGACGAGAATAAAGGTGAAAATGATACTCAGGATTTTCAGAAATCCGTTTTGGGGTATTGCCATTCCGGATTTCTTCAGCCATTTGTCGCGCAAAGCGGCTGTTACCTGATAAGTACCATGTAATCCTCCCCAGATTACGTAGTTCCAGCTTGTACCATGCCACAATCCGCTGACAAGAAATACAATAAACTGGTTCCGATATTTGGTGTACTCACCCTTCCGGTTTCCGCCTAACGGTATGTATAAATAATCTTTAAACCAGGTTGAAAGTGAAATATGCCACCGCCCCCAGAATTCAGCAATCGATGCGGATTCGTAAGGTGAGCGAAAGTTGTCCATTAAAGTGAAACCCATCACCCGCCCTGCACCAATGGCAATATCAGAATAACCCGAAAAATCACAGTAAATCTGAAACGCAAAAAAAACGGTTGCTATCAAAAGAGAAATACCATTCTGCTCGGCCGGATTATCGTACACATGATTCACCACTTCGGCGAGTCGGTCAGCAATTACGATTTTTTTGAACATCCCGAATGCCATTTGCATCAGCCCGGCTTTTACCTGTTCAAAATCATATTTAAAATAAGAATGAAACTGGTGAAGCATGTTCTGCGGGCGCTCAATTGGTCCCGCAACAAGCTGTGGGTAAAACATGACATAAAGCGCATAAATACCAAAATGATGCTCCGGCTTCTGATTGCCCCGGTAGACCTCAATGGTGTAACTCATCGCCTGGAAGGTATGAAAAGACAACCCTATTGGCAAAAGTACCTCTCCTGCTCCATTCACCATCCATTGTGAAACACTGGCAGGCAACAAACGCGTAAGAGGCGGAACGATTGATCTCAGATCAAAGAAGTTGAGCAGATCATTTACCGATCCTCTTCCAAAATCATAATATTTAAAAAAAGCGAGTATTCCGATATTGGAAATCAGGCTTATTACAAGCAGAAGCTGCCTTCGTTTCTTATCCTCCGTTTTAGCAATCCATATCCCTGCATAATAATCTATGACAATCGTCCCGAAAAGAATCAGGATAAATGCCGGTTTGAAAACCATGTAGAAGTAGCAGCTGGTTGCTAAAAGCAGAATCCAGCGGCCACGCCACGACAGGCTGAAATAAGCCAGTGTAACGACAATAAAAAACAGTATAAAATGAATGGAATTAAATAGCATCGGATCAGATGTACTCGCGATTGATAATCTCTTCTTTTACAATGTACAAAGGACGACCTTTTGACTGAAAAAATATCCTCAGTACATATTCTCCAATGATCCCCAATGCAAGAAGCTGCACACCGCTAAAAAGAATGATCACAAAAAGCAATGCGGTAAAACCTTCAACCACCTGTACGAAAAAGAGTTTTTTTATAACAACCGTAATAAAATAGATCAATGATATCAGAATGGCCAACACCCCTGTTCTGCTCATAAACTTGATCGGGAATTCACTGAAATTAAATATGCCGTTGTAAGCAAGTCCCAATAATTGTTTTAACGAGTATTTGGACTCACCCGCAGCACGGGCGTCACGCTCATATTCAAATCCGGTCTGTTTAAATCCAACCCACGACCGCATGCCGCGCAGGTAACGGCTTTCTTCCGGCATTTTATTTAAAACATCTACAACACGTCTGCTGATCAGGGCAAAGTCTCCGCTGTCCAAAGGAATTTCTACATAAGAAACAGAACGAAGTAAACGGTAAAAGAGATAATATCCGGTTCGTTTTAACCAACCTTCTTTTCTTTTTCTTCTAACCGCATACACTACATCATTTCCTTCCTTCAAGAGCTTATAAAACTCCGGCAACAACTCAGGCGGATCCTGCAAATCTCCGTCGATGACAAACAAGGCCTCGGTTCCTTTTGCACAGGCAATTCCAGCTGTTAATGCCAGCTGATGTCCATGATTCCGGGATAGCAAAACTCCGTGATATCTTTCGTCGGTAAGAGCCAGCTGGCGGATGCGCATAGCCGTATCGTCTTTACTTCCGTCATCAATAAGCACAACTTCAATTGCCAGCGGACTGGAATCCATCAATGCATTGATACGTTCAACAAGCATCGGAAAGGTCTCAGATTCGTTATACAGAGGGGCAACGATGGATATTTGCGGAATTTTCAAAATGCTTTGTTTAAATTAAATCAACGGCGGCAAAAATACACCTTTCACAGAATTTCGGAAAATTCATTTATTCAAGGGATCGTAATATCTCTTAAAATCCTGCCCTGAGATGTATCATCGTTAAAATTGATCACACCGAGCTTATATGTTCCCGACTGAAGCGCTGCAAACGGAACTTCAACCGAAGATCCTTTATCATATTGCCTGAATATATTACGGCCTGAGTAGCGGTTTTGCGTTAATTTGAAGATATAAAGCTTCGACTCGTTGCGTACAAAAGCGTATTGTCCGGCATTTCTCGCAAAACTTACAGGCGACTCAGAACACTCAATTAAAACACCGTTCTGCTGATCAACTGTATTAACTTTAAATTCCTGATTATTTGCTGCCGTAATTTTAGCTATTGTATTAGCCAGTTTGTCTTTTTCGCTTGGAAAACTATAAATCCCTTTTTCCACCATCTCTTTCATCAGTTCATCCACATAGGCTGCGCTCAGCGAGAACGGCACATGACCTAATCCAAACCCATTGTGTTCCTGGTTATAGGCGTTTGCCAGAAGATATTTCCGACGTTCAATGATCGAAGGCAAATAGGTGTAAACCGAAATAAGCCAGATGAGGATACTAACATACGTGACGAGCTGAAAACCTCTTTTTTGCAAACCAACTCTGACACCAGATGACACAAAAGAAAGATAAGCGACGACCAAAAACAGCGCCGGATACAATTTATAGTTACTTACAATCATCACAAAAAATCCAAAACGCGGTCGCAGTAAAGCAATAACCAAGGCATTAACTAGCAGGAAAACCATGATGCCAAATAAAAATTCCTGAAAAGAATTCTTACCGGTATCAGACGGCTGTTTTGCAAAAGCAGACATCTTTAATTGCCAGTTAAATGTTTTGTTTAACCAGGATGAAAGGATTGCATACAACCAGATTCCTACCCAGATCATGACAGCTAACCCCATAATCACAGGCAATACCGATCGGATAAAAATAGCTTTCTCAGGGAAAAGATCAAACAAACCACCCAAAAAGGCAAAAAAGCCAAAAACAGACAGATGGGGATTTTTTACAAAAAAGTCAAAACTGGATTCATTTCCCTGAGCTGACATTCCAAAAAAGTAGAAACTCACGGCCAGAGCACCTGCAATACACCAGAAAGTAAGCTGGCGGTAATTTGCTCTGAGCAAGAGTATGGCAGCTCCGGCAACCCAGACAAAAATCCCGTTACTCATGGCGAATGTAGCACAGATTGCTGCAAGCACAGCCCAGCTAAACCGGTTTTTGACCAGCAGATACATCGCAAGACTAACAAAAAATATAACAGGCTGATGCTGTAAGCTGCATATTGCCCACAGAAAAACGAGGTGATATTGAAATTGAAACAGCAAGAAAGGAACCGGTAAAAAATACCAGAGATTCAGATTGCTTTTTTTGAACGCCGACCAAAACAAAGATAAGGTTCCCAATGTAAAACATGCTCCTGCTATGTGCAGAAACGTAATATTAAGATTGCCCGTAACCTTGTAGTATAGCAGCGTTACCAGCTTTCCGACCACCATCCGGTGCTCGTTGTTGGGTTGAAAAAGTAGTTTTACCTGTCCAGCAATCGTTTCGGTATAAATCCATTGACGAAGAAAATCCGGAAAAGGATCAAAATCGTCAAACCAGGGAACATTTACTGAGAAGCTTAAAATAATAAACACCCAGATCACAACGGGCAGTCCTGCCACCCCAAGCAAAAGCTTTTTATTCCTTTCCAATTGATTCTTCTTTCAAGTAAATAGCCTCTTTTCCGAAATAACCGGCCAAACACCAATTCCACGTATTTGATTGACTTTTTATTTTAATATCATCGTCGTAGAAAATAGAAAATGGTTTGGCCTTAATTGGCGGTAGATAAATTATGGCTTCTTTCGAATTTTTTATTACCGCATAGCGACTATTCATCTCCTTGTCAAAAGCTGCCGCCTTTCCTCTTAATAAATCCGTATAAATGAGCCTAACATTGGGGCTTCGGTAAAAGGAAAGTCCGGTTACAACCAGCAGTGCAACATAAACGATACCATATCTGAGCATTGAAAAACTGAATCCGGATACACTTCCTTTTTTGAAATAATGGAATATTACGCCTATTACGTAAAACCAGCCAATCAGAAAAAAGAAATAAACGCAGTTAATAACCCGGGGCGTAGGTTCAATACCAACACCGTAATACGACGGGAAAAGCTGTGCAGCAAGTACACCCACGTACAGTAAAACCGCATACCATACCGGAATGGAAAAATAATTTCTTGCGCCTGAAGAAAGCCTAGAAAGAACGACAACCCAGGCAAACGAAAATAAGATAAGCGGTGTCCTGAAAATCCAGTCAAAACTTAGAATAGCCAGCTTCTTAAAAGAAGCAACAAATGAGAACACCACATTTCCTCCCAAAGGATTGCCACCGATACGTGCCTGATTTCCGGGTGAACTAAAATAAAAATAACACGATACAGCGGTAACCGCAATTGTGGCAATCATCAAAATATCAACCTTCCGATGGAAAAGCAAGCGATAAACCCACCATGCTCCTACCAGCAAAACTATGATTAGCAGGTTTGTCTCACTACTTCCGATAACCGCGAAAAGTAGAAAGGCAGAAACAACACCTACCAAAATCTTACCTGATTGCGTATCCTGGCGATACCAGCGAAGTACAAGCACAATCCATAATAAAGTAAAAATGTTAGGAACAGTGTAGGTTACAAAAGCGGCCATCCAGTAAAAGGCTTCTGAGATACTCGCCATTTTCAGGATGTACAAATAAAAGACAACGCTTGCAAAACCAAGATGTGCAATACGCGACAAAGTTGGTGTCAGATGACGGAACAAGCTGTATAAAGCAAATATTAAGGCAATTAACAAAACGACCGGTAGTATTTTAAACCCTTTAACAGAATGAAACAAAAGAGGATTTGAGTGATTCAGAAGAATTCCAAAATACCGACCAGTCCATTCCGTGTAGTATTGATTCATCGCTGCCGGCCAGCCCTTTGAAAAAACGTTAAAAATATAACAATAGTCATCTGCGACAGATGGATGATTGTAATAGGACAGCGCTAATAATGGCAGCAAAACACTTACCATCATTAAAATATTTACCCAATTTCCTAGGATTCTGTACTTTCTATAAAATTTATTCATTGACAATTTTTTCAATAATGTAACGCGGCCGGCCTTTTACTTCTTCGTAAATCTTGCCGATGTATTCACCTATAAGGCCCAATGCCATCATATTGGAGCCGCTAAAAAATGTTAGCGGAAGCATCGTTGAAGTCCAGCCCGGAACGGTGAATCCAACCAGATAAGATGCCAAAATATAAACAACAATCGCCATCGCAATAACGAAGTTAAACACGCCGAAATAAAGCACCAGCCGCATTGGAAATGTAGAAAACGAGGTGATCCCGTTCCATGCAAACAAAAGCATTTTACTGAGAGGATATTTGGTTTCCCCGGCCTGGCGTTCCAGACGATTGTATACTACTTTATCATTTCTAAAACCGATCAGCGGAACAATGCCCCTGAGAAACAGGTTGATTTCTTTGAAATTTCCAAGTTCCTGCAAAACGCGGCGATCCATCAACCTGAAATCTGCGTGATTGAACACAACCGGAACACCCATTTTTTGCATTAAAACATAAAAACCTTCAGCTGTAGATCGTTTAAACCAGCTGTCGGAGCTCCTGTCCCCTCTAACTCCGTAAACCACCATTGCGCCTTCCCGGTGTTTTTCGATCATGCCCGTTATGGCATTGATGTCGTCCTGCAAGTCTGCATCGATGGTAATAAAACAATCAAAGTCATTGATATTATTTTCCAGGCCAGCCATAATCGCGCTTTGATGTCCAAAGTTTCTGGACAGCTTCACGCCCATTACATCTTTATCCTTTTCAGACAGCTCTTCGATAATGTCCCAGGTACGGTCCCGGCTGCCGTCGTTAACAAAGCACAATTTACTATCCGCCGCAATTAGCCCTTTTGTTTTTATTTCGTCGTAATAAACTTTTAATGCTGAATACGTTAAATGCAAAATTGCTTCCTCATTGTAACATGGTATTACTAAGAGCAGGCGTGCAGGCTTCATTTAATCGCTGTTTGGTTAACGGGACAAAAATAGTGGTTATTATTTGATTTCGAGTTTTACACCTGATCTTCGAACTCCTGATTTGCGAAAGGCAGGACTTCATCAGGATGAAGAAGAGATTTTTACGCCTGCTTTTCCTGAGATTTAAAAATATTACTGCTTAAAAACGGATACAAAAGTACCGCCATGAGAATTAGCAGCGTACCCCAGTAAAATCCCGGTGTCATTCGCTCCTTTTCCCTGAAAAAGAAAAAGGCCAGAGCAATACCATATACAGGTTCGAGATTGATGGTCAGATTGACCAGATATGCTGAAAATTGTTTCATCAGATGCGTAGCCATCGTGCTTGCATAAACTGTGCAAATCAACGCGAGAAACAATATCCAGAGCCAATCCTGTCCATTTGGCCGAACCGGCTCACTGCCTGCCCACCCTACCCATCTGAATATTCCCGTCATCAAAAAGGAAAAGAATGTAGCACCCACCATTTCATAAAAAGTAATGGTATAAGCATCAATTTTTTGTACAAAACGGCTGTTGGCAACAGTAAAAATTGCGGCGAGTAACGCAGCTGCCAATGCCAGACCAAGCCCCAGTGCGTGATTAAATTCAAATTTGAAGACAACATAAAGTCCAGCAAAAGCAAGCAAACCAAGTCCTACTTCGAGCAGTTTCACCGGACGGCTGTTTACCAGGGGCTCGATAAGACTTGTCCACAGGGAAGTAGTGGCCATACCTGCCAGGCAAACGGAAGCCGTAGAAACACGGGCCGAAGCAAAAAACAACATCCAGTGGGCAGAAAGGCAAAAGCCAACCACGAACATTCTAAGTACATCTTTCCGGTTAGCGGTGAATTTCTTTTTTTGAACTAGGATAATTATGCCCAGACCGATGGCTGCAAACAGCGTCCGGTAAAACACCAGCGTAACCGGTGATATGGTCACCATCAGTCCGACAATTGCCGTAAATCCCCAGATAAGAACGAGAAAATGAAGATGCAGGTAAGATTTAAAACCGGTAGAATTTGACATGAATTACCTTGGCAGTGTTTTGTAGAGGATCAATCCTATAAATGAGAACACAATATTAGGAAGCCAAACGGCAAACAATGTGTTAATGGTACCTGCTTCTGCCACACCTTTTGATAAAAGGAAAAACAATATGTAAATAAAGGCAAGCATGAATCCGAGGGCAATTTGCCAGCCTACACCTTTTCTGCTTTTTCGTGCAGAAACGATCACACCAATGGCGGTAAGAATAAGTATGGCAAACGGCTGGGTAAACCGGATGTATTTTTCAATCAGATAAACTTCCAGCCCGTCGGCTCCGCGGCTTTTAAGAAGATCGATATAATTGTTTAACTCGGGAAGGGTAAAAGTTTCAAAAAGGTTATAATCACTTTCAAAATCCCGGGGGGATAGGTTAATTGTGGTGTCAATTTCTGTGCCTGTTTTAATTTTTTCACCCAAACTGTCCAGTGTCCTGATCTGGTAATTCTGTAACGTCCATTTACCTTTTTTGGGTTGCCAAACTATTTTATCGGCTGAAAACTTTTGTGTGAGGGCATTGCCCTTTATTGTTTCCATGGTAAATTTATTACCCGTCTTACTGGCTGTGTTGTAGCTTTCAAGATAGGCATAAACATCCGGCGCAATGGTGATGTGGACGTTTCTGCCGCTGAAATAAAATTCATTTTTTACATACGTTTTTTCAAAGTTGTTACGCACCTTGTTGGCCAGCGGCAAAATCCAGCCAACCTGTATAAAAGTAACAACCCCCAGAATCGACGCACCTACCATGTATGGCAGCAGCATTCTTCCAAAACTGATTCCGCTGCTCAGCATGGCAATAATTTCAGTCCGGGCTGCAATGCGGGAGGTGAAGAATACCGTTGCAATAAATACCATCAAAGGGCTGATGTAATTGATCCAGTATGGAATAAGATTGAGGTAGTAGTCAATAATAATTGCCCGGAGTGGTGCTTTTTTATCCAAAAAGTCATCTACCTTTTCTGTGTAGTCGATCATGCAGATGATCAGTACGATCACAAAAGCAACGAAGACGTAGGTAATCAGGAAATTTTTGATCAGATAACGATCGAGTATTTTTAATCTCATGGCTGGTTTAGTCTCATCGGCGCTGTACTAATAAATTTTTAGAAACCTCAAGACTAATGAACAACGAATGACTGCCATTGATCCGTACAGAAGCCGACTTGTCATATTCGTTAATTTCTGTTATTTCGATCACACAACCCAGCGTAATCCCGGAGCGATCCAAATGTTGTAAAAATGAAGGAGCATGGTCGAGAACGCCCATCATCAGGACTTTTTCACCAAGACTCACATCTGTTAATATCAAGTAATCAGGTTCCGTCAGGTTGCCTTTGGCATCCGGAATCGGATCTCCGTGCGGATCAAAACGCGGATGCCCCAAAAATGCATCCAGTCTTTCAACGAGTTCGTCAGATGGAATATGCTCCATTTCCTCGGCAATATCATGCACTTCATCCCAGCCAAAACCAAGCTTTTCCACCAGGAAAACTTCCCACAGACGATGCTTCCGAATCACATTGATAGCAACTTTTTCCCCTGTTTCGGTAAGCCTTACACCCTGATATTTTTTATAGTGGATTAATCCTTTATCTGCCAGCTTACGTAACATATCCGTCACAGAAGCTGCACGCGTGCTTGTACTTTCAGCTAAAGCATTGGTACTCACTTCCTGGCCTTCACGGCCTGAAAGTGCATGGATAATTTTTAAATAATTTTCTTCTGTGAAGGAATTTTGCATAAATATTAGCTATTGGCGGTACGCTTTTAGCTGTAAACTTTAAATAAGGAAAGGAATATGGCTTTCGTGTTTGCCTGAAACAAACATTTTAAACTATCGTCCTTAAATTGAACACTCCGCAAAAGTACAATTTTCAAATCGGATTTAAAAAAATTTAGATTAACCTAAAAATATATTTAAATTATTATTTATATTTGTTTTCAGCAAACCAAACCGCTTTGTTAAGATAGTCTTAAAATGTTTGAAAATTTTAAAGTAAAAGCTTCTCAGGAAAATATTCCCGGACAACCGGAACTGTTAGCGTCGTTGTCGGAAGTGCACTCATCGATTGAAGTACCGGAAGGTGCAGGTTTCTGGAAAAAGCTGCTGGCGTTTACTGGTCCCGGTTTAATGGTAGCCGTGGGTTACATCGACCCGGGAAACTGGGCAACTGATATAGAAGGAGGTTCCCGTTTTGGTTACACATTGCTTTCGGTTATTTTAATATCCAATTTGTTTGCAATGCTTCTTCAGCATTTGTCATTGAAGTTAGGAATAGCATCCGGAAGAGATCTTGCACAGGCCTGCCGTGATAATTTTTCAAAACCAGTTTCTTTTGTTCTCTGGGTTCTTTCGGAAATCGCAATTGCGGCCACCGATCTTGCCGAAGTAATTGGTTCGGCCATTGCTTTAAACCTGCTGTTCGGGCTGCCGCTACCTGTTGGTGTGCTTTTCACGGCCTTTGATGTCCTGATTGTTTTATATTTTCAGCAAAAAGGTTTCCGGATCATCGAAAGTATTGTTGCAGGCTTGATGGGGATCATTTTGTTAAGCTTTGTATATGAAATGATTGTGTCACAACCTTCTGTTTCAGGTATGCTTGGCGGCTTACTTCCTAAAACAGAGATTATTACAAATCCCGGAATGCTGTACATCGCAATCGGAATTTTGGGCGCAACGGTGATGCCACATAACCTTTACCTGCATTCCAGTATTGTACAGACACGTGCTTTCAAAAGGGATGACGAAGGAAAAAAATCAGCAATCAAATTCGCTACGATCGATTCAACTGTTTCACTGGGTCTCGCGTTTTTTATCAACGGGTCAATACTTGTGCTTGCGGCAACGGCATTTCATAAAAACGGACATTTTGAGGTTGCCGACATTACCGACGCCTACCATCTGCTTGATCCGATTTTAGGTGTAAGTCTGGCAGGAATATTCTTTGCACTGGCATTGCTTGCTTCCGGACAAAGTTCAACGCTTACGGGTACACTCGCGGGACAGATTGTCATGGAAGGATTCTTAAATATCCGTTTACAACCCTGGCTACGCAGACTGATCACCAGGGGAATAGCAATTGTTCCTGCCTTGGTTGTTGCAACTCTTTATGGCGAAAGAGGTACGGCTGAACTATTGGTACTAAGTCAGGTCATCCTTTCTTTACAGCTTAGTTTTGCGGTAGTTCCGTTGGTTTTTTTTACATCGAGCCACAAAATCATGGGACGTTTTGCCAATTCCGGGATGCTAACTATCATCAGCTGGATTATTACGCTGGTGATCATAGCGTTAAACGTTATCCTGCTTTACCGGACACTTTTTTAAGCTTTAACAAGTGCCTGCGTATTAATTTTCAGTATTGCTGTTTCTTCTTTGCCTGGGGTTTCCTACCTTTCGCCGTTTTTTTAAAATAAATAAATGGAACCCAAGCATAAATTAGATAAGGTTTCCGCTGCCGGGATACTTATCGCCTTTGGAATTATATACGGAGATATCGGAACATCGCCTCTGTATGTAATGCAGGCAATTATCCTTCGCGAAAGAATTACAGAAGAAATTATTTACGGCTCTATCTCCTGCATATTCTGGACACTTACTTTACAGACAACTGTTAAATATGTTATTCTGATTCTACGGGCAGACAACCGTGGTGAGGGCGGGATTTTTGCTCTTTATGCATTGGTCAGAAAACATGCCAAATGGCTTACTGTTCCCGCTGTGATCGGAGGAAGTACACTGCTTGCCGATGGGATTATTACTCCGCCAATTTCTGTTTCGTCTGCTGTTGAAGGTTTACAGCTTATTTATCCTGACATACAGACGATTCCGATCGTTATCAGCATCTTAACCTTAATCTTTGTAATTCAAGCATTTGGAACAAAAGTGGTCGGACGCGCTTTCGGGCCGATTATGGTTACCTGGTTTCTGATGCTTGGCACACTTGGTCTGTTTCAGGTTTTGAAACATCCTGAAATTTTAAAAGCTTTTAATCCAAAATACGGCTTTGACCTGCTAACAAATCATCCTGGCGGGTTCTGGATGCTTGGTGCAGTGTTTCTGTGTACCACAGGAGCGGAAGCATTATACTCTGACTTAGGACATTGCGGACGGGAAAACATTCGTATCAGCTGGATTTTTGTCAAGATCTGCCTTCTCTTAAACTACTTTGGACAGGGTGCCTGGTTAATTTCTGAATTAGGAAATCTGCTGGAAGGCCGTAAACCTTTTTACGAAATTATGCCTGAATGGTGGCTTTTGCCGGGCGTAGTTATTGCAACCCTGGCGGCAATTATTGCGAGCCAGGCGGTAATTACGGGTTCATTTACCTTAATTTCAGAAGCAATACGTCTCAACTTCTGGCCAAAAGTAAGATTGGTTTACCCAAGTGATCAGAAAGGTCAGTTATATGTTCCAAGTATCAACTGGCTGCTTTGGCTGGGTTGTACTGGTGTAGTTTTGTATTTCCGCCAATCATCAAACATGGAAGCGGCTTATGGTCTGGCCATTACGCTGACCATGATCATGACAACAATCCTGTTCTCCTACTACTTGTATATGAAGCGGGTGAACCTGTATATTGTCATTGCTTTTATGCTGCTGTATCTGTTCATCGAAGGCATGTTCCTGGGAGCTAACCTGTTGAAATTCACGCATGGAGGTTGGTTTACAATTCTGATTGGCGTGTTGGTGGCCGGATTAATGACTGTCTGGTTACGTGCATTTTATATTAAACTACGGCTTACTGAATATACCAAGCTCGACAAATTTGTTCCTGCTTTACATGAACTAAGCCGTGATATCAGTATCCCGAAATACGCAACGCATTTGGTTTTCATGACGAATGCCTCGCGTGCCAGCGAAATTGAAACGAAGGTTATTTATTCAATTTTTCAAAAACGGCCCAAACGTGCGGATATTTATTGGTTCCTGCATGTGGATACCACTGATGATCCATACACAATGGAATACAAAGTAATGGCCGATGACGATGATGATGATAATGTAATCAAAATCAATTTCAGGCTCGGCTTCCGTGTCGATCAGCGTATTAACCTGTTTTTCAGGAAGGTTGTTGAAGACATGGTAATGAACAAGGAAGTGGATATTACCAGTCGCTACGAATCATTGAACCGCCAGAATATCTCCGGAGATTTCCGATTCGTTGTATTGGAGCGTTTCCTTTCTTTTGAAAACGATCTTCCGTTCTTTGAGCAGATGGTGATGAAAACTTATTTTTTTGTGAAGGACTTTACAACTCCGGAAGACAAATGGTTTGGACTGGACAGCAGCTCTGTCAAAATAGAAAAGGTACCGCTTATTATCCGGCCGGTAGAGAACATCAAGCTCCGGAGGGTTTATAGCTAAACTTCCATAAAAAATGCCCTCATTTCGATTTTTGATTTGAGGGCATTTTTTTTATTTACAAGAGTATCACTTCAAGTAAACTCCCTCCTCTTCCGGATTACTAAGCACTACCTCTACATGCTCGCTGATTGTCGTACTTAATGAATAGCCAACGTAATCGGCGTGAATTGGAAAAAGATGATGGCTGCGGTCTACGACGACGGCTACCTGTACTTTCTTCATACGAACTTTCAGGAAGGGTTCTAATGCAAAAGCGAGTGTACGACCGGTATTCAAAACGTCATCTGTAATCACTACAACCTGATTATCAACCACAGTTTCCTTATCAAATAAAATCGGGCTTTGGTAATGAATATGTTTGTCAAAACGAAGTTCAATCAGCTGCAAGTTTAATGGAGAAATGGCTTGAAGTTCGGCAGTCAACCGTTTGGCGAATTCATAACCCTGTCCGGCTATCCCTGCCAGAATGATTCCGGTTTCTTCGAAATTCTGTTCGTAAATCTCAAAAGCGATACGACGGATCTTCTGGTTTGTCTCATGCGAAGTCAAAATCTGACGTCGTGGCGTGGTGCTGCTATCGGTCATGAATTATTTTAGTATGTACTGATCAAGGGGTAAAATTAACAATACCCGTGATTCTATTTCAATGCGTCTTCCACAAATTTCCTGATCCAATCCGCAACCAGCAATTCATGAGTAGGTAATTCCAGACTTGCAATGCCGGATTTCACTTTACTTTCCCCTATTCTATCCACACGAAGCTGCATCAAAGCTTTGTCATAATTTTTCGGAAATTCCGGATGAGCTTGTAAACCAAGCATATTTTTGCCAATGGTGAACATGGCGTGCGGACAATCAGCTGTTCGGGCCAAAAGTTTAGCACCAACAGGTAATTGCACAACCTGATCCTGACACATCATCAGTAAATTAAAGTCGTTTTGTGCGGGAACCATCCAGCTTTCTTCCTGAAGAAGTTTGAAACTGTGAACGCCAACACACCAGCCGACCGGTGCTTTTTCCACCTTTCCTCCCAGCACTTCCCCCAGCATCTGATGTCCAAAACAGACACCCACGAAAATTTTATTCGACTGGTATATCAGTTTTACAAAATCTTTGAGCCTGAAAATCCAGTCTTCCCCATCATAAACAGAATTTTTGGAACCTGTACAAATGTAAACATCGCATTCATCAGGAGATTCAGGAAAAAAACCGTTAAAGACATCGTAAAAGTTAAATTGCCAATCGGGAGCAACCTGCGCAAACAAAGCCGGAAACATTTGCCGGTAATCGCCCGCAATAGGTAGCAATTCCTCACGAACATGATCACATTCCAGTAATCCAATTTTCATATCTTTTTAAAACAGCAGGCCTATTTATTAATCTTCAAATGGAAAGACTTGGGTCTGGTTAGCGCTTCATAACCAATTGTCGACAAAGTACAGCCACGACCAGAATTTTTAACTCCTGTCCAGGCGAGAGCAGGATCCAGATAATCGCAGCGGTTCATAAACCAGGTTCCGGTCTCAACCTGTTCGCCTATCGCAAGGGCAGCGTCCAGGTCCGTCGTCCAGATAGAAGCAGTTAAACCATACTGACTATCATTCATTAGCCGGATCGCTTCCTCATCACTTTTAACCGACATGATCCCAACAACCGGCCCAAATGTTTCTTCCGTCATCACATCCATTGAATGATCAACATTCACCAAAACCTGAGGAGCCAGATAAGGAGAACCCGGTATATTGGCAGAAAAAAGGTCTGGATCGATCAATGCCTTTGCACCCTGTGCTACGGCTTCGTCAATTTGTTTTTGTGCAAAAGTCGCCGCAGAAGATTTAACCATAGGACCTAATGTAGTATCAGCATGCAGCGGATCGCCAAGCGTGTAGGTTTTTGTCAGTTCCACAAAACCATGTATGAATTTTTCATATACCTCTTCGTGAACATAAATGCGCTCAATTCCGCAGCACGACTGCCCGGAATTAAAAAACGAACCGTCGACAAGATTTTCAACGGCATCGGCTATGTCCGCATCTGCGCGTACATAGGCAGGATCTTTTCCGCCCAGTTCAAGCCCGCCTATAATAAAACGTTTGTTGATAGCATCCTGAACAGCATGACCTCCTTCAACCGAGCCGGTAAAAGCCACGTAATCAATTCTTTCATCACCAATCACGTCTGCCACCTGCTGATGACTTAAATGTAAATACTGAAAAACCCCGTCTGGCAAACCTGCGTATTCAAAAGCAGCAGCATAACGTTCGGCACAAAGCGGTGTTTGCTGTGCATGTTTTAAAATAACAGCATTGCCAGCCATGATGGCCGGAATCACAGAATTGACAGAAGTTAAGTAAGGATAATTCCAGGGCGCTACCACAAACACAACGCCCAGCGGATCACGCCGGATGAAACGCCTGAATCCGGGAATCTCTTCAACCTCAACATCAGCCAATGCTTTTCCTGCAACCGAAATCATGTAGTTAGCACGTTCCTTAAATCCTTTCCTGATCTCATTCGCAGTATAACGGATAGGCCGCCCCATTTGCCAGGTAAGTTCCTGACCAATTTCATCGGCATTGTTTAAGAAATACGCAACTGCTTTCCGGCAAACTGTTTCCCGCTCAGCCAGCGAAGTTTTTCGCCAATCCTTGTGGGCAGAAACCGCTTTCGTCAAGGTGACTTCTACCAGTGCATTATCCGCCAGCTCCCGTTCGACATAAACCGAGCCATCTACCGGGCTTATTGTTTTTTGAGTAGACATAAAATTGATGAAAAAAGGGAGGAAGGAGCTATGGAGTACGGATGATCAATCCTTTCTCCCTCGTCCGTTTTTCCCTTTTTCCTTTTAAAGTGGTGTTACATAAGCAGAGGTAATTCCTCCGTCAACCAGAAAATCTGTACCCGTTACAAACGATGATTCATCGGATGCCAGGAAGAGTGCTGCATAGGCCATCTCTTTGGCTTCTCCAAAACGGCCCATCGGAATGTGAACAAGTCGTCTTTGTTTTTTTTCTTCGGTATTTAAAAATTTCATCAGCAGTTCTGTACGTAAAGGTCCCGGACACAGTGCATTTACACGGATATTTTCGCGGGCATGAATGATGGCAAGTTCTCTTGTCAGTGCCAAAACAGCACCCTTACTTGCCGTGTAAGCAATCTGCGGTGTGGCTGCACCAAGAATTGCAACGAATGATGCCGTATTGATAATTGATCCACCGCCTGCGCGCTGCAAAGCCGGAATCCCATATTTACAACCCAGAAAAACACCTTTTGCGTTGATATTCATCGTGAGGTCCCAGATGGATTCCTCGGTTGTCATGGCGTTGTCATCATCACTATGCATAATACCTGCATTGTTGAAAATGATATTCAGCTTACCGAATTTATCTTCAGCAAAAATAACCGCCGCTTCACAGTCTGCGGCCTTGGATACATCAGAATGCAGAAAATAAGCTTCACCGCCGTTGGCGTTAACTTCGTCGGCAGTTTCCTGTCCAGCCGCATCATTTACATCCGTAACGACAATTTTCGCACCTTCTTTTGCGAACAACAATGCCGTTTCACGGCCGATACCGCCGCTCCCGCCGGTAATTAGGGCTACTTTATTTTCTAAACGCATTTTATGTGGTGTTATGGTTTCAGATTTACTTAATCAAAAAAATCGAATGAGAAATTTTCTTCATATTGAATTTCAAATTTTCTTAGAAATTCCTGATATTCTGATCGAAATGTTCGTTTACTATGATGTTCTTCCTGACCTATTACATATTTGATAACGAGATTAATATGGGAGTGAGAATCGGAAAACACTCCATACCCCTCTTGCCAGGAGAACTTCTGATTTGTCCATTTCTTACTGTTTATAAACTCGTTACTTTCAACTTTTATTTCCTTTACGAAATCTGATATACTAATAACAGGTTTGAAACCAACAAAGAGGTGCGTGTGGTCGGGCATACAATGAACAGCCAACATCTTCGCTTTCCGATTTTGTACTAATCCAGTCACATATTTATGCAGCTCTTCTTTGTGTTCCTTTGGAATAAGACTCTGCCTGTTTTTCACTGCAAATACAAATTGTAAATAAATTTGAGAAAAAGTGTTTGCCATTTCTATTTTTGATTAGTGTGTGTTATTGCTTTTTACTACAGGAAGCTACTACGTAGCTCTGAAAATTTCAAATACATTCTTTCTATAAACAGGAGGCCATTACGTGGCCAAATTTTACTTAAAATCATAACCACTTTTTGATACTATTCCTTGTGTTAACTCATATCTGCTCAAAATATCTTCTCCGCTCCCAATCCGTCACTGACTTGTCATAGGCCTGCTGCTCGCTTTTGAAAAAATGACTGTAATGCTCCACTACTTCAATCCCAAATGTACTTTTCGCAAATTCACTATTTTCAAATAATGCTGTCGCTTCATGTAAGGTATACGGTACTCTCGGCAAGTGGGCTGCCGCATAAATGTCTCCGATAAAACATTCCGGTGGTTCAATCTTATTTTTAATCCCGTCCAGACCCGATGCAAGAGAAGCGGCAAATGCCAGATATGGATTACAATCTGCACCCGGGATCCTGCATTCAATCCTCAAACTCGCTCCTCTTCCTACCACTCGAAAGCCGGCTGTACGATTGTCATAACTCCATGCAAGCCTGGTGGGAGCCCATGAACCGTCTACAAATCGCTTATAGGAATTGATCGTTGGCGCATAAAAAGGCATCACATCAGACACATGTTTTATCCATCCTCCCAAAAACCACCTAAAAATATCCGAACCCTTCACCGGCCCGAATTCCTGATCTCCCACAAAAGCATTTTTCCCATCCTTCCACAAACTCATGTGAATATGACTACTCGAACCGGCTTGATCCGTTACAAACTTTGCCATAAAAGTTACCGACAAACCCATTACATCCGCAACTTCTTTCAGGCACTGCTTATAAACAACATGATTGTCTGCCATGGTCAAAACTTCAGAATACTTGACATTTACTTCATGCTGACCCAAACCAAATTCTCCTTTCGAAGTTTCAACCGGCACTCCGGAATCTTTTAAATGACGGCGCACTGCAGATGTGTATTTCTCATTTCTCGTTCCCTGAAGAATATTGTAATCTTCCAGGTAATAACCGGCGGGTTTCAGGTTATGGTAATTTTGCTCAAAGGCTTGTCTGTAAGTATTTTCCAGAAGATAATATTCCAGCTCCGATGCTGCAAAACAGTTAAGATTCTGCTCAGCAAGTAAATCCAGCTGTTTTTTTAGAATAGATCGCGGTGCGATTGATTCGGTTTGATGCGTTTTTTCATTATGCAAATCACAGAGCACCATCGCTGTTTTATCAAGCCAGGAAGCCTTGCGAAGCGTGGAGATGTCCGGAACCATGTGAAAATCGCCGTAACCCAGTTCCCAGTTGGCATAATTATAACCGGGCACAGGCTCCATTGTCATATCGGTTGTCAGCAAATAGTTGCAGCCATGGGTCCCCGAATCCAGAACGGTTTCCAGAAAAAACTCAGCATCCACCCGTTTTCCCATGAGCCGGCCGTAATGATCTGTAAAAGCAACAACTACTGTTTCCAGCATGCCATCTTTGACAAGCTGCTTAAATCCTTCCAGTGTAAGCATATACTTCTGTTATCAAGACAGCCGCCTTGTTTAGTGTGGACAATCACATTATCTTAATTTCTCTATTTTCGCATTCATCGGAAATTTCAACAATACTTTTTTGCCTGATGCCTTTTCCAGCATGGGCGTTAAAATCTTTGTTGCATTTTCTTCGGTTTGTTTTAAAATACCCATATCCAAAGCCGACTTTTGAATCTGCTTTTCGGCTTGTTTATAGGCATCCTGCACGAGTTTGGCTTCTTCGGTAAAGGCATATTCGGTATTGTAAACCCTGGATTTTTCGTGATCAATTTTAAAAACACACAATTCCGGTTCAGGCATGTGTACAACCAGCGTTTCCTGTTCGGATGTAATGTCTGCGATCCTGATTTTGGTTAAATCCACGCAACCTATGGCTTCTCCCTGAACGATTAAAATGGCTTTTGCATTGGGAAGCCACATTTTTACGATCTCCTGTTCCACCACATCCTTGAAATTGTACTTAACAAGTTCAAGTTTCCCCATCGCCGTGATTTCCTGCAGAACCACTGTATGCAGGGTCTCAGTTTTATCTTCACCACTCAGGAAATCGGGCAGCCAGTCGCCGTTCCGGAAGTTATTCCACAAGGTTTTCATTCCCACCAGTAAAAGCACCAATACGATTAAACGTACTGCCCACGACAACAATCGCATAGAAATTATTTTAAATTAACAACAGTACTGCTTACTCAGATAAACGCTCTATTTCTTCCTGCTGCTGCCTTGCCATACGCTGCGCAATGATGCTTGCAGAAATTAATTGCAAAGCATGATAAAGCATAATTGGCAAAAGCATCACGCCCGCATGCGCACCTGAAAATAAAACCTTTGACATGACCGCTCCCTGTATCAACGATTTTTTTGATCCGCAGAATACAGCTGTCACTTCATCTTCTTTACTAAAACCCAGTGACCGGCAAAAAAAAGTCAGCAGAAAATAAACGGCAAAAAACAAAGCCAGCATTCCCATACCTAAAAATATGATATCCTTTGCCTCGAACTCACTGAAAAGGTGCTCGCCAAATGATTCACAAAACGATGTATAAACGATCAGCAGAATCGAAAACTGGTCGAAATAACGAATGTATTTTTTATATTTTTCAGCGATTGAGCCCCAGCTTTTGTTCATCAAAATCCCAAGCGTCACCGGCAATAGTACTTGTAAAGAAAGCTTTCCGACTACTGACATCAAATCATAATTCCCCGAACCCGTATCCAGCACCAATCCCATCCACAGGGGAGTAATAAACACACCAATTAAACTGGAAATACTGGCATTGAAAATAGCGGCAGGAATGTTGCCACCGGCAATCGAAACCATCACAACCGAAGAAGAAACGGTAGAAGGCAAAGCTGTTAAAAAGAAAATAGCCAGCCACATCATTTGATGATCTTCCCCTTTGAAGAGCGGACGCAACGCCAACGCCAGCAACGGGAAAAGTACAAAAGTGGAAAGGTGAACCATTGTATGTAGTTTCCAATTGACCAGACCCGCCCGTAGTTTGTCTGGACTCAGACGTAATCCGTAAAAGAAAAAAATAAGTGAAACGGCATAGGAGGATATTTGAGCAAGCGGGACCGGACTCCCTTTCATACCCGGATAAGGCCAGAGATATGCCAGTCCGATCATGCTGATCAGGGCCAGCATAAAACCATCCAAACCTGCTTTTTTTGCTGTGTCTAAAATCGTGCTCATGAAATTATCTTAGGCTTTAAGCCATCAAAATATCTTTGTTAATGTAATATATGCTGTTTCCAATTACATTATGTACAAAAGAAGGTTAAAAGAATATGAAAATAAATCGCCCGCAATGTTTTCCCAAATATGGCGTTCCAGCTTCAATCGGGCACATCTTAATAAATCTTTTTGCCTGTAATTTCACTTTCTTTGCGTAAATATTCATTCACTTCTGTTAGATCTAATAATCTTTTAACATGTCAGTAGTTACAAAAGGATTACTCTTACTTGCTTTATTTAGTTTTAATTTTTACTCAGCCAATGCGCAATGGAAGCTGGTTTGGGCCGACGAATTTAATATGGACGGGAAACCGAATCCTGCAAACTGGAAAGGCGAACAGGGCTTTGTCCGCAATCACGAACAGCAGTGGTATCAGGATGCCAACGCTTATTGCAAAGATGGAAAGCTGATTATCGAAGCTAAAAGAGAAAAGGTAATAAATCCGAAATACGTTGCCAATAGCAGCCACTGGAAAGAAAACAGGGAATATTCTGAATATACATCAGCAAGTATAATCACTGCAAAAAAACAAAGCTGGCAATATGGAAGGTTTGAAATGAAAGCAAAGATTGATACCCGCCCCGGCATGTGGCCCGCTTTCTGGACGTTAGGAAATGAAGGTCAGTGGCCTGAAAACGGTGAAATTGACATCATGGAATATTATCGTGGTGACCTGCTTGCAAATGCTGTCTGGGGTTCGATGGAGCAATACAAAGGAATATGGAGCACTACAAAAAAACCAATTACAGAATTTAACGATCCGGAATGGTCAAATAAATTTCATATCTGGAGAATGGACTGGGATGAAAAAAGCATCAAACTTTATGTCGACGACCTGCTGCTTAACTCCATCGATCTTGAAAAAACTTATAATGCAAAAGACCCTAAGAAAAACCCGTTCCGTCAGCCACACTATATGTTAGTTGGCATGGCAATAGGCGGAGATAACGGAGGTGACCCATCCAAAACAGAATTCCCGGCGAAATACGAAATTGATTATGTGAGAGTTTATCAGAAGTGAAGGAAAATGAAATTGGGGAGGAAAGGAGGATGACATTAATAGCTACGAAGGAAAAAAAATCTTAATTCTTAATCACTTCGGCGACCCGGTCTTAATTTAAAAATTCTCCCGTCCTGCCAGATCCGGTTTCAGTTTTCTCAGACTTTTCCTGGCAGGCTTTTTCTTTTTATTTCTGCCCCACCAGATTAGAAATCCGGTTATGGGTAAACTGGCACAAATCAGACTGGCACAAAAAGCAAGAATTTTCCCTGGCAACCCCAATATTGCGCCGACGTGAATGTCATAGTTCATCCGGCGCAATTTGTTTGCAAAGCTGGCTTCACTGTATTTTCCTGAATACGGTCCGTTTGCCTTAATCCGCTTCATTGTATGCTGATCAAAATAGTTGTAATCTACTTTGTAATAAGTACCCGCACGGAAATTTACGTAAGAGTAAATCGATTCTGACCTCAGATGAGGGGTGGATATGTTGATTCCTTCATTCCCTGGATACTCCTTTTGCAAAGCATGCCACGCCTTATCCACCGCTTCAATTGGTTTTGAAACTGCCGAAATCTGCGTCGTGTCGGAAGTAGGATTGTAGTAAGCATCGGAACCTTGCCCGCCTGTTACTGTATAAACCGATTGTGAAAACCACTGGAATCCCCATACTAATCCGGTTAAAGCCAGTATCAGTCCGATGGACATTACGTAGAAGCCAAACACGTTGTGCAGATCATAATTTTTACGGCGCCAGGCGGCGTTCCATTTTACAGAAAATCTTTGTTTAGCAGCCGATTTGTTTCTGGGCCACCACAGCACCATCCCGCTAACCAGCATCACCACAAATATCAATGTCGAACTGGCAACAACAACCTGTCCGATTTTTTCAGGAAGCCATGCGTAATAATGCCCGTGAAGAATCCAGTGAAAGAAATCCCCATCCTCATTCCATACTTTTTTAACCTCTGCAGTATAGGGATTTACGTAAACGACGTAATAATATTCAGGATCAAGATTGTAAAAACCAACTTCTGCATTTCTGGTTGGAATTCCGTATAAAATACCGTTGGCTTTTTTGCCAGGCAGATGTTTTTCAGCACTGGCCTGCAATACTGAGGGAGGTAATAATTTCGCGTTTGCCGGCGGTTCGACAAACATATAAGGCTGGGTAAAACTTTTAATTTCATGTTCGAATGCAAGGATACACCCAGTAATGGCAACGACGAATACCACTATTCCGGAGATTAATCCGAGATATAGATGCAGCTGTCCGATCAGTTTTTTAAAAGTCATCCCTTAAATAATTACAGTAAAATGGTCCAGAGACTACAAATGTAACTATACCAATTCTAAATAAAAAAACCGCACTGCTTGTTTCACTCCAAAACAACAATCCCTGCCAACGATCAGATTAGCAGGGATTGTCAGTTTATTTCATTCAAAATCATACTGGTAAACACCTTCTACCTTCGTGCCAGGCGGCATTTCGATAATTGGTTTGATGATCCCGTCATGCAATCCGAAAACCCAGCCATGCAAATGAACCTGCTCTCCGTTGTGCCAGGCTTTTTGCACGATGGTAGTTTTTGAAAGATTTTTGACCTGTTCAATGATATTTAATTCAACCAGACGGTCGAAGCGCGGTTTTTCATGCTGAATTGCATCAAGTTCCAACGAATGTTTATCATAAACGTCTTTGATGTTGCGAAGCCATTTATTTATCAAGCCCAGGTCCTGGTTTCCCATAGAAGCCTTTACTCCGCCGCAACCGTAGTGGCCTACAACCAGAATATGCTTTACTTTCAAAACTTCAACTGCATATTGGAGTACGCTCAGCATATTAATATCCGTGTGTACAACCAGGTTGGCTACGTTTCGATGTACGAACATTTCTCCCGGATGTGTACCGGTTAATTCATCTGCAGGAACACGGCTATCCGAGCATCCGATCCAGAGAAAATCCGGTTTTTGACTTGCTGCTAACCTGTTGAAGTAATCTTCGTCCAATTCCAGTCTTTCCGCTGCCCAGGCTTTATTTGCCAACAAAAGTCTTTTATACAATTCCATCCTTCTTTTTTCTTGAAATATTCCTTTGAACAATATATCTGAATTCAACTTCTATATTTCTTGTATCTGCATCCGCCTTAAATTCCTGAAGTGTGGTAAAGATATCCTGGTCAATAAATTGGGCTCTCGCTCCGTCAAACAGCACTGAGTCTCCTTCCTTTATATCAATTAGGATCTTCTTTAAATTAGATTTATTTAGAAAAGAGACATCCTTGCTGAAAACAACCAACACGTTTTTCCCGTCACGAACCGCCTTGATGGCTGAATGGAAATTGAAATACAAAACATAATTAACTCCAACGGCTAAACCAACCAAAATTCCAATGAGAAGGTCGGTAAAAATGATCGTTACAATGGTGATAATAAAAGGTATAAACTGATCCTTTCCTTCCTTGTATATTTTTTTAAATACCTTGAAATCAACCAGTTTAAAACCAACTACTATCAACAATGCAGCAAGACAGGCGAGCGGAATGCGCTGTAACAGAGAACCTGCTGTGATTAAACTGATCAGCAGAAATAAACCATGAAACATGGTGGCGAGCCTTGTTCTTGCTCCTGAAAAAACGTTTGTCGAACTTCGGATAACAACCGCTGTAATTGGAAGAGCGCCAACCAATCCGCACAAAATGTTGCTGATCCCCTGTGCTCTCAGTTCCTGATTGGGAGAGGAATACCTGCGGTCATGGTCAACACGGTCAGCTGCTTCCAGGGTTATCAACGATTCTAAACTGGCAACGAGCGCAATCGTCAATGCGGCAACATAGACGCCCGAAGATGTAAGTGCGGCAAAATCAGGAAATACAAACGAGTTCATGATCACATCCCAGCTTCTAAAAGACGGAAAGGAAACCATGTGCTGCGGGGAAGTGCCCAGATACCAGTCGGGGTGCAGAATACGGAACAACTCATTCAACCCCACTCCAACAAAAATAACGGCAAGGGATGATGGGAAAAGTTTGAAGAAAGTCTGTTTACCTACTGCCAGTTTGTCCCAAAAAACAAGGAACAGAATACAAGCCGAACTTATGATAAACGCTCCGGAATTGACATGGGTAAGCGCTGAAAATATTTCAGTGAAAGTATTCTCGCCGTCAGACTGCTGGCTGAATTCAAATTCTCCCTCGTAGTCCACATCCCAGCCTAATGCGTGAGGAAATTGTTTTAAAATAATTACCAAACCAATGGCAACCATCATTCCGCGGATGGTACTGTTTGGAAAAAAACTGCTTAATGTGCCCGCTTTTAACCAGCCAAGAATAAACTGAATAACACCAGCCAGAACAACAGAAACAAGAAAAGACTGATAACCCAACGACTGAATAGCCTGCAAAACAATGACTGTCAATCCGGCGGCCGGACCGCTCACGGTTACTTCAGATCCCGACCAGTAACCCACAACCAACCCGCCGATAATGCCGGAAATCACTCCCGCAAACAAAGGCGCTCCGGAGGCCAGTGCGATACCAAGACAAAGCGGAATGGTAACCAGGAAAACAGAAATCCCGGCAAGGAAATCTTCACGCAGGTACTTCAGCGATACGGAGGGAAATTTCATGAATGGCAATCGTAGTCAGTTTTGAATTAACATTGATAACGAATGGCGGTAATTTTAATCTCGTTTTAATGCCGGCGTCTACAATATTACGCAATAACGGGTAATGTCGCTGTACTTTGAGATTGAAATAAGTCAATTCAATACTTATGACAATCAGGAATTAAGGCTCATTAAGTTTAATGATAGTTATCCCGATTTTTCAAAACCTTAATTTTCTTAATTCCTTAATGGTTTAACCTTTCGATCCCTTTACCCTTTCACAGAAAAAATCCGTAATTTTGCGGTTTGATTTGCAAGAGTAAATAACAATTTGTTTATAAAGCTAAAAGCTCATCGCTGATAGCTGACAGTCTATATGAAATACAACGAGTTTAAAAACCTGAGCTATCCGCAAATTGCAGACGAGGTACTGAAATTCTGGAAAGACAATAAGATATTTGAAGCGTCCGTCGATACAAGGGAAGGTGCTCCTTCTTTTACATTTTTCGAAGGTCCGCCATCAGCGAACGGAACCCCTGGTATTCACCATGTTATGGCTCGCTCAATCAAGGATATCTTCTGCCGTTACAAAACTTTACAGGGCTTTCAGGTAAAGCGCAAAGGCGGCTGGGATACACACGGTCTGCCGGTTGAATTGCAGGTTGAAAAGGAATTAGGCATCACCAAAGATGACATCGGCAAAACCATTTCGATTGCTGATTATAACGAAAAGTGCCGCCAGACCGTCATGAAATTCACGGATCAGTGGAATGACCTGACCGAAAAGATGGGCTACTGGGTTGATTTGGACGACCCGTATATTACCTATAAAAGTGAATACATTGAAAGTCTGTGGAGTCTGCTTAAAAAGCTGTACGACAAAGGTTTGTTATATAAAGGTTATACGATTCAGCCTTACTCTCCTGCCGCCGGAACCGGACTTTCCTCACATGAGTTAAACATGCCCGGTACGTATAAGGATGTAAAGGACACGACCATTGTGGCAATGTTTAAGGTGAAGTTACCGGAGACTTTCCAAGTCTTCAAAGACTTGGAAAGTCTAAACGGTTTGGACATTCGCATATTAGCCTGGACAACCACTCCCTGGACTTTGCCTGCAAATACTGCGCTAACTGTTGGAGCCAACATAAATTACGTTTTGGTAAAAACCTTTAACCCTTATACGTACGAACCGGTACATGTTGTACTTGCGAAAGATCTGACCGGAAAATATTTCTCAGAAAAATATCTGGACGGAGATTTTGATGATTTTGCAGCGAGTGATAAAAAACATTTGCCCTGGTCCGTCATTTCCGAATTTAAAGGAAAGGACCTGGAAGGAATCGAGTACGAACAGCTGATGCCGTACATCCAGCCTTCAACCCCTGCTTTCAGGGTGATCATTGGTGATTTTGTGACCACCGAAGACGGCACAGGTGTGGTACACACTTCGCCAACTTTTGGTGCGGATGACTTCCGGGTAGCGCAGGCCAATGGCATTCCATCCATCATGGTAAAAGACGAAACAGGAAAAGAAGTACCGATTGTTGATCGTCAGGGCCGTTTTGTAAAAGAAATCACGGATTATGCAGGTCGTTTTGTAAAACCTGAATACTATTCTGCAGCCGAACAGAATGATCCTGAATTCCGTGCAACCGATGTGCTGATTGCGATCAAACTGAAAGAGGAAGGCAAGGCGTTCAAAGTCGAAAAATACGAACACCCTTACCCGCATTGCTGGCGTACGGACAAACCGGTACTCTACTATCCGCTTGACAGCTGGTTTATCAAAACAACAGCTGTAAAAGACAGATTAGTAGAATTAAATAAAACAATCACCTGGAAGCCGGAAAGCACAGGAACAGGAAGATTTGGAAACTGGCTGGAAAACCTGGTTGACTGGAACCTTTCGCGTTCACGTTACTGGGGAACACCTTTGCCGATCTGGAGAAGTGAACATGGTGAAGAGGTTTGTGTCGGTTCGATAGAGCAATTGAAGGATCTTTTGGAAGAAGCCATTATCTCTGAGCATTTAACAAGAGAACAGGCTGCACATAATTCGGAATACCTGTTGAAACTTCAGCACGGCGATTTCGATCTGCACCGCCCTTATGTGGATACCATTGTGTTGGTTTCGTCAAGAGGAAATGTGATGCACCGTGAGCCGGATCTGATCGACGTTTGGTTTGATTCAGGTGCGATGCCTTACGCGCAGTGGCATTATCCGTTTGAGAATCAGGAAATTTTCAACCAAAGTTACCCGGCAGATTTCATATCAGAAGGTGTAGACCAGACCCGTGGATGGTTCTTTACGCTTCATGCCATTGCCGGTATGCTATTTGATTCTGTTGCGTTTAAAAACGTCGTTTCAACAGGATTGGTTTTGGACAAAAACGGCAACAAGATGTCAAAGCGTCTTGGAAATGCAGTCGATCCTTTCGAAACACTGAGTAAATGGGGCCCCGATGCAACGCGCTGGTACATGATTACCAATGCCGAACCCTGGGACAACCTGAAATTTAATATCGACGGCATTCAGGAAGTTCAGCGGAAGTTTTTCGGAACATTGGTGAACACCTATAATTTCTTCGCTTTGTATGCGAACCTGGATGGTTACAACTTCCATGAGGCAACATCTGTTCCGGTTGAAAAAAGAACTGAACTTGACCGCTGGATTTTATCCAAACTGAATACATTAATTAAAGAAGTCGGCGAGCAGTTCGACGATTACAACCCGACCAAAGCCGGGCGTCTGGTGCAGGATTTTGTTACGGATCAGCTTTCCAACTGGTACATCCGGTTAAACCGCCGCCGTTTCTGGAATCCGTCCAGCGAGCAGGGGTCCGGACTGACCGAAGACAAAAAAGCTGCCTATGAAACCTTACAGCATTGTTTGGTAACTGTTTCACAGCTCATGTCACCTATTGCTCCGTTTTTTGGAGAGTGGTTATATAAGAGCCTTACCGACGGGATCAGAGATGAAGCCAAAAAGGCGGGCTCTCTTTTGCAATACGATTCTGTTCATTTAACACACTGGCCACTTGTAGAATACAACGCCATTGATCTTGACCTTGAAGAAGCAATGGAAATGGCCCAGTCGATCAGTTCGCTGGTTCATTCAATCAGGAAAAAACATAAATTAAAGGTTCGTCAGCCGCTTTCAAAAGTTTTAATTCCGGCTTTGACTGAAAAAACGAGCCGTCAGATCCGCCAGGTTGCATCGATCATTTTATCAGAAGTGAATGTAAAAGATGTAGATGCGATCAATGATAACGATGGATTTTTCCACAAAAAAGCCAAACCAAACTTCAAGGTTCTGGGTAGGAAATTTGGTAAGGATATGCAGGCCGTTGCCGAGAAAATTAAGCTTTGGGACAATACCGAAATAAAACAGCTGGAAAAAGATGGACAGTATTTAATTACTGATCTTCAACCCGTGGCAGCAATTCTTTTGGAAGAAGTTGAAATTTATACAGAAGACGTACCGGGTTGGCTGGTTGCAAGTGAAAACGGTTTAACCGTTGCGCTGGATATTACGGTTACGGACGAACTTCGTCTGGAAGGTATTGCACGTGATTTTGTAAACCGCGTTCAGAATCTTCGTAAAGACAGCGGTTTTGAAGTAACGGATAAGATCAAAATTACGCTGCAAAACAATGATGAATTGCTGGCCAGTGCAGTTACTGCCAACCGGGATTACATCTGTCAGGAAGTTCAGGCATTGGATCTTGATCTGGTTAGTGACTTAAATGGAACATCCAGCGAGATTGAGATGGATGAGTTTTTACTGAAAGTGAAAATTGAGGTAGTTGCCTGATTTCTTAGAGACATACAGGTAAGTTATCTTTAAGAGAGGTTCACAGAGTTAAAGTATTTTCTCTGTGAACCTCTCTTTTTTCTCTGCGAACCTCTGTGTAAATTAGCAAACAAAATCTCACACTTCATGCAACTACAAAACGCCACAGCGCTGATTACCGGAGGTGCATCAGGACTTGGTGAAGCAACGGCCCGCCTGTTCCTTTCTCAAGGAGCTAATATTGTAATTCTTGATTTGAATGAAAGTTCCGGCAAATCACTCGAAACAGAGTTTTCAGGAAGATTAAAATTCTTCAAAACAGATGTTTCTGATGAGATTGATGTCAAACTGGCTGTTAATTCAGCTCTCGAAACATTTGGATCTGTTCAAATTGTGATCAACTGTGCAGGTATAGCACCGGTCGGGAAAACGATTGGAAAAACCGATGGTATCTATGGACCGCATTCTCTCGAAATTTTTGAAAAAACGATTAAAATAAATCTGATCGGAACTTTTAACGTAATTCGCCTCGCCGCTTTTGCCATGGAGAAAAACGCGCCTAATTCCGAAGGTGAACGGGGCGTAATTATCAATACAGCTTCCGTTGCCGCTTATGACGGGCAGATCGGACAGGTTGCGTACGCGGCGAGTAAAGGAGGAATTGTGAGTATGACATTACCTGTTGCACGTGATCTTGCCAAATCAGGTATAAGGGTTATGACAATCGCACCTGGTTTATTTGAAACGCCGCTGATGCTGGGATTACCAGAAGAAGCCCGCCTTTCCTTGGGGCAACAAGTTCCTTTTCCTCCACGTTTAGGCCGGCCGGATGAATATGCTTTGCTTGCTAAATCCATCGTTGAAAACCCAATGCTGAACGGTGAAGTTATCAGGCTGGATGGGGCGATCCGTATGGGACCAAGATAATATCTGAATCAAATTCTTGCAGTCCTGATATAAATAGCGGTATTTAAAAATGCAAACAGATAAGATATACAGGTTTAAACTTCCGGTTTTACACTGGTTGTTTCTTGCGTTTTTATCATCCTGTATTTCATATCAAACCCATGACTCTCAGTTTGGCAGACAAACTGCCCGCTTAGAGGCAGTTGATTCACCGAAAGTATATAGGAGAATAGCATCAGGAGCTCACTACTATTCTAATATTAACACCCAGGCTTTTCAACCAAAATCAGCGCATATTCAGTTACAAAGAATTTTGCTTTTATCGCGTACACTGGATTCTTTCCTTGTAACAACATCGCGAATTTGTAAAGAATCTTCTGTACAAAAAAACGTAATCGTTCATTGTCGCAGTCGTAATTTACATTCCAATACTTTGGAAGACCACATTTCCTGATAAACCAGTTTCCTTACTTTTTAGCCGTCCCGTAACAACCTGGTTGTTGCCTGCACTGTCATTTTTTGATCAGGAATATCGGCAATCTTAATACTCAAACTTTCAGGAAATGAAACCAAATTACATCATTTCTCAGACCACAAAATGGCTGAGAAGATTCATTATGGCATTTATGCTTGGGTTTTCTAATGTTCTCAATCAGGAGACAAAGATGATCGATGATACCTTTAACAAAATTGAACAGACCTCTGACGACAAAAAAAACGATTGAAAATTCATCATTGAACAGCATAACAAAAGGGCGACCAGAATCACTGACCGCCCTTTTAACAAAATAATACTTTTATAAATCTAAACCTTTTCCTTTACCTTTTCCTTTAATTGCAGCAGCTCATCCCTAAGCCGAGCAGCTTCCAGAAAATCCATATCTTTGGCCGCTGATTCCATCTTGCGCTGGGTTTCTGCAATGAGTTTGTTCAAGTCATTTTTACCCATATACTGAACAACAGGATCCGCAGCAATTCGTATTTCGGACGGTTCCACGTAGGCCCTGCGGGGTTTGGAATCTGCCACCATGGTTTGCTCCATAATTGCTTCCCTGGATTTAAGAATTGTTCTTGGTGTTATTCCATGGAGTTTATTGTATTCAAGCTGAATACTTCTGCGTCGGTTTGTCTCTCCAATTGCCTGCTCCATCGATCCCGTCATCACATCCGCATACATAATCACCTTACCGCGGTCATTACGCGCAGCCCGTCCAATTGTCTGGATCATTGAACGCACATCCCGGAGAAAACCTTCTTTGTCTGCATCCATTATCGCAACCAGGGAAACTTCCGGTAAATCGAGCCCTTCACGAAGTAAGTTCACACCAACCAGAACATCAAAAACACCTAATCTTAATTCACGCAAAATCTCAACCCGGTCCAGAGCTTTTACTTCTGAGTGAATATACCGGCATTTAATACCCACCCGATCCAGATACTTGCTAAGCTCCTCAGCCATCCGTTTAGTCAAAGTGGTGATCAACACACGGTCGCCCATTTCGATTCGCTTGGTAATTTCATCCAGCAAATCGTCAATCTGGTTCAGACTTGGCCGTACCTCAATTTCGGGATCGAGCAATCCGGTTGGACGAATAATTTGTTCGACAACAACACCTTCCGATTTTCTCAATTCATAATCCGATGGCGTTGCACTAACAAAAATCGTCTGCGGAGTCATGTCCTCAAATTCCTGAAAAGTAAGAGGACGATTATCCATGGCCGATGGCAGACGAAATCCATATTCGACCAGCGATTCCTTGCGCGAACGGTCACCTCCCCACATCGCACGAATTTGCGGCATGGTAACGTGGCTTTCATCAACCACCATCAGAAAGTCTTCAGGAAAATAATCGAGCAGACAAAATGGGCGCTGACCAGGCAGACGACGATCAAAGTACCGGGAATAATTTTCGATACCGGAACAGTATCCCAGTTCACGCATCATTTCCATGTCAAACTCAGTACGCTCTTTTACCCTTTCAGCTTCTGCCAGCCTTCCTTCTTTGGTAAAATACTTGATTTGCTGAACAAGATCATCCTGAATTTCTTTGATCGATTGTGTCAAAACATCGCGTCCGGTAACAAAGAGATTTGCAGGGAAAATGGCCACGGCCTTGTCAGTCGATATTTTTTTCCCAGTATCCGGTTCTATTCGCTGTATTTCTTCAATTTCATCACCAAAGAAAATAATACGATAAGCGAAATCCGCATAACCCGGAAAGATGTCCACCGTATCGCCTTTTACGCGAAAAGTCCCGCGGGTAAATTCCACTTCGGTCCGGCTGTACAAAATCTCAACCAGCCTGAAAAGGAATTGATTCCTGCTCACAACATCACCCAGTTTTATACTGACAATGCTTTTTTTATACTCATTAGGATTTCCCGCACCATAAATACATGAAACAGAAGCTACTACAAGCACATCTCGCCGGCCGCTCATCAGGGATGAAACGGTATGCAAACGTAATTTATCAATTTCCTGATTGATCATCAGGTCCTTTTCAATATAGGTATTGGTACTTGAAATGAAAGCTTCCGGCTGATAATAGTCGTAGTAACTAATAAAATATTCAACTGCATTATTTGGAAAAAACTGCTTAAACTCGCCGTAAAGCTGAGCCGCCAGTGTTTTATTATGACTCAGGACAAGCGTGGGTCTGTTGATCTCCGCCACCACGTTGGCTACCGTGAAAGTTTTCCCTGATCCGGTTACCCCGAGCAAAGTCTGGGCCGGTTCGCCCGCAGCTATTCCCTCTAAAAGCTGCCTGATTGCCTCAGGCTGGTCTCCGGTTGGTTTGTATTCAGAAGTGAGTTCAAAATTCATAACAAGTCATAAAGTGCATACCAGAAATAACGTATTTCAAAGATAGAATAGTTTCGTTTATGTGTGTGGTAGTTACTGATTCCAATTTATCCAAAAACAAAATACCCCGGCACTGCTGAACCGGGGTATTATATAAATTTTATCGCCAAAAAAGTTTACTACTCAGGCCGTCTCGTGAAGAACAGCTTCTGCTTTTTCAACCGCTTTATTCTCTTTCCAATGCTGCCAGCCAAGTCCAAGCAACTTAGTCATACTTTTATCCACAAATGTGTGGCGAACAATGTTCATACCTCCTCTAACCGCTGTGAAAATATTATTGTTTGCTCTCAGGGCAAGACTAAAACCACCATCGATGTAACGGATATAATGCCACCAAAGCGAAGGAATAAAAATGGTTTCGCCATGTAGCAAAGTGGTTTCATGCCCTACAAGACCTTTTAAAGCAGGGAATTTTTCGTAATCCGGGTTAATCGGATCAACCTTGCTCATCACCGTAAAAGGATGATGATATAACCTGGCGCTGTCCTCAGGAGAAAAAAGAATCACCTGTTTTCTGGTATGAAACTGCGTCAAAAATACATTTGAGCAATCCATATCATAGTGCAGGTTGGTAATTGCACCCTGTCCTCCAAAAAAAACAAATTTATACGACTTCAAAAACCCGTCCATAATAGTTGGGAAAGTAATATCGTCTGCCAGTGAAGGCGCTTTTTTGAATATATCAAAAAGAAACAACCGCAAATCCGTAGGACCTTTTTCAATCAGGGAAAGGTATTCTCCAAATTTCATCGTTTTGGCCGTCTGGAAATATTTATCGGCATCGTGAACATGATTATCAACCAATGGAACATCAATCTGTCCATGGTTTTCTTTGAGCCATTCAAAAGTCCATTTTTGCATTGCCGGCCAATCTTTCATCAAATCCGTAAAGACTACCGGGCGGCTCGGTTTCAAATAGTTTTCAATGAATTCTTCACGGGTAAGTCCGCTACGCTTTTCTATGGGCACTAATTTCATAACAGAAACTAAATATGTGGTAAGCTACTGAATAAAAGGATCTTTATATTACAGTGCATGCTGTGAACCTTTTTACAAAACAACAGGCACCCATCGGGCTATGAACATTAAACTTTGTCACCAGTGTATAAGTTCTGGAATTCCGTTAATTCTGATATCCGGTCCAAATTTATTAAAGAGAATTGAGAAACTATATTATTTTCATACTTAATATAAAAAAATCCCTTGTTAATTGATAGAGTTTATATTTTGCAATAGTGTTACTTTCTGCCCTGCCAACGATACGCCTATTTAAATAATAGTATTGCTTCCGAAATAAATGTGGCTCTCATTATGTATGTTGCTTCCGTTGAATAAATGGCATAGCTAATTCGTACTTTCGTAAGAAAAAAGAAACCCATGGACATTGACAAAAATGAAATCGAAGACATACTAAATGTACAAAACCTGCAGTTAAAAAAACTGCATGAAATCGTGCTGCAATCAATTAAAGAGGAAGATGTTCTGGTAAGTAACCTCCTGCATCCGCCTGCCGAAAAATCGACGCGCGGCCAAAAAGTCTCAGATCAGGTTGCTAAATTTGGAGGCAGCTGGACGTTTATTATCGCTTTTTCAACCCTTCTCTTAATCTGGATTGCATACAACTGTCTTGTGCCTGTCAGCTCCCGGTTTGATCCTTATCCTTTTATTCTAATGAATCTGGTATTGTCTTCGGTTGCAGCTTTACAGGCACCGATTATCATGATGAGCCAGAACCGTCAGGAAGAAAAAGACAGGATTAATGCGGAAAACGACTACATGGTAAACCTTAAAGCCGAACTGGAAGTAAGAAGCCTTCATCAAAAAGTAGATCTGCTTTTGGAAGAACAGATAAAAACGCTGTTTGAAATTCAGGCGAAGCAGGTTGAAATGCTTAAAAAGCTGGATGACAAACTTGAAACACTTTGTGCTAAACAATAAACCAGCTGTGTTTTTCAGTTGATTTCAAAATTCTTATGATCGATTACAACAACAAGATTTTCATTCCTCTATCCAATTCAGAAAACGGAGAGGTGGATCTGAGCATGCAATTCCATTACAAACAAAACGGCAATATCCTCACCTGCTCCTATTCCGGAGGAAGAATCCGGCTCGGACAGCTGATTGCACTTGTGGATGAAAACGGTTGTCTGGACATGCGTTACCACCAGATAAATACTTTCGGAGAAATTATGACCGGCATTTGTAAATCAACTCCTGAAATATTGGAAAGCGGTAAAATACGTTTGTTTGAGAAATGGAAATGGACAGCGGGAGATTTTTCAGAAGGGGAATCGGTATTGGTTGAACAATAATTAAACGATAAAATCATGACATCGGCTATTAAAATATACTCGTTTTTGATCATGCTGCTTGCCTTTTCAGCATCGCAGGCGCAAACCTCGAAAATCATTTCAGGCTCAACCAATTTTAGTGTAAAATTCGTCCTTGGGACCTGCGACGGCACTTTTGATGCGCCAAAGGGAACGGCTGTTTTTGATGAGAAGAACATCTCAACTGCATCTTTTAATATCACTGTTTCAGCTGCGTCATTCAAAACAGGCAACAACAGCCGCGACAAAGACATGAAAAGCGAGAAATACTTTTTTGTCAGCAAGTACCCGGATATTCATTTTAAATCATCCAAAACAGAAAAAGATGGCGCAAACTACAAAACAACAGGAACGCTGACCATCCGTGATGTTTCCAAGACAGTAACACTTCCTTTTGAGGCGAAAAAGAAAGCAGACGGAACCTATGCGCTGTCCAGTGTTTTCGAAATCAACCGGCTTGATTATAAAATCGGGGAAAAAGACTGGAAACTAAAAGATATTGTAAAGGTCGATTTAAAAGCAATTATCAAATAGAATTATCGGATTTACAGACTTCCTGTATTTTCACTCATCCCCAAGCATAACTCATCTCCGCTTCGGAAAAAGATTTTCCCTGAAGCGGAGATTTTTATTTTGACTTTACTTTGTAATTGGTCTAAATAATATTTCCTTTGCAAAATATAATTGGTCTAAATTGACACAACCTCCGATGAAACTTTTTTTTACATGGATTCTTCTTTTGTCCGTAGCGCATCTGGTCGCAGCACAGGATGGAGAAATTAAGGGGAGAATTCTTGCGCAGGATAACGCCCCATTGGATGGCGTGAATGTTACACTAAAAAATACAAAGTACGGCAGCCTTTCCACCTCAGAAGGAAAATATGCTCTTTCAGCACCGGCAGGAAATTATACCCTTATCGTCAGTATCCTTGGCAGGAATGAGAAGTCGCAGCAGGTGGAAATCATTTCAGGGAAAGTTACCAACATTGATGATATCCAGCTAATGGAATCTGCCATTTCTCTCGGCGACGCAGTCATTACCGGACAATTTGAAAAACAGTCACTCCGAAACTCTGTATTTCAGGTAAGAACAATAGATAGTGAACGTATACAGCAGAGAGGCGCGACCAGTATTCAGTCTGTTTTAAATACAGAATTGGGAATTCGTTTTTCAAATGACCCTATTCTGGGCACCACCGATATTCAACTAATGGGTATGTCCGGTCAGAATGTAAAGATATTGCTTGACGGAGTGCCCATGGTAGACAGAGGCGGAACAAGGGAAAGTCTGGGGCAAATTGATATCAATATTATCGAAAGGATTGAGATTGTGGAGGGGCCAATGTCTGTTATTTATGGTTCGGACGCTCTGGCAGGCGTAATTAATGTCATCACAAAAAAAGGAGACGGCGGCGATAACCTGAGCATCAATGCAAGAATACAGGAAGAAACCATTAACAAGGAATACAATGCTTTTACCAAAGACGGAGCGCATAATGCTAGTCTTGGTGCAGCATGGCAAAAAAGCGGTTTCAGGGTTTCAGGTAATATTTCCAGAAACAACTCCGGTGGCTGGCAAGGCGAATTGACGGGCCGGGCTAAAACCTTTCTTCCGAAAGATCAGATGCTTTTTACATCGGTAGTTGGTTACACAGGCAAAAACTGGAAAGCATGGTATCAGTTTAACGGAACGGATGAAACAATAAAACTTCTGGGAAATGTAAATGCTGCTAATTCGGCAGGAGACAAGGATTATATCACAAAACGCTGGTTTCATCAGGCTCAGGGTGAGTACAGGCTCAACGAAAAACTGGACTTTTCGGGAGCTTTATCCTTTACGGATTACAGCAGAAGAACTTTAAGTACCAATATTGACCTGAATACCGGAAGACGCACGCTGGCATTGGATGCAGCAGCACAGGATAAATCAATTTTTACAACTACCTTTTTCAGAGGAATTGCAAAATACAAGGTTTCACCAAATGTGTTCCTTCTTCCGGGGATTGAAATTAACAACAATAACAGCAGCGGACAGCGGATCAAAGGCTCGCCTACCATCAATGAATATGCATTTTTTGTTTCTTCGGAACTGAAAATCACACCGGCCATTAAGCTTAGCCCAGGCTTGCGTTTCCTAAAAAATTCTGTTTATGACGCCCCTCCGGTTATCCCAGCGCTTAATGCAAAAATCAGCTTGAGCAAAGCCTTCGATTTACGAATGGGTTACGCAAGAGGTTTTCGTTCTCCCGCATTGCGGGAATTGTATTTCGATTTTCATGACGCTTCTCACTCCATCAACGGAAACGTTAACCTGAAAGCAGAATACTCCGACAGCTTTAATTCATTCTTGGTCTGGAATTCACCGGAACATTCAAAAACACGCTTTACATCTACTTTGGGGGCTTTTTACAATATTTTTCATGATCGTATAGATACAGCACTCGATCCAAATGATCTGACACAAACGACTTATCTCAATATCAGTTTGTTTAAAACGACTGGATTTAGTCTTGAAAACAAGCTTCACTGGAAAAATCTGCAGGCAACCGTGGGTGGAAACTACGTTGGCACTTACAATGTAATCCTGGAAGATGAAGAAGGATTAACAGATCTTCCCGAATTCGTATGGTCTCCGGAAGTGAATACCAATCTGGTTTACTCATTTCCGAAAATCGGTACCAGCATCAATTTCTTTTACAAGTTTACCGGCAAAAAACCTGCTTATCTGTTAACCGGTACCGACCCGGTTTCCGCGACGCTGACACAGATAAACAGCTATCATATTGCTGATCTTACGATTACAAAAAATTTCGGCAAGTATCTTAACATCATTGCAGGTTCTAAAAATCTTTTCAACACAACCTCCATACGCAGCACCACCGTGGGTGAAGGGCACGACGCAACCGGACCCGGCTTTAGTGGCCGCTCCTATTTCCTCGGTCTGAACATCCATTGGTCTAAAAACTAGTCAATACCTATTTTAAACAAACAATTATGAACAAGTTAATCAAGCCTCTACTCGTCTTTGCATTTTTGGGAATATTCAGCGCCTGTAAAGACGACGAGCCGCCATTGCCTGACAATCTTGCTGCATTTGAATCAACCGCACAGGGTTTTGAAGGGGAGCAGGTTGAAGTGAAAGTTGTATTAAGCCGCGCAGCAGAAGCTGCAACACCAATTTCTGTAAGCCTTACACCTACCAATCTGACTTACGGAACGGAGTTTACCACAGAACCAGCAGCAACAAATAATGCACTGGCACTGACTGTTCCAGCAGGAGCAACAGGTGTTTCGTTTAAAATACTTAAAAAAACAGGTGTTCTTCTTGACGGAGATGAAAGCATCCAGTTTAAAATTGCTTCTGTAGCTTCTCCTGTATTGATCGGAGCAAATACAGAAACGAAACTTAGCTTTAAAGCAATCATTTCCGACGGAACTGCACTACAGTTAAACGGACTTGTTGGAACTGAATCCGGTGCTAGTGCAGGAAACAGTGTATTTCTTGATTTGAGTGCAAATACACAAATTCCAGCTGCACGTGATAGCTGGGATCTTGGTTTCAACAGCGGAGCCGAATTCCGTGTGATCATCAACAATACCAACGTTGCTTCTGCAATTGAAGTAAACAAAAATGACATCAACGCGGTGACTGCTGCTGACCTTGACATCACAAAACTTGGTTTGGGACAGGGAGCAGGAACGTTTGCTTTATTTGACGACGTAACCGGTGATCTTACCAAAACAGTTATCAAAGAAGTTTCTGCAACGGATGCTGATAACAAAGTTTATGTAATTAACCGTGCTGGCGGAACCGGAGCCGTATTACCGGCAGACCAGCTTTACAAAGTTCGTGTCCTTCGGAAAGGAACAGGTTATACTTTGCAGTATGCGAAACTGACCGAAACAACTTTCAAAACATTAGACGTTACCAAAGATGCATCCTTCAACTTCCAGTTCGCTTCTTTGGTAAAAGGTACTGCTGTAAGTGTGGAACCGGCAAAAGGGCGCTGGGATATCGTTTGGGGATATAGCATTTACTTCACAGGAACAACACCGTATGCGTTTTCAGATCTCGTGTTTTTGAACAAATATGCAGGTGTAACAGCGGCAGAAGTTCTTACATCGACTTCAACTTATGACGCATTTGCTGAAAGCAATCTGGCAACAATCACTTTCAGTGCTGACCGTGATGTAATCGGTTCTAAATGGAGAGCAACTACCGGAACAGTAGGTGTGAAAACAGATCGTTTTTATCTGATTAAAGATTCGTCGGGAAACGTTTACAAACTTAGGTTCATAAGCTTCCACGCAAGTGACAGCGGCGAAAGAGGCAAACCAAAACTGGAATACAAACTGGTTAAAAAAGCTGCTTAACCGGCAAAAATTATAACTGATCAACCAGAGAGAAGCAGTTTACTGTCTTCTCTCTGGTTGTATAAAAACAAAACCAGATTATGATGAACATACTTGTAAGTTCTTTACTACTTTTAACCGATTTAAACGCAGCAGCGGATGTTTCGGCAAAAAATAAATATGCCTCTTTGATGGAAAGTAAATCAGAAATCATCGTTGTTAAGGATCTAAATGCCAACACGAAACCCTATATCTATTTTAGTTTTACAACCGGCAAGGACATACCAGCAACCGAAGCTAAAACTACCAAGTGGGATATCGCATTCAGCAAGACGACCATCGCCGTTAATGGAGGAACCAGTGGCCCCGGACGAGGCGGTGCTCAGGTTTTGGAACAGCCTTTTGAAATGATCAAACAGGCACCAGAAGATGGCTATAAAACAGATGGCGAAAGTGGGAGTGCTATACCTGGTGGCAGCGGTAATTCCTGGTATAAATACGATATGAGCGTTCACGCCATATTGCCGATCGTTGGTAGGACGATACTTTTAAAAACGGCCGAAGGTAAATATGCCAAAATTGAAATCATCAGCTACTACAAAGGTGCACCGGAAGAAGTGCCAACAGAAGAATCCAGTTATTTCACATTCCGCTATTCAGTAGCAGACGAAAAAGGTAAATTTTAACGGATTTATACACAGACTTTCCAAGTCTTGAAGACTTGGAAAGTCTAACCTAAACTGCTCCTTCTATTTTTCAAGAATAACTTTAAGATTTTGCAGACCATCAGAAAAATCCTTCCCAATTGATTTTTCAATCCCCATCATAGGCATCATCGCGTTCATTGGATAAGGCATTACACCGGTAAAACCCCACTTTACTTTTGTCTGATTTTCACCTGCACTTTCCGTGGTCATGTAGGCATCACTTGTTGATTCAAAAGGTTCGAGAAAACGCAGCTGCGTATTGATTCGCTCTCCTTCCGAAATTCCGGTAATTTCCTGCTCACCTTTGCCCACATCATCGTTTCCTTCCCACATGGAAACGAACCCGACTGTTCCGTCCGTTCCTTTATATTCCTTTTTTATGTTTGGATCCATCTTCATCCAGACACTCCAGTTATCCTGGTTTTTTAATGATTTTAAATATTCGAAAACTTCGGCTTTCGGTTTATTAATCACGATCTCACGTTCAACAGCATAATTTTTTGGCATAATCAGCCCAGCAACGAGCACAAGAACAATTAATCCCAGAATAATGTAGAGCAGCTTTTTCATAATAGGATTGGTTTGGTGTGAATAACTGAATTTATACTTGACTTCATCAAGATCTTCAATCGTTTCCACATTGGCCATCCCTGCTTTTTCTAATACCCTTATGGAAGCGCCGTTGTTAACATTTACAAAAGCAATCACCTTTTTTGCACCGATTGTCTTTTCGGCAAAACGGATAAGTCCGGCAGCAATTTCGGTGGCAATCCCTTTTCCCCAGTGCACTTCCTGAATACGGTAACCGATTTCTATTTCTTCTCCGATACTATCCAGTTTGGCCGCCCCGATCAGTTCATTATTTAACCGGTCTTCGATAAAATATCTTCCCAGGTGCTCATCAATATCATTTTCCAGCAAGTATCCCTGAAACATTTCATCGGATTCGTCCCGTGAAAGTGCATAACCTGTCACGAATTTCATTACGTTTTCGTTGCAGCTCAGACTATAATATCTCTCCTGATCTCCATCGGCCATTCGAAACAGACCAAACCGCTTTGTCGTTATTTTGTAAACGCTCATTCCGAAATATACGGGTTGTTCAGGAAAAGTTAAAATAATTATCCAAATTTCACAATCCGGACACATCACCCTTAAATCAGGAAAAGATCCACACTACATTAGTTTAACTAACTGATTACTAATTAAATTCACCACAAAAAAAAGCGGACGATGTGCCCGCTTTTTTAATCTAATATGTAACCTAAACTTGCTAACAAGTCAAATCCGATTTTCTGCCTACTGTCTTCTTTTACTACTTAACTCCTGATTTATAAAATATAAAATCTTGCAGGTGCCACAGCAGTTGGTAAATCATGCTTTTCACGCATCATTTGCTTAAGATCTCTTTCAATATTTCTTGAAATAGTCAACATTGGAGTATCCGTTGGTTTGTTTTCAAACGGATCCTGAAGATGAATAGCCATTTTTTCGATCAGGAAGAAACAGGCAGTAAGTACTACCAATACCGGAACCATCAAAAACCCGAACAGTTGAACCAACCCAAATGGCAATAGAAGAATATAGAAGTGCAGTGCAACATTAATGTACAAGCTATAAGTAGCCGGAAAAACCGTGTTTTTGATCCTCTCACATTTACCCATCGAATCACAAAGCCTGGTAATTGTCTGATCAATTTCTACCTGTTGGTACGAATTGACCCATCCCTGCTTCAGGGCATTGTTCAAATCCCGTGCGTGCAGCTGTAAGAGTCCGATGTGCTTGTTGTCAAATTCCTCGACATATTCTGCTTCATCGGCTGAAACAAATTTCCGGATCATGGGCATTGGATCATCTTTTCGTAAGCCTTTACCCAAAGCATAACACCAGGCGATCTGTCTTTTGATCATACGATGTTTGAATGGTTGTATATTTTCTGAATCGTAAGAATCTTCCATCAGCGATAGTACCTGACGGGCAAGTGTTCTCGAATCGTTGACAATGGCTCCCCAGATAATACGGGCTTCCCACCAGCGGTCATATGCCTGATTGGAACGAAAAGCCAACAGGAGTGAAATGATCGTACCTAATACGGTTGGCACGGTCATAGGAATAGATATATTGGTGATATGGAAATTTTGGTACATCACCTCAATAAATATACCATAGATCGCTACGAAGAGAACTTCATATTTGATTTTCCCAAATACGTATTTAATGGGAATGTTCTTTTTGAGCAGCATAATTTATTTTTTTATCGATGAATAAATTTTAACCGGGTTTATAATTGTTTCTGCCCTACATCTGAAAAAGCAGCTTTATTGATCTGATCAGTATCAATCAGCTTCAATCCTGCTTTTTTGACAACCGGCATTGCTTCAATGCTGCTTTTGCTCAATTTTGGCACCCCATAACTTTCAGAGTAAGCAATGGCAACGGCATCGTTATAGTCAAGGAAATTTTTGAAGGCAGCAAGTTTGCTTCCGTAGAAAAACTCAGTTCTTACTGCTTTGAGATGCGGGTGAAGATCTTTCAGCATTTTAATTTCCCTGCGGAATTCATCCGATACAAATTCATATTCTTTTTTGCGGTAATTTGAAAAAAGAAGATCCTGAATATCGTCGGCGACGTGAAAGAGGTGTGTAAAAATGATTTTTAAATCAGCAGTTTCATTTCTTACAATCGTCTCGGCAACCTGTACCGATTCCATGCTGAAATCACTAGGAATTACTATCGTTTTCATAATCTTACCGTTTTGATTTACAATGCTTTTACATCAAATAATTGATGATACAATGTTACGGCCGATTTATTAGCACCAGCTAAAAGAAGGATTATAATACGATAAGGAAGTTATTAGAATGCGATAAGAATATTAAAATGAGATAAGAATCAGTATCTGAAAGGGAGGGATGTAATGAAACTGGTTCCGACTCCAACCTCACTGCGAACTACAATACTACCCTGATGCATCTTGATAATATTGTTGGTTAAAGGAAGGCCGATTCCATAACCTTTGTATCTGTCGGTGTTGGAAGCCCTGAAAAACGGAACAAAGATCTGCGCTATTTCTCGGTCCGGGATTCCAATTCCATGATCTGTAACTTCTATAAATACTTGGGAAGAATCCGCGCCAATTTTTATCGAAACCGGTTTGTTGTCCGAATATTTACAGCTATTTAAAACAATGTTTGTAAAAGCTGCTTTCAGAAGTGTTTCATTTCCGTTGACCACCAGCTTTCGCTCATCATCAGGCAACTCATCAAAATTTATTTCCACATTATTGGCAGGAATAATCTGGTCTACATTTGCCTTCACGAATAAAATCAGTTCATCAATTCGCAGTTGCTCCCACTGTTCCTTTTTACCATCAAATCCAGTTTGTGCCAGACTTAACATACTGTTTGTCAAATGTTCCAGTTTTTCTGATTCCCGAAAAATAGTCTGAAAGGAGTGCCTGGCAATATCTGGAATTTCCGGTTGGGAAAGGCCCAGCTGTGCTTCTCCGCTGATCACGGTCAAGGGGGTCCTGAACTCATGTGAAGCATTACTGACAAAATTGTTTTGCATTTCAAACGTAATTTCCAGTCTGTCGAGCATCTCGTTAAAAGTATTCGATAGAGCGTCAATCTCATCTTTTGTTCCGTCTACAACAAGGCGCTGGTTAAGGTTATGTGCATTGATTCCTTTTACGTTTCGAATAATCCGTCGTATCGGTTCAAAAATTTGTCGGGAAAAAAGCCTACCAAAGCTAAAAACAAAAACCATGGCAATGAAAAAACCCAGAATAAGCAGATTTTTAAGGTTATTCATTTCCTCTAAACCATATAAGTCAACGGCAGATGAAATAATAATGACGGTTTTACCCGCCTGGTTGATGTTCAGGCCTACATAAGAAGTATCATTGGCAAAGTACCTCGCCGGTTCCTTTCTCACAATCTGGTCGTAAAAGGCCGGTGGCATAGGAAGCACTGCCCGAAGCGAATTTGCCTTCTGAATTTCCCCGCTTTTGATAATGTGATGCTGCTCAAAAGGAAGGTCTCCGAGATGTTTTTCTTTTATATCGTAATAAAGAGAGGTTTGGGTTTTGTCTTCCTGAAGACCCGCGTGGCCCACAATATCCGAGCGGACTTCCAGGCGGTGAAAAAAGCTTTTTTCCGTACTTTCCCTGGCGAAGATGTAAATGAAAATACTGAGAGCCACAATGATACCAGCCGTCAGTAAAGTAAAAATGAGTGCAATTCTAGTTTGGATCTTCATAAGTCTGCCGCATTACATAACCCATTCCAAAGACGGTGTGAATAAGTTTTACCTTATGTTTTTTGTCAATTTTTTTCCGTAAATAATTCACATAAACGTCAACAACATTTGTCCCCAGGTTAAAATTAATATCCCAGACATTTTCCAGAATCTCCATCCGGTTCAACACCCTGTTTTGATTGGAAAGCAAAAATTCAAGTAATCTGAATTCGGTTGCAGTCAGCTCAATGGGTTGCGAATCTCTGGTAACAGTTTTAGTATCTTTATCCAAAATAAGATCAGCCATTGTCAGACTGTTTGTATTCTTTTCCTTTTCCGTCTCCTTTCCTCTTCTTGTCAGCGTCCGTATACGCGCTTCCAGTTCGGCAAGTTTAAAAGGTTTGGTCATGTAATCATCGGCGCCGGCATCAAGGCCGGAAACAATATTTTCTGTGGTACCCAGGGCAGTCACCATTAAAATGGGTGTCGATAAACCTGCCTGTCGTATTCTCCGGCAAACTTCCATTCCATTCACAACCGGTATCATCAGATCGAGGATGATCAGATTAAAATCATGCTGTTCGGCCATTTGCAAACCGGATTGCCCGTCCATCGCCACCGTAATTTCGTGGCCCGACGCCGACAGACTTCTCTGGATAAGCGATATTACGCTGGGTTCGTCTTCAATCAACAAAAGCTTCATTCGGCAATTTAGTGTATTTATTGGGCAAACCGGTTACAGAAAATAACCTGCTTTTTAAGCAAAAGATTCAGTTAAGCATTTCCTGTTTTAAAATAACATTAAAAATGAATCTACGGGCTTTCGCAGGCAGGATATTTGTCAAAGCTCAGAAATATTATGTCTATTTTGCGATAGCATCAGAATCATTCGTCTGCAAATGAAAAAGTATTTCCCCTTTATTGCCAAATACCGAACAGCCATGATTCTGGGACCGCTCCTGGCTATCATTGATGTTTTCGGAGAAATCGTACAACCCATGCTCATGTCCGACATTGTGGACATTGGTATTAAAAACGGTGATGTTCATTATATATTGAAAATGGGTGCTACCATGATCGGACTTTCACTGGTGGCAATTGTTGGCGGTGTTGGTAATGTGTATTTTTCGTCCAAATCTTCCGTTGGTTTTGCCAGCGAATTACGTAAAGGATTATTCAGTAAAATTCAGGAATTCTCTTTTGCAAACATTGATACTTTCAGCAGCGCATCACTTGTTACCCGGCTCACCAACGATGTCAATACGTTACAACAGGTAGCCATGATGTCGCTGAGATTATTGATCCGGGCTCCGCTGATGCTGATTTGTGCTGTCATTTTTGCTTTGCAGATTAACCGGGAACTCACGATCATTATTGCGGTAGCTATTCCGGCGCTGAGCCTTGCCATTTTTTTAATCCTAAAAAAAGGAATTCCCTATTTTACAAAGATGCAGCAAAAGCTCGACAAGGTAAACGGGGCGATTCAGGAAAACCTTACAAATATCCGTGTTGTAAAATCATTTGTGCGAAGTGATTTTGAAAAGCAAAAATTTGCCGTGGCGAATAAAGACCTGATGGATATGTCTGTCAAAGCTTCAACAATCGTGGTCCTGATTATGCCCGTCATGATGCTGATTATGAACATCTCCATTGTAGCAGTGGTATGGTTTGGCGGAAATAAAGTCATGCAGCGAGACATTCAGGTTGGCCAGCTGATGTCATTTATCAGCTACATCACACAGATACTGATTGCACTGATGCTTCTTTCCATGACCATCATGATGTTTTCAAGAGCAACGGCTTCTTCGAAACGGATTATGGAAGTGTTGGAAACCAAAATCGATATAAAAGATAATGCGGCTACAGCAGACAAAAACTCTCGGGTAACCAAGGGCAAAGTCGAATTCCGGGATGTTTGTTTTAAATACAATCCTGACAGTGAAACATTTGTATTAAAAGATATAAGTTTTACTGCTTCTCCCGGAGAACTGATCGCGATCATTGGTGCAACGGGATCGGCCAAAACCAGCCTGGTCCAGCTTATACCCAGGTTATATGATGCGACCGAAGGACAGGTCTTGATTGATGATCAGGACGTCAGAAATTACACTTTGCATCACTTAAGGGAAGCTACGGCTACGGTTCTTCAGAAAAACGTTTTGTTTTCCGGTACGATAAAAAGTAATCTTAAATGGGGTGATCCCGAAGCATCCGATGAAGCCATTATTGCAGCAGCAAAAGATGCCCAGGCTCACGATTTCGTCATGTCCTTTCCGCTGCAATATGAAACAATACTCGGACAGGGCGGCGTGAATTTATCGGGAGGGCAGCAGCAGCGCCTGTGTATAGCAAGAGCGTTAATCAAGAAGCCCACAATATTGATTCTCGATGACAGTACAAGTGCGGTAGATACGGCAACGGAAGCAAAAATCCGTGAAGCGTTACAGCAAAATCACAGCCAGACAACGACATTCATCATTGCCCAGCGTATCAGTTCTATTGAAACCGTTGACCGGATCATCATCATCGATGATGGTCGGATTATCGGTGTGGGAACCCATAATGAGCTTTTGAAAGACAACGCGGTTTATCAGGAAATTTATCAGTCGCAGCAGCAAAACGAAGTAATGGCATCATGAGCGAAAGAAAAACAACATCCACTCCGGCTCCCGGAGGAATGCCGGGCGGCGGTGCCACCAGAAGGTTTTCTGCCGAAAAGCCAAAAAATACGAGTTTGACCATTCGCAGGCTCTGGGGCTATCTGCAAAAAAACAGACTTCAGCTAATCATTGTCGTTGGGCTTATTCTGATCAATACCGGGGCATCGCTAACTGGTTCTTACCTGCTGCGACCGGTTATTAACGATTATATTATTCCAAAAAATTATGACGGGTTACTGAATATTTTGGGTTTTATGCTTGTGATTTACTGCGCCGGAGCTACCGCCGCTTATTTGCAGAGCAGGTTTATGATCATTATTTCTCAGAAAACAGTAAACCAGATCCGTAATGATCTGTTTGGTAAACTCCAGGCTTTGCCTCTGCCCTTCTTTGATTCCAACAGCCACGGAGAACTCATGAGCCGTTTCACCAATGATGTGGATCTGATCAGTGAATCTTTAAACAACAGCATCACTCAAATATTCACGAGCATCATTACCCTGACTGGTACATTTCTGCTCATGTCATACATCAGCCCGCTTTTGACACTGGTAACGCTGGTTATGGTTCCGCTGATGTTGTGGCTCGCTTCGCAGGTTATTAAAAGAAGTAAAAATTATTTTATCGAACAGCAAAAAGCCGTTGGTGCAACTAATGGATACATTGAAGAAATGATCACTGGCGTGAAAGTCGTTAAAGTTTTTGGCCATGAACAGAAAGCTGAAAATGATTTCGAAAAACTAAATGAAGACCTGAGAGAAAAAGCGACCAAAGCCCAGATGTACTCCGGCATGATGATGCCGATTATGATTAACATGAGTACAATAAATTACGCTTTAACAGCTACAATAGGTGGTTTACTGGCGGTAACCCGTGGGCTTGACATCGGAGGTCTGGCTTCCTTTCTTCAATATTCAAGACAGTTTGGAAGACCGATCAACGAACTATCAAGCCAGATAAATAGTCTTCAGGCGGCGCTGGCCGGAGCGGAACGTGTATTTGAAATGATGAACCGCGAGCCCGAAGCGCCGGATGTAGAAAATGCTGTTGAGCTAAAAAATGTTGAAGGAGAAATAAAGCTAGAAAACGTAACCTTTGGCTATAATGACGATAAAATGATCCTGCATGACATCAGTCTTTGTGCCAGACCGGATCAAAAAATTGCCTTTGTGGGTTCAACCGGCGCAGGTAAAACGACGATCATAAATTTGCTTCCGAGATTTTACGATATCCAATCCGGCAAAATATCGATTGACGGTATCGACATCCGGAAGGTATCCAGAGAAAGTCTGCGTAAATCGATTTCTATGGTTTTGCAGGATACGCACCTTTTTTCAGGGACGGTGATGGAAAATATTCGTTACGGCAGGTTGAATGCAACAGATGAAGAAGTAGTTAAAGCAGCTGAACTTGCCAATGCACATTCGTTTATTTCAAGAATGCCTCAGGGGTATCAGACGGTGCTGGAAGGCGACGGAAGTAATCTGAGCCAGGGACAAAGACAGTTGCTGAATATTGCCAGAGCAGCCGTTGCGGATGCTCCGATTTTGATCCTGGATGAAGCGACAAGTTCGATCGACACCAGGACAGAGAAACATATTGAACAGGGAATGGACACACTCATGAAAGGCCGTACTACTTTTGTGATTGCCCATCGTTTATCGACGGTCCGTAACGCCGACGAAATCATCGTTCTGGAACAGGGCCGCATTATTGAACGCGGTAATCATCAGGATTTGATACTTAAAAAGGGGAAGTATTATCAGTTGTGTACCGGGCAATTTCCCTAAATGTAACCTTCGTTAACATCCGTTAACAATCCTCAAAATTTGGTTTCTACATTTGAATTATTATATTTGAGAGTTACACATACTATATCAAGATTCCGTCCCCATAATTCCAATCAATCTTGAATTCATTATAAAAGTATGAATTTTTCAATGTACTGATCCCAATCAGCATCATGACAAAAAGAACTTTTGTATTGTTTTTTTGCCTCGTTCAAACACTGGCCTTTACGCTGCTTACCGGACAGTCGCAGGCTTGTTATAAGGCAGAAATAATACAGAGTGACTTTTCTCCGCACGTAAGCTCGCCTTCGGACATACTATTAGAAAATGAAATCTGCGAAGATATTTGTGAAAATGAACCCGTCATTCGAGCTGATGAAGCTGAGTGGAAAGAAAATCTCACAAACCTGCTTCGGCACAGACATTCAACATACCGGTTTTCTTCCTTCGAAGTTGTTCCATCTGCATTTCTTGATTTTGTTCCGGGATTTAAGATATTTTCCCGTTTTGTAAAGCCTTTTTCCTTATACAAAAGCGTAACAATCTTACCTGATTATTACAGCTTTCTCCATCTTCTCTGCCCTTTCTAGGCTTCTTCTAACCTTATTTTCTAAATTCTGATTTACAATCTGCAGTCGCGCGGTTGTTTTCGGCCGGCACTTTGTGTCCTGCCTTGTCAGTCATGACCGTTCAATTCATTTGGCAGGCTCTCACCTGCTGAGCTATTTCTATTCCCACCTTTCAAACAATCATTTTTAACTTCACCTACTCATCATGAAAAATCACTTATGGCCTGCATTTATACTCCTTGGTTTATTTACTACCGGATGTGCCACGCAAAGCCAGGACACTGTGGAAGACAAAGACAGTGTCAGAACAATACCTGTAACAGAGCTAAAATCGCAGAAAACCGCAATGCACCGCGAGTACGTGGGTGATATTCATGCGGTTAAAAATGTGGAAATATATGCCAGAGTAAAAGGTTACCTGGAGGAAGTTTATGTAGACGAAGGTAAAGAAGTAAGAAAAGGCCAGGTCCTTTTCAGGATCAATAACGAAGAATATGAGTCAAATCTGGCCAAGGCAAAAGCGAATCTTCAAAGCGCCGTTGCGGAAGCAAAAGGTGCCGAACTTGAATTAAAACGTGTCAAACTCCTCGTTGAGAAAAATGTTATTTCCAAAACAGAAGTAGAAGTCGCAGATGCAAAACTTGCCGCCGCGAAGGCCAAAATAGAAGAAGCGAAATCGGAAAGATCGACGGCTGCTTTGCACCTGGCACAAACACAGATAAAAGCTCCGTTTGATGGCGTTATTGATCGTTTACCTTACAAAACCGGTAGTTTGATCAATGAAGGAACGTTGCTTACAACGCTTTCAGATACAAAAAATGTATTTGCTTATTTTAATGTCTCTGAAAACGAATATTTGGAATATAAAAAGGCAAGAGGCGCGGCATCGAATCAAAATGCCATTGTAGAACTGGAACTTGCAGACGGTTCCTATTTCAAACACAAAGGAGCCATCGAAACCATGGAAGGTGCTTTTGATGAAGGAACCGGTTCAATTGCTTTCCGTGCAAGATTCGCAAATCCTGAAAAATTACTTAAACATGGCTCAACAGGTACAATCCGCCTGACAAACACCGTCGAAAATGCCATTCTTGTCCCACAGAAAGCTGCCTTTGAGATTCAGGACAAAAGCTTTGTTTATGTTGTTGATAAAAACAATAAAATCAAAACCAGAAGTTTTACGCCTAAGTCCAGGTTTGCCAATTATTATGTGGTTAAGTCCGGGCTGGAAGCCGGAGACGTTATCGTGTATGAAGGAATTCAGGGTTTAAAAGACGGAGCAACAATTTCTCCCAGAACCGTCTCCATGGACAGTATTAACGTAGCATCAAAAGTCGAACTGACAGCACGTTAAAAGCAACCCGATTCCTCATTATAAACTTTGAATTATGTTTAAAACCTTCATTGAAAGGCCAGTGCTTTCACTGGTCATATCTTTATTTATAACACTTTTGGGGATCCTGGCATTTTTTGGTCTGCCCGTTTCCCAGTTTCCTGATATTGTACCGCCTTCAGTTGTTGTAACCGCAACTTACACAGGTGCAAATTCCGAAGTATGCGTGGATGCTGTTGCCGTTCCGCTCGAAAAGGCAATTAACGGGGTTCCGGGGATGACCTACATGAATACCGTTTCCGGTAATGACGGAGTTACGACAATCACCATATCCTTTAATGTAGGCGTGGATCCCGATCTTGCTGCTGTAAACGTTCAAAACCGGGTTCAGACTGTGATAGATGAACTTCCTGAGGAAGTAATCAAAGCCGGTGTGACGACTGAAAAAGAAGTAAACAGTATGCTCATGTATCTTGATATTATGAGTTCTGATTCATCCGTCGCAGAAGATTTTGTCTACAACTTTGCCGATATCAATATTCTGAAAGAACTAAAAAGAATAGATGGTGTCGGCAGGGCGGTCATCATGGGCAGTAAGGATTATTCCATGCGCGTATGGCTTAAACCGGATCGAATGATCAGCTACAATGTTTCATCTGAGGAAGTTGTTCAGGCAATTCGAGATCAGAATGTTGTGGCAGCGCCGGGAAAAACAGGTGTGAGTTCCGGTCGTGAAGTTCAGGCATTACAATATGTATTAAAATACACCGGGAAACTTTTTGAACCGGCTCAATATGAAAATATCGTCCTGCGCTCGAATCCCGATGGCTCGATGTTAAAGTTGAAGGATGTTGCCGACATCGAGTTCGGAAGCCTGGAATATGATGTGGCATCCAAGTCAAACGGAAAACCTTCTGCATCGATCATGCTCAAACAACGACCGGGTTCGAATGCGCAGGAAGTAATTGAAAATGTGAAGAAAAAAGTAGCGGAATTAAAAGAAACTTCCTTCCCGCCCGGTATGGACTATGCTGTTTCGTATGACGTTTCGCGGTTTTTGGACGCATCTATCCATGAAGTAGTCCGCACATTGATCGAGGCGTTTATCCTGGTAATTATAATCGTTTACCTTTTCCTTCAGGATTTCCGTTCAACGCTGATTCCAGCGCTGGCTGTCCCCGTTGCATTAGTCGGGACTTTTGCTTTTATGCAAATGTTCGGGTTTTCAATAAACCTGCTGACGCTTTTTGCATTGGTTCTTGCCATTGGTATTGTGGTAGATAACGCCATCGTCGTCGTCGAGGCCGTTCATGCAAAAATGGCCGAAAAACATCTTGATGCCAGAGAAGCCACTATTGAATCGATGAAAGAAATGAGTGGCGCAATCATTGCGATCACGCTGGTAATGTCGGCGGTATTTGTTCCGGTGGCATTTATGTCTGGGCCTGTCGGTGTTTTTTACCGCCAATTTTCGATTACATTGGCTATTTCAATTGTCATTTCGGGTATTAACGCATTAACACTAACACCTGCACTCTGTGCTCTGATGCTGAAAAATACGCATGGACAGCCTTCTAAAAATACGCCATTGGATCGCTTTTTCAGGGGATTCAATAATGGGTATGACGGCATTTCCAACAAATACAGAAAACTGCTTTCCCGTATTGCCAGCCGCAGGGTGGTCACCGTGGGGCTTTTACTTGCATTTTGTATCGGCACATATGGAATTAACACGATACTCCCGACCGGGTTTATACCAACCGAAGATCAGGGTGTGATCAATGTCAATGTAACCACGCCGGTAGCGGCTACAGTTGAAAGAACCGAAGCGGTTTTGGATGAAATTCAAAAAGTAGCTCAGGCATTAGGACCGGTTGAATCTGTTTCGACTTTATCCGGATACAGCCTGATTACGGAATCATCCGGTTCATCCTACGGTATGGCCATGATCAATCTTAAACCCTGGGACCAGAGAGAGGCTTCCGTCAGCGACATTATTTCTGAAATGGAGCAAAAAACAAAACACATCACGGATGCCGAAATTCAGTTTTTCCCACCTCCTACTGTACCCGGTTTTGGTAATTCAAGTGGTTTTGAATTGAGAGTACTGGATAAAACAGGCAGTGATGACCTTCAAAAAACCGCGGCGATTACCAATCAGTTTGTTAAGGATTTAATGGCTTCGCCAGAGATCGCCGGTGCTTTCAGCAGTTTTGACGCAAGTTTTCCGCAATATATGATTCATGTTGATCCGGATATTGCAGCCAAGAAAGGGGTCTCTGTTGAAGTAGCCATGAGTACGCTGCAAACCCTGATCGGAAGTTTATACGCTTCAAATTTTATCAGGTTTGGGCAAATGTACAAGGTAATGGTACAAGCTGAACCCAGCTTTCGAAAGAATCCCGAGGATATCCTAAAATTGTATGTAAAAAATAACCGGGGAGAAATGGTCCCGTTTTCCACGTTTATAAAACTTGAAAGGGTTTACGGACCGGAACTGCTTACCCGTTACAATATGTACACGTCGGCGATGATCAACGGAGATGCTGCTCCGGGATACAGCAGTGGAGATGCAATTAAAGCAGTTGAACGCATTGCGAAGGAAAAATTACCGAAAGGATTCACCTACGAATGGTCCGGAATGACAAGGGAAGAAATCCTATCGGGAGATCAGGCAATGTACATTTTCGCTTTGTGCCTGCTTTTCGTTTATCTGTTGCTTGCGGCTCAATACGAAAGTTTCCTGCTTCCGCTTCCCGTAATTCTCTCTTTACCAACCGGTATTTTTGGCGCCTTTCTATCACTCAAACTTCTGGGGCTGGAAAATAATATCTACGCCCAGGTTTCTCTCGTCATGCTGATTGGTCTTTTAGGTAAAAATGCCATTCTGATTGTAGAATATGCCATTATCAGACAAAAAGAAGGCCGCAGTGTTCTGGAAGCAGCTTTGGAAGGCGCAACAGAACGGCTTCGTCCTATTTTGATGACTTCCTTTGCTTTTATAGCAGGCTTAATTCCACTCGTAATTGCTTCCGGAGCAGGTGCAATAGGGAACCGTTCTATCGGCACAGCTGCCGCAGGCGGTATGCTAATCGGGACACTTTTCGGAGTGATCATCATCCCGGGGCTCTATATTTTGTTTGGCGGTGTGAGGACGCCCAAAGCAAAAGCCCGGGTGGTGCATGAAAAAGAAGAAGTATTGCTTGGCTAAGCCAATTCCTGTTCAGATAGCCGGTGATTGTACCGGCTGTTTATTTCCAATCAGAATAACCTATAAATGAAAACATATAATAAGATCAACCCTCTTATTTTAGCGTGCATCCTGTTTGTCAGCGGTTGTAAACTAACCAAGCCGGTACAGCAAAATGCTGCCATAAAAGCTCCCGTCACCTTTGAAGGCCAAAGTGATTCTATCGGGATTGGCTCAATGAAATGGAGCAGCTTTTTTACGGATAAAAATTTAGTCGCACTGATAGATACCGCTTTGCAGAACAATCTGGATTTAAAAATGGCCGTTCAGCGCATTGAAATGTCAAGATCAAATGTGCTGATCAGTCAGGGATTATTGCTGCCATCAGTCGGTGCAGAGGTATCAGGCGGAGGACGAAAGTTTGGCGACTACACGATGGACGGTGTCGGTAATTATGACACCAATTTCTCAGGAAACATAGATGCAAATCGCAAAATCCCCGGACCGTTTCTTCCTGATTATTTTGTAGGATTTAGAAGTTCATGGGAAGTTGACATTTGGGGTAAATTAAAAACACAGCGCAGAGCGGCGTATACAAGGTTTTTAGCAACTGAAAAAGCAAAACAGGCCATTACAACAAGTTTGGTTGCGCAGGTTGCCAGTATGTACTATGAATTGATGAACCTCGATTCCGAACGTAGTATCATCCATAAAAACATTGGCTTACAACAAACTGCTGTCGAAACGGTGAAGATTCAAAAGGAAGGTGGCCGCGCAAATGAACTGGCAGTCCAACAATTTCAGGCTCAATTATTAAACACAAAAAGCCTGGAAATCGAAATAGACCAAAAAATCATTGAAACTGAAAATCAGTTAAATATGCTTCTTGGCCGCTTTCCGCAGCGGATAATGAGAAGTACGGCAATTGAACAAAAATTCCCGCAGCAAATACAGGCAGGTATTCCATCGCAAATATTACGCCGGCGCCCGGATGTACAGCAGGCAGAACTGGAAATGCTCGCGAATTACTCGGATCAGCAGGCGGCGCGGCTCGCGTTTTTACCATCCCTGAATATTACGGCTATGCTCGGCTTCAATGCATTTAAAAGCAACTTATTGTTCAATCCCGGATCAATAGCCTATAATGCACTGGGTGGTTTAGCTGCTCCTCTTTTAAATAGAAAAGCATTGAAAGCCGGCCAAAAGAGAACCGAAGCCGCCAGTATAGAAGCGCTTTATGCTTACAACAAATCCATTCTGACAGGATTTCAGGAAGTCAGTACAAATCTTAAAAAGATTGAGAATACCAAAAAAATAGCGGGTTTCAAACGGGAAGAGGTTGCCGTTCTTCAGCAGGCAGTCACTACATCCCGTGATCTTTTTGTGACTGGCTACGCCTCTTATCTTGAAATTATATTGGCACAAAGAAGCGTATTGGAAGCAGAATTAACACTTACGGGCGTACAAAAAGAACAATATCTTGCTCTGATTGAATTGTACCGTTCGGTTGGCGGTGGGTGGGAGTAACGAAACGTGAATCTATTGAACTAAAAAGCGCGAATGAGAAAACCTCATCCGCGCTTTTTAGTATACCTGATTACCTATTTTTTCTTCGTTCCGGCCAAACTCGGCTCTTTCGAAATCTGGATCAGATCGGCCAGCATTCTGCCGGTTTCAGTTAAATAGATATCCTTTTTCTTTTTCACTTCTTTTGGAGCTTCTACCGCTTTTCCGTCAAGCTCTTCTTCATCCTCGTCACCCTCTTCGCCCAGTTGCTTCATGGCAAGTCTTTTCTTTTCAGCTTCCGCACGTTCTACCTTGCGTTTCGATTCCTGCAAAGAAACGACCTTATTTTCACGGGCTTTTTTAAACTCGTCCAAAGTTTTTACCAAAGTTTTCAATTCTTCATCAGATTTAAGTCTTTGGTTATACTTGTCTTTCAGCTGAGAAACAATTTTGTCGTTGATGTTTTTAGTGACTTCGTATTTAGAAGATGCGATCTGGTCCCATGGCAACGCACTTGGCTGTGATCCTTCTCCATATTCATTTGTCAAAAACGCAGTTGGCAATTCCAGATCAGGCATTACACCTTTAAGCTGAGTGCTGCTGCCGTTGATACGGTAGAATTTAGCAACAGTTAATTTTGCGTCACCCAGTGCTTCCGGATACTTAGGATCGTACTGATTCAGGTTGATTAACGTCTGTACCGTTCCTTTACCGTAAGTTTGCTCTCCAACAATAATTCCACGCTTGTAATCCTGAATTGCAGCAGCAAAAATCTCAGATGCCGAGGCACTAAAACGGTTCACCATAACTGCCATTGGACCACTGTAAGCAACCATCGGATCATTGTCAGACTGAATTTCAACTTCTCCCTGACTTTCTTTCACCTGAACTACAGGTCCGCGGTTTATGAATAAACCGGTTAAAGAAATTGCCTCCGTCAAAGAGCCACCTCCATTATTACGAAGGTCAATCACGATACCATCCACGTTTTCAGCCTGCAATTCAGTGATCAGTTTTTGAACATCACGTGTAGTACTTGAAAATTCTTTCTCTCTTTGCTGCGCACCTTCAAAGTCACGGTAAAACAGAGGAATATCGATCACACCAATTTTATAATCTTTTTTATTGGAGTTAATTGAAACAATTTCTTTTTTGGCGCGCTGTTCTTCAATCTTAATTTTTTCACGCACCAAACGGTACTCTTTCGGCGGTGTTCCTGCCAGTGCGTCAGCAGAAATAACCTGTAGACGAACAACCGTAGATTTTGCACCTTTGATGAGTTTGACGGCATCATCCACAAACCAGCCCACAATGTCCACAAATTTACCTTCGTCGCCCTGAGCAACACCAATAATTTTATCTTCCTTTTTAAGCTGTTTTCCTTTAAATGCCGGGCCGCCGGGTATGACTTCAACAATTTTAATGTAGTTATCTTCTTCACGCAGCATCGCTCCGATTCCTTCCAGGGACTGGCTCATATCCTGTTTAAAACGATCCGCAGCAGTAGGTGCCAGATAGCTTGTATGCGGGTCAAGTGACTCAGCATAGGAATTCATGAACATTTGAAAAACCTGCTCCGTACGAATCCGTGCCAGGGCGCGGTCTCTGTTTTTGTACCGGTCACGCAGTGCGCTTGCAACTGCAGTATCTGCTTTTCCTGACAATTTCAAATCCAGCGCTTCACTTTTCAGATATTTTCTCCAGGTGTCGTTCAACTCATCTGAACTTTTTGCCCACGGCGCTTTTTCACGATCTGTATTAATGGATTCGTCGGTTGAAAAATCGAATGGTTTAGCTTCTGTCAGCAACGACTGGATATAATCACTGCGTTCTTTGTAGCGCTTTCTGAACACATTATACATCTCAAAAGGAACATCCAACTCCCTTTTCAATAAATAATCATCGAATGAAAATTTGTACTTCTCAAAATCCGCTATGTCAGAAGCGAGATAATACAAACGACCATGGTCTATCCCATCAATGTACTTGCTAAACATCTCTGCCGATAACGAATCATTTAGTTTCGTCTTTCGGTAGTGATAGCTTGACAGAATACGGGTGGTCAGTTCCTCAGCCTTATACTGTGCCGGGATCGGTTTAATATCATCTCCTAATGAGGCTGTTTCTGCAACGGTGAATGTTCCTTTTTCCTGAACGGGACCACGCTGCCAACCTAGCAATACAACCGGAATAAGAGTTATTAAGTACTTTTTCATCGTTGAATGTTTGCTATTTAACTATTTCCAATAATTCAACCTCAAACACCAGAGCCGAGTAAGGCGGTATCTGAGGGCCTGCTGCCCGTTCACCATAAGCAAGCTGATACGGGATAAACAATTTCCATTTTGAACCAACAGGCATTAACTGAAGTGCTTCTGTCCAACCTTTAATTACGCCGTTAACCGGAAATTCAACCGGTTCGCCGCGTTCCACAGAACTGTCAAAAACCGTTCCATTGGTTAATGTTCCGTGGTAATGCGTTTTTACTTTGTCTGTCGCAGCCGGTTTTGGACCGTCACCTGCTTTTATAATGGAGTATTGCAAGCCGCTTTCGGTTGTTGTAACACCTTCCTTTTTCTTGTTTTCTTCCAAAAATTTTTCACCTTCCACACGAACAACTGCTCCTTTTTCTTCCATTTCCTTTTGCTTTACTGCTGATAATTTTTCAAAGTAACCTTGTAAAAAACTGTTTGCTTCATCTGTACTTAATACGGTCTTCCCGCCTTTAAGTGCCGCACTGATCGTTTTGGTCAGCACATCTGTATTGATACCGCTAATTCCCTGAGACGAAACTGAGTTTGAAAAACTTACACCGATTGCCGCTGATAAAGAATCCATCTGATTTTTGAGTACAACCGGGGCAGTTGCTGCTTTCACTGGTGTAGCCGGAGTTTTTTTAACGGCACTGACGGGTTTGGTTGGTTTCTTTGTTACTTGCGCGAAACTTTGTGTGGTTGCAAAAATTCCGCATACTACACCTGCTAAAAGGATTTTTTCTAATTTGTACATTCTGCTAAAAGATGGTCGGTAAAGTTTAAGTTTTAATCGGTAATTGTTATTAACGAACTCAATTACAACAAAAACACAATTAGTACCTAAAAAAGTTTTAAAAACATTCAGAATGCATGATAAACGGTGATTTATTTTGCAGGAAGCCCAGAACACAGAACAACTTGGAAAAATCTAATTTTAACCAATAGTTTTTTGGATCAAACATTCTTTTTTTACCAAAATATAGCCTACCTTTGCGGCTGATTTCAAAATCTTACTACTATACTCTAAATAAGTCAATTATACTATGGTATCTGTTAGACCGGATGAAGTTTCGGCCATCCTGCGCGAACAACTTGCAGGCGCTAAATCTGAAGCGGAACTCGAAGAAGTAGGAACAGTCCTTCAGGTTGGTGATGGTGTTGCCCGCATTTATGGCCTTTCCCAGGTTCAGGCAGGAGAGCTGCTTGTATTCGAGAACGGCTTAAAAGCACTCGCCCTTAACCTTGAGGAAGACAACGTCGGCGCAGTTTTGCTTGGTGATTCAAGTGAAATAAAAGAAGGAGACACCGTGAAGCGTACTAAGGAGATCGCTTCAGTTAAAGTCGGGGAAGGAATTATCGGCCGTGTAGTAAATACACTGGCAGAACCTATTGATGGCAACGGCCCTCTTCAGGGAACACTTTACGAAATGCCTCTGGAGCGTAAAGCGCCAGGTGTAATTTTCCGTCAGCCTGTTACCGAACCTCTTCAGACAGGTATTAAAGCGATTGATGCAATGATACCCATCGGACGGGGACAACGTGAGTTGATCATTGGTGACCGCCAGACTGGTAAAACAGCTGTTGCGATTGACACAATCATCAATCAGCGTGAATACTTCGAAAAAGGAGAACCCGTATTTTGTATTTATGTTGCCTGCGGACAGAAAGCTTCTACCATTAAAGGTATTGAAGCAACCCTTCGCCGTTATGGTGCCATGGATTACACAGTAATTGTTGCGGCAGGAGCTTCGGATCCTTCACCTATGCAATTTTATGCTCCCTTTACAGGTGCTGCGATCGGTGAATACTTCCGTGATACGGGTCGTCCTGCATTGGTTGTTTATGATGACCTTTCAAAACAAGCTGTTTCTTACCGTGAAGTTTCTTTGCTTCTTCGTCGCCCTCCAGGCCGTGAAGCATATCCTGGAGACGTATTCTATCTGCACAGTCGTTTATTGGAGCGTGCAGCGAAAATCATCTCGGATGACAGCATTGCAAAAAATATGAACGATCTTCCTCCTTCACTGAAGGATATCGTAAAAGGAGGTGGTTCTCTTACTGCCCTTCCAATCATTGAAACCCAGGCTGGTGACGTTTCTGCTTATATCCCTACAAACGTAATTTCGATTACTGACGGACAGATATTTTTGGAATCCAACCTGTTTAACTCTGGTATCCGTCCTGCGATCAACGTAGGTATCTCGGTATCACGTGTGGGTGGTAATGCACAGATCAAGTCAATGAAAAAAGTTTCGGGTACACTGAAACTGGATCAGGCTCAGTTCCGTGAATTGGAAGCTTTTGCAAAATTCGGATCCGACCTTGATGCGGCTACCAAGCTTGCGATTGACAGGGGACGCCGTAACCAGGAAGTTCTGAAACAACCTCAATACGCTCCGGTTCCGGTTGAATTGCAGGTTGCTACGGTTTATGCTTCTACCAAAGGTTTGCTGGATAAAATCCCTGTTGAACGTGTAAAGGATTTTGATAAAGAATTCCTGACTATTTTGTCAGTTCAGCATAAAGATACATTGTCTGCTTTGCGCGCCGGAAAACTCGATAACAGCGTAACTGATGTGATCGACAGAGTGGCAAGAGAAATAGCAGCTAAATACTAAGCTAATTATCATTCATTATAAATACCGGTTGTTGCAAAATAACCGGCACTTATAACGCAACGGCGAACCGTTTTTAATTTTCCAAGAATGGCAAGTTTAAAAGAAGTACGTAACCGGATTGTATCGGTTAATTCTACCCAGCAGATCACAAAAGCCATGAAAATGGTGGCTGCTGCTAAGCTGCGTAGAGCTCAGGATAATATTATCCAGATGCGCCCCTATGCCCAAAAGCTGGGAGATATGCTTTCGACTGTTTCAGCTGGAACAGAAAGCTCATCGGACAGTCCGTTGAAAACAGCACGTCCGATTGAAAAAGTGTTGATCGTTGTGGTAACTTCTGACCGCGGATTGTGTGGCGCTTTCAATACCAACATCGTAAAGGCTACTTTGCTTTTAATCGAAGAAAGGTATGCGATTCAGGCTGCAAAGGGAAATGTTGAAATTTTTGCTATTGGTAAAAAAGGTGCCGAAGCTTTCTCCCGGAGAGGATTTAAAGTGAACACCGGCTTTACTGACCTGTTTACCCGTTTAAAATTTGTTGCTGTTAAACAGGCTGCTGAGGAAATCATGCACGACTTTTCAACAGGTCGTTATGACGCAGTTGATATTGTTTACAATGAATTCAAAAACGTGGCAACGCAGCTGATCCACACGGATCGTTACCTGCCGATTGTTTCTGAATCAGCAACATCTGCCAAAGTCAAAACTGCTGAAGTAAATTATATTTTTGAACCAACAGAAGAAGAAATTCTTGCTGAATTGATTCCGAAATCATTAAAAATAATGCTTTACAGAGCTGTTCTTGAGTCAAATGCTTCTGAACAGGGAGCACGTATGACAGCAATGGAAAAGGCTACGGAAAATGCTCAGGATCTTTTGAAAGAATTGAAACTGATCTACAACCGTACCCGTCAGGCTGCCATTACAACGGAAATTCTCGAAATCGTTGGAGGAGCAGAAGCTTTGAAGAATTAAGCTTTACCAGATATAGATTTTTGAAAACGGACAGAATAATTTCTGTCCGTTTTTTTTATGAATTTTAAGCTTATAACTGCAATCTTCCGGAAATTTTAAAGTTAATTCCATAGTTTTACTTATCAATAAATCAAAACCAAGATGTACAACTACAAAGGTTTCAAGCTGCTGGTAATCTTATTTATCACGGGAATAGCACAAACGGTATCTGCTCAGTCGGTGGATGAAATAATTGCCAAACACATTACGGCGATGGGCGGAGCAGATAAACTTTCAAAGCTGAAAAGTGTTGCTATTGTTTCCAATATGGAAGTGATGAATATGGAAATGCCTGTAAAAATCACGATTGTTCAGGACAAAGGTTTTCGCACTGAAACAACAGTACAGGGCATGACAATTATCCAGGCCACGGATGGCGTAAAGGGATGGATGGTGAATCCTATGGCTGGAGACGGCAAGCCGGTGGAGCTACCGCAGGAAGCCGTACAACAGTATGCTTCTCAAACGGATCTTACGGGTTTGTATAATTATAAACAAAAAGGATTGCAGCTGGCGCTTGAAGGAGAGCAGGAACTTAACGGAGCAAAGGTTTACAAGATAGTGGCGACATTAAAAAGCGGCGCAAAACAGGATAACTATATATCAAAGGATACTTATTATGTTTTGAAAGTTGTTGCAACTGTTTCAGCAAACGGCCAGAACATTACCACCGAAAATATACAGTCCGACTTTAAACAAGTGGATGGCGTTACTTTTCCCTTTTCTTCTGAGCTAACAACTTCAGCAATGCCAGGCGCGAAGGTGATCAACAAGATCGAATCCGTTGCAGTTAATGCAAAAGTAGACGAAAGCATTTTTGCTATGCCGAAGTAATTTAGAATTAAAAATTATAAATTAAGAATATAAGTTACTGTAAAATAGCACACTACAATCTCAATTGTAACTGATTGAGATTTTTTTCGTGTTATTGAAAACTTTTTTCCAAATTTACATGTATATACATTAAATGTAAATACATAAATTAATTAACACTGATATGGCAACTGCAACAACATGGGTTATTGACCCAACTCATTCCGAAATTCAATTTAAAGTTAAACACCTTGTGATCTCAACCGTTACGGGTTCATTCAAAAGTTTTGAAGGATCTGTTGAAAGTGAAACAGAAGATTTTGAAGGTGCAAAAGTTACTTTTTCTGCGGACACTGCAAGCGTTGATACCAACCAGGCGCAGCGTGACGAACATCTTAAAGGATCAGATTTTTTCGATTCAGAAAAATATCCTAAAATTTCTTTCGCAGGAGTTTTGACCAGCACAGGTGACGAATCTTATGCTTTGAAAGGTGATTTGACTGTTAAAGATGTTACAAAACCATTTTCCTTTGATGTAGAATATGGTGGGAACATGACTGACTTTTACGGTAACAACAAAGCTGGTTTTGAAATTACAGGTAAAATCAACCGTAAGGAATTCGGATTGGAATGGAGTGCAGTAACCGAAGCAGGTGGTGTTGTGGTTGGTGACGATGTCAAATTGATCGCTAACGTTCAGGTGGTTAAACAATAGGGACGTTGTCTTACCTGACAGGTATTTGCATCATAGTCTGCCAAGGTAAGTATAAAATAATTTTAGCTACGTTAGCTGTTAATCATTTTCTTCCAATTCTCCGGAAGGATCTCGAAGAGATTTACTCCGCATATTTCGGATACTCTTGGATAATATTCCAATGGTATCCGTTTTTTGTTACTAAGCCAGTTGTGAACAGCCGCCTGGCTTACTTGCAGTTTAACTGCAAGTAGCGGCTGGGAATCGCCACTTTGTTGATAATAAATTCGTAATGCTTCTTCTGCGGTCATATTATACTAGTAATATTTACTAACCCAGAAGCTTTCCTAACGTTGTTCAAATATAGTAACTAATACCGCCGGCACACAACCTAAAAATAAAATAACTATACAAAGAACTGATTATCAACCTGCTAAGCTATTACACGGATCTCATTTTATTATTTTCATAATAAAAATACTTCTATAAGTGAAATTATTATATAGGTGATAGCTCCTGAAAAAAACCCCAGTTACATTTGCGAAACAACAATAAGCACAATCTGGCCAGAGAAACGTTTATTACCTTGTGTAATTAATAATATTAAGTTATCCAGAATTAAATAAATTATTTAACAAAATCAATTAATCATGAAAAAAGTAACCTTATCCCTCGCAATGGTTTTCATGGCATTTGTTAGCCAGGCCGCATATATTGATCAAAATTATTCTGTCCAAAACACAGCAACCGAGAATATAACAACAAATTTTATATCATCCGTTGTTATACCTGCATCAAAACCGCTCCAAATGGAATGTTTTGATTTATCATGCGCAGTAGTATGCTACAACTCTGACATAAAGAAGGACATACAGGAGGATATGGACGGTGAATGTGATATTGAATGCGTCTTTGATACTTTGGAGGAATATCTTTGTTAGTAAGTTTCACCTGGTTAATACCGGCAAAAATTGTCGGTATTAACTGGTACAGCGTGAATACTATATGGCGCATCCGAATGTCATCCTGAGCTCGCAGAAGAATGTGACAGATTTAAAAAGGGGCGCAGTCGGGCAAAAAAGTTATCTTGTGATCATCACGACATCAAAATATTCGTTTTGTTAACGTGTAAGACTATACACTCAATATATGAATTTAGCAGTTATATTTTACCTCGCCATCCATCTACTTTCGGCACCTAATTTCTAGGCTAAGTATCACCTAACTTACCATCCCGACTCCACCAACCTAGAAAGAATTCAGCAAGAGATTTTTAGTTTAACCATTAAAGAAAACAGACAGTCTTACTTTTGTTCTGAAAATTTCTCAAAAGCTGACTCTATAAGAGGCCTAATGAATTCAGGCCTTATATCATCGCAGCAGTATATGTCCAGCCCAAAATACAGATTTCGTTCAGCGTTTATGAAGTTTATCTCAAAGAGCTATGATAGCGGCGAGAGCAGGGTATTTGAAAAAATAGCAGCTGAGCAATTTGAATTTCGGGTTAAGAATAATCTCAAATGGGAGATTGGTACCGAAACAGATTCTATATCCGGATATGCATGTACAAAAGCTACGACATTCCTTGGCGGCCGGCACTATGTAGCTTGGTTTACATCGGAAATCCCAATCACGGATGGCCCATATTTATTTTGGGGACTACCGGGTCTCATTGTAAAGATCAGTTATACCAAGAATCATTATGATTTTACGCTTGTACAATTTGTAGGTTACACTGGTCAAATAAAGGAATGGCCAGCGTTTGCTAATACTCGTAAGACAATTGAGAGCACTGCTGCAAACGTTTTTGCTCATCGGGAAGAAGTACGAAAAGATCCATTAGCCGTTGTTGACAGGCTTGTTGGCCCTTTTACTGTTAATGGAGTACCTTCATCGGACAAGTCAATTAGAAATAAAAGAAGCTGGGATAACAACCCCATTGAATTGCGCGCCCCTTTGGAGTGATGGATACTATTTATCGAACCCAAAAGATATCCAAACTAACCGTTATTATAAACCGAAACCGTTGTAGAAAAGCGACGAATATAACACTAAAATAAATGCAAACCTTCTGCACAGTTTGATTTTCACTATGAGATGTTGGTTTGTACTTTTTTTTCTTCTGCCATTCACTGCTTTTTCTAAGTCGGTATTTACAGGATCGGTATCCGATCACCGGGCAACCTCGCTCCAAGGTATCAACATCGCCGTGCAAACACATGGGAAGTCCGGTATGATCGCATTTGCCATCTCGGACAAAGACGGAAAGTTTATAATCAGTGCATCCAATCCGTCTGATACACTTTACATCAGCGCATATGGACTGGGATACAGCACGCAACAGTTTAAAATCAGCAACAAAACACAGGAAATATTATTCAGGCTGTCTGAACAAAGTATCCAACTCCGGGAAGTCGCCATAAAACCAAACCCCATAACCCGCCATGTCGACACACTGAATTACGACGTCTCATCCTTTAAAAACCAGAGCGACCGGACCATATCAGACCTCATCCGCAAGCTGCCGGGAATTGAAATAGAACCGGGCGGAAGAATATTATACCAGGGCAATCCGATTAACAAGTATTACATCGAAGGCCTGGACCTGCTGGAAGGAAAATACAGTCTGGCCAACGAAAACCTGTCTGTCGATGCCGTATCCAAAGTTCAGGTGCTCGAAAACCATCAGCCGATACGGATTCTGGACAGTCTTGTTTTTTCCGAAAATGCGGCACTTAACATACGTTTAAAAAGCAAGGTAACTACAACCGGCACAGCCCAGCTTGGTGCCGGCTTTGCCCCTCTGTTATGGGACGCGAAGCTTACTCCCATGATTTTTACCAAAAAGAATCAGTTTATAGCGTCATATCAGGCCAACAATACAGGTAACGACGCAAGTACGCAGCTCCGGAATTTAACTTTTTCAAATCCGGCAAACCGGTTTGAAAACCGGCAGGATATAGTTGATTGGGTACAGATAATTGCTTTACCTCCTCCGGACTTCCCAGCTTCGCGCTGGCTGAATAACAACATTCATGTGGGCAGTATAAATTATCTGAAACGCATAAAGAATGATTTTGATATTCGCGTTAATGCGTCCTATCTCAACGACTACCAGCAACAGCAAGGCCACACTACAACCATTTACTTTACTCCGGCTGACACAATCAGCCTTTCCGAAAGAAAATACAACAGGTTGTTTTTTAACCGCCTTGAAACAGACATTACACTAAATAAGAACACAAAAAAAACATTTTTTAAAAACCAGTTTGCTGTTAAAAGCTCCTGGGACAAAAGCATGGGATTCGTAAAGCGAACCAGTGATTCTTTGACACAATCTACTCAAAAGCCGTCATTCATCATCAGTAACACCCTGAATGATGTTTTTAGGGTCGGCAGTCAGCTCATCAGTTTTGATTCATTTGTTAGCTGGCTGCGGACGCCTCAGTCACTCACAGTCACACCCGGGCAGTTTGAAATGCTTTTAAGCCAGGGGAATCCATATCAGCAAATTGAACAGGAAGCTTTACAAACGGCTTTTTATACACATCATATATTGAGCCTGACAAAACGCATCCACTCTTTTACAATACTTCCGCAGGTTGGCTTTCAGATTGAAAAGAATAAGTTCGAAAGTGCTTTAATTCCAATGTCGGAAGGAAAGGAACTTGAACCAGGCATCGCTTACAGTAACCATACCCGGTGGCAGAGATTGAAATATTACATTGGGTTAAAGACACAGTTTAATAAAATGAGCTGGCGAATCGAAATTGATGTTCCTTTCTCATACAATCGTTATGAGGTGTCTGATAAATGGCTGGACAGAGAAAGAGATCTGACGAAGCTCATTGCCGAACCGAGGATAAGTATCAGATATGATTTCAATTCGTATCTGTCAGCCAACGGCTCTCTATCATTAAAGCATCACTTTGGAGAAATTAAGGATAGCTACTTTTGTTACCTGCTAAAAAACTACCGAACACTGGTGCGACAGGATACTCCCTTATTTCATAACAAGGCAGTAGTTTTAAACATAGGCATAAGCTATCGCAATCCGATCGTGGGCGTGTTTGGCAACGTTCATTATTCCAGAACATTAACACATCAAAATCTGCTGTATGAGACCAAAATTTCACAGCAGGGAGGAACCGAACTTTATGCAATTGAAAAAGAGAACCACCTTTTATCCAGCTCTGTTTCGTTTCAGATCGGCAAATATATCAGTGCGTTAAAAACAAACATCAGCCTTGGATCAGGTATAAATTTCAACAGGCGCAGTCAGCTTTTAAACGGAACAGCAATTGAAGCCAAAAATCTCAGTTTTATACCCAACTTTAAAATCACCTCCAACTTTGCTGATTGGGCTGAAATCGACTATCACTACAAAGTCCTATCCTATCAAAATGAACTGGCTGATGTCAGCAGGCAGCGCTCAGTACAACACAGGCATCAGCTAAACCTCGGAGTTTATCCTTTCAAACAGGGATATATTGGAGTTCAAAATTCTGTCTTTTCAAATAATTTTGGGAATAAGGCCACTCCTCCTACGCTGTTTGCCGACCTCACACTCCGATACACGATTAAAGAAAAAAAAATTGACATCGAAATATTTTGGAACAACGTGTTCAACACCTCTTTATTGACTACCATTTCAGCAAGCTCCTTTACCTACTTAGAGTCTGATTATCGGTTACGCCCATCTCAGCTTCTGCTGAAATTTAAATTTTCTTATTAATACAGTACTTCGATACTGCTGCTTAAATAATGTTCAGAGCTTAATCGATAATTTTGTCAATTAGTTACTATTTTTGAAGAAAAAAAGAACTCAACATTGATAATCGAGACAAGAGCATATGCCCGTGCCGGGCTGCTGGGTAACCCCTCTGATGGTTTTTTTGGTAAGACAATTTCTATTTCCGTCCGCAATTTCGGTGCTTCCATTTCATTATACGAATCTCCTGAATTACACATCGATGCGCAGCCACAGGATGTGAGCACGTTTCGCAGCATTTATCACCTGCGCGACTCCGTAAGTATGCTCGGCTACAATGGCGGTATTCCGCTCATCAAAGCCGGTATCAAGAAATTTGGCGACTACTGTGAAGCGAACAATATCCGCCTTCCCAACCGCAATTTCACTGTGAGATACAGGTCTTCCATTCCCCGTCAGGTGGGTATGTCAGGATCAAGTGCCATTGTCGTGGCGCTTTTCCGTGCGCTGATGCAATTTTACAAGGTGCAGATTCCTATTGAAATACTCCCACAGCTCGTGATGGTAACAGAAACCGAAGAACTTGGCATTACTGCCGGTTTGCAGGATCGTGTTATCCAATGTTATGAAGGCTGCGTTTATATGGATTTTGACAAAGACATGATCGCCGAAAAAGGTTACGGAAAATACGAAAGGATAAATCCTGAATTGCTTCCAAAGTTATACGTTGCCTATAATACCAACCTAAGTAAAGTTTCCGGCAAAGTTCATAGCGACGTCCGGACCCGGTTCGACCGCGGAGAACAGGACGTTATTGACACCTTGGCTGCAATTGCTAAAAAAGCAGAAGAAGGCCAAAAAGCATTACTGGAAGGACGGCCGGAAGACTTGCATAACCTGATGAATGAAAATTTTGATTTGAGATGCAAGATTTACAACGTTCCGGAATCCAACAAAAAGCTTATTAACGCGGCCAGGGCCTGCGGTGCTTCTGCTAAATTTGCAGGATCTGGCGGAACAATCATTGGTATTTACCATAATGACGACATGCTCAACCAACTTTTCGTTGAACTTAAAAAACACAATGCCAGGGTTATAAAGCCATTTGTAGTGTAATAGCTGTTTTAAAATCGTCCATTGTAATTTATAATTCCATTTCTAAATAAAAAATTAACCCTGATATCTATTGAGCTAAATGCGGTCCGCCGCGTGGCCAGTAGCTAACTGCTAATTGCCAAATTATGATTCGTAAAGCCGTTATACCAGCCGCCGGACTAGGAACCAGATTTCTTCCCGCAACAAAGTCGATGCCCAAGGAAATGCTGCCTATTATTGACATTCCTACTATCCAGTATGTGGTCCAGGAAGCAGTAGATTCAGGAATTGAAGATATTCTCATTATCTCAGGAAAAGGCAAGCGTGCCATCGAAGATCATTTCGACCGGAATGTTGAACTTGAAAGCCGCCTGGAAGAGAAGGAAGATCTGATGTGGTTTAATGAAATGCGCCGCCTTGCAGACATGGCTAACGTCCACTTTGTGCGTCAGAAAGAAGCCAATGGTTTAGGTGATGCTATTTATTACGCACGCCATCATGTTGGTAACGAGCCATTTGCCGTTTTACTTGGAGATACCATTATGGACTCGGTAATTCCGGTAACACAGCAGCTTATGGACACTTATGAGCAATACGGTGGTTCTGTGATCGCAGTTGAAGAAGTGCCTGCCAATAAGGTTAACCGTTACGGAATCGTTGGTGGTAATTCGCTAAGCGATACTATCATGGAATTATCGACACTGGTAGAAAAACCTGCTATTGACCTTGCTCCTTCTAACCTTGCAATTGCAGGACGTTATATTTTAACCCCGGAGATTTTCAGAACGATCGAACAAACACCAAAAGGCAAAAACAACGAAATTCAGCTGACTGACTCAATGCTGTTGCTTTTAAAACGCGAGAATATTTTTGCTCACCGGATCGAAGGCAAGCGACATGATATTGGTGACAAATTGGATTATTTGAAAACAACTGTTGAGTTTGCACTAAAACGTAAAGAATTCGCTGAGCCATTCCGTAAATTCCTTCTGGAATTGCTTGCGGCAAATTAAAAAAGGGCGAACAACATACCCACTGTCTTTAAAAGGAGTTAAGCTTTACGCTTTGCTCCTTTTTTTGTTAATTACGGCTGCACATAACTTATAAATCGTGAAAAAGAACATCATTATCAGCGGAGCATCCGGAAATCTCGGAAAGGATGTTGTGCAAAAACTATCTGATTTGAATCACCAGCTATATGTTACCACAGGTTCTCATCACGCTGATTTATTCGACGGCTTTCCTAATGTTGACGCTCAGGCTTTGGATTTACTCAATAAAGACGTATCCGAAACATTTGTAACCGAAAGCATTACAAAAGCAAAACATATTCAGGCTGGTATTTTTCTCGTCGGCGGATATGCTCCAGGAGGATTGGAAGAAACAGAAGATGATGCTATTGAAAAAATGATACATCTTAATTTTTTTACGGCTTTTCATCTGGTAAAACCTTTAGTCAATCATTTTCAGGCCAATGGAGGTGGACAGCTTATTTTTATCGGCGCCAAGCCAGCGTTAATAGCTAAACAGGGAGCAGGAAACTTTGCCTACGCTTTATCAAAGTCATTGTTGTTTAAAATGGCAGAGATGATCAATGCAGAGTACGAATCCAATGGAATAACCGCCACAATGATCGTCCCCGGCACAATTGACACACCGCCCAATCGTGAAGCCATGCCCTATGCAGATTTTGACAAATGGATTTCCGCATCCGACATTGCAGAAAGTATCGCTTTTGTGCTAAGCGATACAGGGCAGAAACTCCGGCAGACAGTGATTAAAATTTATAACCAATCATAGTCTTTTCGATTTGTTCACTGCATTAAGTATTTAAAAAAAAAGGTGCATTAGGTGTCTCAGGTGGTACAATATCCAAAAATCAATCCTATCACGCTTAAACGATCTGATTTCAAAAAGATCTGGTTAATTTGGTGAGATATTTTCTCATCCAAATCACACACCTATATGATTACCAGATCGGGATTGGACCCACTTGAATATCAAATAACCGGAGCATGTATTGAAGTTCATAAACATCTTGGCCCGGGTTTGCTGGAAAGTGTTTATCAACAATATCTTTCCAGGGAATTCCAATTAAGAAACATCCCGCATAAATCTCAACATATTGTTAGCGTTCATTACAAAGGAGTAATGCTGGATACTGCTTTACGAACCGATTTTCTGATCGGAAGCGACCTGTTGGTAGAGTTAAAGGCTATTGAATCTATCTTACCTATTCACGAAGCTCAGATCCTTGCCTACATGAAACTGTTGAAAGTTCCGAAGGGATTGCTTATGAATTTCAATTGTACCAATATCATTCACCACGGTAAGAAATCGTATGTGAATGAGCTTTATCGGGAACTGCTTTGACAAGGGTTAACATTACAAATTATGATCCAACATCTAAGACATCTTAGATCATCTGGGAATAATAACATAGTTGCACTAACATGTCTCAGGTGGTAAATTAAATTTCAATGGTTAACGGAAGATTTTAAAACAAATCCTGACCGCTATCCAACAAGGTGATCTTGACTTGTGATATCGTGCTACGGTGTTTTTTCAGAACAGTGAATTCATACCGCTTGGTTTTAAGTTTTTCACCCACCGCAGGTATCCTGCCAAATTTCCAGATCAAATAACCCGCAAGGGTTTCATAATCACTTTCTTTTGAAATATCATGCGGCAATTTATCATTCAGATCAGAAATCGATGCTGAACCCAGAACGGTATAAGTATTATCCGCCTCATTTTTGACGATTGGTACTTCGTTATCATATTCATCCTGAATTTCCCCAACAAGCTCTTCAAGAATATCCTCCATAGTAACAATGCCGTCGACTCCACCGTACTCATCAATGATCACAGCCATTTGCTGACGATTTACCTGAAAATCACGCAGCAGTGCACCGATCGGTTTCGATTCATGCACCGTAGAGATAGGCCTGATCAATTCCTGTAAAACAATATCTTTCCCCTGTCTCATTTTAAGAAGCAAATCTTTCAGATGAAGAACCCCTACAATCTGGTCGAGTGTATCCTCATAAACCGGAATTCTGGAATAACCTTCGTCAATAATTTTTTCAAGTTTGAGTTCATTAAAATCATTGATATCAATACCAACAATCTGCGGACGCGGTATCATTACCTGCTTTGCAATCCGTTCTGAAAAATTAAATGCATTTTTGATCAGATCGTAATCTGCGGCTTCAATCATTCCGCTGTCCTTTTGCTGCTGAACCAGATAACGTAGTTCATCGCTGCTATGCACTTCACTCCCATGCGTTGGAGTGATGCCTATTCCTTTTAAAATAAAGTTCGCAATACCATTTAAAATCCAAACAACCGGTCTGAATACAAGGTAAAAGCCATGAAGTGGATAAGAAAGAAATAAAGTCGTTGCTTCGGGGCGCTGAATTGCAATCGACTTGGGCGCGAGCTCTCCAAATACAATATGTAAAACCGTAATAATAGCAAATGCTGCGGGAAGGGCAATTTGATGTGCCAGTTCAGGTTCAAGCGAAATACCAACCAGCTCCATTCCTCCGATCAGAATTTTTGAAACGACAGGCTCCCCTATCCATCCCAATCCCAAACTTGCAAGCGTTATACCAAATTGTGTGGCAGCCAGATATCCATCCAGATTTGAGACTATTTTTTTTGACAAAATGGCCATGGCATTACCTTCCTGCGCCTTTTGTTCCAATTGGGAAGCCCTGATTTTTACTATTGCAAATTCCGCTGCGACGAAAAAACCATTGAGAAAAACCAAGACTAATGTTATTATAACCTGAGTTATCATTTTTGTGTGGTAAGTAATTTGATGTTTTAGAGGTACTGATTATATCAAAGATAGATAAAAAGGATCTACAGGAAGGTTTAAAACTGCGTTCGGGCAACTAAAAGTAACCCCTTTAATACAAAATGCCGGAAACTTCCGGCATTCGTCCTAATCTTCATGTTTTTTTCCGCCTTCCATTGGCCCCCGCATGTGAATGACCAGTCCATTCAGAAAATTTCGCAGAAGCTGGTCTCCGCAGGGTTTGTAATTTTCATGCCCTTCCTTACGAAATAATGCGCCAAGTTCGCTGGCGGTTACCTTGAAATCGACCAGTGAAAGAATATGGATAATTTCATCATTGCGAAGGTGAAGCGCAACCCTTAGCTTTTTTAGTATATCGTTATTAGTCATAATTCGTTCTGTTAATCTTTATGCAAGCTGCTAATATCCTGCTAAATTTCAAATTTTGTAAAGATGTTTTCAAATAAACCAGCGTCTCAAACAAAATTCATTCCTAAAATAGCACCAGAACTGTACCTATTTATAAATTGTTCCTAAACTTGTACGGCGTTAATTGGCGAAAGCCATTCCTATCATGAAAAGCGGACATGCCGATTTACCTTTACACTACGGAAAAGTACCTGTATGGCTGGCTCAACGAATGAGTTCGCTCGGCGGGGCAATTGTCGAATCCATCGCAATTGAGTATGGCCGGAATGTACTGCTGCAAAAAATGAGTGATCCCTTCTGGTTTCAGTCTCTGGGTTGTGTATTGGGGATGGACTGGCACTCGTCCGGAATCACTACATCCGTTATGGGCGCGTTGAAGAGCTCGGTCAACAAAAAATCTTCTGAACTGGGTATTTACATTTGTGGGGGCCGTGGAAAACATTCCCTTCAGACTCCATCTGAATTGCTCTTGATTGCAGACAAAACCGGCCTCGATGGTAATTTGCTTGTACACAATAGTCGTCTGTCTGCCAAAGTTGACAATACAGCCATTCAGGATGGATTTCAATTGTATCTTCACTCCTTTATTCTTTCACAGGATGGCGAATGGGCTGTTGTACAGCAGGGCATGAACACAAAAGAGAAAATGGCCCGACGTTGCCACTGGCATTCTCCAAGCATAAAATCTTTTATAGAAGAACCGCACACCTCTATTTACGGACAAAACCAGGGAAGAATTTTAAACTTAACTGATAAGGCCGCATCTCCCACCCGATCAGGAATACTGGAACTTACTAAGGAAAATCCGGCAAAAATTATGCGTGAAATCAGCAGGCTCGTTATGCCTGATCACCACGACGTCCGGGCGGAAGATATTAATCTTAAAAGACTTGGTGCGGTACTTGCGTTGGCGCACGACAATCCGGTTAAGGATATGGAATCGCTTCTGTTACTGGAAGGGGTCGGCCCAAGAACAATTCAATCTCTGACACTTGTCAGTGAAATTATACATGGTACGCCATCCAGATTTTCTGATCCTGACCGTTTTTCCTTTGCACATGGAGGCAAGGACGGACATCCGTTTCCGGTACCGATCACGATCTATGATGAATCAATCAGCATCCTGAATCAGGCGGTTCAAAAGTCAAAACTGGGTTTTACTGATAAATCTGAGGCACTTAAAAATTTATCAAAAGTATCGGTTCAGCTTGAAAAAGACTTTATTCCAAATAACCGTTTCGACGACATCATTCAGCAGGAACGCGACAACGCATGGAAGTATGAAGGAATGACGGTAAAGGGTAAAGCTAAAAAGCCAGCAAACCGGAACGGACAACTGGACTTATTCGATTAAATCTTGTTAACTGTTATTTCTTTTAATTATATTGGTATTCATTATTAAGTCTTTACAAGAAAATCGACTATGATACTTCAGCCACAATCTCAGGTTTTACCCCGCACATTCGAAGAATTTCTTCGTTGGGAGCCTGTTGATGGTTTCAAATATGAATGGAACGACGGTGAAATTATCAGGTTCGAAAAAATGAAGAAAAAGCATTTATTTATTATCAGAAGGTTACAGCAGTTGTTTTTTAAAACCATTTCTTTTTCAAAAGGTGCTGCATTAATTATGGAACAGGATGTAATGCTAACTGGCATTCAAATGCGCCGTCCTGATCTTGCTTATTTTAGCGGAATCCAAATTGACAACAGCCTTAATTCAGAAGAACCTATTCCCGAGTTTGTTATTGAAATTATTTCTCCAACTGACGATGCGATTAAAGTAGATGAAAAACTGGCTGAATATTTCAAGTCAAGTGTCAAAGTGGTTTGGCATATTTATCCTGAAACTGAGGTAGTCTACATCTACACCTCACGCAAGGAAGTGCGAATCTGTTCAGACGATGACATTTGTTCAGCATCTCCCGTCCTTCCTGATTTTGAACTAAAAGCATCCACTTTATTTTCAATAACTGCTTAGTTTCAATACATAAGCAAAGTAATCTGTTGTTTTATTTACATAAATTTACTGTTTTCTGCAGTAAAATATTCCGCTTCATCCTTCTTTTAAGTTTTTCCCTAGTACTTTTATTGTCTGAATAACATTTCTGCATTAAAGCATTTTTACTAAATGACCCCCAAACACTTTTTCCGAAAACCTGTCATTGTGATAGCACTGGCTACACTTGTCGTGGTGTCTTGTATGAAAATGTCTCCGTCCGGTTCTACATCTAAAACAAACAGCACACCGCTGGTTATTAGAGAAGATGCCGCAACGGGCAAAGCGAGAGCGAAAGAAATCCGCGAGAAGACTTCAATTAAACTGGCTGATGGTTTAAAACTTGATCTTTGGGCATCTGATTCTCTTGCTCCTGATCCCGTTTCGATATCCGTTGATGACCAGGGCCGTGTGTATCTGAACCGTACAAATCGTCAGAAAAACTCTGAATTTGATATTCGCGGACACCGTAACTGGATGACTCAATCCATTGCGATGCAAACGGTAGAAGACCGCCGTGCATTTCTCCGCAGCACATTTGCTCCTGAAAAAAGTAAGGAAAACGAATGGCTGAAAGATCTGAACGGGGACGGAAAACATGACTGGCATGATTTAACCGTGGAGAAAGACGAAATATGGAGATTGGAAGATACCGATAATGACGGAATCGCCGATGTATCCATGCGCGTTCTGAACGACTTTTTTGAAGAAGTTTCCGATGTTGCCGGCGGTGTACTCGTTCGTGCAAAAGACGCGTTTGTTGCTATTGCTCCCGATCTTTGGAGACTAACTGACACAAACAATGATGGGATATACGATAGAAAAACTTCTATAAGCCATGGTTATGGCGTACACATCGGTTTTGGTGGCCACGGGATGTCCAACCCGATCGAAGGTCCGGATGGAAAGATCTACTGGAACATTGGTGACATTGGCGCCAACATTACAACAGCCGAAGGTGTAAAACATGAACATCCTAATTCAGGTGTCATTGCGAGATCCAATCCGGATGGTAGCAAGTTTGAAATTTTTGCAGATGGATTGCGTAACACCCACGAATTCGTATTCGACGAATATGGGAATTTGATCAGCTCTGATAACGATGGTGACCACCCGGGAGAAAGCGAAAGACTTGTTCACGTTGTGGAAGGCTCCGACGCCGGCTGGAGGTCGAACTGGCAGTACGGAAAATATACCGATCCTAAAAACAACAGTTATAAAGTGTGGATGGATGAAAAACTGTACGTTCCACGTTGGGAAGGCCAGGCAGCCTACATCATTCCTCCAATCCAGAATTTCCACAATGGCCCGACCGGAATGCAGTACAATCCCGGAACAGCTCTTGGTAAGGAGTGGAAAAATAAATTTTTCCTTGTTGAATTTGTCGGAAACCCGGCACGTTCGCCGATCTGGTCGTTTGGTCTGAAGCCAAAAGGAGCATCTTTTGTTTTGGATGGAGAAAAAAACATTCTCAGCGGAATCCTGCCAACGGGTATCCGTTTCGGTCCTGATGGCGCGCTTTATGTGGCAGACTGGATAAATGGCTGGGATGCGAAAAATTATGGCCGTGTCTGGAAACTGGATGTAACCAGTGACAAAAACGACCTGAAAGAACTTCGTGAGACAACAAAACGTCTGATGCAGCTTGATTACCCCGCACAGACAGACGATATGCTTCTCACTTTGCTTTCGAATCCAGATATGCGTATCCGGTTGAAATCTCAGTTTGAACTGGCTACAAGGGGAGCAAAAGGTGCGGCAGTATTGAGTAAAGCAATCGCCCAGACAGGCAACCAACTTGCGCGTATCCATGGAATATGGGGAATGGGACAGCTTGCCCGCCAGGACAAGGCTTATGCAAATACTATGCTTGCTCTTTTAAAAGATTCGGATGAAGAAATCACTGCCCAGGCTGCTAAGGTTTTAGGAGACGAACTGATTGCCGAAGCAGGACCCATGCTGATTCCAATGCTTTCTAGTAAAAATCCGCGCGTTCAGTTCTTCGGAGCACAGGCGCTTGGAAGGATTCATCACAAAGAAGCTGTTGCTCCTTTGCTGGAAATGATCAAAACCAATAACGATACGGATGTTTATTTAAGACATGCAGCAGTTTTAGCATTATCCCGGATCGGTGAAGTTGAGCCAATTGTAGCGTTAGCGAATTATTCTAATAAATCACTTCGCACTGCGGCAGTTCTGGTATTGCGCAGAATGAAAAATGAGAAAGTGAGTTTATTTTTGCAGGATAAGGATGAATATATCGCTACTGAAGCAGCAAGAGCAATTAACGATGATCTTTCTATTCCTGCCTCTCTACCGGCGCTGGCTGCAACATTAACAGAAAGCCGTTTTAGATCCGAACCTTTACTCAGACGTGCGGTTAACGCTGCCGTAAGAGTGGGCGGTGACAAACAGCTTGATGACCTGATCGCTTTTGCTAAAAAGAAAAATGTAGACAAAGAACTTCGTGCAGAAGCTCTTGCTGCTTTGGGAACGTGGGCCAGTCCTTCTGTAATGGACCGGGTTGATGGCCGTTATCGCGGTGTGGTTGAGAGAAACCCAATGGTTGTGAAAGGAAAAATTCAGCCTGTTATCGCTGATTTGCTTGCCGATGACGATACAGAAATTCTTATCGCAACGGCTCAGATGCTTACCAGCCTTGGTGTATCAGACAACAATGCCGCACTTGCCAAAATCCTGAATAACAGCAAAGATCCAAAAGTGCGCGCTGCTATGCTTATTGCACTCAATGATTTGAAATACTCAGATATGGAATCGGTGATGAAAAAAGGAATGACCGATCCCGATGCTGATGTCCGCACAGCAGCGCTTGGAATGGTTGGAAGTGTTACCATGTCCAAAGAAGCACTTACTGACATTTCGAATGTTATTTTTGAAAAAGGAAGTGTAAAAGAACAACAGCAGATGATGAAAGTTTTAGGAAATCTTCCTGTTGCAAAAACGGAAACAATCTTTGGTGGCCTGATCGATAAAATGTCAGGCAAACAATTGCCTCCAAGCCTTGCACTCGACTTGGGAGAAGCAATTGATTCAACCAAATCATCAGCTTTAATCGCTAAACTGGCTCCATTCCGTAAAACTGGTGAAACCGCTGCTGACTATCAGGATGCCCTTTTTGGAGGAAACGCTCAGCTTGGACGCCGTTATTTCATGACAAGTTCCGCTGCTGAGTGTGTTCGGTGCCACTCAATAGGCGGACAAGGCGGCGAAGTTGGTCCGTCACTTTCAAATATCGGAAACATTCTTAGTCGTGAGCAGATTCTTCAGGCCCTCGTAGAGCCAAGTGCCCGAATTTCTCCGGGATTTGGAATGGTAATCCTGACGCTAAAAGATGGTGAAACAGCCGCAGGAATTCTGACAGCTGAAAATGAACATGAACTGGTGCTTAAAACCTCGGAAGCAGAACCACTAAAAATTGCGGTAGGAAGAATTGCGAAACGCGATAATGTTCCGTCGAGCATGCCTCCAATGGGTAATATCATGTCCAAAAGAGAAATCCGGGATGTGGTTGAGTTTCTGTCCGGTTTGAAAAAATAAAATACTTTTTTTAGAAAAGAATCCGGGTCTTGTGATCCGGATTCTTTTTGTATTATACAAGAAAAAAAATAAAGAGTTATATTTGATACAGAATCTATATTCAGAAAATCATGAAGGAGGTTATTTTTACTGTTGAACAGGAAGATGATGGGAGTTTTATTGCCGAAGCCAAAATAAACGAAAATGAGCAGATAATAACCGAGGGAATCGATTTGGCAGAGTTAAAACTCATGATTAAGGATGCTTTGGAATGTCACTTTGACAACCCGTCGGATATGCCGACAACTGTTCGGCTGCATTTTATAAAAGAGGAAATTTATTCAATTTAACTTTGCTCTCCATTATTATGATTCCAAAAAATCTTAGTGGTCCGGAGCTTCTTAAAATTCTTGCTCCATTCGGCTACGAAGTTGTTCGTCAGAAAGGAAGTCATATTAGAATCAAGACAAATCGTAATGGCTCTCATTCCGAAACGATTCCAAACCACAAACCACTTCGGGAAGGAACGCTTCATAAAATATTAAAAAATATCGCAGATCATTTTGGAATGAAAAAACAAGATCTGGAAAAACTTCTTTTTGATAATAAATAACTTTCCCGTCTTTGTAGAGGCAATAATCTTTTAACTGGCACGAATTTTCTGCCGGATAAAATCATATTTATTTGATTAGAATTAACCGGGGCAATTTAACTTTAAGCTTCTTATGTCAATCAGATAAAGTATTACAACAACTCATCAAACTAAATGGAACTGGATAAAAAAGATGCTGAAGTCGTCAATAAGGCGATCCAATTTTGGGAAAGCAGCAGTAAAATAACGCCTGACCTCGCCGAAGAATTACGAAAAAGCTATCAGGTCCGGAATTCGAATGTTGATGCTGTTGCCATTTATGCACTTATTTCCGCGATTTCCTGTGGGTTACTTGCTTTCGGTTCACTTGTAATTGATGAGAAGTGGATTGAGTTATTAAGAAAAAAATGGGGTTTTTCAGAAACCATTGTCGGGATTGGATTTAGCCTCCTTGCTTTGTTGTTTGTTGTTTTAGCCAAAAGAAAAAAGGCAAAATCTCCGGATGCACCGGCCAGCAATGAAACCTATAACATTACGATTGCATTAACCATCGGTGTTGCCATCACGTACTGGACACGCAGTTTTGCTAACTTCGGCGGAAATTATGCGCTGCCTCTTTTACTTGCTGCGGTTGCCTATGGAATTGTAGCAGTACTTTTGGAATCAAAACTTTTGTGGCTTGTTATGATCGTTTCTCTGGCAGGATGGTGGGGTGCTCAAACGCATTACTGGTCTGGCGGGAATTACCGGTTCGCCGGGATGAATTATCCTTTACGTATGACCGTTTTCGGACTGGTAATCTGGGGATTTTCCTGGATTGTCGGCAAGGTAAAATCACTTCAATTTTTTGCCGATTCAACCTATTCAACAGGTCTGCTTCTCTTTTTGATAGCAGCCTGGAGTCTTTCCGTATTTGGAAATTATGATGATCTGGATGCATGGACTACAATCAAGCAAAGTCATTTTTGGTATTGGTCGCTCGGATTTACACTTGTACTGGCCGGTATGATCGCTTTTGCATTTCAAAATGGCAATGATACCCTCAGGGACCTGGCACTCGTTTTTTTCCTTCTGAATATTTACACCCGTTACTTTGAGTATTTTTGGGATAGAACCAACAAAGGGATTTTCTTTGCGATTCTGGCACTCTCCTTCTGGTTTGTTGGCAGGAAAGCAGAACAATGGCGAAGCAAGGAAAAGAAAACAGCTTAAAATTATATGGCAGAGAAAAGGCAAATCAGGCAAAAGGAAAAAGATTTAATTGAATTTCTTTTACAAAAGTTAAATCTAAATCCTGACGACCATCAAGTCGATGAATTTGTAGACGAATACGAAGGAGGGAAAATGGGCAGTATCAGTTTGGGAGGTGATGCTGATGCCTACGCGGGTGACTTGATCCAGGTTGAATACGTTGACTCAGATCAGACGCCGGTGGTGATCACACTCACAAAAGATGAAAACGGGCGTTTATTGGACCTCGATTTCTGGAAAGTCGATTTTTCTAAATTACTTGAATATCCCGTGCCTGAAAAAATCATTTTCGGAGCGGCTTCGGATATTTAAAAAAGCGTATTAAATTTTGAAACGATGTGCACACGGGCTTCGTTTTGAAACTGCTCCGGCGACTGCCCTGTATGTTGTTTAAAAAACCTGCTGAAATAGGGTCGATCCTTAAAACCTAAATCGTATGCAATTTCCTTGATTGTATTTTCACTGTGAATAATCTGCCTTTTTGCTTCCATCACAATTCGGTCATGAATGAGCTGCATACCGGTTTTATCCAGTTTTTCTTTCAGGATCTGGTTTAAACGCTTCGAGCTGATCCCTAATTTCCCGGCGTAAAAATCAGTATTTCTTACCTGCTGATAATTCATTTCCAGTAATACCATAAACTCATAAACCCGTTTCTGGTTGATGTCCTGCACTGTAAAATCCTGCTCTTTTATTCGGACCAACTGAAGAAGAAACACTTTCAGCAACGCTTTGATAATAATCAGACTATTGTTTTCTCTCTGATATTCCTCATTCATTAAGTCGTAAACTTTTCCAAGCTGTGCGGCCGTTTCTTTATCCAGCTGCAAACAGGAAAATTCACCCTGAATGTTAAATATCTTAAACACATCCAGCAGAAATTCTTTTACATCGTCATCAAGAATATCCCGCTTGAAGGAAAGCAGAATTCCCTTTTTACCTGCTTTATTGAGCTGATGTACACGATACGGCGGAATCAGGTAAATCCAGTCACCTTTCAATGTCACATCTCCACCTTTGATGGTGTGAAGTGCATTTTCATTTTTCAGCCATACAATTTCGAAAAACTCTTTCCGGCTTGGATCGTTCAGATAACTCGGCGGACAGTTTGCCAAATCCCGGATGTATATCAGTGTCCTGTTCAGTTCAAGACTTAGCTTTGATTCTTCCATTTTATTATCATATTCCGAATTAGATACCAAAATTAGCAAATAATGCAATTTGTTTATTCAGAATTGGCAAATAGTACAACATATCGCGCTGATTGTATAACCTATACCGAACTTGATACAGGTACCTTTGACAGCAGAAATTCAGGACAAATCAACAAACCTTAATGATTTTAAATAACGTAGATAAGCAACCAGGAACTGATCTCAAAAAGGATATACAGTCAAACCTCGAACTGATTCTTAATGAAAACAGGCAACTGGCTGCCAAACTTGATTATAACCAGATCGCAGAGATTATTCCTTTTATCCAAAATGCTGACAGGATATTTATCATCGGTGCCGGAAGAACCGGCCTTGCCCTGAAATCGACCGCAATGCGGCTGATGCATTTAGGATTTAACGTTTTTGTTGCCGGTGAAATAATTACTCCGGCCATTGAAAAAGGCGATTTACTGATTGCAGGTTCAGGCTCAGGAACTACCAACAGCATAGTGAGTGCCGCCGAAAAAGCGGTGAAAGCGGGAGCACAGGTAGTTACTCTTTCTGCAACAGCTGAATCTCCTCTTGCAAAGTTATCCGATCTGGTCGCGATCATTCCCGCTGCACAAAAACAGGATCACGGTTCTACACTATCAAACCAATATGCCGGAAGTTTATTCGAACAGGCGGTTTTGCTGCTTATGGATGCCATCATACAAACGTTGTGGTCGCTCGAAGGAACACCTGCCGAAGAATTGTGGAGGCGTCACGCGAATCTGGAATGAAAAAAGTACTGAGTCGTTAGTTAACAGCAAAGCGACCATTAAAAAAAGGACCAATAAACTGAATACCAATAATTTATAATTAATTAAAATACAATCATGGCTAAATTACAAGTCGCAATTGACTTATTGACAACGGAAGAGGCGCTGGCATTGGCAACAAAAGTTGCTCCTTACATCGACATTATTGAACTGGGAACACCGCTTATAAAAAGTGAAGGTCTGGCTGTGATTACAGCAATGAAAAATGCATTTCCTGACAAAATTGTTTTTGCTGATTTCAAAACGGCCGATGCGGGTGAGTTGGAAGCAGATATGGCTTTTAAAGCCGGTGCAGATTTGATCACCATTTTAGGAGCAACCGGTGACGCAACAATTATCGGAGCTGTGAAGGCCGCAAAAACCCATGGCAAAGGTGTAGTTGTGGATACAATCGGAGTCACTGACCGTGTGAAACGTGCGCAGGAAGTAATTGCATTGGGCGTTGAATTCGTGGAGCTACACGCAGGTTTGGATGAGCAGGCTCAGCCGGGATATTCTATTCAGGTATTGATCGACGAAGCTTCCCGTGCAGGTGTACCTGTGTCTATTGCGGGTGGTGTAAAGTTGAGCAACATCGCTGCCGTAAAAGCATCAGGTGTGAAAGTAGCCGTAGCCGGTGCTGCCATTTACGGTGCTGCCGATCCTGCCGCTGCTGCCAAGGAATTGCGTGAAGCATTGGATGCAGCTTAATTTTTAAATTTTAAGACTTGGAAAGACTTTAATTCGGGGACGCCTAGTCGGGGACACCCAGTCTTTCCAAGTCTATTTATTACTAAATATTAGCTATAAACGGAGCCTTACGGATGTATTGATCATCGTCCAACTGCCCAATTAAAAATCCGGCAATATCCGCAGCGTAAATTTTCTTCCCCGGCGAATCCTGTAGGCTAACTGCCATTTCTTTCCTGTCTTCTGTAAACTCAATAAAAGGTACCCTCACCAGCGTCCAGTCCGCATTACTCTCGGCTAAAATTTGAAAAGATTTTTGTCTGTCCTCATGGATCAGAGGAAAATTTGATTTCATCCATTCCGTGGCGGCGATGGTTTCAGATCCCTTTTTATCCAATGGCGTATCCACATTTAGTCCGGCAACTGAAATGTAACGGGTAAAAGGATAGTTACTCTTTTCCACGGCGTCCAATATATTGCTCGTCGCCCGGCTGGCCACCAGAGGCTCATCTTTCCGTTGCCCTTCCGTGCTGATCACTGCTGCGCAATCCGCCAAAAGCATTCTGACTGCATCATAATCCAACACATCTCCCTGGACAATTTCAAAGTTGGGATTTTCAGAAATCGTATTGGTTTCGGGATTTCTGAGAAGAAGTTTAAGGTGATATCCTTTTTCTAAAAGTTGTTTTACAACATATTTACCAGTCCGGCCTCCGCCACCGATAACAGCCATTTTATGATTCTTTTCCATTTTCTAATTTGTAAAATATAAAATACGAGATATGTCCAGGCTTTTATAAAGTCCGGAATTGCAGTATATTAAAACTTACTGCAGGAAAGATTTCGATATTTTACAAAGAGATTAGAATGTGACGAAGTTAACTTTTTTTGCTGAATGATGGCAAAAAACCTTACATCCTGATCGTCATTTCATTTAGCTATCTTTGTCAAGAAATAAAACCTATCCACGTAATTAATTATCAATGGAAGTTAAAGACAGTAACGGGACACTGCTTGCCGATGGCGATTCAGTAAAACTGATCAAGGATTTGAAAGTAAGGGGCAGTTCTGCAACGCTAAAAAGAGGAACAGTCGTGAAGAGTATCAGGCTAACCGATGACGCGGAAGAAATAGAAGGCAAGGTAGAAAGAAGCGTAATGGTTTTGAAAACGATGTTTTTACAAAAAATGTAAATGATGTGAATGAAAAAGACCCGGCTGTTTAGGAAGCTTATTCTCAAATAGCCGGGTCTTTTTTAAAACGTAAACTGTTAACCTAAAACAAAAAAACTCCTTTACTTCTTCCCAAAAGAAAAATTCATTGTCGTCCCAATCCTGAAAACAGTGTGTTTGTATTTGAATCCTTCAAAACTGTTGGCAACTTCAATACGGAAAGGAAAGCGAATTCCGACATCCAAACCATATCCAAGTTCTCCATAATTATTGGAATCAGGAGTAGCCAGATAATGGGCAAAGAAATTCTCCTTGATTCCCATCACACGAAACCATGTAATTTGGGTCAAAAGAAATTTACGCAGTTCACTTAAAACATGAACTTCAACAAACTGTTTTGAAGTACTGTAACGGTAATAATCCAGCATCCTGAAAGTACCTACCGGATCGCCATACTGGAAAAAGAACTGGTTACCCGCAAAATGCTGAAAATCCGGAAACTGAACCACGTTATCGTTCAAAAATGCACCAGCCGCAATTTTATAACTCAGTTTACTTCGTACACCGGTTTCAAAACCATGCGCAATGCCTACCTGGACAAAATCGTAATCCACATCACTTCCAAAAGCGCCGCTGATTCCTTTGCGGTAGTTGACAGAAAGTTTTGGCGAATCATCATCGTAGAAAGTTGTTTTACCTTTTCTGATTTTGTACTTCTGCCATGGCTTGTAAGATGCAGATAAACCAATTGCCAAAGCCTGATGAGGCTGCATTTCCGGCGTTACATTCCCTGACTCATCCGCCAGTTCCTGATTGAATGGGACATTAGACGTAAACTCCCGCTTTTTCCAATCGATCCATTGATATCGGTTAGGATTTGTCACATTTTGCAGCGCACTTCTGTCCGCATATTCAACACTTGCTTTTAATTCAAAATGTTCGTTTGACCGATCGGTTTTAAAATCGATACGGGCAAAATTCTTTTGATAAATTTTCATAAAATTCTGCTCAAGAAATAAGGTTGTCAGGCTATTCAGGATCGGATTCATAGGATGTTCGGAACTGAACTGGGATACCGTTTGACCTGCTGTCACGTTGATCATATTTCGCTTCCATCCATAGTCGACGCCGCCTGTTGCCATTAATTTATTTCTGGCAAAAGAATAGCGCGTAAGTCCGTTGATAGACAACGTCCCGGGTTGTCTGCCGGAAGAATACTTCACCCCGCTTGTTGAAATTCTTAGTTCATCAGGAGTTTTCTTTGTCTGCGCACCTTTGCGATAATTTAACTTAAAGCCACCGCCATTCAGTACCAGCCCCTCCACGGTATTAACCTGCATTCCCCAAAGCGGACTCACATATTCCAGTCGCCAAGGGCTTTTTTTACCTAATCTGAACGTATGTCCGGTAAACAAATCACCTATAAATCCCGAACCGCCCTTGTTGTTTACTTTCCTGGTTGAATCGGGGCCTGCCACTTTTAAACTGTCTTTTTGTTGTTTCGTTCCCTGTTGAATAACTACGATACTGTCAAGACGGGTGTAACTCTTTAATTCTGCTATGGTCAGCGGTACGGTACGGATCGAATCCCAGAAAGCCGTAGTTCTCCTGCTTGCCAGGGGATCAACCGAGGTAGAATCGTTCCGGGTAAAATTAAGATCCACATCCTCTCCTTTTTCTTCTTTTGCTTTCAGATCCTGTTTCTCATATTCCTTCATCATTTTCCGCAGATTTTTCGCAGAAAACTCCTTCTGCTTGCTCACCATTTCTTCCAGCTTCCCGCTTTTGATCTCACGATTTGAAAGCTTCACACGTTTGACTTCTTCTTTTTCTTTTTTACTATCCAAAACAACGATATCCGGCTGAAATGCAGGATTGACTTTTAGCTTGGAAAACGTTTGAGAAATAACCAGATCGCCCTTGCCTTTCAAACCATAAATTCCGCCCTGAACATGAAACTGCTGATTGATAGGCATCCATACATTTTGTACCGGACTGTAGACCTGCTTGATGTCAATATTAAAACCTGTATTTACCGTTTGAAGATCAAGGCTGTAAATTCTCCATTCGCCTTCAATAATGTGGATAATCCCTTTATAAACACCTTCTCCATATGAACGTGGCACAACTTTGATCTTATTTACCTCAATACCATTTTCCCGGAAAGCACCCAGATATTCGAATTTATAATAGGTAAAAGCTCTTGGTGAAAGCGGCGATACAGCCTTGACAACTTCCGGCTGGTAAAAGCTCGTCAGGAAATAAGCATTCGCATCCGCAAAATTCTTGTCCTGGCTATTACGCGCTGCAATGACGCGCTGTTTGTAAGAATTAGGCTGGCGAAAGGTAACTTCCGAAACGCTTTCATTCAAAATCGGAACACCTTTTTTGAAGTTGGATTCCTTCTCAATGGCTTTCAATTCTTTTTTATACAAAAACTCCATTGGAAGATCAGTAATCACAAACGACGACTTGCTGTAAGCTTTGGCGGTATAACTTTCAACCTGTAAAAAATGATAACGGCTTTTGGCAATCGCCCGGCGCATGATCGTGTACGCAGGATCTTCTTCTTTACTGCCAATACGCACTTCTCCAAGATTGACGGCCTGTTCCTCCATCGTTACATCAAAGGTTTCCATTTTATTTTCAATGGTAACCGCCTTCATTCCGGTTTTAAAGCCAAGATACTGGAATACGATTTCATAATAACCCGGTTTCAAATCAAGCTGATATTTACCTTCCTCATTGGAGATCGTACCAATTTCAGTTCCTTTAACGGCAATTGCCGCAAAGGGTAACGGATCGCCGCCTTTGGTTTTAATAATACCTGTCAACCCTGAAATAGATTTCACCGGCTGGGCAAGGGTAGCGGAAAGAAATGCAAAAATGAAGAGTATGGCTAAAGGGTAACGCTTACGCATATATGTTTTTGTAAAATGTAGTAGCAGCTAATTTAAAAAAAATCCCGGTGTTTCATACGAGATGAGAAAACCCGGGAATAGGTTGCTTTACTATTTCAGAAATATTCGGATGCAAAAGACATGAGCCAAAGCCCTCAGTTGGGTGGTCGTTGCCCAAACAACTCTACCCCAGACTGAAGTCTGGGGTGTAAGACAATTCAAAGTAACGGCTATAGCCATAGTGGCAGTTAGAACAGCCTCGCCTATAGAGTTTTCGCTTTAATCAGTATATATTCAACCTTACCCTTTTTACCAAAGGCTGAGATTTGAGAGTATTTTTGATAGTTGTCCCATTGTTTCAGCTCATCACTATCGACAACAGGTTTTATATTTTCCTTTAAATTTAATAAGCCAAGAATTACGCGATCTGCAAATTCAACATCTGTCAGATTTTTGATCATAATTCTGTCTGCAATTTCATTTATAAAGATGATCTCTATCTTACCCTCTTTATAAATCATTTTGGGGCATTTTTCGCAGTTTGCGGCATCATCACGGAAATAGCTATCCAGCGTCCCTTTTCCTAAAACTGCCTCTACTTCCTGCTCATTGCGAAAGGCCACCTCGCTCAAATCAAGTTCAACCGTTACAGGTGCATTTTCATCATGCTCTCTTAAAACATAAAATTTTATAAAAATGGCCAGCAAAATAATGACTATTCCTATCAGCTTCCAGTTGTACCACTTTCTTTTTGTCGTAACATTATCCATGAGGATGGTTCAGTTTTTTAATATTAATAAATGAATACAGTTCCCACTAAGAATATCATGCCATTCTTTCTAACCATCGGTTTCGAAAATTAAGCCGCTAAGATGGAAGTCCCGTTATCAAATTATAACAACCTGAATCTCACCGAAGCAACCACTTTGCAAAATATCCTAAGGGAAAAACAAAATCTGCATTCGCTAACCAAATCGATCCGGACAATCGCAGGGGCTGATATTTCCCTTAACCTTTACAGTGATATCGTCTGTGCCGGAATCGTCCACCGGTATCCGAGAGGAATGAAACAATCGGTTTTGCACTCAGAAGCAAAAACAATGTAAAGCCTATTTTTATCTCTCCCGGCAACGGCATGAATACCGAAGACAGCATGGCAATTACGCTGCGTTGTTTAGGAAAATACCGCCTTCCTGAGCCCACCCGGCATGCACACGATTTTGTAAACCGTTTCAGAACCGGGGAGTTACAGGAAGGTTGTCATGACATTGGTCAAATGCGTTTGTTTTGAAGTTTTGTCAGATCAGGAAACTCCTACGGAGTTATGTTATTTCTTAATTAACGCTTTTCTGTAAACAGGGAGCTCCTTCGGAGCTTTATGGAATCAACATTATCATCTGGTAGTGCTACGTAGTAGCAACCAGTTTGTAGAAATGCACACGTCGGATAAAGGATTTGACTCCGTAGGAGTCTCCTGAATTTCTGACAAAAACCTATTTTAGACTCCTGTCAATTTCATTCAGCAAATAATGCTTCGGATCGGAATCGTATTCCCAGAACATGACACCGCCCATTTTATTGACCAAAACATATTTACACTTTTCCCGTACCGACTCCTCATCTTCATAACTGATAAGCTCTTTCGTTTTCTCATTTACCAGATAAGGAACCTTTGCAACCTCATCGCGGTATGCTTTGAAACCTTTTTTATTTACCAGACTATCCTTGATGGTCGTGTAGCCATGAAAATATTCCTGAGCGGATTGTTTTTGACCAAGTCCTTGCCGTAATTGCCCGGCAACGGTAAATTTACGGCTGTAAAATGGCAAACCCATCACCAGTTTCTCCACAGGCACACCTGCTTTTACAAATGCTTTCACTGCCACATCAGCCGATTTTGAAGTTTTGTATTTATCGCTTGAATACAAACTCGCATGATGCACAACGGTATCACCCTGAAAAAGATCGTAGGTCATCAAATTTATAAAATCAAGATACTGCTGCGCTTTACCCATTTCAGTCACGTCCAGCCACTCCACAAAACCCGCTACTGCTGTAGTCAGCAATTTAGGTTTACTGCTTTCTTTTTGAAATACATCCAGTTCCTTTCTTATTGCCTCGAACATTAGTGTATAATTTTGCTTGTCTTCCGGGCGAAATACATTTCCTTCTTCTCCGGCCATTCCGGGATATTCCCAGTCAATGTCTACGCCATCCAGGTTATATTTTCTTATAATTTCAACCGAACTTTTTGCAAACACTTTCCTTGATGAATCAGTAAGAACAGCATTTGAGAAATTCTCGCTCCATGCCCAGCCACCAATTGAAATAAGGATTTTAAGATCAGGATTTTTATTTTTTAACAGATTGAGTTTTCTAAAATTTGTCGAATCCGTTTTTTCATTTGTCAGGAAAGCTTTTCCATTTTTAACATCCACAAATGCGTAATTAATGTGCGTCAGTTTATTCGCTTCAATGTTATCCACATCCAGCAATCCGTGAAAACCGCCCACATAACCAATTACCACCGGACCGGATTTTGTTTCTTCTGTTTTTTGCTCGGCCCTACAGCCCGACAAAAACGATGAAACCGTGAGAAATATTCCAAAAAGGAATAATTGATTTTTGACGTTCAGGAATGACAGCATACGGGAAAAGGGAAGTGTTAGAAATGAGAATTCCTGCAAAAATAACAGCATCCTGATGTGAACTGTAATTTTTGCAGGAATTAGATAAAAAGAGTTGGTTTGGAAGAATTAAGCCTGATGCATAGCTTCCAGTTTTTCAATCACTTTACCCATATCAATACCTTTTCCCATCACGCCTTTGAAAAGATCACCCTTTTCTTCAACACGTTTCAGCATATTTTTTATCGTAAAATCTTTCGGACTTAAACCATGTTTTACTTCACTCCATTCCAGCGGAGCAGAAACTGTCGCACCCGCTTTTGGACGTACGCTGTAAGCAGAAGCCAATGTTTGACCGATCCTGTTTTGAAGGTAATCGACATATATCTGATTTTTCTTTCTTTTTGAAAGCGAGCGTTCCAGTGTTGTAATTTTGGGCAATCTGTCCGTCACGATCGTTGCAATAATTTCTGCAAAATCCCGACTTTCGTCATAATTATATTTTTTATGAAACGGAATATAAATATGCAATCCGCTGGATCCTGACGTTTTGCAATAACCTGTCATTCCCGTTTCGTCCAAAATATCCTTTATTACCAATGCAACGTCCACTACATCTTCAAATGTATTTTTATCCGAAGGATCAATGTCCATCACGATATAATCAGGATGTTCCAGGTTGTCGATGGTGGAATTCCACGGATTCATTTCAATACAGCCCAGATTGGCAATGTAAAGCAAACTTTCCAGATCATTGCAAACCAGGTAATTGACCATTTTGTCCGTCGACTCGGAATATATTTCCTGTTTTTTGACCCAGTCCGGAGCAGAATCTCCGGCATCTTTTTGAAAAAATCCGTTGTCTTTAATGCCGTTGGGATTACGTTTTAAAGACAATGCCCGATTTTTGAGATAGGGTAAAATGTATGGAGCGATTTTGCTGTAATATTCCAGTAGATCACCTTTCGTAATATCGTCATCCGGCCAGTAAACCTTATCCAGATTTGTCAGTTCCGCGTGTTTTTTCATGATCTGGATTTTCTATGTTTTTCGATATCGTACTTTTTGTCGACGGCATATTCATCTTTATGTTTGATGAGCAGCCAGTTGTCTCCTTCTTTCTTAAACTTTACTAAAACAAAACCACCTTCCAGTTTTTTGCCTTTCATGAAAATTTTCAGTTCACCTTTTTTTAAAGCTGCAAGTGCCTGTTTCTCAGTGATTTTTTCAAGCTCTTCATTTACCGGAAAGAACATGCCTTCGTCCCAAACCTCAACCTCCCCGGCTCCATAGTTTCCTTCTGGAATTGTTCCTGAAAAATCGATATAATCGACCGGATGATCTTCCACCATCACAGCCAGGCGCTTGTCCGTTGGGTTCATCGAAGGTCCTTTAGGAACTGCCCAGCTTTTTAGTACACCGTCCAGTTCCAGCCGAAAGTCATAATGAAGACGGGTTGCATCGTGGCGCTGTACCACAAAACGGAACTGATTCTCTTTTCCTGCTTTTCCTTTGGGCTCGGGCGTGTCCTTAAAATCACGCTTTTTATTGTAGGTTGCCAGTGCTGTCATGACGCTTTTCGTTTGGGAGCATTGAGACTTTCTTTTAACTGAGCCATCAGATCACGGCTTTTCGAATGGACAATTTCCATCTTAGGCGTAGTTGTCTTCTTACCTTTTGCCTTAGCCATAATCAGTTTAAGCAGTTTATCATTGTAGGTATCCTTGTATCTTGCAATATCGAAATCCGTGGTAAGCTGCTCAATAAGCTGGATCGCCATGTTCAGTTCTGCAGGCTTTATCTTTACATCAGGTACTTTTAACTCCTCCGTATCACGTATTTCCTGAGCGAAACGAATTTTATTAAGGATCAGAAAGTCGCCAATAGGCTTTATCAAAACCAAACTCTCCCTGTTACGAAGCACATAAGTTCCGAGTCCGGCTTTTCCCGTTTTTTTCAGCGCATCACGAAGCAAAGTATATGGTTTTACACCGGATTTTTCGGGCTGCAGATAGTATGGAGTTTCGTAATAAATACTGTCGATTTCCTTTTCATCGATAAATTCTGCGATTTCGATAAGTTTCGTTTTTTCAGGACTGGCTTTTTCAAAATCACTATCGTCAAGCACCACATAACTGTCTTCGATTTTATAACCGCGCACAATATTATCCCACTCGACTTCTTTGCCGGTATTCGCGTTTACACGCTGGTATTTGATGTTTGCTTTATCCTTTTTATCCAGCATGTCCAGATCCAGTTCGCTTGCCTGGACTGCGCTGAAAAGTTTGACGGGGATGTTAACCAGGCCAAATCCGATAGCCCCTGACCATATTGCTCTCATATATTTTCATGTGAAAAGTAGCCATAAAATATTATGAGTTAAAGCATTAAAAATCCGTGCCGTACGAAATTTAGAATGCCACGGATGCACGAATAGAAATGTGTTTGGGGTTAGCTCACTATTGTCCTAACCAATTCTTAAAAGGCCCCATCCTTTCCCGGCTAATGAGAATATCATTGTCGGCGCAGTTTTCCAGATGAATTTTTAGACGGCTGTTGGAGTAGGTAAATACCTCTTTTATTGCAGAGATCGCGCTGATGTATTTACGGTTTAAGCGAAAAAAATGTTCTGGATCAAGCATGCCCTCTACCTCATCCAGCGTGTAATCGATGATAAATTTCTTACCAAGCCTGGTTTGTAGAAATGTTACTTTATCCTCACTAAAAAAAAAGGCAATTTCCTGTTTATCGATTGTCTGAATCCGTTCTCCGACTTTAACAAGAAACCGGTTTTTAAAGGTTTTTGGTATTGGCTGAAGTAGATGTTTTATCTGATCCAACGTTACAGAGGGCTGTTTTCTGCCCGACTGAAATTTATTCAGCGCCCGTTCAAGTTCCTCCGGATCGACTGGTTTTAACAGGTAATCGATGCTGTTTAGCTTAAATGCTTTGATCGCGTACTGATCATAAGCTGTACAGAAAATGATTGGCGAGTTCACCTTTATTTTCTCAAATATTTCAAAGCTGATACCATCTGCCAGCTGAATATCCAGAAAGATCAAATCCGGCTCAGGATTATTTTTCAGCCAATCGGTGGCGGAAGTTACCGTATCAAGATTACCATAAATTTCACAAGCCGGTAATTGTTGTTTAACAAGCGTGATCAGGCGTTTTGCCGCCAGGTTTTCGTCTTCTATGATGAGGATTTTCATTTTTAGCAATTAGCTGATAGTGATTAGCTTTTAGCAGGTCATTCCCATTTAAATTTGCTGGTTCAATCTTAATATTGGTAAACGCACAACAAAAGAACCATTTTCATCTTCCACCTTCATATTTTCGTTGCTTAACAATTCGTACCGTTTCCTGATATTGGAAAGACCAACTCCTGCTGATTCTTCCGGAAGACTGCTTTTTATCTGAAGATTATTTTTTACGACGACAGCATTTCCTTCCAAAGCAATTTCAATTCTTAAAGGATTGGCCATCGATGCAACATTATGTTTAATGGCGTTTTCTAGAAGGAGCTGTAAAGACAAAGGCGGCAAAAAGCCTGATTCATTCTTTTCAACAGAAATACTGTACTGTAACCCTTCCTCAAACCTGATCTTTTGTAGTGCCAGATAGTTCTCCGCAAACTCAAGTTCTCTTTCCAGTGACACCAGCTCTTCCTGCTGAACATCAAGAACATACCTGTAAATTTTAGAAAGCTGCCTGATAAATTTTGCAGCCGTATCTGCGTTGTCATAAACAAGATTGCTCAGTACGTTCAAAGAATTAAACAAAAAATGCGGGTTAAGCTGATCCTTTAACGATTGATATTGTTGGGCATATCTTTCGGTTTTTAGCTGTTCTGCTTCAATTGCCGCTTTCCGCCATTCAATTAAAAATGATCGGCTGATCAGAATTGCCGAAATAAGCAATGCCCATTTCATGGGCATTTGGGTATCTGAAATCAACTCATTCCAAGGCAAGGTTGCAATTGTATATGATTGCCTGATATACAAAACGAAAAGCACTATCAATACATAGCTTGCGCAGAAGGAATAAATCATGTAACAGAGAGTCTGCAAAATCAATCGTTTTGCAGGGTAATGTATCCATGGAAGTTTTTTGTTGAAATAGTGTTCAAGCCTGGAACTACCATAACTCAGGGCGACGGATATGAAGAAAGAGATCAGAAAGCTTTGCCAAATTTGTTCAAGTCCGCTTTGTGAAAAATAACAATACGGACAAAACGAAAAAGTGATCAAAAATGCAATTAGAACGTTCGTCAGGAAGAAACCTGGCGAAAAATTCCAAAATTCACTTTTTGCATTGTTCTCAGGAATGGACATGAGGCACAAGTTATGAGATAATGAAAAGGTTAAGTAACAAACATAAGATCAAATTATCAGACTCTGGTAACTTCTATTTACAGCCCTTCACCATATTTTCCGCCAGCGGCTTTCCCCAGGTTGGCTGCAAAGCTACTTCCAATGCGTCTTCGTTTTGGGAATTAAAAACGGCCAGACTTTCTTTTGCCAAACCGCAGGCTTTTTCGGTTCCGTTTCCAAAGAATTTTGACAGACCGTATTCCATTTGACTCATCAAAATCAGCGCTCTTGGATTTTTGCTATCCATCGTTAGTGCTTTCCCGAAAGTTCCCATCACTTGTCCGGAAAGACTTTGTCCTCTGCTGCCGGGATCGGCACTTACTTTTGCCATCAAAATAAATCCCTGAACAGTTACGATCTCCGCGTTATTGGGTGATAAAACATCTGCTTTGTTAATCAGCTCCTCCGCTTTTGCCAGGGCCGCATCTTTCAAGTCCAGAGATAAAGATTTATCCAATCCGATGAAAGTATAAGCCAGTCCCTGATAATATAATGGCTGCCATTCTTTTGTATTCAGTTCTGCGATGCGGGCAAATGCGTTGGCGGACGATTGTAACTGGTTTAAAGAATCGGTCGAGATCAACGTCGCAATTTCTTTTTTCATTACCTTTTGGTAAGGTGTTTCCTGGGCAGTAACAATCGAAATTGTGATCAGAAATACGGCGATAACAGAGAATAGCTTTTTCATTTTGTTTAAATTTTATTGATTGAAAATGATTTTTGATTTATAAATTATTCAGTTGGTTGGCATTTCTGTCCTTCGAAAGGGTTATAAACAGACCGATAAAGGCAAATCTTTTCGCTCCCTGCCCAACTGGCAGGCTCGCATAATTCCCCTCCGCCCCAGGCTGACTTGCATAACGATAACCGAAGATATTTTCCCGCCCTAAAACATTTGAGCAGGCTGCATGCACGATTACGTTTGGTCTTGGCAGCCAGCTCCAGCTAAGACTGAGGTCACTGTACATTTTGGTTTTGTTCTGCATTTCACCGGCTAAGTTGGGATTGGTGTAGGTGTATCCGCTGTTCCACGACCAGGAAGTTCCGAGCTGCGATTTAAGCTTACCCACGAAATGTTTTACTACTACCGAACCGTTGTGTTTTGGTGCGAAGGATGGTTGTATTAGGCTTTCATAAGCAGCAAATTTGCGTTTGCTGTCCACGAAACTGTATGTGATCCAGAAGTCAGTTCCTTTCACCGTTTTTTTGTCCCGGTAAAAAAAGTCAACGCCTCTTGCATATCCTGAGCCGTTCTGCCCGATTTTTTGTGGTTCACGCGTTGTGCCGGAGTATGTGACCAGGTTGTCGTAGATTTTGTAAAATGATTCGGCGCGAAAGGTTCTGTTATTATTAACCAGAAAATAATTCAGGATGTAGTGCGTCGCTTCCGTGTTTGCCAGATTGGTTTGCAAAACCCTTAATTTTTCGTCGGGCAGCTGTTTGAATTTTCCTGCTGCAAAAGAAAGCTGTCCCTGTTTCAATTTGTAGGCAAGAGAAAATCGGGGTGTCAGCCAGTACTGTTTTGCCAATATGCTGTATCCGCTTCTGAGCCCTCCGACGGCGATCAACCTGTTACTGAAATAATAACTTGCCTCTATAAAGTGATTAAACTGATGATCTTTAATGTCACGCTCCTTACTTTCATTTAACAAAGCTTCCGAGTAAGATTTCACGTACCATTCCAATCCATTTTTAAGTGCAAAACCGGGTGTAAAATCTTTTGTAGCAACAAACTTTGTATGAACCAGCTGAGTAACCTGGCGAACGGGAGTCTGATCCAGACGAATAGCATCCCTGTTGTGAGAGAAAGCAGCGCCGCCACTGAAAAACCAATTATTCCCACCCGAATGACGAAATGATACATTTCCATAAGAATAGCTGTTATCCAGTTTAACCCTTTGCCCCCGTCCCTCCGCCCCCGGCTCCTTTTGCCAGATCGTCATTCCGCCGCCTTCCGTATGAAAGTAACCTTTGATAAAACCGGCCTTTCCCCATTTTTGTTTTAACGATATTTCGCTATCCCAGCCAGACGGACTTTTTCCCCAGTCAAATTTTTGTTTCACAACAGCCTGATAGGGAGCGAGATTAAAATAGTTGGCAGAAGCTGTGAGCGCATTTTTCTTTCCAACCAAGGTCTGAGTATATCCACCGCCCAAGGTCATGATACTCAAATCACCCTGATTCCGCAATGGCATATCCAGTGAGTTAAGTGCCAGGGCAGACGAAAGCGCCTGACCAAATTCCGCGGAATAGCCGCCAGTGCTAAAAAATGAGCCCTTGAAAAGATTCGGACTAAAACGGGTGCGGGTCGGAACATTGGAAACTGTACTACCAAAGGCATTACCGACCTGCAGACCATCTATGTAAATTGAAGTTTCCGAAGCACCTCCTCCTCTAACAAACAGTCTGCCGTCATTACCAACGGTAGATGTTCCTGGTAAAGTCAGGAAAGCAGCGGTTATATCTCCCATGGCACCTGATGTCGTTAGAATGTCCAAAGGTTTCAACACAACCGCCTTTTTCTCATCACTGGCTTCCATGGCACCTGCGGTGATGGTAACCGCGGTGAGAAGGTTAATACTTTCACTTAGAGAAATATTTACTATTAAAGGCTGGGCCGCACATTCAACTTCACTCTCTTTTGCTTTAAAACCTATGGACTGAATGACCAGAATCTGTTTTCCTTTTTCATCTGTACTAAATTGAAAGCTGCCGTTCAGATCAGATGAAGAACCGTCGTAGGTACCTTTTATGTAGATATTCGCTCCCGGAATTACAATGCCTTTCTGATCCGTTATTTTGCCGGAAATACGGGTTTGCGCTGAGGAAGCAAGAACAGTGAATAAAAGAAGTGAAGTAAAAATCGTTTTCATATCGCTCTTTGTTTGTGTCAAATTTGAGCAGAAACAGAAAATCTTAAAATTGAAGTTTACCGAAGTTCAGAATTGGTAAGATGAAATGCAGACATTGGATGACGGAGAAAATTTTGTTTGTGGAGAACACGCTTCAATGCATTTTCTTGTAACCTACAAAATCTCAAATTGAGAAATTTTTATCACCGAATTGTCCTATTAATTCCACTGCTATAATTTATTTTTCAAATTTTTATTAAAAGTTTATAAATGACTTGTAATGAGATAATTAATTTTATACATTCATCTGTAAATCGATCATTTTCGGATCACCGATTGTTTATACGGAGTCCAGGGGTGCGTGTCTGGCATGTTTATTTATTCTATCCTGTTAAATAACAATTTCTCAACCGGACCGAATTTCTAAATAACAACACTCATGATAGCAACACTTGGTAATGACGCGGCAATTAATTTGAAACCAGGCGCAATTTTAACGGTTACAGGTGCGCATGACGAAACAGACGCAAAAAGAGAGGTATCTGATTTTCTTTTATCAAGCCAAAGAGATGATCTGGGTTACTTTCTTATTTCAAAAGACTATTTCTTGTTGTATTTAAAATCAGGAAGTCAGGTAGGCGGAATTGCATAAAGTATTCAATTTTAAGCATGCAAATTAACATGGTACAATCAGGTACATTTAAACTTTTGGGTCAAAAGCTTATTAGCATTATCATTCATAGAGAAGACGTAGTCAAAGTATTACCGATCAAAAGAGGTCGCGGATCGATTATTTATCTTAAAAATAAGGTCCCGTATACAGTGAGTGAAAGTGAAAGAGAAGTATACAAAAAACTAAATTTGCTTTCAGCATAATCTGGAGATTCAACAACAAACAAGATATTTCAGGTCCGGATAAAATCCGGGCCTTTTTTGCTAAAGATCTGGATATTTCGCAGATCTTACCAGGGAGCCGAACCTGCTCCGGCCTATCACTGTTATCAGCATCAGGTAAAATGTAGCACCATGTTCCGTTCTGATGTCTAAAAAAACATACTTCTTTCTTATTCTTATTTTAGGCAGCTTAACAGCGTTAGGACCTTTTTCAATTGACATGTACCTGCCAGGCTTTCCGGCCATTGCACGTGACCTGCATACCACAGCAGCAAAAGTTTCTCTGTCCCTATCAGGTTTTTTTATTGGCATTTCACTGGGTCAGCTTTTGTACGGACCGCTTCTTGACCGGTTCGGCAGAAAAAAACCGCTATTTATCGGCTTGCTTGTATACATAGCCGCATCAGCCGGCTGCGCTTTTTCAACAAGTATTAATGGATTGATTTTCATGCGTATTATTCAGGCGATCGGAAGCTGTGCCGCAGCTGTTGCCTCCATTGCCATGGTGCGGGATCTTTTTCCGGTTAAGGATAATGCAAAGGTATTTTCACTTCTGCTGCTGGTTGTAGGTGTTTCACCCATGATCGCACCAACGGTTGGCGGCTACGTGACCTCCGCGTTTGGCTGGCAATCCGTTTTTCTAATCCTTACAGGAATGGGCGTCGCTATTTTGATTTCCACCTTTCTCTGGCTGCCCGATAGCTACAAACCCGATAAAATGCTTTCTCTGAAACCAAAACCAATTTTACTCAACTTTTGGGCAGTGCTCCGTGAGCCCCAGTTTTATACCTACGCGCTTACCGGTGCCATCGCATTTGCAGGTTTGTTCGCTTATGTCTCAGGTTCACCGCTGGTATTTATGGAAGTATTTCATACGGACGAAAAAGTTTACGGATGGATCTTCGCTTTCCTGTCAGTAGGATTTATTGGTTCAAGCCAGTTGAATACGCTTTTCCTTCACAAATTTACAAGTGAGCAAATCGTGAATTTCGCTTTGATATGCCAGGTAATTGTGGGATTTACTTTTCTGGCCGCAGCACTGAATGGCTTGCTGACTTTACCTGTAACAATTGGATTTTTATTCCTTTTCCTTTGCTGCATCGGTTTTACCAATCCCAATGCCGCAGCACTGTCTCTGGCACCATTCTCGAAGAATGCAGGGAGTGCATCTGCAATGATGGGGGCCGTTCAAATGGGAATGGGAACGCTTATTTCTGTTTTGATCAGTATGTTTGAAGTGCCTTCCGCAACGCCGATGGTAGCTGCAATGGCAGGTTCGGCTTTAATCGCTTTGATGGTATTATTCATTGGAAGACGCAACATAAAAGAACCTGTTGAGATACAACAGGGTGCCGATGCGGGATTTGTGCATTAGATTTATTGAGCAGGAAAAGTTTTGTAAACGTCACCCCGTGAAGCAATCATGACTACAATGATATCCGGTTTTACATACTCAATCCCAATTCTGTAACTTCCTACACGAATCCGATAATAGCTCTGCCCTTTTTTTGGCCTTCCATTAATTTATAATCAACACCGGAAGCTTCTAGACTATCTGCTTTTTTTAATTTATCAAAAACATCTTTAACACCGGACTGAACCTTTCCCGGCAGTTTCACTAATTCCTTTACAAATCTCCTTTTGTAAACTATTTCCATCCCATTTGTTTATATAACTCATCATGGGTAATGGTTTCGTCCTCTTTTCTCGAGTCCATTTCATTAATCATTAGATAATCTTCAACATCGTCACTATCAATAATAGCAACGATTTGTCTTATTTCTTCCAATGAGAAGCTTTTACGATTTTTCTTGGCCGAAAAATTGACATTGGTTAATCCAATCTTCCTAGCGATATAATCATTTCTGTAACCGGACACTTCGATAAGCTTTCCAATATTGTCAACCAGATTTTCGTAATTGTTTACTATTTCAGCTATCATATCTGTATAATTTACTCAACAAATTTGTATAGTTTTCAGTACAAAAACAAGCATTTAATCAACCTTCATGCTTACGCTTACTAATCAAACTAAGTAAAACATAACCCAAAATACCAGACAACACAGACCCGCAGAGAATTGAAAACTTTGCCTCAGATAAGATCAGGAACTGCCCTGGGAAAGAAAGAAGCGCTATAAAAACAGACATGGTGAAACCGATGCCTCCAAGCATACCCACACCAACGATCTGACTCCATCCGGCTTTATCAGGTTTTGCGCAGATGCCGCTTTTCACAGCCAGCCAGGATAACAGGGAGATACCTAAGGGTTTTCCAACCACGAGACCGAGGATAATTCCTAATCCCAGCGTGGTGGTTAATCCTCCGATCATTTCGGATTCAAACTTAATGTTGGTGTTAGCCAGTGCAAACAGTGGCATAATGACAAAATTGACCGGATTCACAAGAACATGTTCCAGTTTTTCAAGCGGTGATTCTTTTGCATCCGGCGTTGTGGGAATGGCCAGCGCGGTCAGCACACCGGCGATTGTTGCATGTACTCCGGAATGATGTATAAAATACCAGATAAAGAGACCCGGGATCAGGTAGGCAGCCAGATTTTTAACGCCTGCTTTATTTAACAAAAGCAAAAACAGAAAAATCCCGCCGGCATAAAGCAGATAGGTATAATGCAGGTCAGAGGAATAAAAAACAGCGATAACTAAAATCGCCATCAAGTCGTCAACAATGGCTAATGCCGCCAGAAATATTTTGAGGGACGCCGGTACTTTTTTCCCAAGCATGGTTACAATTGCAATAGCAAAAGCGATGTCGGTTGCCATCGGAATTCCCCATCCTCCGGCTGTTTCCGTGTCTTTATTAAGCAGGTAATAAATAGTGGCAGGAGCAATTACACCACCCAATGCAGCAAATACGGGAAGCGACGCTTTTTTAAAGGAAGACAATTCACCTTCAATCAGTTCACGTTTAATTTCCAGCCCAACCATCAGAAAAAAGACCGCCATCAAACCATCATTAATCCAAAGTAAAAGAGGGTATCGCAAATGCACGCTCTCTGTTTCGAATCCGAGCGGTGTTAAAAGCAAACTTTCAAAGTGACTTCCAAACGAAGAGTTTGCAATAAACATGGAAATGATCACACAGGCGATCAGGATTATCCCGCCAAGCGAGCCCGATTTCAGAAATTCCGCGAAGGACCTCAGATTTATATTTTTTGACATGATGTAAAAATAGGAAAAATGAAGTTATAAGCTCCGGATAATCGGGCAGATCCATTTTAACCAAATATTATAGACTACAAGTAATAGAAACACAAAATATTGAACTATTCCAATAATACAGTTTTATAAAAAACACTTCAATTCCAATCCATTTAAACTATAAGACCCAACTAAACCATCCTTAAATAGCTCATCATCAATAGCCACCACTCATACCTGTAATGGTTCGTTCGATCAAATAATGTAAGAATACTGTGATGAGTCGAGTTAGCTTTGTATCAACAAAATAAGACAAAGACAAGAATCAAAAATAATATAGCTATGAAAAACACGATCACAACATTCATCTGCGCAATGGCGCTTAGTACTACTTTTGCATTTGCCAATACAGAAGATAAAGCAACAGTAAATTCAACATCTGCTTTACCAGCTTATGTTACGGCAACAGAAACTCCTGCACCGCAAAAGGTAAAACCTGCTGCTGAATACAACAAATATACGCCTGCTCAGAAAGCATCCCTGGTTGGACTTAAATTGACAAAGGTTTCGAAATAAATATAAGGGTTAAGTTGGGATTAAAAAGAGGAACAGATGATTCCTCTTTTTTTATGTTATTCGACATTGGCAACTTTGCGCGGAATCGTAAAAATCTCCTTTTGACGGCCGTCGATAAACCGGAATCCGTTTTTATCGTAGTATCCGTCTTCTTCCAGCATAATCCGGATTGTTTTGTTCCATTCTTCAATTTTTACCGAAACATTCAGTTCAATTGAATAGGCCGTGTTTTCAAACAACGGATAATCGCCTGTTCCTTTTACTGTTTTCTGATTATCCCACATACCAATTGCAGGCCCGGCAGCATGACCGTGCGAACCAATCGGGTGAGAATAAATAGAACCGGCAATCCCCTCTCCTTCCGCCTGTTTCAAAGCTTCCGATAACATTTCATTTCCTGTTTTACCAGAAATAAATTTTGCCGTCAGAATATCCTGTAAACGATTCCCCTGAGAAAACGCTTTTTTTAGATTGCCCGGAATATCCTTTTCACCAGGTTTTAATATATAAGCATGCTGCTGCTGATCAGTGTTCAGACGGAGATAGGTTATTCCAAAATCAACATGAATTAAATCGCCGGGAAGTATTGGCTGGTCTCCAGGCCTTTTGGCAAAAGTCCGCAGGTGATCAAACTTTTTATCATCTGCACGCTGAACATCGACAGTCGGATGAAACCAGGTATCCAAGCCAAGGTCCGTGACACGCTGTCTGAGAAACCAAACCACGTCGTCCGTAGTTGTAACGCCGGGCTGTATTACTTTTTCTGAAAAAGCTTCTTCGATAATCTGGTGTGAAATCCGGCAGATCAGCGGATAAATTGCCATTTCTTTTTCCGTACGCGTTTCCAGCCAGCCGATAGAAAGGCGTTCGGCGGATACTACTTTGGAATGAAATTCTTTTGGAAGTTTGTTTAAAAATTCTTCATGCTCCGTAAAAGTCAGACCGTCTGCATGAGCATAGGTCGGCGAATAATTAAGCCCGATCTTCTTTGGATTTTTTGCTTTAATCACCTTCATGAGTGCGTCCCATTGATCAGGATTCGAGCTCAGGTCCCACTCACCGGTAAGTAAGGTCCCCACGTCGTAACGTGCAATCGCCAGTTTATCCAATGGTTTGCCTTCGCCCGGATCAAAAAATACCATGATCGTTCTGCGACGTGCTGAAATCCAGGTACTGGGCAGCATCGTTTTCATAACGGGATCTTCGTTATATTCTCTGGAAATAATCACCCACATATCAATCCCTTCCCGGCGCATTAGTTGGGGAAGAAGATTTTCAAACCGGTCTTCCAGAATATTATCAATTACAGCAGCCCGTTCACGTTCCGGAAGAATGATTGGAATGGATTGTGAAAAGGATTTTGAAAAACAAAAAAGGAATGAAAACAGAAATAAATAAAGTATTTTTTGGAGCATAACGTTAGAAGATTACCTGAAACAAGAACATTAGTAAGATAAGAAATTATCTTAATTGGTCAGGCAACCAATTCGCACCTTTTCTATTTACTTCTTCGGGTTGAAATAATTAAATTACCTTCAGTTCCGGGTCATAAAAACTCTTCCACATCTCCACAGTTTCTTCAATTGTTTCCGGAGGCTCGGCCAGGTATGCCTGAATTTTAACCAGGTTCTCTGATTGGGAACCGTGCTCTGCATACTTCACCAGGTTAACCAGCAATTCGTCAATTTCAGAATTATCATTTTGCCAGTTTTTGCTGTATTTGGTAAACCAGCTTTCATTTAAAAATACAAAACCATCGTAGCGATAGGTGTCTGAAAATCCATACGCATCAATTACAACAGGCTCCGTTGGCCATTCCTGATCAAGATCCTTGTCGCTGAACCGCTCCCGGCCATCACCGAGTAAGGCGATAAATCTGTATGTTTTTACCATTATATATTTCTAATTTTAGATTCAAAATGTCACCGTTCGCAGCATTTTTCTAAATTATCATGCCATAAAAAACCTACGCTGAAACAGAAAATCTTTCCATTTTGTTAAGATTAATAAATTGTAAAATATGATCAGAATCTCGTCTTTACCCCTCATCGAAAACCCCGGTCTGTTCCATGCTTCCAGACTGATTTTACTGGTAGATGTATTAAATGTTGGTGATGCACCGCGGTCCATGCGGGAATATATCAAGTCCAGTCATGGCGGTTTTGTTTATGAAAAACAGACGTACATGCCTATCACCCTTACCGGACAACCTGAAAGTTTGATTGCCAACGCAGAGAAGGGGATTTTGTTTAAATTCGATAAAGGCTTTCAGAACCTGTACACACTTGACGCGAATCTGGATGCGGCAATCTGGCACAAAAAGCTATATGATATGACAGCCTATACCAATGATTCGTCGATTGCATTTGAAAAGGAAGTCGATTTTATTATTGAAAGATATCTTTCCGGTTACAGGGAATATGTTCAGCCGGAAAATACCTTACTGAAAATTCCCGCTGCACTTCCAATGATCGGAACAAAGGCGATGAAAGGATTACGGCCCGTTCGTAAAATCTAGTATTATGGATGTCTTTTATTCTCCCTACCTGAATTTTCTCCGTCAGACAGTAGAGCACCTTCCTGCTGTTACCGAAAAGTTATGCTTCGAAACGCCGGCATTTTATGTGAATGATAAGTTATTTGCAAGAATAAGAGAAGACGGAGAAACGCTGGTGATTAACACTGAAGAAAGAGATAAATGGATTGAGGAAGATCCGGACACATTTTACATCACCGACCATTACCTGAAATCAAAATACATGCTCATTAGCCTTAGCTCTGTAAAACAGGTAACTTTGAAAGAGCTGCTTACCCGGGCATGGAAAAACCGGGCGCCCAAAAAGCTCCTTAAACTGTTTGAAGAAAATAATGAGTAGCCGCTCCACAACCACAAAAGCAGCAGATGTCGAAATTTTATAGTGTTGCCCGGATGAAGTGTCCGCGCTGCCATAAGGGCAACCTGTTTGTAAAACGCAATCCTTACAGTTTGAAAGGTTCGCTGGACATGCCTGACCGCTGCCCCGTTTGCGGCCAGGATTTTAAAATTGAGCCTGGTTTTTACATCGGTGCATTGTGGACAAGTTTCCCGATTGTGATTTTCATCATGACACTGCTCTCTATTTTGTTACTTGTTTATGTAAAAATGGAGATGAATCTTTTCTTCGTTGTCATCACGCTGATCCTGTTTTCTCTGCAACCCATTATTATCCGTTTGGCCCGGGCAATTTGGATTAATATTTTTGTGAATTATGAAGATTCGTCCGGCATATAATCAAGCGGAAGCATATCTCCCACTTTTTCCCATCCCCAGTAACCTTCAAAAACAATCCCCAACGGCTCAGAAAAACTACCGGATTTTTCCGCAAAAACTTCTTTGTCTCTGAGGAAAATCACAGAGGTCTGAAAAGTTGGCTTGCGATTTTCCATTGAGGCCGTTACATAGCTCAATTCTTCCTTTTCTCTTGCATAAACCACCTGAAAATAACCCTCAAAGGCCATTCTCACTTCTTCACCATTAATTTGAATATAGTCTGTATAAGGAACCCGGCTTGTATCCAGTGATTCCACGATTTTGGGTAAACTAGCTTTTGATAAAACAATACTTATCGGATCATTAGCATCAAGCCGGACCGTGTTGCCCCTTGCGCGAAGCTGCTTCCTTGCATCTTCAAGTTGCTCTTCGGCAGGTCTGTTTGGATTGGGTTTCCTGATAAGTCGCCTTAAATTAAAACCTTCTTCTTCTAACTTTTTCTCTCTTAGTGCCCGGGCAAAATGCATGGCAGATCCGTTAAAAGCGATTCTGCGATTTTTGGCCCAACGCTTTTCCTTTGTTTTGCTGCCTTTGTGCAGATCAAATTTCGGGTAACCCAGGTAAGAAACATATCTTGCCCGGAAGTCATAAACAAACTCAATCAGTAAATAACTGACTTTATATCCCAGCTCCGGATTTTCGATCACCAACAGATCCCTGGCGGTCACCGTCAGTTTATTTGCCTTTTCATCATAAACAATGATCAGCGTCTCGGGATTAACCAGCTTACATTTTTTGGAAACATCACTTTGACCCAGAAAATTATTTTTAAATATTTCGAGATTGTGATACCAGCTTTCATCCCTTTTAGCCTTTACAGAAACCGTATTCAGTTCCTTTTCCGTTTGTATCAATTTGAATAAGACCGGGCTCAGCGCTTTGGTATTCTCACCAGGAATTTCCAGAGGATAGATAAGCGGACCGTAGCCAACCATCGTGACAGCAACATCATATTTCCCCGGATTCAATATTATTACAAAACTTCCTTTTTCGTCCGTCAATGTGCCAACAGTGGTATTGGTTATAAAGATGGTTACAAATTCCAGCGGTTTGCCAGTCTCCTCGTCCACAACCCTACCCCGAAACTCTCTCTTTTGTGACATTGCAAGGTTTCCTGCAAACAGCAAAATGATAAAAAAAATAACCCCGCCAAATCTTTTCATAAACTTAAAAGGCATTCTGCACCCGATTTTTATAACCGCAAGTTTACAACTAAATTTTTAGTTATTTAAATTTTAGTTGTAGAATTCGGTCTGAATGCGGAGCAGGCTGAATGGATTTTGCAGGACCCAATCACTTCCTCCTTACCTCACTCCGCCGCATGGGCATGGCGTCGATCTGGCCGAAAAGAGTTACAGCGGTAACGAGCATAACAGAGCGGTATTTTTCGCCGCCGTCTCTTCCGATGAGAATAAAGGTAAAAGCAGAATCTTTGTCTATCTTATTTTTTGCCCAAACCGAAGCTGTCTGCGCAGAATAGGGAAACGAACTAATTTCAATATCTCTTTCTGCCAGACCACCTTTCTGCTTTTGCAGATCAGCTATCTGCCTATCGTACAAGACTTTACCATCTTCTTTATAAAACAAAAGAACCTTTCTTGGTTGGTCTACAGACATGAATAGGAATAGAAGAATGAGCAGTTTCATGATTTTAAAGTATAAGTTTTAAACTGAATATCAGGAAGGAATTGCTGCCGTTCAGCCTGCTGGCGCATTCAGACCGGGTGTAAAGCATCTTCCGGCTTGTAATTCATAACATTGGTAGCCATTCCTTCAAACACAAAAAAGTGAAACGGCAACACAGCATACCAGTATAATCTTCCCAGCAGACCTTTTGGACGAAAAGTAGCCGTTTGCTGAAGATATTGTTTACCTTCTTTTTCAACGATCCGGAATTCAAGCCAGGCCTCTCCCGGAAGCACCATTTCAGCATAAAGCAGCAGCCGTTTATTGGGTTTATCAGCCGCAAGTACCCGCCAGAAATCAACCGTATCGCCGGTAAAAATGGTATGTGTATTCGTCCTCCCGCGCCTGAGACCAACTCCGCCGACAAGTTTATCCATAAAACCGCGGAGCCGCCATAGCCAGTCGCCATAATACCAGCCGCGCGTTCCGCCGATAGACCATATATTTTCCAAAACCTGATCCGTGCTAACCGTAATTTCTTTTAATCTTTTATCCGTAAAACAGCCATCCTTCGGAATCCTGATGTGCTCAACCATGTAACTGCTGGCGTAACTGGAAACAAAAGAATCCTTCCAACTGGAAACCACATTGTTTTGTTCGATCTTTTGAAAGGCAAGCGATACCGCTTCTTTGTAGGAAATCGGTTTGATACCGAGCATTTTTTCCAGATCGTTATTTTCCGGCACCACTTCCACCTTCATGCTGTGAACAAGGTTGGAAGCCAGTTTAAAAGAGGTGGAAGTTACAAAATAAAGCCAGTAGGAAGACAGTTTCGGCGTCATCACCGGTACGGTAAAAATGTATCGTTTCAGTCCGCGTATTTCAGCAAACTGCATGAGCATTTCTTTGTAGGTCAAAATCTCCGGACCCCCTACGTCATAGGAATGGTTAAAAGTTTCTTCCTTCATCAAAACTCCTGAAAGATATTCCAGCACATTCCGGATGGCAATCGGCTGACTTTTGGTGTTGAGCCATTTTGGCGTGATCATGATCGGCAGCTTTTCTACCAGATCGCGTATGATTTCAAAAGATGCACTGCCGGAACCCACAATGATGCCGGCCTTTACCACCGTTAGCGGAACCTGACTTTTACCAAGCACTTCCTCCACCTGTTTGCGGGAAGCGAGATGTTTGGAAAGCGCTTTGTCATTAGTGATACCGCTGAGATATATAATTTGTTTTGCCTGAGTCTGTTGTACCAGACCAATAAAATTCGAGGCAGAAGTTTCCTCCATTTCCTTAAAATCCCCGGTCACCGAACTCATCGAATGTATGAGATAATAAGCTGCGTCAATATCCCTAACCGCAGCCACAACCGGTACTTCTTTGAGAAAATCAGCTTCGAAAACCGAGACGCCCGGCTGTCCGTACACACCCGATGTCGGGAAACGGTTTTTGTCTCTCACACAGCACACCACTTCATGCCCGGCTTCAATCAACACGGGAAGCAGCCTTTTGCCGATGTATCCGGTGGCACCTGTAAGAAGGATTTTCATTTATTGGGATGATTGATGGTGAGTCCGATGGAAAATTAGCGTGTCGCAACAAACGCTAAACAACCATACCACCATACGTTAATCCCGAACAGGAAATTTTGATAAATTCTGTGTGCTCTGCGCGTCACTCCTAAACTCTGCGTGAAAAACAACTATAACACCGCCTTCCCAATCGCTTTACCCCAGTATTTACCTAAAATCGCTGTCCCTTCTTCGTTGGGATGCAGGTAGAATGTTCCCTGCTGGCCTTTTTCAGGTTTGAAGTATTTGAGATGGTGTTTTTTGAAATATTTAAACGCTTTTGTATCACCTTTAAAAACCCTTCCCGGCTCGGATGTTTTGTATGAATCGATCATGGCGTCGATCTCCGGAATATAACTTTCCAGTCTTTCCAGCCCCTCGGCGAGGTATTTGGAGCTGTTGTAAGTATTTGTACTGTACCAGATCGGATGATGGACCACCACCTTGCTTCCCGGATATTTGTGCAGAACTTCCGAGATAATCGTTTCCATATTTTTCCGGTAGTTTCCCCTGGAAACCGGCGCACCATTGGGACCTTGTATGGCGCTGTCGTTTGTACCCAGTTTCATAGAAAAAATTAACTGACGATCTTTTTTCAAAAAAAGACTGTCCGCTGCTTCCGTCACTTTCACAAAGTATTTTCCTGCCAACGATCCTGCATTCCCCGGAAGCCAGTCCAAAGTAGTAGACCCGCTTCTTCCCAGGTTAGCAAACAGCACATCCGCATTTTTCTCCTCTTTAAGATAATTCACTGCATGCACCGGCGGCGCAAAACCATTCGTACCGCCCTTGCCCTGGGTAATGCTGTTACCGATGAAGACGATGGCAAGGTTGGTTTTATTCTGTGCTTGTGCAATCGTGACAGAAGCCAGTAAAAAGGCTAGAATGATAGTTGTAATTTTCATTGGCGTGCAGATTGTGAAAATGGCGTTTGAAATTTCATGATAGTGAAAGGATTACAGAAGCGTATTATCCTTGTTGCGGAGAATAAATATGTACTTTAAGGTAGAAGAACAGTAGAAGAGTTATTGGTATGGTTGGTTTGGTGATTAGTGTGGTTAACATTATGTTTTTTAAATATCGCATAAATTCGAAAAACAAGTGCAACTCTATAACTTAAACCTCCCCCAAAGCCAACCCAATATGCGCCAGATGGTGCTGCGTGTGCCAGACGGAGATTGCCAGGGCTTGTTTTTGGGAGAACCAGATTTGACGGGCGGGATGGAAATAGCGGATCGTGAGTTGTTCTTCTGTGAGGGTTCGGGCCAGGAATGCATAGCGATGGTGCACGCCTTCGAACATCTGTAGGGCAACGGTGATGGGTGCGGACAGTGAATCTGCCGTGGCCGCCCAGGCGTTCATGTCGATTACGGTCATGTCTTTGTAATCCGGTTCGGTCAGCGCTTTTTTCATCCGGAAGTAATGCAAAAACTGGATGTCGGCTACGTGGTGAACCAGCTGCCGGATTGTCCAGCTAGCCTCCCGGTAGGTTTTGGAAAGGTCGGCTTCGGTGAGGTTCTCGGTTAACCGCCGGTAATCAGCAGGTATGGTTTCAATGATATCTATCAGGGTTTCCAGCTCTTCGCTGGTATAGTCGTCCTGAATTACAAAAGGGCCTAATGGAAATCTGCTGTCTGTCATAGAGCTATTTTTGCCACGAATAGTATTTTTTTGCCACGGATGCACGAATGTGCACGAATCCATTTTTAGAATAACTAACATTCGTGTCCATCAGTGAAATTAGTGGCTTTATAATTCATTTTCTTTGCCACGGATGCACGAATCATTTTTTAAAAACTAATATTCGTGTCCATCAGTGAAATTGGTGGCTTTATAATTCATTTTCGTTGCCACGGATGCACGAATGTTCACGAATCCATTTTTAGAATAACTAACATCCGTGTCCATCAGTGAAATTAGTGGCAACATAATTTTTAATATTAATGGCTCGTGATCATTTGATAATCAGTAACATATAAAGCATCACATAGGAACTAAAAACCCATCCCCGGAACCATTTCTGGTTAACGTGCTGTTAGTCACTATACCTTAGGGAGAGTAAATTCTTCCGCTTCCGGGCAACTTATTTGTTTTGGTCACGTTTTTCCCGAAACAGGTTAACCGGAATCCTCAGATTCATGAACCGTAACAGATTATCCAATTAAACGATTCGTAATGACAAAGGCTCAGGTTGTGTTAGCAGCGGTAGTAGTAGTGCTTAGTGCTTCATTTTGTTTCCGGGATTTTAATCCGCTTTACAATTCAACATCTGCTCAGACAGATACTTTACTTACAAAATCCGATTCCATTATAACAAAACCAGAATGGGTAACCTTGTACGATTCACTGCATTTGCGTGAAGAAGGACTATCCGAAGCGGCTTTTCGCTGTGCCTGGTTTGGTTTCCAGAAGATGAAACTCAGTAATCCTGTGATGGCTATCGTTGATTTCAGCCAGTCGTCACGGAATAAACGATTGTATGTAATTGATGTAATTCGGAAGAAGGTTCTGATGCATACTTATGTTGCCCATGGGCGGAATTCAGGCGAAGAATTTGCCAAAAAGTTTTCAAACACCAACTCTTCTTTTCAATCCAGCCTTGGTTTTTACCGCACGCTGGGTACATACATTGGCAAACACGGACTTTCGCTTAAACTTGAAGGTGTGGAAAAAGGAATTAATGACCGGGCTTTTGAACGTGCTATCGTCATGCACGGTGCCGATTATGTAAGCGAGTCATTTATCAAAAATACCGGCAGACTTGGCCGTAGCCAGGGCTGCCCCGCAGTATCCATCGCCGACAGCAAGAAGCTCATCAACATGTTATACAACGGGGCAGGACTTTTTATCTATTCAATGGATCAGAAGTATTTCAAATCTTCACCTTTACTGGCCGGTTTGACACCAGAAGAAGAAACTCAGACTTCGCCTCTTCTGTATACATCAGCAAAATAAAGCAAATCACCTTTTTCATTACAATCCGCTCCCAGGTAAAACAGGAAGACAGGGATACGTCTTTTTAGCTTATGCCATTTCGGCGGCGTAGAAACGGTATCGGGTTCTGTCAGGAAATCGCTGCTCAGCAACTCGGTACCGGCCATAAAGTTGGCCAGATCTGTCGGGCGCTGTACGCGTACACAACCATGACTTCGCCACCGGCTGTTGCTATTGAACAGGTAACGGGCATTGGTATCATGCAGATAGATTGCCAAAGGATTTTTGATTTCCACCTTCAATAAGCCCAGTGAGTTATCTTCACCTGTTTCCTGACGAAAACGGTATGGAAAATTTTCAGATGACAGTTCGTCCCAGTTTAAATCCTCAGGATTTACAGCTTCGCCTTTTTTATCAATTACTTCAATTCTGTTATTAGCTAGATATTCCGGATTAGCTTTTGCTTTGGGCAGTAGTTCTTTGATAGCGATGCTCTTGGGCACATTCCAGTAAGGATGTGTTACGATGCTGGTTGCATAAGTGTCAATAGTGGGAGTTTGCGTATCGCTTTTACCTACTACAGTACGCATTGTCATCACATCTTTCCCGGTTGAATCCATGCCGGTTAGGTACGCACCACGGATATTTACCATCACCATTCTAGGCGCGCCTTGTGACTGACGGTGCATCCAACGATAGGCATTCAATGTTTGTGCAACGATTGTAGCGCTATCCTTTTTATTTTCCTTTAATAAACGGGCGTAATGAATTTTAAGATTCTGATACACCGGATATGGTGGTTCCAGTCTCGACATCGCCTTTTCAACGGATTGTCCCTTCACCAATTCCTCAGCGGCAGCGCGAAGAATGATGGTATCAGCTTTCATTTTCTTTTCGGTATATCTTAAGGATGGCTTATGTCCGTAAGCCATTTCTTCCAGCAAGGCAAAAACCGGTGCTTCATCCTCTTTTCCAGAAAACTTAGCCGAATCAATTCCTGATAATTTGGTGTATTCCAGAATCTTATTGTATGTCTTGCCGGTGATCGCTTTGGATAACTCCTCGTGTGTCATCGTTTTAGGATCCTTTTTACAGGATTGTGCCAAAGCAAGCATGAACAATATTAAGAGAGGAATATATCGGGATCTGCCCAGGCCGGATAACATTTGCATTTTGTAATAATTTTAATACTATCTGTTTACTTAAAAATCCTGTGCTAAGTATGACAAATCTGATTAAACAGCGGTAAAATCCTATATCAATACAATAAATCCATAATGTGCAGCCTAGGTCAAATATAAGTTGTGGAATTATGGGAACAAGATTTACGGAAGTGTATGATTATTCCTCTATACCCTGTTATCCCTGTCTCAGTAAAACTTCAGGATGGAACCGCGTTCCAATTAACTTCCGATTTATATAGATAGTTCTATATGAGGCCGCTCGAAACTGCTTCTTACACTATAAAATCATTCATGCCTGGCGCTTCTCGAAATGCGAATTCAACTTCTGACTATATACGTTTTGAGAGGATAAATAGTGTAAAAAAATAGTCATTCTTCAATCAACCAGAATACATTTGCGCAAAAGACTGCTTAACATTGCTGCGGTCCCGTCTGCTAGCTCGTGGCAGATAGGTATCCTGCAAAAAGTTATAATATCAACAATGCAAGTTTCGTACGACTGAAGCCAAGGTCGCAATCAGAGTTTTAAGGTAATTAAAAATGATCGAAAACTAACGAACGCTTAAACGCAACAGCCGGCAGAATCGAAATTCTGTCAGCTGTTATTCAAAACTCCAAAAGACCAGTTAAGCCTTAATTCTCATCCTCAGCTCCACGGCGTTGGAAACACCAAGTTTGGAATAGATCTTGGATTTCATCGTACTTACGGTTGATGATTTCAAACCCAGCTTATGCGCTATATCGGATGTTTTTTCTCCATCGCTAATATGACTGGCAATTTCTGATTCACGCGTTGACAGCTTTTTATGAACCCTGGAAGCAGGTTTGTCCATAATCAAATGCTCAATAATGTTTTCCTGAATTTTCCGGCATACATAGTTTTTGCCCAACATGACCGTTTTAATACAGGTTAGCAACTCATCCTCTCCGTCCGTTTTGGATAAATATCCGTTTGCCGAACTTCGAATGTATTTAACAGCAGCAGCATAGTCAGCCTGGATGTCATAAATGATCACAGGGACCTTTTTATAAAGTGTTTTAATTTTTTTTGTCAGATAAAAGCCGTTTGCTTTACCTGCTCCGTTTATTCCCAAAATCACCAGATCAGGCTGAAAACGTTCAAGTTTTTCACCATAATCTGCGGAATGCTCCGTTTCCATCAGGTCCAGCTCAGAAAAGTTTTTCTCCAGCAGCCCTCTTAATCCGAAACGAAAAACAAAATAATCTTCAATAACAGCAATTTTTAGCATGATAAATGTAAAAGTTCTTGGTGGTGACCAGCGATTTAGCCGGTAGTCTGTTGATGTAATCTAAAATCGATTCAGCGTATTGTATAAAATCATACTTGTCTGATCGTTGCATTCTTCTCCGCAGTCCTCCCGGTGATAATCCCGGCTTTTATTCAGGAGGTAATCTTCCATGAAGCAATAGGATTATCAAATTATAAAACGTTGATAATCCTTTATATAATATATTGTAAGTTTTTTTTAATGTTTAAATGCGAAAGAAATCAGCACATCGAATCCAAAAGATATCTGGCAAAGGGGCGCATTTAGAAAATATTGGAATCCGAAATAGAATTTGGTCCGCAATGATATTAGGCGCATTCCTACAAAGAGTGTAGGCAGATTTTTTCATTCAAACCGATTATATCCTGTTCATATGATTTTATAGCTGATTTTAAAAAACAACTGATGTTTCTTTTTAAGAATTAGAGTACCTTAGTAGGGCTTTTGGATTAAAGCTTATCTTCATCAGGCAGACTTGCCACAATACAAGGAAACCCAATATTTAAAGGATCACGCACGCTAACTTAATTCAATTACACACTTTATTGTTAATTGTTTTTATCCGTTGCATTTATCCTAGTCCTCCACAATCAAACGTTATGAAACAGTCCAATATTTTTACCTACATCGAGCTCAGCAAGATGATTGAAAGCCTGTCTCTTCTGAGTAACTCTACCAAGATCAAAGAACGCCTTAAAGCTCAGGGAGCTTATTTCAACATTATTGATTCAAAGTATTTTTCCGAGCAGCTTTCCCGCGAATGGGAAGAACTTGTAAGCCAGATTAAAAAACAGGGTTCCAAGATCAACGAAGAAGGCATAGTGGTGATGAATGCGGTTAATAATACCATCAACAACATGTCAGAAGACGAATGTGATCACTTCATCAGCCGTCTTTATGCGCTTCACAAGAAGGTTAAAAGTGAGTTTGTTTAAGCGGATTACCGCAGATTAGCTTCGGCTGGTCATGGCTTTTAGCAGTTCGTCAAGAAAAGAAATCTGCGCAGCCATGATCATCCGTTTCGCCGTTTCCAGGTCAAACCATGCAGCTTTATCAATTTCGGGAAACGATTTTGTCTTGCCGGATTTAGGAGGCCATTCCATTTCAAAGGTATTACTTACAATGACGGAAGCATCCATGTTTCCTTCTATCGCCCAGCAGTAAACCTTTTTACCTGCTTTTTGTACAATAGGTGCCAAAGGAAGGAATTCCCCTGAAAGTTTCAGTCCGGTTTCTTCTTCAAACTCCCGGATTGCTGCCTGCAATGGCAGCTCCGGTTCTCCAAATTCACCTTTGGGTACAGTCCACCAGCCAGCATCCTTTCTTGCAAAAAAAGGACCTCCCGGATGAACCAGAAAAACCTCGGCTTCCGATCCTCTATTTCGAAATAATAAAATACCCGCACTTTGTTTCATTTTACGTTACGGTATCAACGTATCCGGCCTACCAACTACATATTTGTTAGTTGCTGAACTTTGTTAAAGTTTTGCGGATATAGGTCGGTAATGTTTTTATGATTGATTGTGGAGATGTTTAGCAGGGTGTTTTTTAGCCAATTGTAGGGATTGATATTATGTTTTTTGCAGATCGCGAAGAAAGAGTATATCATGGCAGCTCGCTGTGCAGCATCATGTGATCCGGCAAAAAGATAATTTTTCCGACCTAGGGCCAAGCCACGTAAGGAATTTTCAATTTGATTATTGTCGATCAGCAGATTCCCATCATGTAAA
>NZ_SMFL01000030.1 GCF_004349265.1 Dyadobacter psychrotolerans
TAACCAAAAGTCTCTTTTTATAGCCGACGGTGCGAAAGCTCATAAAGACGAACTTTTTGATGCCAACAAATTAGTATTTAAAAAATTGCCGCCCGCTTGTCCTGAACTAAATCCTATTGAAAGATTTTTCAAGGAAGTGCGGAGGTATCTGAAAAACAAAGTTTTTGACAGCCTAGAACTCGCACAACAAAAAATTCAGAAAGTAGTAGAGAACATTTCAGAATCCATTGACAACGTGATTTCACTTACTTGTTTTCCCTATATCAGAAATACGTCTATTTAAATTGGATTTAGTATAAATACTGAATTTTTCTGCCTGAGCGAAGGTGATTTTTGGCGGCATGGCAAGCTCTGTCGGGTTGGTCGTCACATCGATCAGTACCGGACCGTTATGTGCAAGGGCTTCGTCAATGGCTGCGGCCACGTCCTCGGACTGTTCAACCCTGATCCCCTTGATACCGATGGCCTCAGCCATTTTAGCGAAGTTTGTATGTTTCAGGTCGGTGCCGAACGGAGGTAATCCTGCCACTTTCATTTCCATGGCTACAAAACCCAGTGAGCTGTTGTTGTAAACCACAATTTTTACCGGCAGATTGTATTGAAAAATCGTCAGGATATCGCCCATCAGCATGCTAAAGCCACCATCTCCTGAAAGGGAAATAACCTGTCTGTCCGGGAAAGCCAGCTGTGCGCCAATTGCCTGCGGCATCGCAGATGCCATAGAACCGTGGTTGAATGAGCCGATCAGCCGTCTTCCTGTTTTCATGTCCACATACCGGGCCGCCCAAACCGTCGGTGTTCCTACATCAGCTGTGAAAATTGCATCATCCTTCGCTTTCTCGCTGATCACTTTTGTAAGGTATTCAGGATGAATCAATTTACCTGCTTCTGAACTTGCGTGTTTGTCTAAATTTTTTCTGTTGGACTGGTAACGTGACTGACAGTCTTCCAGGAATTTCTGATCAGTTTTGGTTTCGATAAAAGGTAAAAGTGCCTGAATAGTTTCTTTCACCGCACCTGCCAAACCCAGATCGAGCCGGCATCTTCTGCCCAGTCGTTCCGGGCGGATGTCAATCTGAACGATTTTCGCCTTTTCCGGGAACCACTCTTTGTAGGGGAAATCGGTTCCAAGAAGTAGTAATAAATCACAGTTTTTGACCGCATGATCACCGGAGGCAATACCAATCAGCCCGGTCATACCAACATCATAGGGATTGTCGTATTGCACATGTTCTTTACCCCTCAAAGCATGCACCATCGGCGATCCGATTTTCTCAGCCAGAGCCAATAGCTGATCGTGCGAACCGGCACAGCCAGCGCCGCAAAGCAAGGTTATCTTTTTTGCGTCGTTGATCAGACGAACCAAGGTGTGAATGGATTCATCGTTTGGACGCGTGCTGGCGTGAGCCATAAATATGGGATGTCCCAGACCTTCATTTTCGATGTTTTCCATCGCCACGTCACCCGACATGCTCACTACGGCAACGCCGCTTAAACCAATTGCATGCTGCATTGCCATTTGCAATACGCGGGGCATCTGGCGGGCAGAGGCAATTGTTTCACAGTAGTAGGAGCATTCGCGAAACAAGGCTTCCGGCCGCGTTTCCTGAAAATAACTTGTACCGATCTGCTCACTTGGAATCTGTGCAGCAATTGCCAGAACAGGCGCGTTGCTCTTGTGCGCATCATACAACCCATTGATCAGGTGCATATTGCCTGGCCCGCAGCTTCCTGCACATACGGCCAGCTTACCCGTCAGTTGTGCTTCTGCCCCCGCAGCAAAAGCGGCAGCTTCTTCATGCCGGTAATGAATCCATTTGATCTTGCCCGATTTTCGCAATTCTTCAGTAAGCGCGTTTAGTGAGTCACCAACGACGCCATGAATACGTTCAACACCTGCCTGTTCCAGTATTTTTATAAATTCTGCTGCTACTGTTTGTGCCATATTAGTGGTTTGTTTGCGCGGATAATTAATCCAATATGCTGATTTTTTAAGGAAAGGAGCATAAAGATTGTGCCCGCTGGCAAACAAAACCGGATTCAAAACAAATGCGATAGCCTTTGCCCGATTTATTCCTGCCACTCAACTGATCTTGATATAATTGTTACTTCCACAGTCAAATTGCGCTTTTAGAATATCGGTAAGAAGCATTTATTTCAGAAATGAATAGCCAATTGCAAAAGAAGCCCAGGGTTTGCTCTGATAAATCCAGCTATTACCTACCTGACTTACCCAGTCCAGTCCGGCAACAAGCCCGACTGTGAACGTGCCTATCTGGACAATTGCTCCCGCCGCCCCTGTAATACCGGGATAAATACCCGCTTTGACATCAGTGTTTCCAGATGAACTGGTGCTGTTTTCGTTGATATTTATAAAAGACAATCCAAGTGTTAAAGGAAGGACTATATAATAATTTTGTCGTTTGGAAATTCTGTATCTGGGACCGGCATAAGCGCCGATGGTTACATCTGTGGACATGGCGAATGGCGTTTTATCGCCGTCGTGCCTTACACCAGGGCGAAATTTAAATGGAAGTGTCAGCTGACCTGTTGCAATTCCGGAGTAACCCGTTGCAAAAACAGTATCTCTGGGAATGGCAAAAAAGTCCTTTTTGGTAATGATCAGATTCTTTCCGTTAATTCCGATGATACTTGTCCTGATCTTTGGTTCAGGAAACATCGGAAGACTCATTTTAACTGTACTGTCGGGATTCAAAGACAGGGATTCCATTGCGTCGAGCTGAAAACCGTTACGAGATAAACCTGTGAATGAATTTCTGGTAATCTTATTTTTTTGATTGTTTTGTCCCGATGTTGCTACAAAGAAATTCGGATAGGTCAGTATTAAATAGGTTGTTGTGTCAGGTAAAAATTTCTTTTCTTCCCAATAGGCATGAACCTTAAAACCGGGTACAGAATTGAAAACTGTATCCTGCTCTATTTCATAAGTATCTCCAATCAGACTCCGAAACTGAGCAGACCTGTTGAGTGAGATAGACAAGACTTTTTCCTGTCCGGACTGGGCCATAGAAAAGCCACAAATATTCAGGGAAAACAGGGAGAGTAGTATAAAGTTTTTCATGGGGTACTGGTGGAAAATGTATTCTAAATATATTACAATTTGCCTCATGGCCGGATTAAACTTATTAAGTGGTGTTTAGCAGGGTTTGCTGTTTAAATGCATTAACAGAAATAAATAAAATTGGTACTATCCTGAGGTTTCGTGTTATATGTATATTTTTTACAGCAATGGTGATGTGCCGGTTCATTGGCCCGGAAAAATTCAAGTCAGTTAAATCATGAAATCAATCTCTACTAATTAGACTAAGTCTAAAAAAGGATTAAATTTGCAGCTATTACTAGTTGCGTTTACTATGCAGTGTACCGAATTCAGGGAAGAACTCAGACCCTTGGATGAAACTTTATTTACGGACATTTATAACCGATACTTTGAAAAGGTGTTTGGAGTTTGTTATGCCAATCTTAAAGATGTGGAAGTGGCGAAGGAACTTGCCCAGGAAATTTATAAGTCCTTATGGGAGCGGCGTCACACATTGGAGTTTACTCACTCGATCGAGCATTATCTGGTGCGTTCGGCCAAGCTGAAGGTTTTTGAATACATTCGTAACAGACAGATCAGGATCGAGCACCTTAAAACCATCGCGGCAACCAGCACGGCAGACGCTAACTTTACAGAAGATTCAGTGATGCATCAGTATTTGCGTGAACGATTAGGGCGACTCACCGATGAGTTGCCAGTACATTGCCAGCGGGTATTCCGAATGAGCAGGGAGCAGGGATTATCTAATAAAGAAATCGCAGGAGAACTGGTAATTTCGGAGAGAACCGTGGAGTATCATTTAGCAAATGCACTGCGGTTGTTACGCTCCGGGCTTGCAGATTATGCGATTTAGTCAGAATCAAAATTAAAAATCTTTGATTTTAATATCCATCCACTGTAATTTTACGGTTTATCGCGACCCATGAACATCTCCGAAGCGCTTATCGAAAAGTATCATCACGGCTTGTGTAGTCGGGAAGAGGCGGAAGCTATTGAGAAATGGCTGGAAGATGGCGATGAGCAGCAACTTGAATTACCTGAACATATTCCAGTAGAAGAGATTAAAATGGACGTGTGGAAAGATTTACAGCCACAGTTCAATATCAGCACGCCATCTTCAAAGTCAGTATTTTGGAAATATACGGGAATGGCCGCTGCCGCAGTTATTATTTTTATGTTAGGAGGCAGTTTCTTAAAAAACATATCCGGCGCATTTACTACCCCACCCAGCGGAGCATTGGCCCGCGTTACCTCTGTTTCTGACCAGACCGAAGCACTGAAAATAGAATTTGGAAGGGAAAGTGGTGCCAGTTATAGCCAGGAAGACAAAATGTTGGATTTTTGCGGCGTCGTAAAAATTACGCCAAAAGAAAACATGAAGCTTTCGTTCACAAGTTTTTGTGATGGCAACAGGGAAACAATAAAGGAAATTGATGTAAAAGGCGGCACTACCTATTTTGCCATGGATTTAAAACATCAGAATAGCTCAGAACTTATCGTAATGGATAAAAATATGGTTGGTGAGCTTCCGCCAATCGTCCAGAATTCTTTGATTGCTCAATTTGGTATTTAATTGAAATCGTCTTTAATGCTAAATTGGATCAGAATTATTTTTTTATTAAGCATTCCTGTGCTTTTTCAGACTTGTGCCGGTCAGGAAGAGTTTAAAAATAAAAAATACAGTTTTGTAGTTCGATCGACAGATGAAAAGTCGTACATCTGGCAAACAAACAATCTGGACAGCGGAGTAGTTAATCCCATAGAAAAAGGCGTTTGGCTGGATGGTCCTTCCAGAATCTGGTATTATTTAATTGTAAAAAACGGCTTTTACTATTACGTAGATTCGAAATCTGAGTTTTTTGTCAAAGCGGAAGTTCAGGATGCTCGTTTTGTACATCTGGATTCTATTCCTTTAACTGACTTCGGATACCCTGACAATTCCCTTTTTATTGATGAGGATACCGTTTTTCTCATCAGTCATAGTTTGGGTCTCCGGCCCAAGAAATTTGCGAAAGTGAATGTAAAAATGATGACGGCCACTGTTGGTACATTGCCAATTCCCGGTCCTGTGAAGCCATTTGATAATATGTCAGTCGGATTTGAGATGTGGCGGAATAATTACCTTTGGATTGGATACACCTACCATTATTCAAATCGGGACATGGGTTATGGATCGTCAGATACGGTTTATGTGGCGCGAATGACTTATCCGGGTATGAAGCTTGAACATATTGACAAAGATGCACGCTCTACATATCCCGGAAATGTAAATACTGCCCAGCAAAACACTTTTAAAGATGAAAAGGGAGATTTTTATTTTCTTTCCTGTCCGGGAATTGTAAGGGGAGCAAACCCCGATCAACCCACGGCTATTTACAGAATTAAAGCAAATACAACGAGGGTCGACAGTTCTTACTTTTTCAACATATCCGCTTCCAAAATTCAAAACCACGCTTATGGTTTGTGGTATCTCGGAAATAACAAGGCTTTACTCAGAAGTGAGCGAAAGGACTTGTTCAAGAACTACAAGGACCATTATCTCGTGCCGCATATAGAATATTTTGAAGTCGATTTACTAAACATGCAGGTTCAGAAGCTCAATCTTCCTCTGGATAGGGGAAGCTCGCGTACCTGTGTATTGGTGGAAAACGAAAAAGCCTACATTACAATTAATGACGGAAAAGGAAATAACGATGTCTGGATCTATCAGACAAAAAATCAATCACTGAAAAAAGGACTGCATTTTGAGGGAAATATTGATTATATCTTCCGCCTCGAACGACTTAATGAATAGTTATTTAGAATAATTAAACTTTTTTTCAATTTCCACTGTGGCAACGCCCAGCTTGTGCAACTAAGGTTGGAAAGTCAGAATGCACCATATTCTGGCCCGTTTAATTTTAGTCTCAGGCATGTACACAGGAAGCATCTTATTTCGATTTTTTACAATAGCATTTTTTTGTTTAGCCACTTTCGTCAACGCGCAGAACCAGATAACAGTCTTGGGCGGAGTGAGCAGTGCGGCCGGTGAACCCCTTGAAGGAGTTACGGTTTCGGTCAAGGGGCTTTCCTTAGGAACCAAAACTGAAAAAGATGGTCAATTTACGTTGAAGTTTACCAAGCCAGGAACATTCACACTGATTTTTTCAAGTGTTGGATATTCTACCGTTGAAGAAAAAGTTCGTGTAGAATCCGGTTCATCCAAATTGCAGATTACGCTACAATCCAGCACCATTGATTTCAACGAAGTCACCGTTCGTGGCAAAGGGGAGGCGCAGCAGTTGCGTGAGCAGGGATTTTCGGTAAATGCCATTGATACAAAAAAAATAGCGAATACTACGGCAGACTTAGGCCAGATACTCAACCGCTCCACGGGTATTAAAGTGAGAGAACAGGGAGGAGTTGGGTCAGATTTTGAATTTTCAATCAACGGATTATCAGGCAAATCGGTCAAACTTTTTCTGGATGGTATTCCACTGGATATTCTGGGAAGCGCTATGAACCTTAACAACATTCCAATTAATCTGGCGCAGCGTATTGAGGTTTACAAAGGTGTTGCCCCGGTTGAACTGGGATCTGACGCTTTGGGAGGATCAGTGAATATTGTTACAAATAAGTCGCTGGATAATTATCTGGATATAAGCCACAGCTATGGTTCTTTTCAGTCGCATCAGTCGGCACTTACCGGGCAATATGTCTACAAGCCGGCCGGGCTGGTGATCAAGGGAAGCACCTTCTTCAATTATTCAAAAAATAACTATCTCATGAAAGGGGTTGAAGTATGGGATGCCGGAAAGTATGAATATGTAAAACGGGACTTTCGCCGTTTCCACGACCGCTACCAGTCGCTGATGGGGCAGGTTGAAGTCGGTCTGGTTAACAAAAAATGGGCGGATGTTATTTTTCTTGGCCTGGGTTATTCAACATACGACAAGCAGGTTCAGACCGGCGTTCGTCAAACCATTGTCTATGGAGGAGTAGTTAAAGATGGCACAGGTAAAAACGTAAGTCTGCGATACAAGAAGGATAGTTTACTAAATAACAGGTTAAGTATAGGGGTATACGGTACCTATTCTTACGATCATTATGTGCTGTCGGATACGACTCAGCGGAAGTATAGCTGGGATGGCTCGTATGTGCCCGGTAACCCGGAAACAGGAAGTTACCGAATGACCCGGGTAAATCGTCCACGCATCTTTACCAGGTTTAATGGAAATTACAATCTGGCAGAAAACCATGATCTGAATCTGAACTATACTTTCGATCAGGTGGAAAACCAAACCTATAATTCACTGACTTCTTCCGGAGACGACATGCCCGGAAAACTGGGAAAACAAATTGTTGGCCTTGCTTACCAGATGAAGCTTTTTCCAAACTGGACAAACACGTTTATGACGAAGTATTACGGCATAAGCATGAACAAGAGACAATACGATTACAGTTTGTCAAAAACAGTCGTTTTGCGTGACTTTCAAAACTATTTTGGATATGGCTTAGCGTCGGTGTATAAACTGGACAACAACTCCGGTATCAAAGCTTCCTATGAACATACCTATCGTTTGCAGGATGTGAATGAGGTTTATGGAGATGGTTATCAGGTTTTAAACAACATGACCTTAAAACCGGAAGCGAGTGATAACGTCAACATCGGAGGATTTTACGGAGCCAACAGCGGCAGGCAGGATTGGTTCGTGGAAGCATCCGCTTTCTATCGCAGCGCCAAAGGTTTTATTTATGCCAATCAATATGATAACAATCAGCTTCAATATCAGAATTTGTCCAATGTTATGGTTAAAGGCTTTGATGCTGAGGCTAAATACAATTACGGGAATCTGTTCAATGCCCTGTTAAATATCACTTACCAGCACGCTCTCGACAATACCAGGTTTGTCAACAATAGTGGCAGTGGGGCAGTTTCAGCTACCTATAAAAATAGAATTCCAAATCAGCCGTGGCTTTATGGAAACCTGGATCTGGGATTGGGTAAAAACCTTCAGAATACCCGGGGAGGACGGCTGCAGTTCACCTGGAGTACACAATATACACACTGGTACTACCGGTCTTGGGAAGGTTTTGCAACAGCAAATTCACTCGCTACAATTCCAAAACAATTGGTGCACAACGTCATGCTTTCATATTCGATGCAGAAAGGCCGCTACAATGCTTCTCTGGAATGCAGAAACCTCACTGACCAGCTCGTATATGACAATTTTCGTTTACAGAAACCTGGCAGGGCGATATTCTTAAAGCTTCGTTTTTTTATTATTTAAATAATTTTTTTCTTTTAAATCAACCCGATAATATGTTTAAATTAAGTAAGGCTCTGTTGGGAGCCATGTTGGTAGCATTGAGTTTTGTTTCATGCAGTGACAATAATTCAGGGGGTGATGATCCTCAGGCAGAACCTTCGTCCTTCGCAGTCTGGGCGCAGCTGGGTAGCTGGCCTAACACAAATTATTACATCATGGGTGTCAGCAGTCTCTCCACAGGTAGCTTCAAGCTGGAAGGTAACGGCATTGATGTAACTACGCTTTTAAACAACTCGGTAATTACAAGAGGCGGGTTTTACTATTTTTATAATACAACAGAAGGTAAATTCGGGAAGTATAAAATTGAGAATGGCGCAGTAACCGTTGTAAAGGAATTTCCTTTCACCAACATGTTATCGCTGGCAGGTCATACCTGGATCGACGATAATACTCTTGTCATGATCGGTGGCGTTACAGGCGCGAAAGCTGTGAATTATGCGGTGATCAATACCAACACCATGACTACTACCAAAACCGGGATAGTTACCGGCCTCCCGTCAGGTCCGGAAAGTCATCCTTTGATACGCGTTGGCGGTGACATTCAGTATAAAGATGGTAAGTTGTATTTCTCGGTAATTCATTATAACGGTTCAGACTATACGCTTTACAAACAACTTAACACGCTTGCAGTTTCTTACCCGGATTTTGCAGTTACTAAAATTTCCACCGATACACGCACAGCAGGTTTGGGTAACACGTCCGGTTATTATGCAACGTCATTTGTCGATGAAGCAGGGGACATGTATTTTCTGACTAGCTGGAACGGCCTCGTTGCCGGCGGTGCGTCAACGAAAAAAAGTATTTATCGTATCAAAAAAGGTGCGGATGTACTGGATCCAACCTATTACATGGATGTTGAAGCTGAAATCGGTTTCGTGCCAAGTTCCGGTTTATTAATGAATCTGGGCAACGGTAAGGCGATTATTAAATACATGACAAGTACTGAAACTACGGCTAAAACAAGGTTTTCAATTATCAATATCACAACCGGTAAAGAGCTTCGCAAGCTTACCGAAGTTCCTGATGCGGCATCCAGTGAAAGAAATGTTTACGTAGAAGGTGGAAAAGCTTATATCGCTGCTTTATCAGGAACAGGAAAAGATTACATCTGGGTTTATGATTCAGCAACTGACAAAGTTACCCAGGGACTCCAATTGGAAGGCGGATATACATCTTTCTCCCGAATAGATAAATTAAACTAATCATTTGTATTTCTGATTGATATGCTTCCCTGTTAATGGGGAAGCATATTTATGCATTGCCTTCACCATCGTTGTTATCACTGAAAAATCATGGAAAAACCCACAATCTTAAAGGAAAAAAAGCCTTCTGTGCCACAACCGAAACCATCGTGGTTACGAAGGTTCAATGACTGGTTCCATTTATGGATTGGTATTGCTGTGGGTATTCCTGTGATTATTATTAGTCTGACCGGATGCATACTGGTTTTTGAGCACGAAATAGTGGAAATGTCGCGATCCTGGTGGCAGGTTGAAATTCCCGCGCAAACTGCGCAGCTTCCTCCATCAGCCATCCAGTCAAAAGTACTGGAACAATTGCCGGAAATGAAAATTCGCCGGTTGTGGTATTATGGTGAGGGTAAACCGGTTAAAATATCTCCTGATAATTCGGATTCACTGATTTTCGCTAACCCCTACAACGGCAAAGTGCTCGCACTGGAAGATCATGAGGATATATTTGAGTTCATTGATGAGGGGCATCGGAATTTGTGGTTTCCTCCTGAGATCGGCAAGCAGGTCGTAGGCTGGAGTACCGCCATATTTCTGGTATTGACCATTACGGGAATTGTGCTTTGGTTGCCGAAAAACTGGAAGCTGCGTGAGTTGAAACAGGCATTTTCTATTAAATGGAAAGCCAAATTCAAGCGTTTGAATTATGACCTGCACAATGTGCTGGGTTTCTATTCCCTTTCAATTGCGGTGCTCATGGCTCTGACAGGACTCATGATGAGTTTCAGGTTCGTGAATAGTTCTGTGCTGAAAATGCTGGGCGCAAAGGATCGTAGCTCGGAAGTGAGCGTCATTGGCCCAGGCCCAAAGGTTGTTCCCGCTACGATAGAAGGAAAGGTAGATCTTACATGGAAACTCGTTACAACCCAAATGGGGGAATTTAACAAAGAGGAGATCAGCATACATTTTCCAAAAGAAGATGGTAAATCCATCTACGCATGTACTGACATGCATAACGGAACCTGGCGGGAACTGAATTTCGACATCAACACGCTCGCTCTGCTTTCTACTTCTCATACCAAAATCGCGGATGATACCGCTGCCAACTGGGTGAGACGATCCAACTTTTCGCTGCATGTAGGTGCCTTTGGCGGTCTATTTACAAAATGGCTGTTTTTCTTCGCAAGTCTGATTTGTGGTACTTTACCGATCACCGGATTTGTTATCTGGTGGGGAAAACGAAAGAAAAAGAACAAGTTTAAAAAGTAGAATTATGAAAATGTGCTGAGGCTTTGCGACTCACAGTCTCTCATTTCACGATCAGTTTAAGCTGATGCAATCCAGGTTTTGTGTAATACATACCTGGATTTAGAAACGATGGCTTGGTGAACCGTTTTTCGATCCACATACCGAACCGGAAATCAAACCTTAGTCACATAAATTTCAAACCGGGAGCGGATAACACATTGGACAAAAGTGATATTATTTGGAATAAGGGCCGACGGCATTGTTGAAATTAGCGATAACATGCTGACAGCCAGCAATTTTTTAACAGAACCGCCTTTTGGTAATTTGTATTAAATGCCCAGACCGAAAGTGTGGATGTCGAAGTTATTGCCACCGGGCACCGCAAACTAAATATATAAGCTCCATCAGGTTTCCTTTTCAAAATCAGATATGGAGGGAAATCTTCCATCAATCAATTCCTGCATTTTTATCAAAGCCTTTTCCACCCGGTCATTATTTTCCTGAACGAGAATTGAATAGTTCCTTATTTGGGCAATGATCTCTTTATTATCGCGAATAACGATACTGTCCTGATGGTCAGATGGCTGATTACCCTGGCCGGTTAGATATGCCATCAGCTCCACCGGGTTAAAGTCAAAAGCAGTTGCTAGCTTAACATACGATCTGATCGACGGTGACGACTTATCGAGCTCCCAATCAACATAGGTACTGTGAGAAACACCCACACGCTCAGCAACCAGGCGGGCAGACATTCCTTTCTGGTCGCGCAGCTTTCTTAATAGTGATCCGATTTTCATGAAGGGAAAAATGATGTGATGAAGTAGTATAATTAAGGCAATATTATTTTTAGTTATGGATAATACAAATATTATCTTGTATTATTTATTCTAAATCCGATTATGGCAATTGGCCGGCTTTTCCTATCAAAGTGGCCGGCTTTTCTTTTGGTACTAAATTTAGATTGAATGTAGCTTTGTCGAGTTAGTTAGATAGCCATAAAAAAAGTGTACTCTTCCTGCCTGCATCCATCCGAAGCCACGTTGTTCCGGCATTGTACCTGGCCGACGTGCTTTCCCCGTATTACGACATCCATTTTGCCGTCACCGGTGATGTGCTGGAAGAGATTGTGGTTAAGCAGGGGTACAATGCAATCCGTACGAGCTCATTCAGAGTAGCCCTGGGAATGGAGGAGCGTTACCTGTGGGAAAAGAAAATGAAGCACAGTAAATGGGAAGTGTTAAAATGTATCCGGGCGAACGAGTTGTATCACTACCGGCAAAATGAGTTGGCGGAGATTGTGGATCGTATCAAACCGGACATCATTTTCATTGACATTTTTAACAGTACGGATATTCTGGTATTACAATCAAGATATAAAAATATCAGCTTGATCTTTCTGAACCCGATGTTGTCAACTTACAAAATACCGGGATTTCCAACAGTGGATCAGGGCAAATGGACACCAGATAAGCTTCCTGACGAAGAAACGAAACGCCGCATTCCCTTCAAATATTTCCTGACGCGGCCGTTTGACGTACTGATTCGGAAAGTTATGGACATGCAGTTTCAGGAATTAACAAGTATCGATGGTTTTTTAGATAAACATCCGCTGGCAAAAGACCGGACGAGTGCGATGCTGTTTGATAATATACCTGAGATTATCCTGGCTCCGCTGGAACTGGAAATGTCTCCAAAAGTGAGCAAGCCAAACCAGCACTATCTCGGACTGTGCATCAGTGATAACCGGAAGGACACCGAACTGGACACCTCTTTTGACATTCGTTTTGAAGAAATTATTGAGCGACGAGAAAAAGGCAGAAGGTTGATCTACTGCACCTTCGGTACCTTTTACCAGGGATCTGACCGGGCTTTGCTTGATTTTCTGAATAAGTTGCTGGATGCGATTGAGGGACTTGAAAACGTAGAGGTCATTTTCTCAGTCAATAAACTGGTGATTGAAACAATCAGTTACCAACGAAAGATACCTTCTAACATCCACATGTTTAACCGCGTGCCACAGCTAAGGGTGTTAAAGTACGCGGATCTGTTTGTGACCCACGGGGGCCTTGGCTCGATAAAGGAGAGCATTTATTACGGAGTTCCCATGCTTGTGTACCCGCTGGACCTGCATTACGACGTATCCGGCCTACCAACTACATATTTGTTAGTTGCTGAACTTTGTTAAAGTTTTGCGGATATAGGTCGGTAATGTTTTTATGATTGATTGTGGAGATGTTTAGCAGGGTGTTTTTTAGCCAATTGTAGGGATTGATATTATGTTTTTTGCAGATCGCGAAGAAAGAGTATATCATGGCAGCTCGCTGTGCAGCATCATGTGATCCGGCAAAAAGATAATTTTTCCGACCTAGGGCCAAGCCACGTAAGGAATTTTCAATTTGATTATTGTCGATCAGCAGATTCCCATCATGTAAAT
>NZ_SMFL01000031.1 GCF_004349265.1 Dyadobacter psychrotolerans
CAAATCAGCTTCTTCTGGTGATACTTCTATTAACTCCGGAAGCGTATTGAAAAAAGCTGTTTGTACGGCAACTGCCTGTTTTTTAGCCCATTGCTTAAAAATGCCTCCCTTAGTCAGCATTTGAGGAATAAGTCGTTTGTTAGACGATGACAAATAATCCGGACGGGGATACTTTGTTACACCACGCCACTCAAAATCTGGGCTTTGTGTTTCCATGTATGTTCTGAAGGCTCCGCGAATTGTACCCGATATATAAACTGCTTGTACTTCTAATGACGCAAAATCCAGAATTCTACCACGGTCATCATGCTGTACTAAAACATAATCAATATTACCGGCAGCACGTCCGTTTTTATCTATCAGCCGGATTTCAGGCAAAGCCAAGTATGATGATGTTTCTCCGAAAAAGAATTTAGCTGCATCTGCAATCATTGTCCAATTTTGACGGAAACGAACTGGACAAGTAATAACTGGGGTACTCTTATGATACATAGTACAAACGCCCAAAGGATCTATTTTATCAACCTTTGTGCATTTAGCCGTAATGTTATGATATGGGCAAAACTTATTGTTACGGTGTGTTCTGGCTTCATCCGTCTCATTGCTGATTGGATATCCAAAAACTTCAGCAAGTGGATTATATGGATTTATATCATTCATTTACAGCTACTTTGTGTTTTTACTATTAAAATGTAAAACAATAATACCTTAATTATAGAGCAATTCAATTAAATACATCGGTTTTACCTTACCTGTCATAACCGGTTCGACCCCGGATTTGCTCTTCTCTTCTACCCGAAAGAACCCGCATAAATAAGGCCTTAGCATGCATGGATGCAGCGTTACGCGCCTGATTTATCTATCAAAGTCTAAGCCTTTATTTCGGTCGTGTTGCTGTTGCTCACGCCTACGCCTTGCTTCTTCTAATAATTGTTCTACTTTATCGGTTATATCACTCTGCTGCTTGGCTTCTTGAACCTTTCGCTCACGCTCAACCTGCTGTTTACGTCTCTCTATAATCGCTGCTGCCAAATCTTGGCTATCTGACAGTTCACGGGAATTATCAGGCTCATTTTTTTGCAGAGAAACATTAGCCAGGACAGGGGGGGGATCTATTTGCTGCTCTATCTTAAAATTGTAAGAATATCGTTGGAAATGATTATTTTCTGGTTTCGGCTCTTCCTCTAATTTGCTACTACTTGCTTCTGAGGCTAAATCCCGCCACTGATTTTTTTTGTAAAGCTGGGTTTCTTTATCCTGCTTATATTTCAAATATTCATCAGGCGACAAATCTTTCCATTGATTTTTTTTGTATTCGTTAGCCTCTCTATCTTTTTCCTTTTGTTCTAACATGGCTATCGCCAAATCCTGACTGTCTGATAATTCCCGGCTTTTATCCGGAATCAGCCGCTCTGACTTCTCCGGTTCCGGCCGCTCCGGTGCTTTTTCTTTTTGTACGGCACGCTCCCGCACCATTGCCAAGGCTTCTGCCTCTGGCTTTAATTCATCTCGGATCGGTTGCAGCCGGTCGCGTACATCCTTGGTTTTGGCATTATCCAACTGCCGGACAAGATCGAGGCTTTGACCGTCTGGAGTCACGACACGCCACGGCCGCCGATCATCGGAATAGGCAATTTGATATCCGGATTTTTCAGCCTCTTTAACAAAGCTGTGCCCGTCCTTGGCGTGGTTCCAGAGCTTTGTTAATTCCTGCTTATGATCAGGCTCTTTCGTCTGGTCCCGCCGCTGCGGGGTTATCTCATGACCAAGCTCCCGCTCGATCTCCGCGCGTGCCTGGTCATGCTTTTTGTAATTCTGCCCGTCATTTTTCAATATGCCGGTTTCGTGGTCGTATCGCTCCCAAACGATATGCGCATGAACCCGACCTTTTTTCTCATGCAGGACAATCGCCCGTTTCTGACCGTCAAAGCCTAGATGTTGTTCCAGAATATCAGCGGCGCGTTGCCAGTCCTCCGGACTCATGGGTTGGTCTTCACCTATGGCCGGGTTGATCTGTGCATGATAAAGGCCGTGAACGCCTTTTGTCAGCTCGCTGCTAAGCGACATTTCTAGTAACGATTTTTTCAAATCATAGGGGCGGCTTGTGCCTCGTACAACGTCCAGCAACTGCGCCCGGTCATTTTCGATGTTGTTTAACAGGTAATCGGCCAGCTGCACCCCGTTACCCCGGCTGCGTCCTTTAATCACCATCGCTTACAACATTTTGGATTTTATCGGCAATAGCCTCAATGTCGGAAAACACCTTTTGCACCTGTTCAGGTGTGACGTATTTATACGCCCAACGGTCTTTAAGCATCTGGTTAATATCCGCCCGGATATGACCTAAGCTGCCCAAATCAGCGATCAGTGCCAGCCGGTCTGGGTCTGACTTTCGGCGGCGTGGTTTGCTGTTCAGGATACGCCCCCGGCAATAGTCGGCCTCTGTCAATCCGGAAGCTTCAGCCACCTGTTGCAGTTGTAAGGACTCCGCATCCGTAACCCGGAATTGCACGAGTTTGGACAGCTTCACAGTCGCGGGCTTGGTGGGTCTAGCCATTGTGTTTTTGCTTTTTTGTTTTGACCGCCGGTAGGTGCGGGTAGGGGGTTCAGGGGGTAGGGCGGCAGCCTTGACCCTCTGACAAGACGTTTTGTAATGCGAAAATCCGGCGTTAGCTAAGGGTTTTTGTATTACAAAACATGTCTTGCGTGAAACCACTTTAATAGAAACAAGATTACATATAATTCCAGAATTAAGCAAGATTTAAATAACGGGCAATTCATATCTTATCCTTATACAGATCAAGATATTAAATTTCCTTTTTGACCGCGTTGAAATTTTATCTAATGAGAAAAAAGCTAGTGATCTGGATTTGACAAAAATTGTTAATTTGCATTTACTCAACACTTAAACCCTCTCCTATGTATATTTTTATCTTTCTAATTAGTCTAACTTACGTCGGGTATAATATATATCACGCTATCAAAGGGACAGTTCCAGAATGGATGGAAAAGCGTCTCTACAACTTAAGAAACGAGGGATCATTTAAAGATCATGATAAAAAAAACGAAACTGCCATTGGCGGTTTTTCTAAATTTTATTCACTGTCAATTTTATTCACAAGCTTTATTACTTTAACGTATTTGATTGGCTGGCCAAACATGTCGCGCAACGTAATGTTGTTTATGGCCGTGTTCTTTGCAGCGCTTGTTGTTACATACTTTATGAACCGTAATCTAGGCAGGCGGGTACATTATTATACAAGTGAATATGCCACAGAAGAAAAGAAAACCAATATTAAACAGGCTTACGGCGTAAAAGGATGGGCGACCGATGACGAAATATCTCATGCTTTGCCTCCTGCAAAAGATAATAACGGACAACCTATCGGGATTCATATTGGGCATGGCTGGCATTGGTATGATAAAGGGCATATGCTTTGTGTTGGCGGCTCTGGGCAAGGCAAAGGAATTTCGGTTATACTGCCGGCTTTGTTGTCTGACGGTTTTTCGAACGCTGGCATTTCTACTGTGGTGCTTGATCCAAAAGGGGAAAACGCCGCCGTTTGCGTTCCCCATTTAAGACAGGCCGGGTATGATGTTCACGTTATAAACCCTTTTCAAATTCCACAAATAAGAGATTTAGGGAATAGCCGGTTTAATCCGTTTGACTTGATAGAACCACACGAAGCAAAAAAAATGTGTGACGTTCTAGCTTACTCCCTGCATAACCGCCAAACTTCCGGGGATAATAGTTTTTTTGATAATAAGTGCCGTAACTATCTTAGTCTTTACATGCGCTACGCGCTGCATACAGGCAATGGAAATTTTGATTACGTCTACCAAAAACTACAATTGCCGGGCAAAAAAAGAGAAGAATTTTTGGCATTAATGGCCGGGGGGGATGATACTTTCTCAGGAGCACAAGAAGCTGAAAATATTTTCACTTCTTTAACCAGCCAATCAGCAAAAACGGAAGAAAATATTTTCGGTACGATATTAGAAGCCATTAATATTTTAGGGGATGACGCTTTACGAAATTCCCTGTCAACTTCGGATTTTGATTTGCGTACAATCGCACAAAAACCGACAGCAATCTTTATTTGTATCAAACATGATGAATTGCGCTATTATGCCCCTTGGGTGCGTATGTTCACCGATTTTCTATTAAAAACCTTGACAACTTATTATAACCCAAATCGTAAAGTCCTTGTACTCCTCGATGAATTCGCGCAATTGGGCTACGTCAACGAGTTTAAAAACTCCCCGGCCGTACTGCGGGGCTACAACGTCACTTTATGGCCTATTGTGCAGGAATTAGGCCAATTACAAAGCATCTATAAAGACGCTTGGGAAACTTTTATCAGCAATGCAGCTGTAAAGCACTGGCTGGGCGGCAGTATGGACAACACCACAGCCGACTATATCGCAAAGCGTATGCCAATGGATATAAAATTTGTTGGCTCTAACGCCGACGGATCCCCTCGGGAAGTACAAACCCGGCTTATGGATGCAGAACAAATAATGAAATTTGACGGGATTATCTGTGAACTTAATAAACTGGCAAGCCCTATTAAATTTAAAAAAGTGCCTTATTGGGAATTACCATTTTCAAAAGATAATGCATCGCCAAACCCATTTTATTAAATTTTACGGATTAACCCTGCTGGGGGTGGCAAATCATCATAGCTTGGCGGGCGTGTCCCTGTTTTCGCTGCGTATAATTTCGATGCAACTTCACCAGAGGGCAAATGAGGGACAGAATTTTTGTATCTGGCCGTAAGGGTCTGACCTTCCATGACTATAACCAGATCATCAGAAAACCCATTATTAACAAATCGGTGCAGATTACGGTATTGCCGTTGTTGCTCCGGATCAGTCAGATTGTGTATTCTACCAGTCAGGAAATCCGGAACTAACAAAAGCTCTTGTTCCGGATTGAGATAATCGGCAATGTTTTGAAAAAACTGTGCTGCTGCTTTACGAATGCTCACGGCGCGGCCTCCTGAAGGCTAATTTCCGTAATCATATCACAGGTTTAGCACAAAGTCAAAACAAAATATTATTTTGTTCAGGATCTGTAAATTTGACCAGGTGCGGCACGCTCCAGAGCAGATCCCGGCGATATCTTGCCCGATATCCTGCCGACACCTTGAATACATCCAAATAATATTTGGTTTTAAAAATATGAAACTATCAAGCACAGTTACATGTTTTAAGGGGATAATTTAACCTAAATAAATAGATCGATGTCTTTTGTTAAAATTAAAGCAACCCCTTCTAATGCTCAAGGCTCAATACATGCACAGAGTCATGAGCGTACCTTTTATTTGAATTCTAACCATATCGCTGGTATTTCAGAAGATGGCTGGATTAAGCTTGCCGGAAGTGTCTCTATTCTACATTTGGGCGGAGAGTATTTTATAAAAATGCGCCTTGCAGATATTCACGCTGTTAAGATTGAAGAACTATAATAGTGTCATTTTAACACCGACATTCATATTTTGGGTTTGTTATCCTGTGCCCGGCGGTGTGCTGCGGTTGCGCTGGAGTCGAAAAATTTCATTGGCGCAGCCTTAAATTGAACTCGCTTATCTGATGGAACTTTGGTTAGATAATCGTTTAGATCGTCTAAATTGTGATCTTGATACATATAGCGACAATCGCCCAGCTTGTACCCTAGCGGGTCCAATATTTCAGCTATTCGCTCAAATGCTTTTTGTCCGGCATCATCATTATCCAAAAATAGAACGGCTGTGTTTATTTCGGACAAAACAGGCTGCGTCTTGATATACTCAGCTGCACGGGCTGCAAACGATGTGGAGTTTAAAACGATCACCGGGCTTTCTGGTTTCTCCTGTCCGGTAAGAACCAGAAAAGATAAAAAATCAATTGACCCTTCAAAAATATAAACAGACTTTGCAGTTTTATTCTGACCGGGAATGAAACTAATATTTTTATTCCCGGTATTAACGTGGTGTTTATAGGCCGTGGCCGCTCTGATTTCTAAACCACCATCAATGTTTGGAAATGATACGCCATAAAATTTCTTCTTTGACTGGTTATCCAGATAATTGGCCTGTCCGCAAAAGCTCTGTGCCAGCTTTGAAGGGATGCTCCGCTCGGCCAGATAACCCAAAAGTTGGGGGTTGGTCAGCCGCTTGTTGTCGATCAGGGTAAATCTGTCCTGTTGAATGGCCTCAATTCGGCCAGATTTCGGGGCTGTGATGGCCTTAGCGGGCCATTGCGCTACCCTTGCCCCATTTAATCCGTCAAGCCACTTCAGCGCGTCAGAAATCGCCTTATCTGAAGTTTCCTTTCCAATCATACAGTTAGCAAAAGCAATGACGTTTCCGCCCTCGCCCGAACCAAAATCTTTCCAGCACCACAACCCGGATGGAAGTTGCCAAACCTTAAAACTCGGCGTGTCTTCCTCACGGAACGGCGAAAAATACCAAATCCCCTGCCGTGTTACCGGCTGTTGCTGGCAACCAAGCTGTGCAAGCAAGGACGGTAAATCAATCTGTTTGGCTTGGGCGACGTTCATAAATTTCCGGAAAAGACATAACTCAAAAAATGCCTTGCTGATCAAAAAGAAAAAGCGCCGGCGTATGATCTAATTTTATCAGCTCCGGAATATTTAACAACTAAAAACATAGTTGCTGTTATTTTTTCTTTTTGAACAGTAAAGTTTTCCACATAGTGGAACAGCTATTAATAGGTTTTAATTTTTATTAGTTTTTATTAATAGTAATGGGATACCAAGTTACGGTCTTTGCGGATACCAAGTTACGGTTGATAACTACACTTTCGGATACCAAGTTACGGTTGATAACTACCTCAAAAATAAGGTTATCCACATTTTCATAACTATGGTAGTAATATCTTTTTCTGAATAGGTGCAAGGCTTTTTCTGAAGCGCCAGCCCTCCCCGTCGAAGCTAAATTTTGCGTCTGAATAAGCCAACTTAACCAGGTCGGCCGTTTGCCTCATTTTCACTTTAAAATTTTTCATGGTTCCGATATCTCCTCCAAAAATATCTTTCATTGTAGCCCAGGATAAAAACAGTTCTTTATCCAAACTGTGTAGCCGGTAGGCCATCCATGTGTAGAAATCTATTGCGCGGGCATTGCCAGATAAGATTTTAAGATGTTCCATTGACAAAGGCAAAGGATGCTTTTGCAATTCATCCCAATAATCAAGGCTTAAAACGATATTACGCCGCCATAATAATAGCTGTTCAGGATGTGTTTTAGGAAATAAATCAAAACCTTTAACAATAGGCATTTGGCCGTGTACGCTGCTACCGTCTGTATCCCGGTAGGCTACACTAATCAAGGATGCAGATAATCGTGCAATCTGATTTCGGGCCTGGCTGATCTGATTTCCCCCATCCGTTAGACCAATCTTTTGGAGGAATTTAGGTAAACTGTCAGCCTCAATCTCAATTTTGTTACTGCCCTGCTGCAAGGCAAGGGCATTAATAACACCAAGCAATAAACGCGCTTTTGGACCAAATGGAAGTCCCAGAAATTGATTTTTACCTGTATGAATGTTCGGCACAGGCAATTGAGAAATATTGAGCTGAAAATGTCCGCTTTTGTGTATATAACTTTCTGTCGGGTCTAACTTTACGTCACGGCGCGGAAAATACACATGAGCCAAAGCCACGGGCATATAAAGCTGTTCACGGTCATCACGAGATATATTGAAACTCTCCATAATCAATTTATGTCGGCTTTCTGCGTACCTAGACAGTTTTTGTGGCTTTTCTTCGCTCATTTTAGTTCCCATTTGACAACTTTATATACAACTATTTTTGCAACTATTTTAAGTTGTATTATTTGGTTCTTTTAAGTTTATCCTGAACAGCAGTCACAATAAAATCATGCATAGAAATCCGGTCACGTTTAGGCATGTTATCTTGTATAGCACGTATCTGCGCAAGCTCACTTTCATAAAGCTTAATTGTAAACGATTTCAAAGCGTCCTCTTGATCTGCCTTTATCGGCGGTTTTTTGCTCGATATAGTAGACCCGCCTTTTTCAATCATGGCTATCATAGCCTTTTCGTCAAGCTGCGGGGCTGCTGGTGGTAAGGTCAATTTGGGTTTTTTCTTTACCGTTGCCATTTCTTTATCCTGTTGTTTAATTAGTTGTTTATTTAGAACTAAATTTAGTTGTAATAATGAAACTAAATTTAGTTCTATTATTTTATCTTTTTAGCCTTCAAAATCTTGTCAATACCCTTATAAAGGGCTTGAAATTCATTTGCGGCTTTTTCATCAATCGGTTTTAATTCTATCACGCCTAGCCCTTCAGCTGCTGCATTCCCATATGCAATTCGGTTGCCTATGGGAGTATCCAGAAAGATAAGTTTATCAGAACTTTGCAAAAGCTCTGCTGCATCCTCTTTATGGTTTCCTCTGGAGTCTGCCTTATTGATAAAAGTCACACACACCAAAGAGGAATTAAACGGCAATACCTCGTTAAGCAGGGCATTAACTTTGTTCAGTGTCCAGATATCAAAGGAACGCGCGGCAAAGGGAAATAAAGCCACATGCGAAACGGTCAAAGCCGAACGCTGGCTAACAGTATCACGGCCGCCGACATCTATGATAATATCATCATACTTGCCGGCTAATCGCTTGACCTGACCGTTTAAATCGCTGCCTGTGATCTTGACCGCCGTATAATCTAAAACTCCATCTAACGCTTGATTTCTGAATGCGGTAAAATCCGTTGCGGATTCCTGGTCATCAGCATCAACCAAAAGCACATCACGCTTTTTACTAGCTAATAAAACCGCTAGGTTGGTCGCAATAGTTGTTTTGCCGCTGCCACCCTTAATTCCGCCTACTGTATAAATCATTATTAGAACCCTTTTTTGTTGTAATTATAGTTGTAAATCTACAACAAAATTTACAACTGTCAATATATGCGCTTCAAAAGTGCAAATACATTGGGAATGTGCCATTTTTGGCCGTTATTCCGATATGTAGGCACGTTACGGCTATTCAGCTCGTCACGTATCGACCGGATGGTTATAAAACCTTCTGCTTTTAGTCCGTCAATGATTGGGCGCATTATCTCGGCGAATTGGTCTGCGGCGATTTTATTCTTTTTGCCGAGCACCCGGCCATTTTTACCCAGGACTATGCCCCGGCGTTTAGCTGCGGCCAAAGCCTCCTTTGTCCGTGTGCCGATCTGCTCCGCTTCATGCTCTGCAAAAGCGGCTAGCATGTGCAGCATAACTCGGCTGGCGTGTGGATTGTCCACGGCCTTAAATTCTACCTTGCTTTCCATCAGGTTTGAAATAAAGGCCACGTTGCGGCCTAACCTGTCAAGCTTGGCGATAATAAGCGTTGCCCGTTCTTTCCGGCATTGGGTGAGGGCGGTCAATAGTTGCGGACGCTTGTTTTTGCGCCCGCTCTCAACCTCCGTATATTCTGCGGCGATATCATAGCCTTGTGCTACTGCGAAACGCTCTACGGCCATTTGCTGGGCTTCCAGACCTAATCCTGTAACTTCTTTCTCCATTGTTTCCGGATCATGTCCCGGCCAGTCTTTTAACTGGCGTTTGGTCGAGACACGGTAATAGGCAACTGCTTTTTTCATCACTGGCCAAAAAGAAATGGGTTGTTTGTTAATAAATATACGGACGTATATATAGTAACAATATAAACCTAAGTAAGCTATTTATCAAAAGAATTCTTCTTAGTTCTATAGCCGTATATAGCACTTACTTCATATGAAGTGATATTATATCTCGTATCACTCGATATTGTGGTTTCAATCGATACCAAAGAATTATTATTATAATATGACGCAAATATTGTTGATCCATCAGGAGAATCTGTAGTACGAATACGCTGATATCCTGCCGCCTTTATTTGACTTTTAAGATTGTTAAATGAACCTAAATCATAAGTACTATAACTTACTTTCAATTCTTCTGATCCGCTTGTTTTGTCATTTAAATTAGCTGTAATAACAAACATTAAAGTTTCACTTGTTTGATTAATTTTTTTTGTAAAAAAATATCCATCTCTTATTTTATAACCACCTGGAAGATCCGGTTTGAACGTTTTAAAAAATCTAAATTCTTTATTATGTGCGTAAGTTTCAAAATCTTCATAGCTTACTGACTTAGCCAATTTAATTAAATCGGTTACATCACATTGCTGACCCACAGCCGAAAAGCTAACAAACAATAGAAAAAATGTATACTTATAGAGCATAAAAAATTATTTAGGTTCCCAGATATTAGTTGTCTGACGTGTGGATGAAACAGTGGTAGTAGTGGTAGTATTAGAAAAATCAGGAATGTACCCTTTTGTTAATTTATTACTGGATAGATTTTCCAATTCCTTGATATAATGTTCAAAATTTCTAATAATAGTATTTTTTTTATCTGAATAAAGAAGCCTAATAAGTTCTTCCTTACTAAATTTTTCTATTATTTTCTTTGCTAATGGGTGAACATTTAAAAAGTAAAAATTTTCTGTTTTTAAAATTTCTTCGTCATATTTATCGTTGCAGATAGCTGCTTTTTTGGGGAAAAATTCATGAGAGGCTCCATCCCTAAATAATTTTACTAGGTGTCTTATTTGTTCATCGTTAAAATTATTGGGGAAAATATAATTGATAGAGCATTTTATATTTCTAACTGTTTTGGTCATTTCAATAGGACCTTCCCCAAAGTCCATTATCAAAAAACCTAACATATCTAATAGAGAAAAACATGTAAGAGCAATTGGAACTGCAAGTCTTTTATAATTAGATGTATAATCCGCACATTCTAACATTTTCTCCAAGTCCTTTAAAGCATACTCATCAATATGATTAAAATATTCTCGGATATTCTGTTCTGTTATTGCCATATAAATAATTTAAACATTTATTTCTCATCAAAACCGTCACCCTGAACAACTTCTATTAGGAAAGTATAAAAACCTCCCTTCATCCATACATAACTGTACTTTTGTACAATCTTTTAATTTAACCCTAAATTACCATTCGAGATTATCTGATATTATGATCTCATTTTTTTCTAAATGGTGGGTTGTTTTCATTGGAATTGTTGTATAACGCAATCCAAATTTATCAGCCAAACCACGAATTTCTTCAGTATCATCATACGTTAGCATAAAGCGCCCTTTGACCTTAGCCACGTATTCAAATAACTTGGCATGGTCAAGATCATAAAACGTATATAGTCTTTTTCCGGCTTTTGTATAAGGCGGATCAATAAAAAAATAACAATCCGAACAATCTCGATAATCTTCTAAAATCTGAAATGCATCATAAGATTTATATTCCACTTTTTTTATAATCTGCTGAATAGCTGTAATACGATCATACAAAGTTTTTGCGTACCATCGTGACGCTATACCTTTTCCATTCTCTCCATTTTTAAGAAATCCTGCCCCCTTCGTAATAATCCCGCCGTGGCAAATACGATTTTTCAAAATAGTATTAAAGCCAATGTCACGCACTTGCTTGATATCAATTTCAAGTGCTGCCTTTGCAGTCTCAATACTTAAATTGAAATGCAAAATTTTATCTGCTAACCATTGGTTATCATCGCTAAATATTGTTTCCCATACGGCCGATATTTCCGGATCAAGCTCCGTCATTATTACCTTTTCAGCAAGGTTCTCAAAAGCGGCCGTCAAACTTACAATTCCACCTCCTGCAAATGGTTCGATCATCAAAGGGATCGGCTTTTTATCTTGTTTTAACCATTTTCTAACAGTTGGAATAAGCCAGGTTTTTCCTCCCGGATAACGGAACGGGCTTCGTTGCGGCACTGACGCAACATTAACGACCTTATTTTTAGGCTCATCAAGTTCTAATTCTGCCCCGAATAAATTAAGTTGCTTATTCATCTTCACCTCCATCATTCTCATTCAATAAATTTTCAAAATCCCGCGCGCTTTCAGGGCGAACGGTTAATTTATTATCAACCTCTTTTTGTAATCCCTTAACAAATTGGCTAATATCTCCCGCTTCTGGTGCAGTGAACTTTAATAATGCTGTTTCAAATTGTGTGTAAACAGTTCGAGTATGTGTAAGATCATATCTTAGTCCATCCTCACTAGGGATCAAATCATACAATAACCAAGCCAAATCAGCTTCTTCTGGTGATACTTCTATTAACTCCGGAAGCGTATTGAAAAAAGCTGTTTGTACGGCAACTGCCTGTTTTTTAGCCCATTGCTTAAAAATGCCTCCCTTAGTCAGCATTTGAGGAATAAGTCGTTTGTTAGACGATGACAAATAATCCGGACGGGGATACTTTGTTACACCACGCCACTCAAAATCTGGGCTTTGTGTTTCCATGTATGTTCTGAAGGCTCCGCGAATTGTACCCGATATATAAACTGCTTGTACTTCTAATGACGCAAAATCCAGAATTCTACCAC
>NZ_SMFL01000032.1 GCF_004349265.1 Dyadobacter psychrotolerans
TCTCAGCTCCCCTATCGATCGTAGCCTTGGTAGGCCGTTACCCGCACCAACTAGCTAATCGAACGCATGCCCATCTTCAACCAATAAATCTTTAACAAATCAGTCCATGAGAACCAAATGTATCATGCGGTATTAATCCGGGTTTCCCCGGGCTATCCCCCAGTTGAAGGTAGGTTGCATACGCGTTACGCACCCGTACGACGGTGACATTGCTGCCCCCTCGCCTTGCATGTATTAAGCCTGCCGCTAGCGTTCATCCTGAGCCAGGATCAAACTCTCCATTGTAAATTTTGTTGTGATCTCTATTCCGAAAAATAGGATCGAATCTTCTTAAACAAATATCTTCTTGCTCTCTTCATCATGTCAAAGAACTCTGCTCTGATTCTTCTCAGAACTAGTGGCGGCGATCGTTTTCGCTGCCGTTGTCCCCGATTGGGAGTGCAAAAGTGCAGCATTTATTTTTAGATTGCAAATGTTCAAGGAAAGTATTTTGAAAGTTTTTTAACATATTTTTCTAATCGTCTATAAACCAAATCGATAACGCCAAAAATAAAAATGCATTTTTTGTCTGCGCACTCAAACTGAGTTTCCTGAACATCAAATTAACCCGAATCTGTAAGTCTAGCTATTGTTTATCTTTTATATGGATGACCACATTTGCCATTTCCTGTTTGTAGCGACCTTAATCATCTAAAGTATATGGACAATATATCATTGCTGATCCTATGTAAATACTTTCGTAATCTACAATGCCTTCACCCTGCTACCAATAATCATCTGGGAAGCTGCGATCAGCCGCGATGGTCCAAGCCAGGACATCTAACTTTTCAGCTTATGCAACATTCTTTATTGGAAACTCGTATATCGTTTTATCAGTCAACAAGATATTCTCAGGACATATAATATGAATAGTCGGGTTCTTCCTATAATAGCTACATTTCTAACCATTGCTTCAATATTCCTGTCGTGTAAGGATAAGGACATAGAAATGAATGTCGCAAATATTTCTGCGCTTAATTGTGCAACTACCACATTTTCGGCTGCAGCTACCAGCGGGAGCTCTTTTACCGGCGAAGCCAGTGTACCTTATACAGGCGGCAATGGCGTTGCTTATGACGAAGGAACTCCGGTTGCCTCATCAGGTATAACGGGATTAACGGCTACCTTATCGGCAGGTACATTATCTAATGGAAGTGGTACGGCTACTTATGTTATTACCGGTACGCCTGCAACCGCAGGAACTGCCAGTTTTACAATAAGTTTGGGCGGACAATCCTGTGACCTGTCACTGCCGGTAGTTGTTTCTAAAGCCAGTATTTCAAGTTTAACTTCTACGACTACTCCGGCCAATGGAATAAACGGCGTTAATTATTCGGGTAATGCTACGTTGGCATACACGGGCGGAAATGGCGGGACGTATGAGGCTTCGACGGCCACCTCAACTGGTGTTGAAGGTTTAACCGCCACTCTGACAGCTGGAACACTAGCCAGTGGTACGGGAAACTTGGTTTATATTATTTCTGGTACACCCACCTCAGTGGGTACTGCTACATTTAATCTAAGTTTGGGCGGTCAAACCTACACCCTTACTGTAGTAGTAACCGCTTCGTCAACGGCCTCGGCAGCTAAAGACACTGTTGTGATTGCCTATTCGGGTACAACGGCTAGTATCAGTAATGCATTTCAGGATGCAGGCGTAACTGTTGCAGTGAGCGGAGCTGATGTGACTGTGACTTCAAAAAACACAACCAGAGAAATTGTCTATCTGCTGTCGGGTACGGCCACAAAAGGAAGTTTTAAGATCTATAGTGAATACAAGTACAACATTACGTTAAAAGGACTAAGCCTGACCAATAGCTCTGGCCCTGCCATCAATAGTCAGTCTGGTAAGAAAGGAACCATTCATGTGATGAACGGCACGACCAATACCTTAGTAGATGGAGTTACCTATGCCACGAGCACCGAAGATCAGAAGGGTACTTTTTTTAGCGAAGGCCAACTCAGTTTCATGGGTACCGGGACGTTAAACGTAACAGGAAATAATAAACATGCGCTGGTAGCCGACGATTATATTTATGTGAGCGAAGCAACTGTCAATATAAAATCGGCAGCAAAAGATGGCATCCACGCTAATGATTATTTTATGATGGATAGCGGAACTGTCACCATTACCGCATTGGGTGACGGCGTTGAGGCTGAAGAAGGTTATGTAGCCATCAACGGGGGTACATTCTCGGTCAATAGTGTGGGAGATGGTATAAAAACTTCATATGAAGGCACAGACGCTACAATTACGCCATATATTTTAATCAAGGGAGGAAAAATAAACATAACGACTACCGGTGAAAAAGGAAATGCCATTAAGAGCGAAGGATATACCACCATTGGCACTGCTGATGCAGTAACCCTGGCCGTAAGCGGCAAAGGATCAAAGGGCATCAAAACGGGTGGTGACTTCACATTAACTGCCGGTACGATAAAGATATCGGTTTCAGGAGCTGCATATTATGTGACGGCCGATGCGGATATTGCAGCTCCGGCTGGTATAAATTGCGATAAAAATTTAGCCATTAAAGGCGGGAGTTTAACCATTACAAGCACCGGAACAGGTGGGAAAGGAATTACTGTGGATGGTACGGCAACTGTGAGTGGAGGCTCAACTCTTATTACGGTTTCCGGTACAAACTATACATACAGCAGTGCGCTAACCAGTGATGCAAAAGGTTTTAAAAGCGACGGTGCCTTCATCATGAACAACGGCGACTTAACCATTTCGGCAACCGATGATGGCTTAAAGTCCGACGCTTCGATTACGGTAAATGACGGTAATATAACCGTAACGAAATCATATGAAGCTATGGAGTCAATCTTCATTACAATAAATGGCGGCATAACGAATTTAACCGCTACAAACGACGGTATCAATACCTCTTATGGCACTGTTTCCGGCGGAACTGAATCGAACGACAACAGCAGTCTGACGGTAAACGGAGGTGTATTAATAGCTACGGGTTCAGATGCTATCGATAGCAACGGTAATTTTACCATAAAAGGGGGAATCGTTATTGCAAATGGCAACGAAGATATCGATGTGAACGGTAACTTCCTGGTTAATGGAGGAACCCTGATAGGTGCGGAGCCCAGCAATAATATGACAAAAGCAATGGGAGCGGCCTCTGCTCAGGTTGGTTTGTTTATTAAATCGAGTGCTCAGGTGGCAACAACTTCGGTTATTCATATTGAAGATGCTTCCGGAAAAGAATTGGTCACCTTTAAGCCTAAGAGTTCTTCTGCATATTTCCATTTCTCGGCTCCGGGTTTAGCTAAAAGTGCAGCTTATAAGATATACTTTGGCGGGAGTTACAGCGGTGGCAGTTTCTTAGGCAACACTGCTGGCTGGGGATTACATACAGGCGGAACCTACTCGAATTCGGGCGCAACCTTAAAAGCTACTCCTACGACATCAGCTACCAGTACAGTCAATACGATATCTTTTTAAAAGGATTTAATATTCTTCCAGTCCAGACCGGTTCATAATTCCATGTTCCGGTCTGTGCTTTTATACTTGTAATCATTACTTACCTCAAAGCTAAAACATCTTTGTCACCTCAAAATCTCAACAATATTCGTTTTCAATTACCTATTAAACCCACCAAGCAGATAATGCGATCAGGGCTTTCCCGGCATTGCATTTAAAAGTAAGTATATTTGTAAAGTCTTCGATAGCTATTGCCAGACCAGTACATCAGGTCTTAATTAAACATTAAAACTCTATGACTCTCATAAAACCAGCTAAAGTTTGTTTTGAACATATCGGCGGGAAACTGGGAAATTTACTTTTGGAAGCCTTTGTTGAGAAAGGCTGGATTGCCAAGGTAAATCCGGATGATAAGCATTACTACATCACCGACATAGGACAGGAAGAATTCACCAAATTTGGAATCGACTTATCACTTATCAAATCAGAAAAGATTTGAAAGCGAATATACCTAATGGAAAAACTACGCGAGCACATCGAGCAAATTGCCCGGATCAGCGACGAAGAATTTGAATATATCAGGACATTTTTCTCGTTGAAGCGTGTTCGAAAAAATCAATATCTGATTAGTGAGGGTGATGAGGTGAAGTATGAATTTATGGTATTGTCAGGAATCTACAAGGTTTTTTATGCCGATGCGCAGGGCAAGGAATTTATTGTACAATTTGCACAGAAAGATTGGTGGATGTCGGATTATCAGGCCTTTTTCAAACAACAGGTAGCCACCATGTACATCGAATGCGTTGAAGAAGGAGAAGTTTTGTTTTCCACCCTTCATACGCGGGAGAAACTATCTTCTGAACTTCATCAGATGGAGCACTTTTTTCGTATCAAACTTACGAATGGCTACGTTGCCCAGCAGCAGAGAATTAAGCTGCTACTGTCAAGCACACCTCATCAACGCTACGAAGCATTCTCAAAACTTTACCCGAATCTCTTGCAGCGGCTCCCGAAAAAAGTAATTGCTGAGTATCTCGGAGTTAGCCGCGAAACACTCAGCAGGCTCTATTCCAAATAGCAGAGCAGGAAAAATTGACTTTCAAGTGTGATTCTGATCACACTTTTTTTGTGACTAGGCTCCTTCTTCCACGCACCTCAGGATGGTAATTTTGGCTTACAATAATTAGTCATACAAAAGACATTTTCTAACTTCTAAAACTAAAAAATCATGGAAAGGAAAATCTTGATCATCGTCTCCAACGCCAACTCAATCGGACCGTTTAACAGAAGAACCGGAACATTTTTGCCTGAAGTGGCACATCCTTACTCTGAATTTGAAAGAGCAGATTACCAGGTGGATTTTGCCAGTTTGTCCGGCGACACACCGTATCTGGATGCGTTGAACCTGGCAGACGATCCTGCAAATTTAAAATTCTTAACTGGCAAAGGCTGGGCAGATATGCAAAAGGCTAAAAAACTGGAGTCCATTGATGTCAATTCATATGATGCGATTTTTGTACCTGGCGGACTTGCGCCTATGGTAGATATGTCTGAAAACCCTTTGTTGAAAAAAGTAATTGCTGAAACCTATGAACGCGGCGCGGTAGTCGGTGCAGTTTGTCATGGACCTGTTTCGCTTTTAAACGTGAAATTAAGTGATGGTTCCTATTTAATTGATGGCAAAAATATTTCATCATTCACCGCCGAAGAGGAGGACAACTATGCCAGACCAGACGTTCCTTTTGATCTTCAAACCGCATTATCCGGACAGGGAGCGATTTTCCATGCGGCAGAGCCATGGTCTGAAAACAGTATAGCTGATGGCAAACTTGTAACCGGGCAGAATCCTGCTTCGGCAAAAGGTGTTGGTGAAAAAATCGTTGCTATTCTGGAAGCTGTCTAATTGCTTAATCCCAGGAAGTATCCAGGAATTTTTACTTCACATTTATTAAGATTTATTTCAAAAATGGAAAAGAAAGCTGTTTATATATTTGCCAAATGGCAGGTTAAAGAAGGTCAGTTACAATCGGTACTCAACCTGCTTCCCGAACTGATCAGAAAGAGTGAGAATGAAGAAGGAAATTTGTTTTATAAAATCCATCAGAGTCTTGGAGATTCAAACATCCTTTTTTTATATGAGGGATATAATGACGAAGAATCGCTGAATGCTCACAAAAGTTCAGCTCACTTCCAGGATGTTGTAGTTGGTCAAATTGTACCTCTTCTGGCAAAAAGAGAGGTAGAAATTACGAATAAGATTTTGTCGGCGTAATGATTACGGCGGGGGCGGATAAATCACTAGTTCCAATTCAGGGCACTACTTTGTTCGCCCCTGCTGTTTTAGAACAGAGAAACCCTGCGCATTCTACAAAAAAATGCCGCTTCGGAAGTCCGAAACAACATCAGTGGAGTTCAGGGATTCGAAACCCACACGTATACTATTGAAAAACATATCGTATCGTTCCGCTTAAATCTTCAGTCCCGAATTCGTCCCTCCGGTCAATATGTCCTTTACTAAAACCTTCCTGGGAGCCTGTCGGACTTGAACATTTAAACATAATTTGTTATCTTCAGATCATGAAACATTTTATAGGAGCCAACCGCGGGCAAATGACATTTATGCCTTATGATCTGGAGGAATGGTTACCACAGGACCATTTAGCGCGATTTACTATTGAGATCGTAGATAAGCTAGATTTTTCAAGGATTTATGTACAATACCGTCGTACTGGCACTGCTGCTTATGATCCAAAATTGCTTCTAGCTTTGATATTTTATGGCTATTCAACAGGCGTATTTAGTTCAAGGAAGATAGAGCCAGCAACCGCGCGGCGGACCGCCTATGATTCGGTAGCTTTTCGCTTTATAGCCGGTAACCAACATCCTGACCATGATATGATTGCAGGATTTCGTAAACGATTCCTGGGCGAAATCAAAGGTTGGTTTAAAGGTATATTACTCATTGGTAAAGAGTTAGGTCTTGTGAAATTGGGGAATGTGTATTTGGACGGTACTAAAATCCAAGCAAACGCCAGCAAGCATAAGGCGATGAGCTTTGAATATATGAAGCGTCTGGAAGAACAGTTAGAATTGGAAATAAGTAAACTCCTTGCGATTGCATCCAGCACGGATGAAACTGAGAAGCCAGAAAAAATGGACGTTCCTGCCGAACTGAGGCGGCGTGAAGATCGCTTAGAGAAGATTAAACAGGCTAAGGCCATAGTCGAAGCGCGGGCGACTGAGCGTTATAGACAAGAGAAAGAAGAATATGACAAAGGATAAAAGCACGTAGCGAAAAAGAAGACAAAACCGGTAAGAAGCTTAGAGGGAAAGGCCTGAAAGAACCGGAAAATAAGCCCAATGAAGCGGATCAGTATAATTTCACTGACCCGGAATCCCGGATTATGAAGACCCGTTCAGGGTTTAGTCAATGTTATAACGCACAAGTTGCTGTTAATGAAGATATGATTATTGTCGGGGCCTATAGCAATGAGCATGGCAATGACAAGTCTGAATTTTTGCCTGGTATAGCTTCTGTACCGACAGAATTAGGTTCAATATCAGCTGCTGTGGCAGATACGGGTTATTTTAGCCAAAATAATGCTTCCAAAGTTCCAGAAGGTATCATAGCTGTTATCGCCACATCCAGAGAGCAGCATAATAGCTATCTGGAAAATATCTTAAACCGGGAACCCAATCGCGCTGATTCTAATGATAATGAGCCACCGCAGCAAAGTATGACAGCGATTGAGCAAATGAGGATGCGTTTGAAACTCCCTGAATATAAGGCCATTTACAAAAACCGAAAGCAAACGGTCGAACCAGTTTTCGGCATAATCAAAAGCGTTTTAGGGTTCCGGCAATTTTCATCAAGGGGAGTATCACAGACAGACAATGAATGGTCTTTGGTGTGCTTGGCATATAATCTAAAAAGGCTCTTCAAGCTATCATTCGCTTGAATTAAGCACTAACAATCATTACTGAACCATTGAAAGTACAACTGTTAAATATGCAAGGAGCCACTTAACAGAGCTGTAGAGTTCCACCTTGTAAATCTTAAAAAGAAAATTAGAAAAAGGTAAGTCCGACGGGCTCCTAGGAGAAGTAAATACTTTAATGTCGGCTAATGTGTGATACAGAGATAATCGCATCTTGTTAAACTCGCAAGCCAACCTTAGATTCTTTGTTGCAATTGGATCCGTTCTTGCTTTCATTCCTCTATTGTAGATAAAAGTAATTGAAAATCTGTTCGATTCTCAATTCTTTAAAGTGTCAAGATGCAATCACCTTTTTGAAAATACCTGTTTTAAAAATTCGGTGCTGGAGATTTGAGTTATGCCTGAGATGCGTCAACTATTTGTGCCTTCTTGGGACTTGCTTGAAACTCTTGTAGATCAAGTCTTCCGGATGTTCGAGAAAACTGCCTCGAAAGCAGGCAGATTAGCATGGATGTCTAAAAAAAGACGATTTCATACATGGGAAGTTCTCGTTTTGTAATATTTATCCCTAAGCCAAAAGGCCACGTTCACCAGGGCAATCAATGCCGGAACTTCTACAAGCGGACCGATCACACCGACAAATGCCTGTCCGGAATTGATCCCGAATACACCGATCGCCACGGCAATAGCGAGTTCAAAATTGTTGCCCGCGGCAGTGAAGGAGATCGATGCATTTTGTGCATAATCGGCACCCAGGAATTTAGCCAGAAAAAAGCTGACCAGAAACATGATGGCAAAATAGATTACCAGTGGCAAGGCGATTAAAAGTACATCGCCCGGAAGCTGAACAATCAATTCTCCCTTCAAACTAAACATGAGCATAATTGTAGCTAGAAGCGCTATCAATGTGATCGGTGATATCATCGGAATGAATCTGGTTTCATACCAAACTTCGCCTTTCAAAGCAGTCAATCCAAACCGGCTAAGCACTCCGGCAGTAAAGGGTATTCCTAAGTAAACACCTACGCTTACTGCAATTTCTGAAATGGTAATATCTATCTCCAGACCTTTCATTCCTACCAATGGCGGTAGTACAGTGATAAAAAAATAAGCATAAAAGCTGTAAAGCAGTATTTGAAACACACTGTTAAGCGCCACAAGACCGGCTGCATATTCACGACTCCCATCTGCCAGTTCATTCCAGACCAGAACCATAGCAATGCACCGGGCAAGACCGATCAGGATCAGCCCGATCATATAGTCAGGATGGTTTGGCAGAAATACAATAGCTAGAATAAACATCAGTACCGGTCCGATTACCCAGTTCAGAATAAGGGAAACGCTCATCACTTTTGTATTGCGGAACACGTCCCCCATTTTGCTGTATTTCACTTTGGCCAGGGGCGGGTACATCATCAGGATCAGGCCGAATGCAAGCGGGATATTTAGGGTTCGTCCCGCGGTTGTGCCGCTGGAAAAGGCATCGATATAATCAGGCAATGAGGGGATAAAATTTCCAAGGCCAACCCCAATGCCCATTGCCAGAAAAATCCATAATGTTAAGTAACGGTCCAGAAAGCTTAGCTTCTTACGACTTGCGGCCGGCGCTCCGGCCGCAGGAGCGAATTTGTTTGAAGGAACCATTTTAAAGGTTTTCTTTAACGAAGTTTTGACTGTACGCTTTGATCATTTCACGCACCGTACGGAACTGGTCTGTTATTTGCTCCTCACTACCCGTAGCTTTGCCCGGATCAGGAAAGTTGTGATGGAATTTCTTTGCGTTAGTTGGAAAATAGGGACAGCGCTCTTTGGCGTTATCACAGACGGTAATCACAAAATCAATGTCAATGTCTGTGTACTCGTTGATATTGTTCGATGTGTGATTAGAGATATCAACACCATCTTCGGCCATAATGGAGATAGCTTTGGGGTTGACGCCATGGGTCTCAACCCCTGCACTATATACGATGGCTTTATTGCCGGCAAATTTTCTAAGATAGCCTTCGGCTATCTGGCTCCGGCAGCTGTTGCCGGTGCAAAGCACTAATACCTTTTTCATTGATACGTTTAATTAATTCCTATTACCTTACTTCTTCTTTCCAAAAGGTTGACACTGCGCCATACACCCTTCATCTTCCCAATATTTTCACGGTATCCGATCATCCGGAACCCGTTTTTTTGGTGAAGGTTCATGCTGGCGATATTTTCCGAAAAAATACCGGCTTGCAATGTCCAATATCCGCTCTGCTCACTTTGTTCGATCAGGTGCTTCAGCAGCAGGTCTCCTATTTTCTGCCCTCTGAAATTGCTGCCGATGTAAACACTCACTTCAGCAACACCTGCATACACACACCTGCCTGAAACCGGGGTCAATGCGGCCCAGCCGGTAATTTCATCCAAATCGTTAACCGCTACATATCTGAGGCTGGAAACATGCGACTGGTCCCAGGCTTCCCATTCCGGGGGGCTTGTTTCCAAAGTGGCGTCACCAGTGGCAATGCCCTGGGCATAAATTTCACGGACAGCTGGCCAGTCTTTGGGCTCTAATAGTCGTGTTGTGATCATATTATGTCTGGTTTTAAAACAATTAGCAGCATCCACCACCAGGTGAGCAACAGGAAGACTCTTCTGTGCCAACGAGTTCAGGTTCTTCTGTTTCGGTTATTACCACAGCATCGACGAGGCCACAACAAGATGAGCCAGTGTTTGGCTTAAGTGTGCCACAGCTACCATTTCTTGCCAGTGCCTTGCATTGTGTAAAGTCAGGAACCAGATTTACCGTAAAAGCGTCACCTTCTGTCAAAAACTCGCCTGGGTACATCTGCCGGGTATCGAATCTAGAATTGCCAAATTCAATTTTGACAGTTGCGTCGGGATTTAAAGGAAGCATTTTTTCTACCACATTAATAATAGACAACGCCTTACTTACCTTCATCGCACGATCTGTTTCAGAAACAGATGGTTCATAAAGCTGCACAATCACTTCCGTCCAGCTATTCATTACGCCACCACAGTCTACAGAAACGATCGGGGCTAGTTTAATTTCAGTGATATGGTACGATGCATCGACAAATTGTCCTTCGGCATATTGAAATTGAAGTACCTTATCCGGATTTGCCAAAAGTGTACTTTTGAAGGACTGCCAGTTCATCGGATTTAAAATATTCATTGCTATGTTACGATAGTTAAAATTAAGAATTCAAAGTGAAGAATTAAAAATAATAATATTTCTGTCAACGACTAGTTCAACAACATTTGGCCGCTACCATTGTTTCAAATAAGTCACCAAAAATAGCTTTTGCCTCTTGCCATACCGTTTCATTGATACAATAACAAACCCGTGGCGGATTGATCTCTCCATGTATAATGCCAATCTGTTTCAGTTCTTTTAAATGCTGTGAAACAGTGGCCTGTGACAGTGGCAGAACTTCCACAAGATCACCGCAAACGCATGAATTCACTTTCAATAAATGCTGGATAATTGCAACCCTCGCAGGGTGTGCCAGCGCTTTGGCTAAATCAGCAATACGGTTCTGCCTGTCCGTAAACACCTGTGTCTTTGTTACTCCCATGCGCCAAAGGTAAAAAACAATTTTATTCATTGCAATAATACGATGAATATTTTTATTCCATTTATACAGTGTTTACAGTACGATCCCTAATCAATCTTAGGGCATAGAATGATCTTCATCATTTTCGTTTGCAATTACATTTTCCAGATTTGTACAAGCAAAAATTCTACGCTGTTTTAACTAACCTTTGATCATGAAAACGATTCTGGTACCCACAGATTTTTCCAAAAACGCCGACAAAGCGCTGGAAGCGGCTAAACAAATTGCAGGCAAATCAGGCGCAAAGTTGTTGCTTATGTATGCTTACCAGCCATATATAGCAGATTACAGGTAAGCATCCTATGAACCACATATTTCTTAAGAGAAACGTGGTTTTTACTTTTGACTTAAAAACCAATCAAAATGGATCAGTCGGAAGAGATGTTCAAATTAGTAAGGGAATGGCGTAAAAGTGGGCTAACCCAGAGTGAATTTTGCAAGCCACATGGCATCACGGTAGCCAAATTTGGTTACTGGGCGGGAAAAGAAAAGTTGGCCGCGCGGTTGCCTGTCGAAAAGGTAGGTGGCTTTGTTCAGATATCAGGCCAACAATCCGCATCAAATGATTCTTGCCAGATTGTCTACCCAAA
>NZ_SMFL01000033.1 GCF_004349265.1 Dyadobacter psychrotolerans
TTGGGTAGACAATCTGGCAAGAATCATTTGATGCGGATTGTTGGCCTGATATCTGAACAAAGCCACCTACCTTTTCGACAGGCAACCGCGCGGCCAACTTTTCTTTTCCCGCCCAGTAACCAAATTTGGCTACCGTGATGCCATGTGGCTTGCAAAATTCACTCTGGGTTAGCCCACTTTTACGCCATTCCCTTACTAATTTGAACATCTCTTCCGACTGATCCATTTTGATTGGTTTTTAAGTCAAAAGTAAAAACCACGTTTCTCTTAAGAAATATGTGGTTCATAGGATGCTTACATTACGACCAGAACGGGAATGGTTTAAAAGTGGAAAATCATGGATTGGGATTAAGGGGTGTTTTTCAATCTGAGCGGAGTCTGGATATGACAAGGAAAATGGAAGAACTGCTTGAAAAGCCTGGATTCAGGGAGGCCTTAGCTGATTTTAAGGAAAGAATCAGTTCAGTTAATTCAGATTCAGACATGGAGGAACAATTACAACGGCTGATTAAGTCATTATCTCCAGATGCGTATCAGCAATTAGAAGCCCGGAGGGCGGCAGAGGTATAGTATGCAGTTGTTATGCTCACGCATAACGTCTTGTTTAGATTATAACATATATGAGGATACGAGATATTTAACAGATTCTTAGGATTTATGAGACTAAATGCCATCTAGAAAAATGCTAAAAATGCTCTGGAGTACTTACTCTGGACATCGAAGATCAAGGTTACTGCGTCCGCAATTAAAGAAGAACTGTGTCTGCATCCGGACTTTCCAAGTATAGCAGCGGTTAGCGATGCGCTTTCGGAATGGAAGGTTCCGAATCTGGCGATACGCTTACATCCGGAGCAGATCAGGGAAATACCATTGCCGGCTCTGGCCTATCTGAATGTAAACGGAGGAATGCTCGCGCCGGTTAAATCCGTAAAAAACAATGCGGTTACCTGGTTGGACACTCAAAACGGCTGGCAAACAGAAAGTATTACGTCATTTCAACAGAAATGGGATGGCGTTGCCCTGCTGATCGAGCCGAACCAGCAGTCAGGTGAAAGCGATTATTACCGTAAGAATGAGAAAGAATGGGTTGACAACGCACGTCTCCCTATTTTGGCAGGAGGATTGATAGTTGTATTTATCATGTTGGCTATGCTGATCTGGAACAGGGAAACCCAGGCTTATTTGTATCTTTTCCTTGGGGTAAAGCTCGCAGGAACGCTGTTGGCAGGCCTATTGCTCTGGCAAAGCGTGGATACCGACAATCCGTTTTTACAAAGCTTTTGTCAGGTAGGGAATCGCAATAATTGCAATAGCATTTTGCGATCTAAGGCAGCGAATGTAACCCCCTGGCTTTCCTGGTCCGAAGTGGGATATATTTATTTTGCTGGAGGTTTACTAAGTATATTGTTTGCCTTTTTATCCCGAAACAATTCTATCATTATTATAATTGAGTTGCTGGCAATAGTAGCATTGCCATATACCGTCTACTCCGTTTACTATCAAAAGTTCGTAGCCAGGCAGTGGTGCAAACTATGCATGGCTGTGCAGGTGGTGCTCTGGGTGGAAGCAATTCTTGCACTCGTTAATATTTCTCAATTTCAGAACGCGTGGAACATGCAATCTGCTTTATTAATCTCGCTGGCTTTCCTTATTCCCACGCTTTTATGGATTTTTATAAAACACCCGGTTTATCAGGCATCACAGGTTTTTGACTTGCAGCGTGAACTTCAGAAAGTGAAGTTTGATGAAAACTATATCCGTAGCACTTTCCAAAACCAGCCACAGATGCCGCCTGTTTTTGAGGATATGCCGGTTGTTAGGTTGGGGGGCAATGAAGCTGAACATATAGTTACGGTGGTCACTAATCCACTATGTCAGCCCTGTACAAAACTTCATTCTGAGTTACTGCAACTTCTGGCAGATCAGTCCAATATAAAGTGTCAATTCATTTTTATCGGGCCATTTAAAGCAATGCGGGTCGCAGCGGAACTTCTTGCAGCACCAGAACGCCATGTCAAAATATTGATGGACTCTTGGTATAGTAATAACAAGCAAGATGTAGACGAATGGATACTTAGTAATAATTCTAATGAAAGGTCTTCAAACGCAGAACAAGGACTAGCATTGCATCCTCGATGGTGTCAACTGGCAGGCATAGACGTAACACCAACCTTGTTTTTAAACGGGTCAAAACTGGCGACTCCATATCAATTGAAAGACATCCCGAGGATAATAGCTGTCGCCAATTTTAGTGCCACAATACCATCGGTCTGAGGATTTTCGAAAATCGGTTATATTTTTTCCACTTTAACAATTAAAAATTATGAGCCTATTAAATTTTAATGAATTCGCCTTATCTAGGGCTGAAATGAAGAAAGTTGTTGGAGGAGCCACGTGCTCTTGTACTATGGACATTCCAAGTACGCCGCCAACATCAATTACATATGAGTGGTCCACTAGTGGCAACAGTTGCAGTGGTGGAGACGCAGGTGTAGGTTACTATAACTATGAATATGGCGGGCAATCAAATGAGGGTTACGTAAAAATCGCAAATATTCCTTGCGCGTAATCTAAAAACGTAATAAGAAAACCGTGCTGTTTTAAAGCAGCGCGGTTTTGTCAAATTTGGCAACTAATCTATTTCAGCAAAAACTTATAGCATAGTTCATATGAAAATTTTGACGATAGTATTTAGTTTATTTTTCTATCTTATACGCTTAACGCCAGTTCTTTTAAGCTGTTCGGAAGTCCCGGGTGATGTCAGGAAAATTGACACAATCCTTGTCGAAAAGATCGATGCGTCCGATATTATTCTGGTTTACAGCTTCGACTTCATCGAAGGTGATACAGCATTAAGCAAAAAAAAGTCAAGTGATCAAAAGGAATTTCTTAGAAGCTGGCATCTGCCTGTTGGTGGTATTGCTGAAAGTCAATGGACAAACAGTTTCAACGTAGATACACTTATTAGCAATTATGACAGGAACGTAAAATTACTTCAGGATTCACCATATCAAAATCTGTACCGGCGTGTTTGTTCAGAAATTGTTGTCAAATATTTATGTTCCAGTGACAAAACTGACCAATTCAGTTTAAAAATTCCACAAGGTCATTTAATCAGATTTCTAAATGAAATGAAGCATTCAGGTGGTATAAATACCGGACTTATTTATTCATCATTTGTAAAATTTCAGTATACAAATGAATATTCGGATTTATGTTCAAATTTGTCTTCGTTTATTCCGTATTGCGAAGAAAAACTGTCCATCACAAGAAAAAATATAAGTGAGATTAAAATTATGAGCAAGGTAAATAATAACCCAGCTAACCAGTTCATTTTAAACGATCAAATGAAACAATACAAAACTAACGAGGAATATATTAGTGATTTAAAATATATGATGAAAATTACATGTAAATGACTAACTGAATATGAAAAACTTATTTGTTTACCCAGTAACGCTCATGATTTTAAGTGCAAAGATTGATTTCGCTTTGGAAACAGATGATATAATTGTCAATTTGAAAGTAACTAATAGCATATCAGAATCAAATAAGAAAGTAATTAAAGGGGAAATAATTGATACAAAAAATATGGGAGTAATTATTCCTATGGGGCTGGAAAAGTTCTCCATTTCGTATCTGTCATTTCAAAATGATCAGACGTTGTTATCTAGGGAATCTATGCGGGATTTTTCTCGAATATATGTCCTTTCAGGATTGGTAAAAGGTACCAAAGTCATTATTCCCGATATCAATCGTGATGGAAATTTTACAAATGATTCTACATATAAATATTCTGTCATTAAGATTCACAGGAGGGCTGCGGTTGAATTCGTAAAAACAATTGATGTTCCATATACTTATAAATCAGGCAACACGCTTTTTAAAAGGTCAATTCAATTAAAAATATTACCCTATGAGCCAGTTCGCTATTCAGCGGTATCGACTTCGGAGCTTTTGGAAACGTATTTTTCTATCAATATGGTAAAAAGTGCGATTTTAAAATTGAACAAAAGGAATTATATAATTCATTTTATTAAGCCGGCTGATGTTGATGCCGGATATGTTGCATCTTCATTTTTAATAAAAGACGCCATTACCGATGCCGAAATACGTTATGAACCCTCTATTAAGGTAGGAGAGGAATTTTTTCTGAACGGTAAAGCAGTAACCATAAGAGCTGTTTCTTTTTTTTGCGATTCAGTTCAAATCCAAATTCGAGACTCGAAATATGTGAATGGACTACGTATGAATAACATTCTTCCTGATGAAGTTCGACATCTGCTTTTAAGTAAGCTAAAAAAGGAGCAGTGGATGGATAATAGGTTAATCCTTGTAGACTTCTGGGGAAGCTGGTGTGCTCCGTGCATTAGATCTATACCAGATTTAAAAAATATTTATGATTTGTATGTGAAGGGTGGGCTAATGAATATGTTGAGTGTCGCACATGAACGAACGAATGACACTACGAAAATGCAAAAAATAATTAGAGAATATGATATGGATTGGAGTCACCTGATAGAGTTTTATGAACAGTCAAATTATGAAAGCTCATTAATAAATAAATTTAGAATTAGTGAGTATCCAACAACTATTTTACTTGACAATAAATGGCGGATTCTTTATCGAGGAGTTGGCGACAGCGAAATAAAAATTCTTGGTGAAAGGATAAATGCTGCCTTAAGTGACAAATAATATCACTACTTTATCGTCAATAAAACCTTTTGATGAACTGTGATGACCTTATGATAGGTAAAATGGATATTCGATTTATTTCATGTTTTTCAAATTTATTCCAGCGGGCATTTCTTAATAAGAGGAGATCGGGTAGGGTGCATTTCAAAACTTCGTTTTGACTGTTTCGTGATAAAAAAGGCCTATAACCTCAAGTATTAACTAGTTTAGATTCGCTTTTAAGTAAAAATAATGGATTTTTACTGACATGACGCGCGAAGAATTTCTTGCCTTAGCTAACGAACAATACGATAAACTGGCTGACTTACAGTCAAAACGGACCTTCTATGCATTTGAAGAAGGTTTCGTGAAGGTATGGACGGAGCTAGGAGCCCAGGTGATGCAAGCTAGTTTGGATAAGCCTCTTTCAAAAGATAAACGAAAAAAAACGGTTGTCAAACCCGGTTCGGAAAAATAGAGTTGTCAAAAAATCATCGTTTTGAAGCGAAGTGTAATGGTTTTTTTATAAGCCCCTATCTTCAAAATCTGATGGCTTTGGCTGGTGTTAGCGACGTCTACTCAAAATCAAATGATTTGCTAAACGCTTTTCTAGGAATTAATATATCTGAAAGTCAAGT
>NZ_SMFL01000034.1 GCF_004349265.1 Dyadobacter psychrotolerans
AAACTCAGAAACCTATCCCACGATGCGAAAAAGAGACGAATAAGCCTGGTGGAGTATTACAAAAACAATATCGAAAGGATGCATTATAAACTTTTTCGTAGTCAAGGCCTTATGATTGGAAGTGGTCCAATGGAAGCAGCCCATAGAACTGTTATTCAAACACGAATGAAGCGCAGTGGTCAGCGGTGGACACCTGTTGGTGCGCAGGCCATGCTCAATCTTAGAGTCATAAGAGAAAGCAATCGATGGGATTGCGTCACGAACATGCTAACACAGGCTGCGTAAAATTGAAATGCACCGTGTGTCACGAACCTGGAAAGGATGCTATACAGCCGATGAAGGAGGGCCCTTCGGAACCACTGTCCATACAGGGGTTTCAATCCACCGTAAGGTGCTTTGGTCAAAAGCCCTGGTATTGAACGTTACGGTCAAAAGGCTCCTGTAAGGGAGTTAGGAATGAGCTATGAAGATGAACGGAAGTGAACTATCGATGAAGCGTCGAAAACAAATTTGATGATGTCAGAACCTGATTTTGGTGCTAAACAGGGAGGAGCAACAAGGGTGTGTGGTTACTGTTGTTGCGGCATCCGGCGTAGAGGTGGCATGAGCATAGTTCAGGCGGTGGTATGGAACGTGAGAACCTTCGTTCTCAATGTTAAGGGAAACGGCACAAGTGGAGATCCCATGAGGCCAAACGTACCGAAGTGGGTTCAAGGGGCGGATGTCCTTGTAGTACCGATGAGTCCTTTGTAATGAAGGAGGAGGGAAGGAGGACAATTATCCGGTTTTCATTGAGAGGGAAACTGATTTTTTTTTTTTTTAGGAGAATCCAATTAATGAAGACAAGAGCATTTAATATTTCGAAAGAAGCGGTGTGGTCTGCTTACAAACGAGTAAAGGCCAACCGTGGGAGCGCTGGAGTGGACGAGGTAAGTTTAAAAGAGTTTGATAAAGATTTGAAAAACAATCTATACAAACTATGGGCAAGAATGTGTTCGGGGAGCTATATGCCACCGCCTGTTCTTTTAGTGGAGATTCCTAAGAAAGATGGCGGCGTGCGTCCTCTGGGTATACCTACGGTGTCCGATAGGATCGCTCAGACAGTAGTAAAGCAAGCCTTGGAAACTGACCTGGACAAACTGTTCCATGAGGATTCTTATGGCTATCGTCCGGGCAAATCAGCAATTGATGCAATAGGTAAGTGCCGTAGCCGTTGTTGGCAATACAATTGGGTGGTTGATCTGGATATCAAAGGATTTTTCAACAACATACCACACGACCTGTTACTGAAGGCTCTAGAACGACACACTTCTGTAAGGTGGCACTTGTTGTATATTAAACGATGGCTGTCCGCCCCAGTGCAGCAAAAAGATGGAAGCCTTCATACAAGTGAGAAAGGCACACCTCAGGGAGCTGTTGTCAGCCCTTTACTGGCGAATCTATTCTTACATTATTGTATGGATAAATGGCTTACATTGAACTATCCCAAATGTCCATTCGAACGGTACGCAGACGATGCGGTAATCCATTGCCGTACGGAAACGGAAGCTAAAAGCTTAATGGAGTCTTTAAGCCAGCGATTAAAAGACTGCGGTCTTGAGTTACATCCTGAGAAAACAAAGGTTGTGTACTGCAAAGATGGCAAACGGAAAGGAGATTACGAGATCAAAAGCTTCGACTTTCTAGGATACGGCTTTCAGCCAAGATTATGCCGGAGTAAAACTGGTATGAGCTTCGTGAGCTTTACACCTGCGATTAGCAAGAAATCCCAAAAGCATATCTTAGAGAAGGTAAGGGAGAGTAAGCAATTGCAACAAAGTCAGAGTGATCTGGTATCAATAGCAGAGGAATTAAATCCGAAACTACGAGGCTGGATAAACTATTACGGTAAATATCGTAAGAGCAAACTTGATCAAATATTATCACTGGTAGACATCCGGATAGCAAGGTGGGCACGTAAGAAATACAAAAAGTTACATGGTAGTATACAGATGTCGTTGAAATGGGTGGGAAAGGTAAAGAAATCAATGCCCAACCTATTCGTTCACTGGAGAGTGAAGCCATGTACCACCTCTGGATAATAAGAGCCGTATGACAGGAGACTGTCACGTACGGTTCTGTGAGAGGCTTGGGCTGAAATGCCCTTGCCTACTCGACCGGCTTGACCTTTCTTCATTGAAAAGTGTACGTTCTTTTGCTGACAGAATAAAGCAACGTTTGCGTAACATCAAAATCGATGTTCTTGTGCTAAATGCAGGCATTCGAGCGGCTAATAATCAAGTTAGTAGTCAAGAAGGTTTTGAATTGACATTTGCGACAAACCACCTTTCTCATTATTTATTAGCGAGATTATTTGAGCCGAATCTTACAGAAGGAGGCCGGATCATTATCACGACAAGTGACGCGCACGATCCGGCTGTTATTCCCTTTGGACCGAAAACGCTGAATATTGAGAGCTCAGGCATCCAACCGAGCATAGTCCAAAAGAAATGACATTGTATGCAGCTACAAAACTTTGTAACATGCTTACCGCCCGTTCTCTCGAAAAAGAATTTGGCGCGCGTAAAAATATCGATGTAATTGCATTTAATCCAGGATTAACCGGGGATACATCGCTGATGGCCAAGCAACCTGCAATCTTAAAATTATTGATACCCGCTATCCGGCCATTATTTTACTTAATTAGCCTGTTCAAGCCAGCATTTTTTATGGGGACGGCGAAACGTTCGGCAAAAGCGTTGGCGGAACTAGCATTAGGTAAAGTCGTTTTACCTTCTGGGAGAATTTACACTTCGCCGGTTAGGGGAAAGCTTACGTCCCAAACAGCACAAAATTGAATTCGATTCTCAGTTCTTTCAATCTTTGCGGACCTAGCTGAAACACACCGCATGTTATAGAGCAGTTACGAGAATCGATCACAACTGCATATCCATCCGCTGTGAAAGTACACTATGATGTGCTTTTTTTGTTATATGTGAAATTTAAGTTCGGGTCGGTACAGATAGTATATTTTAGTGTACGTTTTTACGAAATGCTACAACTCTCATCAGCCTGTCACGTAAAAGTATATTATTGAATACTTTTTAACGATAATTCGTGACAAAATTCGTATCTTTACTTTAAAAAGAACGTTATAATGGACTTTGTATCTATCATTGAGGCGATTAAAGCAAGACGAAAATCACTTAAGGTTACACAAAATGCGCTATCAGACTTATCTGGTGTGGCACTGGGCGCTTTAAAAAAATTTGAGTCAGGCAAAGGCAATCCTACTTTATCAACATTGAAGAAACTATGTGATGCCCTTGGCCTTGAAATCACCCTAAACGTAAAAAAAACCATTAATCCATGAGAAGTGCAAAGGTTCTTTTTAGAGGAGAGCAGGCCGGTATCCTATTGCAAGATGACAACGGCGCTTTTGAATTTCACTACCACAAACAATGGGTAGAAGACAGTTCAAAACCTCCTATCAGTTTGACTTTACCAAAAACGATTGAGACCTATCAGTCTGAATACTTGTTCCCCTTTTTCTATAACATGCTGCCGGAAGGCTCCAATAAACAAGTGGTCTGTCACTTAAACCGTATAGATCGAAACGACTACTTTGGCTTGCTGCTCACGATTGCAAAAAGCGACACTATTGGAGCTGTGACAATTATTAAAATTGAGAAGTGATGAACTTACCAGATATTCAATTTTGCCCAGGCACATTGGCGCCTGGCTATGACACTTATAGTCAGAATTGCCTGAAACGGGTCTTCGACGGCAAGCGCGTAAGCCATATTCTGAGGTATGATTCACCGGCGAGCAATCAAGACACCGATGAACTTTTTGAAGAAAACCGCAAGCGGATGTCCATATCGGGTGTTCAGGAAAAATTTTCGGTAATCCTTGATAAGAATAAATTACGATTGATCGAAGAAGGCGAGCAAGGAAATTATATTTTAAAGCCCATACCAGCCTCTGGCCGCAGGCCGGATCAAATGCCAGCCAATGAGCATCTGACTATGCAGATCGCAAGGCAGGTCTACTGTATCGAAACAGCAGAGAACGCATTGATCTTTTTTGTGGACGGAGCACAGGCCTACGTTACTAAACGATTTGACAGACGCGCCGATGGCAGGAAATGTGCGCAGGATGATTTTGCATCACTGGCGGGACGCACGCCCCAAAGCCATGGAGAGCACTATAAATACTTAGGAAGTTACCTGGAAATTTTTGAGCTGATGCAAAAGTATGTCCCTGCTTACACCGTCGAATCACCAAAATTGCTCCGCACGTTAATGTTTAACTATTTATTCTCTAACGGTGATGCGCATTTCAAAAACTTCTCATTGCTCGAAACCGATCAGGGAGACTATCGTTTGAGCCCGGCCTATGATTTGCTCAACAGCCGTATACATATCCGCGATAAAGATTTTGCACTGGACGATGGCCTTTTACCCAAAAAACTAGCCCAAGGCACAGTGATGCAGCAATTTACTTTACTAGCTGAGCTAGCACGAATCAACTCGAAAGTATTTGAAGGAATAATCTCACGTATGCTCAATGGGTCCGAACAGGTGGAGCAGTTAGTCTTTGCATCTTTCCTGGACGAAACAACAAAAAAGAATTACTTGCAGACTTATCAGGGCCGGCTTAAGCAACTTATGAAAACTGAGGTGGTTTGAAAAAGCGGCACACTTTTTTGCATAAAATTTGCAAAAAATGGATAATGAAAAAAAGTCAAAAGCGCGTCGTAACTACGAACCAGATTTCAAAGCAGAAATTCTAAAAATGTTGATTTCTGGTAAAAAAGTAAGCGAGATTTCTGAGACATTTGGAATTGCTGAAAATCTGCTGTATCGTTGGAAAACTTTATCTACAATGAAGACAAAAACCAAAACTAATGAGTCTGAAGGTAGCTCTAAATTGGTTGCTGAGAATGCCAAATTGCGAGCGGAGAATGAACGGCTT
>NZ_SMFL01000035.1 GCF_004349265.1 Dyadobacter psychrotolerans
ACGAGTTCATTGACATATTGAGAAGTAGAAGAGAAGAAGATAAAGATCGCGCAAGCGAATTAAGGGCGCATGGGGGATACCTAGGCTCTCAGAGGCGATGAAGGACGTGATAAGCTGCGATAAGCTGCGGGGATCAGCACATATGACTTGATCCGCAGATTTCCGAATGGGGCAACCCAATACCATGAAGTGGTATTATCCTATATGGAGGCAAACGTGGGGAACTGAAACATCTAAGTACCCACAGGAGAAGAAAATAACAATGATTCCGCAAGTAGTGGCGAGCGAACGCGGAAGAGCCCAAACCAGCCTGGTTACGGCCAGACTGGGGTTGTAGGACTCACCGAGTGGTTATGAATTGAACTGGAATGGTCTGGGAAGGCCAACCGCAGAGGGTGAGAGTCCCGTACAGGTAAGAGACATAATTGAGTGAGTATCCTGAGTAAGTGGGGACCGGAGAAATCCCCTCTGAATCCGGCGGCACCATCCGCCAAGGCTAAATACTCCTGAGAGACCGATAGTGAACTAGTACCGTGAGGGAAAGGTGAAAAGTACCGCGAGCAGCGGGGTGAAATAGAACTTGAAACCATGCGCTTACAAGCGGGCGGAGCCTTCGGGTGACGCCGTGCCTTTTGCATAATGAGCCTACGAGTTACGGTTACTGGCAAGGTTAATGTTTGCAGAACAGGAGCCGAAGCGAAAGCGAGTCTGAAATGGGCGATTAGTCAGTGGCTGTAGACGCGAAACTCGGTGATCTACCCTTGGTCAGGTTGAAGCGCTGGTAACACATCGTGGAGGACCGAACCGGTAAACGTTGAAAAGTTTTCGGATGAACTGAGGGTAGGGGTGAAAGGCCAATCAAACTGAGAAATAGCTCGTACTCCCCGAAATGTTTTTAGGAACAGCGTCGTGGTTGAGTCATGGTCAGGTAGAGCTACTGATAGGGCTAGGGGGAGTCAAATCCTACCAAACTCTGACAAACTCCGAATGGGCTATGATATACACGGCAGTGAGGGCTGGGGTGCTAAGGTCCCAGTCCGAGAGGGGAACAACCCAGAGCATCAGCTAAGGTCCCAAAATATATGCTAAGTTGAACTAAGGGGGTCCGACTGCAGAGACAGCCAGGATGTTAGCTTGGAAGCAGCTATACATTTAAAGAGTGCGTAACAGCTCACTGGTCGAGCGGGGCGGGCATCGATAATAAACGGGCATCAAGCATATTACCGAAGCTATGCGATAGTAATTTATTACGATCGGTAGGGGAGCATTCTCACAGGGGTGAAGGTTTGGCGTAAGCTGAGCTGGACTGGTGAGAAAAGCAAATGTAGGCATAAGTAACGATAATGCGGATGAGAAATCCGCACACCGAAAGACTAAGGATTCCTCCGCTATGCTAATCAACGGAGGGTTAGGCGGGGCCTAAGGGATAGCCGACAGGCGATTTTCGATGGACAGCAGGTTAATATTCCTGCCCTTGCATTGAGTGTGAAGAAATGACGGAGTATTGTGGTATTTACGTACTGACGGAATAGTGCGTTGAGCGGAGCCTACGGGCGAAGCGAAGATACGAAAACGCTTCCAAGAAAAGTTTCTGAAACATCAGCTTATTGCAACCCGTACCGTAAACCGACACAGGTAGTCGAGAAGAATATTCTAAGGTGCTCGAGTGAATCACGGCTAAGGAACTCGGCAAATTAACCCTGTAACTTCGGGAGAAGGGGAGCCTCCTCGCAAGAGAGGCCGCAGAGAAATGGCCCAGGCGACTGTTTAGCAAAAACACAGGGCTCTGCCAAAACGAAAGTTGACGTATAGGGCCTGACACCTGCCCGGTGCTGGAAGGTTAAGAGGGGATGTCATCGCAAGAGAAGCATTGAATCGAAGCCCCAGTAAACGGCGGCCGTAACTATAACGGTCCTAAGGTAGCGAAATTCCTTGTCGGGTAAGTTCCGACCTGCACGAATGGTGTAACGATCTGGGCACTGTCTCGGCCGTGAGCTCGGTGAAATTGTAGTAGCGGTGAAGATGCCGCTTACCCGCCACGGGACGGAAAGACCCCGTGCACCTTTACTATAGCTTTGCATTGTTTTCGGGTCAGGGATGTGTAGGATAGGTGGGAGGCTATGAAGTTGTGTCGCCAGGCATGATGGAGCCAACGTTGAAATACCACCCTTCGCTGGCCTGGGATCTAATCCCGCTAAGCGGGAGACCGTGCATGGTGGGTAGTTTGACTGGGGTGGTCGCCTCCAAAAGTGTAACGGAGGCTTCCAAAGGTCTGCTCAACACGCTTGGTAACCGTGTGTGGAGTGCAATAGTACAAGCAGGCTTGACTGTGAGACCGACGGGTCGAGCAGGTGGGAAACCAGGGTATAGTGATCCGGTGGTTCTGTATGGAAGGGCCATCGCTCAAAGGATAAAAGGTACGCCGGGGATAACAGGCTGATCTCCCCCAAGAGCTCACATCGACGGGGAGGTTTGGCACCTCGATGTCGGCTCGTCACATCCTGGGGCTGGAGAAGGTCCCAAGGGTTCGGCTGTTCGCCGATTAAAGTGGCACGCGAGCTGGGTTCAGAACGTCGTGAGACAGTTCGGTCCCTATCTGTGGTGGGCGTAGGAAGATTGACGGGGGCTGCCCTTAGTACGAGAGGACCGGGGTGGACCCACCGCTGGTGAATCGGTTGTCCCGCCAGGGGCATGGCCGAGTAGCTATGTGGGGAATAGATAAGCGCTGAAAGCATCTAAGTGCGAAACTAGCCTGAAGATGAATCTTCCACATAAGGGTCGTTGTAGACTACGACGTTGATAGGCTGCAGGTGTATGTATAGAAATATATTCAGCCGAGCAGTACTAATTACCCAACAGCTTGCACATTAAATCTCTTTATTTTATCTCTTCTACTTCCAATATGACATGAAATTCAATGTTAATCATTGAAACTCAAAAGACATTGTTGATAAACCAACAGAAAATCTTGTTGGTGGCTATTGGCCTGGTGTTCACCTCTTCCCATCCCGAACAGAGAAGTTAAGCCCAGAACCGCCGATGATACTTGGGTCAAACCTGGTAAAGTAGGTAGCCGCCACAATACTATTA
>NZ_SMFL01000036.1 GCF_004349265.1 Dyadobacter psychrotolerans
TGTCTATTTCGGAGATATGGGGGCAGGCATTTCGGAGCATATAGGGCCAAGCGTTTCGGGAATCATTGGGCCACTTTCCAAGTGCAATAATAGTAGTTTAAATTTAAGTACTCAACTGTTTTTTCTTTCTTAGGGAATCTCCTTCGAGCTCAATGCGGTGGGAAGAAAAAACAATTCGATCTAAAATCGCGTCGGCAATGGTATTTTCTCCAATCAGACCATGCCATTTTGAGACTGGTATCTGGGTTGCAATGATTGTTGACGATTTATCATACCGTTCTTCAATCACGTCGAGCAGTACATTTCTGGCTGCCTGATCAATAGATACGAGCCCGAAGTCGTCCAGGATCAAAAGCTCTGCTTTCTGTATACGTTTGATTAGTTTATGGTAGGTGCCTTCGAGCTTAGCCAGCTTTGCAATGTCAAAAAATCTGGCGGTATTGTAATAAATGGTTTTATTGAGGAGTTGGCAAGCTTTGATTCCAAGAGATTGAGCAAGAAAACTCTTGCCAGACCCAGTGGGTCCGGTGATGATCAGGTTCTCCTTTTTACTAATAAAATTTAGGCTGAGCAGCCTTTCAAAGGTTGTTTTGTCCAAATTTCTGGTGGTTTGGTAGTCGATGTCAGACGCGGCAGCGTTTTGCTTAAAACCAGCTCTGAGGATCAGGCTTTCTATGTTACGGCTTTGCCTGCTTTCCCATTCTGTGTCGACCAGAAGAGACAGGAAGTCATCCAGAGAGTAATCCTGATACAGGTGTTCGTTGACGCAGCGATGATAAAGTGTAGCCATCGCGTTCATGCGCATTCGGCGCATTTTTTCAAGGGTGTTGTGTTCGTTCATAATTGTTTTGGTTTATAAAATTTACCGGGGTCAACATGGTCCGGAATACTACTTATAATGGCTTGCGCCGCGGATATTATCATGCTGTGGAATAGTCAACTCTGGCTGTTGATTGATCTCCTCCATGTCCAGGTTGTTTTTAAGAATGTTTTCAATCGTATGATAAGAGGCCTTATGATACAGTAGCGCACGTTTGCATGCATTTTCTAAACGTGACCTGTCATATTGCTTCAGGAAGGCCAGGATACCTTGCGCTTGTTTATAGGCAACTTCGGGATAGCTGTACTGACCTAATAACTTTTTGATATACTCCAAAGTACAACTGCCAACTTGTATGGCCCGGTCTTCAAAATGCTGGGGCGACCACTGCTGATAAGCACGATGTGTAGAAGGCATGTGATCGGCCACAGTGGTGTAATGACCTGGCCTGTAACTTCTTTTATGCAAGGCAATACGGTCGTGGTTATAAAATATCTCCACATGATTGTGGTTATACTGGACTTCGACAGACAGGCCGGTAAAGCGGTACGGGACACTATAATAGTTGTGGTCTTCGCTCAGGAAAATATGGGCAGTGCGTTGGACTTTGGCCCGTCTGTAATGGCGGATGCTATAAGTACCGGTAGGTAACGCCTGGAGATATTCTTTTTCAAGGTCCACGAAGTGGCTCCGCCTGCTGCCGCCCCCATGAGAGAATAAATAGTCATTATATTCATCCAGAAGGCCTTTAATGGACTTATTAAGTTCATCCAGACTAAAGAAGGTGAACTTGCTTAAAGGATAGAAGATCCGTTGGTATACCAGTTCGACGCTGCGCTCTACAAGCGCTTTATCCTGAGGGTGATGCGGGCGGGCCGGATCGACGGCACAGCTATAATGTAGCGCAAAATCAGTAAGCGTTCTATTAATTACCGGGGCATATTTACTGCCTTTGCTGACAGCAGCTTTCAGATTATCCGATACAATAGCCTGTGGAACACCACCAATCCATTGCAGACAGGAGTCCAGACAAAGAATAAGATCCTCCCTTTTTTGTGAAGCAACGGCTTTTACAAAAGTATACTGGCTGCAAGGCAGAACACCTACAAAAACCTCTACTTCAACTTGTTCTCCGGTCGCTTTATCGATGTAGGATAATTTTTTGCCACAGAAGTCAATGAAGAGCTTTTCTCCGGCTTTATGATCAAGCTTTCCACTATGGTTATTTAGGGAGCGCCAACGACGATAATGAAAAGTAAACTGGGTGTATTTATAACCCTGTGGATTTTGTTGAAGGTATTCTTTCCAAAGTGCCTGAAGTGTACACCCTGGCTTGCGAAGCTGCTTTTCGAAGTAAGAAAAACGTGCAGCTAGCAGTTCGTATCGCTGTTTTTCAGTCTGTGGCTCTTCGGTAAACAGATCCCTCAGATCGGGCTCTGTAAGATTAATAAGCTCATCAAAGCCCAGATTCAGAGCTGAAAAACGGCTGGTATAATTATCAACGGTCTTACGGTTAATCTTTAACAGATCTGCAATTTTTCTATTACTTAACCCCTTTAATTTTAATGCAATCAAGCTACGTATTTCCATGATATTGATCCTTTGTCCGGCCATGTCGCTGAGATTTAATTCAGAAACAAGGCTATGATAAATCATGGAAAGTGGCCCAATGACTTCCGTTTTTTAAGAAGTTAGATTGCCTGTATTGACAGATCAGGATCGGATTGAAGCAGATTTTGGCCCAATGACCTCCGTTTTAAGATGCCTTGACCAACTCTCACCCGAAGGAATGGCCCATTGACTTCCGAAATCAAAATCATTATTGGCCCAGTAACCTCCGTTTTCGGTCAAAATCGAAATCTTGACTTGCTGATAACCTGGCCCAATGACCTCCGAAAAATGATCCTGAATTTTGGCCCGTTGATTTCCGTTATGACTGGCCCATGATACTCCGAAATGACTGGCCCGGTGAAGTCCGTTTTAGACA
>NZ_SMFL01000037.1 GCF_004349265.1 Dyadobacter psychrotolerans
TGAGTATGGCATTGAAAGTGAGCCACCTTCGGAGCTGCAAACTGAGCCACTTAGAAGAGATATAATCAGTAGCATTACAAAATTAAAAACTAAACTGGATTTTGCTGCATATTCATTCTTACTCTCATTGACTGCCCTTTTAATTCGATACGGTTTGCATGCTGTAAAATTCGATCCATTATGGCATCGCCCAGAGTCGGTTCTGCCAGGTAATCATACCATTTGTTAATCGGTAACTGAGAAGTTATGATAGTCGATGATTTAGCATGCCTGTCTTCAATCAGCTGCATTATTGCCATTTTAGCATGGTTATCCAGAGGCTGTAATCCCCAATCGTCAAGGATAAGTAAATGCATTCTTTCAAGACGCGCCAATTCTTTCGCGTAAGAGCCATCAGCTTTGGCAAGGTGAAGTTTCTGCAAGAGTTTGGGTAAAGAAAAATAGGCCACCCGTAAACCCATCTGACAAGCCTGGTAACCCAAAGCCGTAGCGACAAAGCTTTTACCGCAGCCTGTAGCACCCGTTATGAGAACATTTTCACTTCGGGTAATGAAGCTTGTATCCGCCAGACGGAGAATCAGGTTTTTATCCAGGTTCCTTTCAGGCTGATACTCAATCTCTTCAACAGCAGATTGATATCTGAACTTTGCCTGTTTAATTGCGATCTGCATTTTCCGGTGCTGTCTATGCTCATATTCAGCATGGATCAGATGCGCTACGAGTTGATCTGTGGTGAGCTGCTTATCGATCGGTAAAGTAATGATCGTTTCAAAAGCCTGTGCCATCCCTGGTAGGGATAATTGACGCATCTGGTCAAGGGTTGCCTGATTGTTCATGTTATTTTATTGTTTGATTGTTAATATTTACTTTGATTAATATTGAGCGGCATTTTATCTTTTTTCATTAGCTGCTTATTGATAAGAATCGGCTCCTCTGATATTGTCATGTAGCGGAATAACAGGCCGTGGGGTACCATCGGGATCGGTGAAGGTGATCTCTTCATCTACTAACTGGATACGGTCCAGTTCACGGTTTAGAATGGACTTTATCAGCGTTGCGGAGATATGATTATAATATAAAGCCCTTTCACAGGCTTTCTCCAGACGCTGTGCCGTGTAACGTTTAGCAAAACTTAAAACCCCTACACAGGAGCGGTAAGCCTGTTCCGGATAAACCCTCATTCGTAAGATTTCATCAATGGCAAGCCGGGTATTAGGACCAATTTTGTCTGCCTGCTCTTCAAAAAAAAGTGGGGACCAACTGTTAATCCACTGATGACTGGGATGTAAATGCTCTTTTAATGTGGTATAACGGCCTTTGGTAATGAGCCTTTCATGGCATGCAACGCGTTGGTGATTATGATAAATCTCTACTGACTCATGTGTATAAATCAATTTCACCTGTTTACCAGTTAGCCTGTAAGGGACTGAGTAGTAATGCTTATCCTCCTTTAAAGTGGCATGGCCGTTAGGATGGACTTTTGATAAGGAGAACTTTTTTAATTGATAATGTTTTGAGGGTAAAGGAATTAGAATAGACTTTTCTAATTCGATAAACCGCTCACGGCGTGAACTTTCTTTTCCCTTTTGTTGAACATCATTATGAATTTCCAGGAGCTCCCAAACAGCGGAATTGAGCTGGTCAAGGGAATGAAAGATACGGTTGCGCAATGGAGCATAGATACGCCCATAAAGAATATTAACAGCGCTCTCCACCAATGCCTTGTCTTTCGGCTTTCGGCTACGGGCCGGAAAAATGCAAGTTCCGTAATGAGATGCAAAATCTGCAAGAGTCTGGTTAATCTCAGGTTCATAACGATCTGCTTTATTGACGGCTGCTTTCAGATTATCCGGAACAATGGCTTGCGGGGCACCACCAAAATAAGCAAGGGCACTACTCAGAGCCAGGATAAAGTCCTCTTTTCGCTGGCTCATTACGCACTGAGCATAAGTAATTTGCGAGCAAGGTAAAATAGCTACAAAGAACTCTACTGGAATTTGCTGTCCTGTCTCAATGTCTATCAGATGGAGTTTGTCACCTGCAAAATCTACGAAAAGTTTATCGCCGGCTTTGTGCTCAATATGCATGGTAACTTTTTGAGATGCCTGCCATTGGCGAAAAAGATTGCAGAAGTGGCGGTATCCGGTCCCGGTCGGATGTTTTAGACAATATTCCGTCCACAATGTCATCCGGCTTACACCCACATGGGTAAGTTCTTTTACATAGCCTGGGAAAAGAGCATAAAGCTCACGATGAGATGCCGGGACTTCTACTATCACCGGATTAAGCAACTTGTCCAGCTGCTCCTCTGTCCACGATAAAAAGGTTAATAAATCCGGGTTGTGACTGGACAATTGCTTTAGATAGCTGTCGAGCGTATTGCGGGATATACCTAAAACCCGGGCAATAAAGCGGTTACTCTTCTTTGAGGCCCGCAGTTCAATGATGCGTTTGACTTGAAACATTTGGATTCGCTGGTTAGCCATGGTTCATCTGGCAGCGACCGCTATGTTTCAGGTCAATACCAGGACAAACTTCAGGAATTACAGCTACCAAATTATACCTCTCCAAAGTGGCTCAAGTTGCACTTCCGGGAGTGGCTCAGTTTGCACTTCCGGAGGTGGCTCAGTTTGCGCCTCTTTTCTCA
>NZ_SMFL01000038.1 GCF_004349265.1 Dyadobacter psychrotolerans
GTATCCGGCCTACCAACTACATATTTGTTAGTTGCTGAACTTTGTTAAAGTTTTGCGGATATAGGTCGGTAATGTTTTTATGATTGATTGTGGAGATGTTTAGCAGGGTGTTTTTTAGCCAATTGTAGGGATTGATATTATGTTTTTTGCAGATCGCGAAGAAAGAGTATATCATGGCAGCTCGCTGTGCAGCATCATGTGATCCGGCAAAAAGATAATTTTTCCGACCTAGGGCCAAGCCACGTAAGGAATTTTCAATTTGATTATTGTCGATCAGCAGATTCCCATCATGTAAATACGCACTGAGCGCATCCCAGCGATTATAACTGTACTGCATCGCCTTTCCAATCTGGCTTTTTGGGAGCGTGCTTTTAATTTGTTCAAAGATCCATTTTCCCAGCTCATTGAGAACCGGAAGGGATTCGGTCAGCCGTAGCTCTTTGATTTTGACAGGATCCAACATCTGCTGGCTGGCTTTTCGCTCCACAGCGTATAGCTGCTGGATCATTGATAGCGCTTTTTGCGACCTGGTTTTGTCATTATCCAGCGCTCGTTCAAATTCTCTGCGGGCATGTGCCCAGCAAGCCAGGTGAGTAACGTCCTTGCGTTTCCCGTGCTTTTCGTAAACGGCATACCCATCCGTCTGCAGATAGCCTTTGAAACTTTCTAACATCGTTTTTGCACCTGCTGATCCTCTTGTCGGCTGGTAATCAAAGAGAACTACGCCATCCAAAGGGCTGTGGTACACCCAATAATAGCCTTGGTGGCAAGCTCCCTTCTTTTCACTTTCCAGTACTTTTATCGGGCTCTCATCCACCTGAAGATATCCTTTTGTCTTGATATCGAAGACCAGTTGTTCGTAGAGCGGTTCGAGCTTGATCAAGGCTTCTTTGGTCCAGCCCTCCAGGGTTGAAGATGCAATCTGGATATCTTCTCTGGCAAAACGCTGCTTCTGCCGGTAAAGTGGAAGGTGGTCTTGATATTTATCGGTTAAAATACTAGCCAGCAGTCCGGCAGAAGGAATTCCTTTATCAATGACCCGCTCCGGGAGATGACCAATCTTTACACCCTCCCCATTTTTGGCAGCGTATTTATAGCGGATATACCTTTTGATTAAAAAGCGGGCTGGCTCATAATCGAGCTCTTCGGTAACCTCCTTGCCGATGCATACCATCGCTGAAAGATCTCCAGCAGGGTAAATTTCAATCTCCTCAACAGGTAAATGCGATGGAAGTGCAGCACGGCCTTTGTGATTAGGCCTGCTACGGACGTAGCTGATCTTTTCTTTCAGGATTTCTTCTTGTGCAGCTATTTGGTCGACGGGCGTTTCAAAAGGGAGTGCAATCTGGGCAGGATCCCCTTCGAATCGTTCCCGTTTTTGCCCGAATTGCATCCGCTTGTACATCGCAAGCTGCGATTTGAGATAAGCATTTTCATCTTCCAACTCTGCAATACGCACTTCACTGTAGGACTGCTTTTCCTTGTTTATAAGGGCTATTAGTTCTTCTTTTGAAAGCGATTCCAGAGACATATCCATGCACTAAAGATACAGATCCGGAAGCATTTYAGCTAATAAAATATGCCTTTTTTTGCACCTAAATATGGAATCTTGTCTTCTGTATGCTCTTTTGTATCTGGATGCCTTCTACCATCAGAACCAGCTCAGCCCAACTCAAAGATACGCGTCCACCCATTGCTTTGGGTAGAGAAAACGTTCCTTTTTCAAGTCGTTTATAATACAAAACAAAGCCCCCGTTTTCCCAATGCAGCAATTTGATATGGGTGCGGGGCCGGTTCAGAAAAACGAAGACTTCACCGCTTGTGGGATTACGGTCCAGCTCTGCACTTACAAGGCCACAAAGCCCGTCAAATCCTTTACGCATGTCACAACGGCCCTGGTAAAGAAAATAGCTGTGCGATGAACTCAGACTGAACATCAGTAGAGCTTGATCAGTTGGGAAAGCACAACAAGGTCTTTCCCTTGGTAATTTATCTTCACGCCATTTGGGTAGACAATCTGGCAAGAATCATTTGATGCGGATTGTTGGCCTGATATCTGAACAAAGCCACCTACCTTTTCGACAGGCAACCGCGCGGCCAACTTTTCTTTTCCCGCCCAGTAACCAAATTTGGCTACCGTGATGCCATGTGGCTTGCAAAATTCACTCTGGGTTAGCCCACTTTTACGCCATTCCCTTACTAATTTGAACATCTCTTCCGACTGATCCATTTTGATTGGTTTTTAAGTCAAAAGTAAAAACCACGTTTCTCTTAAGAAATATGTGGTTCATAGGATGCTTAC
>NZ_SMFL01000039.1 GCF_004349265.1 Dyadobacter psychrotolerans
GAAGCAGGAACACGCATCAGCCAGCTCATCAGGGCAACAGATAAAAACGGCGACAGGCTCACACTTACTTCCAATGGTGGGGTGTATGAAAGCACACTGGTCGCTCCGGCTGTGGCAACCTTTACCCCCCAGACAAATGCAATAGGTACCGTTACAGGTCAGTTCGTTTGGCAGACAGGCTGTAACCACATCCGCCTGGAACCTTACGATGTGCTCTTCAAAGTGGAAGATGCAGCAGGACCCAGTGTGCCTAATCCAAGTCTATTCCGCAAGCTGGTCGATATCACCACCATGAACATCAGGGTTTACGGACCGAAACCAACCAACCTCAGGGCCGTTGCTGCCACCGATCCGGCCGGCGTGGCTTACAGGCTTAACTGGGATGCTTACAAATGCCAGGTCGCAGGCGCCAGAATCGTTATTTACAGAAGTGAAGGTTGCCGCGATATTCCCGAAGATGTGTGTATTACTGGTATTCCCGCAGGTTCAGGATATACCGAAATCGGAAGGGTTGGCGTTGGCGAAGTAACTTACCTGGACAATAACAACGGTGCAGGACTTCGTGCAGGCGTTTCTTACAGTTACAGGATCGTAGTCGAATTCCCCCGTCCGGGTGCAAATCCAAACGAAGCAGGAAGCCTGATCGGTGGCGGAGAAAGTCTTGCTTCTGAGGAATTCTGTCTGAACCTGCCGATGACCATGCCTGTGATCACAAATGTAACCGTAGACAGAACAGACGCCGCTGCCGGTGCAATCACCGTCAGATGGACCAGACCCATGGTTAAATCGGGAATGCCGGCACAGTATCAGTTATTCAGGGCTGTGGGACAAAACGGAACCGTTTTTACCAGAATCGCAACAATTAATACAACTCTGGATCCTGCCGTTATCGACACGCTTTTTGTTGATACAAACATCAATACCGTTGCCAATGCTTACCGCTACCAGCTCGAATATTATTATACCCAGGGAACAACACTCGTAAAACAGGATGTGACCGAACCTGCAAGCAGTGTACGGCTCGAACAGGGTGCCGCCGATCCGACCCGCATCAGGCTCAACTGGTCGGCCATTGTGCCATGGAGCAACAACGGAACCGTTCACAGGGTTTACCGCGAAGACAAAGCAAGGCCCGGTATTTTCAACCGAATTGATGATGTAARAGTGCAGGCAAATCAGCCATTTACCTATGTCGACGATGGTACCGATAAATATGCAGCCGACGGGACAGTCAATGTAACCATCTCAAAAGATGTGACCTATTGTTATAAAGTTGAAACACTCGGCTCTTACAACAACCGGCAGATCAAACCGGACGAACTCTATAACTTTTCACAAATCATTTGTGTATCGGCTTCGGACACTACCAAGCCATGCCCGCCGGTTCTGGAAATAGACCTGCTCGACTGTGAAGCTCTGGCAAAGGCACCGGAAACTTACTGTGGTATGACCAGCTTTACCAACCAGCTTAAATGGACTTATCCGCAAACCTGTGACCAGAACCTGTCCGCATACAGAATTTATTATGCGAGATATGAAGGCGATCCGCTAACGCTGGTTGGCTCGGTTACTGCCCCGCCAATCCCGTTGTCAACCAATTTTGCACATACAGGACTTACTTCTTTTGCAGGATGTTATTATGTCACAGCAGTAAACGGTTTTGGAATTGAAAGTGCACCGAGCAACATCGTTTGCAAAGACAACTGCCCTGCCTATGTTTTGCCAAATGTATTTACACCAAACGGTGACAATAAAAACGATATCTTCCAGCCTTTCGATTGCCCCGCATTTGTACAGTCGCTCGAATTCAGGGTTTTCAACCGCTGGGGAGCACAGGTGTATGATACCAAAGATGTCAACATCAACTGGAACGGAAAAAACAAAGCAGGGAAAGACCTCGCAGCAGGACAGTATTATTACGAAGTTTCCATTCAATTCGAATCGTCAAGAAAAGATGCCAAACCGACTATCCTTAAAGGCTGGGTGCA
>NZ_SMFL01000004.1 GCF_004349265.1 Dyadobacter psychrotolerans
CAGAGTATGTCACGCGCTGACGATCCTTATGATAACGCCTGGGCTGAATCTCTTTGGAGCCGACTCAAGGCGGAATTAGAAATGCCTAAGGGAGGTTATGAAAGTGTTGAAAACCTAACAACTGTTTTATTCGAATACATCGATGGATATTACAATATCCGAAGGTTACATTCCGGGTTAAATTATTTAAATCCAGTAGCCTTTGAAAACTTGTATTACAAAAAAACAGGATGATATTTCAGTGGTAATTATTTAACTAACCTGCGAAAAGTGTAAACCGAAAGTGAACCACGTCAAACTACGCAGCTTACTGGAAAAACGGCGAAGCTGTCTTCTTAGCTGATGCTGTTAATGGTAGTGCAGGAGGGATTTTCCTTTCCGGAAGTGACGTGTACCTTGCTGGCATGGCTTCTAATGGTAAGAATGGAGTTGCCAGGTACTGGAAAAATGGGGTTCGGGTAACACTGGGAAAAGATACGGATATGTCGGCGGCAACGGCAATTGTGGTAAAAGACAACGATGTATATGTAGTGGGTTGGGGTGGGAAACCCAATGGACATTTGTACGCCAAATACTGGAAGAATGGCGTCGAAGTCTTTCTAACCGATCAATCCGAAAATCTTTCTATTGCTAAAGACATAGTAATCATTGACAATGATGTTTTTATAGTAGGGTATGTAGAAAAGTATCTGGAAAAGGGTGGAGTAACAAGTGAAGCCAAAATCTGGAAAAACGGAGTTGCAGGCCCCCTGCCTTCAGGCACTACCGCTTCGAGTATTTTCGTATTTAATAATGACATTTACGTGGCTGGGACAGGCACCGGCACTCCATTTGAAAGGGCCATTTATTGGAAAAATGGCGAACCAAACTTCATTTCAGATGGCACAAAAACTGCCTGGGCTACCTCTATATTTGTGAAGAACCCTTAGATAATGTAACAACTGCATCAGCAGCACCTTGTCGCAAGGCGGGCGTCTAAATTGAAAGTGTTCCCTGAAAAGCGGGAGAATTTTTCTGTCTCAAAAAGTGATGAGTATTTTGTCTCAATATAAAAGGATTTCAAGTTCTCTATAATTAAAGGTAAAACTTTTAAGGCAAAGCCATTTGTCAGCGACATGCGTAGAATAAATATAACTTGGCTATTGGTGTTACTGCTTCTTGCCATTTTCCTAATTAGCAGTTTTTTGATCGATTAAGTAATTGGAATCCCAATTGATCACCAGAGCCTTTTGCCACAGCTCCTTGACTCAATAGGCTTAGTATTTTTTTATTTTTGCAATGTCATTAGTTGCATCAATACTAATGGCCGGTTTTGTCAATAACCCAAGATCGTATCAGAGACGAGTATTACGATTACTACCTTTTTGGTTAATGGTATTCACATCACTATTATTCTTATTTTTTGTAGGTTTACGATATTATTACGCTACGGCAAATCTGTTTTATCTTACAATAAAATCGCTAAAGTTTATGATCCTGACAAAAAGAAATCTTTTAAAAGCGGAAAAATTCCCATTTTTTTTCATGACGATTCTCTCAATAATGCTCTTTTTTTCGTGCGAAGAAACGGGTAAAGTGAGAGGGGATGAAGATTATATAGTTAAATTGGACACTTATGTAAAATTCAAGGCAAATGGAAAACAGTATTACCTTAAACAGGAATCTAATATTGTGAACGTCTATACCATTATATCAAGCAGACCTGTTCCGGATTTTTACAAATTTCAAATTACGGGGCTGGTAGCCAGTGATGGCTTTCCAGCATTAACACTTGTTGCAGCCAGCACCAAATACTTCGAGGAAGGAGAGTACAAGTCGGATGATATTAACAATTTGAATCCTCGCATTTCCATATCTGCACGACTTCCGATAAGTGGGGATGCAAAGAAATTTGATACGTATTCAGGAGACAAGAACCTAACTTTTAAAATTTCGAAGCATTTTAATGAGCGCGTTGAAGGAACCTTTTCCGGTACTCTTTATAGCGAGACGGATAATTCGAAGATTCTAATAACGGAAGGTAGTTTTTCGGCTATCCGATCAATTTAACAGTTTTTTACTGTTGAAAAGGGCTATTAAAATTGACTATTCCAACGGTTTGCTGCTTGCCAACAATAGATACTAAACCTAATTTGCCACGTCCGGTAAATAAGATGATACTCTGTCGCTAGTCTTAAAAAACGAACGAATCAAACCTGATATACAACTAATTTCTCCCCCCCACCCAAGCAGTGACCCGCGCAGGAGTTAACAATCATTCATTCTCAAAAACCAGTGATATCCATATTTCAAATCTGGCCTGCTTTGGTAGTTGCAACCTCTTAGCTAATTTGTACTTTTGGGGAGTTGTTATCTGGTACTTATATGTTATGAAACTATGCCAATATTGACCCTTCTGTGAGAGCCATACAGAGAAGCCGAATTATCTTTCGAAAAGGGGAGCGCAAATGTCGGCATCATGCCATTTGATATCCGAAGATTGACCTGTCAACTCCAGTTCAGGCATGTTTATAAAAGTGAGTTTTGAAACATCATAACGCTTGATCATAAAACTGAGACTAAAACCATCAGTATATACGTCCTTCATGTCCGAGAAAAACCCAACAACTGCTTCGTCACTTACACCTGACGAACAAGACAAGCTCCGGGAATTAACCACCCAGAGCTGGAACCTCGAATTAGCCATCTCCGGGGTTGCTATGTTCGCCATCCTCCAGCTGCCCGATCTTTTGGAGTCAGCCTTTAGCTACATCCAGTATAATTACATGACCCACACCGAGGGTGCAGCGGTCATGTTGCCATTGATGGTATATAGCCTGATAAGGGCCACTTGTCATGTTTTGTTTGCGGCTTTTCTGGCCAATTTTGTGATGAGGGCGTTTTGGGTGGGTCTGGTCGGTCTGCTGGCTGTTTTTCCGTCGGGAATCCATTACGACCGTATTCCGTTCTCTACGCCTTATGCCCAGCAACGCCTTGCCGACGAGCTTGGACCACTTGACCGCTACATTTTATGGCTCGACAAACGGTGCAACATCGTATTTGCCCTTGCCTTTCAATTCGTGTTCTTGCTGGTCATAGTAGCCATACTCTACATGCTTGGTTTACTGATTTATTTAGTTGTACAACCCAACGTACCCGCCAATGTCTGGTTTGGTGTCAAAATTGCTTTAGGTGTGTTGGCGGCCGTGTTCTACCTGACCATTTTCTTGTTGAATCAGAAGAGTGTAAAACAAACCCCCAGGGGCATGCAGCTCAATTACCGTTTTATGAAGGTGGGCCAATTGATGATGATGGGCATGTACAGACACACCTCTTACGTTACCAACACATTTTACAGCAATATCCGGCGTGGCAAGTTATTTCAGACGGCAACGATTTTCATTTTAGTATTTTTTGGGGTGTTCTTCCTTGAATACACCAACGATCTCTCGCGTACCAGAGGACGTATGCCTCTTTTTAACAGCCGACATCTCTACTCGGCCCGTGTCGATAGTCTTTACATCGAGCCTACAGCCTATGACAACCAACGCCCTGAGGGAGCTTTTGTCAGCGCGGCTTCCATCCAGTCAGACGTGATTCGGGAGCCCTACCTGCGCTTGTTCATTGCCTATCCCAAAGCGCTCGATACGAAGCTCAAACAAATTGCGCCGGAACCAGTCTGGAGCGATACGCTATCGAGGCAAGCGCGCCGGCAGCAGTATGCGATCTGGAGCAGCCAGCAGATCAATAAACTGATTCGCATCACAGTCAATGACTCGACCTATGCCCAACCTGATCTGCTATTTACCAAAACCGGATTTCATGAGCAAAGTGGCTGGCAAACGGTAATGGTACCGGGCAATCTGAAAATTGGCCATAACCTGCTTCGCGTGGCATTGCAAGACCCCCAAAAAAAACAGGCTGACGAAATGGTAACCATTCCGTTTTGGTATGTACCCGAACCCTGACTAAACTCTGTTCATATACGATAAATGCAACGCTCTGTTGAACGAAGAGAATTATAACAATCAGAAGGCCGCCCTAATGAATGATTACCATGGTCTCTGCACGGTCATTAAGCGTTCTATTTCCCTTAGAATGAATTGGTTCTGTTGGTTGTCTACCATCAAATCCGCGAGATAATTCCTGCGGCAGACTTATGATTGTCAGCCAAGTGTTGTTTTACAAGCTTCACTCGCTCAACCGACAGCTATAAACTTTTCGCTGGATCTCTCTTGTCATCTGTGTGCCCAAATAGGTACAATTTCGACTAATGGAAGTTCGATCATGTATGCCAAAAATCAACTTCGGGCCAATCCAATAAGTAAACATAAGCTGGCCAAACAAGCAGATCTACTTCGTGCAAAGTTTGTGTGAATAGTCAAGGGGTTCACCGGGGCCATGGCTAAAAATGGTGTGATCATACTATCGGTCTGCGCTGAAATTCATAGCGAATGTTATAGTTTCTCATATTATATTTGTATTGGGTATAAGGTTAACGTTCAAAAGTAAAAGGTCAGATCAAATATGAAAAGCGCGATCGTTCTTAAAAAAGAGAACTGTTCTTCGATCTCTTTTCATAGCCATAATTATCTTTACGAAAAGACATATATGAGAAAAATATCAATCCTGTTTGTGATTATCTTATGTGGCTACCATGCTGCTGCTCAAATTGATACAACAAGCTACGCCGAGCAAAGACAGCAAATCAAAGATCTTATTCATCATAGAAAACCGGATGTGCCAATAGACTGCTCCGATTTGATAGCAGTTGGGCCCAAAGGGGACATTTCTTTTTCAAACCAACAGTGGAAAGGTGTACAGGCCAAGGAAAAGGTGGTTTTTAAAGCTGTGCGACCAATACCGGGTCATGAATTTATACGCATATATGACGGTAAGACAGCTGTTGTGAATTTTCTGGCTGATGTCCAGCTTTTGGTTGATGGGCGCGATGTTAATATCAAAGTGAGGCGACTGGAAGTTTTTCACAAGCAAACCAGCGGCTGGTGCCGGGTAGCAGGCCAGGGTACAGAGGTTGATGAGAAAATGTTTCCTGTAAAAACCAATTAGGCAGAATTGCAAATGGAGTTTAGCTGACTAACTTTTTACACTCCGGCCGCACTCATTCAAGCTTATTGTATTTTCGTTAATCAAGTCCGGCGCCACCTTGTAATGTTCCAACTGCTCGTTTATGTCTAAAATTCTGAGGATGTTGGCTACTTTGAAGCGGATGTTATGATAGATGATATAGATAAAATTCACCAAACGATTATTATGTTCGGCTGCAATATCGACCAGACTTCTAAGTTTCTGCTGTTTTAAAATCAGCGGCGTTATATCGTGACCGATACACCGGAGTTCATCCGGATTGTCGTGCTTATCATTTAATATTGCAAATTCCCATTGCGTTAATAGCATCCCATGGGATACTGGCTTTCTCGATTACCCAGCGCGCCTTATCAGGCCGGCAGAACACAGATTTACTGTTTCAATGCAAACAGCCTGATCAACCGGCATGATCAGGCTCAGTGAATTCTTTCCAATCCACTATTCTGCTTCAAGTTCAAGTTTCCTGCAAAAGACAAGGTTTAAATAGGTATGGTTACCTTCGAAGTCGGTTTTGATGTTATAAAATGAATTATTCCCGGTTATTGATCTAAAATACGCGCCATCATTTTTATTTTGTTTAAAAGACTCAATGCTTCCTGCATCCAAAATTGCTCTTCATGAAATCTCATAACGTGTTATATTGAGGGGGTGCCAATATTTGCAGATATTCAAAGTAGTGGAGTCTGGCAACTGCGATTACTCGGAAAACTGTCATGGTTATGCGCTAAAATCAGGCCAGTGAATCACTCTGCTGATTAAAGGTTGAGAGACTCATGCGTGTTTATAAATGAGTGCATATCAACATCGTTTGAAAAAACGGCGGTTAGAGATTCAAATCCTCAACATAAAACAAAGCGTTTAAACGCGCTACGGGCTTCACAACTTCACACAGTTTTACCCATTCACAGATTTTATCCGCGCTCTTTAAGCGACTGAACTATTTTGAAAATACTTTATTCTTAAAAATACATTGTTATACTATGTATTGTGTGTAAGTTTGCTTCATGAAAAACGAATTCTTAGAAAACTGGCATTCTCAATTGCGAAAGGGGTTGCTTCCGCTTTATGTCTTGCACATTCTGGATCAAAAGCAATGTTATGGATATGAATTGATCCAGGACATCAAGGCCGTTTTCAGTGTCGATGTGGCAGAAGGGACGCTCTATCCGCTGCTGATCAGACTGATGAAAGAAGAGCTACTTACACATCAGTGGGTAGAACAGCCATCGGGCATTCCCAGGAAATACTATGCAATTTCTGCGGTCGGAAAAAGTAATCTGGCGGAAATGAAGGCATACACCAACTTAATTATCACGAAAATCAACGGCTAAACCCATGAAATCTATTACGTTAGAAAATAAATCGGCCCAGCGGATTTACAATGATTATATACACCGCTGTAAAAAAGCTGTAAAAATATTGCCACAGAACGATCAACAGGATTGTCTGCTTGAAATTAACAGCCATATTTTTGAGTATCTGTCAGCTGAAAAAGGCGATGACCAAACCGAAGCTTTGCTCAATGTACTGGCGCGGCTTGGTCCGCCGGAAGAAATGCTCAAAGAGCTGGTTGCCACAAAAAAAGTTGAACAGGCCAAAAGAACGTTTAATCCGGTACATTTGCTTGAGGCCATATTTTTAAATTTATCCAATGGCTTTATTTATATCATCCTGTTTTTCTTGTTTGTGATTGAGATTTCTCTGCCGGTCCTGATTGTGCTGGAACTGATCTATCCGGAGCGCATCGGATTTTTTACAAATAAACATGGCGGTTTTTATTTGGGATATGGCCCTGAAGAATCAGGATCGCGGGAATGGCTTGGCAATGCAGTCATTCCGTTCATGCTGGTGATGATTGCCGTTATTTATGCCTTTATGATCCTGCTGTTGAGAATCACAAAAACCACAAAAAAAATACTGCAATGAAAAATTTATCTATCGTAATGTTTTTTGCTTTAAGTACGCTTGCATTGCGGGCTCAGGATGTTGCCGGACAATGGAACGGTATCTTAAAAGTTCAGGGAATGCAGCTTCGGATTGTATTTAATATTACCAGGTCTGACAAGGGGTATGTGTCAACCCTGGACAGTCCGGATCAGAAAGCAACTGGTATTCCTGTAACCACGACCAGCTTTGAGAATCAGGTTCTGAAACTCACCATTGCCAATGCAGGCATTTCCTATGAAGGTACAATGGATAAAACAAACGTCATCGTTGGAACTTTTAAACAAGGCGGACAAGCCATAGCGCTAAACTTATCTTCTAAAATGCCGGATAAGGAAAAAATTTCCAGACCACAGGAGCCGATAAAACCCTATCCTTATTACAGTGAAGATGTAACTTTTGAAAATAGGATCGACAACATTGTGCTGGCTGGCACGCTCACCTTGCCCAAAGAGGGCGGCAGTAATTTTCCTGCTGTGATTTTAATCAGCGGCAGCGGACCGCAAAACCGGGATGAGGAGCTTTTAAGTCATAAGCCTTTCCTGGTTTTGTCTGACCATCTGACCAAAAGCGGGATTGCTGTACTACGCTTTGACGACCGGGGAACAGCCATGTCGAAAGGGAATTTTCAAACGGCGACTACCCGGGATCTTGCGCGGGATGTACAAGCCGCAGTGAGCTACCTGCTAACCAGAAAAGAAATTGATAAAGCCAAAATCGGCCTGGCAGGACATAGCGAAGGAGGAATTATTGCTCCGATGGTCGCGTCAGAATCCAAAGATGTAAGTTTTATTGTGATGCTGGCAGGAACCGGCATACCAGGAGATCAACTGCTTTTGTTGCAGCAGGAACTAATCGGAAGAGCATCGGGTCTTAGTGAACAGAGCCTGGCGGCAGCAAAAAATGTCAACAAAGCAGCCTACGATATTGTTGGCAAATCCTCTGATTCCGAAAAGTTGAAAACGGATCTGACAACGTTTATGAATAAACAAGTCGTGGACAATCCTGAGTGGAGTAAATCCTCTGGACTGAGTCAGGAGCAGTTTGTCAGCCTGCAGGTGAAAGAACTGACCAAGCCATGGATGATATATTTTATTAAATATGATCCGGCGCCTGCTTTACAAAATATAAAATGTCCGGTGCTGGCTGTGAATGGAGAAAAAGATTTGCAGGTACCCTCAAAAGAAAACTTATCAGCTATCAAAGCTGCTTTGGAAAAAGCAGGCAATAAGAAAGTTACTATCAAAGAACTGGTGGGTCTAAATCATCTTTTCCAGGAATGTAAAACCGGTTCCCCTTCAGAATATGCGGTTTTAGAACAAACCTTTTCACCTGTTGCATTAAATGAGGTGTCTGAATGGATTTTAAGAACTGTTAAATAGAATAAACCATACGGGTTTGTTATGTTGGTTCAGTTTTCAGATCCAAAGTCTAGCTGTGCTGATCATGGGAATATGAAGACTTTCGTGGCGTTTTGCCTAATGTTGCTGCTAAGGGTAGGGGAAGTGACCGGGTTTGGACCGGCGAAACTATGAACTCGCAAGGGTTGATCTACCTGATAAAGAGGTAACCTTATGCCGCCCTGGAAGCGCATGGGGAGTGAAACCAAGAATACACCCATGGAAATACATTGGAATTTCATCAGTCAAATATCGCCAGCAAGTCTTGAACCATTGCAACAGTGGCAGCCTTCTGATTGGTCATCTACCTCGTTTTTAGAACAACCTGACCATCCGGATAATTTATATCTGCTTTATTTTCTGCGGTTATAAAAAAGCTTTCAGGCTCGAAAGGGGTAGCGGTTTTAAGCTCACTTCGAAGCGTTTTAGAGAAAAGACGCTTCACATTTTTTAACTGACCCAGATTCTTGGTTCCATTTCCCGATGTATTCGCCCACAGCACGTAGGTGTTGCGGGATTCAACCAGTTTATCGGCCGGTGCAAGGTTTGTGACCGTTAAGTCTACCTGGTAATTTTCATTTTTATCTTTTTTGACTTTAATTGTTCCGTTTGCCGCCGGAACAATGGCAGATTCAGTAAATATAAATTTTTTGCTGCAGGAGCTAAAAGCGATCAGCATAACAAATAGCAATAGGTATCGAAACAAAATAGGTGCGGAAGGGTTGATCATTTTTATCATTGACATCTTCTGTAATAGTTTTAAGCCTACCCGTATTTCTACTAAACTTGTGCCACCAGTTTTTGTCTGAAACGGTTTATACCCCATGCGCGCTCATACAGACAGCCCATATTGTGCTTACTGAGCAGTTTTAATTATGGCTTTTTTTAGTGGAAAATGCGGCGGACATTCAAGTGCTGCTGGCCGCTCTAAACGTTTGTAGTCAATGCCGTAGTGGTCAGCGCGAGAACATTTTACCAATAAGCTGGCCAATTTCAACAAAGTCGTCATGATTGCTTACTGCCCGTTTTTCTTTTTTATCCAGGCGCTTTTGACTGGATGGATAAATTAAAAGAAAGTTGTTCTCTTTGATGTGCTGGTTCAAAAAGTCGGTAATCAAACTTAACTGATTAGTGTAGGAAGTCATTCCCCGCTTGGCCATAAATACAATCAGGCCTTCATCACCGGAAAGATGCGAAGCGGCATTTTCAGCTTCACTCCAGTCTGTGATCGTGTGTAGCGAGATTTCAATATTAGATTTACTGACTACACTTTGCAGGATGCTGATGATGGATGCGTCAGCGTAAAAACGCATCATAGCTCCCGAATTTTTGGCTAAATTCCACACCCGCAGCAGGGCACTGAAAAAACCGGCTTCCTGCTGGGCTTTGGCCGGAATCAGAACCAGGTGTTGCTTGATTGTTGAAACAGGCTGCGATGCATGGTAAACCAGGGTGTTGACATTGTTATTTTGCAGATACCCATTGTGTAAATTATGAACAAAGGAAGGAGTAAAACCTTTGTGAGGCTGCAGGCCAATGATCAAATCGGTGATCTGCTGCTCTTTAATGACATTACTGATAGCTGTGGCTAAATCGTGGTCGTGTCTTGTCAGTGGCTTAACAACTACATCAGCAGAGGCGCCCGTCTGAACAGCTATTTGGAGCGTCTTTTGAGCATTTTTTACAGAAGATTCATTTTTCTGATCGTTAATAACATTTAAGGCAACAACGCTGTCTTCGCCGTGATGCGCCTTAATCAGTAAGCTTAGGTTGACAAGCTTTTCGACGGTCTGTTCATAATTGACTGCAAGCAGAATATTTTCGGATTCGGAACTGATTGCCGAAGCATTTTCATCTTTTTCCAGTGCTGCAACCCGTTGTGCACTCGACATGGACACAAACGAGGACACCGTACATGAAATCAGAATCAGCAGGATACTTCCGTTTAGAACATGCTCGCTGAGCAGTCTGACAGGCTCTCCGCTTGCGGTTTCGGAAACAATGATGTTGTAGGCGACCATTACAGAAGCAAGCGTAGCTGCTGCTGAGGCCGAGCTGAGTCCAAAAATTAGCGTTCCTTCATCTTTGGATAATCGGAAAGTTTTTTGGGTGGCAACCGCCGCCAGATACTTGCCGCCAATGGAAGCAGCCACCATGACAGCAGCTACTGCCAGTGTGTCGAGGCTTTTGACGAATACCTTAAAATCGATGAGCATACCCACACTAATCAGGAAAAAGGGAATGAAAATGGCATTTCCCACAAATTCCACCCGGTTCATCATCGCCGAGCTATGCGGGATGAGCTTATTCAGGGCCAGACCGGCAAAAAATGCACCGATGATCGCTTCAATGCCAGCGAGTTCGGCCAGCACTGCGGCCAGATAAATGATAACCAATACAAAAATGTACTGGGAAATTTTATCATCTACCCTTTTAAAAAACCATCGGCCGATAATCGGAAACACAAAAAGGACCGTAAGACCGAAGGCGACGATCGATAAAGTAAGCCGGGTCCAGAAAGCGCTATTAACATCTCCCTGCGTCATACCGACCACTACAGCCAACACCAGAAGCGAAAGCACATCGGTAAGCATTGTTCCGCCTACGGTGATGTTAACGGAGATGTTCTTGGATACACCCAATTTGCTCACCAAAGGATACGCAATCAGTGTATGAGAAGAAAATAAGCTTGCAAAAAGTATTGAAGTTAAAATCTCGAAGTGCAAAAGATAAAATCCACCCAGAAAGCCGAGTGCAAACGGAATTACAAAGGTATACAAAGTAAAAGTTACACTTTTCCACTTGTTTTTTTTGAAGTCACCCAGATCGATTTCAAGGCCAGCCAGAAACATGATGTAAAGCAGGCCAGTCGTTCCGGTGACAACCACACTGCTGTCTCTGGCCAGCAGGTTTAAGCCGTTTGGTCCAACGGCCGCTCCGGCAATCAGAAGACCAAGCAAATGCGGGACCTTTATTTTGTTGAGCAGCAGCGGAGCACCTAAGATAATAACCAGTTCGATCAGAAATTTTAATACCGGATCCTCAATCGGCAAACTGCCCACATGTATATTTAATAATGGCATAATCAGCGACTGGTAGAGCGTGTAAGTTCGATGGAAAATTTTGCAGTGCAGGTCTGATCAGATTTGCTTGTCTGCACACCTTTTATTAATTCTGGCAAGACTGTGGTCAGATCAATGCTGAGATTAATTTTTTTTCTCGCTGAAGAGTCACTCACAAACTGTAAGTTTATTCCGGTGGTATCATAATGGGCTTTATAGATGCGGACTAAGTTGTTGTTTTTATCTGTAACCCGTGTGTGCAGACCTGTTGAATCACTAACAAATTCCCAAACGTTTGACCGCTGATCACCGATGACATAATCGCTGCAGTCCGATTCGCGGCAGACGGATTTTGCATTCCAAAATCCGGCAATAGACTGTGGCCACTGCTGGATAAAAATCGTATCCTTCTTGGTAAGCAAACTATCACGCATTCTCAGAAGTGCGTAATAATCAGCTTCCTTCATAGCAAATTCTTTCTCCCGTTCTGTTAGAGCCTGTTCACGCTGCATAAGCTGCTGCTGCTTTTGATTGTCCTTACAGGCTAACAGCATCAGAAATAAAAACAATGAAATAAGGTAACGTTTATGTATCTGCATATTGAGTAGATCAATGGTTATTGCCATAGCGGCTCTGCAATATCGAAGAACTTATTCGCCCAAGTTAAAAATTTGAAATACAAAACCAAAGTTCTTTGTACGGCTGAGCCAGGGTTTTGTTACTTTATGCCGGGATCAATTTTATTAAATTTTAAGTCAGACTTTTTTTAGCTCAAGTAGTGCAGTGCGAGGATTTAAGTAGTGTGAGAACCTGACTAATCTTTGGTAACCCAAATCATGAATCGGCCAGTAACCTGGTTTGCAAAGTCCTAGCCCGGGGACTTGTCAGATCAGATGCATAAAAAATAAGGTTTCCTGAAAGATAACCTTCAATGATTATTGAGCCTGAAAGTATTTAAAGGAAGGTTTGCTGCCATTGGCTTTAAAGGATTGCTCTGCATTTTCCTGTCAATCAGCGTTACTTTAATCCGCTATATTTTTTAACAAAAACAATCCAATCTACTCCGAAAGGGACGGTAACATATTTGCCTGCCGGCGTAATAAGTAGTTTTGTAGGATATCCCTGAACGGCATAGGTTTTCTCGATCTGGTTATCTGAGATGGCTACCGGGAAAGAAAAGTTTTTCTCTTTCATATAAGCCGCTACTTTTTCCTGCTGGTCGAAACAGGCGATCGTCATCAGTGTCAGAGAATCGGGGTTATTTTTGACGGTTGTATCATAAAACCGCTGCATGTCGGGATGTTCCTGTCTGCACGGTCCACACCAGGTTCCCCAGAAGTCAACCAGAATCCACCGGCCCAGAAGGCTATTGCTGGAAAATGCCTGCTTGTCAGTTGCTTGAAGCATAATAGGAAAAGCTGGTTTGGCCTGTTCATTAATTGCTTCGGACCAGTAAGAATCAAAGTTTTTAGCTGGGGATGATTTGCCGTAGAAGTCTTGCAGTTGCTGCTTAAGCTCAGGGTTGATAAGCGCCATTTGTAGCAGTGTAGATAGTACGAGTTTCGAGTCCGTAGAATCGCTGATCAGAAATTCCAGATATTCATCCTGAAAACTTGCGTTTTGCTCCTCAGAGAGAAAATGCATGTCATAATAAAATCCGGGTTTATTGCCGTTGTCGATCAAATCAGGGCTGAACTCATAAGCTGTTTTAAGGTATTCTTTCTTTTTATTCAGGTCATCTTCCCTTTGAGCCTCAGAAAAATTTACATAAGCATACAAATAGCGGTACCATGCCCTTTTGCCGCTTAAAGATCTGTTCGTTGCATCTTTTGGAAGTATCTGATTTTTTTCTAGATCATTTCGAGTCAAAGCCATGAGCCTTTTTTGCAAGGGCTTTAAAGCTGGTTGTTTCTCTATTATCTGACTGATCATCAATCCATACCGACCGGCCCTGTGCTGATAGATATCTTTTCCTTCAATCTCAGTTTTAATAAATTCTTCTACAAGATTTTTCAGGGCTTTGGGATCATCCCGATTGTTGTGAACTTCTGCCAGCAAAAAAAGAGGGTGAGCACTTTGCAGAAGTTGGCGTGTGGTATCACTCATTATTTTTGCCAGAACATCCAGTGCAATTGTCCGGGCTAGTTTCTTTTCCAAAATATCCGGGCCCTGGTTATCGGTAGGACTGAACTGCATAATTTTCTGAGCAAATTGATTATGCAGCAGGTCTGTCAGAAGATCTCCTTTTCTCTTATTAGAAGCAAGCTTGCGGATATAGTAAAAAGAAGAGTCTGCATTCTCATAGCTGAATTTTTGAAATTGATTAAAGAGAAACGACGGTGATTCCGGATCGTTTTTTGGCGGCTGGGCAGAAAGGCTAATATAAAAAACCAGGAATATTAGGATAAGTTTATAGCGTTTCATGTCTTTACAATTTGAGGGAAGCAAGTATGATCTAATATTAAAACATTGAAATTCAGAATTATACTTATTACAAAAACAGTGTAGCGAAAAATGCCCGCAAGTTGGATTCTGTTCCAAACATCTCCATTTTATTTTAAGAGAATGAATTTGGCAGCAGCAGTTTGAAAAAGTTAGCCTGAAATCGGTAGGTGATTTTTTTGATGAGATTTGGGCGCGACGAAAAAAAATTATCTATTTATTTTTAGAAATAAACCGGTTGCAGGCCGCTACAAATAGCGCTGGATCACTCATCCAGGGATCATGGCATGCGCCCTTAATCGTAAATAATTCGGCTTTCGCAAAGATGTTCATGTATTCGTCCGCACAATCTATTTGACAGGTTTTGCTGCCGTTAAAAATAAGAACGGGAACTATAACGCTGCGGAGGCTATCTACGATAGGTGCTGATACAAAACTTTCTCTTGTTTCAAAAGAAGGAGCGTCTGTATACATTTCAATTTCTTTGAAAATGGTTATGGTTTCCTCGCAGGTTGATCCGTCAATGTTATCTCGACGTAAGGTCCCGGTTTCGGTTACAATCTGTCTATGAGATTGAACCAAGGGTTGGTAGAATTTTTTTCGATAAACTTCATTATTTCCCTGCCAGTGATATGTACCAGTGAGAATAATACCCCGGATATCCTCTGGATTTTTGTAAGCATATATCATAGCTAATGTGCTTCCCCAGGATGAGCCAATCAGGAATACCTTTTTCTTAGGTGAAAAAGTCTTTATAACCCGTTTCAAATCCTTTACATGTTCCTGCCAGACATAAGTGGTATCCTGTTGGCTGCGGCCACAGCCACGCTGATCATAGAATATGACAGTACAAAATTTATTGAGGGAGTCTAACTCTGGACGCAAGTATTCATGCTGAACACCTGGCCCGCCATGTAAAACAATAATTACCTGTGATTTATCACCTAGTTTCCAATATGCTAGTTGCGGAAGGCCTTTTACAAAACCATCTTGACCAAAGATTTCCAAAGTGCAACCAAAAAACAGCAGGGCGATCAGTAAGGCACGCATAAATGACAGATAATTCTGGTGTAAGAGTTACTACGGAGTAAATTATGCCATTCAAATCGGGTCAGAAAGCTGCCCGGTATAATGAAAATATTTTTGCAGCACCAAAATAGAAATAAGGTCTTCTAATTTGTTATCCAGAAATTGCTTGACATAAGTATTTGCATTTGTGACAATCTTCTGCGCTTCTATTGGATGATCTATATAATATCGGAGTTTTTCTTCCAGATCAGAATAGTCTTTTTTAATACAAATAAAGTGAAAATCAGCAATAAGTGTCCCTTCCATAAACCAGGTTTCATAGGTCGGTTCAGGCATCACGGCGATAGAATTTGAGGACATGATCCATTTGAGATTGGTTGCTACATCATTACCTTCCAGGCTGAGGATGAACTTGTATTCTAAATGGTCAATAATGGATATTTTCGGTTTCAGCCAGGCCGGATTTCCACCTACTTTATTTACCTGACCCAGATCACACAACGGATGTTCGAAGTATTTTTCCATAAATCGGACACGGTGTGGCTGTGGAGAATTTGGTGCGCTAATTGAGCCCCGCCCGATCAAAATATCTTTTTTTTGAGTAAATTGATATGGATCTTTAACAAAAAAGAAATGTCTGTTTTTATCCATTTTCAGTATCACGGCGTTTTCGTTGTTGTTTCCAACGGGTCTGCTTTTTTGTAAAGTTGGTACATCCGGAATATGTATTACATCTTTAAATAAAAAATTCGCCTTTAAAGATTGTTTAAAATATCTGGTGTGCTCACGGGTGTCGAAATAGTAGGCACTAGGACCTTTAATCTTATTCATTTCGGACAGTAACACGGCATTTTCTCCTAACTCTTTCTGATAACTTAACTTATTATAATATTTTAACCGACTATTCAGGTAATGAAGATCGTAATTGTTTGAAGACAGGATTTTTCTTCGTAAAGTTTTTTGATACAGCTTATTAGGGATAAGCTCTCTTGAATAATTTGTTATAAAATATACTACTTTGTTTTTTCTAATTGATAGGAAAATCTTGTTGAATATCATGTGTATTTTTTGAGCTTCCTTAATAACTGTAATAAAAAGTTGAGAATTGAATTTGTCGCAACCAGCGATTTTCAATAAATGTATTTTTCCGGATCGATGAATTGGGCTGGTAAATCTTAATATTTGTCTTTACAAACTATAAAATGCTATATAAATAACCATACATAAATTTTATAGACAAGACAATATACACCTAACATTACTTACAATCAAATAACTTTTAAGGGGCAGCAACACGCAAAATGCCCGGAGCTGCAAAGTATCGGATACAAACAGTTTTTCACCAAATTTAGTAGACTGGGTGCGGTCATTGATTAGTTTGATTGATTTTACTTTATGGTAAGCAAGACTCCGAAAGATAGATCTATCAGACTTGTGACCAGGTGGCGGACGCTGAGCGAGGTCTTTAAACATCATTGAGTAAATTTACTTGGGAGCTAAAACAAAAGAATTCCCATTTTTTTAGAGGAAATTTAACACCTTCCAGCCTTGTTGTAACTGGTTGCTGCTGGTTAAAACCTTGGAAAAAACCGAAAGAAAGCGCATAATTTACAATATGATCACCAGGTGTGAAATACAACAGATGCTAAAAAATAGAAAACTGAGAAGCTGTCTTTTGTTGCTGATCACTTTGCAGGTGTCCTTAAACGGTTTTAGTCAAAAGAAATTTGATGTCATCATTTACGGCGGAACAGCTGCCGGTTACTCTGCCGCAATACAGGTTGCACGTCAAGGGAAAACAGTAGCCATCATCGAGCCCGGCGGTCATATCGGAGGCAATGTTGTAGAGGGTCTTGGCGGGACAGATATTGACAACCATAAAGAGTTTCAAAACAGTTTGGCTGTTAAAGGGATTGCTTTGGAGTTTTACTCCCGGGTTGCAAAAGCATATGGCCGTCAGCAGGCGTTTGATAAAATGATTCGAAATAAAGAAAAGAACCCAGCCCTTTGGCGCATGGAATCCAGCGTAGCAGAAAGGGTAATCAAAGATTGGCTGGCTGAATCTCATGTCGTGCTATTTTGCAACCACCCGCTCAGTGACGCAAAGAATTCAGTGGTAAAAAGAGGCAGTAAAATTATTAGTTTAAAAACCAAAGCCGGTCAGATTTTCCAAGGCAGTATTTTTATCGATGCCAGCATAGAGGGTGACCTTTTGGCAGCCGCATCGGTGAGTTACACGGTTGGACGGGAAGCCAATAGCGTATACAACGAGACGCTTAACGGCATTCGGGCAGAGACAACCCATGCGCAATTTGATGTTAAAGTAGATCCATTTAAAACACCCCGTGAGCCTAAAAGTGGTTTGATTGCCACCATTCAGCAAGGACCATTTGGAACGCCTGGTGCGGCGGATAAAAACCTGCAGGCCTTTTGTTTCCGGGTATGTCTGACAAAACAGAAAGATAATCAAATAGCGTTTTATAAACCTCCAGGTTTCAACCGTAATAATTATGAAATTTATCTGCGGTATTTAAGGGCAGGTGGAAAGTTGTATAAACCTTCAGCTAATCTGCCCAACGGCAAAACGGATCTTGGCGCCTGGCACGACCTTTCACATAATTTGTACGGAATGAACGTAGCGTATCCAGAGGGCAGTGATGCCAGACGTAAACAGATTCTTCTCGAGCATGAAACATTCACAAAAGGATTGTTTTATTTTTTAGCCACAGATCCACAGGTGGGCATGTTGGATCAAAACCTTCAGAATGAATGGGCGGGTTGGGGATATGCAAAAGACGAATTTACCGACAACAATGGTTTTCCCCGGATGTTTTATGTTCGGGATGCACGCCGGATGGTGTCTGATTATGTGATAACCGAGCACCATGTCAGAAAGGATAATCCCGTTAAGGTGTCAGATCCTGTCTGTATTGCATATTGGCCCACTGATGTTCATAGTGTTCGCCGGATTGTGAAAGATGGTTATGCTTATAATGAGGGTTTTGTGTTTGGAGGAAATTATTGGCGCCCGCTGCCGGTTTCCTACCGCTCGATGATTCCCAAAAGAAAGCAGTGTACCAATTTGCTGACCCCGACTTGTTTATCTTCAAGCCATATTGCCTATGGAGCAGTCCGGCTTGAATGGACATTTATGGCACTCGGACAAGCCGCCGCGTTGGCAGCGGTTCTTGCAATCGATTCAAAAATAGCGGTGCAGGATGTGGGCTATATCCAACTAAAACACGAGCTTTTACTGCATGGGGCATTCGTTGATCCGGATCATGTAGGAATGCCAGAAGACTGATAGATTCATACTTCAATTCCAATAGCCTTGTTTGCTCCGAAGCTTCTAATGGGAATCGGGTTAAAAAAAATTTCCGAACCTACACCAGCATGTTTATGTACTTCCATCGATTCAATGATTTGACTATTCTTTCACAAACTTGAAAACTTTCTCCCGTTGGCCCGAAGTAATTCTAATCAGGTATAAACCAGGAGCGAAATTTCGGACAGAGATACTTATTGCTTTTTGTGGAATAGACTCATTCAAAGTAAATTCCTCAGTCTGTAAGATATGTCCATTCATATCTGTAATACTGCATGTTACAAGAAGGCCGGGTTGCTGCTCAAATTGTACTGAAATTTTTTCCTTGACCGGATTGGGAAATATCTTCCATTCTTTTTCAGCGTTGACGTTCACCGCCCGGATAATAGAATATTGGAAACTTCCGTCCATGTCTACCAGTTTAAGCCGGTAATAGCGAGTTGCCGAAATAAATTGATTGCGGTCTGTAAAAGAATAGGCACTTTGTTTTAGACTTTCCTTATGCCCGGTGAGCTGCCCAATTTTTACGAACTTCATTTGTTGGAATTCACTCTTAGTGATGGCAACTTCAATTTCGAAATGACTAAAAGTTTTCTCGTCCGATGTTTTCCATTCCAATAATACAGACTCCTTTTTCTCGAAATCGTAAAGCTGATGTTGAGCTGAGAAGCTGACAATTGACACAGGCAGAGGCTGAACAGAGCCAATGTAATCTTTTGCAAACCAGAATTCGGAAAAGTTTTTTGTCTCAAAATCAGCATAATAACCGTCCATAAAAGGTATAAGTCTCACCATCTGTTTGGGATAATGAGTCCAGGTTGATTCTGCGTTATTCTCCAAAATTCCGTCTTCGTTAATCCCTGAATACTTCGTCAGTGAAAGATCATATACAGAACCCGGCCTGCTAACTCCTGTATTATCAGTGGCCATAATCAGCCCTTCAACTTCCTTATCTTTGAAAAACAGCCTGATTCCAATGGGCTCGGTATAAATTTGCGGCGAAGCTTGAATACTAAAATTGCGGGGAAGGTAGTATTGGCCTTTTGTAACAGGAGTTGGGGAAATGTTTTTGTAAGCTGAAACGGAAACGTTACCCATTTTTTGGTTGTTAGGATTGACCGCAGCTATCAAAGAGGAACCGACCTTTAATGATATCCATTGATTTCCTTCGACATGATCTGTCGATGCGAAACCCTGATTTGGTTGCTGTCCGGTAATCTGACCTGTGAAGTCATAGATCGGATCCCTATCATAGAGATGAACGTCATCGATTGCAAAACCCTCCCTATGGTTTGAAGAATTTCCTTTGATAACAAATCTGAACCTGATATAACCGACCGACCAGGGTAAGGCAAGCTCACTAGCCACATGCCAACGGGTATAATCCTGAGAATTCCAGGCAAGAACCTTTCCAACGGTGGGTTTATACCAATTGGTACTCCAGTCTGATCCGCCTAATGTTTGCCAATTCGATGAAGTACTGTATTCCACGTATGCAATATCACAGCCACCTTCATCACATGGATCCAGATCTAAGGAGCTGCTAAAGCTCAGCATAATGCTTCCCCTGTTGCTATCACCAAGATAAAAACACGGCGAGTATAGATAGGAAATGCCATCGTTTTGGTAAGGCCCGTCCAGATTTGTCTTCCATGCATTTAGCCCGCTGGCAGCACCCTTTATTTTGGAGGAGTTAGGATAACCGAATTGCCATGCCGAATTTTGACCAAAAGTCTGCCAGCCTCCAGGTCCATTTTCAAAATCTTCAAAATAAGGAAACTTTGTGATAGTCGGCGGGGTAGTGACCTGAAGGTGCGAAACATTATTGTCTGGCTTCAAATCAAGATATTTGCTAAGCGAAGCCCTGATCAAATGGTCCCCCTCTTGTTGCAGCTTCGAAATTATGCTAAAAGCAAAACTTGCTTCGCTGCCTGCTCTCACAACAGGAATAAATGCAGAACTCACATTAAGTCCGTCAACCGAAACCTGCACAGGCACATTAAAGCAATCGTCAGTTCCCAGGTTTTTTACGCGCACACTAAGTTTTTGCGAAGTTTCTGTGCATACAGGAAGGGATAATGGCGCGACTTCAACCAATACAATATCACTTGCAGCTTTTACCAACTCTATATCATCAATGATAATTCCGTCTGTTTGCGCAGGATACCTGGCTTTTTGGCGCCACATTACCTGAAAGCTTGTTGAGAAACGTTGAGAATTCTTCTGTAAAAGATTGCTTATCTCTACCGTTTTTTGGTAATAATTATTGTCTAACCTCAAATGTTGTGTGTCGCGATAATCAGACACGAAAATCCAGGAATCCGCATCGCTTCCCCGGATATATATGCCTACATCTCCGTAATAGTAGCCGTTATATGGACGAAACCGAAATTTTAGAAGCATCTCATCAACCCCGGTACTGAGATCAGCAAGATTGTAAGTGCCTACAAGTGTCGTAAAGTATTCATGCGTGCCCCAGCTATCCGCATCAAACAGTAATGCCTTACGCCCCGAAAACGCAGTTTCCGGATCCGTCAGGGTTCTCAGCCTGCCTATATTACTCTGAGAAATAAAATCATATTTATCGGCATTCTCCAGACCTATTTGATCGAATTGCAATGTTTGGCCCGGCATTGCTTCAAAACTTTCCAGATACGGCAATGAAACTGGGCTGTTCGGAAGTTGTTTTATAACAATCGTCTTTCGGTTATTTTTCTGTACGATATCTCCATCCATTTTTATGTAAAAATTGAATGTATAAGTCCCGGCAATATGTAAATCTGCATTGTTGGTAAAAGTATGTTCCAGAGTTGCCTGTGGCGCGATTTCTAAGCTAATTGTCTCCCAATGAATTTGAGCATTTTCTCCGCCGATTGAATATCCCAGCTCAAATGGCTTCTTCACTGGCTGATCGTCAAAATTCTGGATACGAATTGCAACTGGCTCAGAGGCCGTTAAACTGCTTGATGTTAACTCCCTGCCAGATTTCAGGGGTGAAATAATTGAAATGATGCCCAGGTCATTATCAGAGATTGTACCCTCGCAACTACCACCGCTCGGCTTGTGGCCAATTGCGATCGCTCTCCTGCCAGGTATTCCACTGATTCGTGGGCGCACTGAGAAATAATAGGTAGTGTCGCTGGATAAAGCACTGAAAGTGTATGTCAATTCCTTTGTAATTGTCACCGGCTTCATTTCTCCGTCGTTATACCGCATAACTTCATAATCGGTTGCACCATTTACAGCACTCCACTGAATTAATGCATAGCCTTCGCATTGTACAGGCGCCAACGAAATAGTAGGAACCTCCATAATTGTAAACGCGTCGCTTTCTTTTACTACCCCTGTCTCGTTTTGAATCAATCTGATTTTGGCGGAAACTGTGGTAGCATTAGGTACAATCCAGCTCAATTGGGTGGTCTGTGCTGGCACAGCCGAATTAATTGTTGTCCAATCGGTGCCGCCATTCAGGGAGAAGGAAACGTCAAATGTGCTGGCCGGGTTTCCATAGCTATCCCAATGAATATTGATGTTGTCGTCAGTTGTTAACCGTTCTGATCCAACCGGATAAGTCAGCAAAACGGATTGTTCAATCAGATCATAAACCAGGAAAAACTCCTGCTGTCCCAGTGGCACAACCGACCCGGTCACCTGGAAGGTATAGGTTCCGGCAATGGGATTTTCTATGACAACTTGTTCTGCATTGTTAATGTTGTCAACTTGTGATATGGCAGCAGCATAAACGTTGGTGGCATCTGGCGATAACGGCAACACCTCGGAACCCTGAGGGGTTTTGACTTTTAGATCAAGGTTATTCACAAGTGTTTTTCCGCCCGCTATTGTGGAAGTTGCCGGATCATTCCCATAGACCATTACTTTTGCCAGCGAAGTGCCGACGGGAATTTGAATCTGAAATTCGTTTATGGCAGCGTTTCCCAGCTTTCCACTAAAATAACACCCTTTTTTTAGCATCTCCGCAGATCGCAATAGGTTTATCATTCCAAAACCATAACTGAAATCAGGACCAGCCAAACCCCTGTCTGATGCCCCATTGCATAGCAGGGCCTTAATCAGTGCATTTTTTGGATTTTGTTGGTTGTGGAGTTGCCGGTACTGTTGGTAAAGTAGTGCCGCGCCTCCGGTGACTGCGGGTGCAGCCATACTTGTTCCGGTTAACGCCCCATATTTATTATCATGTATACCGGAATAAATAGATGAGCCTGGTGCAACTAATTCCGGTTTAATGCGTCCGTCCTGCACAGGCCCTTTGCTGGAACTAATCGCAATAACGCCGTTTACGAATGTCTGGCCGATGCTTAGCACATTCTTTGCCGAAGCATAATCGCCCAGCACATTGCCAAATCTGGCAGGAAATCCATTGCAGGCGGCCGCATAACCGCTGTTTCCAGCTGCAAATATATGTTGCAAATAAGGGAAGTTATGTGCTTGCTCATCAAGAGTCCCTGAATAACCAGAGTAACTTCCGAACCCCGGACAATCAGCTCCCCCCTCACTAGTCCCGTAAGAATTATTGGTCAGGACCATACCGAAATCGCGAACCAGAGCATTCGCCTCTTGCCATACTTCTTTCTGAGTACGCATAATAACATCTGCCTTAGGTGCATATCCTTTATATTTTTCATTAACAATACCCGCGCCTGCTGCGGTGACTGTTACATGGACCCCATGCGGATCCATATACCTAGTTGTATTACTAAGCACACGGTCACTCACGTCTATATGCGTAGAAGGGCTTCCCGCTTCACCGATTCCGATCACTACTCCCTGACCATTCAATTCGTAATTGAAACCTCTGTCTGAGGAAAGCAAATTAGCCCTGGTCCCTGCCAGACTTTTGTCGTTGAGCGGCTCCTCAGGCGAAGTTATCTTTTCTATGTACTGAATCCAGGGCAAAGCGGCCAGCTCTTCGAGGCGGTTGGTATCGAGCCTGACTTCCAGAAATTGATAATCGATCAGACTTTCGGATATAATTTCAAACTTATTCTTTTCAAGATCAGACCTGATATCATCAATAAAGAACGATCTTGGGTAGCTGACCTGAACATCCATTTTTCCGCTAACCTTCCTCATATACGATGGAAGGTTATCTCCTAGCAACTGAGGTTGAATCTTTTGTATCGGAGATAATTCAACAATGTACTTTATACCATGTAATTTTAACAGGGCAGCATCCGGTTTACCTTTCAGCACGGTCGTATAGGCGTTGTCGGGAATATATTCCAGAAGCTCTATTCCTGCTTGTTTTAACAGGTGGACATTTTCTTCTGATGGGATCGAATTAAACTGAATAATAACCAATTTACCCATCGGATCAGAAAAGCTTTTCCAATCTATTTTGCCATCAGGCAAACCGGTTTGCTGCGTGGGAGTAACAACGCCATTTCTTAAATATAACTTTTGGCTTTGAGCAATAAATGGATGGATACAAAATACTGGCAAAAAGAGCCAGAATAAGTATGATTTCAACAAAGGCATGCGTGAAGAAGGTTTATAAAGGGTATTCTTTCATCAAATCTATAAAATATTTACAAATCATCTTTTAATCCTGTAAGAAGACATATCAACGCAGAGCTTACATGTATCTAATTTAATAGAACAATTCTGACAGTCGGAGACAGCAAACCGCTAATAAAAGGTTACTAATTAAATGATTACCAGATTGGCTGCATAAAACAGCATCTCCTTGTCAAAGAAAAACGTTAATGTTTTAACTGACCTCGATTTTTTCTATGTTGCATAAAGATTTTATGAAAAAGTTTTTGCTACGCTAATCACGCCTTCCCATTCTATATGAAAATTTTTACCCTCTGCCTGTTTTATATAAATCTTGCATGTAATTCATACACGCTTGCTAAAACGCCAGATGCTTTTATCGATCAAAGCGATTCAGTAATAATAAAAATTGAATCTAAACAAAAAGACAGATTTTATTATCCCGACGATTTTGGAAATGTAACTTATTTGGAAGGGGAGAGCAGACTTGTAGTTGATAAACCCTACTTTGAGCTGATTGACGGAAGATATAAGATTTCTTATTTTTTGAAAAGGGGTGAGATGATCAGGATTTTACCGCAGGGTGGTTTTGCCAAGTTTGATACCGGAGATTCTATTCGGAATCAGGAGCTTTTATTTTCAACAGAATATTTCAAAAAATTTGAGATCCAGTTTTATACCGGCTCGTTTTATGAGCGGACTTTTGTCGAACAAAAATACATTGACAATCCGCAATTACGCGATAATCTGCTTGCTAAGGAATACGAGAAGGAAATTGATTTTCTAAAACAATATCAGGATAAACACCGGTTGTCGGAGGCTTTTTTTAGCTTTCATACAGATGTAATCAAATATAAAATACTCGAAAGGAAATTGTTTTTAGGTCACCTTATATTTCCTGAAAATTATGTGCGCAAAATCATTGAAAATGCCATAGTCAGTTTAAAACGGGATGATCTTTTGTTTCTGCGCAATTACCGAAACGCTTCAAACCTGCTTTTGTATGATATTAAAAAATTAGATCACGCCCGTTCTTACAGCGATATTATCAATCAGACATTTGCCAATGACACAAAAGACTTTGTCAGTGCGAGCGCTGTAGTTCATTCAGACCAGGAACTGATAAAGCTCTCTGCAAGTGAAATTCTGTCCATCACTGCCAATTTGTTATCACTAAGCCGTCAGTCTGCATACAAAGAACACGTCGAAGGGATCCATGCTTTCAAATCGCTCGTTTTAACAGGAGAGCAGATACTGGGTTCAAATGGTAAAAGGCTAAACTTCAATCAGATCAGCAAAGGAAAGCTTACTTATATCGATTTTTGGGCATCCTGGTGTAAGCCTTGTATGGCAGAGATGCCTTATTCGAAAAGGCTTCAAGAAAAGTATGCAGAAAAAGGGATAAACTTTGTCTATGTTTCAATCGATAACAACGCGGCTGCCTGGCAAAGGGCAGGAAAAAAGCTGGGCATTCCGCAAGCGGACAGTTATCTGATGCCCTCTTCGAGTATGTCTGCGGTTGCCAAAAAATTTGATATTAGCAGTATTCCCCGGTATATGATCATGAATCAGGACGGCAAAATCATACAGGAAAACGCGCTTCGCCCTTCGGAGTTCAAAATTAGAGCTGTGTTTGATAAAATGCTGAAAAATTGATTCTTACAAATAGTTTGCTTGGTTTTTGGTAAAAATTTATTTATTCCGTAGGCTGCTTTTAAATAACGGTCCGACTTTATCTGCAATAAATAATCCTGTTTATTTATTCAAACAAGATTATCTAACGTGCAAGTCTGAAAGCACCCCTTTCTTCTCCTTGCTCTCCATTTGAATACCTTACCTTGATGGTAAAGTAATAAAGGCCAATAGGGGCGGGTTGAGAGTTGGTAAACCCGTTCCATAAATTATTTTTGAATTCCGTATCTCGCAGCGCATAAATGACCTCTCCCCACCGGTTGTAGACCTGATAGTTTTCAATTCGCCCGATACAATCGCAAAAGACTTGAAACACTTCGTTTTTATTATCACCGTTTGGTGTAAAAACATCCGGAAATGACATCGGGCAGGGTTTGACTACAACCCGGATAGCAGTGGAGCTCTGGCAGGTTGAACCTTCATTATAAGTAAGCACATAGTTGGTTGTGTGTATGGGGCTTACCGTGTTACTGGGGCAGCTGGCACAATCCAGTATTCCCTTATCTGCCGTCCAGTTGTATGTAAATATTCCAGCAGCGTTTATTTCACCCGACAGCTGTCTGCTTTGACCGAGCGTGAGGGTAAAATTCTGAGATTGCGGCGCGGACTGTGACAACGGAATTTTATCACGCATTTGAATTGAGATTGTGACAATACTATCACAGGCAAATGATCTTTGAATCCGTACGGTAAAGGTGCCAGCTGCGTTAAGAAAGGTGCTTCCTATCAGTATACTATCGCCCTGGCAAAGCAATCTTTCAATCTGCGTTCTTGCAATGGGCTTGACTGAAAGATGGACAGTTGCAATACTGTCGCAAAGGTTTAATCTGTGGATGCGACGTGTATACCTTCCGCTGTGACTAATCAGCGTGTCGCCAAGAGTATAGTATTCTTCCTCACAAATTGAAACATTTACAGTACTTCGCGCCAGAAGCTTCAATGTCAACTGGGTATTGACAATGCTGTCACATCTGCCTGTTACTTTTAGGGTATCGCTGTAAATTCCTGTTTGTTTATGCCTTTTTGTTCCGACGAGAATGAAATCCCCCTCACAGATCGTTAGCTGTTGATTGGTTACAGGCCTTGGTGTAATGTTCAGATGCACCGTTTGGATCGAATCGCAGTAGCCGGCCCTGGGAATACGAATGTAGATTGTTTCAGATTTTACGGCTTTGATTTTTTTGTTTGCAATTAGCAGCGTTTCCCCTTCGCAGCCAGAAACAGTAATCGGTGCGGGTTCCAGGGGCAGCACGGGTTTGAAGTCCAAACGGAAGCGGCAATCTTCGCCTAAACTTGAGAATGGCAAAAGGTTTACAAAAATGGTCTGGTCTTTGACAACCTTTGTTTTGATCTGTCTGGTCTTTTGGCCGTTAAACCACTCATAGCCGGAAAATCCCTCCGGCGCGCTGAGCACGACTGTTGAGTCCTCCTGACAGTACACGACCGTTTTTACCTCTGCTTTGGTAAGTTCTGAGTCAAAATAACCATAACCCCAGTGCGCGCCTTGGGTACAATCATTGGTACGAATGGAGATCGTAACCCGTTTTCCAATATACTGTCTTAAATCGATGCTTCCTGTTGTCCAGTCTCTGAAAACGGTCTCTTTAACCGCCTGAAAACCGGGTATTCCTCTGCCTGATGCCACTTCATAGAAACCACATGGGCTTGTTTGTCCATCGATCTGTACGGTGATTGAAAATGCCGGTTGCTGTTCTTTGTCGTGACCCGGATCCTCCATGACGACAGCGAACTGATAGCGAAATAAACTGTTTTGTTCCGTGGCAAAAAAACTAGTACTGATCTTGTCAAAATTGTTGCCATTTTGGGCGTTTCCGATACGCACAGAATAGCGGCTGCCTGGAGCGACCGTAGCGATGCCAACTTTTGGGTCGCGGCCATCTGCCAAAGACATGATTTTGTGACCGTCATTGAGGGTTCCGGCTACTTCATTTTTAAAGATCATACCTGCCGAACTAGCAAAAACCTGTCCGTGTGAAAGCACCCAGCCGTCAAAGTTACTACGTTCAAAACCGATGTTCTCCTGCGCTGTTGTCAGCAGCGGTGTAAGTAAAAATAGTTTGAACAGAAGTTTTTTCATTGCATTGCTGAGATCAGTCGGAGAGTAAAGAAAATTAGGCTTGGTAGTAAGCAAAGCCAGGTCGAGGTCACGTAACCTTAGTAAGGATCTGTTAAGCCTATGGATTGTCTATAAGAAATTAATCGACGAATTCCGGCAGTGGTCCTAACTATTTAGAGATGATGTCAATTTCAACCCTCCTGTTTTTGGCCATGTTTGCTTCGGAAGTATTGGGTACCATTGGCCTTGTGCCTCCAAATCCTTCGACGGCTATGCGGCCTTGCTGGATGCCTTTGCTAAGCATGTAGCTTTTGACCTTTATAGCTCTTAACGCGGAAAGCGATCTGTTTTTTTCCGGGTTTCCTACGTCATCAGTATGCCCGCTTACCTTAATTGTCATGTTTGGATTGATCTTCAATTTTTCGATCCATTTATTTATTTCAGCGTTGGCCGCTGGCGGGTCTACGAATTCATCTTTACTCTGAACGAAAACGATGTTGAGAATCGAAGGTTTTTCAGGTGTTAACTCGGAATGCTTAGGTGCGTCTGCCGGTTTTAAAACGGTTGCAACAGGAGGATTTGATACCAGTACTTTTTCAGGCTCAAAGGGCTTAATTGAAGGCTTTTTGAAAATATTGCAGCCCGCCAAATCTGCGTTGTGGAACTGCGCAACCGCTTTTACGAGCCTTCTTCTTACCAGATCGACTTCGAAAATTTCAAATCTTCCCGTGACGTAGGTCCGGTTAACACCCTGTGCGTCTTTTTGAATAAGAATATCGCCGTAGCCAAATCCAGTGCCTAGAAACCCAGTTAAAGGTAAACCTTCTATTGCAAACATTTCAACAATTCTAGGCACACCTGAGATATCAATTTTTGTGATTGTTCCGGTTGTATTACTAACAAGACATATGTATCCGTTTTCATCGAAGCAAAAGTTTCCAAGTGCGGTATCGTATTGTAAAAACGGATTCTTGTTGTAAGCATTAGAAGGTTTTCCTAAAGGGCAGACTTCCCAAATTGTAGTGACTTCATCGGTTACCGGGTCGATTTTTACCAGCTTATCGGCTTGTTCTGTTAGGAAGTATAAATTTCCGTTATTGTCCGTACCGCCCGACAGCCATTGGGCATACCAGTGACCGTCCACAGTCGGAACCGGAAGTGTCCAGCTAGTATAAGCGCCCCTGCCTGTTGCAGGATTGTATGCGTATACCGGCTGACGTTTATCGGTAGAATTGGACGTTACGGTATAAAGAATATTGTCGAAACCCTTTGCAAGTGCTACTGAAGGAAATGGAATTACCTCCCGATGTATTTTGGTCAACACAGCCTCTGGCTCCAATTTGCTGATTTCTCTAATGCTTTGCCCGTGACTATAAGGACCTGGAGGGATTGGATTAACGCGGTCGTTTAAAGGCTCATCGATCATTCCTTTAATAATTCCATATACTTTGTCGTCACATTCGCAATCCAGATATTTTGGATTTCTCTTTTTTGTCTCGTAGAGCTTTTCATGGAAATTAGAAGCGAACAGGATTTGCTGCTCGGGAGAGTCAAGCCTATGAAAGGCAGCTGTAACCCTGGGATCGTCCTTTCTTTTTACCTCCGGGTAAAATTCACCGATAATCGTTCGATTTCCCGTACCGGAAAATCTGAAAACATATACGCCCTTTATTTTTTTCTTTGTCGTTTTATCTGCCAGACCGAAATAATAGAACATATTTTCATCCTTTTTATATCCAGCGGAAAAGGTACCGGATATACCGGACACTTTGGTAGAATCGGTGTCGCTGTATGATATAACTCTTCCATATAGGGTATCTGCGTTCATTTGCTGAAACTGAAGCTGAAATTTGCTCGTTTTAGTAGTGTTGTTAGCAAATACATAGGTGAAGTATCCCTGCCAAAGCCCCAGATAAGGATTTTGTGCGTTGCAGATCGATGAGCACAGCATTGCTGCAAGTAGTAGAATTGATCGCATGTTCATAGCAAAAGGTAAAACGGGTGTTTCACATTGAGTGTTAAATTATTTCAAATGATTTATATGAATGCTGATCCTCAGCGAGTATATGTTTTTAAAACCAGCATAGTTATTTCAGGATCAGTACCAGAATAGGCTTGGATTTTCTTTATAGTTTCCCCCAAAAACCAATTGCAATATATTTTTGTCTGAAAATTTCGAATTTCAAATACATTGCCTCAAAACAGTCCGGGTTTCATACTTTGTTTAAATTTCCGTTGCGATACATAATTTATTACAGAGATATTGTGATCTTGCCAAAGATCTCAATGTTAATATAATCTTTTTCGAGAACGGGATATTCACTGTATTTCCGGGATAAAAAAGTAAAATGTGCTTAGCAGGAAAGCCAAAAAGCACCCGGAGCTGATCTATTAGCTCAGGGTATCATTGTTGAGTTAATAAGGCAGTCAAGGATTATAAAAAGATTTTGGATGACAATAAATAAAATGGATAAAACTAAGTTTGATATTCGCCAAACTGAAAAATAAATGGATTGCCTTCCGGTAGCCCAACAATAGCTTTTCCAATTGTCAGATTTGATATCTCCCAGTCTTCGATCACTTTTAGTGGAACCACATCTAAGGAAGACTTTCCAAAAGGGTCTGAGTAAGACACTTTTTTTTGTGCCAGGCCGTATCTGTTTTGAATAAATTCACGGGATTTTATATCATCTATATGAAACGAAAAAACTGTCCGAATTCCGGATAATAGACTTTGACCCAGATATTCGCCATACTCGTGATACACTTGCGGAATATTCTGCACCCCGATTATAAACTTTGCTCCCTGACTTCGCCCAAAATTCACACCATTATCAAGATATTTTAAATTTGGAAGAAGACTAAACTCGTCGATAAAGAACCAAACATTTCCTTTGGGATTTGCTGTTTTAGATGAACTGAGTGTCTCTTTAATGGCCAGGTCGAACAATAATCTGTATATCGGCGTCAATACATTACCAACCGAAATGTCATATTCCAGAAAGATTGTTTTTCCTCCTTTGTTTCTTACTAAGTCTCTAATCGATAGGTTGCCCTTTTTACGGAAATCCCCAATAAAGATTTCGCCTAAAAGCTGATTCAACTCTGCGATCACACCATCTGCCTGGGCAGATGCGTCTTTTGAGATGTAGCTTGAAACCCTGTTTTGTTTATATAATTCAAAAAACTCCTGTAATTGCTGCCTTCCGGAGATTTCGAAATATTCAATTAAATCTTCATTGTTATGAAGGTCTTCAGGAAGTTTCTTGGCGCACACTGTTAAGAATGTGGCCAGTATATCTTTTGCAGCCTGCGGAAAAAAAGGTGAGTTGGAATTTTTAATTTTATCGACAAACAGATTTGCAGCAATTTCCATCGCATTTTCAGTAATACTTTGATCTGTTTTATCAATAGTCAATTCCGAGAAAATATTCCAAAATTCGGCAGATCCTTTAAACCTTGTGGTGTCATTACTAATGACGATATCCCCGTCACTGTAAAATTGATCATAGTAATCCCCTTTGGTGTCAAAAACGATCATCAAGTCATCATCAGTAAGCTGATCCTTGATTTGAGAAATGACTTGTGAAATGGCGTTTGTTTTGCCTGTTCCGATATTGCCCAAAAAAAGCAGATGCTTGCTTAGTAGTGCATCATCAAGAGGTAGTTTAAAAGAAGCTCCGATTGCATCATGCCCGGTGATGGTGCATCTGGGTTTTGAATCAGGCAGCTTTATTTTTTTATGATCGGTAATCAGCTCCTGACCTGCAAAATGCGTGATGTGATTCTGTAAGTGACTCATTATTATCTGTTTGATCCTTGTGAATTAGAATTTCCTGATGACGAGCTGCCTGAGCCCGAAGATTGTGAACTACCTGAGGATGAACCGGAACCTGCGTGTCCTCCTGAGGAACCAGAACTAGTTTGCCCGCCGGATGAGCCAGAACCACCCTGACTGCTTGATGAGCCAGAACTACCTTGGCCGGTACCTGTCTGTGGTTGACTTGCGCCGGTATTTTGAGAACTTCCCTGATCTTTTGCCTGCTGTGACTGAATTCTTGATTCACCTGAAGGCTGCTGACCGCTACTACCGGAAGTACTCTGATCCTTTCCCTGCCTGGATGTATTACCGGACTGCTGATCTGAATTGCCGGCATTACTTTGAGAACCGCTCTGATCTCTGGCTTGCTGTGACTGAATTTTTGATTGTCCTGCCGACGATTGTTGCTCGCTGTTGGCGGAGTTATTCTGTGAACTGCTCTGATCTTTTCCCTGCCTGGATGTATTACCGGACTGCTGATCTGAATTGCCGGCATTACTTTGAGAACCGCTCTGATCTCTGGCTTGCTGTGACTGAATTTTTGATTGTCCTGCCGACGATTGTTGCTCGCTGTTGGCGGAGTTATTCTGTGAACTGCTCTGATCCTTTCCCTGCCTGGATGTATTACCGGACTGCTGATCTGAATTTCCGGTATTACTTTGAGAACTGCTCTGATCTCTGGCTTGCTGTGACTGAATTTTTGATTGTCCTGCCGACGACTGTTGTTCGCTGTTGGCGGAGTTATTCTGTGAACTGCTCTGATCCTTTCCCTGCCTGGACGAATTCCCGGACTGCTGATCTGAATTGCCGGCATTGTTTTGGGAGCCGCCTTGATCTTTGGCTTGCTGTGACTGAATTTTTGATTGTCCTGCCGACGACTGTTGTTCGCTGTTGGCGGAGTTATTCTGTGAACTGCTCTGATCCTTTCCCTGCCTGGACGAATTCCCGGACTGCTGATCTGAATTGCCGGCATTGTTTTGGGAACCGCCTTGATCTTTGGCTTGCTGTGACTGAATTTTTGATTGTCCTGCCGACGACTGTTGTTCGCTATTTGCGGAGTTATTCTGTGAACTGCTCTGATCCTTTCCTTTTTGAGTTTGATTTACAGCTTGCTCAGATTCGTTTTTAGAATTTTGCTTAGAATTGTCCTCCCTGGTCGGCGCTGCCTGATTCTCGGATTTTCCTTTTGCCTGCTCGCTTTCGTTTACAGGTTTTTGTTTTGAATTGTCCTGGTCGTGAGACTGCTGAGAGTGGTTCTCGGATTTTCCTTTTGCCTGCTCGCTTTCGTTTACAGGTTTTTGTTTTGAATTGTCCTGGTCRTTAGATTGCTGAGAGTGGTTCTCGGATTTTCCTTTTACCTGCTCGCTTTCGTTTACAGGTTTTTGTTTTGAATTGTCCTGGTCGTTAGACTGCTGAGAGTTGTTCTCGGATTTTCCTTTTRCCTGCTCGCTTTCGTTTACAGGTTTTTGTTTTGAATTGTCCTGGTCGTKAGACTGCTGAGAGTKGTTCTCGGATTTTCCTTTTGCCTGCTCGCTTTCGTTTGCAGGTTTTTGTTTTGAATTGTCCTGGTCGTTAGACTGTTGAGAGTGGTTCTCGGATTTTCCTTTTGCCTGCTCGCTTTCGTTTACAGGTTTTTGTTTTGAATTGTCCTGGTCGTTAGATTGCTGAGAGTGGTTCYCGGATTTTCCTTTTGCCTGCTCGCTTTCGTTTACAGATTTTTGCTTTGAATGGTCCTGGTCGTTAGACTGCTGAGAGYGGTTCTCGGATTTTCCTTTTGCCTGCTCGCTTTCGTTTACAGATTTTTGCTTTGAATGGTTCTGGTCGTTAGACTGCTGAGAGTGGTTCTCGGCTTTTCCTTCTGCCTGCGGAGCGTCGTTTTTAGAATCCTGCTGTGAATTTTCCCCAACCTTCTCTATTTGTGACTGAATTTTTGAAGAATTTTCTGAATTTTTCTCATCACTTCCGTTTTCTGAATTTTCAGGGGACGAAGCCTTCTTGCTTTCATTTGCTTCCGGCGATGAGCTTTTTTCATTGTTGGCCGGCTTATCAAATTCTTGTGTTTGTTTTCGTTCATATGCTTTCGTCTGAAGATCAGAGTCAGCCTCGTCTTGCAGTTCCTCTTTTCGTCTTTTTGCTTCAGACATGGCTTCTACTTGCTCAAAGGATTGGTCTTTGTCTTTTTTTGTTTCATCCAAAGACTTTAATTTTTCAAATAATTCGTCTGTCTTAGCCCGGTCTGTTAGGATCTGAGAAGAATGAGCATTGGACTCAGGACTTTTTGAATCACAGTAAGCTTGAACCTTGCTTGCTCCTTCCTGACGCTGAGATTCATTTATTAAACTGTGTGCTTTGAGTACCTGATTATTGGATGACACAGGTGCAGAAACAGCGATAATTACGGCAAGGCCCGCAGAAGTTCCGGTATACGCACCTGCTAGAAAATCTTTTATTTTAGACATATCAGAAAATTATCTAAGGTGTTGAACATTTTCTGTCCATTTCCCAGGTCTAACACCAAGGGGTTCATCTGAAATTTTTTTAGAGGTTCAAATTATCGGTCGTAGTTTTTTATCTCTCCAACCAATCACAAATTTGGCAGCACTACCCAGTAAAAAGTCACCACCCGACGTCTGTGGTCACTTTTGGAAACATTTGCGGGAAGACCTCTGGGGATTTGTTCTCCTCTGCCAAGCACTTTGATAGTAATTTCAAGCTGGTCTGCCGTATTCTCGTTACGTTTCGTGATAATTTTAGCAAGAAGCTGCTTAACAGCCGTGGCCCTTAATTCTGAAAGTTTTTGATTAAGACGGGCACTGCCGGGTTCAGAAGAAACGCCATCCTCACTCTGAATTCTACGGGCCAGATCCTTGTATAACTTCGAACCTTTGTCAATGGACGTGGCGTCCGAATAGCCGGTTACAATGATTTCGCCTTTCAGGTTTTTGAAAGAACCTTTATACTTACCTGCAAACGTGTAAAGCTTTTCTACAATAGGTTTAAACAGTTTCTCGCCTTCCTTGATTTGCTCGGGTATCAGATTATATTCACCAGGGCTAAACAAAGCACCGATCTCAGATTTACTAAATGTCACATTTCCTAGAAAGTCTACGACAACCTCCGTTTTTTTATCTAGAATCCTGACATCATTTGTAGCGTTTGCAACTGCAAGGCTTAGTTGATCGACAACTTGTTTTTGACTTTTTTTACTCCGTTTTGCTTTGAAATCATCTGCTTCTTTTTCTGCTTCCTGCAAAGCTTGTTTTTGCTGTTGGATCTTTTCATTTTCTGATTTAACAAATTCCTGAATTTCCGTATTAGCCGATTCGGCTATGCTTCCTTCGCTTGCCGCTTTGTCTGCCTGCGATGAAAGCGCAGCCAGTGTTTTTAAAGACCGTTCCTGGGATTCCTTAGCTGCTTCCAGTGCTGCCATCAGATTGTCCATAGGTTTTGGTTTCGGACTGCAGCCCCAGAAGAATAGTATTGCTAAAATCAACAAAGACAGTTGTATAAAATATTTCATAATCTGTTATTTAATTTCGGGATCTGGTAGAAAGGTAGGGCCGTGCTGTTTCTTCTTCTGAACAGTTTTGGCTCTCTTTGAGGAGTTTACGGGCGTTGGGTTTTCCAGCGATCTCATATGTTCTTTTAATTCCCGGGATGGGTTTAAACTATACGCAAGCTGATACCAGGCGACGGCGTTTTGCCTGGAACCGGAACTTGCATCATTCTGAAATACAAGGAAATATTTGGCCCCTCTCGCCTTATAAACTATGTAGAGCGAATCGATTATTTTTCGATTCGAACCACTTTGTCTAAGCTTTGCAAATGCATCCGCTGCATTGGCAAAAAGCGTCTGACGATCCCTGACACTGAGCTCGTCAGCAAACTTGAGTTGCACAGCCGCATTTGACCAATTCATGGGATAACCCGTTGGCTGCGGCTGGGATTCATAGGTCTCTTCGCTGATCGGTTCTGGTTGTTCACTGTCCTCTCCAGGAAGGGATTCCGTCTCTTGTTCAGTTGCGAAAGGCTGTGTGTACACGGCTGTGGTATCTGCAAACTCTTCCGTCGGCTGGTGAGAATCCTGTGCTGGCGATTGATCACCCCATTTGTCTGTTGTTTCTTTAAAACGATCCAGCCACTGATCTTTTCTATAATAACCAAGCGCAATCACTAATACGCCAAGCAGAAAGAATATCGGATATAGCGATCTGAAACGATTGGATTTCTTTGCCAGTTGATCTAATTTCGGTGGCCCTGAGAAAGTTTGTGTAGGTTTTGGAGCAGGAGCTTTGCTTACCGGACGGTTATCATCATACCACTCTACGCGCCCGTTGGGCTCAAAGCGGCCGATTAACCTTTTTCCGGTATGATTATCTTTTGCCGCCCAAACCTGTCTTCCCGAAAGTGCATCATAAGACAGATTTTCGGTGAGCAGATACCGGTTGTCAATAATGTTATTTACATTATACCGAGCCATAACGTTAACTTGTAATTATATAAAAGTGAAGCCAAAAATTACCAGTAATCATTTGCAAAGTAGTGCAAAAAATTACTGTTGATTTTAGCGGTAATCTGTATTAAATAACAATACGTAATACCGCAATTAAAAAATGTAAGCTGTTAATTTTACGATTGTTTGTGACGTTTTCACCTAATCCCGGATATCGCAGGATGTTATCGAATACATCAGAAAGTTGTATTTGGGAAATAGGATTTATAACAAAAGATTGTTGCAAAGAAAAATTAAACGACGGATGGCTTCCATTTTTCTATTGCATAATCACCCAGATTCTGGACATCCAAAATAACGGCGCCAATTTCCCGAAGCATTATTTCGGTATCTGCGCCCGGTTTTGTATAAATAAGCGCTCGGGAAGCTGCTGAATTGCCGGTATTAAAAGGAGATATTCCTGCCAGATAAACTACATTTCCTGTGCCGCCCTTAGTATTTATGATTAAGGAAAATGCCTGTTTTTTACACCAAATGTATACAAGATACGCGCCGTAAGCGAAAGCTCCTATGGCAAAAAACATTCCGAATCCATCGGAGGTAAATGACCCAACTCCGCGGTATACTACGGTTGAAACAAATAAATCGAGTAAAATACCTGCTATAAACAGCAACAAATTAAAAGTGCTGCCCTTGTAGATTTTAATATCGGATACTTCTGAAATTGAAACCTCTTTGTGGATAACACTCCAGCCACGAATATTTTGACCAAGGGCCTGAAATAATAAACGCTTATTGGTAACTTCCAGGTATCCCTTCGAATTAATGCCAAAAAAACGTGAAACAAATTCAGTACACTGATAGGACTTGACGGATTGCTCTCCTTCTGATGGGGTAATGTTTATTCCGAGAATCATAACGTATGGTTTATTTAGAGGTTACAGGGGTTTATATTTATCTCCTAAAGGAACAATATTTTGAGAAATAAATAATCATTCAATATACATAATTGTAGGTTTTATAGCTAGCTGTCTTAGTGAAAATTTATCGGTTGATACGTAATTTTATCTGATAGCTCTGGTTGTTTTGGAAGAATTAAAAAAGAATAACATATTTCATAGTTGAAATTTAATAATGTGTTTTTTAAAATTTATAATCCGTGAAAGATATAATTTATCAAGACAAATTTTCAACCAGATCAATTTTTTTTACCGGCTTTGGTATATCCGTAAATTTCATATCAAAACGTGCTCCTTCTTCATTAGTGTATTTACATTTTGCATCAAATTCGGATGCAGTTCCTTTAATAAGTTTGAAACCGTAGCTACTGTGTTTCACCGAAATGTCGAACCCGGGACCATTATCTTTTACGGTAAGAAGGCATTCGCTGTTTTCCTGTTTTGTCAAGGTAATTGAAATGAATGCCTGTTTCTTAGGGGCTCCGTTAAAAGCATACTTAAAACTGTTTGTGACCAATTCATTGACAATAATTCCGGTTCTAAGCGCCGAATGTATTTCCAGGTCCACATCGGCATCAATCAGGATTTGAACATTTTCGGAAACGCTGTAGGCCTGATTTATCAAATCGCAAAGGCTTCTCAAATGGTATTGCATTCCCACTCTTCCCGGTTTATTATCGTTTTTATAGAGTTGCTCGTGTAGCAGTTCAAAAGTGTAAACCCTGCACCGGAGCTGATCCATTGGATCCGGATCCGACATTTTTTCTGCTGCAACTTCCGCAAACCTTCTCACAACTCCGAAATTGTTATCGACACGATGATTAATCTCACCATAAAGTCTTTCGATGATGATCTGATCTTTCTGAATTTGTTCATAGCTGGCAGACAACTGCTGTTGGCTGAGTATGAGATTTTCGTTACTGGTCTGTAAATGATGCCGGCTGCGGGCAAGCATATACATAAAGCTTAACAAAATGGCTGTGAAAATGATGGAAAGCCCTATAATTTTATTTCGCTGTTCCAGTTTGGTTTCAGTTATCTGATGCGCCTGGGTTTCTATTCTAAGGCTGTCTGATTTTTGTTTGACGCCATATCTTGTTTCAAGCTCTGCTAATTTATTGCTGTTTGTTATCGCAATTATCGAATCCAGACTTTTGGGTAGCCCGGTTGATGTATTTAAAGAGTCAGCTGCAAACCGAACGGTTTTAAGATCAGTGATCAGATTTTTTTTTGAAAAGTTTTTCCGGAAAGTACTGTCAAGAAAAATTTTTGAGTTTACCTGCCGGACTTCTTTTGAAACGCCCATTAAGGTTTGTAGCTGCGTATTTTTTCTGTCTGCTTCCTGTTGAAGTGATTTGGGCACCATCTCGTTTACCATTTTCAGCGACCTGATCAACAACGAATCGGCTTTTATCGTCTCGCCTGTTTGTATGGACCGGGTCATCTTAGCGCCAAAATTGATCAAAGCCAGCAGGTCTGATTTTATCGTCCGGTTAAGACTGTCAACAAGTGCATAATAGCGGGATGCTATACGGTGATTTCCAAGTCCGGCATAGTACTTTCCACGAAAGTTCTGCATCAACGCCCAACCAAAAGAATAATTAATTTCTTTATAAATCACTTCTGTTTTTTCAATGTATGGCAGCATCGCCGAGTAGTTGCTCTCGGCAAGGCTGTTCTGGAGCAGACCTGTATAGGTTACCCCTTGGGTAATCTTGTCGTGAATCTTTTCCGACAAAGCCAGCGCCTTATTGTAATGCTCGTAGGCCTTGGCAAAGTTTGCGTTAAAGCGGTAGCGATCAGCAAGGTAATTTTCGGCCAGTGCAAGCTCTTTGATGTAGCCGTGTTTTCTGAAGTAATCCATGGCTTCAAAAATGAGCTGGTCAGATGAGTCTCTTTTGGCCAGTCGAACGGAATTGTTGTATAGTGCCGATTTGGACATCGCCAATAGTTTTGCGTCTTTTAACTTGTTAGCAATTTGAATACTGTTTTGAAAGTATTTAGCTGCATTAGCCCGTTCATTTAAATTGTTGTGCACAATCAGTCCCTTTTGATAGCGCGCCCATCCCCGTATTGAATCATTGCGGCCTCCATGAAGAAAATGTTCGATTATCTCTTGCTGGGCCTTTTGATATGGATTGGGTTTAGACAAGGTGGCCAGAAGCATATTACCCGAAGCTGAAAACATCAAAAGTGAGTCACCTGAGCGCTGGGCCGTTTCAAAAGCTTCCAGAAAACTGTTCGTCGACTTTTCCAAATCGTAAAGACGATAAATCAGTTCCGAGTAAAGAATGCTGCATTTAGCTAAAATTCGCGTGTCATGAAGATTTTTACCTAATAATTTTGCTTGTAAAAGGAGCTCAATTCCTTTTTCTGGTCTGGACCTGCCTGTTTGATCGGCAAGCAAAATAAGACTTTCTGCTTTATTTCTGAGCTTACCGGCAGCTGTTCTGCTAAGCTGTGCCGACACTAATAATGGCAGCAACAAAATCATAGTGAGAAACCAGTTAAACCTTTTCATTTCGGGTTAATGCGTTGTAGGTAGTTGTATTATGATGCTCTGTCAGAAAGAAATGCTGTCTCTTGGATTTGTTTGTCTGGTGTAAATTCTAAAATGTCATTCAATTGCCTGATAATGGTTATGTATAATAGTGCAATACTGAAAAAGTTCTTCTTTACCTTCAATGGATACGTCTCTGTTTGAAACCGGTGTAACAAAGATGGCTGCCGAAATAATTATTATTAGAAATGCGGGATAATCAGCTTATTTCCGGGATATTATTTTTTTCTTGCAATTGCCAGCTGCCATTGTTTTAATACATTTTCGCGGCAATTTACTGCAACGGTAAATTGCTTGTTGACAGTAAGTCTTACCAGATTGGAAGCCTTCAGGGTGCAGTCAATGTAATTTGCGTTTACAATAACGCTTTGATTGCATTTGACCATAAATTCGGGTAACAGTTGACCTATGCCTTTAATTGTCTGTCGGTTACGAAAGACCCGCTTATCTTTTAGATTTATTTCAACGTTGTTGTTTCCATCGCTATTGGTCTTGTTGGCGCTCTGGATAAAAGTGATTTGGTCAAAATGGAATGTACGCTCCACATGAGAAGGTGCAGCTTCATCATCAGGAAGAGTCATGCCGCTATTCAATTCTATAACTTTTAAAACAATAACCTCATTTTTTAAATCAATTGCTTTTTGTTGTTCGGAACGGCTATCAAGGTCATTTTTTTGATCGACATAATGCTTCTGCTGAGAATTTGCAATTTCTATTTGAATCCAAAGTTGCCTCATGTCAAAAGGTTTTTTAGCCTTTAAAACAAAGTTGGCACCCTGGATCACCTTTATTCGCTGCAGATAGGCATCTCCGTAGTACTTAGATAGAAATATAATGGGAATATCAGAAATCCCTCTGATGTAGGTTCCAAGGTCAATTCCATCGTTTTCACCATTAATTTCGATGTCCAAAACTGCAAGCGACGGCTTGTGCTGATTGAACAGTATTACGCCTTTCTCATAGCTGTTTACTATTTCACCTTGTTCAATTTCAAGTACTTCAAGTCCCTTCCGGGTCAGAAACGTCTGGACTTGTTCAAAGAGAATATATACATCCTCGACAAGTAAAACCTTATTGTTAGAGGCCATGAACTTAAAGACAGATCGGGTGGGTAATTCGTTATTTTTCGATGGTCATATTCAGAATGGGGTAAGGACCACCCTGATGACCAAGCCCGCTTAAAGCGAGTTTACAGTGCGTTTTTCCAGCATTAGAAATGGGGTTGCGGTTGTATAAAGTGCAGTATGCCAAATCGGCGGCTTGCGTATCCTTAATTACAAACTGATTTCCGTCAGCCTTAAGATTGATAAAAAATCCATTTATAGAAGTATCCTCATCCTTGCCGTCGCAGAAGACTGTAAAAAGTGCTGATAAGATAATCAAAACAAGTGTTTTCGCAACGGGCACAGCGGTAAGCATACTTAAAGGAGACAAAAATGAAAGGTTTATTTTTTAATGGTTTAGCGCGAAAACTAGTTATGGTAGGCCGTGAGCTTTTTGGCTTTCTGTGCACTGAATGTCGCTTGCATCTGCGGCTATCTGATAGTCGAAAACAGCATTTATGGTTTTAAAGCCGGTAGGCATCGTAGCTTTTACAGAGATATTTTTCGTTGAGCTCATAGGTGCTTCAAAAGAACGGATTTTTTCAATATCTGCCGTTCGGGGTGTTCCCAAGTACCCAGTTCGTGTTCCCAAATGGGCAATTTGTGTTCCGAGTGAAGAAATTGCGTGAGGAAGCTGATCAAAAAGAATATAATTCTGTTCGATTAGTTACCAACAATTATTAGGACGGATTTTTTTCTCGATGGTATGCCAGACGTAAAGAAAGCAATGATTCAGACCTTGCGCTGTTGGCCTTGCGAAGCAGAACCGGGAGCGGCATCATGTCGCCGTTGGCTGCATTATTATTAGCATAATGTTTTTATCGGAAGAATTTGACCAACTAGTCTATGTGCATTATCCAGGAGGCGACCTTGGCGCAGCCCGGCACCTTTCTTTATGTACAGATCATCAGTAAAGGCCTTGAAGGAAATGTTAAAAACGGCCGGATCTACTGTTTGGTTTCTGAGGGAATCAAGCCTGGGCCTAAACCCAAAATGCTTGATGAGCCATCAGGCAAACCGGTCAGTTACCTGGATCATCCCGACGGCTGGCGGAGAGACAATGCGCAAAAGGAGCTGCTCGTTCGCTCAGATAAATCCCTCGCAAGCTTTTTAGAAAAAATGGCAACACACCAAAATAGACAGGTATCTGCGTTGGGCAGGCTTCATGCGCTCGGGACTCTGAATGGACTTGGTTCAATTTCAAAATCTGTTTTACTCACAGAGATCAAAGATCCCTATGTTCAGATCCGTAAAGCGTCTATGCGTATGACCGAGCCCTATCTGGCCAAACAAGATCCGTCTTTTTTGACAGCCATACAGTCGATGGCCAACTACATCAGCAGGGATGTATTGTCACAGCTTCTTTTATCACTGCGCGTTTCCGGCTCAACACAATCAGCGGATATTTTCAAAAAAATAGCAGAACAGATCCTGGCAGATCCGCTGCTAAGCGGTATTCAAAAGAGTTTAATCAAAAATGAGGGAAACCAGAAAATATGGCATCAGCTAGCTGGTCTGCCGCCAGCCGCACGCAAACCCATACCGGACGGAACGGATATATTTCAATCGCTTTGCGCAGGCTGCCACGGGCCGGAAGGCCAGGGGTTGCCAGAGAAAACCGCTCCGGCGCTGATCGGTAAATTCAAACTCATAGAGAAAAAAGATGTAGTGATTAAAATCCATGTTGCATGGTCTGCGTGGTCCGGTAGATCAGCAAACCTCTAGTGATCAGATGCCGCCGATGGGTGCCAACAGCGATGGATGGATTGCTTGGGCGCTTAGTTATGTACGCTATGATCTTTGCATGCGCAGCTTCCCTAAAATATGAGCGATAGCTATATCAATGGCGTTATCATAAGCCTGAACAGGTAAAAAAGCTACGAGAGCAGACCGCCGCAAGAACTTCAGGCCGGACATGGATGCACTGGTCAAAAAGCCTGGCGGGCTAAATCAAATCAGAAAGTAGCAGCGAAAGCCATAGAAATGGGGTCTGTTTTTAAAGCCCTCTGTCTTTGTTGATAATCTGATCTGCCATTTCTTTCGGGCTTTGGATTGGTTTTTCCTTTATTGCTTTAAATAATGAAGCGCAACAGCCCCGGACTTAAAAACGAGTGTATCAACCAGTTTTAAATTAAGATTTTCGTCAAGACTGCCCTGATCGAGTAAACGTCTTCCTCTGCCCACAATTACCGGGTGTACCACCAAATGAAATTCATCGATCAGTCCGGCTGCCATTAATTCCGGAAGCAGGCTGACGCTATCTACTGAAATTTTCTTTCCGGGTTGCTGTTTCAATTTCAGAAGTTCCCCGGAAGGGTTCCCGCGGATGATCCGTGTATTATTCCCGGCGCTCTGCAACGATTTTGAAACAACAACTTTATCAATTGAAGTAAGCTTTTCTGCAAATCTAATTTCGTCTGCGGTGCCGGATTGATTTGCTGCAACATCGGACCAATACGGAAACATCAGCTCATACATGACACGGCCGAAAAAAAGCAGATCCACATCATCCATCGTCTGTGTGAAATAGTCATGAATACTTTCACCGGGATTAAAGACTGTGTGGTCGCAATACCCGTCTAAACTGATATTCATTGCAAATGTTACGGTTCTCATTTTGTTGGTTCTCGTTTGGATGTAAGAATATTAGTCAAAATTAGGAGATGTTACCAGATATTATGCGGGCAATCTGCGTCAAAAAAGGGGCCTTTTGGGCCAAACGACGGTCGGTGATGGGAAATCAGGATTATGATAAATGTTTGTGCTATGTCTGATCTCTGAATACAGAGAAATACTGTGTATGCGGGCCCGGCAGACATCAATTCAGCATCTCTGAGCCGGATTTCATTTACTCGTATGTCAATTTCTAATCAGCGTTTGCGCCGATTGTTTATATTTGACAATCATTTTAGGCAAAATCATAGTGGAAGAAAAACAAGATAGCCTGCTTTCAGGGGTGAAGGAGATTGCAAGAAGGGCAAAGGTTTCCAGAGCAACTGTTGACCGGGTGATCCACAACAGACCCGGTGTATCAGTCAAAACCAAGAACCGCATCAATGCCATAATAAAGGAGCTTGACTACCAGCCTAATGTGCTGGCCCAACGGCTGGCGCTGACATCAAGGGGTATCATCCGGCTTGCAGTTTTGCTACCTGATATTTCGGAAGAAACTGAATACTGGAAAGCGCCGCTGGAAGGAATTAATAAAGCCGAGGCGGAGATAAAACAATACGGTCTGCAGGTGGATTACTATTTTTTTGATCAGAATGTGCAGTCGGTATTTGCCCTTCAGGTCCAGCAGATCATGGAAAATAATCCGGATGGGGTGCTGATAACGCCCACTTTTGAGCCTGACTCGATCCGGCTTCTCGAGTATTGCAAAACAAAAAAGATTCCCTGCGTGCTGATGAATTCAGACATTGCCGGCCAGCACAGACTTTGTTACATCGGCCCGGAGCTTTTTGATAGCGGGTATCTTTCTGCGCAGCTGGTACATTATTGTCTCAAGGACCAGCAAAAAGTGATGATTGTCAATATTGCCAGGGAAATTGAAAACAATGCGGCCATCCTTGTTAAGGAAGAAGGGTTTCTTGCCTATTTTAAGGAAAAGCTCTCTGAAAGGCTTCTGGTGGCACTTAATACAACTGACACGCGTCATCATGCTGTCGCTGCCAGGCTTAACGAGCTGTTGGAACTTGAAAGTCACATTGGTGTGATCTACGTTACCAATTCACGTGTTTCGCTAGTTGCCCAATGGCTCGAATCGATCGGAAGAAGTGATATTATTTTGATTGGCTATGATTATCTGGCTCAAAACATTGAGTTTTTAAAAAGAGGAGTTATCGATTTTCTGCTTTGTGAAAAGCCGCAGGAACAGGGTTACCGCAGTGTGATGACCTTGTTTCAGTTTTTGGTTTTTGGCACGCTTGTAAAGGAAGATTATCTGATCCCGATCGATATCATCACCAGCGCCAACTATCGCTATTACAGAAACTAAGCGAGCATCTATTATTTTTTCTTAATTTCGTGCACGTGCCCTGTGTCTCTAATTCTTTTCCAACCCGCTTTATATTATGAAGCATGCCGGTGTTTTTGCGATATTGATTTTATTTTTTTTATCTGTCGAAGCGGTTTGCCAGCCTATTCAGATTAAAAAGGAATATGCTTCAACGCTTTTGGAGCTAACCAATACGTTGTATGACCTTCAGATCGATCAGCCTACACATACCGACTGCGGCGCACTGGCCTGTAAAAACTGTAATGTTCTGCACACCAGGGCGGCCGAATCGGTTTATCCTTTTGCGGTTGCCTACAGGATCAGCGGGCAAAAGCGATATTTAAAAGCAGCAAAAAATGCAGCTTTCTGGTTGATTCGCCAGCAGCAGGCTGACGGCAGCTGGAAGGAAACACCCGAAGAGTGGACCGGCACGACAACAGACCAGCTTTTGATGTTACTGCTGGCATATGAGGTGATTTCCGATAAACTCGGCACCAAGGAAAAAAACCTTTGGATGAATGCATCCGGGAAGGCAGCCGATTATCTGTATAATGTGATGAAGCCCGAATTTGCAAGTATCAACTATGTAGCCACCACCACCGCCACGCTGGCGAAGGCTTATGCGCTGACAGGTGTTGAACGTTACAGCAAAAAAGCCCGTGAACTTGCTCACCGGACCATTTCCAAAATGGATGACAAGGGTTTTATCAATGGAGAGGGTGGCAGGGGCTTAGGCTCCAAACTTGGCATTGACCTGGGATACGAAATGGAAATGTCTCTGTGGGGCCTTGGACTTTATGCCAGGATTAGCGGCGATACGCTCGTAGACAACCGTGTGCGTCAATCACTTAAAGAACATCTGTATTTCATCTACCCGGATGGATCGATGGATAATTCCTGGGGAATACGCTCGAATAAATGGACAATGTATGGAGGAGCTACATCTGATGGCTGCCAGGCGCTGCTGTCGCTGTATGCCGGCGATGATGAAAGGTATGCGGCTGCTTCCTACAAAAATCTGCTGTATTTAAGAAAAAATATTCTGTTCGGCGGGCTTATTGGTTACGGGCCGCATCATGCAAAGGTTTTTGAGAGCCTGCCGTGTATCTATCCCACCTTCACAAAGGCTAAAAATCTGGCCCTGGCCTATCAGCTGGAAGAAAAGGCCAGCCGTCCTAATGTTAAAATACCTTCTGAGCACACGGGCTGGCTGAGGTATTTTGAGAATCTGGATGTAGTGCAGATCAGAACAAAAAATTTCATGGCTACTGTAACAGCTTACGGCTACAAAGACCAGATGGCCGGCGCTAAAAGCAAATATATGTTCCGGCCCAGCGGCGGGGTGGTTTCCTATTTATGGGCCGAAGGTTATGGGGCTCTTCAGGCTTCGAGTGTGACAGAGTACTCGCGGCCCGAGCCAATGAGTTTTCCTGAGGCGCCCGGCGTGAAAAGTTTAACGCCCCGGATCTCTTATGCGGATTCATCCGGCTATTTTACCAATCTGTTTGAGTTCGATGCCCGGCTGAAAACGAAGCAGGCCTTAGCGGGTAGCTTTAGCCTAGAGGCAAAAGGTGAGCTTAAAAACAGAAACTGGATTAATGGCGGTGTGGCCTACAGCATTGACTATACATTTGCCGATGATTTTCTCGAAAAAAAAATCACCCTCACTTATCATGATGCTTTTCCTGTGATCACGATCACTGAGCCTTTTATTCTGGAAGCGGGCGCTGAGATGATCCGCAATAATGATTCAACTGTTTTAATAAACGGCACTGCGAAGAACTTTGTTTTTTCAACTAACCCGGCGGCAGCTACCCTGATAACGGGCAAAGATGCGCAGCATTATTGGGCACCGTATCCGGCTTTAAAAGCCTTTCCAGTCGAATTGCTTGTAGCTCCTCCATCGGAAGGCTTTCAAAAAACAATTGTTTATAGAATTTCAGTAAAAAATTGAAATAAACTTTTAAACATTACATGCTTATCAAAAAATGCCTCTGTCGGCTGCAAATCCGCTTTTTAGTAAGTTTATTTATTGTCAAATACTGATTTGGTATTCTTTTTCAACCTTTTTTTAGTGAATTAGATAACGATGATTTGGTCAGAGGATTTTTTATTTTAATTTTGTGCACGTGCCCGGTTTTTATTTCGTTCTTGTTTTATAACTGAAATCATCCGAGCAGATTTTATTTTTACCAAGTTTCGGGTACGTGCCCGATTTTGATTGACCGAACTTTGAATAGAGATTAATTAAAGAAGAGTCACTGGATAAGGCGTGTTAATAAATGCTGGAAACTTTTATGTAGATGTAGGGAAAACATTGCAGCCCTGGGTTAGTTGGTTTGGCTTACAGCGGGCGCTAATAAAAATTTATTGAAACAAATGAGAGGACTCACCAGAAATATTGAACGTTTAAGCATAGGTATTTTATCGGCTTTGTTGTTGGTCATTTCAACACAGCTTAGCGCGCAGACCTATGATATTCGCCAAAGCGGAGCGGTCGGTGACGGGGTAACGGATAACACGGCATTTATTCAAAAAGCAATCGATTCCTGCGCACTTACAGGCGGCATGGTGTATATTCCCAAAGGTGTTTATCTATCGGGTACACTGATTTTAAAAAGTAATGTAACACTGCATGTATCCGCTGGCGCAACGCTTCTGGGACAGCCCAACACAAAGTTTTATCCCTATCAGAATGCGGGCATCCGCTTTTATGGAGAAGATTGGGCAAAACAGGCGCTGATATTTTGTAAGGGGCAAAAGAATGTGGCCATCGAGGGGCAGGGGACAATTGATGGACAGGGGGCCTCGTTTGTAACAACTACCCTAAAAAAGCCCGACCGCTACAAGGACAGGCCGTATCTGCTTTGGTTTGCCGGCTGTGAAAACGTATCGGTACGTGATGTTCGGCTGCAGAATTCAGCGTTTTGGATGCAGCACTATCTGGGGTGCAAAAATTTGCGTATTGACGGTATTAAAATTTGGAATCACTCCAATAAGAACAATGATATGATCGATATCGATGGCTGCTCCTATGTGACCATATCGAACGTGATCGGTGATTCAGATGATGACGGCATTACCATAAAAAGCACTTCGCCGCTTTTATCAGAGCACATTACGATTACCAACTGCGTGCTCAGCAGCCACTGCAGTGCGATCAAGTTTGGCACAGAATCTGTCGGCGGATTTCGAAATATTGCTATTACCAACTGCGTGATCAAGCCTTCGGCTCAGCTTACGACCATTTACGGCAAACCTGCTGGTATTGGCGGGCTGGCCATGGAGATTGTCGATGGTGGGATCATGGAGCAGGTAACGGTCAATAACCTGGTCATAGATGGCGCGGAGGTACCGCTTTTTGTCCGGCTGGGAAACCGGGCCCGCAAACACATCGAATCTGCTGCAAAGCCCGGGCTGGGTAAAATCCGAAATATCAGCATCTCAAATGTGCTCGCAACCGGCGCAGGTCTAACAGGCTGCTCATTTACAGGAATAAGTAAATCGCCAATTGAAAATATTTCCCTTCGCAACATCAGCATCAGCTTTCAAGGAGGCGGGCTTGCCGCTGACGCCAAACGCGTTGTAGAGGAATTGGAAGATGCCTACCCTGAGGGGACCATGTTTGGAAAACTTCCCGCGTTTGGAATTTACATTCGTCATGCCAGACAGATTAAAATTTCAGGCATTACTTTAAACTACAAGACCAACGAACAGCGCCCGGCATTTTTCCTATCAGATACCGATGATTTCTCCATATTGGATAATGATGTAAAACCTGGTGACGGATCGCAAGTCATGGCCATCGTTGAAAACAGCTCCAATGGGTTGATTTCAGCGAAGTCATATAATTTTCCGGCAGCTAATTTTCTTCAAAAGGACAGGCTGTCAAAAAACATTACGGCAAAAACGGAGTAAGAAGTAAACTTTTATTAAACGTATATCAATTGAGGTTAGCCTGTTTACCATATCTTCTGGCTGTAAGTCTGCTCTGTGTTTGTGCTGTGCACGCACAGCAGGCGGGCAACTTCCTGTATGATATGGGAACGAGCTCGTCAAGGCTTGAAGAGGGATTTATCCGGGTGAGTCCCGATGCAGCTTATAGTAATGGCCGCGGATATGGCTGGTTGGCCTTGCCGGAAAGTGCTTTTGACACACTCTATAACAGAATCGCTGACACCTTGTTCTGTGATGGAGTTATCGGTAAAAAAACAATGACTTTTAAAACCGACATTCCAGCCGGCGAATATTTTGTGTTGATCACAGTCGGTCATCCCGGCCAGCAGCTTATGCAGGTAATGATCACTGTAAATGGTCAGGTGCTGACTGAAAATCTATCGGCTCCATGGTTTCGGCTTCCTTACCGCTCAATCCGGCAAAAGATCAGGATTGGAAAAGCCGGAGCGGTTGTGGAGCTAAAGGCAGTAGGCAAGGTTGATCTGATTGGTTTACACCGCGTAGAATTCAGGTCTGTTTCTGAAAAAAGCGAAAGCATTTTCTTAGATACACCTGAAACTGAAACGGAACAGATGACGGCTATTGCAGCCACCTTTCATGCGCGGCTACGCCGCGACCCGGCCAATACCGCACTGGCCAACCGGCTGAATATACTGCAAAAGCTATTGACCGCAGAACGCTACTTCGAGCTGGCCGGTTGGTCCTGGTCTGTCACGCAAACAAAAATGAACCAGATACAGCGCATGTATGCTGCCATTGACCTTCTGGATCAGATCGTTGCCGACCCCTCAGATGATCTGTACCATAAAGCATTGTACCTTCTTGCGAAAATACATTATTGGCTCTCAAAAGAGGACACAGACCTGCTTGACGAAAACAGATCGCAACTGTATTTTGATAAGCTGGCCGGCGTATTTCCGCAGCATGAGCTGATCAGAATGTATAAAGGCCAGCAGATAGAAGATAGCTTCACGCCGGATGCAAACATGAAGCATGCTCCAAAGTGGGCAGTACTTCAGCACGAGGCGATCAGCCGTATGCTGAAAGTAATTCACTGGTGGGTGCAGCACCGCCAGGCTGAAAACGGAGAGCTTGGAGGCAAGTATGCCGATGATGTGGAAATGCTCCGCTGGTGGCTGCCTGCCATTCTGGGAGCAGACGACAGTCTGGCCCGGGCCGGCTACACACGTCTGGCGGACGGAATCTGGAACAGCGGCGCGCTGTTGCGGGGTTATGATAAAAAAATAGATGATGTTGAGCATTCAGCCGAGCTTTTCAGGGATTCACACACGGGTATGTTTCTGATTCGTTATGGAGATCCTGCCTACGTTGAAAGGGCGATGATCAGCATGCAGAATTTCGACGCTGTTTGGTCAGCATTCACCAGCTCGGGACACCGGCATTTTAAATCTTATTATCTCTCAGCGACCCAGACGCTTACAGGGCCGGTTTACGGGGCGGATGTGCCGCTGAACGCAAGAGCATTGTTACCCGGGCTTTGGGCAGCGTGGTATAACCAGAATCCGGTTTTACTAAAACAGTTTTCACAGTGGGCCAAGGCCTGGGTTGAGCATGCCGCCAAACCGGAAAACGGTAAACCTGCCGGCATCATCCCAGCTGCTGTATGGTTTGGAAAGCATAAGATCACAGCTAAGTCAAACAAATGGTATGAGCCCGGTTTAAGGTATAGTTATTACAACTGGGACCATCTTGGCCATATCAGTGAGCTTTACAGTTTTCTATCCGGCATGCACGCGCTTACGGGCAATAGCTTGTTTTTAAATCCGGTCAATAAAGTCGCCGACCTGATGCGTTCTGGCTCAAAAGACGGCGAAGTTGGCCGCTGCCAACCGGGCTCTTTGCAATGGGTAAAAAATACGCTGCGCAGCGGAGGGAAGGATAAGACGGCAGGCGCAAATCCATTTGGCAATATTTTCGCAATGACGGCCAGGCTGACCGGCGATGAGCGGTATGATGATCTGATCAAACAATATGCTTCTCCCTACAATCAATTTCAGCTGACTGGTAATCAGAATCAACTGCTGGCAGGTTTTGACGTCATCTTAAACTCGCTCAGATACAACTTTCCACTTTTAACCAGCGAAGCCAAATTCACAGACCGGGTTTACGTAAGAGGAAGTGATTTACTCACAGGCATGTATACCGGCCACTTCGGGCGTGGATTTGAATATCCAGCGATGGTGGCCAGCTGGAAAAATACAGGACCGGATGTTGCTGTTTTTGTCCGCCGGGGAGATAAGTCTTCGGCCCTGGTTTCTCTTTACAATGCCGGCGGTGAGAAACAGGTGGAAATGAATACCTGGATGCTTACGCCGGGTGTTTATAAAGTCAGTGTTGGCTTGGATGAAAATGATGACGCGGTAGCTGACAAGTCAGTAAGTGAGCAACTGGTTACGATCACTGAGCGGGTAGGGAAGGTGAAAATCAAGCTTGCTGCAAAACGGCAGGTGTTAGTTGAAATAACCAGAAAAAGTCAGATTGTACAAAACGCAATAGCGCTGCCAGATATCGCCATCGCCAGGGCCGATATCGTTGTTTCCGAATCTGATCAAACGATAGGGGATCAGCAGGTTCGATATACGGTTCATAACATTGGCAACGCGCCTTCGGCTCCCGCGATGGTTTATCTGATCACAAACGGCTTGCCGGCTGATAGCTGCCGGCTTGAAGCAATTCAGGCGCCAAACGATCTTGTTGCCCGCAGTAGGACTTCTGTTTTTCGATTTACACCAAAACCAGGAAGCTACCAGATCACCATTCAGGTAAAGTATGCTCAGCAGGAAGTGAATTCATATAACAATACAGCGGCCGTAAGCTACACACATCCTGGTTTTAAAAGACAACATCATGATTAGGCAGATTCTTTTTTTACTCTTTCAGTTTGTACTGCTGCAACCCCAGCTTGCCGTAGCGTCAGGCAGGCTTTCGCAAGTACTGCCCGCTCAAAATAGCGAAGCGCAGATGCTGCCCGTTTTGCCTTATCCTCAGTTTGTAGCCCAGACTGCCGGCGTTTTTAATTACACGTCAAACATAGCATTTAAAACAACAGCGCTTAGCCCGGAGCAGTCAGACAGGCTGCGGTCGCACTGGCAAGATTTTAAGTCTCAGATGGAAACTTCCGGCCAGTCAGGGCAGCTAAGTGTTGAGCTGTTTTTTATCAAAGACGCAAAACAGCAGCCGGAATTTTGGGCCCGGGCAAAAAGCTATCAGGATAGCATCGGCAATGAAGGTTATATACTGATGGCAGCCGGAAATAAAATAATGATTGCCGCCAACAGCGAAACAGGTCTTTTTTATGGTCTTCAAAGTCTTCGGCAATTGACTCGCGCAGAATGGAAGCATGAGGTTTTTATTGCGGACTGGCCCGCTTTTGCCACAAGAGTCATCTTTGATGATATCAGCAGAGGGCCCATTTCCAAAGTTGGTTTTATCAAAGAACAAATTGCAAGGATGGCAGAGTTGAAGATCAACTACCTTTCATTTTACATCGAACATGTCGTCCAGCCGCTTTCCCATCCCGATTTTGCACCTGAAAACGGAAAGCTAACTATCGATCAGATCAGGGAATTATCAGCCTATGCTGAGAAATTTCATATCAAGCTCATCGGCAGCTTTCAGTCTTTTGGCCATTTTGAAAAGATTCTGGCATTGCCCCAATATAGCTCAATGGGCGAGACCGGCACGCTGATCTCGCCAGTTGACCCGAAAGCCCAGGCATTTTTGAAAGATGTGATCGGCGAGCTTTGTGATGCTTTTAGCGCGCCGTGGTTTAATGTGAACTGCGATGAGACTTTTGATCTGAACAAGGGAAAGTCGAAGGCCTACATCGACAGCATCGGAGCAGACCGGTTTTATGCTGATCATCTTAACTTTTTGTATGGCATTTTAAAGGCTCATAATAAAAAGATGATGCTGTGGGGTGATGTGGCCATTCAGTACGAGAAGATTCCCGACATGCTGCCAAAAGATGTGGTTTATCTCACGTGGGAATATGGCTCGAACGATCAATATGACAAATGGATCAAGCCCTTTGCCAGCCGCGGACTAGAATTTATGGTTTGCCCGGGTGTTTTAAATTCTTACCGGATGTTTCCCGACATGCTCATGGCCAAATCCAATATCAAAGGGTTTATCCAGCAGGGTAAAGCCAATGGCGCTACGGGTGCTTTCACCACGCTCTGGGACGATGGAGGTGCTTATCTTTTCTCAGCTGACTGGTATGGGGTGTACGCCGCGGCGGAAAAGAGCTGGAATCTGAAGACAACCAACGAAAAATCATTCGACTTAAGATACAGTAAGGCTGCTTATGGCTCAGATAATGACAATTATGTCCAGGCCGTCTTTAAATTATTGGAGCTCAGAAGTTTGCCGCTGACTTACAATCTAAACGATCTTTTATGGCAGCAGCAGATTGTGCCTGAAAAAGGAAAGCAGCTTTGGCTAAACAACACAGATCTGCAAAAAGCAGAAAAGATCCTTGATCAGGCTTCTGATCTTCTCGCTGGCAGTATGGCCAGTTTCAACACCAGCGATATTACGGCCGTTGCCCACACGATAGCACAATACAAAATCATGATCGATACCCGTAGGCTTCTGGCCAGTCAGGCCGCTGTTTACCGTCAGGCGATCAAACTAAAAGACATCCGTTTGGAGCAGGCACGGAGCCTGCTGATACAGTCTTCGGATACCTTAAAACAGCTTAAAGACAGATATGTGATTCTTCGGGATAATTTCCGCCAGCTTTGGAGAGCGGAAAACCAGGAGTATTGGCTGGATGTGGTTACGGCACCTTACGATACAAAAATCGGGCAGATCGCCGTTTTGGAGCAGGTTTTAAAAAATACCGCTTTATCTGCCGGCGCTAAACTGAATTTGCCTGCCGCTGATCAGATCGGCCTGGCTATTTACCAAACCCCGTACACGTATTTTCAGTACTGGTTGCTGACAGGACCTTTTCCCTCCGGGACCAAGCAAACTGTTCCAGCTTTTATGTACTCAGAAAATGCAGAGTATAACAAGCCGCCCATTCCGGGTGGTATAGCAGTCTACAAAGGCAAGAATTACCGCTGGCATAAATTCGCTTCAAAAAGTGGATCGATGATTGATCTGACTGAATATTTCGGAAAAAAAACGCCGGCCACTGCCTATGCTTACTGCACTTTGAATGTATCGGGAAAGGATGTCACCGAGGCCTTTGTGAACGCCCCTGGCGGCAGCGAAGTTTTCTGTGATGGAAAAAAAGTAGCGGTGATATCCGCCCGGAAAAAAGGGCCGGCTGAGCAGAAAATTGCACTTTCCTTAAGTAAGGGAAATCATCTTTTTCTGCTGAAAATCCCGGCCAGAAACGACGCGCCCTGGCGTTTCAGCATGCGGCTGGCAGATGGTGTGCAGGTGGTAAACAGTAAACATAAATATCAGACCAATTCTAAAAACAAAACGTATGATGCAGAATAGTAACCGGAGTTTTTACCGGACACTTTTGCTGTTGCTTGTCCTGGGGACATGCTCGGCAAACGCCCAGACAAAAAAGCAGGATGTGGTTTTGGCCATCGACCAGATCGCAAAATATGTTTCCGAAGTGATGCTGGATGCGGAAGGTAAATCAAAATGTGATTACAACATCACCGAAGGGAAATGGTATGACTATGAGGTGCCCTGGCATACAGGCCAGGCCGTCAATGCGCTGCTTGCAGCCTACAAACAAACCGGTAATAAAAAATATCTGGCCGCAGCAACGCGGGGAGGTGATTGGTGGGCAGGACTGCAGATTAAAGACCATCCTGTTTTAAAGGGCATGGTCAACGCCCGTCATGGTGATTCGATCGGCGAGGATTTTATCGTTTTTGCAACTGTTTCAGACGGAACGCCTGGTATCTATGAGCTTTCAAGGGTGACTAAAAATCCCAAATATGCCAAGGTGGCGACCTCTGCTGCTTACTGGATGATGAAAAATATGTACGATGCGGAAAAAGGGATTTGCTATGATAATGTAGATGCCAAAACCGGAGAAGTACTTAAAGAATACAGTCCATTCTGGAAGGGAAAAGAAAAGCAGGAGTTGTTTGATGTCTCACGGCCCAATACAGAAGGCTGGCTTTTTAAAGATGCGTTTGAATTTTCAGGGGACAAAAAATTCAAAGATGCCTTCATCAACCTTTGTAACAGTCTGCTTGAGAAACAAGGCTCTGAGGGTGTTTGGATGAGTTTTATGCCCAATTCTGCCCAGGAAAGATCGTTTCACCCACGGTTCTCGCTATGGTATGCAGAGTCGCTGATTGAAGCCTTTAAACTGACCGGAGACAGAAAATACCTCGATGCTGCGGCAAAAACAGCTCAGGTTTTCGCCAAGGCGCAGCAGAAGGACGGAACGATGCTTTATGACAATTACCTCAACGGCAGACAACCAGACAAAGGCTCTGTGACAGGCTCGGCAGCTGCCCTGGCAGGTATTGTCTGGATTCAGCTCTCCGAAAACGGATACAAACAGTTTGATAAAAACATTGAAAAATCCGCAAGCTGGCTTTTGCAAAACCGGTACGCTTCCAATCACCCGGATCCGAATCTGAGAGGAGCTGTGCTGGAAACACGCACCCGGTTCAAAAACGGTAAAGTATGGCTGACCAACCGCGATACGGGAAGCATCTTTGCCCTTCGTTTCCTGGTGGATTACATCGCCTATAAATTCAAATAAATCTTACAATCCTTTATCCCAATATTCTGTATATGAAAAATCTACTTAAAAAATGCTGTACCCTCACAGTGGGGATGCTCACGGCGCTGATGATTATTTTCTGGGCTAATCCCTCCATGGCCCAGCAGGCGGGTAATGTGAAAGGCCAGATCACAGGCGCCAATGGTGAGATTTTACCAGGTGCCTCAGTCTTTTTAAAAGGAACCACTGTGGGTGTGGCCACCGATCTTTCAGGCAACTACACGCTTTTGAATCTGACGGCAGGCGTCAAGACGATCTCTGTGAATTACATGGGTTTCCAGCCTTCCGAGCAAGAGGTTACCGTCGTTGCCGGAAAAACCGTTTTTTTAAACATTAACCTCAAATCGGCGGATCTGAATCTGGGTGAGGTGACGGTTACGGCCAATCAGGAAGGACAAAGAAAAGCACTTAACCAGCAAAGGAATTCAGATAACATCAAACAGGTTATATCGGCTGATCTGATGGGAAGATTTCCGGATCTGAACGTTGCTGAATCCTTGCAGCGTCTTCCGGGTGTGACGATCGGAAGAAACAGCAGCGGAGAGGGAGCTACTGTACAGATGCGGGGAACGCCTGGCAATTTTACCAACATCAACGTCAACGGCGAACAGATCATGGGAACCCAGGAAGATGGTTCGCGTAACGCGCAGCTCGATGTGATTCCGGTCAATGTACTTGCTTCGATGGAAGTGGTTAAAACCCTGACACCTGATTTGGACGGTGATGCGATTGCTGGTGTGATAAATATGAAAACACCTACGGCAACTTCTTTAAAACCAAGATTATCAATTGATTTGGGCGCGGGATATAACAATCTGCGTAGCAATTTGAACGGGATCGGAAATATATCTGTCGGCAAAAGGTTTTTTGCCGATGATAGAAATCCGAACGGAAAACTGGGCATTATGGCAACGGGCAGTTATTTTCGCACTAAAAACGGCTACGACGAAATCCGCTCGCAAGTTTGGGAAGCCAATGATTACGGAAAAGGAAGCATTTATTTTCCGACCGATATCCGCCTTTTATACGTCGAAAACCAGCGCACCAGAACAGGTACATCGGCTACAATCGATTACAATTTCAGCCCCACTACCAGCATTGTTGCCAATGTGATGTACAGCAATCATAACAATGAGCTGACTCGTTACCGCAAGCGTACCAGAATGCAGACGGCCAGAAACGTGCTCAATGAAAAGGGTGAATATACAAATTCAAGAGGGCGGGGATACAATGAGATCAAAGCAGCGACAGAAGACAACAGCAATCTGAACTTTAATATCCAGGGAGAAACTCTCATCGGCGCTGTGAAACTGGATGCGGGCGTTTTTATGAACGAATCAGAGTTTGTAAACAAGTCTGGTATATACAATTTCATTACCGGTAATATTCCGCTCTCTATCTCCGATATCAGCACGGATTATCTTTCTGCATACGGCACCGACTGGAAAAACAACGCCTCTCTATACACCTACAACACGGTGGAAAGAGACTGGTGGACGACAAACGGAAAGAATTTTACCGCCCGTCTGAACGCGAGTGTGCCTTACAAAATCGGTTCTAACACAGCATTCTTTAAGGCTGGAGCCAAGTTAAAGCGTATGCATAACCAAAGGTTCCGTCCTAATGAAACGATCGTTACGACCTATGCAGGTGCTGCTGCGGCAGGAAGCCTAACGAATTTCAGCGGAAATCCCGAGGTTGAATCTGAGCTGCTTGATGGCAATACCAATTTTGGTCTGGGTGTGGATAAGGACAAAACGATCAGTTTTCTGGATGCCAATTTAGGTACAAGCCTTTTCCCCATCAATGTGGGCGCGACAAGAAACAGCATTGATTCTTACTATTACGATGCAGTCGAAACAGTTTCTTCGGCCTATGTGATGAACAGGATCCAGTTTAATAAACTCATGTTCCTGTTGGGAGCTCGCATTGAAAAAACCAATGTAGACTACAAAGGAAACATCATTGAAACCAACGCCGAGGGTAACTGGGTATCGACAGCCCCGAACAGAAAAAAGAATGACTACATCAAGGTGCTTCCCAATATCCAGTTCAAATACGATCTTGATAAATCCTCTTTGTTACGTGCTGCGCTGACTTACGGCTATTCGCGGCCTAATTTCGTCGACCTGGTACCAGGCCGCATGATCAGTATTCTCAGCGAAACGGTAACAGACGGTAACCCCGAGCTTAAACCTGCATTTGCTACCAATCTTGATTTGATGTATGAAAAATACCTCAACAACCTAGGAATTATTTCAGGAGGAGTGTTTTACAAAAAAATCAATAAGTTTCAATACAACAGCGTCTTTGCCCTGGCAGGAAATGAATTCGAGGGTGCGCAGCGGTATGAAGGGTGGAGATGGTTCAGAACACTTAATGGTGACAATGCCAATGTATATGGTGTAGAGCTGAATGTTCAGGCCAATCTTACGTTTTTGCCAGGTATTCTGAAAGGACTTTCCGTGCTTGCCAACTACACCTACACCCATTCAAGTGCAGATGCCCAGTTCCGCAAGGATCTTCGCCTTCCCGGACAGGCTGATCACACCGCCAACGGATCGCTTTCATTCAACCATAAAAAGTTTACGATCCAGGGTAACCTAAACTATAACGGTGCTTACACGGTGCTTTTGGGTGATCAGGATGCAACCGATGTCGTTCGTCATGACAGAATTCAGATCGATGCCAACGCCTCCTACCGTATTACCGAGAGATTTTCTATTTATGCCGAAGCACAAAACCTTACCAAAGCGCCGCAAACGGATTACTTCGGCGAGCGTGAGCGGATTTATCAGAAGCAATTTTATTCTTTCTGGGGCCGCGCGGGTGTAAAATTCAGATTCTGATCCTAAGTACAAAGTAGAATAAGACAATAAATCAAAATACACAAAAAATGTCAATCGTTAAAAAAGCAACAGCGGATCAGTTGAATGTGATGATCTTTGAAGACCGACAACAGCTGGGAGAATATGCCGCACAAATGGTGGCAGAAAAAATAAATGAACTGCTCGATAAGCAGCAAATGGTCAATATCATTTTTGCCGCCGCGGCTTCACAAAATGAATTTCTTGCTACACTGATCAAGCTGCAAGTAGACTGGAAGCGCATCAACGCTTTTCACATGGATGAGTACATCGGACTGCCAAAAGGTGCCAAACAGCATTTTTCTTACTTTTTAGGAGAGCAGATTTTCAATAAGGTTCCTTTTGCCAACGTGTTTTGTCTGGATGGCAGCACAGAGGATACTCAGGCCGAATGTGAACGTTACAGTGAACTGCTGATGAAATATCCGACCGATATTACCTGCATGGGCATCGGAGAAAATACGCATCTGGCCTTTAATGATCCTTATATGGCAGATTTTAATGAAAACAGACTCGTCAAGGTTGTCGAGCTGGCCGTCGAAAGCAGACAACAGCAGGTCAATGAGGACTGTTTTGAACATGTAAGTCAGGTTCCTTCGTATGCTTACACGCTTACGGTTCCTGCTTTACTGAAAGCAAAGGCCATTTACAGTATGGTACCAGGTCCTTCAAAAGCACAGGCCGTGTTCCATACATTAAATGATGAGATATCCGTGAAATATCCTTCGACAATTCTGCGCACACTTTCGAATGCGTATCTGTTTTTAGATACTGAAAGTGCAGCTGACCTGGATGCACAGACACAGGCGTCTGTACTCACCTTTGATTGATGATTCTAACAAGAATTGTCGGTACCTTAAGCCTTTAAAGCCTCTTTCTTAATCTGATTATGATAAACAATACAACCGGAAGTTACAGGTGGGCGATTTGCACGCTGCTATTTTTTGCCACAACGATCAATTATCTCGACAGACAGGTTCTTGGACTTCTAAAGCCGGTGCTGGAAACCGAGTACAACTGGACAGAAAGTGATTACAGCTATATCGTCATGGCTTTCTCTGCGACCTATGCGATCGGGCTGGTTGTTTTTGGAAGGATTGTCGATAAGATAGGGGCCAAATCGGGATACACCATTTCGGTGACCATCTGGAGCATTGCTGCCATGTGCCACGCGCTGGTAAACAGTACCCTGGGTTTTGGTATTGCAAGGGCTGCTTTGGGTATTGGCGAGTCGGGCAACTTCCCGGCAGCTGTCAAAACGGTCACCGAATGGTTTCCTAAAAGAGAACGTGCGCTGGCCACAGGGATTTTCGATTCAGGCTCCAACATCGGAGCCTGCGTCGCACCGATTATGGTGCCCTGGCTTTTGGGAATTTATGGATGGAAAGCGGCTTTTATAATTACAGGCGCCATTGGTTTTTTATGGCTGATTGCATGGCGGCTAATTTACAAGCAGCCAGAAAAACATCCCAAATTGTCCGCTGCCGAACTGGCCTATATCCGAATCGATGATACCGAGTCGGAAAAACAGGCAGAAACGGATTTGAGCAACGGCATTGCCAAACATAAAATCAGCTGGGGTGCGCTATTCTCTTTAAGAGCAACCTGGTCTTTTATCGCCGGTAAATTTCTGACCGATCCGATTTGGTACTTTTTCCTTTTCTGGCTGCCCTCTTATTTTAGTACAACCTTCAATCTGGATCTTAAAAAGCCGGGACTTCCACTGGTGATTGTATATTCTGCGGCGACTCTGGGCGCTGTTGGGGGAGGTCTTCTTTCATCATGGTTTATCAAAAAAGGCTGGAGTGTTTCCAAATCAAGAAAAGCGGCTTTGTTTATTGCAGCGCTGTGTGTGGTGCCTATCATCGGCGCACGCTTTGTGAGTGATGTCTGGGCAGCGGTGGGATTGATCGGCCTTGCTGTTGCGGGAAATGCTGCCTGGAGCTCCAACATTTATACCATCGTGTCTGATATGCTTCCCAAAAATACTGTCAGCTCAGTAATTGGTATTGGCGGGATGGCCGGTGCGATCGGCGGGGTGCTGTTTCCTTTGTTTATTGGTGTTATACTGGATTATTACAAAGGCATCGGCAATTTGGTAGCAGGCTATAATGTCATATTTCTCGTCTGCAGTGTTTCTTTTCTTATTGCTTGGCTGGCGATACATTTACTGACACCCAAGATTGAGCCCGTGGAAGTTAACGCTTAACAGAAAAGAATTTTAAATACCGGGTAAAAGCGAATAGAATGAAAGCGGTTGGGACTGACTTGGAACGCAGTATCGTAAATCTGAAAGAACTGGGCATTCAAAGCGCGGTGCTGCTTGGAAAATATGTTTACAATGGCGCGCGAAGCCATCTGCAAACGCATGCTCATGAGCACATCATTGAATTTGTATATTGCGATAACGGCGCCCAGGTCTACGAGGTCAACCAGCAGCAATACGAAGTGCACGGCGGAGATGTTTTTGTCACCTTTCCCGGCGAGCCACACAGCAGCGCTAATCATCCCGAAGCAAAAGGCGCAATTTATTGGCTACAGATCCGCATCCCGGAAAGTGGAGCTGAATTTTTAGGATATGCCGGTTTAAACGCGCAGGCTTTCCTTGGTAAGTTATTGTCGCTCCCATGCCGGCATTTTAAGGGCAATGCGCTGATTAAAAATGGATTTGAGCAAATCTTTCAGCTTTGCCAATCGCCGATGAGCCCTTATTCGGTGTTGTCTGTTCATGTCCAGCTTGCGCGCTTGCTGCAATGCATTATTGAATGTGCCGCCGCCGCCGCAGAGGTAACCGGAGCTGCGGCAGGTGATGACTTGCGGCTTGAGAGAGTCAAAAAATATATCGATGATCATTTAAAGAGCGATCTGTCGATTCAAATTCTTGCAGATCATCATCATATTTCTGAATCCCATTTCAAAAAATGGTTTAAAGAACACATTGGCATCACACCGATGGATTACATCCAAAGAAAAAGAATTGAAAAGGCCAAGAAAACTTTGTGCGAAAAGACCGATAGAAGGATTGCAGATATCGCCTTTGAGCTAAATTTTTCTTCCAGCCAATACTTTACTACCGTCTTTAAGAAGTATGCCGGAATCACTCCTTTGGAATACAAAAGGTTAACTCTGGCTGAAAGAAATTTCGATTCCCGGCTTAAATCGTAGCTTTTCCAGCCTTGTAGCCCGACGTTGCATAATACAAAAGAAACAGGTAGAAAGGCAGCAGAAGTATATATGCAATCTGAGGGTTAAAACTGTCACTGAGTTGTCCATAAAACAGCGGAGAGACCGCCCCTCCAACGATACCCATAATCAAAAGAGCAGATCCTGACTTGGTGAATTTTCCCAGTCCTTGCATAGCAAGCGGCCAAATTGCGGGCCATATCAGCGCGTTTCCCAATCCCAGCAAAGCAATCATCCAAACAGAGGTTTTACCGGTCAAAATCATCGCGCTGATTGTAAACAGAATCCCGATGCCTGCTGAGAAAAGCAAAGCCCTGCGTTGACTGATGAATTTAGGAATGGCAAAAATTCCGAATATATAGCTGATAATCATGATCAGCAGCGTGTAGGTTGAAAAGAATTTAGCTTCTTTAAAAGACGTTCCCTGAAACTCACTGTAATTGATGATCGTATCTACTGCGAGCACTTCAACACTCACGCCGCAGAAAATAGCTACGGCCCCCAATATCAGGTGTGGAAACTGAAACAGACTGGTTTTTTTTGCGGTCTGATCATCGGTGAAATCGATCTCGGGCTCATCGGCAATATCAGGTAAACTTGTAAGCCTGATCAGAATACCCAGAGTTAGTAGCACAATCGTCAAAGCGATGTAGGGAACAATCAGTCTGGCGGCCAACTCGTCAAGCATTTGATTTTGCTGAATGATCGATAAAGTTGGCAGGGCAGCCGAAAGCCGGTCAATCTCGTCAGGGTCCTTTGAGACAGCACTCAGCAGCAGCAAAGGAGCAATGGCGCCGGCTACCTTGTTACAAACCCCCATCACACTCATACGCATCGCCGCGCTCTCGATCGGTCCTAAAATGGTCACATACGGATTAGCAGCTGTCTGAAGCAGCGTCAAACCGGTTGCCTGCACGAAGAGTCCTAATAAAAAAAGACTATATGCTCTGGCCGCGGCAGCGGGAATAAAAATAAGCGCGCCGGCTGCCATGATCCATAAACCAAGCACCATGCCGTTTTTATATCCGGTTTTTTTGATGATATAAGAAGATGGCAGGGCCATGATCAGATAGGAAATATAAAAGGCAAATGCAACCAGCATCGCCTGCTGTGTGGTGAGCTGACAAGCTAGTTTAAAATATGGAATCAGTACTGCATTAAGCCAACTGACAAAACCAAACACAAAAAATAGCGTGCCGATGATGACAATGTATCTGGACTGTTTGCCTTCCGTAAAATTGATTGAATCTACCATTTCGCGATCAGAGCTACCGGTTATTTTATGAATTCATCGTTTTTCAACTGACGGTCTGCTGCATTTTGTCTGCCGTGATCAAAGCCGTTGGCCCTTTCATAGCGGATCATCTCAGCAGGGCGGAAATTAACAATGAATGCACGGCGCTGTCCATCGGTCGAATTTCCCCGGCTGTAATGCAAGGTTCTTCCATGGTGAAAGGTGCATGAGCCAGGTTTTAGTTCTATCGCTATTGCTTCCTCTTCGCTGGCCGTGCACATCAAAGCGCCGCCTTTTTTGGCTGCAAAGGTATGCGGTCTTACCTCTTTAAGATTTGAGCCGGCAACAAACCACATACAACCGCTTTCCAATGTGGCGTGATCCAGCGACAGCCAGCAGCTGGCAGCTCTTTTATCGGGTACATTCAGCCAGTATGCTTCGTCCTGGTGCCAGGGTGTTATGGTATTTGTATACGGAGATTTGTTGATCAGCATGTCAAAATCCATTTCCAGATCTTCTCCCATGAGTTGTTTGCTGACCTCAAGTGCTTTTTGATGATAAGACATCTCAAGCAGTTCGGGGCGGAAATCACTTGGCCACATGATTTGGGTGATGTTTTCAACTTTGTCGCTATCGCCCAGGTTCGCACCTAAATCCGACCGATTTGCTCCGACGTTAATCGTGCCGCTTAAAAATTCGTCGTAGAGCGTCTTGTATCGCTCGACCTCCTCTAAGGAAATCAGGTTTTCTACCACCAGATAGCCATTTGCAGCAAAGAACTCGATCTGTGGTTGCGTAAGTGTTATTTTTGTATCCATGTTCTTGATGGTTAGAGGTAATGGGATCAATATTGAATTGAATGGATAGCCAGCTATAAACAGCCTGCTGTTTGTACAAATGTATTCAGAAGCTTTTAGCAAAAATTATGGTTTAGTAGGGAAGTACTAAATTGAACATCCGGTTATAACACCTGGCAAAAAGCTAAAAGATAGCATCGTTTTCAGTTATGTACTGATGAATATAAAATGTTAATTGGGTTTTTTCTATTATATTAAAATTAAATACTGTTATTTTGATATTTGCATTATCCTAATATTGTAACTGTAAATGTGTTGGAACAGACTGTAAATAACGAACGGGCATTATTGGTGCGCTCCTCTGAGTCAGACGAGAATGCTTTTGCTGCGTTGTTTCACCTCTACAAACACAAATTATACGCCTACCTTCTCAGGCTCACTGAATCGGAAATGCTCTCTGAGGATATTGTGCAGGACGTCTTTATGAAACTTTGGAACGATCGCAGCTCGCTTTCAGAGATTGACAGTTTCGGAAGTTATCTTTTTCGGATGTCGAAAAATCATGTCATTAACCATTTCAGAAGAATGTCGCATGAGACGCTGATTATTGCTGAAATGTTTCAGCTAAATGATTCTGCCCACAATGAAACCCAGGACATGATCGCGCTAAAAGAAACTGAAAAAATTCTGGGCGAAATTATCGAGAAACTTCCTGCTCAGCAAAAAGCGGTATATCAACTCAGCCGTCAGGACGGTAAAAGTCATGACGAAATTGCCAACCTTTTGAAAATCTCGCCCAATACCGTTAAAAACCACATTGTTCAGGCAATGTCGACTATCCGCACCCAGCTGCGCCGTCATTCGGACACCCTTCTGATTCTGGCCGGTATAGCGGCTTTGAAAAAATAATTCTGTTTTTTTTCTTTCCGGCTAGTCCCTTGCTCTCTGTCATTTGTCTTTTATTTGGAGTAATTGAATTTTGATGTTTAAAACATTTGTCAAATTTCAAAATTGCAGAACAGAAAATAAGTGACCCTGAGCAATACAGATATAGATTATGTATACCGACCGGATAAAATATCTGACAAAAAGATTCTTCGACGGCGCATGCACCGAAGAAGAAAAAAAGGAGCTTTCTGTGTGGATCGAACAAAATCCTGATCACATACTTGCTGTGGCGCTGCAAGATGAATGGGAGAGCTTTGAGAGCGAAATTAAAATGTCTTCGCAGGTTTCCGAAAGGGTTTTAAGTAATATCCTACCTTCCACAGTTGAAACTTTTGAGCATCAGGATCTTGAAGATCAAACTGCGAGGCGGTATCTGTGGGCAAAAATTGCCGCAGCGGCTGTGCTTATCTTGTCGCTTGGCCTATATTGGTGGTCAGGCAGAGATCAGGGGCAGCTCGCCAGGTTGTCTGTACCGGCAGCGCAACCGGCAGATATTGCGCCAGGGACAAATAAAGCGGTGCTCACACTTGGTGATGGTTCTAGTATTATTCTTGACAGCGCACAGAATGGTAATTTGGCCAGTCAGGGAAATACCAGCGTTACCAAATCAAAAAAAGGAGAACTCGTATACAACAACCCAACGGGCAGTGCGGATCAAAATGTGGTCTTTAATACAGTTACCACACCTAAGGGCGGCCAATACCACATCATTCTGCCCGACGGCTCAAAGGTCTGGTTAAATGCGGCTTCGAGCCTAAGGTTCCCAACCGCTTTCAACGGCAAAGAACGGGCCGTGGAAATTACCGGTGAAGTTTATTTTGAGGTGGCCCACAATCAGAAAATGCCTTTTGTGGTTAAGGCCGGGCAAACGCAGATTGCTGTTTTAGGTACGCACTTCAACGTAATGGCTTATACGGATGAAAAAGTTTTGAAAACCACGTTGCTTCAGGGCTCGGTAAAGGTAAGCAGGGCAGGGAAATCGGCCATGCTCTCACCAGGCCAACAGGCACGTGTAAAAATGATCTCGGATCATATCGGTGTATTTGACAATATAGATACCGAAAAAGAGATGGCCTGGAAAAACGGTTACTTTCAGTTTCAGGATGATAATCTGGAAAATATTATGCGACAAATTTCCAGATGGTACGATGTGGATGTGACCTACGAGGGAAATCCGGGAAAAGAAACCTTCACAGGTCGGTTGCCCAGAAACGGTAATGTTTCAAAAGTTTTAAAGATTTTATCACTCAGCGGCGTCAAATTCAGAATAGAAGGAAAGTCGATCATTGTAACCCCTTAAACCTAAAATAACATCTATGACAGAACCGACCCGTTAAGAATCAAACTTACAGGTGCCGACTCTAAATAAAAAGAACGGGAACGTTGCAACCGCTCCCGCTCAAAAGAGCCGGCATTACTTAACAATTATCTCAAACCGTTTAGTACCAACTCAAAACAAAAGTATGAATCACAACTCTTTTATCCAAAAGAGGCAAGGTCTGTCGTATATAGGCGATAGGTACCGAAGTCTTCTGGCAACCAAAACATTTTTGGTAATGAAACTAATCTTTATTTTTTGCCTCGCTATTTGTATGCAGGTTAGTGCCAGCAGCTCAGCGCAGAAAATTACGCTCGTGGCACAAAATGCCTCCTTGCAGAATGTGCTGCGCGACATTGAACGACAAAGCGGTTATTCTTTTTGGTATAAATCAGAGCTTATCTCAAAATCAGAGAAGATCACTGTTTCAATTAAAAACAGCGATTTGCAGGAAGCGCTGACCAAGGTTTTGAAAAACCAGGCGGTCGAATATTCCATCGTCGATCAAACTGTTGTTTTGCAAGCCAAAAAACAGAATAAAATAATCACTCCGGTAAAACAAATTCTGGAAATAATTAAAGGTCAGGTTCTTGGCTCTGATGGCAAACCGCTGATTGGTGTGACTGTTATTGTTAAGGCCAGCAAGCTGGGAACAACGACCGATGCAGAAGGGAATTTCTCAGTAAACGCCTCAGATACAGATGTACTGGTTTTTTCCTACATCGGTTTTGATACCAAAGAGATGCTTGTGGGTAAACAAAGCAATATTGCAGTAACGCTTTCTGAAAGTAATACAACCCTGAATGAAGTTGCCGTGGTTGGTTACGGGCAGCAATCCCGCAAGAACCTGACCAGTGCGGTGAGCACAATTAAAAGAGAAGAGCTTAACAATGGCGCGATTACAGACGTTGGACAATTACTTCAGGGTAAGGTTCCGGGCCTGAATATCACCGCCAGCGGTGATCCTAACAAACCAGCAGCGGTTGTGATGCGTGGTGCGTCTACCATCAACAGTTCACAGGGACCTTTTTATGTAATTGATGGCGTGCCCGGGGCAGATATATCTACGATCGCTCCTGATGATATTGCTTCGATCGATGTCTTGAAGGATGCAGCTGCAACCGCTATTTATGGTAACCGCGCTGCAAATGGTGTGATCATGGTAACGACCAAGAAGGGAAAGCCAGGTACGATGCAGATTTCTTACAATTCATACATCGGAATCGAAAAAGTATCAAGCAGACTTGATATGATGACAGCTGACCAGTTGAGGGCATTTCTGGAAAAAAATGACGTTGGTTTTACGCCGGCAGATGACAAAAGTGCCAATACGGACTGGCAGTCGTCTATCCAGAAAAAAACCGCTATATCTACCAATCACAATCTGTCTTTCAACGGTGGTGGTGAGCATACTACTTACAGCGCGAGTCTGAATTATGTAAAAAAGGACGGTATCCTGCTAAATAGTGATCTTTCAAGAGTGATCGGTCGTTTGGCAATCGAGCAGCGTGCTTTGAAGGACAAACTTAAATTCGGATTTTCTGTAACGAATTCTCACAGCAACGCCAACGATATACCCTATCGTAACACGGTTTTGCTTCAATCGGCTTCTTATTTGCCGGTATCGCCCATTCAGAACGCGGACGGAAGCTATTTTGAAAACTTTCAAAATACCAATTACTACAATCCCGTGGCGATGATAAATAATAGCCAGTTGAATACAAAATCGAATAATCTCATTGGAAGCTTCAAGACCCAGGTCGAACTGCCTTTCGGTCTTACCTATAATGTGGACATCTCGTATCTGAATTCAACTACGCTGCAAGGATCGTATTATAATAAGTATTTTACCAACAATTACAACAACATGTATGACAATCCCGATCCGGGTGTGGGTTTTCATGCGGTGCAATCGTTTGGGAAAAATGGTCAGGCAAGCAGAAGCTCGTATCAGAATACAAACAAAATATTAGAGACCTATTTGACATGGAATAAAGAGTTTGGAGATCATTCACTCAATGCAGTAATCGGTTATTCATGGCAGAATAACAAAATTGGCGAAGGTTTTCAGGTGACGACAAGCAACTTGCCGGTTGATAATATTGCCTACAACAACCTGGCGCTTAGTAACCCTTATGGTGTAACAGGATACCAGATCAATTTCGGACCAGACGGTATCTATCAGGAAACACAATTAATCTCTGATTTTGCCAGATTCAATTACAACTACAAAAGCAAGTATTTACTGCAAGGTTCGATCAGAAGGGACGGAAGCTCGGTGTTTGGCACCAACAATCAGTGGGGATATTTCCCATCTGTGGGTGCGGCGTGGAGAATCAGTCAGGAAAGTTTTATGGAAAGCCAAAATCTGTTTAGTGACCTAAAGCTCAGAGCAAGCTATGGTGTTACAGGTAATGCCTCGGGATTTAATGCCTACACCGCGCAGTTCATATCCGGAAGTCTGGGAACGTATTATTATAACGGATCGCTCACCGGTGCTTACGGCCCGACAAAATCTGAAAACCCGGATCTGAAATGGGAGAAAACAGCAACTGCCAACATCGGCCTTGACTTCTCTGTCTTAGCAAACAAGATCAACGGATCTTTGGAGATCTACGACAAGAACACCACAGGTATGATTTATTCTTACACTGTCGACCCGATCCTTGTTCCTTCCGGTACTATTGTTGCCAACGGCGGAAGCGTTAACAATAAAGGTATCGAGTTTAATATAAGTGCAAAAATCATAGATAAAGCAAATTTCAGCTGGACGAGTGGTATTAATCTTGCCCACAACAAAAACGTAATTACCAGCTTGACGAATCCCTTGTTTGCAGGAGGTGACTCGGTTCTTTTATCCCGGCCTGAGGGTGGCGGACAGTCAGGAAGATCACTTCAAATCCTGAAGTCAGGCAGACCTTTGGGTCAATTCTTCTCTTTTCTTTATGCAGGAAAAAATGAAAGCGGAGTTTCTCAGTTTGTTGCCGGAGATGGCAGCTTGACAACAACACCGGTTGTGGGAAAGGATTATCATTACCTGGGCAGCTCGCAACCGAAACTGATGATGGGCTGGAACAACAGTGTCAGATACGGAAACTTTGATTTGAATGTATTTATCAGAGGAGCATTTGGAAACAAAATCTTCAACGCCACGCGCGCTGATTTGTTCCGGCCAAGTACTGCTCAGTACAGCAATATCCTTGTCGATGCAGCCAATGAATCTGTAAAGGATTTTAATGCTTATGTTTATTCTTCGCGCTTTCTTGAAAACGGAAGTTTTGTAAGACTTGATAATGCAACGCTGGGATACAATTTCAAGAAACTGGGGCCATTTGTTAAAAACCTGCGGGTTTATACCTCGGTTAATAACTTGTTTGTTATCACCAAATACAAAGGCATTGATCCGGAAGTAAATCAGGGTGGTATCGCGCCGGGAGTTGACTATAACAACTTCTATCCCAAGACCCGCACATTTCTTTTTGGCCTGAATGTATCAATCTAATTTTCGACGTAAAATCATGAAAAAATCATACATTAATATATTTTTTTCAACACTGGTAGCCGCTACAATGCTATCCTGTCACGATCTGGATGTACCTGTAACCACAGAGCTTACGACCGACGTTTTTCCAAGTACGACTGAGCAGTTTGTTTCCGCTTCCGGACCTGCCTATGTTGCGCTCCGCGGTAATTTTGGTGCAGAAGCTTTTCAGGTTGCTTCTTACAGCACCGATGAAGGCATCATGCCCGCAAGAGGAGGCAACTGGTATGATGGTGGTCAGAATCAGACACTTCACCTTCACAATTGGACGGTGGACAACACCTATCTGAACGGTCACTGGTCGTGGCTGTCGACCATTATTGGTGTTACCAACCAGACAATTTCTATTCTGGAAGAAAAACAACCCGAAGGAGCAGCAAAAGCAACCAATATTTCGGAAATCAAAATGGTTCGGGCCCTGGCTTACTTCATGATGATGGATAGTTTTGGAAATGTGCCAATCTATACAGCTTACGGTGATTTTACTCCCAAAGTTAACTCGAGCCGAGTGGAGGTTTTCAATTTTATTGAAAAAGAGATCAACGATGCCATTCCCAATCTGAGTGAAGTTTCAGGCGTTTCCACCTATGGAAGAGCCAACAAATGGACAGCCTACGCCTTGCTGGCAAAAATGTATCTGAACGCTGAGTACTACACCGGAACAAACCGTTACAACGACTGTATTGCTGCCTGCGATAAAATCATCGGTTCAGGATTGTATAACCTTGAAGCCAGGAGTACTTATCTGAACATGTTTTATCCTAATAATGGACCGCAGATGAAGGAATTTATTTTTGCCATACCATATGATCCGGCGCAAACCAATACTTTTCCATTCAGAAGTGTCAACAACCGCTCCCGTTACGACATTCCAAGAAGTGAGGTGAAGAAATTCAGCCTGCCATTTACGCCGGCTGGCAGCGCGAGTACATTGCCGGAATATTACGCCAACTTCAACGATGAAGGTGATATCAGAAACAAACAATGGCTTACCGGCCTGCAGTTCATGAATGATGGTGTGACGCCGGTTACAGTAACAACAACAAACATCGGTTATGATCAGTTTTATAGCGGAAACGCTCCGTCGGCACCATTTACCTACCAGGTTAACATTACGCCACAGGTTGTTTTAAGACAGAGTCAATCAGCATTTGACGCCGGTAACGATGAAATCGCCTGGCATATGGGCTACCGCAACATGAAGTTTTATCCCGATGCTACTTCTTTGAACAGAAATCAGAATAATGATATTCCTATTTTCCGTTATTCGGATATCATTTTGATGAAAGCCGAAGCGATTTTGCGGGGAGGTGCAGCTACATCGGGTCATACTGCGCTGTCTCTTGTCAATCAGTTAAGGGCACAACGTACAACCTCAGCAGCGTTGACAAGTGTTAATCTTGAATTTGTCTACGCCGAAAGAGCGCGTGAATTTGCCTGGGAAGGGTGGAGAAGAAATGATATGATCCGGTTTGGAAAATTTGAAGGCAAATGGGGCTTCAAAACTGATTCGGACATCAATCACCGTATTTTTCCAATACCAAGAGTGGCTTTGCAGCTAAATCCAATGCTGGTTCAAAATCCAGGTTATTGATCTGTTGCCGTTTTCTCCGTATCTGTTTTTCAGATACGGAGAAATTCTTAATTCTTCCGGGTTGCCCTTCCGCCAAACATTCATAACAAGCGGTTTAAATTTCAACAATCTTATTAAATGAATAACATCCTTTCAGGTTGTTCTTCTCCTGAATTTTCGAGGAGGGTCAGCCGGTTTTGTCTTGTGTTTTACTTTATTTTTTTAGGACAAATAACAAAAGCACAAACCATAGTAAGTTCAGGTAAATCGCTGATATCAAGAGTTGTTCCCTCTCATGCTTCACACTTTCAGGTGGAAGAATTGAATTCCAAATCCGGAAAAGATCAGTTTGAGATAGAGAGCAAAAATAGTAAAATTATCCTGCGTGGTTCCAGCGGAGTTGCCGTAGCATCTGCTCTTTACCATTATCTGACAAACTACGCACATTGCCAGATCACCTGGAATGGTACCAACTTGGCCCTGCCTGCAAAACTTCCTGTTGTTGCTGAGAAAATCAGCAAAACGACAGTTTATAATTACCGTTATAACCTCAATTACTGCACCTTCAATTACAGCATGAGCTGGTGGGACTGGGAGCGCTGGCAAAAAGAGATCGACTGGATGGCGCTGCACGGAATCAACATGCCGCTGGCTATTACTGGCGAGGAATATACCTGGCTGGAGGTCTACAAGGACATGGGTTTCAATCAAGATGAGCTGAAGGATTTTTTCAGCGGGCCTGCTTATTTTGGCTGGTTTTGGATGGGAAATCTGGATGGCTGGGGTGGCCCATTGCCATTAGATTGGATGCAAAGCCATAAAACATTACAACAACAAATTCTCAAAAGAGAACGTGAACTGGGAATGAAACCGGTTTTGCCCGCTTTTACCGGGCACGTTCCGTCTGCTTTTAAAAAGAAGTTTCCAAAAGCGCAATTAAAGCCTACAAACTGGACCAATGGTTTTGGCGATACTTATATCCTGGATTCGCAGGATCCGCTTTTTGCCCAGATCGGAAAGAAATTCCTGGACAAGCAGACCCAGCTCTATGGCACTGATCACTTGTACTCAGCCGATACTTTTAACGAAAACGAACCACCCACAGACGATCCTGGATATTTATCAAAACTGAGCGAAAGGATTTATGACGGTATGCGTCAGGCTGATCCGGATGCCGTATGGGTCATGCAGGGATGGCTATTTTACAGCGACCGAAAATTCTGGAAAGCACCCCAGATTGAAGCGCTTTTAAAAGCAGTGCCGGATGATAAAATGATTCTGCTTGATCTTGCAGCAGAAATTGAGCCAATTTGGAAAAGAACCGGTGCGTTTTATGGTAAGCCCTGGATATGGAATATGCTTAACAATTTTGGTGGTAATGTCAACCTGTTTGGCAGGATGGAAGCAGTGGCAAGCGGGCCTGCCGAAGTCTTCAATGATCCGGATAAAAAGCGGCTGGAAGGCATCGGTCTGACCATGGAAGCCATTGAGCAAAACCCTGTTATATATGAGCTGATGATGGACCATACCTGGCAGTCCACACCGATTGACCTGGACGAGTGGCTGAAAAAGTACGCCAGAAACAGGTATGGAAAGCAAGACGCTGATCTTAATCAGGCCTGGCAGATTTTAAGAAAAACAGTATACAACGGCAAACAAATTCGTGACGGTGCCGAATCGATCATTACCGGCAGACCAACGCTGGATTCTACCACAATATGGACCAGAACGAAATTGAATTATGCGCCGGCAGCGCTACTGCCCGCCTGGAATCTTTTTGTCAAATCTGCGAATGCAGGCAAAAAAGCGGACGGATTCAGCTATGATCTGGTGGACGTTTCAAGACAGGTTCTTGCCAATTATGCACTAGTTGTTCAGAAAAAATGGGTCACTGCCTATAAAAAAAGAGATAAAGCCGCTTTGCAAAAACATAGCAAAGCATTTATTGATCTGATCAGTGACATGGATTTGCTGCTGGCAACCAGAAAGGATTTTCTTCTCGGGCCATGGATCGAAGACGCGCGCAAATGGGGGTCAAACGACCAGCAAAAAGCACTCTACGAACAAAATGCAAGAGATTTGATCACACTTTGGGGAGATGCGGATAGTCCGCTGCATGAGTATTCAAACCGTCAGTGGAGCGGACTGTTAAGTGATTTTTATAAAGTTCGCTGGGAGAAATTCTTTGTTATGCTCAACTCATCTCTTCAAAACGGATCTGAAGCTGACTTTAAATCATTTGAAAAAAGTATTGCACAATGGGAGTGGCAGTGGGTGAATCAGCAGAAATCTTTTCCGGTTACAGAAAAAGGAAACAGTATTGAAACGGCTGTGAAACTGTACAAAAAATATCATCAGCAAATCAGCAATGACTACAAAAATTAACCCGACGCAGGCCTTACCGATTAAAGCGCAGCAGTCGCAAAGGCTGTTATCGCTTGATGCGCTAAGGGGATTTGACATGTTCTGGATTATCGGTGGCGAGCACATCATTCATGCTCTTGCTGAGCTGACCGGATGGCCTGTGATGAACTGGCTGTCTGTGCAGATGCACCATACCGTCTGGAATGGCTGCACGTTTTATGATATGATCTTTCCGCTTTTTCTTTTTATTTCCGGTGTATCGATGCCTTTTTCATTTGGCAGGAAGTTCACCGAGTTCGGAGTCGGCTACGGCTTTCAGCTTCCGGCAGCGGTGAAAAAACAGCTTTATAAAACCATGATCAGAAGAACACTGATCTTGATTTTTCTGGGATTGGTCGTCAACGGGTTGTTTAAGTTTAACGGATATGAAAATACCAGATTCGCAAGCGTTTTGGGGAGAATCGGACTTGCCTGGTTTTTTGCCGGATTAATATACCTGAATTTTGATTTGCGAAAACAGATGATCTGGTTTTGCTTTATACTGATAGGTTACTGGCTTGCCATGATCTTTGTTCCCGTACCGGGTTTTGGTGCCGGAAATCTAACGATGGAAGGCTCTTTGGAATCCTATATAGACCGGCTATTTCTGCCAGGCCGGCTGCATAGCAAAGTGCATGACCCGGAAGGAATTCTGTCTACGATTCCCGCCATTGCAACAGGGCTGCTTGGCATATTTACAGGTACTTTCATCAAAGACCAGCGTTTCTCACCGCTCAGAAGTGTTTATTTTTTGCTTCTGCTTTCGCTGGGTCTGATTTTGCTGGGACTACTTTTGGACCTATCGTTTCCAATTAATAAACGGCTGTGGAGCAGCTCTTTTGTGCTTTTTGTCGGTGGTTACAGTATTGCTTTTTTTGCGTTATTTTATCTGATTATTGATGTTTTAGGCTTCCAAACATGGACTTTCCCTTTCGTTCTGATCGGTACAAATTCCATTTTAATTTACCTGGCTGTGGAAGGAGTGGTAAATTTCGGTTACACTGCAAATTTCATTTTTGGAGGCCTGATCAATCTAAGCTCAGGGCCTTTCAGCGATTTACTCCGTGCTGTGTCATTAATGGCCGTAGAGTTGGCTTTTCTTTATTTACTTTATAAAAACAAAATCTTTTTAAGGATCTGAATCTATTTTCTTCTGCATTGGCCTTTTCTATCCGGTATTTCTCAGACTAGCAGGCTGCGCTGAGATGACCGGATAGAAGTTGCCTTATAACTAAAGGTACCTGCTTGAGAAAAATAAGAGTTATAACTCGATATCCTCGCGAGATCTGATCGGTAAAATTGTTTCCCGAAAGATGGTTTCGTGATTAACATTGTCATGTATTGCTCAGGTTAGTTTGTGAAAGCCTTTTCACTTATATTGTTTTGGGGTCATGGTCTACATCAGTGCCGAAGTCTCAGATCTCACTGAGCAGATTGTATTTTTCTCTGGAAACGTAACAGTTATTTTGTAATAGAGAACTGTAATCATTCTCTTATTCTCTGGACTAAAAAACGCATATAAACGTAGTAAAACCTTTTAAAATCCATCGCCTGCTGAAAAGCTGTTGAACTAAAATTTCTTGATTATTTTCTTTTTTTTGAAAATCTTGGTGAATTTTGATCTGAAAAGACAGATATCGACGTATATTTTGATTATTTGTGGCCTGTTTAGTGCTTATTAGAGTAAACATTCTGTTTATGCTTTACTTGGCTACTCAGTCTGTCTTTTTTGAGTTGATTAAAATTTTCCGATATTCCCCCAATGCTAGCACTCTTTGAGAAGATTAAATCCGAAATTTTCACTCGGTGGCCTGACTATGATCTGATGCCTTCCGATGACCCAAATGACGGAAACGGGGCGGTACTTAGTTTTGTAGTTAATTCTGAACATCCCAAGGGCGTACAAATGAGCTACTACATGGATTGGATCCTGGAAGTATATGTGCTTCCTGAGCTTATTTTGGATGAGACCAATCACAAATCCTTAAACGGGCGTTTTTCCAGCCGTGGCCGGCACTTTACACAAAACGGTGGTAACGCGTTTAGTTTTGTGACAAACCCTGAAACGCGTCGCCTGATAGGAAGAGACGTTTTGGACAACTCAGGTACCTCGGACCTGACCTATACACCCGAAATGGTAGTTGAAAAGATTTTGGAAGCGCTTGAAAAATAACTCTCTGGCATCCAGTACCTATTTTTTGCTGATACCGGCGGGCTCAAACACCATCCTGTCGATGTGAAACAAAGCAACATCCGATTTTTGATTTTCGAAGACAAAATAAACATCATGCTTGCCCGTGGTAGCCTTAATGGGTATGCTTTGATCCTGCCAGCCCGTTTTTAGGTCTTGTTGTTGCCCATTTGGTATAGTCACAGAACCAATTTCAGAGCCCTGTTTACTGTCTAAACGCACTGAAATACGCCCCCCGGCACCATGCTGCTGCACGCGCAGGCTGATGGCTTTGATTGAGGTCAGATCCAGATCGTCAAAGCGGACAAATTTGCCGTTTTTAATATTTGAAATGTAAGAAACGTACCCTGTGTTTAACGTAGCAATCACTACATTGACATTTCCCTCGGAATAATCTTCCATTTCTATCCGGGGACTTCTCAGGGCTATAAAGGTGCTGGTTTTTAAAGGCTCGCTGGCTGGGGTGCCACCATCGGTGTAAGAAGCCTGTAGCACATATGCACCATCGTTTCCTTTTCCTTTGTGGGCCGAAAGAAGCTCTTTGCCCGTTAGCGGAAGCGACTGTAATGTTGCATTCAGACTCATGATATAGTCTGTGATCGCAACTGCCTGCCCGGTGGACAGATCCGGATGAGGCGGCATGGGGTAGCTTCCCCAGTTTCCGCTTCCGCCTGATATAATTTTGCCTGGCAGCTTCTCGATTGCCTGTTTCTGTCCCTGGTATTTGGCTGCAATCGCTTTCAGGGACGGACCGATTGATTTTGTCTCTACGGTATGACACGCCTTGCAGTCCAGACTCAGATAAAGCTTGCGGGTCTGTGCAAATTTTAGATCGTCGTCGGATGCTGAAAGCACACTGGCCAGATCCTTACCGAAAGGCAGATAATCAAACGAGATGCGAACGCGCTCTTTTGAGAGGGGTTTGTCTTCCTTGTCAGCTATAACGACCTTATAGTCAAACAACTGATCATCGAAGTAAAAGCTTTGGTTTGAGACAGTCTGGATGCTGACTTTTGGCCGATCATTTCCCACCCGGATTTGCGAGCTTGTGCTTGCCTGTGCGCCCTGGGAGTCAGTCACAGTTAGCAACACATCATATATACCGGGTTTTAAAAAGGTATAGGAAATCTGTTTGCCGTTGATTTGTTGTTTACCAATTTTCCAGCTGTAAGTAAGCTTGTCGCCGGGGTCAAAGTCTGAGGATTTCTCGGCAGATAAACTGACCTTTAACGGGTGAGCACCCACCGATTCGGAGATTGTCGCCACAGCATTCGGCCGGCGGTTTCCCTCACTATATTCAACGCGAATGATTCCTGAGTCTGTATTTTTAGCAAACCAGTTGGTTCCGTAAGCCAGAATATAAACCGCGCCATCAGCGGCGATCTGCATGTCCATCGGCGCGACTACGTTCAGCTGAGGCAAAAATGGCTCCATGCTAAGATAATTTCCGTTCTGGTCCAGACTGACAGCCATCATCCATTTTCGTATCCAGTCATAGATTAGAAGTTTTCCGTTGTAGTAAGAAGGTAATTTATAGGGAGCATCTGGATAAAGATCACTGTAATAAACCGGCCCTGCCATCGCACTTGCTCCGCCGCGGCCCACCATTGGCCAGCGTTTGGAGGGGCCTTTCCCATACCAGATCAATGCCGGCTGGGCTGCCGGCAAATTCTTTATACCCGTATTGTTGGGCGAGTTGTTAGTTGGATGATCCGGATTTTGTCCCGGGGCTTCTTTTTTTGTTTCAAAATCGTATTTAGGGAAAGCTTCATTGGCACCCAGGAAATAAGGATAGCCAAAAAAACCCGGTTTTCTGGCCTGGTTGATCTCATCGTAACTGAGCTTTCCTTCCTGGGCGGCTACCTCGGTGTCGGGCCCTACATCGCCCCAGTAAACAAATCCGTTTTTGGCATCGACCGACATTCTAAACGGGTTGCGGCAGCCCATCACATAAATTTCCGGCCGTCCCTGTGATCCGTCCCTGGGAAGTAAATTGCCATCCGGAATAGTGTAGGAGCCGTCCGGCTGGGGTTTAATCCTTAAAATCTTTCCCCTAAGATCATTCGTATTGGCAGAAGTGCCCTGTCCGTCGGAAAGTTTTCGGCCCGCACGCTCATCGGTCGGGTTATGACCTTCGATCTCCTCGGCATTAGTATTATCGCCAGTCGAAAGATAAAGCAGCCCTTTTGAATCAAAGGTAAGATAACCTGCTGAATGGCAGCAGTAAGTCCGCTGGGTGGGGATTTCAAGCAATACTTTCTTAGAAGCAGTGTTGAAAATACCGTCTTTATACTCAAAGCGGGCCAGTTCGCTGACGTGCTTGTCTCCACCCAGGCCATAGTAAAGATAAATCCAGTTGTTTTCGGCAAAGCCAGGATCTGCCGCAATGCCAAGCAGACCATCCTCGATGCCGCTGAAAACATTTAAATGAGCAATTGTCGAAAGCTTTTTTTGTCTGGAATCATACAGTCTGAGCGCGCCTTTTCGCTCAGCTACAAGCACGCTGTAATCTGGCAGGATGGCCATCTGCATGGGCTCATCAAATCCCGAGGCCAGCGTGCTGTAAGTAAAGCGTGTACTGTCCGGGCGCGTGCTGACCGAATCTGCAATGGCCATTGCGCGGCCATTTGAGAAATAAGTCAGGGCATTTTTTTCGGTGATTGATCCTTCAAGCAGCAAGGTGGAAAGCGATATAAGTCCGGCCGTCCAGGTTTTAAAACTGATCAATTTTTTTAAGGTTTAGTTTGAAAATATTAGGTTAGGCCGAATGCTGCGTGGCTTTATCTTTGAAACTACAAACCATAGTTTTATTCTGATAAAAGCAAGAATACAAAACGAATAAGAACAGAATCCTATATTTCATCAGGATGAACTGCCATCAAACCGGTTAAGCAAATTATTCTAAACCAACCATGTAGCTCACTGATAACATTACCTTCTTACGTACAGCCCAGATATAAACCAAAAGGATTTACTAACAATATTCTCCTCTGTTAAATAATCTGCTTTTACCGCGATGCGGATGTATGTTTTTTCGCATATTTAATCACATTAAACAAATGTCAGTCTTTTGCTATTTCTGTCACAGAGGCAGAGTCATATAACAGAGGTAGAGTCATATATATGTTTATATACTACATTTTATTTTGAATCTATATAAATCATCTGCGATCAAAGACAATTTTGCCGGTTTTAGATGTATCTATACGTAGCTGGCATATTTTTTTCTGGATGTCTTGCAAAGAGGGTATGACAGAATGAGTTCCGCACCGCTCGCGATTTTGAGTCCTTGTGCGCAGCTTCTGACTTTCGGAAATATCTTGCTTCCTGTCTAGATATAAAGTCTGACAGCTATGTTTAACTATTACTAATTAATGAAAAAGAAACGGCTCATCGATGTTCCCACACCCTGGGAGCGGCTTATCGCGATGCTTTATGTTGAAAGAACGACTATCAATTATATCTTCATTTATGCCATTTTAATTGGTCTGATTGGTCTTACGCTTCCTTTGGGAACGACCGCAGTTTTCAATTTCCTTTCCAACGGTGCTTTGTATAGCTCCACCTATATACTAATTGGAATTGTTTTGTTGGGTGTTGTGCTTGGTGGCTTTTTACTGATTGCTCAACTGACACTTGTGGAAGTTGTTGAACAGAAGATATTCGCAAAGGCGACCCTTGAGTTTGCTTACCGTTTTCCCCGTATCAAAAGGCAGGAATTTGACGGCGAGCATCCTCCGGAATTGGTCAATCGTTTTTTTGATGTTATTACCATTCAAAAAGGACTTACCAAGCTGCTTGTCGATGTGGTTGCATCGACAGTTCAAATATTTTTTGCTGCTATTCTTCTTTCCTTCTATCATCCTGTATTTATCATTTTTGGCGTATTTACAGTGCTCATTATCCTCTTGATGCTGGGCCTGTTTTATAAAAGAGGGGTAGATACAAGCATCGATGAGTCAGAATACAAATATGAGGTTGTAGCTTATCTTGAAAAGGTTGCTGACAACCTCGATGATTACAGAAATCAGCCCGAGCAGTTAAAAAAAGTGATTTCTGAAACAGACAAAATCACTGCCAAATACCTCAGAGCCCGCAATGATCACTTTAAGATATTAAGGAAATTCTTTGCAAGCTCGGTTGTGCTTCGTACGATTCTGATGGGAGGATTATTACTGCTGGGTTCTTATTATGTGGTTCAACGTCAGATGACGCTTGGTCAATTCGTAGCCGCAGAAGTAATTATTGTGCAAATCAGCTACGCTGTAGAAAAATTTATGACTAGTTTGAATACAATTTTTGATATGGTTACCGGAAGTGAAAAATTAGCCGTTGTAACAGATCTTGAACTAGAGGAAAGTGGGGTGACAAATGGCTAAGCATTCAAATGAAAAAGGGAAATGGGAGGAAATGGGCATTCTCTCCCGACATGAAATCCTGGCTACCAGGGGCCCCAGACTTTTAGGAAAGATCATGCTTGCCTTGCTGGTTATTTTTGTAATTATTTTGTTTTTGCCCTGGCGACAAACCATTCCGGGCAGGGGTTATGTCACTGCATTAAGACCAGAAGACAGACCGCAAACAGTTCAGAATCAAATCGGTGGAAGAATTGAACATTGGGCAGTTAGAGAAGGTCAAAAAGTAAAGCGGGGTGATACGATCCTGATCATTTCTGAAACAGCCCAGTCTTACTTTGATCCAGAATTACCAGTGCGGCTACAGGAGCAATTGATGGCCAAAAAGGGTAGTGAGAGTGCAGCTTCCCAAAAAATGGCTGCCACTGCTTCGCAGATGAACGCAATGCAGAGAGGGCTTGGGATAAAGTTAAATTCAGCAACCAATAAGGTCAGACAGGCAGAAAATAATGTTAGTATTGACAGCGCAGACCTGGTAGCCGTCCAGCGTTTTTATGAGATTGCCAAGTCGCGGCTTGAACGTTATGAAGCGGGTTATCTAAATGGACTTTTCTCCCTGACTGATATTGAATCCAGAAGACTTAAGTTGCAGGAAGACAATGCAAAGGTGATCAGTCAGCAAAACAAACTGAATAATTCTATTCAGTCGTTGCAGAACGCACGTATTGAGCTTGATAACATACGGGCTGAGTATGAGCAGTCTTTCGCAAAAGCGCAATCTGAGTTGAGCTCAGCGCTTTCAGGAAAGGTTAGCGCCCAGGGAGAGATATCCAAACTTCGTAATGAAATTTCTAATACAAGTATACGAAGGGGGCTGTACGTAGTAAGGGCGCCACAAAGTGGTTTTGTGGTTAAAACCCTGAAAGCCGGGATTGGTGAGAATATTAAAGAAGGTGAGTCGATCGCAACACTGCAACCCGAATCTCCACTTGTAGCAGCAGAAATTTATGTGGACGCAATGGACGTTCCGCTGATCCTAAACAATAGCGATGTCCGTCTTCAGTTTGAAGGATGGCCATCGGTGCAGTTTTCGGGCTGGCCATCTGTGGCAGTAGGAACTTTTGCAGGAAAAGTCTCTGTGATTGACCTGGTAAGCAGTGAGGGAGGAAAATACCGGCTGCTTGTACGGCCAACAGAACCGGTTCCCCAAATTGATCAGCCCTGGCCCAAGCAATTACGTCAGGGATCGGGGGTTTATGGACGGGTTATTCTCCAGTCGGTTCCGCTGTGGTATGAGATATGGCGACTGCTTAATGGCTTTCCGCCAAGTTTGGAAGCGGAGCCAGCTGTCCAGGTTGGCGCTAAGTAAGCGATAGATTACAATGATTATTAAGAAATATTTGATGAAAAAAATAGTCTGCCTTTTGTTGTTCTGGTTATTTTTGGGTGCTGCTGAAAGTTCTGCCCAAACTGACACGACCGGCGGCTCCGAAGTTGTCTTCACATTAAGGGATTTTGAACAGATCGTTCTGACCAATCATCCCATTGTAAAACAGGCAGCGCTGCTAAGCGAGGAAGCCCAAGCAAAGGTACAGCAGGCGTGGGGAAGTTTTGACCCTGCTCTGAAAAGTCATTTCGGAAGAAAAACTTTTGGAAATACAGAGTATTATAACAACTGGTCAAATGAACTGAAAGTCCCTTTATGGCTGGCAGGGGCTGATCTGAAAGTAGGCTACGACCGTTTTGTGGGTACTTACACAAATCCTGAAACAAGAACAAGTAATCCCGGGCTTGCAGGAATAGGTCTAAGTTTACCCATTGGGCAAGGATTTCTGATTGATTCAAGGAGAAATACACTCCGGCAGGCCAAGGTAATGGTGGCTTATGCCGAAGCTGAAAAGGTAAAACAAATCAATCAGGTATGGCTAGAAGCAGTGAAAGATTATTGGAGCTGGTTTTATGCTTACCGGCAGTTTGTATTGGTAAGAGAAGGAGCCGATCTTGCCTACAACAGATTTGAGTTTGTAAAAAAACAAACTTTGATTGGTGATAAACCTGCCATTGATTCTGTCGAAGCAGCCATTACTTTTCAGGAACGCAGCCTACAACTCGAAAAGATTAAAGTCGAGCTAAATAATTCCCGGCTGCTTATATCAAATCATCTTTGGAACGCCAGAGAAGAACCTGTTGAGTTGCCAGACAGCGCAAGTCCTCAACAAACAGAACCGTCTGTTAAAGATTTTTACAAAAAACAGCTTGATGACCTGCTTGCTAACGCATCGAGCAGACACCCTGAGCTGCTGATGTTAAACAGCAAAGGTACGCAGCTTCAGCTGGAAAGAAATTATCGAAGAGAGATGCTCAAACCAAAGCTTGGTTTAAGTGCATCACTTATCACCAGCAGAACAGATTTCGGATCGTATGTTCCTGAATATTATGATCTTCGCTGGAATAATTACAAGCTGGGTGTGGATTTCTCATTTCCATTATTTTTGAGAGCGGAGCGGGGAAAGCTACAGGAAACGAAGGTTAAACAACGCTCGCTCAGGTTTGATATTCAGCAGACCCGTCGGGAGATCAACACCAGGGTCCTAAGTGCATATAACACTTTGCTGGCGTATGAATCGCAGCTGGCAATCCAATCCCGCAGCATTGAAAATCAGCAGGTACTGCTTAGTGGTGAGCTTGCCAAATTCGAACTGGGAGAAAGCACGCTTTTTCTGATCAACAGCCGTGAGACCAAGCTAATTGACATGAAAGTTAAACTCGCTGAGCTTGTAAGTAGTTATCAAAAATCAATTGCTGAGCTATATTATTACGCCGGAACGACTGCAAACGGTGAACTTTAAAAAATCGCAGCTGATAAAAAGCAAATATTCTGTTGGATTGCTTCTTCTTTTTACCAGGGTAAATTACACGAACAAAGATTTCACGTGTCGTTTGCGGTCTGCTAAAACATAAACAATCAGTATGTGACTAAAAAAGTAAAATAAACATAATCAACTTGCTAAAACCGCGACGCAATGTATCTTCGCGGCTAAATCTTTTAGCTCCATGTCTGTAATTAAAAACGTCTTCAAATTATTTATTCTGGCGATAATAGCAACCGCTCCGGTTGTTGGTTTTGCCCAACAATATAAATTACCTTTCAAACAAGCTGCCTGGACTAAAAGTTATCCGCCCTTCCGCATTGCCGGAGACCTGTATTATGTTGGAACAGATGATCTTGCGAGCTATTTGCTAACGACCAAAGAAGGGCACATATTGATCAATACCGGCCTGGAAGAGTCTGTCGGGGAGCTAAAAAAGAATGTGGAGAAATTGGGATTTAAGTTTTCAGACATCAAAATCCTTCTGGCAACACACGCGCATTACGACCACGTTGCAGCAATGGCAGCGATCAAAAAGGCGACTGGTGCCACCTTAATGATCCAGCAGGCCGACGTTCAGTTTATGAAGGACGGCGGAAAATCAGACTCGGTTCTCGGTAAAGATGGTGCAACCTTTGCAGCCGTTGTTCCCGACCGGATTTTAAAAGATCAGGACATTGTAAAACTCGGCGGCGCTTCTGTTAAACTTTTGCACCATCCTGGACATACGCCAGGCGCGAGCAGTTTTTCACTAACCGTTAAAGATCAGAAACGTTCCTACAAAGTACTGATCGCCAACATTCCAACGATTCTGGATGAAACAAAACTCTCGGGTATGCCTGGGTATGTGCAGGTAGGAAAAGATTATGGCTATACTATATCAGTAATGAAAAAGGAACGGTTCGACATCTGGCTAGCCTCTCACGCAAGTCAATTTAGCCTGCAGAAAAAACACCAACCCGGTGATCCTTACCGTCCCGAAGCTTTCTTCGGCAGACAGGATTATGACAAAACGTTGGCCGAAATTGAAGTCAATTATAATAAACGTATTAAGGAATAACAGCAGGAATAACTCCATCCGTATTTTCAGGTTGGTGATTCTGTAAACATTTCCAGCAATTTTTGCAGACCTTCAGGTGCGTGCATGAACCCGGTGTTGTGCAACGTTTCTTTGCCTATTTCGGCAAATCTTGTAAACATCTGTTGTTCGTAGTGAGCTATGGCAGATTTCAAATCTGTAAATTTTTCACAGGTTAAACTTTCACTTAGTTGCAAAGCATCCAGCATCGCCATGTTTACGCCTTCGCCGGCGTAGGGTGGCATCAAATGTGCTGCATCGCCGATCAATGTGATGTGCGGCTGAGCTTCCCATTTTTGATCCAGCGGCATACAATACTGAGGTCTTGGAGTGAAATTTGTGTTTTCAGCTTCAAATAGTTCAAGCCAGATTTGGTCCCAACTGGAGTACTCTTTTTTAAACCATTCCAAAACCTGTTTGCTATTTTTAAAGTCAATTCCACTTTCTGTAATCCAGTTGGCGTCTGTTTTCCAGCCGGTATAAAAATCCAGACTTCCGTCACCTTTGGCACTTACAGATATTGTTTTTGAATCGCCAAGCCCCATAATTTTTCCGCCCTGTAATAAGTCGTGAATTTTGGGAGCATTCTTTTTAGAATTATAAATATTGCCTTCCAATACGGTAACACCAGAATAAAGAGGCCTGATAGGCGTAACAAACGGGCGAATTTTAGATTTAGCTCCGTCTGCGCCTATGACAATATCAGCACTAACAGTATTGCCGTTTTGAAAAATAATTTCCCAGGTTTTATCAGGTCGTGTTAAAGACACGATATGGCTATCCCAAACAACGGTATTGGGCCGCAGCGAATCCAGTAAAATATCTCTTAGCGGGCCACGGTCAATTTCTGGTCTAAACCATTCATCTCCAAAATCGCTGGTTGATTCTTCACTATGTTCATCAAAGAAAATTTTTGCATTTTCATCCACAACCCGAAGCCTGTCAGCGCCAGGTCGGTAATTGGATTTGAAGGCGTCCTTCAAACCTGCTTCTTCCAATGCCTTCAAACCCGATTCAAAATGCAGATCCAATGTTGCACCCTGTACCCTTATGTTTCTGCTTTCATCCCTTTCATAAACTTTTACATCAGCTCCTTTGCGTTGTAAAAGACGTGCAAGTGTGAGTCCGCCCGGACCGCCACCGATAATTGCTATTTTTTTATTTTGTAATAACATGCTTTCAGAATTTGTTTTGTGCTTGCAAATCTATTTCTTCGGCATGGGATGGAATAGTAAAAATCGGTCGTTTTTGTTTCTGAATAATTCTTTTGGTATAACCCCCGAATACTTTTTTACTTCTTTTATGAAATGATTCTGATCGGTAAAATTTAATTCAGGAAAAAGTTTGCCGGCCGTGATGTATGGCAGCGACTCCTCAAATCGTAAGATATTGCAGTAAGACTTTAACGAAATTCCGAAAAACTCATTGAAGTAGCGGTTGATTTGACGACTGCTCCAAAATACCTTTTCGGATAATTCTCTTACCGACAACACACCTTTTGAAGAATAGATCAGGTCAAATAATTTTTGCTTTCTGCTGTCAATGCCGGGCTTAATGAGCGAAATCATTTTTACAGAAACCTTTTCATAAAAGTTTTCGAGGCTGTTCAGGTTGGCCGTTGTAATTCCCCAAAAATCATTTGGCAAAACAACGGCTGTATTTACAATGGATGCCGCTTTTTTATCCAGCAAATATTCAATGGCGAGCAGTTTAAAGCTGATTGCAAACAGGATCGCTTTGGCCGGAATGGAGGCCTGGCTGGGTTCGGTCTCTAGTCCCATCTGAGCAGCATGATAGGGCCCGTTTGGCAAGATGAGAAAGATAATGTCAAATCTGCCGTTAGGCAACACAACAATATCGTGAGCTGTATCTGCTGTGTTTTCAAGCATCCACACGCCTTCAACAAAATCAGAGAGCGCAGGTTCTGGTTTTATAACTTTGTATTTTATTGAGTCGGGTGTTCTCAAATGTCGCGGCGTTGAAACGTTTGCAGAGGCTATTATGGCGGCGCAAATATAAATATCATTTTGTTGAGCAAGAATTCAAACCCGCAAACATCACTTGTTAATCCACCGAATTTAAAAAAATTTGTGCCGTATTCAGTAAGGCTTTTTGTTTTGCGGTTTCCATTTTGTCAAAGTTGCCAAGAAGCATGCCGATTCTCGGATTCTGCTGGAAGAAGCTCCGGTGTACATGCATAAAACGCCAGAAAAGTGCATCCCAGATTTCCTGCCACGGGCCTTTTTCGTAATTGCTCATCTTCATAATATAATTACTGCCGGCTATGTAGGGTTTGGTTGCCATCAGTCCCCCATCTGCAAACTGGCTCATGGCGTATACATTGGGCACCATTACCCAATCGTAAGCGTCGATAAACAATTCCATAAACCACTGATACACATCATCCGGATCAAACTCGCATAATAACATGAAATTACCCAAAACCATCAGACGCTCAATATGGTGGCAATAACCCCGTTCCAGAACTTTTTTAATCGTGCTATCGACTGGCTCAATTCCGGTTGTCCCGTCATAAAACGACTTTGGTATTTTTCGGGTGAAGTTCCAGTAGTTTTTTGTCCGGGAAACCGAGCCTTTACATTCATAAAAACCACGCATAAATTCCCGCCAGCCAATAATCTGACGAATAAAACCTTCGGTAGAATTCAGCGGAATGTCTTTATGTTCCGAATATTCAAGCACGGCATCTACGATCTGCTGCGGGGTAATAAGTCCGACATTAAGCATAGGCGTTAACATGCCATGGTGCAAAATGCTTTCCTCTTTGACGATCGCATCTTCGTAAGGCCCGAATTCTGCAAAACGACTAACCAGAAAGCCTTTCAGCCATTTTTTTGCTGCAGTATGATCTCCCGGATAAAGGCAATATTTAGTAAGCAGGCCCAGATTGTCTTTGAAGTGCGCCTGGACATAGGTTTTAGCTTCCTCGTAATATTCATTCGTTTCAGGATAGCTAATGTGTGGAGGCTCCTTTTTACGGGGATATTTCTTACGGTTGTCGACATCATAAGTCCATGTACCACCAGCCGGTTGGTTTTTATCATCAACGAGAATCTTACGTTTTTTTCGCTCCTGAATGTAAAATTCTGTCTGGAAAAACTTCTTCTTTTTCTGCTGGAAAAATACGCCTAACTCTTCTTTTTTATTCAGAAAGAGAGGGTTTTGATATTGAATGAGTGTTATGTTTGCTTTGCCGGCAGCGGAGACCAAACGCTGCTCGAGCCAGTTATCGGTAGGGTCGATGTAATGTATGGTCTCAATATTTTTTGACTGTAAATCTGCAACCAACTTCCGTAAATCGGAAAGCGGATTACTCGATTCGATATAAAACACTTGTATATTTTTTGATTCTAGAAAGTCAGCATACCACTTCATAGTTGCCCGGTGAAAAGCTATTTTTTGTTTATGAAAGGTAAACTGTTTGAAATACAATGTCTCTTCCAGCAAATAAACCGAAAAACCGTTTTCTGCAATCGGGCTATTTTCAAACAACTGATGCGGAAAAATGATATTAACTGCCTTCATGAATTCTATTTTTATTACCCCTGCATTTGTCACTGCAATACTTAACTTCGTCCCAGACCTTTTCCCATTTTTTTCGCCAGGCGAATGGCCTTCCGCAGACGATACATCTTTTTTCGGGTAAATGTGCTTTTTTCATCCAGGCAGTTTGTGTGAATTCCGGTAAGAGTTTTGGAGATATAATGAATCCTTCTTTAATGTCGAAATCATACAATTTCTATACCCGGCTGCTGCCTGTTGAAATCAACACAAATTCCGACACCCGCTGGATGACTATGTTTTTTATCATTTTAAAATAAATGATAAAAAATTTGGAATGATCGTTCCGTTATATCTAGATTTGCGGAATGATCATTCCGTTAATCAAGTAAAAAGATAAAAAACACAATGAGTAAGTTAGAAAACAAAGTTGCCGTGGTAACAGGTGGAAGTGCAGGTATTGGCTTTACCACAGCTCAGGAATTTATTGCGCAGGGAGCAAAGGTGATTATTACCGGCCGTAATCAACAGACGATTGACGAGGCGGTGGCGCAATTAGGAGGTAACGCAACGGGGATCCGTGCCGATGCGTCCAATCTAAGGGATACTGAAAATCTGGTTGCTGAGGTGAAATCCCGGTTTGGAAAGGTCGATGTGCTTTTTGTAAACGCAGGAGTTGCTTTACAGGAGCCTGTTGGTCAAATTACGGAAGACACCTTTGATACGATCGTTGACACCAATTTCAAAGGAGCTGTTTTTACAACCGAAAAATTCATTCCGATTCTAAGCGACGGCGCTTCGGTCATCCACATGACTTCTGTCAGCGCATTCACATTTGCTACCGGAACGGCTATTTATTCTGCAAGTAAAGCCGCTTTGACGGCATACAGTAAAAGTGTATCGGGCGAGTTGGCAGACAGAAAAATCAGGGTAAATATTGTGGCGCCTGCCATGACGGAGACGGAAGCCATTTATAAGGGACAATTCGCAAGCGAAGAGATCCATACATACATCAGAAGTAAAATGCCCTTTAAGCGTTACGGAGAAACCGAAGAAGTGGCCAGGGTAGTTTCTTTTCTAGCTTCTGATGACGCTTCCTTTATTTCGGGTGCGGAAATTACTATTGATGGGGGAGCATCGGTAAATGCATTTCGGTTATAAATTTTTTGACTAAAACCGGAACATTCGTTCCGTAATATTTATCTTTGTAGAGTGGTTCGCTACTTTACAAAGATTTTTTATGGCACGGACAAAAGTATTTGATGAGGAAGAGGTATTGGACAAGGCCATGAATTTATTTTGGCAAAAAGGCTACAATGCTACCTCTGCTCAGGATTTGGTAAGTACATTGGGTATTAGCCGTTCGAGTTTGTACGACACCTACGGCGATAAACATACACTTTTTGTAAAAGCCCTCAAACAATACCGAAAGGAGCGTATTGACCCGGTTATAAAAGAGGTAGATAGCGCGGAAGATGCCGAAGCCTACATCCGGAATTTTTTTGAGCTGGTTAAAAAAGAGGCGCTTGCAGAAAATAGCTCCATCGGCTGTTTCATGGTAAATTCAGCGGTTGAGATGGCGCCAGTTGATACGGAGGTGGCCACAATTGCCAATTCGATCATGCATGATACCGAAAATGCTGTTAGCAAAGCCATACAAAAAGGTCAGGATGCAGGTGTTTTTACAACGCAATATCCCGCACGTTCACTGGCAAGATTTGTTGTCAATGCCATTAACGGCCTGCGGGTTACGGTCAAGTTTGACGCTGATCAAAAGATGTTTGAAGATATTGTAAATGTTTGTCTGGCGGCTTTGAAAAAGTGATGGCCGCGCTGGCTGTCAGCATTATTCGGCACAAAAATCTTCTCAAAAAGAACGCTTTTGATAATTATCAAAGGAATTAACCAGATTAGGTAAGATCTTTGATTTTTTAATCGGAGAATGCATGCGAAGATTTATAATCCTGTTTTTGATCTCTTTACTCGTTTTGACCTTACTCAACCTTCCCAAAGTAAGCCTGGGAATTATGGTCATGATGGAAGATACGCAGTATAAAAAAACGAACTATCATTACAGCAGCGGTGATGATATAAAGGGTTTCTCGGTCTGGTCCAGAAAAGGCTTCCAAGATGTACAAGAGCAGTTTGAAAAATATAAAGAACGCCATCCTTCTGATACATTGTTATACAGGAATTTTACCAAACAGTACTGGAAGGTTTGGCGGTGGCGGGATTATTTATGGAATGAGCAGTACCAGCTTCCTTTCCAAGAAGAACCTTCCGACGCGCGTCAGGTATCCAGAGGGGAGTAGTTAGATCGCCTTCTATTTAAAAGTATAATTGTAACTCAACTCTAACCGTCAATCAACACGGCTGTAAACCGTTTCAGTCGCTTTGTCTTCCTGGCCTTCGGGAGAAATGTTGTAGGCCGTGATGGTGAGTTGATTCGGCTTATGAAGTTGAAACATCGTCCGCCAGCCCCAGGGAATCGGAATATCCGGACCGCCATAACTTCCCAGAACAGAGAATCCATGTTCTAGGGAGCTTCCTTCGGAAAGCATGATTGCCGTTCCCATATGAAAACTGTCGACCCACGACACCTGGAATTTATTATTTGCAAGGTCATATCCGATTGTCGCTGAGCCTTCAAAAGGTTGGCCGCTCAAACTGCCCTGATATTGGTACACTAAAAACCTGCCGCCCAGAATGGATTGGATACTTCCCGTCGTCGTAGATTCATCCGCAATAACATTGGGTTCAAACCAGGTCTTTGTCAGACCTTCCCAGTTCCCAACCATTGCATGAATGTGCTGATGAATGCCGGATTCCAGCGAGATTTCAAATTTTGATTTGGACATACTTTCTTGATTGAAAATGAACATTGATAATATGTTATCAAAGTACGAAGTCTGGCAAAAGTTACTGACTACCCAAGCCGCAATGCATTGAAGATTTGACAATACTTTTGGAAGGTGGTGTAAGATCCGAAGTTCGTTGAATCACTTGGCGTTGTTTCTTTTTGTATTTTGCAGCGCTTTCCTATTAACATGAAATAAATGTCCGTTTCAAGCGCTCAATCTGCATTGCCCGGTCAGAATAATGAGGGCAAAATCGTTTACATCGACAATCTGAAAGTGCTGCTGACCGCCCTTGTAATCGTACATCATGCTTTGGTAACTTACGGAGCTCCCGGTGGATGGTACTACTATGAGAAAACAGAATTGGCGGGCGCTGTCATTCCGATGACAATGACTGTCAGTGTGAACCAGTCCTTCTTTATGGGATTTTTCTTTTTTCTCTCTGCACTCTTCATTCCTGCATCGCTGAAACGCAAGGGAGCTACAGCTTTTATGAAAGACCGGCTTTTCAGGCTGGGTATCCCGTTGATTTTTTATTCTTTCGTGCAGGCGACGGTTATGAATTTCCTTGTTTACCGTTATGCAGAGAACCATAATATTACCTTTGTACAGTTTTTAGCAGGTTACGACGGCTGGATTAACGTAGGCGTGCTTTGGTTTGTTTTAGCCTTATTACTTTTCTCAGCGTGTTATGTTGGGTGGACAAAAATCATGAAGAATAATGTCAAAGCCCTCAGATTGCCTTCACTCAAACAAGTAATACTTTTCGCAGTTGTGCTTGGACTGGTAACTTTTCTGGTCAGGACTGTTTTTCCGGTGGGCTGGGTTTTAGAACCGCTGGGTTTTCAGTTGGGGCATTTCCCGCAATACATTACCGTATTTATTTTTGGATTGATTGCCGCTGAAAACAAATGGATCGGACAGATAGACCAGCAACATTACCGGAAGCTAAATATTTTCATCCTTTGTATGACCTTAATCGGTTTTCCTGCTATTTATTCTTTTAAAGCCGTTTTGGGTCAACCACTCGATTGGTTTGTTGGCGGGTGGCACATAGCTGCATTTGTTTATGCATGCTGGGAACAAATTATTGGAATAGCCATCATGGCAGCATTACTCGCTTTCGGAAAAAAGAGGTTGAATACATGCTCCGAATTTATGAGTAAAATGGCTCGTTGTGCCTTTGCCGTATACATTCTCCATCCATTGGTTCTGGTTGTGCTGTCGGTCTTGTTCGAAAGCCTGGCAGTAGATCCGGCTGTTAAATTCCTGATCGTAGCACCGCTTGGTGTGATACTTACCTTCTTACTGGGTAATGTTGTTGTTAAAATTCCCGGTGTAAACAAAGTCGTTTAGAACAACTTGCCGTAATTCTCTTTTTAGCGGTCGGACTTGGTTGGTTACCGGCGAACGTGTTTTGTAGAACATTTTGCTCCGTATGGCTACGATTGTGCCTATGTGAGGCGTAGTCTCAGACGTAGCCAGGAAGAACAGAATGGGTTAATCAATCCGCAAACACGTGAATTCCGGTGAGGCTCGTTGCTGGCGTCAAATTTGTAGTATCCTGTCTCTTTAATGATATGACCGGCAACTTATCACATGTTATATCTCAAAGAAACCAGATTAACCAAATATGAAAAGCCTCGCAGATACTACCCAATTAATGGAGACTACAACCAGCATGCTCATGGGCGACGAAAAATCTGTCACTGCGGAGGCTGGGATCGCTTTAATTGATCAGTGGATTAGTCCGCTCTCTGAAAGTGAAAATACACAGCCTATCGCCCATGAATTACAAAAACTAAAAACATTGATTAGCGCTAATCCGACCAATTCGGCTGACGTTTTTGTTCAAATGGGTATACTGGCTGCGAAAGTTTTACTAATTGCTCCGGAAATCGGTGCAGAAGGAGAAATGCCGTCTTTGCTGGCAGGACTTGCAGCGGCATTGCGAGGGGTCGGAAATCTTGAAAAGCAATAATGTCAATTACCAGTGATCGGTACGTTCAGATACCTTTTACTAACAACAGCTCAATGTATTGGCACAAAATTTTTTTGTTTATCATCACATTCATTTAAATCAAAGCAGTATGAAAAAGACTCACGAAAACGAGAGACGGGATATTAAAAACGTTAATGAGGTTTATGACAACGATCCGGATGGAACGTATTCAAAAGCCGGGAGCGAGGATTCCGGATCGCTTCCCAATGATCCCGCAGAAAATGCGAAAAAGACCTCACCAGAAGAGGATGCGGGCGAAAAGGAAGATACCAGATTGTCCGCCGGTAATTCTGGCAAATGATCAGCAACTTTGATAAAGTTGTTTCGTGAGAATTGTAACATAACAATCTTATCAAACATAAACCAACGACAAATTTCTGCTATTGGTAAAGATGCCGACTAATAGTTATACAGATTCACTTCAATGAAAAACCGCACATCAAAACCGTGCGTTTTTTTTATGCCTTGTCGTTTTGATAAAGTGTTATTGATGTGTAACCTATTTCACCAGACGTCTTTACGTACCAGCAATTTTCTCATCAAACCAGACCTCCCCATAGTCACTTCTATCTGCGAGAAAGCGAAAGCCGATATCCAGACCCAAATATTTAACGATATCAGGTCTTTTTTGTAACAAATGTTCGGCACACATGGGTTTGAAAAAATCTTCACGCTCTGAATAATCGCCCGACCAAATGAACCAACCTGTTGATCCTTTTTCGCCTGGAATTCGCAGACCGTTGACCGGATCTGTGTCAAGGTTTACAGAGACACTAACTTTTAGTTTTTTGTTTACAGGCTTCCATTCAGAATCATGAGCCAAGCAGATTTGTTTCTGACTAATGATATGAGAATTCCAGGAATTGTAACTGACCAAATCGTCCCGACCCGTCGAAAGCCTGTCTTTCCAAAGCTGAATGTTGATTTTGTTTATTTCGAACCCAATGTCTTCATTGTCCCAATCAAAAATTGTTTCTGTTATAATTTCATCTTCGCCCCATTCGATCGCATCAATGACCAGGGCGTGAGATGCAAAGTTCTTAATGAAGGCTTTGTCAACTTTTCCAATTATAAAATCGTCGCAGATATTTATTAAATTTTGTCTTGTAACGGTCATCTAAGGTAAAGTGTTACGGTTTAAACTCCTTCTTAAACTCAACCCGGTATGCGATACCATTGTCGCTGCCCAGATTTTTAATTCCTGTCGGGCCTTCGGCGTCATTTGGAAATCCGATGTCGGTGTCCATGTGTGGTACGTTTACGCTGTCTGTAACCGCGAATTTTCCATTTTTGTCCAAATCGTATTGGTAAATGGTGCAGGGATCGGCTGGTTTTGAAATCCACATGATGCTTTTCCATTTGTGGGTATGAATGGGTTCCTCCTTATGCCCGTCCAAAAGCACCTGCAAGACCCGCACGGTGCTATCTTCGTAAACAACATGGTGGTTTTCAGGCGCCGCATTTGCCGCATCCAAACTGTCGGGCCAGGTCCATTTTGCGGAAGATGACGGATTGTCAGTGGTTGTTGGTTTGGTAAAATATTTTGTTGCACCGAAGCCCAGGATTGCGCCTAGTAGTAGCCCAATGAGTAGTTGTTTGAAGTTCATGTGGTTGAGTTTTATAATACTACATTAAATTTTGCTGATAAGGTATCCATAATCCTTGTCAATTTCTATATCTGAAAAAGTTGTGATGTAGTAATCCTTGTTACGGATATCAGACTGCCGGACTTCAACTGGAATAAAAGTTTTTTGATCGACTAAAATTTCGTAATTCCAAATCTCATTTTTGTTGGTAGCCATTATACCGCCAAGCCTATCCAAGGCGCTGTTTTTCAAAACAAAAGATATAGAATATAAATCCTTTCCTTTTAAATGGATCGTTTTAATATCCTTTTCAATATTTTCATTTTTTGATATACTTAAAAGATTCGAACGAATCGTAATAATGGAGTTGAAAAGAAAGGTTAAGCTTTTAAAATTGGACTTATTCGGATTTTCTATCAGATTTTTTTTGCTTCTTTTTTTATCTACGGACAAAAGCTTTGTGCCATCATATATAGTACTGTGATCTATTGCATCTTGATAAAACTTGAATCCAATAATCGGGTCTTCCTTTAAAAATTCTATGTAGATATCATACATCAATTCGGTTGACTTACCAGAGGTTGCTGAATTTATACTTAATTTTTGCTGATATTTTATTTTCTTAATACTATTTAACGCTGTAATTGTTTTGTTCAGAACAAGGTCTTGGTTCTTTAAAGTAACTGACGGTTTTTCAGGTGAAAGAATATGAAGTTGACTAAAACAAAGTAAAAAAGATACCGCTTTAATCAAGTAAGTACTATACATATTTAAGGGATTGGATTAAACGGTATTCTTAGATGGTAATGTTGATAATATAATATAAAATCTATGTTACGCTTAGTCTTACTGGCCTTAGCTGCAATCTGCTATTTATAGTTGAAATCGGTCGGAAACCGATGACAACTGGACGTAGTCTGGAAACTACGCCCACCGGTGGTCGGATGGCCGATGTCATTGAAAAACTAAACTTGAGCATTTACTCTTCAGACCCTATAACGTCAAACCCATGTTGCCTGCTGAACTTTTCTGCTTTCTGTCGTCCCCACGCTATTACCTTTACACCGTCTGAATAATGTGTCAAGATTGGCTGACTGTCCGTTAAATTTATTTCACCAATTTTATAATTTAAATTTAGCCTCTTAATTTCTATGTTTTTTATCTTCCATTCTTTATGATGAATGTCATAGCGATAAAATTGATCGTCCTTGTCAAGGTATAGACAATATCGTTCCGTAAGCCATTTATCTAACTCGGTTTTCTGTTCTAATTCTTGCTTAATTTCAAATTCTGTGTCAAGGTGAAAGCCCTTTTTGTTGTTTGTGGATGTATATTTTTTGTCTGTCCGTTTAATGTTCGATTTCTCATACGGAAGTCCCGATAAAATTTTTGCAATAAAAGTAGAAAGGGATTTTTCTGCCTCGATGTTCAAAAAATAAACACCTTTCTTATTTTCGTTGTTAATATAGGTTCTTACATTTATTTCGGCAAAATCCGAAATGAAAGAAATAGAAGGCAAATATTTTGGTCTAATTTTCTGCATTGTAAAAGCAACTAATGAAACATAGCATTGCCCGTCAAAAGTGTCAATATTAAAATACTCTGGAACGCATTTTCGTAAGATATGATAAGGGACTGTCCAATGAAAAAACAAAGCATTATTCCATTCCTGATAATATTTCCATTGTCCAACTGGCAGTTCAAAAGGTCTGTGAGAAATATTTGAAATTATGTCATCAATGTTTGTCATTCCTGGTTGGTTATTATAGCAGGCAATGTAAATGGCCTGGTGCTGTGGTGGAAATCGAGGCTCATCTGCTCAGCCATAACTAAAGATAAATTGAAATACTGAACTGCAGCCCATGTTTGCTGGCCCCATGGCACCAAACCCAAATTGCACGATGGTTTTGTCCCCGCTTTATGCTTCGTTTCAATTGATTCTTTGTAAGTAGATTGTGTCATTGCCGCGGTTTTCTATTTCTAATGTTTTTATTTCGTAGTGAGCTTTCGTTATTGAAACTGTCATTGGTGGACAATTTCTGAAACCTCCGGAAATACTTTTTAATTCAAAATGTCCTTTTTCATTTGTAAATGAGTTATTATAATTTCTATTTACATTTTGAACGTAGGCACTATCCACAACTTGTTTTGTACGTTTGTCAATAACAATTCCACTAACGTTTTGATAACAGTCGCAGGAAGGAAAACAACTGGCAAGTGTCAGAGTTATGGCCACTTTACTAAGACGCTTAAAACATGTAGCTATTTTTTTTAGTATCATTTTAGGTCAAGAAAGGGGATAAATAAATTATGATATGGTTCTGTCCCGAAAAACGGACCATAACTTCTGGCTTAGTGTCAAGGTAAACGGCAAAGTAAAATTTTTCGTCGACAACTGGAAAATAAACTATTGCACTGCCGTCGTCTATCTCTCTGTCAACCCTTGCACCTTTGGGCTTATCATCAATAAATACAACTTGATGGATTTTTAAGAATTGTTCAGTCACACCAAACTTTTTGATTAAAACCTCTTCTGTCGCTTTTTGAATTATTAGGGTCTCTGTCATACTATTGCGCACAACTCTGGAAGATACAAAAGCTTTGTATTAATTCCTGTATTCATTTTGGGTTTTGTAAGTAGTTGGTATAATTTTATCGATACAAAGACAATGGTTTTTTACAAGCCAAATACCCAATCAACGTTTACAAAACGTCGCTATACAAAGCACAATCAAGAACCCGCTGGCCTAGTCAAAACCAAAAATTTTTCATCATCAAGAACCGTTAACATCCTTCCAGCAAACAACAAATTATTCCCTGCCGTACGAACTCCTCACAAAATAATCTTATTAACCGTTAACTCACATACGGAGAGAAGCCAATTCAATAATTCTACTCCATCAAAAACAAAAAAACCACCACACCAAAAAGCATTACACTCCCTGGTATGATGGCCTTGATTTATACCGGGTTAAGGGTTTAGATATTTCCCGGTATTTTGTTCATGTTATACCATGCCTCGGTGGTCCACAGGGTATTGCCGCTTTGGCTGGTAATTGTTTTTCTGTTCAGGTGAATATACACCACATGTTTGTTTTTCATGCCTGCCAGTTGTAAGGTTACTTTCTTTCTGTCGGCAGATACTTTTACTGTTTTTACATTCAGGCTTTCGTTGTCGAGCTTTGGTCCACCGTAATCTGCTGTCGGTTTAAACCACCACTGGCGGATGTCGTAATCCGATGCCAGCTCGCCGACACCTTCCTTCAACGGTTCGGTAAACTCAATTTCCACCCCATCGGATTTTGCCCGCACTGCCAGCATTTCAAAAGCTACTTTGTTGTTAAAAGTCAGTTTTTGAAGGCCATAGCTCAATTTGCCGCTGTGCCCCCAGTTGCCCGTAGAACCTACGCCGCCAACGTAAAGCGATCCGTCCGGAGACCAAACCAGTCGGTTAACACCTGCTTCCAGTCCTTGGGTAAATCGGAATACGGCTCCCTGATAAGCACCGTTTATCTTTTCGGCAAACACGCGTTTGATCCCGCCATGGGTTACATCACCATGGATCATCTGGTTTTGGTAAGGCCCCACATTCAACCTTGCCGGCTGACTTGGAGAGTTACCAATCTCGTCCTGGGTAAGCCACACAACGGGCGGCGTTTCCTTTGTATTGGCTGTTCCCTCAAAATCCACCGAACGAGAACCATACCAGGCACCTTCCTGCAGATGAATGATCTTGTTTGCCGGCAGCCAGTCGCCCTGGTTGTCAGCTATAAATATCTCATTGTCCACGCCAAGTCCGATCCCGTTTGGTGTTCTCAGTCCCGATGCTACAAAAGTCAAAGATCCGTCCTTTTTAGAGATTTTAACTACCTTTCCCCGGTCGGGGATCTGTGGTTTTGTGCTTGCTCCGCCGGGATTAATGGCTGTGGCAAGTGTTCCGTAGAAATATCCGTCCTTGTAAACCAGTCCGAAAGCAAATTCGTGAAAGTTGGCAGATACCTTCCAGCCGTTGCAGATGGTCTGATATTCGTCAATGATCTCGTCTTTGTTAAGATCCACCAGTTTTGTCAGTTCCTGCTTTTGCATGATGTAAATCTCATCGTCGACCACTTTTAAACCCAGCGGTTCGGCCAGTCCGTATGCAATGCGTTTGACCTTGATGTCATTAGGCGTGGCGGCTTTTCGGCCATCGACGATGTAAACCGACCCCAGCGAATCCCAGGTGCTAATCACCATTCTTCCGTCTGAAAGGAAATCCATTCCGCCTGCTTTGGGTTGGAAGTTATCAGGACGTGCCTGCGAAAGTGTAAAGCTTGGATGCACGGCAACCAGCGGCGATTTGTCACCAGGGAAATCGTCTTTTTTTACCTCAATCGGCGCCTGACCGGTTCTTTTAATGTCGGCACCTTTGTAGGTGAAAACGGAAGGCGGCACCACAACAAATGCTTTGGTGCCGTAAGGTCTCCATTGAAGCGAAAGGCCTTTCCCATATCCACCCTGATAAAATTCCACCTTGAAAGGATGTTTGCCAGGTTTTAGAATAATTTCGCCGTCTGTTGGCTGTAAGGCATGATTAACACCATTGTCGGTGATGAGTTTGTTGTCAATAAACAATTTACCGCCATCATCACAAACCAGCCGGAAAACGATATTGGTGGTCTTTTTGATATTAATATAGCCACTTGCATAAATGGCAAAATTATCTTTCAGATCGCCAAAGTCGTTGTCATCCAGATGCAGCGCATTAATGGACCCCGATTTTACCGGCAGCATCTCATCATTGATCTCCGGTACACTGTTTAACCCCGAAGAAAACTGGTAGACGTTAACCGCTATACCGGGTTTTTCTGCTGCTGTAGCAACACCGGACGGATTGACCATTTTCAGTGTAACCGGATAAGCAGGTTTTGGCATCAGCTTGCTGGCTGCCTGTGCTCTTTCTTTTTCTGCATCCAGATTCAGAATGTAGGAAACCATCGTTTCTGCATCGTCTTTTTTCAGGTCAGGATGCGGAGACATCGCAATAAGTCCCCAGTTCCCTGCGCCGCCGTTGATCACCTTGGCAACCAGTGCATTTTTGTTCTGCTCATTGTTCTCGTAACGTTCGGCAATGGCCTTGTAGGCAGGACCCACCGTTTTTACTTCCTGGTTGTGACAGGTGTTACAATCGCTTTTGGCAAAAAGTCCGGCGATCATATCTGATCTGCTCATTTTCTGTTCCGACTGAATCTGCTCAGGTTTTTTTGTTAAATAAACAGAAAGCGTTGTTTTTCCATTGCTGTTCAGAACCAGTTTTCCGGTAACGGCCTTGAAGGGCTGATTTTCAATCGTTTCATCATGCTGATCGGTGATAGAAAATTTTCCATCCGTTTTGTAGTCGGTAGGAGCAGACAGTGAATTTAAATGCACCATCAAAGACAGTTCAGTACCGGCCGGAATATTGGCAACAGTGAAGACACGTTCAAAACCCGCTTTGCCATGTGCGGCATCAAAGAACTCCGGTTTTTCTTCAACGGTAATTTTTTTGCCCTGAAAAGCCAGTTCATATTTCAGCGTAACCTGATTGTCGACGATTTTGTGTCCTTTGTAGTTCACATCCGGTGTAAGCTGCTTGCCGTCCACCTGAATCCGCCATGGATTTTCATCGGGTTCTTCCATGTAGGTTGTTCCTGAAGAGATCGGCTGTGGTCCGTGTGATGAGGTGTAAACCGGCCCTCCGAAAGTAATTTTTCCGATCCAGGCTTTATACAATGATGCTGTTTTTGTATTGTAGGCTAGCCAAAGTTTATCGTTTAGAGCGATGCTCAATATTCTTGGTTTGGCATCCAGTACCGAACGCAGTACCCATTCCTGTCTGGGTCTTTGTTCATCTGTTTTCTGAGCAGGTTTTGTATGAATAAAGGTATAAGCAGAACCGAGTACCGCAAACAAAATTGCGGTACTCAGAACAGCCATAGACTTGTATGATTTCATTTTAACTTTTTTAAGATGATGCCGGCTCTAGTAGCCAGGGTTTTGTTTTAATTGCGGTGAAGAATTCAGTACATTCTGACCAATTGGGAAAATGTCTGTATGGTTGTCGGCATCCGGCTTTTTATCCCACCACACACCTGTACTGAACACGCCCCAACGAACCAGATCCGTTCTTCTTCTGCCTTCTGCAAGGAACTCGCGCATCCATTCATCCAGCATTTCTTGGTCGGTCAGCTGGCTTCCGTCTACTTTGTAAAGACTTGGTGAACTTGCTGGATAATTACGTTTACGAACCGTATTCAGTAATTCAGCCGCTGCCGCCTTGTCGCCTGCACGGTATTTACACTCAGCGAGTGAATAATAAATTTCAGCATAACGTACCTCTGCATAAGCAGATGAAATCTTGTTTGGATCAGTGCTTGGGTAGTAAGGATATTTCACCGGATAAAGACCCGAATTGTTATCCCCGTTATTCATGTTGGAAACTTTGTCGGCTATTTTTGTTCCGGGTTTTGCGTCCAGGAATTTACCAACCTGGTCACGTAAAAAGAGCGCATATGGACCTTTGAAGCCTCTTACGGTATCAGCTCGTCCCTGTGGATTGGTGTAAGGCAGATAACCAAACAGGAACATTCCCTCACGTTTGCTGTTGCCCAGGTTTTTGTATTTTTTCAAACGAAGATCATCGTTATACTTCTGGAATTTGATAAAGGGTTTTCCCAGTGTAAAGCTGTATTCGACGCTATCCACATCGCGGCCCGGCTGCATGGCGTATTTCGGGTTTGCATTACCAAAATCAGTAAAGCCAAAGTAGCTTGGTGCCAGGTTTGGCAGCATCCAGAAATACATGCCGCCGTCGTACTGCCAGTGCGTTTGAGCAAAGCTTCCGGGAAATCCGAAAATCGTTTCTTTGGAAGTCGGGTTGGTATAATCAAACGGTGCATCCCAGCGGCTTTCCAGCGCGTAGCTTCCGTATTTCCCATCAATGAGGTCCTGAGCCATTTTTGCACAATCGGCAAATCGGTCGGTACCTGTATATACTTTTGCGTTTAGGTAAAGACGAACCAAAAGAGAAGCTGCTCCGCCTTGTGTCCAGCGTCCGACCACGTTGTCGCCAAGCGTCGTATTTGTTGACAATTTCGGAAGCGCATCTTTCAGCTCCTGCTCAATGAATGCAAATGCTTCCTGAGGCGGAACCTGCGGACCGCCGCTGGTCTGTCCTTTTACTTTGGTTACGATGACAATGTTGCGGTAAAAATCCAGCAAACGAATATTCAGCCAGGCGCGAAGTACTTTCAGCTCGGCGATCATACCATCTAGCTCTGCCCGCGTCATTTCAAATTTGGCTGGATCCGTGATCCCTTCAAGGTCTTCCAGCGAATTGGTCGCCAAAGTCACACCACCATAAAGTGCGTTCCATGGATCAGTCGTAAAACCGTCCTGCGGCGTCCAGGTGTGGTAATGTACGCGCTGAAACTGTCCGCCGTCAAACCAGTCACCCTGACGGTTGATGGTCATCATTTCGTCGGAACTGTTCTCCTGCAGCATGAATGTGCTGCCACCCTGAATGCTCCAATAGCTGTGTTCAAACGCTCTGAGAAAATCCCTGGTAACGTCAGCACGGGTTTGCAAAAAGTTTTCCGAAGTGATCCGGTCGTATAAAACCTCGTCGAGGTTGGTGCAGCCGGCGGTCACCGAAAGCAATGCACAGGCGGCGAAACGGTATATATATTTAGAAATCTGGTATTTTTTCATTTTAACAATTGATATGTCGGAGATTAAAATGTAAGCTGTAAACCCAGCAGAAGCTGCGTAGTCGAAGGATAATAGTTCAGAGAGTTGTTGACCCCCGGGTATAATCCGTTTACCTGCACCAGGTCCGGATCACCACCGGTATATTTGGTGAAGGTGGCCAGGTTTCTGGTTGTTGCGTATACGCGCGCCGACTGTATGAATTTGGCTTTGATTGGCTGGGTATAACTCAGTGTTACATTATCAATTTTAACAAAGCCGCCCGGTTCGAGGAAATAATCCGAAAGTGATGAATAGGTTGTCGGGCTGGTCAGCTTCGAATATTTACCGCCGTCAAAAGCAGAAGTCAGCACGTTTGCATTTTCCTGTGTAGCCGGTGTACCCAGATAGAAAGCGTAGGTGTTAAACAGCTTGTAGCCAAAAGCACCCCGCAGGAACACACTCAGATCCCAGTTTTTATATCTGAATGAATTGGAAAGTCCCATCGTGAATTTTGGAAGACCGTTGCCAACAAACTGCTTGTCGTCGTTGTTGGTCTGATTGGCAGGTACGATATCTCCGTTTTTGTTATAAACCAGCAGGGCACCGTTGTCATTCACACCGGCAGATTTAAGTGCATAAAAACTACCGATCCGTTTGTTTTCCTGCAAACGCTGAATGTTACCGGGACTTCCCGGAGCAGGGAATCCTACAACGTCGATGTAAGTCTGTCCTTTGAAAAGCTCGTTGGAAAACGAAACAAATTTGTTATCGTTATAAGCGCCGGTTAAACCCAGATTGTAGGAGAAATCAGCTTTATTGATCACAGCAGCACTGATCTGTAATTCCAGACCTGTATTACGCATGGTTCCCACGTTGGCAAATGTGGAACCCTGAATGTTTGGCGGGTTCGGTACATTGTAAGAGCCAAGTAAATCCTTATTTGTTCTTACATAATAATTCAGACTACCCGATATCTTGTTGCTTAGTATTTCAAAGTCAAGACCGGCGTTAAAGTTGATGGCTCTTTCCCAACGCAGATTGTAGTTGGTATTTTGGCTCGGGCCCCAAACCTGGTAGGATGTTCCGTTGTACTGGTAGTAACCGTAGCCACCATAAGTGTCCAGCGAAAGATAGTTTCCAAAATCCTGGTTACCCGTTTCGCCATAATCCGCACGCAGTTTCAGCTCGTTAAGCCAGGAAACATCTTTTAGGAAGTTTTCCTGTGTAAGACGCCATGCTACCGAAGTTGCCGGAAAGTATCCCCATTTGTTGTCGTAACCGAATTTAGACGAACCTTCACGTCGCAAACTGGCAGAGAAGTAATATTTCTGATCGAAATCGTAGTTAACACGGCCAAAGAAAGCAATCAATTTGGAGCTGTTTTTATAAGATCCCACATTATTGATACCTTTTTCCAGATTCCATAATCCGGTGCCCAGGTTGTTATAGGTGAGTACGTTGGAAGGAAAATTTTCATTGGATGCACTAAATCCTGACGAAGTGAAAAGCTGATAAGAGTAACCAGCCAATAACTTAACCGAATGCTTGTTAAAATCCAGGAAATAATTACCCAGCCACTCCAGACTCTTCTGGTCGTTTTCGTCCAGTGACTGCGATGCCGTGTTGCGTCCGTTTCCATTGATGACAGTTGTAATATCGGAAGGCGTAAAGTTCATGTTGCGGAACGATGAACTTACCTCACCAAAGGTAACAATGGTGTTTAAGTTATCAAGTATATTCACTTTCGCAGACCCGTTCATGTCCAGGTACTTTATCTCCTGATCCTGCAAAACACTTTTAGCACGTTCAACAGGGTTGTTTGCAAAAAAACCTGAGTTGATGTAATTGTATCTGCCGGAGGTATCGCGAACAGGTACAGTTGGATTTAAGGTCAATGCGTAATTGAAACCGCTGTAATCGGCCCCGCTTGTTTTTGCGTAACGTGGCGCAGCGCTGAATGTAAGCTCAAAAATTTTATTTTCCGTAGCGTGATTGATATTCACACGCCCTCCATATTCCCTTTTAGCCGAGCGCAGGTCGATTCCGTTTGCATCCCTGTAATCTATCGAGGAAAAGTAGTTGGTTTTTCCATTTCCTCCCGAAAATTGCAATGTATGCTTGTGCGAGAATGCAGGTGTACGGCTAACCTCTTTCATCCAGTCGGTATTTCCTCCAAAATCAACGCCGCGTTTGTTTGCCAGAAACTGATCTTTTGAAAGTACTGAGAGTTGGTTGGTAGGGTAATCAAAAGTGGTATAACCATCATAAAACAACCGGGATTGTGTAGACCCTTTTTTGGTCGTGATCACAATTACACCGTTGCTTCCTCTGGTTCCGTAAATCGCCGAAGCTGCACCACCTTTCAGAACATCAATTGATTCAATCTCATTCTGGTTGATGTTGTCGATGTTACCTCCCGGAATTCCGTTTACTACAAACAAGGGCCCCAGACCAGCACTGCGCGAAGATGCACCTCTCAGCTGAATGCTGGGCGAAGAATTCGGATCGGCGCTTGATGTGTTCGTTACCGAAAGTCCGGCCACCTTTCCCTGAATGGCCATCAGCGGATTATTACTTCCCACACGCAGAAGATCTTTGGAAGATAAGTGGGTGATCGCGCTGGAAACTTCTCTTTTATTTAAAGAACCATAACCAATCACAACTACTTCGTTGAGCGTTTTCTGGTCTTCCATAAGTATGACCTGCACATCTGACTTGCCGGTCACATCCACATCCTGGGCTATATAACCCACGCTGGAAACAGTAAGTGTTTTAGCTCCAGCCGAAAGTTGTAATGTGAATTTTCCTTCTGTATCGGTGGTGGTTCCGTTACTGGTACCTTTTTCTACAACCGAAGCGCCTGGCACCGCGCCCTGGCTATCGGATATTTTACCGGAAACTGATGTTGCTGCCGGGGTCTGCGCCATCACCGACGCCAGCAGAAAAACGCTGCAAAACAGTGCCATCGCAGCTTTCACCGGCCATTGCATCAGTCTTGTTTTTTCAGCGTTTTGTTTTTGTTTGTAAAAATGGTTTTTCATTATAGTTATTAGTAAAGCAGATTAGTTAAGTTAAAAAGTTGTTACTATCTGATTAAAATATTGGATTAATTTAAAGATTTGCGAAGTTCCTGCTTTGTTTATAAACTAAATGATCTGTGTGTCTCAATTTTGAATCAAAATGTCTCAACATTGGTTTTTATAACTTAGCTATGATAAAGGCGGATTATATTTATAAAAAAATAACAATTTGATGGCCGCTAAATGGCCTGGTGGCTGTCGGAAGTTGTGGTGAAAAATATCCTGTTAACTTTTTCTTTTTTACTATTCTCTCTGGCGGGTATTTGTCAGAGCAATTCCTTTTATTTCAAAAATTATCAGGTTTCTGACGGACTATCAGGCAATGCAACAGGAGATATTGTTCAGGACAAAAAAGGATTTATGTGGTTCGCCAGCCGGAACGGCCTCAACCGTTTTGACGGTAAAGCGTTCAGAATATTCAGAAACAAATCCGGCGACCCGCTGAGCATTGGAAGCAATTCGGTGTTTTCACTTTATGAAGATTCTGATGAAAAATTATGGGTCGGAACGCACAAAGGCATTTATATTTATGATCCTGTCACCGAGAATTTTGCAGCTTTCAAGGCATTGCCGGCAGGCGAGGTAAGAAGTATCCGCAGCGATCAGCAACATAACATCTGGTTTATTTCTGATAACCATCTTTACAGTTACAGCCGTAAAAGCAGACAGCTGAAAGATTTTAGCAGCGAAAGCAGCCGGATTGTGTCGATGGATATTTCCCCTAAGGGTAATGTGTGTATTTCAACAGGAGAGGGAGTAGTTAAGGTTTATGACCATAAGAAAGGGATCTTCAAAGTATATGATATAGGAAAGCTGGGGCCTAAAAATGACGATTACTACAACATGATCGTACACACCGTCGGTGATTCAAGTCTGATGATTGGGACGATGCGCCGTGTGATCCTGTTTAATTTTACAACGGGTAGTTTTCGGGATTTGTCTGCTGAGCTGCATTTGCAGGATGAGATTCAGATTCACACGGTTTTTGAGAAGAACAAATATGAATACTGGCTTGGTACGGAATCAGGGTTGTATACACTAAACCTTAAATCGGGAAAGGTGAATCACATCGTAAAGGAGTATTATAATCCTTACTCGATTACCGATAACATTGTTAATACGATTTTTAAAGACCGGGAGGGAGGTATCTGGATCAGTACACAGTTTGGAGGAATAAATTATTATTCTTTGGAATATAACCGTTTCAAAAAATATTTTCCTCAGCCTGTAAACAGCATCAGTGGAAATCTGATTCATACCATTTACGGCGATGATCCTAAATGGCTATGGGTCGGAACGGAGGATGCCGGTCTTAACGAGCTTGATTTGCAGACGGGACGTTTCAAATCATTTTTGGCGGATGGCAAAAAGGGAAGTATTTCCTACCGTAACCTGCATGGTCTGGTGGCTGATAAAGACGAGCTGTGGATCGGTACCTATGAGCATGGACTGGATGTGATGGATTTGAAAACAAAGAAGGTCATCCGGCACTACAACGCGGGTAACGATGAGAAATCATTCAACAGTAATTTTATTGTAACCTTGTATAAAACCAGAAATTCAGATATTCTGGTCGGAACCTGGACCGGGCTTTTTAAATACAACCGCCTTACCGATGACTTTACCCGGATACCATTTGTTGAATCGCAGGTACAGTCAATTCATGAAGATGATCAGGGAACATTGTGGGTGGCAAGTTATGGGGGAGGGTTGTATTATTTTAATCAAAAAAGTAATCTTAAAGGAAGGCTCCGGTTTGATCAGCAGCGGCCGGACGGACTTTTGGATAATTATATCAACAGTCTTTATCAGAGCAAAGACAAACATATCTGGCTTTGTACCGAGCACGGTTTGTCGCGGTATGATCCTGCATCAAAAAAATTTACTAATTACCGCGTAGAAGAGGGCCTGGCAGATAATCAGGTTTTCCGTGTTCTGGAAGATGATCAGGGAAATTTCTGGGTATCAACCTCGAAAGGTTTATCAATGCTGGATTCAAAAACCGGGAAGTTTACCAATTATACAAAAGCAAACGGGCTTCCCAGCGAGCAGTTTAACTACAATTCTTCCTATAAAAATGACGACGGAACGCTGTTTTTCGGAACCGTTGCGGGTCTGATCAGTTTTAATCCTTCGACTTTTGTTAAAAACAAATATGTGCCGCCTGTTTACATAACCGGTATTCAGGTCAACAATCAGGATCTGCTCATTGGTGATAAAAATTCCCCTTTGACTGCCTCAGCTATACATACAAAGGCAATCACATTGCCATTCAGCAGTTCGTCGTTAAGCTTTGATGTTGCCTCGCTAAGTTACGTAAACCCGGAAATGAATAGTTATATCTATCAGCTGGAAGGTTTTGACAATAAGTGGATAACTTTAAATAACAGCAGAAAGATTTCTTTTTCAAAACTTCCGCCGGGACATTATGTATTAAAAATCAAAGGTTCCAACAATGACCAGTTCTGGAATCGTAAGGAAACGAGAATAAACATTGATATACTGCCTCCCTGGTGGGCCACTATTTGGGCTTATTTGGTTTATGGCACAGTTATAATTACGATTGTAATAATTGTATTCCGTTATTACCATCTGGCTATGACTGAAAAAAATAAGCGGGGAATAGAGGCTTTTCAAATTGGAAAAGAACGGGAAATTTACAATGCGAAAATTGAATTTTTTACCAATGTTGCTCACGAAATACGGACACCGCTTACTTTAATTAAAATGCCGCTGGATAAACTTCTTGCCGATAAAAATCCGGATGTGCAAACTCTCGAAAGTCTCAACATGATAAACAAAAATACCAATCGGTTAATTGATCTGACCAACCAATTACTGGATTTCCGAAAGGCTGAGGCCAATAATTTTAGCCTGAACTTTACAAAAACGGATATCAATGAGCTTCTCAATGATGTATTTTCCACTTTCAGGCCAATTGCTGAACAGAAAAATCTTTCCTATAAAATTGAGCTTCCCAGAATAGGTTTGCAGGCTTATGTCGACATCGAAGCATGTAAAAAGATTATCTCAAATCTGATCAATAATGCCGTTAAATATGCTGACAGTGTCGTAAGGATCAAACTGCTGCCATTTAATAGTGATGATTTACTTTTTCATATTGAGTTCAGCAACGACGGAACGGTAATTGGAAGCGAAAACAGAGATAAAATTTTTGAGCCGTTTCACCGTCTTGAAGCAAACCAGAAACAGGAGGGAACCGGGATCGGTCTTCCGCTTGCACGTTCTCTTACGGAGTTACATAAAGGCAAGCTGGAACTCAAACAGCAGGGTAATCAGCAAAACACGTTTCTATTGTCTCTTCCAATTCATCAGGATTATGAAATGGATTTGAAGGGAGAAAGTGTTACCGATCAAACCAGTTACTTTCTGAACGGCGATACGCAGGAAGCATTGGATCCCTCAAAACCTGCTATCGTAATTGTGGAAGACAATGTGGAAATCCTGATGTATCTGAGCCGGGAATTAGCTTCGGCTTATAACATTTTTAAGGCTGAAGACGGCCAGCAGGCAATTGACGTGATGCAGCGGGAAAATATTCACCTGGTGATCAGTGACATTATGATGCCAGTAATGGATGGCATTGAGCTTTGCAGGAGAATGAAAAACGATGTACAGTTCAGTCACATTCCTATCATACTGTTAACGGCGAAAAATTCGATCAATTCAAAAATCGAAGGTCTCGAAGTTGGCGCAGATGCCTATATCGAAAAACCTTTTTCACTGGATCATCTCTCTGCTCAGATAACGAATCTGATCAATAACCGAAACATCATTAAAGAATACTTTGCCCGCTCGCCGCTGACGCATATTAAAGGAATTGCCTTCTCAAAGGCAGATAAGGAATTTTTAGAACAGCTTAATTCGATCATCTCTTCGCAAATTGCAGATAGTGATCTGGACGTGGATATGCTTTCTTCAATGATGAACATGAGCAGGCCTACTTTGTACCGCAAGATAAAAGGGATCTCTGACATGACGCCTAATGAGCTTATCAATTTGTCCCGGCTGAAACGGGCAGCGGAACTTCTTGCAGAAAGTAAATACAAAATCAATGAAGTAGCCGATATGGTCGGATACAGTATTCCAACTAACTTTTCAAGGGATTTTCAAAAACAGTTCGGTGTGAGTCCTTCGCATTATGTAGCTTCTTTACAGCAAAAGGTTTAGAGTATTAAAAATTACATAAAGCCAGAACCTTTGGTTCTGATTTAACAGGCATCTATAGGATTTGCGAATATTATAAGAAATCAACGATCAAATCCCCTGCAATTTTTAAATATTCTTCAAAAGAGCATGGTTTTTTTAAACATACACTCGCGCCGTGAGCATATGTTTTCTGTATGTGGACCTGGTTGGAGGCGGTGGAAAAAATTACAACAGGGAGCTGGCCGCAGGTTGGGATAGACTTTAAAGAAATCAATGTTTCCAGGCCATTCATTCTCGGCATATTCATGTCCATGACAACCAGTGAAGGCGGTAGTTGTGGAATGAGCTGTGGCACGAAATCAAGGAATTCTTCACCGCTGGAAAATTCAATAATCCGCAGGTCTTCGGTTATAGCGAGAAAGGCTTCTCTAAGAAAAATGCGGTCCTCGGCGTCATCGTCTACCAGAAAGATCGTGCTTTTTACTTTTTTGTCAACAGTCATCAGTGCCCCGAAATCTTTTAAATATGCTGGTTTGATTGTGGTCAGAACGAAGGTTGTTGAGTCAGGTGCTAACCTTTATAAAATCAATATCAGTAGTGATTCCGATTTTGGCATCTCTTTTCTAAACTGCGGATTATTTGTAATAAAATGGTAACTGGAGACATAGATCATGTCTCGAATCTTTTCAAATGTAGTTCGTTCGCCGGTAACCCATGCTAAATATATCCTTAAGATTCTCTTAAGAAAGGTAATTTGTATTTAAGTCAATTGAGATACAGCAAAATAACTTTCAAACTAAATTAACAAGTTTGAAAGCTATCAGCGTAACAGCAGCATTATTTAAACTTCGCAGCCAGTGTGATAATATTTGACTGCATTCCGGCTCCCGCATTTCGGTAAAAATGCCCATAGCGAATTTCAAGTGATGCAAAGTGTCTGATGCCGGCAATACCCCCGGGAGGAGCAAACCGGATGCCTGATCCTGCAAAATGACTCTGAAAAGATGAAAGGTCATAATCACTGCTGTAATATTTCGAGCTGGGATCATGCTGCATATAGGGCGCAAAATAACGTATTGCGGATTGAGTGCTAAACCGGTAAAATGGACTCAAAGATACGAAGGGTGTAATTTTAACTGGTGTTTCCAAAGAGAAGGTATGCGCCTTCATGCCCCAGTTATCAGCGTAAAATCTGTAAAAAGTCCTGATGATAAGTTTGTCGCCCAAAAAATAGCTGCACCGTAGGCCAATAGGAATCTTAAACCTGCTGCCGGGAAGTTTTTCGACTCTTTCCGACCCGTCTGTGAAATAGGTTCTGTGAAAAGGCGTACTCAAAAGCCCTTCCTGATAGGTTGGTTCGACGATAAAAAGTACCTGCAAACGCTTGTTTACAATTTGAGACAACGAGACCGAACCGTTGTAGGTATTTCTTGGCTTGTGATAAAGATTGGCTTTATCTCCCTCTGCACCTGAACTATAACCATTAGGCCTTAACTCCGAGGGCAGAATAGCTGTGTAAGTGTCGCGGTATGTTCCTGCTTTAAAGGTAATTTCGCGGTTGTTGTCCTTCGACGATTTTGAAAAATTCAGATTAAATCCGTAGGACTTATAATCATATTCGGTCGAGTAGGAGAGCATAGCGCCACGGCTGGTATGATTCCTGTCGTCTTTCATGTTCCAGGAGATTGTCGGGTAAAGATGAATATCCGTTCGCGATGCGGAGGAAATCGTCAGCGGGTCTATATTGTCCTGAGACGCAGATGAATAATAGTCGATGTTCAGGTCAGCCGAAATGCTGTGAACGCGGTTCAGTCTGTCTGTTTTAACGAGTTTTATTTCAAGCGAATTAGCTATGTCAAACAGTTTTTCCGTTCCAATACCCCCGGTAATGGCCGAATTATCTCCATTCTGGCTGTAATACGCTGAGACGAAATTAACCTCTTCAATCTTTAGTTTTTTTGCTTTGTAAGCTGTCGAAACACTATCCTGAACTTGTGCAGTCAGTGAACCAAAAAGACCAAGCAAAGCAGCGACAGTTAGGGTGATTTTTTTCATTTGGATATTTTATGAAGTGATTCAGTTACAACCGCAGCCGCCTCCGCTTTTTCCGCCGTTCGCTCCCGAGGCACCTTCGCGGTATAAATAAAAACTTTGCTCAAATTTTTCAGCCTTTCTGGCTGCCAAATCCATTTCAGAATCATTAATTCTGTTTTTCTGGTACTCTTTCACAGAGACACAACCAAGGGTTGCCAGGCAAAGGAAACAAATCAGCATTGCGTTTTGAACGTTATTCGGTATACGTTTCATGTGACTCTTATGTTCTTAGATGTGAATATTTTATTTTGGTCATCAATGATCATACATGCGATGTTCTCCATCTGATTGATCAGACTCAGGCCAACTTTGACTCCCATTACGGTTACGGGTGTAGCCAATGCGTCCGATAATTCCGCATTCGGTGAGATGATCGTTACGCTCCTGATTCCGCTGACCGGTAGCCCGGTTTTAGGATCGATCGTATGTGAGAATCTTTTGCCGTTAATCATTACGAATTTTTCATAGTTTCCCGACGTGGCAACCGCCATATTGCTGATCTTCATATAGGAAAAGGGCTTGTCTTTTTTGTCAGGATCGGCAATACCAATGGTCCATTCAGCTCCGTCGGGTTGCTTGCCCCAGGTGGTTAAATCGCCGGATGCATTGACCACTCCGCTTAATGCTCCATGTTCTGTCATTTTTCTTTTTGCCATTTCAGCTGCATAGCCTTTTCCAATTCCTCCGAAGCCGATACGCATACCTTTTTCTTTCAGAAAAACCGTTTTTTGATCTGAGCCCAATACGATGTTTTTATAATTGATGAGCCGGATCATTTTTCCTGCCACTTCCGGAGTTGGTAAAGACGTCATATTCTGATCAAAATTCCACAGTGACTTGTCGATTGAGCCGTAAGAAAGGTCGAACGCACCTTGTGTCAGCTCTGAAATGCGGTTGGCCCTTGCAATAAGATCAAACACTTCCTGGTCGACCTGCACCGGACATATTCCGGCATTTTGATTAATAAGCTGGGTCTGGCTGTCATCACTAAATGTGGTCAGAAGTTTTTCGATCCTTTTAATTTCAGTGATGGCAATATCAATAATTTGAATCGCCCAATCCTCTCTGCGGTCAACTACGCTAATTTCAAAACGGTTGCCCATAAGGCGGACAACTTTTTTGAATATCTTTTCTTTCATACTAATTAACCGAGCCGGAATGAGAACGAATGTCTGCGATAAAGTTTGGAATCGACGGCTGATAGCCTTCCCATTCTTTGACAATATTTCCCTTATTGTCGATTAGGACCGTCAGCGGAAACAGGCCTTTGGGATTGTATTTTTCGGCCAGAGCTTCATTTTTTGCTACCTGGCTTTTTTCAAGTTGATTTTTCTTTTGTCTTGGAAAGTCAGCCCTTACCATCACAAGCTTCTGGGAGGCATAGGTCTGAAATTCAGTAGATTCGAAAACATCCTTCGTAAGTTTTATACAAGGTCCACACCAGTCGGATCCCGAAAAACTTAGCAGAATCATTTTATGCTCGGACGCGGCCTGAGATTTGGCTTCGGAAAAATCAAGCTTCCATTCTGAGCCAAAGATGGAGATAATAGTCAAAACAATAGTACTCAGCAGTTTCATAATAAATCAGCAGGGTTAGTAAATGACAACAGTGTTGCCGTCTGTGGCAACTTTGTAAATGGTAAGACCGTTTTTTCCATAGGTATTTAATCCGGATCCTGTCAGGCTGAACCGGGCCCCGTGTTGGGTGCAATAGAATTCTGTTTTGTTAAAAATGATTGCTTTTTTAGGTTCATGCGAACACGTTTGGGTAGCCGCTACCAGCACGCCGGATGAAGACTGGGCCACCACGATGCCGCTTTTTACAAGATAACCTCCAACCTTTAAAAGTGCAGCATTAGAAGTTGTCGTAAGGTCAATTTTAAGTTTTGCGCTCAGTTTATTTAATGCATCCGTTGTTATGGCCAGTTTCGTGGGAAACTTCACCGAAACCGCTCCTGTGCCGGAAATGTTTGCCGTGTCTATTGTCACCTGGGTGTCGGTCGTGGCCAGGATGGAAAGTGCATCCACAACTGTGTCCTGCTGATTTACGCAGGAAGTCAACAACGCCATCAAAGCCGGCCCCTTAAAACCGACGGATTTCAGAAACTCAATCCTTGTCATAAATTTGGGTTTTTAATTGTTCCTCAGTGTATAGCCATTACGAATACCAACCCGTTATTGTTGCGCACCATCGGCGGTCTGAAATACCCTGACTTCTCGTTTTAAGTTGCAACTTTTGGTGACAATTTATAGTTTGGATATATCTGATACTGTCTGGCTGGTCAACGTGAGATGAGATTTCTATTTGATGAGAATTTTATTTTTGTAAGTGTTTAATTATTAGTAATTTACGAATAATATGTCCGTATAGTCGATTGTTTTATTTGGACTAAACTCCATTATTTTATTTAGAATTATTCTAATAAAATAGTCTAATATTTTTTAATTTTAATTGAAAATTAATATCCCTCACCAGCTTATTTTGTTGTTACTTTCTTTCGTCTTAAAACCAGGCTATCGGCCGGGTATTGATTTTTGAGTAACGTCATTTGATTCCTGGCCCAACTTATAAGTACCTGCCGCTGCTGATCTGTGAGATTGGCCCCTTTGTGCAGTCCCAGAAAGGTGTAGGATTGCAACGGCATTTCTTTTTTTTCCACCATTTCAATCGTTTCATCGAATTTATGATTCTGAACGGCGATGGGCAGTTTTGTGAACCCGGAAAAGTTCAGCTCTCTTTTTCCTTCCCGTACGTGGTGATCCAGAAACCAGGCAACCGGCTGAATGTTATCATACCAGGGGTAGGTAGTTTTGTTACTATGGCAATCGTAACATGCAAGCTCGAGTATTTCTTTCACTTCATTTGAAACCGGATACTTCATAGCGACATTGTGCGTCTGGTTGTCAGAAAGGTTTTTTTCTGGTTTTATAAACTGGATTGTGATTAACACCAACAGCAAACCAAGGGCGATTTTTTTAAACATGTTATCAACGATTTAGAATTGGAAAATTGACCTGCCTGTTTTAGTGTGTTAGTAAAATTTTACTCTTCCGATTTATTCTTAAGAAACATCAGCAGTGAATAGGCCCCGTTCACAACACATTGTTGGCCGCCGAGCTTTTCGCTTGAACGGATTTCGGTAAAGCCATTTTCCGCAGTTCCGGTCTGAATCGGCTTCATTTCAAACTTTCCTTTGCCTTTTGGAATAAAGATGTACTGTTTATCCTCATAAGTAACAATTGCGTTATCTGGCAAAACTAACACCGACCGGTTTTGCAACTGGATGTCAGCGTTCATGAACATGCCCGGCAGCAGATCCGGTTCGTAGCGCCTGAAGTGTGAATGTATTTCTGCGGTTCTTTCCACGGATAGGTCCTTGCTGATCAGGATGATTTCGCATTCGTATTTCTTCTCAGGATTGTCATTGGTGTAAGCCAGAATTTGCTGGCCAATCTTAACTTTATCAAGGTCTTTTTCAAAAACTTTGAGGGCAAGATGAATATCGGTTGGGTTGATCAGTTCAAAAAGCACTTCGGTAGCAGCGACGTATCTGCCAATGTTTACATTTACTTTTGACACATAACCATTGATGGGTGAGAGAATATTGACACTTCGGGAGATATTTTCCTTCGACAACTTGTCAGGATTGATTCCCGCCAATTTTAACTTTTCAGACAACGATCTGATCATTATCTGCTGGCTTTGATAGTCAGACTCAGCCTGTTGAAAAATTTTGTCACTGCTCGATTTGCTTTTGTTCAGTTCTTTTTGCCGCAGATAATCATTTTCAAGATATTTCAACTGCGCTTTTCCGGTCAGATAATCCTGCTGAAGCTGAATGTATTGCTGGTCTTCCATCACAGCCAGAATTTCTCCCTTTTTTACCCGTGTTCCCGGCAGCAATTTTGTGGTTTTAAGATAACCTCCAAGCGGAACGCTTATTGAAACGATGTTTTGTGGAGGGACATCAATTTTCCCATATAACTTCAAGGTGGATGAAATCTGCTTTTTTTCAGGTAAAGCCGTTTTTATTCCTGCGTTTTGAATTTGTTTGAAAGTCAGGATCGCAAGATTTTGGTTGACATATGTTTTCGGCGCATTTTGTTCTTTTTCATTGTTTTTTGAACAACTCAGCGTCAAGAAGGCAACTGCTGCATATATGATCATTTTCATAAATAGTGGCTGTTTTAATTTTCCAGATATGCGTTTAGCTCAATTGCTTTACTGTTCAGGTTCATCAGTGCATCCAGGTATTGACTGCGGATAGATGTTGCATGGTTTACAAGCTGCACCCATTGAAGATAATTGATGCTTCCGGCGGTAAGTTGTTCATTGGCCGTTCTGACAATCATTTCGGCACTCTGTAATCCTTCGGTTTCATAATACTGTGCCGCTGCCAGGAGTTTTCTGTATTCGGTTCGGGCTGAAATATATTCTGATCTGAAAATTTGATTTTCAGCCACGTAATTTTGATCAGCGATATGCTTATTTATCCTGGCGGAAATGACTCTGGCCCTTTGCGCTCCTGCGAAAAGGGGTATTCCAATACCGATTTGCCCGGAATGAAATCTCTGGGAAGCTGTATAGGTTTTGTCGTTGGCGCCTGTTCCGCGCATACTCATGTTGTTGTAACCCAGGCTCACCTGTGGTAAAAGCTTGGTTTTTTCCGTATCAATCGTCGCCGCTGCGGTCCGCTGCTGTTGTTTAAGCAGTCGCATTTGAGGGTGATTGTCCAAAGGCACCGAATCGTTGGCGATCACCGGGGTAAATTTGCTGTCCGTTTCGGCCGGTTCAAGCGCTTCAGGTGCATTAAGTAGTAGTTGAAACTGTAATTTGCTCAGAATCAGATCGAATTCCAGTTGCTGTCTCTGCAATTTTGTTTCAGCCAGCTGTGTTTCTATGGTTAATTTTTCGAGAATGTCACTTTCTCCTTTTTCCAGACGCTGCTGCACTCTTTGAGAAAAGCCCGTATACAAGCTATCCAACGATTCGAGAAGTTCAAGTTTTTTGCCTTGAAAAAGGATTAGATAGAATACCTGTCCAACATTTCTGTTCAGCTCATTTTCCCGAACGGCGACATTCAAAACGCTGGCAGCAAGCTCACTTTGATAGAGTATTCGCTGCCGTGCGTATACAACCGGAAGGCTTACCGACTGTGTGATATTGAAGCGTGTATCAGAGTAGTAGCTATTGATCTGTCCTGCTTCAAACTGGAAATTTGTTTGCGGCACAACCGCTGCTGTCTGTATCAATGCTTTCTGATATTGTGTGCGGAGCTTCTCTGTTTTTAGATTCTGGTTGTTGGCCAAAGCGATTTGCCGGGCTGTTTTCAAATCGATCTTTTTTTGCGAAAAAGCGCAGTTGCTGACTGACAGGAAAAAAAATGAAATCAGAAATGAAAGTAAAGCCGCCTTGCTTTTCAGCTTAAATTTAAAACCATTTTCAAAAAAAAGATATAGAACCGGTAAGACAAAAAGGGTCAGAAAGGTCGCTACCAGAAGCCCTCCGATGACTACAGTTGCAAGAGGGCGCTGCACTTCTGCACCGGCTCCGCTGCTTACGGCCATGGGAAAGAATCCCAGAGATGCTACAAAAGCTGTCATTAATACCGGCCTGAGCCGATGCTGTGTTCCTTCCAGAATCGCCTGCCTGATATCTTTTTGGCCGTCTTTCCGGATTCGGTTAAATTCTGCAACAAGGACAATTCCGTTTAAAACGGCAACGCCAAAAAGTGCTATAAAACCAACTCCTGCACTAATACTAAAAGGCATTCCGCGTAAAGCAAGAAAAAAGATGCCCCCGATGGCAGACAGTGGGATGGCTGAGTATATCAATAGCCCGTCCTTGACAGAATTAAATGCAAAAAATAAAAGCACAAAAATCAGTACCAACGAAACAGGTACAGCGATCATTAGCCGCTGTTTGGCAGCGTTGAGATTTTCAAACGATCCTCCGTAGGTAATGTAGTAACCGGTGGGGAGTTTAAGATTTTTGTTGACTTTTGTTTGCAGCTCGTTAACAATCGTCTGCACATCTCTTCCTGCAATATTGAATCCAACAATGATCCGTCTTTTGGCATCTTCCCTTTGTATCTGGTTTGGGCCGTTTTGAATTTTCACTTCGGCTAACTGATATAGCGGAATCTGATTTCCATTCGCGAGCGGTATGAGCAGGTTTTGGATGTCTGCAAGGTTTTTCTTCCGTTCTCCACTCAGTTTTACGACCAGTTCGAAACGTTTTTCACCTTCGAAAACCATTCCCGTAATTTGTCCTGCCAAGGCCGTATTGACTGTTCGGTTCGCAGCTGAAATTCCAAGACCGAACTGCGCCAGAGCACTTCTGTTGTAACGTATTGTTACCTGCGGCATTCCTGAAACCGCTTCGATGTAGAGGTTTTTTGTTCCCTTAACCTGGCCGGCCTGCGCACCGAGTTGTGTTGCCAGCATCGCGAGCGTATCGAGATTCTCCCCAAATACTTTGCAGACCACATCCTGTCTGGCTCCTGTCATAAGTTCATTAAACCGCATCTGAACCGGAAACTGAAATCCGGCTGTAATTCCCGGGACCTCTTTTAATGCCTCACTCATTTTTTCAGATAGCTCCGGAAAAGTTTTGGCGGAGGTCCAATCATTTTTGTCTTTTAAAATCACCATCATGTCGCTGGCCTCCATCGGCATCGGGTCGGTCGGGACTTCTCCGCTCCCGATTTTGGTAACTATTTTCAAAACTTCGGGAAACTGTGATTTCAGAATGTGAGCGGCCTTTTGTGTGTTTGCAATAGTTGTCGTCAGGTTGCTTCCGGTCAACACGCGGGTGTCGACAGCAAAATCGCCCTCTTCCAAAGCAGGGATAAACTCACCGCCAAGGCTCGTCAATACGTATATCGCAGAGCCAAACAGGATCGATACAGCCAGTAGAATCATTTTTGGATGTATAATTACACGCTCGAGTGCGGAACGGTATTTGCCAGAAAGTTTGTCCATGATCCGATCGGAAAAGCCAGGTGCAGTCTTGATTTTTTTACTTAAGAATACAGCGCTCATCATTGGAATGTAGGTCAGCGACAAAATAAATGCACCCAGAAGAGCAAAGGCAACGGTCTGTGCCATAGGTTTGAACATCTTTCCTTCAATTCCCTGCAATGTAAATATCGGAAGGTAAACGATTAGAATAATGACCTGCCCAAAAACGGCACTATTCATCATCCGGTCTGCGGATTCGCTGACCTCCTGATCCATCTGAACTTGGGTGATCTTCGGAAGTCCGGTGAACTTTTTGCTATGCGTAATCTGGTGCATGACCGCTTCGACGATAATGACGGCTCCGTCCACAATCAATCCGAAGTCCAGAGCGCCCAGACTCATCAGATTTCCGCTTACACCAAATGTATTCATCATGATCACAGCGAACAGCATTGCCAGAGGTATCACGGATGCCACCAGAAGACCTGCTCTTAGATTGCCCAAAAACAACACCAGGACAAAGACAACAATAAGGGCACCTTCGAGCAAATTTTTTTCAACGGTTCCTATGGCATTGTTGACCATTTTGGTGCGATCCAGAAATGCTTCTATTACAACGCCTTCCGGAAGAGTATTTTGGATCTGCGCTACACGCTCTTTCACATTTCTAATCACCTCGCTGCTGTTTGCACCCTTCAGCATCATCACCACGGCTCCCGCCACCTCTCCTTTGTCGTTGTAGGTCATTGCGCCGTAACGTGTTGCGAAGCCGGTCTTTACATCGGCAACATCCCGGATCAGTAATGGCTGGCCGTCAGAGAGATTTTTTACAGAAATATTTTTTATATCATCCAGGTTTTCAACTAATCCTTCGCTTCGAATAAACAGCACGGTCGGACCTTTTTCTATGTATGCACCTCCTGTATTCTCATTATTGTTTTCCAGTGCAACAAAGACATCACTAATGGTTATGCCGTACGAAAGCAGTTTCTGCGGATCAATTTCGATCGAATATTGTTTGAGTTTTCCTCCAAAGCTGCTTACTTCGGCAACGCCTTTAACGCCCAGCAACTGCCGGCGTACGATCCAGTCCTGAATCGTACGAAGATCCGTCTCGTTGTAACGATGCTCGTAGCCTTGTTTTGGCCTGACCACATACTGATAAATTTCTCCCAGACCGGTACTGATCGGGCCAAGTTCAGGGGTTCCTATTCCCTTTGGAATTTCGTTCTGTACTTTTCCAAGTCGCTCGGAAACCTGTTGTCTTGCCCAGTAAATGTCGACATCGTCCTCAAAAACAATGGTCACCAGCGACAAGCCAAACCGTGAAAAACTGCGAATTTCTTTTAAACCCGAAATGTTGTTGTTGGCCTGTTCAATCGGAAAGGTCACGAGTCGTTCTATGTCGGTGGCTCCAAAGGAGGGAGCAATGGTGATTACCTGGACCTGGTTGTTTGTAATATCCGGGACGGCATCTATGGGAAGCTTTGTGAGCTCGTAAGTTCCGTAGCCCACCAGGGCGACCACGAAGAGCGCTACAATGAGCTTGTTACCAACGGCAAATCCGATTATTTTATTTAACATAAGGATTTATTGAACCGACAGTAGGTTAAATACTTAACTGTCAGACGCTTTGTTGTGATAAACAGAAAGTCGGTATGAATCGCTGTTACGGATCAAAAGTAACCCTGGTATTCTTAGATTTGTCTCAAGGGTATCTTAAAGTTCTCTTAAGATCTGAAAACAAAACTGGCTGTCGTTCCGTTGCCAGGCTGACTTTCAATTAAGAATTCAATGCGCAGCAACTCGCACATTCTTTTCACAATTGACAAACCTAATCCGTTGCCTGTGATATGTGGGTGTTGCAAAGGGTTTGAACGGTAGAAGGGTTTTAAGATTTTCTCTATTTCATTCGCTTCAATTCCTATTCCTTTATCTGCAACTGAATAGATTATTTCTGAATCGTTTTTGCTGATCCTGATTCTGATTCTTCCACTTTGGGTTGAGTACTTCACAGCGTTTGAAATCACGTTTTCAATGATGATATCAACAACATACGGATCATAGTATACGCAGTATTGATCTTCCGTATCAAAACTGACTGAAATCCCTTTTTCTAAAATTTGCTGTTGCTGTCGCAGCAGAATCGTTGCTGTCAGTTCCGACAGGTCGATCTTTTGGTGATCCATCGCTTTTTTTTGGCTTTCGAATCGGGCCAGCAGAAGCAATTGATCTACCAGATAGCTGATTCTGTTGATCTCCTTAATCGCAAATGCCACTTTGTCTTTATATTCCTGAATGGATCGGGGTTTACGGATTAGAACTTCCAAAGTTCCTTTAATGACTGCAAGCGGTGTTCTTAATTCATGAGAAGCGTCAGAAGTAAACTGTTTTTCACGTTCTACGGCATTTTCGATACGATCCATCAGATCGTTGATGGTAACGACCAGTTTTCGCAGCTCATCTTTACTGGCAGGCACCGGAATTCGGGCCGTGAGATTCTCATTAGTTATCTTACCTGCCGTTGAAATAACACTCAGCACGGGCTGAATACTTTTGCCTGCGATAAACCTTGTCACAAAAAACAGCACCAGCAACACAACCGGAAAACAAATTAATAACACGCTTTTAAGGTTGTACAGTACTTTTTCAGACTCCGTAATTGGAATAGCAACAATCAGATAACCAGCAATTTCGCTCTTATCTTTAAGCGCTACCTGTATCTGTACGATGGCCTGGCCTTTGAGTTGCGTTTGAAAGAAGGCCTTATTTTCCTGCGACAGGTCGGTATTCAGGCCATCAAGTTTCAGATTTGGTGATTTTTCTATAATAATTCCACGGCTGTCCGTTATTTGAACAAACACCGGATTTATTTCCAGTTCGCGATGTTCTCTCTCCAGCCATTCGGCTTTGTCAGCGATAAAGGGCATTCCGTCTTTTACGCCAACCTCGTAAAAGTGTTTATCAGCTTCTAAATTGATTTCGTTTCTAAGTTCGTTAAAAACGGTAAGACTGACGATGTTATAGATAACAAAGAAAATGACAGCCACTAAAAATGCAGTGCTTAAAGTAAAATTCAGCGCGATCTTGTTTTTAAAGGAAGTTGCCATTATCGTTTCGGTCAGATCTCTTTTGCAATATAACCGATTCCCCGAATGGTCTGAATGTAATCCTCTTCTTTTGCCAGTTTAAGTTTTTTTCTTAATGAATTGATATATACATCGATCACACCCGTATTGTATTCAAAATGGATGTCCCAGACGCTTTCGATAATTCTGGTCCTGCGGCACACTTTACCTTTATTTCGCAGTAGATATTCCAGCAGTCCAAACTCTTTTTGGGTAAGTTTTATCTCTTCGGTTTCTTTAAAAACCTGATGTGATTGGGTGTCAATACGTATCGGACCCAGTGTAAACTCGGCTTGTTCTCCAGACACCGGACGCAGTTGAACTTTTATCCTTTCCAAAAGTTCATCGAAACTGAAAGGCTTTTTGATGTAATCGTTGGCTCCTGACTGTAAACCTAAGATCGTGTCCTGGACTGTATCGCGTGCGGTGAGGAATATGACAGGTGTCTTGGCAAAATGTTTTCTAAATTCACAACAAATCTCCAAACCACTTTTGCCGGGTAACATCCAGTCCAAAAGCAACAGATCATAGTTGCCTGTAAGAGCCATGTCCAGACCGGCTGTTCCTTCACTGGCTACATCTACTGCGTAAGATTCTTCCTCTAATCCCTGCTGAAGAAAATTCAGGATACCCTTTTCGTCTTCTGCTATCAGGATTCTCATAGATGTAATTTTAAGCGGGTTAAACCTTTAATGGAAAGTCTGATTACTTCATGCGACTTAGGCAGCTAAGTAAATGGTATGAGACTTTAAATTATCTTAAATAATTCTTAAGATCGCCTTAAAATTTGTCGACAGCCACTTCCCGGTTACCTAAGGCGTCGTTTCTTGATATATTGTTCGCCTGAGCTATCCAGCAAAACTTTTACCTTATTATATAACGGTTCAGCAATTTTGCTGGGCTTGATATCCCAGCCTCGGTCATAATTTACAATGCATGCTCCAATGAAGCTCTTGCTGTCTTCGAGCACCTGCGGATCCCAGATAGAAAGCTTCGAGACTTTCCCCTTATCAATTCCGGACTTTGAAGGTAACTTGAGAAATAAAGCCGAAAACTCATATTTATCAACCGTGCCAGATATCCAGAACGCTCCTGACGTGCTTGACTCAGCCGTAAGATTCTTTAACTCTGCCTGAATTTCATTTTCCTTTGGCGGCTGGATATCTATATTTTGTTTTCTAAGATATTCGTCGATTGCTCTCATAGAGTGTTCCAATGGATCCAGACCGTCGAACTCACTCAATTCATGCAGCCTTCGGCTTTGAGATTCCGTAAGCGGAATCGTTTTGCGAAGCTTCTTTTGCTGTATCATGTGTGTAAATGTTGAGTTTGCTCCAAAATTACACAGGTTAAAAAAGATTTAACACTTAAGTTAAAATTTAGAATTATTCCTATTATTAATACGCACCCTGTATTTTATGTACCTCCCACCGGTTGACCGCTCTACAACCAACCGCTTGTGTCCTCAGACGGCAGATGCTGTGGTTATCACAATCGCAGTAGGCCCGGCTGGAAACCTGCTACTGTTTATTACCAGACCTGTAAATCAGAAAAACCCAAATAAAAATGATTATGACTAACAAAATCAGAATATCGTTTTCTCGTGTGATTCGTAGAGCCATAATTCCTTTTGATTTTTATGACATTGTTAAGTACTATTCATAAAGCAAAGTAACAAGTTGACTGTTGGCAGCTAATAGAATTTGTTGATCATTTTAACGTCTAATGATTTGTGTGTATAGGTGAGATAAATAATTAATCGATTTGCTTTAGGTTATGGTCAAATGTATAAAGATAAATGTCTTGGTATTCTTAAGGTTTTCTTAAGTTTTTTAAAATAAAGGCAAGTTTGATCAATCACAATCAAATATCCGATAAGTAGTTATCATATACGTTACGAAGTAGTTTGATGGTATTTTGTGGTTGTTGGTATTCAATGATCCTTCGTTATTCTAACGGGAATAGGCTGTCCGATAAGTTAGGCTAAGAATTTGTACTGCACGTCCGATATTTTTGTGTAAATTTTTCATTACATCAGACAGAGTGACTACAAGTCTGGTGCTTGCTGGATGAAATTCCATATGACCCCAAGGTCATTAATATTCAGGCTGCAAATAATAATCTAAGTTTGGCTAAACTAAAAGTGGGTGTATTGACAGCATCCTATGACTCTTAGGCTGATTTTGCCTTCCATCGACTGCCTGCTGAGTTTGGTTGTGCCGCAGCTCCTGCCTGGTAAACCTTGCTCCATGCCTAAATCCCGTCCGGTATTTCAAAAAAATTATTGTCAATCTGAAATAGACGTGCCCGTTCTGCATTGATCGCTATACTCTGAACGAATTGTGTCAGGGTTAGCTCCAGGCCGCATAACCGGGCATTCTGGCCAGCGTGGAGTTCTTTTCAAACCGCTAACACAAAAGGGTATCTAAAACGTTTTCCTTTGTAAAATAATAAAATAATTATATTTTTTGTTATTTTAGGCCTATAATCTAAAAATTATGAAATTGTTAAATCAGCATTTCACGAAAGTAGTTTTACCAACATTTACAGAATTTTGTGACGGTTCTGCTGGTGGTCGTTTGCTGTATAATAATGGCTCCGCGGCCAGGGGTTGTTGTTAATTGCCTATTTATTCACTTCAATTTATTTTCACATAAAACACATCTACACGTATGCATTGCTGTAAAAACAAGGTTTCTTCCTTGGGGAGTGCCTTACAAAGCTCGCTGGCTCAGCTTGCGTTAATCGCCCTGGTGGGCGCTGCAAGCTTGGCTGAAACTCCGGAGAAGTCCGGAATTTTGACTTCACCGGCCAAATCCTCCATAAACTCATTCGATTCCCAGCCGGATCAACTAATAACCGGTAAAGTGACTGACGCTGCCACGCCGACAGGACTACCAGGAGTAAACGTTGTAATTAAGGGAAGTCAGACAGGAACCGTAACTGATGCCAACGGTAACTATAGTCTGAGCGTTCCGGATGCTGGCGCGGTATTGGTATTCTCATACGTTGGCTATCTTAGCCAGGAAATTCAAACCGGGTCAAAAAGCAATATCAGTGTACAACTAATAGCAGATTCAAAATCTCTTAGTGAGGTGGTAGTGGTTGGTTACGGAACACAAAAGCGGGTTAACCTAACCGGCGCGGTCGACCAGGTCGGTCAGGAAGTATTTCAAAACAGACCCATTCCTAATATCGCACAGGGGCTGGTCGGCGCGGTGCCCAACCTGAACTTAAGAATGCTTGACGGAAAACCCACGCAATCCCCAAGCTTCAATATCCGTGGAACGACTTCGATCGGGCAGGGTGGAAATGCATTGGTGCTCATCGACGGTGTTGAGGCGGATCCGCGTTTTTTAAATCCAAATGATATAGAAAGCATATCAGTGCTTAAAGATGCCGCATCAGCTTCAATTTATGGTGCAAGGGCTGCATTCGGAGTCGTGCTGATTACAACCAAAACTCCCAAAGAGGGGAAAGTAGCCATTTCTTATTCTGCAAATTATTCCATAAAATCACCGACCGAAGTCCCGGATAACATTACGGATTCTTATCCATGGGCGCAAGGTTTCAGCGATGCCTGGTCGCGTTGGAATGACAACGGAAGTACGCCAACGGCCATTAATAAAACCATTAGCTTTTCGCCTGCCTACCTCGCTGAGATAAAAAGAAGATGGGAGGATCCGTCACTGCCCAGGGTAGAGGTAAATCCGTCGACTGGTGAATATCAGTACTACTACAGCACGGATTGGTATAAAGAATTATATAAGGAGCGTTTTAGTGCCCAGGATCATAATTTATCACTTTCAGGAGGCAGTGACAAAGCTACATTTTATCTCAGCGGTCGTTATAACGGACAGAGCGGTCTGTTTCGCTACAATACCGACGATTACCAGATGTACAACTTACGTGCAAAGGGAAGTATACAGGTAGCTCCATGGCTAAGAATCGACAACAACACCGAATATTCTACCCAAAAATATCATCAACCCCTGAACGTAGGTGAGGGAAGCGGAATTTATCGAAACATCGCTGATGAAGGACATCCATTGGCACCGTTGCTAAACCCGGACGGAACCCTGTCTTTCTCCGCAGCTTACACCGTCGGCGATTATTACATTGGCCGCAATGGAATTGATAATACGCAGCGTTTTTTGAAAAATAAGATATCGGCAAAGTCAGAATTCTTTGATAAAGCGCTTTCCGTACGTGCTGACCTTACTTTTCAAAGCACCGATATTGGAACCCAGCAAAACCGCGTGCAGGTGCCTTACAGCCGGGCTAAGGGCGTTCTTGGCTATACGGGTACAAATACAAATGATATTCTGGAAAGGAAAAGAACGACCAATTATCTGGCTACGAACTTTTATGCTGATTATACCAAATCGTTTAATAACATCCATAATTTCTCTTTATTAGCCGGATTTAACTACGAACAATCAGTTTATAGTAACCTTTCTGCTCAGCGTAACGGAATTGTTTATGCAGGTGCTGACGACATCAATCTGGCATTAGGCCAGAGTATTGTAACCAGCGGAGGCTATCAGAAATGGGCCATCGCCGGAGGTTTCTTCCGTGTAAATTATAATTTCCGCGAACGTTATCTATTGGAAGTAAACGGGCGCTATGATGGTTCCTCTAAATTTCCAACTACACAGCAGTGGGCATTTTTTCCTTCTGTTTCCGCCGGATGGCGAATTTCCGAGGAAGGATTCTGGAAGGTTAATCCCAAAGTGCTCTCGAATGTAAAACTGCGCGGGTCGTACGGCTCGCTGGGAAATGGTAATATAGATCCTTATTCTTTTTATGAAAAGTTCGGGATCTCACAATCAGGCCGTGTTATCAATGGCATACGTCCGCAGGTAACCCGCCAGCCAGGCGTAGTTCCGCAAGGGCTGACCTGGGAAACTTCTACAACCGGCAACGTGGGTCTTGAGTTCAGTTCGCTCAACAAACGACTGAGTTTTGTCGGGGATATGTATCGCCGCTGGACATCCGATATGTTTACTGTCGGGCCTACTGTTCCTGCAATTTTTGGTACAACAGTGCCAAAAGGCAATTATGCTGATTTGAAAACCAGTGGCTGGGAGCTGTCTTTAAACTGGTCTGATCATTTCACAATGGCCTCACGTCCTTTTAACTACAGCGCTCGCTTTACGCTTGCGGATTCCAAAGCCATTATCACCAAATACAACAATCCTGATAAAAATCTAACAGATTACTATGAAGGTCAGCAGGTAGGTGAAATTTGGGGCTACCGCGTAGAAGGCCTTTTCAAATCTCAGGCTGAGATTGCCGATTCGCCTTCACAAAGTAATATTCCCAGCACCAATACGAGAAAATCATACGTGGGCGATCTAAAATTTAGAAACCTCGACGGGGACAATGTGATTTACCAGGGGTTAAACCGGGTAGGTAATTCGGGAGATAAAACCATTATCGGTAACTCTGAGCCCCGCTACACCTATGGTCTGAACCTCTCGGGGGACTGGAGCGGGTTTTTTCTGGCCGGTTTTTTTCAGGGTGTTATGAAGCAAAACTGGTATCCCTCCGCAGAAGCACGTTTTTGGGGACAATATAACCGCCCGTACAATGCGTATCCGAGATGGCAGCAGGATAATATGTTCCGTGAGGAACTTGGCAATTTCGATGCCTATCTGCCTCGTCTGGTTGGATACATTGCTCAAAGCAATCGTGCACTGCATGTTGCCAACGACCGGTATTTGCAAAATGCGGGTTATATCCGCCTGAGAAGTCTGCAAATTGGATATACGATTCCAAACCGAATTGTTTCTAAAATCCATGCACGCGATCTGAAAGTGTATTTGTCGGGGGAAAACCTTTGGACCTGGTCGCCGATGTATAAGTGGACACGCGATACGGATGTAACCAGTATTTTCGGTTCTGACCGCGATTTAAGCGGCGGAACAAGCGGAGACGGATATAACTATCCTATGCTGAAAGCAGTTTCAGTAGGTCTTACCCTTAACTTTTGATTCTGATGAAAACTAAAAATATATACAACTATACGCTGGCCTTGTTGTTAGTATGCGGTGTCAGCTCCTGTGATTTAAACGAAGTACCGGTAGACACCGCGACCAATGAAGCTGTATTCGGATCGGAAAGCGGTTTGGATCTGTATGTTAACTCATTTTACGATTTGCTTCCCGGTACTGATGTGGGTGTGTTTCAGGACGACGACATTTCAGACCTGGTTGCGCGCAACGGGGTCGATAACTATCTGGCACCGAATGCACTTAGCCCGGTTACCAGTTCAGGATGGTCATGGGCTGATCTTAGAAACATCAATTATTTTATCGAAAATGCAGAAAAGAGTCAGGTGATCACCAAAACGCACTATTTGGGAGTTGCCCGCTTTTTTCGCGCCTTGTTTTATTTTGACAAAGTAAAACGCTTCGGAGATGTGCCGTGGATTGACAAAACGATCGATGTAAATGATCAGACAACACTGTACGGCCCGAGGACAAACCGGTTTGAAGTAATGGAAAACGTACTTGCGGACTTGAATTATGCCATTGCAAACATTACGCTAACCTCTGATCCAAGTGTTACGAGAATCACTAAAAATGTAGCACGTGCATACAAGACGCGCATTTGTCTTTTTGAAGCGTCGTTCCGAAAGTATCATACTCAATACAACAAACAGTCGACGGCCAATACCTGGTATGAGGAAGTGGTAAAAGAAGCAAACAGCATCACCGGCTTTACATTGCATGAGGGGCCATCGCTGGAACGGGCTTATAGGGACATGTTCATTGCCAAAACAGCTTTCACCGATGAGACTATACTTTCAGTAGCGCTGAGCGCGAGTTTACAGGTTTTCAGCTCAGCTAACCGCCGCTTTATTAGTCCGACCTATGGTAACCGACCGAGTTTAACCCGCCGTTTTATTAATACTTACCTGAATCTGGACGGCACGCCATTTACCAGCAAGGCTGGTTATCAAACAACGCCTTTTGTCGAGGAGGTCAAAAACCGTGATTTGCGTCTAAAACAAACCATCCGTGTTGGTGATTATAAAAGGACGGAAAATGGTATTCCGGTTGCTTCTCCGCCAAATTTTACCCAGACTTATACCGGCTACCAACCCATCAAGTGGAGCTATGATGAGCGCTTCCCTTATGATGATGAGAGCCGTAATGACAATGCGCACATTATTATGCGTTGGGCAGAAGTGCTGCTCAATAAAGCTGAGGCGCTTGCAGAACTTGGTAAAATGACAACAACTGATTGGGCCTCAACAATAGGTGCGCTGCGTAAAAGAGCAGGTATTACGGGTGCAACGCTGACAACTCTGCCAACTGTAGCCGATCCATATATGATCAGTTTTTTGGGAGGTAAATTCTCAAACCCGATCCTGCTGGAAGTACTCCGTGAAAGAGGTATTGAAATGATCTTTGAGGGACTTCGCACGGATGATCTCAAAAGATGGAAGCTTGGAGAGCTTTTTCAGACAGCGCCAATGAATGGGATGTATGTTCCTGCTTTGGGCGAGTATGATTTGAATGGGGATGGAACCAAAGATGTTTATTTTTACCAGGGTACCAAGCCAGCCTCAACAACACCGGGAATAGCCTTTGTTGATGTGACGCCTTCCACAGCAGTGGGAAGGTTGCAACTTTCAAACGGGACTTCCGGTGAGGTGGTCTGGAATCCGGGGCAAAGGGAATGGGCTGATAAAAAATACCTTTACCCCATACCAGAAACGGATCGCACCCGAAATCCGCAGTTAGGACAAAACCCTGGCTGGTAATTTGTTGTCAGATCATCAGCATCAGTAACGGGCATGTTTTTACAGCAAGCTCGTTGCTGTTTTTTATGATTAATCGGTGAACTTCTGAAATTTGAGACGAGCTCGGTTAGAAGATTTGATTTCGTGACTCAAAGCGGGTGGCATCAGTTTGCGAGGGCAAAAAGTCTGCCATTTTGGATACTGCCACGAATTAATTTTTTATAGTTGCAGATCCTTTTAAAAATGAGCAGCTTAAGTAAAATTTACATTACAATAGTTTTAATAATATGTCTTCAGATGAATACAAATGGTCTGTTGAAATCGTAAGAAGCAGGCATGCTTACCTGAATCTCACCTTCGGTCAGGCAGAGCAAATCCTTCTTTACGAACAGGAATATTCAGTGTTGACCAGCTCATCTCTTTCGGTCTGGGAGGAATCTGATTACGAATCTTATGTTTATCATCGCATACTTGATTCCGAGCAGTTTACCCGCTATGAGGATGCGAGAAACCAGCATTTGGAAAGCTATTCCCTGGACCTTGCCGAGCAGGGTCGGTTCGGAGTTAATGATCTAAACAGTGTTCAGGATCTTCTAAAATTCCTCAACGAGGTTTTTCTTCCCGGATTTTTCGAAGATCCGGATTGTTTGCCTTTTGGCTGGCTGGACGGCGAACAGGCGAAAATTGAATTTCTACGGGCAGAATATCAAAGGTTCTTGTTCAATGAAAAGAAACAGATGATAGCGGATCATTTCCGGCATTACCGGACCTACAAGCCTACAAGCCTAAAAGCCTGGAAGCATCTTTACTCAGACACAAACAATTCTGTATTTGGCCAAATGTTGCCTCCTTTATCTTTAAAATGGATGAGGCTACAAAAGGAGTTTTTGGATTTTTACAGTACCGAATCAGGTTTTTTCAGCAGGAGAAAAATATATTCCTCAATGAGCGTTTTGAACAACTTAAAAACTTTAATGAGATGAATATGAAAAGACACTATCCGGATACCGATAACGTCAATGTCTGGGAAAAAATGGCCTTGTCCGATGAGCAGCAACAGCAGCGGACCCTGGTGTTACTACTGTTGAAAGAGGATGGCTACATTTACTAACAAATAACTGAACCGTACAGACAAGTTATTTGAGCTGTACAGGAAATGGGTTCGGCAAAGCAACAGCAACCTTTGTATCGTAACATCATAAACATAACAGATGACGAGGATACCAAAAATAAAACTGGGCAATCATGGCCCGCTCGTTTCTAAACTGGGATTAGGCTGCATGCGTATGTCTTCGGTTTGGGGAGGACCAACCAATGACGAGACAGAAAGTGTGGCTACCATTCAAATGGCACTCGACAACGGTATTGATTTTTTGAATACCGGTGATTTTTATGGAAGCGGACACAACGAGCTGCTCGTTGGAAAGGCAGTTAAAGGGAGGCGGGACGACGCTTTTATTAGCGTTAAATTTGGAGCGATTTTTTACAATGGGCAATGGATCGGAATGGACCTTCGGCCGGTTGCAATCAAGAATTTCATTAATTACTCTTTGGTGCGGCTTGGAGTTGACACCATTGATCTTTATCAACCAAGCAGGCTGGATGGCAGTGTTCCGTTGGAGGACGTAATCGGAACCGTCGCGGATCTTATTAAAGAAGGTAAGGTACGGTATCTGGGCGTTTCTGAAATAACAGCTGACCAACTGCGCGCAGCAAATAGTATTCACCCGGTAGCAGCTTTGGAGATAGGTTACTCACTGGCCGACCGGCAGATAGAAAGTGATCTGCTTGTAGCAGCCAGAGAGCTGGGAGTTGGTGTTGTTGCATTTGCAAATACAGCTGAGGGACTGCTGACAGGAGAAATGAAAGCTCCTCTTGCGGCGGATGATTACCACAATCATTTCTCGCGTTTTCAGGGTGATAATCTGACCATGAATCTTGAAAAAGTTGAAGTGTTGAAAAACCTGGCAAAAGAAAAAGGGTACACGACTGCTCAGCTGGCTATTGCCTGGGTAAACGCGCAGGGCGGGTATATCATGCCGCTGGTAAGCATGAGCCGCCGGTCGCGTTTGCCTGAAAATATGCAGGCAATGGATATCCGGTTTACCGATCATGAGATGAACATGCTTAACACCCATTTCGCACAGGGAGCGATACTTGGCAGTACGTATCTTCAGCGTTAAATGCAGACTTAAATCCTTTTGGTTTTTTAATATCTTTACCTGATGACTAGTCCGACTGTAATAATTCCGGGGGTGATATTTTTCTCTTATTACTCAACGATGAGAAAGGAGAAAGTAGCGTTTATGGAGCACAATACACTGGTTATGCAGGTTTCGGGCCATTTTACGCTGGAAACTGCCAGTGAACGGATTTCAATGGGACGTGGTGAGATGATGCTGATACAAAAAAATCAACTGGCCACACTGACTAAAATGCCTGTGGAGGACGAAGAATACCAGACCATTGTCATCAGTCTACAGGAAGATCTGCTTCGGAAAATTGTGTTAGAAGAGCAAATAGAAATAGGGCAAAGGTACACTGGTCCGCCCAATATTCTGATTCCTTCCAATGATTATCTGCGTGCTTTTTTTCAGTCCGTGCTTCCCTATGTTCGTAATCCACAGGAAAAAATAATTAATTCGATGGGCATGTTAAAAGTAAAGGAGGCAGTTCATCTGCTCCTTTACACCAGGCCCGAACTGGCAGAACTATTATTTGACTTTTCAGAGCCCTACAAAATGGATCTGGAACGGTTCATGCTAAGCAACTTTCACTACAACGTTCCGGTAGAGAAATTTGCAGTGCTTACAGGAAGAAGTTTGGCTGGTTTTAAGCGCGATTTTCAAAGAATATTCGGTATGGCTCCCCGGCACTGGTTACAGGAAAAAAGACTTATCGAAGCCCGGCATCTGATAGAGAGTAAAAACAAAAAACCGTCCGCAATCTACCTCGATTTGGGATTTGAGAGCCTGTCTCATTTTTCGCATTCCTTCAAGAAAAAATTTGGTAAGGCGCCCACAGATTTGATTGTTTAGCGTTCATATTGGTATAATTATTTGGCGTATTATATCACAGCTATTAAAGCATTCGGATATGGCAAATCAAATTATATTCTTCCATGGTGGTGGATCAGAGCAGGATTATGAAGTGGATGAAAAACTGGTTGCTTCTTTAAAATCAGAATTGGGTCCGGATTTCCTGATTCATTATCCCTTTTTGCCCGACAATGGCACGCCCGACCTGGGAAGGCGCAAACAGATCGAAAAGGAAATTTCAGAAAGTAAAGATGGTGTTATTCTGGTCGGTCACTCATTTGGAGCTTCCATGTTACTGGCTTGCCTTTCTGAAACTAATATTAAAAAAGAGATTGGAGGTATTTTTCTTATCGCGACACCTTTCTGGCATGGTGAAGAAGATTGGGTGGTACCATTCAAATTAAAGCCGGATTTTGCCCGACGGCTCAACGAAAAAACTCCATTGTTTTTTTATCATTGCATGGATGACCAGGAAGTTCCATCCACACAAATGAAAACCTACCAGCAGAATCTTCCCTGGGCATCTTTTCGCGAAATTAAAGCAGGTGGCCATCAGTTTAACGATGACCTTACTGTTGTTGCGAATGACATCAAATTACTTTGACGATTTTATCCTCAACTTTTGATTTTTAATATTTTGCTTTTAAAGGCGTACTTGAATATATCGGATACTGCCCAAAGTGCCATTTTTGCTTCGTCTGCGATGCTTCGCTTGCTGAATATTTTATTGCAAAAAATTTCCCCAACCGGCTTGGTGAAAAAATCCATATAATAAGAACTATCGGGATTGATTAAAAGATCGACATTTTCACGCCATTCATAACTTACATTGGTCAGGCCAAAATTCGTTCTTTGCAGAATTTTGTATCCTATCGAAGTCGTTGGTAGATAGTCCAGAAACAAATATCCAAGATCCGGGCAGGTATTAAACCCTATTTTGCTTTTTTCATACATTACAATTTTATCATCGATTTCCAGCAGCACCCATTTGTGCGATTCTTTTGGCATAAGGTATTCCCCAATAATAGAGGGAGTTTCAATATAACCCCTTGGAGATACGCGGGTCTGCTCAGAAATGAACCTGACAGGATCTTCAACATGTTCCAATACGTGGCTGCATATTGTATAATCAAATGAATTATCTGAAAACGGAAGATCTTCCCCTTCGGCAGCGATTAACCTTTGATTTTTTAGCACACGCACATCACCTGATCTGTGGTAATTAATATCAAGAAACTTTTCAACCAGTACATTCGATCGGGGATGAGGATAGTTTCCAGGCCCAACTTCCAGAACTTTATAATTTCGTTTTATCGATAGATGATAACGTGATTTCGGATTGCAAACTTTCATAACGAGAGATGTTTCGAATTTTATTAAATACTCATCCTTCGAAACACCAATACAATGTTTTGGGGGGAGGACTATTGGTTGAACCTCAGAAAAAACAATATACGGCAATTTAATTTCATCGTATCATCAGTCGTGCAAAAAACAAGTGAACTTTTCGGTAACCATAATGAGGATTGAAGGTTACAAAATGTTTCTGAAACATTTACGACTAATCAGGCACAATTTTTATCATAGGATTACCGGCATATAGTTGTCTGTACGCATATCAAAAACTAGAAACAATGGGAAATAACAATGAAATCATTAGTGATCTGAAAGGTCTTGTAGATATCATCAACGATGGTAAAGAGGGTTATGAGTCTGCGGCTGACGCTACCGATAATCCTGAACTGAAAGCACTATTTACTAAGTTTTCTACACAACGTGCTGGCTATGCGCAGGAACTGAAAGACCATATTGCCACCCATGGCGGCGAGTCTACAAATGAGGAAGGAGGAATTTTAGGCGTATTACACCGAACATGGATTGATATTAAACAGGCACTAAGCAGTAAAGAGGATAGTGCTATTTTAGAAGCGGTTACCACCGGCGAAAAAGCAGCAATAGATAAATTCGATGCTGCCCTGGAGAATTATGTGGAACACGCAGATCATCTTGGTCTGCTACAAAAACAAAGATCAGGAATTGCTCAGGCCCTTACAGAGATTGAGTCGTTTCAAACTATAAGTTAAGTGCAGTATATTCTGCATGCTAGGCCGGGAGATTTTCTTCCGGTTTTTTTTGTTTGAAATCAATGCACCCTATCCGATCATTCTGTAAATCAAGGTATTGTCTGCCAGTAGCATCAGCAGTATCTTATTGTTGATTTCCCGCTCCAAGCTACCCGTTTAATAAATTCAATATCTTTTTAGCGCAAAAATTCTCAAAACCAAAACGCTGAGAAAGGGTGTAAGCACAATTTGATTAATCGGTAGTGATCTGCTGATTTGTATTATTTTGTTTTGTACTGTTGTAGCAAAACGGAAAAGACAAATGAATGCAAATCAAGCTTTGTGGGAAAAAGGGGATTTCACTCGTCTGGCAGAAACCATGCGCCAAAGCGGTGCCGATCTGGTGGCGAAGTTGGGTATCTCTAAGGGAATGAATGTGTTGGATCTGGGTTGTGGTGACGGTACTACAGCGCTCCCGGCAGCCAGACTCGGAGCAAATGTTCTGGGCGTCGATATTGCAAGAAACCTTGTCGATGCGGGTAATGCACGTATTTGTAAAGAAGGTCTTACGAACATTGTATTTCAACACGGTGACGCGGTTGATTTAAAGGACATTCAAGATGAGCAATTCGATCTGGTCATGAGTATTTTTGGAGCAATGTTTGCCCCAAGACCGTTTGGTGTAGCCAAAGAACTTGTGCGTGTGACGCGTCACGGTGGAAGAATTGTAATGGGAAACTGGATTCCGGGTGACCCAACTCTGGTAGCACAAATATTGAAAGTGAGCTCTGCTTACACGCCTGCACCACCTGAAGGTTTTATAAGCCCAATGCTTTGGGGAGTGGAAAGTAGTGTTACCGAACGTTTCACTGCGGCTGGTGTAAAGACAGAAAATATATCATTCAGTCGGGAGACGTTCACATTTCAGGCCCCTTATGCGCCGCAGGTTTTCCTTGATAATTTCAGGAGTTATTACGGCCCTACGATGAACGCGTTCGAAGCGGCCGAAAAAAATGGCAGGACTGACGACCTTCACGGTGAACTGGAAGTTTTGTTTAAAAGTCACAACCAGAGTAAAAACAAAAACACAACTTCAATTCCCGCAACGTTTCTTAAGGTGACCGTTGTACGGTAGAGAAACGGGCCAAGGGTACGGGTCAGAAAATGTGAAATTGTAACGAACAATGAGAATATGATTCGAAACTCTCCATATGCCTTCCCAAAAGTTAGCGTCAAAAAACAAAAAATCCTGCAAGCTTTTGACTTACAGGATTTACGTAGAGAGGAAGAGATTCTCTGAAAAATTAAAATAACCGTTTGTAAGCCAGTGAATTAGGCTTACAAACGAAAAAATAGCAAAAGTAGCAGCAAAAAAGTAGCAGATAGAGTAGCAATTATTTCGCAGATTCATAGAGGCTTACAAGTTTATTAAGTGTTGCAATCTGTTGTTTTAAGGCAATATTTTCTTTTTCCAATCCGGTTACCTTTTCTGTCAATACCGCATCTTCTAAATTTTGAAGGGTTGATTTATAATTAACCTGAGCATCTCCAAATGTGTTGAATTTCCCGGTCTGGGTGACCTGAACAGCGAAAAGCCTGCTAATGTCCACACCAGCGGCATCCGCGGCCTTTCGCAGGAACTTGGTATCTAAATCATTCATTTTTAATTTCTTATATAAGTTTGAGGGGGCTATTTCCAGTATACCGGCCAACTCTTCGATTGTCCAGCCTTGTTTTTCAGCGAGGTCAGTTAAAATTTTACCTGCTCTAAAATTATTTCTCATTATTTGATAATTATTATTCTCAAAATTTGATAATACGAGTTTTTCATACGTCCTTTGACAGTATCAAATAATGAAACTTAAATATCAAATAATGAGAAAATCAGAAAAATCTTTCAAAAAAATTAGTGATTGGTATGAATCACTATCACCATCTGAGGCTACCGAGTTCAAAAACAGCTATTTATTGCGATTCAGTTGTTCTAACGCTACTTTTTACCGAGCAATAAAGGAGGCAGACCCAAAGGCCAGTTTTCTGAGATTCATATATGATCAGACTGGGTATTGTTACAATGTGGCTAAATCCGAACTGGTGTACGATTCTCAATATTTGACAAAAAATCTTTCATCCAAATACGGCATTGCCATTCCTGCGTGATGAAAACGATTCGAACTTTCTTAGGATACGCATTACTATTTGCAGCCGGTTGGTTTGCGCTCTATGGTTTCCTGTCATTCCTGATGGACCTGTACGAAAAACATTTTATGCTATGAAGTACAGAAAGGAAACAACGGATTATGGAGTCGTAATTTATTCCGCCATCCAGCCAGATTATGACTTTGAGATGCAGGTTGTAATATCACCTACGAACCTGATCTGCAAACTGCAAATGCACCCGACGCCGGTAACTGACAATAGACCGGAGACTACAAAGGCCGCTTTCGATAAGGCCTTAATTTATGCCAATAAGTTCTTTTCAGACTATAAAAATTTAAATCCAAATGACCAATAGAGAGAGATTTTTAGCGAATCACAAATTCACATACAATAACTGGAAATACTCAGAATTTGAATATGTGGATTCTGGAGACATGGCGATTAAACCAAACATCTTTCGTGTGGATAGAAACCAAGGGTATGAAGCAATGGTAATAGGTTTCACTAAAACTTCTGTGAAAACCCAGAGACTGCACTTGTCAGATATGATAAATAAGTCCCTTCTGTTTTCTAAAATGAATTTCATCGAACCTCTAACCGATCAGCACCCATGAGCAACAAAGAGAGATTCCTAGCCGGTCACATATTCACTTATGGCGGCTCGCAAATTGACAAGTACACATTTGATAAAAATGATATTCCTGGGATAACGACAGGATTTATATTTAGAGTTGGGCAGGGTTCTACGGTTGTAGCACTGGCAAAAAGAATTACTACAACTACGGTATCTACCCACAAGATTCATTTTGGTCGTAGAATTAAAATGAATCTCGAATTCTCAAAAATGCATTTTAAAGCGTCTCTTACCGATCTGCATCCATGAAAAAGGAGATTCCAAAGAAAGCCACGTTAAGAGCAGTAAGAGCATTTTCGGGTAACTACGTTGCAAAACAGAATGTCAAGCATTTAAAGGCTGGTGAAGAAATTCACTTAAACGTCGTGACACTAATGTCGGTTGATAAGGTGATGATTTTCAATAATAACAGTGAAAAGGTTCCGTTTTTCATGACCATTTATGAAAGTCAATTTTCTGATTACTTCACTGAGATATTATGACCAGAGAACAATTAGAGGCGGTTTTGGCTCAGGCCAAAAATAAACGGACATATCTCGAGAGTAAGATTTTACCATCACAGCCGATTCCAAAATGGCTACAAAACGAGCTGAATTTTATCGATGATCACGAAGCGATTGCAAACGCATTATTCCAATCAAAGGAACGGGAAGGCAAGCTAAAAAAGACTATTGAACGGCTCACAGCATTGATTGAATTGTTCGAGGCTGCATTTAACCAACTAATGATTCACCGCCCGGCGTTGGTTCATTTTACGGGCAAAGTTGAAGCGATTCAAGTACGGCCAATGATATTTTTCCAGTTAGCCCGGCTACTGCCTGACGCATTAAACAAAAAATTAGCATTACAATTTTACCATGAGTATAGTAGCGAGCTTCTTACAGGACGAACAACCCGACCAACCGCCGGAACCGATCAAATTAACAGTTCAACCAACAGTAAGTCAGCAGTTCCGTAAGAAGGGAATATTCGATGCACGCATAACGCTAAAAACCCAGATTAAGGAGCTTGTACCCGTTGTCAAAATCAACGGGTCAAATTTTGCGGTGAGAGGTGATATTTCCTTTGTATCCGGTGCACCCAAGGCAGGAAAGACCAACATTATCAACATGATGCTTGCATCCTGCTTTGTTCCGGCAAATTTCAACCCGGAAGAAACGTTGCTGATCGAATCAGTCAACGCAGGAAAAAATCCGGTGATCTACATTGATACCGAACAGCCTAAGCCCTATACGATGGGCATTGTACGTAAGGTGATGGAAATAGCCGGACTGGAAAAGGAGCCTGAAAACCTATATGTTTTTAACCTACGTGAATATTCCGTAGAAGAGCGCATACAATGGCTTGAACAGTGTTTTGAAGAATTTGAAAACGAGCACTTATACTTCATTGACGGTGTCACCGACTTTGTTACCAGCGTGAATAACGAGGAAGAAAGTAACAAGTTTATCAATCACCTGATGAAAAAATCAAGTGAAAAGGATACCTCAATCATTCTGGCAATCCACGAAAATCCGAACGGCGGCAAGTATCGCGGCCACATTGGATCGGAAGCGGAACGGAAGTGCGGCGGCGCGATCAGCATCCAGAAAGACAGAGAAAAACAATTACACTGGATACAAGCCAGATACTTGCGCGGAACCTCTGATTTTGAAGCCATATATTTTCAATGGAATCACGAGCTGAAACGGTTTGCCCTGGCTGATGAAAGTGTAAAAAGCAGCTTCAAAAACGAACGGTCTAAGAGTGCCGAAGAACGCAAGCGGGATGAACTCCATGCAGCAATGAAAAACCTGTTTGGCGGATTTAAGACGCTTGATAAAAGTCAGGCTCAAAAGACACTGGCTAATATTCTTTCCTGCTCAATTAAGACCTGTGAACGGAAGGTTGCATCCGCAATTCAGTTCGGAATAATCAGCTACAATGACGAAAACAAAACCATAACCATAAACGAGTAATACTTATGAATGCGAATCTGAAAATATCAGTACAAGGTTTAAAAACACAAATTCAAGATCTTCTTGCGCAGGTTTGCGTGTCGGTTCCTGATTGCGAACAATTCAACATGGTTTTGCACGATCCTATGAAGTCGATGGAGCCTGACTGGCAAATGGAATTAGATATTGTAACCAACCGGGAGCTGATACAGGAAGTCATGGAGATTGTGAATAATGCGGAACTGGACAAGGCGAATTGTGTGGTTAAAATGAATTATTAATATTAACTGAATCGAATAATGGTACTGGTTATTAATTTTTCAGGTGGAAAAGATAGTTGTGCAATGTTGGCTTACTTGTGTGAAAAGTATCCAGACACCGAAAAGCATGTTGTTTTTGCTGACACAGGATGGGAGCATAAAGATGCAGAAAGCTGGTCGCGTGGTATCGTAGAAAGTTTCGGTCTGCACCTGAATGTTGCGAGAAATCCTAATAAGACCTTTTTAGAAATGGTGGTACGTAGAAAGATGTTTCCCGGCATGCAGACCAGACAATGCACCAGCGATTTGAAACGCGGACCTATTCAGACGTGGATCAGGCAGAATGTCACTGATAAACTGGTTATTAACTGCATGGGAATACGTAGTGAAGAAAGTCCAAACCGAAAAAAAGCAAAACACCTTTCAAGGAATAAATCAATGACAAATTCGCGTCGAACTGTGTGGGACTGGAACCCAATTAAAGACTGGAATAGTGATCAGGTATTCAATTACTTAAAAATGCATAACATCCCGTTACATCCGGTTTATAAATATCTATCTCGTTTTAGTTGTCGAGTATGTATTTATATGTCCGCTCACGATGTACATCAAGTTAAAATAAATGATCCGGAAGCCTTCAAAATTATTGAGCACTTAGAAAATCAGATCGGTTTCACAATGTTCCAATCTGGAAGTATCACAACAATTTAACAGACTCGAACGAATGAACTCAATCACCACACCCAGGGTAACAGCAAAACGCCTTAATGCAAATTGGAGAAATGTTTTTCAGACCGCAAAGGATGCCCAGATCAGGCGGTTGATGTGGCAAAGGGAAGAATTAAGGAAAGATAACGCCCTGTTACTATCTACGATCGCTAAAAACGGTATTACCAATTTTTATTTACCATAACAATCAAACAATTCAAATTATGTCACATGCAACAAAAAATGCCATTATCAAAGCCTTAGACGCTTTACCAGTAGGGGTTGAAGGTTACCTTCATGCGATCATTGGCCCGAATCGTAGTATACAGCTGGAAACGAACCTGATCACACAAAAGGAACTGTCAGCGGCCCGAGAATCGCTTGCCAAGAAAGCAAAGGAACTGCCATTGCCGCCCGTCAAAAAACCGGAAGTTCTAAATGTGGTCACACCAACTACCGAACCGGCTGTTAATTAAATTCAAAAAAACCGCTCCATGTTGAGCGGTTTTTTGGTTTCTTTACACAAACATAAACCTCAAACAAAATGAAAAATTTACTCTTTGCCGTTGCCTTTTTACTAACTACATCGGCAATGTCACAAGATTTGATTACCACGCACGGCGGAAACAACATGCAGGTTAAAGTTCTTGCTGTGAATGAAAACAGTATTTCGTACACGTTCCCGGGTGAGACTGTAACTAATACGATCGGTAAGGCCGCTGTAAACAAAGTAAAATATGCATCCGGTAGAGAAGAAACAATTTCAGATAAGGTAGATGTTTCCGGCGAGGAAGGATGGCAGCATGTGATTATTACAAACAATCCAAACGAGGTTATTGGTCTAAAGCGCAAAGGTGAGGTTAAAGGCAAAGCCGGTGGTTATTGGGGAATGCGTACCGTAAAAGGTGCTGACAAAAAAGCAACTGAACGCATAAAGAAAGATGCTATTGAAATGGGTGCTCACGTTGTTTTTATCCAACAGCATGAGACAACCGGACGTAAAATGTATTATTCCAATCCTGAAAGCATCCAATCTGGTACTGCGTACGGTTATTAAATTCGAATTTCAGAAAATGTCTTTTGCCGCTTTGAAATTTTCAGAGCGGCTTTTTTGTGCCTGATGGATTAATTAATTTTTGAATTTTTCAAATAGTCAACCGCCAACAGACACGCGCATACACATATAGACAGACAGACATAAATACATATAGGGGAAAAAAGTGTCTGTCTATTGGGAGATAGACAAAAAGACAAATAGTATTGTCCTAAGAACAAGCATAAAACAGTCCGATTTGATATGTCAAACAGAATAAAATCGCTGTATTTTCGGTGCAGCACCCTGCCAATTCAGTATAATATTTTGGACAGACAGACAACTTTGCCTATATATAAATATGTCCTGTCCATTGTCCGTCTGACTTTTGACAGAATATTATAAATTTTATATCAATTCGAATCAAATTTCGAAATCGCTATCAATATCGCTACCATTATCGCTCTGAAATCACTTTTTTATCGGTAGAAAAAAGTGTAAAAATCGCCGTCAAACCTTCAAAATTACCGTTTTTGACGGTATTCCAAGTTCTTCGTAGACAGTTGCAACCTCTTTTGAGGTCAGAATCTTAATTCCCTTCCTGATTTTTCCATCATCGGATAATTCTTTTAGCCATTTCCTGAATGTGCAAATGGAAATTGTGTCTTCGTATTCCAGAAACAGTTCACTTTTTGATTTTGGGAAAATTTGCGCTCTATAATCCTGATTCATGCTAATAATTTGTGATGGATTGCTATACAAGATACGAATTTCTATAATCCTATAAAACAGGATATTACACATTTGTAACAGAAAAAATGCACAAAAAATCCTATGTCCTATGTAACCGTCAAAACTACTCCGACACTCAATGCTGAGTATTTCAGAAAGGCGGCTTTGGCTTACAATGCGAACACAATGGATCGCAAGGCGTGGCTAAATGTGCAAATAATCAATCTGGAATCGGCACTGAACAGATATGCAGCGCAAATGCAGGGAATGATTGAGCAGGGCGCGAAACTGGATGGTAAAAGCACGGCGGCAAGTTGGTTATCAGGAATCGGAAGTGTGGCAACGGCAATACCGACACCATACACACAGATAGGCGGTGCGGTTTTACAGATTGCGGGATTTATAGTTAGTGCAGCAGAAAAGAAAAAAGACAGCAAAGCACTGGTTGCACTGGTTGGAGAAGCAAGGGAAGTTCAGGCGGAAATAATCCAGATCAAGACCTATTACGACAACTACACAGCGGAAGTTCAAAAATTAAATTTATTGCCACTTGCCTTATTTGGGATTGCGGCTTTTATCATTTATAAACAATGAGTGGATACACAAGAGAGCCTTCAAGAGGCGACAAGGGCACCACTGAGGGATATAACCCGACATACATTAATCAGGTAAGGCCGGGCACAACACCCGACACAACGGTTATTCCGCCGCCGACAACCGGCATTAGTACAACAACATTAGGAGCTGTTGCAGTGGGAGCTGCTTTGCTGCTTCGTAAAAAAAAGAAAAAGAAATGAGTTACGTAGTTCTAAATAATATCACAGGATTAGGGTACGGTAGTTCATTTTACCTGACTGCCAATAATGTCAGGAGCGCATCAGATGACGGACGCGGCCCGGTTTACTCGACCGTTGCGGTTCCAGATTCACAGCTACCCGACCCGACCCCGGTTCCGACTGAAACCAAATTAGTATTGGCAAGCGGTCAAATATTGCCGCCTGTTGGAAAGATACTGTATTCCACTACCAACCTTTTACGGTTTTGGGAAGACAAAGAACAGGCGACGCTTTTCGGTGTGGATGGTAAAACAAAAGAGCAGTGTTCAACGCCGGTTAATCAGGTAGTTGGGAGTTATACAGGAAATTATTTTGCCAAGAAATCACCGTTCGGACGTATCGATCTTTTTTCGGTTGAAGTGAAAGCAACATTTCCTTTCAACCGCCAAGGCAAGGCCGTTCAAACAACTATTCCGCTTTGGGTGAACGTTTTCGTGCGCTACAATGAGGAAGGTATTATTGATAACCCAACCGGCCCCGGATCAAGCGAAATACCGTATCAAATGGATGAAAACGGAAATATTGTTCAAGGAAGCACGGTTGAAAGCAATTCAAAAATAAAGTACTGGATTGGCGGAATTCTTCTATTCCTATTTATCAAATCGCGAAAATGAAGAAAGAAAAAAAGATTTTAATCACTGCCTGCATAGTAGCATTGGTTTTCGTGATCCTGCAAAAAAGACGTGCATTTCAAAGTTTATCCTTAACTCCGGGATTACCAAGAAATTTCAGGATACAAGGCATTAATGAAATATTTTTCGAACTGCCAATTCGTGCATTTAATGCCAGTGACGGAACTTTGAATATTGGCTCAATTGATCTGTTAATCTGGGTTGAAAATCAAAACATTGGACAGGCTTATTTTTCTTCAAGCCAAAAGATATTACCCTACGGACCGTCGGAGCTACGGACAATCGTAAGGACATCTTTTACAAGTTTGGCGGCGGCAATACCCGGTTTTGCAAACGGCCTGAAAGATCAGGTTTTGGATATCCGCTTAAAAGGCCGTTTGAACGTCGAAGGTTTTTATGTAAACGTCGATATACCAGTGAGTTTTAACCTACCAAGACTTCGATAAAAAAATGGATGACATACCGATTTTACAATTTACAACGGATCCGTCTGGGAATGTGACCTACACGAATTCAACAGCACCAAAACCGGCAACGGCAACAACAGGTACAAAATGGTGGGAACAAGTTATTGGAGTTGTGCCAGCGTTAGTTACTGCCATATTCGGCGGTAACGCGCAAGCTCAACCAACCACAGGATACATACCCACACCCTACGCGCAAACAAGCTCGAATAACAATAACCTGCTGGTTATCGTAGCAGTTGCAATTGTGTTGATCGTGTTTTTAATGAAGAAAAAGTAACAGATAAGCAACCTTAAAACAACTTAAATACAAAAAACAATGGATGTTAAATTAATAACCAACATCGGGTATTATGGCGGTGCTGCCGGACAAGGCATTATTTATGTCGGTAAGTCTACGGACGGGCAATATGCCGCTATGATCAAAGTGCTTGAAAACAATGCAGAGCGGTTTACGTACATGCGTAGAAGCCAGATTGAAACATTGATTGGCGCGTCAAATTTTGCAATTCAAAGTGATTTCAATTTGTCTAAATTGATTGACACGGTTGAACCAAACTTTGTAACAGCAGGATCAGGAAACAGCGCGTATTTTCCCACAATTACAAATGTTACGGGTGCTGATGGTTTGCCTCGTTTGTTCCTTGCGCAAGCTGCGTATACCTTGAAAGGTGCAGGCGTAACCCTTGCTGAAATTGACGAATTGAAGACCAAAACCGCGGTTATTTCTGGTACCGACACCGCAACAGGAACAACTCCTGCTACCAGCAGCTTCTTTCCAAGCGACTTTTCAGGCCTGAGCAACCCTTTCAAGTTCATGCAGGATTATCCATGGTTTACGCTTTTCGTTGCAATCGTACTGTATGTAACACTTACCAAAAGTGGCAAAAAGGCACTGAAACGAATCTTCTAAGAAACCGATCTCAAAAAGTATTGCTCTGCAAAAGTCCCGTACTACATGTGAGTACGGGCATTTATTCAAATCATTCATTTTAAATACTGGTATCAGATATGGCTAAGGCAAAAAAAGTTACTGTAAAATCCCTTGAAACGAAACTGGCAGCGGCCAAAAAAGTAAACAAGGTTAAACAGGAGAAGTTAGCAGAAAAGAAAAAAATTGCTGCATTAAGAAAAGCAATTTCTGCTGAAAAGGGCAAAAAATAATTCGACTTCCTGTGATTGTCCAGGCTAAACAAACACCTGGACAATCACATGTTTATTTCAAAAATCCCCGTAAAAGTAAAAGAGTATGAACGGAATGGAATACGTACTGGCATCCGCCGAAAGAAGGAATCTACCTTTCTGGAAATTGTACAGAGGTACTACCCGTCTGAGTGTTTGCGATGTGGAAGAAAATCCGGTAAAAAGTCGGGAAAAGGCTATTGAGCTTTTACAGACCGAACTTGAAAACCGACCGGGCGGTAATTACAAAATAGTTTTTTATAAAAATAGCAATGGTGAGAAAGGCGGTTTTACTGATGAATTCACCTTGCCAGACCGACAACCCAGCATGAGTTTAACCCGAAATAATTTTAACCCGGAATCAGACTACGAAAGGATGAAGCGGGAAATAGAAACATCTCAACGGCTTGTCAGGATCGAAGAAAAGCTTGACGCACTTGCACTGGTAATTTACACGCAAGCTGACGAAGACAAGGAAAATGATATTGATCCACTGGAAAAGCTCGGTAAGGTTTTCAACCTGATCAAAACGGCAAAGTCATTCACAGCCGGGCCAAACGGTTTTAGTAACGTGACAATCTAAATAATTATCCATTCCCCGCAAAAGTCAACCTAATGAAAACGGAACAAGAACTAAAAGAATCGTTACTCAGATTTGTACAAACATCAGCAACGGTTATCGGTACAGACGAAACCTGCGCAATGCTTGACAGCATGACAGAGTTTATTCAAACCAACCCGGAAACGGTGGTTGAGCTTAAACAGTTCGTAGAAAGCGAACCAAAAATGATTGCTGAGCTAATGACAAAGAAAGGTATCACCGAAGCTAAAAAAGTACTTAGCATGGTCAAAAACATGAACATTTTCGCTTAAAACTTACATAGAATGAACTACGCATTAATTATCAATCTGTTATCTGTTATTCTCCCGGCCTTTGTGGCATTATCAGGATCGTTAGTGAAGGGGAAAAGAAAATACCTGATTGCGATTGCTGCGTATTTCATTCTGCGTAAGTGGGCGGAAGCAGCGGCGGAAAGCAAAGCAAATTCCGGGATTGGTGGAAACACAGGCGGTTATCTTAATGCAAATGCCCTGGCTACATCGTTCAAAAATGCAATAAATCCAAGTGGCTGGGAGTGGGCAATTGATTCGGACGGAACTAACGAAGAATTAATATTTGGGCTTGCCGCTCAATCACGTGGACAAATGTACAAGGCTGTTTATAATCAGTATAACACGCTGTACAAACGTGATCTGACAAAAGACCTGCAGGCGGAACTTTCAGATTCCGATTATAATAAATTTCTTCAAATCCTGAACTCATGACCAAAGCTCAAAATAAAAAATATTGGATCATCGGGATTATTGCAGCGGTGTTTCTATACCTGTATGTTCAAAGCAAAGGAGGGTTAAGGCGTCTAACTATGACTAATCAGCAATTAGCCGGAATGTACCGATCTCTTATTGCTGATGGTGTGCGAACATATATTACCAATGATGAAGGTATTGAAATTCCTTGGCAAATAGATTTGGCATCTTTCACAGGTGATTATGAAGGTGTTAAAGCTGAGTATTTAAAGCAGTTTAACCGGAATTTAACCACTGATCTGATCGACTGGTTTTCACCTGCTGAACTTTCGGAATACGTTGCAGCCCTGTACAAGAATAATCAACAACAATTATCCTGACAGTATGGCCAATATGCAATTCAGTTCTTCCGGTGTTCAGGTACTCAAAAACCGCGAAAAACTAAGACTTAAAGCGTATCCTGATTCAAATGGTACTTTAACGATTGGTTGGGGTTTTACTTACTATGAAGATGGAAGCCGGGTAAAATCCGGGCAAACCATCACGCAAGACAGAGCCGTGCAGCTTCTTAATTATCACATTGGTATCGCGGTAAATGGTGTAAACAAAAATATCACCGCTTCATTGCTGCAAGGTCAATTCGATGCCTGTGTAAGTTTTGTCTACAATGCCGGTACAACTGCTTTTGCAAATTCCGGTCTTCGCAAACTGATCAACGCCAATCCAAACAACACGGAAGCAATTTTTGCTGAGTGGCGCAAATGGAAGTACGAAACTGTGAACGGTGTAAAGAGAATTAGCGACGGGCTAATTAAACGCCGTGAGGAAGAAATACGGATGTATTCAAGTGGAGCCGTAGCAGGCAGTAGCTTTTTTTTTTGGATAGTACTGGTAGTAGCAATCGTGTTTTATCTCAGAAGAAAAAAAAATAAAAAGTGAAGTTCAAAGCAATGATTAATACCCTATACGAATACCTATCCTCAATGTTTACAAAGGGTTCAACTGTCTTTGCCGTCTGGTTTGCAATTTTCGCAGAACTGTTCTCAAAGTACATTTTTGATGATTGGAAATTTGTAGGGTTCCTGTTTGTGTTGGTAATGCTTGATACATTTTTCGGCACTTGGAAAGCAATAAAATACGGCGGTTGGCGGTCACTAAGTTTCACCCAGGCTGAACGATTCATAGTAAAAGTTTTTCTCTATTTCGGGGTTTTGGTTCTTTCCCACGTACTCACATCTTTCACCATCCACGACAAACCAAATTTTCTTTTTACATGGATTGACGTGGTTTTGTATGGCTACATGGTTGCAAAAGAATCACTGAGCGCAGCAAGGAATATTAACGCAATTGATCCGGCTTATGTACCGCCGTTCATAATAAAAAGGCTAAACAAATTTATGGGTTCGGGAAACCCTGCAGACTTAACAAAAGACGATCCAGAATGAACACTTTCGAAATTCTTGTTAAAGCAAAATCTATCATTGCGGCTCTACGTCCGTTTTTCTTTGCCGTTGTTGGCGGTCTGGTTGTATCCGGGATAAGCCGTTGCAGTGAGCAAAAACCCGTTAATCTTATCGTTACCAATCAGGCTTATGAAACCCAAATCAAAACTTTACAACGCCGCCAAGATAGCCTGTTTAATACTTTGCCTACTGATGAACAGGCAGACGGGTATTTGTCAAAACGTTACCCGAATTCCGACAACAAAACAACTGATCGTTAGAGACCTGCAAATCTGTGATCAGATCACAATTGAACGCGACATCCTGAAAGCCTACAATTCCAGTCTTTTAAAACAGGTTGAAGATCAGGCAGCAACACGAATTCAGGCAGAAAGAGACCGCGACAAATACAAAGCAAAAACCAAAAGGCGGGGCAAAACAATAGCGGTATTTATTGCCGTTGCAGTGGTTAGAACCGTCATTTTAATTTTATAGGACTATGAAAGCAAAGCATATTATTCTGATTATCATCATCCTGATTGTTATTTTCAGGAGACGCGCGGTAGTTGTTTCAACCGACAATAACTATAAGCAACTGTTGATCGATCAGGATAAACGCTATACCAGTCTGGTTGCGGATTTTGAAACGAACCAAATCTTTCACACGTCCACAATTAACGAATTAACATTCCCAATGAAGCGTGCCGGTTTCATCCTTGCTTCATTGGATATAAATTTTAGTGACACCCCAAAAAAGCAACTTTATTACAATGACGGGTCAGCATTAACCAAGGCTGATCTTTACGCAGTTCCATTCGACAAAGTATCCAACCTTATTTAAAATATGAAAAATCTATTTAAGTTTTTAATACCGCTTCTGTTTGCGGTTTCTGCCTTTGGACAATCTGGTTTTCCTGTAAAAGTTGACCAAACTTATTACAATGGAATAAAGGATTCTTTTAATGCCTCGAAGATTTTAAAAGACGGTGGTCTGGTAAGAAGCAATCCGGTAAATATCACAATGAAGGATATTTGCGAAACGGAAGGTATGCCTTGGACATATGTAACGAGGCTAAGAGGAACTGCAATTACTAGTGTAGGTCAGGATTTGGCATTGGTGAATTTCAGTTTCGGAAGTACCTATAACATTTCACCGCCCTTTTTTCCCTATATATCGAGTTTAAGGGTTAAGTCCAATAGAAAAATAGATATAAGTATCAGGGTTGATAATATTGCCAATAATATATTTAAAGGCCCTAACGACAACCTAGCACCAAACGGTTACAGCAGAATAAATGCACCATATCCATTAGTACCCAATCAATATTTTGAGATTGAGCACGAGTTTCTGAAAATTGGCTGGATGAGTACAGTGACGTTTGTTGTCGCTGGTTACGATGCAACTGATACTACCCCGCTTGATTTGGACATCGTTTTTGTTGGTCACTCGATTACTAAACAATTAGATCGTAACGCGGATTTTGTGTTCAGGTTTGATGGTGACTCAATAACAAATGGTACGGGTGCTGGGTACTTTGAGAATGATAGAAACACGGAACATTTCTCGCTGCAAATTAACAGGCACTTAAAAAGCCGGGGGTATAGATCGCGCCCTGTCAATAAAGGTCAAGGGTCAATGACGACTGATGGAATGGTTCAAGCCATTAAGTGGGGTTATTACGACATACAAAGAGCTGATCTTATTTGTATTATGATTGGCGCAAACGATGCGAATAATCTTGGTTCCGGTGGTATGTCCACACCAGCAAATAGGGTAATTTTCGAAAATAACATGAGGTTCATTATCAATTACAACAGAGCAATGTACCCGAATGCCAAAATTATGATTTTTGGCTCAACCCCGTCTGCAGATAACACCACAGAGGCCAGAATTGAATTAGGCAGGCAAATACAGGCCTCAATTGTTGCCTCAATCAATTCGCCGAACCTGAAATACGAAAGTTTGGCCAATGCATTTGACCGGACCAACACCGCAAATTACTTAGCATCTGACACAATTCACCCAACAGCACAAAAGGCGATCTCTGATGCCATGATTGCGGCCATTAATGCGACGGGTTGGTTTCCTTCAAAAATTTAATTCTCCCAAGCAAAACGAATATGAAATCATTCGAAAGATGGCTTAAAAAGAAAGAAAACAGGCAGCTGATTTTCTTTGTGATGGGTGTAATTGTCTTATATTTCTTCACCAGAAAGAAAGCAGCCGAAGCAGTAGCCGCTGCACCAAGTTACACAGGTTTGCGCCCGGGATTCCTGACAGGGAATACAACGCCAACAACGCCCACACCAACGAATCCGGGTACGGTGACACCTTTACCTGATTACACGTGGACGCCGGGAAGTGCAGATTTACCGAAAGGGGTTTACACAACAAAGGTTTCAGGCAGGGAGTACCACTACAATAAAACGCCTGAATTCAGTATTCAGATCACAGGGAACGGAATCACCGACAATACGCCGGGGTTGGTTAGAACAGCCGGTGGATTGAATAAACTGGGTGACGACAACGTGTTTTATGCTATCGGTAATTTCCCGTTGAAAAATGCAGATGGAAGTTATAACAATCTGCAAAACTATGTTGCTCCTGATGGCGGTCACACTATTGCGCAGTACGTAATGAAATCAAACAAAATACCAGACCTTGCAACGTTTGATAATAAATTTGATGGTTGGAACGACGGGGTTAACACCGATAATGGCAGGATGTCGCAAATTTTCCTTTCTGTTCACTCAGACGAACCAACAGCTAATTCTATTTGGCCTGTATGGTCGGTTGCAAGTCGTCAACTGCTTTGGCCGTCCGTTGCGCAGCCTAAAAACTGGGAGCCGTACAACAAGCACCATGCAGTAGGACACCGTAATATTCAGGACAGCCGGGAAAAAGTAATTGCGCTGGGTGTGCAGCCTTACATTGCAATCGGACAGGGAACACAACCCGGAACGTTCTGGACTTGGATGAAAGGTGACTCGAGTATCGTTTCCGAGGCAACGTTGAAAGATATGGGCGGTGCTGCAATGGAACACATGGGTAATTCCACAAGTTCTTATCTGAGTTCAGAGATTGCGGAAAATATGCAGAATAATGATCCGGATATTTACGGGAAAACTTCTGCGTTTTATGAAGGTGCCCGAATTAAAAAAGGAACCAAGAAAGGAAACTGGGGTGATTACGGTGGTGATCAGTTTTACGGCTATGTTCGTCCTGAATTGCAATGGATGACACGCGAAAATTACGAGAAAAGCGTAACAACGCACGTTCATAATAAATACGATCCAACAGACGGTTTCAGCGGTATAAGCGAATTCTTTACCCGCAATCACCACATAAACCGAAATGTTAACCAGAAGTATTATTTGTTCCAAAACAAATATCACTTCCCGATGGAATTTGCATACGTACGTAACCGGGTAAAAGTGGGAACAATGACGTATCAGGGACAAAACAATGAATGTGAGGTTTCAATCTTCACCTGTACCAAAACAGAAAGTTTTGTAGAAAGAGCAGGCGGCGGACGTGTAGGAATTGAAGGTGCCAGAACTGGCGACATTATCCCATTCCCGAACGGCGAAATCGAAACCAAGTTCACGCAGGTAGCAGCGCCTTGGGATGAACAGTTTAAAATTGCTTTCTGGTCTCTCATTCTGGTAGGAGGTTCTGCAATGTGGGATGCACCTAATTCACAGTTCGGAGACGATACAACCAAACTGCATTTCTGGCAGAACAACCCAAATGATGTAATGCCAAGGTTTAGACCAACCGGCGGGAACTGGCAAAACTGGACACCCGGACAAAACGGTCAACCGGGAGACAGTTACACAGGGTTGATGCACTCCATGTTTGCCGCTACACAGGATGCAGCCGTTGCAGCGATGGAAGTAGTCTGGGGAATCAGGAACCGAATTAAAGTGCCACATTTTGCAGCCTACACAAGCAGCCGGGGTAATTTTACGCCAACACCGGGAACACAGGGTTTACACATGAACGGCGGCACAATGCCAATCAATCACAATCTGTTCTGTGAACGTGATATTCTGGAAGGCAAAAAAGGCTTTGCTATTGATTGCACTGGTGATGGTGGCGGAGTAGTAATATACCAAAACGATTTCCTTGCTCCACACGAATACGAAGACAACGTCACCGTGAACGGCCACAACATTGGACGTGTGTACGGAAGACAGCCAGCATTGAAAGTATATTAAAGAATCTACTTTGCGGGGTGCAAGTAGAAAAGGGGCGAACCGAAAGGAACGCCCCTTTTTTTGATTTGGTAGCATAGATAATTATGACTATACTGCAGCCGAAATGTGAAACGGCAGCGCGAAAGGATAATTAAAACGTCACACCAAATGTGACGTTCCGGATAAAGCGAAAACAAAAAATGTCACATGCCAAATGTGACTTAACCAGGACTACTAAATATGATAAATTCACAGTTGGTATTATCTCTTTTTTCCGGCATCGGGCTATTGGATTCTGGCTTTGAATCAAACGGTTTCTGCGTGGTCAGGGCACCGGAAAAAATACTTGGTGGTGATGTCAGGAATTTTCATTGCAGTAAAGGTTTTTTTACCGGCATCATTGGGGGGCCACCATGTCAGGATTTTTCAAGATTGCGACGAACAGAACCAACAGGTGAAGGGCTTGAATTGCTGGGCGAATTTTGCAGGATTGTTTTGGAATCTGATTGTGATTGGTTCCTGATGGAAAATGTCCCAGGCGTACCAAGTCTTGAAATTGATGGTTACCATATCCAAAGGTTTGATCTTTCCCCGCTTCATGTCGGGCACAAGCAATCTCGATTACGACACTTTCAATTTGGTTCGAAAACTGGTTTGATCCTTAACATCAAACGAATGGATTTTGAAGGGGTAGCCGAACCTTGTGTAACAGCAACGGAAGGTAGCAGGATAGGCAAAAGAAGTTTTCAGGAATTCTGTGAGCTACAAGGTTTACCGGCGGGTTATGATCTTCCTGAACTTCATAAAGTGGCAAAATACAGAGCCGTAGGAAATGGCGTTCATGCCGCTGTTTCCAATGAAGTGAGCCGTGCCATTCTGGAAGCATTAACAAGCGAGAATCCATTTACAATTTTCAATTCAAAGTTATGTGCTTGTGGTTGCGGTAGGTTCGTATTTGGGAAACAGGTTACAGCAAACCAGACCTGCAGGAAACGTTTGTCAAGGAAACGTGACGGATTGATCACAGTTAAATATCAAAATGTCACGTGTGATTTAACCGGTGTAATTGAACCGAAATTTGTCACGGTGTGAATTTCCTGAGGGAGTTGCACCTAAAAATGTCACATGTGACCCATCAGGGCGAGTGGTTATTTAAAATGTCACGGCGTGAAACAGCGCTTATAATGAAAGGGAAATATGTCACGGATACAAAACCAAGTTTATAAAAACTATTTCGGAAGCAAGAACGGATCAGGTGTGCGTCATCAGATCATCAACCAGATTATGCCGCATGATATTTATATAGAACCATGTGGCGGATCGGGTGCAATTGCCCAATTCAAAAAACCGGCGCTGGTTAAGACCTACATTAATGAAATTAACGTGAAGGTCTTTCAGGCACTGAGATCCGGCATAGATATTCCTGACTGTGTGATATCAAATAAATGCGCAATAGAATTTCTTTCAACGTTTGATTTTATCCCGCAATACCGTTACTGCATTTATCTCGATCCGCCATATCCGCTACTTTCCCGCCGTTCTGACAGGCATGTTTATAAGCATGAAATGACCGATCAGCAACACGAGCAGCTTTTAAAAGTGGTATTAGCACTGCCTAAAAACGTAGATGTCCTGATCAGCACTTATGAAAATGAATTATATACTGAATTTCTTAAAAATTGGAACCTACATAGTTTTTCCGCACAAACCAGAGCTGGATTGGCAACTGAACTTCTTTATATGAATTATCACAACGATGAAGGCCATTTGCACCAATACGACTATCTGGGAGACGATTACATTGATAGACAGCGCGTGAAACGAAAAATACAAAGGGAGGTGCAAAAACTGGTTTCCCTGCCTGCCAAAGAAAGGAATGCCATCATTCAAGCATTATCACATCTGGTATAGACAAAACCGTCTATGTACCCGGTAACACAGACGGTTTTAACTGTACAACCTGGCTACATAGTTACTTCTAGCTGTGATTGCCGGCAAACATAGATATTTCTATCTGTGTGGTCCGGAAAACACAGACGGTTCTGACTGTATGGTCCTCATAGCTAATAACAACTGTGTTGGCCAGTATAGTTATTTTTATCTATGGTCGACGGATTTTATGCCCTTTAACTACTTTATCAATTTACAGTTTACACAATAATAACTATGATTATAAGATGCATTAATAATCACTTGATTACGGACGACAACATAAGCGTACGAAATAGCAGTAACGAAGAAGGTGAAGAATTTGCAGAAGTTACCGCTTATTGTGAAAAATGTGATTCAGTGTTGGAAGCAAACCAATGGGGCGAAATCGAAAGTCTTAATGAGGCCAAAGAATTACTGTTTGATAACTTTACACATTTAAAATCCTGACGTAAAAAACCGAACATTATTTGGTGTGTCAGCTGATAATTTGACCGACTAGCCCCTGATCAGAGCGTGGCCACCGCCGGAGCCGGTGCAGATCCGGAGTTTTTTACCCTGTCATACCAAATATTGTATTGTTACCACGAGTAATTTTGAATGTTAGGATCAGTCCTTAGACCAAGTGATTTTAAATAAATATCAGTTACCGATACCGACGAATGACGCAGTAATTTCTGTAATTCCTTCACACCAACACCGGCACGGTAAGCATTCACAGCACCCGTATGTTTCCAACTGTAAAGCGTGTATCCTGTTTCTTTCAACCCAATTTTTTCTAAAACCTTTTGATGCCTTCTAAATGCAACCTCTTTGGCACTTAGGTAACGGGATGGTATTAACCCTTTTCCAAAGAGATAAAAAAACTGTTTTTCATCAGTGATGTTGACCTGCTTTAATGCTTCAAAGAGTGGGGGGATAATCTGCACAGTTTCCGTTTTCCCGTTTTTGCTGACAGTACCACGGATCAAAATATATCTTTCAATCAAGCGGACGTCAGCCAGGGTAATATGATTCAATTCACCCGGACGAATAAACGCGTAGTACATAATTCGCGTAAACAGATACAATTCCGGTTCGTGTTCTCTAAGGTGATCTTCAATTTTCCTTCTATCAACATCAGAAAAAGCAATGTTTTTGCTTGTTACTTCTTCCTTTAATTTTTTGATTTTGAACGGTGAAGCAGGAAGAGCTTTGCGGGATGATAAATGAATATAAATAGTGTTAAGATGTTCAATAGTATTGTTTGCGGTACGTGGGCTGTTGTTGAGTTCATTTAGCAGATAATCTCTAAAAGCTATTGTTTGCGTCGATGTGAAGTTAAGCAGCTCGAAATCAGTATCAATTTTGTCTGTATACACTTGTAACTTCTTAATAGCGGAATTGTACGTAATTGCCGATTTGCTGCGTATGGTCTTTTTAATGTTATCTAGCGTCGTGCTAAACGAGCTAATTAGCTTTAATTTTTCCGGTTCCTGTTTAACGTTGGATTCTGTTACCATTAACGCACCCTTTTGCAGACCGGCATTAATTTCAGCACAAATAGCCCTTGCCCAAATCTCTCTTTGATTTGCGGTTTTAAATTTCGCCGGGCAATAAATCTTCTTTTTTTCTATCGATCCAGTTTGTTCGTTCCACGCTCCGAACTCGATGTACCAACGTTTTGTAAGATCTTCTTTTCTCCTAAATAATTTCGCTTCAATATAAGGGTACATCGTAGGGGCCTTGCGTAAAAAAGTAGCAATGAGGGTAGCAGAAAATGTGAAACCCCCTTGGGTGTAATCCCAAGGGGGTTTTGTAGAGAGGAAGAGATTCGAACTCTCGATACAGTTACCCGTATACTACCTTTCCAGGGTAGCTCCTTCAACCACTCGGACACCTCTCTTTGTGGTAATCAGGGTGCAAAGATAGTGTAACTTATTTCATAAACAAATCAAATGCTCATTTCTCCGGAAAGTGGCTGGGCGAGTTTTTCAACACAGGTCTTAGCATCATTTTCGTTGCCAAAGATGTACATCATTTTAGTGATAGCTGCTTCTGCCGTAATGTCTGAGCCGCTTACGACACCGACCTGCTTTAGAAATTTGCTCGTTTGATACTGTCCCTGATTGACCCGGCCGCCGTTGCACTGCGAAACGTTAAAGATGATGACTCCCTTTTCAATTGCTTCTTTGACAGCGTCGAGAAACCAGGATTCAGTTGTGGCATTTCCGGCGCCGTATGTTTCCAGCACCACACCTTTTAAACCCTCAATTTTGAGGATCGACTCTACCACCTGTTTGTTGATGCCAGGAAAGACTTTAAGAAATGCAACATTGGAGTCCAGTCGCTTGTGAACTTTTAATTCTTGGTCTTTCTGATGCGGTTTCAGGTAAGGAAAATTATATTCGATCCTTACGCCCGCATTGGCCAGATTGGGATAGTTCTCAGAGTGAAACGCGTTAAAATCTGAACTTTCCTGTTTTTTAGAACGGTTGCCACGAAGCAGAACGGAGTTGAAATAAATACAAACTTCCGAAAGGACAGACATGCCGTCTTCTCCGATAGCCGCAGCCAGCTCAAGTGCCGTAATAAAGTTTTCCCTTGCGTCTGATCTTGCTACCCCGATAGGCAACTGCGCGCCGGTTAGAATGACCGGTTTGTTCAGATTTTCAAGCAGGTAACTCAGAGCGGAGGCAGTATAAGCCATCGTGTCGGTCCCGTGAAGAATTACAAAGCTGTCATATTGATCGTAATGGTCCTCAATGATTGTTGCAAGCTCGATCCAAATCCCGGGGTTCATATTTGATGAATCGATCGGTTCCTTTAAGGATAGAAACGTGATTCCGAAATTCAGCCTGCTTATTTCTGGCACCTTGTCAATGATCTGATCAAAGTTGAATGGTACCAGCTGTTTGCCTTTCGTCTCGTAAACCATTCCCAGTGTTCCTCCTGTATAGATGACCAAAACAGATCCCTGGGTAGGCTCTGGTGAAATGGGGTTAATGTGAATGATGTTGTATGACATCTCAAATTAAAATTATTGAAGAAGTTTTAGCGCCGTTTTAGTTGTCTGTGCGATTACTTCTTCTTTTGACATATGTTTTAAATCCGCAACCCTTTGGGCAACAAGTGCAATGTGGGCAACTTCATTTCTTTTACCCCGGAACGGAGTGGGAGCCAGGTAGGGACTGTCCGTTTCCAGCACCAGATGTTCAAGATCTACAAAAGGAATGACTTTATCTAAACCGCCATTTTTAAACGTAGCAACTCCACCGATTCCAAGCTTAAAACCAAGTTCGATTGCTTTTTGAGCTTCATCCAATGTGCCGGTGAAACAATGAAAGATGCCGGTAAGTTTAGCATCTGCAAATTTTTCAATTAACTCCACAGTTTCCCAAAATGCACTTCTGCAATGTATATCGATCCACAAATTATGCTTTCTGGCAAGAGCACATTGAAACAAAAACGCCTCTTTCTGTTGGCTTTGAAAGGTTTTATCCCAAAAAAGATCCATTCCGATCTCACCAATCGCTATAAATTTATATTTGCCAAGCCACTCTTCAACAATCTGCAATTCGTTTTCAAAATCTTCTTTTACATAGGTAGGGTGAAGGCCAATCATTGGCAAACAGCGCCCTGGATATTGTGCTGCAAGATCCATCATACCAGGTATGGTTGTATGATCACAATTGGGCATCCAAATCTGTTTGATGCCTGCCGCCCAGGCTCTGTCCAGCATTTGCTGCCGGTCTTCTGCGTAATCGTCGCTATATATATGCGCGTGCGTTTCAATCATTCTCGTTCATTTTAACTCTCAGTAAGTCCTGCCTTTCCAGGTCGTTTCTCCCGGAGACAGGTAAATAATTAGCATCCAGACGCAAACCGACATCAGATAAAACCAGAAGAAGAAAACGGTTTTCCAAAGGTCCTTTTGTTTCAAAAATACAACAGCAAACAATACCACGGCTGTTATCAGCGCATAATGTGATATTGCCATGTTCCAGCTTCGATGTGGATCCCAGATTGCGATAAGAGCAATAATGGGAACATATAAAGCAGACATGATTACACAGATACGGAGAATAAGCGGAGATTCCATGATGCCATACATCCATCTGCGCCTCTGTGTTTTTAATTCGGAAAAAGAATTCAATGGCTCGGAGTATGCCAGAACTTTATCGCTGTAAGTCTGAACAAATTTATATTTTGCCTTCACGATGGCCATAAAAAGGGCATAATCCTCAACGATTGAAAACCCGATCTTTTCATACCCTCCAACTTTAAAATAAGCCTCTCTTGTGACGGCCATATTGTTGCCAAGACCAGTCAGCGCAATTTTGAAAATGGAGAAAAAACGCAGTATGGATAATGTAAATAGCCATTCAAGTGATAAAAAGTCAGCGAATAGATGCGAGCGTTTCATTCTGGTCAGACCTACTACGACACCGGTGTTATCCTGAAAATGCTCCAGCATACTATAAATCCATGTTGATGGAACAGCAATGTCTGCATCACAATAGAAAAAATATTTGCCTTTTGCCTGATGCGAAAGCTGGGCAAGAACATTGGCTTTTCCTTTCAGCCCAACTGTGTGATCCTTTATTTTAAAATACCGATAAAGAGGTTTATCCAAAATAAAATTATGGATAATTTCTGCTGTTTTATCGCTCGAATCGTCATCACCAATGAGAATTTCTAACTGTGTTTTTGGGAAATCCAACTCAAAAAGTGACAGGAGACACCTCTCTATATTGTTTTCTTCATTACGGGCTGCCAACAATATGCTTACCTGAACCGGATTTTCTGAAAATGACATCTATTAAATTAAAAAGCGAAATCCGAGCCTGTAAAAGAAACGAGCCTAATGGCTACATTTTCCTGTTTTGACTCAATTCATGGGCAAAACATCAAAACTAAATCCTTTTTTCGTAAAATGTTCAAGAAATCGTGGAAGTGTGTACTGCATATTTTTAGAAGCTTTCACACTGTCATGAAAAAGGATGATCGAGCCGGGCCTGGTATACTTTATCGTTTTTTGCAAACAGATCTCAGGCGTAATCTGTGGTGAAAAATCTCCGCTCAAAACGTCCCACATGATAATTTTTCTGTTTTCCGGGATAAATTTCATCTGGCTGCTTTTCATTCTTCCATAAGGAGGGCGGAAAAGATTTGTATCAATACTCAGCTGTTTGTCACATAAGGCAATGTTTTCGATAAAGGTCTGGTCCTGTGTTTTCCAGCCATTCATGTGATTGAAAGTATGGTTGCCAACCGAATGTCCCTGATCAAGAAGCATTTGAAAAATATCAGGGTGCTTGCGGACATTGTCGCCTATACAGAAAAAAGTTGCTTTGGCGTCAAATGTTTTGAGCGTGTTAAGCACAAATTCGGTGATATCGGGGATAGGGCCGTCGTCGAAAGTTAAAAATAATTTATTTTCCTCGGTCGGTATATGCCAGATGTACCGGGAATAAAAGGCTTTTAACCAAAAAGGGGAATAGTGTAAAAACATCAACGGATTGATTGGCAACAGGTTTTGTAAAGATACGTATGATCTGTAAAATCAGATTCATTACGACTGAAAACTAAACAAAGAAACCGCCCTTTAAGACGGTTTCAATTCATATGCAAAATTAAATTTAAGCCTTAAACGTGTGCAAATGCAGGATTAAACATCGAAACGGCTTTCGCTTCCAGAAAAGATTCGCCCATCAGATACTCATCAACTGAACGGGCAGCCTCACGGCCTTCGCTGATTGCCCAGACAACCAATGATTGTCCCCGGCGGCAGTCGCCCGCTGCAAATATTTTCTCGTTCGTAGTCGACTGATATCCGTTTGCTTTGATATTTCCACGGTCGTCAAATTCAACACCCAGATCAGTAAGCAGACCTTCTTGTTGCGGATGAAGAAAACCTGCTGCAAAAAGAGCCAGCTCACATGGAATCGTTCTTTCGCTTCCAGCCACTTCTTTCATTTGCAGACGACCTGTCTCAGCATCTTTCTGCCAGTCAAGATCTACAATTTTGATTGCCTTTAAATGTCCGTTTTCATCCCCGATAAACTCCTTGGTATTAATCGACCAGTGTCTGTCGCAGCCTTCTTCATGTGAAGTTGAGGTGCGTAACATCATCGGCCAATTCGGCCAGGGCGTACTTGAGTCCCTGTCTTTTGGAGGGATGGGCATTAATTCAATCTGCGTGATCGATTTAGCTCCATGGCGCCCGGAAGTACCCACACAGTCAGAACCGGTATCACCACCACCAATTACAACGACATTTTTGCCCGTAGCCATAAGCTGACCATTGGTATATGCTGAGCCACGGTGGTCGACCACAGGGTCAATTCCGGAAACTCTTTTGTTTTGCTGACTCAAAAATTCCATTGCAAAATGGATTCCCTTAAATTGTCTTCCTTCAATTTTTACATCTCTTGGAATAGTAGAGCCCATCGTAAGCACAACGGCGTCGAAATCATTTTGCAATTCATCGGCCTTGATGTCCACGCCCACATTTACATTGGTGCGGAATTCGATACCTTCCAGCTGCATAACTTCAAGACGGCGGTCGATTACTCTTTTATCCAGTTTAAAATCCGGAATTCCGTAGCGAAGCAAGCCGCCAATACGATCTGCTCTTTCAAGCAATACAACTGTGTGTCCTGCCTGGTTAAGCTGACTCGCCGCTGCAAGTCCCGCCGGCCCCGATCCTACGACCGCCACTTTTTTGCCGGTGCGGTGTTTTGGGATCCGAGGCTTAACCAGGTTAAGTTCAAACGCCTTTTCAATAATGGATTTCTCAATATATTCTATGGCCACAGGCGGCTTGTTGATTCCCAGCACGCAGGAAGCTTCACAAGGCGCAGGGCAAATCCTTCCGGTAAACTCCGGAAAGTTGTTTGTCGAGGTTAGGATCTCATAGGCAAGAGCCCAGTTACTGTCGTAGACGGCATCGTTGAACTCCGGAATTATATTTCCCAAAGGACAGCCATTATGACAAAAGGGGATACCGCAGTCCATGCAGCGGGCAGCCTGTTGTTTGGAGTTGGAATCGGTGGGAGCGGTTTCAATTTCCTTATAATCATGAATACGCTCTTCAACTGCTCTTTTCTTAGGCAATTCCCTTTCAAACTCTAAAAATCCGGTTGGTTTTCCCATTCTTATATTTCCTTATTAAACGTGATTCAATTGGGCCAAATTAATTTCTATAACGCGCATGCTGAAAGCTGATCGCTAACAGCTACTGCTCTTAAAGGTGGTCAACATCAACAACGATATCCTGATAGACCACATTTTTATCAGCAATTTGCTGAGCCAGTGATATACCGCGGCCTTCCAAAGCTTTCTTGAAATCAGAAGGAAGCACTTTTACAAATAGCTTCACTGACTGCTCCCAATTTTGAAGTAGCTGGAACGCTACGTTACTGGTCGTGTATTGAAAATGTTTATCCAAATACTCGCGAAGTATTCCCTCATCTTCCGGATTCAATGGATCAAGTGCAACCATTTCCATATTAACCTTTTCTTTGAAATCACCTGCTCTATCCAACACATACGCAACACCACCTGACATACCGGCTGCAAAGTTCCGTCCTGTTTCACCCAGTACGATCGCCAGTCCGCCTGTCATGTATTCGCATCCGTGATCGCCAACGCCTTCCACTACTACCTTCGCACCGGAATTTCTAACGCAGAACCGTTCTCCGGCTGTACCGCGGATGTAAGCATCACCGGAAGTTGCACCATAAAATGCCACATTACCAACAATGATGTTTTCTTCAGGTTTGAATTTAGATTCACGGTCCGGATAGATTACCAGTTCAGCTCCGCAAAGTCCTTTTCCGAAGTAATCATTTGCATCTCCCTCCAGCTCGAGACGAAGCCCGGTTGTATTGAATGCTCCAAAACTTTGTCCTGCAGTACCACGGAACTTGTAATGAATCGTTCCTTTCGGAAGCCCGACGCCGCCGTAAATCTTTGATATTTCGTTTGAAAGCATCGTTCCAACTGCGCGGTTGAGGTTGTTCACAGGGAACTCACCATAAACTTCTTCTTTGTTTTCAAGCGCAGCCTTCGCCGATTTGATCAGATCCAGATCAATAATGCTATCAATTCCGTGATCCTGTTCTTCCTGTTTAAACTGAGCAACATTGATGCCGCCTTCTTTGTAAAGGATCGCATCGAAGTTTAAATTTTTATATTTCCAGTGTTTGATATCGTTACGCAGTTCCAGATACTGAGCCTGTCCAACCATCTCATTCACAGTACGGAAACCAAGCTGAGCCATAATCTCGCGAAGCTCCTCTGCCATGAAAGTAAACATGTTTACCACATGCTCAGGCTTGCCTGAGAATAAAGCCCGAAGTTCCTTGCGCTGGGTGGCAACGCCAACCGGACAAGTATTCAAATGGCATTTACGCATCATGATACAGCCTGCGGCAACCAGGGCAGCCGTAGCAACGCCCCATTCCTCAGCACCCAAAAGTGCCGCAACGGCAAGGTCTTTTCCTGTACGAAGCTGGCCATCAGCCTGCACAGTAACTCTTCCACGCAATTTATTTCGAACCAGTGTCTGATGAGTTTCGGCTAAGCCAAGTTCCCAGGGTAATCCGGCATGACGAATCGAGCTTAGGGGAGAAGCACCTGTTCCGCCGTCGTATCCCGAGATCAGAATATGGTCCGCATGTGCTTTTGCAACACCGGAAGCAACTGTACCCACACCAGCCTCAGATACTAATTTCACACTGATTCTGGCAGCACGGTTGGCATTTTTAAGATCAAATATCAATTGAGCCAAATCCTCAATCGAATAAATATCATGGTGAGGTGGGGGTGAGATCAAGCCAACACCCGGTGTCGAGTGACGCGTCCGGCCAATCCAGTCATCAACTTTGAATCCCGGAAGCTGTCCGCCTTCACCTGGTTTAGCACCCTGAGCCGTTTTGATTTGCAGTTCGCCTGCATTGCTCAGATAATGACTGGTTACACCAAAACGTCCGGAGGCAACCTGTTTGATCTGAGAGTTCATCCAGTCGCCGTTTGGCATCTTTTTGTATCTTAATTCATCCTCTCCGCCTTCCCCCGAATTGGATTTTCCTCCGATCCGGTTCATGGCAATCGCAAGGGTTGTATGCGCTTCCCAGGAGATCGAGCCAAACGACATTGCACCCGTCGCAAAACGTTTGAAAATATTCTCAACCGGCTCAACCTCATCGATTGGAATTGGTGTTCCCTTCTTGAATCTCATTAAACCACGCAGCGTAAGGGCCTTATGACTTTGATCATCAATCAGTTTTGAGAATTTCTTAAACTGCTCGTAACTATTGTTTTTTGTAGACTGCTGTAATAAGTGAACAGATTGCGGATTGAAAATATGTGCTTCACCACGTTGTTTCCACTGATAAAATCCACCCACTTCCAGTTTCGGATGTTGCTCGGGCGTTTCATGATATGCCACTTTATGGCGTACCAGAATTTCTCTGGCTATTTCCGAAATGCCCATCCCTTTAATACGTGAGATAGTCCCGGTAAAGTACCGGTCAACTACATCTTTGTTTAAACCGACACATTCGAAGATCTGTGCACCCTGGTAGGACTGCAAAGTTGAAATTCCCATTTTAGAGAAAATCTTAAGCAGTTCTTTATTGACAGCCTTGATATAATTGTAATGTAATTTTTCGTCAGTGAATCCTTCTTCAATCATGCCTTTCCTGTTCATGTAAGAAAGGGTTTCAAAGGCCATATATGGACAAACACCAGCGGCTCCGTAACCGATCAGGGTAGCAAAATGATGGGTTTCCCAAACATCTCCGGCTTCGACAAGCAGACCAACTTTTCCTCTCAGTCCTTCACGGATCAGGTGATGGTGAATTGTTGCTGTGGCAAGAAGAGAAGGAATTGGCGCGTGATCCGAATCAATGGCCCTGTCGGAAAGAATGATAATTTCAAAACCGTCCTCTATGGCGTCTACTGCATAGCGGCAGATGCGTTCCAGGGCTCTTTCCAAAGCCTTGCCACCTTCGTCAGCGCGGAAATAGGTGTTGATTGTTTTTGCCTGAAAACCGGCTTTGTCAACAAAACGCAGTTTGTCAAACTCATGCACTGTAAGAACAGGATGCTGCAGCGCAATCTGGCGGCAGTGTTTTGGTGTTTCTGTCAGGATGTTCTCGGTTCCTCCGACAAACGAGATCAGCGACATAATCGCACGCTCGCGGATTGAATCAATAGGCGGATTGGTAACCTGAGCAAAAAGCTGTTTAAAATAGTTGGAAAGATGCTGGCTTTGTTCAGACAAAACCGCCAACGGTACATCCGTACCCATCGAGCCAATCGCCTCCAGACCTGTTTGGCCCATTGGAGCAAGGATCATGCGCAAATCTTCCGAAGTATAACCGAATGCGACCTGCCGTTTCAGCAATGCATTTTCTTCATATGGCCGGTAGGTGCGTATTGGGTGATCCAATACATCAACGTGTAATTTATATTCGTCCAGCCACTGCTGGTAAGGCTGAGAAGAGCAAACGCTTGCTTTAACTTCTTCGTCAGGAATAATGCGGCCCTGCTCCATGTCCACAATAAACATGCGGCCAGGCTGTAAACGTCCTTTTGTAACCACTTTTGCCTGGTCTACATCCAGAACACCTGCCTCAGATGCCATGATGATGGTATCATCATCCAAAACCCAATAGCGGGAAGGACGAAGACCGTTTCTGTCAAGGGTTGCTCCAACCATTTTACCATCCGTAAAGGATATAGAAGCAGGACCATCCCAAGGTTCCATAATGGCAGCATGGTATTCGTAAAATGCTTTGCGTGCAGGATCCATCTGATCGTTGCCGTCCCATGCTTCCGGTACGAGCATCATCATTACATGAGGCAGTGAGCGTCCGGAAAGATGCAATAGTTCAATAGCGTTATCCAGATTGGCCGAGTCAGATTGATTTCTGTCACATATTGGCAGGATCATATCCATTTCTTCCTTGCTGAAAAATTCAGAAGAAAAAGATTTTTCTCCGGCACGGATCCAGTTCACATTTCCCTTAACGGTATTTATCTCCCCATTGTGGGCGATGTAACGAAAAGGCTGAGCCAGTTCCCATGCCGGAAAAGTGTTGGTTGCAAAGCGGGAGTGTACAACTGCCAGGGCAGATACAACGGCTTCGTTTTCCAGATCCGGGAAATAATATTTAAGCTGCGCAGTAGTTAACTGTCCTTTATATGAAATCGTGCGGCATGATAAAGACGAATAATAAAAACGTCCTTTTGAACCTTTTACCGTATCGGTAATCAATCTGGCTGAAACCTGACGTAGAATGTAAAGTTTACGTTCAAAGCCCAGATCATCGGTAACATCGTCCGGGCGTTTGATGAATAATTGCTCCACATGCGGTTCAACTGATAAGGAGCCTTCACCAAGCGTATTATTCAGCGTTGGCACTTTTCTGTATCCTAAAAGATGCAGACCCAGTTTTTTGATCTTACGGTTCAGAATATCCTTGCATTCCCCTCGCATGGTATCGTCATTGGGAAAAAAAATCATCCCCACACCATACTCACCTGCGGGAGGCAATTGAAAGCCAAGCTGTAAACACTCGTCTACAAAATATTCATGAGGTATCTGTATCAGAATACCGGCACCGTCACCCGTGTTAGGGTCAAAACCCGTAGCGCCCCGATGCTCCATGCGTTCCAGCATGTGAATAGCATCAGCTACGATCTGGTGTGACTTGCGACCTTTAATGTTGGCCCGGAAACCGATTCCACATGCATCATGCTCAAATTCCGGGCGATAAAGCCCCTGATTTTCTACCATTGGTTCAGACATTTGCGACATATATCGAAGAGTGTAGAGTAATTAACAAATTCGTATATAGAATTTTTATAAATAAGCACTTAAAAAAACTTGCTAAACCTCTATTGTATTATGCGTAGGGTAAAGCCACGCAAGATAATCATAAAAAATATTTGGTGTAATACCCGAATGGCAAAATTTTCTTTCTTGGGTTATTTTTGATATTTTATTTACAAATATTCTAAAAATATTGATAATATGACAAAGTATGCAACTATTTGTTACAAAAATGAAAATGAAAATTGTGGTATTTGTGGTTTGGAAATGTACTTTTAAATGAGTATAGTCTAAGATAATTCCCGGATAGTACCGTTAAAAAAATATCTCATCCCCGAAACAGAGATGAGATATTTATCAAATTTTATTAGTTCTGTTTGTCAGGGTTCGCTGGATTCGCTGACGCCTTCATAGTCTTCCGCGTCGTAATCATCGTCACCTGCGCCGAATTCATTTTCAAGATTGTTCATAAACACAGCGTCAATGGCTTCTTCTTTGGTAGGAAGTACCTGTAAGTCCGGAATTTTCAGTGCTTCCAATGAATCGATAAAATCATCATCACGGGTAACGATTACCAGCAGGCCCAGGTCATTAGCGCAGAGCCAGTTTACTTTCTTTAATATAGTTATGCCCTGCGTATCGACCGATTTGGTCATTTGCATATTAACAATCAGACTGTGATATCCTTCGCGAAACAACGACTTTGCTACTGTTTCGAAAGAAGCCGGAACCTCCTCTGCAAAAGCGGATTCTTCCAGCTCAATATATACGTATTGTTCTTTTTTTTCTAATTTATGGTTCATGGCACTTTTTGTTTTAAACCAAATTGATTTTATGCTTTAATAATCTGTTAAAAATTTTCAGTTGCTTTTCGGATTGCTGCTTCGATACGATCCACCGGATTTTCAGTTTTATTTTTCTGAAACTTAATGCCCGTCACTTTTTCATATAATTCAATATAGCGTTCAGAAATCAATTCGATCCATTCATCATCCATTTCAGGAATCGTTTGTCCGTCTTTGCCTTGAAAGCCATTTTGGATAAGCCATTCACGAACGAATTCCTTTGATAGCTGTTTTTGCGGAAGGTTTAAACGCTGGTTTTCCGTGTAAATATCTTTATAGAAATACCTGGAAGAGTCCGGTGTATGAATTTCATCGATCAGATAGATCATATTATCCAGTTTACCAAACTCGTATTTAGTGTCTACCAGTATCAGGCCTTGGTCGGCAGCCATTTCCGTGCCACGGTTAAACAGTGCGAGCGTATATTTTTCAAGATGCTCGTAATCCTGCTCACTGACCAAACCCTGTTTTAGAATATCTTCTCTTGAAATATCTTCATCATGACCCTGATGCGCTTTTGTTGTGGGGGTAATGATTGGCTGAGGTAATTTATCATTTTCTTTCAGTCCGTCCGGGAGTGTGACGCCGCAAACAGATCTCCTACCAGCGTTGTATTCCCGCCAGGCATGGCCGGCAAGGTAGCCGCGCACCACCATTTCGACCGGGAACGGCTGGCATTTGATGCCTATCGTAACGTTAGGATCCGGAACCTCTTCCAACCAGTTTGGAACAATATCCGCCGTTGCATTTAAAAAGTACGCGGCAATCTGATTTAATACCTGTCCCTTAAACGGAATGGCACGCGGAAGGATGACATCAAAGGCCGAGATACGGTCGGTTGCCACCATCACCAGATGTTTTTCAAAGGAATAAACATCACGTACCTTTCCTTTGTAAAAGGCTGTCTGGTTAGGAAATTGGAAATTTGTTGCGGGTATACTGTTCATTGGTTTTTTATAAAAATTACCATTCAATTTGGTCTTTCTGCTCCGGTTTTTTTGCGTATTGTTTTCTTCGGAGTTGGTAAATATATTGGGATTCGTTTGATTTCATCGCATCCAATATTGCTCGCGCCTGATCCTCAGACATGTTCATCTCTTTCAGGCTTTGCAATAATTGTTCTCGTTTTACATCCTGCTCCACCTGCAGATTTTCCTCTTTCGCAGCAGCAGGTGCGTTGCTGGTCGTTTGATTATTCTGGTGCTTTTTTGTAATCTTAGTTTCAGTCGGTTTCTCAATGCCCGAAAAATTCTTCTTTAATATGATATAATTATGCCGGGCCAGATCATTTCCCGGTTCAAGACGCAAAGCGGTTTTTAAATTAACCAAGGCAGTCGCCGTATCCTGTTTTCCAACCTGGATGAGCGCAATCTGCGCATTGGCTATGGATGCCAGTGTTTTGTCGTCAACTCTTCTTAACTGGCGGTAATATTTCAATGCAAGATCATGTTTGCCCGCAAGGAAATATGCATGCGCCAAATTCAGGCGCGCCGCCGGATCAGAAAAAATCGACCCATATGTAATCTGGTAATAAAGTTTGGCCGCATCCAGATATTTTTTATCCTCAAAAGATTTTTCGGCTCCCAGTTTACGCTCATTTGCTCTGGTAATAGAATCGAAGTTCTGGTTGTCCCATAGCCAAAGTAAAACGTAAAGAATCAATGCCGTCATGAAATTTTGGCTTTTTTGATCTGCAAAAATAAGAATAGATACTCAGAGACGAAACGTTCCGATAGTAATTAAAACATCCAGCAAGATCAAAATCAATGCTGCTCCCAAAAAATAATAGTATTTATTACTTACAACCGTCACAGTTCGGGAGTCTACCAGCGTGCCCTCCGCTTTGCTGACATCGTTAATCATCTGACCAACATCGTTTTTGGCATTATTTAATTCATAATATTTTCCCTTCGTGTTTGATGAAAAGGACTGGAGGAAATTTTCATCCAGTTTAGAAATTACAATTTTTTCATTTTCATCCATCAGCGTTTTTCCCTGTGACCGCAGACTGATTCCATTTATTGTTCCGACTCCCACCACATAGATGCCAATGCCAAATCGCCTCAGGTTATTGAAAAGACTTCTACTGCAGTCGTTTTTACTTTCACCATCTGAAAATAAAACCATCATTTTGGAGCGACCTGTCGGATCTGTTCCGTTCATAAGTTTGTTGTATGCGAGTTCAGTCGCAGAGCAAATATTCGTTCCGCTTGTTGGCAAAAGATCGGTTTGGAGAGACTGAATGAAAAGTTCGAGTGCAGCGGCATCATAGGTCAGCGGGACCTGAACGAATGCGTCATTTGAAAAAACAATAATTCCGATACGACTTGCTTTCTGATTCTGTATGAAATGATTCATCTCAAATTTTACCTTCTCGAGTCTTGAAGGATTTACATCAGCCGCATCCATGGATTTGGAAAGGTCTACAATCAGATAAATATCCTTTCCTTTAGCTGAAACTTCCTGGTCGGCCTCGCCAAAGGATGGTCCAAGCAAACTGATGATTAGTAGACCAAGAACGATACTACGCAAAAAAAGCTTGATGATAATGGTTCTTGCTGTAGTCTGTAGCTGTCGGGCAATGCGAATTGTGCGAATTATATAAGCAACATAGACAAGAATGAAAAAAAAAATAAAAAAATATTCAGTGGTACTTATTGGGTAATTCCAGTTCATTCTGAACGTTTTGTATAAATTAAAGTTTTTCAAAAATAGGCATTTGTAGCTTCTGGTAAAGTTTTTTTTAGAAATTGTTTGTTTTTCTGATTGACATCCCGCTATATTTGCAACCCAGAACGGAACGAAGGAGGGATGGGTGAGTGGCTGAAACCAGTAGTTTGCTAAACTGCCGTACTCGCAAGGGTACCGCGGGTTCGAATCCCGCTTCCTCTACAATGTTTCTGATTAGCAGAGATTTAATTTAAAGGATTGCAACTTTTTAATTAAATCCATTTGGTAAAATTACCGCGGGGAGTGGCGCAGCCCGGTAGCGCATCTGGTTTGGGACCAGAGGGTCGCAGGTTCGAATCCTGTCTCCCCGACAAATAACTAGGCAGTAGGCCGTATGCAGATTTCACTGCGAACTGCTGACTGCCTTTTTATTTTGTGAAGAATTTAAATTGTAGGGTCCCATAGCTCAGCTGGATAGAGCGTCATCCTTCTAAGATGAGGGCCATTGGTTCGAATCCAATTGGGATCACCAAGCACTTAACATTCATTTGTTAGGTGCTTTTTTAATTAGGCTGGTTTCGCTGGGTAGAGCGTATAAAATCAAAATCTTAACTTTACCTGGCATCTATTTGATTCAGTGCCAGCGATAGCTCATGACAGCTGGCGATCAGCAGATGAATATTGCCAATGCGCATCTGATCGAGAAGATCAATCATTTCACCAACATACACACGTGCAAAACCCGGATCGCCGGAGACAATTGATTTTGTATTATCGGTCAGGTCAGCATACTTTACAGACTGCACGAGATAATTTGTTTGTCCAAGTCTTGTTGCTTCTCTTTTTTTACGTTCTCTCCGGTTTAGTTCAGGATAATTTTCTTTTGTATAAACATCCGTTAGACCTATTATTCCGTCCATAATTGTTTTCACACTGCCGGTGCTGTATCCTATCCTTTTCAGTTCTGCACTCAGCTGATGCTGATCGCACGTTGTATCTTCGAGAACATCGTGACAAAAGGCAATCTCTATCACACCTTCATCTTTGATGTATGCCGATGCTAGTGCTGCAACAGCATAGGGGTGCGTCCAGTAAGGGGCGTGATCGTATTTTCTTTTTTGATCTGCGTGGCATTCCTTCATAAAGTCAAGAACTGCTCTTTGCTGACGATTCAACTGCATTTTTTTATCAAAGAATATTTTGTTATTCGACTAATAATCAATCACTATCCAAAACCAGGCTTTCGGAAACGCTGACATTTTACAACAAAACGTACAAAAACCAAACCAGATTTTGGTTTTGTAAAAAATAAAAACAATCTTTGTCTATCGAATTAGTAGATTTATAAAGAATGAAGGGAGAGGTTAGGCTCTATGATCTTCTGGCAACCTATGACCTGTTAAGGTGCCCCAACCTAATTCTAACGATAAATCTGAAACCCAAAAGCAAGAGTACCAGTAAATAAAAACAGGTAATTGTATTACCTGAATTGTTAATTTTAAATTCATTAAAAGAATGGAAATATACTGCGATAACGCAGCCACAACGGCAATTGATTCGGAGGTAATACAGGCAATATTACCTTATCTTACTACAAATTATGGTAATCCTTCGTCGGGTCATTGGGCGGGGAGAAAAGTAAAGGAGGCCATTGCTTCGGCCAGACAAATAGTTGCTAATCTGTTAGGGGCCGAACCGGAAGAAATCTTCTTTATGTCGGGCGCGACCGAGGCAAACAATCTTGCTTTATCAGGAGCGATTCAGGCAAATGACATCACGCACGTAATTACCAGCAAAATCGAGCACAAGGCCGTTCTTCAGACTTTGGCCAGATATGAGAAAGCGGGAGATATTGAAATTAGCTTTGTGAGATTAGACGATTTTGGTAATGTTGATTTAAAACATTTAGAGAATTTACTGAATGCCAATCCTCAGACACTGATCAGTCTGATGCACGGAAACAATGAAATTGGCAATATCACAGACATTTATGCAATCGCAGATCTTGCAAAACGCTATAATGCAATTTTTCATACCGACACGACTCAGACGATAGGTAAACTTGCTTTTAATCTTAAAGAAGCCAACATTGATTTTCTGGTTGGATCGGCCCATAAATTTCATGGTCCAAAGGGAGTTGGGTTTATCTACATCAACAAAAACAACAAAATTAAACCGATCATTACCGGTGGCGGTCAGGAAAAGGGACAACGGGGAGGAACGGAGAATGTTGTGGGAATTGTTGGTTTAGCCAAGGCGCTGGAGTTGTCCTACCGTAGTAAGGCTATCGTACAAAACCATGTGACAGGACTGAAAAAACATTTTATTTCCCGGCTTGATGACCTCACGATCGGAGGTATCACCTTCAATGGTGAAAGCAGATCACTTACTAAAAGCCTGAGTAATATTGCAAGCGTTGCCTTTCCTTGCTTATCTTCCGGAAGCCTGGTTAACAGACTGGATGCATTAGGCATAGCAGTTTCCGGTGGAAGTGCCTGCTCGAATCTAGCCGATGGCGGCTCGCACGTAATCGCGGCAATTTATAAGAATCCGGATAAGGAAATTGTGCGTTTCTCTTTTAGTAAATTTAATACAATAGAGGAAATCGATCATATTGTGAAGGCAATTATCCGAATTTATCAGTCAGACCGAATTGAAGAACAGAGTGAAAGCCTAAGTAAAACACTTAATCTGGCATCTTGATTAAAAAGGTTAAAGTGGCTATTCTATCGATCTAATTCAGCGGCTATGTAGCAAATTCGGGCTACATAGCCGCTGTTCTTTTATGCCATAGCTTTTTGAACTTGTCGATACAATTGTATTTGATTTTGGAATACTTAACCGGATCTGTTTCTCCAATCCGCTGACCTATTTCATCCGGTTTAAATCCCCAGTAAGCCCAGTCCATGATAATTTCTCTGCATGGTGAACACATTTTGTCAAGTAGTTTTATGATCAGATTCATTTCGTCCTTTGCTTCAACTATCTGCGTGATATTCTGCGTTTCATCACTGTGCTCCGGCAGCTCGTCGGTATACTCAATTCTGCTGGATGCGTTCTGGCGGATATAGTCTACGGTTTTAAAATAGAAAATTTTATAAAAATAGGTTGATAATCTGCTATCTCCGCGAAAAGTATCATTTTCAATATGTTGTAAAATTAAAAGAACAGTATCGGTGTAAATGTCCTTTAAGACGGACTCATCCAGACCGGTTTCTGTACGAAGCTTATATATATAGCCCTGGTGATCACTGATCAACAATTTAACATATTTATTTTTTTCAAAGCTGCCGGCTTTGATGGCTGCGACAAGTTCAAACTCGTCGGCCTTCGTTTTCTGCAATGTGCTCATTCGATTGGCATCGGTAAGAAATAGTGCAAATGCACAAATAATCAAGTGCTTTTGGCAAATGGCAGGCAACTTCACATCTTTTGCTGTTTAGGCAATTCATCGCATGGATGAATATTCGTTACGGCAATCCAGTCCTATCTTGGATTATGGGATCTTAGATGAGTTTGGTAAGGAAATCACCCGAATATTATTGCAGAATTTCAAAAAAAATGATGACTCTCTTGTGGAAAAAATTTCGGAATTTTTAGGAATTAATCCTACATATTTGAAAAATTTCAACTCATCGAGGCATGCAAATCCTTGATACAGAACTGTAAATGCTGCAACAAGCTATACTGCCAACATATAAAAAACTTCAGCTTTTGCCGGGAAGATGCATTTTAATCAGTAAAAGATAGGAATTCGAAGGGGTTAGCGAGCCGAGGTTGAGGTTTTTCATGATTAGAAACTTTGCGAGTTATGAACTTATAAGGGTTTGTAACCGCAAATATAAAAGTATTACTATATAAAATAATATTTTTTTATAGAACTAAATTAGACAACAATCAAGTCATTCACAATTTGTAGAACTACTTAATACGCATTAATTCTATCATATAATACAACTACTACAAGTACTGTAACATCGAAAAATTATATAAAAAATTTTTTTTGTGTAACCTGCTAATAATCAATTCTATAATGGTTTTGTTAAATTTTTTTCCGGAAAAGTGCAGGATAATTGAATTCGAGATACGACTAATGTAATATCCGGGCCTAAAAAAGATTCGGACACTCTCCTCAACGACAAACACATTATGAAAAAACTTACCCTGACGGTAGCCACGCTACTAGGCGGATTTCATGTTTTTGCCCAGAATAACGGGTCTACTGTAACTCAGATTGAGGACTTTAACAAGTCGGTTATCAATCAGTCGGGCACGCATACTTCTTCTGTATTGCAAATTAGTACTGCGGCAAGTGTATCTGGTGAGAACCAGGCGCTAGTGACACAAAACAATATTCCCGGATTTCAGACCAACAACAGTACTTCCAAGGTTGAGCAGTACGGAAATTCCCACCTGACCACTGTGCTTCAAACCGGGCAGAATTCGCTGGAAGCTTACATCGGATCCGATGGAACCTCGGTTGGTGCTAATGTTGATAACGAAACATCTGCTATACAATACGGAACAGCCAATATTGCAAAACAAATTGTGCGTGGTTCGTCTGCCACTGAATCTTTATTGTCTCTTAATCAGGCTGGTACATCAAACAATTCACATCAAATTGCTTCCTGGGCTGTCTCATCAGAAGGACATGTTCAGCAATCCGGCAATCGCAATGATGTCTGGCAGCAGGTAGACGGTTTGCGTAACGAAGCCAGAGTTGAGCAGTTTGATAATGATAATTATGCATTTCAGTGGATTGAAGGAGGTGCCAGCGCAGATAATCTGAGCAAGGTAAGTCAGATGGGTGACTTCAATAACGCACGGGTCTACACGCACGGTACCGACAACAGTTTTTCAGCGAGTCAAATGGGCGATCGTAACGATCTTGTTGGACTGTCGGGAAATATTTATTCTAACGCCGAGCAAATCGGGACGGATAACAAGGCACTGCTATCGCAAATCGGAGACAACAATAAATTTCAAATTGGTCAGGATGGTGACCGCAATACAATAAAAGGAACCACTGCTTCAGGAGCTCTCCAGCTCGGTGATTTCAACACAGGTATTTTCTCACAAGATGGCAATGATCTGACCATCATTTCGGGGCAGTTTGGAAACAATAATGCCGAAACTGTTCTGCAGACAGGTAATTTGAGCAAGTCAACCGTTCACCAGTCCGGCGCATTAAACAACGGAATCGTTACGCAGAGCGATCATTAATTTGAATCTATTCAATAGGTTATTTATACACATTTTTCACTTATCAATCCTTTCTCATTTACTGAATTCTTATGAAAAAACTTACACTTACCGTAGCCATCCTATTATCAGGAACCTACCTTTTTGCTCAGAGTAGCACCTCGAATCTTAATCAGTCGGGTAATTACAACAATGCTGATGTAGTTCAAAGAGGTAATTCTCAGCTTTCAAATGTGAATCAGAATGCAAGCGGAACAACCTCAACAAGACAAAATTACGCAACAGTAACACAGAAAAATGGCGGAAACCCAACGGGAAGTAATGAATCCAATGTAACACAGGGGGGCAATCGCCAAAATGCTACTATCTGGCAGGCTGGTGGAGAAAACCTTTCCAATTCTACTCAGGCTGGCGACAGACAGGTATCAGATGTTACCCAACAAGGAGACGAAAACCAATCGGGAGTTAATCAGAAAAACAGCCGAAACAATGCTACGGTTGAGCAACAAGGTAATGAAAACGGATCGACAGTAGCACAAGAGAATAACCTGAATAATGCAGACGTATATCAGGACGGAAATGCGAATGGATCAACTGTACATCAGGACGGAACGACGTTAACAGGCAATGGAGCCGACGTTGATCAGCTAGGAAACAGAAATACTTCCACTATTGATCAGGATGGAACTGTATTGTTAGGAAATACGGCTGACGTTTATCAGGATGGTAACGACAATGAGTCTGATGTATTACAGGATGGTGCTTCAAACGATGCAGAAATTGAACAGATAGGAAACAAAAATACTTCATCGGTTGATCAGAAAGGCACGAACGTTTTAGGTAATTCAGCCACAGTTTACCAGGATGGAAATCTTAACGAGTCTACTATCCTCCAGGATGGAACTTTACTTTTAGGAAACCTTGCCGATGTAGACCAGGAAGGTAACAGAAATCAATCTGCTGTTGATCAGGATGGTGCTCTTAACGAGGCATATCTGTATCAGGAAGGTGATCGGAATCAGTCTGATATAACACAGGATGACAACCGAAATATTGCAGACGTGGAACAACTTGGAGATCGCAATAAATCAACCGTTACCCAAAATGGTTTTACTCTTTCTGGTAACCAGGCCGAGGTACTGCAGGACGGTGAAAATAACAAATCTACGGTTGATCAAAATGGTCGAAATCTGGCTTTTGTAAAACAAGTTGGCGAACTAAACAAATCAGACCTATCTCAGGACGGCTCTGATAACTGGGCAAAGCTGACCCAGTTGGGTAATAGTAACGTGTTCAATGTAAGTCAGATTGGAGATGATAATAAAGTTACCGGTATTCCAAGCGGAGTTGTTGGGGATGTTAACGGTGCAGCTCAAACGGGTAATGACAACAGGGGAGTAGTCAATCAGGATGGTGAAAATCATTTGAGCCAATCTTGGCAAAATGGCAATGACAACCTAATGAGAATTAACCAAAATGGAGATTCACAAACGTCATTAGTTTTGCAAACAGGAAATGATAATACTGCAAGATTAAATCAGGGTGGCTCTTCTCATACATCCAGTATTATTCAGACTGGAAATATGAATAGTGGTTTGGTGGTACAAACAAACGCAATTCCATGATATTTTTCTTAATTTTTTGATAAATAGGCGTTTGAAGTATATTTTGCTTCAAGCGCCCATTTGTAATTTTAACAAATACCCAAACTACGCAAGTGATATTAATCTATTACTATCGGGGGTGTGCGGATGTATTCAAAGAAAACGATACTGTAAGCGTATAATTGCTTATTTGATAAATAGCTAATTTGTAAATCAAGCATTTACCGAAACTGAAATTTTTCAAAGTGCCGGTAATCTTGCTTATTATAGTCTGAATGGTTCTTCCGAGGGTTTGCCCGACTCTTTTCGGTCAATTAATAGGTAGTCAAATTCGTGTCATAATAGAGCAAAGTGGTAAAAGTAAATACTGTATCCGTTTACCAGTCTGGACCAGAAAAGAAAAAACAGTAAAAGTAAGTTGAAATTGCACAATACGTTATGAAAAATTTTCTAATTAATTTATCGTTGTCAGCCCTGTCTCTTGGCGCTTTACACGCACAGCAAGTTCCTGGTGAAGCCTCGTTCGGATCATCTGCTCAATCACTTTCGAACCTGAGCGATCAGGCAAAAATTTCCGTAATCAGCAGCTTCGGCGGCACGGGCAGGCCAGGTTCAAATGCCAATGTAATTCAGAGTGGTAATCAAAACAGTCTGAATCTGAATCTGACAGGCAATGGAAACAACATTGTTACTTCTCAAATTGGTGATCTGAACCAGCTTAATCTGGATCTAAACGGCTCCAACAGTCAGTATGTGCTTGAACAAAGCGGCAACAGCAATGAGCTTCAAATGAAGAACATCAAAAGCAGCGGCATCAATTTCCAGTCAACACAGAAGGATGGAGGCAATAGTCTGATTCTTCAAGGGGGTAGCATCGGCTCACTTCAGTCAATGAAAATTGAACAGACAGGAGGTATGAAAATTATTATTGAATCTAATCCGATTTTCGGCAAACCATGATTCGTTTCATCGCCTTGTTGGTGGCAAGCCTGTTTTCGTTTCAGGTATCGGCTCAGTCAGAAGAGTCGCTTCTGGAAAATAACAGTATGTACTCGATGGATCCGATCGATGAGTCTTTATTCGATGAAGGTGCATCTATTACTTTTATTCTGGATAACACTAAAACAAAAATAGGCCGCGATCTGTACGAGGAATTTTACCGTCAGTGGAGCGGAATGCAGCTGGATTCAGCATCAAAAGTTCAGTTTAAAAACAGTGTCTCAACAAACGAAGAATTAATCATAGAGATGGAAGAGATTCCATCACCCGGCCTTAGCAACATGATTGCCATAAAAGTAGGTGATTTATTGGTTTGGCAGCAGTTTGTGCAGCCCAGAGCAGATGCCATGGAAGCGCAGGTTGCCGAAGCAGTTCAACAGGTTCTTCAATATTTCGTCAGTTACCAGGATATTCAAAATCAGCTCGGAAGCCAGGATCAGTCCGGAACCGGCATTTTTTGATCAGGACAAAATTTAACGTTATGAAAAAATATTACATTTTATTCTTTACAGTTTTTCTGTTTGCGTTTTCAGCTTCCGCGCAGGCGCTCATATACCGGCCAACTAACCCTTCCTTTGGAGGAGATACCTTCAACTACAACTGGCTTTTGAGTTCAGCTCAGGTTCAGGATAAAACCAAAGATCCGTCGCTTGCAAAAAGTACAACGGCAAACAAGGATGCCAGCGCGCTTGAAGAGTTTACAACCGGACTTAACCGTCAGCTGCTTAGTACACTTTCGCGCCAGCTTTTCTCCAATCAGTTTGGTGAAGACGGAATCAAAGAAGGAACGTATCAGTATGGTGATTTTGTCGTTGACGTCTCTCCGGGCTCGGAAGGGCTGGTTGTAAAAATCACGGATGGCAAAGGCGGCGAGACGGCCATTACTGTTCCCTATTTTTAAAATAGGAAATGAGCCTTCGACAAAAATAAACCCTCACTCTTCGGAAAACTTTAATAATGAACTTGATACTCAATAAGAAGCGGTTCGCTTACCTTATGAGCGGGATTCTATTCTCATTTATAAGTGGATGCAGTCCGTATTTTCATCAGCCTACAAAGGAAAAAAAAGCCCGCCTGGGCGAGGATACGCGTGTCACTCCGGGCCTGCGTACACTGCCTGGCCCGTCGGAAAAGCTGGTAGCGGCGGTCTACAAATTTCGTGATCAGACGGGTCAGTACAAACCCTCGGACAACGGTATCAACTATTCAACTGCGGTAACACAGGGCGCTACCAACATTCTTTTAAAAGCACTCGAAGAAAGCGGATGGTTTGTGGCAATTGAGCGCGAAAATGTCAGTAATCTGCTCAATGAACGGAAAATTATCCGCTCAAGTATGGCACAGTTTAAGCCGGAGAATGAGAACCTGCCTCCATTGCTTTTTGCCGGAATTATCCTGGAAGGTGGTATTGTATCTTATGACGCCAACGTAATTACAGGAGGAGCGGGGCTTAAATATTTTGGAGCTGGCGGATCTACTCAGTATCGCCAGGACCGCGTGACTGTCTACCTCAGAGCGGTAGCGACCAAAACGGGGAAAATTCTTAAAACCGTTTACACTTCAAAGACGATTCTTTCCCAATCAGTGAATGCGAGTTTGTTTCGGTTTGTAAAATTTAAGCGCCTGTTGGAAACAGAAACTGGTTTTACTACCAACGAACCTTCTCAGCTGGCAGTCACAGAGGCGATTGAAAAATCGGTTCAGTCCATGATCATAGAAGGAGTCAGAGACGGGTTATGGAATGCGGATTCCAAGAAAAGTGAAGAAGTCAAACTTCTTTTAATGGATTATCAGGAAGAGCAGCAGGTTGCAAAAGAAACGGATGTATACGGAGCGCGTGATAACGTTGTTCGGAAAAGATTTTCTGTAATGCCATCGGTTTCACTGCTGCGTTATTCCGGGGATTATAGCCAGCCGGTCAATAAAGCAGGTTACGGTGCAGCATTCAATGTCGGACTTACACAGAACTGGAACCTTCAACTCCAAGTCACCTCTGGCACCATCGCGGCCAAGCAGTATTTTTCAAAAGATGTAACGATCAGTGAGCTGAATCTGCAATACCGTACTCTGCCCTTTCAAAAAATTAATCCTTTTCTGCAAATTGGTGGCGGGGTTACCTCGGCACGTAACAATTCCGTTTTTGAATTTAACGGGAAAAAAGACAGGATGATCAATGCCGGTGCAGGAGCAGAAATTGCTTTAAACAGGTGGCTTGGATTAAATGTCTCCGGGCAATACAACTACTTTGTTAAAGATGAATTTGACGGTAGTGTAAGCGGGGCATTTAATGACGCTTACTGGCGGGCTTCTGTCGGGCTGTCGATCTACTTTGGAGGAAGTTATTCCAAAAAATCAAACTAAAATCTTATTCAGAATTCCGAAAACCCTCATTCAACGTGAAAATATTTCAATCCTCTATCATCTATAAGCGTCTGGCGGCTTTAAGTTCTTTAGCGCTGCTGCTCATTATGGGCTGTACCGAAGAGACGTTTGTAGAACCGAAGCTTTACGGTTCTATTTCCGGAAAGGTATTAACACTTGCAGACAAGACGCCTTTAAAAAATGTACTCGTAAGGATCAGTCCTTCCGGAAAAAGCATCACACCTGATTCGCTCGGAAATTTTCGGGCGGACAGTTTACCTGTAGGCAAGTACAGTATTCAGACAACGGTAGATAAGTACAAAACCGATTTGACCTCTGTAGAAGTAGAAGAAAACAAAGCGGCCGCAGTTTCTGTTTTTCTCATACCTGACAACAATCAAAACAAATCCCCGCTGCTGCCAACGGTTGTAAAACCTGCTATTAAAGCCACTGGTGTGGCTCTGTCCACAGTGCTTGCCTGGAAAACTTCTGACCCAGATAAGGACTCGCTCAGATATAGCGTCATTCTCTTCAGGGAAGGCCAAAGCACCACAGTTCCTATCGCTATGAATCTGCATGCTGATTCGCTGATTGTTAGTAATCTGGAATATGAGTCAACCTATTACTGGCAGGTAATTACCTCGGATAGTATCAACAAACCCGTCTACAGCGAAGTCTGGTCTTTTAAAACCAAACCTGTTCCTGATTTTGCCTATCTGTTTACCCGCCAGATCAATCAAAACAGCCAGATATTCTCTTCTAACGGAACGGAAACGATACAGTTGACGACCTTTGGCGGCAACTGGCGACCCGTGGTGAGCCCAAATCGTGAAAGGGTTGCTTTTATCTCAAATATCAATACTGATCCCCATATTTTTATATCAAACAGGGTAGGTGGTGAGGTCAAAAAGGTGACTGTTCTTCCGATTGCGGGTGTGTCGCTAATGGATCTTTCCTTTTGCTGGTCACCTGACGGTCTGGAATTGCTTTATCCAAACTATAACAAATTGTACGCTGTACACGCAGATGGCAGCGGTTTACGGGTGGTGGCAGAAGCACCCGCGGGACGTTTTTTTGCAGGATGCGACTGGACATCGCAAGGCAATAAAATCATTGCCAGGGTTACCGGAAGCTCGGTTTACGACAACGAGTTATATCTAATCAGTCCGGGCACAGGAGTACTTAACAGACTGGTAACCGGCCGGCCGGGAAAAATGGGGAATCCGGATTTCTCCGTAGACGGTACAAAGGCTGTTTTCACTCTTGATGTGAGCAACTTTCAAAATAATGAAGGCAGACAACTGGATTCCCGAATCTTTATTGTCGATGTGGCCAGCGGTGTATCTTCTGATATTTCTATTAATAAAACAACTGGTAACAATGACCTTGATGCTCGCTTTTCGCCAAACGGAGCCAAGATCATCTTTACCAGCACCAGTAATGATGGCTTCTCGGTCAGAAACATTTATACAATGGATTTGAATGGAGTTAACCGGACAGAAATTTTGCAAAATGCGGAAATGCCTTACTGGCGCTAGCAGGCTGCTTAACTTATCAATTTTCCTAAACATCAATTTATCTATTCAGCATGTCATGAAAAAAAGTCTTAATCTTCGGTTAATCAACTTTGCCGGCGCGGTCGCAGTTGGTTTAATGGCAATTAGCAGCTTTAACGTAAAAGCCCAGTGTACAGCGACAAATGCTCTGACCATACCCAGTCAGTTTTTAGGATCGGGTTTTAACGGTGACGGTAACTTTAATGCGGTTGTGCTGGGCAGCTATAATACAGGCGACGGAGGAACCGACGGCCGTCTCGCAGTCGGCGGTAATTTTACGCTCAATAGCTCTTTGGTTGGCTACAAAGCAGGTCTTACCGCTTTGTCACCAGTGGGCGGAGATAATTTTATAGTCAATGGTCTACTGACAAATACTACCGGAAAAGATATTGTAGTCAGAGGAAACTCCTACTACGGCTCTCTGCAAAGTGCCAGTCCTGCACCCATTCACAGCCCTGGTGAAGGAGCAAACTTTAACCAAACTAACCGGATAAATTTTTCAGGGTTACAACAACATTATATCAGCCTAAGTAACGATTATGAAAACCAGGCTGCGTCCAATGCACCCGATCCGATTATTTCTGATGGTAATATCGTTTTAACAGGAGATAACACAATTAAAAACTATGTCTTTAATGTGTCAGTCGATGGAGATGCCATTTCTGGTGTTCAATTTGTCAATATTCCAGCTGGTTCAGGAATTCTGATCAACGTATTAAATACCAATGTTGTAATTGCTTCGACCGAAACATCTGTTCCAATGTCAGACGTACACAAAGCGACAACACTGTTCAATTTTCCTAATGCGACAAGCATTCTGCTGAGTGACTACAACGTCCAAGGGGGGATTCTTGCGCCACTGGCTAATTTATTCGTTCAAACCGGAGAGATAAACGGTCCGGCGGTGATCGGCGGGAATATCACTCAATCTACGGGGTTTAGCTTTCACAGCTCTTGTCTTTCCTACCCGCTTCCTGTGAGACTGGTTAGCTTTGACGCAAAAAAAGAGGGCGGTCAGGCAAACCTGAAATGGCAAACCAGCTCGGAAAAAAATGCTGAGAAATTTATTATTCAGCGAAATACCGGAAATAAGTGGCAGGTTATCGGCCAGGTGAAGGCAAAAGGAGAAAGTATCGAAAAATTAACTTATGATTTCTCTGACAGCAGCCCCCTGAACGGTGAAAATCTGTACAGGCTCAAAATGATCGACAAAGACGAAACTTTTGCTTACAGCAGCATAGTCCGTCTTGATTTTAAAAACACTGTCAGTATCGTTATTTTTCCTAACCCTGTCGTGGATCAGATTTCGTTTGTAAACGTCGATTGGGTAAAGGTGACCGATCTACACATTTCAAATGTGTCGGGTAAATTGGTACCCTTCCAAATCAATGCAGAAAAAAAAATTGATGTAAAAAACTGGCAGACAGGTCTTTATATGATACATTTCACTTCGGCAGATGGGAGCATTCACACACACAAGGTAGTAAAGTACTGATTTGTAATTTTTAAAAGAGTCGTCAATCTGAGGTTAAACAGATTGATGACTCTTTTATTTTAGGCCTGGGTGGCCCTTAAAGATTTATGAGACTTTCTGTACTGGCGCAGATTAATCAGAAGCACACTACCCAGAATGATAATCAGCCCCAGAATTTGTAGCTTAGAGATAGACTCTGACGCAAAAAAGACGCCTAAAATCACTGCAACTACCGGATTTACATAGGCATAGGTGCTTACTTTGGTAGCAGGCTGGACTTTCAGAAGCCACACATAGGCACTGAAACCGACGATCGAGCCGAAAATAATCAAGTATATGATGGCGAACCAGGAATCGCCGGGGATTTGCCCAATGCTGAAATTGTCAAATTCACCACTCAGAATACTGCCGGGAAAAAACGCAACACCAGCTGCAAGCATTTGCCAGGTGCTGTTTACAGTCGCCGAGTTTTGGCCTGCATTGTATTTGGAGTAAAGCGAGCCGCCCGCCCATGCCATCGAACCCAACAAAACCAATCCCATAGCAAAAAGGTCCCTACTGCTGTTCAGAGAAGAAAACGAGCTCATGATCCGCTCACTGAACAAAAGTACGACACCAGCAAAACCGACAACCAAACCTATGATGGTAGATGTATTTTGAAGATTTTCTTTCCACCTGGGTTTATCCAGCAGAACAAACCAAAGCGGAGAGGAAGAAACCATAATGGCTACCATAGCACTGGGAAGAAACTGCTCTACCCAAATGACAACCCCGTTGCCGACGAAAAGTAAAAGCAGACCGGTTACCAGAGCCGGTTTGATGTACTTTACATGAAATACTTTTTCACCTTTTATGATACACCAAGCCATCATCAGCAAACCGGCTGTAATAAAGCGGAAAGTGCCCAGGATAAAGGGTGGAAAGCCTGTCAACGCTTTTTGTATAAAAAAGTAGGTTGACCCCCAAACGATATAAACTGTGGCGAAGGCCAGAACGACTAAAAGGGTAGACGGTGATTTACTTTGCTGTGTTTCCATGACTTTTTATTTTTCCGGAATAACCAGTTGCTGAGCTTCTTTGACTGTTTCCAGAACGATAGTTGTTCTGGTTGAAAGAATATTAGGGATTTTACTAAAGGAGTTGCGCATCAAATCCATCAAGGAAGCTGAATCCGCAGTTCTCACCTTGACCAGATAACAATCCTCACCTGCAATGTGGTGAACTTCCTGAACTTCAGGTATCTTGGCAAGCTGTTTTGCTGTATCACTCGATCCCATCACATCCGATGCTTTCATAGAGATGAAAGCGAGCAGTTTCTGATTCACAGCCGAGGGATTAAGCCGGGTCGTATATTGCAGAATTACGTTTTTCTGTTCAAGCTTTTTAACCCTTTCCAACACAGCGGACGGAGCCATTTCCAGCTCACGCGCCAGATCGGCATTGGAAATCCTTGCGTTTTCCTGCATTAATCTGAGAATGCTCAGATCCGTTTTATCCAAAATGATTTCATTTCCGCTTATCATTCTGTAAAATTAATATATTTCAGAATTATATTCAATTCTTATGTTGTTATTTTGAATATAATTCGAAATTAATAGTTAATCAGATTAGTTGCTCATTGTTTAACAGCACATTTTTTATGTATGGTTGCCCGGAATAAACGATACAGCTAACAGCCAGGTGGCGCTCGCATACCAGAATTTCAAGTTTGTTTTTTTCTGGCAATATTTTTTACGATATCCTGGTAGAAAAATCGCCTGAATAATGGATATTTGTTTTATGCTGCCTGACCGAAATACAATCAAACTTCTGAGGTTACCTTTTTTCTTTTTTTTGATGCCTCTGTTCCTTTTTGCGCTCAGTCAGGCTCATACGATATCGGTGTCAAAGGCAGTCTGGTCTTTTGTTATCATTCACTTTCTGATATACCCGGCAAGTAATGGTTATAACAGTTATGTCGACCGTGACGAGGATAGCATCGGTGGACTAGAAAAACCACCCTTGCCTACAAAAAGCCTTTTTTACACAACCATTTTTTTAGATGTAACCGCGATCCTTCTGGCGGCTTTTTTGGTAAGTATGCTATTTGCCGGTTGCCTGCTGTTATATATCGCTGCGTCCAGAGCTTATAGTTCACGACAAATCAGACTGAAAAAGTATGCCCTCGCCGGATTTCTTGTTGTTGTTATTTTTCAGGGCGCCTTCACTTACTACATGTCTGTGGCGGGGATAACGGGGCAAGCTTTAACATTGAGCAGGGAGAATATATATGTGTTGTTGGGATGTACTTTTCAGATCGCAGGAGCATACCCTTTAACGCAGATATATCAGCATCAGCAGGATCTGAAAGATGGCGTAACGACATTAAGTTATAAACTGGGCTACACCGGAACGTTTGTATTTACCGCAGTAATGTTTCTTTTCTGCAACATATTTTATTACCTGTATTTTTCCGCCAGGGATCTTGGAACGGTTTTTTACATCATTCAGCTGTTCTTTGTTCCCATTGTTGTATATTTTGGATACTGGTTTCTTCTGGTTCGCCGAAATGTAAGAAATGCAAATTTCAGGAACACAATGCGCATGAACTGGATTGCAGCGCTTTGCATGAATAGTTGTTTCACAGTACTAATTTTTATCAATCATTTTCCCTTGAGTTACATCACCGCTATTGAGACAGCTGTTCCGGATCATTGTTTTTCACAGCAGAGTTTGGCCTCGTTTTACATCAATTCTACCGATGATCTGATAAGTAAGAGAAAAATCAGGATCGTTGCGGGAAAAACAGGTATTGATACAAGGTATTCCGTCATTTCTGATTTCGATAAATCTAAAGAAGAATACGAGTTTTTTAGTAAAACGACGTCTCTGATCCCTGAGCCGACTCTTACAGAGAGAATGAGGCTGTATCAGCGACATGTTACAAAACTATCTCAGAAAGCGATCGAAAGAATTCCGGAATTTGAGAAAATTAAGTCTTCTGTTACCCACCTGATTACAGTCACCTGTACAGGACTGTTTGCACCGGGACTGGATATTGAGCTGATGCGGGCTTTAAAGTTGAAGCCATCTGTGCAAAGAAGCAGCGTTAATTTTATGGGTTGTAATGCAGCAATTATCGCACTTAAAAATGCAGATGCCATTTGCAAAAGCCAGCCTGACGCAAACGTGCTCGTGGTTTGTACAGAACTTTGCACGATTCATTTTCAAAAGCGGTATAATGATGATTACATTTTGTCAAACCTGCTTTTTGCTGACGGTGCGGCAGCAGTGATGGTGAGCTCACAGCCCACAGGAAGTTATGCTAACCAGATTAAAATTGATCGATTTGATTCCCTGATATTGCATAATGGATATGATGATATGGCCTGGCAGCTTTCGGAAACAGGTTTCATTATGAATTTGACATCCTACGTTCCGGACCTGATCAGAGAAAATATGGTCCCTATGTTGAAGTCGATCCGTCTTGATCCTGAGCATATCAGACACTGGGCAATCCATCCGGGTGGAAAGCGTATTTTAGATGATTTTGCCGCAGCACTTGAACTTGACCGCTGTAAATTAGCCCCAGCCTACGCTGTGCTTAAAAACTATGGCAATATGTCCTCACCAACTGTACTGTTTGTGCTGAAAGATGTTCTTGAAAAAGTAAAACCTGAGCATAAAGGAAGCCGCGCTTTTACTGCCGCTTTTGGTCCCGGGTTGAGTATTGAAACCATGCAGCTGCTCTATGTTTAAAAATCGCAGCGCGCAGAAAGAATTATTGGATCAGGAAGAAATTCCTTCAAAAGACCTTTATCAAAACTTAAAAGAGCTTGATTTTATTAATCATTGGCTTGGAGGCTACAACATCTCATTTTCAGCGCTCAAAAAAATATTGGAACCGGCAAGAAGATACACCTTGGTTGATATCGGCTGTGGGGGAGGAGATACGCTTAAGCGGATCAGTCAATGGAATAAAAAGAAAGGCTTTGACCTGGATTTATATGGAATCGATTTAAAGCCTGTTTGTATTGCTTATGCCAATGAGCATCTCAAAGATGAATCGGTAAGTTTTATCTGCGATGATTACCGCAATATTTTTAGTCATATAAAAAGTGTTGACATCATTCATGCATGTCTTTTTTGTCATCACTTATCAGAACAGCAGCTGGTAGGGCTGGTGCAGTTTGTTTTAGAAAATAAGGCGATACTGGTGATCAACGATTTAGAAAGAAACCCTTTTGCCTACTATTCTATCAGGATTTTAACCCGGCTGTTTTCAAGATCATATCTTGTGAAAAATGATGCGCCTTTATCTGTTTTACGTGGATTTAAGAAGCAAGAGTGGCAGGTGATTTTGGAAAAATCGGGTGCTCAGAAATATTCAGTGCATAATAAATGGGCATTTCGTCATGAGGTAATTGTTTACGGCAACAACCGCTGATTTCTATGCAAACAGGTGTCAAATCATTCGATTGTGCCATTATTGGCGGAGGTTTAGCTGGTCTTAGCCTCGCTGTTCAACTAGCTGATGCCGAGATTTCTGTCATTTTGATAGAGAAAAATGCTTATCCGTTTCATAAAGTCTGCGGTGAATATATTTCGATGGAAAGCTGGGATTTTCTCGCTTCCCTTGGTGTTCCGCTTACAGACATGAACCTTCCCGTGATCGATCAGCTCGGAATCAGCTCCGAAAAAGGGTTTATGCTCAATCATACCTTAAAACTTGGAGGATTTGGCATTAGCCGGTACACTCTTGACGATTATTTGTATAAAATCGCCAAAGAAAAAGGTGTGTTTGTTATTGAAAATTGCAAGGTTTCAGGGGTAAACGTGCAGGAAAACGAAGTTTATCATATTAATACTTCGGAGGGAATTTTCGAAGCAAAACTCGTTTGTGGAAGCTATGGCAAATATGTCCCTTCATTTTTTAAGCAGGAAAAATCCAGAAGTGAAGACAATTTCATCGGGGTGAAGTATCACATCAAAGCGGATCAGATCGCTAACCGCATCGAACTGCACAACTTTAAAGACGGATATTGTGGTATCTCCAAAGTGGATAACGAGTGGCACTGTTTGTGTTATCTGACCACGGCTAAAAATCTTATTGAAAGTGGAAAAGACATCAAGACAATGGAGGAAAATGTTCTTTATAAAAATCCTTTTCTAAAAAAAATCTTTACGGAGTCTGAATTTATTTATAACCAGCCGCTTGTAATCAGCAATGTTCAATTTAATAAAAAAACGACTGAAACGGATGGTGTGTTTTTGCTGGGAGATGCTGCCGGATCAATCACGCCATTATGTGGTAATGGAATGAGTATGGGCATGCGCGCATCAAAAATCCTGGCGGCAGAGTTGATTTTATATTTCAAAAAAAAACAATCCGTAAATCAGCTCTCTGAGAATTACCGCCTGGCCTGGAATAAGTCCTTCCGAAGGCGCATTGCAGCGGGATATTACCTTCAGCATCTTTTTGGTAAAAAAAACACGACCGATCTGGCCTTGAAGCTATTAAGCAGAATTCCCCTGGTAACGGGCAAACTTGTGTCTCTGACACATGGGAAAAGATTTTAATTGATTCCGCATCCTCAACCTCTCTCCTTCAAGACAGTCCGCTGATTCCTGGCTTCTCTGAAATATTTCATAGGCACCCACAGCATTCCGAAACATTCTCCCTGGTATTTTCCAAGGTGCTTATGATGCATTTTGTGTGCCCTTCTGATGGCTTTTAAATAAATGGAGTCGGTATTGCGAAATATTTTAAACCGCTGGTGAATGAAAATGTCATGAACCGTAAAGTAGGCAAAGCCGTAAATGGTAATACCCAGTCCAATCCAAAAAAGAGGGCTGAAGCCAGCATTCAAACCAAAGAGCAGACAAAGGATTCCGGGTATGGCAAAAATAACAAAGAAGTAGTCGTTTTTTTCAAAGAAATCGCCGTCATCACGCTGGTGATGATCATGGTGAAGAAACCATAAAAATCCATGCATCAGGTATTTATGTGCCAGCCATGCCACACATTCCATGCCTACAAATGCGGCAATTACAATGATTGTATTGATAATCCAGGGAGCCATGTTAGTTGTTCAGTCTGAAGTTGCTTTCTTGGGATTAATTCGCTGTTGTTCAGGGTTGCTGTATTTTTTTCATGACCTCATCAAAACAGATTTTAAGCCACTCGGTGTAATGGTTCGGATGCTTTTTCATATCTTCCCTTAGTGCCTGAGGACTCACATATTTGTAATTTGATACTTCTGCTGTATTGATAATCGGTTCATGATCCGAAACGGCCCAGAATACGTGATCTAGCTCATGTTCGGTCAGTCCGTTATCCAGCTCGGCTTTGTATAAAAAGGAATAAACAAAGTCAAGAGAGGATTGCAATCCCATTTCTTCCTGCAGACGTCTGACGGCGGCGCTGGCCGTTGCTTCATTGGGTAGCGGATGGCTGCAGCAGGTGTTGGACCAAAGTCCTTCCGAATGGTATTTGCCAAGGGCCCTTTGCTGCAGAAGCAATTCTCCTTTGGAATTAAAAATAAATACGGAAAAAGCGCGGTGTAAAACGCCTTTTTGATGTGCTTCAAGTTTTGGCATGAATCCTATTTCATCATCATATTCGTTGACCAAAACAACATCGTCGTGCATAAATGCGGATACAGGATTTTCAGGGGCTAATAGCATTTTACTAATCATTAAATTCTGTTGCTGATTTTACAACAAAAAAATATCATAAAAGATCAAACTGATGTCTTACAAGGGAACGAAACATGAGTCCCACTTTATTGTAGTCAGGAATGCGTATTCTGGCATTCATCACTTTTTCGGGTGGTGTCTCTTTAATCCGCAAAAATAGTTTGTTATAATAATAATAAGCAAGATAAACACCGCGCCTTGCGCCTGACGGAAGTTTTTTGATACCAATCAGCGCCTGTTTGAAATCCGCTTCGATTTCGTTTTGAATCGCCTCTTTTTCCTGAAATGAGAACCGGTCGAAATTAACGCCTGGAAAATACGTTCTCCCCAGAAGTTGATAATCAGCCTGAAGATCCCGTAAAAAGTTTACCTTTTGAAAGGCTGAGCCCAGTTTCATTGCGTACGGTTTAAGCTCATCATATATCGCACCGTTGCCTTCCACAAAGACCCGAAGGCACATTAAGCCCACCACTTCGGCCGAGCCAAGGATGTATTGCTCATAGGATGCGCTGTTATGAACGGTTTTGGCTAAATCCATTTCCATGCTTTTCAGGAAAGTATCTATGAGTTCCCATTCAATATGGTAGGTATGAACCGCCTTTTGAAAACTATTTAAAATTGGATTGATACTGATGCCATCCCGGATCGCTTCGACGGTATCGGTTCTGATCTTATTCATCAGAAACGCCTTGTTGTAATCATGAAAGCTATCCACAATTTCGTCAGCAAGTCTAACAAAGCCATAGATTCCATAAATGGGTTCATGAAAATCAGACTTCAGGAAATGGATACCCAATGAAAATGAAGTACTGTATAACTGTGTGGTTTTTTTACTGCATGAGGCCGACAAATTGTCAAAAAGGATTTTCATAGTTTACCTGTTTAGGAATTTTTGAAGTTCATGAGCGGCAACGCGGCCGGATATGATGGAGGGTGGTACGCCGGGGCCAGGTACAGTTAGCTGACCGGCATAGAAGAGATTTTTTACTTTTTTACTCTGAAGCTTTGGCTTAAAAATCGCAGTTTGCATCAAAGTGTTGGCAAGGCCGTATGCATTTCCCTTATATGCATTATAATCGTGGATGAAATCTTTGGTGGCATAACTTCTCTTGAAAACAACGTGGCTTCTGATATCTTCGCCGGCAAATTTTTCAAGCCTGCTCATCAGCAAATCGTAGTACTGCTCTCTGATTTGGTCTGAATCAGCTAAACCAATCGCAATGGGCATGAGCACAAACAGATTTTCACTTCCTTGTGGAGCTACGGCCGGATCGGTTTTCGATGGGCAGCAAACGTAGAAAAGCGGGTCAGAAGGCCATTTTTTGTCTTTATAGATTTCGACAGCATGCCGCTCAAAGTCCTGATCGAAGAAAAGATTGTGATGCCTTAGCTTTTGAATTTTCTTGTTTACCCCCAAATAAAACAGAAGACAAGAAGGAGCAAAGGTGCGGCTTTCCCAGTAAGATTCGGGATAGGACCGGTATTGTTCATGCAACAGTGTGTTTTCGATATGCTGATAGTCGGCCGAGCCAATGACGGCATCTACCTGACTACAATTTCCATTGGCGTGAATGTGGCTGATATAGCTTTTGCTTATCTCCAAAAGACTGACTCTCTGAGAGGTTTGAATATTAACACCGCTTTCTTCGGCTATTTTTCTGAAAGACCCGGCAACCTGGCCAAAACCGCCCATGGGATAAAATGTTCCCTGCTTTAAACCTGAAAAGTTCATCAGACTGTACAAAGCAGGTGTGTCCTTAGGCATCGCGCCTAAAAAGAGTACAGGAAATTCAAGGAGTGCCAATAGCCTTGGATCTTTGAAAAACCTTCTGACATGTTTACTAAAGGAGGTAAATAGTTGAAGTTTCAAAGCATCCTTAAATAGTTTGAAACTAAAAAACTCAGTTACTGAATGACCAGGTTTGTATACCATGTCATTCATGCCAACCATATACTTAAATTCACCCTCAGCAATAAACTTTCGCAGCTTGTCAGCTGCGCCTGTTTCCACATTTTCAAACAAAGTGCAGATTGCATCAAAGTCAGCGGGAATATCCCACACCTCGCCTTCTCCAAAGACCACAGCGAAACCGGGGTCAAGTTTCGTTAATTCATAAAAATCTGAGGTCGTATGGCCAAACAGCTGATAATAACTTTCATATACATCCGGCATCCAGTACCAGCTGGGGCCCATGTCAAAAATAAAGCCGTCGCTTTCAAAAGTTCTTGCTCTTCCTCCGGTGTCAGCATTTTTTTCATAGACCGTAACATTGCTGCCGTTTTTGGCCAAGACTGCAGAAGCAGCCATACCCGAAAAACCTGAACCAATTACCGCAATGTTGTTTGTCTTATGAACTCGGTTAATATAACTCATTGTTACTTTTTAATAAATCTGTTAAGCTTTCCACAGTAGTAACCCGCAGCACATCAAGGCTCTCAGCCATACTTTGTATCTTATCATCTCCGCCCGAAATACATATGGTGCATGCATTAAAATCAGATTTCAGCCTAATTAGAAGCTGCTCCAATTCTTGTTCCAGTTGGTTTCTGACAAAGAATGTGTAGATGTGGGTAGGCTGACACTGTTGGATCACATTCGAAAGATCCCGATATGGGACTCTGGCACCTAAATAAATCACATGTTTCCCATGCTGCCGGAGCAGGTAATACGCAAACAGCAAACCGATTTCATGGTCTTCCTCTTCGTTGAGAAACAATAGCCATGTCTGGTCGGGATTTACGGGGAAGGGAAGTGAATCTATTGCCGCAAAAAGTTTTTGACGTATCAGGTTGGATAAAAAATGCTCCTGAGAAGGCAGCAGATCATCTTTTATCCACATCAGCCCGGTGCGCACCAATAGCGGGTAAATGATCCTTAGATATGTTTTTCTTAAACCAAGTCTTTTTACAGAATTAGAAAAAAGCTCCTCAAACAGCAGCGCGTCGTAGGTAGCCAGCGAAACCAGTGCTTCATTTATAATGGCCTCTACATGCACATCGCCCTGAAACGAATCTGCTATAATCAGATCAATCTGTTCGGCAATTTGCTTTTTAGTTAATTTACTGATCTGTGAGATTTTCATCCCTTTGTTAATCAGCGTACAAACGTTTAAAAGCTTTCTTAGCTGGCTGTCATTGTAATATCTGATATTCGTATCGGTCCTTTCGGGTGTGAGCAGTCCATAGCGCTGTTCCCAAATTCTAATGGTATGCGCCTTTTGGTTGCTTATCCTTTCAAGATCCTTTATAGAGTATGTTGACATTTTGTTTAACTTTTGTCAAAAATAGTTAAACAAAATTATTTTAGTGAATTTTTGTGAAAAATAAAATTTGATACTACATTTGATATTGTAAGTATCTTATGTTTGATTTTTAAAATATCAATGTATTATGAGAGCTCAGGAAATGTTTTGGTCTGTAAATATTAAGTTTCTTCGCCAGCGTCAAAAGCTAAGCCAGGAGACATTGGCAGAAAAATTAGGGATAACGCGTGTAAAACTAAATGCGCATGAAAGTGGCCGGACCGCTAATCCGACCATAGATGATCTGATTAACTTTTCTGAGTTTTTCAGGATGAGTATTGATAGTCTTTTAAAAATTGACCTGGGAAAGCTATCCGAACAAAAGATCAAAGATCTCGAAGCCGGAAGCGAACTATTTATGCAGGGCAGCAACATCCGGGTACTGGCAGTGACGGTAGATAAGGATGAAAATGAGAATGTGGAATATGTGCCTATCAAGGCAAAGGCAGGTTACCGTTCGGGCTACAGTGATCCCGAATTTTTAGCCGGGCTGCCAAAGTTCAATTTGCCCAACTTACCCAAAAACGGAACATTCCGTATGTTTCCTACCGTCGGAGACAGTATGCTTCCGGTTCCTGAAGGGAGCGATATTATTACACGTTATGTTCAGGACTGGACAAAACTCAAACCGCAAACGCCTTGTATTGTGATACTAAGAGGAGATCAGGATTTTGTCTTCAAGCAGGTTACTATATACAAAGACGGAACGATGCTGCTTCAATCGTTTAACAAACAATATTTTGCTTATACCGTACCGCTATCGGATGTGATCGAGGTTTGGGAATATTATAGTTTCCACAGCAAACAGTTGCCTGAACCTCAAACCGACATGCAGCAGCTTTTGAAAATGCTTCAGGAAATGCAGAATGAAATTAAAGAATTGACTGGCAGACCTTCATCTGATAAACAAAGCTTCGGTAATAACAATGGCGGTTTGTCTTAATTTAGTACAAATAGTTAACGTCAGCTGTGTCGGCACATTATTAAGTTATTGGTAGTAATCATTTTACAAATAAATGTCGAAAAGTGCTTTTTTTGATCGTAGAACAAACTTTTTTAAATGAAGAAATAGCTTTTGCATTAGTAGATTTTGTTGTTTGATTCTTCGATGTCGTATTCATTTAATCCAAAACGAGAATTTTCTGACCCCTTTTTTTTAACTTTTAACCCCAAACATAGGCCGGCTGGTCACAAAAAAGTAGAGAGCCTTTAAGCATGCATATACATTTGTTGAGTGAAAAGATAAACTCAAATCAACTTAATTCAACAATGTCACTCAAATACTCACTACTATTTTTACTAGCTTGTTATGCACTGTCTGCCAATAAAGTAAAAGCACAAAGCCCAACCAGTGCAGCAATGAATTTTAATGTTTTTGTGAAAGGTAATGCTACGTTAAGCCAGCATGAATCGGAAGGGCCCATAGCAATCGGCGGTAACGTTACCACCAATCAGTATCAAATCAGTTTCGATTCAAAGCTTGGTGTGTATAAAGTAAACGATGCTTCAATAGCACTGGCAGTTAGGGGAGGCGTTAAGCTTAATAACGGAAGTTTGGCAATTAATGGTAACAATTATATAAAGGTCGGACAGTGTGCGCCAAACGATGCAAGCCTGACAAATCTCAAAGTTTGGTATAAAGACAATAACAATGCTGCTTCCAACATTCGTATTACATCTTCGACAGGTGGTTATGATTCCAGTCCTAACATTAACATCAATGCCAATGTAAATATGTTTACTACCAATGGTGTGGTCAATCAGGTTTGTGATAATACTATCTTCGGAACTGCATCAGGACAGATTGATGTGGACGGTGCTTTTACCAAACTCGTGGCCAGATCCGGACAATTGGCTGGAATGGCTGATAACCTGCCAATTCGTGATCAGAATGGTAAAATAAAAATGAGTGCACCAATGGGGCCATATCTTACTCCGTCAGCAATAGATAATAACCCGAAGATAATTGTTGATCCAACTAAAATCAACGTTTTGACTGTATCTGCCGAAGTTTGGAACAGTATTCAAAACAGTAACATCGAAGGTATTCCGCAGGGATTTCAGGCCGGAGATAAAAACTACACCGGACCTTTTGGCCTGATCATCAACATAATCAACTATCCTGCGTTCGTTGCAAGCAAAGGCAATACGATCCGTTTCCCGCAGTTTGGCGGTCTGGCATCCTCGCAGGGCAGCTATGTAGTGTATAACTTTCCCGATGCAACCGAAACTGTTACACTTTCAGGAAGTACAGAGATCAACGGAACAATTCTGGCCCCAAAAGCGAATTTGGTTAAAGAGGGATCAAACAATATAAACGGGCAGGTTATTGCAAATAGTTTAATGCACAATGGCGGAGAAATTCACTTCTTCCCTTTACTACCATCAATTGCGGAGCCGGTTGTAAAAAAGATTAGTGTTACAGCTGCATCTCAATGTGTGAAAAGTGCTCCGTATTTGACCTATTCAGTTACGGCGAATTTTAGTACAACAGGCGAATCTGCTAAAATCGAATGGATCAATTCAGCAGGAAAAGTAATCCACGAAAATAACAGCCAGCCGCTGAGTGGTAACATTTTGTTCCCGGGTGCTGCCGTGTCTGGCGAAGGAGTGGGTGTTGCCTGGCCGGGATGGGCTTTGCAGGGAAGCAAATGGGTGAAAGTAGAAGATATGTTTTCAAGTATCCTGGATCCGGGCGCTAAGATCAGGGTTACTGTTACGACTTCTGAAACGGTTTCGATCACATATCCTGCTGCAACAAGTACGTGTACTGCCGGACCAATCTCAGGCTCACTTCCTGTTACACTTGCCAGCTTCACTGCTGAAAAAGCAAACTGCAATGTCCAGCTTAAATGGAAAGTAGCTGATGCGAAGGATTTTTCACACTTTGTTGTGCAGCGTTCGGCTGACGCGAAAAATTATACTTCGGTAAGTCGTGTCAATTACGTTGAAGGAAATAAAGAATACAGCTACATGGATTCTCCATTTTCATCTGAAAACAATGCGCCTTCAAAATTTTTCTACTACCGTTTGCAGCAAGTAGATCTTGACCAGACTGCTGATTACAGTTCTGTGAGAAGTGTGGACGCCGGGCAGTGTGATGCAAGACTTTCGGTTGATTTTTATCCTAACCCAACACAGGATGAGATTAATGTAAAAAGCTTCTCCCCTATAAAAGCAATGGAAATCATCACAGCCGAAGGAAAGAGGGTTTATCAGATGCTTCCCGGTACAAGTCTTACGGACTTTAAAGTAAATGTGCAGAATTTCGCGCAGGGACTTTACATCGTCAATGTAGTAAACAATGAAGGTAAACACACTTCCAAGATTCTTAAAAAGTAAGGCTTTATAGCGTTATGTGAACTTAAAACTTCCGGAGTCATCTTCGGAAGTTTTTTTATTTAAGTTTTCTTCCTTTCCATTCATACTGCGGTTTCTGCGCAGCGAGCCCAAAAAAGCATACATAAAACGGGTAGAAAGTTTGTGTCAGGGGGATATAAAAAATAGACCTGCGCTTTCCCAGAAAACTAAGTACGCTGCCTAAGAAAAGCCATTCAGGCAAACATTTTAAAGCAATCAGGGCGCCCAGGTTATAAGCACCGATTTGATTGGTTAAGAATAGGATGATGGTTGCAATAAAGGAGAAATTACATAGAAATATATACAGGGCCAGTATCAAGGGTGTTTTGCTTTGATAATGTTTCCATTTGCTTGCCCATCGCTTTCTTTGGCGAAAGAATAGCTCCCATTGTTTGTGTGGTTTGGTGCGGACAATTGCTTCGGGATCCTTTAAAAAGTGGATTCGGTCCGGATATCGTGCAGCGATTTTATGCATCAGGAATTCGTCGTCTCCGGAAGCGATATGCCTTACGCCGTCATAGCCGTTTACTTCATAAAATACGCTTTTTTCGTAAGCCAGATTGGCTCCGTTGCAAAGAGAAGGATATCCCGCCGCAATAGCGCTGGCGCCGCTTCCGATCAGACTGGAAAATTCGACTGTTTGAAGATGATCAGTTACCATTTCCTCTTCCACAAAGGTTACAGGACCGCTGATGAGCTTAGCATTGGAGGAGCTGTGGCATGCAGCGAATGCAGCCAGCCATCCCGTACCAACCCTGCAGTCGCCGTCTGTTGTCAGAATCAAATTGCCCTTAGCTTGCGCAATGGCGGTTTCGATCGCCCGTTTCTTTGGAGAAGTTGTCGGCGTGTCAGGGATACTAATCAATCTGATAAATATATCAAATTCCACTGAACAGCTTTGCACAATGGAAGCTGTCAGATCTGTCGAACCATCGTCCATAACAAGCACTTCAAACTGTGCTGAAGGGAAGGTCTGGCTATTTAAATCTGATAGAAGTTGCAGGATATTTTCAGCCTCATTGCGGACTGGTATGATCACGGAAATGAAATCTGCCGACACATTATTCGGAAATTTGGCGGGTAACCGCTTCCATAAAAATTGCAGAACTAACGTAAAGACTGCATAGCTGATCAGCAACAGCCAGATTGAAACTATAAGCACGGATAAAAGTTGCTGCATGTCAGGGCTGGATGTTGATGATGCTCTTGAATTTATATTTCCAGACCAGTACTATACCAACCAGAATTGGACCTAAGACATTTATTGCCCAGATCAAAAATGTTGCTGTTATAATTTCTTCCGCTGGTAGATTATACTGTTTAAACACAAATAGTGCGGTAAATTCTCTTAAACCAAGATCTCCTATAACGTTTACAGCGGGAATAAGTGTCTTGGCCAAAAAAACGAGGGACACGCAACTGGCAAGCTCGAAGTAATCAAGGGGAAAATCAAAAAAGGATATCGCCAGTATAAACTGGGTTAGAAAGACAAGGTAACGTAACGTTCCATAAGTTGTTGCCTTCAGCAAATCCGACGTTGTGTAAACTCCGACGATGTGTAGATAACTCTGAATTTTTTGCAGGTATTTATTCGATGGATGCCAGTAAACCAGCTTTTTTCTCGAGACCATCAAAACCACGCCAATCAAAACGGTGAGGCCTAAAAGCAAATCGAGCAAATTTGCAGCGGAATTAGAAATTGGCAGTTGTTTTCTGGTTACGATCCAGCCGATGGCGCCTGCCAGCACAGATACATAGAATTGAATGCCATTAGAAACCAATGCGGCGCCAATGGCCTTTAAGCGATTGTCTGATTTGAGCACTGCAATACGTCCAACTGTGTCGCCCAACTGGGCCGGCGCAGCCACACCGATCGCCAGTCCGGTTAAAATTCCGCGGAAAGCATCCCAGAAACTCAATACAACCACCCGTTGCGCAAGCTGTTTCCATTTTAAGCTTTCCAAAGCCCAATTGACTGGCACCAGCAATACCATGCAGGTAAGTTTCAGCCAATTTGCAGGTATCAGGATTTTACTGAAAACATGCGCAACATCAGCAATTCCTTTTTGTTCATTTCGAAATGTGTTGTATATATAGCTTAAAATCAGCAGGGTGACCAGAAGCTTGCCCGCCCACAGCAGTTTTCTGAGACTTCTTTTTTCTTTTGGTGTGGAGAGTTCCTTATCTTGCACCATGATAAAAATGCAGCAGGCAGACGCTACCGAAAAGGTGATTATTGGTGTAGACCCTGGTACCCAGATAATGGGATATGGCGTGATTTCTGTGAAAGGGCAGCAAATTACATTGGTTCAGTATGGTGTGATTCATTTAAGCAAATATACTACCCACGAACTGAAGTTAAAGAAAATCTTTGAACGAATCTCACAGCTGATCACGGACTATCTTCCCGATGAGATGGCAATAGAGGATCCGTTTTATGGTAAAAACCCGCAGTCAATGCTTAAACTGGGAAGAGCTCAGGGGGTGGCAATGGCCGCTGCGTTATCCCGTGATATTCCGATTGTTGAGTATTCACCAAAAAAAGTAAAACAGTCCGTTACAGGCAGTGGAAGTGCTTCGAAGGAACAGGTCGCTTACATGCTCGAAAAGATTCTCAACATGGAGCTTAGCAAAGAGTTTATGGATGCAACAGACGGGATAGCAATTGCTATTTGTCACCATTACCATGCTAACTCGCCTGCTTCCTCTTCGACGTCATCTTCCAAAAAATCAAAAAAAGGCGGCTGGGGTGCGTTTGTAAGTGAGAATCCCGAAAGAGTAAAATAGCTTCACGATGTCGATAAACAGTTAATCTTTCCGTTTTTTACCCCATCATTATAACCGCTTCTGCTTATTTGTGCCGACCGGTTCAGGTTCATTATTTTGTCTACGAGCCGGGCGGCTCTTCAATTGACCTATACGAGATTAAAAAATTTTAATGGTATTAATTTGATAAATCCTTGAATGAATTAAACGTTTGTTTGTAAAAATCAAACGATCGTTTGATTTTTATTTTTCTATCTGTTACGTTTGCATTGTTAATTAACAAAAGTCAATTATAATCAGGTAAAGAGCAATGGATAATGGATTATAACGCAAAGCAGATACAGATCATTGAAGTTGCCGAAAGGCTCTTTGCACAAAAGGGATTTTCCGGCACTTCGGTCAGGGACATTGCTCAGGAGGCAGATATTAATGTTTCGATGATTTCATATTATTTCGGATCAAAAGAAAAGCTGATCGAAGCATTGTTTAAGATTCGTACCGTGGAGTCACGGTCCAGGATTGAAACGATCATATCAAATGATGATTTGACTCCGATACAGAAGGTTTATATTTTGATAGATAGTGTGATTGAACGGCTGATGGGGAATCAATGCTTTCATAACATCATGATGCGTGAACAACTCTCTTCAGAGCGGACGCCAATTATTTCCGACCACATCATGAACCTTAAAATGAAGAATACAGAACTAATGCAGACGCTGATAACAGGAGGTCAGGATGCCGGTGTTTTTCGGAAAAATATAGATTTCAGCCTGATGACCACAACCCTTTACGGCACGATTAATCAGGCCATTGCCACGCAGCATTTTTACAGAAAAATAAACCATCTGGAAGATTTGAGTGAGGAAGAATTCCAAAACTTAATGAAACGCAAACTGAGTCAGCATCTAAAGAATTTATTTAAATTAACAGTATCCAATGAACATCAGAATCAGCACTAGAAACATGCTATCGCTGACAGTCTTTTTTGTTTTGATTGTCGCGACATCTCGTTCCAACGCACAAACTGCCCAAACAATAACTTTGGAGCAAGCCGTAGAAATGAGTTTGAAAAATAGTAAACAGTTAAAACTAAGCCAGACAAATGTAGATCTGGCAGCTTTGAACATTCGGCAGATTAAAGATAATCAATTGCCAAGCCTTAGTGTCTCGGCCTCTTATCTGCGTCTGAATTCGCCTAACATTGATTTAAAAATCAGACAAAGCGACAGTACATCTTCTGGTAGCTCCTTTCAGGTACACCAGGCTATGTACGGAATGGCGAGCGCCTCACTTCCTTTATTTTCGGGATTCAGATTTAAATACGGACTTGAATCTGCCCGTTATTTGGAACAGGCTGCCAAGCTTGATTCGGAGTATGATCGTGATGCGGTGATACAAAATACAATTTCGGCTTACAGTAATTTATATAAATCAAAAAAGGCGGTTGATCTGGTGTCGGAAAACCTGAAACGTGAGCATGAAAGGGTAGTAGAATTTACAAATCGTGAAAAAAATGGGTTGCTTGCACGTAATGATCTGATGAAGGCTCAATTACAGGAATCCAATGTGCAGCTGGCTTTACTTAATGCAGAGAACGATTTGAAAATTACGATGGTTAATACGGGTTTGTTACTGGGCCTACCTGAAAACACTGCCCTTGTTGCCGATTCAAATAGTTTTATTTCGCTGAAAGCGGCCGGAAACGTAAGTGAATGGGAACAAACAGCACTTTCACACCGCAAAGACATTGCTGCCAACGGCATTCGTCAAAAGGCAGCAGATTCAGATATCAAAACAGCCAAAGCAGATCTTTATCCAAGTGTAGCGTTAACTGCCGGTTATGTTGCGCTCAATATTCCGGGTGTTGCCATGATCCCAAATGCGATGAACGCAGGAATCGGAGTGAGATATGATGTAGCATCTCTTTGGAAATCGGGTACGAAGATAGAACAGGCGCGCGTAAGGGTTGGGCAGCTTAAAACAAATGAAGAAATTCTTTTGGACCGTATTCACCTGGAAGTAAACACAGCATACTACAATTATGTGCTGAGTCAAAGAAAAATCGATGTGTATGCCAAGGCAGTTGAGCAGGCAGACGAAAATTACAGGATCACTAAAAATAAATATGATAACAGCCTGGTGACCACAACTGATTTGCTGGATGCTGATGTGGCACAGGTACAGTCAAGAATCGATTACGAGGCTGCAAAAGCAGATGCTGTAGTTGCTTTCAAGCGGTTAGAGCAAACAGCAGGTGTAATCAACTAACATATAAATCAAAGACATTCTATCCATTCGAACGATCATACTAATATGGAAACCACGCAGAACATCACAACAGAAGAAATGCCAAAAAAGAAAAATTACACCTTCGTCATCATACTTGCATTACTGGTTATTGTAGGGGGAACCTGGGGTTATAACAAATACAATCATGGTCAGCATCATGAAGAAACAGATGATGCACAGATCGATTCCGATATTAGTCCGGTGATCCCGCGTATATCGGGTTACGTAACAGAAATCCGGGTGAAAGATAACCAGTCCGTTAAAAAAGGAGATACATTAATTGTTTTAGATAACCGTGACCAGATTATAAAACTGGAACAGGCGCGGGCCGGTCTGGCAGGATCCGAGGGCAACCTTACTGCTGCCAACGCAACAACGTCTGCGTCTGCCGCAAGCGGAATAACCTATCAGGCAAACGTGTCCGTTGTGGCTGCTCAGATTGAAGAGGCAAAAGTAAATGTCTGGAGAGCCAATCAGGATTTTGCCAGATATGAAAATCTGATTAAAGACCATTCGATCACGCAGCAGGAATTTGAGCAGGCGCAGGCAACCAAGCAAAAAGCGGAACGTCAGCTGGCTGTTTTGGAAGCACAAAAAAATGCAGCTCAACGTCAGGCAAAAGCAGCTAGCTCACAAACGCAGGCTACGTCCCGTCAAACAAATATTGCTAATGCGAACATTAAAGTTCGTCAGGCAGAAATTGCCAATGCAGAACTAACGCTTTCTTATACTGTGATTACTGCTCCAACCGATGGCCGTGTTTCAAAGGTAAATGCCCAAGTAGGACAGTATCTGCAGGCCGGACAATCTTTGTTCAGCATTATTTCGACGCATAAACCATGGGTCGTAGCTAATTTCAAAGAAACACAGCTTACGAGAATGAAACTGGGGCAACGTGTTATCGTGCATGTGGATGCGTATCCTGAACATGAATTTGTTGGAAAAGTAGCATCTTTTTCACCTGCAACAGGTGCTCGTTTTGCCCTTCTTCCTCCGGATAATGCAAGCGGAAACTTTGTTAAAGTCGTACAACGACTTCCGGTTAGAATTGAGTTTGAAGAATCAAAAGGTGAATTTATTTCCGAATTACGCCCGGGTATGAACGTGTTTGTAGACGTAGAGTTGGACTAGTTCTTGGCAAACAGATCACAGTTCACAGTAAACAGAACATCATTTGAGATACTGTATACTGTAAACTGTTGACTTAAAACTTAAATAAATGGAATTACAGGAATCGCTTGTTGAATACGGATTTCGGAGGGTAATCATCACGCTGACTGCGGTGCTGTGTGCTTTGCTGGAAATCGTTGATACGACCATCGTTAACGTTGCCCTCAACGACATGCGGGGTAATTTGGGAGGAACGCTCTCGGAAGTAAGTTGGGTTATTACCGCCTATGCGATTGGAAACGTTATTATTGTTCCTATGACCAGCTGGCTATCACAGCAATTCGGCCGAAGGAATTACTTTGCCGCTTCAATTATTATTTTTACAGTTGCCTCCTTTCTTTGCGGACAGGCTGATAACATCTGGGAGCTTGTATTTTTCCGTTTGATTCAGGGTTTCGGAGGAGGTGCTTTGCTGGTGACTGCACAAACATTGATCACTGAAAGTTATCCCCCTGAAAAAAGAGGCATTGCCCAGGCAATTTATGGTCTTGGTGTGATTGTAGGTCCGACTTTGGGCCCTCCGCTGGGAGGCTATATTGTCGATAATTACAGCTGGCCTTACATTTTCTACATCAACATCCCGCTCGGAATCATTGCGGCTTTGCTAACTCTTCAGTTTGTAAGAAGCCCGAAATATTCTGAGAAAAAATCAGCCAGTGAGATTGACTACTGGGGTATCGTTCTTTTAGCAATTGCAGTAGGGTCTTTGCAATATGTTTTAGAAAAAGGGCAGGAGGAAGATTGGTTTAATGATCCGATCATCACTGCGCTTACTGTTACCACCGTTTTTGGTTTTTTCTTTTTCGTATGGAGGGAAATGACCTACAAAAATCCGATTGTGAATCTGCGTGTTTTATCAAACGGAAACCTAAGAGTTGGAACGGTTCTTTCCTTCATACTGGGGTTTGGTCTTTACGGATCAACTTTTATTATTCCGCTTTACACCCAGGCAACGCTGGGCTGGACGGCAACGCAATCCGGAATGCTGATGGTGCCCGCAGCCATTGTAACAGCGATGATGATGCCAGTGGTAGGACAACTTCTGCAACGAGGTGTGAAACAGCAATATCTGGTTGCAGCCGGAATGATATTCTTCTTTATTTATAGTTACTGGGGCTATTTGATTTTGACTCCTGATACGGGTAAAGATGCTTTTTTTAATATGCTGATCGTTCGAGGGATTGGTTTGGGATTATTATTTGTGCCAATTTCCACGCTTGCTCTTTCAACTTTGAAGGGACGTGAAATCGGTGAAGGTGCGGCTTTTACCGGAATGATGAGACAGTTGGGTGGTTCTTTCGGAGTTGCGGTAATTACAACATTCATCGCCCGTCAGAATATGCTTCACCGCAACGATCTGGTAAGCAAACTAGATGTAAATAATCCGGCAGTTCAGCAGCGGGTAGAAGGTTTGCAGCGTACTTTTCTGGCAAAAGGAATGTCTCCTGATATTGCGCTGAATAGCGGTTATAAAATTCTCGACCTTACTGTAACCAAACAGGCTATGGTCATGTCTTACATGGATGTATTTCTATATTTGGGATTGATGTTTCTGATTTGTGTTCCGTTTGTGTTATGGACAAAAAGCGGAAAAGGAAAAGTGGATACTTCTGCGGCCCATTAAAGTATATAAGCTAAAATGAAGACCCATGGCTCTCACCGTGGGTTTTCATTATTTAACTGTACCTGTCATTCCTCCAGGGATACGCCGTATTTGAATAACCTCTTTCTTCCCAAAATCCCAGTTTATTTTTTGGTAAAAATTCGATTCGTTTTATCCATTTACTCCCTTTCCAGGCGTAAAGCTGCGGTGTGATCATACGTACCGGTCCGCCGTGATCGCGTTCCAAAGGTTTTTCGTCGGCCGTGTGAACCAGCAGTACATCTTCTTTTAAGGCTTCTTCCAGTGAGAGATTGGTCGTGTATTTATCGTATGCATGACACAGTACGTGTGTAGCTGTCGGCTTGGGGACAACCAAAGCTGCCAGATCAGCGAGTTTGACACCTTTCCAGGGAACGTCCATCCGCGACCAGGTGGTCACACAATGAAAATCACTTACATCTTCGGTCTGAGGTAAATCCATAAAATCCCTCCATGAGAGTTCCACCGGATTTTCCACCTCACCATCAATGATTAATTTCCATTGAAGCAAAGATACGTCTGGTTTAAAACCCAGATCCAATACAGGCCATTTTACTGTTTTTATCTGTCCGATCGGAAGTTTTGGCATTCCGTGACGGTTGGTTTCACCCGTGCCCATCGGCCTGGGATCCGAAACCGACGGTGTATCTTTCATTTTCTCCTCAAAACGCGCTTTTAGTTTCAGCCTTGCCTCTACTATTTTATCCAGCTTATCTTTTTCTTCCATTTTTTTCAAAAGTTATCCTGATGAATATACAAAACATTATCCTTCGCTAACCCATTGCATCATCAAAGCGGTTAAATATCCGCCGTATGTGCCGATTGCATAACCTAAAATTGCAAGCAAAACACCAACCGGCGCTAATGAGGGATGAAACGATGCCGCTACGACGGAAGCCGAGGCGGAGCCGCCCACATTGGCCTGGCTGCCGACTGCAAGAAAGAAAAACGGTATCTTAAGCCATCTGCAAACGACGATCAGAATGATTGCGTGAATCAGGATCCAGATAAAACCAATGGCAAATAATCCTGGATTGTCTGCGACTGCACCCAGGTCCATCTGCATGCCGATGGTAGCTATCAGAATATATAAAAATACGGCCCCAAGTTTAGATGCTCCGGCATATTCCAACTTTCGAAGCGGTGTTGCAGACAGAAGGATCCCGATAAAGGTGACAATACCGATAACCCAAAAAAAGTTAGAGGTCAAACTATATTTTTCCAGTGCCGGATAGTTTGCAGATAAATAAGGGGTAATAATTTCAGCCAAAGCATGTGCCAGTCCGGTTGCGCCAAATCCGACAGCTGCCAGATAAATATAGTCTCTTACGGCCGGGATTCTGACATTGGCATTATTGTCTTTGTCCATTTGCTCTTTCACTTCGGCAATTTGGCGGTTATCTGCACAAAGCCAGGTATCAATCTTTCCTGAAATTCCCGCGCCATATATCAAAAAAGCCATCCAGAGCTCGGCAATAAGTACATCGACCGCCACCATTTGAGAAAACAGCTTGTCGCTGGGATGAAATACTTCCCGAAGTGCTGTTTGATTCGCACCGCCGCCGATCCAGCTGCCAGCAATAGTGGCCAGTCCGCGCCATACTGCATCTGCACCCTCACCAGCTACGGTTGATGGACTAAAACTACCCACGATCCACAAAGCCAACGGTCCCCCGAGCATAATACCAGCCGTCCCTACCAGCATGGCAATCAAAGCCTGAGGGCCTAATCGGGCCAGTGATTTCCAGTCCATTCCCACCGTGAATAAAACCAGACAAGCCGGAAGCAGGTAACGGGAAACAACTGGGTAGAGCTGCGATGTGATTCCGTTGATGATCCCGAATGAGTTGAGCAGTCCGGGAATGAAATAACATAAAAGTAGGGGTGGAATGACCGAGTAAAAGCGCTGCCAGCTCCTGCCAGGCAAAGAAGCAGTATAAAAAATCAGGGCAAGAATTACCATTAAAAGGCCAAGCACAGCCGCGTCGTTGCTGATCATCAGGTTTATTTCAAAGTCAGGAATGAGTAAAAATAGCTTTGTTTTTTGACTTTATGCTGTTTTAAATAAGATAGACGTGTTTTTCCGTGAAAGGTGTTTTCAATTCTAAAAAATTTCAGTGGCCGGTTGACTAAAATGAGGAGAACGATACAAGCAGTTGGTTTTAAGAAAGTAGCTAAATCGATCGCCATAATGAAATCAATGGAACGCCGGCATTTTTTGCAATTTGCCGGATTGGGCGCAACCATGGCGCTGACAGGCTTTTCCTATAACAGGCAGGCAAAATCAAATTTGTTGAGGCTGGGAGGTCCGGTTTTTCTTAAAAGTGAGGATCCAGCTGAGCTGGCAGCAGAACATCGGCGCCTGGGCTACAGCGCTGCCTATGTACCAGATGTAAATCCGGGCGATTCAGGCAAAATCAGAGAATTACGAAAAGCTTTCGCTGATCGAAACGTCATGATTGCGGAAGTAGGTGCGTGGGTGAACATGCTGGATAGTGATATTGAAAAACGGGCTAAAAATTTAGATTATGTAATTCAAAGACTGGCGCTTGCTGAGGAAATAGGAGCGCTTAACTGTGTTAACATCGGCGGATCTTATAATACAAAACAATGGGACGGGCCTGACCCGAGAAATTTAACCAAAGAATATTTCGATGCAACCGTAGAGAACTGCCGCAAAGTAATTGATGCCGTCAAACCCAAAACGGCAAAGTTTTCACTGGAGATGATGGGATGGAGCCTGCCTGACGGGCCGGATTCTTATTTGAAGTTTATCAAGGCAATTGACCGGCCAGCATTTGGTGCGCATGTTGACATTGCCAACATCCTAAACAGCCCGGAGAGATTCTATAAGAATAAAACGATCATTGACGATACTTTCAAAAAACTGGGACGTTACATAACGTCCTGTCATGCCAAAGATCTGATTGGCAAAGATGTTCATTTGGCAGAAACGATGCCGGGGAAAGGAGGAATTGATTATGAAACCTATATTAGAAATGTGGTGGCTTTACCCCGGCCGGTACCTTTTATGCTCGAACATTTGCGAACGCCGGAAGAATACGATGAAGCACGAAAATTTGTGGTAGATAAAGCGGGTAAAATGGGAGTACAGCTTGCTTAAATTTATATCAAAGCTGATCAGATGCCATTAAAGGTTTCTGATCAGCCTAAACAGGTAAGTCCAAATTAACTAATGTTGAACTTCTGCATCTGTTCTGTTTTGAAATAATTTCCAGAGTTTTCCTGCCAGAATATCAGGCGAATGGGTTGGGCTGTAAGGACGAATAAATCCGTTTATCGTTATCGTACCAGCAAAAATGCCATCCGCTTTCAACCTTTTGTTTAGCTGAAGTGCAAGGTTAAGGGTGGCTGCTTTGCCCAGCGCCAGTGAACCATATTGAGGATTGGGATTTTTTGACAAACCACCACCTGTTAAAAGAACAGCGCCTTCATTTGCCTTCAGATCGTCGTGCAAAAGCTGGGCACTATACAGCGCGTGCGCAACATTTAGTTTGAAATCCTGCACCAGATCATCGGTTGTTTCCGTCCAGATATCTTTGCTTTTAAGAGCCGCCGCATTGTAAAGAAGCACCGAAACGCCCCCTAGTTGGGTTTTTAGATCCGAAATGGCATGTTCAAGTGCCGACTGATCGCCTGCATCCGCGACAGCGAAATAATTGGTAATTCCTTTTTTGCTCAAAGCATCTGAGAGCGTCTGAAGTTTCTCTTCATTTCTGCTGATCAATCCGACTGTATATCCTTCTGATCCAAATTTTTCTGCTACACCTGTACTGAATCCCGGCCCTGCGCCTATGATTAAAATTGATTTGCTCATATAAGTATAACTTGTTTTTTAGGGATTTTTACCATAAAGTAATTACATGAACGACATATTATCTTACCAAAAAATTCCATTGAGGTGCCCGGGACGTTTAATTATACAGGAATTTTATACATTCGCAATTGTAGTGAATTACCGTCAGGTGATTGCCCAAAATGATAATAAACTGCAAGCTGTTCATAATTAAAACCTTACTTGTCTTCAACCATGAAAAAATCCTTTATCAACCCGATGCCTGCTTTTTTTGACAGATACATTAATTTGGTTGAAAACATTCATATTTTTGAAGCCTTTGAGAAGTACAGCCCAGATAAGGTTTACCATGAAATGGAAAAGTTATCCCAGCTGAAAGATCAGGTCTATGCTCCCGGTAAATGGACAATTAAGGATATTATTCAGCACGTGACGGATAACGAGCGGATCATGGCTTACCGCGCGCTGCGGTTTTCAAGAAATGACAAAACGGCCCTGCCAGGATATGACGAAGAACTTTTGGGTGCAAATACGAATGCTGCTAATCGTACATTGCAAGATTTAATGACAGAATTTACTGTTTTAAGAGCCTCGACAATCGCACTCTACCAGGGAATGAGCCAGGAAATGATGCTGCGTTCAGGTGTTGCTTACAAAAGTGAAATTTCAGCTCTGGCACTTGGATTTGTAATTATTGGTCACCCGATTCACCATATGAATGTGATTCAGGAGCGTTATTTTCCGCTGATTTAAATGAGTAAGGCGCTGTTTGTAAGCTGCATAGTCGCCTATAAAGTGCGCTTATTTCTTCTGCCAGACATTGTTAGCTGGTGCAACGTCAGGAAAAACATTTTGTGGATCCAACACTACCTTGCTGACAACACCGGCTGCATCTGGTGTAAACCGGTAAACCGGGCCTTGCTGCCAGATTTCGACGGGTAATTTATGAAACTCTGTTTGTCCGTTTTCAAAAGTAATTTCAATCAGCAAAGGCATTGCGGCCCTTTCCATGTTTTCGATAGTGATTTGAGCTTTGGCTGGTTTGGATTTTTCAGGATTCACAACTTTTGTTACTTTTTGATCCAGCTTGTAATTTTCCAGGAACATCGACTTCCAAAACCAATGTAGATCCTCACCAGTTGAATTGTTGATGCTGCTAAAAAAATCGGATGGCACAGGGTGCTTGTAGGCCCAGTCTCTGATGTATTTTCGGAAAGCCAAATCAAACTTTTCTTTCCCAAGAATCTGCTCTCTTAATAAGGTCAGCAAATAAGCTACTTTTTGATACTGAACGCTATAAACCTGATTTGGGGCGATCACATCAGGCCGCGTCATGATGGGCACCAGCGTGTCGGCAAACAGTGCTAAAACAGGAACGTCAATTTCAGGATAACCGATGAATTCTCCACCGTTAAAATCCTTTGTGGCCATGTTGTCCATAAAAGCATTTAAACCCTCATCCATCCAGGCATGTTTTCTTTCATTGCTTCCAACGATCATGGGAAACCAGGTATGGCCAAGTTCGTGGTTTACTACTGCCCAGTACATATTTCCCTTGTCCTTTGCCGAACAGAAAACCAGACCCGGGTACTCCATGCCGTCCAGATTCGAAGCCACGTTAACCGCTTTATTATACGGATATGGATACCATTTTTCTGAGAAATATTGTAGCGTGAACTTGATATATTCCCCGGAACGCTCCCAGCTTTCAGCCGACTTTGATTCAACAGGATAAAGTGAACTGCCCATCACTTTTTTTCCACCTTGCAGCTTAATTCCAATTCCTTCCCAGACAAAGGCCTTTGAAGCGGTCCAGGCAAAATCCCGCGCAGAATTCAATTTAAATTTCCAGGTGCAGCTTGGTTTGGAGGGTCTGGAAGAGGGCATACTTATCTCATCAGCGGTGCGGATAAATACTTTCTCATCCGATGTCTTCGCTCTTTTCCAGCGCTCTGACTGGACAGGTGTCAATACTTCGTCCGGATTTAAAAGATCACCTGATGCTTCTACGATGTATGCAGAAGGAAGCGTGATGTTAACATCAAAATTTCCGTATTCCAGGTAGAACTCACCATTGCCCAAATAGGGCAATGTGTTCCAGCCGCTTACATCATCAAGCACACAAAGGCGTGGATACCACTGTGCTACGGAATAAATATCGCCTTTTTTAGTTGGCAAAATATCTGTCCGGTTTACATTGAAGTCAGCATTTCGAAAATTTCTGGGAAATTTATAACTGTATTTAATTTGAAAGGAAACCTTTTGCCCGGAAGCAAGTGGTTGATTCAGATCGATCCGCATTCTTGTATCTGTAATCGTATAGCGGGCCAGCTTGTTTGTTGTCTGTGCAGATTTAAAAAGAACAGATTCTATCACAAACCCGCCTTCAAATTTAGAATCGCTGGTGTTACCGGAAAGAAATAATTTAGCATCGAGTCCTTTCGAATGCTTCTTGTAAACATTCTGATCCATTTGTAACCATAGGAAAGAAAGCGTATGGGGGCTGTTGTTTGAAAACGTGATCGTTTCAGTTCCCGCGATCACATCTTTTTTATCGTCAAGGCTGACATCAATTGCGTAATCTGCCCGATTTTGCCAGTAGGCAGGACCCGGCTCGCCAGTTGCTGAACGGTAGGAATTACCTGTGGGTAAAAATGAAGCAGCAGGAAAAAGATCTGACGCTGCATATTTTGATGGGTCCTGGGATTGCGCTGAGACGGTATCAAAGAGGAAAATCAGGCAAAGAAATTTAAAAAAGCGTTTCATGTTATTATTCGGGCAAGGATTGTAACCGTTGCCAAGATACTGAAATCACACAAAAAAGCGGGTTAATTGCATTAAAGAGCAACCATTAACCGGCCTTTAGTTTTTTAGCTTAAACTGAGTCTATTATTTTCTTTGAATTTTTCTACATGCCTATTGTTCCCGTCCTCTTGAATTTGATCTTTCCGTAGGTTTTCTTGCAGGCTGCTGGGCCGGCTGGGTTGTTGTTCTGGCCGGATTTGATGGTCTGACTGCCGGTCGGGTATTTTGTCCGGGATTTGTCGCCGGTCTGTTAACAGGCCGCTGCTGGGATGGTGCTGATACAGGCCTTTGATACTGTTCTGGTCTTGTCACGGGCCTGCTATTCTGGTTGTTTCCTGTTGCAGGCCTGGTTACATCCAGGCGGTTGTTTTGATTTGAAGGAATTGAAGGACGGACTGCCGGGTCAGGCGGCGTTATACCTGGTCTTGTATTCTGGTCATCGCTGGTCTGTGGCCTTGTATTTTGACCATTGTCAGTTCCGGGACGCGCAGTTCCGGGACGCGCAGTTCCTGGACGGGTATTGCCGGGACTGGATATTTCCGGACGCGAGATTCCGGGTCTCGAAGTTCCGGGGCGGGTATACTCGCCCGAACCTGTTGACGGCCTGCTTGTGCCGGGCCTCCCGTTTTGATCATTGCCCGGTCTGCTTACGCCAGGCCTGTCGTTATTTCCTGTCGATGGCCTGCTTGCGGGCCTTCTGTTTGGCACATAGATATTGTCTCTGGTGGCAACAACGTATTTTCGGCCGCGGTAGAGATTGGAATTATTTCCGTAGTGTGCATTGGGCCGTCCGTCACCATTTGACGGTCTGTTGATGATCACTGCCGGTCTTGGGCGGTTGGCATAATTGGGGCGCCCGCTTCCCGGACGATTGCCGTAGTAGCCACCATTCCACCCCCAGGGGCGATAAGGCGGACGGTATGCAGGCGGGCCGAACCAGCCGCCTCCATAATAGGGTCTGCTTCTTTCATAATGATACCACCCAACATTGAAGCCCAATCCAAAACTCATCGACCAGCCCGTCCAGGGATTGTAGTGCATGCCAAATCCCCAGGTTGCAGGTCGCGGCCGGTAATATCTGCCTCTCCATGGCCGGTAACGCCATCCGGTACCATACACAACCGTTGGTCCGTATATGTAGTTGCCCATGTAGCCCTGGGTATAGCCGACGTAAACATACTGGGGCGTTGATTCATAAATCTGTACATATCTTGCATTGTAAGCACTATTACTCGGTGGAATCCGGTCTACGTCAGCAGGGCGCTCATTGGCAACCTGCCAGGGACCAAAAGCGCTGTTCCCCACAAACCAGATACCATTCTCCAAAGCGTAAAACCGGTTATTCGCAGCGCGCATAACGGTGATGTTGCTGTTTTCAGCCACAGCCAGGTTAGTATTTTCGATCGGGACAAATTGAGGGTCGCCATCATAGTTTACTTCTACCTGCGCCGTATTTCGGTCCACTTTTGCAGTTTGGGGAATCTGAGCTTCCATCACTGCGTCATAAGCTTCGTCGGTTCCGGCCACGCTGGCCAGCACGCCATCTTTTTCCGAGCCCGCCGGGATATCGGCAAATGCGGGAGGCAGTTCATTTTGGGATACATATTCCCACGGGCCGTTCACCGACGAGCTTCGAAACCACCTTCCTGCCAAAAGAATGTAGTTTTTCTGACTGTCGATATCTTTAAAAATTTCGTCAAGCGAGTTATTGACATATAGTAGCGTGGAATTTGGAACCGCCTGATAAGTTGGTTTTCCTTCAGTTTGAATCAATTCGGCCGGTTCTGTAACTACTAAAATCGATGTGGGTGTTGTAAACTTGCTAACCTGGTCGTTTTCGGTGGAGGCTTTTTGTTCTTCCTGTTTCATTTTTGCATCCAGCGAACGAATTCGTGAAGGAAGATTTTTGACATTTATCCAACCTTCCTTAACGCGGGAAGAGCTGTACCAAAAACTTCCGCCATAGAGATAATACTTTTTGTCATCAGGATTTTTTACGATCAGATAAGGTGTATTCACCACCCGTGTCATTTGCAGATCTTCATCTTTTTCTTCCAACGGTTCGCCATCAAGAATAATGAGCGTAGTGGGTTTATCCCGGTAGATAATCAGGGGTGGATCGTTTTTTAAGTTTTCCTCTCCCTGTTCCTGTTTGATGGATGCCAGAAGGTTATTTTTAGAAAACTGTACACGTAGCGCCGGAAACCCGTTTTCGACCGATTTTTTGAAATCAGCACTTCCAATGCCCTCGTCTTCGGCAAACTTGGATTGTTTCACAACGACTTCCTGAACGGTATAAGTATTACCACGGCTGTCTGCAGAAAGTTGAGCCTGTATCCACATAGCGCCAAATATTGGCTCATCGGAAGATTTTTTTCGAATTGAAACTGCTGCACGTGCTTCCAGGTTATCTGCTGAGAGTTTTTCCGGCTGAGGCTCGTAGATCGTTATAATGCCACCGGCTAAGTAGGGAATTTCTTTGGGCCAGGTATCCTGAGCAGAGACCATGTGCGAGGATACGAATATCAGCAGTGCACAGTAAAGAAAAATATTGCGTTTCAAAAATTTCAATTTATGATTCATAGCTGTAATATTTAAAAGAAGTCAATTTCAGAAGTCTAAGAAGGTGGAAGTAATTTCGTTAACAGTTGATTGTCTCATAAGGAAACTGTGTTACATACTGGAAGATATTACAATTTTTGAATTTGTTTAAAATTTCGAAAAGAATGCCTGGGGATTTTAAAAAAAATAAGTTTTAGAATTGACATTAGTCAGGCGAAAATCAAGCGATTTACATATCGGTGTCTGCTGCAAAAGCATACCAATCTTCTCCATTTCAAAATCTACATTCTTCTACTTTCTTAGTTCTATGGGGTGTAATATTGATTTGAGAATTGATACAATATTATTCTTTAGGTCATGACATAATGAGTATGCGTTGGCTTATATTTGTAACACTAAACGTTATGAAGTGTTATCAATAAGGCCCAAACTCTACAAATTCTGGATCAAGCTGTTGGGAGACCCATCAAAGTTTCCGCTTCACGCACGCATTTTCCATTCCGTCACGCTAATTTCAATCGTCGGACTTGCCTATAATATCCCTTTCAATTACCTGATCGGTTTGCCCTACATTGCTGTGGCAAGTCTGGTTGTTTTGGTGATTGGAAGCGTGCTTTACTATTTATCCCGGTTTAAAAATCAGGTTAGGGCAAGCATTTTTATTTTGAATTTTGTTGGCCTGGGATTGTTCTCGATCAACTATTTTCTGAATTCCGGGATCCACGGCCCGACGGATTTGTTCTTTCTGCTGTTCCTTATTCTGACCATAGCCATTAATCCCGTAAATCAGTACAAAGTATGGATTCCTGTAAACATACTTATTGTCTCTGCATTGCATGTGCTTGAATATCTGCGTCCTGATTTAGTTCCCAATACGTACTCAGACAGACTCAGCCTGTTCGCTGATGAAACCTCAGCCTACGTCGTCATTGCGCTGATCAGTTTTTTCTGTATCGATTACATTTTGCAGAGCTACGAAAGTGAAAAGAAGTCTGCGCTGGAAAAGTCAAAAGCAATCGAACAGAAAAACCTGCAGATTCTGCGGCAGAACGAAGAGCTGGAAAAGATTAATTCTGAGAAAAATAAACTGATGTCCATCGTAGCACATGACCTACGCTCACCCTTGGCCAGTATTCAAAATTATCTGGAGCTGCTCACCGAGTTTGAACTTGAAGAAGAACAAAAGCTGGAAATAAAAAAGCAGCTTCTAAGTTCGACGAAAGATACCTTATCAATGCTCTCAAAGCTTTTGGCCTGGTCAAAATCGCAGTCTCATGGCACTGCGGCATTTCTGCAAAATCTGGATTTAAATCTGCTTCTGGAGAGCACGCTGCACACCGAAAAAACAATTGCTGCCCACAAGGGAATTGTGCTAGACTACTACTTTGAGCCTTCAACAGCAGTTTATGCAGACCGGGACATGATGCAGCTGATCATGCGTAATTTTATTGGAAATGCCATCAAGTTCACGCCCACAGGTGGCAGCATCACAGTACGTGCAGCAATGGATGCCGACGATTGTATTATAAGCATAAAGGACACCGGTATTGGCATTTCGCCGGAGAGACAGGATGCTCTTTTTTCACTGAACGCAAAATCCACCTATGGCACCAAGGGTGAAAAGGGAATGGGTTTGGGACTGTTGCTTTGCGTTGAATACATTGCCGCTCAAAACGGCCGTATCTGGTTTGAGAGCACAATAGAATGCGGGACCTGTTTTTTTATCGCGGTTCCGTTGCGGGAAAAGGAGTCCGTTGTTCGTCTATGAAATTAAATAAGTCTCGTTTGTCAGTTACTTATTAAGCAGCAACGGGTCATTTTTCACTGCCTTTTTACTCAAGATAAGGTTGCGGCCTATCAGCAAACTTCCGGGAACTCCGTTATCTATCCAGCAAACGGCAACATCATAGCTACCAACTGGAATTTTTTCCATTAATGTTACGGAAAATGATGGAGATGCATTCCTTTTACCCGACACATTGTTTAGCCAGCCTTTAGTATTCGGTCTGAGTGCATGAAGAAAGGGATGCTCATTAGACCCATTTCTGAAAAGCGCCAGGAAAACATTTTTATCCGGAACAGTTTTAGGTAAATTAGCAATGTCCAAATTATAAACTGGATAAAAAACTTCCTGATGTTCGGGCAAACCGGAAGCATCCTTATTTGTAAATGTAATATTTGGAAGGTGTCTCTGATCTCTAAGTTGTGTTACCCAATTTCCGACTTCCTCATCTTGGAAGAATACTGGAAATCGATAGTGCCTGTAAAATTTGAGGTCAGGATTATACGATCCTGTAAATTGATGTACAAAAAGGGCATGAGTATTGAAATTATAGGCATCTGCTTTCAATTCATTGTTATGGTGTATAATTGAATCGTGATATTTGACATACGACAAAAGATTTAGTACAATCGAACCCAACAAAAATGTTCCAAAGGTGTATGATTTTAACCTTCTACCGGAAACATTACTGATTACAACAAAATAGAACAAAATCAAAATACTCACCGCATAAACCTGAAAACGTATTGCGACCATGCTTTCCGCAGCATATGCGGCTCTGCCCACGGCAACCATTAGAGCACAGGCCATAAGTTCCAGAAAGCTGATGTCTGTAAGATTGAGAGGTAAAAGCATTCCTTTGTACCTGGAAGTGCTAAAACTTTTCCTGATGGTGAAAATCAGGAACAGTACGATAAAAAATCCGCCGGTAATCAGCGAAAGTGAATAGGCGTGGGAGTCCGAAATCACCTTCACGATGGATCCTGTAAATGCTATGAAACCTTTAAAAATAATTGCAATGATGGCTGGAAACGAAGGTGTTGGTGCAGATGTGGAAAAGTGAAAATCCAGGAAAAAAAGATATAGGTATAGCAACGAAAAAATAGTAAAAATGAGACTATCCTTCCGTCTGTTTTGGATAGTCAACCAAACAAGTGCAACTGCAATCACACACAGTCCATCCAGGTTGGACAAGGTCGCAGCCATGGCAAAAGGTATAGAGAAAAGCCAGTATTTTCTTTTAGAGGGCTGCAGGAAATAAAGACAGTATAGAGAAAAAGTAATGGCCAGTGTGTATTCGAAAGCTGTAATACTCCACAAATGTGTGGCCTGCACAATAGGAGAGAATAAAAGCACGCAAACCGGGGTAAAGTAAACCAACTGCTTGTTCTCAGACTTAAAGATCAGATAAAATGCATATCCCAGCAGAATCAGATTGAAGTACCCTAAAATGATCATGGTTCGAAAATTCATTGTTCCATGAAAAAGGTATATTAAAATGGTTGCAAGCCTTGAAAAAACGACACGATGATCGTTTTGCTGCTCCAGGATGGTTTTTATAAAACCTGCATCAGGATTATTGAAGTCGTTTAGTGTAGAAATAAGTGTCGAATCATCGTTATAAGGGACATTTACTGCTAAGGAAAAAATATAAATTCCGAACGATGCCATTGGAACTAGGAATAATACAATCCATAGCGGAGAGTTTAGGTAACGCTGATTCATAAGTTGAGATTGAAGAGGGTAGCTGTGAAAATTCTATAAATTTCCACGTTTCGAATTCAAATTTAGTACGTATACTACTAAATATAAAATTTATACTAAATTAAAATAGTAGTTTATTGGGGCCGGCCAAAAGTTAGTGTTGATGATTGGTAATGTAATCGAATATTTAGATGGCAAATAGAGAAATTAATGTGCAATCCGATTGACTTTAAGCTTAATCAGCAATTAAAGAAGTGCCAAAAAAAAGGTTTTAGCGAGCTTGGGCTAAATTCTGTTAAGCTAAAAAGTGTAATTGAAGTCGAAAGCTAAATTGGTTTACCTATCTGTTTGCAAAGGGTAAAATCACCGTTTCCATCCAATGCTTACGGATATTTTCAAAATATTTTATCCATTCAGGATATTCAAACGGTTTAACTGAATACGCAGTGCTGCCAAGCTGATAGGCATCTCTGGTATCATCAGCACTATCCGAGCTGCTTAGGATAATCACCGGAAGCATGGTTAAGGAGGATTCCTGCTTTTTTATTTTCTGTAATACCTGCCACCCGTCCTCTTTTCGAGGAAGATATAAATCCAGCAAGACAAGCTTTGGCAATATCGCTTTCGATTCAACTATTTCATCCAGAAACTGCAAAGCCTGTTCCGTAGTATTCACCACAATCATCTCCACCTCAGGGATGCATTTTTTGATGGCAGATTGATGATTTGCGCATGATCCGCATTGTCTTCTACAAGCAGAATCGAGCTCTTACGAAAATTGTGGTATCAAGTTCTTTTATCTTTCATAACGTACTAGGCTTGATAGGGCCGCCTGGTTTTTGCTGTGGAATTGGTAAACTTTTAATTTCAGGTCCCTGGTTGACATCAAGCCAAAATTCTGCAACTGAAGAAAATAATTCCTTTAACTTGTCGAATTCAATCGGTTTTTTTAAAAATGCATTGGCGCCGGCTTTGTAACAAGCTGCGATTTCATTTGCTTCTTCCACGCCGCTCATAACCAGCACGGGTATTTGTTTTAAATACTGATGATCCATGTTTGCCGGATCTTTCAATTGTGTCAATGTGCTGTGACCACTTAACTTTGGCATGTTCAGGTCAAGAATGATCAATGCCGGAAAATTTGATTTCTTCGATTGATCAGGATTTATCAATAATTCTACTAAGGCGTCACCGCTATCAAAAAACCGGACAGGGAAATCGGTAAGAAACTTGTCGAAAATCTGTTTTATAATAAAACGGTAATCTTCCGAATCATCAACGATATATATTACTCCTCTCTGCATGATCATGAGTTAAGTTCGCCAGAAACCCACTTATCCTGATCAATAGGTCTGTGGGAGAATAATCTTAAATGTTGTACCCTGCTCAGCGTTACTTGTAATTTCAAGTTTTGCCTCAATGAGCATACATAATCGTTTTACAATAAACAGGCCAATACCCTCTCCTGAAAATAATTTTGGCATAATAATATCCTTCTCCAACTGAATTGTTTCCGGGCCCGAATCTTGAAGATCGTTTCCGCCCTGATCGCTTAGTTTATCAATCAATTGCTGGGAGATTCCGTCTCCGGTATCCTTTATTGTAAACTGCCAGCGGGCTGTTGTTTCATCCTGTTCGCTTACAGGTTCCAGGCCCCAGTTAACCGATACTCCGCCCTGTTGAATATATTTGATCGAATTAATCAGCAGGTTTTGCGCGATACGGTGAATCTTTACAGAATCTCCTTGTACCGGAAGATTCAACGGTCCTTCAAATCGTAGCCACAAACCTTTGTCGGCTGCCATCGGCAGGGTACTTTTGCAAAGTCCGGACAGCATTTCGGCCGCATCAAAAGGAGCAATCTCGAATGTTTCCTGACCGGTTTCCAATCGGGAAAAATCAAGAAGCTGGTTCATCATGCTTGCTACCTGACGCAGATTACGCTGGATCATCGAAAGCGTGCGTGCGCGGTCTTCGTCTGTATCAACCACATCCAGCAGCGCAGTAGCACCCATAATTACCCCAAAACTACCCCGAAGATCGTGAGATGTTGATCTGAGAAATTCACCCCTTTTGCGAATGTAATCCTTCATGCTTTCGATCGACTGAAGCATCAGATTTGAATCTACCAGCTCCTGCATCCACAACGAATGCTGATTTTCTGCATCTTTGAGCACAGTAATATCGAGTGCTGTGATCACAACTCCGGTTTCATGTTTTGTGATTGAAATACCAATCGATTTTCCATCGGCTTCCTTATTTTCTTCATACAGGGAGTCACCTGTTTGCACTACCAGCCTTATTTTTTGCAGGAAGTTTTCAGGATATAAATCCTTTATATATTTGCCTACGATCTGATCAACAGGCTTATTGAATGTTTCCGCATATTTTAGATTACAAACGACAAGACTAAAATTTTCGACCTCATTTTCAGCCTGACCTGTTTCCTGAATGAAGCCAATCGCGCCGGGAAAACTATCGAGCACCGCCTGAAGTCTGCGTGCGGTCCGGCGAAGTTCCTGGTTTGTTCTTTCCAGTTCTTTATTTGCTTCTTTAAGCTCAGATGTGCGCTGTTCGACATGCAGGTTCAACTGTTGTGTAAGCGTCTTTTGCATATGCACCTCAGTGCATGTACCTATGTATCCGGTAAACTCACCCAGGGAGTTGAATCTGGGTTTGGCATTTTCCATCATCCAGCGGAACGCTCCGTCGGACCGCATGAGCCTGTATTCAATCGTAAAGGGCTGTCTTTTTATAAAGTTTGCGTTGAAAATGTTCATGTAATCAACATGGTCATCCGGATGTAAACCCTGAGCGGCTCCCAGACTTTTTTGCTGATCCATCGCATGGCCGGTAAATTCAAGCCATGCCTTATTGAAAAAGTTTACTTTTCCATCACTTTCCGCAACCCAGATCAGAGCTGGCGCGCTGTTGATCATATCTTCAAACCATGCCTTTCGTTCCTGAAGAAGACTTTGCGCTTTTCTATGTTCTGTGATGTCTTCAATTACGAGTAATATCGCTTCCTGGCGCTGCTGCTGAACAACTTTTCTTGCATGTAGTAACATGACCTTTTCTCCAATTCCGGGAAAGATCAGTTTTACCTCAAAAGCCTTGATATTAACATCACGGCGGATAACATTTTCAAGCATTGAGATCAATTCGGGCATGTCCCACTGACGGTTGTCGAGCTCATAAAGCATGCGACCTTCGGTTTCACTTTCATTAATCCTGAAAATATTATAAAAGGCTTTGTTTGCACTTTTTATCCTGAGGTCCTTATCAAGTATCAGCGTTGCCTCGCAAATGGTTGCGAGTATTGCTTCCGAATATCCGTATGCTTCTGTCAGCTGATCGTTGCGTACCTGCAGCTCCTGATTGATCGTTAACAGTTCCTCATTGGCAGATTCAATCTCTTCTTTACTGGTTTCCAGTTCTTCATTGATACTTTGCAGCTCTTCATTACTGCTGAGAATTTCCTCATTGGCCGACTGCAGCTCTTCGTTGCCCGCTTCCTGCTCCTCAAGAATTGAGTGCATATCTTCACGTAATGCGGAAAGCTCTGCTTCAAGTTCTTTAATACGATGATCGCGCACCGAAGACGACTCTTGCTCGGATACTTTCAGATGCGTGACCTCTTCAAAAAGAATTAAAAACAATCTTTGATCATTTGGCGCAAATAGCGGTACAGCCTCTATTTCGACCTGATAGAGCTGGTCTTTAATTTTTACCTCAAGACCGTTTTTACGAACAGTTGCTCCCGATTTATTTGCTTTATGGATGATATTTCTAAGCTCAAATACCAGTGATGGCCTTGCCATTTTTACCAGATTAAAACTTGGCTTACCTGGCGAAGGCTCTAAGAAAAGACTCGTCGCACCTCGGAACTGAAGGATTTCAAGTTCCTGATCCACCACAACACTTGCTGGCACATATCTGCTCAAAAGCAACGTATCAACCATCTTATCCAGCTCATTCAGGGGTGTTACAGGCATATTTTTTGACTCGTTGCTTTTAAATCCACGGCGCTCAGCCGGAGTTGATCCCATGTAGCGTGGCCTGATTTCGAAAGAGGTATTGTTGGTAGCGACATTTCTTTTTGAAAATACTTTATGATTTTTTTCAATTTGTGAAAATAGCGAAGGTGACCCGCTGGCAGCTTCCGACTTACCAAGAAGCAGAATACCGTCCGGGTTAAGGGCGTAATGAAAAGTAGTCATCACTTTCTGCTGAAGCGAACTGTCCAGGTAGATTAGCAAATTACGGCAGCTGATCATATCCAGACGCGAGAATGGCGGGTCGCGGAGTAGATTATGCGGGGCAAAAATGCATAGATCACGTACGGACTTGTTAATTCTGTAATGACCGTCTGTCTGGGTGAAAAATCGCTCCATTCTGACCGGAGAAACATCGGTTACCTCGCTTTTTACATACAGCCCCAGTCTGGCTTTGGCAATGGCCGATTCGCTCAGATCACTTGCAAAAATCTGAATGGGAAAGCTGGATACACGTTCGCCAAGTACTTCCAGCAAGATCATGGCCAGCGAGTAAGCTTCCTGGCCGGTCGAGCAGCCCGCAATCCAGATTCTTATCGGATCCCGGCTGGTTTTCTTTTTTATGATTTGGGGGAAAAGCTCTGTTTTAACATAATCCATGGTCAGAGAATCCCTGAAAAAATTTGTAACGTTAATCAGCAGATCACTATAAAGTATGTTGGCTTCTCCTGGGTTTAATTTTATATATTTTATGTAGTCTTTTAACGTTTCCAGCTTATAGAGTAACATCCGCCGAATGACCCGACGGCGAATTGTCGTAACCTTATAGTGGTCGAAATCAACTCCGATCGCTGTCTTTAAATATTGAAGAATACTTCTTAGGTCCTCATCCGATGAATCGTCCTGTTCAGGGTCTTCGGGTTCGGCCGTTTGAAGAAATATTTCTTTTTTACTGCCCAGGCGTTCGAGCTCAGTCGCAATTTCTTTAGGGGAAAGTACCATATCCACAACCCCTTCTTCGATGGCCGACTGCACCATACCCCGATGAAGTGCACTTTGATCCTGGCCCAATGTAATACCACCTGCAACTTTTATCGCCTTCAGTCCCAAAGTGCCATCCTGCCCTGTGCCCGAAAGTAATACGGCAATCGCTCCATCCTTCTGTCTTTCAGAAAGAGAAAGGAAAAATTGATCGATAGGAAGATGGATATGTGGTTTGGCAGGCCGTACGGTTAAGGTCAGCGTTCCGTTTTCAACCTCAATGTCCTGGTTTGGAGGGATAATGTAGACATGATTTGCCGTAACGGGCATCAAATGTGCAGCCTCTGTCACAGGCATTTCAGTTACGCGTCCCAGAATTGCTGAAAGCTGGCTTTCGTGCTGTATGGGCAAATGCTGAATGTAAACAAACGCCATCCCTGTTGAAGGTGACAGGTTTTCTAAAATCTCTGTTACTGCTTCAAGACCTCCGGCAGATGCACCAATAGCAACGATGGGGACAGGCACATTGCTGACAGGTAGTTCTTTGAGAACCTTCTCTTGTTTGGACATTGCCTTCGTTTTATAATAAATTTCTCGGGGTATCTTAAATATCGGAAAGTAGAAAGGTAATCTACCTATTGCCTTTTTAGCAGAGTTACTCGTTTAAAAACACTCAAAAGACAGCTGTTTTAAAATGATCTGTCGTGTTATTTTCCAAGACTGGCAATATTACTACAATATACTCAAAACACGTATCGCGGATAATAAAAAATGCTTTTGCAATGCGTCTTTTAATGACTAATGTTACATGATCTTTACGCCATTTGCTTTGAACTTTTGCAGCAGTTGTTCCAAAAAGTAACTTCTGAAATTCGGTTCTGCATAAACGTCAGTGATCCATACCAATATTTTCAGCTCTACACTATCGGCAGTAAGGCCATTGAATAAAATCTGTTTGGGAGCCTTTTTAACAATTCCTTCGCTCGAATCGACGGTTTCATTAATCAGCTTTTTAACCAGGTTCAAATCCGCATCCTGGTTTACCTTCAATATGATCTCACTTTTCAAATGTGAATCGTGCGTTGTGTAGTTAACCAATCTGCCCGACAGCAGATCGCCGTTCGGGATAATCACCCTTGATCCCTGTGGTGTAAGCATTTTGCTGGACCGGATTCCAATGTCGAGCACCCGGCCTTTTTTGTCAGCCAGCTCGATGTAATCACCAATGCTAAAGGGTTTTTCAAAAATCAGGATGATACCAGAAACGAAATTGTTTATGATATTTTGAAGACCAAGTCCGATACCAACGCCCAAAGCACCAAGCAAAACTGTAATCTTATCCAGCGGTACGCCCGAAACAGTTGTCGCAAAAAGAAAGCCGATAACGAATACCAAAAGACGAATTAAAGCCAGTTTCGAGCCTCTTTGCACCTTGTTGTTGGAGAAATCCACATCACCTTCTCCAAAGAGAAGTCCAATGTTTTTCTGCAAAAGATTTGCTGCATAAATTATTACAGAGAAAAACACGATGTTGGCCAGCGTAAAGTTCAGATTACCCACAGTGCGTTCCTTGTCAAGAATCTGACTGATGAAGCGGCCAACCGAATCCAGAATATTCAGGTTGATAAGAAACACAAGTACCCAAAGCCAAACGGAGATGAAAGTGAGCCCGCGCTGCAATGAATTGCGGCTTTTTGTCACATTTATTTTTGAAAAGACGCCACCTGAACAAGAGCTCACCTTAATGTGCAGTTCCAGCGCTTCACTCACAATCTGGATGAACATAGCCAGACTGATTACCTGAATGACTCCGCTGATTCCGGTGATATTAAAAGACTTGGCAAGGCTTAATCTTCCAAAAATGTTCAAAAGTACCGACAAGGCAGTCAGAATAATATGGATCACCAACACAGGACGGATGTGTTTGGGATCCAGCCCAATTGTGTCCGCTCTTCTGTAAAAACGAATACCGACATAAATCGAAGCGCAGCTTAGAACAATCAAACCTGATCTCAGGATCAGACTTTCGTTTACAATTACATTAAAGAAAATGACCGTAACGTATAACAGCACCAGAATCAGCCACCACTTCATTCTGTGTTTGTCGAGCTGTTTATGAAACAGAAATGTAAGGGTGATCAGTTGTAAAAACTGGTTTAACTCAATGTAAATCGACGGAGAATGTGGCTCAAACAGGGGTGTAAGTGTAAAGAGTACAACCAGACAGGCCAAAACCGGTCTTGGGGAGATCAGCTTAAAATCCAGGGGTCCTGCCAGGGTGGCCAGTGCAGGCCTTTTGATTTGACGGTAGTTATAAAATACCCAGGCGAAAAAGCCTGCAACAAGCAGGATTAGTAAGACCCGGTTGTCCCAGGTACTGTTAAAAAAGTAGCGTAATATTTTATCCTGACCAGAATAGGTCACTTTGATCATTTTAGCAATTTTCTGTGATTTATCCGTAACAGGTGAATTCCACAGGAAATCTGCTTCCTGTCCAAGCACGTTTTGATCAGAATCCTCTAAATAGTCATTAACCGTATTTTGTAGATCTGTGGAGGTAAAATAAATTGCCGATGCTTCTGCCAGAAGCCGGCTTACCGAATCCAGATTAGCAACCGTTGTCTCACCCGATTTTTGAAGCCGTTGTTTAAGGTCAGTGATTTGTGAGGCATATAGTGTTCTTTGGGTGGTATCATCATTGACAACCGATAACAGCGAATCTGAAGAAAAAGCAATTATCTCATCTGACATACGCTGTAAATCGGAATTGGATTTGGCCAGCGCGTTTCTCCACTCAGAGCTGTTCTTTTGAAGATCAGTCAACATGATCCTGTAATTGAGCAAATCCTTCGAAGCGGGCAGGGGGTTACTTACTTTAATTGCTTCGCTTATCTGGTCCAGGTTGGTTCGCGCCTGAGCAAGGTTTTTTCTGAACTTCTCAGAATTATATCCTTTTTTATTGGAGGCATTTATCTGCGTGAGCTCAGCCTGAACTTTCTCGAGTCTGAACAACAGTGTATCAGGAATAACCTTTACCGGCCCTGTTTTTACCGAGTCGTTTTGGGCCTGAGCAGAGTTATAAGAAAAAATAAATACCTGTAATAGAACAAGTATGGAAATGTAAAAATGAAACGTTTTGGGTATTTTGATATCCCTCATGCAATGATCGAAATTGAGAATAAAACAGGCGGCAAAAAATGATGCCACGTGCAGTTTACGAACCGGCGACAGATAAAACTTCGCGCGACTTATGACAGTAAAGATCATAAACGGCCGTTACACTTTGGGTATATACGGCGTAAAATATCTACAATCAGCTCATCGTCAGGATATTATTTAATTTGCCGTCTGACTGTAATGTGTAAAAACAAGCCTGCTACCTAAGGCAGTGGAAATCAACGATTGTGATGCTTAATTGCGGTTGGACATGACAGATATCTGATAGGATGGGTCTGTGTGTTGCTCCCCTAAGGACATGTAACCGGATGATAAGATATAGAATTTCTTCAAACTGAGATCATTAGGCGTACTGGAATGGCATTTGCTTACAATGGATTATAGATGCATATATTATTTAAATTAAACAAACCAGAACATGAAAAATATAAAATCAGCAACCCTGGCCACTTTATTAATGGCATCGGCTGCGGCATTCGCACAAACACCGGCTTCTCCGACAACCAGTCCTACGACGCCAACATCGGTTCCGCCGACACAAACGACACCGACATCCCCAACTACCACACCGGTTTCGCCTCAGGTAGAACCTACTTATAAACCGCAAACGGAGCTTAACTCGTCGCCAACCCAGCCGCCAACAGGTAATCCTTCAGAGGATACGCTTATTCGGGGACAAAGGCGATCGGGTATGAAAAACAACGATATGTTGATGGATTCCACGAAAAATAAAAGAGGCAATATGCCTAAGATGAAAAAGAAAGGAACCAGTGAGGACACAACTTCCAGAGGAAACAGAAGAAACCGGAATAACTAGGTAAAAGCCTATTCGAAAAACGCCCGAAAGCTGAAAAGATTTCGGGCGTTGTTTTTGACAAAAAATCTGATTTACAGATATGATTCAGGTACACTTTTTTTGTAGACAAGGTAAATTAAAACAACAAGATTATGGCCACTAAAACACAAAGTGCACCAAAATCCACTGGTGCCGATAAAACCAAAAATGCTGCGAAACCAAAGGCAGCATCGGTAAGAAAAACCACAAAGAAGACAGGCAGTTCTCAATCGCTGCGCACTACAAATCACGATGAGATAAAAGCCTGGGTCGATAAGCGCGGAGGTACTCCGGCGACTGTTATAGGTACAGAAAAAAAGGACAATGCAGGACTTCTACGAATAGATTTTCCAGGTTACTCCGGAAAAGATACCCTGGAAGCAATCAGTTGGGATGACTTTTTTGAAAAATTCGATGAAAGTGACCTGGACTTTTTATACCAGGAAAAAACGGCCGGCGGTAAAGAGAGCCGTTTTAATAAATTCGTTTCGAAAGAATAATTGCTTTAGCACACCATAAAAATGAAGAAAGTCCTGGCATACGTCAGGACTTTCTTTTTGCAGGTATTATTCGATATGTTTTAGAATGATAACCGATAACGCCGGGAGTCTTATTGGAAAAGAATGTGTCCGGCCGTGTCTTGGAATGGGATAGGTTTCTACCCTTTCAACATTGAGCAGATCCGAGCCTCCATACCGCAGATTGTCGGAGTTGAAAATTTCTTTGTAGCTTCCTGTAACAGATGTACCTATCCGGTAGTTCTCTCTGACAACAGGCGTAAAGTTTGCTACGAAAATCAGGTTTTCTTTCTGCTCCTTGCCCTTTCTGCTCCAGCTTAGTACGCTGTTTACTTCATCCTGGCTGTCAATCCACTCAAATCCCTCCCAGGAAAAGTTGTATTCATACATCGCAGGCTCCTGTTTGTATAGTGTATTAAGATCTTTCAGTATGTTTTGAATTCCGCGGTGATCCGGATTGTTGTTTTCGCTCCAGTCGAGGCTAAAATCATGCTGCCATTCATGCCGCTGCGCGAAATCAGCACCCATGAAAAGTAACTTAGCGCCGGGATGCCCATACATGTAGGCGTATAAAAGACGAAGATTTGCAAACTGTTTCCAGCTATCACCGGGCATCTTGTTGATCAGTGAATTTTTGCCATAAACCACTTCATCGTGCGAAAGTGGTAACGTAAACCGCTCGCTGAAAGCATAATGCAGGCTAAAAGTAATCTGTCCCTGATGGTATTTTCGGTTCACAGGGTCCTGCTGAAAATAGCTAAGTGTGTCATGCATCCAGCCCATCATCCATTTCATGTCAAAACCAAGTCCGCCGTTGCTGGCAGACTGCGTGACTCCGGGCCAGGATGTTGATTCTTCTGCCACGGTGAAGACATCGGGATAATATTGGTGAACGGCGTTATTGAAATCCTGTAAAAAAGAAATCGCTTCCAGATTTTCTCTCCCGCCATAAATATTGGGAATCCATTCCCCTTCATTTCGGGAGTAGTCCAAATAAAGCATGGAAGCAACCGCATCGACACGTAGTGCGTCAATATGAAACTTGTCTAGCCAGTAAAGCGCATTCGAAATCAGAAAAGCCCTTACCTCATTTCTGCCAAAGTTGAAGATCGAACTTTTCCAATCCGGATGAAAGCCTTGGCGGGGATCGGCATGTTCATATAAATGCGTACCGTCGAAATAACCCAATCCATGCTCATCGGTAGGAAAGTGGGAGGGAACCCAGTCCAGAATAACACCTATGCCAGCCTTGTGCAACTCATCGATCAAAAACATGAAATCCTGAGGAGTTCCAAATCGGCTGGACGGTGCGAAATAACCGGTTAACTGATATCCCCATGAACCGTAAAAAGGATGCTCCATAACGGGCATGAACTCGACATGGGTAAATTGCATATAATCGCAATAGGCAGGAAGTTCTCCGGCAAGTTCCCGATATGTCAAAAACCGTCCTTCTTCCTCCTCTTTTCTACGCCAGGAACCAATGTGCATCTCATAAACCGAGATTGGCCTGGTAAGAGGATGATTTGATTTACGATCAGCAAGCCAATTGTCATCACTCCAACTGTAATCCAAATCCCAAACCACAGTGGCGGTGTGCGGAGGTGTTTCCCAATGAAAGGCATAAGGATCACCTTTCTCAACCTCGTAACCATTCACTGATCGGATGAAATATTTGTAATATTCGCCGCCGGAGACGGACGCAACAAACCCTTCCCAAATCCCGGAACCATCCTTGCGGCCAATTAACGGAAAGTCATCCCGGTTCCAACCGTTGAAATTTCCGATTACGGAAACCTTTTCAGCGTTCGGCGCCCATACCGCGAAGTAGGTCCCGGTAACCCCATTCACTGTTTGAATGTGTGCTCCGAGTTTATTGTATAAATGAAAATGCCTTCCGGATTGAAACAGGCTGATATCAAATTCAGTAAACAATGAAAATGAGCCTGGCTGTTCAGTAACCGTAATTATTTTTTTTGTTGTATTCCCGGCGGTTTCATCGGCTGTTTTTGCCGTTCTTTTATTTGCCATGTTCAGTTGTTTATACAGTTTGCAGTTCCGCAGACTTCATGATCGCTTTAATTCCTCTGAGTGGCACCATTACCCAACCAGGTCTGTTGTTAAGCTCATAATTTAGCTCATAAACAGCCTTCTGCAGTAGGAATGTTTGTACCAATACCTCTAAGTCTTCTTTGTTCTGAGGAATAATCATCGTGTCCTTCACCGTTTCCAGATACGATTTCATAAAAAATCCACTCATGTAATGGTACCATTGCTCCACATAAGGAAGCAGTTTGTTGATATCCTCAGGCCTGATCTGATTATCCAGGAACAAACTGCCATAGGCTGCGTAATGCAGTGAGCGGAGCATTCCTGTTACATCGCGCAGTGCCGAACGTTTTAACCGTCTTTCGCTGTAACTTAACGCGGGTTCACCTTCAAAATCCAGAATAATAAAATCCTTACCTGTAAACAAAACCTGCCCCAGGTGATAATCGCCATGGATACGAATTTTGTAAGCATCGATTTTACGCGAATGAATTTTTTTCATTTTGGTTAAAATCTGATCCTTCATGGCCAAAATTTCCTCTGCTTCCTGTTTTACGGCATCCGGAAGTTTTTTAACATTTCGGCCTAGACTCTGGAAAGCCACACGGACCAGGGATTGAAGCGAAGAGAAGATCGAGCGCTGGTAGTGAAGAGAGAATTCTTCAGGCTCAAAGTCGGGATTGCCATTCGACGAAGCGAGCGCCATATGCATTTCGCCTGTCCTACGACCCAGTAACCGGACTTGTTCTGCAACAGTTATGTCGATTAAATCTTTAAAAGCCTCAGGAACATCTTCATAACCAACCGGGTCGGTAAGACTTCCGCGGAGTTCTGTGGGAAGCGGTATATCAGCTCCCAAAAGAATTTTTTCGTTGAAGCTATCCAGCCTGTCGAGCATATTTGCCCAGGCATCTGTGCTATTACCAACCAGCTCCTGCATCATGCCCAGGACCATCGAATCCTTATTGTATTTCCATTCAATTGCTCCTACAAAACCTGGTATATTTTTGAATTTGGCTTCATGAGTCAAAAAATGGGTAATCTCCATATCAGGATTTATAGCCCGGTCTACCTTACGATATAGCTTAAAGAAATACTTGCCGTCGTAGGTAATCGAAGTATTGCTCATCTCGCCGGATAAAACCTTTGGCTTAATTTTCTCGTTTTCAATCAGGTGCGCTTTAAGATCCCTATTTCCCGAGAAGTGTATTTCACTCTGATACGATGGCACAGTATGATTTCTACCCATATTTTCAAGCAATGCCTGCTGCAATTCGAGCCCGTAAATAGCGTCAAACAAAACGCCCTGATCTTCGCTGCCAACCTGGATAAGAGAGATAACTGCCTGTGGGCAATTTTCTTTCACACGATAAGCAAATGGTTCTTTGCCATAAGCAACAGGAAGCTGATACATTTCCGGAAGGCCGTCCTGGTAGGAAACTTCCAAAAGAAAGATGTATGCCGGAGGATTACTTCCCAAAGGTATTGCAGCATGGGTAACAATCTTTACGCCAAGCATTCCTTTTCCTTTACCGCCAAACCACCTCATTTTCATCAGGTAATCCGGCAGAAGACTTGTTTCGAGCCTCTCGATGACTGCCGGTTCCAAAAGATCTTTCCATTTGTCGATTTTTATCAGGGGCAGATCAATGCTTTGATCGATTTCAGGATGCGTTTTTTGTAAAATAAAGCTCTGACATCCATAGGCCTCAACTGTGAAAAAGTATGGGGTACCATCCTTTACTCCAGGAAACTTATTTTTACTATAAATCTCTACCGGCTGATATCCTTTGTATAAGTCCAGATCCAGCTCTACCGGCTGTGGAAAACGGGAAAGGTTGGCAATGACCAGCATGGTCTCCTCTTCGTATGATCTGGTAAAGGCCAGGATTTTAGAATTTTCAGAACTTAAAAACTTGATGTCACCGCGGCTGAAAGCTTTATATTTTTTTCTGGTGCTGATCATTTTTTTCATCCACCATAGCAGTGAGGATGAGTTGCGGGTTTGCAGCTCCACATTGACCGACTCATAATGATATTGCGGATCCAAAATCAAAGGCAGATACAAACGCTGAGGGTTGGCCTGGGAAAAACCGGCGTTTCTGTCTGGGCTCCATTGCATCGGCGTACGTACACCATCGCGGTCGCCCAGATAGAAATTATCACCCATTCCAATTTCGTCACCATAGTACAAAATCGGGGTTCCGGGAAAAGTGAACAGCAGTGAATTAAGAAGCTCAATTTTTTTACGGTTGTTTTCCATCAGCGGAGCAAGCCTATGTCTGATCCCCAAATTGATTCGTGCCTTTGGGTCCTTGACATAAACTTTATACATATAATCCCGCTCCTCATCTGTCACCATTTCCAGGGTAAGCTCATCGTGATTACGAAGGAAAATTCCCCACTGGCAATTTTCGGGAATAGCAGGGGTCTGATCAAAGATGTCGGTGATTGGATATCTGTCTTCCATTTGCAGCGACATAAACATGCGCGGCATGATCGGGAAGTGGTAATTCATCTGGCATTCGTCCCCATCGCCAAAGTAAGCCGCAGAATCTTCGGGCCACATATTTGCTTCTGCAAGAAGCAATGTTCCCGGAAAATTCTCATCGACGTACTTCCGTAATTTTTTCAGGTAGTCATGTGTTTCGGGAAGATTTTCACAATTTGTACCGTCTCTCTCAAACAGATAGGGTACGGCATCCAGTCGGAAACCGTCCACGCCCATTTTACACCAGAAAGTCAGGATTTTTATTATTTCATCCTGAACCAGCGGGCTATCATAATTCAAATCCGGCTGATGGTGGAAAAAGCGGTGCCAATAATACTGTTGTGCTTCGCTATCCCAGGTCCAGTTGGATTTCTCATAATCCTGAAAAATGATCCGTGCATCCTTAAATTGTTTGGGATCATCGGTCCATACATAAAAGTTCCTTAAATCTGATCCCTTAGGCGCCTTACGTGCTCGTTGAAACCATGGGTGCTGGTCAGATGTATGATTAATAACCAGCTCGGTAATCACTTTCAGTCCTCTCTTATGAGCCTCTTTTAAAAAGGCTTTAAACTCTTTTATATCTCCATAGGAAGGATTGATTTTATAATAATCTGCAATGTCGTAACCATCATCACGTAGTGGTGATGGATAAAAAGGCAATAACCAGATGGCCGTTACCCCCAGATCCTGCAAATAGCCGAGTTGTTCCATCAGACCTTTGAAATCTCCGATTCCATCGCAGTTTCCATCCTTGAAAGCTTTGATATGCAATTCATAAATGATCGCATCTTTATACCAATGCAGGTTTTCGTCGAGTATTACTTTTTTCTCTGGCATATTAGTTCTGATTAGTCTTTTCAATTTTAAAAATATGAGCCGGCATGTCGTAAGGATTTAGCTGGATGAAATTATATTCTCCCTGCCAGTGATATTTTTCACCACTTAGCATATCCTTAACGGTATAACTGCTGTCATAAGGCATACCGAAACGTTCCAGAGGGACTCTGATATGTGCTCCCTGGGTATTGAAAGCATCCAGGTTTACTGCTATGATCAGCGAATTTGAAGTTTCTGCATCTGTTTTGGAGTAGCAGATAACCTGATCATTATTGGTTTGTGTAAAATCAATATTCCAGGTTGTCTGTAAAGCAGGATTTTCTTTTCGGATATGGTTAACAAGGGTTATTATTTCTCTTGTGCGGCTGTATCGTTCCCAGTTCCAGTGTTTTATTTCGTATTTTTCATTATCGGTATATTCTTCCTTTCCCGGATGTGGTGTATTTACTCCATATTCATAAACAGGCCCGTAAAGCCCATAATTGGACGACATCGTCGCTGCCAGTATCAACCTCATAATATGTGCGTTTTCACCGCCTTCAACCAAATGGTGCGGTAAGATATCAGGTGTGTTTGGCCAGAAATTGGGCCGGAAATAATATTGGAGGTCGGTCTTTGTCAGTTCGGTCAGGTACTGCTCGAATTCCCATTTCGAATTTCTCCAGGTAAAGTAGCTGTATGATTGGTTGAATCCCGATTTTGCCAGCTTCTCCATGACACGTGGCCGGGTGAAAGCTTCCGCTAAAAAGATGACTTCGGGGTACTTTTGTCTCACCTCCCCGATCATCCATTCCCAAAATGCAAAGGATTTTGTATGCGGATTATCGATCCTGAAAATGCGGACACCTTTTTCAATCCAGTAATCAATCACACTTTTAAGCTCCCTCCAAAGATTCGGCCAGTCTTCTGTTTCAAAGTTAAAAGGGAGAATATCCTCATATTTTTTTGGCGGGTTCTCAGCGTACTGCACAGTTCCATCCGGCCGCCACTTAAACCATTGCGGATGCTCTTTTACATAAGGGTGATCAGGGGCACACTGATAGGCAATGTCCATTGCAATTTCGATATTCATATCTTTGGCAGCATCAACCAATTCTACAAAATCTTCGATTGTACCCAGCTCAGGATGTATCGCTTTATGCCCTCCAAGTCTGTTTCCGATTGCCCAGGGGGACCCCGGATCTTCGTCATCGGGTGTGAGTGAATTGTTTTTTCCTTTTCTCTTTTGCTCGCCAATCGGATGGATTGGTGGGAAGTAGAGTGTATCAAAACCCATTTTGGCAATGCCGGGAAGCAGTTTTTTTACATCCTGAAAGTTTCCGTGCCTGCCAGGTTCCGTTGAAGCGGACCTTGGAAACAACTCATACCAAGTGCTGAAGCCCGCTTTTTTTCTTTCAACTTCTATTTTATAGATATCCGGGGATTTACTTATCAGATCTTTTTCACGGAGACTGCGCATAACGGCAGCGATCTCATTGCCTAAAGCAATACTTATTGCCGATTCGATGTCTGGTGCCAATCCGATTTGTTCAATCCAGTGCTCTATGTTGTTCTTCGTCTGCTCATCGGCCAAAGTCAGCGCATGAGAAAGCATATCAGATCCGATCTGTAATTCGACGGAGACATCCTGGTTGGCGTCATATTTTTTAACCAATCCTTTTTTCCAGCTTGTGAAATGATCAATCCAGCCAATGACCTGAAACTCATGCAAGCCTGTTTTTTCAAGCGGCAGCGTCACTTGCCAACGATCATTCACCAAAAAAACCATCGGAAACTCTGTCCAGTGCTGCTGATCCGTTTGTTTTAATAAAATACTTGCGGCGATTTCATCATGGCCGTCTGTAAAGATATCTGCTGCTACAGTTAGGGATTCTCCGATTGCTCGTTTTGCGGGAAACCTTCCACCTTCGATCTGGGGAGTTACGCCGGAAATTATTACCCTTTCTCTGCCATTAAGAATGTTCATAGATGCTGATTTATATTCCTCAGTTTGTGACCAAGTACCATCGTGTTCAAAAGCTATGCCTGAAAATCAGAAATTTGCTTATTTCAGGCGGCGGTTTACTATTTATCTCTTGTGGAATGATTGTTGTACGGTGCGACTCTATAAGCGGTATTTTCGGATTAGAAGGGAAGTTTACGATTTGAATCACACCAATAGCTAACTCACTGCCACATGGAGCCTAAAAAGGAGTTATAAATCGTAGACGATTCAGAAGATCAAAGGTTTTTAATACAAAATATTTTACAAAATTCCTTCCTGAGTATCCTGTCCGACTGTTTGAGGGAGGTGAGCAGTTGTATCATTATCTTATTCAGCAGTCAAGTCCTAATTTCATGGGCTTACTGCCAGGTTTAATTATTTTGAATTTTAGAATGCCGGTTCTTAACGGATATGAGCTTTTAAAACTGTTGCGGCAAACGCCGGATAATGCTCACACGCAGTGGAGAACTTTGCCAATTGTAATGATGACCAGCGAGAACGTCTCAGAGGAGGTTAAGCAATGTTACCAGGCCGGGGCGAATTCATTTGTTACCAAACCAATTATTTTTGAAGAATTAAGGGAGTTGATGGAAACAATCTGTCATTACTGGCTGGATAGTAACCTTGTAGCGGCGGCAAGTAGTGAACTGCACTAGTTACATCTCCAGGTTTAGAGAAGTCCAATAAGAATTAAAACTGACAATCTGCCGTCGCGTTACCATTTCAATTGATCTGCGACTATGGGAAACTGCGATATAATCGTAACCGGATCGTCTGCAGGAGGGGGAGTGCTTTAAAGGCCATTGTTGTCTCACTACCTGCAAATTTTGATGCAACATTTATTGTGCAGCATATAGTGCCTGATACGCTAAGCTTATTGCCGGAAATACTTTCTTTTGATGGGAGCATTGTCGCAGCGCATGCCAGTGATTTGAAAACTCTGAGAAGGGCAAGATTTAAGTTATGAAATTCTCTTTTGCAAGCCTTACTTAGAGGATAGAAATGAAATTATGGGAAGCAGTGAAAAGTGTGGTTGCGATTGGCATGCTACCAGAAGAAAACACCAGGGAATTGGAAGGCAGCAGGGATCCGGCAAATGCGAAAGACTTTTTAGAAAAAGCAGCAATTGCCAGAGACAGAGCAAAACGGCTGGATGCTTTTATTTTTGAGTGTGATCAGAGGGTATAGACATTTTGACGAATATTAAGCCTACCTTCACCACATAAAGGCGAGTAGCCATTTCTGTTATTGTATACAAACTTCAATAAGCTCATTGATAGCTTCTTAGAAAATAATGTTGGTATTGCCGACCAATTTCTAAGCGAATCTCTGGCAAAGAATTTAAAAGAGAACCTCATAGCGCTTTACAAAAAAAATATGTTTCTGCCAGCGGGAACCGGAAACGATAAGCAGATCAATCATAACCGGCTGGTAAGAAGCGATGTCATTTACTGGCTGGACAGGAGTCATAAAGATGCAGTAGAAAATGAATTTTTCGACTTGATTGATGATTTCGTGAGTTACTTAAACCGAACCTGTTACACAGGAATTACCGGTTATGAATTTCACTACACCATGTACGATAAAGGAAGTTTCTATAAAAAGCATCTGGATCAGTTCCGAAATAATGACAGCCGGAAGTATTCCATGATTATGTACCTTAATCCTGAATGGATGAAGGAGGATGGCGGGGAATTATGTATACATCATGATGACCATCTACAGAATATTGATCCAACCAACCGCAAGAGTGTCTTTTTTAGAAGCAACGAAATCGAACATGAAGTTTTGCTAAGCAACAAGCCCAGACTTGGTTTGGCTGGTTGGTTTAAAGTCAACTGATCAGTGCTTACCTTTCAACCGTCTTCAACCCTCTGATAGCAAGAGCAGCTACTAACCCACCAAAAAGATACCAGGTAGCGGTTAAGACTTTTGTTTTCGTCGTTTTTGCCACCGGCGCTTCGTTCAAGCCAAGAGGTTTAGTTAAAAATACGGCTCCCGCCCCAGCCATGAGACCGTAACCGGCTCCACGCCATAGAATATCTTTTTCATTGCCTAAGCCAATTGCACTATAATACAGCGCATTGCTGATCAGATCGCCAGCAAGGGTTGCTGCGTACAAAGTATTTCCTTTGGGTGCGTCGGCTCCTGTACTCTCAATTATATCTGTCAAAGCCTCTTCTCCCACCAAATCAATTCTTGGTGCTTCACTGTCAAAGCGCCGGACCGTTTCATGCAGTATATTTAGCGCTAATGCGCCGGCAAGGCCGCCAGCCAGGTTTGTAATTTCTTTCATTTTCTTTGCTGTTAATGTTGGGATGAATTATTGTTTATCATGACTTTTCGCAGTTTGGCCATTATTTGTTTACCATATATTATCGTGAGTGAAAACACGACGAGTGTTAATCCCAGCAAGACAACGTAACCCAGGTAATCACTATTGAACAGGCGGTTTAGCAGCTGACCGATAAGCAGCACAAATACAATTATCACGATGAATGCAATGAGTGCTACAACACCATAAAAAAAAGCAGGCGTGGCTAGTGTTGTGATTCTGGCCTTGATTTCACCTTTTACTGCCGCGATTTTTACGTCTACCAGATTTGAGACTTTGTCAATGAGCCCATTTTTTACAATCTTTTGAAGAATCGGCGCATTTGCTTTTTCTCCCGTTGTGCCGTCATGGGTTACCATTTCGTTTCTGACAATCAACACCGCATGTTCATTTGGAGAGATGGCTTCTCCGTCTGATTTGGCGTAGACCTTGGTAAACTCTGCTCCGAAGTAAAGTATGATGGAAGAATAATAAACCCAGGTTAATAGTATAACAATTGAAGCCGAAGTGCCGTAAGTCGCTCCCAGATCTGCTTTTCCGAGATAAAAACTGATTGCAAATTTTCCTATGGCAAACATGATGGCGGTAAAAGCTGCTCCGACAATACACTCCTTCCAGCGAACATGCCCATCTGGCAAAATTTTAAAAATTACACTAAAGAGGGCAGTGATAATAACCAGCACGAGAGCCACATTAAGAACTGAGAATAGAATGACGGAAACTTCGGAGAAATAACGTTCCAGTCTGTGGCTGAGCAGATCTACAAAGGTGTTAACACCCAATGAAACGATCAGAAGAAACCCCAGCGTGATGATAATCGAAAAGGAGAGAAGCCGGTTTTTGAGATACGCAAGCCAACTTTTTTTAGGCTTGGATTTAATTGACCAGATATAATTGATCGAATCCTGAATTTCAGCGAAAACCCCTGTGGCTCCGATTAATAGAGTGACGATACCAATTACCGCGGCTGTTCCGGATTTGTTGGACACCTCCGCATTTTTAATAATTTCCTGAAGTTGCACAGCTGCGTCCTTACCCACCAGACCGGCAATCTGGCCAAATAATTGCCCTTGTGAAGCTTCTTTACCAAAAATGATACTTACAATCGAAATGATCACCAGAAGCATTGGTGCCAGGGAGAATACTGTATAATAGGATAAGGCCGCACTAAGTTTCAGTGCGTTGTCATTCATAAATTCAGAAAAACTTTCTTTAACCAGCGAGAAGGTAAATTTGACCCTATTCATATAAGCGAAAAAGTGGTTTAATAATAAGTTAAGCTTAGGGCAAACACTATGCCACATAAAATTAATTCGCTATCTACGTATATAGCATTAGGTTAAACTTTCCCTCATTTAATAACCTTCAACATTGAGGTGACAGTCTTATCAGAGTTTTGATAATATGAGACTTCCTGCTGAAAATTGGAATAAACCTTTATCCATAATCTTAAAGGGTAGCAAAACGAATGAAATCCTCACTTTGTAAGTTTTGCAACTTGCTTTAAGGCAAATGGCGTAGACAAAAACCATTCCCGATTTACTATTAGTCTGAGGCATATTTTTTGCATCGGGACATCTGACATTGTAGCACATCAGATTAATGTTGTGTAAAGCAATCTACACGAAAAAGTCTGTTACCGATCAGCAAGATAAGAACCTGCTATTTTTATCGGTCGGAAGGGATATAAAGCGCTTTTGCAGACTTGGCACAGTTGTTTGTTAGTTTGTGCCGGATTGAGTCATACAGTAATTACAGAATAGCAGTTATTCTCATCTGAAATGACTAAATTGTAAGTTCAGTTTCTCTTGCCGGCCAGTAAAGTAAAACCTGGTAACAGTTACGAACTTGCTGGTCCGTAACACAGAAGGAATGTGATTTGAGACGTGTTCCTTAAAGTCAGACAATTTGATTTTAATTTTCAGTGCATGAATAATGCATACAAGACTTTTTATGCCCTAATATCAACAGACTTACCAATTATATTAAACATTATTGCGATATGATGATCCGGACTCAACCCGAAAAAGAAGTTACCAAAACAACGCTTCCAAAAATTTCACTTGGTTTAGAATCTAAACTGGATCAGTTGCCGAAAAATCTGTTGTGTTTTTCACACCTCCGCTGGGATTTTGTTTATCAGCGACCGCAACATTTACTGACCAGACTATCTGAATCAGCAACAGTTTACTTTTTCGAAGAGCCAATTTTCGAAGCCAATGAAAAGCCATTCATGATATTCTCCCAGCGCCAGCCAAATCTTTGGGTCTGTACGCCGCATCTGGCAAGGGGCCTAAGCCAGGATGAGATAAACCAGCAGCTTAGAGAACTGACATCATTCTTTTTTATCAATAAAGACACAGACGATTTTATATTTTGGTATTATACACCAATGGCACTGGAGTTTTCTTCACATATAACTCCGGGTCTTACCGTCTTTGACTGTATGGATGAGCTTTCTGCTTTTAAGTTTGCGCCTCAGCAGTTGAAAGATCTTGAGCAAAGTCTTTTTGAAAGAGCAGATATCGTTTTTACAGGCGGACATTCGCTTTACGAGTCAAAGAAAAAAAATCATGATAATATCCATGCGTTTCCTAGCAGCATCGATAAAAAACATTTTGCAAAAGCACGGGACAGCAGAATGGAACCAGAGGATCAGGCTTGGATCCAAGGGCCCAAAATCGGGTTTTATGGTGTTATTGATGAGCGCTTTGATATTGGTCTGATAGAAGCCATTGCTACGGCAAGACCCGAATGGAGTCTAATGCTGATAGGGCCGGTTGTTAAAATTGATCAGGCGACACTGCCCCGCAACGAAAACATTCATTATCTGGGTTCGAAATCTTATGAAGAACTTCCGTTGTATTTGTCCGGTTGGGATGTAGCGCTCGTTCCATTTTTGCTAAACGATTCAACGAAATTTATCAGCCCAACAAAGACGCCTGAGTATCTATCGGGAGGAAAACCGGTTGTCTCATCAGCGATCAGAGATGTAATAAATCCTTACGGAAAGAACGGATTGGTTTCTATTGCCAGCAGCCCGGAAGAATTTATCGATGCTATTGAGGGATATCTGGATTTTGCTGACAGAAAAGAGTGGCTCAAAAAGGTGGATAAATTTCTTTTAACCAATTCCTGGGATTTTACATGTTCGGACATGACTGAATTGATGTCTTTGGCATTTACCGATCGAAAAGTTGTTACAATGCCGTTGAACAATGTTTCAGCCGTTGGCGGTTAATAGCTGCCAACAATGTAAATTTATCCCTTAACCTGATATTATACCTACATGACTGAAAAACAAAATCCGTTTAAATCGTTCTGGATGGGCGGGTTCGAATGCGCAGACCAACTCAACTTCTACGGAGATCGGGTGGATTTTTTGAATATCACTGCGCATCTTGATTTTCTGAGGCAGGACTATGAGTTGTTAAAATTGTTCGATATTAAAACAGTGCGGGAAGGAATCAGGTGGAGTAAGGTTGAGGTCAGGCCTTATGAATACGATTTTGGCAGTGTAAAAACAATGATGATGGCAGGTAGGGATTCCGGAATTCAACAGCTCTGGGACATCTGTCATTTTGGATATCCTGATGATTTGAGCCCACTTCATCCTCATTTTACAAAAAGGTTTACAGCACTGTGTGTTGCATTTGCCCGGTTTTATAGGTCGGTCGAGCCTGATCTGCCACTCATTGTTACACCAATTAATGAGGTTAGTTTTATCTCGTGGCTAGGCGGTGATGAGGCCGGAACCGCCCCATATTGCAGGAATAATGGCTGGGAAGTGAAATATAATCTGATGCGTGCTTACATATCAGGGGTGGCTGCTTTAAAAGAATTTGATCGGTCGATCAGAATTTTGACAACCGAGCCATTGATAAATATTGTGCCGGAATTTAATGCTTCGGTTCAGGAAATTACAAAAGCCAGAGAAGAGCACTTAGTTCAGTATCAATCCGTAGATATGTTATGCGGTAATATTTGTCCTGAACTGGGAGGAAAACCGGAATATCTGGATATCCTTGGTTTTAATTATTACTACAATAATCAATGGGTTTCCGGATCGCATGCATATATGGGTTGGAACGATCGGGTGATGGATCCGCGATGGAGAAGCTTGTCAGAGCTAATGACAGAGGCGCACGAGCGGTACAATTTGCCGGTAGTGTTAACTGAAACCAGCCACCCGCTGGAAGACAGGCCAGTCTGGATCAATTATATCGCCGAAGAGACAGATTCGCTATTAAAAAAAGATATTCCGTTTTGGGGTGTTTGTTACTATCCGATTATTGACCGGCCGGATTGGGATCATCTGCATCAGTGGCATCATTCAGGAATCTGGGATACGGATCCTGAGGGGATAATTTCTAATCGTATTTTGCATGAGCCTTCTGCAATTGCATTGTTGGAGGGGCAAAAGCAAGTTGCTTTATCTCTTAAAGTTGCCCAAAATCAGGAGCGTTTTTTTAAAGAAACTTCTTTGCGACAACGGAGTAAAGTTGAATTGGCTATCTAAGTTTATAAAAATCAAAAAAAAGACCACTGTGGCAAAATCGCCGCGGTGGTCTTTTTCGATTTTTGAAAAACGATTTAGTTCGCTTTTACAAATTTCAGCTTAGCAGCCTCCCCGGTTGAAGTTGAAACTTTCATAAAGTAATTTCCTTCATTCAGCTTTCCGACATTTATGCGATGGCTGTTTTTACCTTCGGTGATTTTTATCTGAGATGTCGACACCTTGATGCCTGAAACATTGTAGATTTCAACATTTGACAGTCCTGCATTTCTGGATGAAAAAAGAATATTTACATAATCACTCGCCGGATTAGGAGCAACAATAGTACCGGAAATTAAACCTGGATTTACAGAAATAATCTTGCTTTTTACAAATGTTCCGTCTGCGTCAAGTTGCTTTAGCTGGTAATAGTTTATACCAAGCAGCGGGCTTTCATCTACAAATTTATATTTTCCTATACCCACATCGGTGAGTGACACTTTCCCAATCACTTCCGCATTTTTCATGTTTTCTTCATAACGCAGGATTTCAAATCCTTCACCATTTTTCTCACTCACAACATTCCATGAAAGTTCAACGCCGGCTTCAACAACTGAACCTTTAAATTCTGAAATATATATTGGAAGTACTCCGACTGTGAAGGAAGTCGCAGAAGGTGTAGATTTACAATTTCCTCCTTCAATCTGAAATGAATAGGATCCTGATGGAAGTGTTTCAAACTGGATTGCCGGACTGTTACTTCCAGGTGAAACCCTATTTTGACGCAGCATTGTACTGCCCTGCATAACTTTCCAATCTATAGTATAAATTTCTTCTCCATCGAAACGGAAGGAAAGGCCAGCAGGTGACGATCCCAAAATCGCATCCAACGTAGGCCCTCTTGGGCAAGCCGGGCGGTTATCAGGCCCGGAGACTGTGAAATTTTGAACTACTGTGTTGGTAGCAATACAATCGTCCGCTGTTAACTCAAATGTGTAGGTTCCGTTAGGCAGGAAATTAAAGGTCAACGGAGCCGAAGTTGAGTTTAAATAACCGGTTTTTCCGCTGGCAACCGGATAAGTTCCGGTTAAAATTCTCCACGAGAATATATGTAAATTTGAACCTGTAAAATCAACGGTCACTCCGGTTGCTGAGATATCACGGATAGCAGCTATACCCGGACCGTTTTGGCATGCCGGAATTACAATCACAGGTTCTGTTACCGTGAATGCCAATAAACTTGCTGTAGATACACAATTATTTCCCTGAATTTCCAAAGTATAATTACCGGCTTCAACAGAGCTAAAAGAGATGTTAACAGATGTGGTACCGCTAAGATCTCCCGTAGTATTTACATTTCCAAGAGGAGTTCCGTTTTTCAAAATCCTCCACTTGATAGTAGAAATTCCTGTACCTGAGAAATCGAAGGTTAATCCCGTCTTGCTGACATTAGAAATACCAGTCAACGTCGGTCCTGAGGCACAATTAGGTGCTGGCGTATTGGGATCCACTTCGGGATAATTCGGAAGATTATCCCAAAAACAACTTTTTATCTCGTCCATGGAAAGTGTATATCCAAGGCTTGGATTCAAAAAACTATTATTTTCTCTGTTTATAATAGCTTCCATAAGACCAGAGTTGTAACCAAATGGATTATATTCCCGGCCATCCTGTCTCCAGGCTGCTATTCTAAGAAAACCATTGTCGATTCTTGCAATCTGGAGCGTGTTTACATTGTCTCCGCCCCGGAATGTTCCAAGAAGAAGATTATCTGTAATCGGTTTGTTGTTACATTTAATGACTCCGTTTTCCAATGGTCCAAGATATCCGTTGGTAAAGGTGCTTGGATCCTGATCGTTGACACAACGCTTTAAAAGAGGATCACTATTGGGGTTGCTAAGCGGATATGGTGAATTGACTGCATGTAATACATGATATCTGTTATTGGTAACATTTCCTCCGATTTTTACATATATTCTGTGCTGAATAATGGCTACGGTGAGCGGGCCGTCATTGTTATAGCCCAAAGACTGGCCGTCAGTCCAATATTGACCTCCACAATACACTTTTTCAGCTTCCGCCGCCGTCATAGTTGACTCGACAATCTTGAACGGATCGTTCTGAGCTGTATTGTACGGGTTTGTAATCTCCAGTGAGTGATTTAAACTACCCACGATACTGAGATGCTCATCAGTCTTCAACTCATCCGATTTTTTCTCCGCCGAAAGGTCGGAAGATTCCGTTGCGTTACCCGGTGGAACGGTCGCAAAGCACTGACTGGAAGCTGCTGCCATCGTAGCAATCACCCCTCCTGAAAATAATAAATGTCGTAAAAATCTCATAAATAGTATAGTAGAAAATTTGGTAATAGTTAGAAATTAATAGCTCGAATAAGTTTTGAATTAAAAAACGCTAATATTTTCAAACTGATTGATTTTCAGTTCGATAGATATTTAAATTGGGAAGGGAGGGAATGGAGGTAACCTGTGGAGGCAGAATAATTCTTTGATTTTCAATTAGATGTAATTTTTTTACATAGACAGTTCTCTTGTGTTAGTTGAGTTGTAGAATGTTTTGTAGCTGCTAATGTAGTAAAAATTCATTATCATGGTCACTAATATTTGTAAAATTAATTTTGTTTTTTTTTCATTAAAATTGAACATTTTCCAATTAATGATGATTATTTGTACCTCATTTTCCCCTGAGTGTCCGGATTTTCTAACTAGGATTGTCTTGTAACAAGCGTAGATGTAATTGACATGTATGGTTCGAAGCAGTATGACTAAATATATAGATGTTAGTCACGTAGCTGGTATTAAAATTTTAGTACAAATACTAGTAGGTGTTGACAGCCAGTAGATTAATCATGTATGATATTTTCCTTTACCCATTTAATAATGTTCGTTGTTCACACTAAACTTAAAAACCATGTTAAAAGACGTAAAAGCATTCAGCGGATATTCGGTAGATAGTCTGCAAACAGCAAAACAGTTTTATTCAGAAGTATTAAAGCTGGAAGTGTCCGAGAACAAGGAAATGCCGTTACTGAATCTTCATATCAATGGCAGCAGTGATGTTATGATTTACGAAAAACCGGATCACAAGCCGGCAACCTATACCGTGTTGAATTTTCCGGTAGAAGATATTGAATCGGTCGTAAGTGAATTGAAAGGCGCAGGGGTCAATTTTGAGAGTTATGATTTGCCCCAGCTTAAAACAGATCAGGACAATATCATGAGAGGTAACGGCCCCAGCATTGCCTGGTTTAAGGATCCGGCAGGGAATATACTTTCGGTTATCGGCGCTTAAAAAAATGGCCCTCGCACAAATTTGCAGCGAGGGCCTTTCAACGTAAACATGGAGGAAATTACTGTTTTCTCTTCTTGCGTTTTGTCGAGTCGGGTGATACTACTGCTCCCGACCTGATTGTTTTTTTGCTTCTTTTGACCGTATATCCTGTCTGCTCATCGGCAGGCCGTCCGGTAGCACTTCGCCCATCAATTGTTCCCGTCGTACTAATACTACCATTATCATTAAGTATCGGACCATTTTCCTTATTGATCGTGTCTTTCAAAACGTCCGTCACTGTTGTAGTACCGACTGTGGTTGTGCGTCTGGTTACTTTTTTGCGGTACGTTACTGTATCAGATTTAGAATTCTGAGCCAGTGACAAAAAAGGAGAAAATAGCAAGCCCAGGATAAAGATCGTTTTTAGCGTTTTCATGGTAGGTCCGGTTTATATAATGTCTATGATATTTTTTGTTGCATTAAAAATATTATTCCAAGCCGTCCGGCGGTTTTTCCAAAGCATTCAAAATTTACTTTTTGGTTTTAAATAAATATTGGTGACTTAGTAAGTTGGATATTTCCAAAGAAAAATTAGCCTTTGGCCTGCAATTCGGATAAGATGAAGTATTGGGGCAATTCTTATCCGTGTTTTTAAAATTTAGATGCTATTTTTACTGCCATGCCCAAATATTTCCGTTGTTTTGACCCACCGGAATCGTTTGCATAAAAATATTATCCCCAATAACCATTAATGCTTTTCACCAAATGTTAAAAATTACTCTTAGCCTTTTTTCCGGATTTTTGATTTTGTTCTGGCTGAATCCCGTCGAAAAACCTTCCGAAAAAAGAGAAAGCTACGTTGTCAAGACACCGATTGATTCGTTACTGAAAGCCACAAGCTGGCCCTCGGAGTTAAATGTAACCAGTTTCGCCGGGCCAGATCTCACTCCAAGCCCTTCCTGCCTTGCAGTTGCTCCAAACGGAGATGTTTTTGTTGGCGTCGACATGATCGGTTCTCTGGGAAAAGACCCGGGCAAAGGCAAAATCGTCAAACTTATTGATTCCAATAATGACGGAAAGGTAGACAAACACTTCACATTTGCGATGGTTGACAACCCAAGAGGAATTATCGCAGAGGGAGATCAGGTTTTTGTATTGCACACAACGTTTTCAAAAGAAACGGGTATAGCTTCCGGAATGGACCTTGTCGTTTTTGAAGACAAAAATGGCGACGGCCTTTCAGACGGACCATCAAAACCACTGATCCAGGGTATTAGTTCTCCTAAATTCCTGCAAAGCCGCGGAACCGACCATGCAACCAATGGTATACGCATGGGAATAGACGGATGGATTTACATCGCCGTTGGCGACTTCGGTTTCCATAATGCGGTGGACAGATCGGGTAAAAAGTTGACCATGCTGGGTGGCGGGATCGTTCGCGTAAGGCCAAATGGTACGGAGATGGAAGTTTATACGCACGGTATGCGTAACATATATGATGTGGCCATTGATCCGTTCATGAATATTTTTACCCGTGATAATACCAACGATGGTGGTGGCTGGAATATTCGTTTCAGTAACCAGATCCAATCCGGAGAATATGGGTACCCGGTTCTTTTTAAACATTTCACCAATGAAATTATTCCTGGTCTTGTGGATTTGGGAGGCGGTTCTGGTACTGGTGCTTTATTTATGGACGATTCTACCTGGCCTGAAAAGTACAACAAAGTACCCATGATGGCCGACTGGGGAAGAAGCCAGCTATATGTGCACCGCGTCACTGCGGACGGCCCGACTTTCAAACAGCAGGAGGAAGAATTTATCAAGCTTCCACAAATAACCGATGTAGACATTGATGCGTCCGGCCGGGTTTATCTTGCAGCCTGGGATGGAGCTGGATATTCCGGAAGTGCAGCAAAAGGATTTATCGTTCGTGCTGTACCTCAAAACTGGAAGTACAAAGCTTTTGCAGATGTTAAAAAAGCTTCTGTGAAACAACTTTCGGAATTGCTTAAATCTGGTAGTGCAGCTGCTCGTTTGGCTGCCCAGCGGGAACTGTTGACTCGTCCTGCAAAAACGTCAACTGCAGCGGTTTGGAAAATAGCTGCCGACAAGAACCTGCCATTGTATGCCCGTGTTGCCGGAATGTATACCTACACACAACTTGCCGGTGAAGATGCAACAGCCAATTTGTTGAAATTGGAAGCAGAAGAATCTATGAGAGAGTTTGCCTTGCGTGCACTGTCAGATAGAAAAGGACTTTTGAACAGCGTTCCGACAGAGCCATTTATTAAAGGATTGACTGATGCTTCTGCACGCGTACGTGTAGCAGCGGCAATTGGTCTTGGCCGGCTGGGCCGTCCGGAAGCCGCTCAGGCACTTTTGAAAACAAAAGTTCCAGCATCTTTTGTTGCACCTGCGAAAGGAACGGAAGGACCGCATGCGACCCCGAATTCTGAAATTATTACTCCGCACATCGCGGTTCGTGCCTTGGTAGCTTTAAATGCAGTTGATGCTTGTGTGAGCGCGGTTGGAACAGAAAATTCGACGATTGCGCTTTGGGCCTTACGTTACATGCATGATGAAAGAGCTGCGAAGGGTTTGATCGCAGCCTATAAAAAGGCGACGGAAGCAAAACTTAAAACGGAGATTTTAAGGACATTGGCCCGTATTTATAAAAAAGAAGCGGACTATGACGGATCCTGGTGGTGGAGCACACGTCCGGATACGCATGGCCCATACTACAAAGCGATCACCTGGGAATCTTCACCTGCCATTAAAGACCTGTTGATGCAGGAATGGGGTAAAGCGGACGAAGCTGGTAAACTGTTTTACGCTGATCTGAACAGCAGTCTGAGAATGGACATTACCGAATTCGGCGGAGATGAAGTGGTGGCTGCCAAGGAAGAGGTGAAAGTGGATCTGGATAAAATCAGAAATAAAAAAGGCCAGGTAGGAGAGTCTTCCATAGAAGATGTAATGCTTGCAATGGCTAAAATTAAAGGAGATCCAGCCTTGGGCAAAAAGCTATTTACCCAGCAGGGATGTGTTGCCTGCCATAGCATCGCCAAAGGCGAAACGATGAAAGGACCATTTATGGGTCAGATCGGATCGATCATGAACAGGGAACAAATTGCTGAATCGATCCTGAAACCAAATGCTTCTATATCACAGGGATTTGCTTCGGTGTTAATCACTGCAAAAGGTGATAAAAGTTATATGGGTTTTGTTACCGAAGAGTCTGCTGAGAAGCTGGTCATGAGAGACATCACAGGACAGGTTTCTACAATCCGTGTGAAAGATATCGTTTCACGTCAGGAAATGGAAACTTCTATGATGCCGAGCGGTCTTGCCAGCGCGCTTTCGTACGAGGAACTCGCTTCTTTAATTACTTTCCTTTCTGAACAGAAAAAGTAATTTAAAACTGAGTCTTGTATCAAGATCGGGGAGTGGATGAAAATCTGCTCTCCGATTTTTTATTGGTAGATATTTTCACACAGTTTCTTTTAAATACGAAATCTGATTTGACGTTTGATCTTGTGAATTCTAATGTATCACCAACATAGCTAATATGAAAACTAAATCAATCAAAATATTACTCCTTTCGTTGATACTTGCCTGTTCAGGTTATAAATCTGAATCTGACAAAAATGCTAAAACATCCACAAAACAGGATGATACCGGTAGATATCAGATTGTTTACAAAGGAGACAAAGGTCCTGGTGTTGGGAAAAATATTGTTTTTCTTGCCTCTGATCACGAATATCGAAGCGAGGAATCTTTACCTGAATTAGCCCGTATTCTCGCCAAACATCACGGATTTACCTGTACTGTGATTTTTGGATTGGACGCAGACGGAAACATTCTGCCGGGAAGTTCTGATGTAAAAGGACTTCAAGCGCTTGATAACGCGGATCTGCTCGTGATTTTCGCGCGTTTTTTAAATCTGGCAGATGACCAGATGCAGCATTTGGATAATTATCTGAAAAGGGGCGGACCTGTTGTTGGATTACGAACTGCTACACATGCTTTCAATAATAAAGAGAATGCAAAGTGGGCACATTACAGCTGGGATTACAAAGGAGAAAAAACGGCCTGGAAAGATGGATTCGGGGAAGTTGTGCTGGGTGAAACCTGGGTTTCTCATTACGGTACCAATCACAAGCAATCTTCAAAACTGATCATTGAAGAAAGCCAATTGGAAAATCCCATCATGCGCGGGGTGAAGGAAATGGCTGTTCAGTCCGGAGCATACACAACCTATCCAAAAGGAGTTGTACTGGCAAGAGGAAAAGTATTGAACGGAATGACAGCTGATTCGGAGCCGGATAAGACAAAAGAACTTTTACCGGTTGCCTGGATAAGAGAATACACATTGGATTCCGGCAAAACCGGCCGGGCTTTTGCTACGACCCATGGTGCGTCTGAAGATATTCTCGATGATGGCTTTCGCAGAATGCTGATCAACGCATCTTTTTGGGCAATGAAAATGGAAGAAGACATTAAAGGTGATAACAATATAGAAATGGTTGGGCCATATAAACCTACTACCTTTAATTTTAACGGTTATAAAGCGAATGTAAAACCCGCTGACCTGGCCGGCTGGGACTCGCTGATTATGCCAGGCGAGGTGGTTAAAAAGAAATAGAGCTAAGTTGTAAATAAAGAAGGTAGCCTTCCTCCAGAACTATCAGAATGAGCTACCTTCTTTATATTTAATTATACTCCACAAAACATTCATCCGCATAACACCAGAGCCATTTCTCGCCAGGTTCTGCGGATATTACGACGGGGTGGCCAGTTGCGTGGAAATGTGCTGTTGCATGCTGAGACGGCGAACTGTCACAGCATAGCGTCGTGCCACAGGTTTGGCAGGTACGCAGGTGCAGCCACCGTCCATCCACTTTGACACATTCCTCACAAACGTATTCTTTTGGAAAAGTAATTTCAGTAATCTCACTGATATGAGTGCATATTGAATCAGCCATTTTATGATTCATTTAGATATTGATGTACAAAACTAATTGACATAGAACCTTCGCCAACAGCAGAAGTCACCCGGTTCATCGCACCGGCTCTGACATCACCCGCGGCAAAAATCCCTGGTGAGCTGGTTTCCAAAAGGTAAGGATCCCTGTTTTTTTTCCAAAGTTGTTTGAAATGTTCGTAAGAGTGCATCTCACGTCCGGTTTCTATAAAACCCTTATCATTCTTGATGATCTCAAGACCAATCCAGTCTGTATAAGGTTTGGCACCTATAAAGATGAAAAGTGCATCAGCCGTAACGGTGCGTTCTTCGGATGTGTTTAAATCCACCAGTTTCAATCCTTCCAGATGCTCACCTCCGGTTGCTTCCAGAATTTCGGTACAGCCCAGCACCTTCACATTGGAAGTATTGCTAAGCTGATCGATCAGGTAGGATGACATTGATGAAGTCAAATCCGTTTTCCGAACGATAATATAAACCGTTTTGGCGAATTTAGAAAGATACATCGCGGCCTGACCGGCTGAGTTTCCGCCGCCTAAAACATATACTTCTTTCTGTCCGCAGGTAGGCGCTTCTGTGCTGGCTGCTCCGTAGTAAATTCCTTTACCGGTAAACTCTTCAATACCCTTAGTTTCAAGCTTGCGATAATCAACACCGGTAGTTATCACAACGGCCTTGGCATTGATCTCAGTATCATCACCCAAAACGATCGTTTTATACTGGTCTTTGAGCTTTATTTCCTTTACAAACTGCGGAGAAATAAACTCGGTTCCAAAACGGGTGGCCTGCGTAATTGCTCTTCTGGTAAGGTCAGCGCCGCTCAGTCCCGTGGGAAAACCCAGATAGTTCTCAATCCGGGAACTCGTACCGGCCTGTCCACCCGGCGCTTTACGTTCAATTAACAAGGTGCTCAATCCTTCCGAGGCACCGTATACAGAAGCTGCCAGTCCGGCCGGGCCTGCACCGATGATCACCACATCATAAATCGGAAGTTTCACCGTAGCATTTAAGCCGATCCTTGAAGCAATATCAATCAGCGTCGGTGTTTTCAGCAGAGAGCCATCCTCGAAAATTACCGTTGGGAAATCGGATGGCTGTAAACTGTTTGTTGCTATAATCTGCTTTCCCTGATCTCCGGTGGCAGCATCAACCCACAAATAAGGAATAAGGTTTCCTGCCAAAAAATCCTTGATTTCATGAGACTTTGGTGAAAACTGATAACCGATGATTTTTATACCTTTGAATGCTGGCCGGTAATTTCCCTGCCAGTCGTTTAAGAGCTCATCAATAGCCGGATACAATTTTTCTTCTGGAGGATCCCAGGGTTTCATCAGGTAATAATCCAGCTGAACATCGTTAATTGCCTTAATGGCTGCGTCCGTATCTGAATAAGCGGTGAGTAAAACACGCTTGGCATAGGGGAACAATTCCATTGCTTTTTCCAAAAAGTCAACGCCCTGCATTTCCGGCATGCGCTGATCTGAAATAAAAATGGCAACTTCTTCTCCTTTATTTTGCAAATCAAGCAGTGTTTCCAGCGCCTCCTTTACCGATGCGGTGCTTAAAACCCGGTATTTGTCACGGTAATGTGTTTTTAAATCACGGCTGATTGCTCTCAGTACCTGTAAATCATCATCAATTGAAAATATAATGGGCAAACCCATATTGGAAGTCGTTTAAGTTTTGAGTAAAAAGAAACAGGAAGGTTAATTAAATTCATTTTTGTGAAAACACGCCAGCCAACTTAGCAAGTGTTTTCATAGCTGCAATTTAAACAAACATTTCAGCCATTAATAGGAAAGCATACCAGAAACTCAGTTCTTCCCGGCTCAGAAGCCAGCGTTATGGATCCGTGGTGTTGTTTTACAATTCTTGAAACGACGTCCAAACCAAGGCCCGTTCCTTTGCCGATTGATTTAGTTGTAAAAAAGGGATCGAAAATCCGCGACTTGATTTCCGGTGGAACCCCCGGGCCGTTGTCGATAATAGCAACTTTGACAAACTCCTTTTCGCGGTAAGTATGAATCGTCAGCTTTGCATCAGGCTGCGATTCCAGTGCGTCAGTTGCATTGTCAATCAGGTTGGTCCAAACCTGATTTAATTCTCCAACCATTGCATTGATATGCGGCAGCGTTTCGTCAAACTCTTCAATTAACGTCACGCCGGCTTTTTTGATTTTATAATTTAGCATCACCAGCGTATTGCGGATACCGGAATGAATATCCACAAACTCCTTGTCGCTTCCTCTGTCCATGTGTGTGAAGGTTTTAACAGAACCTATCAGATCGGCGATCCTTTTGGAGGCTTCCTGAATGTCGGCTACCATTCGCTCAGTGGTAAAATTGTTGTTGATCCAGGTCAGAATAGGGCCGAGGTCGCTCTCAGGGGTATGACTTTTGATTTCTTCAAGCTCATCAACTGTAAAGCCAAATTCGACAAAATTTTCGGCCATATCTATGCACTCGTGCACATGCAGATCTTCAAGCCAGAAAGTGACATCATCTTCAAGTTCCGACCGCTGCATCATAGTCAGTGTCGGTCTGTTTTTATTTTCCAGTGCAGCAAACATCTTACTGTTTACAAAATCGATTTCCTGCGAGCTCATCTGAATAGAAATGAGCTGTTTGAAAGATTCAGGTTCCAGTTTTAAATGATTTTTTAAAGAAGCCGAACCCCTTACGATCGCTGCTGCCGGATTATTGAGCTCATGCGCAAGTCCCGCTGAAAGCTTGCCAAGTGCCATCATTTTTTCATTCTGCTGCTCGAGTTCAGTAAATTCTTTGACCCTCGAAGTCATTACAATCACAAGTGCCTGTGTGAGCTCGTAGTGCAAAGTAATCATCTCCCGAAGCTTTTCCTTTGGGAAAGTCATGATCTGGGATTCTTCCAGACACTGCACATTGGCGATTACTACTTTTGCTCTTGAAAAGGGAAGTGTTCCGGTGATCGTTCCGGTTGGAAGTTCGGCGATGCTTAGTTTTGAATTATTTTGGATTCGATAAAGCTCGATCCTGCCTGAAATGATAAACTGGGTTCCTCTGAGTTCTTCTCCGGGTTTGCCAAGAAAATCGCCTGGCTGTAAAACGTAATGCTCACTTTGATCGATCAGCCATTGTAGTTGATATTCAGGTACATCCTTCAATGCCGGAATTGCCAGCATATCCTGAACGGTAACGTCTCTCATTTTTGAAGCAGGGTTTTAGTATTTATTTAATCCATAAACTATCTGTAAAGTAGTGCTTGCAATCCATAAAATGTTCTACAACGCGAAAATTATTTCCAGCCGCCAGCGCTTCAATTCCTTTAAAGGTGTATTTTTTCGATAATTCAGTCCAGATCAATTCGTTTTGTGAAAATGAATAGGTCCTGTCTGTTTTGCTCAGATAGATTCTTTGGGGTACCAGGCTCACCAGATAACTTTTGACCTCACCGTTTTCAGGATCATAATGAGAATAAAAATCAAACTGACCAATCTCGATATTACCGCCCAATTCTCTGTTAATTCGGCTAAGCAGGTTTAAGTTAAACGCCTTTGTAATTCCCTGTTTGTCATCGTAAGCGTTGCGGATGGTTGCAGGGTTTTTTTGAAGATCAAAACCAGTTAAAAGCTTATCACCTGGCCTCATATTTTGTCCAAATTGCTGCAGCAAATCACCCGCTTCATCTGATTTGTAATTACCAATGTTGCCTCCTAAAAATAAAAATAAGGCAGGCATTTGCAGATTTGCCAGCTCTTCGGCCATGGTAAAATAATTTCCAATCAATGGACTGATTTTCATCTGTGGTAAGGCAGAAAGCATATTGTTTTCTAACTCCTCTATTGCTTTTGAAGAAATATCAATAGGGACGTAAGTAAAATCAACACCTTTTTCAACCAATTTTTTTAAAAGCTGACGGGTCTTTATCCCATCTCCGGCACCAAATTCTACAATGTTAAAAGGCTCGGTGAAATTCAGCTTTTCGATGATCTTATCGCTTTGAAGCGAAAGAATTTCAAATTCACAATTGGTGGGGTAGTACTCGGGCATCTTCATAATCTGCTGAAAGATCCCGCTTCCTATATCGTCATAAAAGTATTTTGAAGAAATTTGTTTGAAAGGTGCCGATAATCCCTGATCTATGTCTCTTGCAAAAGTATTGTCTTCCATCTGTGTGTTTCAATTCAATTATTTAACCAACCGGATACCAGTGTATTGCCAGCGTTCATTGGTGTGGAAAAAATTACGATAAGTACTGCGGCTGTGGTCAGGAGAGGTCGCAACCGAGGCGCCTCTGAGTACCATCTGATTGATCATGAACTTACCATTGTATTCTCCGACGGCTCCCGCAGCTTTTGTAAAACCCGGATAAGGCAAATACGAACTATTGGTCCATTCCCATCTCTGTCCCCAGCTGAGCTGTTCAGATGCCACTTCCCACTCGAATTCTGTCGGCAGCCGCATCTGTTTCCACTGTGCAAAAGCAGATGCCTCGTAAAAACTAACGTGACTTAAAATAGCTTTTGGATTTACCTGCTGCAGGCCGGCAAGGGTATAATAAAACCATTCACCGTTCATTTTGTGCCAATACAATGGAGAATTGATCCCGTTTTGAGTAACCCAGGACCAGCCTTCATCCAGCCATAAATTAAAATCCTGATAGCCGCCTGCATCCATAAAGGCTAAATACTCCTCGTTGGTCACAAGCGATTTACTTATTTCAAAATTCTGAATGTAGGTTTTATGTCTGCCAAGTTCGTTGTCAAAGCAAAAATCTTCTCCGGTATATCCTATTTCGTAGACGCCCTCAGTAATTGATACAAAACCATACTCTGGATTCTGACTGTTTACCAGATTATGTTCTGGTTTATAAACAGGAAAAATTGGGTTGTGTCCAAGGATATATTTAACGTCGGTAATCATCAGTTCCTGATGCTGCTGCTCGTGCTGCAAACCAAGCTGAATCAGGGGAAGCATCTTCTCAATAAGCGGACCTGAAAGGAGTTCTAAAACATGCTTGTCGACATAATGCCGGTAAGCATACACATTTTTGATCGTAGGGCGTGTAACATTTCCCCTGTTGGTCCGTACGGTCCGCTCACCGATATTGTTATAATAACTATTAAAAAGGTAGTTAAAAGCAGGGTCAAAAACCCGATAGGTTGGATCGAAGCTTTTTAGTATGAATGTTTCAAAAAACCAGGTAGAATGTGCCAGGTGCCACTTTGGCGGGCTTACAAAAGGTACAGGTTGCGGAACGTAATCTTCTGTTTCAAGCGGTTCGCAAATGGTTTCTGATAGTTTTCGGACGTCAATATATGCTTCCCTAATGTTGGTGGTTGTCATTAGAAATTTAAATTTAATCGATATTTCAAGGTTACATTCAAGGATTGTGCCTAAATAACCAAGAGGTGTGTAAGTAGGTTCGTTTGTGAGGTAAACTTGGGCTAACGACCGAGGTCGGGCATTATTCCTGCTTGGTCTCAGAAGACCGTGTCAGATCAGAAATTGTTTTGATTCCCAACTCATGAGCCTGAGCGCGGCGCATCATAAGCGCGTAGGCATTGTTAAAGCCGATTGGTTGTAACCAGTTTAAATGATACCGAGAGGCAAACTCCGATTTAACAAAATTGAATACACTATCCCGGTTACCAATTATTTGATTCAATTTGGATTTTGAAGGTTTTAAAATAACCAGCAAACCCGTTCCGGTGTACTCCGGATACATGTCAATTTCGTTGTTGGTGAGGGCGTCAAAACATATTTTTGTACCGCCCAGTCCGGTTCTCGTTGCGACTTTCAGATTGGTATTTCCTTCAATCAGCATTTTGTAAATATTGATTAGGATATATTGTTCGGCGAAAATTTTCGAACCCAGTCTTATCGTGCCGCCGTTACCGTTCCGGGGCGCTTTGTATATTTTATTTTTGATTAAAAAATCAAAGGCAACTTTTTCAGGAAGCTGCTTGAGGTAATCGACACGGTAATTCAGCTCGGTCATGACTGAATCGTTTATTTTTCCCGATAACATGTTAAGTGCCGGTTCCAGCTCCGGAAATTTGCTGAGGGTTTCCTGTCTGACCAGTGGCGCAGCATAATAGGGTGGGAAAATCGTTCGGTCGTCTTCCAGAGTAATCAGATCGTAAGCTTTTAATCTGCCGTCGGTGCTATACCCGCTAATCACATCAATTTTCTTTTCAAAGGCGGCTTTGTACATCACCGCATCGCTGATCACTACGGTCGGAATATTGAGTTTGTATTTTGATTTGAGACCAAGATATCCGTCTTCACGTCCCATAAATTCCGGAGTAAAGCCGCCCAGTATTTTTTCTTCTGCATAAGGGAAAATATAAAATGAGGAAAACAAAAGCAGCAAGACAGGAAGGATAAATAGCAGTTTTCTCGTTTTTCTAACATCCGCTTTTTGGATGAGCGAAAGTAAAAAATCCAGGAAGATGGCCAGCAGAGCAGCCGGAATTGCTCCGGCCAGAATCATATTGGTGTTATTCAAGGCGATTCCGCCAAATATAAACTCACCCAGCCCGCCGGCAGCAATATAAGCAGCAAGGGTGGCAACACCTACATTGATCACGGTTGCAGTACGTATTCCGGCCAGGATAACCGGCATGGCCAAAGGCAATTCAACTCCGGAGAGCACTTGCCAGTAATTCATGCCCATTGCCCTGGCAGATTCGGTAATAGCCGGGTCAACTCCGCTAATGCCTGTATAGGTGTTTCGGATAATAGGTAACAGCGCGTAAAGAAACAGGGCTGCAACTGCCGGCAGCGAACCGATTCCCAGCAAAGGAATCATAAAACCCAAAAGGGCAATACTGGGTATAGTTTGTAGAATACCTGCGATACCTAGTACAATCCAGGCAGCTTTTTTTCTTTGTGCGATCCACATTCCCAGGGGCAGACCAACGGCCACGGCAATAAAAAGCGATATACAGGTTAGACCAATATGCGCCAGGGTTTGCTCGAACAACTTATCGGACTGCTGAACGATAAACTGCCATAAGTTTTGCTGCTGATCCATCAGACGTTTTGTTTAATTTCAAGGTAGGCATCCTGCAAAGCAGAAAATGTGACTGTTTTTAAAGAATCGTCACCTGTATGGCTTACTACAAGCTCCCGGGAAGTTCGATCCGATAAAATTTCCATGGCATACCAAAAGCTATCCCGACTTTCAATTTCGGCGCTTCTGCCTGACTGGCTCTCGGGCAGACTATCCCAAATTCGGCTTAATTTCAACGAGCTTAATTCCAATTGCAATTTTTGATGGCTGAAAAAACTTTTCGAAAAAGATCCGGAAGGGTTGAAAATCAATTCTTCCGGTGAGCCGGATTGAACAATTTTACCGTGATCCATCAGACAAATATGTTCGCCCAGTTCAAATGCCTCCTGCACATCATGAGTTACAAGCACAATTGTTTTCCGTTTCAGTTCAGGAAGCAGGAGAAACTCTTTACGAATGGCTGCCCTTGTAATCGGATCCAGGGCGCCAAACGGTTCGTCCATTAACAAAACCGGCGCATCGGATACGAGTGCTCTTGCAATGGCAACTCTTTGCTTTTGACCACCGCTTAGCTCATCTGGATATTTGTTGGAAAATTCCCTGGAAGGTAATTTTAGCTGATGCAATAAATCCTCAGTCCGTTTGTGAATTTTGTCTTTGTCCCATTTCAGTAGTTTTGGAACGATGGCAATATTTTCGGCAACTGTGAAGTGAGGGAAAAGCCCGTTATTTTGGGAAACGTATCCAATACCCCGGCGTAAGATTTCGGGTTTTTCTTCGAAGATATTTTTCCCACCAATTTTTATATTCCCTGAAGATGCTTCAATGAGGCGGTTCAGCATTTTTAAAGTAGTGGTTTTGCCACAGCCGCTTGTGCCGAGCAAAACCATTGTGCTACCTTCTTTCACTTCGAAAGAAATATCGTTCACCGCATGAATGTTACCAAACGTTTTACTAATATTTTCGGCAAGGATCATCGGTGTTTATATCATTATTTAAGCAGTAAGATAGGGATTTATGCTTGAATATGAAATGAAAAGGCTTTTTTCGAACAACGTTGGGTTTTCGAATACTATTGGAAAATGATTACTTTTCAATGGTCATAAACAGGTTATTCAGTGACTCGGCATAAGTCGGATGTGCAAAGACTGACTCCATAATCTGCTCATAAGTTATTCCGCCCATCATAGCCATTTGTAGTATCGAAACGATTTCGCCACCTTGCTCTGCCAGAACCGATGCGCCGAGAATTTTCCCTGTTTTGGCATCAACAACGGCTTTTATCATACCTCTTTCATCACCGGTTTCAATTGATCTTGCTACACTGGAATTGGGCATGGAAGGAATCAGTATATCCAGTCCCTTTTCTATAGCATCCTGCTCGGTTATTCCTATTCGCCCAAGCTGCGGATCGGTAAACATACAATAGGGGACCAGCCGGTTTTTGATTGACGCCTGGCCGTTTTCAAGCAGGTTGGTGCGGATAACTCTGTAATCATCAAAAGAAATATGGGTGAACGCAGGGCCACCTTTTACGTCGCCGAGTGCATAAATCCCTTTTGAAGAAGTTTCAAGAAACTCGTTTACTTTTATATGTCCTTCTTCGTCGGTTTCGACATCTGTCAGTTCAAGTTTGAGATCTGCCGTCTGTGGAATCCTGCCTGTCGCAATCAGCACGTGCGAAAATTTCAAAGTTCTCGCGTTTCCGTCAACATCAATAGAAGCAACAATGGCTTTGGCTGACTGTTTGAAAGAAGTAACCTTAGTTTTTGTGTAAATCTCTATTTCTTCCAACTCAAAAATCTTCTCCATTTCCTGTGAAATGTCCTCATCTTCTTTCGGTATCAGCCGGTCAGAAGGTATGATGATAGTAACTTTGCTTCCCAGCCTTTTGAACATTTGCCCAAATTCAAGTCCTATATAACCACCTCCTACGATCAGCAGGTGCTCTGGTATTTCCTGTATATCAAGAATGGACGTCGAATCCAGGTAGTTGATTTCCGAAAGTCCTTCAATGTCCGGAACCGATGGCTTTGCTCCGGTATTTATGAAGATCATTTCTGCTTTAAATTCTTCCTGGCCGCCATCATTTAAGGAAACAGTGATTTGTTTTTCTCCTGAGAAGGTAGCTGTTCCGTAAATTAGGTCGAGATTTTCAGTCTCTTCAATTCCTTCTTCCGAGTTTTTGCGCATCATATGAACAATGTCATCCTTGCGTTTGAGAATGGTTTTTAAGTCGACTTTAAATTCAGTTACGGTCAGGCCCAATTTTTTGGAATTCGCAGCCGTCCATGCAGCCTTAGCCGAAGCTATCATTGCTTTTGTAGGGGAGCAGCCGTCGTTTACACAGGTTCCGCCTACCCATCGTTTTTCGATGAGCAAAGTATTAAGGCCGGATTCAGCCAGCTTTTTAGATAACGGCCTTCCGGCTTGTCCGGCACCGATTACAATTGCGTCGTATTTTTTCATCTTGGAAAATTGAGAGGAAGACTAATTTGTGTTAAGGTTACTTTTCAATTTTTACACCTTTCCAGAAAGCGATGTATCCCCGGATATTTTCCGCTGCGTATTTTGTTTCAGGGTAGTACCACGCAGAGTCTTTATTGGTTTTTCCGCCAACTTCCAGCGTATAGTAGGAACACTCTCCCTTCCATGGACAGATTGTGTGCGTTTCGGAGTCGCGCAAATATTCTTTTTTTACCGAGTCGGCAGGGAAATAGTGGTTATTTTCTATTACAATCGTATCATCACTTTCAGCAATGACCTCGTTATTCCAAATAGCTTTCATGAAAACGCAGGATTAATTTTTATTTAATGTCTATGAAAAGCATGCCGGAATAAAAAGTTGTGCAGTTAACATATGCTGTCCGGCTGAAAAAATAATGAATACACAGAGCTCTGCAAAGCAACTTAAATACCAGTCAGGAATCTGCAAGTAACCAATAACATCTTTGTAACCGATATTTAAAAAAACTATATTGCCTGCGGAAAGAAACTTAACGTAAAGGAAAACATTTTTCCTAACCCAAATCCATGAATTATCTTAGGGGTGAGCTGTTTGCGAGACTGCAAGGAGATGAATATTTATATGATTTTATAAGAGCGTTTGCGGTTGACGGACTGTTGGTATCGGATACGGGAATTGACGGAAATTATTGGGCAGACAAAACATTATTAAGAACGCTTTACGGATCAGACTACCAAGAGCAAACCAGACTGCCCGATGATTTTCTCCATAAACTTAATGAGATCAGAAAAGTTTTACAAGCAGGTTTGGGTCTTCTGGTAAGCGAAAAATTCCACTACAAGAATAAAGAGAGCGGACTGTCACTGGCAATAAAAACAGAAGTCCTTGGCTCTGCAGCTGGCGGTATTGCAGACAATATTATTCTTTTGGCAGTAAAATTTGGTCATGCTGATGAAAATGAGCCAATACCCGAGCAGAAGCTACAAGATAATGAAGCCATTTATCGCTGGCGCGATCCCGAGATGTTGCTTGCCAATATGCGGGACGTTCTGATCATAATCAGCCCGGAAGGACTGTTTCTCTATGCTTCCCGAAGCTGGACGGAAATCTATGGATATGAAATTGATGAGACGCTTGGTAAATCATTTATTCCTTTTGTACATCCTGATGATCTGGAAATTTGTCTAAAAACATTACAGGACACTGTCACCAGCGGCGTTGCGCTCCCCGGAATTGAGCACCGTATCCTTCACAAAGACGGCAGTTGGTCGTGGAGTCTGACGACGGCAAAGATAGATTCTGAAAGCGGAGAAATTATACTCACCAGCCATGATATTACGCGCTTAAAAAACTCTGAACAGAAACTTCGTGAATTGGCTTTGGTGGCCTCTGCTACCCGGGATTTAATCCTGATCACGAATGAGAAAGGAGAAATTGCCTGGGTAAATGATGCATTTAAGGCTCAGACCGGATATGATGAATTTGAAATAACAGGCAGAAAGCTCTTAGATGTTATAGAGGATTCAGATGCAAAACCGCAGGTGGTGGGGTGTCTTGAAAAGGTTTTGTGTAACCCTGATGTGATGCATGATGAAATCAGGATGTCAAGCAGAGCCGGCATCGCCTTCTGGGTTGAGCTTACCGTGACTTCTGTGTTCGATGCCAACGGCGCCTGTACTAATCTTATTGCGGTAATGCGGGACATTTCGGCGAGAAAAAGATCGGACCTTGAGCTCAAACGCACCAGAGAGATGCTGGAACAAACCAACAGTGTTGCCCGGGTAGGAGGATGGGAGTATTCTTTAAAAGATGAAAAAATTTACTGGACTTCGGTTACAAAAGAAATTCATGAGGTAGAACCCGACTTTGAGCCTACCATGGCCACAGCGATGCTATTTTACAAAGAAGGTCCTGGGCGTGAAAAAATGGAGATGGCTATTCGGGAGAGTCTGGCCAATGGTGGGAGCTATGATATGGAGTTGGAAATGATTACTGCAAGAGGCAATGAAATTTGGGGCCGAATCATGGGCGCTTCCGAATTTCATGATGGAAAATGCATCCGCCTTTATGGAAGTTTTCAGGATATTACCCAGCGCAAGGAAGCAGAAAACAAGCTGTCACAGTCGGCTGAACTGCTTCAAAAACTGACAAATCAGGCTCCCGGTTCGTTGTACCAGTTTCAGCTTTTTGATGATGGCAAAATAAACTTTCCTTATTTTTCAAGCGGATTGACAAAAGATTATCTCCCCAGTTTAAAGGATTTAAATTTTGACCGGGCCCATTTACTGTCTCTGATTCATCCCGACGATGTTAACGGTTTTGTGAAATCTATTTATAAATCCGCTCAGGATTTGGAAAAATGGGAAGAAGATTTCCGAGTACTGATTCCGGAAAATCAGGTTACCTGGCTCAGAGGTGAGTCGTTGCCCGAACGTTTGGAAAACAGCGTGATGTGGCACGGCTATCTCCAAAACATCACACACAGAAAGCAGGCAGAAGATAAGCTGCTAAGGTCAGAAGCGAAGTTCAGAAGTTTATACGATTCGACAAGTGATGCAGTCGTGTTATTCGATCAGAACGGGTTTCTGGACTGTAACGAAGCTGCGCTCAAAATGTTTAATATTGAGAGAGACCCTAACTCGGAGCCGTTACTTTTGTGTAGTATGTTTCCGCTGCATCAGCCCAATGGTGAAGAGTCGGACGTACTATCTAAACGTCACATCGCTACAGCCTACCAGCAAGGGAGTCTGAGTGCGGAGTGGTCATTCATACGCAGAACTGATGATGTTGAAGAAGAGTTTATCAGCGAAGTGCTATTGAATGTCATTGATATCAATGGTCAGAAAGTGATGCAGGCGGTTGTCAGGGATATTACTGCCCGTAAAATGGCAGAGTTGCAATTGAGTGAAGCGCGGGAACATGCAGAAGCTGCCAACAAATTGAAATCTGAATTCCTGGCAAATATGAGCCATGAAATCAGAACACCTTTAAATGGAATAATTGGTTTTACGGATTTACTCTTAAAGACAAGACTGGACGACACACAGCGGCAGTATATGTCCATGGTCTTGCAGTCTGCAAATTCCCTGCTGGAGATTGTCAATGACATCCTTGATTTCTCTAAAATAGAGGCGGGAAAGTTAGAGCTGGTTTGGGAAAAAACCGATTTGCTTGAACTGTGCGGCCAGGTTGCTGACTTGGTAACTTATCAGGCACATCAAAAGGATTTGGAAATTTTGCTTGATATATCTTCTGACATACCTCATTTTATTCATACAGACTCAGTCAGGTTAAAACAAATCTTGCTAAATCTGATGAGTAATGCTGTCAAATTTACACCAAGTGGTGAAATAGAACTTAAAGTAGAGGTAATCTCAGTAAAAGCGGACAATACCCATACATTTAGATTTTCGGTCCGAGATACAGGTATAGGGATTGAGTTGCAAAACCAGCAAAAGATTTTTGAAGCATTCGAGCAGGAGGATTCGTCTACAACCAAGCGTTTCGGCGGGACTGGTTTGGGAATCAACATTTCAAGTAATCTACTTGCCATGATGAATTCCCGGCTTTGTTTGGAAAGCACTGCAGGGGTAGGGAGCCTTTTCTATTTTGATGTTGATTTCAAGCCCGTAGAAGATGAACAGGAGTTTGTCTGGTTAAATTCGGATCGTATCAGACGGGTGATGATCGTTGACGATAACGTAAGTAATGGAAGAATACTCAAACGGATGCTCAGCAATAAAAATATTGAGGCTGACTTTGTCTCCGGCGGCAGACAGGCCATTGATCGCATTGAATCCGGCCAGAATTACGATGTTGTCCTGATGGATTACCATATGCCTGATATGGATGGTCTTCAGACGATCAGTTACCTTAAAAGCAGCATAGGTTATTACCTTCCGGTCATTCTGCTGAACAGGTCGTCAGAAGAGGAGATGCTGGTTCACACCGGAGAAGAGCAGGGCGTGCAGGCCCGGCTGGTTAAACCAGTCAAAATACAGCAGCTTTTTCGCGCATTGGGTGATCTGGATTTTGACAGAAATATGGATGCAAATGCCAAACCTGGCAATAAAATCCAATCAGATCAGTGGCCAATAACGGAAAATTATACCATTTTAGTCGTCGAAGATCATATGATAAATATGCTTTTAGTCAGGACAATGCTTGGGAAAATTTTACCAAACATTAACCTGATTGAAGCTGTGAATGGAGTGCTAGCGGTGGAAGCATTCGTACGGCAAAAGCCTGACCTGATATTTATGGATATTCAAATGCCTGAAATGAATGGATATGAAGCAGCAATTAAGATCAGGAAACTCGAAACAGGTCACAGAACACCGATCATAGCTTTAACTGCCGGGATTGTCAAGGGCGAACGCGAGAAGTGTATAGCCGCAGGAATGGACGACTATTTGACCAAACCGGTTTTAAAAGATACGCTCGAAAAAACAATTCGAAAGTGGTTATTAAACTAAAATGAGCGGTCAGGATGCTGCCGCTCGCTTTTTGTTGACTTATTTGTATTATCCGTTAACTACCTGTCCTCCGTTTGGATGCAGTACCTGGCCGCTGAAATAGGTCGAATCTTCACTGGCCAAAAACACATAACTTGGTGCCACCTCGCAAGGCTGGCCCGGCCGTTTCAGAGGCGTATCTTTTCCGAATTTCTCTACTTTTTCAGGCGTAAAGGTCGACGGAATCAGTGGCGTCCAGATAGGACCTGGTGCTACGGCGTTTACACGAATGCCCTTTTCAGCCAGATTTCCTGACAGTGATCTTGTAAATGCAACGATTGCGCCCTTTGTTGACGAATAGTCAAGCAAAGCGGGACTGCCGTGATATGTCGTTACAGAAGTTGTGTTTATAATTGTATCACCTTCTTTTAAATGCGGCAATGCTGCCTGCGTGATATAAAAAAATGAAAAAATATTTGTTTGAAACGTTTTAGTAAGCTGTTGAGAAGATATATCACCTATATCTTCCTTCGGGTGCTGCTCGGCAGCATTATTTACCAGAATGTTTAATTGTCCAAACTCGGCAACGGTCTTTTCAACCATTTCTTTACAGAAGGTCTCGTCTCTTACATCTCCCATGATCAGAAGACAGCTTTTTCCCTCTGCTTCCACAAGCTCCTTGGTCTTTAACGCATCCTGATCCTCATCCAGATAGCCAATTGCAACATTCGCTCCCTCACGAGCAAAATGAACGGCAACCGATCTACCGATGCCGCTATCGCCTCCTGTTATCAAAGCTGTTTTACCTTCAAGTTTTCCGCTTCCCCGGTAATTTTCGCGAATTACAACAGGTTCCGGGTTCATTGCTTCTTCAATGCCAGGCTGTTTGCTTTGGGTTTGCCCTTTTGTTTCTATTTCAAATTTCATGGTTTTATCATTTAAATGGCGTAAAAATTTTCTTGCCGCATGGTTGGAAACAATGATGCCATAGCCTAAACCAACCGAAATGGTTATTGTAGGGTATTAACTCTGGATAGGTACCTGCGGAAAATTGAGTAAAGAATTTCTCAACCGGCTAAACCATCGACGAATTCAGCTCTTTTCCCGTTTTTTATCAGTTCCTGATGTTTAAAGGCATAATTATAATGATACAAACATCGGTCTGGGGCGCCATGGCGTGTTCCTTTTTATAGGATGCTTGTTAACTTATGACAGATATGGAAACCAAAAGAGTAATCATTGTTGGCGGGGGATTTGCCGGAATCAACCTGGCGCAAAAACTCTCTAAGAATAAAACGTTTGAAATAACATTGGTCGACAAAAATAATTATAACTTTTTTCCGCCTCTGCTCTATCAGGTCGCTACCGGTTTTCTGGAAGCTTCCAATATCAGTTATCCGTTTCGCAAATTTTTCCAGGACAAAAATAATCTCCGATTCAGCCTCGGCGAATTCAAACGGGTAATTCCTGAATTGAACAAAATTGAAACAGACTCTTGTGAGCTTTTTTATGATTATCTGGTTTTCGCTACCGGAACTGAAAGTAATTTTTTTGGTATGGAAAATGTAAAGAAGAACTCGGTGCCAATGAAAACAGTACAGGATGCATTGGTTTTAAGAAACCATGTTTTGATGAATAAAGAAAAAGCCACCAGGACTAGCGATGAGCTAGAAAGAAAAAAGCTGCTGACGATTGTGGTTGCCGGAGCCGGGCCAACGGGTGTAGAGGTTTCCGGGATGCTGGCAGAAATGAACAGAAGTATCTTTAAAAAAGATTACCCGGAGTTGAAAAGGGAAGAAGCGCAGGTCTATCTGGTAGACGCGCTGCCGGTTGTTTTAAACCCGATGACAAAAAAATCGCAGGAGCAAACGCTGCATAAATTAAAGGGGTTAGGAATAAACGTGTTATTAAATCATGCAGTGAAAGACTATGTAGACGACGTGGTTACTTTTGACAACGGAAACACAATTGAGACAAAAACACTGATCTGGACCTCTGGAGTAACTGCTACCAATCTTGAAGGATTGCCCAAGGAGGTTTTAGGTAAAGGAAAACGTGTAATGGTCGACGGATATAACCTGGTTAATGGCATGAGAAATATTTATGCGATAGGGGATATCTGTTTTATGACCGCAGATGAAAAATTTCCGCAGGGGCATCCCCAACTGGCGCAGGTAGCCATTCAGCAAGCCAAAAATCTGTCCGAAAATCTTGAAAGAATCGCTGAAAAGAAAGAACAAAAATTATTCTCCTACACCGATAAGGGAACCATGGCAATTATTGGTGTCAACAAGGCTGTGGCTGACTTGCCTGGAAACATTCATTTCAAGGGATTTATAGCGTATTTTATGTGGCTCTTTGTACATCTGTTCTCGCTTATCAGATATCGGAACCAGGTTAAAACTTTCTACAATTGGCTCGTAGCTTTTTTTACACGCGACCAGTCGCTTAGATTTATTATCGAAACTAAGCCGGACAAGTAATTTTGCCGGCGTAACCCTGAGCAGTATTGCCCATGGTTTATTTCATTCAGAAAACCGTTCAAGTGCTTCCTGCGTGAGTGGTGTAAAAAAGTTAACCAGATTACCATCAGGATCTCTCATTAGCAGCGAGCGGTTACCCCATGGCATAGTCGTCGGTTTCTGAACAACACGGTCTGCAAGAAAACCTGTTAATCGCTGATATGCATCATCCACATCATCGAGACGAAATTCTATTATAACTGAGCGGTTATTTGCTGCACTGGCTACATCGTTTCCTCCAAAAAATGCAAGCGTGCGTATACTTCCAATAGCAAGCGTTGCCAGTGGCGTACGGATTTCGGCAAAATCGTCAGTAAACCTTGTTACCGGCAAGCCGGTGATTTGCCCATAAAAATCAACGAGACGGTTGATGTCTGCGGTAATAATGCGGACTGCGGAAAAATTCATAATAGATGTCATTTGTTTGAATGACACAAAGGAAGAGCAGCTGCGTGACAGCCTTATGTCAGCAGCGCTGAATTTATTTTATCTGTTTACAAGTTCCAGCAGATCTTTTTTAGAGAGTGATTTTAAAATCGAAACGTCTGTTTTGACCAGGTCTTCGGCCAGATCTTTTTTAGATTCCTGCATGGTCATGATCTTTTCTTCAATGGTATTGGGGCAGATCATTCTGACTGCAATAACATTTTTCTTTTGCCCGATCCGGTAGCTTCGGTCGATTGCCTGGTTTTCCACTGCCGGGTTCCACCATGGGTCGACCAGGTACACATAATCCGCCTCGGTCAGATTCAGTCCGGTTCCACCTGCTTTCAAACTAATCAGAAAAACCCGGACATTTTCATTGTTTTGGAAATTGTCAACTCTTGCGGCCCTGTCTTTGGTTTGCCCTGTGAGGTATTCAAAAGTTATATTGCGCGCTAACAGCTGCTCTTTTATCAGATCAAGCATGGTAACGAATTGGGAGAAAACCAAGATTTTATGCTGCGGCGATTTGTTTTCGATCTGTTCGATCAGCACATCAATTTTTGCTGACGCGTTTCCATAGTACAAATCGTCGTTGAGCAAAGCCGGCGAATCGCAGATCTGGCGCAGCTTGGTGAGTCCCTGCAAAACATGCAGGCTTTCTCTTGGAATGTCCAGTTCACTTTTTGTATTCAGAAAATTAAAGAATTCCATTTCATAGGCGTTATAAACCTTCCGCTGTTCTTCGCCCATTTCGCAGTAGAGCACCATCTCGGTTTTATCCGGAAGCTCTTTGGCTACCTGCTTTTTAGTCCTTCTTAACACAAAAGGACTTATCTTCCTTTGCAGATCTCTTGCCCGGTCCTGGTCGTGGAAACGGTCAATTGGGGTAGAGTAGTGATTTTGAAACTGAATCTTATTTCCCAAAAGCCCAGGGCATGCAAATGAAAGCTGTCCGTAAAGATCAAAAGTGTTGTTTTCGACAGGCGTTCCGGTCAGTACGATCCTGTTTCTGGCAGCAAGTAAACGGGCTGCTTTGTAACGCTGTGAATCCGGATTTTTTATCGCCTGCGATTCATCCAGGAAAATATAATTGAAGGTATATTTTTTTAGAAAATTAATATCGGAAAGCAATGTACCGTAAGAGGTCAGGATGATTTCGTAGTTGCCAAAGTCATTGACATCTTTCACCCGCCCGGAACCATATATGGTTAGTACTCTAATACTTGGTGCAAACTTCTCAACTTCCGCCCGCCAGTTGAAAATCAAAGAAGTTGGCACGACGATAAGGTTCGTATTAAACGATTGCTTTTTTCTTTGGGAAAGAACAAAAGCGATAATCTGCAAAGTTTTGCCAAGTCCCATATCATCAGCCAGACAACCGCCGAAGCCAAAGTCATCAAGAAAATTCAGCCAGTTCAAACCTTCTTTTTGGTAATCCCTCAATGTAGCATTCAGCTCGCCGGGAACTGCAACATCCTGAATTGAATCGAAATCGGCAAATCTGGACTTGTAAAACCCAATTTGTTCGCGTACCTCTTTGCTCAACAGTTCTGCCTCATACATTTCGCCAATGCTGGCAAAATTAATTTTTGACGTCCTTATCGTCTCGCCGGTAACTTCGCCGGAATCAAAATAGCTGGCAAATTTTTCAATCCACTCAGCTGGTAAAATTCCCATTGTACCGTCGTCGAGAGCAATGTATTTACTTTTATTTTTAACGGCTTTATGCAAATGTTTTAATGTGACTTTTTGCTTTCCAAACTGAACGCTGGCAGTTGTATCAAACCAGTTAATACCGCTCACAACATGGATTGTGATCTTGGGCTTATTAGAATTGAGCTTGTTTTTGTTTAGTTTGTTAAAACCTAAAACCTGAACATTCTGATTTTTCCACTCCTCAAAAGTATCCAGGAACCATTCTTCGTTCAGGAAAATGTCTTTATGCAGGTAGAAGAAATGTCGTTCCGGCTGATCCTGAAAATCAGCATGAAGCCTTGTCAGAGAAGTTGAAAAGCGGAGCTCTTCATCCTGATCCCTTTCGACCGTAAAAGGATAGCCATGATTATCGGTTGAGTAAATTTGCTTTTTTGAAAAAACCGATACCTCCACGCCTCCGTATTTCATTACCGGTGTGATCAGTACATAATTGCCAAAATCTTCCAAATAAATAATCTTTTGCACGGCGTCATTAAAGCCATTTTCTTCCCTTTGTATTTCCGTCGCCGGTTTCAAAAAAGAATAGGTCAGCCTGATCTTATCTTCCAGCTTAGAAAGCACAGTGGTTCTGAACTCTTCAAATTTGGCATGAAAGATGATTATTTTCTGGTGGTGTTTTTTGAAAAACGAGATTACCTGAAGCACATCAGGATTGTCGATCAGATAAAGCGTATCCTGGGCGAAAACGAAGTAGTCGTAGCGAAGCAGTAATTTTTCCAGATCTAAAGTTTTTTCAGCCAGCAGCAGCTTGCCTGAAACTTCGTAAAACTGATCCTTTTGATCTACGTTAATATGAAGATCAAGATAGGTCCTGACGATCCTGACCGGTTCCAGCGAGGATGCGCTTATGTTTTCCGAAGCGGCTAAATTATGATAGTAGAACTCCAGTTGAGAGGGATTTTTGACGATCGACTTTAAGCCTTCCAGATCCGTCTCCGGTTTTTTCTCACGATGGTGATTTTGAAATCTGGCAACAGCAGAAAGAAATTTAAGCTGTTCGGCATCATCCACATTCCATAAAATATCAAGCGGATTAACCAGGTTTAGCGGATTTTTGATTTTGCCGTCCTTGGTTGTCTGCGCTTCAAATAGAGAAATGTAAAACTGATCGTAATATTTATGCTGACCGATGACGACAATCATTTTTGACTTTTCTGCCGTCTCCTGCGCATTTTGCAAATGCAATGATTTGATTGGCAGCAGCTGGTTCTCCAAAAGCGTTACCGAAGCCGGGTTGACAGCAAGCAGCTCTTTTTTTCGCGGTTTTACAGTCAGTGTCCGGTTTGCATACTCCAGCTCAAAGTAAAGATCAACATCCGGCTCGTTTTCCAGTCCGTATTCAGCAGCTACTGGTTTTATCTTTTCAATTCTTGTTTTTTTATCAAAAAAAGCCCGCAGGTCTTTTCGGTCCATCAGGTTGTAAAGTACACGTGTCTGATGTTCGCAAAGTTTCTTCTTAGGTATTCTACATTCACAATGCAGGTGAAGATCCTTGCCGGTTTGATTTACAGTTACTTCTATTGTATCAGCAAAACCCGACTGAATATTGAAAACTGCATCGTCGATACCGATGAATTTTGGCTGCAGATCAAAATAGCCGCGGCTTTCTGTCTCCGGAAGCTGGGCACTGTGTTGCAGCAAATGGCTGTTAGTCAATGCAGAAACCGTAAGATTTACAAAAACAAAATCATGCAGTTCTGAGAACGATCCATCGTTTGTTTGACTGTTCAGCATTCGCGATTTCTCTGGGAGATTAGTTTTAATATTTAATAACTCTTCAAAACGCTTTTGATAACAGAATCTTTCTGAGCCGGCGTAAAGTTGTAATTGTATTTATAAAGTGAATTTTCCCAGTCTCCATAGACAGGATTTGGCAAAACAATAAAGCGCTTTCCGAATTCAGAAGCAGATGCAATCGTGTTTTTTGCTCTTTCCTCTGAAGTTTTTTTATCAAACAAAACGCTGAAGTCACCTAAGTTATCACCGATCAGCATGACAATATCATACTTTTCGGCGATGGCCTGACGACGCGGTTCCTTGGAGGAGACCGCTCCTTTTAAAATGAGCTGTTCATTAACCGCATCCGGAAAATCCTTCTGGACCAAATTGGCCAGTGTGCCTTTTCGTTCTGTTTCAGCACGGTTAGTAAGGTAATATATTTTTACACCTTTTGAAGAAGCATACTTTAAAAATGACCTGGCTCCGGGAACAGTATCAGCCTTGGCGAGGGCGGTCCATTCCTCCCAGGATTTTTGTTCATAATCCTTACCAACCAAAGATTGTTTTACATCGTATGGACTATTATCCAGGACGGTCTCGTCAATGTCGGTTACGATTGCAAGGGGTTTGTTATGTGTCAGCAGCAAAGCCTGATCCAGTCTTATTTTGGCCAGGTTGTAAGCCTGAAAACATAGCGCCTGATACTCGGCAGCCCGCTGTTGAAAAAGTGAAGCCAATAACTTGCCGTTAGCGGTAATATTTTGAGCTGCAGGCGGCGATTGGGGTATTTTTGCAGTCGTACATCCGGCAATCAGCACTGCAAGTAGGATAAAACATTTTTTCATAAGACAAAGTAAGGCATAAAAAACTAATAAAATTAACGAAATTGCACAGTGCCGAAGCAGGTGCGGGGTGTAGAGAAATCAATTTGAAATAAAACAGAAATCATGAAAATAGGAATCGCAGCAGACCACGGCGGATACGAATTAAAGGAGAATCTTAAAACATTTTTAAGCTCAATTGGCTATCAGGTTCAGGATTTTGGCGCCTTTCAAATGGATTCGAAAGATGACTATCCCGATTTTGTTATTCCGCTTGGAAAGGCAATTGTTGCAGGTGAGGTGGATCGTGGCATCGCTGTCTGCGGAAGCGGGGTAGGCGCTTCTGTTGCAGCCAACAAACTTACCGGCGTAAGAGCCGCGCTGATCAATGATCACTTCTCGGCGCATCAGGGTGTGGAAGATGATAATCTGAATATGCTTTGTCTGGGCGGACGGGTAACGGGCACCATGGCTGCACAGGAACTGGCTATCGCATTTTTAAAAGCTGAATTTACCGCAGAGGAGCGGCATCTGCGACGTTTGGCAAAGGTGGCGAAGCTCGAAGGCGAAAAGTAAAAAAACAGGCCTTCACTTTCAATGCCATCCGATCGGGTGGCATTATTATTTTGCGGGAAATTTTAATGAAATATATTTTTTGCCACCACACAATTAAGCTGCTCTTATTGTTTTTGCTTTGTTTAACGCAATACGTGCAGGCCCAGCAGCCCGTAGCAGATTCAGCGCGCTCTGTTCCTTCTGATTCACTTTCTGTGTTGGATAGCATTCCAAAGCCGAAACAGGTGCTGATCGATACGGTCCGTTATCGTTTTATAGGTGACGGCAATTTTACAAGGGGTAATGTCAACCGCAGCCTGGTGGTCTTACGTGCTGAATTGCTGTTTAGTGGCCCTGTGATATCTATCGCGACAAATCCAAGATTTACCTATGGCAAACAAAGCGGGATTCTGGCAGAAAGAGACAGCTATGTCGATTTGTTTGTGGATGTTTTTAAGAAGAAAAAAACATACGTTTTTGGCCTGGGGATTTTGGAAACCAGCAATTTACGCAGAATCAGACTTCGGCAAATGGGAGGAGCCGGGATCGGTTACCGGCTGATGAAGAGTGCCAATAACGACCTGTCCCTGACCAATGCGATATTGTTTGAGTCTACTAATTTTGTTGAGCTCCCAACCGTGACTACGCTGAGGAATTCTTTTCGGGTCAAGGGTAAACATTCATTGCTGCAGGATAAAATCAGGTTTAACCACATCACCTTTATACAGCCCGCACTCAATGATCTTTCCAATTTGAGATGGAATACGATCTTTTCTGTCGAGTTGCCCCTGAATAAGTTTGTGACGCTGAGAACGAGTTTTGAAAATTCTTTTGAAAGTGTTGTGGAAGCAACACGTAAGAAAAACGATTCGCGACTGACGTTCGGTATTTCAATCGGCAATAAGTAAAAACCGTAGAAAATCTCCACAAAACCTAAATGACAAGAAGAAACAGGAGAGTTTGTGACGAATTTTGTTCAAAAAAATAAATTGAATTTCAAAGCACTTGCCGACCCCGATTTCCCATGCCCCAATCCCTTTACCCTAAATTATATTTGTAAGGGAGATTCCGTGAATTTTATGTCTTGTTCTTAAATCGATGATTATATCTGAGGTATTATACGCTTTATCCCAGCATACATTTCTTTAACCACAAACATGAGAGAGTCAAACGACAATCGCCGCAAGTTTATCAAAAACTCTGTAACCACAGCTGCAAGCCTGCTTATGTTACCAACGTTGCCATCAGAAGCGATTGCATCTGTTGCCAATGAGACATTTACAGAAGAACAGGAACAAATTGTGGCACCAAGAATAAAATTTTCGGTCATCGGAATTAACCATGGCCATATTTACGGTCAGGTTGAAGCCGTTGTAAGAGGCGGTGGAGAACTTGTTTCATTTTATGCAAAAGAAACAGATCTGGCCGCGGCTTTTACGAAGCGTTATCCGCAGGTGAAGCAGGCCGCCAGTGAGAAAGAAATATTGGATGACAAATCCGTTCAGTTGGTGTTAAGTTCCGGCATTCCCGATGAGAGAGCACCGCTGGGCGTTCGGGTGATGAAAAGCGGAAAAGACTACATGTCGGACAAACCCGGGATTACTTCGCTGGAACAACTTGCTGAAGTGCGCAAAGTACAAAAGGAAACCAAGCGTATTTACTCCATTATGTATAGCGAGCGTTTGGAAAATCGTGCAACCGTCAAGGCAGGTGAGCTTGTAAAGGCAGGTGCAATCGGAAAAGTAATACAAACCATTGGCCTTGGTCCCCACCGTATCACGCCCAATTCGCGTCCAGAGTGGTTCTTTGACAAAAAACGTTTTGGTGGCATTATCTGTGACATCGCATCGCATCAGTTTGACCAGTTTTTGTTTTTTACAGGATCAACAAAGGCAGAAGTTGTGGCGTCTCAGGTTGGTAACGTAGCCCATCCGCAATATCCCAAATTTGAAGATTTTGGAGATACAATGCTTCGCGGCGACGGTGGCAGCGGATATATCCGGGTTGACTGGTTTACCCCGGACGGGCTGAAAAGCTGGGGCGATGGACGACTAACAATTTTGGGGACAGAAGGTTATATTGAACTCCGTAAAAATATCGACATTGCCGGGCGCGACGGCGGCAACCATTTATTTTTGGTTAACAACAAAGAAACCCAGTATATCGATTGTAGCAAGACAGAACTTCCGTATGGCAAACAATTGGTAGATGACGTGATCAACCGCACCGAAACAGCCATGTCTCAGGCGCATTGCTTTCTGGCAACCGAACTGGCATTGAAAGCACAAAAAAATGCTCAGAACGTTCATAGCCTGAAGGCTTAATATCTAATAGACTTGAAAAGGCAGGGAAGTGTCAAAGTGTTTTTCATTTTGACACTTCCCTTTTTATTCTGCATATATCATCTTTCTTGTCATTCCGCCATCTATCACCAGGTTTGTTCCGGTAATGAAATCGTTTTCCGGATTAGTCAGATATAAACAGGCGCGGGCAATATCATCTGTTTTTCCTACACGTCCCGCAGGGTGTTGCTGGTGATCGGTCCGGCTTAAGTTGCTGTAATCCCCCGTCTGAATCCAGCCAGGACTAATTGCGTTTACCATAATGTGATCAGGGCCCAATGAAATAGCAAGCGCGTGTGTCAGCGCCAGTATTCCGCCTTTTGATGCTGCATAAGCTTCGGTATCGGGTTCCGACATCAGCGCTCTAGTGGAAGCGATGTTTATGATAAAACCACCATTATTCATTTTCATGATTCTGGCAGCTTCTCTGGAGCAAAGAAATGTGCCTCTCAGATTTGTATTAATTACATAATCCCAGTCGTCAACAGAAAGATCGTAGACGGATGCTGACTTTCCCAGACCGGCATTATTAATTAAGATATCGACACGCCCGAATTTTTCAGCAGCTGTTTTAATCCCGGTGACGATTTCATCGGGATTGGTAAGATCGATTTTTAGTGAAAGTGCCGTGCTTCCGGTTTGCTGAATCTGTTTTTGTGTGTCTGCAAGGCCTTCATCGTCCCGGTCCCAGATCACTAAATTCGCACCTTGCTGCGCATACGTCAGCGCGACAGTTTTGCCAATGCCGCTTGCCGCACCGGTAATGAGAACTACCTTATTTTTATACAACTGCATGTTAATCCTGTTTAAAGTTGACTATCTCGTGTGCTAAAATATCGTGCAAGTATTTTGTTGAATGGTAAGATCAGCTACGATAACCGGGCATTGGCACAGTTTTGGATCATGTCGAATCAGCCACAATCAAATATTATTAACATGGAAAGCTCAAATTTTGATCAACAAGCCAAGCACATTGTTTCAGAGATTAAAGATATTATCGAGTCCAAGGGTCAGGATTTAGACACTGTTCTGGCAAGCGCGGGGATCTCCGGAGAAGATGGTGAAAAGATATTTTCCGGTGAGACCGTTCCAAGTCTGACTCAATTTCTGGCACTTTGTGAGATTTCCGGAATAACGATTAAACTTCCGTCCGTGGAAACACCAAACAATCCTATGTAAGGGATTGCTTTATTCTACCTCAAAATTAAACTCGCCGTTCATGACCAGTCTGGCATTAACAGGCTCCGGATTTCCGGGGATGAGCAAGCCTTTTATTTTTGCTGTTTTGCCTTTGCTCAAAAGATCGTAGACATTTTTATCGTTGAGTTGTTTGCCCAGGAATTCAAACGGAATTTTGAATCCACACGCCTGAAAATTTGCGCATCCATAAGCGGTGCGCCCTTTTTTAAGGAGAAATGATTTGCATTTCGGACAGGTTAGCGACTCGATCGAAATTTCTTCTTTCGGCTCTTTGGGTTTGGGTGTCTTTTTTGCTTTTTCTTCCTTAACTCCGGTAACTGCTTTAACATCAGTCTTCTCCTCTGCAATCGAAATCATTCGTCCGGTGTTCATTTTTACTTCTCTTGTCAAGTCCACAACCATTTGGATCAGCTCCTGCTTAAAAGTTTCCATGGCATATTCTCCTTTTTCGATCAGGCGTAATTTCCTCTCCCAGGTTCCTGTCAATTCTGCACTTTTGAGAAGTTCGTTTTGTATGGTGTCGATCAGATCAATGCCGGTCTGCGTGGCAACCAGGTTTTTCTTTTTCTTTTCAATATAATTTCTCTTAAACAGCGTCTCGATAATGTTGGCACGCGTCGACGGCCTTCCGATTCCGTTGTCTTTCAGCAGCTCGCGCATCTCTTCATCGTCAACCTGACGGCCAGCAGTTTCCATGGCCCGTAACAGCGTTGCTTCTGTGTAAGCTTTTGGCGGTGAAGTTTTACCCTGGTGAACCCATGGGTCATGCGGACCGCTTTCACCTACTTCAAAATTCGGCATTACCTTCTCCTCCTCTGCGGCATCTTTTTTCGCCGAGGCGTCATTTGCATACACTGCACGCCATCCTGGTTCAAGAATTTGCTTTCCGGTAGCTTTAAACTCTACCTGGCCAACTTTTCCTAAAACGGTGGTATTTGACACGCGGCACTCGGGATAAAAAGCGGCAATAAAACGTCGGACGATCAGGTCATAAATTCGTTTTTCATCCTGACTTATGTTTGCAGGTAAAACGCCTGTTGGTATAATAGCATGGTGGTCGGTTACCTTTTTATCATCAAAAACGGTTTTAAGTTTTGGAATGGGCTTTTCAAGTATTGAAGCAGTGTACTGGTTGTAATAGGTCAAATCGCGCATAATCCCTTCGATCTTAGGATGCAGATCCTCTGATAAGTAGGTAGTGTCAACCCTTGGATAGGTTACGAACTTCTTCTCGTAAAGATTTTGGATGTGTTTAAGCGTATCCTCGGCCGAGTATCCGTATTTCTTGTTTGATTCAACCTGTAAAGACGTTAAATCGAAAAGCCGCGGATTACCTTCCTTACCTTCCTTTTTCTCGAAAGATGTAATTTCGAACAGATGTTCTTTAAGATAGACAAGACCTTTCTCTGCTTTTTCTGCGGTTCTTATCCGGTCTATGTTGGCAGTAAATTCTGTTTCGCGGTAGAGCGTTTTCAGCTCCCAGTAATCTTCGGATACAAAGGCGTTAATTTCCTTCTGCCGCTGAACCAGCAGCGCCAGGGTAGGGGTTTGCACACGACCAATGGAAAGCACAACTTTTCCTTGTCCGAATTTTTTGGTAAAAAGCCGGGTCGCGTTCATGCCAAGAAGCCAGTCGCCAATAGCACGCGCGCTACCTGCGGCATACAAATTGTCATACTGCGCGCTTTCTTTTAGTTTTTCAAAACCTTCGCGGATTGCCTGTTCTGTAAGTGACGAAATCCATAGTCGTTTGATAGGTACAGCACATTTTGCTTTTAACAGTACCCAGCGTTGAATGAGTTCGCCTTCCTGGCCTGCATCGCCGCAATTGATCACTTCTTCACAATGCTGTACGAGACTCTCAATTACACTAAATTGTTTTAGCGCTCCGGCGTTGTCGATCAGCTTGATGCCGAAGCTGGAAGGAATCATGGGCAGGTCTTCCAGTCGCCAGGATTTCCAGCGGTCAGTATAATCATGTGGTTCTTTTAAGGTACAAAAATGACCGAATGTCCACGTAACCTGATAACCATTTCCTTCGAAATATCCATCCCTGCGCTGACTGGCTCCTAAAACGGCCGCTATATCTTTTGCTACACTCGGTTTTTCAGCAATACAAACTTTCATACTCATTAAGAAACCAATCCTGTTGTGACTGGTTACGGTAATCTCTTAAAACATGGGAAGACAAAGTTTATCATTTTTCTTTGGATTGCCACCGGATTCTCTTGTCGCGGCAATAAAATCAAAGCGGTTTGATCGGGCTGATGCAAAATTGATCCGTAAAATCAGCCCTCATTGACAGTTACTAAAAATATTTTTAATTTTTTTTAATAAATATTTTAAAACCAGGTAGTCAAAGTGTTAAAAAATTTGCCAACCAGGGTATTGGTAAAGTGCACTCCGAATAAAATTCTTACCGAACTCAACTTTGCCTATTAATATTTGGTTTACAGTGGAAGTATAAAAGAAGTCAAACCGGAAGGTGAGACCTGCAAAATTATTTTTGACGTTAAACGATGGTTTTGTCATAAGTTTTGATCTTATATATTTGAAAAATACCATTTATTAAAAACGTCAGTTTGGTAATTTGATCGTTTTTGGCAAAATATTATTTTGTTTTAATGTGTGCTGAACGTTTGCATTCAGAATAATGTAGTATATTTGTATCACAATTAAGAACAACAAAAGAAAAGACAAGTAAATAACAAGACCAATGAAAAATACAAAAAACATGTTAGTTGGTGCAATGATTGCAATGACTATCGCTACATATGCAAACGCAAACAATACGTCCCTACATACAATAGAAGAAAAAACAAAAGTTTCAGTAGTAAACAGCGTATTGCCTGTTTCACTTCCTGTACTAGAAACGCCTGCACCAGTTGCGGTAAAGATTACCAATGACACCAACAAACACAATGCAGTACAAAAAGCGGCTATCGTAGGACTTCAGTTGAAAAGTCAGTCTGCGAAGTAACAGACACAAGCCTTAATTAAGAAGGTTTAAACAGAGAATGAGATTGGTTAAAAAGGACAGATATATTTCTGCCCTTTTTTTGTTGTAAAAAACATGAGTTTTATATCACAGAAGATCCTTTTCTTTCCTGAGTTTTATTCCCTGAACAATAGTCTGTAAAATGTCACAGTCATCTTGAAGCCAATTTCCGGTCGCTGAGCCCTTATAGCTTGTAGTGAGCAGATATTCTTTCAGCATAGCATATGCCATAAGTGCATCTTTCTTAGAATGAAAAGAGTCAATCCAGCTTTCCGGTATTTGCTCTTCCGGAACCACTCCGATACCGGATGCATAAATTTTGAGAATACCTTTGGAAAATTCCCAGGATAAAATCTGCTGTCTGCGACTCACGGCAGCTTTCATTAACAAAAGGGAATGATCAAGGTAGGCGGTAAGCCTGTTTCTTATCTGCGATTTTGTTTCAGCTTGGAATGGCTTATTTCGCCACAGGTTATTGGCTAAATAAAAGGGATCTTGTCGGTACTGACTCATACTACGGCCAAAGCCACCATATGCCAGTTTTTCCTTTTCAGAAGCCAAACGAAGCCAGCGAAGTCCGCTTTGATCGCGATCGGGGGACACTTTGAAATGATTCGTTGTATTATTGTAAAACATCGTCAGGGCTGAATCAGATTCGGTAAAGCGCCATTTTCCTGTCGTATAAAGACCACTGCTTTTTAATTCTGTAAAAGTACTATCCGGAAAAAAGGATAGCAGCTTTGCTTCCTGAATCTGAGATTTTTCCTTCTGTTTTCCATCCAAGGAATCTGTCATATCCGACAGTCGCCAGCTTCCGTCGATAGTAATTGGCTGATTATCGATAAATTCTGATCGCGAATTACTTCTGATCACTTTTTTTGAGATGATCCCGCAACGATCCATCATCATCAGAATAAATAAAAATATGAGTTTGATGTAGGTCATTACAATGATTTGTATGAAGTGACTTGGGTCTTTTAAGTATATTAAAGTAAACCAGATTTTTATTAATGTCAATAAGCCTGCTGGTCCATTTTCTTACTTATAACACAAAACACCATCAGCCTTGCGGCTAATGGTGTCTGGCAAAATATAAAATTCAATGTTTAGGCCAGGATCAGCTCTGTGAGTGCCTCTTTGGTAAATCCTTTCAGTTCATCTGTGCGATTTTGTCTGATCTTGGTTACCCATTCAGGATCTGCCAGCAAAGGGCGGCCTACTGCAACAAGGTCAAAATCACCGCGATCCATTCTTCTCAAAAGCTCATCAAGCGAACTGGGTTCTGAACTTTCACCGCCAAAGGCAGCCAAAAATTCGCCGGTAAGTCCCACTGACCCAACGGTGATGGTTGATTTTCCGGTCAGCTTTTTTGCCCAGCCTGCAAAGTTCAGATCAGATCCTTCAAATTCAGGTTCCCAGAATCTACGCTGCGAACAATGAAAAATATCTACTCCTGCGTCTGCCAGAGGATTCAACCACGTTTCCATCTCCTTCGGCGTTTTGGCTAGTTTGTAGTTGTAATCTACTGGTTTCCATTGTGAAAGACGAATGATTACCGCAAAATCATCTCCAACCTGTTTGCGTACTTCCTTAATCACTTCAACCGCAAACCGGCTTCTTTCCACCAAAGTTTTGCCGCCGAAAATATCGGTACGTTGGTTGGTAGCCTCCCAGAAAAACTGATCGATCAGATAATTGTGAGCGCCGTGCAGTTCCAGACAGTCGAAGCCCAGCCTCTTGGCATCTGCTGCTGCCTTACCGAAAGCAGCTATTGTATCAGCAATATCACTGTCGGTCATCGTACTGCCATTTCCGGATCCGGGCCGGTTAAGACCTGACGGACCTTCAAACGGCTGTGAAGGCAGCCAACCGGAGTGGTGGTTATCCATAATACCCATATGCCAGATCTGAGGACCCATTTGCCCGCCAGCCTGATGAACGTTTTCGATTACTTTTTGCCAGCCGTTCAGGGCTGTTTCTCCATAAAAATGCGGGATATTTGCATCATTTGAAGATGAAACACGATCGATCACCGTGCCTTCTGACAAAATCAGGCCAACTTCTCCTTCGGCCCTTTTACGGTAATACGCCGCAACCTGATCGGTCGGAATGCCATTGGGTGAAAAAGAACGTGTCATGGGCGCCATGACAATGCGGTTTTTTAATTGTAAAGACTTCAAGCTGAATGGCTTGAACAGACTATCAGTGTTCATAGGTTAATTATTTTTTAAATATCGGACTGGATCATCCGGCTCAAAATCTCAAAGGTTTCCTCATTGCGTTTGTAATAGGTCCACTGCCCCTTTCGGACTGACGAAACCAGCCCTGCGCGCTGCAAAACGGATAGATACTCAGAGACAGTCGACTGGGTCAGCCCTGCCTTTTGCTGGATCTGCCCTACGCAGATTCCGTTGGCAAATCCATCGGACTGTTCCGGGAAATTCTTTTCAGGCTCTTTAAGCCAGTTTAGAATTTGCAGTCTTGTTTTGTTTGAAAGCGCTTTGAAAATTTCTACCTGATCCATTTTGCAAAGTTATATCGGTTTTTCCCGATATGCCAATTAATCATGAAAATTATTTGTTTAATGGGCTTGCTCTGCAAAATCGGGAAAGCAAAAACATACCTGTAAAAGGAGAGAGTCAATCGGTTTTATGCCATTTGATAATGTTTTCTTTCCTTTACGAGACTTTTTTCATTTTAGTTTATAAATTGGAATGATATAAATTGATTGTCTTTTCTCCGGGGAAGATTCAACCTTAAACAATGCTGCGAGAGCTAGCAGACAAATTGTAATGAAATTTTTCCTCTTTCCTTTAACCGTTTTTTCATTTTTAATCGGGATCGTTCTGTTTACTTTTCCAAATAATTCAGACAAACGCGCCGAAAGTATAGCGGTTTGCGGAGCATCTTTTGGCCCGGAAATACGAAGCGATGAAAACGGAAAATTTGTCACACCACTTCCTGGCTGGGGCGATTATGGTTACGAGATTACCACTGCTCATGACAGCGCACAGTTCTACTTCAATCAGGGACTGAATATGTATTACAGCTATCACATGAAAGAGGCAACAGCCTCATTCAGGGAAGCCTCGCGATTTGATCCGGGTAGTCCGATGACGTTTTGGGGACAGGCTTTATCTATGGGGCCTTATTATAACGCAGCCCATACTTATGTAAAACCGGAAGGAATAAATGATGTATTACAAACCATGAATCGTAACATGGAAAATGCTTCAGAAAAAGAAAAATATCTGATAAAAGCCATGAACATCCGTTACGACGCCTCCAGGGGCGGAAGTTCAGTTAAAACATCCGATGCCGCCTATGCCGAAGAGCTGAAAGGGCTTATTGATAAATATCCCGACGATCAGGATATCAAAACCTTGTACGTGGATGCGGTCATGCTGATGCATGCCTGGGATTTTTGGAACCAAAACGGAACAGCCAAACAGTGGACTCCGCAAGTAGTGGAACTGTGTGAAATAGTCATGAAGCAAAATCCTAATCATCCTGCCGCGCTTCATTACCACATCCATCTTACCGAGGCGTCCCGCCATCCGGAAGTGGCTCTGGCAAATGCGGATGCATTAAAAAATTTGCTCCCCGGCGTTGCACATATGGTGCACATGGCAAGCCACGAATATCAGCGTAATGGTCTGTATGCAAAAGGAGTAGAGGTAAACGATCTTGCTGATGATAATTTGATGAAATATGATAAGATGGCAAAAAATCTCTCGCTGGTTAAACACTCACCGCATTATTTTGCTGTGCAAAGTTATTGTTCGATGAGTGGCGGTATGTATAAAACAGGAATGGAGAATGCGTTACGCTGTCGTAAAAGCGTCTCGCCAAATCCTGAAAATAACTATGATCAGTATTTGTTCATGATCCCATCACTGACACTGGTCCGGCTGGGTAAATGGCAGCAAATTTTGTCCGATAGTATTAAGCCCGATTCGCGCTGGACGTATGCAGGTTTGCTTGATCACTTTGCCAAAGGAATGGCTTTGGTGAATACCGGTAAAGCTGATTCGGCCGCCTGGCACCTTTCTCAGCTTCGTGAAAAAGCGAAGGATCCGGTTCTGGAAAAACGCAGAATTCCTTTTAATTCACCTGTTCAGATAGCGGCAGTTGCAGAAGGCATTTTAAATTCTGCGATTTTATTTTCTGATAAAAAATATGACAAAGCAATCGAAAGTCTGAACAATGCAATTCTGACAGAGGACAAACTGATATACACAGAACCAAATGACTGGCCAATTCCTGCCAGACAGTTTTTAGGAGCCTATTATCTGAAAATGAACAAAGCAGGTCTGGCCGAAAAAACCTACCGACAGGATCTGGAAATGAACCCGGCGAACGGGTGGTCAATGCTTGGGCTTTATCAGAGTTTACGTGCTCAAAAGAAAACAAAAGAACTTGCAAAGGTTCAGGCAGGTTATACAAAAGCATTTTCTGCTTCGGATGTAACGCCGTCCGGTTCTGTATTTATGAAATAGTATTATCGTCCGGCAATTAGTTTTTCCTGTGTGCCGTCTTTGTAATTTTCAGGAACGGACATTCAATCAAATATTAAATATTATGGCAGATCAGGAAATTTCCAGACGTCAGTTTTTGGGCGCAGCTTCGCTCGCACTGGCAGGTATTACTATGGCACGGGTACCGGTTTTTGGTATGCCTGCAATTATTAAAAACCTGGGCAAACCCAATTCACTTTTTAACGGCGTACAGGTAGGCGTGATCAGTTATTCCTGGCGCAGCATGCCAGGCAGTGCAGAGCAAATTCTTCAATATTGTGTTGATAGCAACATTAGCGCCATTGAGCTTATGGGGCCAACAGGCGAAGCATTCGCCGGAGCACCACAGGCACCTGCACGCCCGGCAGGACGAGGTCAGCTCACACCGGAACAAAAGGCAGAACAGGATGAGTATACCAAAAAAATGGCGGAATGGCGCGCGACGGTTTCAATGGATAAATTTGTTCAGCTTCGCAAAATGTATAATGACGCCGGCGTGAAGATTTACGGATTCAAGCCCTCGGCGTTGGGGCCAAACAATACGGATGCTGAAGTGGATTACGCCTTCCGTGCAGCCAAGGCGCTTGGTGCTAACCAGGCAAATGTGGAGTTGCCCGCAGATCCGGCGCAGACACAGCGTCTTGGTGACATTGCCGCTAAAAATAAAGTTTATGCAGGTTACCACGGACATACCCAGGAAACGCCTACCTGGTGGGATGTAGCCTTAGGGCAATCCAAGTATAATGCTATGAACTTTGATATGGGACATTACGTAGCTGCCGGATATGATCCGATTCCATTGATTGAAGCCAAACATGACAAGATTGTAAGCATGCATGTGAAAGACAGAAAAAATAAGGCAAACGGAGGAGCAAACCTTCCCTGGGGACAGGGTGACACACCGATCATTGCTGTTTTGGAACTGATGCGAAAGAATAAATACAAATTTCCGGCAACAATAGAATTGGAATATGATATTCCTGCCGGTTCGGATGCGATAAAGGAAACAGCAAAATGCGTGGAATATGCAAGAAAAGCCCTTGGTGCATAAATTCGGTGACTGTGTCGTAGACTTTCCAAGTTTTTGAAACTTGGAAAGTCTTGTCAAGTAAATATCTGTGAGTGTTTTAATCGATGAAAAAATTATTGGCAATTGCATTTGTCAGCGTATTCATTGCTGGCATTTTTAGTTTTTATGATATAGGGCATAAGCTTACATATTGGAAGGGTACCATTCATGCGCCAGGGCAGGAGCAGGAAATGATTCTTGTGTTGGATAAAAATCTGTTTGGCTCGGTTAAGAGTAAAATTACATTTCCCGGCAATTTGTTAAATCACAAGGTAAACCGCTGTAATTTATCCGGTGATTCTTTGACACTGGAAATTCATGATGCAATGGTCGCGTCATTTAAAGCAATAAAAAAAGGGGAAAGTTTTATTGGTAACTGGAATCAAAACGGACGAAGTTTTCCGGTAAAATTAATTGAAACGAATGCTGCACCTTTACAGCAGGTTTTGGTTGACAAAATGCTTAATCATGCAAAAGCAAATGCTCTTAATCGGAAAACTGTAAACTGGGATAGTCTTGACAAACTTCATTATTTCACGGTCAATAAAAGTAAGCCTGATTCAGGATTGATGATTGCTGCCGATAAATTGCTTAAAGTGCTCAACGACGATCATGGCTTTCTGATTTATAATGGTAATGCCCTGCCAAATCCGGTCGGGCACAAAAACGGGTCATCTAAAAGCCCTGCTGTAATTGATGTTTTAGTTCGCGGGAAAAGTATGGCTCCCCAAATGCTGACAGAGAACATTGCCTACATCCGTATTCCTACCATGTGGGCGTTAAAAAGAGAGGAAATTGACCAAAAAGTTTCCGAACTTGAGCAGGCAATCTGTGGTCTAAATTACACCGACAAAACTAAATGGATCATAGATTTTCGTCTCAATAACGGAGGGAATTTCAGGCCGATGTTAGCCGGCATGGGAAATCTGATTGGTGACGGGACCTGCATGTATTTTGCTTCTGACGACTCACAGAAAAACCAGGAGTGGGCCTTGAAAAATGGAAGCTTGTATGTGAACGGGGTTTTGGAGACTGAAAGAAGCAAAATATGTGATGTTCAGAATTACCATCCCAAAATCGCCGTACTAGTTGGCAAAGGAAGTTCCAGTGCTGCCGAGGATGTGATCGTGGCCCTTAAAGGTCGTAAGGATACCCGTTTTTTTGGTGAAGCAACAAGAGGGCAGGTCACAATCAATTCAACGATTACAATTGATGAAAACACGCATTTTTCATTCATAACCAGTAATCTGAAAGATCGGAACGGAGTCGTTTATACAAAAGCCATTAAGCCTGACGAAACGATTGCCGCAGATGATAACTTCGGCGATTTAAAAAATGATCCGAAAGTTGTGGCTGCGATCAGGTGGCTGAATAGATAGGTGCGCGGCTTGAGACTTTTCAAGACCTGGAGTCCTGGAAAGTCAATATTCCCAGTTAAACCATTTCCTTGACAAAAATTTCTTCAATCTGCCGGATCTCTTCGGCGTAAATAGTACGTTTTCTGGTGCCAAAGTAAAGTGTGTTTTCTATCACATTGTATCCTTCCCAAATCAATTTAATCCTTCCGGCGTTGAGTTCTTTCCCGGATAAAAAATCCGGAACAACCGCTATACCCTTACCTGAGCTCAGGCAGCGCACGATCGAACTCATATTCGGGACGATGTAGTTGGGTTTGAAATCCGGCCGTTTACCAAAGTTCTGGTGCCAAAATCTGCGGAGATGTTCCATGTCGCCGGTTGTGCCGTACCATGTTTGTTTTTTGAGCCAGCTTTGAAGTCCTTCGAGATCATTCTGTTCGATCAGCTTGTCAAACTCTTGTGTTTCTGTTTGTGATCCGCCGATTACGACAATTCTTTCCTTGAAAAATGGCTCGTAAACCAACGATTTGTAATCTCCTTTTTGAGGTGTGATGATCAAGTCCAGGATGCCATTATCAAGGTCCCTGAGCATCTGGGGATAATCTCCGAATTTGATTATCACGTTAAAATTAAGTGTGGGCAGATACTGCTCCAAAGTAAATTGAAACGTCTCAAAACACATTCCTATACTGATCGTCGGAGTTTCTTTTTCGGTACTCTTGTGAAAATGCTGCTCAGCATCTTCAAGCTTGCAAACCGCTTCCTGGATGTAGTTATAAAGAACCTTTCCTCTCTCTGTTGAGATCATCTTCCGGGATGTCCGGTCAAACAATTTATAACCGACATGCGATTCCAGTGAGCTCAAATGAAGGCTCACGCCAGGCTGTGAGATATAGAGCGACTCTGCCGCGCCAGTCAGCGTGCCGGTTTCATAGATCGCTTTAAATGTTCTGAACCATTCCAGGTTAACCATAACTAATATTATATTTATGATACAAAGGTATAATTTAAACTATTTTTATAATAGTTAAGACGACAGTAATTTTGTGACCAGAATTTAATATTAAAGCAGAAATGGAAATTAAAAACATATTTGTAATCAACGGTGGGCAGGTTTTTGGACATTCCGGCGGACGTTTCAATAAGACAATTTTTGATACAACAATCGCTTTTTTTGAAGGCGCCGGGTTTGAGGTTCGTTCGACTGATATCAATAAAGATTATGATCCTGCCAGGGAAGTGGAAAATTACGTATGGGCGGACGTTATCATCTATCACACGCCTATCTGGTGGTTTCAGGTTCCGCACGGCCTTAAAAAATATATTGATGTAGTTTTTACGGAAGGACACCGCAAAGGCATTTACCGCAGCGATGGCCGCAAACAGGAAAATCCAAACATCAATTACGGAACGGGAGGATCTTTGCAGGGCCGAAAATATATGGTCACCTCGTCCTGGAATGCGCCTGCGGCAGCATTTACAATACCAGGAGAATTTTTCAATGAGCGCAGCGTCGACGAAGGAGCCCTTTTTGGTTTTCACCGTATGAACGCCTTCACCGGTATGACTCCTTTGGAGGGTATGCATTTTCATGACGTCGAAAAAAATGCAGATATTGTAAAAGATATGCAGTTATACAAAGCACATTTAGAAAAAATTTTCCTAAAAAAGCAAACAGAAAATGTCAGTCTATCTTACAGCAACAATTAAAAGCAAAACAGGTCAGGAAGAAGCCTTAAAAGCTACTTTACAGCAGCTGGCCATTGATTCAAAAAATGAGGCGGCCTGTGTTCAGTATGATCTGCACCAATCAGTAGAAGATCCCGGATTCTTTATTTTTCACGAGGAATGGACCGATCAGTCCGGGTTAGATTTACATAACGTTCAGCCTCATATTTTAAAATTTCAGAAGGAAGCTGCCGATCTGATAGAAGGAAAAGTAGCGATTTATAAAACTGTCAGGGTGTAATCGAATTGTATTAAGCAAAACAGTAGCAGGAACGAAGTGGAATAGATTCCATGGTTCCCGGTACTGTTTTTATTATTGGTTGTCTTACAGATGAAAATTGTACAGCTGCTCATACAGTAATACATTAGCAAAAATTTCTGATCATGGAAAACGTTTTTAAAGCATTTTATGTAAGCCAAAATGAAACCGGCTTTTCGAAAGAAATTAAAGAAGTAAACCAGAATGACTTGCCGGAAAACGAGCTGCTTATACGGGTTCATTATTCATCCCTGAATTATAAAGATGCACTTTCTGCTTCCGGGAATCGCGGCGTAACAAAAAAGTATCCTCACGTTCCTGGTATCGACGCCGCCGGCGTGGTAGAAAAATCCACGCATGCCGGTTTCCCGGAAGGAACCGCTGTGATTGTAACCGGATTTGACCTTGGCATGAATACCTGGGGCGGTTTCGGGGAATATATTTCGGTTCCTGCTTCCTGGGTAGTGCCACTGCCCAACGGACTGACACTCAGAGAAGCCATGAATCTCGGAACAGCAGGTTTTACCGCCGGATTATCTGTTGAAAAAATTATATACGCTGGTATAAAACCTGAGGACGGCGCCATTGTAGTCAGTGGTGCCACCGGTGGGGTAGGAAGTATGGCTACGGCAATATTATCTAAACTCGGTTTCCAGGTTTCAGCTGTTTCAGGTAAAAAAGAAGATCATTTCCTGACCTGGACATTGGGTGCTTCGCAAATCATAAACAGGGAAGATTTTGTTGAAAAATATAACGCAAAACCGCTATCTCCGGCAGATTTTGCCGCGGGTGTTGACAATGTCGGCGGACCGATTTTATCCGGAATTCTCAAATCGGTAAAGCAAAACGGAGTAGTAACAAGCTGCGGTAATGTTGCATCAGCCGATCTGAGCACTTCTGTTTTTCCTTTTATTTTAAGAGGAGTTACACTTGCCGGAATTGATTCGGCTTTGGCGCCGATGCCTTTGCGCTATCAAGTATGGCAGCAACTGGCAACATCCTGGAAACCGCTTCACTTGGATGAAATGGTGGAAGAAATAGGTCTTGAAGACTTGTCTGAGAAGCTGGATGCTTTGTTACAGGGAAAGGCAAAAGGACGGTATTTGCTGCGGCATAATTGAGTCACATGCATCTTACAAAAAGATCAGATTGGATTTACTGATGTTTTCAATTTCTTTCTTTGCGTTCAAAATTTCATATACGCGTTGGTAGAGTTTATTGAAATTGTCTGACTTTCTTTGATCCTTCTTAGGTTCGCAAAGCGTAGTATTTGTTGACTCCCTGAACTCACCGTTTCTGTAAATTGAAATTGTTTTAACAAAGGCGGGAAGTTCGACCGATGCAGAAGCCGTACAGAAAAATTCTTTTGGAAAGTCGTTAAATTTGAACTTTGCTGCCTCTGTGTAAATTTCCTGCAATTCCAAGGAAGTCAAACTAACTGCTATCGTTGAATCAACCCCGGCGTAACTTCGCGTATAAACACTGTGTTCAGAATCATACTGAAAGGTTTCAGTTTTGATTCTAAAATAAAAATCATCCGGAACACGAGCATCGGTTCTTTTTTCTGAACAACCGTATCCAAGTGAAGTTCCGATAAGAATTGTCAGAAAACGCATTCTGCCCCCTTTGCAGGGAAAAAATATCTTTGTTGATTAGCATAGAATCTTTCACAGCCTAAATATATAAAAGTTAGTTTAATATCGCAAGATATTGAACATTCAATATAATTTCTACAATCTTAAAAATTAACAAAAATTAAGAAGCTAGATATTTGTTCGTACGAAAAGTTTCCTACCTTTGGATTGTTGAACAGAGATAAATATGGAGCCTACAAAATCAGAACTGGAAATACTGCAGATACTTTGGCAGCACGGGCCTTCTACGGTAAGGTTTGTGAATGATAAATTAAATGAAGAAAAACGTTCAGTACAATATTCTTCGACACTGAAACTGATGCAGATCATGACCGAAAAGGGAATCGTGACTCGTGATGAAACCAGTATGAAGCATGTTTATCAACCAATTGAAGCGGAAGATAAGACTAAAAATAAATTACTTGAACGTTTTGTGGATTCGATGTACAACGGTTCAGCGACCAGTTTGGTCATGCAGCTGTTTGGCAACAAAAGTACCTCCAGAGAGGAACTGGATGAAATTAAGGATTTTCTCAAAAAGCTTGACCAATAATTGAACGACAAAATCTATTAGCCATGAATTTTATCTCTTTCAATTTACCCCTGTCGCAGGAAGTGATCCAGACTTTTAGCTGGACTTTGGTTCACTCACTGTGGCAGGGATTGGTCCTTGCCGTTGCCTCAGGGGCACTGCTATTGGTGTCCCGCAAATCGCGGCCAGCTCTCAGGTACAATTTACTGTCTGCGTTGCTGCTGCTTTTCCTGGTTGCCAATGCCTTTACGTTTTGGTATGAATACAGGCTTCTGACAAGTGAAAAAGAAACTGGTGACTTTATACAGACTGCTGTAACATCTGACGCAGCGCAGCAGGGAAGCGTTACTAAAATCCAACAGGTCACCGGAAATCAGATCGCATTTTTACTGGATTTTTGCAGTAAAAATGCTGTAATCATTGTCTCGGTTTGGCTGATTTTTTTCTTATTAAAGTCTGTTAAAGCAACTGCCGGTCTTTTTTATATACACAAATTACGAAACGACGGAATTCGCTCGGTTGACTTCAGATGGCAGGAGACAGCTAATGTACTTGCTGAAAAGTTGGGGATTAGCTCCCGGATCTCACTGGTCGAGTCGGAACTGGTAACCGTTCCGGCAGTGACCGGATTTTTGAAGCCGATCATACTGGTGCCAATTGGATTTCTAGTCAGCCTTCCTTTTAGCCAGGTTGAAGCGATTCTGCTTCATGAGCTGGCGCATGTCCGCAGACAGGACTATCTGGTTAATCTCTTTCAGAGTTTTGCAGAAAATATATTCTTTTTTAATCCTGCTGTTCTCTGGATCTCTAGTCTGATCCGGCAGGAAAGAGAACACTGCTGCGACGACCTGGCAATTGCCGTGATGCAAAACAAAACTTCATTTGTGAATGCGTTGGTTGTATTTCAGGAGTACAAACTGAGTCGCCCTGCCCAGGCATTGGCATTTGCAGGCAGACGTAACCACCTTCTCGATCGGATCAAAAGGATCATTTACAATAACAATAAACAATTGAACGCCATGGAAAAATTATTTGTAACAATCAGTCTGATAACCGTAACTGCGCTATCAGTTGCTTTTTCTCCACCTTCTGAGCCAGTTATAAAACCAGTTGTTAGTGAAGATTATCAAATGCCTGCTAAAATGGAGCCGACAGAGGTTCGTTCGTTACCGGTTGTTTGTTTGGATACATTGCCTAAAATAACGAAAACCAAGACAAGTGAATCTTCGGTTCGGACCGTTAATATCACCACAAATACGGTTAGCTATGACTTTGTGATAAAGGATGGAGAAATGACAGAATTGAAAATTGATGGAAAATCAATACCTGAAAACGAAATTAAAAATTACGAATCTGAATTGAAATCTTCTCTGCAGGAAGCAGATGCCGAACGCGAAAAAAGTGAAAAGCAAAGAGAAGAAGCTGGAAAGCAAAGAGCAGAAGCTGAGGTAATGCGCAAACATGCCGAAAAAATACGTAGTAATGCAGACCAGATTCGGGTGCAGGCCGATCAGCAGCGCAAGCAGGCTGAAGAAATACGCAGGCAGGCTGATCTTGTGCGGATTGATGCCGAAAAGCAGCGAAAAGAAGCCGATGTGTTTCGTGGTGAGGCTGATAAGTATAGAAAAGAGGCAGCGAAATTTCGTGAGCAGGCCGAGGTTGTTCGTAAACAGGCAGATGTCATTCGTAAAGAGGCCGAGGTAACCAGAAAAGAAGCAGAAAAAACCAGAGAGGTTTACGAAAAACTGCAAGCGGATTTGATTAGCGACATGATCAGCGAAGGTATCATAAAAAGTAAAGATGGCTTGTCTTACAAGTTAAGCAACGATGAGTTTATTGTTAACGGAGTTAAACAATCGGCGGAAGTTGGTAAAAGATTTATCAAAAAGTTTGTCAAAGAAGAGGGCGTAGAAATGGTTTACAACTGGAAAGGCCGCACAGGCTATACGGTTACAGGGACAATACGGAGCAAGTAGCGACTTTGTCGTACGTTTAACCGTTGGGTGTAAGTAAACCTTAGTATGCAGAGCCTTATACTGAGAACATACTTTTTTGAAACCATGCACCGTCGGACATTCATTAAAAATACAGGTTTTGTTGCAGCCGGTGCTATGGTGCCGGCTGCTTTTTCGATTGCAAGGGCTGCGGAAAAAAACAAACTACCCAAATGGAAAGGCTTTAACCTTTTGGATTTCTTCTCACCCAATGCCATCGGGGCTACGACTAAAACAACCGAAGAGCATTTTAAGTGGATGGCCGACTGGGGTTTTGATTTTGTAAGGCTTCCAATGGCCTATCCGTCGTATCTTAAATTTGACCGCAGTAAAAATATTACTGCTGACGAGGTCTATCAAATAGATGAAGCAGCCGTCGAACGGATTGAAAGTCTCGTCCTTGCTGCACACAAATACAATCTTCACGTGAGTCTGAATCTGCACCGGGCGCCTGGTTACTGCGTCAATGCGGGCTTTCATGAACCCTACAATCTCTGGACAGACAAACCGGCACTGGATGCGTTCTGTTTTCACTGGAACATGTGGGCCAAGAGATTTAAACATGTTTCACACAAACACATCAGTTTCGATCTGTTGAATGAACCGAGTCTGCGTGTTGACATGAATGACCAGCTCTCAAAAAGAACGGCTGTGCCGGGAGAGCTCTACCGTAAACTGGTTGTTGAGGCTTCTGAATCAATTAGAAGAGAAAATTCGGGACATTTGATCATTGTCGACGGAAACGATGTAGGTAGTCTGGTCATTCCGGAAATCATTGATCTGGACGTAGGGCAAAGCTGCCGGGGATATCACCCGGGAATTATATCTCATTATAAAGCACCCTGGGCAATGAAGGAAACCGATAATCTGCCCGAACCGAAGTGGCCCGGACAGGTTGGGAATCAATACCTGAGCCGTGAGATGCTTGAAAAATATTATAAACCCTGGATTGAGCTGGTAGGCAAAGGTGTAGGTGTTCACTGCGGGGAGTGCGGATGCTGGAACAAAACCCCGCACGATGTTTTTCTTGCCTGGTTTGCTGACGTGCTCGATATTTTATCTTCGAACGGAATTGGCTTTTCATTGTGGGAATTTAGCGGAGATTTTGGGGTATTAAATTCAAAACGCACCGATGTTGCCTACGAAGACTGGCATGGTCAAAAGCTGGACACAAAGCTGTTGAAACTGATGATGCAGTATTAAAAATGTCGTTGATTAACTTGTTATTTAAACTTTATAAGTGATCAACAGATCTAATTTTAAGTAGAAACATCCCCCTTTCCGCATTTTATCAGAAATAACATTCTTCCTAAATGATGAAACGTTTTCTGGTAATTTTTCTTCTGATTTTTAATACTTCTGCTTTTGCCCAGCTAAGGCTGGCGCGGCTCTTTTCTGATCATGTTGTTTTACAGCGGCAAAAACCAATTCCTGTCTGGGGGTGGGCGAAAGCCGGCGAAAAGGTAACGGTATCACTTGCCGGACAAACACAAAGCGTTAAGACAGCCAATGATGGAAAATGGACAGTGAAGTTTACTCCTCTGGAAGCGGGAGGACCCCATGTAATGACAGTTACGGCCAAATCCGGCAAAGCATCGGTCAATGACATTCTAATAGGAGAAGTATGGCTTTGCTCAGGGCAATCGAATATGGAATGGCCTGTTTCAGCTGCCAATAATTTTGCAAAAGAAAAACAGAACGCGGAGTTTCCGCAGATCCGTCACTTTCGGGTAGATCATGTTGTATCACTCACCCCCGAAAAGGATCTTGCCAGCGGGGAATGGAAAGTGGCTTCTGCTGAAACCGTGGGCGGATTTACGGCTATCGGCTTTTTCTTCGCCAGGGAAGTATTTCAAAAATTAAATGTACCCATAGGCATTCTACATTCGTCCTGGGGTGGCTCACAAATCGAAGGGTGGATTAGCAAAGAGGCAATGCTGGGAAGCGAAGAGCTGAAAGGCTATGCTGAAACGATGCCCAAAACATGGGAGGAAGCCGACGTGGTCATGGATCGAAAACTGAAAAATCAGCTTTTTAAAAATTCTGACTTTAACCCTTCTGAGGATGATGAGAAAAAATATACCTCGGGAGATGCGGATTTTAGTGCCTGGCAACATGCAGCAGATCCGCTTGGCCAGTGGGACTGGAAAGGATTGATGGGTTTTCGGGGTGAGGGGTACATGGCTAAACTGATAGATGTCCCAGCTGAAATGGCTGGAAAAGCAACGACACTTTCGCTCGCAGAAAATGACGGTAAAACGGATGTTTATATCAATGGAAAACTGATTAAATCTGAAACTATCAGGGGAGTTCGTAAAATATCGGTTCCCGCCAACACATGGAAAAGCGGAAGCAACCAGCTCGTTGTGAAAGCTGGTAAAATGATAAGTGCTTCCTGGTTTGGAACAGGTATGTCAGGAAAAGCGGCAGATCTTTACCTGGAAGACGATTCGCAGAAGATAAGCATCGCAACAGACTGGAAAATAATGCCTTCTTTCGCTGGCAAACATGAGTATGCACACCTGATGAACAACGTTGGGACGACAATTTACAATGCGATGATCGTTCCGTTAATCCCCTTTGCGATTCGCGGGGGCCTGTGGTATCAGGGAGAAAGTAACGCGGGCCGCGCCTATCAGTACCGTCAGGCATTTCCTTTAATGATCAACGACTGGCGTAAATTATGGGATGATAATTTTTCCTTTTACTGGGTTCAGCTGTCAAGTTTTGGCAGCGACAATAATAGTAACCAGGGAAGTAACTGGGCCGAGTTGCGTGAAGCGCAGAATATGACTTTGAGTTTACCTAAAACCGGCATGGCCGTAACGACGGACATTGGAAATCCAAAAGATATTCACCCTACAAATAAACAGGATGTTGGGCACAGGCTGGCTGTCAATGCTCTAAAATTTGATTATGGCCAGGATGTCGTGTTTAGTTCTCCGCTTTATGAGAATATAAAAGTTGAAGGAAACAAAGCAACTATCTCATTCAAATACGCCGACAGCGGTCTTATCACAAAGGATAGATATGGCTATGTTAAAGGCTTCGAGATTGCAGGAGAAGATAAGGTTTTTCATTATGCCAAGGCAGAAATTATGGGAAATCAGGTAGTTGTCTCCAATTCTTTGGTTACTAAACCGGTATCTGTCAGATATAACTGGGCCGACGCTCCCGAAGATGGTAATTTGTTTAATAAGGAAGGTTTTCCGGCAAGTTCGTTTCGCACAGATACCTGGCCGGGAATCACTGTAAACAACAAATTCAGATAAAATAGTTTTCGTAAACCTGATGATCAGAACGTTAATATTTATTGCGGTCGCTTCTTTGTTTTTTTTAGTTGCGGCAAAAAAAATATCTCCCAACGACCAGGAGCCGGCATATACAGAATGGGATGAGTACCTTGGCGGGCCGGACCGGAATCATTATTCCTCCTTAACACAGATTAACCCCGAGAATGTTAAAAATCTGAAAGTGGCCTGGTCTTATTCTACCCCGGATTCGGGACAGATGCAGGTTAATCCTATCATTGTCAACGGTGTTCTTTATGGTGTAACTTCCACTGTACAGGCTTTTGCGCTGGATGCTGCTACGGGGAAAGAAATATGGATGTTTGGTGACAAATCAAAAGTGGGTTCCAATACAAGCAGGGGACTGACTTACTGGTCCGACGGAAAGGAAAAGCGAATAATGCATGCAATGGGTGCTTACCTGTATGCGCTCGATGCCGCTACCGGCAAGCCCATTGAGACCTTTGGTGATAAGGGTAGAATAGATCTGCATACCGGACTACCGGAAATTGCCAAAGATAAATATATGGTTTCCAATACTCCGGGGACCATTTTTCAGGATCTGATTATCATGCCACTCCGGCTTTCCGAAGATGCGCAGGCGGCTCCGGGTGATCTGCGCGCTTTCAATGTCCGTACGGGAAAGCTCGAATGGACTTTTCATACGATACCTTACCCGGGTGAATTTGGTTATGAAACTTTTCCGCCTGATGCTTATAAGAATACCTATACAGGGGGTGCAAACAATTGGGCAGGAATGGCCATAGACCGTAAGAGGGGAATCATTTACATTCCGACGGGCTCGGCAGGTTATGACTTTTACGGCGGAAAACGAAAAGGTAAAAATCTGTTCGCCAATTGTTTGCTGGCTTTGGATGCCAAAACGGGCAAAAGGCTTTGGCACTTTCAAACGACACATCATGACATTTGGGACCGCGATCTACCGGCTCCGCCAAACCTGATCACTGTCACACAGAAAGGCCCCGACGGTCGGCCACGAAAGATCGATGCGGTCGCGCAGGTGAGCAAGCAGGGATATGTCTTTGTTTTTGACCGGGTAACTGGTAAACCGCTTTTCCCGATCAAAGAAGTAGCTGCACCGCAAAATGCACTCCCGGGAGAGTTTCCCTGGCCAACACAGCCCGTGCCAAGCAAACCGGCTTCATTCGCGCGTCAGGCACATACTTTAACTGATAAAGATATCAGTCCGTATGCACCGGACCATGATTCTCTTGTCGCGAAATTCAGAGGTTATAACAGGGCATTGTTTGCTGCGCCAAGTAAAAAAGGAACTGTGATTTTGCCCGGGTTTGACGGCGGCGCAGAGTGGGGTGGGGCCGCAGCAGATCCGCAGGAAGGCATTCTGTATGTAAACAGCAATGAAATGGCCTGGATACTTTCAATGAAAGATACACCGAAAGAGAGCGAAATGTCGGCACTAAGCCCGGGTGAAAAAGTTTACACGACCTATTGTCCTACCTGTCACGGCCCGCAGCGGAAAGGTAATGCCAAAAGCGGCTATCCATCTCTTGTTGATATTGGTCAGAGGCGGGATAAGGCCTTTGTTAGCAACCTAATAACCAGTGGTAAAGGTATGATGCCCGGTTTTACCATGCTGACCGCAGCTGAGAAGCAGTCTTTGATTTCCTTTTTATTCGGAGATGAAAAAACAGAAGCCGCTTCGATTATACCATCATCTAAAAAAACAGTGCTGCCATATCAAAGTACGGGCTATAATAAGTTTCTTGACAGCAACGGCTTGCCTGCCATTTCGCCTCCATGGGGAACGTTAAATGCGATCGATTTGAATACGGGAGAATATTTATGGAAAATCCCGTTTGGTGAAGTGGCATCACTGAAAGCAAAGGGACTGCCCGACACGGGTATTGAAAACTATGGAGGCCCTGTTGTAACGGCGAGCGGATTGCTTTTTATTGCGGCGACAAAAGATGGTAAGTTTAGGGTTTTTGACAAAAAGAACGGAAAACTGCTTTGGGAGACGATGCTTCCTGCCGCCGGATTCGCAACACCCTCCACCTACCAGGTAAATGGAAAACAGTATGTGGTTATTGCCTGCGGGGGAACAAAACTGGGAACGAAAAAAGGTAATCAGTTTGTGGCGTTTGCACTTCCCTAACTGTTAACATGCATTTATTGGTGTAACATGAATTGTTATTTGGGTATGAACGACGTATAGTTTAATTTTATAATCGTGCGGTTTATTAGCTGGCACGATTATAATTTATACCTTCTTTCAGTTTTTATCTACAATTTGCAGCAGCTTTCCTAATGATTCGAGTTACACCATTTTACACCAGACTGGCGCACATCCTGATCTGCCTGATCTGTCTTTGTTATATTGCTATAGTTGGACGAACGCTTTTGGCTCCCCTTATATTTGCCTTTTTGTTTTCTCTGCTGCTGCTGCCTTTTGCAAACCTGCTTGAATACAGGTTTAAATTACCACGCTCCTTATCATCAATGCTCGCGCTTCTGACGCTGATCATGGGGATTGCTGCTATTGCCACTATCCTGGGATCACAGCTTACAGAGCTTGCTCAGGACTGGCCTGCCTTTAAACAACAGGTAATTACGGCAGCAATAGGTGTTCAAAAATGGATTTCTGCAACATTTCACGTCAATTCAGCAGATCAGATCGATTACATCACTGAATCTGCTACCAAAGCTGTTGATACCGGAACTACTTTAATTGGGCATACTTTACTATCGCTCTCATCTATACTTCTGTTTTTACTTTTTATTTTTCTTTATACTTTTTTTATTCTGCTGCATCGCCGGCTATTGTTACGTTTCATTGTCTCTCTTTTCAGCGAAGAGCATTCGGTTGTTGTTTATGACGTTGTTGCCCAGGTTCAGTATATTGTTAAAAAGTATATCGTCGGTTTATTTCTGCAGATGCTGATTGTTACAATCCTGTCATGCGCGGCGTTCTGGATTATCGGTGTTAAATATGCTTTTTTGCTTGGTTTAATAATGGGTATTTTTAACCTGATACCCTATATCGGGATTGTCACTGCACTATTGCTTGCCGTACTGATCACATTTGCGACGGCGACCACCACTGATATCGCCTTTGTTCTGATAGCGGTTGTCTCGATTCATTTGGTTGACAGCAACTACATCATGCCTAAAATTGTCGGCTCAAAAGTGAAGATCAATACCCTGATCGCACTGCTCGGTTTGGTTTTGGGCGAGATGATCTGGGGTATTACAGGTATGTTTTTATCGATTCCCGTAATTGCAATTATCAAGGTTGTTTTCGACCGCGTTGATGGTTTGAAACCCTGGGGAATGGTTCTCGGGGATGACGACAGCAAACCTGAAACCAAGCCTGCCATCTCAGAAGTTATCGAAGATGAACGAAGGTTGTAACATGCTCTAAACCAATAGCGCAGTCTAATTTTCCATTCACTTTTTTATCAGAAACGATCTGTGCGTATTGCTCTGTCGTAAGTTAATCTGTAAATCTATTGGAGAACCAAAAGAATTCAGATGACAGGACAAGAACATTATGCCTTGTTTTCAAAGGCAATGAATGAAAATAGAATTGTTCGTTATGAAAACGAAACAAGCCGCGACGACTATCACACTTATGCGATCAGGGAAACAGCCATGGGCTATATGTTTTTTTGTTTGCTTGAAACATTTTTTAGAACAGGAAAAAACCTTGATAGCTGGATAGCCGGGTCACTTAGATCCTTTCATGAATTTCGCATTGTAAAGGGAGCGAGTATTGATACGCTTTATTTGACGGAAGAAAATTATCAAATTAACCCAAACTATAAAAAGAATCTGCCGGTTATTCTGCCGGGAGAATCGAACTGGATTACAATTGATTAAGTAAATCCAAACAGGTAATCAGGGTCATAAACGAGAGCTTGTCCTCTTTTTTATGACCCGTTTTCCTTATCGGCCCAATGCAATGCTTTCCTGACTAAACAGACGTTCTGCCATTTTTTTATCATGACCGTAAACATCCTGTCTAAAATTGAGGTTTCCCTGCTGATCCACCCAGGAAGTAAAATAGCCTATAAAAACAGGAATCTCATTTTTACCGCGCAATCTTACGTATTTTTCTTTACCTGAATTCATAGCCGATGTGATCTTTTGCTCCGTCCAGCTGCTGTCACGGCGAAGTAAAAATTCTGCAAGTTTTTTTGGTTCGGCAAGTCGGATACATCCATGGCTGAATGCACGCTGCGATTCCCCAAACAAACTTTTGGATGGCGTGTCATGAAGGTAAATGTTGTAGCTATTTGGAAATAGAAACTTAACCAAACCCAATGAATTTGATTTGCCTGGCTTTTGTCTTACCGATCCGCCGTTCCATTCCATATTGTGTTTGGCAAGATAGTTCGCTCTCTTTTTAATGCCTGGCAGAATTTCCTTTTTCAAAATACTTGGCGGAATGTTCCAGTACGGACTAAATACGATCTGGTTTAAAGTACCCGAAAAGATGACCGTGCTGTTCGCTTCCGAGCCGACCACAACATTCATATTAAAAGCCAGTTTGCCATCTTCGTAAGCGTGCAGGGTAAATTCGGGTATATTTACAAGCAGATAATCCGTCGAAGGAGACGCAGGCATCCAACGGATACGCTCCATGTTAATCAGGATTTGTTGTATGCGCTCCTGTATTGGTACGTTGAGTTGTTTGTAAAAAGCAGGGCTTGTCTCACCGCTTTGTTTCATTCCCATTCTACCCTGAAATCTTCTGACAGCCGCAGTCAAAGTAGAATCAAAAATTGCAGAACTATCGGCCTGCGGCAAATCTCCAAGTAGAAACAAACGTTTTTTTATTTCTTTTATAACTACATCAGATTTTCCTTCCCTGAATCTTTTCGAGGTTTCCAATGGTTTCCATTCCATGCTTTTCTTAACGTTATCGTATTGAAGCAATTTCTCTTTTAGTAAGTTATACTGGCGGTTAACCGGCTCATAAGCTGAGAGGTTTTTTCCTTTGTTTTTAAGTAATGAATCAAGAAAAATCTCAGGATTGATCTTCTTTCTGGGTATATACCAATTAAGCTCCTGAATTTTCAGTTTATTGTTTCCTGCATAAGCAAGACTGGTGTATTTAAAAAACTGCTGGGTGAGCTGCAATTCTGTTCGCAGAACCAACGAATCGTTCGGGTTAATCTTTTTTACCCTCGCTAGTGAATCAACCGCAGTGATTAATCCTGGATTGTAAAGAGAGCTGTCGCCGGAATATGCGATGTAGTCATTTTGCATACCTAAAAAAGTAGGAACGAATTCAGCTAATCCGTCGGGGAAGAACCAGGCATACTGATAGTTACGATGGTTATAAAAACTGTGCATTTTGTTGGACAAGCTGTCCTGCATCGGGTGAGATGCAGCGAACGTTTCAAATGCGGCAGTATCGATAAACAGCTCAGTGTAAGAGTTTTTAACCGTTATGGTTGCATCTCTTGCCGCTATTTCGGGCATTTGCGTTTTCTTTTGGTTACAGGCTACTGCGATAATACAGAGCATGATAAACAGACTGGTTTTTCTCATGAGGGATATACGGTGTGTTTGTAGCCGACAATATCGCATTATTTCCTTTCAATCAGAAGAAGTCGACGGACACCTCTCTTACTTTGGTATGATAATTTTTACTAGACAGCTAAATCATCTGACTAACGCCATGAAAAAGCACATTATATGCAACTATAAAAACGGGGCTCTGCTGTTTTGTACCGCAGAAGTTTTTGAAACAAAAAAAGCTTTTGAAATTCTTGAAGTTTTTAACACACAGAATCTGCGTTCTATTTGTGAGCCGGATGGTGCAAACCGTTTTCGTATTGTTGGTAAGATGAATTTGTATTATGATCCATTTGTCCACAGTGCTATGACCTGGGCAGAAGTACTGGCCAAAATGACTGTCACTATGGATGCGTTGGAAAAGGATCTGGCACCCTACTTTGGGGCCGATCTGAAAAGAAATATCAGTCCGTACATTAACCTAAAAAAGTAGTGGATTTATTCCTGGTTGATAGCTCTTTTTAAAAACGCACCTAAAAAACTTCCCGCAAAAACAAGCACGGACGAGCCATACAAGCTAAAATTTTCCAGTTCTCTTTTTCCGCCGCTTTCGGGAACGTGTGTTAAAACAAAATAGCCGCCAATCATCAGTACACATTGCATAATGGCCAGGATCCATCCTTTAACGGGTTCAACAAAACCAATAGCAACAGCTGAAAAAGCCGCCATCAAATAGGGAAGATGTATGCTCTCTGCATCTTTAACCACCACAATCAAAATGGCGCTTGTGCAAACAACCATTAAGGAATTGGCAACAAGTCTGCGGTCAAGGAAAGGCTCGTCTATCCTTGCATCTACAGCACCGTTTTTTCTGTTCTCCAAAATCTGAGCCTCTTTTTCAAAATCAGACTTTGCTTCCTTGTCCTGATTTAGATGCTGCCTGGTCAACGCCCGCCAGTAATAGGATTCGGGGTCGAGTTCTCCTGCGTTAAACACGGCCTTATTTAGGGAAGCTAAGGCAAGCTCGTATTGTTCCTTTCCAAAATGCAGCTTTCCCTTTTCCAAATGCAGCCCAAAAACACTTTCATCATAACTTAGGCCTGTATTGAGGTCATTCATTGCAGCTTTCAGATCTTCGAAAGTCTTATAACATCTGGCCCGGTACAAATAAGCAACCGCAGAGCGTGGGTTTGACCTAATGCGCTGATCAAAAAAATTGAAGGCGTCCTGAATCTGATTATCCTGATACAGTTTTATGCCTTCCATTAGATTTTGTTCTTCCTTCTCTGATCTTGTTCTGAGGTCTGCATAATTACGCAGATAATAGATATAGCCAAAAACTGCAAGAACCATTAATAACTCCATGCGGATTTCATTCGGATAAAAAATCTAAAAATGGCAGTTCTATTTCATGACCTGCCATTTTTCAAAATTACAACTATCCAAACAACAGATTTTCAAATACAAATCGTTGCAGAAAATCATAGAATTTCGGCCGATATTTAGCTATAAACCTGATAAATGCTCAGGAAGTGGAATTGTCTGGCTGGATGGATCAGCAACAGGTTTAGCTCTATTCGTTTCAAGTGGAATTAGTCCCGACCAGATCGGAAGTTGCTTATCCTCTTCCTCATCATTGGGCATTCCGGTACGAATTTTCGCAGATGCTTCATCCAGCGAAAAAGCCAGTGCAGTGGTTTTTCGAACTTCTTTTTGCGTCATCGGGCGCAGATAATCCCAGCTTCCGGGTACGATTTTCTCAGTCAGCCATTTAAAGGCGTCTGATTTTAAACTGATATCTTCAATTTTTTCTGCCTGTGCAAACAGGATCACGGAGCGGTAATTTACCGAATGACTAAAAGCTGACTTTGCAACGACCAGCGCATCTGTGAGCATTACCGTGATACATACCGGAATTCCTTTTTCTATTTCCCTGATAAAATGGCTTCCCACTGATCCGTGAATGTAAATCTTGTCTTCGTAGCGCACAAATGAGGTAGGGATAGAAAATGGACGGTTTTCTACCGAGTAGCTAATCGTACAAAACAAAGCTTCGTCTAGAATCGAATAAATGCTTTCCTGATCGTAATGTGTACGCTTTGCTGCACGGCTGGGAATAAGGTATGATGGTGTGGACATGATTTTGTTTTTTTACAAATTTCTAGCGTAATTGGATTCCTGTAATCATCCATTTTTTAAAAATACAGTAGTCCACTTTGTGAATATTTTAAACTCACTGCTTACAATTGATAAATCCCAAAGGCCTGCTGTTTATCTCCAGATTGCCAATCAGCTCATGGAACATATCAAAAATGGTAAGCTCAAACCGGGATACAAATTATTGAGCAGCAGAGATCTGTCGGCAGTACTCGGTGTTCATAGAAGAACTGTGGTGCAGGCTTATGACGAGTTGCTTGCACAGGGCTGGCTTGAAAGTGTTTCCGGCAGCGGCACCTTTATTGCCAGCCATTTGCCCCAGATGCTGCTGCAAAGACTAACGGATCCTGAATCGGTTTCAGAGGACCCTATAAAGCGGGCCGGATTTGACTTTTCTCCTGTTCCCATGCTGGACCGTCCTGCACTGAAAGTAACCAGCAGTTTGCATTTGGATGACGGTTTTCCCGACGCCAGGCTCGCGCCTCTGGAAGAACTCTCACGTGCTTACCGAAGTCAGCTACTGACTGGCAACGCTTATGCCAGGTTGGGATACGGTGATACAAAAGGAGCGCTCTGGCTTCGTAAGGAACTATCTTCATACCTAAACGATACCCGCGGGCTAAATACTTCCTGTGATAATATTCTCATTGTTCGGGGTACAATTATGGGTTTGTTTCTGGTAAGCAGCGGGCTGCTGGCAAATGGGGATAATGTCGTGGTTGGAGAAATGGGCTGGTATGGAGCAAAAATGAATTTTCAGAAAGCCGGAGCAAATATTTTAAGTATCCGTTCAGATCAACATGGACTCGACATCGACGAGCTGGAAGCGCTATGTAAAAAAAGGAAGATTCGTTTGATTTATGTAACTTCTCATCACCAGTATCCAACTACCGTCGCACTTCGTGCCGACCGCCGCATCAGGCTGCTTCAATTGGCCGAGCAGTATGGATTCATCATTTTTGAAGATGATTATGATTACGACTTTCATTATCTGAGCAAACCGCTATTGCCGCTTGCAAGCGCAGATCCGGCCGGAATGACCTTGTACTGCGGCTCATTTACCAAAGCAATATCTCCCGCGTTTCGGGTGGGTTATCTGGTCGGGCCGGAAAACGTGATAACGCACCTTTCTCAGCTACGCAGAATCATAGATCGCCAGGGAGACACGATTCTGGAAAATACAATAGCAGACCTGCTTCAAAGCGGAGTTATACAGAGGCATCTGAGAAAGTCTGTTCGCGAATACAAACAACGAAGGGATGTTTTCTGCAATCTTTTAAAAGATGAACTCGGCGATCAAGTAGATTTTCAAATTCCAGACGGAGGAATGGCAGTATGGACGCGTTTTGATCCAGCAATTGATTTAAAACTGCTCGCAGAAAAAGCACTTCAAAAGGGTCTTTACTTTGCAGATGGCAAAATGCACAATGACAATAGGGATCGCCACGCAACACGTTTGGGATTTGCTTCTTCTACACCAAAAGAACTTGAAATAAGCATTGAAATACTGAAAAAACAGCTGAAGCAGTGATTAATTCTGAGGTTGAAGACTTAAAACATTTGCACCGATTTCATCTTCAAAATTTCTTTCAAGTTTTTTATCATGAATGGTAAGCATGATCTCAACGGAACCTGTGCCCACCGATCCGGAAAGAATATGGCCGCCAAAGGCATTGAAGTTTTTATCGGTTACCACGCCATGCGCATGAATAGAAACTTTTCCCTTTTGCCAGGCTATCGTTCCCTGCATACTGGCAAGCTCCACACCTTCAAATTCTTTGGGATCGTATTCTTTTGTCTCAAAATTGAAAAAGCCAAATCTCATGTTTACAAAGCCCATTCCTGTAAAGTTGGCGGCCGGAATTTTCTCCATTTCAGCGAATGTTTCCAGCTCTTTTAGAATATTGTCACCCTGCCGTAAAACCATTAGATACCCAGCCGGGACTTTGGTGTACCTTTTCTTATCTGCTTTATTTGGGGTCTGTGAAAAAATATCTGAGCCAAAAATCACGGTGAAGACAACTGCAGCAACTGTTTTAATGATGCTCATAATTCCTTGTTAAGTTTGTTCAGCTTGTCTATCAGGTCAATAAGTTCCTTTTCCGACTTGCTCAGTTCTACGAGTTCACCGTTTTCAATTACATTGGAGGCAGGATCATTAAAATTTTTAAATTCTTCGCTAACGTCCGGATTCTGCGTATTATCCGCTGAAAATTTTTTAGACATATCAATATCTGTTTTTTCAAATTCTACCTGCTGTCTTTTGGCCAGGATTTTTTCCTGCAAATCTCTTTTTTGCTTTTCAATCAAGTCTTCCATGTCAATTAAATTGGTTGCTGTTTTTTTAGCTCAAAAACCAGGCCAGTTTTGTGGACGATTTATCTCAGAGAAAATCCAGGAAGTTGGTTTTTTTTGATTCCAAGTGCAAATCCATACGTTTTTGGATAAAGCTTTCCCAGATCGGCAGCAACGGAACAATTTAACATAGTTTTTTCCCAAAATATTAAGCGGCAGCTGAAAAGCCAGCAATCCGGAGAATTGTTTCGCAGAAGATTCAAAGTTTACATTGTAGGTTCCGGCATTGTCAGAGTAGGAGAATTTAGTAGTCCAGTTTATGTTTTTGAGACATTCGCCAGACACGCCTAAGTGCCAGACAGACACTCGGTTATTGCTTGTAAGAAAATCAGCGTTGACCGGCCAGTTCCATTTTGTAGCTGATGTTGGAGGTATAAACGGTGTACCGATCGTACGGTCATAATATGACCATCCGTCACGAATCTGTGCGTTGTTGAAGTAATCATCTTTGCCGCGTACATAACTACCCACATTTGCAATGGATCCTCCCTGACTTTTTGTATTTAAAAATTCAACAACCACTTCTTGAATGCTGAAAACGTCGCTGTAAAGATTTTTCCGCCGAAACCGGATTCCGTTTAATCCATCCGAAATATTATTTAAATGATAAAGTGAGCCGTCTTCATATACGTTTTGTCGGTAAAGGAAAATACTGCTGCTAAAAGTCTCGACTTCCACAGCAAGGTCAATCGTTCCCAAATGGTTTCCAATCCGGTTTGTGCTGTCGAAGTTGGTAATTTTGCCGCTTTTTACATGTGCTTTGCCGGTTACTACGTTAAAATAATTTCTCAGGCCATCCGGAAGCTTATCATCAATGCTGTGATAGGGGCTTCTGCCTCCCCACTGTGCCTGATGGTTAAAACCTCCGTAAAGTTTCAGGCGCGAGTCGAGCCGGCCAAGTCTAAGGTAAAGCGCTTTCTGATGTAGTTTCAAGCCTGACGTAATTGAACGTTTATTTTCAAAAAAGCCGTCTGAGTAAAAGCCACTGAAAGCAATCCAGTTGCGGGTTAGTGGTATCGTAATAAAACCGGAGGTGCCTGCCTGAAGTTTTGGAATTGGCATAGCGTTTCCGGACCAAACATAAGAGCCCATTCCAATTGTCGAATCGGCCAGACCAACCGATTGTTTTTTTCTGCCAATAAAAAATTCCCAGTTTTTTAATCGGATGGAGCCAAATAGCTGTGGCAATCTGATTTTAGCGTTCGGAAAACTTATGGCAGCTTCGATCCCGCCACCGATTCTAAGGTTTTTGACTTTACGAAATTTGTTGAAAATGTCCGTGAAGTGTTCAACTCCCAGATGCAGTAAGGCTGCCGGATTTTTTTGTGGTACAATCCCAAACTGATTAGCCTGCATCCAGAATGGCGTTTGTCTGGTGCTTGCAAAATACTGCAATTGAGTAAAATGAAAACTTGAATCCCGGGGTTGGTTTGGCAGATAGGCTGGCTGTGAAAAACAGCTAAACGGAAACAGGAAAATCAGACAAATAAAGATTGTCAATGGAGAGGGGCGCATATTTAGAACTGATAGATAGGGTGTGTTATGAAACTGAATTTGATGGATTCAATATTTTACAAAATAACAAAAATTAAAATTTATATAATGTTGATTATCAGTCAAATAAACTCTATAATGGTGTCGTGTAAAAGTTCTATTACAGTGAATTTTGTCAAATATTTTTTGGGCTCGGACAAGGCGGTAGTGGTTGTAGATCCTCTAAAAAACTGACATTTATCAGTTTTTTAGCCCGGCAGACATCATTTCCCGCAGAGACTAATCAGTGGAATTTTGCAAAGGAAATTTTATGTTAGCGGGAGGTTTCCGGCTTACTTTCAGCTTATTAAAAATATATTTGATATGAATACGCCAGTGTATGTTTCAGCCGATGAAGCAGTAAAATATATTCGATCAGGAAACAGAGTATTTATTCACGGAAGTGCTGCTACGCCAGTGCATTTAGTGGAAGCTTTGCAGCGCCGACACTGGGAACTTAAAAATGTAGAATTTGTAAGCATAACCACTTTGGGAGATGTGAATTTTAACAATCCTGTACATCACAACAGCTTTTTCTTCAATTCACTTTTTGTTTCGGCTAATACGCGATCGGTCGTCAACAGCGATTATGGGGATTATGTCCCTATTTTTCTTAGCCAGATTCCGCAGCTGATCAAAAATGGAAGACTGCCGATTGATGTAGCACTAATCCAGGTTTCGCCACCTGATGCACATGGCTATTGCTCTCTGGGCACCTCTGTTGATATTGCGCGGGCTGTTGTAGATAATTCGGCTTATGTGATTGCGCAGGTAAATCCTGCCATGCCAAGAACACACGGAGATGGTTTTTTGCATATCAGTAAAATAAACGCATTGGTTTGGCATGAATCCGCTTTACCAGAGGTAGACTATTCACTAAACTGCAAAAGTGCCGTTGTACAGATCGGTCAAAACATTGCTTCACTTATTGAAGACGGGGCCACTCTGCAAGTAGGTATTGGTGGTATTCCCGACCAGGTGCTGAAAAATCTGGGCAACCATAAAAATCTTGGCCTGCACACAGAAATGCTCTCGGATGGCGTGATACCATTGATTCAAAGCGGTGTGATTAACAACAGTTTAAAAAAACTTAACCGGGGTAAGTCTGTTACCTCTTTTATGGTTGGAACACGCAAATTATATGATTTTGTAAATGACAATCCTGCCATCCGTGTAATGGACATAGGATATGTGAACGATACAAGCATCATTCGTCAAAATCAAAAAGTAACAGCTATAAATTCCGCCATCGAATTGGATATCACCGGTCAGGTTTGTGCTGATTCGCTAGGAACTTACCAATACTCAGGCATAGGCGGGCAGATGGATTTTATACATGGTGCTTCACTTTCACAGGGTGGTAAACCGATTATTGCACTTCCGTCGGTCACTTCCACCGGCATTTCCAGGATTGTTCCTTTTTTGAAGGAAGGGGCCGGTGTAGTAACCACCAGAGGCCATATTCACTGGGTTGTCACAGAATATGGAATAGTCGATTTATTTGGCAAAAGCCTGAAACAGCGCGCCCGGGCACTGATCAGTATTGCGCATCCTAATCATAGAGAATCGTTGGAAAAGGCCTTCTGCGAACGATTTGGAAGTTACGATCGTCCCGCAGTGACAAGTTTATCCGAAAGGATTTATTATCCGTGAACCTTCGTTAAATAAAAAACCGCCAGGTGTAATAAAGTACAAGCTGGCGGTTTTTATATTTTTAGTATACAACTCTAAACCATTATTACAAGGTCAGGCTCCATATCTGTGTCTTTGGGCGGCGTTGAATATCCAAGGCCAATTCGTTTTCCCGAGCTTCGGGCTTCTTCAAGCATTTTAAAAATCTTTTCTTCTCCTTCAATCCTGAGTGCTTCAAACAGCAGGTTTCCGTAGCGGAATTCAGCAGAACCAAAACCGTTTCTCAGGGCAGCGGATTGGTAATAGTCGAATATTTCTTTCCCGTTCATGGTCAAACAGCGTTTTGATTTTTCATGGCTTTCCTCACAAAGATGTTGTTTTATCGCTTCGGGTTGCATGAGAATCTGAAATAACTCAATTTACTTATCAACCACAGGGTCTGACTGATTTGCGAGATTATATCTTCTATGTAGTTATCTGCTGCATTTAGAAATTCTTGTATTGTGGGAAGGACGGGAAATAATTTTTTCTAACTTTGCAATATGAACAACCTGTCAACATATAGCGCACTTGTCATCTGGAACCGTAAGGTCGGCCAGGCGGGGTAGCTATATTTTTGATTTTAAATATTCGCAATCCGCTTGGTTTCACAACTAAGCGGATTTTTTTATTGCATGCAGACCGTTTTACTGTTTACTTAAAACTTTTTTTTGGTATGATCAGAAGTATTCTACGAATCTATCGGATTTCATTTACGGGATTGAGCAGAGAAACATGGCTCCTGAGTGTGGTGATACTGATCAATCGATGCGGATACATGGCCATTCCGTTTATGAGTATGTATATTACCCAAAGCCTTCACAGAAGCATCGCCGACGCGGGACTGATCATCACACTTTTTGGTGTCGGTTCTGTTCTGGGAGCGATGGCAGGCGGGTATCTGACTGATAAAATCGGGTTTCATCCTGTTCAGGTTGTCAGCTTAATTATCAGCGGTTTATTGTTTGTTTTATTTGGCCATGTAGATAACTTCAACGGACTCTGCTTTTTGACGGTTGTGCTCAGTTTTTTTGTCGAAGCATTCAAGCCCGCAAATAATTCTGCGATTGCGACTTATTCCTCCCGGGAGAATATGACCCGGTCGTATGCATTAAACCGGCTTGCAACCAACATTGGTTTTGGATTCGGAACTTCTGTGGGGGGCATATTGGCTGCAATCAACTATCACCTTTTGTTTTGGGTCGACGGGGTAGTTTATGTTGTGGCAGGAATTATGATCATTTTGCTGCTTCCTTCCGGTAAAAATCTTAAAAACAACGTTATCGAAAATGCTGAATTTGCTTCCGGGAAATCGCCGTGGAAGGATCCGTTTTTTGTGCGCTTTATTATCCTGGTAACCTTGTATATGTTTTCTTTTATTCTCATTTTCAGGATCGTACCAGTATATTGGAAGCAGGAACTTGGAATTGGGGAGGCAACTATCGGACTTTTACTTGGCATGAACGGGGTGATTATCGCTCTTTTTGAGATGGTTATGATCCAGAAACTGGGCAGTCGTAAACCTGATCATTACTATATTATTGCAGGTGTGCTGTTCACTGCCGCTTCTTTTCTCTGTCTGGTAATTCCGGCTATCGCACCGGTTGTCATTGGTGCATTTACTGTTTTTCTCTTTACCATTGGCGAGATGCTGACACTGCCCTATATGAACACGCTCGTGGTCAGTCGCTCTACTGAATCGAACCGGGGTAAATACTCGGCCGCTTACTCTTTATCGTGGGCTGTGGCCCAGGTTATCGGGCCGGCCAGTGGTGGTTATGTAGCTGAAAACTTTGGCTATAACGCGCTGTGGATAGTTTTGGTGGTTTTAAGTGTGTTTTGCGCCTTCGGTTTTAAATTTTTGTTTCAAAATAAAATGGCCTCTGGCTGAATGAATCGGCGCAGAAGCCATTTTGTGCTATAATTGTCTTTTAAAAAAAGTCCAGGCTTCAGAGAAAAAGTCAATGTCTGTCTGAAACTCATGTTTTCCGTTATTTACTTTAAATAGTGTAACCTCCGGAGATTTTTTCTTTTGAAAAGTGAAGCTTTCCACGGTGATACTGTTGGTTGTATCCGGGTCTGGTAAAACTTTTCTGACCGGTACACCGGAATAGCCACTCAATGCGGCCCAATAGCGAAATGACTCATCCGTCGACCGAACATTACCCAGCGTAAGTCCCGCTGATTTCATTTCACCGCCCGCATAAGGATTTACAGGATCGGCAGTACCATTGATGATCAGCGTTGAGATTGCCACTTTGGATTCAGGGCAGTCCATATTTTCGGCAGTGGGCATATTGGCAACCATGGCACATATTGCTCTGAATTTACTCGGCATGGTAATCCCCATACGATAGGCCATTTGCCCGCCACCGGAAAAACCGGAGGCAAAAACCTGTTTTTCGTTGATCTGGTATTTGGTTTTAAAGTAGCCGATCATGCCGGAAAAGAAAGCATCCTCATCGATATTTTCGAGATTGGCAGCAACGGTTGACGCCTTTCTGCACTCATTCCAATACGATTTATAACCTTTTGGATAAACCAGAATGAAGTTTTCCAATGCAGCTTTTTGTTCAAGTTTAACCGCATTTTTCATAAAGTTAAGCGGATCTCCTCCTGAACCGTGTATTGCAAAGACAAGACTTGCATTTTTAGTTTGGGTAGAAGGCGTATTAAAATAAAATACCCGGTAATGACCGTCAATTAACAGCGAGTCACTAACCAGCTGTGCCTTTGCTGAAAAGCTAAAAAGGATAAAGAGGATGAGAATTTTGTACATGGCTGAGAAGTTTGAAGCAGTATGCATTTAAAATGGTATGCAAAATAAGTTATTCTGCGCTGATTTATACCTGTGTAAAATTTGATGAAAATGAGCTATAAACATCAACAGATTATGTGTTTTGAACCTGAATCTGAATTCGTAATTGATAAACAAGACGTTAGAAATATTAGCGATTAAATAATTTGATCTGACAGCGTTAAAAGAATGCATCACTGATAAAATAATTCCTTTAAACGGTGTATTTTTACATATTGACAACCTTATGACTTCATGCTCCTCAGATACTTATACTCAATTTTGCTCTTTGTTGTCGCTATCTTTTTTTTAAGCTCGTGTGAAAAACAAAAGCAGCTGGCCGAATCCGGGGACAAAGCTGTGGAAGAAGAACTCGCATCACTATATAAAAAAGCGGAAGATTACGGAAATTCAAGTCCTGATTCATTGATTGCAATCGGCAATAGGGTACTTGCGACAGGAAACAGACTTAACAATCACACTGCGATTGTGCGGGGGGAGAAATTCATAGCGCGCGCCTACTGGAACATGGCCAATCATACAGAGGGTATGAAGCATGCGGTTACCGCTTTGCGCGATGCGGAAAAATGGGGGATCTTATCAGAAATTCCCAATATTTATGGTATTATCGGAAACATGCATAAGGAAAAGCAAAACTATGACATGGCTCTCGATGCAGCCGATAAGGGAATGAACATAGCAAAAACCCTAAAAGATACCTCATCGATCATTTTTATGATTCGGCTTAAAGCGATGTTTACGCAAGGGCTGGGTGCAAATACCAAAGACACGGCAATGATACACCGGTCATTGAATATGCACCTGGATGGATTAAAAATCGCCGAAATGGTACCGTCTCTTGAAAGAGCACGTATTCCTTATTACAACAATATTGCTCAGGTTTACGTAAAAAGAAACCAATTGGACAGCGCTGAATATTATGTAACAAAGGCGATAACATTGGCTAAAAAGTACGATCAGCAAAGCTCGCTGACTTACAGCTACACCTGGCTTTCACAGATTTTGAACCGAAGAGGTGAGCAGGCCCTGAGCCTTGACTATCTTCAAAAAGCCCTTTTGATTTCTCAGCAAATCCAACAGCCCCATCGTCAGATGGAGCTTTATGATTATCTGATGGAAGGTTACAGAAGCGCAGGTAAGTACAAGGAAGCTTTGGGGGCGTATACCAGATATAGTGATATACGCGATTCCTTACAAATACTTCAAAACGTAAGACAAGTGGGTGAGCTGCAGGTTCAATACGAGGCAGGTAAAAAAGACCGGCAGATCAGCGCCCTGGGAGAGGTTAATGAGCTGCGTTCCAAGCAGACGGCAGGAGCTCTGGCAGTGCTTGTTCTGGTTCTTGGTTTATCGGCAGTCATGTTCAGCCAGTATCGGGTGATCAGGCGTAACAATGTTGAATTGGCCGAGAACAACCGAAAAATCAGTGAACAATCTGCAAAAATGCAGCTATTGATGAAAGAGCTGCATCACCGGGTAAAGAACAATCTTCAGATTGTTTCGAATTTATTAAGTCTGCAAGGAAACAGGCTTACCGATGACGATGCAAAAAGAATTATTAAGGCCGGTCAACAGCGTATTGAAACGATGTCAATTATTCACAGAAGTCTTTACAGCCAGGAAACTGTGAATATGGTAAACATGCGCGATTATATTAATGATCTTCTTGACAGCATCATGCAAAGTTTTGGAATCGACGAGCATGATACAGATCTGTTTATCATGGTTGGGGTAGAAGAGCTCGAAGTGGACATCGCCATGCCGTTGGGACTTATTATCAATGAATGGATTACAAATTCATTCAAACACGCATTTCATGATGTAAAGAGGCCCTCCATTACATTAAATCTTGTTGAAATCAGAAATCAAATGCAGCTGGAAATTAAGGACAATGGTCCCGGCTTTGATGTGAGAACCTGGGAGCAGGCAAACCGTTCATTTGGTGTTCGTCTGATCAAAGTGTTATCCAAGCAGCTGGAAGGCCAATGCCGGGTTATTCAGGGCTCAGGTGCATTTTTTCAATTGGAAATTCCATTAAACTCGCCGCGCAGAGCGGCGTAATGAGTAATTTGTGGATCATAGTTACCGTAAGCGATTGTTAAATATCAACGTTTGTTAAATTGAGAATACTAATTGTAGAAGACGAGGGAATCCAGGCGATGGCTTTGGAGGATACACTTGAAAGAAACGGATACACGGTTGCCGGCGTTTCTGATCATGGAATGGAAGCTGTGGAAATGATCCGTAACGATCGGATCGATCTGGTTATACTCGATGTAAATATCAAGGGAAAATGGGATGGCATTGAAACAGCCCGTCAAATACAGGCAGTCAAGAAAATTCCTTTTATATATCTGACAGCCTATATGGATGACGTAACACACCAGCGCGCAGACGATACCAATCCTGAGGCGTATTTAAACAAACCTTATCAGGAGGCAAAATTGCTGGCGGCGGTCGAAAAGGCACTAACTTCTCCTGCTTATTGCACAGATGACAATGGGGTGAAAATCCTGGCGCTTTACCGGTGATCTGGATTCGGTATCCAAAACAAAAGCCGGGTTGGCGAGATGTCAAACCGGCTTTTGTTTTATTTTTTTGTCATGTATTTCAGATCCCAGTCCTTTTCCACAAACTTCTTATTGGTAGGACGGGAGGCAGGGTAACCACCCACCTGGGTTTCTGAGTCGATCACTTTGCCGGAATTAGAAAGCATCTCTGAAATGAATCTCTTGTCGTGCTCGTCTCTGTCCCAGGGTCTGGCACCGGCGTTTTTAACAATGGATTTTTTAACTTCCGATGCCTTTATCGGTTTAATCCCGGCAAACCAAACCGGCTTTTCGTTCCGGATTTTTAAAGTGTCTCCAAAGAAAAGCCGGGCCTGCAATCCTAACTTATTTTTGGCAATATTATCTTCCATGTAAATCTCGCAGGGGCCATTCCCGGCGTACATCATTGGCATATCAGAGGAGCTCGGCCCATGCTGCATGACATTTCCGACAATAGTGACCTGACCGGTCTGGTGGGGATAGCCTTGCCATTCTTCATCCACCAAGCCATACCGGATTGCATTTCTGCCCGGGTTTTGGATGTAATTGTTGACATAAATTCCTCTTGCGCCGCCTTTGAAAAGCGCATTGCGGTCACGGTTGCTTGCATATAAATTCCCAACGATGGCAATGTCCGTTGCATTATCATGAATCAGGGTTCCTTTGGAGTGTTCTCCCTTTGGATGGGTAGAATTGCTTAAACCTTCGGCTATGATGTTGTTGCTCATCGTGATGCTATGAGACGTATTCTTCCTCCATTCATCAACGTTTTCACCTTTAAAACGAGGGCCTGAGGCAGAGCAGTTTTCGTCTACACCCCAGCTGAAAGAGCAATGATCAATAACTACATTATAAGCACTGATCGCTGCCATCGCATCAGGTTCCCAACCTTTAACATGCCTGGAGGCGCCTTGTCTGAGCCGGATGTGCTGAACGATTACATCATGGGTCTGAATGTTTATTCCACCATCAATAAATGTGATTCCAGGTGAGGGGGCAGTTTGACCGGCAATGGTCAGAAACGGGCTGCGGATAGTAATAATCTGCCCTTTCAGGTCAACTATCCCGCCAACTTCAAAAACCACAATTCTCGGTTCTGTGCTGGTTACTGCCTCCAGAAAAGAACCTGGTCCTTGTCCGTTAAGACTTGTCACTCTAATGATTTTTCCCCCTCTGCCGCCTGGCGTAGCAGATGCCCAGCCCAGCGCACCCGGAAAAGCTATATCCTGCGCAAGGGCACCAAAGGCCCATAAGAAAAATAGCAGAAAAATATAGGTCTGATTTGATTTTTTCATGCAGATATATTAGAGTTTAGTAACCAAAATTCTGTTTTAGCTTTGGGTTTGAATTAATGGCGGCCTGAGGGAAGGGCATGAGCTCTTTTTGATTTGGCTCAAACAGTTCTGCCACATTGGTAATGTAAGCAGGCGTAATGTTAATGACCCAGTTCGCACGCGCATAACCGGTGGGTGTGGAGCCTGGCGCAGGTTTATAAAACGAGCTATAATATATAAGCGTAGTGGATGAAGATTTATAGTAAACATACTGCGGTAGTTTATCGTAAGGTGCCACCTTATCCTTCATCCTGGTCAGATTTGCTCTCGCTTCTTTTATTTTTGTTTCCAAAAGATTCCATCGCAGCAAATCATATTTGCGTATGCCTTCTCCGCCAAATTCGAAGGAACGTTCATTTACAATGGCGTTAAAAAAGCCTTCTTTGCCAGCCGGGGTTGTTCCGATCGCTTTCAGGTTTCCGGCAAACGCCCTTTTTCTGACCGTTTCAAAAGCAGTTATGGCCGCCGCACTCGGCCCGTTGTTTATTTCATTGTCAGCCTCTGCAAACATCAGCAGTACGTCAGAGTATCTGATCAGCGGCCAGTTAACACCGTGATATAATGTATTTGCCTCGAGGGGAACCGAGGGGTTTGAGATCCAGTCCCGTCGAAATTTTCCCGAATTAATACCGCTTATCGCTGCACCAATCTTGAAATTGCTGATATTGGTCGTGTAAGGGGCAGCGGTAACATCTCTTCTGGTATCCAGAGAGTCAAATGCATAAAAGTAGGTGGGGGTAAGCAGACAGTTTCCTCCTCCTGTGGATGCGCCTGTACGCGGGCCATCAATGTTTCCTGCCCGGCCATCTGCGATTCCTGTGCCTCCGGCAAGAGCAACTTCAAAAACAACTTCTCCATTTGGTTCCAGAACGTGTGCATCAAAGTTATCTTTGAATAAAGCCAGAAAACTTGGATTAAGCGCATGTTTGCTTGATTCAATGATTTCTTTACATTCGTCACGGGCGATCTGATAATAGGTCAGATAGTCGACCCGGCGTTCCATCAGGTTGGATTCTGTTCGTAAAGAATAACCTCCGCGGAAAAGAGCGATTTTGGCCCTCAAAGCTTTGACTGCACCTTTTGTAATGCGTTCGTCGTTGGCAATGCCACCCTCATTTCGCCATGGAACCAGCGTTGCAGCCAGTTTGAGATCTTCGAGAACATGATCATAAATTACATCTCTGTCTGTCTTTTCCAGAAATAAATCGGTTAGCACGTAGGAGGGTTCAAACTGCGCCGGAACGTCCCCCCAGTTCCTGATCAGTTCAAGATAAAACTGGGCGCGAAGTGTCAAAACTTCACCATATAGTCTTTGCAGCTGCCTCTTTTCGTTTTCAGTTCCGTTTTCGTATAAAGCCATTTCCGGAATATTTTTAATGCAGATATTTGCACGCTCCACGCCGGAATACAGCTGACTGAATGGAGCTTCAAGCTGCGTATTTCCCGGAGAAGTATTGTATCTCGCCATCGATCTGCTTCCATTGTCGCCTCCTCCCGGAGCCGAGTTGTTACCTCCCAGCATTTCATCTGTATCGAGTGGATAAAAGAAATTCAGCCGGCCGCCATAACCCTGATCGCCGGTAAGCGCATTGTAAACGCCTAGCACCGCGCTGGTTGTGTTTGCGACATTGTCAAAAACATATTTTTCGTCGTATGATGACTTTGGTTCTACTTTAAGATAATCGCTGCATGCACTCAACAGATAACCTGTCGCTGTAGTAAGCATTAAAAAACAGGCATGATAAAAATATTTGATTTTCATTTTAAGGTTGGGTTTAGAATGTAAGATTTAATCCTGCTATAAAAGCTTTACTGCGTGGATAGGCAGAATAATCCACGCCGGGTGTAACAGGGTTGGAGGAGCGTACACTTACTTCCGGGTCATAACCTGTGTAGCGGGTTAAAATCGCCAGATTATTTCCGGTCACATAAAATCTCAGATTACTGATTTTGATTTTTTTTAGCAGAGGTGAGGGCAGGCTATAACCTAACGTTACATTGCTTAACCTCAGGAATGATCCGTCTTCAATAGCCCAGGAGTGCAAAGTAAAACTTCCGTTGGAACGCAGAGGCTGCCATATTCTGGCATTTTTGTTTAATTCAGCCAGTACAGCCGGTGCTTCTCCCTGCACCACCTGTACGCCGCTCACCGTAGCGGTTCTCTGCACGATCACTCCGTTGGCATCCACAGTTCGCCAGCGGTCGTTCATGGTGGCGAGCATGTTGGCACTTGTGTTATAAGCATTGGTAAATTCAATTTTGTTGGCGTTCATAATGTCATTGCCGATCACAAAGTTGAGAAATACACTTAAATCGAAATTCTTGTAACGAAACTGTTGATTCAGTCCGCCGATCAGTTTGGGAGTGGGGTTCCCAATAATTTTCCGGTCGTTGTCTGCATCGATTTTACCATCTCCGTTTAAATCTTTAAGTTTCAGTGAACCCGGCTGGGCTAACCCCAGAATCGTGTTTCCATTTGTGACCCCGTCTTTCAATGTATAAATCTTCGTAGAAGCATCATAGCTGAAATCATCCAGACCATACATGCCTTCTGTCACAAAACCATACATCGTGCCAACAGGCTGGCCTTCCTGTACAATAAAATCGGCGAGCTGTCCTGATATGCCCCAGTTGGATCCCTGATAATAAAAGTTTTGATAATTGGAAAGTTTAACGATTTTGTTCCGGTTGGAAGATGCATTGAAATTAGCAGTCCAGGTAAAGTTTTTTGTGGCCAGAATGTTGCCGGTTGCCTGTAATTCAATACCTCTGTTTCGTGTTGCGCCCACATTTTGTAGCTGCGTTTTGTATCCCGAACTGCTTGGGATGGGCACATTCAGCAAAAGATCGTCGGTGTCGTTTTGGTAAGCGTCCAGTGAAACCTGTAATTTGTTATGCCATAGCCCAAGGTCAAGGCCAATATTTTTGGAGCTTGTTTTTTCCCATTTCAAATTCAGGTTCGCAAGTGTATTAACCTTATAGCCGGGAGTCAACGTCTCACCGGCACCGTAAGGCGAGGCATTTGCTGAAAACAATGTCAAATACAGAAAATCGCCGATGCGGTTGTTACCAGCGATTCCATAGCTCATGCGCAGCTTCATGTCTGTTAGAAAATTGCCTTTTGGCATAAAAGCCTCTTCCGAAATTCTCCACGCCAGCGAGCCGGAAGGGAAATATCCCCAACGCTGTCCTTCTGCAAATTTGGTAGAGCCATCGGCGCGAACCGTAAAGGTGGCCAGATACTTATCGTTGAATGAATAATTGGCCCGCGAGAAAAATGACAAAATTCTGCTTTCTACTTCATTTGATGACGGGTATAGTGGAAGCGAAGCTCCCAGACTTAATTGTGCCAAAGCTTTCTCAGCAGTAATGCCAATTGGAAAATTTCTCACGATATTTTCCAAAGACTGTACATTGATCTGGTAAATTTCCTGTCCGATCAATGCGTCAAAATGATGTTTTGCGCCCTTGATGCTTTTAGCAGCGTTATTAAAAGCAAGAACATTGGATACATTGATTGTGCTCTGCTTGTTGGTTTGCAACGTAACTACGGGCTCACCGCCATAGGTGTAGAAGCCCTTTGGTGTGCGGTAATCATCAAACATTTTAATTTCACCGGAATTTCTGTTTATTCCAAAATTCGACCGGAAAGACAACCCTTTTGTGAAATTGTAGTTCACAGAGCCGTTCAGATTAAGCGTGTTGGAATAGTTCTTCTTATATTCCATTTCATTGAGCAAAATAGGATTGATCAACGTAAGGCCGTTTCCGCCTGATGCTGTTTCATTAAAGTATTCTTCATCAAACTGATCAATTCTAACGTCTTCATTTTGAATAAAAGGAATGTATTTAATGGTCTGTCTTAATCTTGAAATACTTCCTCCCGACGCGCTGGTTCCGCTGCCGGTTGTTACCTGATCGGCATAACGAACATTAAAGCCGACTTTTAGTTTACTGGTCACCTTATGATCAAAGCGGAAATTGACAAGATTTCTTTCGAATTTCGAGATCAGCATCACACCGTTTTCGGTATTTTTTGTGACACTTAAATTGTAGGTTGTTGTCTTACTTCCTCCGTTTACACTAATATTATGTGTTTGTGAGAAGGCGTTTCTTCCAAAAACTTTGTCCTGCCAGTCAATGGCCGGCGTGTTCTGAAAACGCGAAAGTGTATCCCAGGTAGATCCGTAACGACCTTTAAAAGCATCATTGTTTCCTGTCCTTTCATATTGGTAGACTATAAAATCATAAGGAGACATCAGATCAAGCTTTTTGGAAATTTTACGAAAACCGGCAAAGCCGTTGTAATTGACGGTCGTTTTCATTTCCCTGCCACCTTTGGTTGTCACGATCACAACCCCGTTGGCTCCACGGGCTCCGTAAATTGCTGTGGCAGAGGCGTCTTTAAGTACGTCAATGGATTCTACATCCTGTGGCGAGAGACTGGCAAGGCCATTTTCAACCTGTACGCCATCAATCACGTAAAGCGGTGAGTTGTCCTGCGTTATAGATCCGCCGCCGCGTATCCGGATCTGAACATCAGCACCGGGTGTGCCTTCCGTAGTTGTAACCTGCACGCCTGCCAGCCGCCCGGTCAGTGCCTCAGATGCGGAGTTTAGCGGTACATCTTTGAGCTGTTTAGCACCGACAGATGAAACCGCTCCTGTTAGATCACGTTTGTTAACGGTTCCATAGCCGACTACAACAACTTCCTCAAGTGCTTTGTCGTCGATAGCCAGTTTTACATCCAGCACTGATCTTGTTCCGACCTGAATTTCCTGGGTTAAATAACCAACAAAACTAAAAACAAGCACAGACTTACTATCCGGAACAGAAAGTTTGTACCTGCCCTCCGAATCCGTTGTTGTTCCGGTTTGTTTGCCTTTCAAAAGTATGCTTACTCCCGGCAGCCCCATGCCGCTTTCATCTGAAATGGTCCCGCTTACTGAACGGTCAGCGAAGTTAATTTCGAGGGGTTTGATATTGGTATCAAGATTTAAAAGATCTGTTGTCTGTTTTTGGCTCAGCACAATTTGATTTCCCGAAAGCCGGTAATAAATATGCAGAGGTTTGAGGACCATTTCCAGTACCTCACGCAGCGGCCTGTCCTGAACTGTAACAGAAGTGCGTCTCTCTGACTGCGTCACTTGCGGACTGTACATGAAGTTCACGCCGCTCTCACGCTGGATTTTGGTAAGAATTGTTTTTAAAGGCTTGTCTTCTATATGGAGCGTGATTTTCTTTTCCAGCAAATTTTGTCCGGATACTTCGGTGGCATAAGAGAAACTTACAAAGATTACAGCCAGCAAAAATTGGGCAATGGATATTCTCATGATTGTAATCAGCCGGCTTTGCGGTTCTAAAGGTTTTTCCATAGATTTGACTTACTGCTCAGGCAGTTGTTTTTGTTTGAAATTTGAAAGGTCAGGCAAAGACTAACCCGGCTCACCTGGTCAGACAGGTAGCAAGTCGGGACAATTTTGGCCGGTCGTGTTCGCAGCACTTCCGGCTATTTATTTAAAGTTAATTTTCTGCTTTTGTCGGATCTTTATTATCTGCATCCTTTTCCATAAATAAGTATCTGGCCGTCAGCGACTTCATATCTGGCCTGGATCGTCTCACAGATCAGGTCAAGTTTCTCAAAAAGCGGTTCATTTGTTAGCGTAGCGGTTAGGCTGCAGTGTTTTAAAAGCTCTTCATCGAAGATCATTTTAACTCCATAGATGTGTTCCAGGTCTGCAAAAACTTTCGAAATCGGTGTTTCACTGTAAACAAATTGGAACGGTGTTTGGGGAGAAGCGGTTAAAATCCCGGGATTTTTAACCAGCGTTTTCACCAGGCGCTCTTCTTCTTTTAGGAAAACGGCCTGCTGATTGGGTGTGAGAATGATTTCTTCCGAGAGCCTTGCCTGATCCGGTTTTTCCTTTTTGAAAACAGTTACCTTTCCGGTTTTAACAGAAACAGATACATCAGCATCCTGTTCGTAAGCTTTTATAGAAAAACTGGTTCCCAAGACTTTGGTTACAATCTTGCCTGAATAAACCAGAAAAGGCTTACGCGGATTTTTCACGATGTCAAAAAAAGCTTCCCCTGTCAGGTACACTTCTCTTGTTGTCTGGCCAAAATTACTTGCGATCCTGAGGTTACTTTTTGGAAAAAGTGTTACAATGGAGCCGTCATTAAGAAATACATTTTTATTGAAATCCGTGTCATTGATTTCCTGATAGTCGATCTGCCCGGATTGGTCTGATAAAGCAGTTGTGAAACTGCTATCACGCCATAAATCCTGTGTCAATAAAATCAGCCCGCCAACGATTACAACCGAAGCGGCGGCTTTAAACCATATAGAATTGTAAAAGGGACTGTTTTTTTTATCAGAAGTGCCGTTCAGAATTTTGCTGATTTCGAAACTGACCTCCTCAGTATTTGCAGGCAGATCATCATATTGAAAGGCAACAACCAGCGTTTTGGCCTGTTCGATAATAACATGCTGCTCCGGATGGGCAGTAATCCAATCGTTCCAGAAACGGTCTCTTTCAGGAAGTTTTTCCAAAACCCATTGTCGGAAATACAGGTCCTGAATGAAATCTTCAATTCCGTAAGCCTCGTAATTTTTCATGTAAATATTTAGTTATGATCTGTCCGGTCACGGCAGATTATTTTTAGTAAGGCTGAATAAATCCTAAAACGGTCGCTAAAAACCAGTTTTTCCTCAGCAGTTTTAAGGCTTCGTAAATGAGATTGACAGCTGAATGGTAATTGATCTCCATGATCCCTGCGATTTCGTCGTATTCTAATTCCTGGTAGAATCTCAGATAGATAATTTCGCGTTGCCGTTTGGTGAGTTTGTCAAGATTCAACTGCAGCTTTTTTAAATCTTCATGCTGAATTTCGTTGCGGATCAGATAGGTTTCGATGGTGAACTGTACTTCGAAGGTGTAATCATCCGAAACTTCTTTGGCCTCTCTGAACCACCGAAGGCGTCGGGATTCCCGCAACAGCTTTCTCCGCAGGGATGTCAGCAGATAAGATTTTAAATGATGGACTTCGTCGAGATTTTGCCTGCGATTCCAAATCTCAAGAAACAGGTCGTGAAGGCAATCCTTGACAAATTCACGGTCGTTTTCTAGGCGAATACCGTAGTTTAATAAAAGAGGGTAATAAAGATCCAGTACCCTGGCAAAAGCATTTCTGTCTCCTGATTGAAACGACTGCCAAAGCAGTGTTTCGTCGGGATTAATACTGATGCTTCCTGAATTTTCGGGCCAGGCTGTGCTTTTTGAATAAGACATAAGTGTGCTGCTAATAATAATTCTTCATGATTAAACATGATTTTATGTAGTCACATCCATTAAGAGACTGATATATGTAAATTGTCCTGAAAAAAAGAGAATTATTTTTATACTTAATTTAAATTGATTTCATGTATAAGCACACAGCGTTTTACCGGTAAAAATTTAAGTGTAAAAGCAAATGGCTTTTATCGTAGGTGCTCAGTATATTTAGCCCGGTAAGGTGTTTTCGTTTTAATTAAGTTTTTATTAAAAATATACACAATGAGTGAAGTTCAATTACAGCTGGATGAAAGAGGACGTGGGGCGTTTTACCTCGAAGAAAATAAGGAAAAGTTAGGTGAGATGGTTGTAGGTATCTCCGGAACGGCACTTACTGTGTACCACACCGAAGTAGATCCAAAAATGGAAGGCCAGGGTTTGGCCAAAAAAATGTTTGATTTTATGATTAAATATGTCCGTGAGAAAGGACTAACGGTAGTTCCCCTATGCGAATTCGTACACGCACAGTTTAAGCGTCATCCGGAAGAATTTGCAGATGTCTGGAAAAGATAATACCTGAATTAATTGCTTTTAAGCAGGTTGGGGAAGGTAAACCATAAAGGTGGAGCCGGTTCCGGGTTTGCTGCGTGCTGTAATGTAACCATGATGGTTTTGAACAACCTTCTTGCAAAGGGCAAGCCCAATTCCCGATCCGTTAAACTCTCCCTTACCGTGAAGTCTTTGAAACATCTGGAAAATACGGTCGAGGTATTTTTCGTCAAAGCCTATTCCATTGTCTTGAATCTCAAGACAGATGTAGTGATTATCTTTCAGAACGTTTGAAAAGCTTGTTACCTCTTCATATTCTACTTTTCTCGAAGTAATTTTGATAAAAGGTGATTGATCCGGCTTACGATATTTAAGTGCATTGCTGACCAGATTCTGGATCAGCTGAATCAGTTGGCGTGAACTTCCCAGTATTTCGGATAGATTACCTACTTCAATTTGAGCATTCTGTTCCTGAATAACGATTTCAAGATCTGAGATTACTTCCGCTACAATGAGGTTTAAATCCACCGGCGTAAGTTCTCCTTTTGTAGTGGTAAGCCGTGAATAGGCAAGAAGATCGTCAATCATCTCTGACATTCGTCTTGCCGCATCCTGCATCCGATTGAGCATAAACACGCCATTTTCATCAAGCTTTTCAGTATAATTTGCCTGTAGCCGCGAGCTAAACGATTGAATTTTTCGCAGCGGTTCCTGCATATCATGACTTGCTGCATATGCAAATTGCTGAAGATTGTTGTTGGAATTGACAAGCTCCTGATTAGCCACATGCAGCTCATTGGTTCTTTGTTTAACCCTTACCTCCAGTTCATCGGCAAGCTGCCGGTAACGTTCTTCACTCTTTTTTAATTCTTTGCCCGACATCACCTGAGATGTTACATCCACAGCCATGTCCATAATGGCATAGACCTGGCCATCTTTATTTAAAAGAGGCTTGTAAGTAAAATCGAAATAGTACGTTTTTAAAGTCCCATCCATGTTCAGCTCGGCGGGCTGGCCTACTGCGTGATAGGTCTCGCCAGTGCGGTATACCTGGTCAAGAATATCCAGAAACGGCTGACCAACCAGTTCCGGTACAGCCTGCGCAAGTGGTTTGCCTTTAACTGAATCGCCCTTGCCCCAGATTTTTATCATAGGTTTGTTTGGAATCTCAATGACCATATCCTTGCCTACAAAAAGAGCCGTTGCTACCGGTGCCTGTTCGATCAGGCTGCGCAGATGCTCTTCGCTCGAACGAAGTTTTTGTTCTGCCTGAACCCGGTCGGTTATTTCAAAAAGAATTCCTGAAAGAGAAACACCTTTGCCGTTTTTGTCAAATAAATACCGGCCGATCACTTTTACCCAGTGAATAGAGCCATCATTCCAGATAAACCGTGCTTCATAATTCAGCTCCCCGGATTCGGCGGCATGCCGGTATGCACTGTCTCTGATGTCGATGTCGGTGGGGTGAAGGTGCCGTAAGAATACGTCCCTGGAAAGAGCCAGCGAGCTTTCACCAGTCAGGATTTTAGCCATTGTTGGTGAATAGATGATCTCATCTGTGCTAATGTCCAATAGAAAAGACCCTGCTCCGGTCCCCTCAATTGTCATCGTTGCCTGCTGATCTGCAAAATAAGCCTTTTCCTGATTTGCGACCTGGTCTGAAATATCCTGCACAATTCCCGAAAATCTGTAAAGATCTCCATTGCTGTGAAAGTATGCCTGGCCCTTGGACTGAAGCCATCTGACCGAACTGTTATGTTTGTGTATGGCCCTAAACTGTGCACTGTAACTGCCATCGTTTTTGTTTTCAATGGCACTTAATATCGCAGTCTGGATCCTTTTGCGATCGTCGGGATGAACGCTTTGCAGAGACTCCTGGTAGGTAACAGATAATTTTCCCTGGTAACCAAAAAAGTGGCTGCTTAACTCATCAACCTCAACTAAATTACTGGCCGGATTATAATTCCATGTTCCAAGCTGGGCAGACTTCAAGGCAAAACCGAGTCTTTCCTCGCTTTCCTGACGCGCTTTTTGAGATAAAATCTGAGCAGTAACATCCTGCATGGATCCAACCATCCTAACCGGCCTCCCGTCCTGATGAATGGTGTAACCACGATCCTGAACGTGCGAGTAAGATCCATCTGCACGCCTGAAACGATAATAGTCAGACCAATTGGCACCACCGTGATCAATGACATCGTGTATATGTTTCAAAATCCGCTCCTGATCTTCGGGATGGATCCGGTTGTACCACGAGTCAGGACCTGGCTCCAATTCATCCTGATCATAGCCGAATATCAGCTGCATACCCTCATTCCACCAAACCGTGCTTTTAACCAGATCCCAATCCCAGATAACATCATGGGTAGCCTTGGCAACCAAATTAAATCTTTCACTAGCCAATTCCTGGTTCTGACTTGTTTCAGTTTGTTTGTCATTCATCTCAAATAATCCTTCTTGTCGCCTGTGTATACCAAAAATCCAAGACCTTTCAAAAAAAACCAAATTTACGATTTAATCTTAATCGTAAAATCAATATTGAAGCTGTAATTATACAGTATAAGTTGTCACTACTCCGGTTTAAATATAATAAACTCGTTTAAATAGTTTAGAAGCAGAAATTTGTCAAAACAGATCAGATGAACAGGAACTTTTCTTTTTTTTACGCGCCATTCTTTTTTCTTATTATGGCGGGGCTGACAGCTTTCACTTCCAAGCCGGTTTCACTGTTCAACGGGAAGAATTTTGATGGATGGCAGGGTGATACCTTGACTATATGGAGAATTGAAGACGGTGCCATTGTAAGTGGGTCACTGTCTGAGAATCTTGCCCATAATTGTTTCCTTTCTACAAAAAAAAGTTATTCGGATTTTGTCCTCAAGCTAAAATTTAAGCTTACGGGTACAGAAGGCTTTGTCAATGCAGGTGTGCAGTTTAACAGTAAAAGGGCTGTAAATCCTGATTATGAAATGATTGGCTATCAGGCAGACCTGGGTGAAAAATATTGGGCAAGTTTATATGATGAATCCAGAAGAAACAAGACGCTTTCTAACCCTGACTATGTATTAATAAGCAACATTTTAAAACGGGATACTTGGAATGACTATCAGATACGCAGCGAAAATGGCCACATCCGCCTTTATCTCAATGGTAAGCTGACTGTCGACTACACTGAGAAGGACAAAAGTATTCCGCAGGAAGGCCTGATTGCATTGCAAATTCATGGGGGTGGCAAAGCCATAGTTGCCTATAAAGACATCACCATAGAAGAACTCTGGTAATTGTCATTCCTAATTGCGTACTGTTACTTCCAGGCTTTAAGCAAACGTCTGATCACGACGATTTCGGCCGTATGATATGAATTATGGTCAGCAATCAAAACAGCTTCCCGGAATAAGGTTTGCCCATCGCCCCATTCAAATTTCTTGAAAAGATCTTTACTTTCGTCATTTAACAGATCAAAGAAGCGTTGGCGGTCTTTCTGTATTTCATCAAGAGACGCGTTCCAGCTATCGTCATCAATTTCAGATACGAATTCTGGCCAGTATTCGTCAGGCCATTTAAGCTCTTTGTAATTGTCTGATGAGGAAAAATCAACAATATCTTTTTGCGTAATGCGGATATGCTCAACGAGCTGCCATATGCTGTAAGGCAAGTCGCCTGGTATTTCGGTTCGCAAATTAGGAGCAAGGTCTGCTACGGCATCTTCAAATGAAACATGTGCGTTTCCTTTTTGAATCAATTCGGTTAGCTCAGAAACTGTCGCTTTTTTAATATCCTGACTCATGGATTTTCTTATTTTAGGTTATTCTGTCTGGCAGAAATAGTAAATATATCATGCCAGTAAGCGTTGTTAATATCGGTCTGTACAAATATCAGGATCTGAGCGGTGGCGACAAATGCAATCATTTGCTATTTTAGAGAAATTTTTCTTTTCCCATTCACTAAAACATATGAAATCTAATCGCCGCGATTTTCTCAGAAATATTACTGCCGCATCAGCTTTGATTGCAACGGATAGTGTTGCCAAACCATTCAACATCATTCGAAATCTAAAAAAAATTAGTCCGAATGACAAGATCAGATTTGCAACGATAGGAATGGGGATTCAAGGTCACAGTGACACCAGGGCGGCTTTAAGAAGTTCAAAAGAGGTAGAGTTTGTGGCAGCTGCCGATCTTTATGACGGAAGACTCACCCGTGTTAAGGAAGTATTTGGGAAAGAAGTATTTACAACGCGGGATTATCGGCAGATTTTGGAACGAAAGGATATCGACGCAGTGCTTGTTGTCACACCCGACCACTGGCATGATCATATCACAAAAGCTTCCCTGAAAGCAGGGAAACATGTTTATTGTGAAAAACCGATGGTTCAGCAGATCAATGAGGGACAATCGGTTATCGATGCCTGGAAAAAATCGGGAAAGACGATGCAGATCGGGAGTCAGCGGATTAGCTCTGCGTCATTCCGCGAAGCAAAGCGGCTTTATCAGGCAGGAGAGGTAGGCGAAATCAATTACGTTGAATCCAACAACGACCGCTTCAACGCTATTGGCGCCTGGAATTATTCTATTCCGACAGATGCTTCGTTACGTACGCTGGACTGGGATACATTTTTAGGCGATGCGCCCAAAGTACCATTCGATGCAAAACGTTTTTTCCGCTGGCGGAATTACAAGGATTATGGAACGGGTGTTGCGGGAGACTTATTTGTCCATCTGATCACCGGAGTACATTTTGTGACCAATTCGATGGGCCCTGAAAGAATCTTCTCTTCCGGAGAACTGAGTTACTGGAAAGATGGCCGCGACGTTCCGGATGTACTTGTCTCTATTTTGGAATACCCTAAAACAGATATTCATGCCAATTTTCAAATGGTATTGCGTGTCAACTTTGCCAATGCGGGTGCAATTGCTAACAATACCCGGATCATTGGCACAGAGGGACAAATTGAATTTACAGAAAACAATCTTGTATTAACCAGAAAAAAGCTTCCAAAAGCACCAGGATTCGCTGGTTATGACAGTTATAATACATTTTCAGAAAGCGAACAGGCAGCGTTCAAAAAACAGTATGATGCACAATATCCTGAAAGTACGCGTCTTGCCGAGCCCATTAAAGAAGTAAAGTTTATTGCGCCAAAAGAGGATGATGCACATGCAAATCATTTTGCCGATTTTTTTGACAATATCAGAAAGGGAAGTCTTGGCACCGTTGAGGATCCCGTTTTTGGTTTTCGCGCCGCTGCCCCGGTGTTAGCCTGTAATAGCAGCTACTTCGAGAAAAAAGTTATTCATTGGGATCCGATAAACATGAAACTAAAAAAGGGGTGAGGGTATAAATTGTTTTGTGAAAATGAAACCGGCTATGTTTAAGCCGGTTTTTTTGTTATCAGCGTCAGTTTACCTGCTCATATCTAAAAGAATAAACTGATTTACGACTTACGGATTATTCCAATTTCTTTATCCTGGTTGCTGGAACGGATTTTACATACTGTTGCGAAACATCACAACCACAAAATCATGTTATCAGCTAGGCAATTTAAATTGAAAGAAGATGAATCAAAACAAGTTTCGATCTCACAGGAAGAAATCGACGAAATTGTTCCTGATGCCGATTTCAGGTTCAGTCTGATCATGCTGAAAAACGGAGACAAACACTTTGTTTGTGGAACGAAAAGCGATATTTTACAGCAGTTTTCAAAGGCTGATGATTGATTTTACAGGAAGTTGGTGACAGTGCGATTTGAAAAAGTTTATTTCAGTTACATTTAGTTATGAAAAGCATTCTTTCGATTCTGCTTCTGTTAGGAATTTCGGTTTTTATTGTTGGCGCCAAGTCCGCGTCGGCTCAGCCAAAACAAGGTACGCTCTTGATTATCGGAGGCGGAAACAAGTCACTTTTATTGCTGCGTCAAATGGTGGAAGTCTCTAAACTGACGTCCAGTGATTATGTTGCCGTTTTACCTATGTCCAGTGCTTTTCCGGATACGTCCTACCAGTATTTCAAAACTGATATGAAGCCCGTTTGCAGCAATGCGATCATTAACCTTAATTTCAGAGCATTGGATATGGAAAACCGCCAAAAGCTCGATTCTCTCGAAAAGGCACGGCTTATCTTTATTACTGGTGGTGATCAGGAAAGGTTTATGAATGTGGTCTTGAATACAGCGGTTTACAATGCAATTCACAAAGCTTTTAAAAACGGGGCAACCATAGCGGGAACCAGTGCGGGAGCGGCAGTAATGAGCAAACTAATGATTTCAGGCAGAGAACTTGTTGGTGACACAACCTTGAGGGCGACTTTTCGTAAAGTTCATGACCAGAACATAGAAATTAAACAAGGTTTGGGGCTGCTCACTGAGGCGGTTATTGACCAGCATTTTATCGTAAGAAGCAGATATAACCGCCTTTTGTCCGCCGTTGCCAGATATCCGGATCTAACCTGCATCGGTATAGATGAAGCTACTGCGATCATTGTTACCGGCAAAAAGGTCAGTGTCGTAGGAGAGAGCCAGGTTGTCGTCATCCGTTATCCTGAAAAACTTAAAATCACCAAAAATGGATTGATATCTATGCAGGACGTTCAGTTCAGTATGTTCACTGCCGGTGATTCCTTTTTAATCGGTGAAAAATAATCGCATTTTCAACCGTTCAGTGACAATACTTCCAGCTGGCTTAAAAGCCTTTGTTCGACAAGTTTCATTGTCCTTTTATTAACCTCATTTTCATTTAATTCAAAAAACAGCCATTCTTCATCAGTGAAGTGACCTACCACGACTCCCCTTAGAAAATGCCGGAATTGGTGGTCTTGTCGTAATGCCCTGATAACAAAATCATTTTTTTCTGATGTGTTGAGCTTGTCAAAACGACTTTTATGTTTTTCTATATATTGCCTGAAAGCTTTGATCAACAGATCATTTTGCAGTTTAAGTATGGGTCTGAGTGATTTGTTTTGAAATTCTTCAATGGGCGTTTGCGTTTGCCCGGTCAAAATCTGAGGTCGCAGAGCGAGCAGTTGGCTGGTTTGAGTTTCTGTCATATCACTTTAACATAAAACCTCGGTTAATAATTTAGAAGTAGCAGTTAAAGCGTTCAAAGTTTAATGAGTTTTTAAAATGGTTACTGGCGGCACGCTTTTAGTCAGTGTTTTAGGTCTGATACATTAAACAGTTCAATCATGAAAAATCCTGCATTGCTCGCCTTTTCAATACTATCTCTGACCTTAACTTCCGGTATTTTACTGCGGAAAACTCCTGATGTACCAACATTTATTTCGCAAAGAACCGAAGAGAAAAGAGTGGAAGTCAAACCGGATAATCTGCCTGAAAAGGTGCGGAAGTCCGTGGGTTATAAAACGGAATTTGGATGGAACATCCTTAAAGCTTATCTGGTCACCAATGATGATAAAACCCAGTTATACGAATTGTATGTTCAGAAGGCAGACGGTGAAACCTGGATGAAACTAGACAAGGAGGGAAAGGTGCTTAATTAGCGTTTTGAAGAAAAAAACCCTCAAAGCGTGGAATTAGTAACCAGTTATGTTCGTTATATACACTTGTTAACTATTTGAATTTAAGATATTTATTATTTTGGTGTGATGTTTTTGCTTAATAAGGCGATAACATTTTAGTCTGATCATCCTAATATTAAAAACTTACAGATCATGAAGAAGTTAATCACATCGGCCTTAGCCATAACACTTATTTCTTTTGTCTCCGTCGAGGCGATCACGCCCGAAGGAGGTTCAAATGTTGTAGCAGAACATAATGTCTCTGTCAACTTACAGGAAAAAGTTTCGGTTAAACCCGAAAACCTGCCGGAAGGCGTAAAGAAAACCGTAAAAGGTGAGGCCTTCGCAGGCTGGAAAATTATATCAGCATTTCTGGTCACCGCTGAGGACAAATCCCAATATTATGAACTAAATGTAAAGAATGGTTCTGAGTCAGCCAGGGTTAAACTTGATAAAAACGGAAATAACGTCGAGTAAGAAGTTAATAGTTAATTAAAACCACGCATAAATCAGAATATGGTTAATGTGTGGTTTTTGTATTTTAGAAGAAGTGTAAAAAAAATTAACACTGTTAGGGAATATAATTGTTTATAAAGTTGCTTTGCCAGGAGATAAAGAAATAGGGTAAAGCTGCCAATTTGCAGTCCTGTTATCAACAATCATCCTAAATCAGAACTCAATTACATTTAATGCTTCGGACAATTACTTACTTTCTGCAACTACTGTTTTTATTGTCTTTTCTGACTGGCTGTCTTTCCGGAAAGAAAACACGGCTTTTGGTACCTGACAAACAAACGCTGTCCCAGAAAAACAAGCTGCAGCAAACGCTGTTACAGGGGAAAGAGCTTTTTACGACCAACTGTGTATCGTGTCATAATATGCAGGACGATGGGATTGGGCCAAGGTTAGGAGGGGTTACCACTTTACTTGCAGAACAACATTTGATTGATTTTATCAAAAACCCGGCAAAAATTATTGAGGGTGGAGATAAGCGCGCGGCAAGTCTGAACCGAAAATATAAGATGGTCATGCCGTCCTTTGATTTTCTTGCTGACTCTGAGATTAAGTCTATACTTTCTTATCTGGATAGTGAAACCAGAGAAAAGGCAATTCAGCCTTTGGTTGTAAAAGAAGAAATAACGGCTAATACCATCGAACGGCTAACCAGTCCGGTCTCAAAATCGGGTCTTAGGATAGAGGTCGAGGATTTTGTCAGTGTTCCCGCTTCAAGCGAAAAGATGCCCAAAACAAGAATTGCAAACATGCGTCCGCATCCGTCAGGCGACGGCTCTGTTTTTGTAAGCGACCAGCGCGGCATTATATACCGCATCAGTAATAAAGAGGTCAACATGTTTTTTGACATCCGGTCTTTGATTGAAAATTATATTAACGAACCTGGCCTGGGAACCGGACTGGGCAGTTTTGCTTTTCATCCGGACTACCTTCAAAATGGTTTAATATACATCACCCATACAGAAGCATTCAAAGGTAAAAGGGCGGATTACTTTTACGCCGATTCCATTAAAGTGGCAATGCAGTGGGTTGTTTCCGAATGGAAAATAAAAGATGTGAAATCGACAGTTTTTGAGGGAACTCGAAGGGAGCTGCTTCGCATTAACGTGCCTAACAATGTTCATGGAACCCAGGACATTGAGTTTATTCCAGGCTTAAAAAAAGGGGATAAGGACTATGGTTTGCTGTATATCGGCACGGGAGACGGCGGATCAACCATTTCAAAACATCCTGAATTATGTCATAACCTTCATTCTCTTTTAGGTACGATCATCAGAATTGACCCGTTGGGTAATAATAGCAAAAATGGAAACTATGGCATACCTGTGGATAATCCATTTGTAACAAGTGCCGATCCGGATGTAAGAAAAGAGATTTATGCTTATGGTTTTAGAAATCCGCACCGGCTTTCATGGGATTCAAAATATGGGAACAGGTTATTTAGCTCCGACGTGGGCGAAGTTAATTTTGAAGAGGTTAACGCTGTCGTAAAAGGTGGAGACTATGGCTGGAACAACATGGAAGGTAATTACGGCATCTCCCCTAAAGATTTAAAAAACGTTTTTCCGGTAAGCAAAAGCGCACAAGCTAATGCAATGGTGCCCTTTGCCAGGTATGACCACATCGATGGCAACGCAATCAGTGGCGGTTATGTTTATGAAGGTAACCTGGAAGCATTGAACGACAAGTATCTTTTTGGCGATATTGTGAAAGGACGACTGTTTTACATCAATATCAACAAAGCGCTCTCGGATTCAACGATTCACGAATTGATGATTGTACAGAACGGACAAGAAACAAGTCTTGAGAAGATGTCCGGTTCAAAAAGAGTCGATCTTCGCATAGAATATAATCCGTTCACCCACGATTTATTTATTATGACAAAAAGCGATGGTAAGATTAGAAGAGTAACGAAAGCCTTTGTTGAAAAACTTCCCTGACAAGACCTTTCGTTACATTAAATTAACCAAATTTATTCTGACTATCATAAGCCAGGCCAAGTCCTACGCTGGAAAGTTTATTTTCATCGGCAAGGGCGGCATTAGGAAACAAAGCAGCAAACTCTGCCTGAACGGATGGTACTTCGGTGGTTCCTCCGGTCAAAATAACAAGATCAATATCATTCCGGTCTACTCCCGCGTCTGTCAAACATTGCAGAGCCGCTGCCGATATCTTCTGTAATTGCATCGAAATGGCCGTATCAAACTGTTTGCGGGTTACCCGGGCAGTGAGTCCTTCTTCAATAAAGTCAAAGGGTGTGTTGTAACTGGTATCGGCTGTAAGAGCTATCTTGGTTTCTTCTGTAACTGCGAGCAGCGCATGTCCTGTTTCCTGTTCCAATACCTGCAAAAGTCTTTTAAAGCGAGGTTTGTCGTGCGATTCGTACAGGAGCTGTCTGGTCTGCGATATAATTTTCGTCGTGTACAAAAAGTTGACTTTGCTCCATTCCGACAGATCATAATAATGCCGAAGCGGCACTTCCAGATTTTTGGTACCATAAGTGCTTTTATAGCCTAATTCTGGCATGATTGCTGCGAGACTAAGGTCCTTATCAAAGTCGTTTCCACCTACACGGATACCGGTGTTGGCCAGAATATCTCCGGAACGGTCGTGTTTGTTAATGTATCTGTTTGACAGCCTGATCACAGTGAAATCCGAGGTGCCTCCGCCAAGGTCAGCAACCAGGGCTAGTTTTTCGCCCGAAATATTTACTTCGTGTGCAAAGGCAGCAGCGATAGGTTCAAATTGAAAATCTATATTTTTGAAACCCAACTGTGTCGCAATCGACCTGAGCTCAGCCTGGGCGCGGTCATTAGCTGCCGGGTCGTTATCCACAAAATGAACCGGGCGGCCCATGACCACATTTTCAATTTGCTGTCCGGCATCGGCATCTGCCTTTTCTTTGATGTTTTGGAGAAATGCAGCAATGATCTGATCAAATTTCATCAATTCTCCGTTCACCATTGTGCCTTGTCTCATGATCGGCGTTCCCAGCACGCGCTTAAGACTTCGCATCAAACGGCCAGGGTTTCTGGTTAGGAATTTATTTACAGCCTCTCTGCCGTAAAACGCCACGTTACCTTTACGTAAAAAGAACATAGCACTTGGAATGGTGATGCTTGTACCTTCAACGGCGACCAGATGTATGTTTCCGCGGTTTGCGACGGCTATACTTGAATTGGAGGTTCCGAAATCTATTCCGCAGGAAATATTGCTCATAATCAGTTTCAAAAATTTGGGCGCGCAATTTCAGATTATTAGTCAAGAAATACAACCTCAATTGAGGCTGTATTCAATAATTTAAATAAAATAGTATTCTTTCCGGAAATACTCCTAGGACAGAATTAAGTCTCAAGGTAGAGCAGCCAAGGAATTTGTACAATGTGTGAACTCGTTTTTATCTACTGCGTGTCACTGAATTTTTATCCTTTAATTTATAAAAATCGAGCGGATTTGAATAGATATGATAGGGTTGGACCTTATTATGAATATTCTTCAATCAACGAATTTTATGATTAAAAAAATAATTTCCCTGGTCCTGATTTTTAGCGGCTTTGCTAAAACTTCCGTCGGGCATGTTTACAAAGATGATTTTATTCAATATGAAGCGGTAAATCTAACAGCGGAAGATAAGTTGTTACTGAAAGAGGTGATTGGAAAACTACACGACCGATACGATCCGCAGCAGCAAATGCTTACCAGGACGCTGAATGCCTGGAACTATCACACCGATGCGCAAACGGGCACCTTCCATGAGGTACGATCATCATTCAATTACGCTGTGGGCTTGCTTGATGTTGGAGAAGAGCAGTACCGGCAAAGAGCGTTTGATCTGATCCACAAAACGATCACCTTGCAGGATACAATTTCAGGCTCGAAAACATGCGGAGTATGGCCCTACTACATGGAGGAGCCATTAGCTACCAAAAAGTCGCCGGCAGACTGGAACTGGGCTGATTTTAATGCAGTCAGCCTGCTTGATGTTTACATGGGACATTACGATAAACTTCCTGTTGAGCTAAAAGCAGAAATCCGCACATCTCTGATTTACGCTGCCAGATCCATACAAAAACGGGATGTCCAGCCCAATTATACCAACATCGCAATTATGGGAACCTATGTAACTTACGTGATTTCGCATCTTTTTGATATCCCTGAAATGAAAGTGTACGCGTATGCAAGGTTAAAGAAGTTTTACAATTATACGCTTGAACGGGGTTTTACAGAATACAATAGCCCGACGTACACCATCGTGGCCCTTGACGAGCTAGACCGAATGAAACGGCATATCGTCGCCAGCGAAGCTAAGACAATGATCGATTCACTTTACAACACAGCCTGGGACATTATTGCCAGGCATTATCACAAACCATCCGCTCAGTGGGCTGGACCTCATAGCCGTTCTTACAGTTCACTGCTGCAGTCCAATGTAAATGGCCTTTTGAAGCAGGCTTCCGATGGCAAAATAGATCCTCCCGGAGCAACCCCAAGAAGTGATGTAAAGATCAAACATAAAATTCCGGCGTACCTGATGCCTTATTTTTTAAATCCCCAATTTCCCCGGACACAGCTCGATCAGCTTACCACGAATGATCCAAAAGTGATCGGGACAACTTATCTGACCAGTCGCTATGCCTTGTCTTCTGCCAACCGTTCCAGTTTGTGGAATCAGAGAAGGCCATTTTTAGCTTACTGGGGAACGCCGGAAAAACCATCGTATTTACAGGTCAGGTTTTTGCACGATGACTATGATTTTAGCGCATCTGCCTTTTACAGTGCTCAGAAGGAAAATGACATTCTTGCTGGGATTAATTTTATGACCAATGCCGGAGATAAACACATTAACATTGACAAGCTTCAGGCAGGAAAGTTCAAAGCAAAGGATTTACGGCTGAGATTTGAGTTTGGCAACCTGCCGCCGGAAAAACTGGTAGTCCCCGGGGCAGACCATGATGCATTCACGATCAGTTCAAATGGATTGAAGTTTAATATTCAGTTGTTCACCTCCATTTTTGGTCATAATAAGGGTCATTGGGAAAAGGGAGGAAACGAAAAAGTTTCCTGGATTGATTACGTGATTTATTCCGGAGCAGAGACTGACTTTGATTTGTCGGCGATTAACGAAGCTGTTTTAGGATTTACTTTCAATTTGACGGATGGAAAAACAAAAGTAAAAACACAGAAGGCTATCGTTTCAAAGGATAATGAAAACTTAAACGCAAAATGGAAAGGGTTGAGTGTGACATTACCGGTTAAGCCCGGCAAACAGCCAGGTAATCTGTAGTCGGATTTCATTTCGATATGGCAAAGTGCCTCTGGTCCTGTGTGCGTTGCCATTTTTTATCCGTTACAAATGCGGTAAGCTGTTTTTGCAAGTAAAGTCATGGCATGATTTGTTTGCCAGTATGTTTTTATATTGCAATAATAAAATAGCATAATATGCTTTCCAGACGAGAAGTGATAAAACTTGCGGGGCTCACATCAGGTATGTTAATGACCGGCTCAGATTTTTTATCTGCTAAAACAAATGCAGCCATGTTACTTCGCTCTATTCCGTCATCAGGAGAAAAGCTGCCCGCTGTCGGACTTGGTTCGTGGCAGCAATTTGATGTCGGTCCATCAGATGCTGAACGTCTGCCGTTAAAAGACGTGCTTACAAAAATGAATGAGATGGGCGGAAAGGTTATCGACGCTTCACCGATGTATGGGCGTGCCGAACAGGTAATAGGCGATTTGAGTGAGGGACTCAAACTTAACGACCGGTTTTTTATGGCCACCAAAGTATGGACAACCGGAAAGCAGGCCGGAATCGCTCAGATGAATGATTCACTTCGTAAAATGAAACGAAGCAAGATTGATTTAATGCAAATCCATAACCTGCAGGACTGGCAAACGCATTTGGGCACACTGAGAGACTGGAAGGCAGCCGGTAAGATTCGCTACATTGGTGTGACGCACTATACCAATTCTGCACATGATCAGCTTGAAACGATTGTTAAATCAAACCAGGTGGATTTTGTCCAGTTTAATTTCTCTATACGGTCCAGAAACGCAGAAAAAAGTCTCCTGCAGGCTGCAAAAGATAATGGTGTGGCTGTTTTAATTAATGAGCCCTTTGATCAGGGTGCGCTTTTCAGAGCTGTGAAAGGAAAGGAACTTCCTTCGTGGACAGCCGAATACGATATTAACTCCTGGGCGCAGCTTTTTTTGAAATACATACTATCCAATACGGCGGTCACCTGCGTTATTCCGGGCACGTCCGATGTAAAACATCTCGTTGATAATTTGGGGGCAGCCCTGGGCAGGCTGCCTGACGAGGCTGGCCGAAAGAAAATTGTAAATTTGATTACTTCGATTTAAAAGAATGATATCTGTAATCATATGTTCGGCGAGTCCGGATGATCTGCTTTTAGTAAAAACAAATATTGAACAAACGATTGGTGTACCCTACGAAATTCTGGCTTTTGATAATGGTGATGCACAGAAAGGTATTTGTGAGATTTATAATGAAGGTACCCGGGCAGCTCAATATGGCATTCTCTGTTTCATGCATGAGGATATTGAAATGGTCAGTCAGCGGTGGGGAGAGAAGGTTATTGAAATATTTGAAAAAAATACAGAATTTGGCCTGGTTGGACTTGCCGGTGGAGGATATAAGTCAGTTGTGCCATCCAGTTGGTATAATGCGGACCTGGAAGTGAACGGCGAGTTCTATTGCTCTTTGATACAAGGATTTAAATATTCAGGACGTGAGGAATTTTATGATTACAGAAACCCTAAAAATGAAAATCTATCACGGGTAGCCTGCATTGACGGCTGCTGGATGTGCACCCGAAAAACGATCGCTGAGAAATATCCCTTTGATGCACAGTTGCTCCGCCATTTTCATGGTTATGATCTGGATTTTTCTCTTTCTGTAAATCAGCAGTATCAGGTTGGAGTTAGCTATGAGATTCTTTTGAAGCATTTTTCAGAAGGTAATTTTAGTGAAGCATGGCTGGAAGATACACTTAAAGTCCATAAAAAGTGGAGTCACCTGCTTCCGGTTAATACCGATAATTTGGAGGAGAAAACACTGAAAAGGTATGAAAGGAGGGCATTTAAAGCATTTTTCAATAGAATGCTCGATTCAGGAATGTCTTACAAGCGGCTCAGAAAGATTATCTGGGACAGCAGAAAATCGCGAATTTTTCCACTTCGTATTTTAATCAAAATATATCTGGATTTGCAAAAAGTCCGTAAGAAGAGAAGACGGGAAGGTAAAGCCTATTGAGCGTTTGCAGCAATGTCGTAGCCTAATTCTTTGAAGTATGGAGTCCAGAACTTTACATGCTGGTCCCACGCATGGCATCCAAAAGGAAGCTGATTGCTATTGTGCATCATGGATTGTTTGAGGCGATTTTCAAACGAGAATCGCAGTGCAGTTTTGTACAGCGGAATTTTGAGCCTACGCCATTTCCGGTTTGCTTCTATGCTCCAGAACACATCTTCATGAAATTGATGCTCCTCTCTTTTGTGATACTGATTTATTTGTGGCGCTAGCTTGATCGAAAGATCGTAAAGTCTTTTGACGCGGCGTAAGGAAAAACCGCCATTACCAACCATGTTGTCAAACTGCCGGTCGCTGGGAATGTCATTTTCGAGCGTATTAACAAAAATGTGATAACGTGTATTGAGCCGGGTTTTCCACTCTTTTACGAAATCAGGATTTGCAAGACGTTTCAGCCAGGGAGCACCTATGTAGTCAAAACCTTTGGAACACCACTGTAAAAGCTCATCCCTGAAAACAAATGCATCCAACTGATGAATAAGGATAAATTCATAATCCAAAAACCTATCATAAAAGTCCGGCGACAGCATCAGTTTATTATAACCCTGGATACCGTCAAAATACGAATCCTCAAAACATTCAACTCCGGTAAGCTGATGATTGCCCTGTATTTTGGTTAAATCCAGAGATTCAGGTTTAATGGCGAAAACCGGATGTGCCGAAAGCACTTTCAAACATTGTGTGAGCGAGATTTCTTCAAAACGGGTAAGCTCCGGTTTGTAAAAGGGAATCACAACCGCGACCTGTTTTTTACTTGTCATAAAATAAAACGCAGTTGTTATTTTTTATCAAGCATTTCGACAATTGATTCAAGATGTTCCTGAAAGAAAAAATCATAACCGTTTTCTCCTTCGGGCACCACGTTGATTACTTCAAATGACGTTTCCAGAATACGCGGGACTTTTAATGATTCGGCAATGGAAAAAGGAAACGACTGGTTGCCTATAAAGAATTTAGCTCCGGCAATAATCTGAGCCATTTCCAGGAAATTGTCCACCTGCACCCACTTTATGTGCGGAATCGTTTTTTTGATGTCTTTATACTCAGACTCAACGCCGATGAATACGATATTTTTGTAGTTGTTCAAAAACTTATAGTTGACCGTAAAATTGCGGTAACGTTCACTTCTCGCCATTACGATCGTGCCTGCATATTCTTTATTGGGTTCTACCGTCAGCCACGGAGTATACAATACAGGGTTCACGCCGGTTAGATAACTGCACCAGCGGGCAATATTGCCTTTGTCGAGCGGCACTCCGCCGGCCCGGAAATAATCGAGGTCAATGTCAACAGTCTGATCTGTAAGAATTTCACAGACATCAATGTAGTGCTGTGGACGTAGCAGGGCAATGAGCATTTCTGCCATTTTCTCGTTAAGCATTACATTTCCAAGTGGATGTGTGTGATAACCTGCCAGTTTTAGGGGCTGGCCCAACCTGAGATAAAGCTCAACGGGTACATTTGTGAGCGCCTTTATTTGTCTGATGGTAGGAAGCGCATACATTACATCACCCGCATTGCCGCTATGACACAGACGGATTCTGCCATTTTTTTTGGCATATTCAATGATCTTGCCCGGACTCGTTAATTTTTCTGCATTGGTGATAAAGTTGGCAAATTCAACATGCTTGTGGTTGGCAAGTTCCCACTTGTATTGCTTGTATTTGATCCGGTCTGTGTGTTTCAGCCAAAGCCTTGCTGCCAGATTTTTCTTTTTAAACATGCCTGCTAACGTTTAATTCCTCTAAATTTTTCTTACTCATTGAAAGTCTGCATGTCAATCAGTCTTTTGTAAAGGCCATTGTGCTGAATCAGCTCAACATGCGTTCCCTGCTCGCGAACCTGTCCGTCTTCCAGAACCACAATCATATCTGCTGATTGGATCGTGCTAAGGCGGTGGGCGATAACGAGCGATGTTCTGTTTTTCATCAGGTTATTCAATGCTTCCTGTACCAGTTTTTCAGATTCGGTATCCAGTGCAGACGTAGCCTCATCCAAAAGCATGATCGGAGGGTTTTTCAATACAGCTCTGGCAATACATATACGTTGCTTTTGCCCTCCTGAAAGTTTCATCCCACGGTCGCCAATATTGCTGTCATACCCTTTTTCTGTCTGAAGAATGAAATCGTGCGCGTTTGCGATCCGGGCAGCGTGCTCTACCTGCTCATAGGTTGCGTCCGGATTTCCGAAAGCGATGTTGTTAAAGATCGTGTCATTGAACAGCATCGATTCCTGGTTGACCATGCCGATAATGGACCAAAGCGATTCCATTTTTATTTTTCTTACATCTTTTCCATCCACGGTCACAGTGCCGCTTTCGGCTTCGATAAACCGGGGTATCAGATCCATTAAGGTAGACTTTCCTCCGCCTGATGGTCCTACCAATGCAATGGTTTTCCCTTTTGGAATAGTCAAACTGACAGACTTTAATACAGGCCTTCCTGGGTAAGAGAATGAAAGGTTTTCCAATTTGATCGATTCATTGAAAGAAGTAACCGCTACCGCGTCTGGTGAATCTGTGATCAGCGGTTTTTCATCAATAAGGTCAAGGACCCTTTCGCCTGCCGCAAGACCGGCGTGAATGGTGCTGAAAGAATCCGTAAGCGCCTTTGCAGGACGCATTACCTGGGAAAACATGGCAATGTAAGCTACAAATTCAGGTCCTGAAAGACTACCCGGTTCGTTGTTAAGGATCAGTGATCCGCCGTAAAGAACAATTGTACAAACCATCGATACACCTAAAAACTCAGATACCGGAGCACTCATTTGCTGACGGCGGGCCATTTTTCTTCCCAATTCTGAGAATCGTACGTTTTCAGAGTTAAACTTATCTTTTATTGATTCTGTCGCATTAAAGGACTTTATGATCTTAATTCCGGTCAGTGCTTCGTCCAGATAGCTGATCATTACGCCGAAAAGGTGCTGGGCGAGTGCAGCCTGCTCTTTTAGTCTCTTGACAATTTTAGAAATTAAAAACGCTGATATCGGAATAACCAGAATAGCGAAGATGGTAAGCTTAAAGGAAATGGAAAATAGTATCAGAATATAAGCTATTAGCTGCAATGGCTCTTTGAAGACAACCTGCAAAGTCCCCGTCACTGAGAATTGCACCACGCCGACATCAGAAGAAATTTTGGCAATAATGTCACCTTTCCGCTGATTACTGAAATAACCAACATGCAGGTTCATTACGTTATTAAATACTGTTTTTCTTAGGTTTAATAAGGTATATATTCTCAGGTTTTCGATGATACGCTGAGAAAAATATTTAAAAATGTTACTAAACAGTACGGAGAGAATAATTACCCCACACACTAATTTTAAAGCGCCGAAGGCCCCATATTCCAGACGTATTTCCTGAGCATAATAGCTCATGTAGCCCGTGATGTTAGCCCAGCTGGAAGGTTCTTTAACAATTACCGGAGCCTCATTGCCTCTTATAAAAAGGGTATCCAGAAGAGGGGTTAGAAGGGCTAAATTAAGTGTATTGAAAACTACTCCCAGCAGCGTACAAATGACATAAGGGATGGCAAATTTTTCAATGGGTCGGGCAAAGGATAATAATCTAAAATAAGTTTTCATTTTTCGAATTAAAGCCCTGAAAAATCGGGCCGTGAATCTCTAGTAAGGCGCAAAGCGTTTACAAAGATTGTGCATTCCGGGGTGCTAATGATAAAAATCGCAATAAATTTTCTGTCAGAGTTTGATTACCTGCTTGTATTTCAGCATGATGTGAATTTTTTGAATCACGTCGATGATACCAATTTCCGAGTGGTAACGCTTCATTTGACGATTGAATGAGTTTTTCTTCTGACGAAGTCCTTTGCGGTTTCTAAGGAAATCAACATAAGCTTCAACCTTGTAGAATTGCATGGTAAATATTCCCAGCAAAACATCGCACAAAAGTACCTGTATATGCCAAAGCAGAAGATCGGTGCCATACAAATGCAGGAAGTGAACATAATATCGGTTCCTGAAATGGATCTTCTTGATGGCTCGTTTATGGTTGTGCATTTTGGTGCTTGCAGAGACTTCGTGCCGGCAGACCGCATTGTGCTCGTAATAACATTTCCAGCCGAGCCGCCATGCACGGATAGACAGCTCCTGATCTTCGCCGTAGTACGGATTGAACATTTCATTGAAACCGTTGATTGCTTTCAATTTACGTGTATCCATTAACGCAATGGCTCCGGAGAGATAAAAAGTAGGCGTAAAGCTCTCTCTGTCACCCAGGTGGAAGAAGTCCCCTGATTTAATTTTACGTCCCATGATTTTTGGAGAGCGTGCAGCCTCCCGGATCAAATCGTCATCCATTCCGATAATTCTTCCCATCACTCCGAAAGTATCTTCTCTTTCAAAGTATTTATAAAGTTTTTCGAAATAGCCCAGTTCTAGGGTAACGTCGGTATTCAAAAGGAAGATTAACTCGTTTTTAGCTTCTTCAATGCCCAGATTACATGTATTTGAAAAACCGGAATTAACCTTTTTTTGAATCAGCGTAATCTGATCACCATATTGTTTTTGAAGATATGTCACCGAATCATCTGTGGAGGCATCGTCAATGACGATGATCTGAACATCTGTTCCCAGCGTATTTAATATTTTCAGGTTGTGTTCGAAATATTTCTCGAACAAATGTTTTCCGTTATAGTTCGGAATCACCACAGAGATGCTTCTCATCAACATTTACTAGTTAAGTGTAACGTAAAGCGTGTATCCGATAGTCAGTATACAGTTAAGTTTGAAGTGTTAGCTTGTTCAAATTGTTGTGCAACTTCTGCGCTGCTGTATTATCGTCAGGCCTGGACAAGCAATAATTACACCAAAACACAATTAACCTATTAGCGAATACGCCGGTTTTAATGGGTCTGTTACAAAACAGCTTATTATTTTTTGAAAAAGGTCCTGAATCAACTTTTAATCCAGGTATCAGAAAGCGGAATAATCCTAATAAAAACTAAGATACTAGCTGATATTTAAGCTTTAAAAAACGGGTAGGAGAGTAATATTGATAATGACGGTTTTTATTTTTCATTATTTGGAATTTGTTGATTATGATTGACATACCCTTGTTAAACATTACGGGTAGCGGAGGCCTATGTATCAGCAATAAGTTTCCACATACCGAATCTGCATAAGCTCTGTTTGTCACACGAGCTTTTCATTGAGACTTATCTTAGACGGGGAAACTTTAAAAATGGTTGTAAAATGAATCGTAAAAAACTGAGTTTTTTTTCAATCTGTAAAAAAATCAATAGAAAACACCTGATTGTCAGGGGGCATTTTTAAGTTTACAAGAGAAACATTTTCGTGCAAAGTGGGTAAAAATATTCTCAGGTCGTAGTCCAAAAGGCTTAAAGCCTATAAATCTGCTTGCCAAAAAACTTTTAAAACAGATTTTGTTCTCAGCCAGCTGGCAGGTAAGGTATAGACTTTAGACGTATATATAACTTTTCGGGCTGTGTTTTTTCTGATTCTATAAGGCTTAAATAAATTCCATTGGATGCAATTAACGTTAACTTTTTACCGGCGTTACTTGTTAGCATGAAATATGGACTTGTTTTTTAAGAAGGCAAGTGGTTTTTTGGAGAAGAAACGATTAATACCTGATAAAACGTCTTAGTATGTTAATGAATACTTTTGAAGATAAAATTCAGCCTGGAGATACTGTACCTGTTACCACTTATAAGGCTGCCCGTGCGGTTGCAGGTGTGGTTGAAAGCCACTTCGAAAAACATCATGTTTCTGCGATTAAACACTATGAGCAGGAGGTTGCTCCCCGCCCTAATGCGCAAATTATTGAGGCCATCATTGATACAACCTTTTGGGCAAGTTTAAGAAGGGAAGAAGGCCGGTCACCAAAGGTTTCGATCGCGTTTTTAGCTCCGGAAAATTCTGAAAGTCCGCTGATCTTCGGCGAGCGGTTGAAGTTTACAGCCAATGTACTGACTAAACTGGCACCAGCCGTTGAACGGTCAGGGATTCATCTGGGGGTTTGGTTTTATGAAAATGAACTTTATATATGGGGCACTACACGTCACATTCCCGGGTTATGCTTTGTACTCGAAGTAATTGAGCCTGGTATGCTGGTGATCAAGCATCGCCGTGTGGACGGTTTTGGCAAATTTGTCAACGTGGCAGTACTGAAAGGAGATCAGGTCAAGATTATTAATGAAGAGAGCGGCAAAGTGCGTGATTGTCCTTCACTGATCTCATCGATGATTGGTTTTACTTCCTCCTCTCTTTGGAATGATTCGCTGAACGTGCTGGTACAACTGTCCGTCTCGATGCGTGATCATGGGCGCGGGGGGATTTTGCTCGTGGTACCTTCTAAAAGTCAGGACTGGCGCGAATCAATTATTCATCCGATTTCTTACGCAGTGCAACCCGCGTTCTCTGAACTTGCGGAACTACACAAACAACACTCAGGTGAGCTTACACCCGTTTTATGGCAGAGCAAGCTGAATTCGGCAGTCAATAATCTGGCGGGTCTTACGGCTGTGGATGGTGCTACGATAATCAACGATAAATATGAACTGCTTGCATTTGGAGCAAAGATAGGCAGATCGCCAAATGGCAAACCGGTAGAAGAGATGCTTGTGACTGAGCCAATAATCGGTAATAGGGGTGTAGTGGTTCATCCAGTTCAAAGCGGAGGAACGCGTCATTTATCAGCAGCGCAGTTTGTGCATGATCAGCATGATGCCATTGCGCTTGTAGCTTCTCAGGATGGCCGTTTTACTATTTTCTCCTGGTCCGGCTGTGAGAATAAGGTCCAGGCTCACAGGGTGGATGCATTGCTTTTGTAATTCAAAAATTTAAAGTAATTAACTTTAAATAGCCAATTTTCATTTTACCTGGCAACTTTGAAGCTGAATTAATTTTTAATATTCATCAAACAACCGCAACTGTTCCGGATCGCCATATCTTCTGGATCTGATTTCTGATTCTCCAAAGTTGGAGAGTGAAATTCCCAGCAGTCTTACCGTTTTTTCTTCAAGATCTACTTTGCCAAGAAGTTGTTTGGCGGTGTCTGTGATGGTCTCTAAATCAGAGACAGGATTTGAGAAAGAATGGTTTCTGGTTATCTGTGTGAAATCACTATATTTTATCTTCAGAGTTACGGTTCTTCCCGCAAGCTGGCTTTTGTTAAGCCGGTTTACTACAGTGATGCCAATCCTGTCGAGCTCTTTATGCATTTCTTCTATTGTATCCAGATCATACATGAACGTATCTTCAGCTCCAAGTGATTTGGTTTCCCTGTGCGTCTGAACTTCCCGCTCGTCTATCCCACGAACAATTTTGTAGTAAAAATAACCTGTTTTCCCAAATCGTTTTACAAGTTCATCCTCTGTCAACTTCTTCAGGTCAGCTCCGGTAAACAGGTTCATGCTCTTCATTTTATCAGCAGTTACCTTTCCAACACCAAAGAATTTTTCGACTGGAAGGTTATTGATAAACTTCTCTATTTTAGATGGACCAATAAATGTGAGTCCATCTGGCTTATTAATGTCAGAAGCAATTTTGGCAACAAACTTGTTGGTAGAAACCCCGGCAGAAGCGGTCAGATTTAATTCTGATTTTATCGCCTTCTTTATCTGCTGCGCAATTTCAAGGGCGGAACCAATGTTTTGTTTGTCACTGGTTACGTCCAAAAATGCCTCGTCTAATGAAAGCGGCTCTATGATGTCTGTATATCTTTGAAAAATTTCCCGGATGCTTCGGGACGCAGTTTTGTACGCTTCAAACCTTGGGTATACGAAAATAATATGTGGGCAGAGCTGCATAGCCTTCCTGGATGACATTGCTGAGCGGACTCCGAACTTTCTTGCTTCATAACTAGCCGTAGCGACAACGCCGCGTCCCGTAGGGGAGCCTCCCACCGCAATAGGCTTTCCACGGTAGTCAGGATTGTCCCGCTGCTCGACGGAAGCATAAAAAGCGTCCATATCGATATGGATTATTTTACGTATCACACCAGATGACTTTTCCATAATGCAGACCAGGATTTGTAAGGGTTTTTGTAGAATCCTTAACTTAAAATGAACCCGTTTGGAAGAAATTTAATTCCTTCCTAGACGCTATGGTCGTAAATGCAATTTTAGAAAAATAGCTGATCAATTAAATTCGAATTAAAACATTTCCCTGCTGCATCATTTAGATCACTTTTTTCGTAAGTATAAAAAAGATTAAAGACTTATTTCAAACGGTATTTCTGAAAGTTGGCAGGCCATACTGTTTTACCTGACTATTATAATGAATTTAAAATTACCTTATACAAAGCAATTATCAAGACTTATCTGTTTTGGAGCTTTATTTTTATCTTCTTTTTACGTTACCGCCCAGGACAGGTGTGGGTCGATGGAACTGCTTGATCAGAAATTCAGAGCCAATCCTTCCTTAAAAGCAAGTTTTACCAACCGGGAGGCTGTTTTGCAGCGAATGATAAATCAGCGGATTGCTGCTGGTAACACGTTAAAAACAGGAGAGCTGGTTACAATTCCGGTTGTCTTCCATGTGGTTTTAAGCAGGCAATCCTTGGTGACAGATGCGCAAATCAGAGCGCAGCTGGATACAATTAACCAGGATTATGCCGGATTAAACGGAAGTGCTTCTAAGATTCCGTCATATTTTCAGTCTTTATTTGGCAAAAGCGGGATCAAGTTTGCTCTCGCGCAGCGCACGCCCAATGACGAGCCTGCAACAGGTATCGTTCGGTATTCCACCACGCGTTCTTCTTTTGACTATACCACTGATTATGTAAAACATGTTTCAACCGGCGGGGCTGAATCCTGGGATACGGATAAATATCTAAATATCTGGATTTGCGATTTGTCGGGAAGCACTTTGGGTTATGCCACTTTCCCTGATGATGGCAACAAAGCTGAACAGGGAGTGGCAATTGACTATGGAAGCCTTCCGGGTGGCAGCACTACCAATTACAATTATGGTAAAACCCTTACACATGAACTGGGCCATTTCTTCAATTTATATCATATTTGGGGAGATGATAATGGATCCTGCTCGGGAACGGATCAGATTGCCGACACGCCTAACCAGGGAAATAGTACAAGTTCACTGCATACAGGTGTTCTGACTGATAATTGTACGACGACATCTCCCGGGATCATGTATCAGAATTATATGGACTATACACCGGACGCAGGTTTGTTTATGTTCACAACCCTGCAGGTAGCCAGAATGGAAGCTGCTTTTACCACCTACCGGTCAATACTTGCCTCTTCAAACGGAGCTACACCGGTCAACTTGAAAAACAGGGATGCCTATACCAAAGCCATTTTATCGCCCAGCCAGCGTCTGTGCTCTGCAAACTTTACACCGCAGATTACTCTACGAAACCAGGGGCTGGAAACACTAACTTCGGTGACCATCAATGCCCGGGTCGATGACGGTACTGTGACGTCCTACCGATGGACAGGTTCTCTGGCAACCTACCAGGAAGCAACTGTGACACTTTCTGCACTGGCAACCCAGGAAGGCAACCACGTTTTGACCATTTATACCACACTTCCAAACGGTGCCGCCGATGAGGATGTGTCAAATGATGCGATAAGTGAGGAATTTATGTTTTATCAACCGGTTGCTCCACCTGTACTGGAAAGTTTTGAGAATACGTTTCTTCCGGTTGGATGGGATATTGTCAATGAAGATGCAGGCAGCACAACCTGGGAAAAGACAGCACTGGGAGCAAAAACAGGCTCTGCTTCTGTCAGGATAGCCAATTTCAATAGTCTGCAGACAGTGGGTCAAAAGGACTATCTGCGAAGTCCGACTGTAAATATTGCCAACACCGACTCGGCTTTCGTTTCATTTCAGGTGGCAGCTGCGTCTTACACAAGTACCAGCACGCAGAATAATGTTTGGGATACATTGCAGGTTTTAATCAGTACAGATTGCGGGCTGACCTATACAAGTTTATACAAAAAATGGGGATCAACGCTTATTACGCGTTCAGGCACAACCAGAACCGCCTTTGTACCCGGCCCAACAGAATGGCGTAAAGAAGAAATTAATATTGGCAGCTTTATCAATAGCGGAAATGTACTGATCGCCTTTCTGAACATTGCAGGCAACGAAAATGATTTGTATCTGGATGATATCAACATCAGGACGGTCACGGTAAATCCAAATCTTAAAGAAGAAGGATTTCTTGTTACACCTAATCCGACAGACGGGGCCATATCGGTTCAATTTTACCCGCATCCGGCTGGTCTTAAAGGTATTTACATTTACAATTCGTCAGGTCAACTGGTTGAGCAAAGACTGACTACCAATGGCGTTGTAAGTACAAATGTTTATGATTTTACACTTAATTCTGCCTCTGCCGGTCTTTATATTGTCAGGGCCGTTTTTGAAGACAAGGTGTTAACAAAGAAATTCGTGAAAATAAAGTAGAAAGGGTTTGTAAGCAAGAAAGGCCGCTTCTGATTTAGAAACGGCCTTTCTTGCTTTATGAGTTATTAAAGAATACGCTTAACAATTACCTTGCTATTGGTTTGGGAAATCGCATACTCCTTTGCATTTTCATTAGGTGGCGAAATGAAAATCTGCTTTTTCTTTTTTCCGTCAGTTGATACCCAGTTGGCCGAGTATATTTCCGGAAGCGATCCGGCATAAATAGGGCGGTTGTCCGAATGCATAAAAACTTCTTCTTCTTCAAAAGCAAGTTCCAGGTCACTTCCTTCGATGACATCACATATGATTTTTAATTTCCCGAAGTCATCATCGGCCAACCCTTTAATTCTGGCTTTTCCATAAAACGGATCTTCCTCGAAATCCCATTTTATATAATACTCTATGACGTTTCCTATTTGGGAATCAATATAATCGGCTGTCAGCAGTTGTTCCTGGCTCATGGTGTTTTCGGTTTTTCCTGTAGTCTCTCTAAATACGAACATTTACAATACCCTGATTTAGGAGCATTTCGACAAATGTAATCGGTAACGGCTTTTTTCCAAAAATAAACACTTCTGTTTATCATTTTTTCTGAAAATAAATTCTTAAGTCCGTCCAGTTTTGCAGAATCGGGGTAGTCAAGATTCGATATTTATGCATTCATAATACAGAATTGATACTACATCAGAGTCTGAAATGGTACGTAGGGTATGATTTTTGCCGGGCTAACTTCGATAAAGCACGATTACCAGGGGCTTTGCCCCCTTCACTTAGCCAAAATGTATATGCAAAAAACTCAACGATTAGATCAGGACGGGACTGTGCCCTGGCCTCTCAGGTTATTTAAAAATGCCGCTGTTCCGGTTCTTATATTAGCGGTTTCGTTTGTAAGCCAGGCTCAGCAAATTCCTCAGGATAGCATTAAAATAATCAGGAAGGACACCTTATCCCGTCCTGATTCAGCTGCCAAACAGGTTATCAAAAAAGATACGCTTCCCAGGCAATCAGTTAAGCAGGATTCCATAATGATCAGGAAGTCTTCATCAGATTCCCTTCCAAAACAAAGTCAGGTTTCTCAGCCCCTGATTAAACAAAAAACACAGTCTGATACCTTAAACAAAACCGCAGTTAAGACCGATACAACTTCAACAACCGTAGTAACTGGCAAAGAGCAGGATGTTCCGGACAGTACAGCCATGAACCGGATCCCTGGAAATGTAGGAACTTCTGTTGTGCAAACCAAAGATTCGACAAGCCTTGCACCCAAGTCTGACTCAACCGCTGTTGTGATGAGTGCAGATTCGATTCCGGATCCGGGAGCCGGTGCCAAGACAATCCAAGGCACTGTCATTGACGAAAATGGCACCGGGCTGCCAGGGGTAAGTGTGTTGGTGAAGAACACTAAAATCCAGGTGGTTACAACGCCAGAGGGAGTTTATACGATGAAAGTGCCGGCTGAAAAGGCAGTTTTGGTGTTTAGCTATGTTGGATTCACTACAAAGGAAGTTGCGGTGCGAAGATCCGTTACTTATAACGTTCAAATGTTTCCCGAAGCAAAGGCATTGAAGGAGGTTGTCGTGGTTGGATACGGCGCGCAAAGTAAGCGGGATCTGGCCAGTTCTACCACGCGTGTATCGGGTACCGAATATAAATCTGCGGTTGTAAATACCGTTGATCAGGCGCTTCAGGGACGAACAACCGGTGTGCAGGTTGTGGAAACTTCGGGAGAACCGGGAGCTGCCGCAGTGGTACGTATACGAGGCAATAATTCGCTAAGTGGTAACAATGAGCCTCTTTATGTGGTAGATGGTTTCCCGATGCCACCATACCGTGAAGCGGGTGCGAACTTTACCGGAGCATCAACACAAAATGGTTTGTATGGTATAAACCCGAATGATATTGAAAGCATGGAAGTATTAAAAGATGCTTCTGCTACGGCTATTTACGGATCCAGAGGTGCAAATGGAGTAGTACTTATCACAACCAAAGCTGGTAAACGTGGAACAGGCAGGGTCGAGTTGGTCAATAAAACCTCATTTGGAACAGTATCGAATCCAATCCGGATGATGAATTCAAAGCAATATGCTGAAATCATTAATCAAAGTTATAGTCAGACAAACCGTAATCCACCGTTTACCAACCTTGACAGCGCGCTGACAAACACCAACTGGGTCGATGCGGTAACCCAGCCAAGTTTTCGGGAAGATATAACGCTAATTATTTCAGGCGGGAGTGCCAAATCCTCCTATTATATTTCAGCTAATTATTTAATGGAAAAGGGAACGATCATCAATTCTCTCAATAAACGCGGAAGTATCCGGGCTAACCTGAATAATGAGGTAAACAACTGGTATACCATTAAAGGACAGCTGGCTTTTACACGGCAAAATTCAGACCGGGCAGTAACAGCTTCGCGGGCCTGGCCGAGTTCGGGTGGTCTGATGGACGGGCTTCGTGCAGCGCCGACCTTGCCGCTGGATTATTTGGGAAACAACAGCCTAGGTATTCCTGGTTATCAGGGTTATTACTTTTCGAACCCCTACAATGAGCTGATGGCCAAGTCGGATGTTACCAAAAATGACTATTCGATTATCAACCTTGAAAATTATTTCAAGATCGTTCCCGGCTTGCAGCTTGTTGTAAGCCTTGGAACCAACCAGAACCTAACCCGTCGTAACGTTTTTCTGCCGCCAAGCACAGCCGAGGGAAATCAGGTTAAAGGACGGGGAAGTAACAATACCTCCAATACTTACAGTTACAACGCAAATGCTTATTTGCTCTATGAACAGACATACAGGAAAAATCACTATCTGAATGCTACCGCGGGTGTAGAATATAACGACCAGGTTGTTGATTTCGTCAACACAAATTCTTCGGGGTTTGATGTCCCTTATTTTGGACTTGACAATATTGGAAGTGCTCAGTCACAAAACATTGGCTCGTACAAAGAGAAAAGGGTATTGCAGTCTGCTTTTGCAAGGGCTAACTATTCCTTTAAAGGTAAATATGTTCTGAATACATCCCTAAGAATCGATGGAGCTTCTGCCTTTGCCGAAAACAAAAAATACGGAATGTTTCCTTCCATAGCACTTGCCTGGAATCTGGATGCAGAGGAATTTATGAAAAATGTCAAGTTTGTTTCTAATGCCAAGCTCAGAACTTCTTACGGAGAGACAGGTAGTCAGGCAATCGGTCCATACTCATCCCTGTCTCAATACAGCAGCGGCTTTTATGAGCTTGGAGAAGGGGGCAGCACGATAGGCACAGGCATATATCCCACATCACTGGCCAACCCGAATCTGACCTGGGAGAGAACACGCCAGTTTAATGCAGGTCTTGATTTTAACACAGCGAAAGACAGAATCATAATCAGTTTTGATTATTACAACAAAGTAACGTCTGATCTGTTGCAGTACCGGGTTCTGCCAACGCAGTCGGGAGTAAATTCGATCATCGACAACTACGGAACGATGCGTAACCGGGGCGTTGAACTAAGCATTCAGGGAAATATTATTCAGAGGAAAAATGTGACATTTTCTTCAAGATTTAATATCTCAAAAAATGTAACAACGCTGATTGACTTAGGAGAGCGTACACAGCCAGACTACGTGAGCATTAATGGTAATTTGCTGGGCGGCGTATCGGGAATATTGGTGCCAGGACAGGAAGTCGGCCGTTTCTTTGGTTACCGCGTTGCGGGTTTAACGCAGACAACCGACTTTGACAGCAACGGCAATCCAACCTTTGCTACCTTCGAGGGGCCCGCTCCGGCAGGATCAACTGGTACTCCGGTTTATGGTTCATGGATTTATGCAGACACAGACGGAAGTAACCGGGTGGATGCTGAGGACAGAGTGGTGCTGGGGAAATCAACGCCTGATTTTACTTTCGGATGGACCAATGACATCACCTGGAAAAATCTTTCTTTAAGTGCCCTGGTAACCGGATCGGTAGGAAATGATGTATTGAACCTGACAAGTTTTTACATCGCCAACGGAGTGGTTGATTATGGCGGGGTAGGTTTTAACCAATCTGAAGAATGGTACAACAACCGCTACACAGAAAGCAATCCGCATAACAATCCGAAGTATCCTGGTATTCAAAGAGGTATCGCTTCGGGAGATATTAATTCTACAATGCTTGAAGACGGAAGCTTTGTCAGACTGAAAATGCTCTCACTTGCCTATACCTTTCCAAAGCTCGGCCCGATTCAGAATCCAAGACTATTTGTTACAGGCACCAACATTCTGACGCTAACCAAGTATACAGGTTATGATCCTGAGGTAAGTTCTTACGGACAGTCGCTGCTTCAGCAGGGGATTGACTACGGTGCTTATCCAATGCAGCGGTCTTATACTATTGGTTTTTCCTGCAATTTTTAACCATGAAAAATATGAAATTTAATATAGTATCTCTTTTTCTGTTGGTGCTCGGTATGGCTGGGTGCAAAGACAATTTAGAAGAAACCCCATTTTCTTCTTTAAGTAAAGAAATCGTCTTCAAGGATGAAGATGGGTTGAACCAGGCGACACTGGGTGTTTATCAGGCCTACACAGCTCCTGATTTTACAGACATAAGCAACCGTTTTATTTTAACCGAATCCGGTCATAGGTATGCCACAGCTGGCATAGGAATTGGTGCAGATCCTTATTACAGGTTTGCACATGTTCCTAACTCGGGCGCATTTGAGTCTGTCTGGAACCGGTTTTATAAAATTATTTTCAGGGCCAATGTCGTCATTGATAATGCCAAACTCGCCGTACCTGACGACGAAAGCGAAGCCAATCCGTACGTTGCTGAGGCCAGATTTCTCAGAGCTTATGCTTATTTTAATTTGGTAAGGTACTTTGGCGGCGTTCCGCTTATTTTACAGGAAATCAATTCTTTAAATGACACGGATCTTATTTTTGGTGCCAAGAAAACTTCGACAGAAGTGTATGATGCTATCATTGCGGATTTGACCTTTGCAGAGAATAATCTGCCCGATGCCAGGGGTGGGGTTGAACTTGGCCGCGTAACGGCCGGAGCGGCAAAAGCACTGCTTGGAAAGGTATATCTCACCATGGCAGGTAAACCGCTAAACAAAACAGAGAACTACCAGAAGGCAGTTGATAAACTGAAAGAAGTTACAGGCACTGCCAATGAAACGAAATATGCTTTTCAGTTGCTTCCTGATTTTGCTAGTGTTTTTGCCCTTGCCAATGAAAGAAACAGAGAAATCGTGTTATCTTTTGGGTATTTTGTAAATTCTTCAAATCCTAACGGAAACATTTTGCCTTTCAATTTGTTTCCGCCCGGTTTGGTAAACGGCGATGAACAAACAAATTATGGGCTGACTTATAACTTTTACAAACTTTTTGAAAAAACGGATACGCGCCGTGATTTCACCTTAGTTGAAAAGTATGTTTATAAAGGTACTGCCAGAACGGATGTTCAACCTGGTGATAGCATTCTATATGATTCGGTGAAAGCTAATTACATTGTAAAAAGGACCAAACTGTCACTGGGCCATGACGACTACAAATATGGAATTGCTTATGGTAAACTTGCCCGCGAGCCCAGAGCCGCCGGTGCTGCTGTGCAGGGATACGGAGCCGATTTAATAGAACTTCGTTTTTCTGATGTACTGCTTTGTTTGGCAGAAGCACTTGTTGAAACCGGCAAACCAGCAGAAGCACTGCCACTTTTAAATCGTGTGCGGGCGCGTGCAAAAGCTACCGCTTCAAAAGCAGTTTCCGCAGCTGATGTTCGCGCAGCTATCCGGAAAGAGCGCCGGCTGGAATTAACCGGTGAATTTAATACCGTCTTTGACATACGCCGCTGGGGAACACTGAGTGAAGAAATAGCGGCTATGTCCCCTGATCAGATCGTGGATAATATCTTACTGCCTTACACGCCTAAGCTGGAAATTTATCCGATACCACAATCTCAAATTGATGCAAATCCCAATTTGAAGCAAAACGAACTCTGGTAACAATTCCGGAAAACCGGGCAGATGCGTGGTAATCTTCGGAAGACCACGCATTTTTTGTTTCAGTTAATGTTAAGTAATTAAAATTTAGGGGTTGCTTTTAACCAAAAAGAATAAAAAAATTAAGCAATTAAAATATCGTTTACTCTCTACTGGTCATGCTCAGATTTGCCTTCATTTTAGTTTTACAATTGTTCATTTTGGTCCCGGCGGCAACATATGCCCAGTTTTCAGACAGGCCAGGCCTGGAGCGGTATCTGCGAATAAGTCCCGGTTCTGACCATTCAGGTTTAAACCGTGTGGTAATATCGTCAGATGTGGATTCAACCTGGGAACGCTGGAAGGAGAGGGGTTATAATTTTGGTTTTAATCCTAAGGTTACGCCTATGTACACGACCATAGACGGAATTTTGAGCACACCGTATATGATTCAGGTAAGGGGTAACCCGCAGGAAAGAAACCGTAAGCGCTGGGGTTACCATGTGTTTGAGGGCTATGCAACCGATGATAAATCGCGGATCACGATGCTGGTTAATAAACACGTTGAAATGGAGCGACCAGTGGCCGAAGCATACTATTACAGCACGGTTTATGATCATTCAGAAGGCGCCTATAACTGGTTCAAAATTGGATCGGATGTCCGTCAGCATTCTTTTCTTTTTGGAAGGGATAAGGCTATTTTCTACGGCTCGCTCAAACTATCAAACGCACTAACGCTAGGCAACATTGGAAAAGCTGATCTTCTTCAAACGCAACCGGATCAGGACGCTGAGAAAAATTTTGGAGAAGATGCCAAACATGTTAATTTTAAAGAACTTAAAGGCGGAGACAACGGGACAATGTTTTATGATAAGGACAACAATATCGTTGTGATTAAGGTGGATGGGAAATGGATGAAGGTCGTGGTAGAACCGCTGCCCAAAAATGTGAAGTATGAGTTTTAGCTAATCTATTTGTTATCAAAATTGTTAGGTAATTATAAATATATATTCAGAAAAATTACTGTTTTTTAATTGTTTCTACATTCCGGAAATCAAATTTATGCGATTCTGTACATTCTAGTCATGCGGATGTTACATTTGCTGCTCAATCTTAAAATCGCATGAAGTTTTATAAAAAAACAGCCGTTAAGTTCGCAGCCTCAGCGTTCTCCCTGATCGTAATTTCTTCCTGTGCCAAACACTTTGACGTTAAACACAGCGAGTACAAACAGTACGCCATGGACAGCCAACTAAACGCGGATTCGTCCATGCTGCGCTATTATGCGCCTTACAAGCAAAAAATGGAGGCGGAGATGAACCGTGTCATTGGATTTACAACCGCAGAAATTACCAAGTCTTCTGCACCGGAGAGTCTTTTAGGTGATTTTTACGCAGATGCAGTTCTGGCAGAAAGCCGGAAAATAGACCCCTCCATCCAGTTTGCTTTCCCAACAACAAAAGGAGGCATACGGACTTCGGTCCCGAAAGGAGATATCACCATCACCCATGTTTTTGAACTGATGCCGTTTGAAAATGAGGTAGTCATTTTGAAGCTGTCAGGTCAGAACATGAAAATTCTGATCGATTATCTTGCTACAAGCAGCGGACAGCCTGTTTCCGGGCTTCGGATGAAAATCAAAAATAAAGAACCCTACGATGTGACCATTGATGGAAAACCGTTTGATGTCAGTCAGACCTATACCATGGTGACCTCAGACTACATCGCTAACAACGGCGATGAGCAGAAAAGTCTGGCAAATCCGTTAGAGAGAAAGAATGCAGGAAAAAAGATTCGGGATGTTCTCATCGATTACATCAGTGAACAGACTAAAAATGGTAGAAAAATAACACCTCAGTTAGATGGAAGAATTGTTGTCACAAATGACTAATCGCAGAGATTTTCTAAAAAAGGGTGGGGCGGCAGCCGGATTAATCGCACTTTCAGGGTTACCGTTTTCTGCTTTTGCAAATGAAGAGATAGTTCAGCTGACGATCCTTCATACCAACGACGTGCACAGCCGGATTGACCCTTTTCCAATGGACGGTTCGCGTAATCAGGGCATGGGCGGCGTAGCAAGAAGAGCTGCTTTGGTAAGTCAGATCAGAAAAGAGCAGAAAAATGTGCTTTTGCTTGATGCAGGCGATGTTTTCATGGGGACGCCCTATTTCAATATGTTTGGTGGAGAATTGGAATTTAAGCTCATGAGCGATATGGGTTATGATGCTTCAACGATCGGAAATCATGATCTGGACAACGGAATTGAGGGATTTGTAAAACAGCTTCCGCATGCGAAATTTCCATTTCTTGTGAGTAATTACGAGATGTCCAATACGGATCTGAAAGGCAAAACCCAACCGTATAAAATTTTTAAAAAGCAGGGAATCAAAATCGGCGTTTTTGGATTGGGAATCGAATTGGCAGGCCTTGTTGATAAAAAAAACTATGGAGACCTGGTTTATCAGGATCCGATTGCCAAAGCCAACGAGATGGCTGCCATGCTGAAAAATGAAAAGAAATGTGATCTGATCGTTTGCCTCTCACACCTTGGCTACAAGTACAAGGAAGAGAAAGTTTCTGATCTGGTTTTGGCTAAATCTACACGAAACATCGATCTGATCATCGGAGGCCACACGCACACGTTTTTGAAACTGCCGGAAGATGTAGTGAACCTGGGCGGCACCATCACCACCATAAATCAGGTTGGCTTTGCAGGTATAAATCTTGGAAGGCTGGATTACTTTTTTGACCGAAGCTCGGGTAAGAAGAAAATGGTGGCAGCTGTATGCCCTGTTGATGGCAGGTGTATTGTGTGATGTTACCATCAGAATAAATCATTAAATTTGCATCATTGTTGCAAATGGTAAATATGGAAGCGGAACAAAAAATTAATGTATATCTGATCACCGGTTTTTTAGGAGCAGGAAAAACGACCGTATTGAACCACTTGCTTAAAAGTTTGGAAGGCGAGCGGAATGTGGTGATCGAAAATGAGTTTGGCAAAGTTTCGGTAGACGGAAGTCTGATCAGTAAGTCGTACAGTGATCTTTATGAGCTGAATAACGGATGTATATGTTGTTCGTTGGATGAGGAACTTTACGATGTGTTGTCTCTGCTTGCCCGAAGTAATGAAAGGGCGCATAATCTTTTTATTGAGACAACCGGTGTGGCCGATGCGGGCAACGTCGCCGCTATTTTCAAGCGGGAAGATGTTTCCAAAGTCTTTAATCTCAGGCGAGTAATTTGTATCGCAGATGCCGAGACGGTGGAAGATTATCTGGGCGAGACCAATGAGACGATCCGCCAGGTCATCGCTTCGGATCTGATCGTGATTAATAAAATAGACTTAGTTACTCCGGAATATGCATTGAAGCTGAAAGACTTAATGTCTTCTGCCAATCCTTTTGCGGAAGTGATCTTCTCAAAGGACGGAACGATTCCTGAACAACTTTTATACGAAACGAGAAAAGAAAACCAATTACTGCTTAATGAAAATTTGGGTGCATTTTTAGGGGCCAACAAGCATAAGATCGTTACCGTTACCTACAGAACAGAAAATGAGTTTTATAAAGACTATCTGCTGCATACGCTTAATGTGACACTGATGATCCATTATAGTCAGATTTATCGTATCAAAGGCTTTATAAAGCTCGAAAAAAGTAATGAAAAAATACTTTTGCAATCTACAGGAAAACGATTGACATTGGAAAGTCATGGTAACTGGGAAACTGATGATCCGGTTTCTGAGCTGGTTTTTATCGGGATTGGTTTACAAACTCCTGCTATCCAGCGTATTCTGAGGCCAGCCATCAAAATTGTCAATGCCAAAACGAAAGCAGCGCGAAAGGCGGTCACCGGAAATTAGTCAATTGTATTCATGAGGTTAACCTGGACGTTTTATCCCAAATATGAGAAAGCAATCACCCTTTCTGTTTTGTATCTTCCACGGATCGACAAAACAGGAGAATGGGGCTTTTTGCATGTGGAGTCAAACCAGGCCTGGGTGAGCTGGGATTGTTTTAAATGCTTTGAAAGGGGTGATGTCAAAATGAAGAAGGATGCGTTTGCACGATTGAAAAAAGTATCATCCGCTGAAAACTTTAACGGGCAACTAACCTGAATATGCAATCGATAAGTAAAGTATTATTTGCTACAAGCATAAAAAGACCACTCTGCTAAGAATGGCCTTTTAGGACTAGTCAAGATATTTATTTCTTTCCTGCGAACGAGCGAAGCATCCAGGTGTTTTTTTCTTTAAACTGCATAAATCGGTTGACCATATCATTGGTTCCGTCGTCACTTGCGCTGTCTGAAACTTCCAGTATTTCGCGTTCCAGTTCAATCAATTTCGCCATGTCGTCCAGTATTGCATCAACCATAGCCAGATCCTGCATGCCAATTGTATTGATTTCCTGAATTTTTGATTCGCTGATGTAATCCGCGAAACGGCTGTGCGGTGGTTTGCCAAGTGTCAGAACGCGTTCCGCAATTTCATCTATGGTCAACTGGGCATTGGTATAGAGCTCTTCAAATTTGACATGCAGAGTGAAGAAGTTTTGCCCTTTTATGTTCCAGTGGCAACCCCTGAGTTTTTGGTAGTGAATATGATAGTTGGCTAGGTAATCATTAAGAAGGTCAACAACCGGTTTTACTTCTTTTTCAGTTAAGCTAATTGCTTCAGCGTTCATATTGGTAACGATTTAATAGGTATATTTTCTTTCCAGAAATCATAAACAATCGTACCAGTAAACGCAGGTTTTAGCCGATATACGTAAACTTATAATGATTCTCAATTAAACGCTTTTTCCTGAAATCCCGGCTAAAAAATTTCGTGTAGTTTTCTCGAAAGAATCTGTATTTTAGATTTTATTATCAAAAGGTATCAGACTTTAATGACGAAAGCTAGCAAAGAAATTACGCATCGCTCCGACTGCCCGGTAAGCTTCACTCTGGATTTTCTGGGTGATAAATGGTCACTGCTGATCCTTCGGGATATGATCTTCTACGGAAAGTCGTCTTACGGAGAGTTTCTTGCATCCGATGAAAAGATCGCTACAAATATTTTGGCCGACAGGCTAGCTTCCCTATCCGCCAATGGTTTTATTACGAAAGGTGAGTCCGCTCAAACAAAATCAAAGTTTGTTTACGCACTTACCGAGAAAGGAATCAGTTTGCTTCCGGTTTTAGTTGAGATGAATATTTGGGGAACGGGCAATAACCCGGAAGCGACGAGTACCGATTTGGCCAAAGTTTTGAAAAAGGATAAGGAAAAAGCCATTAAAGAACTTACCAAAATGCTCAGGAAACGTATCGCATAACTGCATTTTCCTAATCCTTTGTATTAAATGATCACATCTAATCTTCTTTATAAGATCTCAATGTAGGTTTGATAATCATCCTTAACGACTGGTCTTTTGTAAAATAGGCGATCATCCAGTTGTAAAGTGTCCTGGCGCGGTTTCGGTATGTAATCAGGGAAATCAGGTGAATGAACAGCCATGCAAACCAGGCGATGACTCCGTTGAAGTGAACTTTCGGTTTTGGCAGATCTGCCACGGCTTCCATCCTTCCAATTATTGCCATCGAGCCTTTGTCTTTGTATTTAAATGGCTGCAAAGGTTTATTTGCCACCATTAATTTAAAGTTTCTTGCAAGATGTCTTCCCTGCTGAATAGCTACCTGTGCAACCTGCGGATGCCCAAATTCCCAATCTGTGTCGGTTAATTGCAGCGCAGTATCGCCGATCGCATAGACGTTAGCTGTGCTATGCACCTTATTAAATTCATCGGTCACCATTCTTCCGCCACGGCCATAGCTTTCTGCGGGCAGGCCTTCAAAGACTTTAGCTGTTACCCCGGCTGCCCAGATCAGGGTTTTAGCAGGGATCGTCTGACCACTGGCCAGATAAACTGTATCGTTTACAAAGTCTTTAACACGACTTTTAAGCATAATATTCACACCCAGTTTTTTGAGCTCCTTATAGGTTTCCTGCTGGGATTTGGCACTCATCGGGGAAAGCAAAGCGTCGCCTCCGTCAATAAGGTAAATTTCACTTCCTTTGCCAACCAGCTCCGGGTACTCCTTGCGCATAATACCGTTTCGCATTTCTGCAAACATGCCAGACAGCTCCACGCCGGTGGGCCCGCCGCCTGCAATGACGATCGTTAAACGTTTTTTGATGTCTTCCGGGTCTGTTGAGATTGTTGCCTGTTCCATCTGCTGAAGAAGCTTATTTCGCATTTCAATCGCATCGTCGAGGGTTTTCATGGCTATGGCATTTTGCTTTACGTTTTCCATGCCAAAGAAATTCGTTTTTGCGCCCGTTGCAAACACGAGGTAATCATATTCAACTTCTCCGTTGTGCAGGATTATCTTATTGGCTTCGGGGATAACCTTTTGCAAATAGCCCAGACGGAAATGCACATTTTCTTTGCTGGAAAACAACTTACGAAAGGGATAGCTGATGCTCGATGGTTCCAAAAATCCGGTTGCCACCTGGTATATGAGCGGTGGAAAGAAATTGTAATTATTTTTGTCGACGAGTGTGATCTCGAAATCTTTATTATCTCCAAGGGCCAGCGCAAGATTTACTCCTGCAAAACCGCCACCAATTATAACTATATGCATCCGCTTTAATTTGTTGTGATAATCCTGTCGTTCGTGACGAAAATCATTCGAAAGGAATAAGTCCGAAAATACTTTAAATTGATGGAAACGATTCCATTACCATCATAATTTTCCTAAAAGAATTTAGAAGACTAAAATTATTCCAACCTCTCAGATAACCTTTATGCAACCTTTTCACATTTTCGGCCGTCTTGGAGTTGTTGTATTAACTTTAAATACAATAGCCATGATAAACCATTTTAAATGAAACGAATCAATTTTTGCCACTGTTTTTTACTTCTTATAATTTTACTGGCCGGTTCAGAACTTCGCGCTCAGTCAGACTCACTTACACAGAAGATCGATGCTATTTTTCAGACTTTTAACACGAAGACCAGTCCTGGCTGTGCAGTTTCTGTCGTGCAAAACGATTCTGTTATCTATAGCAACGGTTTTGGCATGGCCAATCTGGAATATGACATTCCGATTACACCAGTTAGTGTATTTGATATTGCTTCGGTCTCCAAGCAGTTTGCAGGATTTGCTATATCAACGTTGATTCAGGAAGGTAAAATTTCTCCCGACGATGATATTCGCAAATATCTGCCCGAGAGTCCCTCTTTTGGCAAGACAATTACTATAAGGCACTTGGTTCATCACACAAGTGGCCTACGCGACTGGCCGGAAGCCTTGGCCATTGCCGGATGGCGCTGGGACGAGGTATTTTCTTTTGATGATATTATGCGGATGGTAAAAAACCAGAAAGAACTTGATTTTGAACCGGGTAGTAAATATTCTTACTCTAATACCGGTTATAATTTACTTGCTGCTATCGTTGAAAAGGTTAGTGGGCAATCTTTCAGGGTTTGGACTGACGAAAGGATATTTAAACCACTTGGAATGAATTCGTCTCAATTTCAGGATGATTATACAAGAATCATTAAAAATCTTGCCTATTCCTATGAACCTACAGATCATGGCTTTGTTAAAACTCCCGGTGCACTTACCGCCTATGGTTCCAGTTCCTTATTTACAACAGTGGATGACTTGGGTAAATGGGTTATTAATTTTGATAAACAAGTAGATTTAAAAAATCCGGTTTACCTCAACATGCTGACAACTGGTAAGCTGAATAATGGCAATAACGTTCCTTATGGATACGGTCTTGGAACGGATGTAGATCGCGGAATTAAAACGGTTTCCCACACGGGCAGTTGGGCGGGCTACAGGACAATTATTGAAAACTATCCTGATGAATCTTTGTCGATCATTATTTTAAGCAATGCCGCAGATTTTAATCCGAATCTGTACGTTTCGAAAGTTGCGGACTTATTTTTAAGTAAAAAATGGCAAACAGCGCCAGCCGTTACCAATAAAATAAAAGAGTTACCATCAATTGTACTGGATTCTGTTTTAGCCAAACAGTATGCGGGAACATACCTTCTCAGGCCCGGAAAGCTTGTTGATATAACCTACGAAGATGGAAAATTAATGACGCAGGCAACCGGCGAGCCAAAATTCCCAACTGAGGCTAAATCGGACTCAACGATCTGGATTGAGGCTTACGGCGCGCCGATGACTTTTGTTAAAGGTCAAACCGGTAAAGCGGTGATGTTCAAATACAGAGGTATTAATGCAAAAAGAGTTAAGCCATGGGTTCCAGATCCCAAGCTTTTCGGCCAATATACCGGAACATTTTACAGCGAAGAACTGGCAGTAGAATACAAAATTTATGTTAAAGATAACAAGCTCGAAATGAGCAACCGAAGAACAGGTGAAGGTTTTATTCTGCCTGATTCATCTGCACCGGACCTCTTTAATGGAGGTGCAGGAAGTATTCAGTTCATCAGAAATAGTCAGAAGAAAATTTCGGGCTTTAAACTTTCGGGAAGCCGTATTAAGAATATCACTTTCACCAGGCGCTAGGCATTTTTGCCGAGGCGAACCGGAATAATTATTGTAACCAGATGTGTTAGGCAAAACGGTTTGGTTATAATAATTATTCTAATTCAGAAAATGCCATCATCGGTTGTTTCAAAATTTCATTATAATGCTGATACAGAGATTTTAAGAGTAATCTATGTTTCCGGAATGGTTTATGATTATCTGAATGTGCCTGAGGAAAAGTACCTGGCGATGAAAGCCGCATTTTCCAAAGGAACCTTTTTAAATCAGCAAATCAAAGGCAACTATGAATTCCGGAAAGTTGAATTGCTCTAATACTTTTTCAAAGTTTTGAAAATCTCAGCATGCGGTTGTTCGCCCTCGTAGGTTTTTACAAGATTTCCCTGTTTATCATATATGGCGATATATGGGAAAGATCTGATGCCGTAATATTTCTGAACAGTGTAAGATAGACCTTCCGTTCCAATTTTTATGTTAGGATACTGTGCGATCTTATATTTTTTAGCAAATGGCTGCAGCATATCCATCGCCTGAAAAGTGACCATGATTACCTGCTTGTTGGTGATTGCGCTATAATTCTTGATCATATCCTGCGTAAAAGCCTGGCAATGATCACAGTCTGGGGAAAAATAAATAAGGACAACGGGACCCGGCGAAAGTTGCGCAGAGGTATACTGCTGACCATTGGTGAGTTTGATATTAAACGGTGCTATCTTTTTGAGATTTGCTGTAGTCTGAGAAAAAGCAGGTACTGCCAAGAATAAAACGAAAAACAGATTAATGATTCTTTTGTTCATTGTGGAGCTGATTGTTGGTACAAAATAGAGAAACGAACCTGGTAAGATAATTATGCGCCTCAGGCAGGCGAACAGCCATTTTCACTAAAAAATTTTATCATACCTGTTTCAATATTTTTGCACTTCACCTTGCCGGTAACCTTGGTCGTTGCTCCCTTTTTTATGGTTTCATGTTCAAGGATAATCCAGGTGCCGGGATTGTTCTTTACCAGAACTTTTACTCCGTCGTTATATTTTTGTACAGCCATGCTAATATTTGTTTCCGGGCAAATATAATTAAAATGTCCGGCGCAAACTGACTTTATACGATCACAGCGTGAATCCCAACCGTAATTCTTTTTATATATTTCCCTTTCTCATCTCCGAGACGGCATAATCAACGGCTCTTGCCGTAAGGGCCATGTAGGTTAAAGATGGATTTTGCGTTGCTGTGGAAGTCATTGAAGCGCCGTCAGTTACAAAAACATTTGAGACGTGGTGCATTTGATTCCATTTGTTAAGCAAAGAGGTTTTCTGATCTTTTCCCATACGTACCCCGCCCATTTCATGGTTTTCACTTCCCGGATTTCTTTTTGTATCTGATGTGCGTATGTTGGTGAAACCGGCTTTGGAAAGCATTTCAGACAATTCGGTATAAAAGTCCTGGACCATTTTCATGTCGTTGTCGTCAAAGTCCACAGACATTCTCAGCAAAGGAATTCCCCAGTTGTCTTTTAATGTTGGATCCAGACTTACCATATTTGTTTCCTTTGTCAGGGTTTCGCCCATCATCTGCGCACCCAGGCTCCATCCTCCTGTATCGGGTTTGAAAAGGTTTTCCTTTAAAGATTCCCCGATTCCCTTATTGGTATTTCCCATTTTAGAAGCGGAAAACGAAGTCGCATAACCGCGTAGAAAATCAGTTTCCTGTTTGAACACATTGCGGAACCGGGGAATATAAGCTCCGTTTGGCCGCCTTCCATCTGTGGTAAACTCATGAAAGCCATCATAGTCGGCGCTGACCCGGCCACGATAATTGTGAAAGCCAATAAACTTGCCAAGCAGACCGCTGTCGTTGCCAAGCCCGTTTGGAAACCTGGATGACTTTGAATTTAACAGGATCAGGTTCGAATTGATCGCTGAGGCGTTGACAAATATGATTTTTGCAAAGTATTCGGTCATTTCTTTCGTGTGGGTGTCTACCACTCGCACGCCTGCCGCCCGTTTTTTCTTTTCATCGTAGATAATCGAATGCACGACTGAGTTAGGACGGAGTGTTAGTTTTCCTGATTTCTCGGCCCACGGCAATGTCGATGCATTGGTGCTGAAATAACCTCCGAACGGGCATCCTCGCTGGCACATCACACGATGCTGACATTTGGCTCTGCCTTGCTGCGTATGTATCGGTTGCGGGTCGGTGATATGTGCAGCCCTTCCAATAATAACCGGCCGGCTGTTTTTATAGTTTTTTGCTGTTTGTTCACTAAAATGCTTTTCCACACAACTCATCTCATGCGGACTCAGAAACTCTCCGTCGGGAAGCTGAGCCAGCCCGTCTTTATTGCCCGAAATACCTGCGAACTTCTCAACGTAGCTATACCAGGGAGCAATGTCCGCGTAACGTATCGGCCAGTCAACAGCAAATCCGTCGCGCGCAGGTCCCTCAAAGTCAAAGTCCGACCAGCGCTGCGTCTGGCGTGCCCACAAGAGCGATCTGCCACCAACCTGATATCCGCGCATCCAGTCAAAGGGCTTATCCTGAACATAGGGGTGTTCGGCGTCTTTTACAACGAAATGCATGGCATCTTCTCTGAAAATATAATGTTTGCTGGCAATAGGATTTTGCTCCCGCATTGCCAGTGACGGCTGCCCGCGGTGCTCAAATTCCCATGGCTGCATGTTGGTGGTAGGATAATCTACAATATGCTTGACGTCTTTTCCACGGTCCAGAATCAGGGTTCGCAAACCTTTATCGGTAAGTTCTTTGGCAGCCCAGCCGCCACTGATTCCGGTGCCAATTACTATGGCATCAAATGTTTGCTCTTTGGTGGAATCGATATTAAAATACGACATATCAGAATTTGGTGAATGGCTTTCTTTTAAAAGGCAGGAAAGTAGCCAGCTACTGATAAAACAGCACTAAAAGATTTAATGTCAGGACGAGATTTCGATTGGACCTCCCCCTTAGTTTTGTGTAAAATTTTTTATTTATTACTTTGGGTTATCACATCGGCAACCGGCATTTAGAATGGATTTTAAATTAATATCCCGGCACAAACATATTATTCTCTACGGGATTTGCCTGGCAGTGCTTTTGTTTTTGCTCAAATGGCTTGAACTCAGATTCATTATTCTCAGCCATGCTTTTGAAATATACGCGGGAGCAATTGCCTTTGTATTTACCGGAATGGGAATATGGTTAGCCTTGAAGTTAACAACGCCAAAAGTGAAAACGATTGTTGTTGAAAAAGAAGTTTATCTCGCACAAACTGAAGTCTTTCAACAAAATGATAGTGAAATAGCCAGGCTTGGACTGAGCGGGCGTGAACTTGAAGTGCTACAATTAATAGCCGAAGGGTTAAGCAACCAGCAAATCGCAGAGCGGCTTTTCCTTTCACTAAATACAATCAAAACACACTCTTCCAGACTTTTTGAGAAAATGGAAGTGAAAAGCCGCACGCAGGCCATCGAGCAGGGTAAAAGGCTGCATATCATTGCTTAAAAACTAATACTTTCGGGTGAAACAGATTCAATTTGGTAAAAATCACCCAAAAGTATGAAGCCGGTAAACCTTGGTTTTGACAACTTTACAGCATCTAATAAACGCTAAAATATTTATTCAAATGAAAAGAAATGTAGTTGTATTTGGGTTGATTTCCGGAGTTGTGCTTGCCGTGTTTTCGATGATAGTAACCTGGCAATGTTATAAAAATGAGGATTTTGAAAGTAACATGCTGCTCGGCTATACATTTATGCTTGCAGCATTTTCTTCGATTTTTGTTGGAATCAAAAGTTATCGGGACAAGCACAATATGGGTGTAATCAGTTTTGGGAAGGCCTTTAAAATTGGTTTGCTTATTACACTTATAGCATCCACCTTTTATGTTGTTGCCTGGCTGTTTGAATATTATTTAATCATTCCGGATTTCATGGACAGATACACAGCCCACACCATGAAGGAATTTGTCGCCGGCGGCGCGACTCCGCAGGAAATTTCGCTGAAAGAAAGCGAAATGCAAGGTTATGTTGAAATGTATAAAAATCCTGCGTACGTAGTGCTGTTCACCTATGCAGAGGTTTTACCGATCGGACTGGTAATTTCTCTTATCAGTGCGCTGATTTTGAAAAGAAAGTCTGCTGACCGTGCAGGTTTGTAGTACGATTTTAGCACGATTTCAAAAAGGCGGGCAAAATTCTTAAATTGTCCGTTCATACTTATCTGTCCTTTCCTTGAATAAACTGATTTACTTCCTTCGCTTGCCTGCTCAAGAGTTGAGTAGCAGCCTGCTTCGCGCCGGGCTGAGCTCAATGCTGCTTTTTTTCCTTATTGGGAATTCGGCTACTGCGCAGCGCTCCAAAATAAATGAAGATTCACTCTACATTCGGGAGCATTACACAAAAATTGAACGGCAAATCCCCATGCGCGACGGGATAAAATTGTTTACGTCCATTTACATTCCTAAGGATATTTCTTCGAAAAAGTACCCGGTGATTCTTAACCGTACCCCGTATAGTGTAGCACCGTACGGAGAAAATCTTTATAAAACTGTCATCGGCCCAAGCATGCATTTTGCCCGTGACGGTTACATTGTAGTCTATCAGGATGTGCGTGGAAAGTATATGTCAGAGGGCGAATTTGAAGCATACAGGCCTTTTATTCCTGTAAAAAAGACAAAAGCGGACATTGATGAAAGCTCAGATACTTACGATACGATTGAATGGATTATCAAAAATGTTGACGGTAACAGTGGCAGAGTGGGCAGCTGGGGCATTTCAGCTCCCGGGTATTATGCTACCATGTCGGCAGTGGATGCGCATCCAGCCCTGAAAGCAGCATCACCCCAGGCGCCTGTCAGCGACTGGTTTATGGGCGATGACCGTCATCATAACGGCGCTTTTTTTCTGATGGGAACATTTTCTTTTATTTCCTCCTACGGTGCACCAAGACCGGTTCCAACGACCAAAGGTACGCCGGGGTTTTCAGCTTATGGTACACCGGACTCCTATGAGTTTTATAAAAATCTCGGCCCTTTAAAGAATGTGAATGAAAAGATTTTCAAGGGCGAAAACCGGATTTGGAACCAGCTGATGGAACATGAAGTTTACGATGATTTCTGGAAAGCGCGTACGCCGGTTCCGCATCTGAAAAATATTAAACCGGCGGTAATGGTAGTAGGTGGCTGGTTTGATCAGGAAGATTTATATGGTCCGCTGAAAGCCTATCAGGGGATTGAGACAAGCAACCCCAAGTCGCCAAACCTGCTTGTAATGGGGCCATGGATTCATGGAGGCTGGGCCCGCGGAACAGGTGAGTCATTAGGTAATATTCGTTTTGGAGCGCAGACAAGCGTTTTTTATCAAAAAGACATTGAGCTGGCTTTTTTTAATCAATACCTTAAAGATCAGAAAGATGCCGCGCTTCCCAAAGCCTATATTTTCGAGACTGGTGCCAACGAGTGGCGCAAATACGATCAATGGCCTCCTGAAAATACCGTAGAGAAAAAGCTCTATCTGCATCCGGACGGTACGTTGTCATTTTCTCCAACGATGACGATTATGCAGGTTGGCGTCAAACCTTCCTTTCATGAATACACCAGCGATCCTGCAAAACCTGTCCCGTACACCTCGGAGATCCGCATCATTCGAGGCAGCGATTTTATGTACGAAGACCAGCGTTTTGCGTCAACCCGTCCGGATGTACTGGTATATGAATCGGAAGTTTTGACAGAAGATGTAACGATTTCCGGCAATGTCTTTGCGGATCTTTTTGTGTCAACAACGGGTACAGATGCAGATTTTGTAGTTAAACTGATCGATGTGTACCCGGGAGATGCGCCCAATGACAGCCCGGTAAATCCAAACATGAAAATGGGTGGATTTCAGCTGCTGGTCAGGGGAGAGGTTATGAGGGCAAAGTTCAGAAAGAGCTTTTCAAAGCCGGTTGCAATGGTGCCAAACAAGATCGAGAATGTTAAGTTCGATATGCAGGATGCAGCTCACCGGTTCAAAAAGGGACATAAAATAATGGTGCAGGTGCAAAGTTCCTGGTTTCCGCTCGTAGACCGTAATCCTCAGAAGTTTGTCAATATCTACAAGGCATCCGAGCAGGATTTTCAGGTTGCAAAACACAGGATATATACCTCCGGCACCAGTTCATCTTATGTTGGTGTCAGGGTTGTGGAATAACTCTGGGAACATCAAAAAAGGGAGATGATCCGATTTTGGACCTATCTCCCTTTTTCACATTTAACATCTTACATTTAACACACCCAAATTACTTATCCATCAACTCCAGATGCTGATTGATTCCCTTTTCAATGTAAGGTAAACCTTCACCCAGCCACGAAGGTTTCGGAGCATCTTTCAGGTAATAGTCAAAATACTGATACATCCTTACCGCAAAATCTTTCATGTTTTGGCGTTTTCCCAGTCCGTGTTTTTCTCCGTTGTAATTAAGCATCCAAACCGGTTTGCCAAGTCGTTTTAAGCCCATGTAGTACTCAATTCCCTGATACCAGGGTACGGCGCCATCGTCATCATTGTGCATAACCAAAACGGGCGTTTGCACCTTTGGCAGATAAAACAGCGGTGAGTTCTCAATAAACTGCATTGGTTTTTCCCAAAGAGATCCTCCGATACGGGTTTGTGTCTTTTCATACTGTGCCTGGCGGGTAAGGCCCGTATCCCAGCGAATTCCTCCGTAAGCACTGGTCATGTTTGAAACCGGCGCACCTGCTTCGGCGGCGCGGAATAAATTGGTTTGGCCTATCAGATAAGCAGTCTGGTAACCGCCCCAGCTATGGCCTGAAATTCCAATTCTGTCTTTGTCCACAAAACCTTTGCTGATTTGACTTAATACGCCGGGAATCAAACAGTTGTATGCACTTTGTCCAGGGTAACCCACTTTGTAGACAATGTCCGGAACAAAAACAACATAACCGTTACTGGTAAAATAGCTGAAATTGATGTAAGAACGTATCGGTCTTGGTGCGTAGTGCGTATGAAGGTTCTCCGTGTTTTTTTCGTAATAGTAAACCATCATAGGATACTTCTTCGCAGGATCAAAATTATCCGGTTTATAAAGTAAGCCTTGCAGTGGCGTTCCGTCCCCGGCGATCCAGTCAACCAATTCAACGCTTCCCCATAAATATTCTTTTTGCTGCGGATTGGTGAAAGTTACCTGGGTGATGGTTTTAAAAGTACCGTCGGTTGCAAAGTAATCAGGATAGTCTTTGAATGTTTCTCTTGTGAACAATAGCTGGTTTGAATCCTTGGCTTTGATCACCCGGCCGGTTTTAAAATCGCCTTCGTAAAGCTTGGTCGACAGTCCGGTAGCGGGATCAAAATTAAAATATCCCTCTTTTTTTGTTGGCTCATGAACTGATGACAGTAAAACTGGCTTCGAGAAGTCGATACCGCGTTCTTCCTGATCCAGTCTTACATGACGGTACACACGTTTTTCAGGCCTTCCATTGGTTAATTTTTTTGCACCCGCTACATTGGTTAGAGGAAATTGCCAGATATCATAACGTTCGTTAATCAGAATGCTTTCATCACCTTTGGTCCAGCCGGCAACACCGTAAGGATTAGGGAAATCCGGGTGATCGTCCTCTTCGTCTGTGAAGCGCACATCTTTGTTTTTTGTAAGCTGAATCAGCTGAGATTTGGCAACGTCATAAGCAAACCAGGCCGAATCCGGATTAGAAAACCAGTAGGCATATTTACCTTCAGGAGACATTCTTACATTTCCTTCAAGCTTTTCCTTAATTAGTTTTTTCGAACCATCCTTCGTGTTTATCAGGTACACATCCTGTTTTGGGTTCCAATCCCAATGCTCGTGGGAGTATTTGTGATCGGAAGTGGCCAGGATGTATTCCGCATTGCCTTCGTTGACCAAGTCAGTACTTTCAATGTCCTTGTCTGCCAGTTGAACCAACTTGTTTTCAGCAATGTGATAAACGGCCATGTAAGCCCGTTTTTTATCCTGTTCGGCAGTAACCTTTTGGCGGGTTTGCAGATTACGGTCCTGCCAATGCCAGACCTCTACACTTACAATTTCCTCAGGAAGTAAAGTTGTGTCGGCGACAACGGGCTTTGGATTTGTTCCGAAAAAAAGTTTTGTCCCATCCTTTGAAAATTCGGGCGTCTGGTTTGAACTTACAAGCCATCCTGCCAGGCCGGGCTGTTTGCTTTCATCTGCAATCAGCTGCGCAGTTTCCAAACCGCCTTTCCAGAAATACAGTTTTGGCAAACGAATCTGCGTTTTTGAATTCGTATCTGCATCTGCGATAAATGCCAGCTCATCGTTGAATTTCGCGAATGACAGTTTTGTGAATTTCTGTTTGGCATGACCTGCGTGAATTAATTTTGCGTTTTTGGTGGCAGCATCCCAGACGTAAACACCCGCTTTATAAACAGAATCATTTCCTGTTGTAGTGAAAGCAAGCCATTTCCCGTTCTCAGAAAAAGCATATTCTTTTACATAACCATAAGGCTGTTCTGCTCCGGTTTTCAAATCACGAACGATCAGTTTAAAACCGTTTTCTTCTGTTTCCTTTTTCGGTGCTTTTGCAGGCTTCACAGCTTTTGCAGTCGTATCCTTTTTGTCTTTGGCACTCAAAGGCGCTTCCAGCTGATATGCCAGCCAGCTTCCTCCTTTTTCGGGAAGTTTAAATGAGGTAACTGCGGGGATTTTTTCGACACTCCCGGCTCTCAAATTATAAATAGCCAGCGAATCCTTCGGCAGTTCTTCTTTTTTCTTTTTTGCTCTTCTGGCTGCCGTAACGAGTGCCAGCTGCGGTTTGATTTTAAAAACTGCAAATTCAGAATCATAAGTAATCCGGGCACCGGAACCGCGCTTAACAGAATCAACTTTGGAGGTAACCAGCTCACGGACAATGATTTTTCCATCACCTTCCTGTGGGTTTTGTCCGTAAACAAAAAACCGGCCATCATTGGTGATCAACCGCTCTGTGTTATCCTGCCAGAAATCATAAACGCTGTGGGCAAGCGGTTTTTTAACAACGGCTCCGTTTTTGTCCGCTGTCTTTTTCCTGGCTTTTTGCTGGGCCATAACCGGCACTGCCAACAAAACAAGAATACTAATTTGGAGAAACTTTCTCATCGAAGTAAAGGGAGTTTTGATTTTTTTAACGACATAGATTTTATCCGGAAAACCATAAAAGAATAACTTTTACTAATATGGTTTGTGAACGCTAAAATATGCCTGGTATAAGTTCAAACATAAGCATTTTGCTGCTAACTTGGAAACGGGATTATACCGAGCTTTTTATTGGAATAGTTAATCTTTCAATATTCATACATAATTATGGACGGATGCCTTAGGTATTTGGTTTCCGGACCGAATTAATAGCTTTTTGTGAAATCGAAAAAGGTAAAAGTGTTACAACAGTGTTAGTAAAAATTAATGGTTTATGAAAAAAGAATGGTCTGAAACTGATCTGGCAGCTATTGCAGGTCAGCTGGCAAATCCCACCGGTGAAGGCGGAATTAAAACCGGAGAAATGATGAACCTGAGCAACAACGGGATGATTGCAACAACCATTGCACTTCTTTCTATACAAGAAGGTAACAGGGTTTTGGAGATCGGACCTGGAAATGGCAACCATGTCAGCGAATTGATGAAGTTGTATGAAATCACTTATACAGGAGTAGACATATCGCTGACCATGATTGAGGAAGCTTCCCGAAGATATAGTGAAGATGTGCTGAAAGGAAATGTCAATTTTATCCTATCTGATGGAAACCAACTACCTTTTCAAAGTGATTTTTTTGACAAAATATTTACAGTCAATACCATTTACTTCTGGAAAGATCCGGTAAAATATGCCTCTGAAATATACCGGATTCTCAAAACAGACGGCACTTTTAACCTTGCGCTGGCAACCAAATCTTTTATGAAAAAGCTGCCTTTTACCAAATATGGTTTTCAGCTCTATGACAAAGAAACCGCAGTTTCGCTTATGAGCGAGGCTGGATTTCAGGTTCAGGAAATAATAGAGCAAATTGACATTACCATAGGCAATATGGGTCAGCCCGTAGAGCGTGATATCATGGTTTTGATTTGTACAAAGTATGCTGATTAACAGGTTCAATAAATCACAAATTTTCGGTTTATCGTTCTTCCTTCGATGATCACCTTTACAAAATAAACACCTGCCGGTAGCTGCGTTGGAACGAATGGCGTCAGGTTGTGGGTTAGTTTAACGCTTCTGCTTAGTATTACTTTTCCGGAAGCACTGGTGATTGTCAATTTAGTCATTGCCTGAGCCCGTCCGATGAGCCGGATCTGAATATTGTCAACTGATGAAGGATTTGGTATGACCTCGATGTCAACCTGATCAATTGGAGATTCTCCTGCGAGAATAAGTTCTGCGAGTTTCACGGAAAGGATCCGTGAGTATTCGATCTTTCCTCCCTGATCGACCATTTTCAAACGGTAGTAATAAGTTTCACTGGTATTGAGTTCCGGACTTTTCGTATCTTTAAATTCATATTGTTTGTTTTGGGCTGAGTTCGGCCCCCCATTAACGCGCCCGATCTCGGCAAAGTCCCGGGCATTGACTGAACGCTCTATTGAAAAATATGAAAAATTGTATTCCATGGAAGTTGCCCAGTTCAGCCTTACCATATTGCCTGCATCCACTGCGGACTGGAATGAATCCAGTTTAACCGGAAGGGGTGTATTCACTTTAACCTGGAAAACGTCCTGAATGCAGTTTTGTCCATCTTTTACTTCGTAGTTGGTATCCGTTGTTGGCGAAACAGTAAGCGATTTGGAAGTTGCTCCGGTATTCCAGATATAGCTGCCGGTAAAGGAAGCTTCCAGATTTACACTTTTTCCAATGTCAACCGTTAAAGACCTTGCCTTATTGACATCTTTTACCATTGTAAACTGGTCTCTGATCTGGCCGTCATCGTTGATCCATTTGGCATCCAGCCGGTTTCCTTCTACTTCCAGCAACATCGCACCGCCATGTTCATAGTTTGAATAATACATGGCCTGGTGCGGAAAACCCGGGCTTGGATAACCCAAATGTCCTGAAGAACCCGCCACTACATAAACGGTGCCTTTTTGCGAAGCAGGATTTTTGATGTAGGGGCAGGAATTTTCCGAGCCGTCATATTTTCCGGAGGACTGGCTGACGTTGAATGCGGAGGCGTTGAAATTTTCTGACTTTTGGTAGAACCCTTTCATCAGTTTCGTTCTTTCATACACGTGACTGTGCCCGCATATAATCAGGTCTACGCCAAGCCTTTCTAATATGCGGATGAAATTTTCCCGTATCTGTGTCATTTCAGGATCTGTTTCACCGTTTCTGGAACCCAGCGAATAGGGTGGATGGTGCCAGTATGCAACTACCCAGCCTTTGTTTTGATTGGCTGCCAGATCTGCTTTGATCCACTGCACCTGTTTCCCCAAAGTGTCATAAAGCCTGGTTGACTGATCCTCCCGACCATAAGAATCCAGAGAAAGAAAGTGCACATTGCCGTAATCGTAGGAATAAAAAGATTCGGTTTTTGAAGCGACGCCCCCGGCTTCTCCCTGTGAAGGCATGGTAAAATTATCGTAGTAAGGGATGTTGTGATCGTTTTGCCTGGCCAGGTTGTCATTGTCGTAATCGTGATTCCCCGGCGAAGGATAAATGGGATACTTTTTAAGAAATCCATCCTTGTAATGATTGAAAAAATTGGATTGATATTCTGCGTCGGTGCCAAAAGAGTAAGCATTGTCTCCCAGAAGCAGCAAAGCATTGATGTAGTTATTTCCAACGTAGGCTGTCAGCTGATCACGGACCTGATCCTGAATGATCGAATTAGTACCGCAATCTCCAAGAACACCAAAACGGTATTTGGCAATGGTTCCGGCCAGTGGTGTGGTCTGAAAATAATTATCATCGTTGCCTTGATAAACAACTGATATTGAGCCAATGGAATAGTAATATCTGGTAGCGGGTGTCAGGCCTGTCAGTTTTATCTCATGCTCGGTCACCAGGGTGTTATCATCCTTTGACATGGTAAGCGAGCCGCCCGAACTTCCGTAGCGTACTCTGGAATTTGCCGGAACATCTGTACGCCAGCGAATAACGATGCCCGTTGACGTTGCCGCCTGCAAATAAGGTCCTCTGATCAGCTGAGCAAAATTCGGATATGCCGCCAGCAGCAGGAGAATGACAAGTATTATTTTTTTCATAAATTCAATTCTTTTTTGTGCTTACATCATCTGTTAACGCACCTAAAAATTCAATAATATCTGATTTTTCTCTGTTGGATAGATTCAAATGCGAAGCTGAAAGTGTCTGATTGGGCAAATCCAGCCCCAATCCTGCACCGCCACCCTGATTATAAAATTCAAGTAGAATATCCAGCGACTGAAAAGCGCCATTGTGCATGTAAGGCGCTGTTTTAGCGGAATTACGCACAGTCGGTGTTTTAAACGCTCCCTGATAAAACCGAATGGGCTTGAAAACAAAACGACCCTGATCAGCATCCGGTTCGGCTTTTAAAAGAATATCTGTTTTTGTTGTTCCTAAAACCTCAAATTCGGTCAGTTTGTAAAGCGGTGGAATCAGACCATTAAAAAGGGGAGCAAAATGACAGGTGCCGCACTGAGCCTTGCCCATGAAAAGATTAAATCCTGCGATCTGGTTTTCTGTCAGCGCTTTTTTGTCCCCCTTAATGTATTGATCAAAAGCAGAGTTATAGGGGGTCAATGTTCTGACGTAGGATGCGATAGCCTGATAAATCTCGGATTCGGTTATTTTTTCTGTTCGTTTTTTATTGAAAGCCTTACGGTAGCTTTTCGTATTGTTAAGTTTAGTCAGTGTCAGTGGCATATTTCCATGCATTTCCAATGAGTTTTTAATCACATTTTCTATCTGATGTTCCAAAGTTTTAGCCCGGCCATCCCAAAACTGGCTGTGCTGCATCGAAGCGTAAAGCAGGGAAGGAGCATTTCTTTTTACATAGGTTTTAGGATCAAACCCGATACTTTTTGCCAGCCCGTCCATAAAATAATTATCAGGATCATGGCAGCTGGCGCAACTTTTAGTCTCGTTTCCGGAGAGCTTTGTTTCGAAAAACAGCTTTTTTCCAGGTGAAACCGTTTGATTGGCATCGGATTTTCCGGTACCGGAAAAAGCGTTCATATTAAAAGCATCCCGGGTAAAAAGATGTTCCGCCTTGTAGTTCAAAATGTTGTCCCGATTCATTTCCAGACCTTGGTCCCGAATGAAATTACTCAAGGCATTTTGAAGCGGCAAAGCATGAGCAGTCAGAAATACCATTCTGTTAAAAGTATCAAAATCCGCATTTTGATGAAGGAATAAAATTGAATTTTCTAAGCAATACGAGACACTTTCAGCTTTCGGGGATTTTTTGTTTAAATAAGGTTTCAGGATCTGCCGTAGATTTTGCAAAGATGTTTCGGACTCCAAAATACCTGACTTCAGCCGCGGCGCATCAAATCCGGCAATACCCAAAGATATAACACGGACTAATTCAATTCGGACACTTTCAAGAATCTGAGCGTCGGTCGCTTTAAAATTATAAAGCAGTGAATTCAGATCATGGGCAGATGACAGCACGAACCGGATTTGTGTTAAAAGCTCTTCTTTGTATTTTTCGGGCGAGCTATCGAAGAGCAGCGTTTCTATATATTGAAGTCCGGCCGGCTGCTGATATTCCAGAAAAGGTTCTTCAATCTCATTTTTGGGAGCCCGGTTGTAGATACGGGAAGAAGTATAGAAAAAATATTCGAGCAGATATTCAATCCGCTTATACGCAATGCGGCTGTTTTGTAGTGACTGTTTTGCGTGTTGAATTGTCTCAGGCCGGGTAGAGTCCAGCTGCATCAGGCTTTTTTCAAGGTCCGTTAAATCTGCTGCAAATAATTTTGAATTAATCCGAAACAGGTCGGCACTTTGCTGTACACCGGTGCTGTTGTTCTCCCGGATCCTTGCAGCCGCAATCAGCAGCAGAAAAGAAACCATTAAGACCAAGGTGTGTAAAATGCGCTTCATATGCAGTTTCCCGGAAAGCAGTTTAACAAAGATAATCCGTAATGAAGAAGAAGTGTGGTTAATTTAGGGAAAGGTTAAAATTCTGTAAATCTTCATACTGGTAAATTTGACAGGGTTGGGTCTTTAACTGTTAATCAAAAAGATACACAAGATGAAATCTTTATTTTTTTCCATGTTTATGGTTTTGTTTTCTGCTTTTTCAAGAGCCCAGCAACCTTTTTCACATGGTAAATTACAGGTGTCTGAAAATAACCGTTATTTGGTGCATCAGGATGGAACTCCTTTTTTCTGGCTGGGCGACACAGCCTGGGAGCTTTTTCACCGTCTCAACCGCCAGGAAGCGGATTTGTATCTAAACCATCGTGCAAAACAGGGATTTACCGTTGTTCAGGCGGTAGCACTTGCCGAGCTCGATGGTCTAAATACACCCAATGCGCTTGGAGATAAACCACTAATCGACAATGATCCATCAAAGCCAAACGATGCTTATTTTAAGCATGTTGATTACATCATCGACAAAGCTGCGGAATATGGCATCGTTATCGCGCTTTTACCCACCTGGGGAGACAAAGTTTTTAAAGATAAATGGGGTAAGGGCCCTGAGATTTTCAATGAAAACAATGCCGCTATCTTTGGAGAATGGATAGGCAAACGCTATGAAAACCGCCGGAACGTGATTTGGATTTTGGGCGGAGACAGAACCCCCAGGCAAAATTCAAATGATGTAAAGGTATGGAGAGCTCTGGCGGCCGGTATTGGAAGAGGAGCAGGGGGATATGGTAAAACGCTGATGAGTTTTCATCCTCAGCCAAATGCAGTCGATATGGGTGGATCTTCACACTGGTTTCATAAGGACGAATGGCTGGATTTTAACATGTTACAGGATGGTCATTGCCGTGATGAGCTGACCTACGATAAGGTTTCTTTTGTATACAACCGCAGCCCGGCCAAGCCGGTAATAGATTCCGAACCGATTTATGAAGATCACCCGGTATGCTTTAATGTAGCCGACCTGGGCATCTCAAACGCTTATGATGTCCGAAAGTTTGCCTATCTGGATCTGTTCGCAGGTGCATTTGGGCATACGTATGGTTGTCATGACGTATGGCAGATGTATGATCAGGGCAGAGAGCCGGTTAACGGACCGCATCTTTCCTGGAAGGATGCGCTGGATTTGCCGGGTGCCAAACAGATGAGCTTTGTAAAAAAACTAATGACTTCAAGGCCTATGAATGACCGTGTGCCCGACCAGTCGTTGATCGTTGAAAATAATAATGGACCGGCTGATCGTATCCAGGCAACCAGAGGCAAGGATTACGCATTTGTGTACAGCGCGGCCGGCAAACGTGTTTCAGTGCATACAGGAAAAATATCAGGCTCAGATTTTAACGCCTACTGGTTTGATCCAAGGAAAGGAGAGGCTAAATTGATCGGGAAGTTTGCCAACAAAGGCAGCCAGATTTTTGTGCCTCCCTCCACCGGTTACGGAAAGGATTGGATATTGGTCTTAGACGACGCTGATAAAAATTATGGATTTAATTGATATAAATACGTTGGCTGGCCCAATAATAACTGACCTGGTATCGGCCAGGATTTCCGATAAGAGAATTTCGAATATGATTTATGAACTCTAAACATACAGGTTGTTAAGCTTCTTCCGTTATGTAGCGGAATTATTTAAAATCGACAATCTGAAAATGAAAAAGTTAATTTTAGTTGCCGCATTCCTGGCAGTTGGAGTTGTTTCCTACGCGCAGGATACCACACAAACAAAAACACAGAAAGCGGTTGAAGCTACAAAGACAACTGCAAGAAAAGTAGGTAAGAAGGTAAAAGAAGGGGCAGTAGTCGTTGGAGAAGAGGTTTCTAAGGATGCAAAAATTGTGGGTCAGGAAACAAAAAAAGTTGCTAAAAAAGTGGCGGCCGGTACCGAAAAAGCCTATGACAAAACAAAGACCGGCGTTAAGAAAGTAGCAGAGGATGTAAAAAAAGAGTAGTTCAAGCTTAACTGTTTGTTTGCAAAACCTGCCCCAGACCGGGCGGGTTTTTTTATTAATGTATAACTTGCAACGTTAGTTTAATGTTACCATGTCCAATAAAACACAGCAATTCCCGCAGCTCGACATTTGTACACTTTCTGAATCCAGGAAAGAGAATCTGATGGTCAGCCGGCTGTCAGACTATTTGCAGGAGCATCAGAATCTGGTTTTTCCGCACCGGCACAGCTTCTATCACCTTGTTTTATTCACAAAAGGGGCAGGGGTACACACTATTGATTTTCAGCAATTCGATGTCAGAAAATCGCAAATTTATTTTATGGTTCCCGCGCAGGTTCATGCCTGGTTTTTTAAAGGAGAAATGGAAGGTTATGTTATTAATTTCTCCGACACATTCTTTCAGTCGTTCTTGCTCCGGCCCGATTACCTGGAAACCTTTTCGTTTTTTAATGGTTCCACAACAGAGTGTGTTGTAGATCTGACTGAGGCCTTGATGGAGACCATTGTCGCCTTGTTTGAACAAATTATAGAGCAGTCACAGCCGGATCATGTGTTGCAGGAGGACATGATACGGTCTCTTTTATTGCAGATATTTATTAGAACGGAGCAAAGCAGGATAAATCTTGAAAGTAAAGTTGTGCAGAATAAGCCAACTTCGTTAATCAGAAATTTTCAAAAATTAATAGACCAGAATTTTGTTGCCCTTCGCTTGCCAGGTGAATACGCAGAGTTGCTGAATATTACGCCCAATCACCTGAATGCGTTAACAAAAGAGCATTTGGGTAAACAGGCCGGCGAGGTTATTCGTGAAAGAATTATTCTGGAATCAAAACGGCTTCTTATCAATCTGGACCTCACCGTCTCGGAAATAGCCTACAAACTGAATTTTAACGACAATTCTTATTTCACGAAATTTTTCAGGAAGTACACAGGTCTGGCGCCGGAAGATTTTAGAAAGAAATCAGTTCACCAAAAAAATTAACGATAAGCTTCCGGCGCATTCACATTCATTCAAGGTATCACCTTTTTTTCCGCCGGTTTAATAAAAAGCGCCAGCCATGCCCTTCTTGCAATCCTGTAGAACAACGGTGTGAGAAGAATTAATATAGGAATAATGCTGATTAGAAAATAGTCGAGATACTGCTCGAAAAAGTTGACGAATATCAGGAAATAAATCACCATAAATGCCACATAAAAAGCATAGCTCATATACAAAGCACCCTGGTAAAAACCCGGTTCAGGTACCAGGTTCTCACCGCATTTGGGGCAGTGTTTGTTCATTTTGTCAAAATTTTTGAGGCTGTAGGCGCTTTTGGTAATAAAAAAGTCACCCTCGCCACATCTAGGGCATTTGTTAAAAAGGACGCTGTATAAACGGTTTGTATGTGCCATGGTTTCCTGAATTTATTTTTAAACCGAACACCGGATCCTAACAATTATCGGGCCTGTGATTCATGCACAAATCTCGTTATTACTGCTGGCTCATGAAAATACAGAAAGTGCTTTCTATGGTATTAATCAACGATTACCCAGTCTGAGCGCGTCAGCGGGCTGATCGGTAGATCGCGTCTCGGGTCTGTTCATTTGGTTCGCATTCAGACCAGAGGTTATAAATTGTTAAGATAGCCTGCCATTTCAACAGTGTTAAAGATGTGATCCATTTTGAGATTATTGATTGCGTGCTGGGGCATCAGCGGCATTTGGGCAGTGGTTGGGTCCTGTGCAATAATCTTTCCTCCTGCTTTTTTTATTGCCCGCAAGCCAATGGTTCCGTCGTCATTGGCACCCGACAAAATGATACCCGCAGTCAGGGCGCCGAAAATATCCGCCGCTGCTTCAAAAGTTACATCCAGGCTTGGCCGGCTGAAATTGATCTTCTCTGAATAATCCAAAGTAAATGTGCGGTTTTTCTCGATCAGCAGGTGATAGTCCGAGGGCGCCAGATACATATTGCCAGGAAGGATAAGATCTTTGTCCTCAGCTTCCTGTATAGGCAAAACTGTTTTTGTTGAAAGCAAATCAATCAGGGATGAATCTCCGGCACTTTTACGGTGAAGAACGACGATAATTGCGGGTTTTAAATCCGCCTTCAGAAGTGGTAAAAGTTTGAACAGTACCTCCAGACTTCCCGCAGAACCACCGATTAATACAAGCTCAATTTCGGGATTTAAACTATCTTCTTCCATATTTTCTCCCGGTTCAACTGTTTGTAGTTATTTTGAACGGCTGAAAATTTGAGCGTCTCCTTTGACCCCAGGGCCAGATAACCCAGGGATCCCAGGCTTGCGTCAAATAATTTTAAAACCCTGTCCTGCAAATCCTTATCAAAATAAATCAAGACGTTACGGCAAAGTATCAAATCAAATTCATTAAAGGAGCTGTCCGACACCAGATTATGGGTCGATATTATGATTTTATCAGATAATTCCTGGTCAAATTTTGCCTGCCCGTAATTTGCTGTGTAATAAGTAGAGAAATCCGCCAAGCCTCCCGAACTAATGTAGCTTTCAGAATACTGCTTCATCTGGATCAAAGGAAAGATCCCTTTCCGGACTTTTTCTAAAACACTTGGATTCAAATCGGTCGCGTACAATAATGATTTTTTGAGTAGTCCAGCTTCTTTTAGTAAAATAGCCATCGAGTATACTTCCTCTCCCGTTGAACATCCGGCATGCCATATTCTTATAAACGGTTTGGTTCCCAGAATTGGCAGCACATCGTTTCTAAGGGAAAGGTAAAAGGATGGGTCACGAAACATCTCCGTCACATTTACCGTGATCTCTTCAACAAACCGCTTAAGATAGCTTTCATCTGTTCGCACGCGGTATCTTAATTCAGCAAAACTTGGAAATTTGTCCAGGGAGTAAAGCCTGCTGATTCTTCTTTTTAGCGACGCGCGTGAATAACTGGTAAAATCATATCCATGTATATCAAATAAATCAGTAAGCAGTATTTCTATTTCCTCGTCTTCAATCATTGAATTATCGTTTTTTATCGAGTAACAGCAATAATTGATCCACATCTATAGGTTTGGAAATGTACCCGTCAGCTCCTGCCTGCAGGCATTTCTCTTTGTCGCCGACCATGGCTTGTGCAGTAACGGCAAGCACGAGCGTTTCCTTTCTGTTTTCCAATGCCTTTATTAGCGGAATAGCTTCATAACCATCCATTTCGGGCATCATCATATCGATTAAAATAGCGTCAATTTCGATATCCGTTTTTAACAGATCAAGTGCTTCAGGAGCACCTTGGCTGGATACACATTCATAAGATTTTGACTTTAAGGTTGCTGAAAGTGCAAAAATATTTCTTGCATCGTCATCAATGATTAATACCTTTTTTTTATTCATACTTTCAGCTGTAAAAAATTTAGGGTTTATTATAGAGAGCAACTTATTTTCCTTTTACGATTTCTCATATAACCACACACGAAGCAGCGACATGAGCTGGTCAATATCAACTGGTTTTGTGATGTAATCTGAGGCACCTGCATTAATACATTTCTCTCTGTCGCCGGTCATTGCCTTGGCTGTTACTGCGATAACGGGTAGATTTTTCCACTGGTAATTCTCACGAATCCTTGTCGCTGTTTCATATCCGTCCATTTGAGGCATCATCATGTCGAGTAATACTACGTCAATATCAGGATTTTCATTCAGCTTTTGCAAAGCTTCTTTTCCATCGAGAGCAGTGACGACATTCATTTTATAGGTTTCCAGAGATTTAGACAACGAGAAAATATTTCTTACATCATCATCTGCAATCAAAACGGTCTTGTTGTTTAAGATTTCGCTTAAACCACCAAGACGTCTGCCATCGGATACGGGTTTTTTGTTCTCTTCTACTACATGAAGAAATAAAGAAACCTCATCGAGCATGCGCTGGTAGGAGTGGGCCGTTTTAACAATAATCGAATCCGCATACTGTTTAATTCTCAGCTCTTCTGTCATTGAAAGACTTTTACCGGTGAAAATGATAATCGGTATGTTTTCAAACCCAGGATTTTTCTTCGCTTCTTCAAGCATTTCATAAGCTCTTTTATCAGGAATACCCATGTCAAGAATAACACAGTCGACCTCATTGTTTTCCAATGCGGTGATACCCTCTGAGATTTCGCTTTTCAGTTCTGAATTGATGTTGAATGTTCCCAGGAAATAAGCCAGTGCTTTGGCGTGTTTGCTGTTATCCTCAACGATTAAGACTTTTTTAGATTTTTTGCTGATCACATACTCGATCTTTTCAAAAACCTCTTTCATGCGGTCAACAACCAAGGGTTTATCGATAAAATCTACGGCCCCTTTTAGGAGACTTTCGTTTTTCATACGATGAGAAGACATGATGTGAACGGGAATATGTCTGGTTTCCGGATCTGCCTTTAAGGCATCCATCACGTCCCAGCCATTCATAACCGGTAATTCGATGTCAAGTAAAATACCCATTGGTTTAAACGTACCGGCCAGCGCCAGGCCTTCGTCTCCACGCACAGCAACAATTCCCTTGTAACCTTTTTTGCGGGTATAGTCCAGCAGTGTTTTTGCAAAGAAAGTGTCATCCTCCACAATCAGGATTGCCTTATCAGTTTCGGTAATCTCACCGCGGTCATCTGGTATATTCTCAGGGATGACGGTGCTTACGTATTTTGCCGGTACGTCTGATAATTTTGTATCCGGTTTTAAGTCCGCTTTGCCGTGGAAAAATTCCGGGATTTCTTCAATCTGTAATTTATATTCTGACTTTGAGGGAACTGCTAAGGTAAACTCACTTCCCTGCCCTGGAACACTGCTGACCGAGATTTCACCGCCAAGCAATCTGCCCAACTCCCTGCTGATGGATAGTCCCAGGCCGGTACCCCCATATTTGCGTTTGGTCGAACCGTCTGCCTGTTGAAAAGCTTCGAAAATAAGGTGCTGCTTCTCAGGGGCAATCCCTATGCCGGTATCCTTCACGACAAAGAGAATGCGTTTACCGTCCTTGTGCTGTTTTATGTCAATTTTTACTGATCCCTGCGAGGTGAATTTCAGGGCGTTGGATACAAGATTTTTAAGTATCTGCTCAAGACGTGTTTTATCAGTTTCTATAACCGGTGTTACCTCCGGATCGATTTGGATGGCAAAATCAAGGCCTTTTTCTTTGGCAACCTGTACAAACAGGGAATGAATGTCCTGGCTTATTTCTTTCAGGGAAGTGATTTCGTACTGAAGTTCCATCTTACCTGCCTCGATTTTGGAAAGATCAAGGATTTCATCGATCAGCCCAAGCAAACCATTTCCTGACGAACGGATTACGGTAGCATATTCAACCTGGTCGCTATTGAGATTTTTATCTTCATTTTCAGCAAGGAGACGGCTGAGCAGCAGAATTGAATTTAGCGGTGTGCGCAGCTCATGGGACATATTGGCTAAAAACTCCGATTTATACCTTGTTGTTAGTTCAAGTTCAGCCGCTTTCTTTTGTATTTCGTAATTTTTTTCTTCAAGCAGCACACTTCTTTCTTCCAGCTCCTCATTAGTCTGCTGCAATTCTTCCTGCTGCACACGAAGCTCTTCTTCTGAGGCTTGTAATTTCTGAGATTGTGCCTCCAGTTCAGCATTCAGATTTTCAAGTTCATTGTGCTGTGTTTGAAGCTCTTCGGACTGTGCCTGGGTTTCTTCAAGGAAATTTTGGAGCTTGACATAATCCAGCGCAGCATTAACGCCAATGGCAATCGCTTCCAGATTTTCAGTCAGGAATTTTACCTGAAGCTCATTCGGCTTTTTCAGCAGGCCTAGTTCAATCACTCCTATACATTCATTGGCATAAACTAGCGGCAAAACAGCAAGGGCAGCTGGTTTTGTCGTACCCAGCGTTGAGGTGATATTGACGTAGTTTTCAGGAATATCTTCAACGATGACCATTTTTTTGTTTTCAATAGCCTGTCCTGTGATTCCGTTGCCGGAAAATATATAGTCCGGAGCATCCGAGGCGGCGTGTGCGGCTGTCAATTTAAAATTCCAGTCATTGTCCTGTATGTATACCGTGCCAAGCGGAGCATGAATGTAGCTGGTTATGGCATTAATCAGATTGGAAGCAAGTTTTTTCAAAATACGCTCGCCGCGAATAGAGTCAGCGATTTGCATGCTGCCAGTCTGCAGCCATGATTTGTTGTTCAGATCAGTAAATGTTTCTTCAAGTGAACCTGTCATGGTGTTAAGGGCGCCTGCAATTCTACCAAGGTCATCATCGCCATGGTCTTCACTCCTGGCAGCATAATCCCCGGATGAAATTTTTCTGGTAATTTCTTCCATGTCACCGATTCGCATCCTGGTTTCCTGATATTTACGCTCTTCTTCTTTTTGTTGAAGAATACGCTTGTCCATATCCTTCTTAATACGGATGTATGCAAAACCTGTGATCAGAATGGAAATCAGTGCTGCAACGAGCAGAAGAAAAGGGGTATATGTGATGTAAATTTCCTGCTGCCCGAGTCTGTTTTGAAGCATCTGTGCTTCCTCAGATTTTACCTGATTAACAATAAGGCGGGCATCATCCATAATCTTTTTGCCCTTTTTCATTTCATTGTACCGCTGCTCGGATTGCAGGACATAGTCCGGTTGTTTTTTAGCAAGATCAATCACGCGTTCCATCTGCGCAAATCTTGCCTCATATCTTTCTTTTAGCGGTATTAGTGCTTTTTGCTGTACCGGATTATCCAGGGTCAAACTGATCAGATTGTTATATGAGGTAGTTGTTTTGTTGTAAGCGCCGGTATACGGCTCTAAAAAACTTGGATCCAGAGTCAGTAAAAAACCACGCTGTCCTGTCTCGGCATCTTTCATGTGCGAAATGATATTTTCCGCTTCTATCAGAACCTGATTCGTATGATTAACCAGCTGGGAATTATATATCAGTTTTTGCGTACTGTAAAAGGAGGCTACCAGACTTAGAATCAAAAGTATAATCGATACTGAAAATACGATCTGAAGCTGGTGAATAATAGAATTAGAAGTTTTCTGCATGGTGCAATAAATAATGCTTTAATTAAGGTGGGAAGGGGATTTCAACTGGGTCACGGGCAGCACGATGATAAAACGTGCACCTTCGTTTTCGCGGCTTTGGGCCGAAATCAGGCCATTGTGTTTGTCTATTATTTTCTTCGCTATGGCCAGTCCGATTCCTGTTCCCTCATAGCTGGTGTGGTTGTTTAGTCTTTGGAAGATCACGAAGATACGATCGAGGAATTTTTCATCGAAACCTATTCCGTTATCTTCTATCAGAATCCGGCAGAAGTCACCGTTTTCTTTTTGAGATGCACCTATTTCTTTACTTTCTATCAGTTCAGAAGTAATGTTTATAAAGGGCGCAATCTGGTCTCTTGAAAATTTCAACGCATTACTGATCAGGTTTTGAAATACCTGACGGATCTGGCTGGATATGGTATCAATTATTGGTATTGGACCTATGTGAATTTTAACATTTTTCTCTTCAATCGCTTCCTGAAAATCGGTAAGCAACTCTTTGACGAGTACTGTCAGATCAGTAGGCTGAAACTGCGCCTGTATAGAAAGCCGGGAATAATCAAGCAGGTCACTGATCAGTCTGGACATACGCGCTGAGGCACCTATAGACCGGTCGAGGTACGAGATGGCCTCAGGGTTTTCCTTTAAAAACTTATCTTTCACCAATTGGCTGAAAGTCTGAATCTTACGAAGTGGCTCCTTTAAGTCGTGGGATACTACCCAGGCGAATTGCTGTAATTCATGATTGGTGATCTCCAGCTCGGCATTTTTATCCAAGAGTTCATGTGTTCTTAAAGCTACCTGCTGTTCGAGCACTTCGTTGGCTACTTTTTGCTGGTGAATATCTGTGAAAGTGGCAACCCAGCGGTTGACCATACCATGCTGGGCGATGGGAATTGCTTTTAACAGAAAATATTTGAATTCCTGGGTAACTATGTTTTTCAATCGCAGCTCACTGGAAAATTCCTGTGTACCGGGCAGACTTTTAAAGAAGTTATCACTAATCTCATGGTCATCGGGATGAACTTCCGGAAACTTTGAAGCATTTGACGAATACTGAAACCAGTGCGCATTGACGTACTCAATCTTGGCGTCGGTTGCAATAGTAAAAGCGGCCTGCGGAAGGGATTCCAGAACGAAATGCATCTCCTGCATCCTTTCTGCCAGATCCTCCTGGGCCTGCTTTCGTATTTCTATTTCCTTTTGAAGAGATGTTTGAATCGCTTTAAGCTCCTGCTGTTGTTCATAGAGCTTTTTGAAAGTCCGTACTTTCAAAAGCAATATGTCCGTATCAACAGGTTTTGTCAGATAATCGATTCCTCCGGAAGTGTATCCTTTGGTTATAAACCGTTTTTCTGTGTTAACTGCTGAAAGAAAAATAATCGGCGTGTCCTTCGCCTTGCTAAAACCCGAAATCGTTTCTGCGACTTCGAAGCCGTCCATGCCGGGCATCTGCACATCCATAATAATAACGGAGTAGTTCGTGCCAAGAATCTTTTTTAACGCTTCCTCACCCGACTCCGCACTTTCTGTTTCAAAACCGTGGAGTTCAAGTATTCTTTTTAATGGGAGGATATTTTCAGGTCTGTCGTCAACAATAAGAATCATACTTGTTAAAAATTATTGTTTGTCGGCTATTGGCCACCTGCCTGTGGGTTTAGTAATTTCACTATGTTAATTCTGGTTACTTAATTTTTATAAAAAAGGGCCTGAATTGCAACTTTTACTTAACAAAAAATTCCATTTGTGCTGGCAATTCAAATGAGTACCTTCATTGATCATCATCTTAATTATTCATTTCGTATGGACTGAACGCTAAAACCGTTCCACATTACTGGTATAAAAGCATAGTAAAATGGAAAAATAGGGGTTTTTAAATGTTTTGAGCCTCTTTTTCTAAAATGGCTTCGGAGACGATCAGTTTTAATTCTTCATTCCATTTCTGAATAGTAATCATTGGATGCAGGTAGGGGACTTCAAAATCCTCTACAACAGATGTTTTGTCTTTTTCGCTTACCAGCGTTTTTATTGCTTCGACCAGATAATCCTGCGAGGCATCAAAATCGGTATCCTCATTGGTTTCACTGATTGTGCTCAAAAAATCCATAACATTCCGTAGCAGACTTGTGGAAAGTGTGGTCTGTTCCATTTTAGATGCAAATTGGTTGTTTAAATTTTTCCTTATTTGTGGGAATTTTTTACCCGAAAATGCTTCCGATAACACATTTTCCTCAATACCGCAAATTTTATGCTAACGAACAATGCATGACATCCTAAGGATATCATGCATCGTTTAATTTTTATATTTTACAAAGCTCCGTTTTAGAACCAGTTAGTTTTTTACAATTTTTGATACTGAAATCGATCCGTCCGTACGCGTTACCCGAACAAGGTATAAGCCGGTTGCAAGTGCTTTTGTATCTACCGATGGTGATAGAGGTGAAGCTGTTGTTTTGCTCTGGTTGTAAACAGATGCACCCAGAATGTTTGTGAGTTGTATACGCTGAATGTTATTCATATCCTCCACATCTAAGGTCAGCTTGTCTATTGTTGGGTTAGGATAGAGAACTGTTCGGCTTTGTTGCGCGAACTCAATGCTTTTTATGGAGCTGTAAGCAAAAGTCTCGTCTCTGTCAATCATCTTCAAACGGTACATATTTGTTCCCTGAGCGGCAGATCCGTCTGTAAAGTTATACGATAATGAAATGTTACTTTCTCCCTTTGCAGCAACAGAGCCGATACTTGCCCAGATTTTCCCGTTTGAGCTGCGCTGAATTTGGAATGATTCGCTGTTGGTTTCAGCTGCGGTCGTCCAGGTAAGTTCGGCAGTTTTAAATTCGCCTTTTTTTACAATGAATGATGTTAATCTAACTGGAAGTGACGTGAGTCCGTTGTCGACATTATTTCCTGACAGATTAATTTCTCCGGCGGTTGTCAGGCCCCGGCCGTTAAGTGACGCTCCCGACTCCAGGATGATAGCGCCGGAAGAAACGATATTACCATTAAATACAGCGCCTGTTGCCAGACTTACCTGACCGGAGACGTTAAAGTAAACATTTTCCCGAACGGCTCCGCCCGACAAAACAACCTGGGATCCTTCGGCTGCTGACAGAGCACCTCCTATTTTAATAATAAATATGTCGTTGACAGACCCGGTAAGAGTCAATGTGCCTACTACGGAACCCGCTTCGCCAAGAAAATATGTTCCTGGTCCAAGTGACTGACCATTTCCGAAAGTTGGATTTGTCACTATAAAATCTGTCGCAGTGGTAATTAATGAATTGTAGGCTGTCTGCACATCAGCGGCCCGGGCGAGTGTTTCGTCGTTTTGTACATTGATTGTTCCGGAAACTGTTGTGGTACCTGAATTTGCATAACCGGGAAATCCGGTAACGGACCCAACATTGGTACCCAGATTTCCTTTGATAGTTGAAGTCTCGGTATTGGTGACAGCACCGTTCGATGTAAACAACGCGTAGTTACGCAATGCTGGTGTCAATAATGCTTGTCCATAGCTGATGCCTGCTAAGCAAACACCAAATCCTGTTAATAGTAGATGTAATTTGTTTTTCATAAAAATTTCGGTTGATTTTGTGATTTAACTTCTTAAATGTTCTACAAACAACCGACTGAGTTATCATACTAAATCAGATTACCGGTTCAACAATATTGTCAATTCAATCATCAGATGATGAAGTAAATAAGACAAAAATATTGTGAAAAAAACAGGCGGATCCTCCTCAGGATTGCAATAATCCTGTTGTATGAGAATGTGATGAAGCTGCGGAAAAGAGATAAAGTTGAGTCCTAATGTCGAACTACTTGTTTATAGGAGTTAATAGACAACAACTGTTCCTGTACTAGTATTAGTACGAGAAGCGTAGGTATTTGTCAATATGAGTATACAATACCCCATTAAGTGTTATAAATCTCAAAATTAATGAGTTATATTTTAATCAAGTTGGGGAATCAGATATCTCTGATCTTAATTCGCATGTCATGCGGCGCAGGCTCATCTCCGCCAAAGTAGGGAAGAAGCTTGTAAGAGACACCCAAACCACCTGTGCAGTGCCTTGGCATAGACGTTTCCTGTCCGTTTAAAGAAAAAATGTATGTATTTCCGTCCGTTCTCAGGCCCAGGGTGCTGGTTTTTAAAAGTTCTACGGTGCCAAGTTCCTTTTCCTGTCTTTGGCCGTTTACATAAATATAGGCATAGATTCGTAAGGAGCCTTCCCGCCAGTTCCAGCCAAAGCGCGCGCTGTTGGTTTGATGTGGCGAACTACAGTCCGAAAAGCCCAATAATTTATTGATATCGTTTTGATTTTCGGGAATCGTGGTTTTGTAGATACAGCTGCTATCGAACTGTACCTGAAAGCGCAATGAACCAGCGGTAAATAATCCATTTGAATTGTTTTCAATTTCGTGGCTGCCGGCTTTGATTGTGTAAGTAACATAGTCATCGCCAAAACTGGGCGCATTGCCAAGCCAGTTACAAGAAATACAGCAAAACAAAATAAACAATAAGCCGAAATAAATCTTCATGTATTTTACCGGTAACTCCTGTTGCTAAACGTTTATAATGAAACAAATATTATGTAGTTATGTCTGTCTGCTGTGTTTACATCATTTAGCTAAATTATGTTTCACAAAATTGAATTTATGAAAGTCTACAGTAGCTTCCATTAAAGCATTTCTAAACTGCCCGATATTTTGAAAGGTGAGCTGCGAGATTGTTCTTGATTCGTAGGAAACTGAGAACTGATCTCTTTCAAAAGGCCATGGGTTGACGTTTAATACATACCGTTCAGGTGAGTGCAGTTTGTAATGTTTATTGTCCGGGCCACTGCTTATTTCTATTGAACGGTTTTCTGGTTGTATCAATCCCTGACAAATCAGCAGAGACAACGCATCACACCATTCCAGAATGGAATAGGCTGCGGTAAGATCTTTGGCCTTCAGAGCAATTTCTTTCATCCAGCCTGTTTCTTTCTTTTGAAGTGCCGCACAATATTTTTTGACAACGCTATCCTGCTCATTCTCATAAAGAAAACGTATGTGTCTGGCTACCAGTAAAGTAATGTATCTGCTTTTAGTGAGTGCGTGGCTGATTAATTTATCACACTTTTCCTTTTCGAAGTTTCTCATTTTAAAATTTACCGGCCCGCCGTTTTCATTGAGCAGGACATTGTCCTCGTCAAATTCGTTGTATGCATCGTCATGTTCGGCGGTAGCGATAATGGTTTCCAGCCATCTTTCAGGATGGTTCTCATTTTTCCAGTGTGAGCAAATTTCACCGGCAAGCAAGCCGTGAGCACGCTGAGAGATAATCTGCCAGCCATTTTCCTGATAAACAACTATCATTTTGTTGGGTTTGAAATGGGAAGCATCAAACCAATAAATTTCCATGCCTGCTAGAATATCACTAAATGGCGATTAATTCGGCGGCTTAAATCATGACATACAAGTTAATATCAAAATATACATATTATTGATCAATTCCTGCATAAGAAGAGTGTTTTTATAGTCCTAATTTTGATGAAAATAATTCTAATCGTTCATATATCATTAACTTTCATGTTTTCGTTTTTTTCGACAGAAAGAATATCACATGCATTTAATGATATTTTAATCTTTCTATTATATGTTCAACAATTACCATTTCAGTAAATGAATCAGCGACCAGGTGAAAAGACTCCAGGCCACAGGAGAAGCGGTGCGTGGCTGTTATCGTTGGTTATTTTAGGTTCGGCTGTTTCTGCCGATCTTCACGCGGGAAATCTCCCAAGTAACAGTTTTGTTTCCAGGTATGCGGACCAGACCGTAACAGGGATTATCAAAGATGAAAAGGGAGAGGGTCTTCCGGGTGTGAGCATCTTGCTTAAAGGTTCACAGGCAGGCGCGATCACGGACGTAAATGGAAATTTTTCTATTTCTGTCCCAAATGCAAGTTCGGTTCTGGTGGTTTCCTATGTAGGCTTTTTAGCGCAGGAAATCACAGTAGGCAACCGCACATCCATTGACATCACTTTGAAATCCGACACCAAAGCGTTGGACGAAGTGGTTGTAATCGGTTATGGTACGACAAAACGCCAGGATTTTACGGGTTCAGTAAGTTCACTCAAACTGGAAGGCTCGGCAGTTGCACTTCTTCCAAGTATGAATGCCCTGGAAACTTTAAAAGGAAGTCTTCCGGGTCTTGATGTTGGGGCAACCAACTCTGCAGGAGGACAGCCATCGGTTCAGATTCGCGGTCAAAATTCGATCAGCGGATCCAACGACCCTTTAATTGTTTTGGATGGGGTGGTATTTTTAGGAAGTCTTGCTGACATCAACCCAAGTGACATTGCTAGTTTTGACGTATTAAAGGATGCAACATCAGCTGCTGCTTATGGTTCCCGTTCGGCTAATGGTGTAATCGCAATTACAACTAAAAGAGGTAAGGTTGGAAAACCAGTTATTACTTTTAATTCTTCAACCGGTTTTCAGTCATGGCAGAGAAGGCCTGAAATGATGAAAGGTGAAGAATGGATTAGTGTTGTCAATGCGCGTAACAAATATACCGAAGGATCGACAAACTGGTTAAAACCAGGTGAGTTGGCAAACCGTGCAGCTGGCAAGGAAACAAATTGGCTGGATGAAACAACCCGCACAGGTGTGATACAAACTTACCAGGCGGCCGTTTCCGGTGCCAGCGAAAAAATTAACTATTATCTTTCAACATCCTATGACGACAATAAGGCCATTGTAAAAGGTGATCAGTTTAGCCGCATATCTGTCCTGGGTAAAGTCAAAACAGAAATAACCAAATGGCTGGAAATTGGAGCGGATGGTAGTTATTCAAAAAGAGATTATTCAGGATTTGCAGCCAATATCGGCGAGGCTCAAACGATGTCACCCTATGGAGTAATGTATCGTGATGATCAGGGGAATCTGGAGAAATATCCTTATACGCAGTCAGCCGTGAACCCATTATGGGGAGTTGACGACGACACCCGCAGTAATACAGATATACTTAATAGCTATCGGTTAAATGCCAATGCACTGGTTACGATTCCATTTGTGGAGGGGCTGACCTACCGTGTCAATTTCCTGAACAATGTGACAAAGAATGAAAGGGGAAACTTTACAAACGAAAAGTACTACGTGCAGGAAGGTGATGCGGCAAGCAGATATTCTCCTTCTGTGATCCAGGGCTTTTTGACAAATGCAAATGGTAATCTGGAACGGAGCGGTATTTCAAGTTATGTTTTTGATAATATCATCAATTACAAGAATACGTTTGGAAAACACGGTATTGATGTAACACTTGTTGCAACCAGAGACAATCAAAAATACACTTATATCAATTCTACCGGCTCGAACTTTGCGGCAAATGGTAACACAACGCTGGGATTATGGGGACTTCATAAGGCAACAGTTCAACGGGTAAACCTGGATGCTTACCAACGTTCGAACATTGGCTATCTGGGTCGTTTGAGCTACTCTTTCAACGACAAGTACTTCTTCACAGGGTCTTATCGTCGTGACGGTGCTTCGGTTTTTGGTGCAAACAACAAATTTGCGAACTTCCTTGCAGCTGGTGTAGCCTGGAAGGTGACCAATGAAGAATTCCTGAAAAGCTTCACACCGCTGAATAATCTGAAAGTGAAATTTTCTTACGGTCAAAACGGAAACCAAGGGGTGGATCCTTATGGGACATTGTCAACGGTTGCGAATGCCGCTGCTGGTGGTGTACGTTATGAATGGTCTAATACACCGGGTGTGATCAACTACGGTTTATATCAAAGTGCATTGGGTAATTCCGATTTGGGTTGGGAAACGACAACTTCCTGGAATGCAGGTTTCGAATCAGCCTGGTTAAACAACCGCTTGTTTCTGGATGTAGATGCTTACTACGGAGCAACCACCAATCAGATTTTTACCAGAAATATTCCTGTAATGACCGGTTTCAAAACCATCAAAACTTCCATGGGGCAGGTAAACAATACAGGTCTTGAAATTACTTTGAGAACCGTCAACTACCAGAGTAAGGATCTGACCTGGGGAACTTCTTTTACCTTCTGGCAAAACAGAAACAAGCTTGTAAAGCTTTATGGTGAAGATAAAGATGGCAATGGTAAAGAAGACGACGATATTGCAAACAGCCTTTTCATCGGACAGCCACTGGGTGTGATCTACGGTTACGAACAAATAGGAATCGTTCAGGCAGGAGATACAGAATACACAACCTTAACAGGAGCTGCTCCTGGTGCACCAAAATACAGGGATATCGACGGCGTTGCTGGTATTACAGCGGCAGACAGAAAGATTATAGGTTATACCAAAGAGAATTTCCGTTTAAACATGAGCAATACTTTGTCATATAAGAATTTTGACTTGTATGTACTTGTATCAGGTATTTTTGGAGGTGGTGACTGGTATAAGAAAAGTAATGCTGCTGCTTATCTTACAGCTGGTACAGGACGTTTCAATGACAATATGACGTCCAAGGAATACTGGACTCCTGAGAATGCAAGCAATGAATATCCTTCGGCCTATTTTGCAGGTGATGGTCGTTTTCAGGGTTTACAGTCCCGCACTTTTGTCAGAGTTCAGGATGCTACGCTTTCCTACCGTTTGAAGCCCGAACTGGCAGCAAAAGCAAAGTTGAATTCGGTTAAGTTGTTTGTGAGCGCAAGAAACCTTGCAACCTTCACAAAATGGTTTGGAGGAGATCCGGAAACAGGTACTCCAGTGCGTGAAAATACTTTCCCTGTTCCATCAACCTATTCAGTGGGAGCTAATATCAGTTTCTAAACATCAATTTTTATGAAAAATATATTGTCAAAAAAGTCATTTTGGGCGCTGATGGTTCTTCTGAACGTGATTGGCTGTAAGTCCAATGACGAGTTTCTTAAAGAAAATCCCGAAACGTTTTATACCGTCGACAACGCATTTTCTACCTCAGCACAGGTGGATCAGGTTTTGGTTGGTATTTATTCACAGATCAGGGATTTGTGGGCAAACCCGGCAGAAGAAGGGTGGATTTTTGTATTGAGAGGAAACGGAACCGATATGTACGATGTGGCAAGTATCAGAAGAGGTGCTACATTTAACAACTACGGCTTGATCAACGTCGATAACGGGACATTCTACAACATCTATAGTACCTATTATCAGATGATTGCAAAGGCTAATCTCGCTTTGGAAGCCGCACAGCTTCCGCAGATATCATTCTCTTCTGAGGCAGAAAAGGCAAACATCATTGCACAGGCAAAGTTCTTTCGGGCATATGCTTACAGGAACCTGGGAGAACTTTTCGGTGGTGTATCCATTGTAACATCGGTTTCAAAGGTTCCTCAGTATGATTTCAAAAGATCTACACGGGTTGAAACGTATCAGTTTGCGATTGACGATCTTCTGGCAGCTGAAAAGGATTTGCCAGAGACAACTGTAAGTGGTGGACGCGTAGTGAAAGGTGCTGCGCAGCATTATCTGGCTGAATTATATCTTGCCATGGGAACGCAGCTGGTGGCAGATGGAAAAGCATCGGAAGGACAGGCTGCCTTCGCTCAGTCAATCGCTTACGCTACCAAAGTGATTGATGGCGGAACCTACTCTTTAATGAAAACACGTTTTGGCGCAAGAAGCACCGAAGCGCAGGGAAATGTGTATTGGGACCTTTTTCAGGAAAACAACGTAAACTACCAAAACGGAAACAAAGAGAGTATCTGGACTTTGCAGGTTGACTATGCAGCTTACCGGGCAGAAGATGGAAAATCGAAATTACCTTATTCCCGTACTTATGGAGCTGTTTTTCGTGATGGTGCCAAGGATCATTTGACTGGCACAGCGGAAGATGTAGGTGGTCGTGGTATTGCACAGATGATCCCAACGTTCTATGTGAGAGATGACATCTATGCGGATAAGTATGCTACGGATTTACGTAACTCAGAGATCGTTTTCCGCCGTGTGTTTAATGGTAACGTGAAAACCTCGCCTTATTTTGGTAAGCCTGTTCCATGGGATGTGCTCTACAACGGAAGCGCGGACGCGACAACAAATATGAACAACAGAAGTTTGGTTTACCCTATTTCCTGTAAAATCGCTACTGATAAATACACGGGACTTGCTGATGGAGAAAACATGAGCAATCTGTTTCGTGACGATTATTTCATTCGCCTTTCTGAGACAATTCTGTTGCGTGCAGAAGCGAAACAGCGCAGCGGCAACAAAGCCGGAGCAGCAGCAGATGTTAATTTGTTGAGATCCCGTGCGAATGCAACCTATTTGGTAAGCGCTGCGGATATGGACGATAGCTTCAATATGATTTTGGACGAACGTGCACGTGAGCTTGTTTACGAGGAAGCAAGATGGAATACACTTCTTCGTATGGGCGGAACCATTGCCGTTGACCGTATTAAAAAGTATGCATTCTGGCCGGAAGCCAAGGCTACTCTGACCTTTAATTACAATCTTTGGCCAATTCCGCAAACCATCATCGATACCAATAAAGATGTTGTTTTGGAACAAAATCCTGGCTGGAAGAGGTAGTTTGTAAAAGGTTTGCCGTATAATTATAAACGCAATTGCCCGGGTGGATGATCCGGGCAATTGTTCGTAAATAAACCATCATATTTTGCACAGGCCACCTGCCTGATTTTTTACTAAACTCCTGATACAATGTTTAAAAAGTTGAGTTCCTTTTGCCTGTTGACTGCCTTTCTGCTGTTTTCAGGTGAAACAGTATTTTCCCAAAAAAGTACGGCTATCGTTGAAAGTTCGGTTTTTCAAAATCCTCCTTCAAATTATGGGATTCGTTGTTGGTGGTGGTGGCTGAATGGAAATGTCGATAAAGAGGTGATTACCCGCGATTTGGAAGAGATGAAGGCGAAAGGGTTTAGTGGCGCCTGTATTTTTGATGCCGGAGGTGCTGACCAGCGAGGTAACGGACAGGTTCCGGAAGGTCCCATGTTTGGCTCTCCTGCCTGGAAGGAACTTTATGTGCATGCAATTAAAGAAGCGGACCGCCTGGGCTTGGTTATGTCCGTGAGTATCCAAAGCGGCTGGAATTTGGGAGGGCCTGACATCACGCCTGCAGAAACAGCCAAACAGGTTGTTTTTTCGCAATTACAGGTAAAAGGTTCGGCAAGAATACAAAAGGAACTTGCTGTGCCAAAAATCAGGTATGATTATTACCGGGACATTGTGATTTTGGCGATCCCTGCAAAAACATTTACAAACCGTGCGCCGATCAGGGATTTTGAGAACAAGGCTGCTACTCGTGAAGTAGGCTGGTCGGTACCTGAAACCCGTCCTCTTTTAACAGATATCGCCGGTACAAAAGGGGAGGAGGATGCAAGTGTTAAACAGGTATTAAACATCACAAAGTATTTTAAAGATGGCAAGCTTGACTGGAAAGCACCAGCCGGCGAATGGACGATTTTACGTGTGGGATTTACTCCTACGGATGCTGAGGTTTCCACATCCAGCGGAAAATGGCAGGGGAATGTTATTGATTATTTAAGTGAAAAGAATTTTAATCGTTACTGGGATACCAACGTAGAGCCGTTACTGAAAGCAATCGGGCCGATGGCCGGTAAAACCTTAAAGTATCTCCAGACCGATAGTTTTGAAGCAGGTGGACTTAACTGGACAGAGGGGTTTGAAAAAGAATTTATCAAATATCGTGGTTATGATCCGGTTCCCTACCTGCCTGTTCTGGCCGGAAAAATTATTGAAAACCGAGAAGTTAGTAACCGTTTTTTATCAGATCTGCGTAAAACGCTGGCAGACCTGATTGCGGAAAAACACTACGGAACTTTTGCTAAACGTGCCAGAGAATACGGAATCGGTATTCAGCCGGAATCTGCCGGACCTCACGCCGGACCGTTTGACGGACTGAAAAATTACGGTTACAGTGAAATTATGATGAGTGAATTTTGGTCGCCCTCACCGCACCGTGCAAAACCTGTTGACCGCTTTTTTGTAAAACAAGCAGGAAGCGCTGCGAAAATTTATAATAAAAAGCTGGTGGGAGCAGAGTCATTTACCACCATCGGGCCACATTGGAACGATGTAATGTGGGCTGATATGAAACCTAGTGCGGACCATGAGTTCTGCGCTGGCTTGAACCTGGTCTATTTGCATACCTTCACAGCTTCACCTAAATCAATGGGATTGCCTGGGCAGGAGTATTTTGCCGGTACGCATTTTAATCCGAATGTTACCTGGTGGAATCAGTCAACCGCTTTTATTCAATATCTGACCCGGTGCCAATACATGCATCAAAGCGGTATTTCGGTGGCTGATGTTTTATATTATTACGGAGATCACTCTCCAAACCTGGGACGATTAAAAGAGGATGATCCATCCGGTGCATTGCCTGGTTTTGATTACGATTTAATTGATGAGGATCGTTTGCTGGCACTGGAAATGAAAAACGGAAAGATCGTTCTGCCGCACGGTGTTTCTTACCGGATATTGGCTTTGCCTGATCATAAAACGCTTTCACTTGCCGCTTTGCAAAAAATACAGGCTTTGGTAAAAGCAGGAGCAACGGTGATAGGTATGAAACCGGTAACAACAGCAAGTCTTGTTAAATACCCTGCTTCGGAACAGACACTTAAAACGATAGCAGATGAACTGTGGGGAACCGCAATCGAGAAAAACGGAGTACGTAAAGTAGGAGCGGGCAAAATCGTTTGGGGGAAAACAGCGGCTGAATACCTGCGATCCGATGGTGTAGATTTTGACATGGAAATCGTTGAATGTGAAAACGGAAGTAAGTACGACTACATCCACCGTGCAGATACCGCCGTTGACTATTATTTCGTAAGCAGTCAGAACCGGGCAGCGTCCAAAATGACCGCGGCGTTCCGTATCAGCGGAAAACAACCTGAACTCTGGAACGCGGTAACAGGAGAAACCAAGCCAGCCACATCGTTTTATCAAAAGGGTGGAAAAACCTACGTTCCGCTGGAATTCGATCCTTACGGTTCTGTTTTTGTTGTTTTTCAAAAAGATATTTCCAAAGACAAGAAAGGAGAGCAGCAATCTAACTACGTGAAGCTGGAACCTGCAACAACGCTCCACGGTGCCTGGGATGTGACTTTTGATCCGAAGTGGGGAGCACCTGCAAGTGTAGTTTTCAATGAGCTAACCAGCTGGTCGGACAGGACGGAAGAAGGAATTAAGTTTTATTCAGGGAAGGCGGTTTACAGCAAAAAGTTTGATGCCGGCAAAGAGCTTGTTTCGGGCCGGAAGGCTTATCTGGACCTTGGAGAGGTGAAGGATATTGGTATTGCAAGAGTATTTTTGAATGGAAAAGATCTGGGTATTCTCTGGGCGCCACCGTTGCGTGTACCAGTAAGCGGTTTATTGAAGGAAAAGGACAACGAACTGAAAGTCGAAGTTGTCAATACCTGGCGTAACCGTCTGATCGGCGACCGGACAAAACCGGCGGAAAAGCAGCTGACCAAAACCAACGTAAAGGTTCTGGATACCTGGCAATTAACACCATCCGGACTGCTGGGACCGGTTAGATTAATGAAAGCAATGGAGCAATAATAAATGTCCTTCGTTACAGAAAAGCCGGAACATTGCCATAAAAGGTGGTTTCGGCTTTTTTGTTTTTGTAAAATGAATTTTATCAAAGCAGGCTATGCCTGTATTGAGACGGGGCGTTGCCCATTTTTTTCTTGAATATTCTGGAAAAATAAAATTCTGACTCAAACCCAGCCTGATAGGCAATTTCCGATACGGAAAGCGTGGTTTGTCTAAGCATCTGGCTGGCTTTGTCAAGCTTGATATTTAAGTGATACTGTCCCGGTGAAGTGCCAGTAATCTCCTTAAAAGCCTTTCTGAACCAAACATAGCCCACATCATGTTTCGCTGCCAGATCTTCCATGCTGATCGGGATCATCCAGTTTTCATGAATTTCGTAACGGATCTGATGAATCAGCTTTTCTTTTCGCGTGCGCACGGTCTTGGACATAAGTGCCGATGCGTAAATGAGCCCTAAAAGCTGAATAACCAGGCAGGATGAAATTTGCTTGTGAGCCAGTCCTTCGTACTTTAAAGTGTCAACCAACCGCAGAAATACGGCTAGCAGCTCTGCATCAAAACCAATTTTGAGAAGCGGACTTTCCGGGCTGAAACATTCCTGGCGCATCAGATACTCGGAATAATGTCCTCCGAAACCAACCCAGAATTCTTCCCAGCCGGTATTGTGTGCGGGTTTGTAACGGTGCCATACATTTGGGAAAAGTAGAAAGGCAGTACCTGCCTCAACGATTGTCGGAGGCAGGTTTTCTGATTCAAAAACTCCGCCTCCTCCGGAAATGTACACCAATTGAAATTCGTCTAACCTGCGTCCTTTCTCCCAGTTAAAATAGTAGCTATCGGGATGGTTTTGGTCAGGATAACTCTTTTTTGCAGGATGCAGATTATGCCCCACATTCAGAATGGATACACCCCAGTTAGGCTCGGAATCAACAAGGTTTTGTAACTGCTCCTGTGTGAAGTATTTCCGGTAGATGCTCATATCAAGAAGTGTAAATAAAGAATCAGATTAACTATTTAATTAGTGCTATGTGATATCCTACTTTTGCATTAGAAATTTATAAATGAAGCAGATAGGTATTAATATCTACTTACTTATTTTCCGAAATAATACTCTCAAAATAAAGCCGTCGAACTAAAAATATATATTTTTTGATATGAATAAAATTAATAAATATCCGCTTAAAGTCGGCCTTTTTGGTATCGGTTTAGAAGCTTACTGGGAGCAGTTTGAAGGGCTTGAAGAGCGGCTGAAAGGTTATCTTCGGGAAGTGGAGGAAAATTTAAGAGGATTTGGTGCACATATTGTAAATCTGGGTTTGATTGATTCAGCCGAAAAAGCGTCGGATGCCGGACATGAATTCAGACAGCAGGATGTGGACCTGATTTTTTTATACGTGACCACCTACGCCCTATCTTCCACAGTTTTGCCAGTCGTGAGGCGGGCCAAAGTACCTGTTATTGTCCTTAATCTGGCTCCGGAAGCGGCAATTGACTACAAGTGGTTCAACAGCCTGAGTGACCGTACTAAAATGACGGGAGAATGGCTGGCTTTTTGCTCTGCCTGTCCGGTTCCTGAAATTGCCAATGTATTTAAGCGCTCGCAGATTCCCTTTTATCAGGTAACGGGGATGTTGCGCAATGATCCGGTTGCCTGGGACGAAATTTCACAATGGATTCAGGCCGCAAGGGTTGCACATATCATGTCACACAACCGGATGGGAGTCATGGGAAATTACTATGGCGGTATGCTGGATATTTATTCCGATCTGACTCGGCAATGTGCCACCTTTGGCGGGCATATCGAAGTGATTGAAGTAGATGAACTTTCCTCACTTTGCAGCCAGGTTAGTGAAACGGAAGTGGAGACAATGGTTCAGGAATTTGAAGCAACTTTTGATATTCAGGAGGACTGCCCGGAGTTTGAACTAAAACGAGCAGCGCGTACTGCGTTTGCTTTAAATCAACTGGTTGAGAAACATGCACTTGGTTCAATGGCCTACTATCACAGAGGAACGGGAAACGGCGCGAATGAAGATACGATGAGTTCGGTAATCCTGGGCAATTCGCTTCTGACGGCAAAAGGAGTTCCGGTTGCCGGAGAATATGAAGTCAAAAATGCACAGGCTATGAAAATCATGGATAGTTTTGGTGCAGGCGGCTCATTTACTGAATATTATGCCATTGATTTTAACGATGATGTTGTGCTGATGGGACATGACGGACCGGGTCATGTTGCGATATACGAAGGTAAAATTAAAGTCAGACCTTTGCAGGTATATCATGGCAAGGTAGGTAAGGGGCTGTCGGTGGAAATGCGTGTTAAACTGGGGCCTGTCACGCTTTTATCCGTCGTAGAAACTGTTGACGGAAAAGTAGTTTTGCTGGCTGCTCAGGGAGAGTCCGTCGCCGGACCTATCCTTGAAATCGGAAATACCAACAGCAGATATAAATTTCCCATCAGTGCCAGGAAATTTATCGAAAGCTGGAACAGTCACGGTCCGGCGCATCATTGCGCGGTTGGAGTAGGGCACATGAACTCGAAGCTCGAAAAACTCGGTCAGCTCTTGGGAATTGAGACGATATTCGTTTGCTAACTTATCCTAAAATAAAAGAAGCGGAACCTGATTTCAGATTTCGCTTCTTTTTGTCTTGAAGCAACATTAATGTTTGCTCTTACCCAAACTATGATGTTCCTTTTCGTTATTGGTAAGGTCATTTCCCTTCACCATTTCCTCTTCTTTGTGCCTGCTGTCGAGGTTATCTTTATTTTCCACATGTCTTGTACTCTGAGTCTGGCTCTGATTACCGTGTGCCGTTTTGGATGTTTGTGCCTGTTTCATAACAATATCAAATTGATTATGTCATAACAGGTATTAAAATTATGCCACAACTTCCTTTCTCACCGCCCGGGTTCCTTCATAAAGTTCATATTCTAAAAGACGGCAGTCGATGGTACTGGTATAAAATTCAATTCTACGTTTTGCTTTTAAACCGATTTTTTTGGCCAGATCCAGATTTCCGGTAAAAACATAACCGTAATACCCTCCGCATTTTTGCTTCATGAAATCACCGATTCTTCCATAGGTTTCTTCCAGTTCACTGACTTCTCCAAGACGATCGCCATACTCGGGGTTAACAAAAAATACACCTTTTTCGCCCTGAGGTACTTCCGTATCAGCAAAATCGCAGACATCAAATTCAATCATATTGGCCACCCCGGCGGCTATCGCATTTTTCTTTGCATTTACAATGGCCAAATCACTATAATCAGTTGCCAGAATACGCAGGCCCGGAACTTCTATAATTTGCTCTTCGAGTTTATCCTGCTCGGCAAAATATATTTCTTCGTCGTAGTGCTGCAAATGCATGAAAGCGTAATTGTTGCGGAATAACCCGGGTCGGCTGTTACTGGCAATCAGAGCCGCTTCAATGGCAAGGGTTCCGGATCCGCACATGGGATTAATAAATGGTGATGTTCTGTCCCAGCGGCTGGCCAAAATCGTGGCAGAAGCCAGGGCTTCAAGCATCGGAGCACGTCCGGGAATCTTCCGGTATCCGTGCCTGGCAAGCGAGTCGCCGGATGTGTCTATAAATATTTCGGCAAAATCGTATTTCCAAAAAAGATGAATTACTGCGCCTGTTAAGTCAGATCCCGTTGCCGGCCTGGTCCCGCGTTTTTCACGGAGCCGGTCGACGATGGCGTCTTTTACACGCACATTGGCAAACATGTTGTTGTTTATCGTCGGATTCTGAACATTGCTGGTCACCGAAAAATAGCCCAGATCGGGAATAATGTCTTCCCAGCTTATTTTAAGCAAGTGGTTGTAGACATCATCGGCGTTTTTTGCCTCAAACTGTTCAAGGCTGTATAAAACCTGACTTGCACAGTACAGGTTCAAATTTAGCTTTATACAATCATTTATCGAGCCTTGTACACGCACACCTGTAACAAAAGCTTCCTCAATTTGAAAGCCGAGATCTTTTACCTCCTGTTCAAGGTATGGAGCTAAACGTTTATTACAGGTAATTGTTACCGGAGCGGTTGTATCGTATAATGACATGAATTTTGTTTTCTTTCCTGGAGTATGCCAGAATTGATGAATGTATCTTGGAAAACACAAACTTACTTGTTTGCGGCTGAAGATTCAGGTTTTAGAGCAAATGTTTGTAAAACAAAAGCTATAATCCTTCATGAATCAACTCAAGGTTAATCATCGCGCCAGCTTTGCTTCCTGCCGCAATCGCACCGGAAACGGATCTCATCATGCTTGTATTATCCCCGGCAGCATAAATTCCCGGAAGGTTCGTTTTTTGAAAGTCGTCGATCTTAATGTAACCCAATTCATTAAACTCGCAGCCCAGGTTAAGCGGGATTTGTGAATGCTGTTCGAAAGGCACTCTGGCATACATTACATTCAGGGCAAAAGCGCTTTCATCGGTAAAATGAATATTTTCTAAAAGGCCGTTTTTGTGATCAAACGTTTTGACCTGCTTTTCGATAATTTCAACACCAATTTCATAGATTTTCTGCCGCGTCGTTTCCTCAAAAGTTGCCGCTCCGTTTGTTAAAATCGTAACCTTTTGAGTCCAGTTTTTTATCAGCCGTGCAAATTCAAAAGCGCCCTCACCGTTTACAAATATTCCGGTAGGTTCGTCTCGGTACTCATATCCATGACAGTATGGGCAGTGAATTATACTTATTCCCCAGCATTCTGAGAAACCGGGAATAGCGGGTTTAAGATCACGTATTCCGGTCGTGAATATTATTTTTTTTGCTGCATATTGCTCACCTGTTTCGGTGAAAACTTCGAATTTGTTATTTTTCCCGCTAACACTGACTGCAAATCCCTGTTTCAACTTTACTGTTGGGTAAGCAAGCACCTGTTTTACAGCAATCGCTGCGATTTCTGCCGGTGTTGATCCGTCCTGCGTAAGATGATTATGCGAGTAGGGCGTTTGTATGTTACATGGTTTTCCACTGTCGATGATTAAAACCTTTCTGATCGCTCGGCCCAAAGACATTGCGGCCGCCAGTCCGGCGTAACTTCCTCCAATAATGATAACGTCAAACTTTTGCTCTTCTTTCATGGTAGTTATTAGTGTTTATTTAAGTGAATGTCTCAGATTTGAGACATGATAAAGCAAATTTTTTTACATGCCGATTCCCTTGCTAAATGAAAACCAGGCAGATTTTATGACTTGATCGCTAAGGGGCTGGCCAGGAATCTGAGACTGGACCGAAGCTGAAACAATCCCGCGAAAGAAGGCTTGTATCCATTCAATTGAAAGGTCTGTATGTATCAATTTCCTGCTTTGCAAAACAAGCAGGTGTTCACGCCAAAGTGTAAATGTCATGTCGTAATCCGTGCAGTGCTGGCTGTTTTGGCTATGCTGGTGGTCATGCAAACTATGCAGTTTGTGAAGGAAAGTATACTTTATACCGCAGCTCATTCCGGCATGAAACATATTTTCCAATTTTTCCACAGGATCGTCAGAACTATTATAAGCAAGTGTGTTTGTCTTGTAGCAGGCTCTCTGAACTGCACATTCACAACTTTCCATCAATTCTTTACGGTCCTTAAAATAGCGGTGAAGTGTACGGCGGGTAATACCGGCATAATCAGCAATTTTCTCCAAAGGTGCTGACAAATCCTCATTAAAAACCAATATGGCTGATTCTATGATTGCGTGCCTGGTATCTGTGATCATGACACAAATATAAACAGATGTCTCAAATGTGAGACATCTGTTTGGAGAAATTTGAAAAATATTTAGGTTCAGAGTCTTTGTGCCTTCATTTCTTTCATGGCAAAATCACAGGCTCTGGCGGTTAATGCCATGTAAGTCAGCGAAGGATTCTGGCAGGCAGAGGAAGTCATACAGGCGCCGTCTGTGACAAATACATTTTTTACAGCATGAAGCTGATTGTTTCCATTGAGTACAGAAGTTTTCGGATCTTTTCCCATGCGTGCAGTTCCCATTTCATGAATCGTCAGTCCGGGGGCATGCAGGTTATCGAAAGAAGTTATGTTTTTAAAACCTGTCGCCTCAAGCATTTCAATCGCGTCCTGACGCATGTCTTTACGCATGGCAAGCTCATTGTCTTTGTATTCACAGGAAATCACCAGTTGGGGCAGGCCCCACTCATCCTTTTTTGTATCATCAAGCCTGACGTGATTTTCGTGGTAAGGAAGCATTTCTCCAAAGGCCTGTATACCAAGTCGCCATGAACCGGGCTTGGTTACTGCATTTTTAAATTCAGCGCCGAACCCGTCCTGGCTTCTTGCCTGTTGCCAGTTATCTCTCGAACCTGCACCCTGGTAACCAAATCCGCGGATATAGTCACGGTTATTTTGATCCAGATTACGAAAGCGCGGAATGTAGAAGCCCCCCGGACGTCTGCCAAAGTAGTATTTATCGTCATAGTCATGAATCTCGCCGGATGCGCCGGTCATGTGGTGATGGTCCATCAAATTGTGTCCCAGTTCTCCACTGTCATTGCCCAAACTATTCGGAAAACGGTCTGAAACCGAGTTCATTAGGATAAAGGTAGTTCCTAGTGTGGATGCATTCAGAAAAACAATCTTAGCAAAATAATCCGACTTTTCTCCGCTGAGCGCATCAATGACACTAACTCCTTTTGCCTTTTTTGTGTTTTCATCGTATAAAACTCCACTTACGATACTGTCGGTCCGGATCGTCAGATTGCCGGTTTCAACAGCGGCAGGAAGTGTTGCAGACAAGGTGCTAAAATAGCCGGAAAAGGGACAGCCTCTCGCGCAAAGATTTCGGTGCTGACAGGGACCTCTGCCGTTGTGTTGCTGACTCAGGTTGGCTATCCTGCCCATAGTCGCATCTCGTCCCATCGCTTTTTTTACATTTTTGATAAAATGATCTTCCACACAATTTAGCGGCATTGCCGGCAGAAAATCGCCATCAGGCAACTGTGCAAATCCTTCATTTTGCCCGCTGATACCGACAAACTTTTCCACATAGCTATACCAGGGAGCGAGCTCTTTGTACCTGACAGGCCAGTCGACACCAATTCCTTCTCTCAGATTAGCCTCAAAATCCAGGTCGCTAAATCGGTAGCTATGCCTGCCCCACATCAGTGATTTGCCACCTAAATGATAACCTCGTATCCAGTCAAATGGCTTTTCCTGCTCATAGGCATGTTGATTATCATTGACCCAAAAGTGTTTCGTTCCTTCATTGAACGCATAGGATTTGGATTGCGTAGGGTGGTCAAGAAGATTTTGCTGCGTAGTTTGATTATGGTGGGGCAACTCCCAGGAAGGAAGCATGGCGGTTGTATAATCCTTGATATGTTCGAGTTTTCGGCCACGTTCTATAAGGAGTGTTTTTAACCCCTTTTGGGTAAACTCCTTAGCTGCCCAGCCGCCGCTGATCCCCGAACCTACAACAATAACATCATAGGTGTTTTGTTTTACTGCCTTAATATTTAAATTCATTTGCAGCTATAAAAAAGGCAGCATCCAAAGACGCTGCCGGTAAATCTTAATTGACTTTTAAATTAAATTCCGTTTAATTCAGCTTCCGTGTATGCTTTTTCACGTTTGCTCAGTTTCTCACGCATTCTCACCACTTCCTCCGTCGTTACTTTATCCGCATTATTTCGCCATGATTTTCTGATGTAACTCAAAAGCTGCGCAATGTCCTCACTTGGCATATCTTTATCATATCCTATACCCGGCATATCACCGTTTATCTCAGGAGCCTGATACACATGACCGTTCACTTTCACAGGTCCGGTTAGACCAAACAATACGATTGGAATCAGCCTGTCTTTTGATCCGGTAACCCAGTCAGATTGATTTAAAGGTGGCGCCAGGGATTTAACTCCGTTTCCGTCAATACCATGGCAAGTCTGGCAGATGGATGTGAACAGTGCTTCTCCCTTTGGAAATTCTTTCTTGAGTAATTCAGGATTACGGTTGCCCTGTGCACTTTTTGCATTTGCGATTGCTCTTTGAAGCTGCTTATTAAAAGCAAAGTTCGGATCTCCAACAGAAGCAGTAATCTCCTTCTGGAAAGCCTCTTCCTGATCCTGCAAATTACTGATAACCGCATCCGAAACGTATCTGTTCTGAGGATATTTTACTGTCAGTTTTTTAAGCAGATCATTGGACGCTTTCGAATCATACGTTTTAATGAACGGAGCCAGAAAAGCCAGGTATGGCGCTGCCAAAGTATCATTGCGAACCAGAATCTGATCGAAAGCCGAGGCAAACTGCGTAAAATTATCTTTGGTAATTACCGAAGGAACAGCGGTAAGTCCCTGCATTCTGATCACCCAGTTTGGCTGGTTAAGTATGCCAATCACTTCTTCTGTTTTCAAAGCATGCAAACCCTCCAGAGTCCAGAGTGCATGGATAGCAAATAATGGATTCTCGGTCTGCTGAAGCGCAGCACGCAGTGCAGGTATGGCCTGAGTAGATTTTGAATCGATTAATTTTTGCTGCGCATTGTCACGTACCCAGCCATTTGGATGGCCCAGCAGTTTCACCAGCAAACCAGGATCAGTAGGGATGGTTACCATCTGAGGTTTGGCGCCTTTCGGAACGATTTTGTAAATCCTGCCGCTTGCTAATGGCTGCGTCAGTCCACGTTTTCCGATCTGATCTTTTAAGTATGGCGTCAGGTAGGTTTTATGCTGAATAATTCCGCGGTACATATCCAGCACATACATTGAACCGTCCGGCGCGTTGTACAGATTCACCGGGCGAAAGCGCTCGTCGGTGCTGGCCAGGAATTCCTTAAACTTATAGGCCTGCTCTCCTTTTGTCACATAACCGTTTTCTTTCAAAATGTTACGTTTGATCAGGTTCGCGGATGGTTCGGGAACAAAGGCGTTCCATTCGTAAACTCTACCAAAAAGGTCACCACGGTAAACCACCGGCCCGGCAGCAGCAGTAAATTCATTCAAACGAAGACTGTCATCGAGGATATTTTTCATATATCCGCGGTTCACACCAGGCGTCGGACGAATCGGATAAACTTTATTGTTTGTTACTGATTTTTCGTTAAAACCCGCAACGCCACGCTGGTTTTTATTCATCGCTCCAAAACCCGGTGAAAAATAATCGCCGATTAGGTTTTGTGAATTCGTATTATAATAAACCCTTCCGTAGTTGTCCTGGGTAATTCCCCACTGGCCTCTGAAATGTGTATGTTCAACCACCCATTTATCCCCGATTTTACGGTACCGTTTATCAGACTTTGAGTTGTAAATCCAGTTGTCAAGTGTACGAAGAAGTCCGTTTGGCTGATGCTCAACGTTTCCTCCTTCGGCATACTTGTCATCAACAAGCTGTCTTTTTAGAGCCTTATCATTGTTTAATTCATAAAACCAAAGACTGGCCGGTTCTGCCACCAGAATACCATTGTCAATCAGACAGATCGCACGTGGCAAAACCAGGGAGTCGATTACAACTTTGCGGTCGTCATAAACTCCGTCTTTATTTTTGTCGGTCAGAATTACAATTTTTCCGTTTGGTACATCTTCGCCGGTTCCGATTGTGTCAGGCATATAACCCGTCATCTCTACAACCCACATTCTGGCCTTATCATCAAAAAGCATTGCGACGGGAGTGCTCACCAATGGCTCGGAAGCTACCAGCTTGACCTCAAAGCCATCTTCTACCTTCATTTTGCTGATGGAGGCTTCGGCAGAGACAAACGGTGACTGGCTAAAATCGATCTTTGAATCTTCCACCGCCGACGTGTTCGTCGAAGTCTGTCCGGCTGAGGTCTGCTTGTTCGCCTTGCAATAGAAGAGCACAGACGATACGGCAAGTATCAGAAACGGATATTTTAATTTTTTCATTTTTGTAATCGTTCCAATGATTAGTTCAAGGTGTGATACCGGAATTTTCCGGTGCGGTCGTGAATGTTACACAGTTAACGATTCTTCAACCGGTTTCATATTTTTTGTTAAAAAATGTATAATAATCCATGCCAGCATGTAAGCTAAACCACAGATAGTGAACAGGATATTATAACCGGCCCCGATATTTCCAAGCAACTTATAGTGATCCAGAAGCGCACCAACCAAAAGAGGGAAAAATGTGGATCCCAAAGATCCTGCCATTCCTCCGATACCGACTACAGAGCTTACTGCACGTTTTGGGAACATATCTGAAACGGTCGTGAAAATATTCGAACTCCATGCCTGATGGGCTGCTGTTGCAAGGCTGATAATACCTACTGCAACCCATACATCGGTGGCAAACTGAGCCAGCATGATCGGAAGAACTGCGAATGCCACAATCAGCAAAGTTGCCTTTCTGGCGCGAAGCGGAGCCCAACCTTTTTTGATCAGGTAAGACGACAGCCAGCCACCGCCGATACTTCCAAAAGTTGTAGCAGTATACACAACCACCAGCTGCAAACTCGGTTTTTTTAGGTCCAATGCAAATGTAGACGCAAAATAGGGAGGTAGCCAAAATAGGAAGAACCACCAGATTGGGTCAGTCAGCAATTTTCCAACGATAAAAACCCAGGTTTGTCTTAGACCAAGGAGTGCCGACCATTTGATAGGCTTATCGTTAACACTGGCTGCAGGTTCGTTGTCACTGTGAATGTATTCGTATTCTGCGGCTGAGACTTTTTTGTTGCGTGATGGAATTTCATAAAGGATAATCCAGAATACAAGCCATATAAAACCCAGTGCACCCGTGATCAGGAAAGCTTCCTGCCAACCATAAGTGCCTAGTAGCCAAGGAACTAGAATAGGGGCTGCGACAGCTCCGATACTGGTTCCGGAATTGAAAATACCTGTTGCCAGTGCCCGCTCTTTTTTAGGAAACCATTCTGCCGTAGCCTTAACAGCAGCAGGAAAGTTACCAGCTTCACCAAGCCCTAAAAGTGCCCGTACGGAAGCAAAACCAATCGTTCCGGAAACAAAAGCATGTAAAATTGCAGCGATACTCCAGATGGTGATCGAAATTGAATAGCCTTTTTTTGATCCGAGCCGGTCAATAAAATTTCCGAAAACAACATAACCCAAAGCATAAAATCCGGCAAAAACCATAACGATGTTTGCATAATCGGTTTCGGTCCAGTTAAATTCAACTTCAAGAGTGGGTTTTAAATAACCGAGGATTTGTCTGTCGACGTAATTGATTGTGGTTGCAAAGAAAAGTAAAGCGCAGATGACCCAACGATAATTGCCAATTTTGGTTTCTTCCATGATGTGAACAAATGGGTTCCTTTCGGATCAGGGGAATAGGTTTAATAATGATACTTTCAGATAAGACTGCAATATGGCCATTCTACCCCTTAATGTAACCGTCGAATATTAAAAAATCCCTCCAAAACGACGTAGCGTCCGGGAGGGATTTTAGAATTTTAACTTATTGATGAAATAATATTGTTGAAGTATTTTAAAGTCAGGCAATCGGGTAAGCAAGCTGTGCTTTTACCAATTCCGCCTCGTTTGTTAGGTCAAGACGTAGTGGTGTAATAGAAACAAAGTCATTTTCAACGGCCCAGCGGTCTGATCCTTCTTCTGCCGGTTCCAGTGGAATCACTGTAAACCAATAATGTTTTCTACCCATCGGATCCAGGCCAGGTTCGATTTTGTTATCGTATAACCGTACAGATTGCCTCGTCCATCGAACACCTTTCGGCTTACGTGGAAAGTTGACGTTAATCAGGTTTAAGTGCGGATTTTTGAATAACAGATCAAGTGTCTTTTCTATAAATGGATCCAATCCTTCAAAATCCGGTTCGATATCGCCAACAGGCGTACTAAGGGCAATGCCCTTCATACCAAACAAAACCGCCTGTTTTGCCGCGGCAAGCGTTCCTGAGTGCCACATGGCATTCCCCAGATTGGGACCCATATTGATTCCCGAAAGCACAACATCGGGCTTATCCCAAAGATGCTGTCCCAGTGCTACGCAGTCGGCAGGCGTACCATTCACACGCCATGCATCGATACCGTCAAAACTGACCGGAGACTTTTTATATGACAATGGTCTTGAAGCGGTAATTGCGTGTCCCATAGAAGATTGTTCTACATCAGGGGCTACGATTTTGACTTCACCAAACCTGGTGGCGATTTTAGCCAGGGCCGCTATTCCCGGGCTGTATATTCCGTCGTCGTTTGTTACCAGAATTTTCATAAGCATATCATTTTATCAAAAAACTTAATAAAATTATGCCTGGTATGTTTTTTATGCTTTTTCCTTCACTACTACATCGACCACTATGAAAAAAGCTACCCTTTTACACAATCCAACTGCGGGAGAAAAAGACTTTTCAAAATCTGAATTAACCTCAGTAATAGAAGACGAAGGTTTTGAGTGTAATTATGCATCGGTTAAAAAAGACGGATGGGATGAGTTTTCAAATGAAACCGATTTTCTGATCATCGCCGGCGGTGACGGTACAGTTCGCAGAATAGCAAAAGCGCTTATGAAAAGGAGACGGCTCGACAAACAATATCCCATCGCAATCCTTCCTCACGGGACGGCGAATAACATCGCCGGCACTTTGAACATCAGTGGCAAAGTAAAGGACATCGTAAAAACCTGGCATTCTGGAGTACTTAAGAAATTTGATATTGGAAAGATTTATGGTCTGGAGGAGGAAATGTTCTTTCTTGAAGGCTTTGGCTGCGGCATTTTTCCCAGATTAATAAAGGTCATGGAAAAGATGGATGATGAAATTGGTGATTCTGTCGACGAAAAAATCAAGGCGGCAAGAGCGGTTCTATATGACATCGTTCTTAATTATAAAGCACTTAACTGCAAGATCATTGCCGATGGCGTTGAGCATTCGGGTAAATATATCATGGTCGAAATTATGAATACGCGCTCGATTGGCCCTAACCTTGAACTGGTACATTCGGCTGATCCGGGAGATGGAGAGCTTGAAATCGTGTTGATTCCTGAAAGTCACCAGAAGAAGTTCGAAGATTTCCTGCTCGACAGAATAAATGGCGGAGATGAAGAATATAATTTCACTATTATCAAGGCTAAAAACATTGAGCTGGAGTGGGAGGGAAAGGACATTCATGTAGACGACGAAAGACTTAAACCGGAAAAGCCAGCCAAAATAACAATTCAGGTGCAGCCCGGAATGCTTGAATTCATGGTTGCGGGAGAATAATTGGTAGGAAAACGTATGGATATTAACCGGTAATCAGCAAGTTATCCCTGCTGGTTGCCGGTTTTTTGGCTTTTTTTTAATAAGATTTCGTCTATCAATTATCGTACGATAACTTTTGATTATTGGTGATAACAAATTGTGATTGGCTCACGACTGGCCGGCAAGTTACCTTTGATGCAGAAATATGGGAGAAATAGTTGATCCTGTATTTAATTTTCATCATTCCAATATTCTTAAAAGTTATCATGATCACCACAGACATTTGTATTATAGGCGCAGGCCCGGTGGGTCTTTTTGCAGTATTTGAAGCGGGGCTCTTGAAAATGCGCTGTCATCTTATTGATGCTCTTCCGCTGGTAGGCGGACAGCTCTCCGAGATATATCCACAAAAACCCATCTACGATATACCCGGTGCTCCGGGAATTATTGCAGAGGATTTGATAAAAAATCTTTTGCTTCAAATTGAAGAATTTAAGCCGGGGTTTACTTTGGGCGAGCGCGTGGAAGAACTGGACCGGCAGCAGGACGGCTCCTACATTGTGAAAACCAATGAAGCTACAGAAGTACATTGCCAGGTGGTCGTTATCGCTGCGGGACTTGGTAGTTTTGAGCCCCGCAAACCTGCTGTTGAAAGGCTCGAACATTTCGAAGGGAAGGGGGTGCATTATATGGTGAAACGCCCCGAACAATTCAGAAACCAAAAAATCGTATTGGCTGGTGGAGGAGACTCTGCACTTGACTGGACCATTTTTCTGGCTGATATTGCTCAGAGAGTAACCCTGGTACACCGAGGTGAAACTTTCCGAGGTGCTCCTGATTCCGCAGCAAAGGTTTTTGAATTGGCTGAGGCCGGTAAAATAGATTTGATTCTGCAATCGCAGGTAAACAGTCTGGGTGGTAATGGAGTGCTTAAGGAAGTGTCTGTTTTGGGAAATGACAAAAGTCTGACCAGCATTCCGACAGATAGTTTTATTCCACTTTTTGGTCTGAGCCCCAAACTGGGTCCGATTTCGGACTGGAATCTGGGCGTGGAAAAATCTGCTGTTGTGGTAGACACAGTTGATTATTCAACAAATGTTGAACGAATTTATGCAATCGGTGATATCAACACCTATCCGGGAAAACTCAAACTGATTCTCTGCGGATTTCATGAAGCAGCAATTATGATGCAAAGCGCTTTCAAATATGTTTATCCGGACCAGAAATTAAGTTTTAAATACACAACCGTTAACGGTGTCAATGCTTTTTAGTCATGATCAATATCACAGTTAAAGACCCCGATGGTCATAGTCAGTTGCTAGACGTACCTACTGATATCGGACTAAATCTGATGGAGGTATTAAAAGCCTATGAGTATGATATTTTAGCGACTTGCGGCGGAATGGGACTTTGCGCTACGTGTCACATCGAAGTGCTTCGAGGTGCAGAAAATTTACCGGAATGTAACGACAACGAGCTTGATACACTGGATACTTTGCCGGACGCAGATGTTAACAGCCGGCTGGCCTGTCAAATTCGGCCGGGTGAAAACATGGATGGATTAGTAATCAAATTAAAGAACCTTCAGGAAACTTAAAAGGCAATAGAATTTTGGAATAATAGTACAGAAACCTTCGCCGTGACATACAGCGAAGGTTTTTTGTTTATAGTGTGTGTGTTAGGCTTGTTGGATAATTTATATTCTCAAAGAATGGTTTTCGCAACCGGGAAAGCCAGATCTACCCAAAGCTGATGCATTTTACCTGAAAAATGAAGTCCGTCGCTTGCAACCATAGTTGGGTCATTTAGGGCCTTGCGGGAGGTTGGCGTAATGTCGATAAATCTGATGTTTAGCTTGTTACATTCTTCTTTTGCAACTACATTGAATCGGTCAATTTCCTGGGCAATCAATGCAGTATTGCTTCCGCCGGCATAAGGTGTTACGCCCCAGTCAGGTGTGGATAAAACAAATACCTTCGAAGCGTTACCGCCGGCAAAACCTACACTTTTTCCAAGTAACTCGCGAAATTCGATTCGGTATTGATCAAGGCTTCTGCCCTGGTATTGGTTGTTCACGCCAATAAGAAGCGAAACCATATCATATTTTTTGGATGCTGGTAATGATTTCACACCGTTGAGCAGATCACCCGTTGTCCATCCTGTTGTAGCAATTATGTCAGGCGTTTTGACTGCCTTGCCAATACTTTTCAAGTCTTTAACCAGCAATACCGGCCAGCGCTGATCCGCAGTCACATTTTGTCCAATGGTGTAGGAATCTCCCAGAGCCAGATATGAAAGGCCTGTTTCAATTTCCTGTGGCGTTGGCGGCACCGGGTTTTCCATTTCGCCCTGCTCACTGCAGGCGCTTGAAAAAAGTAAAATTGCGATAACTAACTGCAACATTTTCATGGTAAAATATTTTAACTCAGCCGAGTGTGCTGGTTTCCATTTTATCTATATACTATTTTTTTGTGGCGTTTAGATCAAAGGTTGTCTATAATGCTTCATTTTAGTGGAAAGATCATGTCAGTTTACCAGGTGGAATATCTATCGAAATAGTTTTTGTCCTTTTCGTAGTTGCAGAAAAAAACAGGTTTATTTTAAGTAATTGTAAATATTTTAAATGTGATTTTTATTTTTTATTTAGGAAATGACATCTGTTTAATTAGTTGTCATTGAATAGGTTAAGGATGTTTCGTTATTAAGTTGCAATTAAAATTGGAAAAGTAAATGCCTGAATTTTTAAACCAAGCCTCTCAATTTGGTAATTTTGGCTTTTAAAATTTAGTTATCAGGACAGGAATTTAAGATTTGAGACGGTTCTGATTTATTAGTAAAGAAGAAAAAATGACTTATTGTTTAGGAATAAAAGTAAAGGAAGGTCTGGTTGCGATTGCCGATACGCGTATCACTGCGGGTACAAACACCACCGTTAAAAAGAAAATGTACATTACCCAAAAGGATGATTATTCTCTTTTTATCATGACGAGCGGCCTTCGCTCTGTACGCGACAAAGCGGTACATTATTTTGAAGAACTATTAAATGACGGCATTGTTTATAACAAACTTTATAAAGCTGTCAACGCTTTCGGGGAGCAAATTAAGCGTGTCGCCGAAGAGGACAGGGCATCGCTTGAAAGAGCAGGATTGAAGTTTAATTTGAACACGATCGTTGGCGGACAGCTAAAAGACGATAAGGATCACAAGCTTTTTCTGTTGTATTCAGAAGGCAATTGGGTTGAGCTAGATGAAGGTTCTCCTTACGTGATCATTGGTAATTCCGGTCAGGGGAAAGCGATTCTCAACCGGGTGCTCAACGAAGAATCCACCATGAAACAGGCTTTGAAGGCAGGATTTCTTTCCTTCGACTCGACGCGTGTGAGCAATAATGATGTAGAGTTTCCGATTGATGTGGTGCTTTATAAAAAGGATAGTTTCCAGATCGTCGAACATCGCTATGAGAAAAAGGATCTCGAAAAAGTATCAGAGCTTTGGGCAGAAAAATTAAAACAGGCGCTGGATGATATTCCGGAGGACTGGATGGACAAATCTTTTGATAAAATTCCTCAGTAAAATTTCTCGCATAAAATTAAAAAGCCCGGTAATGCTGTTCTGCGTTACCGGGCTTTTTGTATGCCGGGGTAGGGGCTAAACTCTAATTGACGCCATACTTATCGAGCAGATATAACATCGCCGCCATGGATGCCGCGCCAAGTTCCAGCTCGCGTTTGCTGACCTTATCAAACGAATCGTTTGAAGCGTGGTGATAGTCAAAATACCTCTGCGAATCGGGGATTAGTCCAAGTAACACAGTTCCCTGAGGGCCCAGCGGACCTATATCAGCGCCGCCTCCGCCAACACCCAGCTCATGAATACCGTAAGCTGAAAACAGTTTTTGCCAACCCATAATTTTTGCTTTTTGGGCCGGAGTGCCCACTATCCCAAAACCGAGCGGTGTAAAGCCACCCCGGTCGGATTCAATGGCCGCCACGTGTTTTTCGTTTTTCGATTTTGCTGAATCCGCATAGGCTATACCACCTTTGAGCCCGTTTTCTTCGTTGATGTACATCACGGCCCTGAGTGTATTGTTGGGTTTATAGCCCAATACTTTCAGCAGTCTGACCGCCTCTATGGATTGAACACAGCCCGAGCCATCGTCATGCGCACCCTGGGCGAAATCCCAGGAGTCCAAATGCCCACCCACAACCATATACTCAGCCGGAGTTTTGACACCTTTCAGTTCCCCAATCACATTATGAGACGGAGCGTCTGGTAATGTTTCGCAATTCTGTTTAAAATAAAATTCGGTTTCTGGTTTTTCCTTTAAGGTTTTACTTAGAAGTTCGGCTGCATTGGTAGAAATGGCAGCGGCCGGAATAATTGGCGCCCCGCTTGCATAACGCATACTTCCTGTGTGTGGGATATCGTCCAGCCGGGTAGTCATCGAACGGACGATGCAGCCAACTGCTCCCATTTTGGAAGCTTCGCTCGGGCCTGCACCCCGCTGATCAACCGCTCCTCCATAAGCTTCAAAAGTATTCAACCTGGTTGGATCCATTGGACGGTTAAAGAAAACGATTTTGCCCTTTACTTTTTCTGTCCCGAGATCTCTTAGTTCCTGAAATGTTTTTACTTCAATTACTCTGGCTTTGAGACCTTCTTTTGCTGTCGCTACCGAGCCGCCAAGTGCTGCAATGGGAACACTGATTTTTTGTTTTCCAATGACAATGGCCCCCTGTTCCTTCGCACCTCGAACCCAATGCGGTACCATCACGTTTTGCAAAAATACATTGTCGAATTGAAGCTGTTTCATCACATCACGTGTATATTCGACAGCCTTGGCTGCTCCTGCAGATCCGCTTAAACGGGGACCTACATCCTGTGTGAGGGTTTTGAGCATTTCATAGCTTTTGCCTTCACTTAAAGCGGTATTAAAGATTTTACGGATAAAAACAGAATCAGCCTGATAGTCGGCCTGAGCGAAAACAGAAGTTTTCGTTAAAGGCGATAGCAATGCAACCGCCAAAAGAATTTTTTTCATCTGGTTAAAAGGAGTGAACAGGTAACAGGAAATTACAATTAGGCTAAGATAGCAAGGTTTCGGCTTTTTAGATGTATTAATCCCAGGTATCAGCCTGGGATTAATTAAGCCGGTTTCACATCCTTGCCCTGTCTTTTGGCTATTGACAGCAATAGCGCCGGAAGCAGAATGAGATTGGTACACATCGCAACCAGCAGTGTAATGGATACCATCACACCCATTGCGGCAGTTCCGCCAAAACTTGAAGCTGCAAAAATGATAAATCCACAAAACAGAATTACGGCAGTGTACATCATGCTCAGCCCCGTTCCAAAAATTGAATTTGTGACAGCTTGTGATGGACTGACACCCTTCTCATATAGCTCCTGGCGATATCTTGTCAAAAAGTAAACGGTTCCGTCGGAGGCAATACCAAAAGTGATACTGAAAATCAGAATCGTTGTTGGTTTAAAATATATTCCAAAATAGCCCATGATACCAGCCGTTAGCGCCAGCGGAATCAGACAAGGTAATTTTGATAAAAGTATAATAGGAACAGAACGGAAAAGCACCATTCCAACTATTGCGATAAGACCTATTGCGATCAGAAGACTTTCATAAAGGTTGCTAAGAAGATAATCGTTACTCTTCAGAAAAACCAAACTATGACCTGTTAAACTCACTTTGTATTGCTTAGGGCTGAAAATGGAGTCTACTTTTGGACGAATCTGGTTCATGAGCTCTTTGATTCGCTCGGAACCTACATCGGCCATTTGGAAACTCACCCTTGTCACACTTTTATCCTGATTCAAAAATGAATTAACCTGTTTGGCCGCTCCCTGTTTTCCCTCTATATAACCTGTCATTTTGGAAAGTTCCAATACTCCCGGTAAAGCAAAGTATTTGGCATCACCTCCTCGGTAAGCCTGATAAAGAAACCTGGAAGCCTGCACTATCGAAACCGGTTTGGAGAATTCCGGGAACTTCGCCATTTCGTTTTGCAGGGATTTTATTTTGTATAAAGCCTGCGCCTGATCTGCAAATACGCCGTTGGGTTGCTTTGTATTGATCATTACCTCAAAGGGCAGAACACCATTAAAGTTTTTCTCAAAAAAACGAAGGTCTGTGTATACAACATCCTTTTTGGGAAGATCATCTACCACATATCCAATCGTTTTAATCTTTGTCATTCCATAGGCAGAGACAATAATCATCACCACCATGGCCATATAGATTTCTTTGCGTTTGTAATGAACCAGATAGTTTACTTTTGTCAGGAAACCTGATGCCCATTTTCCGTCAAGATGTTTCATGTGACGGGCCTTTGGAACATTCATGTAGTGCAGCGTAATTGGCAATAAAAGCAAGCAAAGCACATAAGTAACCATTACGCTGATGGCCGCTACGACACCAAACTCAACAAGAAGGCTGCTGTTTGTAAAGTAAAAAACGCCAAAGCCGATGGCAGTTGTAATATTTGCAAGAAACGTAGAAAGTCCGATTTGTCTGATCATTTCCCTGATCGCATCGTCTTTACTGGTTTCCGCGCGCAGCTCGGTTTGATATTTATTGATCAGAAAAACGCAATTTGGTACACCGATTACAATAAGCAGGGGAGGTATCAGCCCTGTTAATGCCGTTATTTTATAGTCAAATAGATGCAGGATGCCAACCGAAAATATTACCCCGATCAGTACCACTACAATTGACAAAAGAGTGAGACGGAAAGATCTGAAAAATGCCCAAAGAATAAGAAGCGTCACAAAAACTGCCAATCCCATAAAAAGCTCCATTTCACCGGAGATCTTTTTCATGTTGACAGTCCGGATATAAGGCATACCGGAATAGTGAAGGTCAGTTTTATACTTTACTGCAAACTCTTCTGCCATCGCTTCAATATCACTTACAATGGTCAGACGTCTTTTGGAGTTAAGTTCTTTGTCGTTAAAAGTAATGACAATCAGCGTAGCATTTGATTTTGAATTCAGAACCAGACCTTCATATATAGGAAGATTTAAAATCTCTTTTTTAATGCTGTCTACTTCCGTCTGCGTTGTAGGAATCTGACCGATTACCGGAGCAAAATCAAACTGACGAAGACTGTCGTTGCGAACTGCCTTTTGCAGATTTCCCAGCGAAAGCACATTTTTGATTCCCTTTGTTTCCCGGATTTGCTGAGAAAGCTTACACCAGTCGCGGAATTTATTTACCTCAAAAAGCTCAGGATCCTGCCAGCCGATCACCATCACGCTTCCATCTTCTCCAAACAATTTTCTAAAGTCCTGGTATTCTTTTTCAACAGGATCGTTGGAAGGAAGAATGCGGGCAAATTGATAAGAAAGTTCAATTTTACTGGCTTCGTAGGCCATGAACACCGTAGAGATCAACACAAGTGCAACCCACATGAGCCGGTAGCGGATAATGTAAGTTGCTATTTTATTCCACATATTTCGGTTAAGTTTTTCTGCCAAAGCTGCAAAGATAAGCGTCTGAGGCAGAATTTAAGGTTTTTGACGGGTTTATCCCGTATTTTACTGACAATACAAAAGCCGCTCCAATGCTTTTACAATTCGAATGTTTCTGAATTATAAAATCATCTGAAAACAAGGTTGTGATGCACTTTATAACTGGGCAATTTTTTCAAGATGGTGATATCCAATGCCAAAATAGGCTTTGGCATCTTTGATCTTTTGTAAGATCGCCTGCTGATCCTGACTGGCCTTTTTATTTTTAATACCAACGATCATTACATTTTTCGGCGTATGCACATCGGAAATAAATTCAAATACTTTGGTTTTATAACCGTAGTATTCCAGGATCATCGCCCTTATTCCGTCGGTAACCATCTCTGCCTGGCGTTCAAGAAAAATGCCGTATTTCGTTAAAAAATCAACATCGTTGGTTGTCTTATTTTTTTCGATCTCTCGTCTGATCTGCTTGTGGCAGCATGGGGCAACTACGATGAGATCCGCACCAGCAGTTATTCCTTTGAAAATTGCATCGTCTGTCGCTGTGTCGCAGGCGTGCAGTGCAATTAATATGTTGGTATCTGTGCTGTCATAGGCGTCTATGGTGCCTTCCTCAAAGTGCAGATTTTTGAAGGATGATTTTTCAGCAATGCTGTTGCACAATTCGACCATGTCCTGCCGAAACTCGACACCTGTTACATCAGCATCAACATCCAGCACATTGTGGAGATAATCGTACAAAGCAAAAGTCAGATAGCCCTTACCCGAACCCATATCAACCACTTTAAGATTTCCGAAAGTTGGAATTTCTTTAATCAACGAACTTAAGATTTCTACGTAATGATTAATCTGGCGGTATTTGTCCTGGGCATTTTTGAAAACAGTTCCTTCCGCATCGGTGATTTTTAGCTCGGTCAGATATGATTTGTTTTTGGCAGGAATCAGCCTGCTTTTCTCTTTGTCGTGCTGCGCGGATGGCTGTGTTTCGTTGACGGGGTTTTTCTTTTTCAAAATCACCTTACCGCTGCCGGTTTTTTCAAGATGGAAATCAGCTTTGGTTGTAAACAGCGTTGCCAGGCGGAAACCAGTGTTTAAAAAACCAGCAATTAAAGAAACCGCTTCTGTCAGGTCATAATTTTTAACGATGTCCCGGGTTTTATAACGGTAAGTAAAGCTTAATTTTTCCTGGTTTTTTATCAGAATCCTTTTAGCATAAATATTTTTAAGATTCTCGTCGGTGCCTTTGTAGTTACCAAGGGACAGATTTACGAAAGTATGATTTTGAAAACTTTCCTTTATATATGAAGTGAATTCGGAGTTTTGGGTGACTTCTGTCATGAGGTGTATTTGCCTTTACTTTAAAGAACTTTATAAAAGCGGTTACAGTTTAATTTTTGCGATCTTTTTTGAATTCTTAACTTTTATTTTTGCTAAGAACCTATTCTCAGTTAGGTATTTCTATTTCAATTCGCGTGCCTTTTTCCTGCTCGGCGATCATCAGCCTGCCGTTCAAACTTGCCACGCGATTTCGGACATTATTCAAACCAACACCTTGCCTGGACGTTTTGTCAATACCATTGCCGTTATCTGTGATGACAAGTTTTACGTTCCTGCCGTGTTCGGTGATGCTTATTTCTGCGTGATCTGCGCCTGAATGTTTAATTATGTTGTTGGTTAGTTCAAGGACAATACTGTATAGCTCGAATTCAATTTTGTTTCCGTATCTTTTGTCCAGTCCGTTGTCGCTGAAAACAAATTCGATTTTTTTGTTTTCGTTTAACTTCCCGATAAGCCTGCTCAGGGCCACAAACAGGCCGTATTCTTCCAGTTCGGCCGGCATCAGGTTGTGAGATAAACTGCGTACTTCTTTGTAAGCTGCACCGACCATCTGATGGACGCTTTTGTATATTTTTTGTTCTTCTTCGGACAGCGACTTTTTATCAATACCAAACAAATACCAGTTTAATGAAGCAAGCGTGCCGCCCAAATGATCGTGAAGTTCAGCAGCCACGCGCTTACGCTCAATGGTTTGGCCCTGAATCATTGCCTCTTTTATCTCAGTATTCTTTCTTCTTAATTTTCTGTTGTTGTACCAAAGGAAAGCTGCGAAAGCAATAATCATGCTGATGATCCCAATCAGAAAATTTTGAACCTGCTTTTGTTCTTTAATAATCTGTTGCTGTATTGCCGAATCCTTTTGTTTATTATCATAGATCAGCTGATAGGTGGTATACTGTCTGTAAATATTGTCATCGTGAAGTTTACGCCGGGCATAATAAGCGTTTTCACTATAGTAGATTGCTTTCTCGAGCATATTCTTTTCTTTATATGCCCTGCCAAGCGTCTGATGAGCCCAGTTCGTCTGCTGGGTTGACTGGTATTTTTTTGAATAAATAAGTGCTTTTGAGCACGCCTCTATGGCCTGGTCGTATTTCTTATCACAGTAATAAGCATTACCGATATCGTTGAGCAGATTAATTTCGCCATAAAAATTTTTGTCACTTTTAAAGAGCTGCATAGCTTTATTGTAGAGCATTTCTGCCTTCTGGTATTCACCATTTCTGACAAAATAATATCCCTTACTTTGTAAAACCGTTGCCTGACCGCTTTTGTAGCCCATTTTACCATAAATTTGGTAGGCTTCATCGTAACTTTCAAAAGCCTTTTCACTGTCATTATTTTCTCGGTAGAGATTTCCAATATTTTCAAGGCAAACTGCTCTGGAACTATCGTTTTTTAACTCAGAAAAAACCTTTAACGCATATTGATAATTTGCTTTTGCTGAATCCCATTCGCGGTATTCAGAATTGCTTTCAGCCATAAATCTCCTGGCATGAGCCGTGTAAAAGGGCATATGAAGCCGCTCCGACAATGTAATCGTTTCGTTGGAAAGCTCTTTAAGAATATCATGACTTCCGTCGAGCAGGTAGTACGCACTCAACAGGTTGTATGCCAGTATTTTCCCCTTTGCCCATTGATGTTTCTGTGACAGTTTTAATACAATCCTGGCATGCCCAAGCACCAGTGAGGCATCTTTGTAAAGAAACATTCTGGCTGAATCCAGATGAGCATGAATTGCAACGGTATCCTGAGCAAAACCGGCCAGGTGTTTTTCAACAAATGGATCACGGTCCTTTGATATATCCAGCTTGGAATTCAACTTTGAGCATTGAATTCCGGAAAGGACAAGGGTTAACGAAAGAAGTATTCCTAACTTGTAGATGTTGATCATATTTCTCTATACCAGGCCGAATCAGCAAAGTAGCCTTTCGGAGAAAATCCTAAATTTATCATGGTACAACGTTGAGAGCTATTTTGACAAAGTAAAGATAAATAATCTATACTTAAACCTAAACGCAATTCTAATATTGTATTCAACTTTTGACGGCTTATTAAACTAATTCTATTTACTCACAAATAAGTTATTCTTAATAATAAACCGGTAGGGTAGAGCTACTCCGACATTGATCCCTATTCTGACGGAAGATGCAATTTCAAAATCAAGAAACTCCGGTTTGTTGATGTATAACGTGCTTTCATCAAGTAGCTGATTGTTATGCAGATCACGTTCTATTCCCATTGCTTTAACCAGTTTTCCGGGTCCTCTGCAAAGTTCCTTTACAGTAACAGCCTTGATTTTTTTAGCTGTTTTTGTTTCAATCAGTGATCGCCGCTGATGCATGAGTTCAATACCCTGAACAGGCTGTAAGGCTCGTATTAGTACCGCTTCACCAATTCCTTCGGCGTTACTGACCACGTTGACGCACTGATACATACCGTAAATCAAATAAACGTAGATCGTCCCTGCTTGCGAATACATAGGCTCAGTACGCGCAGTTCTCCGATTATAGGCATGGCAGGCCGGGTCATTGGCCAGGTAAGCCTCCGTTTCAACAATAATCCCGCTGGTAATACCATCGGGACTATCGTGAACCAACTCGCAGCCCAGCAGTTTTTGGGCCAGCGTCAGCGTGTCGTAAGATTGGTAAAATGAAAGCGGGAGTGAATTTTTCCCCATTCGTTTTAGATGATGTTCATGGTCTGCTCCTTAATCTTTTCCAATTCATCCTTCATTTGAACTACCTGATGCTGTATTGTTGCATCATTTGCTTTGGAGCCGATTGTATTTATTTCCCTTCCGATCTCCTGAGCGATAAAGTTGAGCTTTTTACCATTGCTTTCCGGAGAGGTTAGTGTTTCCATGAAATAGGTAAGGTGATTGGCAAGGCGAATTTTTTCTTCTGAAATATCAAATTTTTCAATGTAATAGATAAGTTCCTGCTCAAAACGGTTAGGGTCAAAATTATCGTCCGAAAGCAAATCCCTAACCTGTTTTTCAAGTCTTTCCCGAACTGCCGGGATTCGGAGTTTGTCCTGCTCGGTTACGCTGTCCAGAAGTGTTTTTACGGTTCCAATATAGTCATGGAATTTATCTGAGGTCATCTTACCTTCCTGCTCACGGAAAACATTACACTTTCTGATTGCTTCCAAAACCGCTACTTTAATCTGCGCCCAGTCGTTTTCACGGCTCGACTCGTCCACCGACTCGTTGTTATAGGCATTAGGAAGCTGAAGAGCAACTCTGAAAAGCTCGGTTTCTAAGGGGTAAAATCCCAGGTCACTCGCGGTTTGAGCCAGATCGTTGTAATATGCTTTCACGAGCGCACGGTTCACAGTCGTTGAAGCAACAGCTTTTCCAATTGGCTGAACAGTTAGTGTAAATTCAACCTTACCACGTTCCAGAGACTGTGTCAGCAGATTTCTTATCTCAATTTCACGTTCTGAATAATTTCTTGGGATACGGCAATAAATGTCCAGGAACTTGGAATTAAGTGTTTTTATTTCAACCGTTACATTGATTGATTCGGATTCGATGTTGGATACACCGTACCCGGTCATTGATTTTAACATGGAAGAGTCTTGTAATTAAGAATTTAAATTAAGAATTGAATCTTTGTTTGCCTCCCGATTTTGCCGGGTGCTGGCTTTCGGATTGCTGTGGCTTTGATATCAAAGCATTTTTATCGACTTCACTACTGTCTACACGGTATCGGGACACATCACAGGCCAGGTAGATGGCCTGTAACAATGAGCCTTCAGATGCCTGGTTCTTGCCTGCGATGTTGTAGGCAGTTCCATGATCGGGGGAGGTCCTGACCACTGAAAGTCCTGCCGTGAAATTTACCCCTTCGTTAAATGCCAATGTTTTAAAAGGAATCAGTCCCTGATCGTGATACATCGCTAGTACAGCGTCATATTTTTTGTAAGTTCCTGCTGCGAAAAATCCGTCGGCGGGAAAAGGACCCACAACGAGCTGACCTTTTTCTTTGAAATTTTTAATAACCGGCGCTATAATATCAATCTCTTCTGAACCTAACAACCCGTTTTCACCCGCATGCGGATTTAATCCCAATACGGCCAGTCTCGGTTTTTTGATACCAAAATCACCCTTTAACGATTTAAGGATCTGATCAATTTTAGCAGTTAGATTTTCTGCCGTAACCTGTGAGCGGACCTGTTCAAGCGGTATATGCCCCGTAAGCACGCCCACACGCAAATCGCCTGAAACCATAAACATCAGCGCTTCTTCAACTCCGAAAGTCTGTGCAAAAAATTCGGTATGCCCCGGAAATTTGAAGTCGTCACTTTGGATATTGTCCTTATTAATAGGACCAGTTACAATGGCCTGGATTTTTCCGGCCTTAAGATCCTCGACCGCTCTTTTTAGAGAAGCAAGTGAGCCCTGTCCTGCCTCTGCGGTAATCTTTCCGGGTTCAATCTCAGTCTGGTGGTCGTGCCAGCAGGTAATCACATTGGCCAGTTTTGGGTTGTGCTGCTCTGCTTTGTGGATCCCGTGAAGGGTCCAGTCTTTCATTTCCAGGAGATTTCTATACTGGTTTAGCACTCGTAATGAACCATAAATTATGGGTGTACATAACTTTGCTAACTGGTTTCCTTCTAGTGCTTTAAGGATTACTTCCGGCCCGATACCGTTGTAATCGCCTAACGTAATTCCTATGACGGGTTTATCTCTAATCTGATCGCTCATGAACTTAAATAGATATTATAACAATCCTAATGTGCATTTCTCTATTACTTTTGCGGAAGTAATCGACCGGCAAGTTACAAAAATTCCTGTGCTCCTATGAAAATCCTGATAGCTGACTCCATGCATTCGTCTCTTTTTAATATGTTAGACAGCCGGGGTTGGACTTATACCTACCAACCTGACATTAAGCGTCAGGATATTATCGATACCATTGCCGGCTACGACGGGCTCATAATCAGAAGTAAAACTTTTGTCGACAGCCAAATTCTGGAAGCTGCAACAGAGTTGAAATTTATTGCCAGGGCCGGTGCCGGTTTGGATCTGATTGATCTTGATGTGGCCAAAAAACTTGGCATTGAAGTATTTCATGCAGGAGAAGGAAACCGCGATGCCGTTGCAGAACATGCGTTAGGCATGTTGCTTTCCTTATTTAATAACATTCTCAGAGCAGACCGGCAGGTTCGCAGCGGAACGTGGGACAGGGAAGGAAACAGGGGAGTAGAGCTTATGAATAAAACAGTCGGTTTAATCGGCTATGGAAATAATGGCAGCGCTACAGCAAAACGATTGAGTGGTTTTGGGTGCAGGGTATTGGCTTATGATAAATACCGGGACAGTTATGGTGACAGCTTTGCTGCAGCAGCTTCATTGGAAGAAATCATGCAGCAGGCAGACATTATTAGTCTGCACATTCCACTTACGGATGAAACACGGTTTTTGATCAATGATGAATTTGTAAGCAGCGTTTCGAAACCATTTTATCTGCTGAACCTGTCAAGAGGCGAAACGGCAGAACTAAACGCGATCACAAATGGGTTGAAATCCGGCAAGATCAAAGGTGCTTGTCTGGATGTTTTGGAAAATGAAAAAATAAAAAATTTAACCTCTGAACAACAGGAAGCATTTGACTTCCTCTGCGAGTCGGAAAATGTTGTGCTTACACCGCATATTGGCGGCTGGACCCATGAGAGCTACCAACGAATTAATGAAGTTTTAGTCAGGCAAATCAGTGAATGGGACAGAGCGTAAGGGCTGGAGGATGCTTCTATGCTTCGTCTTTTAAAATTACACTGATGTTTCCGGTGGATTCAAGATAGCAGGATTTTACTTTTTTGTAATCATCTACGTCTTTTTCGCGCAGTAGTCCCAGCAGCTCTTCTTCATCAATGAGTTCTTTCTCCATATTTTTTTGAAGCATACGCCCGTTTCTGATCAGCAGTATGGGCTCAGGCCTGGCAAGTTTTCCAAACAGGATCTTTTTATAGCCCATCCAGTCAATAGCATAATCCCAGAATAGCAAAGTAAGAATCAGAACGGCACCTTCCGAAATGGAATTGTAGGTACCTGCCATGGCATTTTGTGCGGCATCTGAGATCATCGTGATCAATAGGAGGTCGCTGATACTGAGCTGGCCGGTGCCTCTCCTGAAAAGACGAAAACACAGATAAATAATCCAGTAGGTAACCGTTCCGCGTACGAAAACTTCCAACAGCGACTGACTGGGAATGAGCATGCCCTGCCAGTCGAGACCTAAAATTTTGTCCATGATTTTGTGAGAGCATAATTTTTACAAAGCTATACAAACAAAAATGCCGACCAAAGGTCGGCACGTTTGCATCTATTAGCCATGAAAAATAAAATACTTGATTATTTGCCGAGTGTACCGCGAAGTGCACGTGGGATTTCCACAGATGCGATCGGGTTGCTAGCGGCTGTCAATATAACAAAATTTTGTGCATTCACCGCACCAACTTTAACTGATTTTCCTAAATCAAGTTCCGTAACATCAACATCTACAAAATCAGGAATATTTTCAGCCAGACCTTGTACACGCAATTTACGCAATTTTTGATTCATTTTACCACCTTTCATTACACCGGAAGAGGTACCGGTTAATTTTACAGGAACATCAACTTTAATTTCCTTGCCGTCGATGATCTGCAGGAAATCCGCGTGGATTAATGCGTCATTAACAGGGTGGAATTGTTTTTCCTGCAAAATAGCGTTATAAATTGTTCCCTCGATATTCAGGGTAACGTTAAAAATATCCGGAGTGAAAAGCAACTGACGGAACAACATAGCTGGTGCATAAAAATGAACCTGCTCAGCTCCACCGTACAGCACAGACGGAACATAACCCTGTGAACGAAGTTCCATGGCTTCCGTCTTGCCGAGATTCGCTCTTTTAAACCCTACAATCTCATGCGTTTTCATAAGAATAAAAAATTAAAAAGTTAAAAAAAATTACTGATGATAATTTATAAATAATGAACTAATAGACTCGTGATCCCGAATCCGCCCAATTGCTTTTGCAAATATCTCTGCAACTGACAATACGCGGATTTTTTCATTTTGTTGCTTAAGTGGTATTGTATCGGTAATGATTAATTCCTCAAGAACAGAATTGGCAATATTTTCGTGCGCTTTTCCTGACATAATTGCATGGGTGCTGATCGCGCGAACTGAATTTGCACCTTTTCCCAGGATCAGTTCTGCTGCTTTGCAAAGCGTACCACCCGTATCAATAAGGTCATCTACCAGGACCACATCCATTCCTTCCACATCCCCGATTACCTGCATACTTGCAATTTCGTTGGCCCGTTTTCTGTGTTTATCACAAAGAATCATGTCAACATTCAGGAATTTGGCAAAGTTACGCGCCCTGGCCGCTCCACCCATGTCAGGCGATGCAATTAAAAGATTTTTAAGGCCAAGTGACTGAATGTAAGGAACAAAAATAGAAGTTCCTTCCAGGTGATCAACAGGCAAATCAAAAAATCCCTGAATCTGTCCTGCATGCAGATCGATAGTCATCAGGCGGTCAACACCTACCGAGGTCAGCAGATTGGCAACAACCTTGGCAGCAATGGCAACACGCGGTTTGTCTTTTCTGTCCTGGCGTGCATATCCGAAATAGGGAATTACAACAGTCACATAGTGAGCAGAAGCACGGCGGGCTGCATCAACCATCAAAAGCAGTTCGAGCAGATTGTCCGCCGGGGGGAAGGTCGACTGGATTAAAAAAACATCACAACCTCTTACCGATTCTTCAAAGCTCGGAGACAATTCTCCGTCGCTGAATTTCCTTAAAGTGTATCCTCCCAGTTCCTTACCAAAAAAGCGGGCAATGTCTTTTGCCAGATATTCTGATTGGCTTCCTGAAAATATTTTTACTGTATTAAATGAGCCCATGGCTAACTAAAATTTGCGCAAAATTAATAAAAATCAATTAATTACGATAATATTTTACCAAAAAAATGAAGTAAAGTCGAATACACGTCAAAGCTGTAAGTATTCCGACCAGCGCTCCAATTAAAATATCACCCGGATAATGTGCTCCTACATAGACTCTGCTGTAAGAATACAGTGCTGCCCAAACCAGCAGCAGCCACATGTATTTCACCTTGTCTTTAAGAAGCGTAAACCAAACCATTGCCACTGCAAAACTCGTTGAAGCGTGGGAAGATGCAAAACCAAAAGAACCGCCACAACCATTTACTTCATGAACCAACCCAGCTAACAGTGGCTCGTGGCAAGGCCTGTAACGGGCAAAATACGGTTTCATCAGCCCGGAAGTGATCTTGTCGGCTATAATCACAGCGACAAGCACGGTAACAATAATTGCGATGGACTTTTTGCCTTCGGCTTTCACAGTTAGTAAAATCAAGACCAGATACATCGGTATCCAGGTAAACTTGTAGGTTACCCAGTACATAATATTGTCCAGCCAGGGAACATGCGCTCCGTTGAGCCGCAGGAAAAGTTCCTGATCAAAATGCACCAGTGAGTTAATTGTTTCGGTCATGAGCTGAATCCCAGTACGCTTCTGACTTTGTCAATTGTTTGCTGAGCCACGGCCCGGGCTTTAATCTCGCCTTCTGCAAGAATGCCTTCCAGTTCATCATTATTCTCCATATAATAATTGAAAATCCGCCTGGGCTCTGCAAATTTTTCAAGCATTAGTTCGAATAAAGCCTGTTTGGCATGGCCATAACCGTAACCGCCGTTCAAATAATTCTGCCTCATGGCTTCAACCTCGCTTGCTGAGGCAAGCAGCGAATAAAGCTTAAAAGTAATATCATTATCGGGGTCTTTGGGTTCTTCCAAAGGTGTCGAATCGGAAACAATCTTTTTAGTTACCTTTTTTAATTCATTTTCAGGAAGAAAAATATCGATATAGTTGTGATACGACTTGCTCATCTTCTGGCCATCCACCCCGGGAATGGTCATGATCCTTTCATCAATTTGCGGTTCAGGCAATGTCAGAATGTCTTCACCGGCGAGCTGATTGAAACGGCTGGCAATGTCTTTGGACATCTCCAGATGTTGTTTTTGGTCTTTACCAACCGGAATAATATTGGCGTTGTAAAGTAAAATATCAGCAGCCTGAAGAACGGGATAAGTAAACAGACCCGCATTTACATCAGCGAGTTTTTCTGATTTCTCTTTGAAAGATGTGGCATTGGCCAGCATGGGAAACGGCGTAAAACAGTTCAGATACCAAGCCAGTTCGGTGTGTTCCTGAACCCTGGATTGTCTCCAGAAAACATTTTTTTTGTAGTCGAAACCAAATGCAAGCCAGGTTGCCGCAATGGCACGAACGTACTCTGCGCGCTCTTTTCCGTTTTTTAGTGTTGTAAGTGAATGAAGGTCTGCAATAAAAAAGAAAGATTCATTCTGTGGATTTTTTGAAAGTTCAATTGCAGGAAGGATTGCTCCCAAAATGTTGCCCAAATGTGGGCGTCCGCTGCTTTGAATGCCTGTAAGGATTCTGGCCATTTTATAAACGAGGTAATGAAATATAGTATTAGTTGGTAATCGAGTCAATTAGGGTACGAATCTCCTGGGAGGTAATAGTTGCTTTTTCAGATTTGTCGTAAATGAGCAAGGATACAATTTTGCTTCCTACAAAAACAAATATGTAATGACCCGGGCTCCGGCACTTCTGCCTTTTTCTTTACTTTTTTTCGCCAGGCGATCTTTGAAAACATTACCTCCTGGCGACTTCCCTGCAGAAGGTTATCTCCTAATTCAGATGTTAAAGCTTTTACATCATCTGTAAGAGAGGAGTACTTTCTTGAAAGCCTTTTTAATTCTCTTTTAAATTCGTGTGTATATGTGATTTCAATCATTAAACAGATCGTCAATTTTTGGTTCTGCTAACTTCCCTTTGCGCGTTAGGTGCATTTCTTTGACCGAGCGGGTGAGGGATTGAAAGAATTTTTCTCTGGCTGGTTTTCCTGAATTTCTTCCCAATAATTAATCGGTATTACAACAGAAGTCGTCTTACCATTTTCTTTTGACAAAAATTGAACGTTCATAACTTTCAGTTGATTATCAGTTTTTAAGAAAAAATCGCACTTCCAATTGCCAAAATTCGTTAAATTGAATCAGAAAATCGTAGTAAATTTGAAAATAATCAGCCGAAGCCGCCGATACACAGCTTGCTTTTGCAGGTTTCAAATCTGGTAAAAGGCTTTTCGCTGACAATAAATTCTTACAATAAACATGCTTCAGACTAAAACACTTGAATTTTTAAAAGCACTGGTTCAAAATAATAACAGAGAATGGTTTCAGGAAAACAGAAAAAAATATGACGAAGCCAAATCTGACCTTGAAAAGCTTGTAGGTCAGCTTATTAAAGAAGTAAGTAAATTTCAGGATCTAGGTAACTTACAGGTCAAAGATTGTATTTTCAGGATCAACAGAGATGTCAGGTTTTCAAAGAATAAAGCCCCTTATAAAAGCAATCTCAGTGCAGGAATCGGTCCCGGGGGGAGAAGCTCGGGTAAAATTGACTATTATCTGCACATTCAGCCCAACGGTCAGTCGTTTCTTGGGGGTGGAATGTGGGCACCTTCTCCCGAGCAGCTCGCGAAATACCGCCAGGAAGTTGATTATAATGCAGATGAATTAAAAACCATTATTCATGAACAGGGTTTCCGGGAATTCTTTCCCGTAATACATGGCGAGGTGCTAAAAACGACTCCGAAAGGGTATGCAAAAGATCATCCTGAAATTGAGCTATTAAAAAGAAAAGAGCTTTTTTTCGTACATCCTTTCTCTGATAAAGACGTGACGGCGAAGGATTTTGCCAATAACATTGTAAAAGGCATAAAATTGCTGAAACCTTATTGCGATTATATGAATTATATACTGAACCACACAGAAGAACAAGACTAACACAAACGTCTGTTTTTCGAATTTGACACAACAATTCAGCAAGTTTCAGCCTGAACTTTAAATAAGATACTGATGCAATTCTCTCATTTACATTGCCATACCCAATTTTCACTTCTGGATGGTGCAGCTGATATCAAGAAGCTTTTTAAAAAGGCAAAAGAAGATAACATGCCTGCTGTGGCCATTACGGATCACGGAAATATGTTTGGGGTTTTTGAATTCGTAGCGGAGGGAAATAAACAGGGTATCAAGCCGATCGTTGGCTGTGAATTTTATGTCGTAGAAGACCGGCATATTCGTCAGTTTACCAAGGACAAAAAAGATGTCCGTCACCATCAGCTTCTTTTGGCAAAAGACGAGATAGGCTACAAGAACCTGGTGAAAATGTGCTCGCTGGGTTTTATTGAAGGTTTGTACGGTAAGTATCCAAGGATCGATAAGGAGCTGATCGTTAAATATCACAAAGGACTCATTGCCACGACCTGCTGTATCGGAGCGATCATTCCAAAAACGATTATCAGAAAGGGAGAGGAAGAAGCCGAGAAAGAATTTAAATGGTGGCTGGATCTTTTTGGAGATGATTTTTATGTTGAATTACAACGACATGAAATCCGGGACCAGTACATCGTAAATGAGGTGCTGGTACGTTTTGCCAAAAAATATAACGTTAAAATCATTGCCTCCAATGATTCGCATTATGTAGATCAGGAGGACTGGAATGCACATGATATTTTGCTTTGTATCAACACCGGTGATAAACAAAGTACGCCGTCTGCGAAAGATTTTGACGATGATAAAGGAATCCCGAAAGGATCACGGTTCGCCTTTTTCAATGATCAGTTTTATTTTAAGAATACCAGTGAGATGACCAAGTTGTTCAACGACCTTCCCCAGTCGATTGACAACACTAATGAAATTGTTGATAAAATAAAGACCCTTGATTTAAGAAAGGATATTCTGCTTCCCAATTTCCCGATTCCCGAAGAGTTTAAGACGCATACTTTGTCGGAAATGTCAGGAACAAAGGAGCTTACTGCCGATGTGTTAAATCAATGGGAATACTTAAAGCACCTTTCCTTCGAAGGAGCGAGATTTAAATACGGAACGATCACGTCAGTTATCGAAGACCGGCTTAATTTCGAGTTGGAAACAATCCGGAACATGGGTTTTCCCGGGTACTTCCTGATCGTTGCAGATTTTATTGACGCAGGAAGGAAAATGGGAGTATTTATCGGTCCCGGACGTGGATCGGCAGCGGGATCGGTGGTTGCTTATTGCACCGGTATTACCAACATTGACCCGATTAAATACGATCTGCTTTTTGAGCGTTTTCTTAATCCTGACCGGATTTCACTACCCGATATAGACACGGACTTTGACGATGAAGGTCGCCAGAAGGTGATTGATTACGTGGTAAAAAAATACGGATATAACCAGGTGGCGCAAATTGTTACCTATGGTACAATGGCGGCCAAATCGGCTATCAAAGACGTTGCCCGCGTGATGGATCTGCATTTGTCTGATGCAAATATGCTTGTAAAGCTGGTTCCGGATAAGCCGGCTTATAACATGACGCTGAGCCGGATTTTTTCCGCGCCTCTTGAAGGTGAGGGTAGTCTCACCAAAAAAGAAGGAATTGCGCCGGAAGAGCTGGATAATGTTAAAAAATTAAGGAGTATAATTGCTGGTAATGATTTGCAGGCCAGTGTTTTGCAGGAAGCAAGAAGGCTTGAAGGGACTGTGAGGAATACAGGAATTCACGCTGCCGGTATCATCATAGCGCCCAGTGACTTAACTGAGATTATCCCCGTAAGCACTTCAAAGGAATCCGAGTTTCTGATCACCCAGTATCAGGGAAAGATCATCGAGGATGCAGGTGTAATTAAGATGGACTTTTTAGGTCTTCGCAATTTAACCATCATTAAAGAAGCGCTTCGCTTGATCAAACAAAACAAGAATATCGAAATTGTTATTGACGATATTCCGCTGGATGATCCTGAGGTTTTCGCACTTTTTCAACGCGGTGATACCAATGCGATCTTTCAGTTTGAGTCCGACGGGATGAAAAAGCACATGCGTGATCTGATTCCGGACCGTTTTGAGCACTTGATCGCCATGAACGCGCTCTACCGCCCGGGCCCGATTGCTTACATTCCTAACTTTATACGTAGGAAAAACGGACAGGAGGAAATTACTTATGATTTGCCGGAACTGGAAGAGTATCTTGCTGATACTTACGGTATAACCGTTTACCAGGAACAGGTAATGCTTTTGTCTCAGAAACTGGGTGGATTCACTAAAGGCCAGGCAGATACTTTGCGTAAAGCAATGGGTAAAAAGCAGATTGAGACCCTGAACAAAATGAAGGGCTATTTCATGAAAGGCGGGGCCGAAAAAAATCTGGATCCCAAAAAACTTGAGAAAATATGGACCGACTGGGAGGCGTTTGCATCTTACGCATTTAACAAATCTCACTCAACCTGTTATGCATTTGTTGCTTACCAGACAGCCTACCTGAAAGCGCATTACACGGCTGAATACATGTCTGCCGTTTTAACAAGTTCGCTTGGAAACATCGAAAAAATTACATTCTTCATGGAGGAATGTAAAGCCCAAGGACTTGTTGTACTAGGGCCTGATGTGAATGAATCTGACAGACAATTTAATGCCAATAAAAAAAGTGAGATCCGGTTTGGTTTGGCGGGAGTAAAAGGAAGCGGAGATGCTGCGGTTGAAGCAATCATTGAAGAACGAAACAATGGTGGTCCGTTTAAGGATATCTTTGATTTTATAACCAGGGTTAATTTACGGACTGTTAATAAAAAGACCATTGAAAGCCTGGCCTATGCGGGTGGTTTTGACTGTTTTCCCGAATATCACCGTGCTCAGTACTTCGCTATCGAACCAGGCGATAATGGCACCTTCATTGAGCGCTTGATTCGCTATGCAAATAATTATCATGCAGAAAAATCTTCGGCGCAGTCATCTCTTTTCGGTGCATTTGGAGGTAACGAAAGTTTGATGTCCAAACCCAAAGCAGCTGATGTAGCGCCCTGGGGAGATCTGGAAAGATTGCGGTACGAACAGGACGTGGTAGGTTTTTACATTTCGGGGCACCCTTTGGATACGTTCCGGATTGAGCTCGATAATTTTTGTACCTGCACGGCAGATCAGGTCATGGTAATCAATGAAGGTGAGAAAAAGCCAAGAAACTTTGAAAAAGAAATTTCAATCGGCGGAATCGTTACAAGTGCTATTGAAAGGATGTCCAAAAACGGGAGTCCGTTCATGATCTTTAAAATTGAAGATTATAAAGGATCAATCGAAATGTTGCTGGGCGGAGAGGACTGCGTCAGGTTCAGGAATTATTTACAGGTTGGTCAGTTTCTTCACATCAAAGGAAAGATACAAAACCGCTGGAAACAGGAAGATCAGTTTGAATTCAAAATACTTCACATTCAGTTGCTGACGGAAATCAGGGAGAAACTTTGCAAAAAAATAAGAATCAATTTGCCTCTTGATCACATCAACGAGCAAATGATTTTTCTAATAAACGAAACGCTTAGCAACAACCCGGGATCATGCTCTGTCAATATGACGGTAACTGATCCGGAGACACGGGTAGAAGTAGAAATGGTGTCACGCGGGTATCGTGTGGCTCCGACTAATGAATTGTTTAAAAGTCTAAATCTTATGGAAGGCGTCAAATTCTTTTTGAATTAATGAACATGTTTTCAGCTACTTAATCATAAGGATTTAAAGTCAGAAATACCTGGATGTTAACGAATCAAAAACCTGTAAAAAAGCGGAATGTCTGAATCAATTTTTTCAATGTCAAAAACATAGAATACTGACATTGGCACGGAACTTTTAAGAATATATATTGATTATGCATTCAGATTAATAAAAAACATTAGACATTTTTTTGACATGGGAAAAGCACTTGAAATTACCGATAGCACCTTTGAAGAACTTATCCAAAGCGATAAACCTGTACTTGTAGATTTCTGGGCCGAATGGTGCGGGCCTTGTAAAATGATCGGACCGGTTGTAGAGCAATTGGCTGGCGAGTACGAAGGGAAAGCAGTTATTGGTAAAATGGACGTTGATATGAACTCTTCGATACCAGCCAAATTTGGTATTCGCAGTATTCCAACGCTTATGATCTTCAAATCGGGACAATTGGTTGATAAGGTAGTTGGTGTTGTTCCAAAGTCGACATTAGAAGATAAATTGAACGCACAAATTGAAGCGACTGTTTAATCAGTTCCTTTTTAATTGTTGATATAAAAAAAGGCTCGTCAGAGCCTTTTTTTATATCAACCCGGTACGTCGGTTTAAAATCAGACTCCTTGTTACTACTTTTTACTCAAAAACCTCAATGGTGTAAGAGGCTACGAAAGTTTTCCCAGCCCCAAGACCTAGAATTCCTTCTTTTTTTTCCAGGATTTGATCTGAATCGAAACTATCGGCAATGCCCAGCCAGGGTTCTATACAAACAAAATGTGCATTGGGTTTTGCCCAAATGCCAAGGTAAGGAAAATCTTCATAGTGTAAAGTAATGACCTGTCCGGATTTGGTGCTTCTTAGACTAACCTGTTTTGATTTCAGATTCTTAAAAATCAGCGCGTCACGATCAAACAAATGACCATTTAAGTGAAGCACGTTCGTGTTGTGCAAGAGCGGTTTTGTGAAATTTCCAACAAGTCCGTCACTTTCCAAAAGCCAGGTAGAGTCGGTTTCGACCTTCTCAAATTCCAGGTAATAGTCTTCATAGGTTTCTCCCTCATTTAGCGGACACTTAAAAGCCGGATGCGCTCCAAGTGAAAAAAACATTTGTGTATTTCCATGATTGATAACCTTATGGCTTACCAGAATTTTATTTTCCTTCAACGTGTAAGTTATCAGAAATTCGAATTGAAAAGGGTATATTTTCAATAGCTCTTCGTCATATTTTAAACCAAGCGTTACGCTATTGCTTGTCTGTTCTAGCAGGGTAAGGTTACTATTGTTACGGATAAAACCATGACGCGGCAAAGCATATTCCTGGCCATTATGCTTTACATAGCCATGTTTTACAGCGCCAATGATTGGAAAAAGAACAGGAGCATAACTCGCCCAGACATCCGGATTCGCGTCCCACATGAATTCCCTGCCGGTTGTGGCCGACTGTATTTTGCAAAGTTCAGCGCCGGTTTGCTGAATTGCGATTTGAAGCTTATCGTTTTCGAGTTGATATATCATAATTGCGAGTAGTGTTTAGACAAGGATTAAATTGTATCAAGTGCTGTGAGAATCACATCGCAGCCTTCCCGTATCTGATCTTCTGTTATTGTCAGCGGAGGGGCGATGCGCATGGAATTATCGCAAAACAGAAACCAGTCTGTTACCACGCCGAGCTCAATACATTTGTCAATTGTTTCTTTAAGTTTTTCAAAGGATTCCATTTCTGCCGCCAGCATAAGGCCTTTCCCCCTTACTTCTTTGATCCTGGGATGGACCAAAAGCGTTTTTATGAGCTCACCTTTTGCAGTTGCCTGGCTAGACAGGTCCTCATTTAGTGTTATTTGTAATGCAGCAAGTGCAGAAGCGCAGCTCACCGGATGCCCGCCAAAAGTGGTGATGTGGCCAAGGATCGGATTAGTTTTCAAAACGCCCATCAGTTTTTGAGAAGCCATGAAAGCACCAATCGGCATGCCGCCACCCATTCCTTTGGCGCTCAAAACAATGTCAGGATAAATACCATATTGTTCAAACGCCCAGAACGTGCCCGTTCTGCCATAGCCGGTTTGCACTTCATCGAGGATGAGCAAGGTCCCTGTTTCTGTACATCTCTTTCGCAATGCAATTATATATTCATTCGAGGCAATGCGAATACCTGATTCCGCTCCTACGATTTCGATGATAACTGCGGCAGTCTTTTCTGTAATTTTATCAAGGTCCTCTATTAAGCCATGTTTAATATTGGTAATGCCCGGAAGTAATGGCCGGAAGCTCTTTTTAAACCATTCTGATCCGGATAGGCTTAAAGCCCCCTGTGTCGCGCCATGATATGCATTGAAACAGGATATAAAACCAGACCTGCCTGTATAGCGCTTTGCTAATTTCATAGCGCCTTCAACGGCTTCTGTTCCTGAGTTGGTAAAATAGACATTATCAATCAACCCAAAAGGAGAGGGGTAGCTTGTTTGAACGTCTAATGTATCCGATAGCGCTTTGGCCAGCTGCACCTGCGTGCCCTGCACAAACTCTCCGTAAACAAGCAAATGCATGTGTTTTTCGAGCTGGTCATGAATTGCTTTGAGTACTTCCGGGTGCCGGTGACCCACACTGCTGACGCCGATTCCTGAAATTAAATCAAGATAACGCTTTCCGTCTGTTCCGTACATGTACACGCCTTCTGCCCTTTCAATTTCCAGGGCAAGCGGATAATCTGATGTTTGTGCAAGATGATTGAAAAAGTGCTGACGATGAGAAATGTGCATTTTAAATGGACAATACTTTTATGAAGTATATATCTTTTTAATTTTAGTTAAAGTATTATATTTTAAGGTGCTATAAACCGCAACTCAATATTTCTTAACAGGATTATACCTGAAAGTAACAGGCACTTCCACCGACCCAGGTGAAGTTTTTGTTATAGTCGACCCCAATCATTTCACCGCGGCTTAGCCTGCTGAGGCCGATCATCAGTTCAGGTTTGGAAGCATTGTCAGGCCAGCCATACATCATTCTGACCTCGCATTTAACCAAACCGTCGGGTGCCTGAATAACAGGTTCATAAACAACTTTCTTTTGCAGAATGTAATTTTCGGGATCAGTCAATTCTTCCAGCATTTCCTCCTTAACATGGATTTTGACTCCGCTACCCGCGAAAGAAAACAGAGGTTTGAGTACATAATTTTCAAGATCTGCCGGGAAATTACCCTGATAGTCGCTGACAAACCTAGTCTCAGGAATGTATTTGCTGTTTAAAAACGGGAGAGCGAATTTACTGATTCTGAAAAACCAGTTCGGATGTCCAACCCAGGTTACATTAACATCGTCGGTAAATTTAAAACTGGTTTTCAAATCCGGGTAATTGGCCAGATCATCAAAAATCAAACGATTATAAATGCGTTTAACCTGAATTTTTCTTCCATCTTTTTCATAGAAAAGATCTCGTCCTTCACGTATGAGTTTGGTGTAACAAACAGCTCTAACACCGGTCATCTTTTCTGTAACTGCAAAATCGATTCTTGTTTTTTGTTTCTCAGGAAAAATTTCGAGTAAAATCACATTTTCAGGATCCTGATCTCCAACGATCAATTTCCGAAGCTTTTGCACATAATCTTCATAGGAGGAGCTATTCAACGCATAGTTAAAATCGTCTGCAACATCAAAATGCTTGGGAAATGTTTCAGACAAATATGCCTGATAGCCATACAGGGAAGGAAATCCCTGTAATTCAATCAGCTGAGGTAAAAGTGTACCCTCCGGCGATTTGCAAATGGCAAAGTCGATAGCCAAAAATGATGTGTGACTGTTTTCGTTGGGCACATTTTGGCCCGCAGGTACTGCTCGGTCGGTGTTTTTTGAAAAATCCGGAGACAAAAGTGTCCGGATAATTTCATCACAAGCCTGCACCAAACTTTCTTTCAACCCGGCAGGAACGAATACCGGCGTTTCCGCTACACGAAAATCCAGCTGTCCGGGAAAATCGGTAGCAATGTTGGAAACAAAATTTTGATAATGTTCCTCACTGAAAGTCGAGTTAAATTGCTTACGGGCTTCCTTATGCATAAATCCGCGTGCGGGTTACAAAATTGTGAAGTGTAATTAAACTGTTTTGGCCAGTTGCGAATCTGCAATCTGAATTTTGTTTAGTGCATTTTTCAGGAAGGTCGGGATTACAACGGATTCAGTCATCAGAATCTTTTCGGGATCATTAAGATGGGTGATCATATCATTGTATTTAGCCTCTCCGTGATTGGCAATTATTGTAGTTTTTTTATCTTCCTGAAGAAAATAGCGAAGCATGCCTTCCGCATCGGCTTCGGGATGAAACTGGGTTCCCACGATTTCGCTTGAAAATCTGATGGCCATTACTGCACGTTCAAGCTGAACGTGAGGACGTATTTTTTCCAGGCAAAGTATCGTCGCTCCCAACTGGTCCAGTGCATGCTGATTAGGCTGGGTTACCTGATAATCTCTTGAATCAACAATCCAGAAGGGATCGTTTAACAAACTTAGCAGAGGATCTTTTCTTCCAAAAGAAGTTTTATGTACCGGGAATGTACCAAATGAGGTCTTTCTTCTTTTACTCACGCCTGCCAGCTGCCAGTGGATAGACGCCATCTGAAAAGAATGGCAGATCAAAAAAAGTGGTTTTTTTGTCCGATTATGCCGGTTTGCATTAAAATGCATCAGAGAATCCAAGAAGAAAAAGAATTTTCTCTCCCAAAGTTCACCGGCTGGCATGGGATTGCCCGGGCCACCGGTAGAGATGTAAGCATCAAAATCAAGGTTTGGTGTTTCTAATTTCTGGCGGACATCAAAGACCTGATACTCAATATCGACAGCTTCGTTTTCGCCAAATGCGGTGATGATCTTTTTGATACAACGCATTCCTTCATTAGCAACACCGTCGTACATATCCAGAATGGCAATTCTGAATGGTTTTTTGTAAGTATTCATTTCTATTTAGCTTTTAGCTGCGGATGGTCGGGCAGTTAGCTTTCCTATTAAATATATGGCGCAAAGTTAAACAAGTAGGCGCAAAGTCCGAAGAGAAATTACTAGTTTGCTCTTTAACAGTACTTTGCGCCTTCTTTCTTACGCCTTGCTTTACAAAAAGTAAAATTATTCAATACCAATTTTAGTTTCAGAAACAATGTAGTCAACCACCGCATTCAAATCGCCGGTTTGTTCAAAAACTGCCAGCTGCCGGTCTGCGCCGGTGCCCATTTCCATGATCTGGTGGATATATTCTATCTCTTTGCGACTACCCAGTTCATCGACCACATCGTCAATAAATTCCAGAAGCTCACCAGCCAATATGCTATATTCTACTTCTTCCTGTTTACCAAAATCAATCAGTTTTCCGTGAATGCCGTAGCGGGCTGCCCGCCACTTATTTTCATTGATCAGCATTCGGTGATACGGTCTGAAACTAAGGTTCATTCGATGTAGTTTATGGATTTTGGCAACCAGTGCCTGCATGATAGCTGCCAGACAAATCGTCTCATCAGTCCGCATCGGTACATCGCACATCCTGAACTCGATGGTATTAAAAAATGGGTGGAGGCGAATGTCCCACCAGATTTTTTTACCATTATCAATACATTTTGTTTTGATTAGCAGGTTGATATATTCATCATATTCCGCCGCACTCGAAAAAAAATCAGGAATGCCTGTTCGTGGAAACTTATCAAATACCTTTGACCTGTATGACTTAAAGCCCGTATTACGTCCGCACCAGAAAGGAGAATTGCAGCTCAAAGCATAAATATGCGGAAGGAAGTAACGAACCGCATTCATAATTTCAATGCCTTCGTTACGGTTTTCGATTCCCACATGCACGTGCAAGCCAAAAATCAGGTTTCCCCGCGCAACATCACGCATTTCATCGATAATTTCGTCGTAGCGCGGATCGGGCGTTATTAGCTGTTCCACCCAATCGGCGAAAGGATGCGTTCCGGCTGCTGCAACCTGCAGATCCTGCTTGGATGCCAAATCCAGGATCATTTTACGCAGATACGTAACCTCTTCTCTTGCCTCCTGAATATTGTGACAGATATTTGTCCCTACCTCCACGACGGCCTGATGCATTTCTGCCTTGACACGTTCCTTTAAGGTGATCTTTCCGTCCTCAACAAGTTTGGACATGTGTGATCTGAGGTTCCGCGTTACAGGATCTATGGTTTGAAACTCTTCTTCAATTCCCAGCGTGAAACTAGCCATGTGCTGATGGTTCTTTTAATTGTGATGATGTCTATTCTTTCTTTTTTGCAGATTTTTTCGCTGAGGCGGGAGCTTCTACAGCCACCGGTTCTTTTACACCGGATGTCTTTTTAGTTGCTGCTGCTTTTTTTACTGCCACTTTTGCGATTACTTCTTCCGCCTTAACCGGTGGACTTGTCGTTTCAGCAGCGGCTGGCGAAGCCGTATCATTCAGTGCCATAGGAGCAGCTGCGGAATTCTGTACAAATGAACCCCAGGTTAAATTTGTCTGGCCCGGAACATGTTTTTTTGCACGGTCAATGGCCATGTTGGCAGCGGCCTCAACCACCCACTCAAAGTTTTCATGACCCACAGAATAGATATCTGCGTCAGGTGCCGGGTTACAGAAATCAATTGCAATTGGTATACCGTCTCTTACTGCAAATTCAACAGTATTGAAATCGTATCCCAGCGCAATATTTAATTTCAATACATAATCTTTAATGGTTGCCAAAAGTTTTTCCCGCTCTTCACCGGTTGCTTTAAGCTCGGAAGCGTAACGTAGATGATGCGGATTTCGCGGCTCGTAAGGCATGATCAGGACGTCTTTTTGACCGATGCAGTAACAGCGGACATAATCGTCAAATATAATTTCTTCCTGAAGCATCATAATCAGATGCCCGGTTTCCTGATGTTTGTTCCAAAGGTCCTGTATGTTTTCAACCTTATACACACTTTTCCAGCCACCGCCATCGTGGGGTTTCATGTATGCAGGGAAACCCACGTATTGAAACATTTCCTCCCAGGCCATCGGAAAGGCAAGATTTCGGAAAGACGTCTCACTGGTATCTACCGGGCGCTCTTTGGACGGAAGCAAAACCGTTTTTGGAACCGGCACTCCAATTTTTTCTGCAAGTGCATTGTTGAAAAACTTCTCATCAGCACTCCACCAGAACGGATTGTTAATTACAGCTGTTCCGCTAAGCGCAGCATTTTTAAGGTATGCCCGGTAAAAAGGAACATCCTGCGAAATCCTATCAACGATTACAGCATATTCGGTTGGATCTGCTTGTACAACCTTATCTATTCTTACGGCTTCTGCTATGATATCTGTTTCTCCTTTGCTATTTACGCGATCTATAAAGGCTTGGGGAAATGTGTTTTCCATGCCGAAGAGAATGCCTATTTTTTTCATAATCAGTTTTAATTTTTGTGTTGAATGAAAGCAATTTATTAATTATGATTTTAAAGAATTCTTGATAAATAATGCGGAAACATTTTGTTCCAAAGCGGCCAGTCGTGTTTTTCCCACCCACGAATATCCAGCCAGTGATCAATCCCTTTTGAGTTCAGAATATTCGACATTTTGAGATTACTTTCAAGACAAATATCCCAATCGGAAGTGCCAAGCACTATTTTCATATGACCATATTTCCAGCCCTGCTCATTGGGCATATAATCGACGGGGTTATTGAAGTACACCGTATCGTCGTAAAAACCGTCCAGAAAACTTCTTATATCAAATGCGCCGCTCATGCTGATGAGATATGCGACCAGATTGGGATGGCGAAAGGCAAGGTTGGCTGCATGAAAACCACCAAAACTGCAGCCTGCTACGCCGATCTTGTCAACATTACATTCATTTTTAATATATGGTATAAGCTCGTTGGTCAGAAAGCGGTCATAAACCATGTGATTTAAAACCCGGTATTGCGGATTGATGTGTTTGGCATACCAGGAATCAGCATCAACGGAATCAATGCAATAAATTTTGTACTTTCCTGCATCCACCAAATTGCGAATGGACTCAATAAGCCCCATGTCCTTCGCCTGATAATATCTGCCAAGCGTAGTTGGGAATAGCAGAATAGGGTAGCCCCAGCTTCCGTACACCAGCATGTCGATTTCGCGTTCAAGATGATGCGAGTAGTATTTTATGTGCTTCTCTTCCAAATCGGCTGCTTTTTTGATGTTAATAAATGAAATATACGAAAGAAAATATTAGTTGCAAATTGCCGGTCAGATTCAATTTATGGGGAAAGTTACTTTTTACCAAACATGATGGTGGCAGATAGAAAGCAGATGAGAGTAATTTTAACCAACATTAGTCGAAGCGTCCGCTTTAGACTTTTATAAAAGTCCTGATTCTGTTATCTTGTAAGTTTTTAGGATTTTTCAATTGAATAAGCAAAGTTTGAAGCACGTCAGTCAGCAAATTACATGTATCCAGCAAACCATATATTCTGATTTCCTGCACCGGGAAGTCATTATCACTGTTTTACTTCCTTTGGAATACAACCAAACCAATACCTACCGCTTAATGCTCTGTAATGATGGTCAGGATTTTGAAGCAATGGGTATGGCGAAAATTTTAAAGCAACTCTGGGAAGAAAAATCGATTGAACCGTCGGTTGTTGTCGGCATACATGCAGGAGAGCACCGGCTTTACGAGTACGGAACCTGTTTACAGCCGGATTACGCAAACAGGGGTAATCGCGCTTCGGAAACAAGGGATTTTGTTTTAAATGAACTTCTGCCCTTTTTGGAAAACAATTATAACATCTATAACAAAGAGGTCGTGTACGCCGGTTTTTCTTTGGGAGGTTTAATGGCGTTGGATATTGTTTTTAACCATGCTGATATATTCTCGACTGCCGCTGTTTTTTCCGGTGCGCTTTGGTGGAGGCAAAAGGCGCTGAATGAAGGCTATCATGATGTGGACAGAATCATGCATGCACAGATCAGATCTTCAAAAAACAAGCAGAATTTAAAGTTTTGGTTTCAATGCGGCGGGCTGGATGAAACAGATGATCGGGATGGCGACGGAATAATTGATTCAATTCAGGATACGCTGGAATGCATTGCAGAGCTGGAACGAAAGGGATATAGCTGGAATAAGGACATCAAATATCTGGAAATGCCTTACGGTGAGCATAATATAAATACGTGGTCTTTGGCAATGCCGTTGTTTTTAACCTGGGCCTTTGGCAAGACGAAAGCGGATATGGAAGTTTTCCCTGCAATCTGGTAAAATAATCAGCCCGGAATCATTTCAACCCGGGCCGGTCATTTCAGCTTACAGTTTCGATAAAAACAGCATCGTATCAACAGAGTCGGCGTAATCCGAAAGTCCAGGTTCCTGGGCTTGTCCAAACGCTACGGCGCTGTCTATTGCCAGGTCCTTTCCGCCAACCACACACTGAATTTTCTCCGTTGACTCTTCCAGAAGTGGCTTTACTTCGTCCAGTGAATTATAATATTCGAAATGTACGACGCTGATCGCGGAGACAAACGCCGTATTTTCGGTCAACAGTAGAAAGCCATTATCAAAATGCAGCACCCGGTTTACCAGCAGAATTGACTTGTTGTACTCATAGTTGTTAAAGTACTTATGGTGATGCATACAGGTAACACTGTAAGAATCAATTGCTTTATAGAACTTGGTAAAATCATATCCAGCCGGTACAAATAGTTTTGAAACATTGCGGCACCCCAAACCATAATACTGGAAAATATCATTACCCAAAGCTGCCAGATCCTGGTCACTTTCGCCTCCAGTCAGAATAGCTACTGAGGTTCTGTTTTTGCGGATGATATGTGGTTTTTTTGAAAAATAATAGTGGAAATATCTTGCCGTATTATCACTTCCTGTGGCCACGTATGCATCAGCGTCATTTAAACGCTCTACAAACTGAATATTTTCTTTGAAGCCCGGTTCTATTTCGCTAAGTTTTTGAAGTAAATACCGAATCAGCAACGGGTCGTCAGAAGCTGGCTTGGCAAGCAAGATATGACCGCTTACCAAAACACATAACGCATCATGAAATCCGACAGCCGGAATGTTCCCCGCCATGATAATACCTATCTTTTTTACATTTTCAGGTTCCGCGTACGAAGCTGCCCAGGTGGTGATTTTATCGTGCTCTAAAAACTCGTTTCCAATTGCCAGCAGCGAAGATTTTACGTTTTCAGGGGTGAACCAGTTGTTTTTACGATAAGCGGCGGTTGCCCACTCCTCAATTTCATCTGTATTTTGAAGATCGGTAAGAAATCTACCCAATTCGATAACAGCATTTATTCGTTGATTTCTTGATATCATTCTAGGTGAACTATGAATAGTTTAATGGTTATGAAGGTTTTTATTTTTCTGATTGTTGTGAAACTTTAAATAGTTATATTTGTTACTCTATAAGCAAGAAAATAACAACAAATATAAACAATCCGGCGACTATGGCTATAATGATAACCGATGAATGCATAAACTGCGGGGCATGCGAGCCAGAGTGCCCCAACACGGCTATTTATGAAGGTGGAGTGGAATGGACGTGGGGTGATGGAACGAGTTTAGATGAAGTAGATTTTGGCGATGGAACCTTGGTGAGCGGTAAAGAAAAACAATCACCGGTTTCAGATGAATTTTACTATATAGTTACAGACAAGTGTACAGAATGTGTTGGGTTTCATGAAGAACCGCAATGCGCTGCCGTTTGTCCGGTTGATTGCTGTGTGCCAGACCCCGAAAATGAGGAGGAGGAAGAAACATTATTGGCTAAAAAGGCCTGGATGCATGGAGAATAACCTCCTGCACCAAATAAGATTTTGCAGCCCCGCTTTAAGCGGGGTTTTTTTATGTCCTAACGTTCCGATAAATGGTAATTTAATAATAAAATTTCTTAATAATTGTTTGGTTAAATAGTCTATAATATTCTGTCTTATCAGTCATAGGCAGAATATTAATTTTGTTTAAAAAATTTCGTTTTTAGCGTTTTTATGTTCTGAATTTCATAAAAAAGAGTACAAAAACATGAAAATTAACCTTTTTCATATAATTTACATGGATAATATTTGATAAATATAAAATTAGTACAATATTTGACACAAGTTTAATGCCAGGAAGTAAATACAACTTAAACAGAATAAAATTATGAAAAAAGTCTATTGTACAGTATTATCTTTAATGATCCCTTTTTTGGGTTTTACAAAGTCTTTTGAAGACAAAAAAACTAAGGCTGACACTTTAACAACTGTTGCGGAAGTGAAAGAAGAAGAGGAATCTAAAGGTGCATTTGCTTTTTCCGGATATTTGGACTCTTATTACTCTGCGAACTTTAACAAACCTGCTTCCCGTTCAAATGGAGGAGCTGCCGGAACTGCCCGTGTTTTTGATACAAGATCAGGTCAGTTCTCACTAGGGTTGGTTCAAACGAAGGTTGCTTACACAAATGACAAATCAGAAGCAGTAGTTGACCTTACTTTCGGGCCTAACGCTAATTTGGGAAACTATGGTAACGCTGTATTCAGTACGGCTCTTGCAATCAAGCAGGCATACTTTACCTATAAATTTACAGACAAATTCTCGATGACTGCCGGGCAGTTCGGAACACATATCGGTTATGAAGTAATTGACGCGCCTGCAAACTTTAACTACTCTCTTTCAAATCAATTTAACAACGGTCCTTTTTACCACACAGGATTGAAAGCAACATACGCCTTCTCAGAAAGAGCTTCTTTAATGGTTGGTGTTGTTAACAATGTGGATGGTATCGAAGATAATAACCGTAAAAAAGGTATTATCAGTCAGCTTTATGTCGCACCTGTTGAAAACTGGAATGTATACCTGAACTTTATCACAAGTAATGAAGCAAATGATGACACCGATACAGGCGTTACTCCGGATGCATCTTACACAATGTTTGATTTAGCTACCAGCTACCAAATTACTGAAAAATTCCTGTTAGGTGTTAATGCTTCTTACGGATTGCAAAAAGGTGATTTCCAGGGCGGTGGCGGACCAGCCGATACTGAGTCATGGGGAGGTATTGCAGGTTATGCAAACACATCTATCACCGACAACTTTGGAATAGGTCTGCGTTATGAGTACTTCAATAATGACAATGGAGTACGCGGATTGCGTACAGCAACCGGTGCAGGAACAAGTGTAAACTCTGTTACACTTACAGGAAATATCACCCTTGCAGATGGTCATATTTTATTAAAACCTGAATTCCGTCTTGACACTTATCCAAAAGTGAGCGGTGCTAATTCAGAGCAGCAGTTCCAGGATTCAAAAGGAGCCTGGTCTAAAAACAGCCAGACAACATTTGGTCTTGCTATGATCTACAAATTCTAATCTGTATACCTCTTTTAATCTATAATAATTAACATCTACAAAAATGGAAAAACGTAGTTATGTCCCACTGATCATTTTATTGGTTATCAGCATCCTGGGTGCTTTTATTCCAAATGTGCCAACGCAAATTGCAACAGAGGGGCTCAATTCAGGTGACACCGCATGGTTACTTGTATCTGCAGCACTGGTTTTACTTATGACACCAGGATTGGCTTACTTCTATGGTGGAATGGTAAACAACAAAAACGTTATCTCTACCATGTTACAAAGCTTTATCGCAATGGGTGTTATCAGCGTACTTTGGGTAGTAGTTGGTTTCAGTCTTGCTTTCGGTGAAGACGTTGCCGGATTAGGTTTTGTGGGTAATCCAATGACTCACTTTATGTTCAAAGGTGTACTGGATGGTCCGGTTTTCGGAACAATTCCTTTCGCTTTGTTCGCAATGTTTCAAATGAAATTCGCTGTAATCACACCTGCTTTGGTTACAGGTTCTATGGCTGAGCGTGTTAATTTCCGCTCTTACGTTCTATTCATCATCTTGTTTTGTGTTTTCATCTACTCGCCATTGGCTCACATGACCTGGCATGCAGAAGGTATTCTTTTCAAAATGGGTGTACTTGACTTTGCTGGTGGTACTGTTGTTCACATGTCGGCCGGTTGGGCTGCATTGGCGGGTGCTCTTTACCTGAAAAGACGTAAGTCATTACTTGAAGATCATGTTCTTCCTCCTGCAAACATCCCGTTCGTACTTTTGGGCACAGGTTTACTTTGGTTTGGCTGGTTCGGATTTAACGCGGGTTCTGCTCTGTCAGCTTCTCCGTTGGCAGTTTCAGCTTTCGCAACTACCAACACTGCCGCTGGTGCAGCTGGTTTGTCATGGGTATTGTTTGATGCTGCAAAAGGCAAAAAAGTATCTGCTCTTGGATTTTGTATCGGTGCGGTTGTAGGTCTTGTGGCTATCACACCTGCTGCTGGTTTTGTTACCGTCCCTGCTTCTATCTTTATCGGAACAGTTGCAGCGATCATAAGTAACTATGTTGCTCACCTTCGTACACGTTCAACTTTGGATGATACATTGGACGTTTTCCCTTGCCATGGTGTAGGTGGTATGGTTGGTATGTTGATGACCGGCGTATTCGCAACAAGCGGTGTTAACTCACTGGTTACAGATCAGGGATTGGCATTTGGTGAAACAACTCTTTTCATCAACCATGTAATTGCTCTGGTAGGTGTATCTGCCTTCGCATTCTTAGGATCACTTCTGTTACTTAAAATTACTGATCTTATCTTGCCACTTCGTGTATCTGAACAAGATGAAAAACTTGGTCTTGATATCAGCCAGCACGATGAATTTCTTGTAGAAGCTTAAAAACTGGATTTGGATATTATTTCAATAAAAAACCCCGGATTTCCGGGGTTTTTTATTTTGTGGTAATGGAAATAAGATTTTAAAAAGAAAAAGTGATAACTCCTGTAACTTCCTAACTTCTCCTTTCTTAACTAAGAATGCACCAGATAATTTTCCTCCTGAAGCTCAACGACCTCCATCAGGCCAGTTTCATTCAAATGATCGTACTGAATCTTTTTTGTTTCATTAATCAGCAATGGATCGTATTTCACGGCAACCCTGACGTAGTTTTCTGTGAAACCAAGCATTTGACCATTTTGAATTTCATCTTCAAATAAAACAGTTGCTTCTTTGCCAATCTGCTGCTCGTAGAAATACCTCTTTTTCTTTTCGGAGAGAATATGAAGCATTTTGGATCGCTCCGCCCTTTCATGTTTTGGTACAACCGGTTTAATTGCCAAAGCAGTTGTGTTTTCTCGCTCCGAGTACGTGAAAACGTGCAGATAAGAAATATCAAGCTCGTTTAAGAATTGATAGCTTTCCAAAAACAATTCCGATGTTTCGCCGGGATGACCAACAATCACATCCACACCGATACAGCAATCGGGCATCAGAGATTTTATTTTGGCAACACGTTCTGCGTACAGCTCCCTTTTATAACGCCGGCGCATCAGACTCAGCGTTTTATTAGAACCTGATTGCAGCGGGATGTGAAAATGAGGTACAAATCTTTTTGACTTCGATACGAATTCTATTATCTCATCAGTCAGCAGATTGGGCTCAATCGAAGAAATCCGGAACCGGAGAATGCCCTCAACTTCATCAAGCGCTTTAACCAGTTCAAGAAAGCTTTCTTTTTTCTCTCCATTCTGAATTCCAAAATCTCCAATGTTCACACCGGTCAGAACGATTTCTTTCACACCGCGGCTCGCAACGTCTTTTGCCGCAGCAACCACATTTGCAATGGTGTCCGAACGGCTTTTTCCTCTTGCCAAAGGTATAGTGCAGTATGCACAAGGGTAGTCGCATCCATCCTGTACTTTCAGGAATGTACGGGTGCGGTCATTCAGCGAGTAAGATGTATGGTAGTCGACTGCCTCATCAATATGCGAAGCAAGTATCTGTGCAGGATGGTTACCGGGTTCTTTTTCAAATGTATCGATCAGCTCAACAAGCCTGAATTTTTCAGCTGCACCCAAAACAGCATCTACGCCAGGAATTTCAGAAATTTCCTTTGGTTTAAGCTGTGCATAACATCCTATAATGGCCACATAACCATCCGGATTTATTTTCTGGGCTTCGCGAACAATTTTCCTGCATTTTTTATCTGCGTTTTCGGTAACTGAGCAGGTGTTGATGATGAAAATATCCGGTGTTTCGTTAAATTCTACTTTGGAATATCCTTTCTCCTCGAACATCCTTCCGATTGAAGAACTTTCAGAATAATTTAACTTACAACCTAATGTATAAAAGGCGACTTTTTTCATGTAATTAACTTAATGCTGCAAAATTACGACTTTTTACGGTCAACGCCTTAAATAATCCGTGTAAGATGCCTGCAGATAGGCTTTACCAATTTCAGTTTCAGTCGGTTTAAGGTTTCCTTCCTGCCCGGTAATGTTGCCTCCTATGTTGTCTCTGATAATAAATCCACCTGGTTTGATCCACCCAAATCCATTATTAAAGGCAAAATAAGCGAATGGCTTTCTATTGTAACTGAAAATATCGTTACTCCATTTGAAAGATTTAGACGGTAGTTTTAACTGCTTGAGAAGCGTTGATGCAAGATCGGTTTGAGAGCACAAGGTATCAATCCGGATGCCATTTTCTTTTAACGCACCGCCCAGCCAAAGCATTGGAATATGAAATTCGCTGGGTTTAGCCTGTTTTCTTTCCGGTAAAGGATGGCCGTGGTCTGCAATGATAATCAGCAGCGTATTCTTCCACCAGGATTTTGTTTTCGCATCTTTTATAAATTCTCCCAGTGAAGCGTCCGAATAATGGAGGGAGTTAAGAAACAGGTGCTCCACGTCATTTCCCTTTATCACCGTTTTAGCGGGCACCTCGAAAGGTTCATGACTGCTTAGCGTGAACATGGTCGAAAAAAATGGCTGCTTTTGAGTATCCAGGTCAGTCAGCAATTTTTTAAATACGACGTGATCATGCGCGCCCCATTTAGAATTCATGTCCTTGGAAGCAAAGGCATTCTTATCAATCAGTTTATCAAATCCCTGTTGTAAAAAGTAGGATTTCATATTGGCAAATTCTGTTTCTCCACCATAGTAAAACGAAGTGGACCAGCCATTGCTATGAAAAGTTTTAGGAACAGAAGGCAGCGAAATTGTCTTGTTTGGGATCTTGATGATTGAAGTCGTTGGCTGCGCCGGATAACCGCTCAGGATGGCGACCATGCCTTTGTCGCTTCTGTTGCCGCTTGCATACATGTTGGTAAACAGGATGCCTTCTTTCGATAAGGAGTCAAATTGCGGAGTTATACCTTTCAGTCCGCCAAGTCCGGCAACTGCCTTTGCAGTAAAACTTTCCCAGATTATCACAACCACATTAACTGGTTTATCAGTATTTATAATTTGTCTGACGTCGACCGGTTTACTGTATAAGGAAGCAACGACTGAATCAGCGGATTTCGGTTCCTGATAGATAAAAGGATTCTTTTTTGAATATCGGGTATGAACTACCGAACTCATATAATTCCAAGGAACATTCACGGCAGCATAATTAGCAAAGCTTTTGTCACTAAAAAATACGGCACTTTCGTTCATAGGAGCGAGCTGCAGGCCGCCTCTTATAGGAATAATTAATGCTCCGGTCAGTAATACAAAAACGGAAAGGCTTAGGTACCAGGAAGTTTTTTGGAAAAATGGAATGGTGCGTTCGCCAAATGTTTTAAATATTTGGTAGGCGGTAAAATATATAACCGTAAATAAAACCGACAATGCAAATACAGGAGAAGAAGCCATTGATGCCCAGGCTTCCTGAGGCGTTTTTAAATAATGTAGTGATGTCGCATCAATTCTGAATCCCCAGGCACGGAACAATTCCAGATCGGCGATGGTCAGGAAAACGATTACGAATGCAACAAAGCCTGTGTAAATCGTAATAAATTTTTTGTACCAATCCCACCTTTTCCAGGTAAAACCAATAAACAAAGTTGGAAGTACTAAAATATAGCCGGCAAAGGAAACGTCCATTCGCAATCCGTGCCACGCGCTTTCGGCAAGATAGGATGCAGGAAGTTCAATACTTTTTTTGTAGTGGTAAGTCAGGAAAATGATCCGAAAAAACTGAAAAAGTACAGTCCAGATAAACCCGTAAAGGGCAATAAATATTAATCGTTTACGCATTGATGTCAGTCAGAATTTACAAAATTCCTAAATTTTGAGCTGATAACAAGATTAATACAGCATCCGTGTCAGGAATTTGCAGAAAAAATGACTTTAAATAGTAGTTGGTGGAAGTAAATAAATAATTTTGGGAAGAAATTATAATTAATCAATACAAAAATGACATTTCGTTCCAAAGCTTTTGAAATAGCTCAGGGTCGCGTTGCACCTGTTTTAACTCCTCCCACAGAAAAAGTTGCCGATTTATATGCAAGCAATACATTTAGTGACGACGTAATGCGAACGCTTCTTTCACCGGAAGCCTATACCAAAATCTCTAATGCCATTCGCTCTGGATCAACAATTGATCGTGAGGTTGCAGACGAAGTTTCTGCTGCGATGAAATCCTGGGCTATTTCCAAAGGCGCCACCCACTACACGCATTGGTTCCAACCATTGACGGGAACCACAGCCGAGAAACACGATTCTTTTTTCGATCTGACGCTCGATGGAAAAGCCGTTGAAAAATTTAAAGGAAGTGCGCTTGTTCAGCAGGAACCGGATGCTTCGTCTTTTCCAAGCGGAGGACTTCGGGCAACTTTTGAAGCGCGGGGTTATACCGGCTGGGATCCAAGTTCACCTGCTTTTTTGATGGACAATGGGGCAGGAGGCAAGACTTTGTGTATCCCTTCTGTTTTTATTTCCTACACAGGTGAAGCGCTGGATTATAAAGCGCCGCTGCTTCGGTCGCTGGTGATGCTCGATAAAGCAGCGACTTCGGTCTGCCAGTTTTTTAACCGGGATGTTGACAAGGTCACACCCACGCTAGGTATCGAACAGGAATATTTTCTGGTAGACAAAGCGCTGTACTATGCAAGGCCTGATTTATTGATGGCGGGGCGTACAGTTTTTGGTCATAGTCCAGCTCGGGGCCAACAGCTTGATGATCATTACTTTGGGTCAATATCGCCGCGGGTCAATGCGTTTATGGTGGACTTTGAGTTTGAAGCTTTGAAACTTGGCATACCTGTCCGTACGCGTCATAATGAGGTAGCTCCGGGACAGTTTGAATGCGCTCCCACTTTTGAAGAGGTGAACCTGGCCATCGATCACAATGCGTTGCTGATGGATCTGATGCAAAAAATCGGAGATAAACATAATTTTCAGGTACTGTTTCATGAAAAACCGTTTGCTGGAATCAACGGAAGCGGTAAGCATAATAACTGGTCACTTTCTACCGATACAGGTATCAACCTGCTGGCACCGACAACAAAACCAAAGGAAAATTTACGTTTCCTTACGTTTTTATTAAATGTGGTAAAAGCAGTTCATGATCATGCGGATTTATTGAGAGCTTCCATATCTTCTGCCGGTAATGAGCACCGTTTGGGTGCCAATGAAGCGCCGCCATCGATTGTGTCCGTTTTTCTGGGCGGTGAACTTACCAGCATGCTGGAAGAGCTGGTAAATAAGGGTGAAATTACGCTGGAAAAAGGAGAGAATTTTTATTACAAACTTGGAATTACACGCATTCCAAACTTGCAGAGAGACAATACAGACCGCAACCGGACTTCACCGTTTTGTTTTACAGGAAATAAATTTGAATACCGTGCTGTGGGAAGCGCGCAGAACAGTGCTTCACCGATGATCGTTCTCAATACCATTGTAGCCAATCAGCTTATGGAGTTCAAAAGAGAAATGGACGAAAGGCTTAGCGCGGGGGAGGAGAAAAAAGTTGCTACGGTTGAAATTCTAAAACGATATTTCAAGGAGTCAAAAAGAATACTTTTTGAGGGAAATGGCTATTCGGAAGAGTGGATTGCGACAGCGAAGGAACGGGGACTCAGCAATATCAGCGCTACCTATGATGCGCTATATGCTTACGTAACCGAGTCCACCATTCAGGCATTTGAAAAAATGGGCGTGCTCTCAAGCAGAGAACTTCACGCCAGATATGAAATCGAGTTGGAGAATTATGTGAAAAAATTACAGATCGAATCCCGTGTAATTGGTGATCTGGCTTTAAATCATATTGTTTCGACAGTAATTAAATATCAGTTCAAACTGGCGCAAACTGCCCGAGCGCTGACCGATCTTGAAATGCTGGAAGAGGCCGAACCAATTAAGGAAATCATCAAAGATATTTCGTCACATGTAGTTGTGATCAAGCGCCTGGTACATGAAATGACCGAAGCGCGCAAAACTGCGAACAATGTGGATGTGCTCTTTGAGAGGGCCAAATTATACGGCTCAGAAGTAAAAGGATACTTCGAAGAGATCCGATATCATGTAGATAAACTCGAATTATTGATAGATGATGAAGATTGGCCTTTGGCAAAATACCGCGAAATGCTATTTTTGGAATAAATTTGTAATTATTGCTCCAAACAAATAATTTGTAAATTATGAATCCGGGATTTGATCCAGAAGAAATCGCTCAGTTAAGGCGGGAATGTAAGGCTGAACGGTTAAACTTTGTTTACGTATCAGACGAATTTGAAGATGAAGAAGAAGAAAATAATGAGCATGCACATGTTCAGTTCGTAGGAATGTATAAGGACAAGGAAGTTGTTTACGACGCGTTAATTTACACGTTGAGACTGCACCACTCTACATTGGTGTACGATGCGGCACTTGAAAGATTAAAAAAGGAAATGCCTAACTACGTTTCACCTGATGAAAGAACGGATGACTATCCGGATGATCCTGATCAGGATGAAGAGGCTGAATTGCTGCTCACAGAATTTATCGAGGAAATAGAGGAAAATGAAGAAATATCAGTTAGAGAACATATTGAAACCGACGATCAGTTTGAATATGGAGTAGGACTGGAAGTGGGTTTGAACAAAACTGAAATCAATGAAAAGGTGATTAACGACTTTATCATCCGTTTCAATGCCGGCAGAATTCAGCTTGATCCGACTTTATATCACTACACAGGAAGCGAAGACGAAGACTGATCAGTTTTGTAAAAGTACTTAACAACAAAAAAACCACCAGAAATGGTGGTTTTTTTGTTCAATTCTATATTTGTTACAGAGCAGACTTAACAGTCTTGATAATACGCGCTGCAACTTTATATGGATCTGCCGCTGAATTTGGACGACGATCTTCCAGGTATCCGCTCCATCCTTTTTGAGGAACAAGAACAGGGATACGAATAGAAGCGCCACGGTCAGATACGCCATAGCTGAAATCATGGATGCTGGCAGTTTCATGTTTACCAGTCAGACGAAGATGGTTGTCTGCACCATATACTTCGATGTGTTCTTTAACAACAGGGCGGAAAGATTCGCAAACTTTATCGAATACTTCTTTGCTGCCAGCAGTTCTCAAAGCAGAGTTTGAGAAGTTAGCATGCATACCACTACCATTCCAGTCAAGATCACCCAAAGGTTTGCAATGCCAGTTGATAGAAACACCGTATTTTTCACCGATTCGTTCCAGCAAGTAGCGTCCAAGCCAGATTTCATCACCCGCTTGTTTTGCACCTTTTGCGAACATTTGGAATTCCCACTGTCCGGCAGCTACTTCAGCATTGATACCTTCGATATTAAGACCTGCATCAATACAAGCATCAAGGTGCTCTTCGATGATTTCGCGTCCGTAAGCATTTTTCGCACCTACCGAGCAATAATATGGTCCTTGTGGCGCAGGATAACCATTTGCCGGGAAACCAAGAGGTTTATTTGTTTCATTGTCCCAAAGGAAATACTCCTGCTCAAAACCGAACCAGAAATCATTGTCATCATCTTCGATCGTAGCGCGGCCGTTTGTTACGTGAGGAGTTCCATCAGCATTCAAAACTTCACACATAACCAGGTACCCGTTTTTGCGCTGTGGATCAGGAATGATAGCAACAGGCTTCAATAAACAGTCAGATGAACCGCCAGCAGCTTGTTCTGTTGATGAACCATCAAACGACCAGTTGCTGCAATCTTCCAGTTTTCCACTAAAATCTTCTTCAATTTTTGTTTTGCTGCGTAAACTTTGGGTCGGCTTGTAGCCATCCAACCAAATATATTCCAGCTTGGATTTTGACATAATAGTACTAGATAAGGTGGTGACGAATTATTATAACGACACAATATTAATGCAAAAATGTAATTGCAGGAAATAAAATATAAGAAAATTTAAGTAAACGCAGAATTATATTGCGTTCGTGGTAGTATTGTCAGTAAAAACTGTACTATTTTAATAATTCAGTCCTTGCTCGATTAAATTATTAACAAATAATGTTTTTTGTAATTGCAGAGAATTTAAGTTGAAAAAATAAGCAGTTATCATTGAAATAATGACAAAATGCAAAATTATGCTTTTAAGGTTTCACTGACGTTTCTTGGAATTGTCACTTTTGCTACAAAAATTTATTACTTAATAATCCCTACTTTTGAAAATCGGACAGATAGTCCGGATAAGGAAGTAATATAGTAGTATGCATTTATTTTATCAGCCGGATACCCGGATCAAAGAACTGGACGAAGAAGAGGCCAGACACAGCACAAAAGTGCTTCGGTTAAACACCGGCGATGTTATTCATGTAACGGATGGAAAAGGTCTTCTACAAAAGTGCCGGTTAAAGCTATCCGGGAAAAAGGTGTCTTATGAGGTTATAGAATCATCGTTGATCCCCAGGCGGCCATTCATCGTAAATATGGCTATAGCTCCTACCCGGAAAGCGGAACGGAACGAATGGATGGTTGAAAAGATGACAGAGATTGGCGTAGAGCGGATTGATTTTATCATTACAAAAAATACGAATATGGAATCGATTAACCGGGTGGTAAATCTTACCCGGCTAATACGGATCGCTGCTGCGGCCATGAAACAGTCCCAGCAGTTTTACATGCCTGAAATTACATTGAATAATAAGTTTGAGTCGTTTATTGAAAGCAGGACAGAAAATGCTAAATTGTTAGCTTATGTGCCGAATAATCAGTCTGTAAAACATGTATTTCAAGAAGTGACCAGAAACAAGAGTGCTCTTTTACTGATTGGCCCGGAAGGTGATTTTACTCCTGACGAAGTATCTTTTGCAATAAATCATGGTTTTCAGACCGTTTCATTGGGGGCTACAAGGTTACGTACCGAAACGGCTGCTGTGGCTGGCTGCCATGCGATAAATCTGGCTAATATTGCTGACTTGTAAATTATTTTATGCTTATGAAAATGATAATGCGGGTAAAAAGATTATGTTTCCTCATGTTGGTGTTTTTGGCGTCGTCGGTCGTATCGATAACTCATGCACAGTCATCACTTAAAATTGCCAAATTAAAATATGGCGGCGGAGGAGACTGGTATGCCAATAAAACCTCTTTGCCAAACCTGATCAAGTTTTGCAACGCTGAGCTTAAAATGAACATAAATCCTTCTGAGGATATTGTGGAAGTAGGAAGCCCCGATTTGTTTACTTATCCTTTTGTTCACATGACCGGCCATGGAAATGTGGTTTTCACAGAGGCTGAAGCGCAGAATCTGAGAAACTATTTACTTTCTGGTGGTTTTTTGCATATTGATGATAATTACGGTCTGGATCAGTTTATCAGAAGGGAAATGAAAAAAGTCTTTCCTGAACTATCTTTTCTGGAGCTTCCCTATGATCACGAAATTTATAGAGTAAAATATAATTTTCCTGATGGCCTGCCCAAGATTCATGAGCATGACGCCAAACATCCGCAAGGATTCGGGTTGATATATGAAGGCAGGCTGATCTGCTATTATTCTTACGAAACAGACCTTGGCAATGGCTGGGAAGACCAGAGCGTTTATAATGACCCGGAAGAGATGCGCAGAAAAGCGCTTCAGATGGGAGCCAATCTGGTCAGTTATGCTTTTATGATTTTATAAAGAATAACAGCCGTAGCGTCTCTGAATAGAATCAATATAAATAAATTCCAAATTATGTCTTAAACGGCGTGGTTTTCTAAGGACTTAGGTTTATTTTTGTAAATAGTTTCGTTTCTAACATTTAATAGTTTCATGTATATAGTTCTTGCCGTATTTGTAATACACTGGTATCTATCACTTTTTTGCCAAACTTTTTTTCTTCACCGATACTCTGCTCATAAGATGTTTATCATGAGCAAGCCATGGGAGCGTTTTTTTTATTTATTAACATATCTTTCACAGGGTTCATCTTACCTAAGTCCCCGCGCTTACGCGATACTACATCGCATGCACCATGCATTCAGTGATACAGAGAGAGATCCTCATTCACCACACCATACAAAAAACGTCTTTACGATGATGTGGGAAACAAAAGATATCTACAATGCTGTTTTAAATCGTAAAAGAGCTATTGAATCACAGTTTGAGCGTAATTATCCTGAATGGAGATTTATTGAGAAATTAGGTGATTCCTGGTTATCAAGAGCGGGCTGGGCATTGTTGTATTCTGCTTTTTATATCCTGGCATTTATTTATCTTGATATGCACTGGGCATTTTTCTTCCTTTTGCCAATTCACTTTTTGATGGGACCAATTCACGGTGCAATTGTAAACTGGAGTGGGCACAAATACGGTTACCAGAATTTTGACAACGAAGATAAGTCTAAGAACTCGCTTATTTTTGACTTCCTAATGATGGGAGAGCTGTTTCAGAACAATCATCACAAACGTCCAAATTCAATCAATTTTGGATCGAAATGGTGGGAAGTGGATCCTACATATCCGGTAATAAAAATGCTTAACCGCATGAAGATTATTGAGATCAGGAAAAAGAATTGATAGGAATTTTGACCTGTAAAAGAAAGCGGTGGACAATTTGTCTCCCGCTTTTTTTATGGTCTGAACGGCAAAGCCGGGCTGAATGTAAAAGCAGGTAAAAGTTTTTTGCCTCAGCCCGCAAAAAAACTTTGGCAGGTGTGAGAAACACCTGCCAAGTTTGCTTATTAACACCACAAAAAATGAAATCCAGTTAATGCCTGCTTCGATGGGGAAGCGCTGCTCTTATTAGAACAATACAAATTAATATAACAATACTTAAAAGCACGTTAATATTAAATTAGAATTTGCTTAGAGAGAAAAATTATTTGTTGGGCTAACTGAAATCACAGATGTGAAAAGTTTACTACAAATGTTGTTCCCTTTGGGATGTTAGCATGGATCGAAATAGTGCCACTGTGCAGCTTGACAATTCGCTCCACGAGCGATAGCCCAATGCCGTATCCTTTGACGCTCGCTGTATTGTCACTGCGGTAAAATGGCTGAAAAACCAGGTTCTGATCCTTCAAGGGAATTCCTTTACCACGGTCGGAGAATGTTAAAGAAATTTGTTTTGCAGTACATTTCAAGCTGACGTGCACGCTCAAATCATCAGAAAATTTACAGGCGTTGTCCATCAGGTTAAGAAAGGCAGTCTTTAAAAGTGTTGAGTTACCGGCAATCTCCAGCCAGGTGTCATCTTCGGGTAAGTCATCAAGGTCAAGATTAATCTGATACGATTTATTTGCCTGCGCAAGCATTTGGCGGGAATCCCACAGAAGATCATCAATCCGGATCGTTTCCGTTAGCAGATCCTTCTGGTCTTCGCTTACTTTGGCAAGTTCTAAAAGTGTATTGGAAAGCTGCGCAAGCTCCTGAATATCCTCCAGCACCGACTTAATTGTAAGCTGATAATCGTTTATGCTTCTTTCTTTCAACATGCTTACCTCAAGCTGAGATCGCATTTTGGTCAAAGGGTTTTTTAATTCATGCGAAACATTGGCTACAAATATCTTTTGCATCTGAAACGCAGTTTCAATCCGGTCCAGCAAATTGTTAAAGGTTGTTGTAAGACGTCCGATCTCATCTTTTTGATTGGGAACATCCAGTCTGGTATCCAGCTTTTGCGGCAGAATTCCCTCCACTTCGTTCATTACTTTTGAAATCGGCCGAAGTGCGCGTTTTGCAAAAATCCATCCGGCGAAAGCAACAATAATCGTTACGATCACAAACGAGGCTGTCAATAACTGTAAAAGGTTACTCAGGTTAACCTGTCCAACCTGATCCTCTGCGCCGAGAAGTACCACCGCTCTGGTACTGGTGAAAGTCAAAAAGATAGTCAAAGCAACAATTTTAGAATTGCCATCGGTGTACCGAATTTCACCTGCCTTGCGGACTTCATCCAGCCAGTATTTGGAGACGTGTATTTTTTTTGCCGCAGAGCTTGAATTGGTGTACATCAGACGATTTTTTTCGTCATAGATCAGAATAATCTGATTGTACATCCGGTCGGTGTTTGATCCTTCAAGTGCCCTCACGATATCAGCACTTACAACAGGGCCATCCAGCAAACGCGCTGCCGAGCTGGCCTTGGATTTAAGACGGTCGTAAAAATCCTGGGTTAAATTTTCGTAGGAAAAATAGTATACAGCTAGAAAAGTCACCAGAAGGATACTGCTTACCAATAATGAGAACTGAACAGTAAGCCTAGTACGAATCTGCATTAGTCTTCTATTTTAAGTACATAGCCCATCCCAAACTGGGTATGAATGAGCTTAACGGGATAGTCTTTATCTACCTTTTTACGGAGATAATTAACGTAAACCTCGATGATATTTGTTCCGGTATCAAAACCAATATCCCAGACCTGTTCCGCGATTTCAACCTTCGAAACAACCCTTCCCTGGTTTCGGATAAGATACACAAGCAGATTGAATTCACGTGCCGTTAAATTGATCTTGTTTCCTGCACGGTGAACTGTTTTTGCGTCAAGGGAAACTTCCAGATCAGCAAATTTTAGTATCTGTGAAGTATGAGAAATACCCGATCCGCGTTTGGTCAGTGCGCGCACCCGGGCCAAAAGTTCTTTAAATTCAAATGGTTTGACCAGATAATCGTCAGCACCCGCATCCAGGCCGGTAACCTTGTCGTCGGTTGTTCCCAGGGCGGTGAGCATCAATATAGGCGTATCGTCACCGGACTTTCTGATCTCCCGGCAAAGTTCGATCCCGTTAATACCGGGAATGATAATGTCACTGATAATGAGCTGATAAGAATTGTTTTTCGCCAGTTGTCTGCCAATCAGTCCGTCATATGCAATATCCACGTCGTATCCGTCTTCTTCCAATCCCTGTTTTAGTGATTGTACGGTCTTCGGTTCATCTTCAATCAGCAGTAATTTCATACAATTGGTAAAAATAATTCGGAAACTTCTTTCCAGTCCGACACCCTTCGATAGGTTTTATCATTCAGGTTATGTGCGGCCGTGAAAAGTATACCTTCTCCGTTAAAAGCGGCCAGGTTTCTTGTATGATCATCAATTAGATAATCTGAATTGATAATACTTTTATATCCGCAGAAAACAATGTTGGTCCAGGGGATAAAACTAAAATTCCGGCCCAGCCAGTCAAATTTATCCTTAAATGAATTCGGAAATTCCATGCAGGCCGTAGCAATGAATATTTCGTAGAAACGGGACAGTGCGTAGACTGTTTCCACTGAATCTTCTTTAACGGCAATATCTGCAAAAAAACCTGGTGAGTTCATCATCTTATGCAGTTTGGTAAGTTGCTTTGGATGTAACAGATTTTTCAAAGCGCCTTTTTTTAGATCATGCTCTGACAAATTCGTCGAGAAGTCATTCAACACGACTTGAATCAGTTTTTCATGTGTGTTTGCCAACACATCATCCATATCCAAAGTCAGTCTCAGCATTAGATCAGTGTTCTGTGTGCATCAAAATTTTCCAGATAGTCGTTTACCTTTTTTAGGAACATTCCGCCCAGCGATCCGTCTACTACCCGGTGGTCATAAGAATGAGAAATAAACATCAGACTGCGTATGCCAAGAAGATCTCCCTGGGGCGTTTCTAAAACAGCCGGTTTCTTTTTTATAGCTCCAAAAGCCATAATTGCAACCTGTGGCTGAACTATGATAGGTGTTCCCATTAAATTTCCAAACGCACCGATATTCGAAACCGTGTAGGTTCCTCCAGAAACATCGTCGGCTTTCAGTTTATTTTCCCTTGCTTTTTTCGCCAGTTCATTCACCTTACGGGCCAGTCCGGGCAGATCGTACTGATCGGCATGATGAATTACGGGAACGATCAAATTGCCGTCCGGCAGCGCAACGGCCATTCCAATGTTGATATCTTTTTTTCTGATGATTCTATCTCCGTCAACGGATATGTTAATCAGCGGATAATCTTTTATTGCTTTTACAACTGCCTCTATCAGAATTGGCGTAAAGGTGATGCTGTCTCCTGATTTCTTACGGTAGTCTGTTTTAACGGCATCTCTCCACTTAACAACCGTGGTCATGTCTGTTTCGATAAAAGAAGTTACGTGAGCCGAGATCTTTCTGGACTCCATCATACGCTGGGAGATCATCTTGCGCATCCGGTCCATTTCAATAATCTCATTGCCTCCGCTTACCGACACTGCTTTAACAGGTTCAGCGATGACAGCGGTATTGCGCTTTCTCGTATCCAGATAGGACAGCATGTCGCTCTTTGTTACTCTGTTTTCTGCTCCGGTGCCAGGAATATTAGCGAGTTCATTCGCGCCGATTTTCTCTTCTTTTGCAATGCTGAGAACAAGAGGAGAATAAAATCCGTTACCTTCTATTCCGTTGGAAGCCGGCTGAGACTCTGATTTTTTGCCAACCGCTTCCTGAATATCTTGTTCCAAAAGATCTGCCACAGTGGATACTGCCACAGCGGATGCTTCAACCGGGGAGACCGTAACAGCTTCTAGTTCGTGATTTTTTTCCGCCGTGGCATTCTCAGTTGGTGCGTCACCGGAAGAAGCTGGGGAATACGAGGGTTGTACACCGTCTGCATCTCCCTCAACTTCAATTAAAGCAACAGGGCTGCCAATGGGTACAACATCATTTTTATCAACAAGCCATTCCTTAATTGTTCCTTCGAAAGGGCAGGGTACCTCAGTATCCACTTTATCCGTAGCAACTTCCAATACCGAGTCATCAACTGCAACTTTATCACCGATTTCTTTAAGTCGGTGAAGAACGGTGCATTCCATGATACTCTCGCCCATCGGAGGCATCAGCATTTCAACTATTTTCATATTTTTCTATAAAGCCAGCGAGGTTGTTGCCGAAGCTGGTGATTTGTCAATGATTCTCGGGTACCCTAATGCCAGCAAAGCTGGTGTTAAACTTCTTCTTTTTCTGCTTTTAAAATCGTCTTTCTTAAAAGATTCAAAGCATAGGTGGTCGTCAACTCAATATTGATATTTCTAATATTGGATAATTTCAGTAACTGCGTAACGGTTTCTGTCGGCGTTGCGCACGCTATCCAAACTGTGCCAACCGGTTTTTCGGGAGTTCCGCCATCGGGTCCGGCAATGCCAGTTGTGGATATAGCATAAGTTGTATTCAGAACTTTACGTGCTCCTTCTGCCATTTCACGGGCAGTCTGCTCGCTGACAGCTCCGTAGGTTTCCAGCGTTTCTTCCTGAACGCCAAGCAGCTTCATTTTTAAAAAATTACTGTAACTCACCACAGAGCCTTCAAAATATCGGGATGATCCCGCAAGTGAGGTCAACCTTTGAGCTAAAAAACCTCCCGTGCAGCTTTCGGCTGTTCCTATCGTTGCTTCATGTTTTGTTAGTAACGCTCCGATAACCGATTCAAGTTCATCGGAATCGTATCCATATACATGTTCTTCAATCTGCGGTACGAGCAGATCGACTTGCTCCTGCAATTGTGAATCCAGTAATTGCTGATCGGATCCGGTACCTGTCAGCCGAAGCCTGACCTGTCCGAAATGAGGCAAATAGGCAAGTTTGATGTGGTCGGGTAATGCGTCTTCCCAGGGAGCGATTTTCTCAGCCAGAAAAGATTCGCCAATACCAATTGTCTTGACAATTTTATGCTGAATAATATTTAATACAAAATGCGCTTTAAGTCTGGGCAGGATTTCAAACTGCATCAGGCTTTTCATTTCGTACGGCACTCCCGGCAGAGAAACATAAACGACTCCATCCTTTTCGAACCACATTCCGGGAGCTGTTCCCCAAAGATTTGGGATGTAAGTGCAATTGTCAGGAAGTGCAGCCTGCTGAATATTTAGTTCTGTCATTGGCCTGCCTCTTTTGGCAAAGAATTCAGTCACCAGTGCCAGGGCTTCTTCATTCATTTTAAGCTGACTGCCAAAATAATCGCAGAAGGTATGTTTGGTAATATCATCTTTCGTTGGTCCCAAACCCCCGGTTACGATGATGACATCAACCCGTTTGCTGGCTTCAGTAAATGCCGAAATGATATCTTCCTTTTTATCACCGACCGATGTTTTGCGAACCGGCCGTATTCCTATCCCGGTAAGTTCTGCCCCGATCCACTGGGTATTGGTATCAGTGATTTGTCCAAAAAGGATCTCATCACCAATTGTAATTATTTCAGCCCGTACGGTGGGATTCATATATAAGGAAGAGATTGAATTAAACCGTTATTTTTCCCAAAAATAAGTAAAATTAATCGTTATTGATTACGTTTGGAGTGGAGTAGAATGTTAACAAACTGAAAGTGTAATGAATAAAAAAATTATATTGGTTGCCATGTTGGGGCTGTTTAGCAGTTGTGCTTCACAGGCGCAGCTCAAAGGAAAGCTTGGGAAGTTGTTTGAGCAGGTTCAGAGTCCGGCTGGTGTACTTAGTGAAGGAGACATTGCCAAAGGGCTAAAAGAGGCGTTGAACATCGGTGTGAGTAACGGATCGGCGGAAGCTTCCAAGGTGGATGGTTTTTATAAAAATGAGCTGATCAAACTAGTCATCCCTCCGGAAGCCCAGAAGGTAGCCGAGACTTTGCGTAAGATGGGACTTGGAGCAGAGGTCGACAAATTTACTTTGTCTTTAAACCGGGCAGCGGAAGATGCAGCGAAAAAGTCCAAACCGATTTTTGTAAAAGCTGTAACATCCATGACAATTACGGATGCGGTAAGTATTTTGAAAGGGCAGGATGATGCTGCGACCCAGTACCTTAAAAAGACAACCAACTCGGATCTTTATAAAACCTTTTTTCCGGTTGTAGACAGTACGCTGAAAATCAACAAGGCTACGCAATACTATGCTGATATTGTCAATATCTACAACAAGCTGCCGCTGGTCAAAAAGGTTGATCCAAACCTTAAAGAGTATGCAACTCAAAAAACAATCGACGGACTCTATGTCTTGATTGCCCAGGAAGAAAAGAAAATCAGAAAAGATCCGGTTGCAAGGGTCAGCGATCTGCTTAAAAAGGTATTTAGTCAGGCAGGAAAATGATGATAATTTCTCCGCATGTGCGTTTTATGATTACTTTTGTGAAAATTTAACACCACATGAAAAATTCAGAAATAAATTTCACCATAGATCTTGATAACCAGAACGTACCCGAAAAAATCCACTGGAGTGCGACTGATAATCCAAACGAAGGCATAAACGATACCCGTGCAATTGCCATTGCAGTGTGGGATCACTACCACAGAGGAACTTTAAAAATCGATTTGTGGACAAAAGACATGGAAGTCTTTGACATGAAACGTTTTTATATTGAAATAATGAGTGGTATTGCTGATACGCTGCTCACCGCTACCAACGACAAAGTGATGGCCGATGCCATCGAAGGAGTTTGTGAAACGCTAAGCAAAAAGCTCGATGAAGAAATGAAGGCTGCAAAGTAATTCTTTTAATCAGCCACCAACAAAAAATCCTGGATATATGGCCGGGATTTTTTTGTTGGTAGTAACGCTACTGGCCAGATTTAAGCTTTTCCAATTCCAGCTTCAAAGCCTTTGTAAGAGAGTTGGCAACCAACTCGTAAGAATCTTTGACCCAGCCAAACAAAAGCTCACCAGGTATGCTTCCTGTCACTTTGACGGTATTCCAATGCTTTTTGCTCATGTGATAACCCGGAAGGACATCTTCATATTCTGTCCTTAATTCCTCAGCCTTCTCAGGATCGCATTTAACATTGAAGGATAAAGGCGAATCGTCCAGAGACGTAAGCAAAAACATCTTTCCCATTACCTTGAATACAAGTGTATCTGGTCCAAATGGCAATTCTTCTGTGACTCCCGGCAATTCCAGGCAATAATCACGCAGCGTGTCCAGGTTCATCTCGTAAATGCGCGGAAGATCATCACGATTACACAAAACAAAAACATGACGATTGAAATCCGGTTTATTCCGTGCATCATTCGCAAATTAAAAGACGTTGGAGCATTCGGATCAGGTTTTTTGAAAACCCTTACGAAATAGTGAAATACATCACCCAGTTGAAAGTACTTTTTCATAATCATGTTTTTTAGATAGTCAACTTTAATCTAATTGAGAACTTCTACCTCACTCGGATCGATCCAGCGTCCGTCTTCTTTAATCAGCCCGATCAGTTCATCCACTGCTTTCGCAGCTGTTACAGAACGTTTGATCACTTCCTGGCCGCGGTAAAGTGCGATTTTATCTTTTCCCATTCCCACGTAACCATAATCCGCATCCGCCATTTCACCAGGACCATTTACAATGCAGCCCATTATACCGATCTTAATACCTTTTAAGTGTTCAGTATACTTACGGATCATCGCCGTGGTTTCCTGTAAATCAAAAAGTGTTCTTCCGCAGGAAGGGCAGGATATGTATTCGGTTTTAGACATGCGTGTACGCGCGGCCTGTAATATTCCGAATGCAATGCTGTTAAATAATGAAGCGCTTTTTAATTTTTCAGGTTGTTCTGAACCATCAGAAAAAACAGGTGACAATAATATTCCGTCTCCAAAACCGTCAACCAATAAACCGCCAATATCCGTTGCCGAATAAAGTGGTAATTCGTCTCCCAAATCAACTCTGTAATTTCTCTGAACAATCACTGGGAGTTTTATGCCCATATTCACAAGATTAAAGAAGAATCTCCTTAGCTCTGGCATAGCATGCGTGTTATCAGTTTGAACTACAAGCACTATATTTTTCAACAAACCCACATCGATCAGGAATTCATAGTCAAAGGAATGAATTGTGCCCTTAACAAAAGTAAGTTGATGAGAAATTCCTTCCTTTGATATATCTTCGTTCCAATCATCCACTGACATTATTGGGAATTTATTTGAGCGGTCCTCGTGATTTTTCCAAATAGAATAATCCAGAATTTCCTTCAAACCATTTGGCAACATGAATGGTGCCGGATTCAGTCCCGTGTAAATAAAATCTGATCCCTGGTCGTTCATTGCCCACTTATCGGGAACGGGAAGAAAAAAATGCCCGATGCTTTTAAGATCATCCAGCTGACTTATTGTTATTGCCGAATAATCAGCAATAACCCTGGGGACATTTAATGCACCAATATTGTAAACCTCATTGGTAACCCTCCTGGTATATTGAAATGGGTTGATCGGGGAGCTCTCAACAGGATCTATGAAATCATGAGGGGATCGCAGTGTATAACGCTCAATGAGTGCTCTGGCAACAGGTGCTTCCTTTTCAGGAGCCTCTGTTAGAGAAACACGTACTGTATCACCAAGTCCGTCTTCCAGTAAGGTTCCAATTCCAACAGCCGATTTGATCCTGCCATCTTCGGCTTCGCCGGCTTCGGTAACGCCCAAATGCAGCGGATACGGTTTCAAACCTTCTTCATCCAGTCGCTGCACCAACAAGCGGTACGCTTCCACCATCACCTGCGTGTTGCTGGATTTCATCGACAGGGCAATATTGAAATAATTGAATTCTTCACAAATCCTGAGAAACTCCAGAGCAGATTCGACCATGCCCAGTGGCGTATCGCCGTAACGGCTCAGAATTCTGTCAGAAAGAGAGCCGTGGTTTGTACCGATCCGCATGGCAGTGCCGTATTCTTTACAAATCCTGATCAGCGGAATAAATTTCTCACGAATCCGGTCCAATTCCGCTGCATACGAAGCGTCGGTGTAGTCTATGACTTCAAAGCGTTTACGATCCGCATAGTTACCTGGATTAATCCTGACTTTCTCAACGATCCTTGCCGCAAGTTCTGCCGCGTTCGGTGTAAAATGGATATCTGCGATTAATGGAACGTGGATGCCGATTTTATGCAATCCGTTCCGGATATTTTCAAGATTTTGTGCTTCCTTAACGCTTGGAGCTGTTATACGTACATATTCACAGCCAGAGTCAACCATCCGCACAACCTCATCAATCGATCCCTGCGTATCCATTGTGTCCACAGTTGTCATAGACTGTACCCTGATCGGATAATCGGAACCCATTGGGATATCTCCGATCTTTATCGTAATGGTTTTACGGCGTTTATATTCCGTCAGTGACGGGCAGTAAATAATCGTTTTTTCAGGAGCCGTTATCAAAGTCATCAGTGGTATTTATTCCTTCCGGATGTTTAACAAAACCGGAATCAGTTTTCAATTTAATTGGTTTGAGTGATTTGTTGCCTTACTCAGAAACCAAAGGCAAAGTTCACAAAACTAAAACACATTAGGAATTACATTCGTGCATTTATTCTTTAAAACGATAATCTTAATATTTGGTATGGATGGCAGGAGTTAAAATTAATAATACTGGAGTCGTAAGCATTAATGATTACATGACATAAAAAAAGCCCGGAAACATCAATTCCCGGGCTTGCAAACATTTATCAAAACTACCAGCTTCTCTTTTTATGTCCGAACAGTCCGAAATACATAATGAAAAGATATAGAGGCAGCATAACCCAGTACGCGTTTTGCGTGCTTCCGATGGAATCGGCGATCCCGCCGTAAACCAATGGCATAATTGCTCCACCGGAGATACCCATAATTAAAAGAGCTGAACCAATCTTAGTGAATTTACCTAGTCCGCTCAATGCCAAAGGCCAAAGTGCAGGCCAAATTACCGCATTTGCAAAACCGAGAACAGCGATGCAAAGAACCGACGTAAAACCTGTTGAGAAAATAGCAACGATTGTCACAAAAATTCCCAGAATAGCTGAGAACAGCAAATATCCCTGCTGGGTAACATATTTAGGTATCAGAACAATACCCAAAATATATCCAAACATCATTCCGCCCAATGTATAGGTTCCAAAAAGTCTGGCTTCTTCTTCTGCGAAACCAAGGGAAACGCCGTAATTAATGATCGTGTCTCCGGCAATTACCTCAACACCCACATAACAGAACAAAGCGATTACGCCCAATATAAGATTTGGAAACTGGAAAATACTTGTTTTTTCAACGACTACCACCTGAGATGCCACAGGAGTCTCTTCTTCTTCACTTACCTCTACAAGTCCTTTTGACATACGGATTAAAATAGCTAACCCAACCAAAATACCTGTAAGAACCAAATAGGGAATTACAACCTTATCCAGCTCATCTTTTGGATCAACAGAAGTCGCACCGGCAAGAAGCAGACTTCCTACCACAACCTGGCTAATTATACCGGCAGTTTTATTGGCAATTCCCATGATACTGATTCGTTGCGCTGCACTTTCGCGCGGCCCGAGGATTGTAACATATGGATTTGAGGCCGTCTGTAAAACGGTAAGTCCTATACCGATGGTAAACAACCCCACAAGAAACAGATTGTAACTGGCAAGTTCAGCAGCAGGAATAAAAATTAAAGTTCCCGCGGCCATTACCAGCAAGGCCAGCGACATACCATTTTTAAAACCCGTTTTCTTTAAAACCATCGATGCGGGAATAGCCATCAGGGTATAAGAGATGAAAAATGCAAAGGTTACCAGATAGGAACTGGTGTTGTCAAGACTGAAAGCCTTCTTGAAAAATGTAATTAAGGTCCCGTTTACCCATGTAACGAAACCCATCACAAAAAATAAAATACCGATAATAATAAGAGGAACCAGGTAGTTGTTGTTCTTATTGCTGCTCATTGAGGCTGGTGTTAAAAGTTATAGGTTTAAGATTATGGAAATACGATCAGGTAGTTGAAACACCATGCTTTGTTGCTTTTTTGTAAAAATTACGTCTATACATATCATGTTATGGATGATGACAGAAGCACGTCAGGCATGTTTTCAGACAAGTTTGCAATTTACACGTATTTACCACATTTTTAAATTTTTTTATTAATCTAAATAAATCGTCCGGCCACAAGGGCTGAATCTATTTCTTCGAACATTGAACAAATTTGGAAAGATCGGCGTTAACCGAATGCAAGTAACTCCAAAGAGCTGGTACAGGACGCTCGGCGGCTTTAAGTGTGTTGGACACATACTTTGTAACGACATTTAAGGCATTTTAAATTTAGTTGGTATTATTTATGGCTCATAAAGTAGCTGTGTTTCGTAAGGAACATTTCAATGCGGCGCATCGTCTTCATAACCCAGGCTGGTCAGAAGAAAAAAACGAGGCTGTATTCGGAAAGTGTAATAACCCCAATTTTCACGGACACAATTATGAGCTGATCGTACAGGTTACCGGTGTTGTGGATCCGGAAACAGGCTATGTGATGGACATGAAGTTGCTGAGCGCTATTATCAAGGAATATGTGCTCGATCGTTTTGATCATCGCAACCTGAACCTTGACGTTGAAGAATTTCATCACCTGAATCCCTCGGCTGAAAATATTGCTGTTGTTATTTATAATATTCTACGTACAAAAATTGATGACAGGCTTGCCCTGAAAATACGATTATATGAAACAGAACGGAACTTTGTCGAATATCCCGTCGATTGATTTGCTTGAAATTGAAGAAGTAGGGGACGATCATCTTTTCACTTCCATCGAAACGCCGATGCGTGCGGATGCATTTGCAATGGAGGATGATGTGAAAATTGAACTGATCGAAAAGCATTTTCGTCACATCATGGAAATCATGGGGCTGGATCTGACAGACGACAGCCTTAAAGGTACGCCGAAAAGGGTTGCGAAGATGTACATCAAAGAGGTTTTCAGCGGACTTGATCCAAAAAATAAACCCAGCATTGCTCTTTTTGAAAATAAGTACAAATACGATCAGATGCTGGTTGAAAAGGATATTACAGTGTTCTCAAATTGTGAACATCACTTTGTCCCGATTTACGGAAAGGCGCATGTGGCGTATATTTCTAGCGGTAAGGTTATCGGATTATCAAAGCTTAACCGGATTGTAGAATATTTTAGTAAACGTCCGCAGGTTCAGGAAAGATTGACCGTTCAAATTGCGAACGAGCTTAAACAGGCTTTGGAGACAGAAGACATTGCGGTTGTAATTGATGCAAAACACATGTGTGTACAGTCAAGAGGCGTTAGAGATTCTGCCAGCTCCACAGTGACTGCATACTACGGAGGAAAATTCGAAAATGAAGCAACCAAGAAGGAGTTTCTGAGTTATCTGGGAATGTGAATCCTTTTTCAGTTAAGAATTAAAAATGAAGAATTAAAAATACAAAAAAAGGCTTGGTGCATCTTTATTAGAGACACCAAGCCTTTTTTACTCTTAATTCTTAACTCTTAATTTATCATTAAACCAGAGGTCCTACGCGTTCAAGCAAAGCTTTTGTTGCTTTAATTCCTTCGCGCTCGGAAAGTTTACTTCCTTCGTATTCAATACCGGCGATTCCTTTAAAACCACTGTCTTTAACAATTTTCAGAATCTTATTATAATCGGTTTCGATACAATTTCCTTTTTCGTCAAAGTCATACGTTTTAGCACTTACACCCTTCGCGAAAGGCATCAGCTCTTTTGTTCCCTGATATCTGTCGTAGGACTCCGCACAGCCGCCATCTTTTCTTGTAATACAGAAATTTCCAAAATCAGGTAGTGTACCTACATTTTTCATATTAACCTGTTTCATCACACCGGATAACCACTGGCCATTTGAAGACGATCCGCCATGGTTTTCAACGATCACGTTGATACCTGTTTTCGAAGCAAATTCTCCCAGTTTACTTAGTCCCTCTATTGCAGCCTTGGCTACCTCGTCATTGCTTCCTCTTCCGTAAGCATTTACCCGAATCGTTTTGCAGCCAAGATATTTTGCTGCTTCAACCCACTTGTAATGATTTTCGATTGCCTTGTTACGCACCGCTGCATCCAGCTCACCAAGACCGCCTTCGCCGTCTATCATGATCAGGTGATTTTTGATTCCGTTATCCTTACATCTTTTTAAAAGATCGTTCAGGTAAGTTTTGTCCTCGGCTTTGTCTTTAAAAAACTGGTTAACATACTCAACGATGCTGATGTCAAACTCTTTTCTGGCTATTTCGGGGAAATCAAGATTGGTGATTTTCTTGGAGTTAAGCTCCTTGTGCAGGGACCATTCTGCCAGAGATATGTCAAACCAAAGTTTTTTTGCAGCAGATTCTGCCAGCAGGTCTGTAATTGTTGTAGCCGCAAGTGCAGCTGCACCAGCGTGTTTCAGGAAATCACGTCTAGAAAAATTCATCATGGTTAAAAATTTAGAAATTATAGGTAACTGGTAAAATTGATTTTTGCACGGATACTCAAAAAATGTAGTTGCTTAAAAGTTAACGGTCAAAACCTAAACGTTTTACTGATTATGCTATTTTAAAACTGAAAATAAGATTCAGGTAACTAATTTTTAACCAAAACGTTACGGCTGAATTGAACATTGTCGGGATCTCAAAATTCTCAGCCATCGTGTTGTTTAAAAATGCGAATTTATTCTAACCTCACTTCCTGTGTTCGGACATAAAATATAAAATTTCGAAGTGTAGTTAAATCTTAATTTGGTTTATTTGCACTTTAAATCACTGAATCAGGGGCTAAAAATACAAGAAAATGCGGGTTTCAAATACAGAAAATAATTGGAAAACACTTTCTACTGAAACCGTTTATGAGAATGCCTGGCTGGAACTTAGTCACCGTGAGGTGATAACGCCGGGAGGAAGTAACGGAATTTATGGGTTGGTAAAATTTAAAAACCAGGCAATTGGTGTCATCCCAATTGATCAGAACGATCATATTTATCTTGTCGGGCAGTTTCGTTACGCAATCGATGAGTATTCCTGGGAAATTCCGGAGGGGGGAGGTATTCTGGGCACAGATGTTTTAGAAGCTGCAAAACGGGAACTGAAGGAAGAAACGGGATTGGTTGCGGCTAAGTGGACAAAGCTTGCCAGAATTCATACATCTAACTCAGCGACCAATGAGGAAGGGTTTCTGTACATTGCAGAAGAACTAAGCCAGCTGGAAGCTGAGCCGGAAGATACCGAGGATCTTCAGGTTAAAAAAGTACATTTAAAAGAAGCCGTTGAGATGGTGATGCGTTCGAAAATAACGGATTCCCTATCGGTTTGCGCCATTTTAATGGCTGCCAGGCTTAAAAATATTTAGTATGCTGGAAGCATTATTTTATGGTACGCTTACTGGAATCGCTTTGTGCCTGACATTTGGTACGGTGTTCTTTTCCCTGGTACAAAACAGTGTCGACAATGGTTTCAGGACCGGAGTCAAAATCGCTTTCGGAGTATTCGTCAGTGATGTGATATTTGTATTTTTTGCAATATTCGGGACAGCACTGCTTCCTGATATCACAAATTCCCAGAAATGGATTGCCGGAGCGGGGATCATTTTTCTGATCGTTCTGGGATTAAATAACTTCATTAACGGACAGCCAAAGATTGCCTATCCCAAAACACGTTTTGGAAATCTGCTTTATTACTTCACAACCGGTTTTCTACTGAATGCTTTGAATCCGGTCAATTTCATCACCTGGGTCACAATAGCTACGTATATCCGCAGCAATCTACACTTTAACATGACGCAGGTCATCACGTTTTTTTGTGCCAGTGTTGTGGCCGTATTTGCGGTAGAATGCGCAATTGCATTTTATGCCAACCGGCTCAAACGTCTTTTTACTCCAAAAGTGGTACTTATTTTTAACAGGGTGACAGGCGCAGTTTTTATCCTGATCGCCTGTCAGATTGCGTATACTACTTTTCTTAAATGAAATTTACGGTTTAAGTAATTCCGAATCGCTCAAATATCCGTTTTTGTTTAGATAAGTTTTCCAGTCGTCCATCAAAAAGTTCTTGAAAACGCGGGGAAACTTATGTTGTCCACCCATTTTACCTTTGGATTCCATCCAGCCATAAAACGCTTTATTTGGTAATACGGTGACGAATATTTCTTTTAAGGCGTGTTTGCGTTCTACCGCATAGTCGTCATTCAACTCAGAAAGACGCGCATCAAGCTTATTTTTAAGAACCTCTGTATCAATGTTGCTTTCGTCTACACCGATATACCAGTGATGCGCAAATAACGATTCATGAGGTACGCCGCACACGGTGAATTCCTTTACGGTGAGTCCCATTTCGTCTGAAACAAGATCGATTGCTTTGTTCATGTTGTCTACCGAAAGATGCTCGCCGCATAAGCTCAGGTAATGTTTTGTACGGCCGGTGATCGCAATTTCACCTCTTTGTTTATCTACAAATTTAACCGTGTCACCAATCAGATAGCGCCATGCACCCGAACAGGTGGAAAGAAGCAAAGCATACTCTTTTCCTTCTTCTACCTGGTCTACCATGAGCGTTTCAGGATCAGACAGCAAAGTACCCTCAGAATCAAAATTCTGTTCATTAAATGGTATGAACTCAAAGAAAATTCCATTGTCACAAACCAGTTCCATACCTACGGCTCCCGGTCTTGTCTGGTAGGCAATGAAACCCTCAGAAGCCAGGTACGTGTTGATATAAATCAGTGGCCGGGCCAGCAGCTTTTCGAAACCTTTCCGATAGGGCTCAAACGAGACACCTCCATGAGCAAAAACCTGAAGGTTCGGCCAGATGTCATGAATGGTTTTCACATTGTAATGTGCAATAATTTTTTCCATTAAAAGCTGGATCCATGCCGGTACGCCGACAATAAATCCAATATCCCATTCGTGAGCTTGTTTGGTGATTTCCTCTAATTTGATGCCCCAGTCCTTTTGTGCAGCTATTTTCTCACCGGGCTTATAGTAAGGGCGAAACCAGTAGGGGATTTGCTTTGCTGTAATCCCGCTTAAATCTCCTTCAAAATGACTGTCCTGATTACTCAGATTTGTGCTGCCGCCAAGCATTAGGAATCCCTTTTCATACAGGTCATTTGGCAGGTCTTTATAATGTCCAAGCGACAGAATCTGACGAATGCTCGTCTTCTGGATTGCTTTGGACATAGCCTTAGTTACCGGAATGTGTTTCGTTGCTGCTTCGGATGTTCCCGAACTTAATGCGTAATATTTAATCTGGCCGGGCCAGCAGATATCTTTCTCTCCATCCAGCGAACGGTGCCACCACTCCTGGAATATTTTGTTGTAATCGTAAACCGGAACCGACTTTTTGTATTGTTCATAAAATGCCCCTTTTTCGCCAAAAAGGATTGCCGAAAGCAATTCATCAAAATTAAATTTCTCTCCGAATTCGGTATATCTTGCTTTGGCCAAAAGTTTAGCCAGTGTTTTTTTCTGCTGTTGATGAAGGCTTGCTTTTTTCCTGTTAGCAACAATGTTACTAAACAGAATTCCTTTTTTAAGTAAACTTCCGACTAAAGCCATAGCTAATTTTTCTAACGTTAATTATAAATCCCAGGTAGCAAGCTCCTGAAGGGCCTTGTACTCTGTGAGATCATATTGGCAAGGTACAACAGAAACGTAATTATTGTCCAGTGCCCATACATCCGTATCTTCCTTTTCTGTGTCAAAGTTAACAAAATCACCCGCCATCCACAGATAACCCCGACCGTTGGGATCCACGCGGTAATCGAATTTCTCCTGCCATTTAGCGTGCGCCTGTCTGCAAACCTTCACACCTTTAATAGGAAACTCGGTTTTAGCCGGAATATTAACATTTAAAGCAACGCCCTTAGGAATACCATGTTTCAAAGCAGATTTGGTGATGGATTTAATGAAAGGAACTGCATGACTAAAATCGGCATCCTCTCTAAAATCGCATAAAGAAAAACCTATTGAAGGAATTCCTTCAATAGCAGCTTCAATGGCCGCCGACATGGTGCCGGAATAAAGTACGCTGATTGAACTGTTACTTCCATGATTTATTCCGCTTACAACCAGGTCCGGCTTTTTATCCTGCAGAATATAGTGTTTAGCAAGTTTAACACAATCAGCGGGAGTTCCGGAGCATTCATATTCCACGACATTATCAAAAATATGTGTCTCGTAGATCCTTAATGGTTCGCCGATCGTGATTGCATGGCCCATGCCGGATTGAGGACTGTTTGGAGCTACAACCACCACGTCGCCTATTTGCTGCATGGTTTCTACCAGTGTTCGAATTCCTAGTGATGTTATTCCGTCGTCGTTGGTAACTAAAATCAGAGGTTTCATATTTGTTGTTTCATTTCCGATCATCAGCGGCAGTCAAAAAGGTAGCCGAAGGTCCCGAAAATTGGATAAGAAAAAATATATAGTTTTACGCCCGCTTATACAGACGTTTCATTTCAAGAGAATCAAATTTAACTAAAATGCCTTCATTCGCAATAAAGCTTGCCGGAACAGAAGATATCGGAACGATCATCGGCATTCAGGAAAAAACCTGGGAACCAACTTACAGGGAAATACTTAGCAGGGAACAAATTGAATATATGTTTGAAAAAATATATTCGTACGATGCATTAAAAAAATCGATACTGTTGGAAGGACAGCAGTTTTTACTTCTTATTTCAGGAGAGCAGACAATTGGCTTTGCGGCTGTTTCAGAAGCCGAACCCGGATGTTTCAAACTTCATAAAGTATATCTTCTTCCATCCAGCCAGGGAACGGGTGCGGGCAGGCACCTGCTTACGGCGGCTGAGGAATATGTCAAATCGGTAGGCGGAAGAAAAATGACCCTGAACGTAAATAAATACAATAAGGCCAAATCATTTTATGAAAAAATGAATTACAAGGTAATCCGTGAAGAGGACATACCCATCGGGCCTTACTGGATGAATGACTATGTGCTCGAAAAAGATTTGTTTTAAGCAGGAGACTGCTGAGCAAGCTTCATTTTTTTGATGTTTCTTTTCTGGCTTTTCAGTCCCTGCATCGGGTGATAATGGTTGCTTTTGCTCACGTAATAACCGGTTCCGTCGTATGTTCTTTTTCCTGGATGTGCTTTACATTCCGGAGAGCAGGCTCCTTCCATTTCGTCCCCGCATTTATGGCAAATGGGAACATGGGTGTTACATTCTGCATTCGCGCAATTGACCATACGGTCGCACTCGTCACCGCAAATGTGGCATTTTGAAATAACCGTCGGGTTAATGTGGTTTACATCTACGGTAATACGGTTATCAAAGACATAACACTTGCCATCAAAATTCTCTCCGCCTTCTTCAAGTCCGTAGCGGATAATTCCGCCATGAAGCTGATACACATCGGTGAAGCCTTTTTCAAGAAGATAAGCGCTTGCTTTTTCACATTTGATCCCTCCTGTGCAATATGTTACGATCTTTTTATCTTTTAAATGCGCTATTTCATGAATGTGATCAGGCAGCTCACGCAGGTTATGCATATCAAAAGTGATTGCGCCTTTGAACTTGCCAACTTCATGTTCATAGTCAGAACGCATGTCAACCAAAACGACTTCGGGATCGTTTAACAGCGCCTTAAATTCAGAAGGTTCAAGATGCTTTCCGGTCCTTACCAACGGATCAACATTCAGATCGGAATTAACGATTTCGTCCTTTACACGCACATGTAATTTTTGGAATGCAATGGTGTCGTGTGCTTCAATCTTAAACTGAACATGACTGAAACGTTCATCAGAACGCACATAATTCATATATGCTTCACAGTCCTCCGGTGTTCCGGAAACGGTGCCATTGAGTCCTTCCGGAGCAATGATAACTCTGCCGAGCAGATTGTTTTCTACGCAAAAAAAGTGATGCTCATCGCGATAAGTTTCCGTGTTGGCGATAGGAGCGTAGCAGTAATATAATATAACCCTGAATGGCTTCATTGTTTTTATTTTTTGCAAAAGCGTGATAAAGCTTTGGCGACATCTTCTTTGGAAATGATGAATAAGCACTTACCGGACTGTATTCATGGAAATCAGCCGCAAATATACAAATATTGAAAGTTTATAGAAAATGAAAAGAAACTGACTTTCATCACCTCAAACTATGTTGAGCCTGTTTACAACTTATATTATAAATTTTTTATGCTATTTTCTGGCTACCACTTCGTTAAATTTTTCGCGATAGCTTAGGCTATCCCTGCAAAATTTGCGTCGTCTCGCTCAGAAAATGAGCTATAAACAATTTTACAATTCAAATTAAACATGCTCTTAGCGTAATTGTCTATTTTTGCCGGCGAGTCTCAGGATTTATAACCATTCATTCACAAATTTAATTCAGGCAGCTCATGCACATTGCTATTGTAGGAAATATTGGCGCAGGTAAAACAACGTTAACCCAAATGTTGGGCGCTCATTATAAATGGGATGTGATGTATGAAGCTGTGGAAGGCAATCCATATCTGGCCGATTTTTATGAAGACATGGAGCGCTGGGCATTTAATCTTCAGATTTATTTCCTGAACAGCCGATTTGCACAGGTTCAGAAAATCCGTTCGACAACCTACGCAACGATAATTCAGGACCGTACGATTTATGAAGATGCTTTTATCTTCGCCAGAAATCTGGTAGAATCAAAGATTATGACAGAAAGGGATTATCAGACCTATCTTCTGCTTTTTAATTCCATCATCAACACAGTTTCCCAGCCCGACCTTTTGATATATTTAAAGGCTGATATTCCCAAACTGGTTTCTCAGATCAAAAAAAGGGGAAGAGAATTTGAAGCGGATATGTCAACCGACTATTTGCAGAACCTCAACAACTATTACGAGGACTTTGCCAAAAACTACGATCACGGAAGAATGATTGAAATCGATGTGAACAATATGGATTTTGCTTCAAATCCCGAAGACTTTAAGTTTATCACAGAAAAACTGGATCGGGAGTTGTTTTATGTGTAGGGGTAATCAGCTTTGTGGTTTTTTGCTGGTTATGAAAAAGTAAATTGAAAATAATACTTCTGTAAGGCTGCCGGTTAGTAGAGTGATAAAGGATGATGCCTGAAACGTGAAAAGCAGGTAACCCGAAATGGCCAGCAATCCGCCGAATACCCAAAATACTTTATTGCCATAGATGGTTTGAAATGTAAGGTAGCGGCCACCAATAATCAGAAGCATTCCCTGAAAAAACCATTCAGGTTTTTGGAAAGAGAGCACATAAGCTAAAGGAATAGTTAAAAGCATGAATAACGTTCCCTCCATAGCCAGCGCACCCATTGGATTCGTTTGGCTATGTGATTCTTTTATACCCAACAATTTATTGACTAACAAACTTATCGGGTGTATCAGTGCGCCGCCGATTAGTAATGTCCAGATTCCGTGTTTATTTGAAGAACTGTAAGTGACAGCAGAAGCTGTAAGCCAGACTAATCCTGAGACAAGAACGCCTGTTGCACCGTTGAAATAATTTTCACGCATTTCCTGCTGCGCCGCTTTTACTGAAAGGGAATTGTCTTCTGGGTTCATCTTAATTAAGGAAGGATAAATAACAGTTGCAAGATAGAGAAAACGGAAGATAAATATTCCAGATCAATGGATTTGCCAGGTTATATTTTCCCTGTTCCTAAGTCGCTGAAAGCTTTTTCTATTAAAAATACATAGTTACCCACAGGTGCATTAATGTCGCTTATAAAGTGCTTATCGTCCATAATATGCTGAATAGTAAAAGCGTTGTTAAGACTACGATCCAATATCAGGAAGTGCTTTTCTTCCCGCAGTGCTATGGACGGACTTGCTTCTGTGAGGAATTGATAATAGTCGTCCAATACAATCTTTTTGGAAAAGCGAAGACAGGCCACCCTCACCTGGCTTTCAGGAACATTAGATATAACTATGAAACGCTTAGAATCTATGCGAATAGCATGTTCGAAGATGGGAGATCCGTTACCATTATTAATACTACCGATGACCTGACAGCCGGGCCATTTCTCCTCAACAGCTTTTACAAGATCTTCCATAAAATCTTTAATTGGGTCCATATTGGATGTCCGACTTTTTGGTAAAACTAATTTAGATGATAAGGTAGCCGTTAATATCAGAATTTCTTAAAAAAGAGTTAGGCGGTAACATTGGATAGTAATACGATCTTAAACAGCTCAGCAATTGTGCTTTTGCTAGACACGAATTAGACCCATAAAAACTTTTTCACAAAAAAAGTGCGTTTAGAGCCTCTAAACGCACTTTTTGAAAGTGACCAAAAGGAGATTCGAACTCTGAAATGGTGCCTTCTTAGTACGCTTAGGGATGTTTTCTATGTTAAAAATGGCAGACATTCGGCCGACATGTGACATTATTCCGACATGGAAATCGGCAACTTTCCGATGTGTTTTTATTAAGAATTGTGATCATTGCAGAAACTAAACATTTGCAAAAGCAATGATCACATTAATTAAGGCAGGATATTGGTCAGGTGATAAATTTATTCCTACAAAAAGCACTCTCAAAATTTTCAAGTGGACAGTTTTTGTTCACTCCTGGGATTACAAAGACTTTTTGTAAAGCTTTTATCACGAGGCTGTTATTAAATCAACAGTTTTGAATATTACTGACATCTTACAAACACCAGTGGCCTCACTAGTAGTAAACCAAATCGCTTCACCGAATGCAGGATCGCTTTTGTATACTTCACTTACAGTCATCAAAGGACCACCAGATTTTAAGCGTATTGTATCACCAATTTTGAACTTTGCGTCGTCAGCCATTTTTTTGTTGTTAATTGTTTGGGTAATTATTATTAATCATGAAAAGTGGAAAGGCGTCAACCTTCCCACTTTTCATGATTTTCAGAGATTCTCAAAAAAAGGTTTGATTTTATCTAATTCCTTAAACTCCTGAAGGTTTGAGGTTAGGATTTTAGTAAACAGGCGCCTGGCGACATCGTCAACACTGATACTGATCACTTTCATATCGTCAAACGAATATGGAACATCTTTCCCGTCATCATCGGCCAGTACAGGTAGCTGACCGTGAGCAAACTTGTTTCTAAAGTTGTACGCTGCATCGAGCTGAGATGAGAGTAATGAATTATCTTCTTCGGAAGATGCCAGATATTTACGGACACGATCATTAACCTTGGGCTTAAGGCCTTTTTCCTCAAAGTCCGTTACCAGAGCTTCTAGCAAGGACAGATAAAGGATGATTTTTATTGGTAAATATGATATATTCCGAAGCAATAGCAGGAAATTATATGCACGGTGAATCCTAGGAATATCGTAGTTGCTAAAATTAAAGGTGCTTATCTGCGCCTCGTAATCGTCATAATTCTCTTTTTTTGATACGGTAAGCCCATTTGCCAGATCAGCGGGACTTTTTGATTCAGCCATGGCTGGCATTAAGAGGTCTAGTAATGAAAATGCCTTATCAAATTCTTCTTTTGAGAATTTCTCAGGTTTGTGATCTCCAGATGAATTTGTGAAATTGATATTTGATTGTGCCATCGAAAATCTGACAAATGAATCGTCAGAAGCGAAAATCCTGTCAATACAAACTGCGTTATCCTTAATGAACCATAAAGGCATAAGAAACTCTTTAAAGGCTATTATGCAGGAATCGGCTATAGTGCTTGTAGATTTGGCCATTTCTTCCGGTAGAGCATAGTACATGTTTGGTAGATCACGTAAAAATGTGTAACCAGTTTCACCATAGCATCTTAGGAAAGCCTCATTGTGGTAGATATCGCTATACTCATTACGACCGTTTGGACTTAGCTTAATATCCCCTTTAAAGTTAACGGCCTCACTTAATTTTAAATTTAAAATACCTGAGATTGCTTGGATGTAGCTCATTTGCGAATTTGTTTGGAAGGGCTATATTTTTTGATACTTTTTCACTCAGCAATAAAAACCTCAATAAAATTCTCCACCACAAAGCTCATCTCCCGCTCTGATCCGTTGGGTAAATAAGCAATGCCCTGGTATTCGTCAGGCGCTACTATGGTTCTTGGTACAAAGTCAAATACATCGTATGTTTCCGGGTCTATCTTCCTGACAGTTCCGATATCGCTAATGCCAGTTTTCATTCTGCAAGCCAATAGCAGACCTTCACTCAGTGCCCGGTCAAGTTTTTGTCTGATTCTTTCTTCTGTCATAATCTGAATCAGACAATTATTCAAAAAGCAATTTTACTTGCGCGTTATCACAACCATAGCAATCCGATGTGTACCAGGTGAATTGTTTTCGCTGGCCAGGAGCAAGCTTATCGCTTACGACGTACGTTTCATCTGTATTTACAACGTTTCCGGCATTATCAGAATAAGTAACCTCCATTTTTAGATAACTAATGGGTAATTCTGATTCATTAACTACTACACCCTTTCCTTCAACCGCTCCGCCATAACCAGTCCTATTCCAGCTCCACTTATCGATCTTGACCTTTTCCTTCATGTCCTGCATAAGCTTATCTTTTTCCAAATCAGATTTGCCCGGTATATCCATGTCTCCATCGAAGACAAAAAATCCATAGCTGTCTATTATTCTCCAATCACCTAATGTCTTGGTCAGAACAAAAACCGGATTTCGTTGAAGCTTAGCGCCGAAAGCATTAGTTGTTGTGCCATCGACTTCGACGTATGTTTTCCCATCTTTTTCTATCGAGGTTAGTTTCCACTCATCTATTTGATAGTATTTGTATTTTTCAAGAGCTGTGCTCACGTAGCTGTAATCAAAAACCGATGTCGACCCTTCTTCTAACTTTTGAGTTTTAAACATGGTCAGTGCTTTATTCACCGCAGCTTTTGGACCAAAAAGAATCGAGATTGAATCTTTAAAAAAGAAGCCAGCTGAGGCCGACACAAGTAGGATCACCGCTATGGCGATCAAGATTTTGTTGTTTTTCATTTTAGGGAGGGTAGATTGAGAGTATATTAAAGATGTTTACATTAATGAGAGTGGGTTTTGTATTTAATTAATGATTTTCCGGTACCCGGAAAGCTTACCTTCGGCAATGTTCGAAAAGCTAAATACAAGAAATAATATTGTAAAGTAAACAGATTTTTATCAGAGAGGTAGCTTAAAATGTTAAAGTTCCGGATGAATCAAAATTCATTAGTATTTAGTCGCTTACGACGTAATAGTTGGGAGTACCAATAAGTCAAAAACAATACAAATCCCAATATATAACTAAATCATTAATTTTCGTAGATTTAGTTGGAAGTGATTAATAAGCGGCAGCCCGTAGCCAACGCTGGTAAAGATTTTAATTTATATCGGGAGTTGTGCCGAGCAAGAACATCGGGGAATTTCCCAAAGAGTGATCCCAGGAATGTTTCTCCGGATCAAAAGTTTTAACTGAAACAAAAAAAGCTGCAAATGTTTGATTTGCAGCTTTTAATACTTGATTTTTCGTGACCAAAAGGAGATTCGAACTCCCACACCTGTAAAGGCACTACCCCCTCAAAGTAGCGTGTCTACCAATTCCACCACCTGGCCATAGACGATTTTTGACTGGGCTTTTCCCAATCGAGATGCGAAAATACAATTTTAAATAGATGATCCAAAGGTGTTAGAAATGTTTTTGTGGTTGATTTTTACCAATTTCTCCTATCGTCTTGTAAATGAACAGAAAATAAGAGATTTGTTTCCTCTGACGTATGTTGATGGTGGTGACATCGCAGGTCTGGCAGTTAAAGGCTTTCTTCTGGCACGATATGTGATTAATCTGTCGTAACTCCGCATTTGAAATATTGGCCTTTATGATCTGTTTAACAGATTTAGATTCTTATATTCCGGTGCTTCTAAACGAATTTTTTTTTAAATGGACATGAACAATTTACCATTAACTGTCAAAAGGTCAATCGAATTACTCGGGTTGGTTCTACTGGTGGGTATCTTCGTCATTGGAAATGACATCATTATGCCAATTATAATGGCATTTTTTATCAGTATTGTTTTGCTGCCGGTTTTTCGGTTTTTGAAGGGTCATAAAGTCCCGGAAGCGCTAGCGATCGTTCTGCCGATTCTGCTACTGGTGATCATTCTGGGTGGGATCGTCTGGTTTTTTTCTGCCCAGGTTGGTCTCCTCGTTGCTGATTTTCCCCAGATTAAAAACAACGTGGCAATCCATGTAAAGGCTTTAAGCGACTGGGTTTCTACGATCAGCAGTTATTCGACTACTGAACAGATGGAATTTATCAATAAAAATACCAATGAACTGATCAGTTTTGCAGGAAAAAGAGCCAGTGGTGCTGCTCTTACATTAAGCTCGCTTTTCGTTTTTGTCGGACTGCTTCCCATCTACATTTACCTGATGCTTTTCTACAAAGACATCATCCTGCGTTTCATTTTTATGTGGTTTACACCGGACCACCATCCCAAGGTGAAAGAGGCTATCTATGAAACAGAGACAATCATTAAAAGTTACCTGGTTGGATTGTTAATACAAGTGACCTATATGACTGTCTTGCTGGGGCTTATATTAATGGTGATCGGGATCAAACATGCCCTTCTGATTGGTGTTATCTTTGCTTTTTTGAACCTGATTCCTTATGTAGGTGCATTGATAGGCAACATCATCGGCGTTCTGCTGACTCTGACTTCTTCCACAGAGCTTTGGCCGGTTGTGACTGTGCTTTGTGTGATTGCGGGTGTACAATTTCTGGATAATAATATCTTAATGCCACGCATTGTCGGTTCAAAAGTTAAAATCAATGCGCTTTTTGCCATTTTGGGAGTGATAATCGGAGGAAATATTGCTGGTGTCTCAGGAATGTTCCTTTCCATGCCGATTATTGCAGTTCTTAAAGTAATCTTTGACAGAACAGATATTTTCAAACAATGGGGTGTGCTTCTGGGTGATGAGCGCCCGCAAAGAAGTCCTATGACCTTTCCCGCATTCCGTAAGAAAGGAAAAGTTACCACCAGACCTGGTGTTGATAAAGCGTAGTAAAGCTCATTCAGCAAAAAAACGGATCGTCTGTTGTCAGGCGATCCGTTTTTGTTAATCAGTTGTCTTACTTCGACAGTTCAGCAAATTCTTCTTCTGAGAGTTCAATTTCTGCGGCCTTCATATTTTCCTGTAAATGCGCAATTGACTTTGTACCAGGTATTAACAAGATGTTCGATGAACGCTTTAGCAGCCAGGCAAGCGCGATCTGAGCAGTTGTAGCTTTATGTTTTTCCGCGATTTTAGTGATCTTTTCAGCCAGTTTATCCGGGCCCGAAGCAAGCGGGAACCATGGAATAAATGCCATTTCGCGTTCCGCTGTATAATCCACAATGTTTTCCCACTGGCGATTTCCCAGGTTATAAAGGTTTTGAACCGAAACAATTGGAAGTACTTTTTCCGCCAGCTCAATCTGCTCGATGGTTACCTCGGAAAGGCCAACAAATTTGATCTTCCCCGTTTTTACCGCATCAACAACCGGGGCAAGCGTTTCGTCCACAGGAATTTTAGGATCAATTCTATGCAGCTGCCAAAGGTCAATTGTGTCCGTTTTTAATCTATCCAGACTTCCCTCAATATTTTGGCGGATAAATTCAGGATCTCCGTTTGGTACCCACTTGTTTGGTCCGGGCCGTACAAAACCACCCTTTGTTGCTATAATCAAATCCTTGTTATAGGGAAATAAAGCATCAGCGATCAGCGATTCGTTAAACTGCGGGCCGTATGCTTCTGCCGTATCTATGAAGTTCACTCCGGAAGCTAGCGCAGCCTGTAAAACTTTTTTTGCATTGTCCCGATCTGCTACCTCACCGAAAACGCCAAAACCTGTGAGCTGCATGCCGCCATATCCCAGGCGGTTTATTTCAATTTCATTACCAAGTTTAAATGTAAGATCTTTCTTTACTGAATTCATTATTTCCTGTTTTTAGTGTTTTTTTACTTAGCATAAACAAAAATGTGCCCGGAAGTTTGAAGACAAAAAATAAGTTAATTTGTTGCTGTTAAAAATTAATTCACCGGGTTTTGTACATAAAAGCCAAAGTTATTTAGGCAGAAAAGTTAATTGAACCACAGCAGCCTTAGCACCATCTGAATTGCTTCTTTGCCAGCCAAAAGAAAGCGGCAGGCGTTCGAGAAGGAAGGCTTCTATGCCCAAGGAAAGTTTCCCTTTTTTATGAGTACCGGATATCCAGTCTGCTAAAAAATGCAGTTTTTTATAAAATAACCCGGCATCTACCGCGCCCTGAAACCCATAAACGGCACCGTCACTCAGATACCGGTGGTTGCTGATGTAAGGCCCGGCAGCAAATTTGTACCGGTCATGATCTCCAAGTGAAGCGACAAGGTTGGTGTAGCCGTAATATACAAACTTGTCGGGATGAAAATGCGACAGATTAGTGCCAGCTACTGCTCCCAAACCAACCGACCATATTTGATTTAGTTCAAAAACCTTTTGTGCATTTGCCAGAAGCAACGGAGCAAAAGGACTGGCGATGGTACTGTCGTTGATTTCAAAGTGTTTGTTTTTTGCGCTGTAATCCAGATTGATCAAATTTAATCCCACTTCCCACTTTTTTCCCAAACCGTAGGTCAGAGTAGTTGAAGACTCAATTTGGTCCTGAATTTCAAATTGCTGCTGAATACTTATTTTACGGACATCGGTAATATCGGACGAGGACACATTAAACACGGTAAGCTGCCCAAGTACCTTATGGGTCGGAATAAAAAGAATAAAGCCGCAAGCAATGAGCAGGGATAGTTTTCTCATAAATGTATAATTGTGAAAGGTCTATGATTATTAGGTCTGCCAAGATCAACAAGATCAATTTGTCTAAGCATCAGCCGGAAAAAAGCTTGCCAGTTGAAGTGTAAGAATATGAGAAAATCAGACCAGCAGTTCCTTCTAACGCGTTTTACAGCGTTGAATCAACCGATAGCGTGTATTGCTTTCTACATCAAATTCCGGATAATCAAAAATATATGCTTGAGAAAGCAAAAATGTGCGCTGCCGGCTTGCTAAAAGCAATGGAACGCATTTTTTAAGGGGCGGGCAAACATTAACAATTATTCATATGAAAACGGAATCGGGCTCAGAGCCAAAATTTAAGACCAAAACCTCGGCTAGTGCTGAACCGGCACTGCAAGAATTGTTTCTGGACAGTCTTCAGGATATTTACTGGGCTGAAAATCATCTGGTTAGAGCGTTGCCAAAAATGATTCAGGCAGCAACATCGGAAAAACTGGTTACCGCCATCACAAACCATCTTGAAGAAACAAAAGGACATGTTGTTCGTCTTGAGCAGATTTTTGATCTGATGGGTGAAAAAGCCATCGCAAAAAAATGTGATGCGATGGAAGGCTTGTCAAAAGAAGGAGAGGGGATCGTAGAAAGTACAGATGAAGGCACTGCTACCCGTGATGTGGGCATTATCCTAGCTTCACAAAAAGTCGAGCATTATGAGATTGCAACTTATGGAGGGCTGACACAGCTTGCCAAAACACTTGGACTTGATGAGGTTGCTGAAATTCTTGCGGCAACACTTGCAGAGGAAAAACTTGCGGATGAATTACTTACGGAAGTGGCCGAAAATGACGTCAACTATAAAGCTTCTGAGGAAGCCTGATTTAACCCTTAATAAAACTTTTATGGCAACCAAAAAAGCAGAACCGGCCGTCCAGCCGGAAAATGATAAAACAGTCACCCTGGCTCCACATACAGAAATTGCATCAGACCAACTGATGACTACTAACACAGGAACGCGGATTAATGACGATCAAAACTCTTTGAAAGCGGGCGACAGAGGACCGTCACTGCTTGAAGATTTTATCTTCCGCGAAAAGATGACTCACTTTGACCATGAGCGGATTCCTGAGCGCGTCGTGCACGCAAGAGGATCAGGAGCACATGGTATTTTCAAAGTATACGAACCAATGGCTTCACTAACGAAGGCGGGGTTTTTGAATGATACAGAAATTGAAACACCTGTATTCGTTCGGTTCTCAACCGTTGCTGGTTCACGCGGCTCTTCGGATCTGGCAAGAGATGCAAGAGGTTTTGCGGTTAAGTTTTATACACAGGAAGGTAATTTTGACCTTGTAGGAAACAACATTCCTGTCTTTTTTATTCAGGATGCGATAAAGTTTCCGGATTTAATACATGCGGTGAAACCTGAACCGGATAGTGAAATGCCGCAGGCTGCATCTGCTCATGACACGTTTTGGGATTTCATTTCCCTGATGCCAGAATCTGCACACATGATTATGTGGGTTATGAGTGACCGCGCCCTTCCACGAAGTTATCGTATGATGGAAGGTTTCGGTGTACACACTTTTCGTTTTATAAATGAAGAAGGAGTTTCCAGCTTTGTGAAGTTTCACTGGAAACCGTTGCTGGGGGTGCATTCGGTTGCCTGGGACGAAGCGCAGAATATTTCCGGCAAGGATCCGGATTTTCACAGAAGAGATCTTTGGGATGCAATCGAAAGCGGTAATTTCCCGGAATGGGAATTGGGTGTTCAGATTATTCCCGAAGAAGATGAATTCAAGTTTGAATTTGATCTGCTGGATTCTACAAAATTAATTCCCGAGGAGCTTGTGCCCGTCCAGCGAATTGGAAAGTTGACCTTGAACAGAAATCCGGATAATTTCCATGCAGAAACCGAGCAGGTTGCTTTTCACCTTGGACATGTAGTGCCCGGTATCGATTTTACCAACGATCCATTGCTACAGGGCCGCTTGTTTTCCTACACGGATACACAACTGCTTCGTCTGGGCGGACCTAACTTTCAGGAAATACCGATCAACAGACCGATCGTGAGCGTTCACAACAATCAACGTGACGGCCACATGCGTCAGACGATCAATAAAGGAAAAGTAAGTTACAGCCCAAATTCCCTTGGCGGCGGATCACCTGCCCAAGCGAAAGCTTCGGAAGGCGGATTTACCAGTTATGCCGAAAGAATTGATGCCGGTAAAGTGCGTGCAAGAAGCAAAAGCTTCTTCGATCACTTCAGTCAGGCAAGGTTGTTTTTTAACAGCCAGTCGGATCCCGAAAAGAACCACATTGTAGATGCACTGAGCTTTGAGCTGGGAAAGGTTAAAACAGTCGCGATCCGTGAGCGGATGCTTGGCATTCTTTCTCTGATTGATAAGGGTCTCGCTGCCGAAGTGGCATTTGCGCTACGTATTTCTGTTCCACAGGATCCTGCATTACCTGTAAATCACAGTATTCCTGCGGACGGAGATCCGGCTGATTACGATTCTGTAATGGTTGAAGGGTCTTTAAAATCGTCTGATGCGCTGAGTATGGCTAATACGATCAAGGACACCGTTGAAACCAGAAAAATAGCGTTTCTAGCTGCTGACGGCGTCGACGAAGTTTCGTTGAAAACAGTAAAAGCTGCGTTGGAAGCAGAAGGAGCTGTGGTGGAGGTTATCGCACCAAGGTTGAATTATATTATTTCAGCCAATGACGAAGAGATTTATGTCAGCCATAGTTTTCTGACTGCATCTTCGGTTTTATATGATGCGGTATATGTTCCCGGAGGAACCAACAGCGTAGCTACAATTGAGGCAGAGGCTGATGCGATCCATTTCCTGAATGAGGCTTTTAAACACTGTAAAGCAATCGCTGCTGACGAATCTGCTGCACAGGTATTGGAAGCGACCTATTTCAGCAAAAAGATACCATCCGATTTTTCCGAAGAAACTGTTCTTCGTGAAGGAATTGTGGTAGGTGGCGATGCTGAAACGCTAGCTGACAAATTTATTATTGCAATTGCCCAGCACCGCTTTTGGGAGCGTGAAAAACCAAGAAAGATTCCGGCATAAACCTGAATTATACAAGAAAGCCATCCGTAGATTATATGCGGATGGCTTTTGTTTTACCGCAGTCTAGCCAATTCAAAATCCAGGGTATCTTTATTAAAAATCGTATGCAGATGCATTTTCTTCTGCGTCCGGTTGCTCACCAAAACCCTGACAGAATCTTTCTTCGGATTTTTATCGCTCTTACCTGCAAATGATAACTTTAAATCGTTTTTCAAACTATCATACTGGTATGAACCACGCAAACTTTCAGAAGGTTTATAACGATAGGGGTTGGGACTAAATGCACAGCCAGACCTTCCGGAAAAATAAATACGTTTGTAAGCAGTGGAATCTGTCAGCCACGCAGCATCCGGTACAACCTCACCGTTTCGTGTGATCTTTTCTACTTTCCAGGTGCCCCGCAACACCGTGTCGCTTTCGTCGGTGACTACATAATAATTGATCAAAGAAAAAGCAGCCGCAATGGGTAAGAACCTTAGTGCAGTTTTCATCCATCCTGCACCAATAACGACCGGCGGAAGATGATCTGCCAAATCCCAGAACACTGATTTTAGCTTTTTAATATCAACCAGTAATAAAAATGTTAAACCAATCTTAAAAAGAATAGAATTGACAAATGCTCCGGTAGCGATTGAGTAGAAGATGTTGATAAACAAAATGTTAACCAATACAGGTAGCAGAATCATCACGCCTAATAGCGTTGTGCGCCTGTAAAGCAGCAGCACTGATCCGCCAATCTGAAAAAGTGCAATGATCACCGCCAGTGTGTAGGAGTAACCAAAGTAATACCAGGTCAGACCAAATCCGTCAACTTCTCCCATAGGTATGTCGAGCCGGTAATCCGGTGACTGAAGCTGCGTCTTTAAAATTTTTGCAAAGCCGTATGTTGAGATCATCAGCGCCAGCCAGTAGCGGATAATGCCCTGAAGCCATGCATGATGCATAACGCTGGAGATTCTGCCCGCACGCTCACCTTTTTCCCAAATCCAGGTATAAATGAGGCTGGAAATGAGAATAAGATTGTAACTTACCATGGACTCATACTCAAGAAACTTACCATACTTTTCCCAGAATGAGGGCGGTAAAAGCTCGGAGGGCAATATGATGATGCTGTAAGCACCATAAATGGCAAGCAGACATTCACAAAACTTGAAAAACCAGGTTGTGCGGTGATAGGGAAAAGGTATTGACATATTTCAGATTTTTTGAAACAGGTATTTCAAAGATAAATTGATTTTTAAATTATGGTGATATTCCATGAGGCAATAATCTGCTTTTGCGGCCCGCAAACATATTTTTCGGTTGAAAAACGTTTTGTTAAATGTCAAAAATGGTACAATTCATATTCAGTGAGAACAGACTTTGTAAACAGGCTGCGGTGTCAGATTTGAGTTGGTTTTCAGGAAAGCGGAAACATTTTAAGTATTTAAAGGAATAATTTGCTTATCTGAAGAGTAAATGAGTCAAAGTATCGTCATTATACCTGAGCAGCATACAATTCCAAACCTTTAATGTATATAAAATGAAAGAAGAAAACCCAATTTCCCGGCGGGACTTTGTAGGCAAAACCACAGCCGCACTGGCGGGATTTATGATTGTCCCCAGATTTGTTCTGGGAGGAAAAAAACCGGATGGTTCGATGTATCTGGCGCCAAGTGATATGATTTCGCTGGGTTTTATTGGTACAGGAAAGCAGGGAAAGGGACTGATCGGATCTTTTTTAGGAACCAACGAGGCACGTGTTGTTGCCATCAGTGAAGTATACAAAGCAAAGGCTGATCTTGCGATTGACCGCATTAAGACTCATTATGAGAAAAATACGCAGGCGGGTGCTTATTCAGAAGTTAATGTATATAACGATTTTAGAGAGATACTGGCGCGCAAAGATGTAGATGCCGTAGTCATTGCCACACCCGATCACTGGCACGCAGCAATGGCTGTGCGCGCGGCAGAGGCGGGAAAGGATATTTATTGTGAAAAGCCCCTTTCTTTAACAGTCAAAGAAGGCCGCGCGATGGTGAATGCCGCACGCAAGCACAAACGTGTTTTCCAGACAGGAAACATGCAGCGCTCCTGGCCCGAGTTCAGACAGACCGTTGAGTTGATCAGAAACGGATACATAGGTGAGATAAAAAGCATAAAGGTAAACGTAGGCCCGCCTCCGGTTGCTTATGACCTTGCAGCTGAGCCTATTCCGGATGGACTGGATTGGAGCAAATGGCTCGGGCCGAATACACCTGTGGCTTTCAATTCCGAACTGGCGCCACCTATAACCAAAGACGTTTTTCCAAACTGGAGAAATTACCGGGAGTTTGGAGGAGGAATGGTCACTGACTGGGGAGCTCACATGTTCGACATCGTACAGTGGGCGCTTGATATGGATGACAGCGGCCCGGTAGAAGTAATCGCTCCGGATGGTAAAGAGCACCCTTTTCTGACTTACCGCTATGAGAATGGAATTACCATGACTCATGAAAAGTGGGAATGGAACAACGGCATCCTGTTTACCGGAACGCAGGGAGAACTGAGAATTCAGCGTAAGAAACTGGAAACCACACCTGCTTCTTTAAAAGACAAGGTTATAGGAGAAAATGAAAAACATGTTTACAAAAGCGAGAATCACTACAAGGATTTCTTTGAAGCTATGCGTAAACGAAGTAAACCGGTTAGTGACGTCGAAATTGGCCACAGGACTGCTTCGGTTTGTAACATCGGAAACATTGCCTACCGATTGAAACGACCCTTGCAATGGAATCCGAAAAAAGAAATGTTCAAAGACGACAAAGAAGCAAATGAACTGCTCGGACGAAGCATGAACAGCGAATGGGGAATTAAAATCTAAATGTTCCGGATTGGCTGAAAGAAGTTCTGACTGGATCTGTCTTCTTTGACTACTTAGTTGTTCGCAAATATTTTTCTGGAATAGGTTTTGTAAGCCCAGGGTTTGAAACTAAAAACCGAAATCATGGAAAACGAACAGGAACATAAGCAAGAGGAGCCAAATACTAAAAGCCAGGAACGTGGCTCGATAAATAGAAACGACAACGATAACTTTGCTGATAACCAGGTTGATGACTATGGCATCGATTACAGCAAGCCGGGTTCAAAAGAAGAGCTTGAAGAAAGAATCGCTATAAAAGGCGGAACAGGCGGTCATGGCAAAGGTCGGAACCGTAACGATGATTTTGAAGACCAGAAATAAATCTCCTAAAAAGTCTCACGTCTTTTGCAAAAAAACAGAGCGAAGTTCCTGTAAAGGAAATTGCTCTGTTTTTTTATATCTCATTCTACCTATAATTGCGATTGACTATGAGTTTTGTGCAGGAGCAGGCTCTGGCTCCATCAATTCAACCTCAACATGAAGCGAATCTAGGGTTGCATTCCCATACTGTGTAACCATCGCAACGTCGGCTGCATCTCGTCCGTGCGCAATTTCGATACGGTAACCCTCAGTCTGCTCCTGCACAGCATCGAATGTATACCATTCGTTACCGATGTATACTTCAAACCAGGCGTGTAAATCCATTTCCTGAAGTTTGTCAAGGTAGCCAACCGTCATTCTGGTAGGGATACAAAGACTTCTACACATGGCGATGGCAAGATGGGTAAAATCTCTGCAGACACCTATCCGGTTTCTGGCTGTATCCAAGGCGGTTGTGGTGGAATCGCTGATCCCGTACTGATATTTCACATTCTGATGAATCCATTTCCTAATCTCCTCAACCTGATCATAACCTGGTACGAAATTCCCCGCAATCTGCATCGCCAAATTGCTTATTTCCTGCAAATCCGACTGGCAATAACGGCTTGGCAAAATGTAATGCATTACTTCGTCTGGCAAATCACCTACAAGTATATATGCCGGAACAGGGGAAGGAATCGGTTTTGTGATGTTGACCTGAGCCTGAACTTCCGTAGTAATTGTAACCTGTCCTGCCGGTAAAATCGCCCTTTGACAAGGATTACCGTATAAATCAGTATATTCTGAGAATGGGACTGACGGGCTTATTTCAAACCCTTCCTGTATAATTGATTGTCCGTCTTGCCGGCGTGGCCTGAGCATGGTGGTTACATTTGTAGGTGCGTATACACTATATGTGATTACGCTCCTTCCCTTCATTTTCATAAAATTCGATTTTAGATTAATTGCTTCTGAACACTTTAAAATCGCATGCCACCCGCGTGTTGAGGCCGGGGTAATATGTATATTTGTAATAAATCAGAAACCGCCTGCTTTACCAATTTCCGCTTATCACCAGTAAAATATGGTTTTAAGCCAGGGGTTGTGGGAAGCGATTATTCCCAATAGATAACCGGTAACTACCAGCAACTTGACCAAGAAAACTTTACTGCTCTGTTTTTTTATTCTTTTGAAGTTTGGTCTGCACACCATTCTCATAGCGCCGGAATACGATCTGCACCGGGACGAATATCTGCATCTGGACCAGGGTAAACATCTTGCGTGGGGATATTTGTCGGTTCCTCCGTTTACCTCCTGGAATTCTTATCTGATTTTACTCTTTGGAAACGCAGAGTTTTGGGTTAAGTTTTTTCCTGTTCTTTATGGTGTGCTCACCATGGTTGTGGTTTGGAGAGCGATAGAAGCATTGGAAGGAAATCTTTTTGCACTTATTTTGGGAGCAAGTGCCATAACCTTTTCGGTTTTGTTGAGGATCAATTTGCTGTATCAACCTAATTCCGTTGACATACTTGGCTGGACGCTGCTTTATTTTTGCGTTCTGAAATATATCAAAACAAAGCAAGATCAGTGGCTTTATATAGCAGCAGTTGTCTTTGGATTTGCCTTTTTGAATAAATATAATATTGTTTTTCTCCTGGCAGGACTGGCGCCTGCACTGTTACTGACAGAACATCGTAAGTTATTTCTAAACAGGAAATTATTTGCTGCATTTCTCATTGGAATCCTGATCATCTTACCCAATCTGATCTGGCAGTACCAAAACAACTTTCCGGTCGTTCACCACATGAAGCTGCTTAGCAAAACGCAGCTTGTCAACGTGAGCAGAGTCGGGTTCCTGAGAGAGCAGCTGATTTATTTTCTGGGTTCTGTATTTGTCATCCTGGCGGCTTTCGTTTCATTTTTCGTTTATCAACCATTCAAAAAATACCGGATATTCTTCTGGTCCTTTGTTTTCACACTATCTCTTTTTACTTACATGAAAGCGAAGGGTTATTACGCAATCGGACTATATCCGGTGTTCATTTCTTTTGGTTCGGTGTATCTTGAATCTGTTTTTACCAAAAAGCTTTTGTGGCTGCGAGTAGTTTCGGTAGTTTTTGTATGGATATTGTTTATCCCGCTTCATCGCGTTGCTTTTCCTGTAAAAAGTCCTGACGCTATCGCTTTAAATTCAAAAGCTTATAAAGATTTTGGTTTGCTTCGCTGGGAAGATGGGCAGGAGCACGATATCCCCCAGGATTTTGCAGATATGCTCGGATGGAAAGAACTGGCGGGAAAGGTGGATGCAGAATATGCAAAGATTGAGGACAAAAAGCACACGTTAATTCTCTGCGATAATTACGGACAGGCTGGGGCGATCAATTACTATTCGAAATATAAAAACATTCAGGCCGTCACGATGAATGCGGATTATATTAACTGGTTTCCAATTGAAGAGGAAATCAAAAACGTTATTCTGGTGCAAAATGCGGATGATGACGACAAAGAGCGGAAAAAGGAGCAGCCGTTATTTCACGAAGTACGCCTGAGAGGTAAAATTGAAAACCCTTACGCCCGCGAGAAGGGCACAAGCATCTATGTGCTTTTAGGCGCAAGGGTTTCCATTAATAAAATTCTGAAGTCGGATATGGAAGAAAACAGGTGGAAATAACCCCTGGATTTAAACCACTCCGTTCATTTTGTTGAACGTTGCGCGCAGTTCATCCGGTGCCGCTTTGTGCATGAGGTCACTAAAACCGAAAGTAAGTTCTGTTTGGCCTTGCTTCATTTGCTCGAAAATCGCATCAATAAAAGCGCTTACCGGCGGCGCAGTGTCATGAAGGCCTTTTCCACCCAGGTCCGTGTTGAGCGCCGGCGGGATCATTTCAATTACTTCAATTCCTTTGCTTTTAACAAGCTCGCGCAGCGAAAGCGTGAAGGAATGAAAAAAGGCTTTGGTCGCTGAATAGACCGGGACCTTTGTTAATGGCACAAAGGATAATCCGGATGTGACATTTACGATCGATTTGAGCGAAGGGAGGGTTACAAACAGGGAAGTAAGATGAATTGGAGCTTCAATGTTAATTGAAATTTCCTGCTGCGCACGCTTGAAAAAGTCTTCGTCGGTAACAGACATCCAGTTTTGCATGCCGGCGTTGTTGATCAAGACAGATAAATCGGCATGTTCCTCAGAGATCCATTTATGTAGCTCTTCACGCTCTTCAGACACCGACAAGTCACAGACTTTTGTGATTACAGAAGGGTATTTATCCGATACCTCTTTGAGTACAGATTCTCGCCTGCCGCAAATAATAACCGTGTTATTTTCTCTTACAAATCTTTCGGTAAGTCCTAAACCGATACCTGATGCTCCGCCGGTTATTAAAATTTTGTTGTTTGAAATATTCATGTTTTTGATTTTAGCAGTGATTACTGATAGTCTTATTTTTTGGTTTTACCTGACAAAAGTACACCAGTTGGTTAGCTGCTCTATTGCAGTAATCAAATCATTTCTTGCGAACTTCAAATAATCGGTCCGAAAGAATCTTCGTCCGTAATAAAAACTATTTTTTAGATGCCTTTGCCTCCGGATTAAACTTTAAGCATAAGCCGATCCAGTAATTAAAATCCTCACGGTTTTTCATGCCGTCTTCGTTAACATAAACATAGCCATTCATAGGCTTACCATTGAATGTCATCTCTTCGCAACCGGGCTTTTCCAATGCATTGTTATACATGCTCTTGCCGATTCGGCACATCAGCTTATCGCCTGCCACACCAACACACATCTTTGAATTAACCATGTAACAAACGCCGCCGAACATGTACTTTTCAGTTACGTTATCCACATCGCAAAGCGCCTCACGAATCCGGTCGCTCAGTTTTTCATTAAATGCCATTGCGTATTCGTTTAGTAAAGGCAAAATGAAATTTAGTTCTAAAGTATTACTTGAAGAAATCGTTTGCCGATATTTTGAAAAAGAGATACAGTGTAGAATGGAATGATAGTAAGTGCAATCTCATCACCTTTTAAACTATGAGGCAGGAGTTAACTTTCACAAATTCGTTAACCATAGACTTCAAATAATCGGGATATTCAAAACCTGAAAATTTTACCGTACACGTCTACCGAATATAAAGGCACGCTGCTTGTACTTTCTCACCACGCATATTTTACAAGTCAGATTAATAATAAAGATAGGATGATCATCTGGTTTAATCCGACAGCTTTTTCACTAAAAAACTAACACTTACCGAATTGTACACATAACCATGCAAGTGCGCAAACCGGTAAAGAATCAAAGCGCCATTTTGGCTACACCAAAACTCCATTTGGCTACTTCGACCGCTTTTCAACCAGCCACCTTTGTGATGTAAATTTTAAACAGCAAAAAATGAAAACCATTTTCATCACAGGTGCTTCCACAGGTTTAGGAAAAGCCACCGCCAGATTATTTCATGCCAAAGGGTGGAATGTAATTGCTACCATGAGAAACCCGGAAAAAGAAACGGAATTGCAGTTTCTTACCAATGTGACACTGCTTCCCCTGGACGTAACAAATGTTTCCCAGATTGAAAGTACAATAGCGGAAGCACTGAAAACCGCTAAGATCGACGTTGTATTTAACAATGCCGGTTATGGGCTTGTAGGTGCATTGGAGTCTTATTCGGATGATCAGATTACCAAACAAATAGAAACCAACCTTACCGGCGTTTTGCGTGTAATAAAATCATTTATTCCTTATTTCAGGACCCAAAGAAATGGATTATTTATCACGACCACTTCGGTTTGCGGCTTTTCATCCAACCCTTTGTCTCCGGTTTACAACGCGACCAAATGGGCTCTGGAAGGGTTCAGCGAAAGTATTTCATACGATCTGGCGCAGTTTAACATTGGTATTAAAACAGTTGCTCCGGGAGGAATTAAAAGTGATTTTATTAACGGGATGCAGGCTGTTGTTGATAAAGACTACGACAGTTTGAATACACGTTTGGGTGAACTGTTTTCTGACGGAACTTTGATCGAATTTACAGAAGCAGAGGCGATTGCGGAAGTTGTTTATGAAGCTGCCGTTGATGGAAAGGACCAATTGAGATACCTTGCAGGCAATGATGCAGTTAAGATCGCAGGGCAGCGAATTGAAATGGGAAGTGAAATTTTCAGAATAAAACTCAGGAAAAAACTTAATCTATCTGCACCAGAACTAAACTAAACCATGAAAAAATCCGAAGTTATAGAAATCACAACATTTAAACTCAACGGCTATACTTGTAAGCAGTTTATAGAAGCTAATGTGGAAATTGATCAGTTTCTGAAACGTCAGCCGGGATTTCAGTCCAGAAAAATAATGCAGCAAAAAGACGGGACAGTTGTGGATATGCTCATTTGGGGAACCGTCGAAAATGGTACCGAATCAATGCACAGGCTTATGGACGAGCTTAGCGATTCGCCGGTGCATAACATGATCAATCAGAATACGGTATCCTGGAACATTGGCGTAGTTGAGCATGCTCTGGAAATTAACGCGTAGTAATGTTGTAAATTTGTAAAATGAAAAACGAAAGCGGCCGTCCGCATAAATTCAGTTCCATATCCGGTCTGCACAGGGCACTTGGTTTGCCAAAACCACTGCATCCGCTGATAAGCCTTGTAAATTATGCCATGATAACCACCCCGGCTTCCGAACTGCCGCAAACACTGCTGCTGGATTTTTATAAAATATCATATAAAACCAAGCTGCAGGGAAAGATAAAGTACGGGCAGCATTATTATGATTTTGATGAAGGCGGCATTTCATTTGTGTCTCCCAATCAGATCATTGCTGCTTCGGAGGATGAAAAAGATTACTCCGGTTATACGCTGCTAATTCATCCGGACTTTCTCAGAAGCTATTCCCTGGCAAAAACAATCCTGCAATACGGATTCTTTTCCTACTCGGCCAACGAGGCGTTGTATTTGTCGGAAAAGGAGAAAAAAACGATTTCAGAAGTTTTTGAACATATTTTGCTCGAACTGAACGGTGCGATCGATGACTTCAGTCAGGATGTAATTATCTCGCACATCGAAGTACTGCTCAATTACAGTAACCGGTTTTATAAAAGACAGTTTATTACCCGAAAAGCGGCCAACCACGATATACTGACCAAGTTGGAAGAGATGCTGAACCATTACTTTAATGATAAAGAATCGCTGATGAAGGGGCTGCCGACGGTTCAATATCTTGCCGATAAACTGAATCTTTCGCCAAGGTATCTGGGTGATCTGCTTCGTTCGCTTACCGGGCTAAATACCCAACAGCATATTCACGAAAAACTTATTGAAAAGGCCAAGCAGTATCTGACATCAGACAATCTGAGTGTTGCCGAGGTCGCATATCAGCTGGGTTTCGAGCATCCCCAATCGTTTAATAAAATTTTCAAAAAGAAAACAAATCTTACGCCTGTCGAATTTAAACATACTTTCAACAAAAACTGAAACCATCATGAAAGATCTGGATTTAAAGCAAATAAAAGAGCGCTCTGTCAAAATCAGACAGAGCTATCATAAGCTGGAAAAGCAACACCATGGCAGCGAATGGACGGTGGAGGAAGATGCACTTGCATTTCTTACCGACGCGGGCCTGGTTGGCAGGCTGGCCATGTCTCAACAGGGACGCTGGCCCAAAGGAGCTCAGACCGTGCCTGAACTCGAACATAAACTGGGTGAATGTATTTGGTGGCTCACCATACTTGCTGAAAGAATGGGTTTGGATATCAACGATGTTACCGAAAAATTTCTGACCAAAACGGAGAAATTATTGGAATAGTTTATAAATGTAACGGCTTATTTAGCTGTTATTACCGACTTCCCAAATCGCCCCCAGGCTGTAAATGCAGCAATCAGCGCAAAGACTATATTCACTCCGATTTGGGATGTCTCTCCTCTGACAATATGGAATAGTGCTGCGCATAACATTAGCACAATTATAGATACTGCTGCAATTGGAGTAAGAATCGGTTTAATTCGGAGCAGCGAGGGTAATAACAATCCGAGTGCTCCTAACATATCAGAAAATCCGGTAAATTGGACCAGAACGACCGGCGTCTGGCCAACCCAGGGCCACATTTGTGCTAATTCATTGACCGGTGTTAATAACTTGGTCAGTGCCGACCATGTAAGCGTGATGGCCAGCAGCCATTGTGCGGCCCAGAGTAACGTGTTAATGCTTTTTGAAGAACTTACTGTTGTCATAAAATGATTGTTTTTTGATCGAAGCAAAAGTATTTATATTTGCTATCTCTGATATAGTACTATCCGGTTGGATAGCGATATCCGCTAGGATAGTATCGTAAATGATGTTCTGTATAAAACAAAAACAACATGCTGACAAGTGATGATTGCCCGGAAAATGTACTTGCCATTAAAGATGCACTGGAGGCGCTTGAAGGACGATGGAAACTACTTATTCTGCTGTCTCTGTCCGCAGGCAACAAACGCTTCAAACAAATATCTAAGGAGATTCACAGTATTACAGATAAAATGCTCTCCAAGGAATTGAAAATCCTCGAATCCAATAAATTGGTAAAAAGATCGGTGTATGATACCTTTCCACCGACGGTTGAGTATTCCATTACTGAACACGGCAAATCTGTGGAAAAGGTTTTGGATGTTTTATATCAATGGGGAATGCAGCACCGAAAAGAGGTCATGGGAAATTAACCGCTTACAGGTCCCTGCACTCACTTTCCAAAATTCCGAAAACTAATTTCGGAGGAGTTCCCCATTTCTGGATAGAAGTGTCCGAAAGAAGTGGGTAACCCGATGAAAAGCCGCCGTATTCACCGGTGATTATAGCTGCAATAATCTCACTGATTTTCGTGTGCCGGATCATGTAGGCACACATGATGCAAGGTTCATGAGTAGTGTACAGGACACATCCCGACAAATCCTGAGTTTGCAGAAACTGCGATGCACTCCTTAACGCCTCAATTTCAGCATGAAAACTGATGTCCAGATGTGCTTTCCCGGCCTCGATACCTTCGCCAATTATAACTCCGTCTTTTACGATAATAGCACCAACGGGACTTTCACCATTGCTTTTGGCGATTTTGGCCAGTTCAATACATCTCTGCATGAAATAGTCATGTCCTTCATTATTCATTTTTATTCGCATTTGAAGCACATTTGTTAAAGATGCAATTAACAAACTTTGGTTTTAAAAATCATTTATTCCGATTTGTTCCTTGTTCAACCCAGCACGTTGATACAGGATATTCAGCTGGTGTGTATAAAGCAGGGATCAACCGGGCATGATATTTATTCCGGGATGTTTATTCACAGTTTACACTTCTTTCCTGTTAAAGAGCAAATTTGTTTTATGGATAATTACACAATGCTTCAGTTTTTTGAATGGTATTACCCGGCTGACGGAAGTCTTTGGGCACATTTCAAAAATGAAGCAGTCCGGCTGAAAAGTTTGGGTATTGATTCGGTTTGGCTTCCGCCGGCACACAAGGGAATGGCAGGTGATCGGGCCTCCGGTTATGATTCTTACGATCTGTATGACTTGGGTGAATTCGATCAGAAGGGTTCGGTTCGTACAAAATATGGGACGAAGCAGGAGTATATTGATGCGGTAAAAGCAGGCAAAGAGGCCGGGCTTGCGGTATATGCAGATATTGTCCTTAACCATATGGGAGGAGGAGATGAAAAGGAGAAGGTAATGGTAAAAATGGTTGAGCCTGATAACAGAAATGAATTTATCAGCGAGGCATTTGAAATTGAAGCTTATACCAAATTCACTTTTCCTGGCAGAGAAGGTCAGTACTCTGAATTCCAGTGGGATTATCAATGTTTCTCAGGAGTAGATTACAATGCTTCAACTCAGGAAACTGCAATATACTCTATCCAAAACCAATACGGTGACGGCTGGCAGGATGTGCTTGATCTGGAAAACGGTAACTACGATTACCTAATGCTGTCAGACATCGAATTCAGAAACCCACATGTTCGGGAAGAACTCACTCGATGGGGTGAGTGGTTTTATGAAACAGTTGGATTTGACGGTTTTCGCCTGGATGCGATCAAACACATGGATCCTCAGTTTTTTAACGAATGGCTTGATCATTTGCGAAATAAATATGGAAATGAATTCTTTACTGTTGGTGAATACTGGGCGCCGTATGATCTTCAGTCAATTCTGGATTATATTGATGCATCCGGCGGCAGAGTATCGCTTTTTGATGCCCCTTTACAGGCTAATTTTTTCAGGGCGTCTAAGGAAAATGCCGACTATAACCTGACAACCATACTCGACGGTACACTTGTGCAGGTATGTCCACAGCTGGCAGTAACACTTGTGGAAAATCATGATACGCAGCCGCTTCAATCACTGGAGCAAACTGTCGAAGGCTGGTTCAGACCAATCGCATATGCTTTAATATTATTCAGACAGGATGGTTACCCGTGTATTTTTTATACGGATTTGTATGGTTCAAAATATCAGGATACGGGAAATGACGGAGAGGAACACGAGATAACACTCGAAAAGTTGGACCAGCTTGAAACCATGCTCTACTTTAGAAAGCATCGTGCTTATGGCGCGCAGAATGATTATTTTGATGAACCTAACTGTATCGGCTGGACAAGAGAGGGCGACGACGAGCACGAAAACTCAGGCTGTGCCGTCATTATTTCGAATAGCGAGGAAACAGCAAAGACGATGCATTTGGGAGAACGTAATGCAGATAAAGTTTTTGTTGATTATCTCGGCCATGTTGAGGATGAAATAGTAATTGGGCCCGATGGCTCTGCGGAATTCAAAGTAAAAGGCAGATCTGTTTCCTTGTGGGCTGAAAAGATGTAGGCATTTTAATAGCTTTTCGATTTTACCGGGGATTTTCCGGACAGTCTTCAAAAGACGAGCTTTAAATTGGTTTCTCCACTCAGGGGAAACCAATTTTTGCTTGTTATCAGGTGATTATGTTTTCTTTTTGTTATATTTCTGCTTAAAGCACGAGATGGTGTTTGAATAGGTTTCAACATGTATCACACTGCTAATCCAACGCTAAGATCTTTTCCGTGAATCCTAATTTGCAGTTGGAATAGATAGCCCACTTTAAATAAAAAGATCTATGATCCGGTTAACGCGATTTTTGGTGCTGTGGATATTATTTATCTGCTGTACGGAAATTGTGTTCGGACAAACGGCTTCTCAGGGTAATATTTATGCCATCGTGGTCGGCATCACCAAATATCAGAATCCCCGTCTATCTACCTTGCAATTTGCAGACAGGGATGCAAGTTTATTCGCGGAGCACCTTCAGTCCAAGGCCGGTGGCAATCTACCCGTCACAAATGTTAAACTACTGCTAAACGAGCAGGCGACCATCGCGGCGATTTATGATGCGCTCAACTGGCTTAAAACTCGCTGCACTGAAAACGACAAAGCTTATTTTTATTTTTCCGGCCATGGTGATGTGGAAACCGAAAACAGTTTCAGTAAAGGTTATCTGTTAGCCTATAATTCACCTACTACCAATTACCGGAACAATGCCATCACCATCGAAGATCTTAACGAGATGGCCAGCCACCTTTCACTGAAAAATAATGCTACCGTAGTGCTGGTTACGGATGCCTGTCACTCGGGACAGCTGGCAGGTGATTATTACAAGGGCAGGCAGCTGGTGGCCAGCCAGTTAAAACTGATTTTGAACAATCAGGTTAGGCTGGCTGCATGTGGTGTCGATGAGCTGGCAGCGGAAGGCACCGATTGGGGCGAAGGTCGGGGTGTTTTTTCCTATTATTTATTAAAAGGCCTTAACGGCATGGCCGACCTGAATCGGAACGATACCATACAGCTGCGGGAGTTAAATCGCTATCTGGACTCCTGTTTTGCGGAGGACAGAGTGTTGATCAGTAATGCCCATAAACAGCATCCGGTGCTGAATGGTAACCCCAATGAAACCCTTGTTTTGGTGAATAAGTCGATGCCGCCTTTAATTAGCCTGGCACCACAACCTGAAAAAGGAAGTCAGCGTGCTTCTGTGCTCAAAATTTTTAAACCATTAAGTGTTCAGCCAGTTGACTATCTGTTCAGACTGATGCAGCTCAAATCAGTGGAAGACAAAATTCCTTTTTCGACTTATGACAACATACCGGCAGAGAGTATTCCGATTACAATAGTAAATGCCTGCATTGCCTATCAGAAAAGATTAACTCGACAAGCCGATTCGCTGATTTCCATCGGTGAAAAGCTGAAGGGCAACTATTGGTTTGCCGACGTTGATTCTCTTCAATTGCTTAAAAATCAGTTGTTAAGAAGTAATTCGGCAGTTAATAGTTTTAATGAAAGATTTATCCAGGTAGTACACGGACTGGCCCAGGAAATGGTCAACGCCTATCTGGAAGGTGATGTGGCGGAACTTGAAAAGAGACAATATTATTATGCAGGCAACAGACAATACCGGGATTTTGTAAGTATGCTTCGCGTGGCATTACAATTAGCGCCCCGGGACCATTATCTGCACAATCTACTTGCAGTACAGGAGGCGTATATTAGCGGATTGGTGCTTCGGATGGAAATGGTCACCAGTAAAGATGTGCCGGAACTGTTTAAAAGGGCATTGAAATTCCAGCAAAAAGCAGTTAAGCTCGAACCCTATGCAGCATTTATTCATAACGAACTGGGTAATCTTTATCTGCGCAGCAAAAAGTACCGGTCGGCGGCGCGTCATCTGGATATGGCAAAAGAGTTGTCTCCGGCTTGGGCTATTCCCTGGAGTAATCAAATCAGGCTTGGACTAGCGACCAGGAATTTCCGGAAAGCGACAGATGCTATTGCCGTAGCTGACTCTTTGCAAGACGATCTTTCCTACACGGCAATGAACGCCGGCCTGGCCATGGAACAGCAGGGGAATTTGTTTGAAGCTCAAAGGTACTATCACAAAGCAATTAAAAATAACGAAATACATTTTCTTCCATACGAAAGACTGGGAGACATTTATACCAAAACTGGTGAATACCAGAAAGCCGATTGGTTTTTAGCTGCTGCCCACATGCGCAGGAAGGATTTTGCTATCACAACAAACTTTTTAAAACTAGGGGTGGAGGCCATTGAAAAGGCCACTGCAGCGCAGGACGGTGGCACATGCGACCTTTTTAAAAAAATACTGCCTAAACCGTTGGAGCCTTATGTTGAAATGTTAAAAGCGTTTGGCATGGTTGAAGCTGATCCTGAATCGGCTCTTCAAATTCTGAATGCCGTTTCAAAAAAAGTAGGTCAAATTCCTTTGCTGTATCATTATTGGGGTAAAGCACTTTATGCTCAAAAAATGTGGAAGGACGCAGAACCTATGCTGTTAAACGCCGGACAGGGTTATAAAACCGATTCGGCCCTTTCGGTTTACCTTATTGATAATTTAAAGACACGGCATAACGCCGACAGTTGTTTGCTTGGGCAGCTCATGCGCTACAATTACGATCTGACAGAGGATCACTACATGCTTGGAAGCATATATGAAAAAATGGGTGACACAGATAAGGCATTGTTACAATATGAAACCATAAGCGCTTTGGAAAACAAGAGACAAAACGACCAGGCTGCTTTCCGTGGATATTATGAATTACCGGTAGAAGGGAATAAAAAAAAATCTGTTGAGCTGATAAAAGGAAAATACATTCGTGATGCGCTCACCAGATCTGACCAACCGGTTATGATGGGCGGATATCTTAAGTTGGGTGAGCTTTATGAAATGGCCGGTGATTACGCAAAAGCTGAGAGTATGTACCTCCGGCAAGTGCAGCTGAACCGTCAGGCTGGAAATTTAAGAAATGTACAGCCGCTTCGCTCGCTCCGGGAGCTGGAAGATAAGGTTAATTTAAGTAAATACTGGATTGCGGTCAACCGGCAGGCTGAGGCTAAGACATTCGATTTTTATCAAAAGATGTTACAACTTTTCCCGCGCGACAACGAGTGGCAGCAAAAGGCGGGAATGTTTCTATTTAACAGACTAACGATCGCTTTTCAAAAGCTGAATCCGGCTGAGTACGAAGACGCTTACGAAGCCATTAAAGTGAATGCTTATCCTTTCGCTACCTATAATTCTGCAGACATGGAAAGAGAAATACAGTTAAAGCTTCCTGGCAGCGGTCAGATTATTGTCATTCCTTTACCCAAATACGATCCGCTGTTGATTGCGTTGGAAAGTTTGCAGCTGTCCGTAAAACTCTCAGGTGATTTAATTCCTAACCCTAAAACAATGGAAGCCATTGCCGATCTGACCAGTTGGATGGGCAGGCAAAAGGAGGCTTTTGTAGCGTATAAGCAGCTTATCAGGCAAAACGAACCGGATCCAAAACTGCGAAGCAAAATTATCAGCTATTGCTTTGCGATATATGAGGGGACCTTTGCCATGCAACAACTGGAAATTCTTTACAAACTTGGGCAAACGTCTCATCAGCAAAACATTCAGCTTGCCAGATGTTTTATTCTTAGTGGCCTGCCAGAAAAGGGACGTTCTATTTTAAGCAATGCCAATGAGCAGGATAAAACTCAAAAGCATGAATCAGCAAAAGTTACTGCGCTTTCAAATGCGCTCCACGGAAGATATACCCAGGCATTGATTAATATGGAATCTGTTGTAATTGATACAATTGGGATTAGTCAGGACAGTATCAATACAATACTGGCAGGCAGATATTATTTCATGGCAAGGATCAATGCGCTTTCGAAACAAAACGAGCAGGCATTGTCCAATCTTAAGTTGGCACTACAAAAAGACTTTTCTTGTGGCTATGTGCTTGACAACGACAGCGCCTGGAATCATCTGCGGGAAACAGATCAATGGAACACACTGAGAAAGAAGTTTTCGCAGAAATTGTACGCAAAAGACTATAAATCCCGGGAGATACCTGATTCATCTTCAATCCTGAAAAAGCTGATGGGCAACTGAACTCATTGTATAACCCGAAATACAGCCGACTGTACACAACGGTTTTTCTTTGGTCCGCATTCAGCCTTTAGAGATTCCCAGCTGGCTTGTTTTCTGGAGCCTGCCAGTAATCCCACCCAGGTTACATTTTTGCCGGGAGTATAAAGCGCCCGGCGAAGGTCTGTACTAAATACGCTGGTGAAATACCCTCCCACGGATGGACTACCGGCAGCAAGCTGATTTTTTTCAGCAGAACCTATAAGGATAGATGTGGGGTTAGCTGGGAAAAATAGCCTGTTACAGACTGTCATATTTAAAGCCGGTTTCATCTGCCCGGGAGATGTTCTTGTGATGATCAGTCCGGGGCCGGAAGGCGCAGCGGCACCGATATCGTCATTGCAGCAATCACTAATAACAAGGGTCACTTTCGCCTTTTTTTTTAGCAATCTTTTGTAAATGTATTCAAGACTGATATTATTTTTATCAATATCTGCCTCTGTACCAATTCGTAATGAAATTCGTGGGTAATCGCCCGGATCATTTGAATACCTGAAACCATGCCCACTGTAGTAAAAAACAACGATATCAATCGGTGAGGGTCGCAGATTTGCTACAGCGAGTTCTACGGCCAATTTTCCAAAGTCGTTATCCATGATTTTTTGAGTCTGGATGTCCATATTCAGGTCTTGGGCCAATTGGCTGAAAGTGGCTACCACGTTAGACATATCTGTTTTTGTGGTGACTCCGATTTTGTCAGCAAGTGTGTTGGCAACCACGATCAAATAAATTTTCTCCTTTCGTTTTACCGGAGCTCTGTAATAACGTCGTAAAGCAAATAAGTACTGATAGAATTCATCGGTTTCATTAAAGAAAATACGAACCAGATCGGATTGTTCTTTTAGTTCTGTGTTACTTTTTTGCTGATTGTCGAGCATTTCGGAGGAATGCCAGCTTCCATCTGGCAGCTTATAAACAACAGCCTGAGGAATAAAAAAGCTGTCCTGTCCTTCCGTTTCCTTTTTAAAAATAAATCTCGGTAAACGAAATCCGTTCGCGTCAATTCCCTCAATGGGTAAAGGTTCTCCGTCAGGTATCAGAAACTGTTCTCGGGAACCAGCTCCGTTATCAGTATCTGCCGAGTCAAGCAGGTTGATTTCAACCAATTTCGGGTTGCCGGATGATGGGTCGAGATACCTTATACGCGCAACGGCGGTGCCATTATTTTGAAGCGTCAAAAATGTGTAATAAGTTACAGGCGAAGTGCCGGAAACAGAAAGTTTGTTCTCGAAGTAAAAATACGATTGTCCGTATGATCTCGCAGCAGCAGGTAAAAGTAAAATAACAAAAAGCCCCAGTGCGGCACTAACAGAAACCCCACATTTCAATCTACGGCAAAAAGGCTTTTTGTAGTTAGCCATATATCAGGTTTTACGAGGTTCGGGACGGGTGGAGGCACTGGTGTCAACAGTCGGTAAACTGTCAGGCGGAGTTAAAGTGTCCGGTGCCATTATTTGTCCGGTACTGTCAGAAGTAGTCTCTGTGTCTTCTGCTTTTTTTTCACTGCTACATGAAGCAAATGTTAGTGTCGCAACCGCGACAACCGCAAATAAGCCGGAGAGTTTGATTTTGTTTGTAATTTTTTCCATAACGTGAAATTTAGTTAGGCTAAAATAATAATTTATTCTTAGAATTGTTAAAAAATTATCCGGAAAATTTTATATCTTTTTCAGGATATGAAAAACCCTCTAAGATTGCTTACTTCGCTCATTATTAATTGTATACGATTCATGCAACAATTGCCAAAAATTACACTTTTGACAGCCTTCTTATGGTTTTGCTTTTTGGCTCAAACGACTGCACAAACAGGTAATCTGACCGTTTTGAAAGAAAGGAAAAATAAACTGGAAAGGCTAAAAATTCACCGGAGTGACACTGCCTACCTGAATGTTATTAACCAGATTGCATTTTTATATGCCGACAGCTATCCTGACAGCGCTCTTACCATGCTGAAGGAAAACATATCCACCTGCAAACATGCGGGCTATGAGAGGGGAGAAGTGGACGGTTATAAAATTACCGGCAATGCCTATATGACTAAGGGTTACTATGAAAATGCCTTAAGCTGGTACAACAAAAGTTATGAGCTGGCTGAAAAGATAGATTACAAGGAAGCGTTTCCCGGTATCCGTAACAACATCGGTTTGGTGTATATGTCTCAGGGTAACTATACGGCTGCCTTAAATTCGTTTTATACTGCTTTGCAATTAGCAGAGGCGAACCGTGATAGATTTGTGATGAGCAGTACGTTGAACAACATCGCAATTGTTCATTTTTACCAGGGTAGGATGAAGGAAGCTGACAGCAGCTATAAAAAGACATTGATTTTGGCAAAAGAATTGTCAGACACCATTGGGATCATCCTGGCTTACAACAATATAGCAGAAGTGAATGTTGAACAGAATTTATTACCTCTGGCATTAAAAAATCTGGATAAGGCCTACTCTTTGGCCATCCGAAATAAGAATCCTGAGATGCTCACCGTCGTATCGCATTCGCTGGGTAACACTTTTTTTCGAATGGATAGCCTAGGCAAAGCAGCCGCTTATTTTGAAGTTGCTTCGAAGTTGGCAAAACTGCACAATTACAGCACCTCAGCCTGCAAGGCTTTGATAGGGCTTGCCAGAGTGTATGAAAGACAGGGGAAGTTAAAGGATGCTTTGAAATATGGCCTGGAAGCTTCACTACAAGCCAATAGTATGGGTCACACCCAATTACAGCGTGATGCCAGCGAAATTGTTTCACTCATTTATGAAAAAATGGGTGATGGGATCAGCAGCCTTGGATATTTCAAAGCATTTAAAATGTACTCGGACAGTCTTCGTAATCTGGAAAGTGAACGCCTTGCCAGTACCTATGATGCCAAGATCGAATTTACAAAAAAGGAAGAAGATCTTAACCGTAAAAACCTAACTCAGAAATGGTTTACATTTTCTGCGTTTGCTGCACTATTTTTACTGGGTGCTATCTTATTGATTGTCAATCGAAACCGGCGCAGGCTTGATTTTACCAACAGGCAGTTGCAGCAAAAGAATGGCGAAATTGAGTTGCAGAGACAGAAGGCAGAAGTGACACTTGATGAGCTGAAAGCAACTCAGGCCCAATTGATCCAGTCAGAGAAAATGGCAAGTTTGGGTGAGCTTACAGCAGGTATTGCGCATGAAATTCAGAATCCTTTGAATTTTGTCAATAATTTTTCGGAGACCAGTATCGAACTGCTTGATGAAATGAAAGCAGAACTGGATAACGGTAATGATCAGGAAGCCAGGGATATTGCCGGTGAAGTCATAGAAAACCTGGAAAGAATTAATCAGCACGGAAAACGGGCGGACTCGATTGTAAAAGGAATGCTGCAGCACAGTCGCAGCAGCAGCGCACAAAAAGAACTTACAGATATCAATGCACTTACCGAGGAATATGTCCGGCTTAGCTACCACGGCCTGCGTGCCAAAGACAAGACCTTTAATGCAAAAATTAACCAGGATTTTGATCCGGCTGTCCCCAAATTAATGGTGATCCCGGAAGATATGGGTAGGGTAATTCTCAATCTGACGAATAATGCTTTTTATGCTGTGCAGCAAAAACAAAAGCAACTGGCCGATCCCGACTATCAGCCAACCGTGACAGTAAGCACACAAAAGGTTGAAAATCATATATTAATCCGCGTTTCAGATAACGGAAATGGTATGGCGAACAGCATTCGCAGTAAAGTTTTTCAACCATTTTTTACAACCAAGCCAACCGGTCAGGGGACGGGTTTGGGCTTGTCTCTAAGTTATGACATTGTTACCAAAGGCTATGGCGGCACAATGGACGTTGAATCGGTAGAGGGCGAGGGAGCGGCATTTACCGTATCCCTGAAAGCTTAGGTATTTTAGCGACGATTCATATCATACTGTCAAATACCTTACGCTGTTCGGCCATCGACTTTACTTTGTCTTCCGGATTCGTATGACACTCCAGCAGTACCCAGCCTTTGTAGTTCATTTTTCCAAGATTTGAGATCAGTTCTTTGTAAGGATAATCCGTTCTGTCCAGCTCACGGACATGAATGGTATCGCCGAAATATTGTTTAACCAGATCAAAATTGTACTGAAAACCCTGACCATTCAGATCCTGAGCGTTACAGTTCCAGCAGATCTTCGCATTAGGGTGATCGGCGTATTCCATGATCTTTTTGATATTGGGGAGTTCCTGGGTCTGCTCGCCGTGCACTTCCAGTCTCAGTTGTTGTCCGTAATCGGCGGCATATTTGGCCAGTTCATTTAGCGCAGCACCGATTTGAGCCAATGTTTTTTCGACAGGTACATCTTTATGAAGTGCATTGGGTTTTACTTTAACACCCGTTCCGCCGACATCTGCACTGAGTCTGATAAATTCCTTCGTCCGTTCAATGGAGGCCTTTAGTTTTTCCTGATCGGGGTAGTCATATTGCTGGTTGGTTCCCAGACCAATTAATTTGACCGGACTGGCAGCGAACATCTTTTTTACATCCTGTCTTTGTGAAACACCAAGCTCAGGCATTACACCATGCGCATGTTCCACCCGCAGTTCGACACCATCAATGTTCGTATGCGTGAGATTTTTTATTATCGTCGGAAGGTCCCAGTCCTTGCCCCACAGGTAAGTTACAAATCCCAGCTGGAAACTGTTCTTTTTTTGAGCGCCTAAACCCGCAAGTATATCCGAAGAAATCATGGTTGCCCCTGCCAGCATGGAAACCTCTTTTAAAAATGTTTTTCTGTCGATACCCATATTGTTATTTTGATGTAACCGGACGGCTTTATATTTAAAAATATGACCGCTGAAACGCAGTCTTTCTACTATAAGCCACAGACCTGGTTAAATCTACCGTTGGCGTTGCTATAGGATTTGTTATCTGACTCAGTACTGGTCAAAGCGCTGTGTTGTTCCAATATACAAGAAAAAACCTTCTCTCTATTATAGAAAAAAGGCTCAATCTGAACTCATTACATTGGTTACTGCCTCAAATCCGGTGCCCAGGCTGTAATTACACACGGATTATTTTAGTCTTTCAATCTGCGGCCACCATAGAAGCGACCATGTTCAAAATGTTCATGTTTATAAAAATCCTCCGGATGGCTTTGATAGGATGTCTCCCCGGCAGCAATAGCCGCTGCAAGTCCAGTGAAAGTATGATGAATTGTCGCTTCCATCTGTGGGGTGATGTTACCTTTTGTGTATTCCGGCAGGTTGTTTAGCCTAAGCGATGCAAGCTCAGCCAGAATGACTTCATCCTCGTTTTCATGCAAAGTGGCCAATCCGATTGGCACCAGTACTTTTTTAGATTTAAGGTCAATTTCATTACCATCCAGATCTACCACAATGTACAGAACTTTGCGGCTTGTTTTGTCAAAAATCAGCTCGTCTGCCTCTCCAACATAGTTTCCGTTGATATCCTGCACTTGCCAACCGCGAATGTCGGGGTGTCCATCGACGATTTCAAAATCACTGCCACCCAGCTCTTCAAGTCGTTCATTTTCATTTAAATTATCATTTGCATCCATTTTTATGTTATTTAAATGGTAATTACCTGTTATGGGTTCATCACTACGATTTCTACCCTTCTGTTCATTTTTCTGCCTTTTTCAGTTGCGTTTGATGCGACCGGATTTTCTTCTCCCATCGCGCCCAAAGAAATACGGTCTTTTGTTACTCCGGCATTATCAATCAGCCAGCTCCTAACTGCTTCTGCACGTTTTTCGCTGAGTTGCTTGTTTTGTGAAGGATCTCCTGTCGAATCGGTATTGCCATAAACGGCAATCCAGTAACCCTTAAAACGCTTTTCGATAGACTTTGAAATCTGATCCAGCTTGTCTTTGGCGTTACCCTGAACCTGGTCCTGACCGGTTTCAAACAGGATATTTTCGCCTAAGCCATAAATGGTGTATTTGTCAGTTCCTCTTACCGAGATACTCGTATCGGTAATCTCCTCATAAGTGGCATTAGGAGCATCAAAATCCACACTGTCCCAGCTCGGACTTGTCGCAGCACTGATCTGTGAAGTGCTATCGGTCGCTGAGGAAGCTGTTGGATTTGTCTCGCCACAGCCTCGTACAAAAAAGATTAGCGCCAGGATCACCAGTATTAGAGTAACCCAGATCCACCATGGGGATTTACGCTTAGGTTGTACATCAAGTTCAGCCATGAGATTTTATTGGTTGGTTTATAATACAAAGGCTTCCGTCTGCCAGAAGCCTTTGTTGTTTTTATAGTAAGTGACACTTTGCTAATGGATTGTTAAATCTGCTCAGAGTTACCAAATTGATCATTCGTTTGTCTGAATTTGTCAACCGTTGACTTTGCGTCATCCGCAACCTGAATGACCTTATCGATTGCCTTGTCTGCATAAACATCGACAGAATTACTAGCTTTCTGTGCAACTGAATCCAGTTTTTCCTTTGCTGTATTTACCACATCAGCGGCTTTCTCTTTTGTGCGATCCCACTGATTTTTAAGATTGTCTTTTTGCTGATCCGCTAGGTCTTTTATTTCCTGGCGTGTCTCTTCACCTGACTTTGGCGCATAAAGAAGTGCAGCAACTGCACCGATAACAGCACCCAGGAAGAGGCCGGTAACAAACCCGGCGCCATCGGATTCTTCTCTTTCGTAATCTTCGTACTTCGATTTCATGTTTGTATGTTTTATTGTGAATAAAACGCCATGTATAAAAACGTGCCACAAGTATTAGTGAAGCTTTGTCAAGTCGCCATCTGTATATATTGTTAAAAATTTCACCGCCGTGCCGGTGGTGACTTCAGATTGTTTTTTTTGATTAAACAGGTCACCACGATGATCGCCTTGTACGAATTTCGCTACGTCAAAACCAGATATCGCTTTAACGTTGATATTTTTTATCTTGCTAATGTCACATTGGGATTTTTGCAAAAGGAATATTTATATCCAACCAGCAACGGCGCTTCGCTCACTTTTGACAGTCAGCAGGAGCAAATATTCTATTATTATAAAGGCAAAGTTCAATCTCTAATCTTTCAATAGCCCAGCTGAAAATTGTTGTTTTACATAAAATTTTAATTTTTATTGTGGATTTTTTTTATCCGGCAACGTTCCCGATAACGATTGCATAGAAAAAAGAGGCGTACTTATTGCTTATCTCTGTAAACGTGTGGTACTTAACCGTGATTTTGTAGGATGCCCTAATGGGATTCACGGAATAATTAAATATTTAATGCCTGTCAGCGGCGTCTCACTACGGTTTATAGATGACTTTTTTGCTTCCTTCGGACCAAATTTTGATCGATCGTCTCCAAAAAGGGGATGAGAAGGCATTTAAAGAAATTTACAACCGTTACTGGAAAAAACTCTACGTAATTGCGCTCCGTAAATTGAGTGACACTGATATAGCCGAGGGTATTGTTCAGGATATTTTTCTAAGTATTTGGGAAAGAAGAACGTCGCTGCAAATTGAAAATCTTGAAGCCTATCTGGTCACCTCTGTACGGTTTGGGTGCATAAATCAAATCAAGGCTTCTGTTTTGCATGAGAAGTATGAGCTTTATACTTATGCTTACGATTCAGAGGAAATAAGCGTGACCGAAGAGCAGCTTGATTTAAATGATTTGATCAACACAATTGAAAACCAGCTTCGTTCCTTCCCGGAAAGCTGGCAGCAGATTTTTCGTCTTCATCGTCTGGAGTACCGCTCCACCAAAGAGATTTCCAAACAGCTTAACATTCCGCAAAGGACCGTCGAATTACATTTGAGCAGGGTAGTTCAGGCTTTACGAATCTCACTTCACGATTATTTGTAAATAATCTTGCCCCTTTTGGAAGAATTTAGCAATTGAGCTTGTATGCTGGTTTTTGGAATAATTGTTAATATGACATTTCCATGAATATTTGATATCTAGCTTCTTTGTTATATAAATTTTCTTCTAAATAATAAAATAATTGCGGTGTGAGTCTGATTTATTTGACTGTAGTATTGTAACAGTTGAATAAAAATCATGAGCCGTAAAAAATTCTCTCATTTACTAGAAAAATATCAGCGGGGAGAATGTACTCAGTTGGAGAAAAAGTTTGTCGAGTATTGGTTTGGTCTGATAGAAGCTTCACCTAATGAGAAAGATCAGCACATCGATTGGCAGGAGGTTGAAGACAGGATGTGGGCTAGTATGCAAACCAAAATGCAACCTGAACCAATTCAGTACAAAAGACCCGTTTTTTTGTTTTCTACAATAAAATGGCTCAGTGCGGCATGTTTGATTCTCGCTGCATCGTACCTGTTTTTGTCCGGGCCAAAAACCGGGAGCTGGATGAGTAGTCGGGTAAAATCAGAAAGCGGTTGGGTGGTGGAGGAAAACAATACATCCTCTGTAAAAAAGGTAAGTCTAAGCGATGGGAGCATCGTTGAGCTTTCACCAAACAGCAAACTGAAATTTCCCGACCGGTTCGACTTAAAAGAAAGAGTGGTGCACCTTACCGGAAATGCATTTTTTAGTATTCACAGAGATACAAAACGACCCTTTTATGTCAGATCCGGCGAAATTGTTACCAAGGTTTTGGGGACAAGTTTTTATGTTGAGACCGGTACTGCGGCCAGAATGCCAAAAGTAGAAGTTGTAACCGGCACGGTAGCCGTTTATGAAAATCCCGAATCCGGTATTAAACCAGCCACAGACATTATTCTTACAGCCAACAAACAAGCCACCTTCAATGCCAGTGAACACAAATTCACATCCAGTCTCGTCGATTTGCCCAGGCTGATTGATCCGAAGATGAGCCCGGTCCGATTTCAGTTTCGTAACAGCAGCTTGTCCGATGTGGTGGCAATTTTGAAAGACGCATATGGTATTGACATCATAATAGAAAACAAAAACATGAACAGTTGTACGCTCACAGCGGACCTTTCCGGTCAGCCTTTGTTTACCCAGCTTGATATTATTTGTGCTGCAATAGCGGCAAGCTACCGCCTTGAGGCAACCCGAATTGTAATCAGAGGAAAAGGATGCAGCGTCAACCCGGCTTAGACCTATTTAACAACCACTATTAAACCTTTTATATGCCTAAATAAACTACAACAAAAAACGCCGGCCATGCAGCGAACATGGACCAGCGTATGGGATTTCCTCGCAGCCAGACAGCGAATCTGACAGGACGGGAAAAATTATTTTATCAAACATCCATTCAATAAAACAATTAAAGGTATGAAAAAAACAGAACCTTTACCTTCTAAACGGCTTTCAGCCACCCTGAGCAGGGTTAAGCTTTTACTTTTCAGCGTTTGGTTTGCTGTCTGTTATTTGGGAAATTCAGCTGTTCAGGCTTCTTCCGAACAGGATGTAATGATGGCGCTGGTAACCGTCAATGCACAGAATCAGCGTTTCGAAAAAGTGCTGACCATTCTTGAAAAACAGTCAGGTGCCAGAATTGTTTACAGCTCAAAGCGGATTAACGTCCAGCAGATCGTAACAATTTCAGCTACAAAGAGAAGACTCGATCAGGTACTTGATGAATTATTAGATCCACTGAAACTTTCTTACCGGCTTGTGGGCGGGCAAATTGTTCTTGAACGTCAACCGGAAAACCAGCCTGAAATCAAGAACGCCGCTTTACCAGCCGTCGACCGAAAGGTTTCGGGAACGGTTAAGGACGAAAAAAATGTGCTTTTGCCAGGTGTAAGCGTTGTGATCAAGGGAACCAGCAAAGGTACAAGCACCGACGAAAACGGAAAGTTTTCCCTCGACGTTCCCGATGAAACTACGGCTCTTTTAACCTTTTCCTTTGTTGGTTATAAAAGTCAGGATGTTCAGCTTGGTGCTCAGGCCATTTTCAATATAACATTAAGTCCGGACGAAAGTGCTCTGGATGAGGTGATTGTTATCGGTTATGGTTCAGTACGTAAAAAAGATTTAACCGGTTCTGTTGTACAGTTAAAATCTGAGCAACTAAAAGAAGTGCCGACTGCCAACGTACTCGAAGCGGTGCAGGGAAAAATTGCGGGTGCAGATATCACCAGGAGCAGCGGACAGGCCGGCTCAGGAGTTAATATCACCATTCGCGGAAACCGATCCATTGGCGGAAATAACTCACCGCTGATAATTGTAGACGGTGTTCAATATGGCAACCTTGGTGACATCAACTCCAACGACATCGAATCTATGGAGGTTTTAAAAGATGCATCTTCGATTGCCATTTACGGATCCCGCGGTGCAAACGGGGTTATTCTGATCACGACCAAAAAAGGAAAATCAGGTGCTCCGGATATTTCTTTCAATGCCTACTCTGGTGTATCACAGGTATCGATGTATCCCAAAGCGATGGATATCAATGGATACAGAGATTTAAAAAGAGAAGCCTGGCGGGCTGCCGGTGTTTGGAAAAGTCCTGCGGACGATCCGGCCATTTTCACAAACGTAGCCGATTACAAAGCGCTTCAAAGCGGAACCTGGACAGATTTTCAGGATGCGCTGATTCACAATGGTTTGCAGCAGGATTATCAAATAGGTTTCCGAGCCGGTACTGATAAACTAAAATCTTACGTTTCGGTTGATTATTATAATGAAAAAGGCATCCTCAAACTTGATGAGATCAAAAGATATACAGCACGTTTGAATGTCGATTATACCCTGAATAACTGGATGAAAGTGGGGCTTCAAAGCCAGCTTACCTATTACAACCAAAGTGTAAGGAGGGACCCTTTGAATCAGGCTAATAAAATCAGCCCGCTGGGATCACTTTATGACGAAAACGGCAATTTTGCTTTCCTGCTTCTTGACGGACAGTCAGCTAATCCTTTGTCAGACGAGCAGCCTGGTGTTTTTAACAATACAGTGCTCACAACCAGAATACTGACCAATGGTTATGTAGAACTGGCTCCGTTTAAGGGTTTTACCTTCCGTAGTACCATCGGTGCCAACCTTTCCTCATCTGAAAACGGTGCATTTTCTTCGCCAAAATCAATTGACCGTTCGTTATCCGGAAAATCACTTGCCACATTTAATACCAGCAGCGGCCGTACGATCAACTGGGAAAACGTTATTTCCTACCAGAAAACAATTGGTCAGCATAATTTCAGCTTTACGGGAATTGGCAGTTATTTGGGAAGTACATCTCAGAACGCTTCGGCATCAGGCGTAAATCAGCTTTTGCCATCGCAGCTATTTTACTCACTTGGAAGTGCTACGGAGGAGATCAAAATAAACTCTGCCTATTCCAAGAATACATTGGTGTCTTATGCCGGAAGGTTGAATTACGGCTTTCGTGACCGTTACCTGCTTACCCTTACGGCAAGAAAAGATGGGTCGTCTAAGCTAGCTCCCGGAAATAAATGGACCTTTTTTCCTTCCGCTGCCTTTGCTTGGAGAATCATCGAAGAAGGTTTTATGCAGAATGTAAAAGCACTTAGTGATTTGAAAGTGCGTGTAAGTTATGGTGTAGCAGGAAATGATCCTTCAGGGCCATACGCCACCCAGACTACACTGACCCGTGTTGCGTTTGGTTTTGATGAAGTCGCTCTGCCTGCTTATACTTTTTCCAGAAACGTAGGTAATGCAGCACTTGGCTGGGAACTCTCGAATACGGCTAACTTAGGTTTGGACTTTGGTCTTTTGGATGGACGCATCAGTGCTTCTGTCGATTTGTACGATACCCGCACCAGTGATCTCCTTCTGGACAGAGGGCTTCCTCCAACAACGGGAGTAACCACGGTAAAACAAAATATTGGTAAGACAAATAATCGCGGTATTGAGATAGCACTTACAAGCACAAACATCCGGACTAACAATCTGACCTGGACAAGTAATTTCACCTTTACCAAAAACCAGGAGCGTATCTCAGAATTGGTAACAGACGGAAACGACATCGGTAACGGATGGTTTATCGGTCAGCCAATCAGTGTTTTTTATGATTATGAGAAACTGGGCATCTGGCAAACTTCCGAGGCAGATGCTGCTTCTAAGCTTTCTCCAACACAACTTCCCGGTGAGATAAAAGTAAGGGATGTGAACGGAGATGGTAAAATCGATGCGGTAAATGACCGGGTAATTCTGGGTTCTCCAAGGCCAAAGTGGAGTGGTGGATTTGATAACACGGTAAAGTTTAAAGGTTTTGACTTGAATGTATTGCTTTATGCCCGGGTGGGACAGATGATCAATTCGGATCGTTATGCGCGCTTTGATGCACAGGGAGTAGGGAACAGTACGGCAGGACTGGATTACTGGACGCCTGAAAATCCAACCAACGCCTATCCAAGACCGAACAAAAACGGTGGTTTGAAGTATCTTTCTACGCTGGGCTATCAGAATGGGTCTTATGCGAGAATCAGAAATATTTCAGTTGCCTATAACATTCCTTCGTCTGTTTTAAAATGGAAAGTGATCAAAGGGGTGCGTGTATATGCTACCGGAAAAAACCTGTTCACTTTTACAAAACTTGATTATGATCCTGAGCGTGGGGGATCTGAAAACTTCCCGATGACAAAGCTCTACGTTTTTGGTATTAATCTTAATCTGTAATCTTAAAGATAATCATGAAATCATTTTTTCTAAAATCAGGGTTATCAGCGATTTTGATGCTGATCTTGTTTGCCTGCGATAACGTGCTTGACGAATACAATCCAAGCGGCCTGACTTCGGAGACCGTATACACTACACCGGAGGGATTCGAAACTTTGGTTAATGCTGCCTATACTTACCAAAGATGGTGGTATGGTAAAGAGGAGGCTTACAACATCGCTGAAACCGGAACGGATATCTGGACAGCTGGTGCCGGTGAAGTTTACCGCGACCTTACCCAATATCTCAACCTTCAGGGTAGCAACGGGGCTTTGGCCAGTGAATGGCGGGAGTTTTATGCGGCCATCAATCTTTGCAATGGCGGTATCAAAAGAATCGATCAGGCTGGATTATCCGCTGCACTCAGACCTGTAAGGGAAGGAGAACTCCGGTTTCTGAGAGCGTTTTACTACTGGCACATTGTTGAAACCTGGGGCGGCGTGCATTTTACTACAGAAGAAACCAATGGCATCGTAGCGACGGCGAACAAGACGCCTGTTGAGACCTTTTACAAACAAATTTTTGAGGATCTGAAAATTGCAGTGAACAATCTTCCTGCTACTCAGCCTCAGTATGGCCGGGTTACCAAGGGTGCCGCACAGGCCTTTTTAGCAAGAATGTATCTTACACGCGGCATGTACAAAGAATCCCTCGAAATGGCGGAAGCCGTTCTGAAAGGAAACTATGGCTACAAACTGGAAGATAACTACGCCAATCTTTGGAAAATGAGCAATCTGAAAACCAAGGAGGCAATTTATGTCGTTGATTATTCAGTAAATTTTGCCCTGAACGATCTGGCCAATTCCACATTTAATCCCTATGGACATGGAAGAGGAAGTAACAACGGTCATCTGCTTTTCCTGATGAAATACGATGACCGGCCCGGAATGATCAGGGACCTTGCCAACGGCCGGCCTTTTAACAGGTACATGCCGACACGGTTTTTACTTGATCTGTATTCCGATGACGACGCGCGTTACGAAGGTTCTTTTAATGAGGTTTGGTATGCCAATTCAACTTCCCGTCCGGCCGGTGTGGCCATTGGTGATACTGCGGTTTTTTGTACAAGAAAAGAAATTCCTGATGCGGTGGAGGCTAGCAAGAAATATCAGACCATCGATCGCAGTAAGATCTACCTGGCCGACGGGACGGTAAAAGACAATCTGCGTTACCCTTCACTATCCAAATTTATGGATCCGACCCGCGCGAGTCTGAATGAAGCGCAAAGTGCCAGAGACGTATTTGTGATCAGACTGGCTGAGGTTTACCTGATTGCCGCCGAAGCGCAGATGCAGCTTGGCAATTTGCAGGTAGCCGCAGATTATATCAATGTACTGCGCACCAGGGCAGCCAAACCAGGTAAAGCCGCGGCGATGCAGATCAAAGCTGCTCAGGTAAACATCGATTTTATCCTGGACGAGCGCGCCAGAGAACTTGCCGGTGAACAGCTTCGGTGGTTTGACCTGAAACGTACAGGTAAGCTTGTAGAGCGCATCAAGGGTTACAGTCCTGATAATGCGGTGAACGTTCAGGCTTTCCATATTTTAAGACCTATTCCTCAGACTCAGCTCGATGCAGTTGTTAATAAGGATGAGTTCAAGCAAAATGCTGGTTATCAATAAGTAAACGCGATCCTGAGCGGGCATATACCCTGTTCAGGATCGCATTTTATAATGTTTAGTGTTAATTTAATTGTAGCTTTTTTTATGATGAATCAAACCCGTTTGTTAGGGATCGCTCTTTTTGCTTCGCTTGCTTTTAGTGCAGTGGGGCAGGGAAACGCGAAGTACAGCTGGACCAATCTTCCGTTTATACAGCAGCCTGTCTTTAAAAAGGACACGGTGAATGTAGTTAACTTTGGCGCCAGGCCAGACGGAGTTACACTGAATACAAAGTCAATAAACGATGCAATTACAAGTTGCAGCAAAAAGGGTGGAGGCGTTGTTTTGATTCCTCCAGGCTTGTGGCTTACAGGACCAATTGAATTAAAAAACAATGTGAATTTGCATATCAGCGAATCTGCACTTTTATACTTTACTGCTGATAAGACCCAATACGCCCTGGTGGCCGGTGTCTATGAAGGCAAAACAGCGGCCCGGAATCAATCCCCGATTTCAGGAACAAACCTTGAAAACATCGCCATTACCGGCAAAGGTGTTGTGGACGGAAACGGCGATGTATGGCGTGCGGTACACAAAAGTCAGCTTACGGAAAGTGAATGGAAAGAGAAAGTGGCCAGTGGGGGCGTTCTGAAAGATGATGGCAAAACCTGGTATCCAAGTGAGCAGTTTAAAGCTGCGAGTACTACCAACCGCAGTATGCTTGTAAAGCCGGGTCAAAGCCTGAGCGAATTTGCTGACATGAAGGATTTTTTAAGACCAAATCTGCTCGTTCTGACCAATTGTAAAAAGGTGTTACTTGAAGGCATAACTTTTCAAAATTCCGGGGCTTGGTGTCTTCATCCGCTGATGTGTCAAAACATCACCATGCGTAATCTTCGCATCAAAAACCCTGATTACGCACACAATGGCGATGGGATCGATGTGGAATCCTGTGCCAATTTTATGATTGAAGGCTGTGTGCTGGATGTTGGAGATGACGCAATCTGTATAAAATCAGGAAAAGATGAAGAAGGCAGAAAACGCGGTATGCCAACCGAAAACGGTATAATCAGAAACAATATTATCTACAAAGGTCATGGCGGTTTTGTAGTGGGAAGCGAGATGAGCGGTGGCGCAAGGAATATTTTTGTTCAAAACTGCACTTTTATGGGCACAGATAAAGGCCTGCGGTTCAAATCCGTGCGAGGCCGGGGCGGTGTGGTTGAAAATATTTATGCAAAGGACATTTTCATGAAAGACATCGTGCAGGAAGCGATCTTTTTTGATATGTATTATTTTGTAAAATTTGCTACTGATGGCGAACGCGATATGAGCCCGGTTGTCAATGAAGGTACGCCTGTTTTCAGAAACATGCATTTTGAAAATATTGTTTGTAACGGAGCTGAAAAGGCTGTGTTCATTAGAGGTTTGCCTGAAATGCCAGTTGAAAATATCAGGATCGAAAATCTGGTTGTCAGAGCTTCCAAAGGCGTTGAGCTTATTGATGCCAAAGGTGTTATGCTGAACAATATTAAGCTGGTAACCGAATCCAAAAATCCTATTGTTTTCATTGACAACAGCAGTAATATTACATTGGACAAAATTGATTTTGATAAAGATTCAGACCTTTTTATGTCGGTAAACGGCGATCGCACTACGCATATTACTTTGACAAAAACAGATGTTTCCAAAGCCAAAAAAGAAGCAGTATTTCAAAAGGGAGCGCTTGAAAAAAGTTTGATAAAAAAGGCGGGTAAATAACAATCACGGAGTCGCCGCCTGTTTACAGTTATATGAAAGCTATTTTTTTAATTCCAATTATTTCTTGTTTGAGCGTAAGTGCATTCTCTCAAACAGTCCAAAAAGTATCAGAGCAACCGTCCAAAGTCTGGGTTTCAGATTTAGGAAATGGCAGTTACAAAAATCCGGTTTTGCACGCCGATTACTCAGATCCCGACGTTTGCCGCGTAGGAGATAATTTTTACATGACGGCTTCCAGCTTCGATGCCGTTCCGGGACTTCCGATTCTTCATTCCAAAGATCTTGTAAACTGGAAACTGATCGGACATGCGCTCAAACGTCAGGTTCCGATCGAACATTTTGAAAAAACACAACATGGAAACGGAGTCTGGGCACCTGCCATCCGTTTTCACAATCAGGAATTTTATATTTATTATCCGGATCCTGATTTCGGTATTTATCTGACGAAGGCAAAAAGCGCTCACGGACCGTGGAGCGAGCCGGTCTTAGTGGAAGGTGGAAAGGGGCTGATTGATCCTTGTCCGCTTTGGGATGATAACGGTAAGGTTTACCTGGCTCATGGCTGGGCTGGCAGCAGGGCAGGCATAAAGAGCATTTTGACTGTAAAAGAACTTAATGCGACAGGCGATAAAGTGCTGGATAACGGCGTGGTCGTTTACGATGGGCATGAACTGGATCCTACGGTTGAAGGCCCCAAGTTTTATAAACGAAATGGTTTCTATTACATTTTTGCACCCGCGGGTGGTGTAGCTACCGGCTGGCAGCTGGCACTTAGATCAAAAAATGTGTATGGCCCTTATGAGCGCAAAGTCGTAATGGATCAGGGCAAATCGACAGTCAACGGCCCGCACCAGGGAGCCTGGGTGGATACAAAACCGGTAAATGGGAAATCTCAGGATTGGTTTATTCACTTTCAGGACAAAAATGAATACGGAAGGGTCGTTCATTTGCAGCCAATGAAATGGGTTAACGACTGGCCCGTGATCGGGGCTGATCCGGATGGCGATGGAAAAGGCGAGCCGGTAACGACATACAGAAAACCAGACGTTGCCTTGGTTTCCTCCATTGCTACACCACCGGAGTCGGATGAATTTAATTCGCTTTTACTTGGAAAACAATGGCAATGGCAGGCGAATGCGAAAGGAACCTGGTTTACAACAAGTGCCAGCGGTTTTCTAAGATTATATTCATATAAATCACCTGAACCCAATCAAAACCTTTGGACCACACCTAATATCCTGCTGCAAAAATTTCCGGCAGAGCAGTTCACAGCAACCACAAAAGTAATTTTTACGCCAAATACCAAGCTGGAAAATGAAAAAGCAGGTCTCGTGGTGATGGGACTGAGTTATGCCGCTTTGTATTTAAAAAGTACGAAGGATGGACTTGAACTGATTCAGGCAGTTTGTTTGAAAGCTGCTGAGGATAAACCGGAGAAAACGATGGTCATCGAACGATTTAAAGCGAATCAAACGGTATACCTCCGGGTGCAGGTAACACAGGGAGGAGCCTGCCAGTTTAGCTATAGTTTTGATAATCAAAAATACCTTCCGGCCGGTGGAGTGTTTAAGGCTGAAGTAGGCCGGTGGATTGGCGCAAAAATGGGACTGTTCTGTACCCGGGAAACGCAGATCAACGATTCAGGTTATGCTGACTTTGACTGGTTTCACATAGAACCTGTTCGGTAGACTGTTTACTTCACTCAAAATTCGTTACCCATACTTTTATGAAAGTGCTAAGCCTGTTTTTGCTTGTATTATTATGTGGTCAACAAAGTGTTCTTTCTCAAGGGCAAACCGAGATTTGGGACCGGTTTGAAGTTTCGCTGAAAGGCCCTGAAACAGGCAATCCGTTCTCCGACGTCAGTCTTACCGCAGAGTTTTCAAATGGAACAGAAAAGCTGACCGTCAATGGATTTTACGATGGTGAGGGTACTTATAAAGTTCGCTTTATGCCCCAAAAAACCGGGGTCTGGAAATACAGAACGATCAGTAACAGCAAGTCTTTAAATGGCAAAACCGGCACTTTTACCTGCATTGGACCGAAACAAAACAACCACGGACCGGTTCAGGTTGCAGATACCTATCATTTTAAATATACAGATGGAAAACGATACTATCCTTTCGGAACGACATTATATGCCTGGACGCATCAGCCACAATCACTGGAAGAGCTAACGCTTGCTACGCTGAAAAACAATGCATTTAATAAGGTGAGAATGTGCGTTTTTCCAAAATATTATTCCGGTGTGGAAAATGAGCCGAAGTTTTATCCTTACGAAAAAAAGAGCCAGTCAGCCGCAGCAAATGGCAGAGTCAAAATTGTCTGGGATTTTTCAAAATTTAATCCGGCATTTTTTCAGCATCTCGAAAAGCGGATTGATGATCTGAAAGATTTAGGAATAGAGGCTGACGTGATCATCTTTCATCCTTATGATAAAGGACGATGGGGCTTTGATAGTTTGGGCATGGAAAACGATTTAAAATACATTAAATATCTCACCGCGAGGCTATCATCTTTTAGAAATGTATGGTGGTCGCTGGCCAATGAATTCGATTATATCAAAACCAAACCGCGCGAAGCATGGGATATTTATACAAGGGCCGTTATTGCCGGAGATCCTTACAAACACCTGTGTTCCATTCACAACGGAAGTGTTTACTACGATAACTGGAAACCTGAATTTACACACGTCAGCATTCAGAACGGATCAACGGTAGAAGACTTTGGCCGGGCTGTTTTGCTTAGAGATGTATTTTTTAAGCCAATGGTTTACGACGAGGTTTGCTATGAAGGCGATCTGCCACAGCGATGGGGGCATTTGAGCGGTGAGGAAATGACGGCCGCGTTCTGGCAGGGTATCGTTGCCGGAACTTACGTTACCCACGGAGAAACCTACAAAAATGCTGGCGACACCATTTTCTGGGCGAAAGGCGGCAAACTGATCGGCAGCAGCCCTGCGCGTATATCATTTTTGCGAAAAATTCTGGAAGAGGGCCCCGGTCCATTACAGCTTGCCGATCCCTGGAAGGATCACAAAACAGCCACAGCCGACAGCAGTTATTATCTTGTGTATTTTGGTAAAGAGATGCAGGCCGAATGGACGTTTAGTTTACCGGGAAAAAGCGGACCTTCGGAGAAGAGGAATTTTCAGGTTGAAGTGATCGACACCTGGGACATGACTATTAAAAAGCTGCCCGAAATATTTGAGATGGCCAAAGTAGAAAACTACCGCATATTTGATAAGAGACGAAAATCAATTCGCCTTCCGATGAAACCATATCTTGCTTTGAGAATTACTGAGGTTTCAAATAAATAGTTGTCTGTCAGGATATAAATTTATTGTAAACCCAAAATGCCGGAAAGATCTAACCCTCCGGCATTTTGGCTTTAAGTGTTATTTGACGGCTAATACTCTTTCCGACTTCTGTTCAGACAGTTCAAAGGACTTGGTTTGTTTTTCCCCTTTACTGGAAACCTCAATTTCATATTTGCCCGCTGCTAACTCGTCAACGTTTAAGGTCCGGCCAAATTTCTGACTGTTTTTGCTTACTGTTTCACGGTATACGATTTCACCTCTTTCATTTCTAAGCAAAAGTATAGTTGAGGCATCCGCATTGACCTTGTCGACAAGAACATTGATTTTCCCGCTCTTGGTTGAATAAATACCGGTACCAAAGCCTGTTGATTTTTTGGTTTCTTTATCTTCTGCATTAGCAGTGAAAGTGGCAGTAACAAAAAGCGCCAAAGCGCAAACGAAGGTTTTAATTGAATTTTTCATGGCTTTTTATATTTTATTTTTCTGGCTGTTATAATTAAAAGAACATGACAAATGTAATGGCAATGAAAGGTACTATGTATAACAAAGTACATGAATGGTGATGGATTGTGATCAGTGGTAGAAATTGCGTTTGATGCTATTTTGCACGCGGTTTGGCTAAGTATCTAAGTGATGTTTCACTTGTTAAAATTGCCGTTTCACCTCCTTTTTGGGTAGCCTTCACATGGCTTTGGTTGCGCCTGACTTAGTGAGCGGTTACTTTTGAATGTTAATTGAACCTTATTTTTGTTCACTTTCTAAAGTATTGCCTTCTAACCAATCTAAAATTTCTCAACATGATGCGTACTTCAATTTTATCCTTTGGCTCCGCTTTGGCGCTGACACTTGTTCTAAGCTGCACAAAAGATCACATCCCTTCGGTATCTGAGCCAACCTCCTTCCAGGCAAGTGCCTATGCCTCCGGGCTTAAAGCGCCTATTGGTATGACCCTTGATAACAAAGGACAGATTTGGGTCACTGAGGGAGGACTTGGTAAAGACGATGCCAGCGTTTCTGTGATCACTACCGATGGAAAGGTCAGTCAGGTCATCACCGGTTTCAAATCCGAATTTGCCAATGGCGCAATTGAAGGAATGGGGCACGTGATCTTTAAAGAAGGTAAGCTCTATATCCTAAACGGATTGGCTAACCGACTTTACATTGCAGACGTTTCTTCATACAAAACCGGCGATCAGATCGCTTTAGGTGCTCTTGAGAGCCAGGATCTGGGGACTTTTATTGATGGTCTTAAATTGGTGACACCGCTAAACTCGAATGTTTTTAATATGACATTCGGTCCCGATGGTCACCTGTACATTCTGGATGCAGGCTCCAATGCAATCATCAAAAGAGATCAGACAACTAAGGAACTTAGTCTGTTTGCCAGGATTCCTAACGTCACTCAAAATCAGGAGCCGGTACCGACCAGCATTGTTTACGATGGTTCGAAATTTCTGCTGACTACTTTCAGCGGAGGTCCGTTTTTTAAGGGCACAGCAAAAATTTTCCAGGTTGATAAATCGGGTAAAGTAGATGATTATAAAACAAATCTTACCACGCTAACCAGCATCGTGCTTACACCGAATAACAAACCGCTCGTAACTGAATTTGCCGAATTTTCACTCACTCAGCCAGGTTTTGTGGCGGGAACGGGCCGCGTTGCCAATGAGGATGGGGTTACGCTTTTTTCAGGTCTAACCATGCCTACTGATCTGGAAAGAAGCGGTGATAAAACCTATTACGTGCTGAGCAATGGAACTGGAACCGTTCAAAAGCTGACTTATTAGGCTTAAAAAAGCAGTTTTCACTGCCCGCATTTGAAAATCCGGTATGGTTTGCAAACACATTAGTGTTGGGGCCCATACCGGCTATTTTATCTTGACAAATTATACCATAGACTTCATCTCCAATAGATGGCCTTTTATCCTTAAAAATGATTCATTGATCGGAAATTATGTAGTGTGTTTAGCCTGATGATTTAAATTTGGCTATCTGATTTAAACTAACTACTTGTTTGCAATGTTTCATTCTACCACAGGTCTGATCCATCTTTCCGCCGCATTTATTGCCATGATCAGCGGTGCTTTTGTTCTCTTAAATAAAAAAGGAGGGATTTTTCATAAGAGGGTAGGTTACACTTATGTAATCAGCATGTATACGCTGAATATCACGGCATTTTTTATTTATTATCTGTTCGGAAAATTTGGGCCATTTCATGCCCTGTCTGTCATGAGTCTGATCTGTCTGTCAGGGGGAATTATACCGGCAATTTTCAAAAAACATGTCAAAAACTGGCTTGATTGGCACTACTACTTTATGAACTGGTCGGTCGTTGGCCTTTATGCCGCCTTCTGGGCTGAAACTTTAACACGAACGCTGCCGGTGCGCCAGTTCTGGCCTCTTGTTTTTGCGGCAGCCACGGTGACAGCAATGATCGGATCATACCTGATACGGCGTAACGCAAAGCGGCTGATCACAGAAAGATCGCTTTCAAACACCGATCAGAATAAATAAAAACTTTCGATATAAAACTGATAAAACGCTTTTGATTATTTGACAGATAAGCTTACGCTTTTGCCCAAATAAACACCCTGGGGCAAATCCACGATGAAAGTTGTAGTGTTTTGTTTTTGGTTAACTACTGTTTTGTAACCTTCACCCTCAGCTTTGTATATACCACTGACAGACAGTTCCATGCTACCAAGCTTTCGGGATGGATCAGCCAGCGTAAGTGTTTTTAGTTTACCTGCATTGGTTTTAAGCATAATGATGCCGGAACTTGCCAAACGAACATTTAAGCCTTTTTCAATCTGTAAATTACCCGGCTGATAAAATGCCAGCTGGGTGATTCCCAATTTGCTTTGTCTTACTGCCTGCAAAGAAGACGTATTAGATAGGATTTCAACGAAACGATTATTTTTGCTGGTTGTGACCAGATCTTTCTCTGATATATCCGGCACAACAATGTATTGATAGGAGGCCTTATCAGGTTTGCTTCCGTGGTTAAACCATAGTTTAAAAATTCCTCTATTCACGGGCTCTTTACTGATATTTTTCTGGTCTGTTATCGCCGCCCAGCTTCCCGTTTCAGTCTGATTGGAAAGATTTACTGTTGCAGGATCAGGAAAAATATAGCCGATTTTGTCATGATGAACCCACTTCACATTTTGCAGAACTCTGCTGCCATTGGCAACTACTTGCAGATTTCCTCCCTGCAGCATGTGTACATCGGTTCGCATCAAGACCTGGTTGAGTGTAGTGGCTACTTCCATATCAGACTCTGATTTGATATCAGTGCCCAGGCAAACATACTCTTCGTCGAAAAAGAACCAGGATTTTTTCGCTTTCAAAGGATCATGAGGACTTTTAAAATCGAAAACAACAGCTCCGTACAGCCCATCTGTAACTGCGCCGACGAAGTCCGTCAAACCGGCTTTTTGAATGTCATCAGGTCCAGGAAGGGCTGGTTTTTGTACAATGGTAGTTCCTGAAATTTTCTGCCAGTCGTATGCAGGCCAGATGTTCAAATATTCATCACCTTTCAGCATCAGATAATTGGTGCCGTCAGCGCGGTGGTGGGTCAATTTTCCCGGTCCGTTATAGGGTTCTTCCATATTTCGGTTGCGGGTTGAAAACATACGAACCGTGGTGTAAAAGTTTGGCCGCTGAAAAACAAAATGCTCGGATTGCCAGAAAAATTTAGCAAACGAAGCCGAAGGTTTAGCCTCTCCTTTTCTGAGTCTGATAATCTCTTCCAGTTCCTTTTTTCTGTAATCGGTACTTATAAGAACGCGCTCAATTTCTAATGTACCAAAAGGCTGGAAGTTGGACGGATTGGAGATACTGCGGTTTTTTACACTGATATCTTCATAAACTCCGTAAACCATCTGCTTGTAGATTCCATCGAGATAATAATCGACAAGCTGGTTTATTTTCTCTTTGGAAAACGCATAAGGTGTGCCCGAAACATAATAGGACCACTCACCGTAAGCGTTTGCATATTTTCCATATCCATAAGAGGAAGTATTGTTAACCCGGTCGACGCGATGGTGAAAACTGTAATCATGCTGCATACCTCTTTCTCCGGTAGCGAATTTCAGCTCTCCTTCTATAATTTTAATGATCTTATCAAACTCCTTATAATCACCCTGGAAAAGAAGATTTTTGGCCAGAATCCCTGCAATCACAATACGGTCGCCGCTTGGCCTTGCTCCTGATGCGTTCATATTTGCCCTTCCGATCATAGGCTGGGCTCTTGCGACGAGTTCCTTGGGGAGCTCATCACCAATTACCAGCATAAGGTTGCCCAGGTTTGTTGGGGTTGTGATCTGGTTATCATGCCAGTTATCTCCCACGAAGTCATGCTCGACCCAGTACAGTAGTCCCTTTTCAATTTGTGCTTTAAGCGGTTTACTTTGATAGAATTTTGAGGTTTTGTTCTTATAAGCTTTGGCCATGTAAACCATATCGCGGGTGTGTCCTCCGTGCGGAAAGCTGGCGTTTCGGCTCAAATCGCTGTAATTGATCGCCTTGAAGCTGCCATCTTCGTTCATATTTGCCATCAGCGACTCCACTTTGGCATCTTCGATTTTAGTCTCCATCAAATCGGCGCCAATACGCTCTTTGATAATCTTTATGTCATTTTGCGCCAGGCAGCTAAGTGCCATTAGAAAAATTGCTGAAAGAGTAAACGCGCTTTTGTTTAAAAACTTCATAATCGAACTTTAACTATAGTTTCTTTGAGTTCTTAACAAAGCTGGTTTTATGATATTTCTATCGATTTAGTTCGAGGCCATTTTTTAATACGGGACCGTAGACAAATTTGTTTTCCTGTTTTTTCCCCATTTGTACCGGTGGGTCCAGTAAGCAGTTTTCATGGATAACAGTCCCAAACCCGCTCCAAAAAGGACATCGCCAATGTAATGTTTATTATTGGCAATACGCAGCAGTCCGGTGGTGCTGGCCATGGTATATGCCGCGTAAGGAATCCATGGGAGCCGGTCTTTGTATTCTTCGCTTAAAAAAGTTGCCGTTGCAAATGCCTGCGCGGTGTGCCCGGAAGGAAAAGATCTATAATCACTTCCATCCGGTCGAAGTTCGCTGGAAACCTCTTTTAGAAGATTTGTAGAAGCATAAAACAGGATTTCTCCCTTTATCAAGATTACAGTTTTGTTTAAAAAATCATTTTTTGATTTTACTCCAAAAACATCCAGACCATAGGCGATCGGTAGGGGGGCATATTCAAGATAATCATCCAGTCTTGTTCTGAAATTGCCGAAATGTTTACCGCGCTGGTCGGCGATCCTGTATTTTATCTGATCTTTAAAAAAAAGAGTTGTCACCAGCCCTGAGCTCATCAAAACAGCCGGAACATAAAGTTTAGCTGGCTTAAATGCTAACGGACGGTTTACAATCGCGACAGAATCCGGTTGCTGGCCCAAACAGGAAAAGGATGCCAGAAAAAGCAGTAGTGATACAAATCTGTGTGACAAAGAAAATTTTGAAAGATAATTTGGCATTAATGACACGAAATAGATTAACAAAACAGATTTTACCAGCTGCACCAAAATGATCGCAAGACAAAAAAAGCAGCGGCGGAATTAATAAGTTACAATTTCAAACGCAGGGTCACCAAAAGAAACAGAGTTTTGATAACGCAAACTGGGGACAAATCATTTCTCAAGGCGCCGTTTCTGATTTCGCAAACTCGGATCACATTAAAAAATGTAGGTTGATAATGTGTTTTTCATTTTATAACAAAGAAAAATGTCCTAAACCCTTTGATGTTTGGAGAAAGCATTGATATTTGAATTTTAAAATCAAATAGTTAAACGTGCTGAATAAACTTTACCGGAATCTTTTAATTATTTCGACTGTCCTACTCCTGGTTTTCTCTGCCGCTACGGCACAGACAACTTTCGGTGACAGTATTACGATTGCGGTGGGGCCGGAATATAATAAAGTAAGCAAACTGCATAAGATATTTCTCGGTGCGCATAACCGTGCCGTATGGGCCGCTCCGGTAAAGCTGCGCGTCCTGTATTTGTCGACCGAAAAAGGTGGTCTGAAAATTGTACAGCTTGGCGGGGGAAATCAAACCCGTTCTTTGAGATTACAGGATCCGTCGGGGCGTCAATGGGTACTGCGAACGCTGCAAAAGTATCCGGACCGCAAATTATCCGAAAACCTCAAAAATACCATTGCCAGCGACATTCTTAAAGACCAGGTTTCAGCAACGCATCCTTTTAGTTCACTGGTTGTGCCGGCTCTGGCAGAAGCATTGGGCATCGCGCATGCTAATCCGGAAATCGTTTATCTTGCAGAAGATACCGCCTTAGGAAATTACAATAATGACTTTGCAAAACAAGTGTTTTTGTTTGAGGAACGGGCGCCGCTGGACGCGGATAAGACATATAGTACCCGGACTATTCAGGACAAAATCCACAATGATAATGACAACAGTGTCGACGAAAAAATGGTGCTTCGCGCACGCTTGCTCGATATGCTGCTGGGCGACTGGGACCGGCATGAAGATCAATGGCGGTGGGAACGGATCAAGGGAAAAAAGGGCGATACCTATTTGCCCGTTCCCCGCGACCGTGATCAGGTTTTTTACAAAACAAGCGGGATATTTCCCTGGTTTGTCTCACATGGATGGCTGCGGTCAAAGTTTCAGCCATATGAAAATAAGATTCGTGACATTAAAACCTGGAACTTACAAAATCAGTCGTTTGACAGATATTTTCTCAACCAGCTGGGTGCGGACGACTGGAAAGAGCAAATTTCGCTTGTCCAAAAAAGTCTTACCGATGAGCTGATCACGGGCTCAGTGAGACTGATGCCTGATACCGTTTTTCAAATTTCAGGTAAAGAAATTATTTCAAGGTTTATAGAACGCCGAAATATGCTAACGGACCAGGCGTTGAAATACTATCGTTTTTTATCAAAAGAGGTAGAAATTCCTGCGACTGACAAACACGATAATTTTGACATACAAAATAACCCGGACGGAAGTTTAAAAGTCACAGTAAACAAGATCAAAAAAGACGGAAGTATCGATCATGTTACTTACATGAGGACTTTTTACCCTGAAACTACAAAAGAGGTGCGTTTGTATGGATTTGATAACAGCGATAAGTTCAACTTAAACGGTTCACCGCCCTCGCCAATAACTGTGAGAATCATCGCCGGAGCTGGTGAAGACAGCGTTACCATATCCAAAAATCTTTACAATCAACAACGGCTCTATATCTATGACCGTAAAGACGAAAAAAACAGTTTCCCTTTGCGGTCACAGGCTTCACTGCGGCTGTCGAATGACACACTGGCAAACAGCTATGACAAAACAAGCTATCAATATGACCGCTTTGCATTAATTACAACAGCAACTTACGGAGTGGATAAAGGTGTCTCGCTGATGGGTGGATTTTCTTATGAAAAGCATGGCTTTCGCAAACAACCTTATGCATACCGGCATGAGTTACTGGCCGATTATTCTATTGCCCGGGAGTCATTTTTGATAACCTATTTGGGTGATTTTAAAAAGGTGATTGGAAATAATAACCTGATGATCAACGTCAGATCAAGAGGCCCCAATAATGTTAGCAATTTTTTTGGTGTCGGAAACGAAAGCGTTTTTGTGAACGATGACGACAAAGAGATTGATTATTACCGAAACCGTTACGACTATTTAACGGGTGATATTTCGCTTTACAGAGATGTTAGAGGCTGGCGGTTCAGCGCAGGTATTGCAGGGCAGTATTACAACAGCAAGCAGGACCACAACCAAGATAAATTCTTAAATGAGTATAATAAACTGACTCCATCTGAAAGGGTCTTTACCAACAAAGGTTATGTTGGTGCGATGATCAACTCCACCTTGGATACACGTAATAAGGGAATTGTGCGCATCGGTGGAATAACCTGGAATACCACGCTTGCCGGCTATAAGGCGGTATCGGGCAGTTACAAAAGTCTTATGCAGATTTCATCTGAATTTGGCTTTACCATAAATCCCGGCCAAGATTCGGTTTTGATCGTTACCAACCGGACCGGAGGCGGAGCGGTTTTTGGCGAACCTGAATTTTTTCAAAAGGAGAGGCTGGGAGGGCTTGCCAATTTACGCGGCTTCAATACCGGCCGTTTTACCGGCCAGCAGATGCTTTACAACAATGTCGAAATGCGGTTAAAACTTTTCGATTTTAAATCCTATCTGCTGCCTGGATCAGTTGGAGTTATCGGTTTACATGATCTGGGAAGAGTTTGGGTGCATGATGAAAAATCTAATAAAATACACGTCGGTTATGGTGGAGGTATTTATATTATTCCGGCCCAAATGTTGGTGTTTGAAGTCATGGTTGGTGTCTCGCGTGAACGGGTAATTCCTTATTTTACACTTGGAGTGCGCTTGAATTAATTGATTATTATTCTACTATTTGAAGTCCCACCTCCATAAGACTCTGTAATACCGGTTACAAGTTTATCCAGTTCTGTTTCTCTGTCTGTAAGTTGTGTTAAGGTATTAGAATCCATGGTTTGCATGTAGTTTTTTTGAAGGTCCCGCACTTCTTTGATGCGCAGAGCTAAGCTGTAAAGTGTCATGTTTAAAGTTTTGGTAAGTTGTAAAAATCGCAGCAGCCGCTTGAAAGACATAATCCTTTTTAATTCAAACGGACAAATCTGAGTTTGAACCTCCTTTTTTATTGAACTGTTCAACCATCCTGTTATTCTCCATATCTCTGAACATGATGATTTCGCATAAATCTTTGTTTAATGGAATTTTAGAAAAAATATAATAATTCCAATATGCTGTCTATTCAACGCTGATTTTGTCCGTTTCGGCTGAAAACTGCTAAGATTGCCTGGCTGGGAAACTCAATTTTGTGATGTTAAACATGCACAAGGAGTGCCAAAGAAAGCCAAATGAAAAAGCATATCGTAATATTAATTCTTTCTGTTTTGTCGGTGTCGGCCAAAGCTCAGGAGCGGCTGAGCCTGAAACAATGCATCGATTACGGACTTAAACACCACCGCAGCACATTAGTTTACCGCAATAACCAGGAGGCTGCGCGGTATCAGTCCAAGGAAGCACTGGCGGCTTATTTGCCAAATGTGAACCTGAACGGAAGCATCGATGATAACCTTATAGTACAGCAGTCGGTTATTCCTGCGGGGATATTTGGGCCCACAGATCTTAAAGTAGCATTCACCAAGAAATTCAACAGCAATGTGGTCGCCCAGGTTGACCAGACCATTTTCGATCAGTCGCTGATCACCGGCCTGAAAGCAAATAAAGTTGCTCAGCAGCAGGCCCAGCTAAATGGTGAGCAAAATGATGAGACGATTATCTACAATATCAGCAATGCCTATTACCAGATTTTCGTCTACCGTCAGCAGCTTACTCTTCTTCAATCCAACCGGGAAACTTATCAGCAGCAACTGAATATTTCAAAACTGCAGCTTGAAAAAGGCGTGGCGATGGAGTCGGATGTGAACAAAATACAGGTGAATTATAACAATACCAGTTCGCAGATATTAGCTGCCGAAAGTGATCTGGAACTTGCTCAAAACCAGTTGAAAAATGCAATGGGTTATTCCCTTACTGACTCCCTTCAAATTCAGAATTTTGAACTGGATGAACCAGCTGCCGATCAAACGCAAATCAGCTTTCGTGATTTTGCTTCATTTAATGCAGCCAACCGGATCGATTACCGACTGGCCGAAGTCAACATTGCACTTTTAGATATTGATCAGGCTAGAATTCGTGCTACTTCGCTTCCGAAACTGACAGCTTATGCCAGATATGGTTACATCGGATTTGGTGATCGTTTGGGAGAATCGATTTCGGGTTTTAGTGATTATTCTGCGATTGGTATCAAACTTGCGATACCAATATTTGATGGTTTTAAACGCAATTCTCAATACAACCAGGCCAGAATTAAACAGGTCAATGCCCGTGAAAATCTGAAACTGGACCAGGAAAATTTCCATCTAGAATATGACAACGCCCGCACGAAGCTGATTAAAGCGCAAAGCAGTCTGGATATGGATAAGAGGAATATCGGACTGGCCGAATCGGTTTTCAAAAGTACGGATCTGCAATACCAGAAAGGGGTAACCGACCTGACCGACTGGCTAAATTCGCAATATTCTCTCAAAGAAGCCCAAAGCAATTACCTCAACTCCCTTTATAATTTTCTGATAGCCAAAATCGATCTGGAAAAGGCGAACGGCACTTTGAAAACTTTTCATACCTCATTATAAAAACACCATGAAACGTAAATACATCATTTCCATAGCGCTCGTTGCCATCATCGCCCTGATCGCTTACAAACTTTCTGCCAACAAAAAGCAGATCGACGCCAATAACACGCCTGAGAAAAAAGTAGCGGTAAAAATCCCGGTAAAATATGCAGAGGTAAAAGAGCAACTGCTTGAATTACGTATTGTAAAAACAGGAAATCTCGCACCTTTTAAAGAATCGAAAGTGATTACAACGAGTAGCGGCATTTTACAAACTGTACGTTTTGAATTGGGCGATCAGGTTCGTCAGGGACAGGTTCTGGCCATTATGGACAACCGTACACAACAACTCGACCTTCAAAAAGCAGAAAGTAATCTGATCAAATTAAAAGCAGATTTACAAACCTACACTGAGCTTTTGGAAGGAAAAGCAACCACCCGTGAAAAGGTCAATGATATTCGTCAGAATGTTAGCGACGCGCAGGTTCAGGTAGACCAGATCAGAAAACAAATGGGCGATGCTTCGGTCAAGGCGCCGACGAGCGGTATCATTTCCGCCAAAAATATGGAGCAAGGCGTGTTTGCAAGTCCTGGTTCAGAGATCGCGACGATTATTAATCTTTCAAGAACCAAAGTGCAGGTGAATCTGACGGAAGCGGAAGTTTACCAGATCAAACAGGGACAGTCTGTAAAAATTACGACGGATGTATATCCTGACGTAGTTTTTTCCGGAAAAGTATCTTTTATCAGTCCGCAAGCTGATGTGACACATAACTACATGGCCGAGATCATGATTGAAAATACACAGAAAACGGTACTTCGCTCAGGAACGTTTGTGTATGCCGATTTCTCCCAAAAATCAAAACAAAATGTGCTGGTGATCCCGCGTGAAGCGCTGACTGAGAGTGTGAAAAATGCATCCGTTTACGTGGTTGGAGCGGATAACAAGGTTGTTTTAACCCCTGTACAGCCGGGCAGAGAAATGGGCAGTTTGATCGAAATCATTGGTGGTGTGAAAGCTGGCGACCGTGTGGTTACCTCCGGACAGATCAACCTGAAAAACGGAACTGAAGTTAGTTTAGCCAATTAATCAGAAGGACATGTCAATATCAGAAATAGCCGTTAAACGGCCACTATTAATTGTTGTAATATTTACGGTACTCATGCTCTTCGGTGTGCAGAGTTACACGCTGCTTAACTACAAATTGCTGCCTAACATTTCAGTAAACGTAGTCAGTGTGGCCACCATTTACCCGGGCGCGGGTGCTGCGGAGGTAGAAAGTTCGGTAACCAAAAAACTGGAAGATGCATTTGCTTCGATTGAAGGATTGGACCAGATCAGCTCGACATCACAGGAAGGCGTATCTCAAATTACCGTGACGCTAAAAGCAGATGCCGATGTGGATAAAGCAGAGCGTGATATACAGCGGAAGGCCGATCAGGCCCAAAATGATTTGCCAGACGGGATCGAAAAACCTGTTGTAAATAAAATCAGCCTGGAAGAAACGCCGGTGATACAGGCCGGGGTGACTGGTAAACTTTCACCAAGAGAATTGTATGATCTGATGGATCTTCAGGTGCGTCCGCTTCTTCAAAATATTCAGGGAGTTGGGCAGGTTAACATCATTGGCGGCGATGAAAGACAGATTCAGGTCAACATCGATCAGGCTCGTTTGAAAGGTTATAACTTAAGTATAGATCAGATCACTCAGGCTGTTGCAAAAGGAAACCAGTCTTTCCCGGCAGGACAGATTGAAACAAAAAACCAGCAGTTCTCCATCCGCTACGATGCCAATGTAACTTCTCTGGATCAGATAAGAAAGCTGATCGTCGCCAAAGACCTCAGGGGTGGGACGATTTATCTTGAAAATGTGGCCGAAGTAGTAGATGCTACCGCCAAAACAACCGCCATTAATCACGTAAATGGAATTCCATCAATTGGTGTCCAGATCATCAAACAGACCGATGCCAATGCGGTGGATGTGAGCACGCTTGTAAGAGAAGAGTTTATTTCTTTGGAAGGCCAGTTTAAATCCCAGGATGTAAAATTCCAGGTGACCAACGACCAGAGTACTTATACGCTTGCTTCTGCGCATGCGGTGATGGAAGATTTGGTATTAGCCATCGTAATCGTGGGACTTGTAATGCTTGCATTTTTGCATAGTGTCAGAAGTTCGATGTTTGTCATGGTCGCACTTCCGTGCTCAATTATCCCAACATTCATCGCGATGTACTTTTTCGGATTTTCATTGAATCTGATGACCTTGATGGCTCTTTCGCTGGTTGTCGGAATTCTGGTCGATGACTCCATCGTGGTTTTGGAGAATATTTACCGGCATTTGGAAATGGGGAAAGATAAAATGACAGCGGCTTTGGAAGGACGCAGCGAAATCGGTTTTACCGCTCTTGCCATTACCTTAGTTGACGTAGTTGTATTTCTTCCGCTGGCGCTTTCAGGCGGTATTATCGGTGCCATTTTACGCGAATTCTCTTTGGTGGTTGTGATCTCCACACTGATGAGTTTGTTTGTTTCCTTTACGGTTACCCCGCTTTTGGCTAGCCGTTTTGGAAAAGTGGAAGAGTTGAATCCAAGGACTTTGTGGGGAAGAATTAACCTGGGCATTGAACACTTCATCGATCAACTAATTGCCGGCTACGGTTATCTGCTGGAAATTGTTTTGCACAAAAAACGGTATCTGCTGTCCGGTGTGATTGTCCTTATTGTTGGGGCGATTATGCTCGTAGCGAAAGGGTTCATCGGTGCTGCGTTTATTCCTATTTCTGATCAGGGAGAACTGGTCATCAAACTGGAACTGGATCCCTCAGCCAGCATTTACCAGACCAACATGGTTGCGCAGCAGGTTGAAGAAATGATCATGAAAAAACCGGAAGTTGTTAATGTGTTTACCAGCGTAGGTTTTGTTTCCGGAAGTGTTTCGGGAGCGGCGAACAACGGTAACCTGGCAGATTTAACAGTAAGTCTTGTAGATAAAAAGAAACGGAATGTTTCACCGGCTGCTTTTGGTCTCAAAATGCAAAAGGAAATTAGCGCGGTCATCCCGGGCATAAAAGTTACCACTGCGGCAACCAGCGTATCCGGAACCAGTGCGGCACCCATACAGGTTGCGATCAAAGGCGTTAACATTGACCAGGTACGTAAAGTGGCGAATCAATTTAAAGATAGCATTGCCAGCATTGCAGGAACTCAGTTTGTTGAGCTTTCAGTAAAGAATCAGAAGCAGGAAGTAGAAGTGAAGCTGAACCGTGAAAAAATGACGCTTTTAGGCCTTGACGCGAGTCAGGTTGGCGCTGCATTGCAAAATGCTTTCAGCGGGAACGACCAGAGCAAATTCAAACAATCGGGAAATGAGTATGATATAAAAATTGGTCTGGATCAATACAACCGATCTAATATCAGCAACGTGAAAAATCTGTCATTCACCAATAGCGATGGTCAGAGCTTTGTTTTGAGTCAGTTTGCACAGGTAGGGGACGGGTTAGGAGAAAGCGTTTTGCAGCGTAACAACCGCCTGAGTGCCATCACCGTGAATGCAAACGTAATTGGCCGTCCGGTGGGTTCTGTATCCGATGAAATTGCGGTGAAGGCAGCAAAAATAAAACTGCCGGAGGGCGTAACGATTGAGTATCTCGGTGATACAAAAAACCAGGGAGATGCATTTGGAAGTCTGGGAATAGCCATTATAACGGCGATCCTGCTGGTTTACCTGATCATGGTAGCGCTTTATGAAAGTCTTATTTATCCGTTTGTGGTATTGTTCTCAATACCGGTGGCATTGATCGGCGCACTTCTTGCTTTGGCATTGACGATGGAAACGCTTAATATTTTCTCCATCATTGGTGTGATCATGCTCTTGGGATTGGTAGCCAAGAATGCAATTTTAATTGTCGATTTTACGAACGAATTGAAAGCAAAAGGACATTCTGCCCACGATGCGCTTGTGGAAGCAGGAAAGGAAAGACTTCGCCCGATTTTGATGACGACGCTTGCGATGATTCTCGGTATGCTCCCAATCGCACTGGCAAGCGGATCCGGATCAGAGATCAAAAACGGTATGGCGTGGGTTATTATTGGCGGACTAACAAGCTCCATGATCCTTACTTTGTTTGTAGTTCCATCGATGTATATCATCATTGAAAAACTGATCAACAGGTTTAGCAAAAAACCAGAACAAAAGGCAGAGGCGATTGTGGTTTATCAGGGATAAATAATTTTGTCTTGAAATAGAACATCCGGCTCGCAAGATCGTGCAACCGGATGTTTTTTGTTCACTTTCCCTTGTTGCTTAATTGATTTCAGTCATTACTTACACTTCGTTTTGTGTCAACAACATAATCAGGTAACTCGATTTCCTTTTCCGGATCCTTGTTTTTGCTGCTAAATAGGCCAATGATATTTTTAACAGGTTTACTGCCGACAATGGAGAATAACCCATTCAAAATAGCTACTCCGATTTTTGAAGTGGGATACACGATCCGGGGTACGCCGGGCGGTAGCTTTTGGGATGATTCCACAAAAGGGCGCATCCGGTTTTCATAGTTCATGAAAGCTTGTTCATAATCATCGGTTTTGGAGAGCTCACCTGCAAGGATGTAGGCTCCGGACATAGATAAATCCACGCCTTTTCCGGCAATTGGTGTAACACACCAGGCAGCATCTCCGGTCAGACAAAACCGGCCATGGCTCCATTTAGTCGCTTTTACCTGGCTGACTCTCTCAAAATACAGATCATCCGAATCCTTGATTTCCTGAACAATTCTTTCCGCTTCCCAGCCCACATTTTTAATCTTTTTGATCAGAACATCTTTCTTTTCCTCAACCGAAAGCTTCTCATAACCCAATTCTGGTGAAAGAAAAGTTACAGAAGCGCGCGTTGTTTCGTAATTATCTGGTCTTAGAACGAATATAATTCCGCCAACAACATTGCACCAGCGGGCCCAGCGACTATCCGTGCTTGCTTTTTTGATCGTCAGGTAAGCGGTATATAAACCCAGATATTTGAATTTAATTTCATCACCAAAAATCAGTTTACGCGTATGAGAACCAATACCTTCGGCAGATACAACCAGGTCAAAGTCTTCTGTTTTACCACTTGAAAATGTGACAGATACCTGTTCCGCATTTTGATTTAAGGCGGTGATGGCATCACCGAAAATGTACCGCACATGAGCCTTCGTTCTTTTATACAAAATCTGAACTAAATCACCCCGCAGGATTTCCAGTTCCTGGGTCATGCTCAGTGAACTATCCACCGGAAATTCAGCAATAATTTCATTTTTTACGTTTACAAACCGAATCCCGATTTCAGTGGTGTTGGCAGCACGAATTTCCTCTTCCAGGTTCATTTTCCTGACTACCTCGAGAGCCGGACCTTTGACATCAATATTTTGTCCACCCAGCCGCAGTTCCGCTGCACGTTCTACGAGCGTGACTTCAAAAGCATATTTATGCAACCAGTATGCTAATGTGGGACCGGAAATGCTGGCGCCTGAAACCAGTATTTTCTTCATGATTTTAGTTTTGATTGTGTTTACTTACTAATTATCAGTTAATAACAATAGACCGGATTAGGTATAAGTGAAATGTCCCTGACAAATCGCATGCCGATACTTCAAAATGGATAATGCAAAAATTCATATCGTAATATTGATTGTATTTAAGTTTAAATAAAAATTTACATGTTGTATATATGCCTTTTGTCCACTCGATGCTGCTGTTTGTGATCCGTTTAACGAAGTATTCTGTCTAAATTTGAAAAACATTTGTCAGGTTGGATCGCAGCTAAAAGATGAAAGGAAAAGAGATCAGGTTTTTAAAATTGTCCGATAGTCCATATGGCGTATTGGTGGCCAGGATGCTACCTGAAAACATCACAGAGGAAGTGAGGGAGGACATTGCAACCCCGCACCGTCATGATTACTATTCTCTAATCTTTTTCGAAACGGGGCAAGCCAGTTTACTGGTTGACTTTCAATCTATTGATCTAAAATCTGCTACTATGTTGCTGTTGCGGCCCGGCCAGGTACATCAAACAGAAGCGGCAAATAATGTATCCGGCTGGATCATGTTTTTTAACGGGCAAATAATAGACCAGAAAGCCAGGTTGGCGATCGAGCAATCTTTGCAAAATACGATCCTTTTGAATCTTACACAGGAAGACTTACCGGAAGTTAGTCGGCTGTTAAATTCGATAAGCACAGCCATTGAAGAAGAACGGCCCGGCAAATTCCACATACAATTTCTTCAATCGTTATTGAATGCCTTTTTTTATAAGACAGCTGGTATTCTTTATTCACAAGAGGCCGGAAACGTTGAGAAGCATCCCACACGCGCCGTTGAGATAGCGAGAGGATTCAGTCAGCTTGTAAAAGAACATTACAAAACCCTGAAAAGGCCTGCCGATTATGCGTATAAAATGAATATTACGGTAAGTTATCTGAATGATACGCTGAAAGCAGTAACTGGTTTTTCCAGCACCTACATTATACAGCAGGAGATTATCGGAGAGGCGCAGCGGCTACTTTTTTATACCTCCAAGAGTGTGAAAGAAATAGCTTTTGAGCTTGGTTACCAGGATTATAAGTATTTTATCAGGCAGTTTGGAAAAGCAACACATTCAACGCCATTAGGCTTCCGGCTACAAGCGGCAGTTTATTCTCAAAAAACCTGAATTGGTTTTCAATATCTATTGATATTCTTTTGCAACATTTAAAATGTACAAGCCTAATTGCCTGCCAGCCATGCAAGAAAATGCGGTGTTTTCTCCTTGCTGATCGTGATGATGTGATCAAACGGAATGGAAACTTTTACTGATAATTTACGTGAAAGATAACTCGACGCGTTTACAACACTCTTTCTGTTAATAAGGCATTTTCTGTTGGCCCTGAAAAAGTCGTTTCCGGTCATCCTTTCTAATTCATCCAGATTATTTTTGGGATAGTAAGTTTTGTTGTCAAACGTAACCAGATGCGTGTTTTCATTTTCAACATAAAATAAAGCAATATCATTTACTTTGACTGGCAATATAACATCTTTGTAATAGACCAGTATAGCGGCGGATTTTGGCCGGTTTTGAGAAGTTATTTCTTTTATGAAAGACTGAAAGTAATCTGCGTTTGGGCTTGTATTTCGTAGCGTATGAAACTTGCCGAGCGCCGCCTGCACCGACTCAAGTGTAAACGGTTTTAACATATACTCTATACCATTTGCTTTGAAAGCGTTTAACGCATAGTCATCAAAAGCAGTGCAGAAAATGACTGGCGTGGTAATGGAAATTGCTGAAAAAATCTCGAAACTCAGACCATCCCCGAGTTGTATGTCACTAAAAATTACGTCCGGAACGGCATTATCTTTAAAGTAGGCGATGGATTCTTTTACAGATTGCAGTACGGCTACAATCTGGCTGTGAGGTTCAATCTGAATGATCGTATCTGCCAGATCTTCCGCCGTCCATTTTTCGTCCTCAATGATAACTATCTTCATTCTCATACATTTTAATAGTTGCTGAAAAAGTGCCCTGATCCTGTGTGATTATGATCCGGTCACCTGACAAAAGCCGGTATCTTTCTGCCAGGTTTGCGAGCCCCTGGCCGGTAGAATCTTCCTTATTGGCTTTTGGCTGAAGATTATTTTTTACCGTAATAAAGCTGCCGCTTTCAAAGACAATGATCTTCAAAGGATTTGCCTCCGTCATTGCATTATGTTTGATCGCATTTTCAAGCAATACCTGAATTGAAAAGAAGGGTACATACTTTATTTGAGCCTGTTCTGACACATTTACATCATAGTGGATTGCATCACCGAACCTGATTTTCTGCATGTCCATGTAATCTGTGCACAGCGTTAGTTCTGTTTGAAGGGATGTGATTCTGGATGAGTGGTCAGAGAACGAAGCCCTGAGAAAATTGGATAGCCGGGTTAAGTAAAATTCACCTTTCACCGCATCTTTTTTATAAATTGACTTTAAGATTGTCAGTGAATTAAAAAGAAAATGGGGGTGTATTTGCTGACGTAATTGAAAGTTAGAAGCTTCACTGATCGCTGCCTTCAACTGCATATTTTCCAGTTCTGCCTGTGCCTTGCTGTGCTGCAAAATCACCTGATCATGTAACACAACGGTCAGCATATGAAAAATCACGAAAACAAGGATCAGCGCATTGACTTTCTGCTGACCAACCAGTTCTTTATCATCCGCACCAATGTTCTCGAGCGCAATGCTTAAAACTAAGAAAACAGCCAGACTTAATAGGGTGCTAAAGATATATCTGACCCTTTCCGGTTTCTTAAAAACATGCTCATATTTCTTTTGAATCAGATATATAGCTAAAATATTGGTCAGCCCTAATATGTAAATGATGGCAAAACTTTTAAGAAGTTTGGGGATGATAAGAGCATCAGCGTCACGATTATTGAATATGAGTACCAGAACAAACAAGTTGATCCAGACAGCCATCAGCAGCGTGATCCGGTGAAGATTAGAAATGGGCAGAGAAGATTTCATAAATAAAGTTAACATTCCAAATGGAATAATCACCGGAGGTTTTTGGTTGAAACGGACAAAACCCGGTTTGAAAAGGTTATGGTAGTTGGGGCCGGCAATGTAACATCGCAATTTTGTATGAAATAATTCCGCACTTTGGCAGATTCTGTCAATTGAGTTTACCTTGGGCAATGCTTAGAGTATCTATTTTAGGAGTAGTTTTATAATTTGGCTTGCACCCTAAAATAATGGAATGGTAAAATAAAATAACTGAGGATTTATAGTTTAACCAGCTTATTTTTGGGTTTCGAATACCAATCTGTTTTATTTCCTAACACTACAATTAATATAATGTCGAAATCCGGTCTTCTGATCCTTCTGATTTTTGCCACTTTAACGTCCTTTTCGCAAACCTTTCGGCCGCCGGCAACGCCGCTAGTTACCATCGATCCCTACACAAGTGTTTGGTCTTTTGGCGATCAGTTAAATGGCTCACCGACAAGACACTGGACCGGTAAAGTTCAGCCAATGGACGGACTCATACGCGTGGACGGAAAGGCGTACCGTTTCATGGGAGCGGCCACGCCGGTGATGAAAACGCTGTTACCCACCGCAAAACAGTCGGGATATTCAGCCAGGTTTACAACCGTTGACCCGGGTCCGGCTTGGTATAAGGATAACTACAATGTTAGTAGCTGGAAGCAGGCTCCCGCGCCGTTCGGAACAAAAGACCGCAATGATGCAATGCTAAAAAGCGGAACGGAATTCCCAAAGGAAGTTTGGTACAAACGTGAATTCACATTGACCGCAACTGATTTTGAAAAACCTATGCTGAATATTTTTCATGATGACGATGTTCAGGTTTATATCAACGGTGTTCCGGCATTTGAATGTGCGCCTTGTTTTACAGGTGATTATGAATTCAAGCCAATAAGTGCAGCGGCACGCAAAGCACTTAAAAAGGGTAAAAACATATTAGCAGCTTATTGCAAAAATGGTGTAGGACCGGGATATATCGATGTCGGTCTTGCAGATGAAATCGCACCGAAAGGGGATGATGTAATCCTGACAGCAAAGCAAACCGGTTTTGATATGAAAGCTACGCAGACGATTTATGACTTTGAAGCAGGTCCCATCCAGCTTAAAGTCCGTTTTGTAGCGCCATTAATCCTGAAAGATCTTAATATGGTGTCACGTCCTGTCAATTATGTGGTTTATGATTTAAAGGCCGGTGACGGAAAAACGCATCAGGTCGAAATCCTCAATTCGGTTTCGGGACTTTGGGCGGTGAATGACGCAAATCAAAAAGTAATTGGTAAAAAAGGGAATGAGAATGGTCTTGTAACGCTTTCTTTGGGAAATAATCAACAAAAGTTACTCGACCGGAAAGGTGATGATGTCCGTATTGACTGGGGATATGCTTATCTCTCTGCACCTTCTGCGGCTGTAAAAAGTTCCGGACTGGGTTCACCTGCTGAACTGATCCGTTCTTTTTCAAAAATCGGTTCTGTAATTGCTAATCAAACTGGCGCGACCAATGGTGATACAAAATCGATGGCCGTTGTACTTTCCTCTCAAAATGTAGGCAGCCAAACACAATCTCTTCATGCCATGCTTGGATATGACGACGGGTATTCGGTTCAGTACTTTGGTCAAAATCTTAGGCCCTGGTGGAATAGAGATGGCAACAAAACCATTCAGGGAGAGCTGAAAAGTGCTGAAACCGATTTTGCTAAAATCCTGAAAGATTGTGAAGCTACAGATGAAATGATTTATCAGGATGCGCTGAAAGCTGGTGGAAAACAGTATGCCGAACTTTGCGTTTTAGCCTATCGTCAGGCAATCGCAGCGCACAAACTTGTAGCCGACGCTGCCGGTACTCCGTTGTTTTTGTCAAAAGAAAATTTTAGTAATGGTTCTATTGGAACAGTCGATATCACCTATCCTTCGGCACCACTGTTTTTGCTCTATAATCCTATATTGTTGAAAGGTATGATGGAACCGATTTTCTATTATTCCGAAAGCGGTAAATGGACCAAACCTTTCGCTGCGCATGATGTCGGGACCTATCCGCTGGCAAACGGCCAAACCTACGGTGAGGATATGCCGGTGGAAGAATCTGGTAACATGTTAACGCTGGCCTACGCCGTATGCAAGGCAGAAAACAATGTTGAGTTTGCTAAAAAGCACTGGAAAGTACTCACGATCTGGGCAAATTATCTTAAAAAGGAGGGCTTTGATCCTGCGAACCAGCTTTGCACTGACGATTTTGCCGGCCACCTTGCCCGTAATGCCAACTTGTCAATTAAGGCCATTATGGGTTTGGCTTCATACGCAAAAATGGCTGAACAGCTGGGAGAAACCACAGAAGCCGCGGAGGTGAACGCGTTGGTAAAAGACTTTGTCAAGAAATGGATGGAGCTGGCAGACAGTGGTGACCATTATGCGCTGACTTTTGACAACAAGGATTCCTGGAGCCAGAAATATAACCTGGTTTGGGATGACCTTTTAAAACTGAATGTATTTCCTAAAACTGTCGCAGAAAAGGAAATTAAATATTATCTGACCAAACAGAAAGCATTTGGTCTTCCGCTTGACAGCCGCAAAACGTATTCAAAATCCGACTGGATCATTTGGACAGCCACATTAACTACGAACCGGAAAGATTTTGAAGCGTTTATAAATCCGGTCTATAAATTTGCGATGGAAACCCCGGACCGCATTCCGCTTTCGGACTGGTATGAAACCGTGGATGGAAAGTCAGTAGGGTTTCGGGCAAGATCCGTTGTAGGTGGATATTGGATGAAGGTTTTGGGAGACCGCTGGAAGTGAGGTGATGCGATGTCATTCTATAAAAAAATGAGGTAAACATTCGATTTTGTTTACCTCATTTTTTATAGCAATTGAAACGGTTAATTGCTGTCTCTTCTAAGCGCGCTTGAACAAAGACGCTATTTTTTTATAAGCCGTAAAGAGTAACAGCGCAATTAGACCCACAATAAGGCCCATTCCAAATTCTTTGATCATATCGGGGAGCTGTGGTAGAACATGATGTAAGAATTCGATGTTATGCACAAAAATTCCACCTGAAACCAGCAGTAAAGCAACTGTTCCGACCGCACCTAAAATCTTTATTATTACTGGCAAAGCCTTAACCAATATGTGCCCTAACTTTGAAAGAAATCCCTTATCATCGGATTTTTTAATGAGTTTGTAACCGGCATCATCCATTCTCACAATTAGCGCAACAATGCCGTAAACACCCACTGTTGCCAGCAAAGCGACTGCGGCAACGGTAACAATCTGTATAGTCATACTTTTTTCCAATACACTTCCCAAAGCAATGATCACGATCTCGATTGACAAAATAAAGTCGGTTGTGACGGCAGACTTAACTTTCTCTTTTTCATTGTCAGGCGTAAGCGCACTTGATCGTTCAGGAACATCTTCCTCGGTTTTGTGATCACTTTTGTGACTATGAAAAAAATATTCTACTATCTTTTCTACACCTTCAAACGCCAGATAAATCCCTCCTAACAGCAAAACGAAGGTGATGGCTTTGGGTAGGAATATATTCAAAAGCAAAGCAATGGGAACGATAATCAGTTTATTTATCAACGACCCTTTTGTGATAGCCCATAACACCGGTAACTCCCGGTTAGACAGAAAGCCTGTCGCTTTCTCGGCATTTACGGCCAGGTCATCACCCAGGATACCTGCTGTTTTGCGGGTTGCTACTTTTGTCGCCAAAGCAACATCATCCATTAAAAAAGCTATATCATCTAAAATTGCAAAAAATCCTGAGGCCATGTTTGTTCTACTTGTAAAATATTAGGTAATGTTGGTTCTAACAGCTTAAATTAAAGTTATTTGGTATTTGATTTTATTCGAAGGTAATAAACCAATGCCACACAATCGTCTTAATTCTTGCGTGCAGTCCATTTTTTAGATTCCGGATGCCTTCAATTGGTTACTGCTGTTGCATGGAAGATATTGAGAATGATCGGATTGTACCTGATGTAAGTTTTTGGTGAGAATATGGATGGTTTAAGCGAATTTTCCCTGGTTTGAGATACCTCAGGTCATTTAATACTCTGCAAATCAGATGCGGTTGTTTGGCTTGCCTTGAAATAAACGATAAATTCGGATCCCTTGTCTATCTCACTTTTCACCTCGATGTGTCCTTTATTTTCTTCAACAAATTGTTTTATAAGCAGTAAGCCAAGTCCTGTTCCGGGTTCCATGTCCGTACCATTTTCTGAAATGGCGACGCCGGAAGTATTAAATAATTCCGCCAGCTTTTTCTTCGACATGCCCAACCCGTCGTCTTTGATATGAATGGCTACAAAATCATTTTCTTTTGTGTAGAACAAACTTACTGTTCCCTGTTGTGGTGTGAATTTAATAGCATTGCTCACAATGTTTTGGAGAATGATCCTAACATGGTTTTCATCAGCCTCAATGAAAATGTTTTCATTTTTAGTATGTTCAACCTGTTGCTTTTTTTGATCAAATGCAGGCTTGTACAGTGATAGTATTTTTTCTGTGGTATCTGTTAAACTGATCTTTTCATAATTAACTGCTCCTCCGCTTTGCTGACTGCTTGCCCAGGCAAGTAAACCGTCAATGAGCTCGGATACCAGCGTTATCTGTTTCTGAAAATCGTCAAATAGCATTTCCTGTTCGTGCTCGTCAAGATCACCGCTTCTGATCAGATCGAGCACTTGGCGTACCGAGGCAAAAGGGCTTCGCAGATCATGGCCAATTACGGATAACACCCGGTCTTTGGTTTTATTGATCGATATTAGCTCCTCCCGCTGCGCCTGAATTTCTTCTTTCTGTATTTGTATTTCGTCGTTTCGGTGTTTGAGCTCTGTGTTTAAAGCATTCTTTCGGTTGATATTCCGTCTTAATAAAAACAGTGCTGCAAGCAGTAGCAGGGAGAATAACACGGTAATTGAAATTACAATCCTGTTATTTCTGATTACCTGCCTGCTATTTTCATTTTCTCGAAGTAATGCCAGGTTTTCAGCTTTTTTGTCCTGCAAATGCAGATAATTAATTTCCTGTTCCTTTTTCTCATTAAGAATGCTATCGCCGTAAGCTCTTGCTATGCTCTGATATTCGTAAGCCTTTTGATAATTTTCTAGCGCTGCGTAACATTTCGAGAGAATGTTGGCTGCACGTTCGGTATCCCAATCGGCATTCACTTCTTTCATTAATACAAAACTTTTGGTCGCATATTCAAGGGCCTGCTGGTGTTGTTTCATTTCATAAAGCGTCTGCGCCATCCCGGAATACGCAAAACCTTTTTCCCAATTGTCCTGATAGGCTTTGAAGTCAAGGGCTGCCCGGTAGTAACGCAAAGCCTGCTGATAGTTTTTGGAGTGGTAATGAATTTCTCCGATCCTGTTCAAAGACATTTGGTTGAGGTGCCCGTCTTTACATAATTTTGAAACAAGAAGAGCTTTTTTTAGATTAAGGAACGCATTTTCGAACTGGCCAAGTTCATCGTACGCCAATCCAATATTAAAATAATTTGCTGCGATTTTTGCGCTGTCTTTCAGCGCTTCATTAAGTAGTAGTGCTTTTGAAAATTCCGGAATGGCTTCATTCAATCTGTTCTGACCGAGATATATCACTCCTCTGGTATTGATCGCAGTGGCAACCTCAGGCTTAAAGTCGTATTTCTTGCCAGTATTCAATGCAGAATCCGCATAGGTCAGTGACTCAAAATAGGACCCGCTGACATAATGTGTTCTGGCAATATTGTTGTAAGCTTTGGCGGTCTCTCTGGTCAGGTGCATCTTTTTTGCTGCGTGCAATGCAGTCTTGCCAAATAAGATCGAGCTATCCGGATGGTTGTAAATATATTTATCCGCAAGTCGGTTGCTTACTGAGACCTGAAGGGAATCTGTGGGTATTCCTTTAAAGCTTTTGAAGTCATTAAGTAAGTCTGCTGAAGTCTGACTGTGGGCGGTAGGGGATAAAATTTGAATTAAAAAAAGTATGGTAAATAATAGAAGTGGGTTTAAAGTTCTTTTCATTTTTTTCTGACATCATCACTTTATTGTGGGGTATCTTCTTGCGGGCAACATAACCGTACTGCCGTTGAGAATTATTCCTTAAATATCGCATGATGCGAACAAATTATCACCCTAATAAGTCAATACTTTGTTGAATAAAGTGCGAAAATAGTTCGAAATGACCAGACAATGGTTTCTATAAGCGCTGAATGGTTAGTGGAAATAAATACTACGCCTTTTGACCAACATTCATTCTCTATACTAAATGACAAAAGCCTTTAGTTCGGCCATCTTACCTTCACGAAACCGCCACACGTCGCAGTACGAATACTCAGACATTTTTCCAGTTTCATCCTTCATACTAATTTTGCCGATCGCGATTACAAATTCGTCCTCAGCAATTAAGTTTTCGACTACAAACTTTGGTGGTTCTAAGTAGGCCTTTGCCATATATTGCCGAACTGCGTCTTTTCCCTGCAGTACCTGTTCTCCGACAAAAGTCCATTTGGTATCGTCGGTGCAGAAAGACAAAAAACCTTCATTGTCACCTTCTGTGACAGCTGCATTGGCGATTTGCAAAATTTCTTTATTGTTTAAATTCATTTGAGTGATAGTTTAAGATCATCTGTTCAATAATCGGTGATCCCGGCGTTTTAAGGTACTGATTTTATAGTAAAGTATCGATGTTGTTTATCCGGAAATCCAAAGCCGGATTATTTTATGCTACCGGAAGTAAGCACGAAGGTTTATGAATCATGTTTCAAACTATAACTGTCCATAAAGATCCGTTCTTAGTCACCAGTTCCGTGAGGTTTCCTGATTTAACCAGTCCTTGCAAAATTCCGTCAGTTTCCGGGCGGGGCGTATCTGAAAGCTCGGAAAATTCACGGGCAGTCAGCGTTTTAAATTTTACAAACAGTTTTTCCCAATTTTTGTCTGTTTTTGTTTTGGTAGCGGTTGGTAATTGTTTGAGCAGTGCAGTCTCATAAACTGAGTATGGCTTGGTACCGTATACTTTTTCTTCACTTCCCGCTCCATCTACAAAAAATAGGGTAGGGAAGCCTCTGACTCCCATCTGAAGAGCAAGTTGTAAGTCAAAACGGAAGAGTTCGTTGGCGTCTGCGTTGAAATCTTTTTCAAACTGTTGAATATCCAAATCTGCCTTTTTAGCAGCGATAGTCAGGTTTTCCCATTTGGTTATGTTGATTTTTCTAAGAAATACCATTTCCCTTAATTCACGAAGAAAGTGGACAGACTTTTCCGAATCCTGTAATTGAGCTGCTTTGAAGGCTATTGACGGTGGATAGGATGAGTTCAAAGGATCTTCCAGCCATACATCTCCGTCAATAGGCATATCGTAGTGTTGGCTAACTTCATCCCAATGACTGGCGACGTCTGATGGTTTACTTATTCCACCACTGTTATAGCTCCAATCCGGTAACAAACCTCCCATCCGGTAATCAATTTCAAAGTTTTGACCGTATTCCATTTTGAGCTTCCGCAACTGTGGTTCAATGCCCCAGCAAGATGAGCAGATAGGATCAGTGAAATATATTATTTTTACAGGTTTACCACCGGCCTTTCCATTGCCTTTCAGGACTGTTGATGAAACATCAGGCATTTCGCAAATTCCTGATTCGATATCACACAAAAGCGGGTTGTTATTTTGGGTTTCCATTTTAGATTATTCGTAAAATTCGGTAATTTAAAAGCAAGCAATTACTGCCAGGAGTTTATCATGTTAACCTTTACATATTGAAGTCAGCTTCCGTTCGCTTTGCTACTGGAAATGATAATAGGCAAATTTCGCCAAAGTTTGGTTCCGGTTCAATTAGTCAAAAAAAGTTGACTACCTGAAATGGTAATGTAAATGAAAGCATAGCTAAACTTACTTACTTTTATGAGAGCGCCGGTAAAGGAAATCAGGTTAGGGTGGTAAGAAAATAATAATTTTATGGAGAAAAATGGAAGAGAACAGGGCCAATGCCCGGCTGAGACACTATTGAAGCAACTGTCTGGTAAATGGAAGCCTCAAATATTCAGAATTGCGATAGCAGAACCAGTTCGGTTTAATTCGCTTTTGCGACAGCTGGAAGGTTCAAATAAACAGGCCCTTGCAAACGCGCTAAAAGAAATGGAAGAGCAGGATTTGGTCCAAAAGACCGTTATTAAAATAAAACCACTTCACATCGAATACAAGCTCTCAGATCGGGGAAAGTTACTCATACCGATTTTTCAGCAGCTTGAACTTTTGGGCTGAATGGCAGAGACTGACTGTAAAATGATATAGGTCTTTCATCTTCTTCCAGATAAAGAAGAAAAAGTCAGTGCTACCTTATTCGCTGGTTTTCCTCATTTGTCACCAATTTCTTGTGCCAGCCCAATCAGAAGTCCATCGCTTGCCCTGATGTAGCAAAGCCGGTAAGAATTCTCATACTGAACCACGTCTCCAACAAGGCGGGCACCGTGTTTGATTAGTCTGGACACCAGCTCGTCAATGTCTTCAACGGTGAACATGACACGCAGATAGCCAAGGGCATTTACGGGCGAAGTTCGGTGATCAGATACTGTAGGGGGTGTGATAAATTTGGAAAGTTCCAGTCGGCTATGACCATCCGGAGTTATCATCATGGCAATCTCCACACGCTGAGAGACAAGTCCGGTGACCCGGCCTGCCCAGTCTCCTTCCACGATTGTCCGGCCTTCCAGCTTCAAGCCTATTTCTGAGAAAAAAGCAATAGCGTCATCGAGTGATTCAACAACGATTCCGACATTGTCGATTCTGAGTAATTTATTGCTTTCCATTTTTTTTCTTTTTTAAGATTGAATAGGTTGGGCCTAAGCAGCCGATTGGCGCACTTTCAAACCGGATAATGTTGTATAGTTTTTAGAGAAAGTCAATGGCAATATTTACTTATGATAAGTACTATTATTCGCGATTACTAGTCATTTTTAAAGTAAAACCAAGCTTATTTAATTATTAAATTTGAGCATTGGAAGTTTAAGATCATGATATAGCAGAACTGTCCAGTGTTTGTGTTTTGATTCATTTTGCCATTTCTGCCGAAGTGTCATCGCTTTTTTGCCATCATAATCGGTTTTATAGGCGATATGGTAATCCAGATAATGTGCCTGAGGAAGGTTGTCTCCTCCGTAAAAGATCGTTTGATCACCTTCTGATATCCGGAACGCCAGGTGGTAAGGAGTATGACCATCAACCACCTCAAAATAAATTTCAGGTGACAGGTTTCCCTGCATAGCATCCATCAGTTGCAGATTTGGGAATCCGGCGAGTTGCTCAACGAGATCATCATTATAGGAAGGGTTTCCTTTCTGGCTGAGCGCGTAATCATGCTCCTGTCTGTTGGCATAAATCGTCGCATTCCCAAATTGCTGAACGAATTCGCTGTTCTGAAAATAACCCAATCCTTCGATATGATCTTTATGTAGGTGCGAGAGCAAAACTTTCGTGATCTGACCTGAATTTATGCCATGATGTCCTAAGACGGAAGTCATCATATAACTGCCATTCACGATTCCAAGTCCGCAATCCAAAAGCACCAGATCATTCTTCAATCTGATTAAGAATGGACGAACCGCCATCTGCAAAAATCCCGGAACCTGGGCACTGTCCAGCCCCGTCACGGGTGAAAGATTTTTCTTCTTGTCAACACTATAAATTCCCTCTTCTAACGGCAATATTTCCATGGAATTTTAGATCAGTATTGCCTGGCTGGCTTTGTGAGGTAATTTTTGTAAGCAAACAGTAATTGGCTTAGTTGAGCCAATTACTGTTTGATATTTCATTGGTATTCTGTTCGATAAGTGCGACCATCGTTGAATTAAAGGTCGTAAGATCCGTACTCAACTTTTTAAAAAAATCGAGATCGGCAGTTTCCACGCTGATAATTGCCTTTTGCAAGACTATTTCTCCTTCCTGGGTTAATTTGATAATCTTTGCCCTGGTATCTTTCGGGTGCTCTTGTCGGGTGATGAATTTCTTCTCTTCCAGCGTCCTTAATACTTTTGACACCATCATCCTGTCCGCATTGCTCTGATTGGCTATTTCGACCTGTGTAACCTGATTACTTTCTCTGGATAGCCAGGCAAGCGCACACAGTAGTTGGAACTGAGTATGTGTCAGGTCCAATGGATCTAAAACACGCTTTTGTTTTCGCTGCCATAACATGGTGAGCTGTCCCAGAAGGTAACCCGGACTTTCTTCCGGCCTTTTAAAATGAAATTCAATTTTTTTGGACATAGTCTTTCTGACGTCTGTAAGGAATTATTTCAATGTCATTACGGCCGGTCTCGTCGGGAACAAACTGAGTGAATACTCCGGCCTGTTTGTTTTGGATAAGATTATCTGCGAATTAACGATAGAAGTGCGACATCCCAACCTGGCGAATTCCTTCCATAAGCATCGGTTTCAAGTTGCTGTTTGATGCCACAAGGATCCGGTATCTTGTAACAGATTATAGTGATACAATTAGTTTGCTTGCAAAAAAGTAATATTATATCCGTCGGGGTCTTTGGCAATAATGATTTTCCCGAAAGGTGTAACCTGGACCGGTCCTAACAATGTCACATTTTTAGCTGATAATTGAGCCTGCAGATGCTCTATTTCTCCGTCGATGGCGAACCAGAGTGATGCACCGATGCCCAGTTCCTTTCCTTCCAGATTTCCGATCGGTGTTCTGATGGCAAAACTTGCTTCACCCTTGTTGTATCTGAAAACACAAGCCTGCGGGTTGGGTATTCCTGCTTCCTCAAACCCTAATTTTTTGATATAAAATTCTTTTGAAACTTCAAGATCCCTAACCTGAAGGGATGCAAATTCTAATTTTCTCATTGTAGTGATATTTTGTTGTCACAAATATAATATATGTGAATATTATTTACTAAAACTTGTTTATTGTTTTCTCACTTTAAATCAAATGATCTGTGGACTTGCGGTATAGGTGTGGCCTGGATAACTGATAAGCTCATCATTATGTGAAAGAAATGTTAGAACTGTGGAATGTTTTTTTTTATTAAACAGAACGACCGACCTCTGGAAAAGTGGCCGGTCGTTGTTATGAAAACAGATAAATTGTTTGCGAACTCGTGTGGGAGATAGTCTCACAATTGAGATTTACTTCGCAACCTCGTTTTTGGAGTGAGGCTTGAGGTAACTTGTCAGTCTAGAATTTCCGATAGGTGCCACCCAGGTATTGGTTGGCCTCCTCTTCTGCGAACTGTGCTTTTTTTGCATCCCAGTGCAATGTTTTGTTGGGGAAACGGCCGGCAATTACGCCAAGCAATATGGTTTCTGTAAGGCGGGAAGCATAAGAGAATGGAGCGCTACAGGTAGCTTTTCCCAGACATGCATCTACAAACTCGTGATAATGTTTGTGCACTTCGGAGCTATACTCCCGAACCGGCTCACTCAATTTGAACTGCGAAATGTCTATATCCTTGTAGCTGCCGTCAACAATTAATTTAGGCATTACCTGGAAATGCGGCAGATACAATCTTCCCTTTTCTCCAATGAACATTGCACCCTGGTCGTGTAAATCAGCTCCGTCGGGAAGCATTAGATCTTCACGTTGTTTATCTGCGCCTACGCCATCATACCATACCCATTTCAGTGTATCTGCGGTGTATTTTGTTCCCGGGAATTCATAGGTAACCATGTTTTTTTCAGGATATCCAAATCCGTTCGGTTTTCTGCAATTGTTGATGATCGTTCTCGGTACATCTAGCTGCAAAGCATTATACGGCGTATCAAAAATATGTACACCCATATCGCCCAAAGTAGCGCAGCCATAATCAACGAGTTTCCGCCAGTTGCCGGGATGATAAAAACCATCCTTGTAAGGCCTTTCTGCCGAAGTTCCCTGCCATAAATTCCAGTCCAGATTGGCTGGTACTGCATCTCCCGTATCGGGTACGGGTCCGTTATAACCCCAGTTTTTTGGTGACCAGGCCCTTACGGTGTGGACCTTTCCAACAATTCCGGATTGGATGAGCAAAGTAGCCAGCTTATAATCATAAAAAGAATGCACCTGGATGCCCATCTGTGTTACCAGTTTTTTATCTTTGGCAATTTTGTCCATTGCCCTGGCTTCCTTTACATAATGGGTGAGCGGCTTTTGACAATAAACAGGTTTATTCATTTCCATAGCCATCATCGATGCTGGCGCGTGGGTATGGTCAGGCGTGGACACGATCACGGCATCAATATCCTTGCTAAGTTCTTTGAGCATCACACGGTAGTCCTTATAAGTTTTTGCATTTGGAAACTTGGAACTCACCTGCGTCAAGACAGTGGAATCAACATCGCAAAGCGCTACAACATCCACGTTGCTATGAGAAGATATGGATGCCAGATCTGCCTGACCCATTCCTCCTAAACCTATATGAGCAGTTCTCAAGCGTTTGTCGGCAGAAAAAGCCCATGATTCAGCAGGTATTATGGCAAGCGAAGATAAAGCTGCCGCATTTTTAAGAAACTCTCTTTTATTCATGAATTGAAAAGATTAAATTTTTTTGGGTTAGAAATTAAGGATATCAAAACGAGCTAGGAAACTTGTTGGTTTATGTAAAACTAATAAGCTCAAACAGCAGGTGGTTGGAAAAGTTTAAATTTGAGCTGTTTTTAGGTCAATTCCAAGAGGTAGGGGAATGTTGGTCGGGATTTTTTAAGTTTTTTAGGATTTTTAGGTGGTAGCATGGATTTGCAAGTATCCACCAAGATAAACCACGCACTTCGCCGCCAGGCATATTTCTGCGGAAGCTTATTGATTAAAAATTGCTTTTCGATGTGCTATTCCCCAGTCTGTAAGATTACTGATGATGGTTTGTAGGGTATTGCCATGTTGGGTAAGTTCATATTGAACCATTATGGGTTGTGTATCTAAAACAGTTCGTTTTACCAAATGGTTTATCTCTAATTCCTTTAATTCTTTACTCAACATTCTATTGGAGAACACTTCTATATCATTCAAAATATCGGCAAATCTCCTTTTACCATAACAGCAAATGGACGTAACAATGGCTATTTTCCATTTCCCATTTAGCACGTCCATTGAGTCCTGAACGGCTCTGACTCTTCTCTTTTGTTCCTGTTTGAACTCTTCGATTTTACACCCCATTATGTTACTTATTTATCTCTGTATTACTGTTACTTTTAGTTATAACGTTACTGAAAGTAACCACCTGTCTCTACCTTTGATCCGTTAAAAAAATAAATATTTTCAAAATGGATTTTATAAATAAAGACGTAGCCATTACAGGCGGGAGCACAGGAATAGGATTTGCAACGGCAAAAGCGTTTATCGATGCAGGAGCAAGTGTTTGGATAACAGGAAGAAGTGCCGAAAATCTGCATAAAGCAGCGGCACAAAGCAACAGCCCGAAATTAAAAACGGTTGTTTCCGACACTTCGAATTTAGCAGGAATTGCAGTTTTAGAAGAAGCAATTACAGATAGCAGTAGAAAATTGGACGTTCTGCTCTTAAACGCAGGGGTTGCAGTATTCGCACCTATTGAACAAGCAACAGAAGCGGACTTTGATGCACAGTTCAATACAAATGTAAAGGGGTATTTCTTTACGCTGTAAAAAATGATACCGCATTTGGCAGACGGAGCTTCGGTCATCTTTACCTCATCAAACGCGGCACATTTATCAAACATAAATGTCAGTGTCTATTCTGCAACAAAATCCGCGGTAAATACGATTGCCCGTGTTGCAGCAAATGAATTGGCAGAAAGAAAAATTCGTGTAAACATTGTTACGCCGGGGCCCATAGACACAGGTATTTTATCCAAGGTAGGGATGCTGAAAGACGTGGAAATTCAGGTTAAAGAAAAAATTGTGGCAACCACGGCAGTGAAAAGAATGGGGCATCCGAAAGAAATCGCAAATATGGTACTATTCCTAGCTTCTGACCATGCAAGTTTTATTACGGGAAGTGAGTGTGTAGTCGATGGTGGTATGACGAACTATCCACTGAAATAATCTTCTAATGACAGCATATACTTCGAAAACTGGTTTATAATTTACTGAGTAATCAATATTGTTAGCGGTGTATTGGCATTCAACTTCATCGAGGACACTTCTATCAAAATATGACTTGTTAATACATTCGGCTTCAAAAAGCCTTTGAACCAGCTAGAAGCAAAGTCGTAAGATTCCGGCGGTTAATTTAGCGGCAGATCCGGATCTTTGATGTAATTTTCCGACAATTTATTCCAAATCGTATACGCATGCAGCATTACGAGAAAATAGCATCAACCATACTATCTACCGCCATTCATCGTGGCGCTGAGAAAAGTACCTGTCCTTCTGAAATTGCACGTATGCTATTTCCTGGTGGCTGGCGTACGCATATGAAAGATATACTCGCGGTGGCAATTGATTTGCACAAAAAAGGTAGTGTAGTAATAACACAAAAGGGAATACCTGTTGATGTTAAGGATATCAAGGGGCCGGTCCGCATCAAGATTATCTAAACATAGCGGTATGTATTTGTGATTGATTATCGGGGATATTTTGTTTTGAGCGCACAGCTCGCCTATCATCGTAGCAACTTATGGTTATTATGTGTACCGGCTGTTAGGATAAAGTATATTGGAACCGGATCAATAAGAGGATTGTTTGTCTTAGATGTTCATTTCCGCAGACCGTGTCTGCGGAATTTCAGCCAGATAACCATAATTCCATATTAGTAATACCAGCCAGCGTTCTCCGCGGTGTTCAAAAAGCTATTTTTTTTCTTTTATAAGTGCCTGAGTTGTATTCAGATCATGCTGTCAAATCCGCTGGATTGATGGATATCAACTGGCCTGTTATGCCCAGCTCATAATAGCGCAAAACAGCTATAAGCGGTGTGAGCTCCAATTCCGTTTATAGAACCGATTTTTTTAAATATTCGGCACTTCTTTCCATTTGCAACCTGCAGCATTCGGTTTATTCTACCAGGCCTGCGCTGCTAACTCAGACAACTGGCAGAGTTTTATTATAGTGTCTCCACTAACACTGATTTATTTATCATCATAATTTTATTGACATGTCTAAAACAGTAAAAACAGCGCTTCAAAACCCACTCGACAAATACCCCAAACCACCATTTGAAAAACAGCCGCAGCAAGTGCCGGGATTGGCTTCAAAGATGAATCCGCAACCAGATCATGGCGAAAAAACCTACAAGGGGGCCGGCAGACTGAGCGGAAGAAAGGCTTTAATAACCGGGGGTGATTCCGGAATAGGACGTGCGGCCGCAATTGCTTACGCTCGTGAGGGTGCTGATGTAGCCATAAACTATTTACCTCAGGAACAGTCAGATGCAGACGAGGTTATTGCACTCATTGAGGCGGAGGGAAGAAAGGGATATGCCATCCCTGGTGACATTACCAACGAATCCTTTTGTCGGGAGCTTGTAGAGCAGGCCGTACAAAAATTGGGAGGTTTGGATATTTTAGTAAATAACGCAGGGCACCAGCAGGCAGTGGAATCCCTGCTTGATCTTACCTCTGAAGGTTTTGACGCCACTATTAAAACCAACATTTATGCCCCATTTTGGATTACCAAGGCTGCATTGGCGCACTTAGCAGCAGGTGCCGTAATTATTGCCACTTCGTCGGTTCAGGCATATGACCCATCAGAAAATTTGTTTGACTATGCTCAAACCAAAGCTGCAAATGTTGCTTTCGTTAAGTCACTCGCCAAGCAGTTAGGTCCAAAAGGTATTAGGGTTAACGGTGTAGCGCCAGGGCCTGTATGGACACCACTACAGGTTAGCGGTGGACAGCCACAGGATAAGATCGTGGAATTTGGGGAGGCAACACCCTTGGGAAGGCCCGGACAGCCTGCCGAGCTGGCATCTATATTCGTACAGCTCGCAGATCCGGAAGCCAGTTATGCGACGGGGCAGATTTATGGGGCTGCCGGTGGCAGCGGACATCCATAACCTCTTATGTTATGCCACTTGCAGGCAACTACAAACTGTAATTGTGCTTGCCTGCAATTACAAATTTATTGACAAGCATTATTAACGCGTATCCGTTTACTCCAAAAAATATCGGAAATGTCGGTGGTAATATCGAAATAACTTCTCATAAATACTCCTGAGAAGATCCAGGTGGCGGTACAGCACGATTTAATCCTTTACCAATTTAAATCTCTTAACCAAACCGGAACCTCCGTACTCAATGGATAAATTATAAGCCCCGATTGGATAATTTTGTAAGTCCAATTCTATCTTGGCTTCTGATGTGATTGTTTTGCTTTCAAGAAAGTAACCGGTAATACTATACATGCGAATCGTATCTCCTGGCCTGACCCCTTTGATCATAAATTTTTCTGATGCGGGATTTGGGAAAACCGAGATTTCTCTATTAAAAACAGGCTTGGCAAAAACCAAATGACTAAATTGATAGCTGTTGTCCCGATCAATCATTTTAAGGCGGTAGTAATTTAGATCATTAAAAGGGGAATTATCTAAATAGGTATAGTTATCGTTTTTTTCAGTGGCTTGGATGGCTTTCAATTTTTGAAATTTCTTTCCATCCGGACTATGTTCCAGCTCGAAATGTGAAAAATTGGTTTCAAATGTGGTTATCCATTTTAGTTGAACTGAGTTTTCGATTGGCTGGGCGGTAAATGATTCTAACTTCACTGGAAGGGGGACACCTGGAAGCTTCAATTTTCCCAAAGTGCCATTGAAAAACGAAATCACATACAACTCGCCCTGTTGATCTTCTCCAAACGAAATAAGGGATGAATATGAAACATTGGAAAGAAAACCCTGATATCCATTTGGAACGATAACGCCTATGTCAAAAGACTGATAATCCCCATAGAAATAAGTGCCTTTCAACGATGGATAATTTGACCCGCGATACACATACCCTCCCATAACAGAGGCGCTTGTATGATTTGCGTTGTTGGCATAACCTGGGTAAGTGAGTTTTGGAGCGATGAAGGTACTTACTATATCACAATTGCAATCTCTGTAAACGGCGTTACCTTCCATATAATCCCATCCAAAATTTCTTGATGTCATTGTATTTGCAACACTGAAATAGTTAACTTCCTCCCATCCGTCCTGTCCATTATCCCCGATCCATAGATCGCCGTTTGACCGGTCAAAACTGAAACGCCATGGATTTCGCAGTCCCAGCGCCCAGATACTCTCGGTTGCATTTGCTGCTGTCGGCGGGTTATCAGGATTAATTTTTAATATTTTTCCGAAAAGTCCGGACATATTCTGTGCGTTATTTTCAGGGTCACCCACCATGCCCCGGCTTCCTGGTCCATTGTCACCGGTTGAGACGTAAAACTGACTATCTTTTCCGAAGGCCATGTCACCTCCTCTGTGCCCGCCTAAGACGTCCGTATAAGGAATGGTTAAAATAGGTGTTTCTATGGAACCTGCAATGTCAGAGGTAGTGCTGCCTAAGCGTTGAAATCGGGAAATCTGTACTTCAAACTTCCCCTTTACAACATACATTACGTACATTACGTAGAAATAACCATTTCTCAAGTAGTTTGGATCGAATGCAATGCTATAAATTCCAGCCCAATCCGGATCGTTGATTTTGCTGCTAATATCCAAAAATGGAGTAGGCAGAATTGACCCGTTTTTAATGATCTTAATCTTTCCGCCTATCTCTGCAACAAATAACCGTGAGTCATACGCATGTGTAATTTTGACAGGCCGGGTAAATCCAGACAGATAATGTTCAATAAAAATTGGTGGTTGAGCCAGAAGAATTCCGCCGAGTAAGATTTGAAAAAAGATCAGGTGTAAAACTTTTTGTTTCATAGAGCGAACTTGATGGACGAATTTCATAACCTACGCAACAGGTGACCAGTAATATGAATTCAATGTGTAAATTCTATTTTTCTACTCAAACCTGTTCCGTGGCCTGTGTCTTAACCAAAAGTATATACACAAATATGGTGCCTTTATTTTGATGATATTACTCGCAGAGCGAAAATTAAAAACAGTGTTTTATAAACTAACGAATGGAATAGGAGAAGCAAACACTTTCCCCAGATAAACTATTGGCAATCAGAAGCCAGGAATTCCAATCGTCCGGCGAAAATCTTTTGACCTGAAAGAAACAACGTATGTGGATGGACTTATTTGAATAGGGACTGTATTCCTAAATGAATCATTGTGGAAGTGTTTATTCTCTACTAATTGCGGGCACACCTCAGGTCGGTTTCAGTTTTGGAGCATTCTATCAGGATTTAGTAGAGTGGATAACCGGAGGTTAAATCAATATAATAATTTCAAAAGCGGCAATCAAAATTGCCGTTAAGTTGAGAACTTGATTTTATTTCCGAATAATATGACATCAACATCGGTGAAGCTATCCTAGTTTTATTCGTGCAGTAACATAAAAACTACGGATTCAAAGCCAAAATATGCCTTTCAGTTGTGTTTCGTCACTTAAATCCGGAGCAGATCAATTTTGTGACTAGAGATCAGGTCGTCGGGATGATATTAGAAACTTTGTCCCGAATTTCAGCCATGCCACAGTTGATTTTGTGGAGGATGATTTTTGAATTATCCTGGCTTAGAACTTTTATAATTTCACTTTCAAAATAGAAATTAGTTATTTTTAATCTACCTTGTAGCCATTGTCATTTAACGTATATTTCCACATAATCACCGGATAAAATTCATGGAGCAAGACATCATTGATGGCCTTAAATTAAAAAAAGATCAGGTTTTAGAACAATGGCTTAAAGACCAGGCGGAAGCATCAGATTATTCAAACAACTTTAATACAAATGAAGAGCTTGAAGGTCAGTCCGCTGAGCTTGTAGATATCTTATTAAGCACTTTAAACGAAGATACCCTAAATAATTTTTCTTCGGGTGATCTCGAGCCTTTAACCGATTATATTTCCAGCCTTACTATTTCAAGAGCAAGGCAAGGTTTCTCTCCTCGCGAGACAGCGACCTACATCTTTACCCTAAAAGATGCTCTAATAAAAGTATTGGGTGAAATTGTTGCCGGCGAGCCAACTAAGCTTTATAGCGTTACCCTTAAGATAAGTAAGTTCATTGACAATATTGGTATACTTAGCTTTGAAACTTTTATCACGGGAAGAGAAGATGTAATCTCTCAGCAGTCAGATGAGATGGCTGAGCTTTCTACACCAGTGATCCGGGTTTGGAATGGAATTCTTGCCATGCCAATTATCGGTACTTTGGATAGTGCCCGCACGCAGATAGTAATGGAAAATCTTTTGCAGGGAATTGTTGATACAGGAAGCAGTATAGCCATTCTGGACATCTCGGGTGTTCCGGCAGTTGATTCGCTTGTTGCACAGCATTTGATTAAGACTGTAAATGCAACGCGGCTAATGGGAGCAGAGTGTATCATCAGCGGGATCAGGCCTGAAATTGCCCAGACTGTGGTGCATCTCGGAATTGATCTTTCCCAGATGATTACAAAAGCGACCCTGGAGAGTGCCCTCAAATATGCCTTTAATACCCTTCAGCTAGAAGTAAGGCGCATTGACAAAAATAAAGCAAACTGACCTGTTACTGAAAATTTATGGAAAGAATCCCAATTCTGAAAATGGGAAGGTTTCTGCTTGTCACGATTCAGGTAGACTTATATGACAGACTCGCACTAACATTAGAGGAGGATCTCGTCCAAATGGTCTACGACACTGGTGCAAGCGGGGTGTTGATTGATATTTCTGCCTTATCGATAGTCGATTCGTTTATGGGCAGAATTATAGGAAATATTGCCGGTATGTCAAGTATCATGGATGCCGAAACGGTCGTTGTTGGCATGCAGCCTGCAGTAGCCATTACCCTTATTGAATTAGGTCTGCCATTGGCAGGAGTTCACACGGCTCTAAATGTGGAAAGGGGAATGGCACTGCTTGAATCACGGATGTCTGCACGTCCGGATGATACCTCCGATGCCGATGACGATTAAAGAAAACATGGCAATTCAGCAGGAACGCGATTTGGTTTACTGCCGTAACCGGGTTAAGGAAATTGCCGCCAAGATAGGTATGGGTATTGTGAACCAGACTAAATTGATTACTGCCACCAGCGAGATCGCGCGTAATATGCTTAGATATGCTGGTGGTGGAAATGTGAAGGTAGAAGTTATAACCAGAGGAAAGCTGGAAGGTTTACAATTGGTCTTTGAAGATTCAGGCCCTGGAATACCTGATATTAATAAGGCAATGCAGGATGGTTTTACCACAGGAAATACGCTGGGATTAGGTCTTCCGGGTGCAAAAAGGCTTGTCAATGAATTTGCAATCCAAAGCGTTGTCGGCAAGGGAACGACGGTGAAAATTTTAAAGTGGAAGAATGGATAATTATAAACAGCAGGTTTTTAGCCTCACAGACCGTAGTTATCTAAACATTTTAAAAAAGGATATTCTTAAAATCGGTCAGAAAGTAGAGCTAAGTCCGAAGAAGCTCGCAGAGCTTGATTTGATCGTTTCAGAAATTGCAACAAACCTTTTAAAACACGCAGGAGGTGGCGAGATTATTGTCAGGCCATTAATTGATCCAAATAACCGGGGTGTAGAACTGCTAAGTATTGACAAAGGCCCCGGGATGACAGATCCTGCGAAAATGATTGAAGACGGTGTTTCGACAACCAACACATTGGGACATGGCCTGGGTTCAATTAAAAGGCTATCAGACCAGTTTCAGCTCTATTCAGTAAAAGGGTGGGGAACTGTGCTTTTGTCGAGAATTTTTCAGCAGCCTCCCGTGTCTTTTCCGGTTTCGAAAATAGGAGTATATCCGATAGTACTTAATAAGCCCGGGGAGACAGTTTGTGGTGATGCCTATGCATTTAAGTTTAATCCTTATTTTGTGAAGGTTATGCTGGCAGACGGTCTGGGGCATGGGCCATTGGCAAACCAGGCTTCGGAGAAAGCCTGTGAGGTTTTCCGCAAATCCACCTTCAACAATCCCAGTGACATCATTAATGATATTCACAAGCAGGTCAAGGATACCCGTGGACTTGTTGCCACAGCCGCCGTGTATGATATTGTCAACAAAAATTGGAAAATATGTGGCGTTGGTAATATCTCTACCAGGTTATGTAATGCGATAACATCTAAAACGCATATGCCGTATAACGGTATAGTCGGAATGAACATCTCATCAAGACTTGAATCGCAAACCATTCAGAATGAGACAGGAGGATATATGGTATTTTGTTCTGATGGGATTTCCACACGTTGGGAAACTTCAAAACACCCGTCTGTTTTTAAGTATGATCTTTCTATTTTGGCTGCCATAATATATAAGGATTTCGCGCGTCACTCCGATGATATGTCCGTCGTTGTTGTTAAAGTAAATTAGCATGATGCATCAGATAAGTGTTTTCAATCTGGAAAATGACCAGGATATTGTTTTGGCGCACAAAAGATCCATGCAACTCGCTGAAATGTGTGGTTTAGGATTGGTTGCCCAAACAAGCCTTGCAACGGCCGTGTCAGAAATTGCCAGGTTCATGATCGAAATCCAGGCTCATGCAAGCATACGCCTCTCGCTAGGTAAAGCACCCATGAATCTGTCTGCGATTTGCGCCAGTATTTACAGTCCTTCTATAAATAATATTGATATTTCTAATGAGAAGTTTCAATATGCAAAACGGTTAGTTAATGAGTTTGTGGTTTCATCCACAGAGGTCTGCATGTATTTGGAACTTCCCAGGAATGTGGCGTTCAACACCAGCTTTATAGATAAGTGCAAAAACAGGTTTAAGAATTCGCAACCTATTTCACCTTACGATGAAGTCAAGAGGAAGAATGCTGAACTTCAGCAAATGGCGGATAGTCTTCTACAAAGCGAAAATCGTTATCAGCAGCTGACAAACTCATTACCATTGATGATGTTTATCCTGGCCGAGGATGGACAAATGCTTTATGCCAATGAATGGTTTTTAAATTTTACAGGCAAAAATCTTCAAAGTCTGAACAAAACCAATTGGCTGAACTGGCTTAGTGTTCACCATGTTCAGGTTGATTTTGAAAGTCTCAGGCAATTGCTTGAACTAAAACAGGCATTTCAGCAGGAAGTTTTGCTCACCACGCTGGATGGGTCGACTGTTTGGCATTTGTTGTCCCTAACTCCTCAGGGTAACGACTTAAAACAGGAAAACATACAATGGTTTGGTTTCATTGTCAACATTCATGCACAGAAAGTCGTTGAAAAAACCCTTCGGGATAACCAGGAATTGATCCAGATCAAAATCGCTATGGAAGCGCATGAAAAGCAACTGGATCAAACAATACAGGAACTTAACAGGAGCAATCAGGAGCTGGCAAGATATGCATATGTGGCATCCCATGATTTACAGGAGCCAACCAGAAAGATTATTCTTCTTTCCAGCATGATCATGGATCGCTATAAGTCGACTATTCCGCCGGAGGCTAATGGTTTGCTGGATCGTATTAAAGGGTCTGCGGATCGTATGCAGGCTCTTGTAACAGATCTTTTGGTTTACTCCCGAATAGACTCCGGCGAAAGAAAGCTTGATGAACACGCGGAATTGTCTGACATTGTCAGTGTTGCCAGCGAGAATCTGGAATTTACAATCCGTGAGGTTAACGCCCGTATTAACCTGAATGGCTCATATGTTCTGTTGGGCAACACCATTCAGCTTCAGCAACTATTTCAGAATCTGATCGGTAATGCAGTTAAATTTGCTGGAATGGGTTTGGTTCCTGTAATCAATATTAATGCACAACCATTGTCTCATTTGCAAGTTGCCAGTCTGAATCTTCCCGGATCCGACTGGCTTTCCATAGATGTGTGTGATAACGGAATAGGCTTTGATGAAAGTTTCGCCGAAAGGATTTTCGAGGTTTTTCAGCGACTTCATTCACGAACTCAATACACAGGAACGGGTATCGGCCTATCGATTTGTAAAAAGATTGTAGAACTGCATGGCGGCCGAATTTCAGTGACCAGCGAAGAGGGTAAAGGGTCCGTATTTACCCTCACATTACCCTATTTACCTACACTGGTAAATTGGACTAATCCACGTATGTAAAAAAAACTCAGCAGCTGCCATAGTTTGTTATGGATGGATATAGTTTAAGTCAGGTCATATCATGATTCGTTTTTGTTAAGCTTTTGATGGATTTTTTTAATTCACTAATGTTATTGAAGGTAATAACGGCACCAGTTCTTAGTTGACCGACTGCATCTCTTCGTTCGTGCTTTACATATCTTCGTTGTTGTCTATTTCAGAAACATAAGCATGCTGGCATGCGAAGAGTTACCTGTTTTTTTTATTCTGATATTTGTAAGAATACATCTTACCGGCAAGTCAGATATTTGGATAGTTGACCAATGTGTAGTAAGTTACCAAAAATGTCCCTGTACACATTTCATCTGTGTAAATAGGTGTAGGTATAATTGAAAGGGCTACCTTGCCGGTTATTAATCTTCCTGCATCATTTTGTGACAAAGTCATATCAGTTTTACTTGAAAACGCCTTTTTTATTAACATCCCTCACGTTTTTTCTAACCCTTGTTTGTGGAGCCTTTGCGCAGCAACCGATGTTTACCAGTCAGCATCGTTTTGGTATAGAAGATGGTTTACCACAGAGTTTCGTCTCAGGCATTACGCAGGATAAAGATGGATTTATCTGGATTGCTACTCTGGATGGACTCAGCCGCTATGACGGACGCAGTTTCAAAAATTTCAGGAACCGGCCAGGTGACCCGACCAGTCTGTCCCGGAATGCAATCTACAAGATGTTTCCGCAGGCCAATAACAAGGTGACCTTAATCTACGAAGGAGCATTTTATGACACTTTTGACCTGCGAACTTTCCGGTCAGCTCGTAGCCCTCATTTGCCTTCACTCTACAAAATTCCAAACGCGAAGCCTCTTGTGATGAATTCGGGTAACATTTACAATGGCACTGACTGGATTTTTTCCATGAATCCGGGAAAGGGAATCGGATGGAGAAATAGTAAAACCGGAAAGACATATTACGCAAATGTGGCTAACAGATTGCTTAAAAAGGACACAATCAGCGCATTTTTTCAAACTATCAACGGCAGGATTTTCCTGGTTTCAGAGGATGGCGTTCAGATAAGCAATACATCAAAAAACCGCTTTGAATTTATCCGTTTCCAAACCAACGTAAAAAAACTTGCTCCGGCGCGTTATATCGAGAATAGGTTGTACGCAGGATCTGTGGCTTTGCTATCAGAAAACAGGCTGCTGGTATATCAGTCTGATACCCTTGTAATGCTGGATCTTGCAAGAAAAACAACCAAAAACATAGCTATTCCTGCGGCAAGACCAGGCGTTTACAGGGAAATGGAAAAATTGCTTTGCCTGGATGCAAGAGGGCAGGCTTACTTTATAAATGGCGGAAGCGTATTTCGCATCGATAAGGAAGACAAGCCTGAACTGGTATGGCAAAATACCGCTTCTCCTAATACCAACATTACGGCATTCTTTGTCGACTCCGGGAATGTGCTTTGGCTGAGTATAAATGCCCAGGGCATTATCAGGATAGATTTGAATGCAATGCCGTTCCAGTCTTACCGGTATAAGCACAGTTTTGTCGCCGACGTTCTTGAAAAGGCCGGCATTGCACCCTCTTTGATTCCGGCCAAATGGCTTGATCCTGTAGGTGCGTACTATTTCCGGCAGGCCCGTGACAGTAAAAACAGACTTTATTTATGTAAAAACCCTTACAATGACAATGAAATTTTCAGCTATGACGGCAAGACTTTAGCAAAATTCCGGCAAACTATAAAGATGGGAATTTTCTCTGCTCTTGTTATAACACCTGATAATCAAATCAGCGTTTTTGACCAGAGAAGTGCCAATTGGTATAATTGGAAAACACCCCAGTCGGTTCCTGATTCGGTTCAGTTTGGGAAGGCACACATGAACAAAACTGAACTGGCCGATGCGTATTATCTTGGCGGCAGCCTCTGGCTTTCTACTTATGCAGAAGGGTTACTGCAATACCGGGGCAACAAGCGGATCAACCAGTTTGCGGGTAAACAGCCCGGCAATGCCGGATTTATGCCGAGAGAACTTACAGAAATCTGTATTAATCCTTTTAACAAAAATCAGTTTTGGATCGGATCCCGAGGCGGCGGGCTTATTCTATGGGATCTGGCCAAAGGATTGCAGAAGGTATACACCGTTGACGATGGCCTGCCCAACAACACCATTTATTGTATAGTACCCGATAACACCGGCAAGATTTGGTGCAGTACCAATAAAGGGATTTTTAGATTTGATCCGAAAACGAAAGCGATTAACAGTTTTGAAAAACCTGACGGGCTACAAGGCAATGAATTCAACAGGGCACATAAATTCAGGTTTGCCGACGGACGTATTGCTTTTGGAGGAACGGAAGGTTATACGATTTTTAATCCGGCGGATTTTAACCAGCAAAAACAGGAAATTAACGTTCCGATACAACTGACAAATCTTCAGATCAATAATGAACCGCAGGGGCATACCGAACGAAACAGTATCATCAGTGAACCATTGGCGTCGCTGACAAGCATTGAGCTGCCATATGACAAAAACTATCTCCGGTTCGAATTTGCAGCAATGCTTTTTAATCAGCCTCAGAAAACAAAGTACCGCTACCGGCTGCAGGGCACAAAGAATACGGGGTGGATTGAAAACGGCACGAGCAATGTGGCCTCCTACGCCTCACTCCCTGCCGGCTCATACAAGTTACAGATCAATGCAACAGACTATAACGGACTTTGGAGTTCGGGTATCAAAGAAATAGCCATAACAATCCGTCCTGCATTTTGGGCAACTTTATGGGCTTACATTGTTTATGGGCTGATTTTACTTGCGCTAGGCCGCTGGTATTTCGTTTTCAGAGAGCGAAGAATCCTGACAGAACAAAATTTGGCTTTTGGAAAGCGGGAAGCATTAAGGCTTAGAGAAATGGATGAAATGAAAGACCGCTTTTTCAGCAATGTCACCCATGAATTCAGAACACCATTGACACTGATTATCAGCCCGCTGGAAAAACTCCTGACTGATGTCTCATTATCTCAAACGGTTATACAAACTTTACAAACAATTCACAGGAATTCCTCTCAGTTGCTGCATCTGAGCAACGAGTTTCTGGATTTTTCCAAACTGAACAATGGGCAAATCCGGTTAAATCTTTCCTCTGGCGAACTTTCATTCTTTGTATCAGACTGCATGAAGGCTTTTGAGACGGCAGCACTGGCAAAAAACATCCGGCTTATTATCTCGGTTGATCTGATACAAGGCCATTACATGTTTGATCATGAAAAATGGCGAAAGATTGTCTCCAACCTGGTTAGTAATGCATTGAAATTTACGCCAATATATGGTGAAATTTCCTTATTTCTTACGCCCGCCACGGATGACATGGTAAGGCTTGAAGTGACCGACAATGGACCTGGGATCACGGCCGATCAACAGTTGAAAATATTTGACAGGTTTTATCAGGCAGACGACTCGGCTATACGAAATTTTGGCGGAACAGGTATTGGCCTTTCACTGGTAAAAGAACTTGTGGATCTAATGAACGGCTCGATAAGGGTCGATAGCGAGATGGGCGCGTATAGTAAGTTCACAGTTGAAGTACCATTATCAAAGGTTCTTGCGACACAGGAAAATTCGCCGCAGATCTCAATTAACAGTACGCAGGCGACCCGGGACGATCGGGAACAGGCGCTGGTTATGATTGTTGAAGACAACACGGAACTGCTTTCGTTCATTACAAACAGCTTGGATGATACGTACCATGTAATCTCTGCTTCAAATGGCCTTAAAGCGTGGGAATTGATGTTGGAAGAACTTCCGGATATTGTGGTCAGCGATGTGATGATGCCTGGGCGCGATGGCTTTGATCTGTGTGAATTGTGTAAGACAGACCCAAGAACTGCCCATATCGGTTTTATTCTATTGACTTCAAAATCCGCGCATGATGCACGCATGAAGGGACTTCAGGCCGGCGCTGATGACTACATGACTAAACCATTTCAAATGGCTGAGCTGGATTTGCGGGTATCCAACCTCTTTCGTTTACAGCAAAGGGTAAGAACCCAGTTAAGAACCCGGCTCTTCAGTACTACGCCTCGGGAAAAACCACCGGTGGTTACCGACACTTTTCTGGCCCGCTTGTATGAAGTGATTGAAAACAACCTAACCGATCCCAGCCTGGACGTTGATTATCTTTGTAAAGTTTCGTTGATGAGCCGCAGTACACTGAACCGGAAATTAAAATCGCTGCTCGGCATGTCCCCAAATGATCTGATCCGGCAATACAGGCTTCAAAAGGCAACCGAATATCTCGACTTCGGGCTGGATATTACTTCCACAACATTTAAGACAGGCTTTAGCAGCCCGTCCTATTTTAGTCAGTGTTTCAGAGAACAATATGGAATGACCCCCTCAGAATACATTTCAAAGGCCATTTGACCCAAATTTGATAGGATTTGACCCAAAACTGATAGGGATCAGCGGGGCTGAAAGATAGTTTTGTAACATGAATCCACGTTACAAAACTTCCGAATCTTAACCTATGAACAGGTTTTTCAATTTATTCGCCATCCTGTTTTTGGCAACAGCTTTTCACGCAAAGGCACAATACATCACAGTCTGGAAAACAGACAATCCCGGCGCAAGCGCCGATAACCAAATTATAATTCCCGCAACAGGCACCAATTACAGCATTGCCTGGGAGGAAGTAGGTAATGCTGTAAATAATGGAACAGCAACTGGATCAGGGTCATACCTGCTTACTTTTCCTTTTGCGGGTATTTATCAGGTGAGCATTATTCCAGGCAGTGGCACATTTGACAGAATTAACTTTTCAAACACCGGAGACAAGAGCAAAATCCTTGAAGTAAAACAATGGGGTGAAATCCAGTGGAGCACAATGGCTGGTGCTTACAGTGGCTGTGCAAATTTGACTGTTACCGCTCCGGATATCCCCAATTTACAAAATGTATATTTTATGGCAAGTATGTTTGCGTCATGCTTAAAACTTACTGACGTCCCAAACATAAATCAGTGGGATGTTTCCCGCGTAGTGGACATGAGTAATATGTTCCAATCAACACTCTTCAATAGCGCTATCCAGGATTGGGACGTAAGTGATGTAAGAGTTATGTCCGATATGTTTTCAAGAGCATCCCGTTTTAACCAACCTCTGGAAAAATGGGACGTAAGCAGTGTTTTTGGTATGAACAACATGTTTGGTGCCGCAGCGAGTTTTAATCAACCTATCGGCAGTTGGAATGTAAGCAAGGTAACGTCAATGGTTGAAATGTTTAACGGCGCAAGAGCTTTTAACCAGCCATTAGAAAACTGGAACGTAAGCAACGTCACACACATGTCGTTTATGCTCCGGAATTCCGCATTTAACCAACCCATTGGTGGCTGGGAAATAAGAAAAGTTACTTATATGACCGACATGCTGGACGGTTCTGCAATGGATTGCATGAACATGACGCAAACTTTACAAGGCTGGGCGGCTGACATTAATACATCCAATAACATCACCTTTGGTGCATCTGATCGTACCTATGGCAGCGAAGGTGCCGCCGCATTAAAAATCCTGAGAGATAATAAAAGCTGGAACATAACAATAGGATCTCAGGTCGCCTGCACTGCGCTGGATGTATCTCTGATCCGGTTTGATGCGCACCAGGAAGCCGGAAAAGTAAAGCTGGAATGGGCCACAGCCAACGAAACTGATAATGATTATTTTGAAATAGAGCGGTCAGAAAATGCACTTAACTGGCAAGTCGTCAACCGCATCAAAGGAGCGGGAACCGTAACCTCTGCCAAAAACTATTCTGTAACAGATTCGGACCCTTTGGGAGGCACCTCGTACTACCGGCTGAAATATGTTGATTTGTCAGGCATTGCGGGTTATTCCAGAATCAGGGCTATTAATACTCCCGGTCCGGCAAGTCATGATCTTTATCCCAATCCTGCCACCACTTCCATCACAATTTCCGGAAAACCAGAAGGTCATTTAAAAATGTATAATTTATCAGGACTGGAAGTATTGCAAACAGAGATAAAAGCAGAAAAACAGCAAATCTCAGTGGGCCAGCTTCCAGCCGGAACTTACATCATCAAAATGGATGACGGCTGGAATGCAAAGTATATCAAAAGGTAATCTATGGATTTATTGCCAATCCTGATTCCACAATTTTATTTTAACCTACGCACCCAGTCAAATCACAAACTTTTCAAATCATTATGGATCACTCTACCTTATCTGCTGATCATCAGCTAAAAGAAACAAATTTTATAAAGAAAAAAAGATTTAGGTTCAAACCATTTTCACGGTTTAACAAGGTATACTTACTGGTAATAAGCTATATGCTTTTGTTTGCGCCTGCTTCATTTGCATTTACGATATGGTTTGGCGGCGTCAGTAATGACTGGCACACACCGCGCAACTGGTCAAATGGTATTCCCGATATAGACGATGACGTTAGAATAAATCCCTTAGCCCAAAACAGATATTCACCCGTCATTACATCTGAGGCTGTTGCCAAAAGTGTAGTGATAAATGGAGGCTTTCTTAAAATTACCATTGGCGGGGAACTGGCAGTTTCTGGTTCAGTATCCTGGGGAATAGATAATTCAGGTTCTATAGAAAACAATGGTACACTGAGCATTAATAATACAGGCCGTGATGGAATTTTGATGAGAACAACAGAGAGCCTTTTCACCAATAAGGGCACTTTAAGTATCGGAAATACTGGTAACATCGGAACTACGGGGGGGGGTACTACCGGTTCAGGTATTGCTAATTTTGGTAGTTTTGTAAACGAAAGCGGCTCTATTTCCATTAATCGAACATTAAGTTCAGGGAAATCAATTTTTGCCAGTGCTGCTATCTCCAATGAAGCTTCCTTCATTAATAAGGCCCGCATCAATATCGGAGGGTTTTCCGATGAACTTAACGTTGGCATTGGTTTATTGAACATAGGCCCTTCCGGCACTTTTTTTAACCAGGTTGGCGCAATCTTGTCTATCGACCAGGCTAGTGGCGACGGAATAGCCAATTATACCATTGGAATAATTACCAATCAAGGTGCTATCAGCATTGGGGCGGAAGGAAGTATTAGCGGTTATGGAATACTTAACTCTGCCACTTTCGAAAATAACGGCTGTGCAGCCTATTTAAACATTGCATCAGATAATATCATAAATAGTACGGGAACGTTCAACAACTCAGGCACCATCATTGAAAATTCTACCGGTAATAGCAACATCTACTACAACACGGGTATGGTACAAAACCTGAATGGTGGCAACTTTAATATTAGAATTGGTCCTGGCGCGATCACCACCAATGGACTAATATGGAAAGGATGCACCAGCGCGGATTGGAATACTCCGTCTAACTGGAATGTCCATACAGTACCTACGGCAAGCGATGACGTGACTATTGTATACAGATATCTGGATTATAAACCCGTCATAAATATAGCTAACGCGGTCGCAAAGTCAGTCAGTGTGGAAAGCGGAGGTGTCCTTAACATATCTGATGCCGGCATACTGACGATTAACGTCGGTAATGGTTTTGGTATTTCAAATGCAGGAACAGTAACGAATAATGGCATTCTCAACATCGGTCTCACCACTGGCACCAGCTGGTACGGAATAAAAAATGAGGGAACATTCAATCATAACTCCGGGACAATCAATATTGATCATGCTAACCAGGCAGCGCTTTATAATGGTTCCGGCACTTTTACAAATCGTGCATCGCTTTTTCTCAAAACGATGGAAACAGCGCCCTATTTGGTAGACTCATACTCAGGTACAATCAGCAACAGTTCAACCGGAACTTTGCATGGTAGTGGTAAAATTCGATCTGCTTATTTCACTAATGACGGTGGAATCATTTCACTAGGAAATTCGCCTGGGTTATTGGCTTTTGATGGAAATGAAGATTTTAGCAATAGCACCCTGTCCATGGAAATTAATGGAACAGGTGTTGCAGGTACGGATTACGACCAGGTGGCAGTAAATGGAATAGCGACATTGGGCGGTACTTTGGCGCTTACTTTCAACCTTCCAATACCTATTGACGGAGATGTAATTACAATTTTAGACGCTACAAAATTATCCGGTACTTTTAATTCGGTAACAGGCTTGCCAGAGAACTGGACTGTAAAATACAACACACCAAATGCAGGAGAAGTAAGCCTTGTATATTCAAATGTACTGCCCGTAACCCTGGTATACTTCACAGCCAAAAAACTGGCAGAAGATGTAAAACTTGATTGGCAAACTACCTCAGAAACCAGTAATCAAGGTTTTGGCATTGAGCGCAAACATGATGATGGAAAATGGGAAAACATCGGATTTATGGATGGCCATGGAACCACAACAGAAAATCGGACTTATTCATTTTTAGATAAAAACCCGTTATCCGGTATGAATTATTACAGGTTGCGTCAGTTGGATTTTGACGGAAGTGCAGAATTGTCGCGGATTGTTAATGTAGAAACAGAAAGTGCAAACCTGGTAAAAATGTATCCAAATCCTACATCTGGAATACTGCATATAGAACGTGTAGAGTCCGGTGTGAAAATCTTTGATATTCTTGGCAGACTGGTGATGAATGTAACAATAGTCAATCAAAAAATTGACGTTTCTAGTCTTCCGGCTGGCTTATACTTCATAGCCGTTATTTCCGAAAACAGGGAAAAATCGATTTCGTTTGTGAAGCAGTAAGCAGTTCGAATTTGAATAATATACTTTACATTTTAACATCACAATTAATATCTAAACCTTGCCGACATGACTCCGGAAGAAAACAAGAAATTTATGAATGACTTTATCGAGAAAGTCATCAATAAGAAAAATTTAGATGCGGCCAACGAGCTCGTCTCCGAAGATTTTATTGAAGAAGTGCCGTTTCCCGGGCAGGGACCAGGTAGGGAAGGATTGAAATTTGTACTTAATTCGATGTTTACCGGATTTTCGGATATGATCTGGACAATCGATGAACAAATTGCCGAGGGGGAAAAGGTGGTAACCCGGTTTACCTGGACAGGAACACACCAGGGGGAATTTATGGGAATACCTGCAACCGGCAAAAAAGTGGAAGTTTGGGGTGTAGTAATCGACGTTGTCAGGAACGGATTATTTTCAGAAAGCCGGATGATCATGGATTCGGTTGGACTTTTGCAGCAATTGGGTGTGATGCCATAAGTTGAGGAAAAGCGAGGAAGAGCTGATCATCCAGGATACCGCCTACTGTGCAGTCAACGCTCTTAATGACCAGTCCAGTAGATAAACCGTCGCGATGTCCGTGTACGGTTTATTTTTTCCATAATTTTAATAACCAGTACTAAGAGATTATGTCCGCATTTATAAAATGACTTTCCAGATCACCTTTTTAGCTTGCCAATATTTTGGTTAGTGATTTTTGCTTCGGTGACAAGTTTAAATTTGTTGTACTACAAATTAGAAGAAGTTTTTCGGACCAATGAAATTTCTTCATCAACACCTTCAATAGCGATTCTGGCGTAGATTGGAGCCCTGCAATCTCATTAGCTTTGGCCTTAATTAGCCAAAACAGGATTGAGAGTTTCTGATTATTTTTCATTGTTCACACTGTTTAAGTTGTCAAATGGTTTTCTCCGGCAGAGCCGGGGCCAACACATTGATTTCCGAAACATCTGCTCACAAAAGTCTCTATCGGAAAATCTGTTACCTAATTTAGGGATTTCGAATTGTAACTGAATAGGTAACCGAATACCTTGATTCAGAATGAACTGCTTTTTACAAAAATGACTGATTATTAGATCATTATAAACAAAAAAAACGCCTCAAAAGGCGCTTTTAGTGATCCCGCTGGGATTCGAACCCAGGACCCATACATTAAAAGTGTATTGCTCTACCAGCTGAGCTACGGAATCATTATACGTTATCTATGTCCGATTAAAACCGGTTAAACTATTCAACCTTATATCTAATATTCAATTTTCAGATGTGGGATTCGGGGAGAATCTTTTTACTCGAATACTGTACTTGAAGTACAAATTGTTGTAGTCATCAGGAAGCCAACTGAACACTTGATAAGATGTGCTTCGTTTGTCACATTGTTATCGTGGTGCAAAAGTAGGATTATTGTGGTACAATGCAAATTTATATCATATATTTTTTTCTTCCTTTTAGTCCATTTGGCTTTAATTGGCTGTTTTTTAGAATTTTAAATATTGAAAAGAAGTGAAAAAAATTTCTGGATACTTGTGTTGACTTGGTTCGATATACATTTCTTCTCACTTAAATAGGGTACCAAGCAAGCGACCGAAGACTTTTTCGGTAATGGAATAATAATTGAGGGAAGCGGCTAAGTGACATTTAGCACCAAAATTGATTATGAAACCAGAGAACAGTTTAGAGCGATTTCTGAAAGCACAGGAGCGCGACTACCATACCGCGCTTGCAGAGATCAGAAACGGCAGAAAGCAAAGTCATTGGATATGGTATATTTTTCCGCAGATTGCTGGATTAGGATTTAGCAGCACCTCCGCATTTTACGCTATTCAAAACAAAACTGAAGCTGAAAGTTATTGGTCGCATCCGGTTTTGGGCGGCAGATTAAAAGAAGTGTCAAATGCAGTTTTAGGTATACAGGGAAAGACGGCAATTCAAATTATGGGTAGTCCGGATGATCTGAAACTGCGGTCCAGTATGACGCTGTTTAGTTTGGTCGAAAATGCAGATCCTGTTTTCCAGGCCGTTCTGGATAAATATTTCAACGGAAAGCCGGACCAGAAAACCATTGCACTGATACGAAATTAGGTGATATCTGATCTTAGATTAACGATAAAAGGCCGCCAGGGGGCTTCCCAGGCGGCTTTTGGTCGTAAGTGGGTTCTTAGTGAATATTGTCGTTGGCGGTGATGTGACTTGCACCATTCCAGCCGGCAGACAAATAGGTACGATATCCCTCGTTATCCACTCTATATAAATAATCACCATTGATCACGTATATGTTCCCGTCAAATCCTGTTAACTGGGCGCTGTTTGCCCAGGAATTGTAGTCAACCTGTGCAGAATAGCCATTCATCGGATAGATTTTGAACAGAAAGGTCTTGGTTAGAAACCACAATGTCTGATTTATTGCTGCCGTCTCCTTTACGCCCAGATATCCACTGGCGACAGCTACGTAAACGCCGGTTTCAGGTGTGACTCTGTAAAGAACATCTCCGCTAACTATATATAAGAATCCATAGCATGCACTCATGGAAGTTGCAGGAAGCCAGATTTGCCCGCCCACGTTGGTTGAAACACCCGTAGTTGTATTGATCCTCAATAAGTTGCCATTTTTGATAACATAGAGGTCACCTTTGTACATGGCCATTTGTTTGGTGCCGCTGTAGTCATGTGCAAGGGCCGTAACTTTTCCGTTAAATTTATTGGTTTTCCAAATATTGTCCACCCTCACTGCATAAATGAAGTTTGCATCGGAAGTAACCGCCTCTGTTCCACCCCACGCGCTTCCGATTTCTGTTTTCAGTCCGTTGCTTGCATTTACAGCATAAAGGCGGTCGTTCAACGTCACATACAGGTTTGCATACATTACCGTTATGCACCGGATATCCTGGGTAGATAAATGATCTCTTTGAACACCAAATATTTTTCCGTTTGCCAGAGTCATCGTTGCCTTACCATTATTCGAATACGCGTAAGGATCCAGCATCATAACAGATCCTATATCCATCACATCAAAATCGAAACCAGCAAGCCCTTTTGCCTGGTAAGTCTGGAAGTTATGCTGCGCTGCCGGCGCAACATTTGCAAGATTAATGTTAATGAACTGATCGCGGTCAGTACGGGTATGCTCGTGAAAAAGTCCAACGGTATGGCCAATTTCATGAAGTACATTTCCTGCTGTAAAGCCACCTCCCAACTCAATAAATTGTTGTCCGCCGATCATGCCAACGGATGAAGAAAAACCTCTGGCCGGTGTAAAAGTTACATAATTGGCCTGGGTGGTTCTTAGTACAAATTTCAGCGGGGTATTGTTTTGTACGTGCGTGATTGCCTGCTGAACAAGATCCTTATTTGAAAGTGCCCGGTCGATGGTGTAGTAAACAGTGTTATTTGTCCAGCGCTCTGTCGACAGACTGGTGCCTGTTGCTGCTTCGCGGGCTTTAGAGGCTTCACCTGCCAGCTGATCGGGTGTTAAAATAATATCTCCCTCAAAAACTGCCCGGCCATATACTTCCGAGTAGCTGATTGTTTGCCCAAAAAGCTTACCTTTTTTTAAAATTCCATAATCGCCCGGGTAAGCCTCTTCTGTTTTGATGTTATCTGACAGGTTTGGCGAAATACCCGGTTCGCCGTTTTGGTCTTCGATATTTTTGCAGGAAATCAGGTAAATTGAGGTTAATAAAACAAAGCTTATTCTGGCTAAAACATAAATCCTTTTCATGATTGCTGTGATTTAAAAGTTAATCTTGACAAGAACAGACGGTGGAATTGCTGTTGGTCAAAAGTAGGGCAGGGAGCCACGCTAACTTGAAACTAATCGGTGAAGGGCGCCAGTAAATCGCTGAATGTAATCTACGGGAGATTTTTGGGTAAAAAAACGGAAGTACTGACTGGAAATAGCCGGGCTTTGCATCGAATTATAAATACTCTTTTAATTGATAAGCTGATCATTTCCCTTTTACACTGTAAGCCAACAGCTAACCTGGAATCAAAATTTACTATTTACAAAACACCAAATAAGTTGATCAACACAACCATGGAAAGACGCTTGTAACATATCTTTGATTAAACAAATCACCAAAATGATGAAAACCAGGCTAACACTTTTATTAATGATCATTTGCGCCGCTTCTTGGGCACAGCTTCCGGCTGCGGATGAGGTAAAAACTTCAAAAGGCCCCTTGAAAATTCAGCCGCTCAACCACGCAACTTTGGCGCTGACCTGGAACGGCAAGACGATTTACGCGGACCCCTATGAAGGTGCTAAAACCTTTGAAGGTGTAGCTGCTCCGGATCTTGTTCTTATCACCGACATTCATGGTGATCACTTTGACCCGGCTACGCTGGAAGCACTTGATCTGTCGAAAGCAATACTTGTGGTACCGCAGGCAGTAGCGGATAAGATGTCTGAAAAATTAAAGTCCATGGTAGTGATCGTTAACAACGGACAGACCATCAATAAGCTGGGTATTTCTATTACGGCCATCCCGATGTATAACCTTCCCGAGGCGGCAGATGCAAAACACACAAAAGGGAGAGGAAATGGTTATGTCCTGAAAATGGGTGATAAAACCATTTATATCAGTGGGGACACAGCTGGCATTCCGGAAATGCGGTCGCTAAACAACATCGATGTTGCTTTCGTTTGTATGAATCTTCCCTATACGATGGATGTAACCGAAGCAGCTTCTGCGGTTCTTGACTTCAAACCTAAAATCGTTTATCCTTATCACTATCGCGGAGCAAACGGATTCAGCGACACGGAAGCTTTTAAGAAAACCGTGAATACCACCAACGCTTCCATTGATGTACGGTTGCGTAACTGGTATCCGAAAAAGTAACTTTGTCTAATTTGGGATCCAGCCTTATCAGGTTTTTTTGTTGAAAGCGAGACAGATTTATGGTCTTTGGCGAATAGAAATTATACCAGAATTTTAGTCAATCTTTTAACAAAAGAGACAAACAGGCTATTTGGAGGGCTATTTGTTCCTGAAATAAGCTATCTTGTCAGAACTTAATTTAACCATTCAACAACAAATATGGCTACGATCACTTTAAAAGACGATACTGAAATTTACTACAAAGACTGGGGAACTGGCCAACCGATTGTATTTCACCACGGCTGGCCATTATCGGGCGACGACTGGGATGCGCAAATGATGTTTTTCCTTGGCAAAGGATACCGGGTTATCGCCCACGACCGCAGAGGACATGGCAGATCTACCCAAACTTCCGGTGGTCATGACATGGATACTTACGCTGCCGACGTTGCAGAACTGACAGAGGCACTTGATTTGAAAAATGCCATTCATGTTGGCCATTCAACAGGTGGGGGAGAGGTAATTCGGTATGTTGCGAAATATGGCAAGGATCGTGTTGCAAAAGCGGTGTTAGTAAGTGCTGTTACGCCAATCATGGCTCAAACGGAAAGCAATCCGGATGGTATTCCAATGTCTGTATTTGATGAGATACGGGAAGGAACTGCTACGAAAAGGCCGCAATACTTTAAAGATTTCCCTGTGGCATTTTATGGTTATAACCGTGAAGGTGCCAAAGTTTCACAAGGGATTCAGGATAACTGGTGGCGTCAGGGAATGATGGGAGCAATTAATGCGCATACCGAATGTATCAAGGCTTTCTCGGAAACCGATTTTACCGAAGATCTGAAAAGTGTTGATGTGCCTGTATTGATCCTGCATGGTGAAGACGATCAGATTGTTCCTTTTGAGCTTACTGCTGTGAAAGCTGCGAAACTTGTTAAAAACGGAAAGCTTATTTCTTATCCGGGCTTCCCGCACGGAATGCCAACAACCGAAGCAGAAACGATCAACAAAGATCTTTTGGCTTTTATTGAAGCCTGATCATAGTATCTGAGAATTAAGAAAAAACAACCCTGTGCTGCTCGTTTGATTCCGGACGAGATAGCACAGGGTTTGTTATAATGATCCTATTTTATTGCAGCAATGGCGGCAGCATAATCAGGCTCCTGTCCAATTTCGGGAACCTGTTGCTCGTACACAATTTTACCTTCCGGATTCACAACAATCACCGCGCGGCTCAGCAATCCTTTCATGGGGCCATCCGCAATTTGCACTCCGTATTTGTTTCCAAAATCAGATCTGAAATCGGAAAGCATCACAACGTTATTAATTCCTTCTGCGCCGCAAAAGGCTTTTTGTGCAAACGGGAGGTCTTTGGAGATACACAGCACTGTTGTATTTTTCAGGCTCGCCGCATCTTCGTTGAATTTTCTTACAGACTTGGAACAAACGCCGGTATTTACGCTTGGGAAAATATTCATGATCACATATTTGCCCTTGAAATCTGACGAGGATTTATCTTTAAGGTCAACTCCGGTTAAAGTGAAATCCTTAATTTCTGTTCCAACCGCAGGTAATTTGCCAACTGTATGGATGGTTTTACCTCCCAATGTGATGGCTGTTCCTGCTGTCTGAGCAAAAATGTTAGTAGTGATCAAAAGCACGGCTGCTCCAATCAAAAGGATTTTAACGGTAGATAAAGTTTTTTCTAAGTTGGTCATGCAGTTATTTTTGGATAAAGTTGAATTTTCGAATTTACGAAGAAAACTGACACCAGTCTGCTGACTTTCCTACAAAGTCTCCAAGAATGAACGCTTGGTAATTATTCTTAAATTGACCTGTTTTACAACTAACTGACCCGAATCAAGCCAAAGCATTTTTATTGTATTTGCTTCGGTATTCTAGCGGAGACATGCCCGTAATTTTCCTGAATACTTCACGAAACGCTTTCACGTCCGAATAACCGACGTCGTACATTACTTCGTTAATCGTTTTGCGACTGGTTTCAAAAGCCTTTTTGGCTGACTCGATTTTTACACGCTGCGCATACTCACCGGGTGTGTTGCCGGTAGCTTTGATAAATCTTCTGTCGAAATTTCGTCGGCCAACCGCAAATTGTGACGATAGCGCTTCAACGGAGATTTTCTCTTCCAATTTGCTTTCAATATATGCCTGGGCTTTTTGGACCATATCATCCCCATGCAGTTTTTGTCCGGTGAATATGGTAAACTCCGACTGGCTCTGCCTGTCCAGTTCGATTTGAAATACTTTGGAACAAAAAATGGCGGTTTGTCTGTCGTAATATTTTTCTACCAGATAAATGACCAGATTCAAAAATGAATAGGCTCCGCCGTTTGTATAAATGCCATTCTCATCTGTGATCAGCTTATCTGTCTGAAGATTCACTTTGGGGAACATTGCTCTGAAAGTATCTGCAACTGCCCAGTGTGTGGAGCAGCTTTTTCCATCCAGCAGACCAGAGGATGCGAGCATAAAAGCACCGGTGCAGATACTCGCTATTTCTGCTCCTTGTTTGTACTGTTTTTCGATCCACTCAATAACTAATTTGTTCTCCTTCACCGCAGATTGAAAATTGTGGTTTAAAGAAGGAATAATGACCAGGCTGGTTTTTGCGATTGCTGTTATATGAGTGTGTGGCCTTACGGTAAAAAGACCTTCGTGAAAATCAATTTCCTTTGAAACTCCAGCCAGCTCGATCCTAAACAATTCCTTGCCGGATTTTTCTTTCCAGTAAGCATTTGCCCTTGTGAAGATTTTGTAAGTACCCACGATACTGCTGAGGTTATTCTCGCCATCGGGAACAATGATTGTTAGATGTTTCATGGAATTTTTAAACAAAGATAAAAAACCGACATGTCCAAATCAACCCGTCACATTGTCCATTTTGCACCGTATGAAAGTGATATTAGTAAAATACATTTGTCTTAAAATTAACTCAACCTTAAAGATTAACTGACTCGTTTTCTTTAAGTATGCTGATATGCTTGTGTTTTTAAACCTTTAACTGCCAACAAAATATGACTGGACAGGATTTTACTACCACACTGCTGGTAGACCAAACACCAAATCAGGCTTTCGCTGCTATCAGTAATGTCCGCCGATGGTGGTCAGAAGAAATTAAGGGCTGTACGGAAAAGCTTCACGACGAATTTGCTTATCATTATGAAGATGTGCATCGCTGCAAAATGAAGCTAATTGAAGTTATCGCTGATAGAAAAATGGTTTGGCTTGTATTGGAAAATTACTTCAAGTTCACAAAGGATGAAAGCGAATGGAGCGGTACCAAAATTATTTTTGACCTATCGGAAAAGGACGGAAAAACGCAGATACGATTTACACATGAAGGCCTGGTTCCGGAGTATGAATGTTTCGAGATCTGCCGGGATGCCTGGACGACTTATATTCAAATCAGCCTGAGAAATCTCATCACCACCGGAAAGGGCCAACCAAACGCGACAGGAATGCCACAGACAGAAAATGAGAAAAAAATCAGTGTCAATGGATGAGGCTTTATTTCAGGTTAGGATGGCTCACCTGGAGTAAAGCCGTAATAAAATTGCAGGATATCTTTTTTGGCTACAACAACCATAGATTCGGCTACTTCTGTTTGGCTGGTGCGGCACAACTTTGCATCATCAAAAAAACAGAAACAAAATGAAAATCACATTAACAGGATCACTAGGACACATAGGAAAACCGCTGGTAAAGGAGCTGGTTCAAAAAGGACATGCTGTAACCGTAATCAGCAGCAACCCGGGAAAACAAAAGGAAATTGAGACGGAAGGAGCTGTCGCTGCAATTGGTTCTATGGAAGACACTTATTTTCTCGCGTCCGCTTTCTCCGGCGCAGATGCAGTGTACACAATGGTGCCTCCTGGCAACTATTTTGACCTGAATATTGATTTGCTGGCACATTATCACAACATCGGCAACAACTATGCGCAGGCCATTAAGCGTTCGGGTGTAAAGCATTTGGTTAACCTCAGTACAATTGGAGGAAATTTGGAGAAAGGCAGCGGAATATTACGCGGCGCACATGATGTAGAGCAAATACTAAACGCACTGCCATCAGACGTAACCATTACCCATATGCGTCCCACCTCATTCTACTATAATTTATATGGTTATGCCAGCATGATAAAGGATTTGGGTTACATCGCAGCAAATTATGGCGACACAGGCATACCCTGGGTTTCTCCGATTGACATTGCTGCGGCCATAGCAGATGAACTATTGTCAGTAGCATCAGGCAGAAAAGTTCGTTACGTAGCCAGCGAAGAGCTCACTGGTCAGCAGACTGCCAAAATTTTAGGCACAGCCATCGGAAAACCTGATCTGCAATGGATCGTCATTTCTGATGAAGAAACCCTGGCTGGTCTGAAAGCGATTGGGATGAATCCAAAAATTGCAGCGGGTCTGGTTGAAATGTATGGGGCTTTACAAACCGGATTACTTGCCGAAGATTATCATCTTGACAAGCCGGCAGAAATGGGAAAAGTAAAACTGGCGGATTTTGCTTTGGAATTTGCAGAAGCATTCAAATGAACACTCGTGCAACTTTGTGTTTTTAGTGGCAAAAATGAGAAAATCACCTAAGGCATGACATTGGCATGAACGAGATAATCAGTACATTGTAATATGGCAAATATGGAACCTTACCGTCTCAGGACGATATCTGAATGGCATCAGTTCAGGTACTTACCAAAACCTGAGCACCCGTTAATCAGCGTGGTCAATTTTGCGGACGTAAAACGGCTGCGTGAGGATGAACCCAGGAGTATTGTAAATGAATTTTACTCCATCGCGCTTAAAAGAAGTCCCAACGCAAAAATGAAATATGGTCAGCAGGAATATGACTTTGAAGAAGGCGTTATGTTTTTTATTTCACCGGGGCAGGTTTTTTCCATCGAGGCCGAAGGGGATATAAAGCATACGGGATGGTCGTTGCTCATCCATCCGGATTTTCTTTGGAATACACCTCTGGCTCAAAAAATAAAACAATACGAGTATTTTAGTTATTCGGTTCATGAAGCCCTGCATCTTTCGGAAAAAGAGGAAACGATGATTGCGGGAATCATTCAAAATATTGAACAGGAATATCATTCAAACATTGATAAGTTTAGCCAGGATGTAATTATCGCTCAGCTGGAATTACTATTTACCTATGCAGAAAGGTTTTATCAGCGCCAGTTCATCACCAGGAAAATCACCAACCATGCTATCCTCAACCGTCTGGAAAGTATTTTGAAAGATTACTTTAACAGTGATTCGCTGGCAAAGAAGGGATTGCCGACCGTTCAGTACGTCGCTGAAACTTTAAACCTTTCACCGAATTATTTAAGCGGTCTTCTGAAGGTACTGACCGGACAAAGTACGCAACAGCATATCCATGATAAACTGATAGAAAAGGCAAAAGAACAGCTGTCTGTTACGGGTTTATCTGTAAGTGAAATTGCATATGAACTGGGTTTTGAGCATCCTCAGTCTTTCAGCAAACTGTTTAAAACCAAAACCAATCTTTCTCCGCTGGAATTCAGACAATCGTTTAATTAAGTCTGGCTGGTACCTAAAAAATAAATTGACCTACATTCCTGGAAAATATTGGAATGTTTATTTACTTTGTAATACAAAGTACTTTATTTTGTTTCAATTTAAATCCGAAAGACCATGACACAGCAAAACGAATTGACCAACGGGCTTCATCCGGCTCCCCTTAATAAAAGGATGTTGAAGGGTGCAGGCATTGCCTTGATTTTAATCACAGCGTTTCTTCTTTCCGCGGGAGAATCAAACCCGGCCTGGCCAAAATTCTGGATGATCAGACCGCTCGTAATTGTTCCGCTGGCAGGTGCGGTAGGAGGTGCCGTTTATTACAATCTGGATTGTCTGCGTTATCAGGGTGGCTGGAAAAAGGTCCTGGCTAACGTATTAAGTCTGGTTATATACATCATAGGCCTGTGGATGGGTACTATTTTAGGTTTGGACGGTACGATGTGGGATTGATCTATGTAGGAATATTATATACAATTTTAAAAAATGTGAACGGCTGAACTCGGGAAACTTTCCGGCTTCAGCTGTTTTGTTTTTTATGGGGTGATGTCCGGAAGTGGTTACCATTTTTCAGGTTTTTCGTATCAATACGACAAATTTCTTTCGAATAAAATAGCGGTAAAAATGACATGCCTTTTGATGGCGCATTGATCTGGAAAGAACAGATTATGCAATGTGAAGGTATTACCGCATATTTGCGAAATATTGCACAACTACAAAAAACACCACAACTGAAAACGAACGTTAAATGAGTTCAAAACATAATGAAAAGGCCTCTGCTGCGGGCCTTCTGGTTGCCCTTGGTATCATCTTTGGTGATATCGGTACATCTCCACTTTACGCGATGCAGGCTATCATCGGTAATGCCCCCATCGCACTTGACGTCGTGTATGGTTCGGTGTCCTGTATTTTCTGGACATTAACTTTACAAACCACCGTTAAGTACGTCATTTTGATTCTGCGGGCTGACAACAATGGTGAAGGCGGTATTCTTGCACTCTATGCTTTGGTGCGGAAAAATGCTAAATGGCTCACTGTGCCTGCCATCATTGGCGCCAGTACGCTGCTTGCCGACGGTATCATTACTCCGCCCATTTCAGTGTCATCCGCCGTTGAAGGTTTGCGGATTTTGTATCCGCACATTCAGACCATTCCAATTGTCATTGGGATACTCACGCTGCTTTTTGTAATTCAGATATTCGGAACGACCATCGTTGGCCGCGCTTTTGGTCCGGTGATGCTGATCTGGTTTTTAATGCTGCTGGTGCTGGGCCTTTCTCAGGTACTTTATCATCCCGAAATATTCAAAGCATTCAATCCTTATTACGCGTATGAGCTTCTGGCAAAACATCCGGGGGGCTTTTGGTTGCTGGGATCTGTTTTCCTTTGTACAACCGGAGCGGAGGCACTGTATTCTGATTTGGGACATTGCGGCCGGGGAAATATTCGGATCAGTTGGATTTACGTTAAGACATGCCTGGTTATCAACTACTTTGGGCAGGGAGCTTGGCTTGCCATGCATGTAGGCGAAACACTGAACGGCCGTAAACCTTTCTACGAAATCATGCCCGACTGGTGGCTTCTGCCGGGAATCTGCGTTGCTACGATGGCCACAATCATTGCAAGTCAGGCGCTGATCAGCGGCTCATTTACCCTTATCTCGGAAGCAATCCGATTAAATCTTTGGCCAAAGGTTCGTCTGGTGTATCCCAGCAACCAGAAAGGACAGCTTTATGTACCAAGTGTAAACTGGCTTTTATGGGCTGGCTGTATCGGAATCGTGCTTTACTTTAAAGAATCGTCTCACATGGAGGCTGCGTATGGTCTGGCCATCACGCTGACGATGATTATGACTACGCTTTTATTTTCTTATTACCTTTTTGTTCATAAGATCAATAAAATTTGGGTTGGTGCTTTTATGGTCGTTTACCTCGCGATTGAAGGATCTTTTCTTGCCGCAAATCTTTTGAAATTTGCACATGGAGGCTGGGTTTCGCTTTTGCTTGCGATCATCATTGCGGATCTGATGGCCATGTGGCTCAGAGCCAACGTGATCAAGTTAAGACTGACCGAATTTGTAGATCTGGACAAACACATTCCTTCGCTTAAAGAGCTTAGCAATGATATTAGCATTCCAAAATATGCAACCCATCTGATCTTTATGTCCAATGCCGCAGGCGACAATGAGATTGAGAGCAAAATCATTTATTCTATATTCCAAAAGCGTCCAAAGCGTGCTGACATTTTCTGGTTTGTCCATGTGGAGACTACCGACGAGCCCTACACAATGGATTATCATGTAAATGTGGTGGCGGAAGATGATGTAATTAAAATCAATTTCATTCTCGGCTTTCGTGTTGAGCAGCGCATCAATATGTTTTTAAGAAACGTGGTCGAAGATATGGTGCGGAATAAAGAGGTAGACATCACCAGCCGGTACGAGTCTTTAAACCGCCAGAATATTACCGGCGACTTCCGTTTTGTAGTTCTTGAACGATATCTGTCTGTTGAAAATGATCTTCCCTGGCATGAAGAATTCATTATGAAGTTTTACTTTGCTGTCAAAAGTATTACCAATACGGAGTCTCAATGGTTTGGATTGGACAACAGTTCAGTGAAGGTAGAGAAAGTGCCTCTGGTTCTAAATACCAGCAAACAGATTAGGATGCGAAGGGTTTATATGTAAAGTGTTTTAAACAGGCTAAAAGTTATAGTTAGCAATGCCAAATTAAGAAAGCATGAAAACTGGCGGACTAAACATCAGTTTTCATGCTTTTTACGTTTCGTTAAAACTTATAAAAATAGGCAGTGTGCAGGATAATTTGATTGAAGTAACTTTTGGACAAAAGTTATCTCTTATTTGATTTTTAAATCCTGACGCGTTTTGTTAAAATAAACATTATCAAAACCCAGCCGTTCAAATTCCTTTAAATCTTCCGACAGGATGTCTTTAAACTTCTTTTTGTCAGAGCGTTTTTTATTCTTGTACTTTTGAAATATCTGAAGAGCCTGATCATACTTGTTCGTCAGGAGATAATAATTTCCAAGGTTAGCAAGCAGAGAAAGATCTTCCGGATTTTTACCCAGTCCGGTTGTTATATTTTTTCGGGCGTCTTCAAACAAGCCAAGGCGAAGCTGGTTATAAGCGAGCCCATTGTAATTTTGCCAGGAATTAGCGCCCAATATAATGAGCTCGTTGTATGAACGCACTGCACCTGCGTACTCTTTTGTAATTTCCTGGCCTTTAACCAACTCGGTAATTTCCTGAATTCTTTTTTCTTTACCGGAAATACCCGAAGAATCGCTTTCCTGCAGACAGCGTTTCATTGCTTCCTGTAATACATCAGTTCTTTTTGAATCTGATAAAGCCAGATAAAAAGAGGGTTTATAAGAGGTGCTTACTTTGCTTTTAGCGCAATTACACGCCTTTTCCGCCTCAGCATCTTTAACACTGAATTTGTTAAGACAGTCATCATAAATGGAAGAAATGTTTTTTGTCGACCAGATATCCCTGTATTCTTTAGAAGATACAATTGCCACGACATCCACCGATACAGCTACGCCTTCAGTCACACTGGGATTCCGCAAGCAAAGCGATAAGTCGTTTCTAATGATTGGGATTTGGAAAACTCCGTTTCGGCTGTTCTGTGCGGTACCTTCGCTGTAAAACGTCGGAACATTAACAGCGTACATGCCCACAAGGTCTTTTCGTTCAAATTGTTTCAGGCCGTTCGCATCAGTTAGGTAAACGTCAACTGCGCCGCTGCCGGTGGGCTTGATGAGCTGACTGACAATATTGGTAACAAGGCCCGCGCTGATTAAATTAAGTGCACCGTCTGTGATCAACTTTGCGATCTGCATTTGCAAACCGGAGCCCGGGACATGTTGTTTTGCATTGTTGGTTGTCACCGTTGTAAAGGAATAATACCAGGCCACGGTATTGGCCGGCAGTCTGATCGGGACGACAATTCTGTTTTTTCCACCCAGCCTTGCTTTACTGTTTAAATAAATGGTCTGACCTTTTACCAGACTTTTTTCTTTTAAAACCGTCGTGGTGGACTGCCCTTGTGACAAGAACGTATTGAAGATTACAATCAGAAGAAGGGATATTCTTTTTATCATTAGTCAAATGGTGCCTTAATTATCCTGCAAATATCGCGAAAATATACCTGTGAATGGAATGCCTTAGACGTTCCTGCTAATACCTGGCAATCTCGGTCTTTCCTTGTTATCTTTTCAAGGCAATTTTATTTTGGATACAGATACTGGCAGAGGTCAAACCACCTCCAAATCCTGCGAAAATGATGATATCATCCGGTTTTACCTTTCCTGATTTCAAACCGTTGAACCAGGCAATTGGAATCGAGGCTGCTGAGGTGTTGCCGTAATTTCTGATACTTTCCAGACACTTTTCAATTGGGAAATCCAGAGTTTCACATACAGCTTCCAATATTCGCAGATTGGCGCTATGAGGGATCAGCCAGTCAACTTTGTCAAGTTTCCTTTCATTTAACTCTGAGAGTTCCCTGATCTTTTCTACCAGCGTTGAAACGGCCCATTTGAATACCGCACGGCCATTTTGGTGTATTTTATTGTCACCTGTGATCTTCTGGCCATTAATTGCAGCGGGCAGATTTGACAGATAGAGGTTTTGACCCAGTATACCTTCCGTTTCGGTGATACTCTGAAATATATGATTTTCAGCACTTGCCTCAACAATAACTGCACCGGCACCGTCCCCAAACAGGATACATGAGGTTCTGTCTTCGAGGTTGATGACTTTTGAAAGCGTTTCAGCACCAATAATCAGTACTTTTTTATTAGCTCCTGATGCGATCAGTCCCTTTGCGAGAATGATCCCATACACAAATCCGGCACACGCTGCCGAAATATCCATGCAGCCCGCTTTACTGATATTGAAGCTGGCTTGCACCTGGCTGGCAACACTTGGCATTGTATAATCGGGTGTACTGGTAGCAACAATGATAAAATCTACATTCGAAACGTCTGCGTCATTATTTTCTATCAAATTCTTAACCGCTTTTATGCAGAGATCACTGGTAAACTCATCCTCTTTTGCAAAATAACGGTTAATGATTCCGGTTCTCTGTCGGATCCACGTGTCGTTGGTATCAAGAATTTTTTCAAAATATGAATTATCAATTTTGGTATCAGGTACATAAATACCTATCGCACTGATTGTAGCACTCATTTTATTTAACGTTCATTAAAATATATTCTGAAAAAAGGAATTCACTCATCAATCGGAGGATCCAATTCTGACTTTTAAGAAAAAGTTGAAAACCGGTCAGAGATTTGATTGATAGCCCTTTTTAAAATGGATTTGTCGTTATAGAGCTTCATAAGCATAATGCTTCCCTGAAGTTTTTGAATATCGTCAAACGCGGTTTGTTCTAAATCAGTTGTTAATGATATTTCAGTATACAGATGGCCCAGTGCGTTTTTCCATTGGTTGAAAAAATCACGTATGATCGGCTCGAAATAGGGTTCTTTACCTACTGTTTCCAACAAGGTATTACCGAAAAGACACCCATAGCCGTTCTCAGAATGCAGACCCCAAACAAAGCCCAACATCTTTTTTATTCTTTCCGAAGGCTTGATGGATCCATCCATTGAAACATCAAACACATTCTTTTGGATTCTGCCTGAAAAGAAAATCAGGCATTGGTTCATCAAATCTCTCTTATCGGTAAAGTAGTAGTAGAAGTGAGACTTTTCTATTTCACAGGCCTTAGCCAAATCTGAAAAGCTGGTATGATAGTATCCATTTCTCAAAAACACTTCGGCGGACTTTACTATTAGGTCTTCTTTGCAGGTTTGAACTTTGGGCATGCCGTAAAGGTAGAAAATTTTATTTAACGTTCGTTAAAATAAAATTAAGCAAGAACGTCTCTATCACTCAGGTGTCCGATTGATGAATAACAAAATCTTCCGGTACCTCAATCTGAGAAAAGCAATCATCACATCTTAAATGATAAGCTCGTTACATTAATAATTTTGCTTCCAATAAAAAAATCCGAAGATGATCAGCACAGCCAATTCCATCAGCAACCAATACAATTGTTTAATATAAAATCCATCCAGCGCAAAACCTATTAATCTTGCTATGATAATACCAAGTGTTAGAGATACTAATAGTGCTATAACTGTCAGTCCCCGGGAAGTCCAATCATTATAAAATACCATGAATCCACCAAAGCCAATCACAAATCCCCATTTTACTCTTTTTTCTATCATCACGTACCCATCAATTGTTGCTGGAAACCTGAAAAACAAATCGGGCCGGATTGCGAGGATAAAACCTGCTGTTAACAAAATACCGCCTGATATTTTTATTAGTAAATTCATAGAGGTAAAAATCGGAAAATATTACAAAGGGTAAGTTTCCGGATTGCGGTTAGTTGTATCCAAACCGGTGGGAAGGTTTGATTCAGTATGATCGCCAGTGAAAAGGGCTTGGAGAGGTTACTTTTTTAAATTCTTGTATTCTTCATCGCTCACCGGCTGTAACCAGGTAACGCGCCCTTTTGTCGCGTTAGGTGTAACGGCGATCTGGACAAAACCGGTTTCAGGCGAAGCGCCGTGCCAATGGGGTGTATCAGCAGCACATTTAACGGAATCACCTTTTCGCAGGATCCGGATGGGCTTACCTTTTTCCTGATAATAACCAATGCCATCGATGGCAATCAGTGCCTGGCCGCCTCCGTGTGTGTGCCATTTGGTTCTGGCTCCCGGCTCAAAGGTTACACTGGCAACGGGGATATTGAAGGTGCTGTCAGATTCTATCAGCGAATGTACCCATGCAGTTCCTGTAAAATTTACAGCTGGTGCTTTCGAACCCTTTGGAAAAATAGATTGCGTATCAGGTGATGAATTTGTTTTCTCTTGAGCACTGGCCGAAATAACCGTCAGGATAAAAACGGCCAATAGCTGTGTAATAAATAAGTTTGTCTCTTTTTTCATAGGTAGCGATGAGTTATTCGCAGTTAGCCACGGCGGAGCTATTAGCTATCAGCTAACTGCTGGTCATATTTTTAATTCAAATCACTAAGTATCCTGTATTCATTCGGTGATTGACCGACGCGTTGTTTAAATACCCTGCTGAAATGCTGCGGATATTTAAATCCAAGTTCAAATGCGATTTCGTTAATCGTTTTGCTGCCGTCAAATATGCGCTCTTTCGCTGCCTCAATAACTTTGTGTTGGACATATTCCTGAGCAGATTGACCCGTCTCTTTTTTAATCAGGTCTCCAAAATATTTTGGAGATAAATTTAGTTCGCTCGCGCAGTAAGCTACCGACGGCAGGCCGATTGTCTGCGGCTTATCAGAGGTGAAATAGCTGCTTAAAAGCGTCTCAAATTTAGCCAGAACGCCCTTATGAACTACGTCGCGGGTAAGAAACTGGCGATCATAAAAACGGATGCAGTAATCGAGAAACAGCTCGATGTTTGAAACAATAAGTTTCCTGCTGTGTTTATCTATCGAATGTTCCAGTTCATATCTGATCTTACCGAGGCAATCCATAACGATCTGTGTCTCGCGCTGTGAGAGATGCAGCGCTTCATTTACCTGATAACCAAAAAATGAAAATTCGTGCATCCTTGAGTTCAAAGGCGTACCATGCAGCAGATCAGGGTGAAAAGCCAGGGCATGACCTTTGGGCTGATACAGTTCTCCGTCATTTTCTACTGTGAAGACTTGTCCGGGTGCCATGAAAACGAGCGTGCCTTCCTGGTAATCGTAATATTCTTTGCCGTATTTAAGATCACCGCAAATGACCTCTTTTAAAAAGACGCCGTAACATCCCATGTACTGGCTAGCCTTGCGTCGGGGACTGGCCGTCGCCAAATCGATCACAGTTACAAGCGGATGCAAAGTCTCCTGCTGATTAAATATATTGTATTGACTTACTGTATCGAACCGAATTAAATCTTCCATAATCTGATTTCATTTTACTGACGCTAAATTACAATATCAGAGATGTGTTTGTTAACAAGGGCATCCAAATCAGGAATATTGGTAGACATTTCAGGAATCTGTATACCATCGGTGCCAGTGAAAGGGAGGAACTTTGTATCCATAACAAAATCTGAAAATCTATGCAGACCAAAACATTCATAAAATCATTTCTTAAAGCATCAATACTGGGATTGTGTTTTCTCTTATTCAATATTGAAATTTCAGAGGCGCAAACTCCTGCTAGAGTGGAACAACAAATCATCTCGCTTTCAAAAGACAAATGGCAATGGATGTCCGACAAAAACGTGGACAAACTGGCTCAGCTTTTTGACGATAAGGCAAAATTTGTTCACATGAGCGGAACCTGGAAAAAGGGTGAGGAGCTCGAAATCATAAAAACCGGAAGCATCTGGTACAAAAGAGCCGACGTACACGATGTGGTAGTAGAACTCTTTGATGATACAGCCATCATCTGGTCTCGCATTACGTTGTCTGCAATGGTTCGGGGTACTGAGGCCAATACGGAGTTCACAGTGACTGAGGTCTACAAAAAGAAAGGTAAAAACTGGAAAATGCTTGCCCTGACATTCAGCAGTGTACGCGACACCCATGTAATTAAGCATTAAGTAATTAAACCATATAATGTCAAGACAATGAAAGCAATCAACAAACACAATTGGTTAAAGACTAGCTTGGTAGTCTTCATTGTTGGCTTAGGTCTTATGCTGGTTGACGGACAAGCCGGCTTTGCCCAGACCACAAACGCAGGTACGTCTTCCGGAAACAGCTCCATTGCAGGCCAGGAAATCCTTGATCTTTCAAAAGACAAATGGCAATGGATGTCGGACAAGAATGTGGAGAAGCTGAATGCTCTTTTCAATGAAAAATCCGTGTTTGTTCACATGGGAGGAAGCTGGGGTAAAAGCCGGGAATTGGACGTTATCAAATCGGGCAATATTTGGTATAAAAAGGCAACAGTGCATTCGGCTTCCGTAAATTTCATTGGTAGTACGGCTATCCTTTTAAATGATATTGATCTGGTGGCGGTGGTTGGCGGAAACGAAGTGATTAATCCGTTCATGGTAACTGAGGTTTACGTTAAAGAAAATGGAAAATGGACGATGGGATCACTCTCTTTCTCAAAGCTGGCCAGACCGGTTAAATAGTGTTTTCAGATAGATAGAAGATCGCTTTAGGTCGCGATCCCTGACTTTTTAATGTCAAGCTCATCATATTGAAACGTATAAAAATGAAAACAACAATCTTTATGATACACTTGTTATTGATGTTTATTTGTCTGATTTCCGCATGCTCCACTACCCAGACAGAGCGTGTGGAAGCGGCAACCAGTTCCGACATTGATCCAAATAAGACTTTGATTGTGTATTTGTCCCGGACAAACAATACAAAGGCTATTGCGGAAATGATACAAAAGACCGTGGGAGGCAAATTGGTAGCCGTTGAATTGCAGACTCCGTATCCGGAGAATTATCAGGCAACTGTCGCACAGGTGGCAAAAGAAAATGAAACGGGTTTTATGCCGCTTTTAAAAACAAAGATCGACAGCATTCAAAAATATGATGTGGTTTTTATTGGCTTTCCAACCTGGGGCATGCAGTTACCTCCGCCTATGAAAAGTTTTTTGAAACAATATAATCTAACCGGAAAGACTATAATTCCGTTTAATTCAAATGGAGGTTATGGCATCGGGAGTACCTTCGAAACGGTAAAGCAGCTTTGCCCTGACAGCCGTGTGCTGGAAGGTTATTCGACCCGGGGCGGATTGGAGAGAGATGGTCAATTATTGATGATTAAAGAAGAAAAGGCAAAACAGACGGAGACAGAGATTGAGAATTGGTTGCAAAAACTTAAAATAATATGAATCTTATTAAGCTGGTAATTGTGATTTTGGCATTGCTCTCGTTTGAAGTGAACGCCGGAGTTAGAGCCGTGAATGTTTGATTTTTATACTAACTTATTTGAATAACGTCAGTTGACCAACCTCCATACACCTAAATTTGAAGCACCCTGAGATAAAAGTATATACCTGACAGTCAGGCATAATTTTTATGACAATATAACTTTAAATACTACTCACCATGACGAAGATCACATTAAACATTAACAAGAAGGAGTATCCGCTGGAAGCCGATCCTCAAATGCCGCTTTTATGGGCCATACGGGATTTGGCTGGTTTGAAAGGTACCAAATATGGCTGCGGCGTTGCACAATGTGGCGCCTGCGTGGTTCATTTAAACGGGGAAGCAGTTCGCTCCTGCGTTACCAAGGTAAGCCGCGCTGTCGGCAAGCAGGTTGTAACAATCGAAGGTTTATCTGAAACAAATTCCCATCCTGTACAAAAGGCCTGGCAGGATATCGATGTGCCACAATGCGGCTATTGCCATTCAGGACAAATCATGTCCGCCGTGGTTTTACTCCGTGAAAAACCCGATCCGACTGATCAGGATATTGATGATGCCATGGCTGGTAATATCTGCCGGTGTGGTACGTATCTGCGTATCCGCGCTGCTATACATCTGGCCGCAGAAACGCAAAAGAAAACGGCTCCTCAGGGTTAATTCATCCATCTCAATCTGACATTATGAAGCAAAATAACAAGGCTGGAAAAGGAAAGCTTTTCTCAGTTCAGGCGGCAGCGGCACCGGCCGCCGCATTCCTGACCATACTCATTTTTATCGTTTCAGTGGGTGCATCTGCGTTCCGGAAAGACGATGCGCCTGTAAAAGAAATCAGGCTCATCGCGATCAACCGTGATAGTGTAGAGTCTGTTAAGGCATTTGAAACGGTTTACAAGGTGCTGATGAGCCCTCGGTGTATGAACTGCCATCCTGCAGGTGATATTCCATTGCAAGGAGATGATAGTCATTTACATGCAATGGCTCCCAAGCGCGGCGTCGAAGGCAAGGGTGTTTACGCGATGAAATGTTCGAACTGCCATCAGGATACCAATACGCCGGGACTTCATACGCCTCCCGGAAATCCCGAGTGGCACTTGCCGCCGGCTGCTATGAAAATGGTTTTTCAGGGAAAAAGTCCACACGAGCTTGCCAGGCAACTGATTGACAAAAAACAGAATGGCAACAAAGACATCAAAAAGCTGATAGAACATGCTGATGATGGTCTGGTACTCGCAGGCTGGAATCCGGGAGAAGGCAGGACTTTGCCGCCCGTAAGCCATGCTGATTTTAAAAAAGCATGGTTGACATGGATTAAAAAAGGTGCCTATGCGCCTAAAAAGTAACACCTCATCAACGACATCATGGACAATCAAACAGTATCAAGAAGAAATTTTTTGAAAACATCGGCCGTAACGGGTGCTGTGTTTTCACTTGGCTTTTACTGGCCGGGTAATGCCAAATCTGCAAAGGTTATCAATGCCGCCGAAGCCAATAAATTTGGAGTGGAAATGAATTCCTGGGTGCATATTGATGCCTCAGGCAAGGTAACTATTTTCGATCACCGCGCCGAGATGGGGCAGGGCTCGTACCAGGCAGTTCCGCAGATCGTTGCCGAAGAGCTGGAAGTAAACCTCAATGAAATCAATGTGGTTTTTGCCCAGGGCGATGCAAAGAAGTATGGCAACCAAGTTACCGGCGGTAGTTCTACGGTGCGCGGTTCATATAAAAACCTTTTGAAACTCAGTGCCACCGCGCGCGAAATGCTGATTCAGGCAGCGGCGAAAAAATGGAATGTCCCCAAACTGGAATGTTATGCTGAGGGCGGAGACGTCATTCACAAACCCTCCGGTAAAAAGTTGCATTACGGTCAACTTGTTGAAGCAGCATCAAAACTGGAAGCGCCGAAAGACGTAGTTTTGAAAAAACGCTCAGAATACAAACTGATCGGAAAACCATTACGGAGGCTGGATACACCCCTTAAAACAAATGGTGTCGCCGTTTTTGGATTGGACAAGCAGATTCCAGGCATGATGTACGCCGCGGTTGAACGTAATCCAAGACTAAGAGGAAAAGTGAAAAGCTTTGACGACAGCAAAACCAGACTGATACCAGGCGTCAAAAATGTTTTTAAGGTCAAAATGGGTGTTTTTAATACCTACCGTGAAGGCGTAGCCGTAGTGGCAGATTCCACCTGGGCAGCTATTCAGGGCAAAAAGGCGTTAAAAGTAGAGTGGGACGATACCGGATTTGAGCATCTGGATACGGAAGAAATTTACAAACGTCAGGCGGAAGCACTGCAAACGCAGGAAGGTTTGCCGTTTAAAAAGCAGGGTGAACCAAATGAAGTTATAGCAAAAGCATCTAAAAAAATAGATGTAATTTACGAAACGCCATATCAGTATCACGCTGCAATGGAGCCGCTTAACTGCGTAGCCCATTATCAGGATGACAAGCTGGAAATCTGGGGACCTATCCAGGCACCGGAATGGGTGCAGGATTACATCAGTAAAGAAATGTCGATCCCAAAAGAAAAGGTGATTGTGAATATGACTTTTCTGGGAGGAGGTTTTGGCCGGAAAGCATTTATGGATTATCCGCATGAAGCTTCTGTAATCTCAAAAGAAATAAAAGCACCGGTACAGGTTGTGTGGACAAGGGAGGATGATGCTACACAGGGACCATTCCGCCCGGGAATTACCTACCGCTGCGAAGGGGTGATCAAAGATGGCGGGATAGATGCTTTCAAGGTCAAACTGGCCGGGCAAAATAATAACCACTGGCGTGGAGGAAAAAAGGACGTACCTAACGGAAGCGCTTCGGAAGGATTTCTGAAGCCTTACACCGAATCGATCAAAAACCTGGCGATCATGGACATTCCGTTTGAGACGCCGATTCCAACCATGTGGTGGCGGTCTGTATATGCATCTACGAACGGGTTTGCTTTTGAAAGTTTTCTGGACGAACTGGCACACGAAGCAGGAAAAGATCCGCTGGATTTCAGACGAGTTTATTTGAAGGAAGAACGTCTGCAAAAACTGATTGATAAAGTTGAAGAAGTTTCCGGCTGGAAAAGCAGGGCAAAGGGTGCAGGCTACGGGGTCGCTATTACTGAATGTTTCTCTAGTACTGTGGCGCAGGTTGTGAAGGTTTCAAAGGCACCGGGGGGCGGTGTAAAAGTTGATAAAGTTTGGGCAGTAATGGATTGTGGCTGGTACGTAAATCCCGATACGATCAAAGCGCAGATTGAAGGCTCGATAGTAATGGCGCTTGGCGCCGCGACGATCCATCAGGTTAAATTCAAGGATGGTATGGCAGTTGACAATAATTTCAGCACGTATCAAATGCCACGTATCAACGACATTCCGCCTATCGATATCCACATCATGGACAATGACGAAGATGCCGGCGGAGTAGGAGAGCCTGGTTTACCTCCATTTGCTCCGGCGCTGACAAATGCGATTTTTGACTTGACTGGTAAGCGGATAAGGAAATTGCCGTTTAATTTGGGGATGGTGTAGGTTTAGTTGCCACTGTACACAGTTCTAGAAAAAGCCGTTTCTTTTGGAGGAATGGCTTTTTCTAGAACTGTGTATTCGTGTTAAAACCTATTGAATCAGGCATTTGTTTAACTTTTCGAAAACTCTTAGATAGTTAATTCTCACAAAGTTCTTTCAACTTGTCGAGTGCTTTTGGGTAAGACTCGTTCATGTAATCAACAAAATCTTCTGTGGTGTCTAAGTCAACAGTAACGGTTGTAGCCCCATTGTTATCTTCAAAAGTGTAGTTTTCAAATCCATTTGCCCATTTTTCGACTTCTGGTCCTTCTGTAATTTCCTTGTCAGCTTGTAACAGGCCGTAATGCTGAGTTGAAACAGATTGGTTGGGAATATTTTCAGCTATCCTGGAAACCATACCTCCCTTTTCACCTTTCTCATCTACGCCAATAAACAGGATTTTACTTCCCTTGTCCCATTTTCCCTCATAGGTAGATGTCGGGTTAAACATGGCAGTCCAGTGCTCATACGTTGATTTACTGGTGATGCCAAGCATTAGATCATATACCTTGGCCACGGTTGCATTGATGTGTATTTTGAATTGTAGCTTTTTCATGATTTATTGATTTAGGTTATTGATCATTGTAGAAAGGGGTTTTCCAATAACCCGCTTCATGAAATAATTCATCCGATTTTTTATTATAAAATTAAGAAAGTTTGCGTCTTTTTGGAAAGAGGTTCAGCTGATTTATGAATCACTTAATTTTCGGATCGTATATCTGCAACCCTGGCCTATGTAATCACCAGACAAATGCGCCAAGCTGTTCAAAATATCAGATTACTATGATTGTGAAGCTCGACGGTCTCAGCGAAGTTTCAGGTTGGGTAGTTTAGGTACAATCTTTTACTGAATGAGAAATATTTAGCTAATAACTACTTGCCGAAAATGCAGACAGGTTGGTAGCTTTTATATACACTTCACATCTCTATCACGCACACCCGAGCTGGTAACCGAATTGTTTTACCGGTGTAAAAAAAGTTGGATGGATTTTCGAACCGACAGAAAGTACCGAAGATCAGGTATTACCAGCGCTAAAAGTGCTATCGCTTTTTTAGTCAGATCAAATTAATTCAGAAATAGAACAAACTCCGGATTTATTTTTAATATTAGCAGATGAATCAGATCAACTAAACAATTTTCCAAAAGAACATGAAAACAAAACACTACATCTTCCTGATGCTTATTACAATCAGTATGTTCTCGCTTGCAGCGCGAAAAGCTTTCATTGCTGATGACCTGGTTGGCACCTGGAAATACATGATCAGTGACGTTCCGACTGAGTACCAGACGGGATCTCTGGTTTTTGAACAAAAGGATAATAAAATGACCGGGTACACGGAGGGCACTGCAAAAAACGAGATGAAAGAATTGACTGTTGATCAGGGTAAGGTAACGTTTACAACGGAAGCCCAGGGCAGCGCATTTAAGTATACCCTGATGCAAAAAGGCGATACGCTAACCGGAATGATCGCATCTCAATACGGTGATTTTGCAATAAGGGCGATCAGACAGGGAAAATAGGGACTTTAAAAGCTCATTACCTTCCAAAGGTCTCTGCCAGTTTTTTAAAATTTGTTCGACCAAAGGAGCTAATATAACGCATTGACTATCGATACTGGCTGATAGTTAATGCGTTTTTTTGAATAGGAAGTTGACACGGACGATGTGTATGATACTTAAAAGATATTTAGTCAGACAGTGCTTTCTACAATTTAAAGTATCATTTAAATAATCTTCAGCCGCTCTTCTTCCAAATCGATTTGATACAGTTGTTGGCGGATCATGTCTTCGTCAATTTTTGGATCCTTATTAAGTTCTGTCAGATACTGCCGTTGGCTTTCCAGTAATTCCACAAAAATGACTTTTGTTTTTAAATTCATCCAGCTATCGTCATTGGCTTTCGCTCTTTCTTCCCATTGCTTCAGGAATTTTTCCATACCGCTATGACCGTTTAGCTCTGTTTCATATTTATTTTTCAGAAACTGGTAAACATGTTCTTTCAAGCCCTGTTTCATTTTTTGTTTGGTCAGTTCTTCGGATTCTTCTTCTATTACACCTTCAAACAATCGCGTACGTCTTATGAAAATTGGTAGCGTAAGTCCTTGTACCAGAAGTGTTAACAGGATGACAATGAAGGTAATAAACAGAATCAGGTTCCTTTGCGGGAAAGGTGCGCCGTTGTCTAAGGTAATGGGTATGGCCAGAGCCGCTGCCAGTGAAACGACTCCGCGCATACCCGTCCAGCCAAGAAGCATGGGCATTAGCCATCTTCGTTTGTTGGAACTCGCACGTGGCATTACGCCAGGGCGAAAAATGTAGGTAGCAATTAAAGCGGCGTAAGAACTGATGACCCGGGCAGCAACCAGAACTCCTGTAATCAATACACCCGAGCAGATAGCGGTCCATAACGGAATGCCCTTGTCGCGCAGACCTTCTACAATTTCGGGAAGTTCGAGCCCAATGATCAGAAATACAAAGCCATTTAATATAAATACAAAACTATCCCAGACACTGGAGCTCTGAATACGGCTGGTGCTATTAAAAAAGATGAGCCGTTTTGATGACAAGAACAAACCGCCGCATACAACGGCCAAAACTCCTGAACAATGAAACTGTTCTGCAAGCCAATACATAAAATAGGGTTCGATAATAGTTAATGCTATGTTGGACGGCGCATCGAGTGGAAGGCGCTTATGTATTTGTACGAAAATCCATGCAAGAAGCAAACCAATTCCAGCGCCACCGATTATCATCCAAACAAAAGTGAGGGCAGCTTCCTGCCAGAAAAACTGCCCGGTTCCAACGGCAATCAATGCAAACCTGAAAATAATCAGCGAAGATGCATCATTAAGGAGGCTCTCACCTTCCAGAATGGCCGACGTAGTTTTAGGGATTTTTACAAACCTGGTGATAGCACCGGTACTTATCGCATCCGGCGGCGAAACGATTCCACCTAATAAAAATCCGAGCGCAATCGTAAATCCCGGAATAAAATGATGAGCGACAATTGCTACAGACAAAGCAGTAAAAAACACAACCAGAAAGGCGAAACTACCAATAATCCGCCACCACCTTTTCATTTCTTTGAATGAGATGTTCCAGGAAGCCTCAAACAGGAGTGGCGGTAAAAAGATAAAAAAGATAAGATCCGGATTTATCCGTACCATGGGCAGCCCCGGAACGAAACCAATAAGCAGTCCGGCCACAACCAGCAGAATCGGATAGGCGATCTTTAATTTGTTGGCCAGTGTGTTGAGAAGCACAATGGCGGCAATCATTGCAAGCAGAAAGGGTAAATAGGTGTGCATCGAAAATCAGTATATAATTCCTTCAATTAATAGAAATGAAGATCAGGCAGGATCTTTATGGCAGAAGGTTATCAAGGCAGCGTATACCATTTAGAACTTCTTCATTTTGCGAAAATAAGCTTTTTGCGAATATTTAATTGGATTTGAAAATGTTAAAGATTTTAGGATTATCTATCAGTTTGGTTTTGATAGAAAATGAAGACTGTGGACTGTTTTAATTTTTTGTTTGTTTTCCTTAATTCTGCCGTACTGGCATGTCGTAATTTTGTACTTATAATTTCATCCGTAGCTGGAATCTGTTTTGAAAAGGGAATATTAGGCAAAAGTTGACTGGAAGTTAGAGCGCTGAAACGCGAATCTGCTGATCAGTTTGAAATGCATAAGACTTCATTTTTTCGCATTACTTCACTATTTCTAGAATTATTGGAAAGACAATTTACCATGTAATCCGTTGATAATCAGATGTTCTTGTGTCCGACCCATTTTTGATAACACCTTTTAGAAGATGACCGGAACCGTGCCTGAATCTGTCAGGGCTCAGCATTGAGTAGCGGTTACCCGCTAAATCCAAACCATTTTATGTTCCCGTGAGTAAACTTTGATAAAAAATCGTTTTGAATCTGTGGTCCCGGATGGTGCAAGCTGTGAAAGGATGGGTGTGAAATTGTGACCAAATCATTTAACCAATGAACCGCAGAACATTTCTTTCTTTATCTGCCGGTGCTTCCCTAGCAACCGGGCTTTCTGTAAGTGCGCAGCGAAAAGCAGCAATACCCATTATTGATACCCACATTCATCTTTTTGATCCGAACCGACCCCAGGGTATCCCGTGGCCTGGTAAAAATGACAAAATTCTTTACAAACCTGCGCTCCCTGAACGCTACCGCGGTATTGCGGGACGTCTTGGAGTAGCTGGAGCTATTGTAGTGGAAGCCAGTCCCTGGCCAGAAGACAATCAGTGGGTGCTGGAGGTGGCTGCAAAAGATAAAATCATTGTCGGTGTAATTGGTAATCTGGAACCGGGCAAACCGGAATTCAATAAACAATTAGACCGCTTTCAGAACAATCCGCTTTTTCTTGGTATTCGTTATGGAAACCTTTGGGGCCGGGATATTGCGATTCAATTAAAGAGTCCTGGTTTTATCTCAGACCTGAAAGCTTTGGCGCGGGATGGTTTGGTTCTGGACACGGCCAATCCTAATCCGGCTTTGTTGGCAGCGATTGTTAATCTGACAGATCTGGTGCCCGATTTAAAGATCATCATCGATCATTTGCCGCAGATGAACATTCCGGCGGATAAACAGATTAAGAACAATTATGAAGCCGACCTTCGTCTACTAGGGCAAAGCCCTAAAGTTTATGTGAAAATTTCTGAGGTGCTGCGCCGGGTTAATGGTCAGATCCCGACTGAACTGGATTTTTACCGCGAGCGCCTCGATGAACTGTTTACCACCTTTGGTGAAGATAGATTATTATATGGCAGCGATTGGCCGAATAGTGATCAATGGCTGCCATTTGAAACCGGACTTAACCTGGTGCGTGAATATTTTATGGAAAAGGGCCAGACTGCTGCAGAAAAATATTTCTGGAAAAACTCAGTCGCGGCTTACAACTGGCGAAAACGAGACGTTACTCAGCCATAGCGGTCAAAGCATTTTAAAACACTTCATCTTACTCGATTTTATCCCAATTCATTGGTACATCCGCCAGGCTTTTGTGAACCTTGGTTTTCAATAAATCCACCAGCTCCTTATCGTTCAAAATTTCCCTTTGTGTTTTTAAGACATACCAAAGACTTTTAAATCCCGGAATTTTACTATCATCATATATTTTGCCAGCTGCAACGTGCCAGCGGCATTGATACCAGCCATAGTTTTGGGGGAATTTTGGACCTATCTCATTGTAATAGGTTTCCAGGTCTTGCAGCGTGGTATATTTCAGTGTGGACTTCTCTGTAGTGGCTACCACCATTTTTGGAAAAGCGGTTAACGCAGGCAACAGTCCGGGTTCATTTTCAGCAATGTAAGTGTGCAGCAAAATATTCGGAAATAGTTCGCCCATCCACCTGCGCTGCATCACCAGGCCGCCTTGATTGTGATATGCGTGCCCCAGTTCGTGAATCGCCAGAAGATCAAAGAAGGGTTCCATATTTAACCCGCCTTTTTTGTCTGAATAGGCGCTGGTGATTAAGTCAGCTTGTTCTTTTGACATTTTATCTAACGCGGGAATCATACTTTTCCAATAATCATTGTCTTCCGAAGCCACAATGAGCGTTTTATTGCTGGTATAGTGCGGCATACCATAAAAGGGAAATTTGGTATGCTTGTTCCAGTCCTGAGGAGAAAGAATCAGTAGTGTAACGGACGGGGTGAATTGAAGTTGAGTGCTATAAAATGCAATAACCTGATCAAGCTGTTTCGCCATTCGTTTTGCCTTGATTTCTACGCCAGAACTAAAATAGACAGGTGTTTGGTAACCCTTCAATTTATTTAAACCCTCGTACGATTGAGCAAATAAATTGCAGCCAAATAGCCAAAGGCCCAGTAACAGCAAGCAGGACAGTCTTATACCAAATGGCTTTAAAAAATTTGCGTATTCAGAAACCGCTCTGTCGCAATTGACTGCTTCGATTCTCCAAAATGATTGATGATTGATTCGTGTTGCCATGATTTTTTTTAGCAAATTTAGACCTTCGAAATTCGGCCTGCATAGTATAAAATCGACAACTTTGACGCTAGTAACGCATATCTCTTTGCATTCGCAGCGGAGTGGAAATCAGTTGCTGTGCAATCACAGATGGATTCACGCCGGCAAATACTTTAAAGTCTCTGATCATATGCATTTGGTCGTAGTATCCGGCTTCGTAGGCAATTTGTATCCAGCTAAGATATGGGAAAGCTTCATGCAATCTGTAAGCCTTCGAAAATTTTAAAATCCGGCTGTACAGTTTTGGATTCATACCCAATCTTTCCTGACATTTTCTTTCAAATTGTTTTAGGCTCAGACAGGAAAATGAGGCTGTTTTTTCTATGGAGATGTTGCCCTCGTGCTTTAACATCGTCAGCAGGGCCGAATCAAAAGGTAACAGCGCCTTGACATTTTTTGTCCGGCTTAGAAGAAATTGTTCAACGATAATTTTACAGGCTTCTAAATCGTAAAGCTGCTGCAATTGGTCGTTGACACTTTTCAGTTCGCTGCCAAAAATGTCATTTGCGTCAAAACCGCCATCGAACAATTCATTCATAGGAATTCCCAAAAGCCGGTACATCGCACCTGGCAGAAAATCAACGCGTACGGATTTAAGCTGCTTATGCACTTTAACGTTCACGCGGGAAATCTGCGGGCCGGTCAGTAACGTAAGCGGTTGCTTGTGGAAATTTTCATCCCCTATGCGGCCCATCGATATGGGGTCATTGCAGTAGAACATGATCGATTGAAAGGGTGAGGGAGGGTAGGGGGTAACGACCTCCATAATTCCTTCCGGCAAAGTGACGTCAATGGTGAGTATGGTAGATACGTAGGTCTGTAAGGCCGGGTGCGGTTTGTATATTTTAACCTCCATTTAAATATCGTTTAAATGTTAGAGCAAATCATTTACCAGGTGTACCATCCTGATCTTCCATGAAAAAATCAATCGCAATTTTGCAGAGAATCTCACCTTTTGAATCTGGCATTTCGTGTCCTGTATTTGGATAAATGCATAATTGGCCTTTGCTGAGCGATTGAAAAATTTTGATGCTATGATCCAATTTGATCATGTCGCGATCGCCTCGTATTATTAGCACAGGAATATTAATACCGGAAAGTTTGTCGTCGGGTATTTTTATTTCTCTTGACCACATTTTCTGTGTATCCTCCCAGAACTTGATCCATTTTTCGGGTTCGGGATTCATCTTTTGGTAATTTTCCAGCCAGTCTTTATCTTCTTTAACCGCTTCCACGGTATACTGTTTTAACAGGTCCAGTCCCTCTTGTGTCAGCCCGCTCGACCTTGAATTTGAAGCGCCGCTCACCACTTTCTTTATTTTGTCAGGTCGGTTAGCTGCAAGCAGCAGTGCCGTGTTTCCTCCCATGCTCCAACCCATAACATATGCGCTGTCCAGATTTAGGGAATCAATAAGATCCGAACAATATTCAGCAAGCAAGTCACCACTCAGACTGTCGGCTTGTTGTGATCGCCCGTGACCCGGAGCATCCGGCGCTATCACTCGGAAATGTTTTGACAACTCCGGAATAATACCACCCAGATTTTCAATTGAACCAAGTCCCTGATGGAACAGCAGTAGAGGTGTGCCACTGCCATATTGTTCATAGTAAATCTTTGTACCGCGAATATTCAGATACTTTCCATTATTTGAACCGTACCTGATTGGCTTTTCAGTTGGTTTTGTTTCTTTACAGGAAAGAAGTAGTACACTCGCAAAAAGGTAACAAAAGTATTTTACCATGGTATCCGGCATTACGATACAGTTTTCATTCAGGTAAACATAGTAAATCTTTGGCAGGAAACAGATAGGTAAACTTTTTGTTATGAGCCATTTATTCAAAGTGATTGGTTTCAGACCAGGTATCAGGCAACGATTTGATTTGTTACTTTTTCTTACACGTCTGTTCATTTAAAATTTCTTTCCTTATTGGTTGGTATGGGCCTGGCAAAATTATTGCCTGACATTTGGAAACTGATTTATTCCCAAATGAAAGAACTCCTTGTAAAAAACAACAACGTGACTTTATGTACAGAAAATTTTGGGGAAGCTGGCAGGCCTGCAATTTTACTGATAATGGGAGCCACGGCCTCAATGCTTTGGTGGGATGAAGAATTTTGTGAACAGTTAGCGAGCAGAGGCTATTTTGTCATACGTTATGATAACCGGGATACCGGAAAAAGCACAATTTACGAATCTGGTTCGTCTGCTTACGACCTGGTTGATTTGGCTGACGACGCCCTACATATTCTGGATGCCTATAAAATAAAACAGGTTCACCTGGTTGGTATGTCGCTCGGGGGTATCCTGAGTCAGATTACGGCACTCAAATATCCCGGGCTGGTTTTGTCATTAACATTATTGGCCACGGGGCCTTTTGGTGAAACAGATCCGAATATTCCGCCGATGGATGACCGTATCATAACGTTTCAAAAAAAAGCTGATGAAATTGATTGGACAGATGAAGACGCGGTGGTATCATACCTGGCTGGCGGAGCAGAATTGCTCAACGGCACCAAACATAGTTTCGACAAAAACAGGTCTGAAATTCTTGCACGTGCAGAGTTCAGAAGAGCAATCAATTTTAGAAGCATGTATAACCATGCGCAGCTTCAAGGTGGTGAAAACTATTTCAATCGAACCGCTGAAATCACACAGCCAACACTGATTATTCATGGTACCGCTGACAAAATCTGGAATTACAACAATGCGCTTACCCTGGAGAGGACTTTGCCAAACGTGCGGTTGTTAACTCTTGATGGCGTTGGGCACGAGCTACACCGACTGGACTGGAATCTTATTATCGATGCTATTGCCCGGCATACTGGCCAGTTGGATTGATCTTTATGCGTGTAGATTATTTATTGCAGTCCTGTCGTTTAAACGCAATCTGCCATTAGCTTGGCTTCTGATGTCATAGGATCTAAGTACTTACATTAAAATCCATCGTCTACTGGAAATGGGTGTATGTTATATGAAATTATTTTAAAAACTGTATTCATATGCCAAAATAAGGGGACTGAATAAAAGATCGATTTGAGCACAACAAATATGTCAATCACCTAAATCCCGGGAAAATATGACTATTGAATTGGCCGGAACCGTTATCAATGCGGAAGCAGACAATCCATTCATCGGTCCGCCGATTGCCTCAATGCTACCCCCGTTACCGGCAGATGCGGGATTTACCCAATTCTCGTAGACATCGCTGTTGAACACTTCAAACCACTTTCCACTTGCCGGTAAAGGAATCTGGTAATTGTAAAGCGTATTCTCGTTCAAGCTAACCACCACGATTACGTCTCGCCCTGTTCTTTCTACCCACCTCTGAAATACCAGCACACGCGAACTATTCTCCATTGAAAGGGCTTTTACTCTTTCGCCCCGCAGGCCAGGGTGCTTACGTCTTATCCAGATAAGCTCGCGGGTGAAACGGAGAAAATCAATCATAATTTTTTGATCATCCAGCCCCTTCCAAAAAATAAGCATGTCCTTGTGATTCGGCGCGTCATCCGCCCAACGTTTGTCCTCGAAAAACTCCTGACCCATGAACAGCATCGGAATCCCTGGTGAGGTAAGAATAAGTCCTGTCGCAACACGTGAACGACTGGTCGCATACCAGCTGCGTGTGTCACCTCCACCGACCGCCAGAGATGGAATTCGCGGAGCTCTGTCACGATATACTTCGTCATGACTTTCTACATACTGTACTGCCCGCCATGTATCAGCGAAACCGGGAACAATAAGTTGGTTTGCAACAGGTTGCCAATCAATATGAGCGTTTTGCCCTCCCGAAGCCTGACTAATGACACCTCGAATGGCATTTCGTAAACCGTCATGCCAGTTCGCATGAAAACCGGCGCCTCCCTGCTGTTGCGTGCGTACGACAGCAGGGTCAGGTCCCCAGTACTCGGCGATGTTAATTGCTTCCGGCTCCTGCGCGGCCAATGTTGAATTTAAATGTTGGCAGAACAACCATCCACTGGGTACATTTTGTTTGTCAATTACCGTCACCTGATCATACCGGTAGCCGTCAATGTGATACTCGTCCAGGAAAAATCTTGCATTGTCAATCAGGAACTGTCTGACACTTTCGTTCCAGAACGCAAATACCGGGCCTGTGTGATCTTCATTGGTGAAATAAAGGCTGTCATTTTTATCGGCGCCTGCTGCACGGTCAAAGAAATAGATCGACTCTGACTGTCCGGTAACATCTCCCGAAGCGTGATTGTAGACAACATCGAGAATGACAGCTATACCGTAGTGGTGACAGATATCAACAAGCGCCTTGAACTGATTGATCCCAATGGCAAGTATTTGCTTTGTAAGAGGTGGCTTTCCTTTCCGGGTAAGCAGCCGGTTTGCAAGCTCAAGATAACCATCCAGTTCGGAATCATCCGTTACCTGATAATCCATTTCAGGAGAGAATAGATCTGAGCCATTGTAACCCATGCTGCGGGGTGTGCTGTATTCCACTATGGGTAATGGCTCTATGGCATTCACGCCAAGTTCGGAAAGGTACTCTATACGGTCAAGTACATCCAGAAACTTGGCAACTCTGGTCTCGCGGTTAGGGCCATACCACGTCCCAATGTGAAACTGGTATATAATCAAATCACTGAAGACGGGCGTTTTCCAATTGCCGTCCTGCCAAGGGAAGCTGGATGCTGATCTTAGGATACAAGATGGATTAGGCCACTCTATGGTCAGCTCACGTGCATATGGATCCCGCTTGAAACCTTCGGTTCCCTGGCCGATTACATAAAATTTGTAGGTTTCTCCGTCCTCCAGACCGGCCATGAAACCTGTCCAATGTCCGTCATTGTTTTGGATAAGCAATGTGCTATCATCGTGTTCCCAGTTGTTAAACCCGCCGGAAACATAAACCTGTTTTGCGCGTGGTGCCCAGACACGAAAGGTTGCTCCATCGTGAAGCAAGTTGGCCCCCATAGGCGTGGAAGGTGTAATATGTTGCTGAGATGCTGGCATGGTATAATTTGTAGATAGAGGTTGCTGCTTATTTTATCAATCATTACAGGTTTTGTATGCATCCAAATACATCGCGCCTGATACCTTTATTCAACATCACATACTGGCGTATGAAGTGCGTTAGTGGGTAAGTTGGCTACGAGATTGACCTTGCTGCGTTTAAAACATTCGCCGGGAAAGCCATTACACCTGCAACAGTTTCGCCAACGCACGGACTGAGTCATCATTAACAAAATAATTCAGGTGATGACAAGATATCTTTTGCGGCACACTGGCAGCGTGAACGTCGAATATGCTATCTAAACTTACAGCAATGTCGTTAACGGTGTCCCTGTACACCCAGGTGCCGATCTGGCCAACCACTTTCTCCATGAACGGCAGTCCCTCATTTGCAATCAGATAAGTCTCGAGGTCGCCTCCTACAATGAAGTATGGAATTGGTGCCGCACTCTTGTGATTCAGCTTTTTGATGAATTCGCTGCCGCTATCCATTTGCTCCAGCGTGTAAAGAACTTGCTTGTTACCCACTTTTAATACCGACGATAAGAATCCTGTTACCGCACCGACTTGTGGCGGGAAAAACTTGGTGCCGAGTGCCAGGGCAACGGATGTCCAGCTCACATAACCCGGAATTTTACCGAATCTGCTTCCTCCGTTAGGCGTTCCCGCCATAATCAGCTTGTCGATAAATTTGCTGCCCCCGAGATCCTCAATCAGGTACCGCGAGACGAGGCCGCCCATCGAATGCGCTACGAAAACGAGTTTTTTGTCATCATTTTCGTGGAATCCCAGACCGGTTAATTTGTCTTTAAGAATCCTGGCTATCTGTTCAATCGGGGTGTTCAGGTTTTCGTAGTCATAGGTTAACACAAGGTCATAACCGCCGTTTAGTGCCATTTGAAATGTTTTAGCCATATCCTCCGTGTCGCCGATGATCCCATGCACAAGCAGCAACACGTTTTTCGAATCCTTTACTTTTGAGGCAAGTCTCTCATCCTTTCGGGTCGCATCGTCATTATAGTCAACCCATCTCAGCTGGTTAGGGTCCGCCTTTACACCCAATTTGGCGGCAAATTTTAGGAATACCATCCTGAACGCACCACCAAGGCTTCTCGTCTTCTCGGATGTTTCCTCCGGAATTGTATGTATTTGAACTTGTATAAGGCCGGGATCATTGATCGAGATGACCCCCATAGGCACAAAGTCCTCTCCATCGAAGAAAAACGGCAAAACAATTTCTTCGTCATTTTCAGGTTTAATATTGATGATCAGCGGTTGGTCCTTCAAATCCGGCGTGTTACGTACATCCACAACCTCAGCGACGCTCCGGCTTTCGCCTTTGGCACCCTCTTCGAAGTCCATAATCTGAAACCATGGATTCGTTGTATATGCCTCATTGATACCCGGCTTGTCGACTCCTCTTGTGCCAGACACGAGCGGAGCCCAGCCCAATTTCCCCCGAAATGAAGCATGTGGTTCGATTATTACACCATTGCCGATGATCAGCTGTTCAGAGCCTACTTCCTTCTCCGCCTTTTTAACGAGCCTGATCGTCATCGCTTTTGTGAGCCAGTCCGATTTCGTCGTGCCGATTCCTTTCGCCTGCAAAAGTCCCCTTCCTGCCGATGGCGTGACGACAGCCCCTATTTGCAAAGGCTCCTGTACAAAAAGGCTGCTGTCCATCGCTTCTGTTGACACGATCAGCTTCAATGTATCGATCTCCTCGTCGCTGTCCAATGTAAACACATCGCTTGTCAACACAGCAGAGCCGCCTGGTGGGACGGGTTGGGCATCCATGAAAAGAACGATCACACCGTAATCAGGCGACAAGTACAACAGGCTGACATACAGCTTCTGGCTCGCATTATTGGTGAATTTGACTTTGAACGGAATGTTTGTTCCATCGTGATCCAGGGTAATCGACAGGTCGTCAAAAGCCTTGTTACGTCTCCCCTCGGAAATCTCGACTTCGAATTTAATCTGATCCTGTTGGATGGCCGATCGCGTGTTCTGCAACTGGAGTAAACGCTGCCACCTGGCCAGTGTCTCCAGAACTTTCAGCATGTGGGCGGTAGAGAATTTATCCGTTCCGGCGATAGTCTGAACGCGCTCTCCGTTTGCAGTTTTATAAATGGCGACGTTACCATTTTCGACTTTAAGCTCAAACAATGCAGCCTGGATGGTGTCGGTAAGCAAAATCCCTGACTCTGATGCCGTCGACAGGGTGTCGTTCATAGCTTGTCGGACGGTATTGTCTCCATAAACAAAAAATGGCGACAATCTAAGAAATTCGGGTTCTCCCCAGTATACTTTGCTGGCATCGAGCGGTAGTGCTCCTATGTTTAATGTACTCTCAGTGACATTCATTACATCAAGACTAGCCTCGCCGATAAACTGCCCTTCGGCCACAGAATCGTAAATCATTACTTCTACAGGCTCGCCAACCTTTTCCTCTAATCCCATACCGGCCCCGAGATCGATCGTCCATTTTTTATTCGTTTTTTGATAAACACGGTATCTTCCCAACTGGATGCCTTCGACGTTTCGGCCAAGAAATCCCCTGCTCAAATCAAAGATCCCGAGAACTTCCATTTGTGGAGTCTGATTTTTTAAAGCGTTTTTGATAAACGCCCGGACCTGAACAAAAAGATCGGAATAGGTTACCTGACCGCCGCTTTTGCTCAGCACGGAGATCAATGATTGGGTAAATTGCCCATGTCCCTTAAACTCCCACGCACGCTCTGTACGGTCGCAGGCGGCCAGCAGCAGGTGATCGGTCGCAGGGATCCTGAGGTCAGAGCGGCGTAAGTATGCCCCGTCCAGATACGTGTCAAGCGTTCGGGTTGCGGTACTCCCTTTTTCGAAACGCGCCTGCATTTGCAAAAACTGTTCGATTTCTCTGGTCACAGAACCGGAATGGCAGGAATCGGGTATCACAACAATCTGTGGTTTTTTTGCACTAACCTCTTCCAGCAACAGCGCAATCTCCTTGTCTGCCAGATCGTATTTACCCGGTTCCCTGCTGTCGTAAAGCACCCATGTCTGTTCCTCACCGTCGATTGTTTCTGCCTGGAACTCGGCAGCGGTAATGCCAGTTGATCCGTGCCCTGAGTAGTACGCCAAAGCAATGTCCTCAGGGCCGGCCTGTGCCAAATGTTCCCTGAATCCCTTAATTACATTGGCACGTGAGGCATCGGCATTGGTGAGTACATGAATTTGTTTACTATCAGGGATAAGATCCTGATAGTTTTCTGTAAGAAATTTTTTAAAATCATTCACATCATTCACACATCCGTTCAACGCTCTGATAGACGGACTGGAAGAAGGACTGTAGTCATTAATGCCAATCAGTAATGCAAAAATTTTCATAGGGGTTTTGGTTGAAGGATTTGGAGAAAGATCGTTACAAGTTACCGCTGTCGCCTCACTTGAAAGAAGGTCCTTTTTTTTAAAATTACCTGCCTTAGCCAATAAATTCAAACTTTTTTAACTCCTAATTATTAAACGGTACATATTGCAATTCACACCTTTAATTGAGCATCCGGCCGTTTAATAAGTTTTTTTCTTACTAGAAATAATACCTCGGAAAAATAGCGATCTTCAACACCAGTCAGCGCAATCCTCACTACTATGGGACTCGGTACAACAGCCTTCAAACAAAAGAAAAATCGGAAGAACCACCTCTTTCTGGTTGGTATTGACCAATACCAACATTGGCCAAAGCTAACTTACCCAGTGTCCGACTGCCAGCGATTCAATACAGTGCTGAAAGATTTCTACGGTTTTTCGGACAGCGATCTGGTCATTCAACCACTCTATGACCAAAAGGCAGAAACCGATATTCTGATCGACGAGATGTCCTATCTGGCAGGAAAAGATGAAAACGGGGAGGCCCGTGTCAAACCAGACGAAAACCTGATCATTTACTTTTCCGGCCATGGTCATTTCATAAACAAGGAAGGGTACTGGGTCGCCGTCAACGCACCGAAAATCGAAAAAAACAGCAAGCCATCAGAAATCAGAAAAAATCTGATTTCAGTGAGCGAGGTTGTCAAGGTGCTGTCCAACATCAATGCCCACCATATCGTATTAATTGTGGATGCCTGTTTTTCAGAAGCCTTTGCGGCAATGGAAGTGGAAGTGAAACCACAAAGCGAAGCCGCGGAAGCAGAGGATCTTCCTTCCAGATGGGTACTCACTGCCGGACGTAACGGACCGGTACCAAATAAAAGTCCGTTTGCCAACGCGTTGGTAGATATCCTGACTAAAAATCAGACTGAAAGCGTTTCCATAAATTGGCTTGGTGCCGAAGTTACAAAGCAGGTCCGTAGTACAAACCAGCGCGTGCCCAACAACCCGTTCATTCTCGAACCATTATGTAAAAGCCTGGTCGATACCAAATACAAGCTGGGTGAATTTTTCTTCCACCGTAAAGCTACCTTGCAACCCGCTGTCGGTTCGGACAGTGCGGATCTTGCAAAAAAACTCTGGATCGGGACTGACAACCATTTCGAGCGACTTCAGAAAGGCAGGTACAAATATCTTAATATTGAGAAAATATTAGGCTCGGAAGCCAATAAAGGTGGGTACCTCGATGTTCAGGTAAAAACAGGAGACAGGATAGCATTACTTGACATGGCCGTGAGTGCCTTATGGAATAGTCCAAAACCACACACGCTTCTTTTCGGTGATGGCGGTATGGGTAAAACCATGTCGTTGCTATTGTTATGGCAACGCTTCCTTTTTGACAAAAAAGGTCCAATTCCGATCTTCATCCCGCTCCACGAATATAACTCAGCCCCGGCATCAGAACGGGAAGACTTTTTGATCCGCTACATCTGCAAGACTCATCTCGATATTTCGGAACCGCTTCCACACACTATCGACTCGCTTTGGGAGCTTTTTGAAACTTCGGAAAACGATAAGCCACGTGTTGTGCTGCTACTGGACGGTCTGAACGAAGTTACGGTCCCGAAAAGTCGCTTAATGAGCAATTTTGAAGATTTTGCGTCAAGAGCTGCTGGTGCGCAGATGGTCCTTTCGTCGAGACATAAGCAAATCGAAAAGATCGACCGGGTATTCGACCGGTTCTCCATAGCGGAGATCCTTCCGTTGTCAAAAGACATTATAGAAAAATATCTTGGCCTAAATGGACTCGGATTACCAAAAAGCGGGGAACTTGTCAGGCTGTTCGCTAACCCGATGATGCTCACACTTTATGCCGGTGCGAATAGTATTGCTGCGAAGTACAGACACGACGATCAATTCCAGTTTAAGAAAGTGACCGCTTACGGGGAACTTATGTGGAACTTCAACGAAGCCCAGCTCGCGCAACTTTCCGAGTCGGCAAATGACGAAGAAACGCTTTATCAAACCTTCCTTCTGCGTGTTCTTGTTCCCTATATCGCCTACCGGATGGAGGACAAAGGAAGGTACGCCATCACAATTCGTAAGCTGATAGACCCTGTTTTTAATCTCAAACTTATACTCGAAGATGCCTTCAGGGATCTGAACACGCCAGAACTTGCTGAACTCTATCCGGCCTTTGCGGGAAAAAGAAAAGTGCTGGGTTTAGCCGATCTGGAGGATATGGACGAAAGAGAGCAACGTGCCGCCAGGGTAACGCAATTTCTGGTGGAACGTCTCCGTGTATTGGTTATGGAAGGAGATGACCTGCGTTTTTTACACCAGAATTTCCGGGACTTTTTTGCGGTATGTCATATACGTAATATGACTGAAATAGCCATTCTGAGACGAACGCTTCCGGAGGTATTTATCAAAAATGATATGCCTGTTTATTTACGCAGGATGATTGGCGAAATCGAAGGAGAACATCACGTGGTTCCTTTTTGGAATGATATAAAAGGAAAGTTAGAACTTCCGGAACCACAAAATCTCTTGTCGCGCCTGATGGCCTTGTGCAAGACTAATTCTGGCATTGCTGCGAGCGAAGCTGAGCGAGCATCAGTGGTACGTAATATTATAGCCATCTGGCTTGATTTACGCCAAACACTTGCGGGGGCTGATCTGACTAATCTGGATCTCTCCCAAGTTAAATTCAATGGCCTGCCTTTGACGCAACACAAAAATAAGACATATCTTTCAGCCCGATTCGAAGGCAGTATCTTGTACGGTCAGGCTTTTAGTTTCGACGGGCATTATGGACAGATCAATCAGGCACATTACAGCGCCGATGGAAAAAAGTTGTTGACAGCTTCGGACGACCATACGGTTAAAGAGTGGCTGATTTCTACATGTAAGCTTTTACAGACATTTTCGGGCCACATGGGTAAGGTTATATCAGCCAGATATAGCCCGGATGGAGAAAAAATACTTTCAGCGTCACACGACGGCCTGGTAATAGAATGGTCTCAGCTAACCGGTGATCGGTTAGCTACATATGAACATGTTCGCGCGAAGGTTAATAATGCGGTGTACTCACCTGACAATACTAAAATTCTAACAGCGGCAGATGATAAACTTGTGAGAGAATGGGATGTGGCAACCAGGGAATGCACTAAAATCTACACCGGGCATAGTAAAAATGTCTCGTCGGCTTATTACAGTAAAGACGGACAAAAAATTATCTCCGCCTCAGCCGACGCCTGCATCCGGGAATGGTCAGTCGTTACCGGCGACTGTCTAAGAGTCCTTTCTGGCCACACCAAAAAAGTTAATACCGCCTGTTATAGCCCAAACGAAAAAAATATCCTTTCAGCCTCTGACGACCACTCGATTATCCAATGGTCTGCTGAGACAGGCCAGCCGCTGAATTATCTCAATGGTCATGTGGCAGAGGTGCTCAATGCAATTTACAGCCCTGACGGTACAAAAATAGTCTCGGCCTCGTCGGACAAAACCATCAGAGAATGGTCAAGTGAAACATGTAAGGAACTCCGCAGTTATGAAGGCCATACGGATAAGGTAAACTTCGTCAGTTACAGTCCCAATAAGTTGCATGTTGTCTCCGCTTCAAACGACAAATCCATTCGTGAATGGAACATTGAAACCGGCATTCAGCTTTTTGCCATTAAAGGGCAGTCGGACTGGGTACTTAACAGATGCGTTATTAGTCCGGATGAAAAAAAATTACTGACGGTCAACTATGACCGGACCTTCAGTGAAATTGACATAGAAACGGGAATTTGTCTTCAGACGTTTCGTGGCCATGAAAAATGGATCCAAAGAGCTAGATACAGTTCGGATGGTACCAAATTAGTCTCCGGTTCGGAAGATTTAACGGTTAGGGAATGGTCAGTTGAAACGGGAGAATGTATACATATTTACCATGGACACCAACACCGCATTGAAGACGCCGTTTTTAATCTGAACGGTACCAGTATAATCTCGTGTGATTTCAGTGATAATTATCGTGAATGGTCGACCGACACAGGTAAGGAAATCGTGCATGATGGCGATAATAGCGCTTTACTGGCCTCACAAATGCAATCGCTCATCGAAGCATCCTCGAAATCATATCAAGTGAAATGCTTTCAGGCGCAGGTTACTGTTAAACTTGCAACCAATCGTCCTGTTCTCACCTTTACAAATGTATCAGGATTGCTGGTCCAGAGCTGTGATTTCAGAAAAATAGATCCGAAGTCTGTTTTTTCCGATGCAGTCATGAAGAACCTGAGATCTTATGGTGCAATTTTTAATTACAGTGACGAAGCCGCCTGGAAACGCGCGATTAAATAATCTCTGAATCTGGCACATTTACTTGCATTTGTTGCATATTTTGTTCGTGAATATATAGACGACAATCCAGTCAATGTTCTCTCCAAATTTTAGAGTGACCATGATGGAAGCGGGCATTCCAAACAAAGAGCGCTTGGGACCAACAAGTTTACATAGTCAATCTGTGCAAATATATAGCGTGTCTAAGCAGCATTCATATGTAAGGTATGACTCTTTAAGAAAACTTTAACCTGATGCCGGAATCCTGCAATCGAAACCAGCCGAAAGGGTCATAATCCATAACCAGGTGTTCATAATTTCATAACATTTACGTAAAATCTTAGTGTTGGGCAAAGGGTAGATTTGTAAAAAATACTACTCACCATGACAAAGAATTTTATGAACAAAAAAAGCCTTGCAGCTGCCATTATTTGTGGCTCAATGACTTTGAACGGATGTATCAAAGACCATGAAAATCCGCCGGTCGATGCATCTAAGCTGGTTAACAGATCAGTAAATCCATCTTTACTGAAATCGATGCCCGGTTTCGAAAGCCTTCAGATCACGACGCTGATCAGCTCAGATGACAAACTCGCCGAATCTCCAGATTTTGTTTACGGCGCACAGCCCGATGGCGGAGCATTTGTAAGAAACCCAAACGGAGAAGGTTTTGTGATGATCAACAATCATGAGATCTTGTTTTCAGTGTCAAGGGTTTATCTGGATAAAGACCTCAAACCGGTAAAGGGAGAATACATCGTGGATGCCGAAGGCGGTCAATGGCGGTTATGCTCTGCAACGCTGGCTACGCCCAAGGAACATGGCTTTGGTCCAGTTTTCCTGACAGCTGGTGAAACAAATTCGGAGTCGATGACGCATGCAATTGACCCGTTTGGAGCCGCTGATAAGAAAAATAAATCCAGAACGGTAAGCGCATTTGGAAAATGGAATGCTGAGAACGCAGTGCCACTTCCAAAAGATGCTTTCCCTGGTAAAACAGTAATTATCATCGGTGAAGATGACACCAACGGACAGCTGGTAGCCTACGTATCTGAAACAGTTGGAGATCTGAATAACGGGAAACTGTATGCACTTCGCAGGACCAATCAGGAAAGTGTTGAGACAGATATGGTTAAAGGACAATCATACGATGTTGAATTTGTGCCTTTTGATGATGTGAAAACCAGTACGGGAACACAACTTCAGGCGCAAACCGTGGATAAAAAAATGATCCAGTTCGCAAGGGTTGAAGACATCGATTATGTGAAAGGTGGAAATGGCGCCGGAAGAGAAATCTACTTTACAGCAACTGGTGTAAGCCAGGCCGACAAAGTAACCCCGGTCGCTGGCAAAAATATGTGGGGTAGGGTGTATCACCTGAAATTTGACGCTATCAATCCGTTAAAAGGAAAGTTGGATATTATCATGGATGGCGCTGACCGCCCAGGTAATTTTATTGTCAATCCGGACAATATCTGCGTGACAAAAAACTATGTTTATGTTCAGGAGGATGGTGATTCGTTTTACCGTGACAATGACCACGACGGAACGATTTGGCAGTATAACATCGCTACAAAAGAAAGCAAAGCTATGCTTCAAATGAACCATAGAAGAACGGATGCTGCATTTAATGCCAAATACAACTCTGTAAACAGCAACCTTTTAAGCTCCTGGGAATATGGTGCGATGATCGACATTTCTGAGGAGACAGGTATTCCTGAAACTTTTATGATCAATCTTCACCCGCATACATGGCAGGATCCGAAGTACAAAGGAGCTGACGGAAGTGGCCTGTCTACTAATCAGGAAGGCGGCCAAACTGTGATCGTAAGAGGTATAAAACAATAATTACTTGCTAAACAAATGGATAGGAGGCCCTGTTATCGGGGCCTTCCTATTTTTTATATTATGTCCAAAATAATCCAATATGCGCTGATAGGCTTAGTCTCGGTAGTGCTGTCTTTCTGCTCTTCTCCAAAAACCGGGAAGGATAAGCTTTATACAGATTTTGACAGCGATATCGATTCACTTGTTTTAATGAATGATGAATTCTTAAAGCTGGTCAAAGAAAAAAAGCAGGCAGGTGAATTAAAAATACCATTTTTAAAACTTCGTCTGCAATTCAAAAAGGTCGAAGCTTTCGCTGAATACTTCGCTCCTTCTACTGTCAGGCTGGTCAACGGTGCGCCGCTGGATGAAATTGAAGATGAGGAAAATGCTGTTTTTGAGCCGGGCGGCTTACAGGTAATAGAAGAACTGATTTATACCCGAGAGGCTGTTGAACAGGAAGAACTCATCCGCCATGTACGGAAAATGCAGGTCAACGTTAAAAGGATAAAAACGCTTTGGAAAGATATCCGAATTACCGATTCACATGTATTCGATGCGCTCAGGCTGGAACTTTTCAGGTTAATAACGCTTGGAATTTCCGGATTTGACACACCTGCCTCGGGAAATGTAATTGCAGAAAGTGTTGCTGTCCTTGAATCTTTCGACCGGTATTTACTTGCCTACCAAGACATTTTACCAGAGTATGAAAACCTGAAAGATCTTACTGAAAGGGCCATTGGATATCTAAAGGCAAACCCGGATCTTAATACTTTTAACAGGGCTGTGTTTATTGCTGATTACATCAATCCCATATCTGTTTCATTGAAAACAAATCGTGAAGCGGCATCTATTCCTGCGCTAAAAGACAGAAGACTTTTGGATAGTGACGCTGCTACTTTGTTTGAAAACGGCGCTTTTAATTCCGAAAACCTGCTCTCAAATCCAAAACTTGGTTCGACGGCCAACCGAATCAGTCTGGGACAGAAATTGTTTTATGACGGACGCGTTTCCGGCAACGGAAAAACCAATTGCGGAACCTGCCACCAACCTGCACTTGCTTACAGCGACGGTATTACAACCAGCAAAGGGGTCACTGCGGGTAACATCAAAAGAAATGCACCTACGATTATGTACTCGGCGCTTCAGCAGGCTTTGTTTTACGATTTGAGATCACCTTCCCTGGAAGACCAGGCGGCTGACGTAATTCATAACAAAGAGGAAATGTCTGGCTCTTTGAAGAACATCGCTCGTCTTACTGGTACGGACAGCGATTATAAAAAGTTGTTTAAAAAGGCCTATCCCAAACTGGATTCGGTTCAGCCTATGCACATTCAGAGTGCGCTGGCCGTTTTTGTGCGCTCACTTAGCCCTTTTAATTCGCCCTTTGACCAATACATGCGAGGAGATAAAAAAGCACTTACGGATAATCAGGTTAAGGGATTTAATTTATTTATGGGTAAAGCCCGCTGCGGTACCTGTCATTTTATGCCGCTTTTTAATGGTACAGTTCCTCCGGATTACCAGCGCAGCGAGTCCGAAGTTTTAGGTATTACCAAAAGTGCTGATCTTAAAAATCCGGTTTTGGACAATGATCCGGGAAGAGGAGTCCACAACCAGTTTCCTCAATGGAAAAACTCTTTTAAAACACAAACGGTTAGAAACATTGCCAAAACTGCGCCGTATATGCATAACGGAGCTTTTCAAACCTTAGAGCAGGTCATGGATTTTTATAATGAGGGTGGAGGTGCCGGTTTAGGTCTAAACGTTCCTAATCAAACACTGTCGGGAGACAAACTCAATTTGACTCCGCTAGAAATCGGGCTGGTGATTGATTTTATGAAAAGCTTAACGGATAGATGATAATCACAACCTATTCTAAATAAATAAGAAACGTTGCGTATAGTGTTTAAAAAAAATGAATTTACTGTCTTTAAATCTTTTAAAATTGTGACCAGATTACTTCTTGTTTTCATTGTTATTGTAAGCGTAAACATACCTGTTTGTGCGCAAGGTAAGATACATTCTATCAGAAAAGAATTTTTAAATCCTGAATCTTCCCAAGTCCTGGTTGCTTCTCACAGGGCTGTTCACCATCAGTATCCGGAAAATTCAATTCCGGCTATTAAAGAGGCGATCCGGCTGGGAGTTGATGTGATCGAAATTGATGTTCAGGTAAGCAAGGACGGCATTCCAATGCTGATGCACGATGGAAAAGTGGATCGCACAACCAACGGGAAAGGAAACCTTGAAACTCAGAATTATCAGGACTTGAAAAAACTAAGACTTGTCGCAAATGGCAATTTGACTGATGAGCAAATCCCGACCTTGAAGGAGGCGCTGCTGATTGCGAAAGGGCATATTCTGGTTGATCTGGACATGAAAACCAGTCATGTAGAACAGGTAATGCAGGTTATTAAAAGTACCAAAACAGAAAACATTGCTTTCTTTTTCGACAGTGATTACAGCATCTTGTCAAAAGTGGACTCGGTTTCCAAACAATTTATGATTATGCCAAGGGCTTACAATATGGCTATGGCAGATTCGGCTTTAAAGCTGTACAGTCCGGAAGTTGTTCATATCGATGAAAAAACCAATACAGCTGAGATGGTTGGTACAATCAAAAAGGGACATGCCAGAGTTTGGATAAATGCGCTGGGCAAACCGGATGAAGCAATCAGGCAGGGCAACGGAAAACAAGCCATATTGGAGCTTATAAAAAACGGAGCAAATATTATTCAAACCGACGAGCCGGAAAAATTATTGAAATACCTCCGTGCTGTTGGTTTACATCAGTAGTTTTTGAGGAAGCTATTTAAACTCGGTAAAATTCTTTTTGAATGGCTGTAATTCCCATTTCATCACGCCGCCAAAGCTGCCTGTGGCTATCACTTTGCTATCCGGAGAGATTGCAATAACATCGGGTGTGTCAGTTCTGATTTTTAATGGATAATCGATAAAAACGCCGTCTTCCAGATTCCAAACCCTGACAGCTCCGAAAATTCCGGCGGCAATCCATTTACCGTCCGGAGAAAAGTAAACCCTGGCTGGGGTATCGAATTTTAGATTTACCGGATAATCCCTGACTTCCGTGGAGTTTATTGTCCAAATACGCACCGCACCCCATACCCCAGCCGCAATGCATAAACCATCGGGCGAAAAACTCACGTTTTTAGGCGTTTCGTTTCTCAATTTAGCAGGGTAGTCTGTGTGGACGTCTGATGTCAGATCCCATATCCTGACTCCACCCCACACGCCGGCTGCGATGAGCTTTCCATCCGGTGAAAAAACGGTTGAAGTAGGTGTTTCATTTATCAGTTTTGACTGTAATACGGGCCGGGTCGCCTTACATGAGACCATCAGCAACATCCCTGAAATTAAAATGACAATGCAGTTTCTGCTATCTGTGAGCGTCATGGTTTCGATGATGATTAGCCTTTAAAGATTGGACAACCATCGCCATGCTTACCCCTATGATCGTATCAAGTTTTTTTCTGGTGCTAGTGAATAATTTCTTCTCCCGACATTTTTTATAGCATTGTAATTGACGGCATATAATAATATCATCATGAAGTATAATTTATGCCGTTATGTAGTTTTTAAATTATTTTAAATAATTGTTAAGAAACGCTTCTGCGCTTTTTCCCGGGTTTAACAGGGTGTTTCTTTGCCCAGTTTTTAAGGTTTGTATGGAACAAAATCTATCAATCCTAATTTTTTACTACCAATTCCACAACTTATGTTTTCATGTTTTACCAGCACTTTTAAACCAAAGATTGCTGTAAGCGCGCTATTTCTGGCGTGTTTTTCGCTGACGGCCCAGGAGCCTTTAATAGCTTCGGCTAACGCAAGGCAAATTCAGCAGACACTTCGTGACATACGAGGCAAAGTGAGCGACGACAAGGGTGAGTTTCTTCCCGGCGTAAGTGTTGTTGTCAAAGGCACTCAACGCGGTGCTGTTACGGATGTCAACGGACATTACAGTCTGGCAATTGGCGACGACGAAGAAGTATCACTGGTCTTTTCATTTGTCGGTTACCAGTCTCAGGAAATTGTACTCGGAAACTACACTACTCTGGACGTGGTCATGAAAGCGGATGCAAAGTCCCTGGATGAAGTGGTCGTAATCGGTTACGGTACTGCGCGGAAAAGCGACTTGTCTGCTGCGGTTTCCACAGTGCCGGATATGGCGCAAATCAAGAACAGGCCTGTTTTAAATGTGCAGAGCATGATCCAGGGGAAAGTTGCCGGTGTTACCGCCGTCAGCAATGGCGGTCATCCCAACAGTGCTCCTTCGGTAACAATTCGCGGAATGGGTTCACGCAGCGGCGAAAGTGTGTTGTACGTCGTTGACGGTGTGCCAGGTGCGCCCTTTAACCCATCCGATGTTGAATCAATGACGGTTTTGAAAGATGCTGCTTCGGCGGCAATTTACGGTGCATTTTCAGGGTCGGCCGGAGTAATTCTTATCACTACTCGCCAGGCATCACAGGGAAAGCCAAGTATCGAATACAGCGGATTCGTTGGTGCCAAACAGGCATGGCGCCTTCCACAATCACTTAATGCGCAGGATGAAGCCCGTATTTCAAACCTTGCCTACACGAATGCAGGACTTTCGCCTCTGGATGGCTGGGATGCTGCCAAAAATCCTTATGCGCAGATTACCCGCACAAACTGGATAGACGAAATTTTCAGAACCGGAATCGTGCAGCGTCACAATGTGAGTATCAATTCGGGAACGGACAAATTTTCCACGCTGATTCAGGGGCGTTATGAAAAAGAAGAGGGAACGCTTCTTAATACATTCAGCCAAAACTTATCTCTTAGACTGAATGCGAATTATCAGTTCAATAAGCATTTGAAGTTCAGACAAGACGTATTTTGGAACAACAACGATAATCGAGGTACGGAAACGTCCAGCGGATATAGCGGCACAATCCTTTCTGCGATCTACATGCCAAGATCTGCTGCTGCTTATTATGAAGACGGAAGCTTTGGCGGCGTTGGTCCCCGTGATAGTCAGTATCTGGGGATTCACGGGGATGCAATAAACCCGGTAGGAACCTTGTTGCGTAACAATCCCTATAACAAATCTAACCAGGTTCAGTCGGTATCAGAATTAGGTTATTCAGACATCATTCCAGACCTGAATTTTTTTACCCGTTTTTCTTATCGTCAGGGGAATTCGCTTTGGAAAAAATTTGATCCAAAAAGAACAGAACCGGGTAAGCCAAATAATCAGAATAGCCTGGCGTACTCTACCGATCGCAATTACCATTGGATCTGGGAAAATACTTTGAGTTATAATAAGGTTTTAGGTAAAAATAACATCGGTGCGATGCTGTCAAGCACGGCCCAGGAAAATGGTGCACGCGGATTTGGTGCAGGTGCAAGAGGTTTTGAAAATGAATCTGAATGGGCTAATTTTTTTGTAAATGCTACAATCTTTGATCAGGACCGTCCAAGTGACTATGAATGGAAAGATAAAAATGCCTCTTACGTCGGGCGTTTGTCTTACAGCTGGGCGGACCGTTATTTCGTGACAGGAAGTTACCGGTTTGATATCGCCGGACGCCTGGCAGAGGGATATCGCGGAAAAGGTTTTCCGGGTATTACCGGTGCGTGGAAGATCAGTTCAGAACCTTTCCTGAACAGTTCGGCAATTGATCTGCTCAAACTCCGGGCAAGCTGGGGTAGGATAGGAAACATCGGTTCGATCAGTACTTACTATGGTTATCCAAGATTAAGTTCAAACAGCACCTACCAGATTGGCAGCGACGCTCCGATCAGCAGCGCACTTTATGTAAACAGCCGGTTTAATCCTGAACTGTCATGGGAAACTTCTCAGCAGACCGATATCGGTTTGGATGTAAGTGTTTTGAAAGAAAGACTTTCATTGACAGTGGATTATTTTGACAAACTGACTTACGACCTGATTAAGCAGCAGGATACCGGCTGGCCTAATACATTCGGTTACAGTGCTCCTTACATCAATCAGGGAAAAATCAGAAATACCGGATGGGAATTCTCAGCATCATGGCGCGAACGCTTCAACGATTTTAGCTATGAAGTAAATGGTAATCTGGCAACATTGAAAAACAGGGTAGATTATATTGACGGAAACCCGGGTTCATTCTGGTCACACGGTGATTCGTGGAGAGGAATATTGAACCCTTACCGCTCGGTAGTTGGGCAGCCTTATTACTCTTACTGGCTAATCAAAAATGCAGGGATTTTTCAAAGCAATGCGGAGGCCGAGGGTTATGTTGCTCAAAACGGAACCCGTATCCAGCCAAATGCAAAAGCAGGTGATCTGAAATTTATTGATGAAAACAAAGATGGCAAAATCGATGACAGTGACCGTGTTTTCATGGGCAGTGCCTTCCCGAAAATTACCTACGGTGTTACAGCTAATGTAGCCTGGAAGAATTTTGACGCCAGTTTCTTTTTGCAGGGTGTCGGCGGCGTGAAACTTTTTCACGCATTCAAGCAATCCACTTTAAATGGTGCTGAACAGGGTTATAACCGTTGGGATGAGATCCTGGACGCCTGGTCGGAAACCAATACGGGATCAGACATCCCACGTGTTCGGGCAAACGATCCTAACCGCAATTTTGCTACAAACTCAGACTGGTATCTTGAAAACGGAAATTACCTGCGCCTTAAAAACCTGATGATTGGCTACACCTTTAAGAAATTGAAAGGGATTGAAAACCTGCGGTTTTATATCAGCGGAGACAACCTTTTGACATTCACAAAATACTCAGGGATGGATCCGGAAGTGGGTGGAATCGGACTTGATGGAGGCCAGTTTCCAGTTTCAAGGACTTATTCGGCTGGGCTGAGACTTAAATTCTAATTTGTAAGCTTAATATTTCAAAAATGAAATTCAATATTCTTTATAAAATATCCCTGGTTGCTACCCTTGCAGCCGCTACGGGCTGCAATGAAAAATGGGTAGATACCAAGCCAAACGGAGAACCAACAACGGCCTTTTTCTGGAAAAGTGAAGACGATGTGCAAAAGGCGGTTGCGGCCATGTATGTTCCTATGCGTTATGAGTCAACCTGGGGCAGAAATCTTTTCTGGATGCAGAATGCAAGTGACGACCTTGTTACCGGCCGTGTACGTGCTGAAAGCGACAACATCAAGAACTTCAATGTTACAGGTCGGGAGGGCGGCATGACGGGTGGATGGAATGATGTGTACTGGATGATCAATAAAGCAAATCAGGTAATTGAAGGGATACCGAATGCAACAGGCGTGTCTGAGAGTGTAAAAAATACTGCCTTAGGGGAAGCTTATTTCGTTCGTGGTTTTGCCCATTTCTGGATTGCCTATCTGTGGGGTCATAAAAATCAAGGCGTGCCTTTCGATGGTCCCGAAAATGCTGAATATGGAAAGCGTGTACCGCCTCAGCTGGCATCTGTGACCGATAATTATGCTCAGGTCATTTCTGATTTACAAAAAGCGGCGGATTTGCTTCCATTATTTGAAAGTTATGGTGCTGCAGATCAGGGTCGGGCACATAAAGCCGCGGCCTGGGGATATATGGCTAAAACCTATGCCTACTGGGCACAATACGATGCAAGCAAATGGGCATTGGTTCCTGCGCTTGCGGACAAGATCAAAACGGAGGGCAAACGTGCTCTTGTTAGCGGAAAAGGAAGTGCCCGTGCCAATTATCAGGGCGTGTTCAAGGTGGAAAACAATTTCAGCAGTGAGTATATCTGGTCTGTTACTTCCGGTTTGCAGGGCGGTTCTGAGTTTGTAGGAGTGATTCTGGAAAACAAGGGCTGGGGAGTTTTTAATGGCTGGGGCTATTTTCAGCCAACGGAAGAACTATATCAGGAATATGAAGCCAACGATCCGCGGCGGGAAGTGACCATACTTAAATTCGGAGATAAGTTTACTTACTTTGGAAAAGAACGTTCTTACTTTTCAACCAATAGCCTGTCTGGTTTCCAAATCAACAAATACATGGAACCTTACAGCTATGGTAGCAATGAAGATGCCAGCACAAATACGATGATCAACCAGAACGGCGATTATCCTACAACGAAACTGAACTTGTCTCTGATGCGGTATGCAGAAATTTTGCTTTTGAAAGCCGAAGCACTCATCGCACAGGGCAAAAATGCGGAAGCTGCTGCTCCCTTAAATGAAGTCAGAGCGCGGGTTGGACTTGCCCCGGTTGCTGTTCCAACACTTGCGGATTTGAAACATGAACGCCGTGTAGAACTTGCATGCGAATGGACTGACCGTTTCCAGGATTTGAAAAGATGGGGTGATTTTGCGAAAATCAACGCGCCATTACACGGCCGGATACATGCAAGCAAAACCGATCCGACTTCTGCTTACACGGTTCAGCAAATCTGGCCTGCACGTAGTTTTGACCCTGCAAAGCATATGGCGTGGCCTATCAGTCCTGATGAAATTTCAAGATCCAACGGAGCATACAAACAAACACCGGGTTGGTAATAATGTTCACTGCTAAAATTTTAACAACAGTAAAGGCTGGCTTTTTAGCCGGTATTTACTGTTGTTACCTGTGATAGAATCAGATCTGGTTGGGCGACTGAGCGGAATTTATGTTTTTAATAACTAAATTTTTATAATGAGAATAATCTTTCAAATCGTTTTTTTTGGCTTTTTGGCTTCGTTTTCATCCTGGGGGCAGACTCCTCAAACGTACACCACGGCACAGGCACATTCTCATAACGACTACGAGCAGAAATTTCCCTTTTGGTCTGCTTACAATCAGCAATTCGGATCTGTTGAGGCTGATATTTTTTTGCGTAATGACTCACTTTTTGTGGCACATAATGCAAAGGACATACGCCCGGGACGTACCCTGAAATCCCTGTACCTGAGCCCTTTGCTCTCGCAGATCAACAAGAATAAAGGCGTGGTTTATTCCAAAACAACCGATTCCTTACAGTTACTGATTGATCTGAAAACATCGGGAAAGGAAACAATTGCAGTTTTAGTGAGGGAGCTACAGGAGTTTAAATCTATATTGGCACCAAACGGTCCTGTCAAAATTGTGCTCAGCGGAAACACGCCGCCTCCTGCGGAGTTTGAGAAATATCCAAGTTTTATATATTTTGATGGCCGTCCCGGAATTGTCTACACGGCTTCTCAGCTTTTAAGAGTAGGACTCATCAGCCAGTCATTTGACACTTTTAGTCATTGGAATGGGAAAGGTGTATTGACCAAAGATGATAAATCGGCGATTGAAAAAGTGGTAACACAGACCCACGCTATTGGTAAGAAATTAAGACTTTGGGCCACACCGGACTTCATTAATTCCTGGAAGATGTTTATGAATCTGGGTATTGACTATCTGAATACAGATAAAGTCGAAGAATTAGGTCCATATCTGCGCAGCAGGCCGGCTTCTGAATATTATGAAATTAAGTCGTATGCTGCTTACAAACCGACCTATCGAAATAATGACAGCAGCGGAGATGTCCGAAATGTCATTCTGTTGATTGGCGACGGGATGGGATTGGCGCAGATCTATTCGGGTGTTACTGCCAACAAAGGCGAGCTTAACCTGACGAAGTTCCTGAATATAGGTTTTTCGAAAACGAGTGCTTCTGATAGTTATATTACCGATTCTGCGGCAGGTGCAACCGCAATGGCAACCGGGAAAAAAACAAGAAACAGGGCAATCGGCGTTGACAGTGATTTTAAAGTCATCGCAAACTTGCCGGAAAAACTCAGGCCGCTCGGGATAAAAACAGGGCTGATCTCAGCAGGTAACATTTTGGATGCGACTCCGGCAGCGTTTTTTGCTCATCAGCCTTACAGGGATTACGAAAAACTAATAGCACATGACTATCTGAAATCTTCTGTTGACATCCTGATTGGCGGTGGTGCAAAAATGTTTAACGATGAAAAAGTGAGTGATTCGCTGCGTTTAAAAGGGATTCGCTACTCAAATAACTGGGCAGATCTTGCCGGAATGAACCCACCTTTTGTGCTGTTGAATGACGATAAAACCCGGTCGGTTCAAAAAGGAAGAGGAGATTTTTTAACGCAATCTTTCAAAAAAACTTATCGGTCGTTGGAGAATAACAAAAATGGATTTTTCATTATGGCAGAAGGAGCGCAGATCGATTACGGCGGCCATGCGAACAATATGTCATACGTGGTAACCGAAATGCTTGACTTTGATTTGCTGGTGGGAGAGGCCATGAAATATGCAGACTCAAACGGGCAAACATTGGTAATTGTCACGGCGGATCATGAAACGGGCGGGTTGACCTTGCTTGACGGAAGTATTTCAAAAGGGTATGTCGATGGACATTTTAGTACCAACGATCATACCGGAATTATGGTATCTGTTTTTGCCTATGGGCCTCACTCCATGGATTTTCGCGGTGTTTATGAAAACACGGAAATTTTCGAAAAAATCATGGCCGTATTAAATCTGAATCGCAAAAAGTTGTAGTCGTGAAATGGCCTAAACTGCTTCAGTTTGATGAGCTAGTGGCGGACCAAATCCTTTTAGAAGGCTGGCGATAAACGTTTACAATATTTTTTACTGATTTAATTGAGTTTTCTCGGGCAATCAAATAAGGTAACATTTGTGTGGATGAAGTGACCATTCTGTCTCAAATTATCATAAACACTCTGATAAACAAATGATTTTCAATACGACAAGGAATTTCACAATTCTGGTCACTAAGATACTTTTGCTAACGACAGTTGCTAATGTCCAATACCTGTATGCGCAAAGCGCACAGGTCAATGTGTTTTTGGGTTCTTCCGGCGATCACGGTCAGCTCTCACCGGCTGCGTCTTCGCCATTGAGTCAGTTGAGTATATTGTCTAAGTCCAGCCCGGCGACGCATACCGGTTATGAGAATCTGGCCAAAGACGTTTTGGGTTTTACCCATAACCGGTTTGAAGGTGTGGGCTGTCAGGGAAGTGGGGGGCTGTTGCTATTGAAACCGTTCCTGGGTACAAGCGACAATGGAAAGCCGCTGCAAAAGATTTCGGATCAGGCAAAACCGGGTGCATATTCAATCACGTTTAACAACGGAATTAGTCTAAAAGCTGCTGTCTATCAGAATTACGGGCTATCGGAATTCAGCTTTCCCGAAGGTGAGAAAGGTTTTCGTCTTGATCTTTCCCACACGTTTAACAATGCTTTTGTCAAAGAAGAACATCAGATTGAAGGGGCTCTACTTTGGGGTTGGATAGAGGCTCACAGCACATGCCACGCAGGCACTTACAAAGTTTATTATGCAATGACCCTGTCAGGCAACGCGAGATGGGAAAATGAAAGCGATCATGTTTTGACGGTTCATCTTCCTGCAGACATTCGCCAAAGCCAAGTTCGCCTTGCCTTTTCGTCCCTTGACGAGGCTTCTGCGAAACAGAGACTGCTGCTAGGTACTTCCAGTTCTTATAACGAGGTGCTCAAAAAGTCAGAATCTCTTTGGAACGACTACCTTGGAGTTGTGCAGGTGGAAGGGCCAAGTGAACGGAAGTCGCTGTTTTATTCGCTTCTGTACAGGACGATTCAATCTCCCTATCTTGTTTCAGAAAATGACGGACGCTTTCGCGGCACAGATGGAAATATTCATCAGGCTGACGGAAAACGTTATCATGGTTGGGCGATATGGGATAATTATAAGACGCAGATGCCATTGTTTTCCATACTTTATCCGGCTCTCTACCAGGATATTGCTCATTCGGTCGCTAATCTTTATCGCTATGGGAAATATGATTATGCAGGTCCATTCGAGCCTGCAAATACAGTCCGCACCGAGCATGCAGCCGTTGTATTGCTGGATGCGATTAAAAAGGGACACGACCTGGATTTTGCGGCAATCCGCGATTCACTGCTTACGGATACGGCCCGTTTCGACTTTTCAAAACCGGATAAATATCTGGAAGCATCTTTTGACATGTGGACGATGGCAGGATTGTTTGCAAACTCAGACAAGGATAAAGCCAGGCACTTTCTGACACGTTCGCAATCTTATAAGCCTGTTTGGGAAAGAGAATTCAAAGATTTAAGCAAAAATGACGTGGATCGTATGTCAGCCAGAAAAATGTATCAGGGTACAATCCGCCAATACCGCTGGGCAGTACCTTTTGATGTTAAGGGTCTGGTCGAACTTGCAGGCGGTAAAACTGCATTTACTGAACAACTGGACGAATTTTTTGATGGCCACTATTTCAACCGGGCCAACGAGCCTGATCTGCAGTCGCCCGCTTTGTATTACGCCAGTGAAAAGCCCTGGAAATATCAGCAGCTTGTACATCAACTGGCAGTGGATACGGTGATTCAATATTATTTCAATGATAATAGCCGCGGTATTGGCGCGCATATCGACAGGATATATAAAAATACCCCAAAGGCATTTGTGCGCACGATGGATGATGATGCCGGGGCCATGTCCGGCTGGTTTGTTCTGACCGCGATGGGTATTCAGCAACCACTTGTAGGAGAGCCGGTTTACTATCTGAATGTGCCTTTGTTTGAAAAAGTTTCGATTCGTCTGCCGAACGGCAAACTGGAAATCAGCGTACCTGGCTTCTCCGACTTAAAACAGTATATTCGACGGGTAATATTGAACGGAAAGGACTTGAACCGAATCTGGCTTACCCACCAGGAAATTATGACAGGGGGTAAATTGGTCATTGAAGCAACTGACAAACCCACCAGTTACGGCTCAGACACGATTTGGATTTCGGATGGCAAATAGCCATCTCGGTTTTCAATTTGGTTTGATCGGCACTTTATACACTTACCCTGGTAACAGTATTAGGTGTAGCATCGATAGGATTACCTACTTCACTGACGTTGTTGGAGATCTTGGTATTAAAACCGAAACGATCGCAGGATAAGTCTTTCAAAACGTCATGTCTACGGGATGCAGTCAGCTGTGTGATGAAAAAGACTTGCATTACTTTTGATTGCTAATTTGTACCACACCGTTCACAGCGAGGGTGTTAATTAAAGGCTTTGTTGGTCGAAGACTCCACGAAAACCGGAGACTAACCGGATGATGATCCGATAATGGTGTTCCTTTACTATCACTGAAAAGTTTATTTTCAAGATTATATTCCGATACCTGTAGTTGTATTTGATCATTGCTGCGGTAAAGGATTTTGTCAATCGACTCCAAAGAACTATCTAAGTTCAAAATATTGCTTTCAGGCAGGTTCGGTGTTGCTTTTGGTAAACGATCATTATTAATCAAAACCAGCCAGGCGTCTCTAAGCCCGTTAAAATTTAGTAACTGTTCCAAATTATCCTGATCGTAACTGTAACGTGCGTTCAAATCACCCATAACAATAACGGGCCGGCCTTGAGAATTTTGTTTGATAAAACCGGAAAGCTGTTTGATATTTTCACGTCTTGCTGCCGCTGCCGCCGGGTGGTTGTAGGCATTTGCATGAACATTGTACAGGTCAACATATAATCCTCTTGCAATTTCTAAACGTGAAAAAGTAAAACCTTTGGGCGTAAGACAATCTGCGCCTGTGCAGTCATTCCAGGATATGCGGCGTATGGAATGGACCGGATATATAGACAGTGTATTTAAGCCGTCTCCAAACGGAACGCCGCCTTTTGAACGGCTGCGGAAAGGATGTGTATTTCCGTGGTTGTATAAAGATTTGTTATAGTTGAAGTCCTCCTGGACATGTACGATATCGAATGCATTTAACCTTCTTCCGATTTCAGCAATGCTTGGCGCACGTTTGGTTGCTGCGCTGGAAATGATTTCAGGAAGACCGGCTATATTATAAGTCAGCACAGAAAATTCACCGCTGTTTGCGCTGTCCGGAACAGTCGTTACGTTATTTCGTTCTAAACCGGATTGTTTATCCAAATTGTAATTGGTTTCAAAACCTGAGGAGAAAAATACCAGAGAGGCGAGTGTTAGTGTAGGGGCAAGACGGGTTGCCAACCGGGTTGCCAACCGTGTTTCAAACCGGGTTTCCAACGTCTTTTTCTTGACAGACTTCCGTATCATTACAATGTGGTTTTGTTTCTCAAAATTACATCACCACTATGATCCCGAAAGTACCTGTATATTAACGTTTTATTATGTATTAGCCGGTTTGCCTTTGAATGGTATGATTGTAAAGTAAGGTCTCAATTTCCCCGGCTGCTGCATTGCTTTACCTGTTTGTATCACTTGTTTTGACTTTTTGACCGGTTTGAACAAGTAATTTAAATTGGCTCCAATACGAGCTCACCATTTTCTCCCAACTGAAAGTATTTTGGGTGTAGCTTTTTGCTGATTCCAATTGCTTTTTGATAACATCAGGATTTTCTATAAAATTGTTTAAAACTGCCGTCCAGTCACTTGTAGATCCGGTGCGGATCAATGTACCGTTTTTTTGATCCGTAATAGCGTCTGTGATCCCATCTGTATCTGCTGCAAATACCCAGCTGCCACATAAACTAGCTTCCAGGCAAACCAGCCCAAATCCTTCCATGTCACCCTCTACGGCGATATTTGGCATGATAAATCCGTCTGTTGCTAGCAATATCTGAATTAGCTCTTCGAATGGCAACTTGCCCAGATGAAGCACATTCTGACTATATTTCTTTGTATTTAAAAGAATACGGATTTTATTTTCATCGGCAGGATAACCGGTGAATAGTTCAATTTTTGTACGGAAAATTGGCGGTAAGAAGTGATAAAAACGGTCTTGCCAGGTTCTTGATTTATTGAATGGGCCGGCCATCAGTAAAATGAGATTTCCTTCTAATTCTGGCAGTACATATTGGAGAAACCAGGAAAATCCTTTTCTTTTCACAGGTCTGCCCAAGGTTGTCAGAATGGTTTTTCCGCTCAGATCAATTCCGTATTTAGTTCTAAACAATTGATGAAAATTACTGTCAGGTCTATGCTGTAAAAGCGTATGGTCGACCCCGTTACTGATAACGACCACTTTTCTCACGCCGATGCCGCGCTGCACGCAAGCCTGTTTGGTTGCGTGACTTACTGCAATGATCAGATCAAAGCGGTTGAATTTTGGAAGGATGTACTTTTGATAAATCGTGCTCGGGAAAACAACGTCAAGTCCGTGAACAGTTACCGAACGGTAAAGATGCGCATAGCTTTTATGATGCAGACAAAAAGTGGCGATCAGCGCATCATTAAAGTGAATCACGGATATCGAAGGGTATTCGCTGCACAAATCCTGTATTCTTTTTTCAAGCGAAAGAAAAAATGCAATCCTGCTTTGCTGACCTGTGTAAACGATGGAATGAACGTTTGTAAAGCGCTTCATGCCATCAATCAGTTCAAAACTTTGCTTTTCCATTCCACCCACAGCAGGTGGAAATTTATGACTTATGAACAGAATCTCCATTAAAAAATTTTGACAACCCTTTACGTTTCATATCATATAAAAAATAAAAAACCATCCCGCAAATAAGCCAGAAAACCTGGCGGGATCGTCGTAAAACGGAGACCGTAATCCATACACCGGCATCCTGGATACCGACCAGTTCGAGCATTACCTTGTTGCCAATCTCTTCAACCCCGATCTGTCCGGGAATAAAGGCACCGGCAGATTTGAACAGAATGATCCCCATATCGACAAAAAGCACTTGCAGAATACCAGTTTTTATACCGAGAAATTTTAAGATGGCGTAAATTTCCAGCGAGCCAATTACCCAATGCAGTGAGAAAAACAAAGTGCACAGTAAAAGCCCTTTTTTATTGGTTTTAAAAAAATGATTGAATTCAATGAAAACCTGCCTCAACTTATAAATGTCTGCCAGTTTTTGAATTTTAAGACTGAGTTTTGACCGGGCAAAAATCTCCCTTATGTAAGTGCTTCTGGAAAAGATAACAACTATGACAAGAAGTACAATAAGCCAGGCGAAAACCAGCAGTGTAGCCATGGGAAGACGCTCAAAGAAGTCGTAATCGGTAAGGAAAACATAGGCTAAAGTCAAAAAGAACAGAAGCAACTGAGTGATGGCTATCATAATTCTGGAAATTAGCACAGAGGAAATCATCTCCGCTTTTTTCACCGGTGTATCTTGGAGTAAATAGACTTTGACAGCCTCTCCGGCCACGACGCTGGCCGGGTTGACAAGGCTTACCATTTCACCAATGTGTCTGATTAAAAACAGGTAAGTGACGCTGATCTTTTCTGCTTTTTTGCCCAGTGTATATTTCCAGCCGATTGTCGCCGACCAGTACGCTGCCAACGTGATCAGCAGCAGGTAGATGAATTGGTATCCAATTTTGCTAAGTGATAAGGTAACCTGCTGCATATCTGTTGCCTTTACAAAAAGACAAAAAGACAAGATAATTGTAATAATGGCGGTGACCTTGAATATTTTCACGTAACAGAAGGTCAAATATGGAGCACACCTGCCATACTTTGCAGGTCATCAAAGTAAACATCGGTTAGTTTATCCCAATCCAGATCGAGACTGAAACTTCGTCCTTTCTGAGAAAAACGGGCTCTCAGCGGATCATCTGAAAGGATCGTTTGAATTTTGTCAACGTAATCGGCATGATTCTGTGGCTGACATTTAAAACCATTGATTCCTTGCTCGATAAAGTCTCTCGAGCCGCCGCCATCTGCAATAACGCACGGCAGCCCGCAGGCCATTGCTTCCAGAACCACATTGCCGTAAGTTTCAGAAACGGATGTAAAAAGAAAGACATCCGCTGATGCGTACAACTTCGCGAGTTCAGCGTGCTGAAGACTTCCGGTGAAAAATGCTTTATTCATCTTTTGCTGACAAGCCTTTTTTGCAATACCATCCCCTGCGATGATAAAGTTATATTTTAGATTTTTGCTTTGACAGTATTCATAGATCCTGATTAAGGTTTCAAGGTTTTTCTCCCAAACAAGCCGAGAAGCAAACAAAATGTTAGGATTATTATTGCCTGTTGTCAATCGGAGTGAAGTTGTATCTCTTTTCTCCGGAGAAAACAGGTGTGTATCTATTCCTCGCTTCCAAAGTTTTAGTCCGGATTGACTTATTCCCATTTGTTGCATTTCGGCGGCAATGCTTTCTGATGGAACGTACACCAGTTCACATTGATTATAAAAGTTCTTTTGTGCGACCATTAGTTTCGCTTTTACCAGATCGATCAGAAAAGGCGCCTTACTGAGGTAATAGCTTATATAGGATATAAAGTGGGTGTGGTAAATCGAAATAACAGGTAGCTGCAGGGATCGGGCATATTGAAGAGCAAAGCTGCCTAACAGCGATGGTGTTGCTATATGGATTATATCAGGATCGAAAGCCGATAGTTTTTCCCTGAGTGTTTTATCCGCCAGATAGGGAAGTGCCATGGAGTAACTTTTGTTGAAAGGGACAGTAAGCGTAGGTATGCAAACACATTCAAATCCAAAAAGCTCATCAGGTCCTTTGCCACAGATGAAAAGAAATTCAAAGTGCTGTTGCGGAATTCTTCTGATGATCTGGAACATGGTCCGGGAAGCGCCGTCGAAGTCTTCAATCAGAATTTCAGCAAAGAAGGCGATCTTGATTTTTTTCAATTTCTGCGGATTTATCTTTTTAAAATTTGATAAATATACCAAGGCAGCTGATTTGAAAATTAATGCACTGAAATGATCACAATAATTTAATACAGAATCAGTCACGTTATAACGGTAAGGCGTTTCTCCGAAGAGGAACATTTATGGATTGCAATGTAATACCCTGGTTTTATTGTCTGAAAAGAAGATAAATTATATTTATCCTTATCAGCCTAATGGATAAAACACGTCTAAAACACTGCTTTAAACCTGCTGGCATTATGTTATTGTTAAGATTGCTTTTCCTACCGTTAGGATCTGATCAGGCATATTAGTTTTGCTTTTTACATACTCAGATCACTATATGAAATTTACAAATTCTATTATTTCCTGCCTTGTTGTGGCAGTTGTATTAAATGCTTGTATGAAGGATCATATTCCTCAGGTCCCTGTGGAGAACCCGGCGTCATTTAAGGAAGTGGCTACAATTGATCTTGGAGGAGCTGCTGCGTCAGAAATTTCTGCCTATGATGCAGCATCAAAAAGACTTTTTACAGTCAACAATGAATCCAGTGCGCTGGTAGACGTTTTGGATCTTTCCGCATTTCCTGTGATCACCAAATTACAGCCGATCAACGTTTCAGCCTTGGGAGGTGTAGCCAACAGTGTCGCAGTTTCTGACGGCAAGCTTGCCATTGCTTTGGAAGCAACCAACAAGCAGGCAAATGGCAGTGTGATCGTGATCAATACCGGCTCACTTCAAACCATTAAGCAAATTACAGTAGGCGTCCTGCCGGACATGGTTACTTTCAGCCCGGATGGGAAATTCATCGTAACTGCCAATGAAGGAGAGCCCAGCGCAGACTACACGGTGGATCCCGAAGGTTCTGTATCCATCATTAACGTTGCGGATAATTATAGCGTAAAAACACTCACGTTCAGTTCATTTGCTTCTTCTTACAGCCAGCTGGCTGCGGGTGGCTTCAGGGTATACGGGCCGAAGGCTAATTTCGCCCAGGACGTCGAACCCGAATACGTAGCCGTTTCCTCTGATTCGAAAAAAGCTTTCGTAACCCTTCAGGAGAATAACGGAATTGCAGAAGTTGATCTTGTTAGCGGAGCAATTCTGAAAATTAACCCTTTGGGAACCAAGGATATGAATTTGGCAGCCAACGCAATGGATCCCAGCGACAGAGACAGTAAAATTGCTCTGGGGAGCTGGCCGGTAAAATCGCTTTATCTGCCTGATGCCATTTCTTATTTTTCTGTGGGTAGCGCTGAATATTTGATCACTGCCAACGAAGGAGATGCCCGTGAATATACTGCGTTTGATGAGCAGGCAAGAGTGAGTACACTTAAACTGGATCCGACCGCTTTTCCAACAGCAGCTACTTTGCAATTGCCTGCAAATCTTGGACGTTTGCGTGTGACAAGCACTTTGGGTGATACCGACAACGACGGAGATTACGATGTACTTTATGGTTTTGGAGGGCGTGGATTTAGCATTTACAATGCGGCCAGCGGACAGCTTGTTCATGATTCAGGTAAAGGTTTGGAACAGGAAGTGATCAATGCCGGTATTTATGATGATGACCGCTCAGATGACAAAGGTGTTGAGCCCGAAGGAGTCACCGTTGGCTGGATGAATAATAAACCTGTTGCCTTCATTGCCTTGGAGCGCGTTGATGCAATCGCTGTTTATGATTTAAGCGATCCTGCAAAGCCTGTATTTCTGCAACTTATAAAAACCGGTGATGCGCCGGAAGGAATATTATTTGTTTCCTCAGATAAAAGTCCGAATGGTAAAAGTCTGTTGATATCCAGCAATGAAGGTGACGGTACGGTAAAGTTTTATCAGGCAAATTAATTATTACCGGTTTCAATTTAAAAATGCTGCTTTCGACCAAAGCAGCATTTTTATTGCCCATTGGCTTCAACTCGTCCTATGCGTCCGGGTCTTACCTCTCCTTGAAAGAGCAAATTTTTTGGATCACCGGGCCACGCTGTTAATCCTGTTAACTGATTGCCTGTATTCTTTACGTTCTAAATAGCCGCAGTGATTCATTTCCAAACGTCGGAGACCTTTAAAAGACCATTTTAGTGAGATACAGGGGCTATATTTGATATCTTTGTAACACCTGTTACTAAAATCAACCTCATATTTGCCTGCACATGTATCATCGGATATCGATTTTTGTATTGTTATTATTTTGTGTTCTCATAGCGTGTGGACAGACCACTCCAAAATGGGTCCGGTATCCTTCCATTTCTCCGGATGGAAGTGCCATTGTTTTTACCTATAAAGGTGATTTGTACCGGGTTGCTTCCTCTGGCGGCCAGGCACTGCAACTTACTTTCCATGAAGCGCATGACTACCAGCCTGTTTGGAGTCCGGACGGGAAACAAATTGCTTTTGCTTCAGACCGTTATGGCAATTTTGACTTGTTTATCATGAGCGCGCAGGGAGGTGAAGCAAAACGGCTTACTTTTCACTCCAACGACGAAACGCCATTTACTTTTACGCCAGATGGCCGGTCGGTGGTGTTTGGTGGAGTGCGACAAGACCAGGCTTCACACAGGCAATATCCGGCGGCCTCGCAGCCAGAACTTTATGCTGTGCCGGTTCAGGGTGGAAGGGTAAAAATGGTCTTAACCAGTCCGGCGGAATATGTTCGCTACACGAAAGACGGAAAAACGCTGGTTTATCATGATAAAAAAGGCGGCGAAAATGAATGGAGGAAACATCATAAATCTTCCATTGCCCGCGATATCTGGACATATGACACCAAAACCCAAAAGCATTCTAAAATAACTTCATTTTATGGCGAAGACCGCCAGCCGGTATTGGCCGATAATGATAAAAGTATTTATTATCTCTCGGAAGAAAGCGGCAATTTCAACATTCATAAACTTGCTCTGACAGAACCTTCTAAAAATACAAAAATCACCTCTTTGAAGACACATCCTGTAAGATTTCTAAGTGCTTCTGACAGTGGTTTGCTTAGCTTCTCTTTTGGAGGCGAACTCTATACAGTGCGGGAAGGAGAAAATCCCAAAAAGCTAGACATTAGCATCATTACCCAGGATAAGTCCAACAAAGACAGCTTTGTGGCGATCAACGGTGGCGTAAAGGAATTTTCAGTTTCGCCGGATGGAAAAGAAGTTGCTTTTATTGCCAGAGGGGAGGTTTTTGTTACTTCGGTAGACGGCAAAATGACCAAACGTATCACGAATACACCGCAGCAGGAGCGGTTTGTAGAATTTGCTCCGGATGGCAAATCATTGGTTTATGCCAGTGAGCGTGACAACCATTGGCAAATATTTCAGGCAAGCAGGGGGCGTAAGGAGGAGCCTTTCTTTTACGCCTCAACATTGATTGATGAGAAAGCACTTGTTAAAACCAAAAACGATAATTATCAGCCTAAACTTTCCCCGGATGGAAAAAAACTAGCTTATGTCGAAGATAGGCGTACCTTGAAAGTTATGGAGATCAGTACAGGAAACAGTACAGTTCTTCTGACTCCAAAAGAGCTGTATCATATGCAGGACGGCGATCAGTACTTCTCATGGAGTCCTGACAGCAAGTGGATCCTGGCTAACGTGAAACCGACTATGGTAAACGGAGAGGTGACGTTGCTGGATGCAGAAGGGAAAAAGCCAATGACCAATCTGACAAAGAGTGGCTATGATGACTACGAGGCTAATTGGGTGAACGGCGGAAAGCAAATCCTGTGGGTTAGCAATCGCCACGGAATGAAAGACCATGCATCAAGCGGCAGTTCCCAAGCGGATGTCTACACCATGTTCCTTACCAGAGAGGCCTGGGATAAATACAACCTCAGCAAGGACGAATATAATTTGTCAAAAGAGATAGACAAATTGAAAGGCGGAGATAAACCGAAGGACAAAAAGGATTCATTAAAAATAGAAAAGGAAAAGCAAAATGAACCGATTGTCATTGAACTGAATGGCATTTATGACCGAAAAGCCCGCCTTACTATTCATTCGTCAAATCTGAGTGATGCTGTTCTTTCCAAAGATGGGGAAAAGCTTTATTATCTGGCGCGCTTTGAGAAAAACAGCAACCTTTGGAGCACAAACCTGAGAACCAAGGAAACAAAAATGGAGATGTCGCTTGACGATACAGATGGAAGTTTGAAATGGGATAAAGAACAAAAAAACCTGTTTTTGCTTGCTGCCGGTAAAATCACCAAAATTACGATTGAGGGAAATAAAAAAGAGGCAATCCAGATAGCGGGTGACATGATGCTGGATTCCGAGGCTGAACGCGCATACATGTTTGAACACGTATGGCTAAGAACCAGGAAAATATTTTACACGCCGGAGATGCACGGGGCAGACTGGGACGGATTGAAAAAGGTGTATCTAGGCTTGCTGCCGCATGTAGGTAATAGTTATGAGTTTGCTGAGTTGCTTTCTGAGATGATCGGCGAGCTAAATGTATCACACGCCGGAGCACGTTTCGGGCGCAGTGTACCTGAGGCGGATGCAACCGCTTCTCTGGGGATACTTTTGGATTATTCCCATACGACTGACGGGATTTTAATTACTGAGGTTTTACAGCAGGGGCCGCTGGATAAGGCTGGTTTTATCGTAAAACCGGGTCATATTATTGAGAAAATTGATGGCGAAACGATCGTCTCTGACAGAGATATTTCCCGGTACCTGAATCGCAAAGCTGGTAAGTTTACATTGCTCGAAATTCTGGATCCCAAGTCAAAAAAACGGGAGCAAATTACTGTAAAACCCATTACACTGGCAGAAGAAAATGTATTGCTTTATAAGCGCTGGGTGAAGCAAAACCAAGCCGAAGTTGACAGTCTGTCAAAGGGGAAACTGGGTTACGTGCATATTCCGGGAATGAACGACGGCCAGTACCGAAACGTGTATGAAGAAATGATGGGTAAATACGCTGACCGGCAGGGCGTAGTGGTAGACACTCGGTTCAATGGCGGAGGCGACCTTGTTTCTGATCTTGCGATGTTCTTTACTGGCGACAAATTCATCACCTATGCCACAGCAGATCGGTCGATAGGGTATGAGCCGACTTTCCGTTGGACCAAACCAACACTCGCCATGTTTAACGAGGCCAATTACAGCGACGGGCACTGCTTTTCCTGTGGTTATACTGAGCTTAAAATTGGTAAAACAGTAGGTATGCCGGTTCCCGGAACATGCAGTTTTGCAGGCTGGGAACTATTACCAGACGGTACCAGATGGGGCGCAGTGCCAATCAGTGCTAAAAACAAAGCAGGGGAGTGGCTGGAAAATAACGAGACCAGGCCCGGCTTTGAAGTTAAAAATGATCCTGCGCTTATTGCAATCGGAAAAGATCAGCAACTTGAAAAAGCCGTCGAAGAGTTGTTGAAAGATATAGCTCCGAAATAGTGACAAAAGATTCTATGAATCTGGTTCGTTTATGCCGAAAATAGCTTATTAAAATCATCAAAGCCGGTTGGAGAGGTAAACCGGCTTTGATGCTGCGTAAATGAATTTAAGATATGTAAAAAGTTTATCATTATAGTAGCAGATTACCCAAGACACAAATCTCCTCTTACCTGGAAAATACACCTGAAATTCTCAGGTAAGTCCGTGGATCAATTGCTACGCGCAGCTAAGGCTTAACATTGACTAAGACTATTTCTTACACCTGTTTATAGGTCAATCCGTGCATCTTCCCTCGATTTTGTAAAGTGATCAGATCTGAAAGACTTTCGAATTTAGTAAGACTATCTAAACCTCCCAGGCAGGCACTGTCTTTTTATTTCTACGTGCGGAAACATTTCAACATAAATTTTTGAAAAATTTGATCCTAAAGAAAGTTTGTAAAAAAGTTTTACTTACTTGTCTATCAATTAAGTATACTTTTTCTTGCATCTTCTTTATTTGAATAAAACTTATACCGCCATGCTTCCTAAACTTTCCACTTATTTGCCAAAACCTCCTGTTACGGCTTTAATAAAAACTATAAACTCATTTACAACGCCCTTTGGCAGTTGCCATACCATCCCGTTGATTTCGCCGGCCAGTCTTTTTGGAAATCAATTTCGGAACAAAACAAAACCGGCAAGCTGGATTCTTTATATACTGGTTTATTTTTTCGGGAGCACCGATCCATGTTTGAAGTTTTTGATCTGAAAAATGATCCCGATGAATTTACTAACCTGGCAGGAAAACCTGAATTCGCAGCAGTTGAGAAGGACTTGAAAACGCGTTTGCAGGAATGGATGATTCTTAATCAGGATTATCTCCCTTTGCCGGTGCCACCCAATGCAGCAAGAAAAGGTCAATAACTGATACCCACCGAGTCGCGAAAACGATTTGAATGCACGCATTCAAACGGATACCTATTGCCAAAGAATAACAAGTATTGTTTAGACAGATAATTCAAATGAGAAATTTTTTACTTCCCTGGTACAAGGTGATGGTTCCGTTGGCATGTTTTTGCGGAATTATACCAGTCACGAATACTGCTTGTCTGGCTTTACAAGCTGACCCAAGTACCGATTCTTTGCCTGTTCATGTAAATGGAAACCAGCAGGTTTTTCGCCCTTTAAAACTAAACCTTTTGCATGGTCAGCAAACAAGAGACAGGCTCGTCCAGTCGGTAGGTTATCTGGATGGTGAAAGGCTTGAAAGTGCACCTGTCACTCTTTTAAGTAACGCCTTCGCCGGACAGCTGGCCGTGCAAAACAAATTGTTTATCAATTGATTGTATCCTGTCAAATCATATAATCACCTTGTCACTCACCAGATTGCCGTGACTGGCTTGCAATTAGCTCAAAGATAGGAATTATTAAAACTACCTAGCCAAGGTCAGAATGGAATTTGGATCAGGTATGCTTGACGACTAAGCTAATCAACTAATTTTGTCTAAATCGCTCAAATGTTTGCCAATATTTGTCCTTAAAAATGTCATATTGGATTTCAAAGCTATTGTGATGCTTACGTTGAATCTCATCAAATATCTTGGATGGCCTTCTGAAATCTTTGCAAGCGAAATAAATGTCTCTCTCATTTTTCGCAGTTTGCCTTCCGACATTCAAAAATCCCTCGCTTTCAATTAGAAACATCATAATTTCATCCTCAATCTCATTCATTAACGCATAGTCGACACTGTTCGGTAGACCATTGCTTTCAATTCCATCATAATTTATCGTCACAATGGCTAACCAAGGATGCGAAGCTTGCCTATCCCACGCAAGCAACTTTGAATTGATCACTGCTAAGAGGGGGCTACCATTCTCTAATTCAGCTTCCAAAATTGAATACTCATCTTCATTTGTATCATATCTGGTGCCCTCATATTTCTCCACAAATTCTTTTTCTCTCCAACCTAAAAAGTCTTTCAACTTGCCAATAGGAAGCAACTCTCCTTGTGCTTCATTTTCAGCAATGACTTGCAGATTGTCAATATTGTTTACAAAGTCAAGTTCTCCTAAATAGTTTTCCAAAAAGATATAGATACCCCTGATTATCTGCTCACGATTTTCATCTGTCATATCACTATGGACGATGCAAATATCAATTTCATCCGGATAGTCGTTGTGGTCGTTGGCATAAAAGAATAAATTATCTGAATAAAATTCTAAGTCGGCCATTGAAATGGAAACATTCTCGATGTCCGTTGCGGGTTTTAAGGCTGTAAACTTCCATCCAGCTAACTGAGGGGCGGACTGAACAAGCTCTTCTACAAACACTATATTTTTTATATTCCCATCGGCTGTCAAAATGAGCTCCGCAGTATTATCGTCATACATGCCGGCTAGATAGAAGTATCCATCCCGCAGTTCTTCCAGTTTCTCCGAGAGTTTGTTGAAAAAATATTTTTCTATATTCTGGCCACTTTGAACTGCTTTGAAAAATTTCCTCTCATTTTCTGCAAACCATTTCCAGAAGTCTGAACAGTTTTGGAGTGGCTTGCTTTTTATGCCCAGAATGCTTTTTACGAAATCCATATTCAACATAATTGTGTTTGTTGTAACTAAGCAAAAATCTCTCAATTGAGTGATACATTCGCAAAGTTTATTTTCCTGATCTCAGAATATTTATAAAATTCTCCCGCCAGCGACTCCGGAGCGTTTAGGCGGGCCAGATTAGATTGTGACACAATCTGACATCTAGCCGATTGCGGTTAAGAGGCAATCAATGTTTGACAATACCAATGTGGCTGATGAAAGGAAGCAGGAAAAGTTATAACTATATATCCCTCGAAAAGAAGGGTTGGTGAGATAAAGTTTGATAATATGAATTAGAGTATTTTAGCGCCGTACTGGAATATTCATCGAGTTATAACAAGAAAATTAAAATGCCGGAGTTCAAATTCTACATCTGCGACGACGAGCGACGCGATCTCGTGAATCAATTAATTACGAAAGGGACGAAGGTCATTCCTGATCTCATGTATGATATTGCTAACTATCGAACGCTGAAAAATGGTAATGAGCTGTTTAATCACCTACAAAACAACGAAGTTGGCTTCTTGCTGCTCGACACCAGATTCGAGGTTGAACCCCTCGCGGTGTCAAAAAATAGATTTTCAGAGGAGCCTAAGTATTCTATATATCAACGTAAAGGTGGGCCATACATTAATATCTCCTTTTATACTGGCTACGCAAATGAGGCTTTGTTTCCCTACAAATGCTCAATAGTTGAACATTACTCGCATTATATTCACTCTGATAGTTCGATTGAATATGGCTCTCCCGATGGGTTAAATGAGTTTTACAAAGACCTCATAACGCTTATCAAGAAGCAATGCGCAATTGTCAAAAAAGACGGTAAAAATTTTTGGGTAGGCAAGCAAGTACTAGATATGGATCCTGAATTGAAACATTGGTAGCCTTGATTCTAAATTTCCGTCTAAATAAGCAACATCTCATTTTACTCGCATGTATGAGTTCGGAAGACAAGTCAGGAGAGCCTATTGATTTGTTTGTGAGTTAGTTATGATATAATTTTGCTCTACTCTTTTTCACCATCTCTCTCGCGATCCCCTCTCACAAACAGGAGGGGTCGTGAGAGAGATGGTGCAGCGCTAAGCTTCCGTGCAGATCTCTTAGAAAGCCGACCTTTCAAAGCCTGCATATCCTCACTCACCTTGGTATCTAGAATTTTCGCATAAATCTGAGTTGTCCGAATATTTGTATGCCCAAGCATTTTGGAAACACTCTCAATCGGCACGCCATTTTGCAAGGTAATAGTCGTCGCGAACGTATGCCTGGCTACGTGTGAAGTGAGAACCTGATCGATCCCGCAGATCACGGCAATCTCTTTCAGATAGTCATTCATCTTTTGATTACTCGGCACAGGCAAGACGAGGCCGCGTGATTCACAAAGCGGGTGATCTTTATATCTATCGATAAGTTGAAGCGCTTCTGGCAACAGCGGAATGTGCAATTTAACATTCGTTTTTGTCCGCTGGGTGAAAATCCACTGTTCACCATCAATTCCTCTTGCAATCTGCCTTTTTTCGAGCTTCTGGACATCGGAGTAGGCCAGGCCGGTGAAACAACAAAACAGAAAGGTGTCTCGAACTTGTGCAAGTCGATCACTCGCGAACTCTTTGTTAGCCATCAGGTCCAGTTCAGCCCACGTGAGGATCGCTTTGTCAACCTTCTTAAACTTGCCCTTAAAATTCAAATACGGATCAAAATTCATCCAGCCATTACCCCAACAAATGTTTACGATTTTGCGAAACATTTTCATGTGCTTCACAACCGCATTGTTGCCCATCTTGGGAACGGACCGCAGATAAAGTTCATAGTTGGCGATGAAAGCGAAATCGATACGGCTAATATCATAATCAGTCGTGCTGTAATTGCACTGTAAAAATGCCACGGTGTGACGTTCGAGCACCTTGTAGCGATTGAATGTTCCAATCGCATATTCCTGCCCAACCAATACCTTCATCCGCTAGTTGTGGTCAGCGATCACTGCCATCAATAACCGCTGCTTAGGACCGACGCCTGGATATTTGTTTTTGATCGTTTCCGCCGATATCAATGCTCCGTCACGAACCAGAGCGGCGTGGGCATCTAACAATTGCTGTTCGATATTGCCGAGATAGGCATTAACAGACTTCACCGCCTCTTTCGCACAAGTCACTCTGCCAGCAACCGCATTCCACCGGCTCGGCTCACATTCGCGCCCGGTCGTAAGTTCTGCTTTTTTACTTTCAACCGTAATCCGCAGATAAATTGGTGCCGGCCCTTTTTGATAATTTTTCGGGTTCTTCAAATAAAAAAGCAGACTGATCTTTGTTTTCATACCCTTTTTCAGGTTAAAAAGTTTAACAAAAGTAGTCTTGCAAGCCTGATCAGCACAAGATGTTTACTAGGTAAACATCTTGTTACACAGGGAGTTGTAGCGATTCTGGTGAGTCAAATTTGCAGATCTTTGAACTCACCGAATTACTCACCAAAAATCTGTGGAAAATTGAATATTTTGGGACAATCGGAAAAGAAAAAAGCCTGCTAATCGCTTGAATTGCAGGCTTTTGATGCTTTTTGTTATTTCTTCAAGTGATCCCGCTGGGATTCGAACCCAGGACCCATACATTAAAAGTGTATTGCTCTACCAGCTGAGCTACGGAATCATTTGCTGACTTTATTTCAAACTGTTCAACATTCAGTTTCGCAATTCAAGTAATCTTTCAACCTGTTGGATTAGCCGAAGCGTTTTCCGTTATTGCGATGCAAAAGTAGAATTCTAAAAAGTATAATGCAAATTCTGTTAAAAAAATACATTTCATTTTGGCTTTTAACGAGCCTCTTTTTTGCTTTTTTACCGGCCAAATCAGCCAGTATATCTGAGTTAAAAACTGCTGATTCTCTGTTTGCTATGGCTAAATATGCGGAGGCAGAAATATTGTACAAAAAAAACTTTACAGAAGATGAAAAAAATAATCAAAACCTTCTTTTGAAGCTTGCTTTTTTATCTGAAAAGACAAATAATGTTACCAATTGCCTGTTTTATTTAAGTAAACTCGCACTCGTCAGTCCTTCCCGCCGTCTTTTTGAAAAAATGGATAATTTGGCGGCTGAGCAAAATTTAAGTGGCTATGAATTTGACGATTACAATTATTTTATAATTTTTTACAGGCGCTATGGTGATTACATACCAATATTGCTCCTAACTTTGGGGGCATATATCGTTTTCATCATGATTTTGAAAACAAGGCGGAAAGAACCAATTTTGCAAATTCATAAGGTCTCAACGGTTGTATATCTTGTTATTTTGCTCGGTATGATAAATGTTCCGTCGTTATATAAAACGGGGATCATCATGAATGACAACACGTTTTTACGGGAAGAGCCCTCGTCGGCTTCCGGTGTTATTGAGATTGTGAGAAAGGGACACAAAATAACGCTATTTGGATCAGTCGATCATTGGGATCGGGTAATTTGGAATAATAAGATTGTTTATATTCGTAAAAATGACATTTGGTCGATTTAGTTAGACATTACTGGTATCATTTTTGTAGTCTGAAAAGTTTGTGTTTATATTTAAAGGGTACTTTATTAAAAATTAAAGCTGTATGAAAAAGCCAATGAAACGTATTTTACTATTTATGACCGGTATTGCCATGTTGGGTATGGCGTCTTCCTGTAAAGAAGAGGGACCTCACAAAGACGATATTGTTAAATTTTCGGCAACCATTAACAGTGCACCGACAGTTGGTACAGGCGCTTTTGAATACAATAAAGTTACCAGAGAGCTTTCCTACAATGTATCGTATTCCAATATTGTACCTTTTGCGGTAACAATCAATCATGCTACTCCGGGGTGGCAAAGAGGACCTGTGCTCGTGAACCTTCCTGGTTTCACAGCTTCACAGGTTACCGGCAAAACGCGTGTTCTAACTTTGGCTGAACAAACGGAACTGATCAATGGCCTGTTTTATGTCAACATCGCACCAAAGGACAATCCAACTAAAGAAGTTAGAGGTCAGATTTTGCCAAACGAACTCGATTAATTTTTTATAAAAATATAAAAGATGAGGCTGTTAGATTTGATTCTGACAGCCTCATTTTTTTGCCTAAGCATATATTATTTCTTCTTTTTCTTCCTTTTAACTCCTTCGTATTCTTCTACCTCTTTCATCAAACCTTTCAAATCGTAAGTTGTATCAGTTGTGAAATCCAGAGTTTCTGAATAATCGTTTGCGCTGATTTTAACGACCTCGATTGGTTTTCCCAAATACTCTTCAATTTCTTCAAGGATCGGTTTTTCTTCAGGACTGCAGAAAGAAACAGCAAGTCCTTTCTGTGTGCCTCTGCCGGTACGTCCCACACGGTGAACATAATTTTCTGCCTGCTCGGGCAAATCGTAATTTACCACATAGTCAACATTTGCAATATCAATACCTCTTGAACTGACATCAGTGGCAATTAATATCTTCGTTTCGCCTTTTCTAAACTGATTTAAAGCATCGAGGCGGTCGGTTTGATCTTTGTCTCCGTGAATGGTAAGACTTTTGATTTCCATCCTTTCAAGCGCTGCAAATAACCGTTCAGCTCGGACCTTTGTTCTTACGAATACAAGAATTTTACTTTCCGGGTTTTCCTTAATTACCCTTTCAAGGAAAAATCTTTTATCATCCATGCCCACATAAGCAACCGAATGCGTAATGTTTCTGGCAACCGGATTGTTCGGAGAAATCTGAATACGGATGGCATTTCTGACAAGTGAATAGGCAAGCTTCTTTATTTTTTCATTGATAGTAGCCGAGAAAAATAATGTCTGGCGGTTTTTAGGAAGGAATTTAATCAAATCCTGTATATCCTTTATAAAACCCAGATCGAGCATGTGGTCGGCTTCGTCCAAAACCAGTACTTCAATACGGTTCAGCTTGATATGTCCCTGGCTAACCAGATCAAACATTCTTCCCGGGGTGGAAATCAGCACATCAATCCCTTTTTCCAGCTGTGCAATCTGTGGTCCCTGTTCAACACCGCCAAACACACTAAATGCTTTTACTTTGGTATACTGTCCGATCCTGTCAAATACTTCTGTAATCTGGATGGCCAGCTCACGCGTAGGAACCATGACAATGCACCGGATGCCTTCCGAACGGGAAGACACTTTCTGATTGTGCAACATGTCGATAACCGGAATAGCGAAAGCTGCCGTTTTACCTGTTCCTGTCTGTGCAATGGCAAGAACGTCTTCACCCTTCATAATCGCCGGGATGGCTTTAAACTGAATGTCTGTGGGACGTTTAAATCCGGTTTTCTCCAGACTTCGTTTTATTTCCGGAGCAATATGGTAATCATCAAATTTCATAATAACGATTGTTCAAGTGAACCGCAAACGGGTTCACTTTATGTAACATGCGGCAAAGATACGTTCGTTATCGGTGTTTTACAGAAATTCCAGCAAATCGGATTATGGTGATAGGTTAAATTGGAAAATCGTTAATGCCTTTCTTCGTAAAATCTGAGCTTATTTTTAAGATTTATAATTTCCAGTTTCATCAGCTCCATCTGATCAAGGAGCGTATGGACCGCGCCGATACCCTCGGCATTAATTGCCAGATCATCATGCAGTCGGAGCATTCTTTCAATTTTATGCAGTTCCGGAATATGGATAAACTGTGTTTCCTTTACAAAAATAGTTTCAAGCAATCCAATTTCTTCCAAAGATTCTACGAAGGTATATTCCACGTTGTAGTATGTGCAAAACTTATCAGCAGCTATCAATTGATCCGTTTCCATATCTTTATCCGGTTACGATTTAGACAATTCTGTAAATAATTCCTTTTGTTTATCTGATAAATTGGTAGGGATTTTAACATTAAATGTCACATAGAGGTCTCCAAAACTTCCTTCTTTTTTGTAAACCGGAAAACCTTTTCCTTTTAGTCTGACAGCAGTGCCATTTTGGGTTTCGGGTTGTACGCTCAGCTTTACTTTTCCGCTGAGTGTTTCGATGATCAAGTCACCGCCCAGAACTGCCGTGTACAAATCGACATCTGCTTTGAGATGAATGTCACTGCCCGACCTTTTAAATTTGTCGTCGTTTGCCACGGTAAAAGTAAGGTACAGATCACCATTTGGCCCGCCGTTTGATCCGGGACCTCCGTGACCTGAAATCTTGATGGTTTGTCCGTTTTCAATGCCGGCCGGTACAGTTATCCTGATATTTTTTCCGTTTACATTTAAGGTCTGTTTATGTGTTTCATAAGCTTCCAGCAGCGTTAAATTAACTTCTGCTTTGTAATCCTGCCCTCGGAATCTGGTCTGTCTGCCGCCACCAAATCCCGAGGAGGAGCCGAACATAGATTCGAAGAAATCGGAAAAACCTCCTCCATCATCTCCTGCGTTCCATCCGGCACTTTGTTGTGCACGTCCTCTTGACTGCCTGGCTCTCTCATATTCTTCACCATGCTGCCAGTCTTTTCCGTACTGATCATATTTTTTACGTTTTTCAGGATCGCTCAGCACTTCATTGGCCTCATTGAGCTCCTGAAATTTCTTTTGTGCTTCTTTATCGTCGGGGTTCAGGTCAGGATGATATTTTCTGGCCAGTTTTCGGTATGCATTTTTAATATCCTTGTCCGATGCGGTTTTTTCTAAACCCAGTATCTGGTAATAGTCAACAAATGCCATAATTCAGTATATCTTATAAGTGGTCAATATCCGGATTGGTACTAACCGTGTTTTTCTTTTAAAGTTATTTTCTTTCGATCATTCGTAGGTAAAGATCTTCAACTTTTTTTCTTGCCCAAGGCGTTTTTCTCAAAAATTTGAGACTGGACTTGATGCTAGGTTCAAACTGAAAGCTGTTGATGTTTATATGTTGGCCCAACTCTTCCCAGCCGTAGTGATCAACGAGCTCATTGAGAATTACTTCCAGTGTTTTTCCGTGCAGCGGGTTATTAAGTTGTTCAGACATTGTTAAGATTAAATTTGCAATAAGTTAAAGCTAGTTCATTAGAATAAATAATAATAATGCTTAGGTATTAGTTCAAAAAATAATTCAGTTATATGGATCAGATTAATTGGGGAATAATAGGCTGTGGTAATGTTACGGAGGTCAAAAGCGGACCTGCTTTTAATAAAGTCGAAAATTCCCGGCTTGTAGCTGTGATGCGAAGAGATGCAGAAAAAGCTGCTGACTATGCCCAAAGGCATGGTGTTCCAAAATGGTATTCTGATGTGGACGAACTGATTAATGATCCAGCTGTCAACGCCATATACATTGCAACCCCTCCGGATGTGCACGAGGAATATGCCATAAAGGCAATGCGCGCAGGAAAACCAGTTTATGTGGAAAAACCCATGGCTCGCAATGCAGATGAATGCAGCCGTATGAATGCGGTCAGCAAAGAGACCGGCGTTCCGCTTTTTGTAGCGTACTACCGCCGCTGTTTACCATATTTTGTTAAACTGAAAGAGTTGATTGACAATAAGGTTATCGGTGACATACGGTTTGTAAATATCTGTCTTCAATGGCAGCCATACGAAGAAGAAGTTGGAAGTAATCCAAAACCGCGCTGGCGGGTGGATCCGGCAGTTTCCGGAGGAGGTCATTTTCATGACCTGGCTTCCCACCAGTTTGATCTGCTTGAATACATTTTCGGACCGGTTAACACTGCAAGTGGGATTTCACGTAATCAGGCTGGTTTATACGAGGCGGATGATATTACAGTGGCTAATTTTGAGTTCGAGTCCGGTATTCTGGGTAATGGAAGCTGGTGTTACACGGTAAACAAGATTCAGCGGGAAGATTTAGCAACCATCACCGGATCGAAAGGCAGAATTTCTTTTTCATTCTTCGAAAAGTTTGACATCATTGTTGAAACAGAGCAGGGTACCGAGATTTTTAATATACCTTATCCGGCACACGTGCAGCAACCGCTTATTGAACAGATTGTTAAAGATTTAAGAGGGGAGGGGAAAAGTCCAAGCAATGGGCAAACCGGAGCGCGTGCGAACCTGATTATGGACTGGATTACCGCAAAGTAAGCCTTGGTTTAACACTGGAATAACTGATGTTTGAAAAATGTCGTGTGGTAAATACCAAATTCAGAAGTATTTCAGTTATTTTACGAAAATTAACATTAAAAAATACTAGTCATGGCAAAGGGTAAAAATCTGGACAAAGGCAGTACCAAAAAGGAACCGGAGAAAAATCTCAAAGAAAAACGTGCCGAAAAAAAGGCTAAGAAAGACGGAAAAAAAGACTATTAATTCTGTATTGGCGGAGTCGACTCAAATACGTATCGACTCCGTTTTAGTTCGTCAGTAAATTTCCCGGTTGGTTTTATACTTTGCCAGCCGTTTCTTCGACCGGACAATCTTTGAATGTATTTTATTCTTTTCGTCCGGTGTCATGATGTCGTCGGCATTGGCTTTATCAATTGCGAGTTTAATGATATCCTGCTCCCGCTTCATCTTACCATATTCAATAGCTGTCAGTTTTTTAGCTTTGTAAGCGCTTTCAATTTCAGCATTTAGTTTTTTTAAATCTGCTTTAAAATTCTGTGCATTCGCAGCCTGCACAGTTATCGTTACAAATAAAGCAGCGATCCATTTTTTGTATTTCATAAATCAAGATTTACTCGTAACCCTTTCCTTTTAATTCCAGTACTGTTTCGTTGGTTAAAATTGAAATTAATTCGGTGTGCGACATGGGTTGGCTAAACATTGGAAAATCGCTTTTCAGCGCGTTGTCATGTTCTTCCTGGCTTAATGTTGCGCAACAGTCTGTAAGTGTAATTACGTTATATCCTTTGTCATAAGCAGTGCGCATGGTTGATTCTACGCAGCAGTTGGTCAGATATCCCGCCAGTACCACATTTTTTATGCCGCGACTCCGCAAAACAAAATCCAGATTCGTACTGGCAAAGCCACAAAAACTGCGTTTCCCCTCGATAATAATGTCTTCTTTTTCAGGGGTTAACATTTCAGAAAACTCTGTTCCCCAGGTATCTTTTTTAAATGCACCGTTATCAACCACACCTTTCATGATACCATAAGGTTTTGGTGTGACCTCATGATAATCGGAAGTAAACGAAATTGGAACGTAAATAATGTTTATTCCCGCCACACGCGCAGCTTTCACAGTATCTGCTGTGTTATGAAGCATGTTGTTTGCATCCATAACGCCTTTCACAGCACTGTGAAAAATGCCGCCTTCTGTTGTAAAATCGTTCTGAAACTCGATTAGCACGAGCGCAGTTTCTTTTGGGTTTAGCTCCATGACGTGTTTTGTTTAATTTTTAATGTTGTGAATATAACTCTTTAAACATCTTTTTCTTGTCTGAACCATCCTTTGAATGCGAGAAAATTCGTGACCGTTACGGTAAGCATGGCCTGGTAGCACCGGAAGAGTTTTGTCCGGTATTTCATTGAGTTGAGGAACAATTTGCACAGAACTTATTTGCTAAATTGCCTGTCCGAATTTTAGGATAGTTTTTAAATATTTGATTTGAAATGGTTTAGGTTGTGTTTGATCAAAAGCGCCATACTGGATTGATTTTATAATTTATCCGGTATTCATCAAACATAATTTAATTCATGAAAAAGTTTTTGATTCAAACAATAAGTGCAGCTGCTTTGGTACTATTTATAAGTTCGGCAGCCTCCGCTCAGCTTTCGTTAGGAGTTCAGGGTGGTTTAGCAAAATCAGATGTTGAAGATTCTAAAACAATCGTAGGTGGTGGTGTAAATTTAAGAGTATTCGCCTCACCACAGTTTGCAATAGGTGTAGCAGGTAAGTTATATGCTGATGGAAGCGATTACACCCTGGCCGGTCAGACGTTTGAAACAAAAGGAAGACTTACCCCAATCACAGGAACTTTAGATTATTACTTTTTAGACGGTCCGGTTCGCCCGTATCTTGGCGGTGATGCCGGTGTGTACCTTTCTTCATACAAAGCTGAATTAAATAATAGAACAGTTTTTGAATCAAAGACCCGCAGTAACTTCGGTGCCGCTCCACGTCTGGGTGTAGTGTTTGCTTTTGGAAATGTTGGGTTACAAATTGAAGGAATTTATCACTTTGTCTTTGGCAACCAGGATCACAGCGGAAACACAGGTTCAGCCAACAATATCGACTTTGAATCTACTTCGAAATTCGGAGGTGTGAATGTCGGTCTTATCTTTGGCCTGGGCGGAAAGTAAGATTGCAAGGCGCTGGGAATCAAAAGGGTATCAGTTATGATGCCCTTTTTCTTTTACCACCCAAATAAGAAAGCTACATTTGCCAGGCAACAGCAGATTTTACATTAATAATATATTCAGGATAAAATTGATCACTAGGTTGACATATCAGCAAGAAGTTTATGCCTGGCTTAGCGAATCAGATTTTGACTGCATAATTCAAAAAGATTCCGGGAAGCTTTTTGCTTCGATAGCGGTAATACGAAGTAAGAAGAAAATACTGGAAATCAAATTAATAGAAACTGAATTATGGTTGATGCCGTTTGCATCTGATGAATATGAAGCTTATTTGGTTGATCAGCAGCAACTTCGTCATTCCGGAATTGTAAGTGTTGTTCTTTGGGAAGATCTTTGGAAATTTAAAAAGAAGATAGTCCAATCCAGAATAAGTGCCTTATTGGGAAAATCAACCCGGATCCCTGGACGGCTCACCTACATTTCCCGGTTGCATAAAAAAACTTCGGAAACTTTCCTGGAACGTAATCATCTTCAGGGATCGGTATCATCCAAATACCGGTATGGCTTATATCTGCCAGCAAGGTATTTCCGGGTGCTTCCGGACGGTTTTGTCTCAAATGGAGAAAATCAGGATTTACTCGTAGCTGTTGCAACGTTTAGCAATGCGCGGATTTTTGCAAAGAACGAAAAGACGTTCCGGTCGCATGAGCTGATCCGCTTTTCTAACCTGCGTAACACCACGGTTGTCGGCGGCATGGATAAATTACTGTCTGCTTTTATTAAAGAATTTCATCCGGATGATATCATGAGCTATGTTGATCTGGAATGGTCTGATGGTGCCGGATATACCAAATTGGGATTCAATAAAATATCGGCAAAGCCATCGATGCAATTATTGCTTGATCCTCAAACCAATGAGCGATTTTCGGGAAAAAACATTCCTGAAAACAGGCAAGTGATAAAGATTACCAACGCAGGAAACCTTAAATTTGTCAAGACAATTAGTAAAAGTAATATCGAAATTTGAAACCTCTGCTGGTAATACTGGGTCCTACGGCCTCCGGAAAAACAAATCTGGCAACAAAGGTTTGTTCCCAAATAGGCGGGGAGCTCATTAGTGCAGATTCCAGGCAAGTCTATCGGGGCATGAACATTGGTACAGGAAAGGATTTGCATGAGTTCACAACGGAAGGGAAAACGATTCCTTATCACCTTATTGATATCCTTGATGCCGGCGAGCAATATAATGTAAATGAATTTCAAAAGGATTTTATCAGAGTTCACCAATCCATTCAGCAAAGAAATGCAGTTCCGGTTGTTTGCGGAGGAACAGGATTTTATATCCATTCACTTTTGAAAGGACATGCTTTTGGTTCAATTCCTGTAAATGAAAATTTGCGCGAATCATTGGAGCTGTTTTCTAAGGAAGAATTAGCTGAAAGATTTTCAAAAACAATATCCGGCTATAACGACCTGGCAGATACCTCCACCAGAAAACGTTTGATACGTGCGATTGAAATTTCGGAATATCTGATTGCTCATCCGGATGAAACTGCTGAAAGATTTGGCTCCAATCCTGGTTACAATGCGATCATTTACGGATTAAATCTTGCCCTTGAAACAAGACGCGACCGAATTACTACCCGTTTAAAAAGCAGACTTGAAAACGGGTTAATTGAGGAGGTGGAAGAACTGTTAGCTAAGGGACTTTCCGCAGAACAGCTCATATATTACGGTCTTGAATACAAATTTGTGACTATGTACCTGCAAGGTGAGCTCTCGTTAGAGGAAATGAGCAGTAAATTGGAAACGGAAATCCATCGTTTTGCAAAACGTCAGATGACCTTTTTTAGAAAAATGGAAAAGGATGGGCTGGTTATCAACTGGCTTGACGAGAATTTATCTGTCGATCAGAAGGCGAAACATATCGTTGCAGATTATCAAGGTAAATGCAGTTCAGAAATATAAAATAATTACAACAACGTCAACCCGGGATTAAAAAATGAATAAAAAAATAAGTAGTCTGGTTCTGCTTGTGGTACTCGGTATCACCGACGCGTACCTTCTGGCTCATCCAAACCTGATTGGTCGTTTGGGTGTTTTAATTTACAAACATTCATATATTAAAAATTTCGCCAGCGCGCTGATCACCGTTTCGCTGATCCTGGGAATCTCACTGGCAATTTGTGAACTGTTGAGAATTTTTGCTTCCAGGAAAGTCAGTTCGGCGGTTTATTCTGCGCTGCTGATCATCTCTTTTGTATGGCTTGCTTACGTTTTTTCAACGTTTTCGACCTTCTCATATAGGATTACGGGAAAGGCTTTTATTTACGGCGCGCATTTATTACCGGTAATTCTTATAGGGCTTTATGGCAGATATCTCGTCAAAGTATTGTGGATGACCGACAGGCGTAAAAACCAGCCGACAGCCGGATCGTTGGATGAGAAAGTATAGTCAGCAGGCGGTAAAGGCGCTTTTTAACGTATATCAATAGAATAATATCATAAATACTTTGGATTGTGAAACATTGTTGTCCTGATCTTGAATTTTTACAAATAAAACAGAGATAATAATAGAAAGTACACAGTTTTTTAAGATATTGCGACTTGTGTTTTACGGGCAATTGTTAGCGGCCCGTTTGATTTAACACAAAATTAATATGTTGAGTAAGTAATACGCGGCTTGTTGTTTCTTTGATGCTGCAAGCCTGTCATCAACACATTTATTATACTAACCTTTTTATTTTATTCTTTTTAATATGTCCGAAATAGCTGAATTAACCCTTGAAGGTAAAAGTTACCAATTCCCAATAATAGAAGGCAGTGAGAAGGAAAAAGCGATAGATATAGCTAAGTTGCGTGATCAGACCGGTTACATTACAATCGATGCAGGCTATAAAAACACAGGTGCAACGAAAAGTGCCATTACATTTCTGGATGGAGAAGAAGGGATTTTAAATTACAGGGGTTATTCGATTGAGGACCTTGCCGAAAAAGCTTCTTTTCTCGAAGTTGCCTATCTTTTGATTTACGGAGAACTTCCAAATGAAAAAGAATTTGCTGATTTCGAATATGAAATAAGAACGCATACGCTTGTTAATGAAGATATGCGTAAGATTTTTGAAGGATTTCCGGTGAATGCACATCCAATGGGTGTTCTTTCTTCACTGGTTAGTGCAATGAGCGCGTTTTATCCTGAAACATTTGATCAGAACGCAGACGACGTAACACAGCTTCATATCATCCGTTTGTTGGCCAAACTTCCAACAATCGCTACCTGGTCATATAAAAAATCGCAGGGACATCCGGTAAATTACCCAAAAAACGGACTGGATTATTGTTCAAATTTCCTGAACATGATGTTCTCTCTTCCTGTTGCGGATTACGATGTGGACCCGGTTGTTGCCAATGCGCTAAACAAGTTACTGATTCTTCATGCTGACCACGAACAAAACTGCTCTACTTCAACAGTAAGATTAGTTGGTTCTTCTCACGCAAATATTTACTCTTCGATTTCATCAGGTATCAGTGCACTTTGGGGGCCGCTTCATGGTGGTGCTAACCAGGAAGTAATAGAAATGCTGGAAGCAATCAAAAACGACGGCGGAGATACACAGAAGTATATCGATATGGCTAAGGATAAAACCAGCGGCTTCCGTCTGTTTGGATTTGGTCACCGTGTCTACAAAAACTTTGATCCGCGTGCAAGAATTATTAAAAAAGCAGCGGACGAGGTATTGAGCAAGTTGGGTATTAACGATCCCGTTTTGGAAATAGCTCAAAAACTCGAAAAGGCGGCTCTGGAAGATGAGTACTTCGTATCACGTAAGCTTTATCCAAACGTTGATTTTTATTCAGGTATTATCTACCGTGCGCTTGGAATTCCTACAAATATGTTTACAGTGATGTTTGCAATCGGCCGTCTTCCCGGCTGGATTGCACAATGGAAAGAAATGCGTGAAAATAAAGAGCCAATCGGTCGTCCGCGCCAGGTTTATGTGGGAGCTCCTAAAAGAGATTTTGTTCAGATGAACGAACGATAGATCGCTGTACATATTAAGACTAAGTTGGGCATCCGGAATTTCCGGGTGCCCATTTTTTTTTGTCTAAAAAATTGATTTTTAATTTATTATGATGATAATCCTTCGAAGAAAAGTCAGTTAACGTATTTTAACGTTATATAATTTAGTTTTTAGTTGTATAACTGATCGATACGTTATACATTTGAAATATGGAAATGTTAACAAAAACTGAGGAAAAAGTGATGCAGATTCTCTGGGAACTGAAAAGAGGATTTGTGAAGGATGTGATCGATAAAATGGAGGAGCCGCAACCGCCTTACAACACAGTTTCTTCACTGATACGGATCTTGGAAAAGAAAGGATTTGTGGATCACAAGGCTTATGGCAAAACGCACGAATATTTTCCTGCAATATCCAAACTGGCCTACCGGAGTTTTACCTTTAAAAATTTTGTGACCAACTATTTTGAAGGTTCTCCCGAGAATGTGATTTCTTATATGGTTAGAGAGGAAAATCTCGGGCAGCAGGAAATTGATAAAATGAAGGAATTGCTTAATCAAAAGGGTTTAAATAAAACAGAAAGTGATGAATGACTTTTTCCTCTATCTGGTTCAGGTTTCGGCCGGTTTGGTCCTGCTTTCACTGGTCTACAAATTTCTTTTTGAAAAGCTCACCTTTTTTGAGTGGAACCGATTCTACCTGGTGGGAGGACTTTGTGTTTGTATCATTCTGCCATTGGTTTCCGTCTCAGCGGTTTTGTCGGTCTTTGAGCCAACACCGGGAAATGCGATCATTAACACTGTCGAGATCCAAGCCGACTTTTCTTCACAGATTGTTCCTTTTACTTTCGAGATTTATCCAACAATTCAGAGTTCGTTTTACGAAACACTATTGAATACGCTGCTTGCTGTGTACATAACTGGTGTCCTGTACAAAGTGGTTTTACTTATCCGCAGCCTGTCGTTTTTATCCCGGCTTCGCAGGAAAGCTACTTTAATAAAGTCTGAGTCATTCTGCAAGACTTACACACAAAATATTCAGCCAACCTTTTCTTTTGGCAAAAGTATTTTCCTGCACGAAGATTCCGTCGTGCTCAGCAGTTTGGAATTGGAACAGGTGCTGCTTCATGAACAAACACATATCAGGCAATACCACACTGCTGATATCATTTTATTTGAAATAGCTGCAATTGCGTTTTGGTTTAATCCGTGTCTTAAACATCTCTCTGACGCGCTGCGTAAAACGCACGAATATCTTGTAGACAAGTACGTATCCGCGGTTTCGAACGACACAGTTGGTTATGGCGAACTCTTGGTGAAACTTGCTATGCAGCATTCGGGCACACGACTAACTCACACCTTTTCTGATTCTCAGATTTTTAGCCGAATCAAAATGCTTACTAAACCTAAAACAAATCCTATGCAAAAAATCAGATTTTTTTCAGTTGTGCCCATGCTGGTATTGATCATTACATTGGTCGCTTTTATAGATAGTTGCAAGCCTGATAGTGACAAAGGATCAGATCTGTCCGGTTTGTCAGCTAGTTCGCCTTCGGGGGCCAAAACAATTGCCGTCATTTCCTGGGAGGGTAACGAGAAATATAGTGACGACGAGTTGACGGGCTTTTTAGGTCTTAAGCCCGGTGATATTTACGATTCAGTTTTTACACAGAAACGGTTGTATGATGGTAAAGGTGTTGTGTCACGATATATGGATGATGGTCATTTATTTTTCAGAGCGGAACCTGTGATTACAGAAAACGGAGGTCAGGTTGATGTCAAAATGAAAATTTATGAGGGGGAGAAAGCGAAATTTGGAAAGGTGATCATAAAGGGTCTTAAAAAAACCGACAGGAAAAAAGTTTTGGATTTGATTTCAGTTAAAGAAGGTTCGGGGTTTAATAGGTCAGCCTTAATTCTTTCACAAAGTCAGCTTTCAAAATCAGGACTTTTTAAATCGGATGCCATTGCCATAAATCCTCTAATAAGGGAAAAGGTAAAAGGTGACGAATTTACTACCGTGGATATGGAATTTGAAGTTACTGAATTGTGAAAAAAATGTAAAAAAACAGCCGTTGAAAATATAGTTTTTCAACGGCCGCTTATGACGGCTCCACTTAATCAAGGCGAAAGCCTCTCAATTTTCCAGTCGCCCGATTCTACTTTCTGAAAAGCCAGTCTGTCGTGAAGCCGGCTGGGACGTCCCTGCCAGAATTCGATGTAATCCGGAATGATGCGATATCCACCCCAATGGTCGGGACGGGGAATGATCCTTCCTTTAAATTGTGCCTCCAGATCCCGGTTTTTGTTTTCCAGAATCTCCCGGTTTTCAATCACTTCACTTTGCGCTGAAACCAATGCGCCAATCTGGCTGCCACGCGGACGTGATGCGAAATATTCATCCGATTCTGCTTCGGAAGTTTTGGTAGCAACACCTTCAATTCTTACCTGTCTTTCAAGCTCCTTCCAAAAAAAGGTTAATGCTACCTGAGCGTTGGTTTCAATGTCTTTTCCTTTGCTGCTTGAGTAATTTGTGAAAAATTTAAATCCGTGATCCAGGTCTTTCAAAAGTACGATTCTAGCCGATGGGCGTGTATCGTGTAGCGTGCTCAAAAGCATGGCATTGGGTTCATCAAGCCCTGAAAGAACCGCTTCGTCGAACCATTTTGAAAACTGAATAAGCGGATCCGGGTCAAGATCTTCTTCGTGCAGGCCTTTTAATGTATATTCATTTCGAATATTTGCAATATTATGATTCATTTCCTGGTAATATGTTCAATGTTACGAAATCAAAATTAGCCAATTCATTGGAAAGATTGTTAGATTTGTAGTCAATAAGAACGTACGTACGAAACACGAATCACGATGGCACAAGAACAAAACGAAGGGGTCGAAAGCAACGCGCAGGAAGACCTGACACAAAAAACGATTGATACCCTTGAAATTGATCTTAACAATGAATTGGCTGAGGAGCATGAAGAGGAACATACGCCGGATGTAGATTACAGCCAACTCTCCAAGGAGCAGCTTGTTAAGCTTCTGGAAAATGAGCTGGCCGCTGTAAATGGAGAAGGTGCAAAACCGGCACTTTTGAAAAAAGCAGAAGCTGTGGTTCGTGAAATTCGTCCTGTTCTGGATCAGATTAAACTGTCGGACAGAGAAGCGGCGTTAAAAGCATTTGTTGCTGATAACGGCGACGAAGATGGTTTTGAGTACAAGTATGATGCCGAAACGCAGCGTATTGATTCTCTTAGCCGTGAAATCCGTGGTCTTAAAAACTCTTTTTACCAAAATCAGGAAAAAGAAAAGGAAAAGAATTTTAATGTAAAAACTTCCTTGCTTCAGCGTTTGAGATCTTTGCTTGAAGATGAGGGAACACGGGAAACGGATGCTTCCGGTCTTAAAACAAGCTGGGAAGAATTCAAGAAGATCCAGGACGAGTGGAAATCTGCCGGTAATATAGCGTCTCCTCATAACGGAACACTTTGGGCAACCTATAATGCTTTAATTGACCGCTATTTTAGCAACCGTAATATCTACTTCGAATTGAAGGAGCTTGATCGCCGCCGTAATGCGGAGCTAAAAGCAGAACTTTGCGAGAAGGTTGAAGAGCTTGGCAAGTCATTAGAAAACCGCCTGATGTCAAGGGAAATATTGAACGAGGCCAATCACATCTTTGAAGATTATAAACATCTTGGACCGGCGCCAAAAGAAGATCAGGAGAAGTTATGGCAGCGCTTCAAGGTAGCGCTTGATGTGCTGTATGATGCACAGCGCGGACAGTTTGCCGAGCAAAAGAAGTCGATGCAGGAAAATTTTGAGCAAAAGGCGGCTATTTATGAGCAGATTGTTCCCTTTACGACATACAATTCAGGAAGTATTAAGGAGTGGAATGCCAAGACAAAAGAGATCATGGCATTTCAGGACCAATGGGTTGCTTTAAAAGGGATCATGCCGAGAGAAGAAGGTAAAGACCTTAGCAAGAAGTTTTGGGCTAGTCTGAAAACCTTTTTTAATAACAAGGGGGAATTTTTCCGTCAGCTTGAAGGCAAAAGGGAGCAAAATCTTGAATTGAAAAACCAGCTGTGTGCAGATGCTGAGGCGATCCTCGAAACGGGTGATGACAATGCTTCGAATACCCAGAAGATTATTGAATTGCAGAAAAAGTGGAAAGGTGTCGGCCAGGTCCCTGAGAAATATAAGGACACGATTTATGATCGTTTCAAGAAGGCTTGTGATGCTTACTTCAACCAGAAGCGCGCAAAGAATAAAGAAGTCGAAGAAGAGTTTGAAGGTAATTTAAAAAAGAAAACGGATCTGATAGAGCGCATTGAACTCGCAGCAAACAGCAAAGATGAATCGTCTCTGAATTTGTTATCTGCTTTCAAGAGCGAATGGTCATCGATTGGTTTTGTTCCCAAAAAGGACATGCAGTCGATACAAAAACGCTACATAGCAGCGATCAATACGTACGTGAGTGCCATTGGACAGCTTTCTACAAAAGAGAAAGAGCAGGCCGTATTGGAAAGCGAAGTAGAACTTGTTCGTGATGGTGGTGACAGCAGCCGTAATCTTTTCAGAAAAGAAAGTGACATTCGCAGGAAAGCTACGCAGTTGGAAAACGACATCGCACTTTGGCAGAACAATATCGAGTTCTTTGCAAAATCAAAAACTTCTGATCGTTTGAAAGCCGAATTCGAAAGAAAGATAAATACTGCATTAAGTCAGCTGGAAGATTTAAAACATCAACTATCTATAATTCAGGAAGCTATATAAAAGTTGAAAAAAACTTTTAAAATAGTTTTAAAAAGACTTGCGCTGTATAGAGTTTCCTACTACTTTTGCACCATGATAACGGAATAACAAACGCTATCAGCAAGTAAAAAGGCCTCCATAGCTCAGCTGGTAGAGCAACTGACTTGTAATCAGTAGGTCGTTGGTTCGATCCCGACTGGAGGCTCTTAAAATTAAGCACTTAGCAATCACTGCTAAGTGCTTTTTTCGTTTAAATGATATTTTTCTAACCCGGAACTTCTGTAATCTTTTTGGATCAAGTCAAAAACTTGTGGCGTGCATAGGATTTTTTTAGGTTTGTGTTTTTAATCAAACCCGTTTGTTTTGGAGAGTTTCCGGGAAACGATTTCCGGGAAACGATTTCCGGGAAACGATGTTGTCAGTGTATGAATACTCCTGCAAACGCCGGGCCGAAATGGTCAAAATTATCTTACTGCATCTACAGCGTTTTTCTCGCTGCCAACTTCTGGTCATGCGCCAGGCTTCCTGAAAAATTTAACAGAAAGACGCTTGTTGAAGATGTTTACGTTCACAATAACAAAAAAAACTATACGCTGCATCTGTCAAAATCAGAACATCTCACGGCCGTTGAAGTTTCGACCAAGCCCGCAGAATATGAACCGGAGTTAAAAGTTGGTAAAACCGAAAACACACTGGCTTTAAAAGATCAGCCGTCCAGACCTTACTATAAACTGATTTCAGAAAAGGATACAGTAGTTGTTGCCAATCGTCATTTCGATTTCAAAAATACTGTCAATTTCAGAGACCTTGGTGGTCTGGTTACCAGAGATGGTAAAACAGTTCGCTGGGGGAAAATATACAGATCCGATAATTTGTCAAAACTTGATGCCGGTGATTATCAAAAGTTCAATGATCTGCATATCGCCACCGTTATGGATCTTCGCACGGATCATGAAATAATCGGCAAAGAGGATCGTCTTCCTGCAAACGTAACATACATTCACACGCCAACGGTTACCGACCGGGAAGGTCAGATTGCACAGCTGCGCAAAAAGGTGCTTAATGGTGCTATATCCGAAGAACAGGCAAAAGAACAGACCATACGATTTTATGAAGATGCGGTCACCGTCAATCTTGATTCCATGCGCAGTATCATTCACCGTATTCTCGATTCAGAGCAGCCAGTACTTTATCACTGCTCCGCCGGCAAAGACAGGACCGGTATTGTTTCAGCTTTGATCCTGGCTATCTTAAAGGTGGACAGGGATACAATTGTGAATGAGTTCCTCATGTCCAATTACTACCGCCAGAAGAAAACTCAAAAGCTAATGTCAAAAGCAAAGTTTGCCAAAGTGATTAAACCTAAAATGGATCTAAAGGCAATTCAGGTTTTTATGACCGTCGACGAAAGTTTTATCAATGCGGTTTTTAATGTGATTGATAAAAAATATGGCGGTATAGATCTCTTCATTGAAAATCAGTTAGAGTACAATCCAAAATTGCGTGAAGCTGTTGTTGCCAGATTTACCTACTGATTATCAAATAAACTATTTTTCTGATTCCTGCTCTGACTGCGACAAACAACCCCGCGGGCAGGATGCTCGTATGCGGGCAAGTCGAAAAAGCTGATATTTCAATTAGAAGAATAGTCCTAAACTGACTTCCAGAAGTTTTAATCAGTCTGCGAAACGGTAATTGTCATCATGCCTACTAATTTTAAGTGTTTTAACTAATAAATAATTGTTAATTAGTAATTTATAAACATTCTATGGTGCCTTAACATGACAGATATTCATCGTAAATGTAAAAAATATACTAGTCCGATAGATTAGTATAGGTAGGTGAATATTGTTTAAAGCATATTTTTCATATCTTTTTAGATTAACTTTGTGTTAACATTTAGCATAACAATTATCTAACCAAACAATTAAATTATGAAGAGAATTCTGCATGTCTGCCTGACATTTCTGTTAGGTGTCGGCCTTCTCCAAGCTCAATCAACTATCAGAGGTACTGTTACTTCTGCCGAAGACGGGTCACCGTTACCTGGTGTAAATCTTCTTGTAAAAGGAACAACCAACGGGACTGTAACTGATTCTGACGGAAAATACAGTATCAGTATTTCCGGTGAAAACCGGGTGTTTATTGTCAGCTTTATCGGATTTCTTTCAAAAGAAGTTAACGCCGACAAACGAACAGTTGTTGATATCAAATTGGAGCAGGATGTCAAAATGATGGAAGAGGCGGTTGTCATTGGTTACGGAACTGTGAACAAAACAACATTTACCGGCTCTTCAGCACAGGTCGGTGCAGGTGATATTGAAAAGCGCCCAAATTCCAACGCATTAAATTCTTTAGTCGGTGCGGCACCTGGGGTTCAAACGACCATGTCAGGCGGGGCTCCCGGTTCAGCTCCAACAATACGTGTTCGGGGCTTTGGTTCGATTTCAGCTTCAAATTCGGCTCTGTATGTTGTAGATGGTGTACCTTACAGCGGTAGCACTTCGAACCTGAATCCGGATGATATTGAATCAATTTCTGTTCTGAAAGATGCCTCCACAACTGCTATATACGGTTCACGGGGAGCAAACGGAGTTGTTCTCATTACAACAAAAAAAGGTAAGGTGGGTAGGAGCAATTTTAGTTTAAGTGCTTCTGGAGGATCGATTAGCAGAGGTTTGCCGGAATATGAGACAGTAAGTGCGCAACAGTACTATCCGTTGATGTGGGAGGCCTATAGAAATAACCTTCTATACGGTGCTACACTGATTCCCCGCGAAACAGCGAACAGCATCGCATCCGGTTTGACGACATCTTATGCAGGAAAAACGTATTCAGGTATTGCCAGTCTGCTTGGTTACAATCCTTTCAACGTGGCTGCTAATCAGATAGTTGATGTAAATGGGGCACTTAACCCAAATGCACAATTGCTTTATGGTGATGATTTGAATTGGTCGAAAGCACTGCAAAGAGGTGGTAAAAGCCGCCAAAATTATGTTTTATCTTATGACGGGGGATCGGCAAAGTCTGATTATTTCGTATCTCTTGGTTACACAAGCGAGAAGGGATATTTGATCAAATCTGATTTTAAACGTTTTACCGGTAGAGTGAATGTTAATACGCAGGCAACAAAGTGGCTTAAAACCGGGATCAATATCAATGCATCTTACGCAATGTCTAATGTTGATGGTCTTGAGGACGCAAGTACCTCTATTGTAAACCCATTTAATATTTCCCGGTTTATCGGCCCGATTTATCCGGTTTATAAACATGATGCGACAACGGGTGCTTATGTACTTGACGAGAACGGGAACAAGGTCTACGACCAGGGTGACAGCAGACCATACACTCCCGGGCGGCATGCAATCTGGGAAAATGAATTGAATCAAAAATATCAGGTTCGCGGTACAGTTGGAGCCAGAACATTTGCTACGGTAAACATTCTGCCATTTTTGAAGGCCACCTCAAATCTAAGTTTCGACTTACAGGACACGCATTATCGTAGGTTCGACAATGCAATCATTGGAGACGGAGCTCCGGCTGGTCGTGCTTACCATGATCTTTACCGGACTACAAGTTACACCTGGAACCAGCTGCTTGAATTTGACAAAGCATTTGGTAAGCATCAGCTCAACGTTTTGGCAGGACATGAAAATTATTCCTACAAATACAATGAGCTGACCGGTGGTCGTACAGGCGTAATCGTTGATGGTATCACCGAATTGCCAAACTTTGCAACCGTGCTTTCCCTGTCTTCTTATGAAGACAATCATGGAATTGAAAGTTTCTTCTCACGCGCCAGTTATGATTTTGATAAAAAATATATCCTTAGTGCTTCTTTGCGAAGAGACGGAAACTCAAGATTTTATAAAGACGTACGCTGGGCTAATTTTTGGTCTGTCGGCGCTGGATACAACTTGGACAGAGAAGATTTCTTCCGTGTATCATGGATTGACTTACTAAAACTACGGACCTCTTATGGTGTTGTTGGTAATGATGGAGGTCTGGGCTATTATCCATATCAGGCTCTGTACAACCTGGGACGTAACAATGCCGGTGAGCCGGGTTTCATCCAGGCATCTATTGCTAATAATGAGCTTACCTGGGAGTCTGCAAAGAATTTCGACGCAGGTATTGACTTCACAATCCTGAACGGACGCCTGTCTGGTAGTGTGGAATACTTCAAGAGAATGACCGACGGTTTGATTTTTAGTGTTCCCTTATCTCTGTCCAACGGCGGAACAACTACTGGAGGGTTTGAGGTGGATAAAAACATTGGTAATCTCTACAATAAAGGTTTTGAGATCCAGATTACGGGTGAAATTGTGAAAACTGAAAATTTTAGTTACTCTACAACTTTAAACTGGACCACAGTTAAGAACCGCATTACCAAAATGCCGGAAACCCAAAAGCTGATTATTGACGGAACAAAAGCATACAGTGTTGGTCATTCAATCTATGATTTTTATCTGCGTGACTTTTATGGAGTGGATGCCGAAACAGGCTTGTCGCTTTATAAGACGAATATTTCAAACGCAAATACAAAAATTATCGGTAATGATACGCTTACAACGATACACTCTGAGGCAAACCTGAGATATGTTGGACAATCGGCGATTCCTAAGTTTTACGGTTCTATGACGCATAACCTCAGCTACAAAGATCTTTCACTTACATTCCTGTTAACTTATCAGGTTGGTGGCAGAGTTTACGATGGCGCATACGCGGGGCTGATGCACGGAGGAACTTACGGAACTGCAATGCACATAGACGCACTGAACAGATGGCAGAATCCGGGAGATGTTACGGAAGTTTCCCGTCTGGATGCCGGTGCAGTAGTCAACCAGGCCGGAGCAAGTTCCCGTTATCTGACAAACGCATCATACCTGATGTTGAACAATGTGACGCTGAGTTATAAAATCCCTGCAGTAGTAATGAGTCGTATTGCTGCCAAGGATGCAAGCATTTTTGTTTCGGGAGAAAACCTTGGTTTACTTTCTCACCGCAAAGGAATGAACGTAACCGGTTCTTTCAACGGAATAGTTTCTAACTCTTACAACTTTAACAAGGTCCTTTCTGTTGGAGCGAAATTGAAATTTTAATTGTCTGGATTTTTAAATTAAACAAAATGAAAAATATATTTAAAAGAGGAATTTTCGTACTGGCGATGCTTCTGGCGTTCACAGCCTGTAAGGAAGATTTTCTTGAGACGGCTCCCACAGATCAGGTGTCAACCGGTGATGCATTTAAAACTACTAAAAATGCCTGGGCAGCTTTAAATGGAATTCACCGTTTGATGTATTCACAGATCTTCAGCACACAATCACAGGGCGGACAGTCCGGTAATATGATCTATGTTGATGTTCTTGGTGACGACCTCGTTTTTCCGAACGTATCCAACAGCTGGTTCAGATCGGAATATCAGTGGATAAGCCACAGGAATTCGAACAGTTCCATGGTTTATTACAACTACACATTTTATTACATGATTATTAGCAATGCCAATATGATCATTGCTAACATTGACCTGGCCGAAGGGGCAGAGGCAGACAAAAAGGCGATCAAAGCTGAGGCACTTACTTATCGTGCATGGGCATACTTTCAGGCCGTACAGTTGTTTGGAGAACGTTTTGTTGCTGGTGCAGCTAACAGCGGTCCCGGTATTCCATTGGTATTGGAGCCATCCACCGAGGCAAAACCGCGTAATACAGTTGCAGAAGTTTATGCACAGATAAACACAGACCTTAACGACGCGATCGCTTTATTTGCGGGGTATACAAGAGCGAACAAGTCTCACTTTAACGTGAACGTCGCGAAAGGTATCAAGGCGCGGGTATCCTTAACCCAGCAGGATTATGCCTCGGCCGTTACGGCTGCTCAGGAAGCAAGGCAGGGTTTTACACTGATGACAAATGCAGAATATCTTGGTGGATTTAACAACTACGACAACAGAGAATGGTTGTGGTCATCCCGTATCGTTTCGGATCAAACCAACTACTTCTATTCGTTTTTTGCATATATGTCGAGTAATTACAACTCAACAGCGATCCGTTCCACGCCGAAAGTGATGTTTTCCGTACTGTATGATAAAATCAGCGCGACCGATGTTCGCAAGAAGTTGTGGGATCCGACAGGAACAAACACAGTTGATTTTCCATTGCCTGCTTCAACTTTTCAGCGTTATAAATATCTGTCTAAGAAATTCAAAGTTGCTGATGCGTCACTAAGTATAGGAGATGTTCCTTACATGCGTACCGCAGAAATGTATCTGGTAGAAGCGGAGGCTTTGGCCCGTCAGAACAAAAATACTGAAGCGGCAGCTGTACTTTATCAACTGGCTGTAAACCGTGATCCATCTTATGTGCTTTCTACAAAAACAGCTGCAGCACTTATAGAGGAAATTATGTTACAACGCCGGGCTGAATTATGGGGAGAAGGCTTCCGTTTCTATGACTTGAAACGTACTAACAGTCCGTTAAACAGGAACGGCGGAAACCACAGCGCGACTTTCACAAATGGAATTCTTGATGTGCCTGCCAATGACAAAAGATGGCAGTTTCTGATTCCTCAGGATGAAATTAATAATTCAAATGGCCTTGTGGCTCAAAATCCACTGTAAAAGGCAATATGCTTAGTTCAAAAGCCGGATCAGTCGATCCGGCTTTTTTTATTGTGTTTTCAAAAAACAATTGTTCTCCGATTATCATAATCTGCCACTTCTGTTGCACTTTAAGTTCAATAGCGTAAATCTGGCATGGTTTGTGCTCATGAAACATAGTTACGTAAAGGAGGATAAAAAGGCGAAAAGTGTTTAAATAAATTACTATTAAACTGGCTGAATGCGGAATATTTTCTTGCTTTCCGGACTTGGATTTTCTAAAGTAGTTCGTTCAAAACTTCCTTTTTTAGACCTATTTTCTTATATTTAATCAAATGCGGTCAGAGTCCGACTGCTTTGAAGCTTATGAAAGATTTAAAACAAACAGAAAATTCAGGAAGATTAATCATTGTTGCCTATCGATTACCATTCAAAATTGTACGTGAAAATGATCAGGTGCAGCTCTTCCAAAACTCAGGCGGACTTGTGTCTGCAGTACTTTCCCTGGTAAATGAACAGGAAGATTCCATGTTCAAATCGGATGATAAAATACAGTGGATTGGATTTAGTGAGAATACGCGGGAAGAACTGGAAGGCCAGTCGCTCGCAAACGATTCCTTTCAGGCGCATCCGGTATTTATAAACGATGATGTCAACGAAAATTACTACGAAGGCTTTTGCAATAACCTGTTATGGCCGCTATGCCATTATTTTCCATCTCTTGCCCGGTTTGATGATGCTTATTTTGAGGCTTATCAGATAGCAAATAAATTGTTTTTTGAGAAGTTGGATGAAGTAATTCAGCCTGGTGATGTGGTTTGGGTTCAGGATTATCAGCTGATGCTTTTGCCGGAAATGATCAGGCAAAAATATCCGGATAACAAAATCGGATTCTTCTTCCATATTCCTTTTCCATCCTTCGAACTTTTCCGTATGCTACCTGTTAAATGGCGTAAAGCGCTCGTTGATGGGATGCTCGGAGCTGACGTAGTCGGTTTTCATACCAACGATTACGTAGAATACTTTCTGAAAGCGGCCCGTCTTGTGTCTGGGTACGGTAATAAGCTGCATTATATTAATATGAGTAACCGGATTGTAAAGGTTGACTCGTTTCCGATCAGCATTGATTTTGGCAAATTTAACAATTCCTATAATGATCCCGAGGTAGCCCTTGCGAGAAGTGAAGCAAGGGAATCTTTGAAAGAAAAGATTATTTTTTCAGTCGATCGGTTGGACTACTCAAAAGGAATTCTCCACCGGCTAAATGGTTTTAAAAGGTTTTTGGAACAATACCCGGAATGGCATGAAAGAGTTTCATTTGTGATGGTGGTCGTTCCTTCCCGTGACACCATCGAGCAATACCAGAACATGAAGATGGATATTGATCAAACCGTAGGAGCAATCAACGCCAATTTTGGGAATATTTATTGGCAGCCCATTATTTATCAATACCGGTCAATGTCTTATTCTGAACTGGTTGGCATGTATACAGCAAGCGATGTGGCACTGATAACACCTGTACGGGACGGGATGAATCTGGTTTGCAAGGAATATGTGGCAAGTCGGCAGGACGTTAAGGGTATCCTTATCCTCAGTGAGATGGCTGGTGCGGCAGCAGAGTTGGGCGAGGCGCTTATTATTAATCCACTTGATAATCAGGGTATTGCTGATGCAATTGAAGAAGCTTTCAAAATGCCCGAAAAGGAACAAATAAAACGAATGACGGCCATGCGGGAAAGGATCCGCGATTATGATGTATTTGCATGGACCAATGATTTTTTTACTCAAATGATTATGCTGGAACAAGAACATGAAAGGCTAAAACAAGTCTTTTTGACTAATAAAGGAATCGATGCGATAAGAATTGCTTACGAAAAGTCATCGAAGAGAATTCTTTTTTTTGACTATGACGGTACGCTGGCGCCGATCGTTTCTGATCCTTCGCAGGCTATTGTTTCGGAAGATGTCAAAAAATTGATACTTGACATCGCTAAAAGAGATACCGTTGTCATCATCAGCGGCCGGGACAGACGTTTTTTGGATACCACATTTCTGAATTTACCAGTTCACATCATTGCTGAACATGGAGCGCTCATCAAGGTGAAAGGAGACGATGAATGGACGCTAAATGAGAATTATGAAGAGAATTGGAAAGAGAGTATCAAGCCGATTCTTACCATGTATGCAAAAAGGTGCCCAGGCGCCTTTGTTGAAGAAAAGGAAACTTCACTAGCCTGGCACTATCGCACTGCGGACGATAAGGATTATGCCGCCAGAAGAGCCCAGGAATTAACCTGGCAGCTCAAAAATTTTATACAGCCCGAGCTGAACCTTCAGATTATCGACGGCAATAAGGTGGTTGAAGTTAAAAAGACAGCCTTTAATAAAGGCACCGCTGCAAGAAGTTTTGTAGATGGTGCGGATTACGACTTTATTTTAGCGATTGGCGATGATACCACCGATGAGGACATGTTCGAGGTCTTGCCGGAAACTTCGTATACGATTAAAGTAGGTGAAGATTTGTCAGCGGCAAGAAATCATATCCGAAACCAGGAGGAAGTATTTCATTTCCTGAGTTTTATGGTTTCGTCCGTTACTGAATAATAGGGAGTAAATGAAAAATGGTGATAGTTTCTCTGCTGAGAAGTTATCACCATTTTATTGTTTGTCCAAATCAGGAAAGAACAAAGTGCCCGTCTTCGTTCAGGTTTTCAAGTTTTACAAAATGACATACATAACCTGCTGACTGTAATGCAGCCTGAATTCTCTTAAAATCCGGAAGCTCAGAAGTAAGTGTAAGCAGTAAATCCTGAAAATCGTAAGCCCAGTGTTTTACGTTGAGCTGTTTGAGGCAATCATGCAGCCGTTGAAAGGAACGGCTGTTTTTTAATTTTGTGCGGAAGGAAATCTTATATTTTGAACTCATTTACTTAATAGGAAAAATGTAAGGTGTCTTCTCTTTGTTATAAAGGAAGACAATAATCAAAACTGCAAATAATTTATAATGATTCCAAATAAAGATTCGTTTTTGGTAAAATATATATTGTGATCTCGTATATGGTAATACTTTCGATCTGGGCGGAAAGTTGCAAAGCTTTCCCGACAATTACTTTAAGCAAATGTTAATTGTTATTAAATCAGCGCCCGAAGGTGATTTATGCCTTTAAGTGGTGATAAAACTGATGATTGGTGGAAAGAATATTTTAGATTTTTGAAATACAAACAAAAATATCAGATTGTCAGTCGCCGGGATCTTGCGCTGATTTTCCATTCAGCTGTAACATCTCCGCTATCCACTACAGAGGCAAAATCGTGTAATGCTACGGACGGACATATGTGGTAGGGTAGCGCATAAAGCACATCGCCGATCTGAATGTTTTCCCATGCCTGTTCGCCAACCCTAATTACGCCGTGTTCCTCACTCTGGCCGACTACCGAATAGTTGGTAAGATTCAGCAGTTGGAACCGCTTGTCTACCGGATTTTCAGCAGCAACAGCCTTATGACCAAGATCAATCGTAATTATGCCGGATGAAGGTTTTGACACAACCCGGGTTAGGATGAGCGCAGCATGTAAAAATGGCTGATCCTGCAAGTTGGCACCATAACCCCAATCCCAGAGCACATTGGTTCCAGGACTTAGGAAAATGTCGGTTCTGGATTTATGTACAGTAAAGGTTGGAGAGCCTCCGGCAATTACCATTGGTTTATGCTCCTGATTTTTAGTTATCAGATCTAACAATGGAAGTACCTTTTCAAATGCCTCATCACTCGCCAGTTTTCTGTCAGCGAATTCTTGATTTCGAATATGCCCGTCATAAATATGTACTCCCTCAACTGAAATGTTAGGCAAACTTTCCAGATCCCGGAATAACGAAAGCAGGCTAAAATCAGTTATCCGTCCGGTCCGATCCATGCCCACGTTAACATCAATAAACGCAGAGGAGACCAGATCGTTTTCAACCGAAATGCTTTGTAACTGTTCGGCAGACTTTTCATTATCGATTAGAGATGATATCGTTACATCGGCAAAAGTTTTTTTCAATTTTATTATACGCTGCAGATTTGGTCCCACCATCTGATAGGCAATCAGAATCCACTTTGCTCCGGCTCTGGCAAGCATTTCGGCTTCTGCGATGGTGGCGCATTTGAATTTGCTGATTCCCTTATCCAGTTGAATGCGAACGATCTCTGAACATTTGTGCGTTTTGACATGTGGAATAAGCCGGTCCGCACTGCCTGCCATATTAATCATCCGGTCGATGTTATTTTCGATCCTGGTTTTGTAAAATAATAGAGAGGGAGATATAACCTGCTCAGGGTTGTTGAGTTGAAACCACATAACTGGTATTTGTTTTAACTGATAAAAAGTAGCTTCTGTTGACGCAAATCAATGACGAATCTGCTAAATGAACAAATTTAGGATCAAAACGCCAATAAGCCCCATAATTGAAACGATTGTTTCCATCACCGACCAAGTAAGCAGGGTATCTTTAATGCTTAAATTAAAATATTCTTTAAAGAGCCAGAATCCGCCATCATTGACATGTGAAAACATCAGGCTTCCCGATCCGATGGCTAATACCAGTAATTCAGGTGAAACTGTTGAGTTGGTTAAAAGGGGCAATAGAATACCAACTGTAGTAAGTCCTGCAACGGTTGCTGATCCTACACATACGCGAATCAGAGCAGCTATTGCCCAGCTTAAAACCAAAGGTGAAATATCTGCACCTTTCAAACTTTCCGCAATGTAAGTGCTCACTCCGCTGGCAGTCATAATCTCTTTGAAAACCCCCGCACCGGCTATGATTAGCAATATCACAGAAACACCTTTAAATGCTTCTTCCATTGATTTGCTGATGGCTTTCATATTTAGACCGCGCAGGATTCCAAGCGAGTAAGCCGCGAAAAGAACGGAGAGCAGCATGCCAAAGTAAGGCTCGGCCAGAAGCCCGATAACCGGATTCTCAGGATACATTTTTTTTAGCGCAGACATAGAAGTAAGTAAAAAAACGGGTAAAAGTGCAGTGACAACACTAATTCCAAGTCCGGGAAGTTCTGACGACGGACGGGGACGGACGTCAAAAAGGTCTGTATCAGGTTTTGGCTGAAAACGTTTTAAAGTGCTGCCAAATATCGGCCCGGCTATGGCGATTGCGGGAATGGAGACAATAAGTCCGTAAAGAAGTGTTTTACCGATATCTGCGTTAAGCTGACTCGCAATTGCTGCCGGCGATGGATGCGGCGGGAGATAGCCATGAGCGACGGATAAGGCAGATAGCATGGGTATCCCAATGTACAAAAGCGGTAGCCTGGCTGTTGCACTGATCATGAAAATAAGTGGTATTACAATCACAAAACCAGCGTTGTAAAACAAAGGAATCCCTATAACAAAACCAGCCAGAGCCATTCCCCACTGGATATATCTTTTTCCGAAAATACCAATCAGCGCGTCGGTAATTCGCTGTGCAGCTCCGCTGTCTGCTACCAGCTTTCCCAACATGGCTCCAAATCCTACAATTAGGACAAGGTCTCCCAGCGTGCCGCCAACTCCTTTTTGAATGGCCCTGCTCACAGACGGAACATCAAGTCCGCTGGATAAGCCAAGCGCGATGGAAACTAAAAGAAATGAAATGAACGTATCGATTTTCAGCCAGGCTATTAATAAAATCAGCAAAAGAATAGCCAGGAAAGTCAGTAATAATGGCATGGGAAATGGGTTGCGAAGTTAACTTTAAGATAGAAGAGACTTTGGTGATAAATTTAATGTTCATATCACTTTTAAGTTTTTTCTCAGATGCGTACGTGTAAGATCCATAAAATCATCATAATACAAAAGAACATGGTTAATAGGTTACAGATAGTTTGTTAGAGTGCCCAAAAATGACGAAATTTGAGCTTTAGATTTTACAATTTTGACTAACCTTGTGCGTATTGTTATTGAAGCGTACCACAATTAAATTTCGATTCTTTTCTGATTATCTATGGCAGAATCTCCCAGTGAAAACATTATCCCCATCAATATTGAGGATGAAATGCGGGGCGCGTACATTGATTATTCGATGTCCGTTATTATTTCCCGAGCTTTACCCGATGTAAGAGATGGTTTAAAACCTGTACACCGCCGTGTGTTATACGGTATGTCAGATTTAGGGGTTAACTACAACAGGTCCCACAAAAAGTCAGCACGTATAGTAGGGGAGGTTTTAGGTAAGTATCACCCGCACGGTGACTCATCGGTTTACAACACAATGGTTCGTATGGCTCAGCCATGGTCGTTGCGTTATCCTCTTGTAGACGGCCAGGGTAACTTTGGTTCGGTTGACGGCGACAACCCGGCAGCAATGCGTTATACTGAGGCCAGACTGAAACGTCTTGCTGATGAATTATTAAACGATTTGGGTAAAGATACCGTTGATTTTCAACCCAACTTTGATGATTCCTTAACAGAGCCCTCTGTACTTCCTGCTAAATTTCCCAACCTTCTTGTAAACGGGTCTTCCGGTATTGCGGTCGGTATGGCAACAAATATGGCGCCGCATAACCTTACCGAGGTTGTAAATGGTGTGCTTGCCTATATCGATAACAATGATATTACTGTTCCTGAATTGATGGAACATGTAAAAGCACCTGATTTCCCGACAGGAGGAATTATATACGGTTATCAGGGAGTTCGCTCAGCACTCGAAACGGGTAGAGGAAGTATCATCATCCGTTCAAAAGCCAGTTTTGAAGTTTCTAAAACAGGTAAGGAGCAGATCATTATTACTGAAATTCCTTACATGACCAATAAGGCTGCGATGATCGAGAGGATCGCCGGACTTATTAATGATAAAAAACTGGATGGAATTTCAGATATCCGTGATGAATCGGATAGGGATGGTATGCGTATCGTTTTTGATCTTAAAAAAGATGCAATACCTAATATCGTTCTGAATCACCTTTACAAGTACACACCGTTGCAATCCTCTTTTGGTGTAAATAACGTTGCTCTTGTAAAAGGACGCCCGATGATGCTTAATCTGAAAGATCTGATTAAACATTATGTTGAGCACCGGATCGTTGTCATTACACGTCGTACAGAATACGAACTTCGTGAAGCTGAAAAACGTGCGCACATTTTGGAAGGTTTGCTAATTGCACTTGACAACCTCGATGCGGTTATCACCCTGATCAGAAATGCGCGGGATCCTGAAACAGCCAAGAATGGTTTGATGGAGCAGTTTCAGTTGAGTGAAATTCAGTCCAAAGCAATTCTTGAACTTCGTCTGCAGCGGTTAACCGGTCTTGAACGGGACAAAATCGTAAAAGAATACGAAGAGATCATGATTCTTATCACTGATTTAAGAGATATTCTTGCCAACGAATGGCGCAAGTTTGAGATTATTAAAACAGAATTAGGCGAAATCAAAGAACGTTACGGAGACGAACGCCGTACGCAGATTGAGTTTGCTGCTGAGGAATTCAGCGATGAGGATATGATACCGGATGACGAAATGTTAATTACCATTTCGCACGAAGGTTATATTAAACGTACACCTCTGGCAGAATATCGTACGCAGACAAGGGGAGGGGTTGGGTCCCGTGGTGTGAAAACCAAGGATTCTGATTTTACCGAACATTTATTCTCTGCAACGATGCTCAATTACCTGCTCATTTTTACAGAGTATGGTAAGTTGTTCTGGATGAAGGTTTACGAAGTTCCTGAGGGTAGTAAAATATCAAAAGGAAGGCCGATACAAAATCTGATCAGTTTGGAAAACGGCGATTCGATAAGGTCTGTTATCAATGTTCGTACGCTTACTAATGAGGATTATATCAATAATAACTACCTTATTATGTGTACAGAACAGGGTACGATCAAGAAAACTTTGCTTGAAGCTTACTCACGTCCGCGTACAAACGGAATTATTGCAATCTCAATTCACGAAGGCGACCGTCTGTTGGACGTAGCTTTGACCAATGGCGATAATGATATTGTAATTGCATCAAGTGCGGGCCGCGCGGTTCGATTTAATGAAAAAGGAGTTAGACCAATGGGTAGAACTGCTGCGGGTGTTCGCGGAATTAACCTGACGGATGAAGGCAATAAAGTAATTGGGATGGTGTGTATCAATCGCGAAGATGCTCAGCTTTTGGTTGTTTCTGAAAATGGTTTTGGTAAAAGGTCTAACATCGAAAGTTACCGTGTTACCAAACGTGGTGGTAAAGGAGTTTCAACAATGAATGCCACTGAGAAAGTTGGTAAACTTGTTGCGATCCGTGAAGTGACAGAACAGGATGACCTGATGATCATTACCAGAAATGGTATTGCTATCCGTATGAGTGTTCTTGATATCCGTCAGGCCGGTAGAAATACGCAGGGTGTGAAATTGATCAGACTAAATAACTCTGATGAAATAACTTCCGTTACCCGTATCCTGAAAGATCCTGATGAAAAGGTTGAAGAACTGGATGAAGATGGAAATGTAATCGTTACGAAATCACCTGATATTATAGCACTTGCTGACGAAGATCTGGCTGATTCAAATGACTCAGAATTGGATGCAGATATTGACGCAGACGATGAAGAGGAGGAAACAGACGCAGATTCGGAAGAGGATGATGCCGATGAAGAGGTATGATTTTTGTAGAATTTGTAATTATTGATTTATATTTAGCTTTTCGAATTATCAATCACAATAAAAGTTAAGATTTATGAAAAAAATGTTTTTTGTTTCTGCACTTAGCCTTGTTAGCTTAACTGCGTTTTCGCAGGATGCTATCAACAAGGCGATGGTAGATCAATACCGTAAGGATAAAGAGAAAAGTGATAAAGATGTAGCCGATCCAAAAAATAGTGCAAAAGCTGCTTTCTGGCTTGAACGTGCAAAACTTTACGAAAATATAGCATTGCAGGGTTCGGAAGTAGATTCAAGTGCATCGAAAACTGCATTTGAGGCTTACAAAAAAGTAGTTGAACTGGATCTTACTAAAAAAGGGGAGCCAGGGAAATCCTCTAAGGATGCACAGAAAGTTTTGAATGGAGAAGAAGGTACATCTTTGTTCAATGCTTTTGTAAAACAAGGAGCGGAAAAATATCAGACTAAAAACCTTGCAGGTGCTTTGGAGATGTTCCAATTGGCACAGCAGGTTAATAAAAAAGATACTACTGCTGCATTGTACGGTGGTATCGCAGCTCAGCAAATAGATAAAAAAGATGAGGCTAAGACACAATTTGGAACATATATCGCTAATGGCGGTAAAGATCCAAGTGTGTACTATAGCTTAGCTCAACTATATCGTGCTGACAACGATTTCGACAAAGCGACAGAGATTCTGAATAAGGGACTGGAAAAGTCTCCGGGGAACAAGGATCTAAAAGCTGAGATTGTTAACATTCTGTTGGCATCAGGTAAAGAAGATCAGGCCATCAATGAGTTAACAGCACTTTCGAAGTCTGATCCAAGTAATGTTCAGAATATTGTAAACCTTGCAATTCTGTATGATAACACAAACAGAAAAGCGCTAGACAAAATCAAGGAAGTTCAGGGTAAGTTAGGTACTGGTACAACAAAAGTTGCTGGTCTTACCAAAAATCTTGAAAGTGAAAAGGGTAAAATTGAGGTTTATGACGGAGAGGTAAAACGTATTTCTGCTCTGTTGAAAAAACAGCCGAAAAGTGCGGATCTTAAACGTCAGCTGGATGAAGTAAATGCTAAGAAGAAGGAAGCAGTTACTGCCATTGCTACAATTGAAGGGAACATTAAAACGGCAACGGAATCTGCTAAAGGTAATGACAATGCTGCTCTGGAAAAGGAGCTAACTGAGTTAAAAGCAAAACAAGTTAATGCTTCAAACGAGGCTATGGCTAATTATAAAAAAGTATTGGAGTTGGAAGCAACCAACTACGATGCACTTTATAACCTGGGCGTATTTTATTTCAACGAAGCGGTTTTGTTAAAAAGCGAAGTTGATAACATGAATATGACTGAATATCAGGCAAGAGGTAAAGAGGTTGAAGGCCGTGTTTGCGGAAGATTCAAAAAAGCTAAACCTTATTTCGAAAAAGCAATTGCTTCAAAAGACGAAGCAGAAGCAAAAGAAAATCTTGCGACTGTTAACAGTGTTCTTGAACAATTTGCGGAAAAGAAAGTAGCATGTGTTGAAGAATAGCAAATAGGAAGTATCAATTTAAAAGGGACATGCACAATGTCCCTTTTAAATTGCATCAAATTCTATTTAACATAATATAAATTATAAAACAAATCATATGCTACTATTTTAAGTGTACACTTAACTTGTAACATTATGAATGTTAATGACTTACAAAGAAATAAAAAAAGCAGACGATCTGTACTTTTTAAGAGAAAAGTTGTGGAAATTTACCGTGCAGAGTTATCCAGTCAATTTGAGATCCAACAGAGTCTCCACATCTCGCAGACAGAACTTCGCCAAATGAACCGGTGGTACTTTAAGCACCGGTTAAGACCTTATTTTTCCCTTTCATTTTATAACAGAACTACTATGAAAAAGAAAACCGATGCGTCTTATTTGAAGGCTTTGGAA
>NZ_SMFL01000040.1 GCF_004349265.1 Dyadobacter psychrotolerans
GTTTGCAAAGACAACTGCCCTGCCTATGTTTTGCCAAATGTATTTACACCAAACGGTGACAATAAAAACGATATCTTCCAGCCTTTCGATTGCCCCGCATTTGTACAGTCGCTCGAATTCAGGGTTTTCAACCGCTGGGGAGCACAGGTGTATGATACCAAAGATGTCAACATCAACTGGAACGGAAAAAACAAAGCAGGGAAAGACCTCGCAGCAGGACAGTATTATTACGAAGTTTCCATTCAATTCGAATCGTCAAGAAAAGATGCCAAACCGACTATCCTTAAAGGCTGGGTGCAAATGTTGAGATAAAAGACTTTTTTGACAAGTAACTAAAAACAGGCATTTGAACTTCGTTATGTTCAAATGCCTGTTTTTTTATGCAGAAAAAATTTGTTGGTGTTAACCCGGATGTACAAGATTATTTCAATACTAAAATGAGTATAAGACCTGTACGGAACCAATGAAAGATTAATCTAAATCATATTTAATAGCAATACACACATTTTTATCTATATTTTCGTTGAATTAAAGTAAACAGAAGTTGAGAAATCCTCTTGTTATGCCATACGAAAAAGGAAAGCAATCAGGAGCTACACTTTCTGTTTTATAAAAGCCCTATCCAATTAGATAAGTACTTTATTTTACTATGCGATCTGTTCTACAATATTTGCTTATAACTTTTTTCATGCTGTTGCTTTTTGCCGGTCACAAGGCAAGCGCAACACATATTCGTGCGGGAGAGATTACTGCCCGTCGTATCTCTCTTTCATCGCCAACGTATGAAATCCGGCTTACTGCCTATTTCGATATTGTTAACGGGCCAGGTGCAGCCGATGCCCAGAATGATGTCACATTCCTTATTGGTAATGTCAGGAACACGGGAACTCCTGCAACCCTGGTAGCTCCCCGAATGCAGCCAATACCTAATATAGGCAATGGTACAACTATGAATATTTACATCGCCCAGTATACCTTTCCCGGAGCAGGTGATTTTCGAATTTCTTTTGAGGAAGATAACAGGAACAACAATGTTTTAAATATTGGCCCGCCTCCAACGCAGAATCTTAACTTTTATGTTAGCACCATACTTACAATCAATGCCAACATTGGTTTAAACCAAACACCGGTTTTATTAAATGCCCCGATTGATCTTGCAGCAGTTGGACAACGATATATCCACAACCCGGGTGCTTTTGATGCGGACGGTGATAGTTTAGCTTATCGGTTATTTATTCCACAAAGAGGTGGAGTTAACGGTGCCGGTGTCAACCTGGAATATAAAGACCCAAACATGGTGACTCCTCCCGGAACCACGGAAGCAGGGGCAAGTCCTGCAACATTTAGTATGAATCCACTCACTGGTGATTTGATATGGAATGCGCCGGTAACAAGGGGGTATTATAATGTTGCATTTATAGTTCAGGAATGGCGGGATGGTGTATTAATCGGGCAAATTGTCCGGGATATGCAGATCATCGTCGAAGACGCTCGCAACGACCGGCCCTTACTGGATCCGCTGGCGGACATCTGCGTCGAAGCAGGAACACGCATCAGCCAGCTCATCAGGGCAACAGATAAAAACGGCGACAGGCTCACACTTACTTCCAATGGTGGGGTGTATGAAAGCACACTGGTCGCTCCGGCTGTGGCAACCTTTACCCCCCAGACAAATGCAATAGGTACCGTTACAGGTCAGTTCGTTTGGCAGACAGGCTGTAACCACATCCGCCTGGAACCTTACGATGTGCTCTTCAAAGTGGAAGATGCAGCAGGACCCAGTGTGCCTAATCCAAGTCTATTCCGCAAGCTGGTCGATATCACCACCATGAACAT
>NZ_SMFL01000042.1 GCF_004349265.1 Dyadobacter psychrotolerans
CATATGCTACTGAAATCTGTTGACAGTTAGCCGGTTTTCTGATAATGATCCGGATAGTGGACATTCCCAAAACGGATTTTTTTATAGGGATACCATTTCAATGGGAGAGGTCCGGTCCGGTAATGTGCCTGATGGGGTGTCAGATATCCGAGCGATGCATGTGGCCGCATGGCGTTATAATTGTTAATCGCTTTCTCGACAGCTTCATATGCTGACGAAAAAGAAACAAAACCTCTGATTTCAAAATCTCCTTTAAGTGTCCGGAATAATCTCTCAGCCATCGCATTCTCGTTAGGATCGCCGCTCTGTGTCATACTGATCGTTACACCATGATCCCTGAGCCGGTCAACATATTTCCACGAGCAGTATTGCACACCGCGGTCCGAATGGTGGATCAATGGTTTGTCAGATTTGCCTCTTGATAAAAGCGCCATATCCAAAGCCCGCACTGAGCCTTGGGCCTCCATGGTTTTATCCAGGTGCCAGCCAACAATCTTACGTGAATAAGCATCCATAATCACAGACAGGTAAACAAAATTTGAACCCACGGAAATGTAGGTTAGATCGCTGACCCATAGAATATTTGCACAACTGGGCACTAGGTTTTTAGCCCTGTTAGGGTACTTGTAATAACAGTGGTCAGAGTCAGTGGTTTTAATCCGTTTTCGTTTTTTGTTCGATAGTAAACTATTGTTTTTCAGTAATTTATGTAGCTTGTCCCGGCCCAATTTGAGTTGATGGGCTCTGATAAAACCTTGCATAACTTCGTGCAGTTTAGCAGTCCCGATCCCCGGAATCTTAGACCTGATTCGCTTAACTTCTTGCAGGATCAAGTCCTGATGGAAACATTTTTTCTCCTGACGCCTGGCAGCCGCATACCAGGCTTGTCTTGTCAACCCAAACAACTTACACAACTGTTCCATACCAATTAGCGGGTAGCGACGGGTCAGTTTTTCGGTTGCTGGGCGCCAGGCTTTTTTAGGATTGGAATTTTAAATTCTTCTTCCGCGATCTGGATAACAATTTCATAAGCTTCGGCTTTGAGCCGTAGGAATTTGTTTTCTTTTTCAGCTTCTAGGAGGCGCTTTTCCAAAGCCTTCAAATAAGACGCATCGGTTTTCTTTTTCATAGTAGTTCTGTTATAAAATGAAAGGGAAAAATAAGGTCTTAACCGGTGCTTAAAGTACCACCGGTTCATTTGGCGAAGTTCTGTCTGCGAGATGTGGAGACTCTGTTGGATCTCAAATTGACTGGATAACTCTGCACGGTAAATTTCCACAACTTTTCTCTTAAAAAGTACAGATCGTCTGCTTTTTTTATTTCTTTGTAAGTCATTAACATTCATAATGTTACAAGTTAAGTGTACACTTAAAATAGTAGCATATG
>NZ_SMFL01000043.1 GCF_004349265.1 Dyadobacter psychrotolerans
TTGACGTGGTTCACTTTCGGTTTACACTTTTCGCAGGTTAGTTAAATAATTACCACTGAAATATCATCCTGTTTTTTTGTAATACAAGTTTTCAAAGGCTACTGGATTTAAATAATTTAACCCGGAATGTAACCTTCGGATATTGTAATATCCATCGATGTATTCGAATAAAACAGTTGTTAGGTTTTCAACACTTTCATAACCTCCCTTAGGCATTTCTAATTCCGCCTTGAGTCGGCTCCAAAGAGATTCAGCCCAGGCGTTATCATAAGGATCGTCAGCGCGTGACATACTCTGTTTCAATTTGAAGGTTTCTACCAATTTCTTCATATTATTTGATAGATATTGACCTCCTCTGTCGGAATGAATTATTAGTCCTGAATTAATTTTAACTTTTCTTTTTAACAGGGCTTTTTCAAGGGGCTCACGCACCAGGCTTTCCAACATATTATCTGCTAATTCCCAACCAACTATTTGCCTGGAGTAAAGATCCATCCAGGTCGCTAGATAAGCCCATTTGCCTCCTTTTAGGGGCATGTACGTAATGTCTGAAACCCATACTTGGTTGGGACCATCAGGCTTTGGTTTGTTAAGTAATAAATTGTCACAGACCCGTTTACCATGCTTGCTATCAGTCGTCCTGGGAATAAATTTGGGCGGCTGAATAGCTCTTAAACCCTCTGTACGCATTATTTCAGAGACTTTCTTACGTCCTAATTTTATGCCCTTTTGTTCTAAAGAGGCTTTGATCCGACGACTACCATACCGCTTTAAATTTCGTATAAATTCAATCCGTATCTCATGCTTGGGACGATTATACTTATTGTCCGCATTGTAACTTTTACCACGCTTATATCGATAATAGGCCGTTCGACTTATATCGAAAAGGGAGCACAAATAACTTATTTTGTGTGTTTTAGCGAGCGAAGATACCAAGTTATAGACATCTCTTAATCGGACGAACTCAAGAGACMCAATGCCTTTTTTAAGATCTCACGGTCAGTTTTAAGCCGTTCATTCTCCGCTCGCAATTTGGCATTCTCAGCAACCAATTTAGAGCTACCTTCAGACTCATTAGTTTTGGTTTTTGTCTTCATTGTAGATAAAGTTTTCCAACGATACAGCAGATTTTCAGCAATTCCAAATGTCTCAGAAATCTCGCTTACTTTTTTACCAGAAATCAACATTTTTAGAATTTCTGCTTTGAAATCTGGTTCGTAGTTACGACGCGCTTTTGACTTTTTTTCATTATCCATTTTTTGCAAATTTTATGCAAAAAAGTGTGCCGCTTTTTCAA
>NZ_SMFL01000044.1 GCF_004349265.1 Dyadobacter psychrotolerans
TTCGGAAAAATAGAGTTGTCAAAAAATCATCGTTTTGAAGCGAAGTGTAATGGTTTTTTTATAAGCCCCTATCTTCAAAATCTGATGGCTTTGGCTGGTGTTAGCGACGTCTACTCAAAATCAAATGATTTGCTAAACGCTTTTCTAGGAATTAATATATCTGAAAGTCAAGTATATAGAGTAACTGATTATATAGGTAAATCAGTTGCTTCTGAGGTGATGGTTCATATCGAACATCCAACATTGAACACCGATGAACGCGTATATGCTTCGATAGATGGGAGCATGATTCAAATGGAYCAGGGATGGCAGGAGGTTAAATTGGGTCGTGTTTTCAGAGAAGGAAGTAGGATTGAAAATGGTACGAAGGAAGAAAACGAGATACGCTACAAACTTGAAGAATCTATATATAGTGGTCATTTAGGGTCATATCTGGATTTTATCCCAAAGTTTGAGGCAAGTCTGGGGACTTATAACGACCATGAAAACAAACTGGTATTTATTACAGATGGAGCCCAKTGGATACATAACTACTTGACTAACAGATTCCCCGACGCCATACATATTTTAGACTATTACCACGCTGTAGAACATCTAACAGATTTTGCTAAATTGAATTTTTCAGACACCACCAGGCGCAAAAACTGGGTAAAAGATCAAAAATTTGAATTGTTAGAAGGGTCTGCTTACAATGTGCTCGGTAATATATTGAAACTCAGAAACCTATCCCACGATGCGAAAAAGAGACGAATAAGCCTGGTGGARTATTACAAAAACAATATCGAAAGGATGCATTATAAACTTTTTCGTAGTCAAGGCCTTATGATTGGAAGTGGTCCAATGGAAGCAGCCCATAGAACTGTTATTCAAACACGAATGAAGCGCAGTGGTCAGCGGTGGACACCTGTTGGTGCGCAGGCCATGCTCAATCTTAGAGTCATAAGAGAAAGCAATCGATGGGATTGCGTCACGAACATGCTAACACAGGCTGCGTAAAATTGAAATGCACC
>NZ_SMFL01000005.1 GCF_004349265.1 Dyadobacter psychrotolerans
GATGTTCGATATGAACCATCACCTCAGAAGCAACTGATTTACCTATATAATCAGTTACTCTATATACTTGACTTTCAGATATATTAATTCCTAGAAAAGCGTTTAGCAAATCATTTGATTTTGAGTAGACGTCGCTAACACCAGCCAAAGCCATCAGATTTTGAAGATAGGGGCTTATAAAAAAACCATTACACTTCGCTTCAAAACGATGATTTTTTGACAACTCTATTTTTCCGAACCGGGTTTGACAACCGTTTTTTTTCGTTTATCTTTTGAAAGAGGCTTATCCAAACTAGCTTSCATCACCTGGGCTCCTAGCTCCGTCCATACCTTCACGAAACCTTCTTCAAATGCATAGAAGGTCCGTTTTGACTGTAAGTCAGCCAGTTTATCGTATTGTTCGTTAGCTAAGGCAAGAAATTCTTCGCGCGTCATGTCAGTAAAAATCCATTATTTTTACTTAAAAGCGAATCTAAACTAGTTAATACTTGAGGTTATAGGCCTTTTTTATCACGAAACAGTCAAAACGAAGTTTTGAAATGCACCCTTTTTGACCAGACACCCTTGGGTTTTCTGGGACTAAAAACTTGCATAAATCGTCCTTCATCAATGGGTTTGGCCAAGCTGTTTATCCAACCAAAGCAAAGTGCTTCTTCTACCGCCTCATTCACTGTAACAGTCGGTACGTTCGCAAACAAAAAAAGGCAGACTTGGTAAGCCAATATATTTTAGCTCATACAGGCAGTTATTTATCACTCTTTTTGCTCCAATCAAATAAAGATCGTTTGGGGATCAGCAGCAGCAAAACTTTATTCAACGCACTGTCGCCCGAACTGAAAAGTTCAATCGAAGGAATAGGTTTGAATAAAGAACTGGAAAGGGATGAGGCAAATGCAATCGGAAAAAACATTAAAACGACAATCATTCCGAACACAGCGGGCAAAGCAACACGTATTCCAAGTCAGACCAAACAATACAGCCTGATCAATTTTTGGGCATCCTGGTGTGGGCCGTGCCGGACGGAGCATAAAGAATTGGTCAAGCTATACAACACCATTGACCATAATCAGGTCGAATTTATCAGCGTCTCCATTGACGATAATAAATCGGCATGGCTGGCGGCGATTGAAAAAGATGGACTCTTTTGGCCTCAGGTTTCTGATTTAAAAGGATCAAAAGGACCGACTGCGCGGCAATTTGGCATTTCAGCAGTTCCTTATTTACTTCTCGTGGACAAAACCGGCGAAATCAAAGCCGTTGACCTTATTACGGCAAAAAAAATTATTATCTCGAACTAAGTGTAATAAGTAATGTTACAAAAAACTCGATTTAAAACGAACCTGAGTGAATCTAATCTTTTTCTTTACCTAAAAAATATACGATATTTCTTAGGACTAATAAAAGCTAATTGTCCGCCCTCGTTAATTGGATTCGGTAGATTTCGTATTGATGAAGAACTATATGAGTATTTATCCAAGATAACAGACAACTTATCAGACTTGAAAAGCGCTTTTTAGCAGCAAGAAAAATATATTTATTAAGAAATAATACCGCCAGATTAAAAATCAGAAAGGATGCTATTGACTTATTAAGCTGGCAAATAACGTACTAAAATTGCTGCACGAATTTGACTACAGCGTTCTATTTGTGACTTTACTTGATTCGTTTGAAATCAAAAAGTGGTTTGTAAACCCAGGAGCCGTTTTCTGGTTTGCCGACTGAAATGACAAACTGGTCATTTGTTTTTTTCTCGTATAAAATCCTGACAGGCTCTCCATCCTTTTCATACAATACCCTTCCTGCCTTCGACTCCAGACAAACATGACGAACCGGCTTGTCCAAAGGCTCCTGGCCAATTAGTCCCGGGCTGAAATGTTTTACAAGTGATACCGTTCCTTTTTCGGTTTGCTCATATACCAGCAGTTCGTACAAATTCGGTTTTCCCGCAGTTATAATCCGGAAGAAGCCTGTAAGATTATCTTTTTGGCCACGTAACCAGCTTGCCTCAATTGAGCGACCTTCCGGTGTTGCGATCCATTGCCCTTCGGTAAAATTGAGATCGGAAATAACCCCCGCCTTCGGAACCGTGGTTTGTCCGATAGCTGCGCCCGCAAATGAGAAAGCTAAAAATAAAACAGAAAACAAACTTTTCATGATTGAGCTTTTAGAGGTACAAATTGTTCAGCTTTCATAAAAAGCTGTTTTCAAAATATTTTACTTACTTCGTCAGGTTTGTCTCATTCCTGACGGTAGGGTTGGAAGGAAATCCGACTTTATCCATTTTGAATAATATATAAATCACCGGGTTATGCAAGCTGGTTAGAGTAGTCATTTTCGATACTAAATCTGAAATACAACACCTGTTGACTGAACAGAAGAATTTTTTTTAGCTGACAAGCAACTACCAGGTCCAAAACTTCTGATTTTTGAAGAAACCGAAGGCTGTCAGAACCTGCATTAAAATACTTGTTACAAGTACGGCCCTAACCAAAACAAAAAGCAGTTTATAATCCGGCTCAATTTCTAACAAAATCAGGAAATAGTAGAGTAAAATGTTTGAGGACGTCAGGGCGACGAATGTAAAAATCTTAGCTATCATTTTGGTTAAATTTTCATTTACAAAAATAACAGATCTTTTTTACTCTCATTTCTTACAAGCATCAAAATTATTTAAAGGTATAAACTGCTTTTGCACAAATACGAGAGAACTATCGGATCTTCCAAGGCGTAAGTTATGCCAAACAAAGGACATCCAACAGCTAACGTTGAAAATCTGTACGTAGCTGTTGGATGCTAATTATTGGCTTCTTATCAAAGATTGGAATCTGAATTTCTATCGGAACCGTTGAATACTGAAATCTTTTGCGGCGCCAATTGCACCGATTCGGGCATTAAGTGTATAAATCTGGTTGTTCACTGCCACGCTTGTAGTAGCACCTGTATAAACTCCTTCATCAATTTTAACAACCGAGGCCGTTTGCCAGTTGTCGGTACTTCTCACTTGTGCTACCCTTGTGCCACTACCCGTTACCACATAAAGGTCATTATTCAGAAGCGTCAGTCCGTCGCCGGGAAGTGTACCGGTACCTGTTATTTCTGAAACGGAATTATTGTTCTTAAGGTTTACCTTAAATAGTTTGCCTTGTCCTGTATTGGCCACGATGAGGTAACCATCAGGATGGTACAGAATACCGTTCAGACCAAAATTAGGACTGGAAAAATTAACATTGTCTCTGACCAGTACGCTTGCCATCCCGTCCGGATTGACTTTATAGATTACCGGAGAAAAAGAATCCGTAACATAGGCAGTCCCATCCGGTGCTAGGGTGACGTCATTGGCAAAATTTCGCTCTGCTGCCGGTATTAGTTCGTCCAATACGGTACGGCGCAACAATTGCTTTGTGTTGAGATCAAAAACCAGCAGCTCGGCAGTCTGAAGAGAGTCCGCTTTTACGCTTTTTACTGAAAGTCCTCGATCACTGTTGCATACAAAAATGCGGCTGCCCGCCACCTTCATACCGATGCCGCTTACAAGTTCCGGCGCATTTATCAAGTCTTCATACCGGCCATCAGGGCCGACAGTACCAATTTTTCCTAACGGAATGGAAGTAATAAGGAATTTGGATAACTGAGACGAATAAGCAATGCCCTCCGGATATTGGCGATCGGCTATGAAATTGATACGCTCCGGGAAATTTGCGTTCGGAGAATCACGATGATCTTCGCAGGAGCTGAGTCCTATGATGGAAATTAACAGAAGAGCTTGCACGAAATGAAATTGCTTCAAAATCAACAACTTACTGAGCAGATTTTTTTGTTTCATGATTATATTTTGTTAGATGATACCACAGCCGTTCCCGGATCCTATTCGAATGGAACGGATTAACGTGATCACGCATAACAACTATACCAGAATCAGTTTCAGGAACAAAGTGCTCTTCCTTAAAGGAACTTTATGCCTGTTGCACGTTTGGCGAATTCCCAAAGTTTGGAGCGTTTTGCTCATTTTCGCGGCTTCACTCATTTCGGCACGAGCCGGATAACCACGGAGCTCATTCTCTCCGTCCGGACCATAGTATCCGCCCACCAGAAGCCCTTATTTTTGTTGCAGCTTCCGCTGATGTGGCAGCATTTCTGGAAGTAATGTTACATGTGCGCCTGTTTTGAATAGGGCAAGTGCAGTCCGATGCCGCTGTTGGCATCCGTCATGATTGCCACTTTTCAGCTTTGGTCCGGGATGTTATTTGTTGTCCACATAACTGATTTGTTTTTTTATGCAAATCTCCGGGAAATCGGATCCGATATGTTACGTGAATGAAACCAAAAAAGACAACAATCAATCAATAGAAGAGCGTCGAAATTGTTTGGGCATCAAATTCGTGTTACGTTTAAAAAAGGCAGAAAAGTGATTGCTTCTTTAAAACCCAGGCTCCACGCATTTTCAATAACTTCAAAACTTTGATCGGCATAATGGATGCGACTGTGCCCGTTGACAAGGCTTACTTTAAAATAAGACCGGCGTGAAAAGCTCACGGGTTTGTCGTCTGTAGTCGATAAATCTTCTACTTTGATCAGATTAAAATGCCCGCTTTCTTTTTTCGTCTTGATTTTTTTGTAACTTTTTTTGTCAAGAAAAAAAGTCAGTTATCTGTGTCAGATTCTTGCTCCACCTGTGCGGGATACAGTTTACAAGCCCTAATTTGTCATTACCAACCAATCTTCTAAACCCTTAAAGCTCCGCGAAATCCCCGGGCAGCATAATAGGAATCGGCACCGTTGTGATAGATGAAGACCCTGTCAAAGCGGCGGTCACCAAAAATTGCACCTCCCAGTTTTCTGACATCGGAAGGAGTTTTTAACCAACTCGACGTTTTTAAATCGAACTTCCCAAGTTGCTGAAGTTCCTGATATTCCTCTTCGTTTAAAAGCTCGATCCCCATTTCAGCCGCCAGGTCCATAGCCGTGTTTTCCGGTTTATTCGCTTTTCTGGATTCCCAGGCGGCACGGTCGTAACACAGACTTCTCCTTTCTTTTGGCGTTTCTGCCGAACAATCATAAAAGATATATTCGCCTGTTTTTTGATCAAAACCAACAACATCGGGTTCGCCGCCGGTGATTTCCATTTCATCAAGTGCCCACAGTTTTTCAGGATTAGCTTCCAGCTTTTCCTGTACCTTATCCCAATCAATACCTTCATGAAGATTCCTGTTTTTCTCAAAACGTGTTTTAAGTAGGCTGAGTAGTTCTTCGGTTTGTTCCGGGGATAGTTGTTTTTTTATGTTTGTCATGCTGTTTCGACCTTGCGTTGCTATTAATGAATGGTTTTCAAAATGAGCCGGTTTACTTCAAATCCGAATTATCAGGAAGTTGCATTAAATATCTTTGAAGTTTCTCCATATTCTGTTTTTGTCCTTCGTCTGCCTTATGCGCTTTTACTATAACCTCATACAACTCAGCAGTATCAAACAGCAGCGACCAGTCGATCATCGTTTTTTTATCTGTTGATTCAAATAGAACCGTTGTAAAAAAATGCGGGTTAAAATGTTCAAACACAATCTTCTTAAAAGGAATAATTTCACGGAAAATACTTCTGTTTGGAAAGTTTTGTCCATCTGGTCCATGCATGGTCAGCTTCCATTCACCACCTTCCTGAAAGTCCATCGTATGAATTGTGTTAGTAAATCCGACGGGTCCCCACCAGTTTGCAATATGCTTTGAGTTAGTCCAGACCTCCCACGTCAGGTCAATCGGGGCGCTAAATGTTTGCGTGGTACGTAGTTCCCGGGTTTCTGTTTTTTCCATCGTCCTTTTGATATTTTACTTTTCTGTGGGAGATTGTTTAACATTTACTAATCATCCAACCCCTTGCCTATGAAAATCTTTTCCAAACTTTTTTCAATCCTTGCTTCCCGTGTTTTGGATTGTTTCGGTTGGGAAAAGTAAAGGAAATATGCTCTTTGTCTGCCAGGCGTTAACGTTTCGAAGGCGGCTTTCAGGGCAGGTGTTTGTTCTAATTTAGCTTGAAATTCCTCGCAAACTTTAAATTCATCCGTTTTTTTAAGAACTACTTCCAAACCAGCTTTTTCAACTTCAATGGCTTCATAGATACAGGATTGAAGGATTGCTTCCATTTCAGTGATTTCCTGAGCACTTGTAAACCGGATCTGACGTGCTGCCTGCACATTCTCTGTCTGCTGTATTAAAATCCCGTTTTCATTACTTAGCAAAGCACCTTTAAAAAACAAAAGTGCGCAGTATTCTTTAAAGGTATGTATCAATACGATGTTGGCTTTCTGAAATGTGTAGGAAGGGCAGCCCCATTTCAATTCTTCCGTAAGTCCGCAGTCCAGAACGATGGTTCTTAAACGTGTTACTTCTTCCTGCCATTTCTTTGCTTTGTTAAAATAGAAATCAACTTTTGGATTCATGTACGGATTAATTGAAACTTAAATGGCATTACCAACTAATATCTGAAAATCGTTTTTAAAACCTCTGAGCTGAATCTGTTTTTCTGCTATCCGGCCTAAAATACCAGGATATAACGGTCAAAATTATCAATAATACAGGACCGAAGAATTCTTTGCCTTCGTCCCCGGCAGCCCGATGAGAAAATACTGCACCGGACATGGCGAAAAAAAAACCGGCATAAGCCCATTCTTTTATCAAGGGAAACTTTGGGATGAGAACCGCTATCACGCCTAAGATTTTCCAAACTCCAATGATCGTCAGAAAATAGAGCGGATAGCCTAGATGGGTCATCATTTTCACCTCTTCGTCCATTTTAATCAATTGAACAATGCCGGTTGAAAGCATTCCAAGAGAAAGCCAGGCAGTTGCAATCCAGTAGATAATTTTGTTTCTTTTTGTCATGATCCGTTATTTGAGTTTGTTCACGATTTCCTGCAGGCGGTTATGAGCCAAGTTGATACCCTGAGCAAAAGGCAATTTCAATATCTGATCCCTGGCTTCGACTGATTTATATACAATATGCATTGTAAGTTTACTTGTATCGTCTGCCAGTTTCTCAAATTCCAGAAATTCAAGCTGAACAGGAAATGGGGTATTTTCCATTTCAAACGTCCGCGTAATTTTCTTATTCGGGATAAATTCAGGAATTGTCCCGTTAGCTCTGAACACTACGTTTCCATGGGGATCGGATGTTTCAAATGCATAACTGCCATGTTTTTTATTTTCAAGTTTCAAAACCTTGGTTCCCATCCATTGCGCAACAATTTCAGGATCTTCGTAAGCCTTGAAAAGTAATTCCAGAGGTAAATCAAACTCTCTGGTAATCACTATTTCCTGCTTGCCATCTTCCGCATGTACCTTTGTTTTTCGTTCCATATTGGCTTATCTCCCGGGTTTGTAATTTTTCATGAGCGCTTCCAGTTTGTTAAACCTGTCGTCCCACATGTTGCGGAAAGGTTCGATGAAATCCGCGACTTCTTTCATTTTTTTTGCATTGATATGATAGTAGATCTCCCGGCCATTCTGTGCCTGTTCAAGCAACTCACACTCGGTTAGTATCTGAAGATGCTTTGAAACCGTTGGCCTTGCCGTATCAAAGTTTGAAGCTATAGCCCCGGCTGTCATGGACTGGGAGGCGACCAATATCAGTATCGCTCTTCTTGTCGGATCGGCTATGGCCTGAAATACATCCCGTCTTAAATTCATTGCGTAGTTATTTGGCTACAAATATATGTGTAGTTATTTAACTACGCAAGTGGCTGCGATTTTTTTTTTCGGCTGTTAGCTGTGCATCTGTTTTATGGATAGAATTGATCGTGTCGGGATGCCGGCAGTTTTACCGTCCCGTACCTGACTTCCTGCATTTCACCGGTTTTGATTTTATTCAATTAAGGTCAAGGTCTGCTATTTTATACCGGACATAATCCTGGTTCTTAAAACGGCGGATGCCTCGTTGAGGTGAACCAAAAATTTCGCTTCATAGTCTTTGAAACTTGCGTCATCCCTTAAAATATGTAGTTTTTCCAAAACCTCGATTTTATTCCAGGCACTTTGCGGGATGTCTTCTCTTTTAATTTGCGGATTCAAACCGGAAGCCTGCGAAGCAATGAGCGCCTTTTTACCTTCTTCATCAATTTCCTGTAGCACTGAAATGAATTTATAATTGTCCCGGTATTCTGCCAGCAATTCTTTTGTAAAATTATTCATCGCTGCGATACTCGGTCTTAGCTGTTCTCCCAACTTCGGAAATTTCAGGTTTAATGCACGTTTTATATTATGAAGGATTACCACGCCACCAATTAATTCCTGCATTTGTTCATTATACGTTTTTGCGGTACGATGTGCCTCAATCAGTAATCTGGCCTTTTCTACTTTGTCATAAACACGCTTAAAATCAGAGAGAACATTTTGATAAAAGGTCAGTTCTTCCTTCTGTTTTTGCTTTTTGTCATCTCTGTCTTTAATTATTCCCTGAACAACGCCGGCAATTAGTGTGGCAAACATAAACGAAAGTGCACTCTTTCCTAAATCAATCAGCAATTCCTGATTAGGCTGGCCGTTTCCCCAGGTAAAGATGATTATTGCTAGCCACACGCCAAATCCGGCGATCGCAATTTTAATAATGGCAGGTAATGTTTTCATGTTCTTCCGAATTTTGGTTTATACTACTGTTAACTCCGGTGATTTATGCTGAAGTGATGTGAGGCCATCGATTCGTTTTGAATCACAGTTTATCCACCAAAACACGAGATAGCGTATTGTCATCTCCCGGTTTCCGTCAGATACTGTGGCAGCAAATATAACTTCGAAGTTTTCCTGTTAACACCAAAACTGGTAGCTCAGATAGCGTACTCAGGAATCGGCAGGTGGGTTGAGTGTTGCTAAAATAGGTAAATTATCTTAGGAGTGTCAAGCTGAAAAAGCGAAACTTATTTTACGGTAATTCTCTGGCAAACAGACATCTGAGGCTAAGCTTCCGCCGCCGACCAAATCCCCGCCGCAGAAAAAACCGAATGTGCACTGCGCCGGTCGCGCAATTGCGTTTAAAGTTTGTTCGGTCCGACTGTCGTAACGGGGTCAGCAAAAGCAGCATCCATGTGGCGAGGCGGGGATCGGGTAAAACTTCCTATTGACAGCGCGGATGAAACTCTGGGGGGGAGATTCTTTGCGGAGACTTTTTTGTTCAGTTTGCCTCAGTCAACGGAGAAACTCAGTTTCACCTCGAACCAAAACCAGTAAGCCATGCAAGCAAATGATTTAAAGCCTCGTCAAGGCGCAGGATATGATATGCCATAAAACAGCCAAGTAAAAACATAAAGATCGTTATACCCAGAGTGCGCGTTCGAATTTTTAGTTTTTCGTCTTTATTAAAAAGAAAAGCAAGGTTTATTGCACCAAAGACCCATGCTACCAATAACCAGAGTATTCCCGCAATCGTCTTTAAAAACGGATATCCTAAAAACCAAGGGAAAATAATTAATAGGGCAAAGCACACAGTCATTAGAACTGACAAAAATGTTACATGCTTTAAACCTTCCTGACTATTTTCAGGACGTTCATATCTTATATTAAAGTCTATAACCTTACTGTACGGAATAATCATGAAATCTCCCGGTATACCTTTGAACTGCTATTCACTATCCGAGTATCTGCGGGCCGCCGTAAGTATTATAGCTTCTAGTTCTCCATTCGTGGTAAGCTTATATTGTGACAGAATTCCGCTTACCATTTTTGGGCGCGGATCACCGGTGTCAATAAGGACATCAGCAGAAGTTGAAATAATTTTTTTTCTGCTTCCTTTGAATCTTTTGTTTCTAAAATTTCTCCTGAAAATTAGTAATGCCAGTCATTAGAATATCGGAAAGTGTTGAATCTGATATCTATTCTTAAAGCTCTGACCAATCGGTATCCAACCGATCCAACCTCCAACCAGGGCAGACATACCTATTGAGGCAATCACATAACCAAGTACCATCCAGAGATTATACTTTTCAAAATCACGGGGTAATTTGTTGGATGATAGATCGGAATAAGCTACAACCAGATATTCTTTGATGTCAAGGAGGGTAAAATCGAAATACTGGCTATACACCAGATAGGTGATAACCTGAACAATAAATCCCCAAAATATGCTGGTGATCAGCCTATCAGCAAAATCTCCGGCACCGAATCTTTTAGCAAAAACTCCGGAGAAGTAAAATCTTTTAGCAAAAACACCGGGAACAATAATGAGAACGACAAACAGAACCGGTATGATTGACAGACCAGGGATTTCCATTAGTTTATTTTAAGAAACCAGTGTAAGTTTTTTGCCATTATGAAGGGTTATGGTTTCTCTTTTACTACCGTTTCGCATGTTGTCGATAGCATCTAAATAACTCTTTTTGTCATCAGGATCAGAAAGAACTTCCTTTACTTCCGAACTGATAAGGTCATTTTCTGATGGAAGATAAGTTTCAAACACAACCTTCGCCGCATGATATATTTCCTGTAAGATGCTCATATTAAGTCGTATCTATGCGTTTTTGCCGATGCGTATACAAATGTAACAATTCAAATGTAATTTCAATTCAATTGTCTGAAGTGTTTGGTTAACGCTTATTTCCACCGGTACTATTACTTTTAGGGATATAAACCGTGTCTAAATAAGCGACTAAAACGAATTCAGGTAAAAGCAATTTTTTACTTCTATGTTCAGGGAAAATGATATTCCCGAAGGAATGTGGGATCCTGTTTTCCGGACAAGCGTAAATCCAATGCCCTGACTTCAACCTATCCACACGCAGCTTCACGCCGCTGCGTCAACTTCTCTTGCGTAGACAATTCTGTCAAGCACTTCGGGGACGGCGGGCAGTTCCGAAACATGAAAGTTTAAGCCTTTCAATATGTTTTTGAGTAAGGAGAAGCTTTCAGGGAATTCGGAGGTGATGATCATTGGAAGTCCGTCAGCATTTTTTTTGATGTAATTCAAAAAATCTATCATTTCCATAGTTGGTTCCTGAATGTTGACTAGAAAAACATCAAAGCCCGACTCTCCGTTACCAAAAAGACGCTTTCCAAATACTTCACTGATTTTGGTAACATATTCAACCTCAAAGTTCATTCCGCATATTTCTCCGGAGACTGTCCCAGGTAACTGATCATATAGAAGAAGCTTTTTCATTTTATGTATAGAGGAGGGTAAAGTGTTGTCAGATGTTGTTGTTTTAAGATACTGATAGGTAGTGGTATACGGGTTTGGCTGTTACTTTGTAATGATTGGTAAAAGTATCATTTTGTCAAATCACCTTATGTAGACCAATCCCGGAATCGTCGTAGAATATTATCGGTTTTTTGGTATGCTGTAAACACAAACCCGCAAAACGTGTGAACCTTCGCGGGCTTGTGATAAAAATAATAGTGTGTGTGCAAACCCTAAAAACAATCTTCCGGATATCCCCGAAAGTTGTCCGGACTACTGTTAACTCAACTTTCTACTTTCCAACTACTATCTTCTGGGAAGACGTAAGTCCGTTTGCCCGGTTGATGCGAACCAAGTAAATACCTGAGGTAAGACTTCGGACGCTAATTTCGCCTGTAGAGGTTTTGCCCGATTCGTGAACTGTTCTTCCGTTCATGTCAATGATTGAAACTTTTGTCACCTGGCTGTAATCCCTGATTTTCAATACATCTGAAACGGGGTTCGGATAAACTGACAAGTCGGCATCCAGCCCCTCAAATTTTACGCTGCGAACACCACTGTGAGCAAAGGTTTCATCTCTGTCGATCATTTTCAGACGATAAAGGTTTTCGCCATTTGCCGGATTTTCATCTGAGTAGGAATAATACCTTTTTATTATACCTTCTCCGTGAGAAGCTATCGTGCCAATCTTGCCCCAGTCTTTTCCATTCAGGCTGCGTTCTATTTCAAAACGGTCGCTGTTGCTTTCTTCGGTTGTTGCCCAGCTAAGCTGTGCAGTTTTGCCTTCCTTCGCTGCAACAAAACGAGACAATGTTACCGGTAAGGCACCAACAGTTACGGTAATGGTCGCCTGGTTAGATGTCTGTCCATTTGTATCCGTTACCGTGTACATGATCGGTGTTACTGTGCCGCTGACAAAAGCCGGATCCGGATCAAATGTTATCGTCCCGTCAGGGTTCACGGTGTAAACACCTTCGCCGGGAACTGTTACCGATGTCACCGGATTCCCCGTCAAAGGGTCGATCAGTTTTACGGATGCAGGATCAAGCGGTGCACCACCAGGGGTATCGTTGGTCAGTACGCTGATGTTGACATTCGTGTCATGTCCTGTGCTCGTGGCGTCTGGTGTGGCAACGGGCGGCACCGGATCCACATTTACGCCTGCGCTGAGGCCGTCGTTGCCGTTTGTAGAATTGGTGATAGGGGGTGTACTGGTTGTGCTGAAAGCCAGAGTTGTAAGCGCAATGGTTGTTCCTGGTGTAGGAGCGTTACCGGTTACGTCCACAGTAAATTTGGCTGCCACAACGCTGGGTGGAATCGTGGCGTTATTTACGCCTACCAGTGTACGTGTTGCCGGATTATATAACCAGTTGTAAAGGGAAGACTGAGTGCCTCCCACTGTTACGCCGGCGAGAGGCGAATATTCAGCAGGAAAAACAATGGTAACGGTGATACTACCGGCCACGTTACCCGCTGCAGCGGTACAGGTAGGTTGCTGCCCGACACCAAAATTAAATTCCAGCTGGGCTGTCTGCCCTACCAGAATCGTAGCGACGTTGGCCACTACAGCCGTGTTTTTATACGAAGCCCCTGTAAATTTGGGATCGCACTGTGCATAGGTTTTGTTGGTCAATCCTGTCAGCATTAACATGCCCAGGACAAAAGTTGAGAATTTGAGATACACCTTTAACATTATTTATCTGGTTTAATTGTTGCATGTTTTGAGCCTGCGGCAGCGGATCTCCGCATGCCGCAGGCTGTCGGGGCCATTACTTGTTGATCACTATTCTCTGGGTAGAGACAGTACCATCCAGCCTGGTGATATGCACCACATATGCGCCGCTTTTTAAACTCTTCACATTTAGTTCACCATTTGGCTTGCTACCGGACTGAAACACCGACCGACCGCCCATATCGTAGATCACCACCTGGCTCACCTTTGCGAAGTCTCTCAGGAAGAGCTTGTCAACAACCGGATTGGGATACACGGAAAGGTCTGCTACCAGCCCCTCAAACTTCACGCTGCGTATCCGGCTGTAAGCGAAAGTGTCATCTTTATCCACTATCCGCAGACGATACAGATTATCTCCGCTTTCAGGATTTCTGTCGGTAAACGCGTAGCTTTTCAAAACTTTACTTTCGCCGGCCGACTGCACCAGACCGATCTTCCTCCACATGTTGCCATTCAGGCTGCGTTCGATTTCAAACCGATCGCTATTACTTTCCTCGGTTGTTTCCCAGCTCAGATTGGCCACCGCGCCTTCTTTCCCGGCCATGAAACTGGAAAGGGTAACGGGTAACGGAGCATCCACGTTGATCCCCGCCACCTGGGTATCGTTGCCTGTGGTAGTGTTGGTGATCGGTGGATTGTTATCTGAGAAATAGTTGATCGTTCCCAACGGCGCCAGCGTGCCGGCAGTGATCGCCGTACCTACTACATTCACCGTAAAGTTGGCATTCGGGCCTACCGGGATCGGTGCATTGCTGGTACCGATGAGCACTTTACTTGCAGGATCGTAAAACCAGTCAAAAAGCGATGCCATCGGGCCGCTAACTACATTTGCAGAGGTAGGTGCATAATTGTTGGTAAACGAAAGCACAAGCGTAATGTTACCTGGGGTGTTGTAAGAGGCCGCGTTGCAGGCTGCACTGGTCCCTACACCAAAAGTGAAATTAAGTTGCCCTGTCTGTCCTACCAGGATTGTTGGCACGCCGCCTACCACACTTGTGCCCGTGTAAGTTGGGTTCGCCCCGAAGTTGGGATCGCACTGTGCAATCACCGCTGCATGCATTCCTGACAGCAGCAGGATAAGTATTACTATTTTTTTCATATCCACTTTGTTTTATTAAGGAATGATTGAGAAAACTTTCACCGTCACGTTGTTGTTATCGTTGTCGTCACCCGTTTGGGGCGTTATACCGCCTGTCTGGTTGATGATCGTTGCCGTGATGATACCCGTACTGGAAATAGTCCCGGTTGCTTTCACTTTGTAGCCGAGGTTTACGGTGGAACCTGCGGCAATGATTGTTCCGGGTTTGGAGATATACTCGATCGTTCCACCGTAGTCTGTAATGTTCCACTGCCCGTTGGTCACCGTCAGTCCGCCGGAAGTAGCAGCAGCCGGGTCGGATGTCAGAAGGAAACCACTTCCCAATTCCAGATATACCGTTACCAGTCCGGTGGTCGGGTTGGGTTTTAGATTTGAAAGGCGCAAAACCCCTTCAACTTCCTGGTTCAGTGTAAGCGCGGAGACAAACGGCCTTGGCAAAGTAGGTGTCAGATCAATCGTTCCCACGGAGGCAAAAGTATAGGCCGTGTACGTATTCGGTACGATGGAAGCAGTTGAGGTAATGGAACCTGTCTGGTTGATATCACTCGGCCCCCCCAAAACAGAAGTGGCGTCTATTGCAGATGCAAGCGCTTCCCATTTGCTTGTTGCCGGATTCCAGCCTACGATCGTCAGCTTTCCAGGCGTGCCTCCTGTAAGGGTGCTGATGTTACTTCCGGCATCCCATGTCAAAGTAATGGGGGTTGCCGTAGCACCGTCAATATCCCAGTACTCTATTGTGCTTACCGTACCGACGCCAGCTCCTACGCTCGTAGTAGCAAAAGGCCCGCCGGCAGGAAGGACCGGATAGCTACCACCTGTAAACAGGTTGCTGGTTATAGCCGTAGTAGCGTCCGTATGAAAATACGCCCCGCTGGTACCATCCGCAGAAGCTGCGAACTGTCCTGCAAAACCATTGTCACCGGTTGGGAAAATGAACTGCCCTGTGCCGTACTTACGTACATACCCATCAACATAGCTGACATCTGTTACCCCGGAAGCCGTAAGGTTATTTCCAGAATAGTTGAGATAACTCATCGATGCCGTGGCACGCTCGGTAAGGATCACACCTGGCTGAGTACCACCCGCAGGTGCCGCAAAATCATGGTTGCCAAAAAAGGTCATTTGTGCACCGCCGAAAATGGTGGTATTGCCCTGGCTGCCTTCCTGTGCACGGGCGTGAAAAGCGAGTGCAAAAAGTCCTGTAAGGATCAGCGCCGTGCTGACCTGCGTCCAGTTTCTGTTTCGTAAACCGGTTTTGTATGTTTGTTTCATTGGAATGTTTTTTAATGTTGTGTGTTTGATTGATTAAATAAAAGTGACTCGAAAATCTTTTCAAATCGGGTTACAGCTGCTTCGCAATGAGCTTGTTAGCCTGGGCTATGGACTAGACTTTTGTTCGGTTAATATCGGTCTAAGACCGCTTGGGCTTTTCAGGTTTGTGAAGACACAGACCATGGATTAGGGTCTTTTGATAAACAGACCGTGGATTAAGAGCGGTTTGAGGATTTAGATTAACTGGGTAATTTGTTAAGCTTCATTATTTAGAAACCATCGACCCGCTGAAATTAAAGTGAAAAAATGTAATGCTTTGAGCTGGCTGAAGCGATGGAAGCAGTTTTACCTTCACCACATCTCCTGCGGTAAGAGCGAGTATAGTTCCACCGGCTCCACCGATACCGGCACCTGATGCACAGTTACCTATTCCGAACGAATAGACTGTCGAACCATTTACTTCAAGTTGGATATATACACCCTGAACAATAGCTTGGTTCAAGGTTCCGAAAATACAATTGAACTGATATACGCCGGTGCCATTCGTTGGAATCGTCAATGCGTTAGTCGTCAGATCTAAATTATTCCCTTTATCATAAACCTTTGCGCTGAAATCCACATAAGCAGTGGTTCCCGCTGAGATAATCTGAGTTGCAGAATTTACGTTGAACAATACTGGGCTATTCTGAGAGCCTACTGGCTGCCAACTTGCTGCACCATTGACATCAGAAGTAAGAAGCTTGCCATCACCCTCTGTTCCATCAGCGATGGTCACCTGTCCGGTCGTTTTACTGATACTCGTTTTCCTTCCTGCCGTAGAAGCTTCCACTTCCAGATTGTTAGCAGCATTAATCGTCGTTGGATTTGTTCCAATCTTCACCTGAGCAAAAAGGGAAGAGCTGAAAATCATGGCAGCTGTGAATATAGTTCCGGCCAGCACTTTACTTAGTACTTGTTTTGTTTTCATTGTGTTTGATTTTTCTGTTTGAAATCTTTTCATGAAGTTTATCAGCCCATTGAGTTAAGGAGTTATATCCGGCTTTTCCAAACGGATGTCCATATTAGCATCCGTCACCTTATCTCATTAATTGATTGATTGCATAGAGCATGTTTGGAATTTTTTATTTTTCCAGTCCGGCTCCGGAAAGGTCTATGAAGGCACAGACCGCGGTTGAGAATTTAAACTGACTATTCTGACACACTAATGATTACACTGGATTTAGTTAGATCTCCACATACACCTGGATTAGAATATGCACCAATTCCTAGCCAGGATGCTGCGCTGGGGTTTTTCCAGGGACCTGCGTAAACACTTACATTGTATGAGCCGACTGCTAGATTTTTTAGTACATTTTTAAAGTTTATCAGACCGGAAGAGCAGACCGTTCCACTTTCAGTTGCAAACAAAGGTCCCTTAACAGAATTGTATCCGCCTGGTCCGGTTATGCTTACCCAATAAGCCCATGTTACAGGCTGTGTGTTGTTAGATACCGAATAGCTGCCACTTACCTCTATAACCACATCGTTAACTGATTCAGTTGTTGTAAAAGTCCCTGTTAAATTGAGTGAAGTCGCACAATTGATTGAGTTGCAATAACCTGTGGTCGATACAGGAAGAAAAACACCAACGCCCGTACCTTGTTCAAAAATATTTGTACTGGTAATTTTTCTAGGCTGCCAGCTAGCTCCGCCATTCGCATCTGACGTAAGGATCTTTCTGTTTCCCTGCGTCCCATCAGCAATGGTAACCTGTCCGGTAGTTTTATCTACACTCACTTTACGCCCTGCCGTAGAAGCTTCTACCTCCAAATTTTTGGTCGCGTCAATCGTAGTAGGATTCGTTCCAATCTTGACCTGCGCAAAGGCAGTCGAAGAGCCCAGTACCATAGCCGCAGCGATCATAATCGCGCCCATTGTTTTGTATATGAATTGATTTTTTTTCATTGTGTTTTTGGATTAAATTTTGTGTGTTTTGATATTGTTATGGTCGGTTATTAGTCTTCCGTAACTTTTTTGATACCAATTTTTTAAGTTGTGGTACTTTTGAGTCTGTGAAGACATGCAGCACGGATTAGAAACTACGCCTCAATTAATTCATCATGGAAGAGTTATTACCAATACATTATTGCGGGCGTAATATCCAAGGGGACCACTTCCTGCGGGGAAAAAGTAATTGATTTTGTATGTTGTAGTTACAGTCGGAGAAACTATGAATTCACAAAACCCTCCTGGCATCGTTGTTTGGGACGGATCATTGAAAACACAAGTGGTCCAGCCTTTGCTTCCAACATTTGTATTTGAAGTCATATCAAACCAAGATGTTCCTGTATAAGTTTGACCAGTAGGACCGGGAGATACATCACCGATTTTATAAATAAGTTTATAAGTCCTTCCAGGTTTTAATGTGACAGTAGATGCGGTATATGTAATGCTTCCAGATGGTGAGTTATAAGACAGGATGTTTTCCGCGAATGGAGGATTAACATCTGATGTAGATCTAGCAGCGGCAGCTTCAGCTTGTAGCCACTCCGTTTTTTGAACAATTGCATTTTTGGAAACCCATCCGAATCCATCCCAGTAGTACTCACCACTACCGTAGGAAGTATAGAGTTGACCATTGGAGGCAGTTCCTGATACCATTGCAGAATTAGAATTGAAAACTGCCATACCGGGCGAAGTAGCGGCCGATCCTGAACCCGCCACCGGAGCAAAGACAATTGTACTTGTTAGGGCTACTTGTGGCATTCGTAACCCCTTCGTAGTACTTTCAATTTCAAGTGCTGATCCGACTGCAATTGAGGTTGGATTATCTCCAATCTTCACCTGGGCAAAAAGCGTAGATGAGCAAAATAAAGCCGTTGCAAAAATCCCGGCTTTGAGGGAGTTACGTAAGCGTTGGTTTGTTTTCATTTGTGTGTAGATAAAAAATGTTTAAAAAGGTTCAAAAAGTTTGGTTGTTTGATGTGAGGCTGCCTGGCAGCCGTGAGGTATCCGCCCGCTTCGGGTTATACCTGTGTGAGAGGAGGTAATCTTGTGTGTTTTCTGTGTTTGTTTTATATGGTCGTTTCAGGTGTGTTTCCTTCATTTCATTTGTTAGTGCCCTGTTTTAAAGACTCTCCCGTAGGAGAGCCCTTTTATAATGTGTATAGTGTATTGTTTTTCAGCTCAGGCAGTAAAAAAATCCGAAATTCAGGTATCAGGTAGACGGTTTATAAATCATTAGGTAACAGAAGCTTAATGAAAAAAAATAGAAATTTTTCTATGTAATACTATTTCCTGATTCTACGGCAAAAGCATATCTACCGGTTTGTTTAAATCTATTTTAAAGGCCTCTCATAATACTTCTACATACTGTCTGCGACAAACATCCTGTCGCTGTTTTAGCACTTATTTTGTTACTTTGTCAACACTTTTGCCAGCCACCGGACGGGCCTCCGGATATCAGGTTGTTAATCCATAACCGCTGGTTCAGCTGCTTTAATTTAATCATCGCTTTTATATAACGAATGTAGATATACGTATACGCGAAATTGCCGGCTTTCAAACGAAAGCGTCTAGTTGGTACCGGCGGATAGTAAAGTTATGGAGTGGCCTTGTGCAGTTGTTGGTGATACAAAGGCGGGAGATAATAGATGTAGTTGTTTTTCATAGTTCTTCGGGTTGTGGTTGTATATGTTGTTTTTCAGCCTTGCTAAGTTCCGGGTTTAAATTTTAGCTGTCAGGCTATTGTTGGCTATGGCACAAATATAAAGTATATAAAATTGAGAATTTATAGTACTACTGCATGACGTTTATAGAAATGTTTCTAACGAGAAGTGGGCAAAATCGAAGTAATTTTGAATGTATCATAAAGTGAATAGAAATAACTTGCACCCTCTAAATCAATACAATAACTCATGACGCAACACGGACACATACTGATGATCGAGGACCACGAAATCGTGGTCTCGGCGGTTAAAACGATTTTGAAAACCTATTATCCCAAAACCATCCTGCACGCAGCAGGAAACTTTCAGAAAGGGCTTAGACTACTGGAAACCGGGCCAGCCGTGGACGCCGTAATTCTGGATCTTGATATTCCCGGCGGCGATTCAACTAAAATGATCGGGGCACTGCGGCAAATGCAGCAGGACGTTCCAATCCTTATTTTTACGGGCCAGGATGAAGAGCGTTATGCACTTCGTTTCCTGTCTGCCGGTGCCAATGGTTTCCTCTCCAAAAATGCGCCGCTCGAAGAATGCGTAACCGCGCTGCAGGCGGTGGTTAACCATGGAAAGTATGTAAGCAAGTCGGTTCAGCAGATCATCACCAACAATTTCTTCGACAGACGTATATCCCCGAAGGAAACCAAGGACCACACGGAGCTGTCGCACCGGGAAAACGAAATTCTCGCTCTCCTGCTTGAAGGTAAGTGGACGAAGGAAATTGCTACGGAACTTAAACTGAAACTTACAACCGTCAGTACGCACAAGGCCAGAATCTTTAAAAAGATGGATGTTTCGAATGTGATTGAGTTGTTTAAGAAGTCGAAGAAGGAGGAATAGCGCGAAGGGGCAGGGGATTGGGGAAATGGCAGGGAGAAAGAATGCATGATCAGAGTGAGCTAGTCGTAGTAATGTAGAAAGGTGTCTTGGAAGTTGTAGACTTTTATCGGGAATGAGATGGTTTTCTCCTAGGATGCCAGTTCTTTTTTTGTATTTAGGCGTGCTTGGGAGATCAATTAGGCGGTTTTTACTTAATTTCCTGTTTGTTATTATTTTAGCTGGGCCGCTGCTTTTGCGGACTGTGGTTGTATTATGTTTTTTGCCGGCATAAAATTTTAAATTTGTCTGGTAAACACAATACTCAAAGTTATGAACGTATTAATTATTGAAGATCATCCTTTGATCAGGAAGGGTGTGAAAATGACAATCAGTGAAATCGACAAGGATGCGGAAGTCATGCAGGCGGGTGATTTTATGGAGGGATTGTCTTTACTGGAAGAATTTGAAACGGATGTGGTCATACTGGATATCGATATTCCGGGTGGGGAAGGAATCAGGATGATCAATCGGATCCGCGAAAAACAGGAGGATGTCAGGATTCTGGTTCATTCCGGTCATGATGAAAAGTTATATGCGCTGCCTTATATGCAATCCGGCGCAGATGGCTTTCTGTCGAAAACAGCCTCTCATGACGATTTTGTACTTGCCTGGAAAACAATTATAAGCAGGCAAAAATATGTCAGCGACAAGATACAGGAGATTCTGCTGGCCAATGTAGGAAATACCGACCGTAAAGTGGAAGATCCGGAAATGTGTTTGTCCTCCCGGGAACTGCATGTGATGCGCTTGCTTGGGGAAGGAAAAAGCAACAAGGAAATAGCCATAACACTCCAGTTAAAGGAAAATACGATCAGTACCTACAAAAAACGCATTTATACCAAACTAAACGTAAACGACGACCGGAGTCTAATGAAGAAGATTGAATTGTATGGGTGAGGGACTAGGGAAGAAGGAAGGGGGGGGGAAGGGGTAGTTTATCATTGAGAAGTTAAGGCTTATTAAGACTTAGTGTTTCTTAATTCCTTAATGGTGAGAAATTTACTGCTCTTTATCGAACAACAGATAAAAATTCGTCGTTTCTGTTTGTGTGACATTCAGGCGGACAGATATTAATTCCGAAATCTCTTTGATCAGGAATGAGCCGAGGCCTGCATCGGATTCGGGTTCTATTGTGCCTTCGTTATTATCACGGTTGAACATTTCCAGAAGGGTGGCGGAAAGGGGAAATCCGTTGTTTGAAAATACCAGATAAATACCCTCTTTGTCTTTTGTTACGTCCAGTTCAGACTGACTTCCAGCGCAGATCTGAATTGTACCTTCGCTGGTATACTTTATGGCGTTGTCGATCAGGTTATGGACTATGATCCCCAACATCTGCGCATCTGAATGTACATTCAGATCGTCCGGAATGCTGACTGAAATCCTGTTTTTGCCTAGTTCTGCAATGTTTTTAAATACGAGAAGTTTTGTTTCGACCAGGTTTTTAAGGTGAATCGGCTCGAATTTCATAGTTCTTCCGTAAACATAAGCTTTAATATAATCCAGCAGGTTTTTGATCAGAAGGCTCATATTTTGCGTCGAATCGGTGATCAGATCACCAATTTCGGCAACTTCGTCAAACTCTCCCTTTTTAATCAGTGTAGAGATCTGCCTGGATGTCCGGCCGATGTAATTTAAGGGCGACCGGATGTCGTGCGACATTGACGTAATGAGCCTCGACATAATCCGCAACTGCTTTTCCTGCTGATCCCGTGAGATCTGCAGGTCGCTGGTACGGCTTGCAATCTTGATTTCCAGCCGACGGTTCTCGTGTTTCACCTTATTTAACCTCCATCTTACATACAGATACAGACCCAAGATAACAAGCAATGTAAATATCAGTCGTGTCCACCAGGTTTCATGCCATAAAAGGGGTACAGAAATATGGATTTTCTTGATCGTTACATTATCCTTACCAAAACCATTCAGCTTTTTTAAATACAAGGTGTATTCGCCGGAACTGAGACTGGAAAAATAAATGCTGATGTCCTGGCTGTTAACCGGATTCCAGTCTGTCTTTTTATATTCTCCATCTTTAATAAGGGCATAGGATACATTGATATTGTCACTCGAACCAAAAAAAGGAATTGCAAAACGAAAGCGAACGTTTCTCGGAGTGAGTGGCAGCCTAACCGTATCAGTTAAGATCGGGAAAGAATGGTTGTTGTATTCCACCCGGTCCGCGAATATCTTACCTGACGGAAGCGTTCCGGAAGTTTCATCAGGAATAAACCAGACCAGGCCTTTGAGAGAAGGGAATGAAAGATATCCATTATCCAGTTGTAGTCCGCACGGCTGGCAGCCTCCGTTGAATTCATTGGTTAAAAAACCCTTTCTTTTATCAAAATAATGGTAGTATAAATCCGAATCCAGTGTCTCTAAAGCTCTCCCGGTAGCTTTTTCTGCTGCATAGTGAAGCAGGTCCTCTTTTTTGATCCGGAACAATCCCCTGTTGGCGGGGATCCAAAAAAAGCCGTTGAGGTCTTCGGTAATGCAGTGTGCCAAAGCGAGATAACGTTTTTTGTCAAGCGGAAATGTTACGATTCCGTGCTTACCATATAGCTGAATTCCCTTGTCGAGGGAAGTAATCCAGATCGCGTCCTGTCGGGCGACGTAGATGCTTCGAATAAATGTTCTTTCGGTTCCTTTTATAAACAAAGACGTTTTGCTAACAACATTTACCTCATACAAACCATGTTCTGTGCCAACCAGCAAAACGTTTTCGGTTTTGGATGTTATGAATGAAATGGCAGTAAGGTCTTTGCTTAGAAATAATTTTGGTCCCGTCTGTGCATTTAAAGGATCTATAAAATACAGTCCTTTATGTTTTAAACCGATCCATATCAGTCCATTTTTAGCAAGATAAATTTGCTTTAGCTCGTCTCCGACTTCCCATTTGTTTATCAGTTTCGTGCCCGACGAATTAAAGAGGTCAAGCCTTGCGCCGTTTTTTATCCAGATATTTCCCTGTACATCTGTTAAAATACCACGTTTGTCGTAAGCATGTTCTTTCTGCAGAGCAGGAAGATATTGGTATTCAGTCTGTTTTGTGTTTTCGTTTTGACCTAGAATAATTCCTCCGGAAGTAAGTACAGCATTCTTACCAAAGGCAGTCTGCGCGTAAAATACGTTTTCCATTTCTCCGCCAGGAGTAACCAAAGTTTTAAATGGCTGATTTTCGATTACAAATAATCCCTGCGTAATGCTTCCCAGGAATAGCTTTTTATTTGGACTGTTGTAATAAACAGAAAAAATATTGTGCGCTAAAAGGTCAAAGTCTCTGACAATCAGCATAGTATTCATGTGTCCGCCGTTCCCTTTCTCCAGAACATAGAGACATTTGTTCAGATATAGAAAGGTTTGATCATTCGTATTGTTCCAGTAAATTTCAACACCTTGTTTCGTGCCTTTGTAAGAGGCATTTTTTAGTATGTCGCCTTTTAATAGCAATTCAGTTGTCCGTGAAGTTTCAAACCGATGTATCTTGCCGTTTTCTGAGTAATGATAAAGCTGTTTGCCAATTAGAAAAAAGTTGAGAAAAGTGTTTGTTGCAAAAGGTATGGCCGGCGCTTTTATATTTTTGGAATACAGGGTTACTTTGTCCTTGTCGCATATATAGTAGGAACCGTGATCATCAATAAGCGGTACGGCATAATGTTGCTGGCTTGCGCCGTATTTTCTAAGGATAGTGGGAAGTCCGGAAGCTATAAAAGTATTTATGTGCCCTTCTTTAACATGAGGTTTCGACCAAAAACTGTTGAGGGCATACAGCGTGTCCTTAACAGCCCTGCCATTTTCAATCCGCAGAAACTCATTTTTCCCGAATGCAGTTCCCGCATATAGGGTTTCCCTTTCCTTACCGTTTATGGATCGCTGAACAGCATAAACTCTGCTGTCTTCAATGTTCAGATTAAATTTGTCGTATGTGTAAAAGTGATGTCCATCATACCGGACAAGGCCGTTTTCGGTTGCCAGCCAGACAAAGCCTTCCTGGTCAGCAGCGATACTTTTGACGCTGTTCTGAGGCAGTCCGTTTTCGTCGGTGTACTGTGTAAGTGTGTATCTTTCAATTATGCTTGTTTGGGCGTGAAGCTCAGCCGGCCTTGTGGTAAGGCAAACGACGAGAAAAAACAGAATTTTGTTTAGTACCGGAAAGTAACTTTCTTTCGATGTCATTTATGTAAAGGAGGTTCATCATGTTGAATAATTTAAGGGTGGACGTTGATACTTTTTAAGAGAAGTTTTTCTAAGGGTTCAATATAAGTCTATGCCATATATTTTGCAAAAATATCAATTTTTTTCTAGTTAACGGTTAGCAATATATAGTAAAAGAAATAACTTATAACGTTTGTGCTTCGGTTTTGAAAAATATTCGCTGAATGTTATTTGTTATGTAATCTATTCGTTTTAAGTATGTTACTAAATATTTTATTTTAGATTTTTTTGGAAAGTATTCAAAATTTACGCTTATAATTTTTGGAATCAATTCGATTTATTTCTACAAAGGTAAAATAATGGATACCGTTTGAGAAGTGCGCTTTTATAGTATAATTTAAGCCAGCCCGGTCAGAAAAGGAAAATGACGAATTACTGCCAGTCCAGGTTATCATTTGTTTAAAATTGAACAGGCTCTGTCCGATATCGTACAATGATTTTTCAAGGAAAATGCTATTACGGCGGCTGAGTGTGCATTTTAATTTTGGTACAAAAATTGGGGATATGGTGGCTGTATCTGAACCTTCTGCTACATGATAAAAAGCTACCTTAAAATCGCTTTACGAAACCTGTGGAAAAACAAGCTCTTTTCCCTGATAAATGTTTTTGGACTTGCATCCGGACTAATGGTTTGTCTGCTCGCAATTGCGCATATCAAAGGGGCATATGATTACGACAATTTTCACCCTTACGGAGATCGAATCTTCCGTGTTTTTACAGATGTGAAGGGTAAGGATAATAGCTGGATGGCGTTTGCGACCGCTCCTGCTGCACTGTCCGCAAGTCTGAAACAGGATTATAGTTTTATTGAGAGCTCCACCCGTCTAAAACGAACTTATGGCGAGGTGTCCGCTAACAATAAACGTCTGGAAGTGCTTTCGTTCGCTGCGGACACGAGTTTTTATCAAATATTTGGATATCCGCTGTCGTCGGGGCGAACAGCTGCTGAGCCTGGAACGGCTGTAATTACACAGGAAACAGCGGAAAAGTTTTTTGGGAAAGTGAGTCCGATTGGAAAAGTGATTCATCAGTACGGCAACGATCCTGCCGTGGTAACAGGTATTTTTGCCAAAACCACTAAACAATCCCACTTAAAATTTGATATTTTATTTTCGCTTAATGATGATAAAATGAGTTATGATAAGGGTTGGGAAGATTATGGAAAGTTTTATACCTATGTTCTTCTCAAGCCCGGCACCAGGGAGGTCCAGCTGGAAAAAATTCTGCCGGGAATTGCGGGAAGAGCCACAAAATCGCTAAAACAGACAATGGCAAAAGCGTATGGATTTCGGATTCAGGCGCTTAACCATATTTCACCGTCGCGGGAAGAATTAGCAGGTTCGACCTACGAGCCGCCGATGACGGGTTTGATGGTAGAGATGATAGTGGGGCTGGTAACGTTGCTGATGGCTGCATTTAATTACATCAACCTCACACTTGCGCGATCCATGAGCAGAGCCCGCGAAGTTGGTATCCGGAAAACATCAGGTGCTTTGCGCTGGCAGCTACTGGGACAATTCATGGCCGAATCGGTCGTGCTTTCCCTGTTTTCACTTTCTCTTGCCTGGCTGATGCTGGAACTGGTGAAACCCATGGCATTTGTGCAGCAGTGGCTTATTAGCGGTGTGGTATGGGACTGGCAATTATGGGCCATTTTTGTAGCGTTTAGTGTAGTTGCGGGGCTGCTCGCAGGTATTGTGCCCGCGAGGGTTTTGTCCGGATTGCAGCCTGCTGAAGTTTTGAGAAGCCATTCAGGAATTAAAGTGCTGCGCGGAATATCCTTAAAAAACACATTGATTGTTGTCCAGTTCTCCATTTCGCTTATCGCCATGATTGCGCTCGTGACGATGATGCGGCAGCATCACTATATGGCCACGGCCGACTATGGCTTTCGCAGCCGTGACATTTTAAATATACCACTGAATGGCCTGCCATATGACCGGTTGGCTAATGAAGTTAACAAAATTGCCGGCGTGGAGGGCGTTTCAGGAACTTCTGAACTGTTTGGATCTTATGGTAATTCTCAAAGTGTCAAGTGGCAGGCCAAAGGAGCAGATTCTGCCTTTACATTCAACTTTTTTGTTGCTAATGATTTTGTAAAAACCATGAATTTAAACCTTGCTGCGGGTGAGGATGTGCAGGAAAGAGACCGTGAAACTGGCCGGATGGTTTTGATTAATGAAGAAGCGGTAAAAAAATTCAGACTTGGTACCAACAGGGATGCGGTCGGGAAAAGTTTGTGGCTGAATGACAGCACCGAAGTGCAGATCGCAGGCGTTGTGAAAGACTTCAGGTTTACTAGTTTTAGTACCGCTATCAAGCCGCTGATATTAACTACGCGTATTCCGGATCTCAGTTTTCTGAGTGTTGCAGTTACTCCTAACACATCAGAAAGTGTTTTAAAAGAAGTAAAACAAATCTGGAAAAGATTAAAACCTTACGAGCCTTTCGATGGGCAATGGTATGCGGACTATTTGTACAATCGTCATTCGCATGCGGAAGACATGAGTTTCATGGCTCTGCTGATAGGCTTATCTTTCTCAATTGCCTGTCTCGGACTGTTGGGAATGGTTACCTACAATACCCAGACACGCATCAAAGAAGTTGGAATCCGAAAGGTAATGGGTGCAGAGGTAAAACAGATTATCTGGTTACTTTCTCAGGATTTTGTGCTGCTGCTTAGTATCGCAGGCGGAATTGCATTGCCTCTGGGTTATCTGGCCGGTTATGCGTTCCTGTTCAATTTTGCATATCATGTTTCCATTGGATTTGAAACCCTGGGATTGTGTTTTGCGGTACTTCTGATTTTAGGAGCGTTAATTATCATTACCCGGACTTACAAAGCGGCTATCGATAATCCCGTTAAGTCGCTGGGAAGTGAGTAGTTATTAAGAATTAAGAATTAAGAATTAAGAACTCAACATTTTGAATGATAGAATGACGGGGGGGGCTTCATTCTATCATTCAAAATTCTTCCGTTGCCTCAAAGTATAAATTTTGTCAGATCAATATCGTGGTCTTTTATTTGTTCCCATCTAACAATTTCATCTACCGGGAAAACGAATTTGGTTTCCATGGGCATTTCAACTTCTGAAAGCTCTACATAACCTTTTGATTCCCTTTTGTAAATGCCTCTTCTTGTTATTCCCTGCATGTCTGTGAAGAACACGTGGGTTTCGTCAGGTGGGTAAATTGGATTTTTCATGTCAGTTCGAATTGGTTTATTTTGAATCACTAAAAATCCCGTTCCTAAAACGCCGGTTTATCGCTTCTATTTTTTATTTATTGCTTATTTACAGTCTGTTGTATCCGGCTGCGACCTGGTTTATAGTTTTTGAAACAATATTGATAACCTCCGGAGGCTGCTTTTACTGAATTTTGCATCATTAAAATTCAGGGTAAGAGAAACTCGTCAATCAGTTATGCCATATCAGCACGAAATCGCAGCAGTCGAGGAACGTTTAATGCAGGCCGTTAAGCACGGTGATCAGCGTGCCCTGGAGGACATGCTTAGTGATAAATTACTTTTTATAGACAAAAACGGTCAGATCACAACCTGTTCAACGGATCTGGAAACATATCGTTCGGGAGAACTTATGATCAGGCATACAGACATTCATGATAAACAGATAAATCTAACCGGAAATACAGCAATGGTGATGGTTATTGAACGGATAAGAGGCAGGTACCGGGGAAAACCTTTTGAAGGAAGATATCTGTACATGCGTGTCTGGAAGAGAAAAAAGAACTGCTGGAAAATCGCTGCTGCTTCCTGTTCAGCAATGCCGGTTATTGAATTTTAAAAGGCCGGAAATTAGTATTACAACCCTGATTAATGAAAATAAATCGTCTCATGAAAAATGCTGTGATCATTATTTTGGCAGCCCTTCTTACCTGCGGCTGTAACTCAAAATCCACGGAACATTATCGTGTTGATCGAAGTAAATCGGTGGTTGAATGGAAAGGATATCTAAAAAACGGAGATTTTAATTCCGGAACAATTTCTGTGAAAAGCGATAGTATGATCGTTAAGGATGGCAAAGTCGTGGCGGGTTCGTTTAGCATGCCGCTGTCCTCCATGGTGAATAAAAATCTGCCAAATGATGCATTGAAAAAACAGATCGTCCATCACCTGCAAAGCGCAGATTTTTTTAACATGGCGATGTATCCGGCAGTACAATTTACTATGACCGGTATCGTCAGTTATTCCGGCCGGAATCCGGAAGCAGTGGCCGGTGCTCAGCATCTGATAAGCGGAGACCTTGCTATATTGGGAGAAAAACATTCGATATCGTTTCCTGCCAAAATAATATTGGATGAAGAAAAAATCTCTGTCGAAGGGAAAGTTTCCATTGATCGAACAAGATGGTCAATGACCTATGCCAGTGATGAATCGTCCCCGGACGGGCTCTATATTAAGCCTTTCATTGATTTACATTTGAAGTTGTTTGGCAGGAAAATTCAGGATTGATTTTGAAACTGTATGTCTATTATCCTTCCAATACCTCAAAAGTGTTTTTACCTTTTTCCTCTCCATTTACAATTACGGACAACTCATGCTGGCCGATATAAAATACCTTGGTCGTAATGATCCGGAAAGACTGTTTTCTGTGAATCTTGATTGTTTCGCCCGGCAGATAAGTTTTTTCACTGATTTTGAAAACTTTTCTGGCAAGATGTCCTTTTGCTTTTCGGTAATAGATGCCATATTCGAGGCGGACGGTTTGTGGGGTTTCACCCTGGTTTTCCAGGTTAAAAGTAAATCCCAGGCTATCACCAATTTTCACTTCAGGTGTAAGTATGGTAAGATCGGCGACAGCGATCTGTTCGCTTACTAATCCGTAATGTTTTAATATTTCAGTATGACCCTGTTTTAACAACGTCCGGCTGCCATGTTTGATGATGGCATCCGTTTCCCTGCTGATCCCTTTCCAGCGTTCAGCAAGAGCAATTACGATATCAGGATGATCCTTTGCGATGTCGTTGATGTTGTTAGCAACACTTCTTCTTACGAATTCAGAAGGATCTGCTTTCAGGTTTTCCAGCAAGGGAATTAATGGTTTCGGATCTTTTTTAAGTGCCGGGATTGCCATCGCCCAGGGAAGTCTCGGTCTGCTTCCCTCGCAGGCAAACCGCCTCACCTTGTGATTTTTATGTTTGGACCAGACGACCATCTGATCAATCATGCGATTCCCATATTTGATGATAAACGGCCTGACAGCAAATTCGCAGCTGATAAACCGGGTAACGATTTCAAGAGCTTTTACCGAAGTTTCAAAATCATCCAGTCCGTAGCTTTCGATGTAATCGGCAAGAAAGACGAATGCAAGGCCATCTTCTCCAAAATTGTCCGCCCGCAGCTGATCAATAATTTTTTCGATGATATTGATTGCCTGCGGATAGTTTTCAGGAAGGAAAGTGTAAAAAACACGGGTCGTATGTTTCATTCGTTCTTTCCATTCCAAAGTCTTAAACTCATCCGTAAATATTTTTTCAATGAAGTTCTTTTTGTCAAAGGAAGGAATAACGACTGCCATGGTGTTGGCAAACCTGTCGTAGAAGGACGGAGAATAAATGTCTTTAATTAAGCTCATTTGAAATTGATTTCCGGAAAAGTAAGAAATAGCCAGAATATTTCAAGTAGAGAAAGGGAGTAAAAGCGCCGATTCCGCAGAGTAATTTATATTCGTGTAAAATTCGTCCACATCCGTGGCAAATACATATAAACTAACCAGAAAAACAAGCTACAATAAAACGCATAAAGAAACCAAAAGGATAAGTTTACCCTTTTGGCAGCAAAATAACGGAGAAGTGTGAACGAAGCCGTTTTTCGAATTTTGAAAATAGAAAGCTAGCTGATGTAAGAAGCCTTTACGACTTTCATTCCGGAATCAAATTCGTACAATCTTGGGATCCCTGTTTTCAGGTTTGTATCCGAAATCTTTACTTCGCTGATTTTTTCAATGTGCATCATCAGAGCCCGAAGACTGTTTCCGTGTGCAACGATAAGAACATTTTTACCCGCGCGCAGCTTAGGCTCAATTTCCTTGTCGTAATAGGCTACAACCCGGTTATAAGTATCTTTCAGACTTTCACCGTGTGGAGGTGTTGTATCATAACCTCTCCGCCAGGAAAGTACCTGGGCAGATCCGTATTTCTTGATCATGTCCATTTTATTCTTGCCCTGTAAGTCGCCATAACTTCTTTCGTTAAAAGCAGCTGTTTTGGTAACGGGCAACAACACTTTATCGATTTCTTTCAAAACGATGTTAAGTGTGTGAACAGCTCTTACAAGAACAGATGTAAAAGCTTCATCAAACGAATATTTTCTGAGAAGTTTGCCTGCATTTGCGGCTTCCATTTCGCCTGCTACGGAAAGTTCAATATCTGTACTTCCTGTAAAGCGGTTTTCTAAATTCCATTCAGACTGACCGTGCCTGATAATGATCAAATTTGACATTAAAGGGCGCGGGATTGAGGTTTGTATTTCAATTTATCGGGATATTATTTTTTCAATTTAACTAAAATAGTTGGTGAATCAAAGAATTGTATAACTTGTCGGTGTCAGTGGCCTGCGGTTATTTTCGTTTTTTATGCACCCGCAGGATTTGAAGCCGTATTCCGGAAATAATATTAAGATAAAGTCAGCCGGAAAAGAGTTAATTATTCTTTCCCGGCTGACTTTTTGATTTAACTTAAAACTAATAATTCTTACTTTGCGATAGCGAACCGGAAAATCTGTGGTTGTCGTGTTCCCTGCAGAATTCTAACAAAATAAATTCCGGGAGTTTGCTCGTGTAAATCAAAATCGACGCGGGAAATGTCTGAGATTTTGTTTTCAAATAAAGTCTTGCCGGCTTTATTAATAATCTGTATCACAGCTGGTTCTGTGATTCTGCCAGGTAAAAATACCGATAGATTTTCTGTTGTCGGGTTTGGCCCGATCGTAATTGATGGCTCAACACCCTGTAATCGAACTTGGATAACGGATGAAACTGTGGTTGTACCGTCCAGGTCTATTTGTTTCAATCTATAATAAAGCTGGTTCGTAAAGCTGACGCCCGTATCCGTGTAATTATATTTGCTGATTATAGTCGTTGAATTGTTACCACGCACTTTCCCGATGGTTTGAAAGTTACGGGCGTCTTCACTTCGCTGTATTTCAAAGGAAGCATTATTTTCCTCTGAAGCCGTTTCCCAGGTTAGGTATACTGCCAGGTTTTCTGTACCCGCTTTAAAGCTGATGAGATCAACCGGTAAAGCGGAAGGCTGGGAAGGAGTGTATTCATAAATTATTTTTGGCCGGAGAGCGTCAGTTGCAAAATTTCTTGAACGGAAAGAACTGTAAACATCCGTTGTTGCGGTTACTTTTAAAGTTAAAATACTGTCGGACGCAATACCTTGCAGGGCGGAAGTAATATCAAAATAAACGTAGCCAGCGGCAGGCTGGGAAGCTGCGGAGCCCAACTGTGTGCCCGATGCTGGCCGGTTGTTCCAGTTAATGCCTGTTTCTGCCCAAGCTTCGCTGCCCGAAGAATAATTGTTTGCGGTCTTGTATACCTGCCAGCCGGTTGTGATTGCGCTCTCGATCGCATAGAGGCGCAGTTTTGCGTTGCCCACCGTGCGACGAAGGCCGTGTAAATCAAATTTTAAAAATATTTCCTGAACATCCCCGGTTTTATTTCTTGCTACAAGATAACCCTGGGTACCGTAATTAGTGGTCGCAGTATTACTTCTTGCATAAGAATCTGCTGTTGTTAGTATCGAATCTTTTTTGGCGCCTTCCTGCGGTGACAGGTGCCGGTAAACGATTAACTGCGGCCGGTAATCTGCATTTGTATTTTCACGGGAACTGAAAGATGCGTCTGTTTTGCTGATCACGGCCACATCAGTAGTTGTAGGTTCGGAAGCAACGCGGATTGAAATGATTTTATCTGCACTCAGTTTTGCCAGAACCGCAGCGGTAATATTTAGTTTAACAAAAGAATTTGCAGTAGTTCCTATCCGCTCACCAAGTTTCGTTGCCGCGGCAGGTTTGCTATTCCATGTCAGTCCCGTTTCTGTCCAGGTGTTGTCGTCTGCCAGATAATAGACCCATTTTGTGTTGGTTACAGAAGTATTGGCATTATTCACCCGCAACTGGATAACGGCACTGTCAATCGCTGTTGGCAAAGCACTCAGATCAAATTTGATAAACGCTTCCCGGTCATATCCTGCCGATTCCTTTTTTACGGTAAGCACCGTTTCAGTACCATAGTTTGTTGTTCCGTAAACGGCAGTTGCTCCCGTTCCGCCGCTGCGTACGAAGGCGTCAGCCACACTTTCAAGTTTGAGAAGCGGTTCAACCGGTTCGTTGTAAGTTTCGCTTCCGGTTGAAATACTTCCTGATACTGTACTACCTGCCATAGCGGAAAGCGGCATGGTGAAATTAACCCCTTTCATTTCCGTAAATTGTGCAGTTTTTAATCCTATATAAATCTGGGCGGCACTTTGTGACGGGTCGGCAAGATGCAGTGATACCTGGTCTTGTCCCAAATTTTTTAACATCAGTACGCATGGTTTGTTCGCTTTCACGGTAACATCGCCATTTGTAAACTCTCCGGCTGTGTAAAATACGATCTGCCAGATTCCCAGTGTATTGTGACGTACAGCCTGAACGGCAGATGTATTTGACAAAATACTGACCGATGTTGTATCGTAATTCTGCATTTCGGACACAGATGTTTTGCCGGGTGTGACAATGTAGGCATAAGAAGCATTTGCAGGCGTGGTTCCATGTTTAAACCAGACCTTAAAAACGTCAGTAGCAACCGCGCTCTCAGAACCTGTTGTATTAATGGCTGACCAGCTGCCTGTCTGCGCCTGGTTGCTCAGAGAAAGGTTACCTCCGTTTGGAAAGAAATAGCCAACATCACCCTGATGCGCCCACTTTAAATTTCCGGAGTAATCACGTAATCCTTTGGAAAGGACACTGGTGTTTCCTGCTGCATCGGCTACAGTAACATCCGTTTTTAAAAGACATTGATTTACAGTTGTGTTAATTGCCTGGGCAGCAGAAGAATTAATTCCTGCACCGAGACAAACGATTTCATCATCAAAAAAGAACCAGGATTTTTTTGCCGTCGTGCCATAATCGTTCATCGCGTAAGCGCTGGCTCCGTAGGTACCGTCTGAAACACCACCGGTAAACTGAACGGTGCCAAAATTTACACCCCACGCAGTTCGAACAGGGTAGGTGGTTATTTCCGGGACGGTTGTGCCCGGTATTTTATTCCATTCCCAAACCGGGAAAATGTTGTAATACTCATCTCCTTTCACTGCGATGTAATTTGCACCTTCGGTGAGGTAGTAACCTTTGATATTCTCACCATTTCCCATTTCGGATTTGGCATTCCTGGAAGAAACACTTCTCAGACCAAACATATATTTTGACCGGTGGTGAATGCTGTAATCTGTTCGCCAGTAATGAATGTGTTCAGCCGAGACGTTATAGGATGGGAGCTGAACACCCTGCATACGCTGGATACTGTTGTCGTATTCGGTTGCATAGGAGGCAAGATCGAAGCCTTTTACTTTTTGTATCAGAGCCACATCAGCCTTACCTGCATTCGCACGGCTCACACCCCGGCCAAAAAGATTGTAGTCGGCATAAGCACCGCGGGAAGGTTTAATAAATCCATTTCTGACAAACGCCGAAAAAATGGCGAGTTTGTCGCTGGGAAAAGCGTATTCCGTTCCAGCTACATAAACTGCTATGTTGCTGATACCGGATACATATTCGCGTCCATAGCCATAGACATAAAGCTGGGGACCGTGAGCGGTATAAGAGTTGTCGTTTTGAATGCCTTCACCGGTAGTGACAACAATGGATGCAGTTACCGCCGTGATAGTTTGGTTGAGTAAACTTTGGTTTTCTGTAAGGCAGGCCCTCATCAGATAATGCTGGGCAACGTCGGTCAGGTTAGAGCCGTCTTTAGCGGGCGAGCTGGTAATGGCAGTGCCTTTGTTCATCCAGGCAAGCATTTGGTTTTCCAGTTCCGTTGAAATTCCAACCGGGGCTTTTCTCAGACATATCAAAGTATTACCAATATCTTTTGGTGCGCTGATAGAAAGGTAAAACCAGTTGGTGCTGGTTGGGGCAGGACTGAGCGAAAGCCAGTAAAACATCACCGTTTCGATCTTCGTCTTTAAATTATTTTGACCATAATATGTGCTTGAAGCATTGGAATATGCCTTAGCCAGGATTCCCATTCTTGTCAGGTGATTTCCCGGCGCCCAATCGGTCTGGCTTGTGGAGGAGTAATCGATGTCGGGCCAGGAACCGTTTTGAGATAAAGAACTTAATAAAGTTGTGACCTGCGCATCCAGCGAGGTAACCGAGCCGGCCTGGATATTAGCAAAGATCCGGTCGCGAATGATTGTAAAGTCGTTGCTTCCCTGGCCATTTGCTTTAGTTGTAAAAAGGAAAATAGGAATTAAGGCCAGTAACAGAAAAAAGGTGTTGCGTTTAGGAATAGTCATGATGTACAGCTTAAGATTTTAAACCAAATTTTTAAAACAAAGCACAGAACCGCTTCCGGCAGATCCGTTTTTATTAAATATCCGTTAACCGGTACTTCTTGTGAGAACTAACCTGTAACCACTTTTGCTAAAATTTGTAGAATACGCCATTTGAATTTTGTCTGTTAAGTAATGGTTTGGAAAACAAGATTTGTTATTGACCAAAGGTCAGAAAAACGGTTTAACCCAGGGGGAGAAAATCCTGTTTTAATAGGCGGGTTTTTCGGTTTTAGATGGTATAAATTGGCGATCAAGTATAATATTTACCATTAATTATGACAAATGAAGAGTAGGATAGTCCTGAAATGGTATTTTTGTTATAATTGTTTTTATAATTCTGTTGGTATATGAAGTAGATTCATTTCATCTGTAACATACCGACATATCATAAAAACATAATGTTTAATCTTCAAAGGCGGGTTATAATAATTCCGGATTCTAGACAGAATGGTTAATGGGAGCAGGTGGTATTTCAGATCGGGAAAAGGAGATTATGCTGCGGCTTCGTTGCGGTGAGGAGCGTGCTTTTGAGGAATTATACCGAATTTACAGCGTACGTATCTACCGGAGCATTCTGAACATGGTCAAAGACAAAGAAGTAGCAAGTGAGCTTCTCCAGGATGTTTTTATAAAAGTCTGGGAAAAAAGAGAAGTCATTGATCCCGAAAACTCTTTCCGTTCCTATATGTTTACAATTGCCAGAAATATGGTCTATAATTATCTGAAAAGATCCTCTCTGGAAATGCAGATGACGGCCTATATGGCGGCTACAAAATCAGAATTTTACACACACGTCGAGGAAAATGTACTTCATCAGGAGATAGAAGACAGCCTCAATACAGCGATAGATATGCTGCCGCCTCAAAGGAAGAAAATATTTGTTCTATGCAAGATAGAAGGCAAAAGTTATGAAGAGGTGAGCAGGCTGCTGGGAATTTCAATGGCTACGATCAATGACCACATTGTTAAAGCAACCCATTTTCTTAAAAATCAACTGAAAGATATTTCGCAAACATACATGGTGCTTCTTTTTACCTTTCTTGATTTCTAAGAAGATTCCATCATTGCAACATAATAAATCTTCTTTTATACTGGCATTACAGATTTGACGTATAGTAGTTAAGGTTCGTTGTATTTTACAGTTTTGATCTGTTTTTTATATTTAAAAAAGGCCGGAACCGATCCTGCACTTTATTCCCCAGGATTCTTGGTACAAGAAGCAGCACAATTAAAATTTTTATAAAAAAAATACATTTCGGGCAGATGGACTCTCGCCGCTGACTGTATTATCCATAATACCCAATCAATATGGATTATGGACATCAAAGATTTACTAATTCGTTACCGGAATAATCAATGTACGGAGGAGGAAGCCAGGTGGCTGCTCGCCTACATTAAGTCGGGAAAGGATCGTGAGCTGATTGAAAAGTTTATTGACGAAAATCTGAATGATCCCTCTTCGGAAAAATCTTCCTTAGAAACGGAGATGATTCTCAATAACGCTTTTTTAAGCATTATTCGAAGGAAGGGACAGCAAACGAAGGAACATTCTATTTTTTCTTTATGGTCTTTCCGTTATGCAGCGGCTGTTTTGCTGGCTTTGGGGATCGGAACTCTGGCTTACCTGACGATCGTATGGCAGCCGGCGACGGAGCATGCCAGCCAAATTTCCGGCGATATTTCACCAACCGGTTTGCATGAAAGCGTCCTAATGCTGGAAGGTGAAAAAAAGATTTCTCTCAAACAGCTGAGCCTGGGTGAAACTGTTGGAACCGATGCTTTTAGAATACTTAAAAGTGCAAAGGGAGAACTGGAAATCACGGTTTTAGATAAAACAAAAATTAAAAGACAAGGTTACAATGCGCTGTTTGTGTCCAATGGAGATACTTATAAAATTCACTTGCCGGATGGAACTTCTGTTTTGCTAAATGCGGGGAGCAGTCTGAAGATTCCGGCTTTATTCAGTGAGTCTGCCCGAAGTGTGGAGCTGACAGGAGAAGGTTTTTTTGAGGTTACAAAAAATACAGCAAGCCCGTTCCGGATAAAAAGCAGAGGCATGGAGGTTACGGTTCTAGGTACTGTTTTTAATATCAATGCATATGCAGATGAACCTTCGATTAAAACGACTCTGGTTGAAGGATCGATTAAGCTGACTTCCGCTAAAAATAATATTCTCATCAAACCCGGTGAGCAGGCTCAATGTGATAATGAAGGTACGCTTACAACTTCAAAGGTTGACGTAAACGACGTTCTGGCCTGGAAAGAAGGTTCATTTCACTTTTCCGGCCGGAGTCTGGATGTTATACTCAGACAAATTTCAAGATGGTATAATGTAGAGATCGTTTACAAAAACGGTAAAGTACCGGACATAGGAATTGGTGGTAACATGCCCCGTTCGTCCCGCCTCGAAGAGGTCATCGATGTTTTAAAAGCAAGTGGTGTGAACATCAGCTTGAATAAAAATACCCTTTTTATTAAACCTTAACCTTAAACGCATGAAATACATTTCCGGTAATGGTCATCCTAATCCTAACGATTTAATTATGAAAAGAGGTTTTTACGACTGTATAAGACAAGGGGATCGTTTTCCCGCCAACGAAAGATCATCGGTGCGGCTGCGACCAGAACCCGGAAATTATTTCGGGATAGTATTAGCACTGCTTGTATTAATGCTAACAGTTCAGCCGGCTGTCTATTCCTTTCCGCAGGGGATTACGCTTTCAGGAAAAAATATTCCATTGGAAAAAGTGATTCATCAGATCACACAAAAATCGGGGTATTCATTTGTTTACAATGTGGAGTGGCTAAAAAAGGCGGATAAAATTGACCTGAATATCAGGAACAAAAATCTGGAAGGTGCACTTGCAGAGATTTTCAAAAATCAGCCATTTACCTATCAGATCGTAGGCAAAACTGTTGTTCTCAAACTTAAAGAGATTACGCAGTCCTCTGTTAAAACGACTTTGGATACCACAACTGTACGTATTCTGGGCCGGGTTTTGGAGGTGAAAGATCCGCCTGCTCCCTTACCGGGAGCCACTGTTGCGATCAAAGGTTTGTCACAGGGAACAATCACCGATGAGCGTGGTGTATTTGAGCTTCGCGCACCCAGACAAAGCGTGTTGGTAATCAGCATGGTAGGTTACAAAACCCAGGAATATATCGTCCGTTCTGAAACCGCCAACCTGATTATTTCTCTTCCTGAGGACCTGCAGGTTCTGGATCAGGTTGTAGTGACAGGATTTGCTACGCAGAAGGTCAGGGAAATTGCCAGCTCCGTAAGTATCATCAAAATGGAGAATATTGAAAATAAGCCTGTCACGCAGCTTTCTCAGGCTTTGCAGGGTGGCGGAACAGGTATTCAGGTTTCTCAGAGTACAGGTTTGGTAGGAGGTGATCAGGCAAATATCCGTGTACGCGGGGTTGGGACGGTTGGAAATGCTGCGCCACTCGTTCTGGTTGATGGTGTGCCGTTTGACATGAATAACCTGGATCCCAATACGATTTCCAGCATAACAGTTTTAAAAGATGCAGCTTCGGCTTCTATGTATGGTGCGCGGGGAGCGAACGGTGTGATACTCATTACGACCAAACGGGGCGTTGCCGGGGTTCCCAATATTGAGTACAATGGTTTTTGGGGAATTCAAAAGCCTGTTTACCGTCCCGATTTTGTTGACGCGGCCACCTGGATGGAAATGAATAATCAGGCGAGTATCAATTCAGGAGGTGGTAATCTTTACAGACAGGGTGTGATTGACTCAACTCGTTCCGGAGCTGACCCGATCCGTTATCCCGATACGCGATGGGCCGATTTGATACTGAGAAAATCTGCACCTATTGAACAGCATTCTATTTTGGTGTCAGGAGGTAATACGGCTGCGCGTTTTTCATTATCCGTTAATCATACCCGGCAGGTAGGCCATTTGAAGGAGCTTGGAGCAATGCAGTCGGATTATAAAAGAACTACGGTAAGGGCAAACACGACGGTCGATCTGTTAAAAAACCTGTTTGTATACATGGATGTTTTCGCATCCCGGTCAGATCAGAATGAGCCTAACGCAAACGGAACAGACAGAAACACATCCTACGTCTATGGACGATTGTATATCGTTTCACCCAATATCGTATCCAAATACCCTGACAAACCGCAAGCCAGACCCAATTATAGTTACTACGGAAACTATGGCGAAAGCTGGAATCCAACAGCGCTGCTCGAAAAGGGAGGGCGAATCAGCCGGTCGAAAGATGAAGCGATCATAAACATGCGGCCGCAGTGGGAAATCATTCCTAATCTCAAACTGAATGCGCAGGTAAGCTACCGGGTAACTTCGGGTTTGAACAGGGTGAACCAGGATCCGTATATCTTTTTTGATTATTTTACAGAAAGACAATCTGGCGTATCTTATGTCAATACCAAAACCCCAACGCTGACCGGCCGGGAGAATTATCTGTATTTTGGAAGTAATCTGGACTACCGGGTGGCAGTTGGAAAACATAATCTGAATGCCATTGCAGGTTACACACAGGAGCTGCGAACTTACGATTCCTGGAATGATGTAGCGATTAAATCAGTTTTCGCAAAGGCATATTATACTTATGGCGAGCGTTACCTTCTTGAAGCCGCCATACGCAGAGACGGATCTTCGCTTTTTGGTACCGGAAACAAATGGGGTTATTTCCCGTCCGTAGCCGTTGGATGGAATATTGACCAGGAATCGTTTTTCAAAGTGCCTGCTATTCCTGCCTGGAAAATAAGGGCTTCTTATGGAACACTGGGGAACAATTCGATCAATCCGTATTTGTACCAGACCACGATCAATGCGGATGGTACTGAGCAGATTATCGGTAACACAGACCTGAAATGGGAAAAGTCGAATGTGCTCAACGTGGCTACTGATATTGGTTTTAAAAACGGACTTGACCTGACATTGGAATGGTTCGATAAAACTACCAAAGATGTTCTCATCACGGCACAGCCTTTGTACACAGGTGCCATCGGTGTGAACAATACGATGCCTCCAGTCAACACCGCCAGCGTGCAGATCAGGGGAATGGAAGCCAATTTGAAATATAACACTAAGATTGGCTCCGATCTGAATTTTACCTTTGGGATAGGTTACACGAGAAATAAGAGCAAAATTTTGAAACTGATCGGTGATGACAAACCGATTATCATCGGGAATACGATCATGCGGATTGGTGGTTCGATGATGGAAAATTATGGCTACGCAACCCAGGGATTACTTCGTGAACAGGACATAACTGATGGTGGTGTAGTGAAACTTCCAGGTCAGAAAGCCGGTGACATTCATTTTAAGGATACGAACAACGACGGAATTATTTCAGATCTGGATCGCGTGCCGTTGGGAAGTACGCAGCCGGTGGACATCTTTTTTGGCAGCATAGGATTGAAATACAGGAATTTTGATTTTGATGCACTCGTTTCCGGTCAGGCTGGTACACCGAGATTTTATTCAGGGCTGGTATCCATTCCTTTAAATGTAGGGGGTGAAAGCGGAACTCCTCAAAAGTATCACATGAACTACTGGACACCGGAAAATCCGAATGCACCGCTGCCAAGGCTAACTTTGACACCGGGCAGTAACAATAACTTTTCTGACTTTTTCCAGTTTAACGGCGCTTTTGCACGGGTTCGTTACATCCAGTTTGGTTACACACTTCCCAAAGGAGTTATTGGAGCTATAAGAGGTAAATCTTTGAGGTTTTATTTTAATGCACAAAACCCGTTCACCTTCTCCAAAGTGAAACTGATTGATCCTGAAACCGGTGGAAATCAAACCACAGTGCCGTTGATGAAAGTTATTTCGGGTGGACTTAATGTTAGATTTTAAAATGAGAACTATGAAAAATAGATTCAGAAAAGTATTGTCAGTCATTCTGATGGCAATGATGCTGATCAGCTGTTCAGAAGATTATCTGATCCGGGATAATCCGACGGCGACAACGGACGATAAGTGGTGGAAACTCGAGTCCGATCTTAGGTCATACCTTGAACTTATCTACAATAATTCGATCTCACCCGGCGCACTTATCACGGGCGTTACCTTTCAGGCCAACTGTCGCATGCAGATGTCGGGGGTAACAGATGAAAGCGTTTTTCGTGCTAATTTTGGCAGTTGGCATGATTTCCCGCTGGGTTCGGCAACAACGAGTAATGCCTATCTTGCCGATTTGTACAGTCAGAATTATCGGGATATCCGCAATACTTCCCGGATCTTGGAAAATTACACCAGGGTTTATATTGAAGATGCTGCCGTTAAAGAGCGGTACGCCGCCGAGGCCCGCGCGCTCAGAGCCTATGCTCATTTGAAATTATTTCAGTTTTTCGGACCGGTGCCCATTATAACCCGCAGCATATCGGTGGAAGAAGCGAGAAATACCCCGCGGAATACGGAAGAGGAAGTGGTGCGTTTTATTTCTTCACAGCTCGACTCGGCAGCAGCGGTGCTGCCTGCATCTTACCCTACCAGCGATGCTTACCGGATATCGAAAGGCGCCTGTTATGCCATGCAGGTTCAGCTTTATCTGACCGTGAAGAATTATATAAAAACAATTGAATATGCCCGCAAGCTAATTGACCTCAATACTTACGATCTTCACTACGCTACCAGCGCGACGGTCAACAGTTATGAACAGTTGTTTAGTTACAACGCCCTTGAAAACAAAGAGCGTATTCTGTTCAGGCGTACGGGGAATTCGGGAGCTTTTTTCCGGTTTGGGCCTAAAAGTCTTGCCGGGCAGGCTACCAACAGCCCTACCGCTGTAATGGTAAATTCCTACGAAACACGCCAGGGAAAAACGCTTCAGGAACTAGGCAATGACAGTCTTCAGATTTACTGGAAAAATCCGCTTTACAAAAACAACCGGGACCCGCGTCTTTCGGTAAGTGTGCTGTTTCCCGGGCAGACATTCGTAAACCGTCTGCTGGATCCTTTTTCCGGAACGGCAGATCCGATCGGTGCAGCGCAGTCTACACAGACGGGTTTTTGGATCAGAAAATATGTTGATGCCGCCGATGTATCCAGGGCAAACAGTGGAACATTGAATTTTATGGTAATCCGGTATGCAGAAGTTTTACTTAGTTATGTTGAAGCACTGGTAGAATCCGGTCAATGGCAGCATGCCGACGTAAAGCTCTATTTGAACAAAATCAGAAACAGGGCCAAAATGCCTGATTATGACGAAACGGTTTACAACAATCAGGAAAAACTACGCGAGCTTTATCGCCGCGAACGTAAGGTTGAACTGGCTTTTGAAGGTCAGCGGTTGTTTGATATCCGCAGATGGCGAATCGGTGAGCAGGTTTTGAACGGTCCGGCGCAGGGAGCAATCAATCCGGTAACCAACCAGCCTGTAGTTGTTGAAACACGTGTTTTTGATCCGCGAAGAGATTATCTGTGGCCGATACCGCTGGTGGAAATGAATGGTAATTCTGCCATGAAACAGAATCCGGGTTGGTAAAGAAATTATAGTCGTAGCGCAATTCTGAGCAGCGCATAATTAAAATCGGATGTATTAACTTTAATCCCTGATGAAATGGAGGCCGTTTTTCCGTTTCATCAGGGATTTTTATATGTCGGTCAAAAGCTTACCAACTCTGCCTGGCAAAATATCTCGCTTCATTATATTTTCCGGATACCGATAGGATACAGTTGGTTCGTTCTTTTAAAAAGGCTATAATTGAAAGGTAATTTTCAACAAACTCATGAAAGAAGAGCGTATTTCGGTATTTGACATGTTTAAAATAGGCGTCGGACCGTCCAGTTCTCATACACTAGGACCATGGCGGGCTGCACAAATGTTTTTAAAATCATGCGAAACTTCACCGGGATTAGCGAACATCCAATCTGTACAGGTGATCCTGTATGGTTCTCTTGCCAAAACTGGAAAAGGGCACGGTACCGACGTCGCATCCATCCTGGGACTTGGTGGTCATGACCCGATTACCATCGTCACTTCGGAAATTGACCAATGCCTTGCCGATGTGGAAAATAGCGGTACCATTGCCTTGCAGGGACGTCATTGTGTGCCATTTTCTGCTAAAACGGATATCATTTTTAAAATGAAAGAATCACTTCCGTTTCATCCAAACGGTATCACTTTTGTAGCCGAATGTGGTGAACATGGCGAAAAACGGGAAAGCTACTATTCGATAGGAGGTGGGTTTGTGATTCAGGAAGATACGAAGGAGGAGAATTCGACAGCGCATGCCGAGCTCCCTTATCCCGTTGATTATGCCATGGATTTGTTAAAGTGGCATCAGAGTTGTGGTAAGTCGATATGGGAAATTGTGCTTGAAAATGAAAAAGTCTGGCGGACAGAAGAAAATGTCAGAAGTGAGCTGATGAATATCTGGTATGTCATGAGAGCCTGTATTTTCCAGGGCTGTCACACCGGAGGAATTCTACCCGGTGGTTTAAATGTCAAACGAAGAGCTGCCGACTTAAATAAAAAATTGCTGAATGACAGGATTTTTTCTGACTACGACCAATGGTTTGAAGCAATTGGAACATCAGGTAAAGGCTTTAAGTACACGCTTGACTGGGTTAGCTGTTTCGCACTGGCTGTGAACGAAGAAAATGCATCATTCAGTCGGGTTGTAACTGCTCCTACAAACGGCTCGGCCGGGGTAATTCCGGCGGTAATTCAATATTATATGTCGTTCTGCGATGGTACCGAAGAAGACGTTTTTCGTTTTTTGCTTACCGCTGGCGAAATAGGAAGTATCTTCAAAAAGGGCGCGACGATCTCTGCGGCGATGGGCGGTTGCCAGGCTGAAATAGGCGTTTCATCTGCAATGGCCGCGGCTGGTCTGACGGAAGTGCTTGGCGGAAGTGTGGAACAATGTCTTATGGCAGCTGAAATTGCGATGGAACATCATTTGGGAATGACCTGTGATCCGATCGGAGGACTTGTTCAGATTCCCTGTATTGAGCGGAACACCATGGGCGCCATCAAAGCCATAACCGCCTGCCAGCTGGCACTACAAAGCAACCCGGAAAATGCCAAGGTTTCTCTGGATAACGTGGTACTAACGATGTGGCAAACTGCGCTTGACATGAATAACAGATACAAGGAAACCTCCGAAGCAGGCCTGGCGATTAATATTCCGATCAGTTTGAGTGAGTGTTAGTACAGACAGTTTAAGGGGCAATAACTTCAAAACTAGCATAATACCACGTTTAAGGACCTGGTGAAGCTCATCACAAGAAAATATTTTAAATTTTTATTAACCTACTAAGTCTATATACTATATAAAATTTATACATTTGTGCTTTCTCTAATAAACGCTTTCAAATGAAAACAATTTTTTTATATACAAAACCTGGTTGTTGAAGCTGCTTTCTCATTCCAGAACAGATTGGTCTGTACAATTCATCTGGTTATTAATGAGATGAAACCCTATTTCAGCAATGCAAACAGAAAAACTTTGATACCACCAAATACAATAGCATGAAACAAATTTTAAAGACGACCACCCTCATCGTTGCCCTCTTTTTTCCACTATTTCTCTCGGCACAGGATGCCACAATTAACGCAACAGTTACCGGTAAAATACTGGATTCACGAGCAAACGAAGCCCTAGTCGGAGCAACAGTAACCATTAAAGGAACAACCAATGGTGATGTAACTGATGCAAACGGAGAGTTTAGCCTGGTAACCGGCCAGAAATTGCCATTTACACTGATCGTATCATTTGTCGGATATCTTAAAAAAGAGATTCTGATCAACGAAAGTAAAGTTGAAATTAAACTTGATGTGAATAATACGCTGTTGGAAGATGTTGTTATTTCTTCCCGCCGTCGTACTGAGTCTGCACAGGATGTGCCAATTCCAATTACCGTAATTGGCGGAACCCGTGCAGAAGATGCCGGTGCGTTCAATGTAAACCGTCTAAAAGAATTGGTGCCGACCGTACAGCTTTATGCTTCTAACGCAAGGAACACAACGCTTAACATCCGCGGACTTGGATCCACGTTCGGTTTAACCAATGACGGAGTTGACCCGGGTGTTGGGTTTTATGTAGATGGCGTTTATTATGCCCGTCCGGCTGCCACTGCACTTGATTTTATTGACATCGAACGTGTAGAGGTCTTACGTGGGCCACAGGGAACGCTTTTTGGTAAAAACACAACTGCCGGTGCATTCAACATTACAACCCGTGCAGCAAGTTTTACTCCTGGTGCCAACTTTGAATTAAGCTATGGTAACCTTGGTTTCATTCAGGCAAAGGCTTCTGTTACCGGTCCGATAAGCAAAAAATTAGCTGCGCGTGTATCTTTCACAGGAACGCAGCGTAACGGTACTTTTTTTAATGTTCATACGCAATTGCCAATCAATGACATCAATAACATTGGTGTAAGAGGTCAAATACTTTATGCGCCAAGCGAAAATGTAAATATCACCGTAATCGGAGATATTTCAGACCAAAAACCTACCGGTTACGGCTGGCCGGTTGCAGGAGTGGTGCCAACAAAGAGAGCTGCTTACAGACAGTTTGATGCCATCATTGCTGACCTTGGATATAAATTGCCTTACAACAGTGCTTTCGAACGTAAACTGGATCTGGATACGCCTTCAAAAGCAGACAATCAGCTTGGCGGCGTTTCGGTTAACGCAGATATAAAAATTGGTAACGGAACGTTGACTTCCACTTCTGCATGGCGTTACTGGAAATGGACTCCGCTGAATGACAGGGATTATATCGGATTGCCGGTGTTTACAATTTCTTCGGGAAATTCAGCTCATGATCAGTGGTCACAGGAGATTCGTTATTCCGGAAAAGTATCTCCTAAATTAAGCGGTGTAGTTGGTGTTTTCGGACTTTGGCAAGATTTGACTTCCGATCCTGTTCAAACCGAAGAAGCAGGTTCAGCACAATGGCGTTTTGCCCAAAGTTCAACCAGTGCGCTTTGGAAAACACCGGGATTGTTTGACAACTTTGGTATCCGCACAACGAACGAAATTAAAAGTACAAGTTTGGCTGTGTTCGCTCAGGCCGACTGGACGGTGGTGGACAAGCTTCACATCTTGCCGGGCATTCGTTACAACTATGACAAAAAGGTTGTTGATTACAAAAGAGAAACTTATGGCGGCTTGCAAACTACAGATGCAGCCCTTATCGCTCTGAAAAATGGTGTTTATAGCAACCAGGCCTTTAACACGGATTATTCAGAAGGAAATTTCTCCGGACAGCTTTCTTTACAATACAAAGCCGCAGCAAACCTGAATGCTTATGCAACTTACTCTATTGGTTATAAGCCTATTGGCGTAAACGTAGGTGGTTTGCCAACAGCAAACGGTCAAATTTTGATTGATCTGGCTAATGTGAAACCGGAGTATGTTGATCATAAGGAGTTTGGTATCAAAACCAAGCCATCGGGTAATTCTGTTTTAAATCTTACTGTTTACCGTTCTGACATTAAGGACTACCAAACTCAGGTGCAGACACCGGAACCTGGCGTAAACCGCGGATATTTGGCAAATGCTGAAAAAGTACGTGTGCAGGGTGCTGAGGTGGATGGCAACATTCGTTTTTCTAACCTGACTTTTAATGCTGCCGTGGCTTATACCGATGGTAAATATGTTCGTTTTGCAAATGCTCCGGTGCCTTTGGAAGAAGTTGGCGGGGCTCAGGCTTTTAAAGATATCTCGGGCGGAAGATTGCCGGGCGTGTCTAAATGGTCGGGTTCATTGGGTGGCGAAGTGGTTGTAAAAGGAGCCTTCATTGGATTGAAAGGTAACTACTTTCTTGGCATCGATGAATTCTATCGTTCAGAGTTCTCATCCAGTCCTTCTCCTTCGGAATATCTGAATATTGATGCATATGCACTTACGAATGCACGTTTGGGTTTCAGAGCTTCTAACGGACTTTCATTCTTCTTATGGGGAAGAAACGTATTTGATAAAAATTACTACGAACAACTTTTGGCAGCTCCGGGAAGTTACGGACAATATGCAGGTATCGTTGGAGATCAGCGTACCTACGGAGTAACCGTAAGATTTACCTATTGATTTGAATAGTTAAGCGTTCAGCTTGCCGATAGCTTACTAATTAAGGTTCATAAAAAACAGCATCAGATTTCGATCTGTTGCTGTTTTTTGCTTTTAATGTATCAACAAAATTCCTGGTCAGCCCGAGTCGTTTTATGGATAAGCATTCATCTTAAAAGAGAGATGCCCTCTAAAAAACTAGATTTGCTACTCTAACTTTGTAAAGGATAATCAACAAATAAGACAAATTGAATTATTTTACTATATCATGTCGATAGAGTATAGGTTTTAATTGGTTTTTAATATATTTGCAGAATATTAATCAATTGTTAGTCGCTATGTGTTCAATTAAACCGCTAAAAACCAAATTAAATTGGCTTAATACATTCTGACTGTGATATTTTCCTGTTACAGGCTTATAAACATTGATATGAAAGTTTGAGATTTTTTATTCATCACTCTTACCAAAATGCAATTTATGAAAACACGTTATCTCATTATGTTTTTACTGACATTTCTCACTGCGGGGGCGGTCAGTGCCCAGCAACGAATTATAACCGGTGTCGTCACCGATGCGAATGACGGCACTCCGCTGCCCGGCGCTTCTGTGGCGGTGAAAGGAACTTCGACAGGTACTCTTTCGGATGCTGACGGTTCTTTTACGCTTAGCGTCAACGACGATGCCTCGGTCGTGGTTGTTTCTTTTATCGGTTATCTGGCTCAGGATATAACTCTGGGAAGCAGTAACAAGATTACTGTGTCATTAAAGGCGGACACCATGATTCTAAACGAGGTGGTGGTTACCGCCCTGGGGATTTCAAGGGAAAAACGGGCATTGGGTTATGCTGTTCAGGAAATAAAAGGAGAGGCTTTGCAAACAAGGCCAACCAATGCCTTGGGCGCGCTTTCAGGAAAAGTGGCAGGCTTGCAGGTAGTTACTTCCGGCGGAAATATGGGCGGGTCATCACGCGTACTTTTGCGGGGTGTTAATTCTATTTCAGGAAACAACCAGCCGTTGTATGTGATTGACGGAACACCGATAGACAATGCGGATCTGAACAGCGCGGCAACCAGCTCCGGAAGTGGTGGGAAAGACGTGGGTAACATGATCCAGGATCTGAATCCGGATGATATTGAGAATATTTCAGTTTTGAAAGGACCATCGGCGGCAGCTCTTTACGGAACCAGGGCAGCAAACGGGGTTATTTTGATCACGACAAAAAAAGGAAAGGAAAACAGCAAAGTCAATATTACGCTGAATACCGGTATCGAGTTTGAAAATATTGTTCGGCTGCCAAAGCGCCAGAAATTATATGGTGGTGGTTTTTCTAATACATTTCAAAAAGCAAATATCAACGGAACGGATTACAACATTGCCGAATATGCTGTAGATGAAAGCTGGGGGCCAAAACTGGATGGAACGCCGGTGCTGCATTGGTATAACCTTGATCCTGAAAACACGGCCGAATATTTAAAACCGGAGCCGTGGAGTTATCCTAAAAATGATGTACATACTTTCTTTGAAACCGGCGTTGCTAATACCAACAGCTTGTCGGTGAGCGGAGGAAATGCCAATTCTACATACCGCCTTTCGTTTACCAATAAAAATGTAAAAGGTACCGTACCTAATTCTTCACTGAGAAGAAACTCCGTTAATTTTTCAGGATCGACACAGCTGGGAAAACTTAAAGTTTATAACAATTTTAATTACATCAAAAACCAGTCGACGGGGCGTCCGTGGACTGGAGCAACCAATCGTAACATCATTCTTGAAGCATTTCAGTGGGGCCAGGTTCAGGTTGACTATGAAAAGCTGAAAAATTACAAACGGGCGGACGGATCGCAGATCTTGTGGAACAGAAGCGGTTACCAGAACACTTTGGCGGGAGAAGCTGCTAAATTTATTGATAATCCTTACTGGTCGGCTTATGAAAGTTATCTGGATGAAAACCGCGATCGTTTTTACGGAAATGTTGGTCTGATTTATGACGTGAATAACTGGCTGAAAATAAGCGGAAAAGTAAATGCAGATGTGTATCAATATCAGTACCAGGATCGTATCGCGGTTTATTCACGGACGCAGTCTCAGTATCAGGAATACTTTAACAATTTTAGCGAATTCAATTATGAGCTGCTTGCTTCTGCTAATAAGAGCTGGGGAGATATCTCGCTGAATGTGAATGCCGGAGGAAACCTGATGAGCCAGAAACGACGGATCAGCGATGCGGTTACGCAGGGAGGCCTTATCATTCCGGAGTATTATAATCTTAAAAATGCGAGTTCGGTACTGGTGAATTCGAACGCGTACCGGAAACAGATCAATTCCCTGTTTGCGAGCTTTTCTCTGGGCTGGAAAAGTTCGCTTTTCGTAGACGGAACAGTTCGTAATGACTGGTCATCGACGCTGCCGATCGGCAAGAATTCATTCGCATATCCTTCATTGACAACGAGTTTAATTTTAAGTGAACTGAACGGAGTAAAAGACATTGGCTGGCTGGATTTTGCAAAAGTTCGCCTTGGCTGGGCGCAGGTAGGAAACGACACGGATCCATATCAGTTGCAGCGCGCTTACGAGGCAAGTCAGTCCTTTGACGGAATGGCTTCATACAAACTGCCAAATCAGCTGAACAACCAGTCTTTGAAACCTGAGATTACAAGTTCATGGGAGACTGGTCTGAGCATTCAGGCATTTAAAAACCGGGTTGGGCTGGATGTAACTTATTATGACAATGTTAGCCGCAACCAGATCATCAACATACCGGTTTCTTCTGCTTTTGGATACGATTCAAAGGTGATCAATGCAGGTAAGATCAATAACAAAGGGGTAGAAGTTACTTTAACAGGAACGCCAATCCGTAAAAATGGTTTGGAATGGAACACCACTTTAAACTGGTCGCGTAACCGCAATAAAGTGATTGAGCTTGCACCAGGTGTGAACACATTTCAGCTGGCGAACAGTCTGGTGACGCTTGTGGCAAGGGAAGGGCAGCCTTACGGACAAATTTTGGGAAATGATTTTATCTATGCAGCCGATGGTCAAAAGGTGATTAAAGCAGACGGAACTTATGACCGCGGTCAGCAGCTGACTCCGTTGGGCAGCGTATTACCAAAATATCTGTTTGGGTTCCAAAACAGTTTTACTTATAAAAATTTCAACCTTGGATTTCTGGTTGACGGCCGGGTAGGTGGAAAGTTCTTCTCGCAAACTTATAAAGTAGGTATGTATGCAGGGGTGCTGGATAAAACCGCAGCTAACAATGTTCGTGAAACGGGTGTGATTCTGGACGGTGTAAAGGGTACTGTGACTTACCGGGCCGACGGAACTTATGAGGTGACCAACACCTCACAAAATGACACCCGCATCACGGCTCAGGCCTGGTCACGTGGCGAATACAGCGGACCAACGCCACAGACGGTCTTTGATGCAACATTTGTGAAGTTAAGAGAGATTACTTTCGGATACAGCCTGCCACTTGCAAACAAAACAGTAAAGCAAATTTACTTTGGGTTGTATGGTCGAAACCTGGTTAATATCTACACAGCCAGCAAATACATTGATCCGGAATTTACCAGCAGCGGCGGAAACATTCAGGGACTGGAAGGCGGGAGTATTCCTGTGCCGGCTACGTACGGTTTAAATGTGAACGTGAAATTTTAAGGCAATTATTAAGATAAAAATTGAAGATCATGCAAAAGTTCATATATAAAAAAGGCTTCCTCCCACTTGCAATTGGCGCTGTAACAATGCTTGCCTCATGCAGCGACAGCCATTTCGAGGATGTAAACAAAGATCCGAACCGTCCGGAAAATGCGACGACTACCACCATACTGCTCTCCGCTGAAAAGCAGCTAATTGATAATATCCGTAACGAAAACAGCTCGCTGCGCGGCTCCCAGTTGTTTGCCCAATATTACAGTCAGAATATATACAGCGATCAGTCGCGTTACGACATACCGCGGACTTACTCGGATACATATTGGAGTAACGCATACAAGGCGCTGAACAACCTGAACGAAATCATTATCCTCAATACCGATCCGGCTAAAAGAGATGTAGCTTCGGCCGGTGTTGCAGGGACAAACCAGAATCAGATTGCGATCGCCCGTATTTTGAAGGCCTACGCTTTTCAGGGGTTGACGGATGTTTTTGGGAATATTCCTTATCAGTCCTATGGAAATCAGGATCCCGAATTTCAGGCTTTGCAGCAAAATCCGGAGAACCTGAGCCCGGGTTACGCAAGTCAGCAAAAGGTCTATCTGGATATTCTTAATGAATTGAAAGCAGCAGGTGATACGCTTTTGAAATACAAAACAGCCACGACATTTGGCAACTATGATGTGATTTATAAGGGGAGAAATGAGTCTTGGGCTAAATTTGCAAATTCGCTGCGTCTTCGGATTGCTAGCCGCATCAGAACCAAACTTCCGGCTGAATCCAACTCGCATTTTGAGGATGCGCTGGCAAAAGGAGTATTTACTTCTAATGCTGATAATTCGGTTTTCAAATATCAGACACTCGCTCCAAATGAGGCGCCGCTTTATCGTGCAACAGTAACTGCGAATCGTAAGGACTTTGCAGTGTCGCATGTGCTCATCAACGTTTTGAAAGGCCAGTTGGGAACAGTAAAAGTTCAGGATCCGCGTCTGCCGATTTATGCTGCCAAAAATGCAGCAGGAGAATATGTGGGCCAGCCTTACGGATTGCCGGTAGCAGCCGCCGGTTTGCTGACGGCAACGGATGTGAGCTTGCCTGGAACCACAGTCAGTGCGGCCAACTATGGAGAAGTGTTACAGGAATATGCCGAGGTAGCTTTTTTAATTTCTGAATATAAAAACTGGGATCAGCAGGCATATATCAATGGCGTTACGGCCTCTCTTCAAAAATGGGGTGTTGCGCAGGGCGACATTACCACTTATCTGGCAGCTCTTCCCAAAGCGGATAAAGCCAATGTATTAAACCAAAAATATCTCGCTCTTTACACACAGGGCGATGAAGCCTGGAGCGAAATCCGCCGTACAGGTTATCCTATGTTTTTGGTAAAATCAGGCGATGTGGTTTGGAGCAGAACGGTCAGCGGACAAACAACTGATTATAAATTTCAGCCACTGTTTGGACAGGGTGTTCCGCTGAGATTATATTATCCGCCAAAAGAACAGAGCGTTAATCTGGCTAATTATCAGAATGCGGTGAAAGCACAAGGCAACGACGACATCACAACTTCGCTTTGGTGGAATAAGTAAGCTAAATGAAATATTAAAGCCCCAACGGTTGCCTCCCGGTTGCTGTTGGGGCTTTGTTTTTGTCTTAAACATTTATCAATTTAAGATTTTATTTCAGATATTAGGACTATCGGACTTTGTAAATCTTCCCGAATTTCTGAATTCCTTTAATTTGAATTCCTTTTGTGAGTTCATCAGTGGCCGCGTCGTATTCGTAAATTCTGGTTCCGGCTGCTTCTGTCTGCACCGGTAAAAAAGCTTTGCCATTTTCTGCATAACCTCCTGGTGAAATCACAAAAGGAGGAAGGTCTAATATTTTAGCAGTTTGCCTGTTTACATCCAGAACAACATACTGTGTAATTTCCTTACTCCAGTCGCTCCACTGTTTTACATCTTTATGCCGGGCATTGCGCACGATCGCTTTGCCGTTACCCAGGTAAATAAGCGCATCCGGATCGTCACCGTTCAGCAGTGCAGAAACATTGAAAAAATAATTTTTATCAAAAGTATCTTCTCCTTTTTTTATCCTGAAAAATCCGGTTGGTTTATTGTAATTAAAGCCGTTCCAATCTACTGGTGACGTAAGGATATAAATGTCTCCGTTTTCTACGAAATAAGTTCCGTTTCCTGCCCGTCCGCCACCCGGAAAGGTAGACCGCGAGTCCTTCGATAGTTTGACGTTTGAGAAGGAAGGATAATCCATCGAAGCCAGGTATGCCGTATCGTTTGCATACTGCCCGTTTCCTGAACCTTCGGGGTCGATAATGCTGTAACCAAGATAAAATTTGCCATCCCGGATAATGCCCGAGCAGGAATATACCTGTCTGTTTTCAGGCGGCGCTGGAACATCGAAAACGCCGGAACGGATCATCGACATTTTTCCGGTATCAATCAGTGCGTAGTCCTGGGTTGTGTTTTCAGGCCCGTTTCCACCGATCAAAAGCGTATCGCCGCCCAGCCATTGATACCAGTTGATTCGTTTAAAAAGCGAAAAGGGTATTTCTCCGGTACGGTTAAGCTTGTTTTGACTGAATTCGAGTTTTAAAAGCTTGTTTTGATCCGGATCGATATTAAAAAAGGTGCTGCCACTTTGTATAATCCACTGCTCATTCGCCCACTTTTTACTGATGTTAATCTGCTGTCTTTCACTGCCGGTGCTGTCGGTCATCAGGTTTGCATACGGAAGGATATAGGTATTTTGTGAATCCTCCGAACTGCCGGTTAAGACAAAAACATGAGCTTTCTCCGAATCATTTTCCCTGGTATCATCTGTTGAGCGGCAGTTGACGAGAAAACAGGAAAGTACTGAAACAAAAATTACTGCAGTTGCGCTTTTTTTAACCTTCATGATGCAAATAACAATAATACAGCTGACGACCGCAATTTAAAACACAAAAGCAGAAAGGTTTATTCATCTGGCTTTTGTATATAAAATCCGGCCGTCAGCAATAAAATTACTCCGTCAGTTTGAAAAGACCTGTAACAGTGCTCAATCCGTCAACTTTCAGTCCTTTGGTAAGTTTGTCGGCTGCTACATTGTATTCATAAATGTAAACCCCGTCCGCATCGGTTTTGACCTGAAAATAGATTTTATTGTTTTCATAAACATAAGTCGTGCTGGCACCATACGAAAGCGGCAAATCCATTTTTTTGATTGTCTGTTTAGCCAGGTCAATGAACATATATTCCACGATCGGCTTGCTCCAGTCCGCCCAGGTAGTCACGTTTTCATCCCTGTAATTGCGGGCAAAGATTTTACCGTCGCCCAGATAAAGCAGTCCGTCCGGATCGTTGTTGTTTGACAGTTTCGACAGGTTAAAAAAGTAGTCTTTGTCAAAAGTCGTTTCACCGTTTTTGATACGGTAAATTCCGGTTGGCTTTACCGTATTGTCACCATTCCAGGCAATCGGAGAGGTTACGATATAGATGTCATTGTTGTACACAAATGCCGATTCAGCACCGGCTCTTGCTGTTCCCGGGAAGGCTGAGCGGGTATCCTTGCTCAGTTTCAGATTCGCCAGAGAAGGGTAGTCCATCACGGCAAGATATGAAGTGTCTGACGAATAGCTTCCGTTAGTATATTCGTCATCGGTGTAGCTGTAAGTCAGGTGCAATTTTGCATCCTTGATAATTCCGGCACAGGCTGTGATCATTTTACCTTTTGTCGGCTTGGGAAGTGCGAAATCTCCTGTTTTGGTGATCGTGAAAGTGGCAGTATTAACAATCACATATTTAGTCGTCTGGCCATCTTCTGAATTTCCACCCAAAAGCAGAGTATTGTCATCCAGCCACTGGCTCCAGATCAGATAAGTGAAATGGGTAAAAGGAATTTCCGAAACAGTTGTGAAAGCATTGTCTTCCAGCTTGTATTTGCTTAGTTTTTTTGCTGCGTCGTCCAGGTTGTAAAATTCACGGTTTTTGCGGATCACCCAGCGCATATCCCTTAGTTTACCCGTCAGCTCAATTCCATTTCCAACACTGCTGATCGTGCCGGTTGCCAGGTTTTTTGTTCGGAGCATATAGTTGGCGGCAGGTGTGCCGGTTGCGCCATAGAGTACATAATTGCTTACTTCCGGCTCTACATCCGGGCCCGATTCACTGTCACTTTTACAGGCACTCATGCCATATACAGCTGCCAGAAAAATGGCTGCTGAAATTGAGAATTTTTGAATTGTTTTGAACATAATTATAGAAAAAAAGGTATTGAAATTGAAAGTTTTACTGAATAAAATAGCGGATTTTGGCATAAAAAGCTCTCCCCGGCTTTTGCAGCTTGAAGTTGTCATAAGCAAGTTCATTGGTCAGATTGCGGGATTCGAGCGAAATATTGTACCGCCCGTTTTGCAGTGAATACGACAGGCTCAGATTGTGAATCAGCTGGGAGGGGATCACATTTTTGGTTGATTTACTGCCCTGGCTTGGCCATGTCAGGTAATACTGATGAATATATTGTCCGAACCAGGTAAGCTGAATTCTTGTATCTTTTCCCAGCCAGTTGTTCTTTCCTGCACCAAATTCCGCATTGGCAAAAAAGTAGGGCTGGTTGGGTATTTTGTCTCCGAAAGTGGGGTCGGGCAGCTGGGTACGTTCCTGGAATTTGCGGTTGTTCTTTGCGTTCTGGTACGATGCGTTTAACACAGCAGAAAACAGGTTATTGTAGCCATATTTCAGTTCACCTTCAACGCCGTTGATTTTGACAATACCCACGTTGTCATAAACTGCAAGCCGGACCTGAGTAGGCGTGTAGTATATAAAATCATTGGCATTACGCAGAAACCAGGAAGCTTCTGCTGAAAAATTATGCTTGTTAACCCGCTTGAAAAAGTAAGCGCCGGCGTTGAAATTGTCACTTTTTTCCGGTTTCAAATCGAGATTCGCCATCACATTTATTCCGTCACCAAAAATCTCTTCGGCATCCTGCAAACGGTACGCGTGCTCTGCTGAAACTTTTAGTCCTGCCTGTTCATTTAGCTTAAAACGTGAAGCGAAACCATATCCGAAATAATTGTAGGCACTTTTGGTATCATCCGTAATCAGCCCCACACCCCCGGTGTAAATCACCACTTCCCGCACCAGCGCATCGAATCCGTAGAATTTTCCAAATACGGTATTGGTAAGCCTTTTATCCATAAACTCGGACTGCCATGCTAATCCGGCAACCTGTTTTCTAATTTTGTTGGGTTTAGCAAAAGCGTTTCTTCTGCCTGTAAGATCCAGGTCATCAAAAGCCTTACGGTTAACTGCGCTGAAATTATAATTGAGGTTCAGTGCATGGCTTTCATTGATTTTATAGGAAAAATTGGCTCTGCCCAAAAAAGACTGATTGGTGTAGTGATAAATCGTAAAATGATCGCTGAGCTCGCCGCCGGTATTTGAATTGGATATTCTTCTGCCGGCCCAGTCAAAAGTGCTTTTCGAAGTATCGGCGATTACCGATTTATCGGAGGCATAACTGGCAAAAATATTGGTTGAAAGACCTTTAATCAGAAAATCCGTTTTTTTGAATTTTACAGAAGGCATAAAAAAATTATTCTTCCGGTCGGCGCTGCCCACAACAGCATCCTGACTCGCCCGGGTTTGAATTTGTTTATATTGGTTGGAGTAGGTCAGGCCGATTAAAAAGACATCCGCCCACTTTTTATTCATAAAACCTGTTTCAGCCTGAATCATCTTTGACTCAAAACCATCGTGAAAGCGCTTTACATTTTTTTGTGCATAAATCAGGTTATTTCCCTCGCCTTCTACCACCTGGATTTTCAGGTCGTAGGCAGGATTGTTGCGCATCAGAAAGTTATTTGCTGATGTGTTGTAAAAGGCATTTAAAGTTAGTACCAGTCCGCTTTTCTCCTGTGTTATCCGTCCTGAAACCGACGCACGGTGTGTGTTAAACGAGCCGAAACTGTAACTGGCGTCCAGATATCTTTTGGTATTCTGATTGGTAACAATATTGACGGCACCACCAAGAGCGTCGGCACCGAGCTCAACCGGAACCACACCTTTAAAAACCTCGATGCGTTCGGCCAGATTAACAGGAATGTTGTTCAGCGCCATCGAGCTGCCGAAGTTTTCCATCGGAACACCATCCAGGAAAAATTTGACCTGTTTTCCGGAAAGTCCGTTAATCGAAAAATTGAAGTCGGAGCCAAGACCGCCTTGTTCACGAATATTTACACCAGCGCTTCTTGTCAAAATCTGGTTTAAATCTGCCGTTGTATTGGCAAACTGGCGGGTTTGAATTGCGTTGACAGAAAATGCCTGCTCTTTAAGCTGTTGAGAATCATTTTTCCCAAAAACCAAAACCTCACCCAGGTTTTTCTCCGCGGATTCCAGAATAAAATCAGTAGTCAGCGACTCGCCACTTTTCAAGCTGATTTTCTCCTGCAGCTTTTGAAAGCCCACGGCTGAAATTTCGAGCTCATAATTACCAGGAGAAAGGTCTTTCAGTACAAAAAATCCATCACTATCGCTCGTTGTACCTGCTGATGCAGGTTTTAGCAGGATGGTAGCTCCGAGTAAAACCTCACCCTGCGCAGATTTGATATGTCCCGACAACCGGGCATTTTCCTTGTTTTGGGCAAGGGAAAGAAACGACAAGGCGCAAAAAAGCCCTGTATGCAGAATTTTGTTAAATTGCATCACTTTTTGATTGTCACAAATTTAAAAGTTCACACCTCCGGGTGTGATGAGCCGTCCAGGTCCGAAACTGTGCGGCTCTTTTATTTACCAGGTCAGATTCTCTCCAGTTCATTGTAAACCCGGATCGGCAAAATTGCCGTAGCCAGTTCACTTTTGTCGAAAACCATTATTTCATCATCATTAAATTTATAGTGAATGGCTACATATGTTTTGCCTTTTTCACATTTTAAAGTCTTTTGTGTATAGCGCGAATTCTTGCAATTGGTATTAAAAAGAAGCTCGATATCCTCATCTGAATTATTGGTAATCAAAATATTACCACAAAAATTGACAACTCCTGATTTCGACTTCCAGTCCGTCCTTGTTTCAGCCTTGCTCTCTGGCAATAAAGTAAACACCAGTCCGGAGGTGTCCATTCGCATGTTTTCACCACCCTTCAGATTATCCATCACCAATTCGGTGATGTTATTAGTCCGTAAAGACGAAGGTATGTTGTAGAGACTCCAGCTCAGTATACCCAACACAAGACAAGCCGCAGTTGCATAGCGTACATGCTGCTTCCACGGAGTAAATTTGGTTTGCTTTTCAGGGTCCTCAACAAACGAACTGATATGCTTCCACATGAAGTCTTTCACCTGGCCCTCAGTTTCATGAAGAGGAAATATTCCGGTCGCCGGATCTTCATTACTTGCCAGCCAGGTTTCTACCAGCAAGCGCTCCTCGTCAGAGCATGCTCCAAGGTGATACTGTTTCAAAAGTTCCGGCGTGATCTGCATAATTCCCTTTTTAGTATAGTTGAGTTTAAGGCTCTAAACCCTACCAAAAAGCTTAAAAAAATGTAAAAATTTTCTTGTGTAAAGAAAATTCTGACTGCAAAATTTTGATTATCAGTTTATAAGAAAAAGGATATTCCCTGGCGCAGAGAGGCCAGTGCTTTTGTCATATTTTTTTCAACGGCCTTTTCCGAGATCAGCAACAGTGAAGAAATCGCCTTGTTACTCAATCCTTCTTCACGGCTGAGTTTAAATATCTCCTGACAGCGGGTCGGAAGTCGCTCAATCAACTTGTTTACATTACCAAGCAGTTCTTTGTAAATTACCTCGTTTTCGGTTGTAAAGTGCAGTTGCTGATTCTCGTTTTTGCTGTACTCCGTGTACTTTTCCCTAACGGTTGAAACGCGGTAAAATTCAAAAATCTTCATTTTCGTAACACCAAACAGATAGTTCTTAAGTGTCGTTTTGATCTCGATTTCTTCTCTTTTTTCCCAGATCGATTTGAAGACTTCCTGCACAATTTCCTTAGCTTGTTCCTCATCTTCCAGGTAACGCAGGCAGGTAAGATACAACTCTTTCCAATACAGATTGTAAGCCTGTTCAAAGGTGTCTCTGTTGATAGAAACGATTGAAATTCCGATATGTTCGTTATGCCCGGACAAGGATGAGGTATCTGTAAATTTATGGACAAATATAATAACCTATTTAGAATAAAACCAAATAAAGACGTTTCTGTATCCTTCCTGATGAATTAAGTTTTTTTAAACAGCAATTTTTGTACCCCTGTCGAGTTTAAAATTAAACTAAAATTTGAGTTAAAATGACGATACCAATGTGGCGGAAGTGTTTTAGGTACAATCCCCCCCAAAATACATATTAGAATTTTGTTTCCGTATCGGTTTTGAATATATTTGTCTATAAACTTGGTAGAGTATATATGGAAAGTAAATTCTTACTAATAGCAGCACTTCTGACAGGCACTTTTTCGTTTGCCCAAAACAAGACAACCCAGGTGACGATCGAAGGATCTGTTCCGGGTGTAAAATCAGGATATGTATACCTGCAAAAATTTCAAGAGAAGTTGTTTTCTTCTGTTGACTCCGTTTTGGTTAAAGACGGGAAGTTTAAATTGCGCTCTACTGTACAGCTTCCGGAAGTTTACGGGTTGACGTTGGATAACAAAAAAGCACCGTTGTTTCTTTTTCTGCAAAATACGCAGGCTGTAAAGGTCGTACTGGATACTGCCGCTTACTATAAAAACAGCACGGTGACCGGCTCCGAAGCCCAGGCGCTTTTTGACAAAGTTAAAAAGACTCTCGATTTAAAAATTGAAGAACTTATTGCTGCCAATCCTTCTTCCATTGTGTCTGCGTATGTACTGTACCGTAACTTTTCTTACAGGCTTACACCTGAGCAAATCAGACAAAATATCGATCTGCTAAGTCCGTCACTGCATTCAACTCAATACGTAAAGACTTTGGAAAAACTAATTGTCACGATGGACAAAGTTTCGATAGGTAAACCAGCTATCAACTTTACGGCCAACGATACACAAGGCAAGCCGGTAAAACTTTCAGATCACTTTGGTAAATACTTATTGATAGACTTCTGGGCTGCTTGGTGCGGACCTTGTCGGAAAGAAAATCCAAATCTGGTAGCTGCCTATGAGAAGTATAAGGATAAAGGATTTGAAGTATTTGGCGTTTCGCTGGACAAAAGCAAAGAAAACTGGCTGAAAGCGATTGATAAAGACGGCCTTACCTGGACACAGGTATCAGACCTGAAATACTGGGCCAGCGAGCCGGCAGGCCTTTATGGTGTGAGAGCCATTCCTGCTAACTTTTTATTGGATCCCCAAGGTAAAATCATAGGTAAAAATCTGAGAGGAGAAGAGCTTCATAAAAAGCTCGAAGAACTGTTAGGTTCGGGTTCAGCGGAAGTTAAGAAGAGTTCAAAATGATAAATTGCCGGACTCGAAAGGGTTCGGTTTTAGTGGGCCTGCGTCATCCCATTATCCATATCAATCGCTTCATTTTATGAGCAATATCGTTTTTTTGCGAATTATGTACCGCAATGCGGTCAGCCTCCATGGTGTTACCTCTATCATCGAATCCGTAAAAGGACTTAGAATCAGGCATCTCAATTTTGTAAACAGGGGGCTTGATTTTGTCGGAGTGGTGGCTTTTGAAACGTCCCGGAAAGAAGATGTACCTTATCTTATTCATCTGCTTCGCGGTAATGGAGACATTTCGAAAGTTGAAAAAGTATCAAAAAAATGATTAAGTATTTATGGTCAGTAATGATTTTTTTGCGCAGCCATTCTGTTTGTTTCTTTTAATACAAAAAAAGTGACCGGCAGAATGCAGAAAGGATAAGCATATCAGATACGCTTCGCTGGCCAAAAAGTTTTGGACTGGGCCGCTCTGCCACTGCTGCTGAAATTGCCCGGATCGATATCGATGTAAGACCTGACGGAAAAGGACTTCCGGCTGGTTCGGGAACGGTAAAATCAGGTAAAGAAATTTATGCGGTAAAATGTGCAGCCTGCCACGGTGTTATGGCAACAGACGGACCAAATGACAGACTTGTCGTTGGTGACACAACCAAGGGCAAAAGGATAAAGGCCATTGGAAATTATTGGCCATACGCCACAACAATTTTTGATTATGTGAGGCGGGCAATGCCATTTAATCAGCCGGGTTCTTTGACAAATGAGGAAGTGTACAGCCTGACCGCCTATCTTTTAAATGCAAACGGATTGATCGGTGAAAAAACAGTTGTTAATGCAGCGAGTTTACCAAAAGTAAAGATGCCTGCGCAACAGCGGTTTGTGCCCGATGACCGCAAGGGAGGCTTGGAAATCAGGTAGAATTTAAACGGTAGATCGACAATCACACCTTCGGATCTGCACTATGAACGCCATCATGGAGGCGTGCCGGTTATTGATCCGTCGAAATATGAGCTGGTCATTCATGGGCTGGTTGAAAAGCCGATGGTTTTTACTTTGGCTGAATTTAAGCGTTTTCCTTCGATATCAGGTATTGCCTTTTTGGAGTGCTCGGGGAATTACCGGGGTGAGACTTCCGGAAAAATAAGGCTGTTTTTGCCGGGTTGGGAAGGTAATGTAAGTGTGAAATGGCTGCGAAGGCTCGAACTCTCCGATGAGCCTTTTATGACAAGGGAAGAAACTTCCAGGTACACAGAAACGGTAGGAGAAGGCAAAATCCGTCAGTTCAGTTTTACAATGGATGCCCGGTCGATCATTACCTATCCTTCATATCCTGCTTCGGTAGAAAAAGGCTGGATCGAAATAAGGGGAATTGCAGGGAGCGGCCGCGGAAAGATCACAAGGGTTGAAGTAAGTACGGATGCAGGGAAAACCTGGAAGAATGCCGACCTGCAGGATCCTGTAATGGACAAGGCGCATGTTGCTTTTCGTTATTTGTGGCACTGGGATGGAAATCCGACAGAAATTATGAGCCGAGCCGTTGACGAAACAGGATATATACAGCCGTTTCTTAAAGAGTTACTCGCTGTAAGAGGCGGTGATATTTCCTATCACTTCAATCCTGTTACAGCCTGGCTTTTGCAAAAAGACGGGAAAGTATTATTCAAACCAACCTAAGTTGAAATTCATGTAATTATATATACCCTATAAATATAATAGACTAATTAAATTCTTTATTTTTGTATCGTCAACCACCCGGCTTTATTCAAATTAAAAATGAAGAAATGATGAGAAAATTATTTAATTATTCTGTTTTGCTGTTACTGGGTGTGGTTTTGTTTTCATTCAGAGCCGATTCTGCTTATGAAAATGAAATCAGGGATTGGCATAAAAAAAGGGTGGAGGACCTTAAATCCGAAAATGGCTGGCTCAACCTGGCAGGATTGCTTTGGCTGGAGGAAGGGGAAAATACTTTTGGAGGTGACAGTGAAAACGACATTATTTTTCCAAAAGAAAGGAGCGATGCAACGCTGGGTAAGTTTGTTTTAAAGGATGGTATAGTTACACTGGTTGCCAATAAGAATGCCGGGGTTTTCAGTGGTGAGCAGCCAGTGGAAAACCTGCAGATATTTCCTTCTGAAAAGCCAGTTGTCTTAAAACACAAAACCCTTCGCTGGTTTGTCATACAACGCGGCGACAAGTATGCCGTAAGGCTGCGCGATCTTGACAGTCCGCATTTGAAAGCCTTTAAGGGCATCGACACCTACCCGATTCAGACAGACTGGAAGATTAAAGCAAAATTTGAAGCGACAACCGGAAAGAAAATTGCGATTACAGATATTACAGGACGCACAGCTGATCAGGATTCTCCGGGAACGCTGGTATTTAATGTGAAAGGCAAAGAGTACCGTTTGGACGCAGTAGGGTCAGAGAGAAGTCTTTTTATCATCTTCGCGGATGAAACAAATAAAAAGCAAACCTACGGATCGGGGCGCTTTTTGTATGCATCTGCTCCGGACACAGAAGGATATACCTGGCTGGATTTTAACAAAGCAATCAATCCTCCCTGCGCATTTTCACCTTATGCAACCTGTCCTTTATCTCCAAAACAAAATAAACTGGCAGTAGCTATTACTGCAGGTGAAAAACGTTTTGGTGATCACTGACCATCAGATTGTCGAAGTTTTCGTACTGGGTTACTCAATGGAATATCAAAAAATTGGTATAATTGCTGAATGTAAACCGGTTACAGATCGTTAACTTCGTTTCATTTTAAAATCTTCGTGTGGCTAATCAGGATTATGACGCAGTGATAGTAGGTTCAGGTCCCAATGGGCTTGCGGCTGCTATTACTTTAAGACAGGCGGGATTGTCTGTTTTATTGGTTGAAGCAAAAAAAACACCGGGCGGAGGCATGCGCTCAGCAGAGCTGACTTTGCCTGGTTTTATACACGATGTCTGCTCGGCAGTACATCCGATGGTGACGCTTTCTCCTTTTTTTAGCAACATTCCTTTGCAGCAGCACGGGCTTGAAATGATCAATCCGATATTTGCTGCCGCACATCCTTTTGATGACGGAACGGCAGGTGTACTGCATCATTCACTGCAAAAAACGGCCGAAGGTTTAGGTCAGGATCAGGAAGCTTATCTGCGTTTAATGCAGTCCACGGTTAATAATCTGCCCAAATTACTTCCTGATCTACTCGGGCCATTTCCGTTTCCATCGCATCCGCTTGCGTTAGCTGACTTTGGCTTAAAAGCACTGCCTTCCGGAACCTGGCTTTCGAAACGTTTTAAAACCAAACAGGCACGCGGCTTGTGGGGCGGGATGGTAGCACATGCGATTCAGCCGCTGACCAATCTGACAACTTCTGCAATAGGACTGATGTTAATGGCCGCGGCACACGTGGGCAACTGGCCAATTCCCAAAGGTGGATCTCAGTCCATAGCCAATGCGCTGGTGTCTTATTTTCTTTCTATCGGGGGAAAAATAGAAACAGAATTTCATGTTAGATCACTGGACCAGCTGCCTTCTTCCAAAGCGGTTTTACTCGACGTTACACCTAAACAGCTGCTGGAAATTGCCGGCGATAAACTTAGCTCATCCTATGCACGAAAGCTGAAAAACTACAGGTACGGAATGGGGGTTTTTAAAATTGACTGGGCACTTTCTGAATCTATTCCGTTTAAAAACGAATCCTGTCGAAAAGCAGGTACGATCCATTTAGGAAATACCATAGAAGAAATAACACATGCTGAACAAATTACGTCGGACGGAAAACTGGCAGATAAACCCTTTGTTTTACTGGCCCAGCCAAGTTTGTTTGACAGCACCCGTGCGCCGGAAGGCAAACATACGGCCTGGGCATATTGCCATGTACCCCATGGTTCCCAGCAAGACCGAACAGAAGCAATCGAAAATCAGGTAGAACGATTTGCACCTGGCTTTAAAGACGTGGTTTTGGAACGGCATACCATGAATACTTTGCAAATGGAGGCTTACAACCCCAACTACATCGGTGGTGATATCAACGGAGGGATTCAGGATATCAGCCAGCTTTATACAAGGCCAGTGCTGAGCCTGTCGCCTTACCGGACTTCTGCTAAAGGTTTGTATATCTGTTCTTCCTCAACTCCGCCGGGTGGAGGCGTTCATGGCATGTGTGGTTACCATGCAGCCAAACGTGCCTTAAAAGATATTTTTCATATCTGATTGAAGCACAGTTTTTTTCTCTTTTACCAATGAATATTTTACGTGGTAAAAGAACAATATTTATACCGTCAAATTACATTTTATGTCAAATAAAACTGCACTTATTACAGGACCAACTTCTGGTATTGGTTACGTCACCGCAATTGAATTGGCGAAGAAAGGTTACGATCTTATTCTCGTCGCAAGAAGCGAGGCCAAAGCCAGGTTGGTTCAGGAAGAAATTTCAGGCAGGGTTAAAGCTGATTTTGTCGGATGCGATCTTTCGGATATAACTTCTGTAAAAGATGCAGTGCAGGAAATCAAATCACGATATGACAAAATTGATGTACTGATTAACAATGCCGGTCAGATATTTCAACACAAACAGTTTTCACCTGACGGAATTGAGCTTACTTTTGCAACCAATCATATCGGGCCTTTTGTGTTAACAACCGGACTTATCGATCTTTTGAAATCCGCTGATAAGGCCAGAATTGTGAATGTAGCTTCCGAAGCACATTTTTTTGCTTTTTACGATATCCGCAAGCTGGTAGATCCGCCCGTATATCAGGATTTGATTGTTTATGGAAGATCAAAACTGGCCAATATCCTTTTTTCTAACGAACTGGCTGAAAGATTAGAATCTTTTGGAATTACATCCAATGCAGTACATCCCGGTACGGTTGCCAGCAATTTTGCAGCTGATGGAACCGGAATCACTGCGGCATTTATGAAGCTGTTACGGCCTTTTCTAAAGACAACCAGTCAGGGTGCGGAAACCAGTATTTTCGCTGCTTCCTCTCCCTTTGCAGAAGGTATTTCCGGTAAATATCTGGTCAACTGCAAACCAGGACGTACTTCCGGGGCTGCTAAAAATAGAAAGCTGGGTCAGGAGCTTTGGGAATTCAGCGAGAGGTTAGTCCTTGATCATGAGTAAAAAATAGTAGTGTTTTTAAACGAAATTAGGCACTTTGAGATCCGTAAAGGGTATTTAAATATTGCTTTTGAAGGGTTGAGAAATAGGCCAGTGAGCTGATTGTTAAAATGGCAAAAACAGCAAATGTGGTGGGATGCGGGAAGTAATAAAAGGTGGTGAGTATTACAAAAAATCCTCTGACAACTTCGAGATAAAAAACCCAGCGCCGCTGTTCCAAAATGGCACCGCAGTTGATTACGGTTATTAAAATAAATAAGGCTGTCATGATTTGCAGAAAGAGATCGGTCTGGTGTTCAAAAAGAAGCAGGAAGAAGAGTATTGTCACCATAAAGCTAAATTGCCCGATTACATACAATCTGAACTTTTGTGTCCGGACCCGTACCTTATGTCGTGAAAGAAACTTCTTTTCGACGATCTGTCTTATCTCAGGATCGAAATCCGAAGGACTGCCGAAAACGATTTTTAACTTATTAACAAGACCATTTTCTCTTTTGGCTGCATACCAAATCTCGACCAGAAAGTGAAAATGCTGCCAGAGAAAACTGTAACTGTCGAGCTGTTTGGTCAAACCATACTGTGCTTCCTGATCTTCCTTAGCAAATGTTCCGAACAGCTTATCCCAGATGATAAACATGTCTCCAAAGTTTTTATCAAGATAGTCTTCATTGCTCGCGTGATGAACGCGGTGATGAGACGGTGTAACAAGGATGTATTCTAAAATGCCTAATTTGCCAATAAGCTGGGTGTGTGTAAAAAACGGATAAAGCCCGTGAACAATGAGCATAGTTGTGATCATCGAAGCAGGAAAACCAACAAGCGGAAGCACAGACCAGAACAAAGTTCTTACCACAGCCTGGAAAACCGTTATCCTGGTGCCCGCCGTGTAATTAAATTCATCACTGGTATGATGTACCACATGAAATCCCCAGAACAAATTAACTTTGTGACCCGCGCGATGGTACCAATACCAAACCAGGTCGGTGGCCAATATGAGCGCGATCCAGGTTAAAATGGTTGGTTTGATGTTAAACATGGCGTAATGTTTATGCAGATAATCGTAAAAGAAATAAAACGAACCGGCTGTAAACAGATCGATAAGTCTTTCTGCCACACCCACATTCATATTGGCAATGGAGCTTGTAAAATTGAAGATTTTTTTGCCTGTTCGTTTTGCGATAAGGTATTCCAGCCCGATAAAAAACAGGAATACAGGAACGGCCAAGGCCATGTAGTTCAAATTCATAGTCATTGTAAAGGTGTTCAGCAAACGGTGGTTAATGAACGTTCTGTAAAAAGAAAGTCCTGTTGGCTACTTCAAAGAAGTCGATCAGAATAGAGTTGCGGTCATTGGTGTTGAGATACAGCTTTATCTTTCTGAGAAAATCATAAAGTGGTTCGCTGTATTTATGACCTGTTTTTTGCTGAAACTCTTCAATAGAAACGGCGTTATCATTTTTGATCAGCAGATGCAGGGCGATAAAAAAGTAAGATATCGGCAGTTTGCTTCCTTCCAGTAATGTGCCGCTTTGAAGTGTGGTCCTGAACTTGCAGCTTTTGCATTGAAACTGATGTTTCGACGAAAGCCAATAATGGTGGCTTCCACCACATTTTTTACAAACGATGCCCCGTCGTATACGATAATCTTTGAAAGCTTCCACAGCCATTTCTTCATTTTTGTAGATGCTGATGTGTTCTTTTGAAAGCATTTTCCCTAAGTCTAAAATTTTATCATGGGCCAAATTTACAAACATATTCCATAAAAAATATAAAGTCTATGGAATTAGTATATAATTAATGTTGTGGTAAAGTATACGATTTGAAAATCCACAAAATCCAGTAGCATTATAGATTTTTAAACAGAATAAAAAATGGCTATGAAATACTTTACAAATGGTTTTGCGGAAATATCAGGCTTTAGTTTTGGTAAACCTGAGTAATATTTGGCTAGGGGGTAGGGTCCGTTTTTTAGAAATGCAGGCCGGTGGTAAACTGCCTGATTAAAAAAAACGCTGAAAGTCAATTAAAGTATGTTTGTATGAGATATTCATCTTGGCATTTCGCCTTCGGCTGTAAATCAGGGAAATGCAATCAATCTGCGTGATCCGCAGACAAGCCTGTCTGATCCTAATTCGACCGGGTTCAATCACGTTCCCAAGTCGGCGGCCGGCAGTGGTATTTCTCCTTCGGTTATTCAAACCGGACCACCCTACGCCGAATCGTTTCCTTTTTCGGCTGATACTGCGTTTGAACCAAAGGCAGACAAGCTTTTTGCTTCGATCAATACATTTAAAAGCTTTCCACAGCTTCCTGTAAACCCCGGCCCATCGGCTTCCCAATACTATTTTTTGTCAGGAATCGGTTTTCAGGGAAATGATCCTTTTGCGCAGCCGGGTCATTATGGATCTCAGCTTGGAGAGAAATCTTTACCATTGGTTACTGATGGTAAAGGCGGTGCACCGTTTGATGTCAACCTGATCAAAAGAGACTTTCCGATTTTGCAAGAAAAGGTAAACGGGCGTCCGCTGATTTGGCTTGACAACGCCGCGACTACCCAAAAACCCAAACAGGTAATTGACAGAATCACGTATTTCTACGAACACGAAAATTCCAACATACACCGCGCTGCACACGAGCTTGCTGCCCGCGCAACGGATGCATACGAAGGTGCACGTAAAAAGGTACAGACATTTCTGAATGCAGGGTCGGTCAATGAAATTATTTTTGTGCGTGGCGCTACCGAGGCAATCAACCTGGTTGCTAAAACCTGGGGAGAGCAAAACCTGAGTGCCAGAGATGAAATTATTCTCAGCAACCTCGAACATCACGCCAACATCGTTCCCTGGCAGCAGCTTGGGGCCAAAAAGGGTTTGAAAATCAGGGTAATTCCAGTTGATGACGATGGCCAGATACTGCTTGATGAGTATGCCAAATTGTTAAATTCGAAAACACGCCTGGTTTCATTTACCCAGGTCTCAAATGCTTTGGGTACGGTTACACCGGCAAAGAGAATCGTGGAAATGGCTCATGCGGCCGGAGCCAAAGTACTGGTAGATGGCGCACAGTCTGTTTCACACCTTCGTTCGGATGTACGTGCGCTGAACTGTGACTGGTTTGTTTTCTCCGGTCATAAGGTTTTCGGACCAACCGGAATTGGCGTGCTTTACGGAAAAGAAGATTTGCTAAACCAAACCCAGCCATGGCAGGGTGGAGGTAACGTGATTCAGGATGTGACTTTCGAGTTTACCCGGTTTCACGACGCGCCGAACCGTTTTGAGGCAGGTACAGGAAATATTGCCGATGCAGTAGGTTTAGGTTCGGCCATCGATTATGTCAATAAAATCGGCATTGATGTCATTCACCAATACGAACATTATCTTTTGGTCTATGCGACCGGCCTTTTAAAGGATATTCCCGGTCTTCGTTTGATCGGCACAGCACCGGATAAAGCATCTGTTTTGTCTTTTGTTTTTGCAGGTTACAAAACCGAAGAGGTTGGTGCTGCGTTGAACGAGGAAGGTATTGCGGTGCGGTCGGGTCACCATTGTGCGCAGCCTATTCTGAGAAGATTTGGGGTAGAAACAACCGTACGCCCGTCTTTGGCCTTTTACAATACCTGCTCAGATGTGGACGTGCTGGTGGAAATTTTGTACCGGTTAAGAAGTACACGGAGGTAAAAGCGGATACAAAAAAGAAATAAGTAGGTTAAAGGACGCTATCAGAATAAGCTTTTCAGAAATTTGAACGTTACGTTTAAGTGGAAAACAAGTTCTGATAGCTTTTGTGTATAAATCAAATATGAATCAAAGTACCAACACGCAGTCGCTGATCAGTCTTTTAAAGAAAACTCACAATGCGGAATGGGAGGCGACACCTTCTTCCCGTGATGCGATCAGGTGGCTGGATGATCTTGTGCAGTTTTTGTTTCCAAGTAACCATTTGCCCAAAAGTTCTGCTTACGAAGGTATACTGAAAAAAAATCAGATTGACCTTGAAAACATCCTGTTGAGTTACCTCGAACCCAGCGGAATAGATATCACCGGTGTGGTTGCCGATTTTTATAATTCCCTGGAAGGAATATACCAAAACCTGAGACTGGATGCAAGTAAAATAAATGAATATGACCCGGCAGCGACAAGCGTAAACGAGGTAATTGTTTCATATCCTGGATTTTATGCAATTACGGTCTACCGGCTGGCCAACCATTTGAGCCGTCTGGGAATACCTGTTTTGCCAAGAATATTAAGTGAGTTTGCGCATGGCAAAACCGGTGTTGATATTCATCCCAACGCGCAGATAGACGTTCCGTTCATGATAGACCATGGTACCGGAATTGTTATCGGCGCTACCACAATTATTGGTAAAAACGTAAGTATCTATCAGGGAGTTACGCTTGGGGCTTTACAGGTTGCCAAAGATCTGGCAGAAATTAAAAGACATCCCACCGTTGAAGACAACGTGATCATTTATGCCCGGACTACCATTTTAGGCGGTGACACGGTGATCGGTAAAAACAGCGTGATCGGCGGAAGCGTTTTTCTTACCAAAAGTGTCGAGCCCAATTCGCAGGTATTTAATACCCATCAGCTGCGAATTTTAAACAGACAGGAAGCCTCCTGATCTGCCTTCCAAAAAAAGTAAATTGTACTATTTGTTTTGAAATAAATAAATACGACATTTTTCATTCTCAGGATTAAAAAACCACTTCTTGAACGCCCTTACAAAGCGCCTGCTTATCCTGTTTTGCCTGCACTGTACATTATTATGGGACTTGCATTTTGTATTTTACTAATCATTTACAAACCGCAGTTCACTTGTCCGGGACTAATCATTGCTTTAAGCGGTGTTCCGGTTTATGATATTTTAAAACTTCGTAAACAAGCCTGATAATTATTTCAAAGTCCCACTTCGTACAAAAGCCTTCTTATTATATAGAATTGATCTAACATTTTCATTTATATGAACAAAAAGGCTGTCATTTAGGTTGATGTGCTATATATTTATTCCAAAATCAACAGTTGCTGCAAATGTGAAAATTTGTGACACTGAATCGTTAAGCACATCAATCAACAATGATATCAAAAAAAGCCAAGTACGCACTTAAGGCTCTTAAAGTATTAGCAGAAGAATATGGCAAAGGGCCGGTATTGATTTCTTACATCGCTGAAAAGGAGAAAATTCCAAAGAAATTTCTGGAAGCTATTCTGCTGGATTTGAGAAATAACGGCGTTTTGCAAAGTCAAAAGGGAAAGGGAGGAGGATACATGTTACGTATGGCTCCGGCGGATGTGAGTTTCTCAAAGGTACTCCGAATCATCGACGGTCCGATCGCTCCGGCGCTCTGCGTTTCCATGTTTTTTTACGGACGGTGTGATGACTGCAAGGATGAAGAAACATGCAGCCTCCGTACTGTTTTGGAAAAATGGCGTGATGCCAACCTGAATGTATTAGATAAAACAACGCTAATGGATATTCTCAGAGCAGATAATACTTCGGAAAAAATAATTACAGAATTAGAAGCATAAGTCTTCAGAACAAAAAAGCGACTCTTGTATAACAGGTCTTGTCAGAAACCGGAATCCAAGAGTCGTTTTCTATTACAACTTCCTCACCCATAGAGCCGTCTTCGCATTCTGTTTTTATCAAACACTTTCTGAAAACAGAACCTGCTGCGAATATAATTGACTGTTTTTGCAGGCTTTTTCAATAATTTTTATCGATAAAACCAGTAAAGTGCATCATGACAGCAATTTTATCAGCTGCTTTTTGTAAAAGTATTTATATTTACATGATTAAATCTATATATTTAGTAGATTAGTGTCGGTGCTGAAAAGAGCTGTGTCTCTTTTGGTATAATTTGATTTATTATTAAATGGTTATGCGTAAGAATTGCTACCTCCGGCTGTGTTTTTATTTTACTGTCTTTTTTATTCTGAATGATATGAATTCCTACGCCCAGATTCCAAAAAGGCCATCATCAGCCAGGATATTTCAGGATATCAAGAAGCTGGGCGTTTTGGGTAATGTCCTGTATTTCGGGGCGCATCCTGATGATGAAAATCCGACGTTTATTGCTTACATGGCAAATGAGAAACTTTATAATACTGCCTATTTTTCTTTGACAAGAGGAGATGGAGGGCAAAATCTAATAGGTACAGAAACAAAGGAAAGTCTGGGGATTATACGTACCCAGGAACTATTGCAGGCAAGGAGAATTGATGGCGGGCAGCAGTTTTTTTCAAGAGCTATTGATTTTGGTTTTTCTAAAAGTGCAGAAGAAGTATTTACCATTTGGGACAAGGAAAAATTATTGTCGGATGCAGTTTGGGTGATTCGTAAGTTCCGGCCTGACGTGATCGTATCACGATTTCCACCCGATGAACGAGCCGGACATGGACACCACATCGCCTCTGCTATTCTGGCGGAGGAAGCTTTTGATGCGGCCGCAGATCCCAAACGTTTTCCTGAACAACTAAAATTTGTAGATCCCTGGAAACCAAAACGCCTGGTTTGGAACGCCGGAATGTGGTGGAATCAACGCAGAGAAGCCGTAGGACAAAGTGATGCGGAAGATTGTATCAAACTTGATGTGGGTATTTATAATCCGCTTCTTGGCAAATCTTATGGCGAAATTGCTGCCGAAAGCCGAAGTCAGCACCGGACGCAGGGCTTTGGAACGGTCGGTTTTCGGGGCAGTCTGATCGAATATTTTAAACATGTCAAAGGAGAAAAGGCTTCCGGCGATTTGATGGATGGTGTCAATACGACATGGGAAAGACAGCCGGGCAGTAAGAAATTTCAGGATTTGCTTAAAATTGTATTAACGCAATACGATCATACGGATCCGGCTAAAGTGGTTCCACTTCTTCTTCATGCACGTGAAGCGCTTAGTAAACTTCCGGATGGTTATTGGAAAACGACGAAATCTGCCGAACTGGATAAAGTTATCAGGGAAGCGTTAGGTTTATTTATCCAGGTTACTGCGCAGGATTACGCATATACACCGGGTGATCAGCTTAATTTAAATGTTGAAGTGCTCAATCGTTCCAATGTTCCGGTTTCAATTCGTAAGATTAAACTTCCGTTTCAAAAGCCGGATTCCGTGGTTGAAATCAGCTTACAAAAAGATCAAAAATTAGAGTTTGCAACGGAAGTTTTCATTCCGGCAAATGCACCATACTCTCAGCCTTACTGGCTGCAAAAGGCCAGCGGACCCGGTCTCTATGAAGTTTCGGAAGCTGAAAATGTTGGAAAGCCCCAAAATGAGCCGATAGCAGAATTAAACTTTGAACTGCTCGTATCCGGAAAAGTTTTGAACCATATTTCCCCGGTAATTTATCAAAAAACGGATCCTATATTGGGAGAAGTACATCAGCCTCTTGCAATTACTCCCCCGGTGTATGTCTCCATATCCGAAAAAGTATATTTGTTTAATGGTAATGACGGAAAGACGGTTTCGGTAACGGTGACGTCCGGGAAGAATGATATCTCGGGTGATGTAAAACTTGATTTGCCGGAAGGCTGGCGGGCGCAGCCTGAATTCTTTCCGTTTACGCTTAAGCTGAAAGGGCAGGAGCAGGTTTTTGAGTTTAAGTTGTTTCCGCCCGACCATGCCGGAGAAGGGGAGTTAAATGCGGTAGTGACAGCAAAAGATAAAGTTTACAACCGAAGCCTGGCACTGATTAGTCATCCGCATATTCCTTTGCAGCTGCATTTTCCTGTTGCAAAAGCAAGGGTGGTAAAGGTGGATATCAATAAAAGAGGTAATCTGATTGGCTACATCAAAGGAGCAGGTGACCTGGTTCCGGCAAGTCTGCAGCAGATCGGTTATGAAGTTTCTATTCTGGAAGACAGAGATATTGTTACAGAAAATCTGGTCAGGTTCGATGCCGTTATTCTGGGGGTTCGTGCTTACAACATTGTGGAAAGATTGAAGGTCATTAACCCGGTACTGTTAAAGTATGTTGAAAATGGCGGAAATCTGATCGTTCAGTACAATTCTGATGAAGGGCTGTTATTAAAAGATTTTGGGCCTTATCCTTTCACTGTTTCCAAAAACCGCATTACGGTTGAGGCAGCGGAAGTAAGGTTTGTAAATCCCAACTGTTCAGCACTGAATTATCCCAATAAAATTACCAAAAAGGATTTTGATGGATGGGTACAGGAAAGAAGCCTCTACCAGCCCGCCAGCTGGTCGGACAAATACGAAACCGTAATTTCCTGCAATGACCCGGGAAGTGAAGCGCTTGACAGTGGTATTCTAGTGGCGCGATACGGCAAAGGCAATTACGTTTACACAACCCTAAGCTGGTTTCGTCAGCTGCCTGCCGGAGTACCGGGAGCTTACCGAATGTTTTCAAATCTGATCTCCCTGGGAAGATAGATTTCCGGCGCTTAAAAGACTAATTTTAGTACGCCGGAAATTTAAACTAAATAAACGAACGTGACTTTTAATAGCAATCCATCAGTACCTGACTATGCGATTGGTAATAACTTACGCTTTTTCCAAAATTCGTCTGGCAGATATTTTCCAATAATTCTACCACGTTGTTTTGCATAGAAAGTGACCCGCAAAGCATGATCACACCACCAGTTGACAGCACATCGGCAATCAACACTGCGTCCTTTTCAAGCAAATCTTTTACATACTGTTTTTTACCCTCACGGGAATAAGCTATATGTAAACTGCTTAATTTCCCAGCTTCCAGATTTTGGTGAATGGCAGTTTTATAAAGGCCAAAGGAAGCTTCGTCCCGAAAACCGCAATACAAATGACAATTTGTGCCCGGCGTTGGCTGATCAATCATGCCCAGAAAAGGTGCAATGCCTGTCCCGTTCGAAATCATGATTACAGAAGTTGCTACCTGAGGTAAATGAAAATGTGCGTTGCTGTCAATCCGGCCATGAATCGTTTCTCCCGGCTGCAACCGGTAAATATATTCAGAACCCAGGCCATTGGCATGAAGCTTTACACTAAGCTGTACGTCATTTCCAATTTTTCCGATAGAATACTGACGCTCGCGATGGTCGTCTGCCGGGTAAATAGCCAACAGATCTCCGGATGTAAAATCGGTTTCGCTTTCGGCTCTCAGGCGGATCAAAAACGACTCACCGGCAGCTGAAACTGCTGTTTTTTCAATTACGGTCAGCGCATGGGGACGTTCTTGTTTGGCAGTAAACAATTCGGTAGAAACTGCCAGCGGGATATCCGCATGCTGCGACCAGCTGGTAGCCCATTGGCTAAATTCATCCGGCGACCTGTCGTTGACGGTATGTATTTCCAGCGTGGGAATCGCCCAGGACTGTTTACTTAAAAGGTTATCAACCTCAAAGGCGAACTTGCAAAAATCGGGATAGGCGTGCGAACCAAAGCCAACTACTGAAAAATGGACAGGGTTTGGCTGTTTGTGTTTTGCAAGAATTGTTAAAAACCTGGTGGAATTGGCAGGCGGATTTCCCAGGCCATAGGTGGCCGCCATGACAATGATATGTTTTGCCTTTGGAAATATTTCATAATCATTCGGTTCAGCGATGTGTGCCGACTTGCCGGCTGCAATTAACTGCTGATGAATAGCGCCTGCGAAGCGAAAAGTGCTGCCGTTTTCCGAACCAACCAGAATGATGAATTCGCTGTCGGCTGCAGTAAACTTATTCTTAACCCGGTTCGCGCGGCGTTTCAGTGTAATAGCAAAACCGGAATAAATAAAAAACAGAATGTTGCCCGAAGCCAGGGCCAGCACCACAGCCCATATACCGCTCGCTCTTCCGGTGTGCAAATCCAGACTTAAATTGGTTAGCAATTCCGCAACAGGATATTTGTTTTCACTGAGAACGTCGCCGGTAATCTGGTTAACCGTTATTTCACGGTCTTTGAGTTTTAAAGTGTAATAATCTTCAACATCTTCGGAAAATGGAAACTCGATACTCCGGACTTCGTTCAGGTATAATTTTCTAAAAGTTTCGAAATCCGCAGCTTCTTTTACCGGCTCTGAACGAATGGGATCAAAGTCTATTTTAGCAGACGGTATGACTGTTTCAACAAACCCGAAACGTGCGAGTGACAGGTAAGTTCCGCTAAGAGCAATGATAAAAATTGGAATAAGGGAGAGCCTGCCCAGTACAACATGATAGTATTGTGCAAAATTATCCCTTACGATTTTTGTAAAAAACCGTTTTAATCCCCGTTGCCGCTGAATAATCAGAATTGTTCCCGAAACGGTGATCAGCAAAAGTAGAAATGCAGTTATTCCAATAAAAAGTCTGCCCAATTCATGAATAAAAAGTGAACGGTGAAGCGCTGTAACCCACTCGAAAAATTCACTTTTTTTACCCGGAATACCTAAAATTGTACCGGTCTTTGGATCGATATATGCCAGAAGATTTTCTCCCTTGTCATCGCTTCCCTGTATCTGAACAAACTCATTTGCATCAATACTAAGCTCGCTGATTCCCGGGTATTTTTTTCGTAAAACAGGTAGTGTTTCAGAGAGTGTGAGCTCATCGAAACTATCTGACCGGTAAGGCTGGGCTTTTTCAGCCAGGGGTTGAAAAGACAAAATGATGCCGGTTACTGATGCGAGGATCAGCAACAGAAAAGAAGATACAGCCAGGGCTAAGTGGCTGTATCTCCATATCGAAATAGTCATAATTGCTGATTCCTAGTTTGGACTGAAACGTACGTAACGGATAAATCCGGTGCCGTCGCTTTTTGCTGAAAGGCCTTCTGTGGTTAAAGGTATTTCCACATCTTTTGCATGATATTTTTGGTCTTCCACGGCGCTTTCAAAACGCAGCTTGTAGCCGGCATTAATCTTGGCATTCTCAATTTCAACGACATTCACACTACGGTCTCCGCCGGTAACAGATGCTCCCGTGATTGCGCTGATGTTGGCCGGTTTTTTAGTTCTGAATTTGTTCCATTCCTTCAAGCTGTTGTACCATTTTTTATCCGGGCCCATCACGTACAAAGTTTTCTCGTAAGCGCCTTTGGCATCAATTAGTGAAATGACAATGTAAGCACCTTCACCCGTATAGTTGGTCATCTGGATCATGCACTTGTACTTGGAAGTGGCTCCCTTTTGGGCGAATGAAGCCGTTGATACGCAAAAGAATACTGCCAGGAACAGGAGTGTTTTTTTTATTAAATCAGACATGAAAATTATTTCAGGAAGTTAACAGTTACATTGTTTTTAGACAGCGTTTCATTTTCACCTGCCAGGTCAAAGGCAGTTTCATTGAAGTTGGTCTGGATGTCTTTTTTAGCACCGATTGATAAAAGATACTTCATCATGGCATCATCTTTTGAGACCATCGCAGCCTTGTGCAAGGCAGTAATGCCTTCTTTATTTTTTGCATTAACATCGATTTTATAGGCTTCAAGACGTTTTACCAGTGAAAGGTCATTTTTAGCAACGGCTACATGATACAGCGTATTGCCATTTTTTGCCGGCTCGGTAACTTTAAAACCTTTTTCCTGTAACACTTTCAGTTTCGATTCAAATTCTGCTGCTCTTTGTCCATTGTAACCTTGCACAAGATAAAATGCCAGATTTTCGCCAGCTTTATCTGTTGTATTGACAGACGCTCCTTTACCAATCAGATAACCGATCACTTCCGGTGAATTACTGCGGGAAGCCATGGCCAATGCACTTACGCCTTTTGAGTTACCTAAATTGATATCCTTCACTTTGGAAAGCAGTAAGCTCAACGTTGCAGTGTCACGGTTGCTGCCAGCAGCGTTCATAAATACGGTATTTCCGTCTTCATCTGCCTTATTTACATCAACACCTTTCGAAAGAAAATACTTAATGATATCGTCTTGTTTTGGTTTACGCACAATGGCATGCAGCGCATTCTCACCGTTTTTACCAATTACAGTCGGTTTAAGTTTCAGGCTTTCAAGGTATTGATATACCTCAATCGAGTTCGCCCCGCCGCGGGATCCCTGTGCAGCCATAAGGATTGCATTTGAATTGGCAGGAACTCCTTTTTCCAGGAGTGTTTTAAGCACATCAATTTTACCTGCACGTGCAGCATAACTGAACGCATTATTACCAGCCGCGTCGGTACTTTTCAGATCCAGACCTTTTGATACAAAATAGTTGGTCAATACCAGATCTTTGTCATTAGCAACTGCAATGAGCAGGGCATTGGCACCTTCACTGTTAAGATCTTTTTTCAAATCTGCGCCGTGAGCAAGGCAGATATCATAAACTTTGGTGTTTTGCTGACCGCCGCCTGCAGCGAAATTGATTGGTGTTGCGCCATGGCCATCTACAAAATTCCCTTTTGCTCCTTTTGCAACCAGATATTCCATCACTTCCACGTTGCCTCTCATTGCAGCCCAATGCAAATAAATACGGCCATCGTGAGTCAGTTTATCAATGCCATTGCCTGGCTGAGATAACAGATATTCAATCGTAGGATTGGGAGCGCCGGCATTAATTGCCATAACCACAGGGTCAAACAGATTACCGTTAAACTGAGATGGATTACTTCCTTTTGCAATTTCCGCTTTAACCGCGTTAACATCGGGAGATGTTTTCCAGAACGATTGTTCTAAAAGTCCGTTTTGCTGGGCATGTGCAGCAAAGGATACCAATGTGGTAATAATGATAAATAGTTTTTTCATGCAAAGGTTAATTATTAATATCCAGACGATGCCTGTATGATGTTGATTACAATGAAATATCGACGCAAATCTAACGATAATTAGTCTAAATAGCGACAATTTTCAAAATTTTAGAGAATTCAATCCGGGTAAATTTTAAGGGACCGTCTGCGACTGGTTTGCAAATCAGGTTCATGATAAACTTTCCAAAATGATACTTTTTGGATTAGTTTGCGACACACGAACACCGCCTTGCTACATATTGATTATAACCGTTCGAAAGCTTAAAGCTGGTAAAACCTTCTGGTTTTTTATACCTCTTTTTTATGCGAAGTGTGTATTTTTATTCGAATTGGTAATTGTATTATGTGAATATACCCGTTTGGAGAAGAAAGAATTTATCCAGATCGATTCGTTCTCTACAATAAACTTAAATCCTGTCTAAAAAGATATTTTTGAATCAATGCAAACGTTTGCATTGATTTTTTTGTTCGGTTTTACGTAGAGATTTAAATCGCGTTTTTCATTTTGAAAAGTGAGTGTCTCGGAAAAATATCTTTTAATTTTTATTAAAAATCTACGAATGTCAAGTCAATCCAAAAAAATTAAAGTTGCTATTCTGGGCGTGGGAAACTGCGCAAGTTCATTGGTACAGGGAGTAGAGTATTACACCAGAAATTCTCAAAAAACATCAGGACTAATGGCTGATGATATAGGTGGATACAAAGCTGAAAATATTGAATTTGTATGTGGTTTTGATATAGATGAACGTAAAATCGGTCTGTCATTAAAGGATGCAATTTTTGCAAAACCAAACTGTACGATCATACTCAATTCAGAAATTAGTTCATTGGCACCGGTTTACCGCTCTCCGGTTATAGACGGGGTTTCTCCTCAAATGTCTGCTTATCCGGAAGCAAACCGTTTTGTGATAAAAGAAGAATTGAAACCGACTGATCAGCTGACAGACAAAACTGCTTATGATGAAGAGTTTGTTAAATCGCTTCGATTGGAAATAATTCAGCATTTGAAAGAACATCAGGCCGAAGTGCTGATCAATTATCTTCCGGTAGGGTCGCAGCTGGCAACCGAGTTTTATGCTGAAATCTGTCTGGAATTGGGTATTTCTCTGGTAAATTGCATACCTGTTTTCATAGCATCAGATCCGGTCTGGGAGCAGAAGTTTATTGATGCAGGAATTCCGATTATTGGTGACGACATGAGAAGTCAGTTTGGGGCAAGTATTGTTTCTCAGATGCTCCAGGAACTCGCTTTTGAAAGAGGACATCATGTCAAAGCACACATCCAGCGGAATGTAGGCGGCAATACGGATTTCCTGAATATGGAAGATAAAAATCGTTTAAAGTCGAAAAAGATATCTAAGGAAAATGTCATCAGAGCACAAAACGATATTCGCGGCATTTCGACGGAAGATAGTTTTCTGCACGCCGGGCCATCGGAGTACATCGCTTTTTATGGTGATAACAAGGTTGCCAATTTCCGTTTGGAGCTGGAAGGATTTATGGGCGCGCCGGTAATTTTGGACGCTCAGCTTTCAGTTCAGGATTCACCAAATTCTGCCGGGGTGGTAATCGACGCCATCCGTTATGTATACGTAGCAAGAGAACTTGGCCTTGTTGGTGCGCTGCGCGGGCCGTCTGCCTCTACCCAAAAAACTCCTCCTCAGCAAATGATGTTCAGTGATGCAATTAATGAATGTCACGCTTTGGCAAAACGCGAACTCACTGAATCAACTAAAAAACAGCTTAAACATTCCTAAATCCTAAAGCGGCTAAACGCCGGGTATGCCCGATCGTTTAGCCGCACCTTAAACGATCATTATCCTTCCTCTTCAGTATTTTTGATCTTCATCAACAGGGCATAAGCATTTTTCACAACAAGTCTGGTACTTTCGTCTATACCGGCAGCTTCAATCTGCTGTTTTCCTTTACTGATCACGCCCGGTTTTACTTCGGTCATCTCGAATTTCCCGTTTCCGCTATCAGTGAATACAAAAAACCTGTTTTCCCAGCGTACAACAGCTTCTTCGGGAACGGTCAGCGCTTCTTTGTTATCTACTGAAACTTCGCCGTTGATAAACATTCCCGGAACAAGAGAAGGACTGTATTGCTCAAAATGGCAATGTACCTCAGCCATTCTGTCCTGGTCTAGGTTTTTACTGATTAAGATGATTTCTGCCTGAAATTTCTTGCCTGGTTCGCTGTTGGTGTAAGCAGTAACATGCTGTCCGATCGCCAGTGTTCCCAGGTCTTTTTCAAAAACATTCAGCGCCAGATGTATATCACGCGGATCCACAAGTTCAAACAACATGTCGGTAGGTGAGGTATATTTGCCTACGTTCACATTTACTTTGGAAACATAGCCATTGATGGGTGAAAGTATTGAAACACTTTTTGAAATGTTATCGGCCTTTAACTGAACCGGATTTATGCCGATCACTTCCAGCTTTTGACCCAAGGCATTCATCAAAATTCTTTGCGTTTCCATTTCCGCCCGTGACTGCTGATATACTTTATCACTGCTGGCTTTGCTTGTGTTCAAATCACGCTGCCGGCTGAATTCTGTTTCTGAGAGGGTGAATTTTTCTTTTGCAGTCAGATAATCCTGCTGAAGCTGGATGAACTGCATGTCTTCCAGTACCGCCAAAACCTGGCCTTTCCGCACATGCATACCCGGAAGCATTTTTGTGAATTTAAGATAACCTCCCAAAGGAAAACTAAGGCTAACAGTGCTTTGGGGCGGCACGTCTATAGTCCCCTGAAGGTTCAGTACCCCGCTTATTTTTTCAAGCTGAGGCGTTCCTACTTCAATGCCTACACTTTTTAATTGTTCAGCACTAAACGAAACCGTTTGTTCCGAGTTGGTGGAATCCGCTTTGTTTTTCGTTTCGGCAACTTCACTTTTGGGGTCAGTTCCGCAGGATGCTAAAACCAGCAGGCTCAGACAGATTATGGTGTATCTTTTCATTTCTTTTTCTTAAAGATTGTTCAATTTTAATAATTGTATGACTGCCTGGTTGTAGCTGTTAAGCGCACCGACGTATTCATTTTTGATGGTTATAGCCTGGTCGACGAGAATTACCCATTGCAGGTAATCAATGTCTCCACCCTGAAATTGATCATCAGCTGTTTTAATAATCAGTTCCGCATTTTTCAGCGCATCGGTCTCATAATAAGCCAGACTCTGCTGGTATTTTTGCACCTGATCAAAGGCTGTTTGAAGTTCAGTCAGTAACTGGAATTGAATATAGTCAGCCTGTTTTTTGCTTCTTTCCCAATCCAGTTTTGCTGCGGCTGCTTTTGCCGACTGTGCTTTAAAAAACAAAGGAATACCAATTCCTGCACTCACATAACTGAACCGGTCTTTACCGTTGTAAAAAAGTTCCTGTCCGCCCACCTGCTGGTTGCCAATGAGGCTTTGGTTGCTGTATCCAATCATAAAATCCGGAAGCAATCTCGACTTTTCAGTTTGCCAGCGAAACCGGGCTGCATCCTGCTGGTGTTTCGCAAGATCGGCCAGTGGCAGCTGATTAACTGACACGGATGAATCCTGTAAGGTGAATCTGTTTTCAATTTTAGGATCAAGAATCTGCGGGATATATAACTGCGTATCCTGGATCAGCATATTGAATTGTTTTACAAGTATGGCCAGATCGCTGTTGAGTAAATTCAGCTGATTGGTTATTTGCTGGCGATGTGATTCTGCCGCGGTTTTTTCCAGAATATTGGCAGATCCTTTTTCAAAACGAAGATTTGACTTTGTTTCAAAAAGACGGTATACACTGTCGGCGTACATCAGCAGTTTTTTGCGTTCGGTCAATACGGCGTATTCATAAAAAAGCTGTCGTACACCTGCACGTAAATCCTGTTCAGTGAGCCTGGTATGCGCCTGCGAAGCAAGGTAGCCGGCCGTCAGCATTTTTTTCTGGTTTGAATAAACACCGGGAAAACTGAATGTCTGGCTGATGCCAATCCGGTTATCGTTGTTAATGCTGTTTACTTTTCCATAATCTGCGGTGATACTGGTTTTTGCAATGTCAAAAGCATTGGCCTGTAAACGCTCGCTTGCTTTTTCATTTAGCCGGTAGCTTTGTACATTAAGGTTTTTGTCGACAGCAATTTTTATAGCATGATCCAGATTTATCGGTGCAGGATGTGTTTGGGCAAAAGTTGTATTGCCTGCAAAAATGAAAAATGTTATCGCCGCTAATTTTAAACTCCTGTTTTTACTACCCGAATCAAACAAAAGGTAAAGAGCAGGAAGTACAAACAGTGTGAGCAATGTCGCAGTGATCAACCCGCCAATTACCACAGTCGCCAAAGGACGCTGCACCTCTGCTCCGGCACCGTTACTTAGTGCCATGGGCAGGAAACCAAGCGATGCCACCGCAGCGGTCATCAGTACCGGCCGGAGTCTGTTTCTTGTTCCTGTCATCACGAGTTGTACTGCATCGGTAATAATTCCCTCTTTTTTGATTCTGTTAAACTCCGAAAGAAGTACGATTCCGTTCAAAACGGCTACTCCGAAAAGAGCGATGAAACCCACGCCGGCAGAAATGCTGAAAGGCATTCCCCTCAAAACAAGCGCAAAAACACCTCCAATGGCTGACAAAGGAATCGCCGTGTAAATGAGCGCTCCGTCTTTTACGGAAGAAAAGGCAAAATAAAGCATGATAAAAATCAGAAGCAGCGCTACCGGAACGGCGATGATCAGACGTGATTTTGCCTGTTGTAAGTTTTCAAAAGCGCCGCCATAAGTAATGGAATAACCCGGTTCAAATTTCATTTTGGATTCCACTTTTGTTTGCAGCTCTTCCACGATCGATTGTACATCCCTTCCCCTTACATTAAACCCAACAATAATTCTCCGCCTTGTATTTTCTCTCTGTATCTGGTTAGGACCTTCGATTTCCTGAATACTTGCAACCTGGTAAAGCGGAATCTGTATGCCATTTGGAGTGGATATCAGCAGGTTTTGCACATCGTTAATGTTTCTTCGTCCTTTGTCACCAACGCGGACTACCAGATCAAACTTTTTCTCTCCTTCGTAAATCTGTCCGGCAGCAGCGCCTGCAAAAGCAGCATTAATAGTTCGGTTGATGTCATCAATATTTAAACCATATTTGGCAATTTCATTTCTGTTGAATTCAATTACGACCTGCGGCATACCGGTCACTTTTTCAATGTACCAATCGGCTGTGCCCTTTACTGTTTTGGAAATATTACCCAACTGTTCCGCACAGGCTGCCAGCTTATCAAGATCTTCTCCAAAAATTTTGCAGACAACATCCTGTTTTGCCCCGGTCATCAACTCGTTGAAACGCATCTGAACCGGATATTGAAATCCGGTTGTTACGCCTGGAACCACCTGCTGGGCAGTAGCAGCCATTTTTCCGGCCAGGTCGGGAAAGGTTTCCGCACTGGTCCATTCGGTTTTGTCCTTCAAAACGATAATCATATCTCCGCCCTCGATCGGCATTGGGTCAGTTGGAATCTCGGCGCTTCCAATCCTGGAAACAATGTTTTCAACCTCCGGATAATCCTTTTTTAAACGATCGGAAATACGGTTAAAAGCATCAATGGTCGTGCTCAGGTTGGTTCCGACAAGCAGCCTGGTTTCTGTTGCAAAGTCACCTTCTTCCAGCTGGGGGATAAACTCTCCGCCCATTTGTGAAAATAGAAATACAGCAATGGCGAATAATCCGAAAGCCGAAAGAACCATAATTTTTTTAATTCTTAAAGCACCCGAAAGCATTCTGGAATAACCGTTTTCTATCCTGCCCATGATCCGGTCAGAAATGTTCGGTTTGTGAGAGATCTTTTTGCTGATAAACATTGAGCTGATCATCGGCACATAGGTGAGCGAAAGGATAAAAGCGCCCAATACAGCAAAGGCAACGGTTTGTGCCATAGGTTTAAACATTTTTCCCTCAATTCCTGATAAAGAAAGAATTGGCAGGTAAACGATCAGGATAATGATCTGCCCAAAAACGGCAGCGTTCATCATACGAGAAGCGGAACCGCTGACCTCCGCATCCATTTCCTGCTGTGAGATCTGATTGGTTCCGGCGTATTTTTTTGAAAAATGAATATGGTGAAGAATGGCTTCCACAATAATAACGGCCCCATCCACAATCAGACCAAAGTCAAGTGCTCCAAGGCTCATCAGGTTACCGCTCACGCCAAAGATGTTCATCATCGAAATAGCGAAAAGCATCGACAGCGGTATAACGGAAGCCACAATAAGTCCGGCACGTAAATTTCCAAGAAAGAGAACCAGTACCAAAACGACGATTAGAGCGCCTTCCAACAGGTTGTGCTCTACGGTGCCAATGGCGTTGTTTACCATTTTGGTGCGATCAAGAAACGGTTCGATTACAAGACCGTCAGGCAATGTTTTCTGAATTTCGGCCACCCGGGTTTTGACATTTTTGATTACTTCCGAAGAGTTGGCACCTTTCAGCATCATCACAATTCCACCGCAAAGCTCACCTTTGCCTGCCATCGTAAGCGCACCGTAACGAATGGCTGAACCCAGACGAACTTCTGCTACATGGCTGATCAGAACAGGCGTTCCGTTGGTGCTGTTTTTTACAACAATTTTGCGGATGTCATCCATCGAACCGGCAAGCCCGACGCTGCGTATGTACATCACCGATGGCCCCTTCTCTATATACGCACCACCGGTATTCTGGTTATTGCGGTTTAAAGCAGTAAAGACATCACTGATAGTCAGGTTGAGCGCCTTCAGACTGGCAGGAATTACTGCCACTTCGTATTGTTTCAGATCACCTCCGAATGTGGAAACGTCTGCAACGCCGGCAGTTCCGAGTAGCTGTCTTTTGATAATCCAGTCCTGTGTTGTACGAAGATCAGCCAGAGAATACTTCTTTTCATAGCCATCTTTTGGTTTTACCACATACTGGTAAATTTCACCAAGACCGGTTGTTGCAGGCGCAAGCTGCGGTGTATTGGCATTTTCGTTGATTTCAACCTGCGAAAGCCGTTCGGTAACCTGTTGCCTTGCCCAGTATACATCGGAGTCATCATCGAAAACGACACTTATTAATGAAAGACCAAAACGAGACATACTCCGGCTTTCCTTTAAACCCGGAATGTTGCTAATAGCCTGTTCGATAGGAAACGTAATGAGGCGTTCCACATCTTCGGCACCGAGAGCAGTTGCGGTAGTAATTACCTGGACCTGGTTATTGGTGATGTCGGGGACGGCATCTATGGGCAGTTGGGTAACCTGATAGGTGCCGTAGACAATCCACAGCAGCATAAAGATTCCAATTGCCAGTTTGTTTTTAACTGAAAACTGAATGATTTTGTTAAGCATAATACGCTTTTTAATAAATACACAGCAAATAGGCCATGGCCGCATGAAATCATGCAGTCACAGATTGGCGGAGCGGGAATGCTCCATCAGTATGTGATTTATTAAACTCGCGGAGGGCGAAAAAGTGAACCCAGTGCCGGATTGTAGTGGATCTGGGGTTTATCCGGACCGTAATCTGCTTTTAAAGACCAGGCAGATGTTTTAAAACTAAACGTGGTTACAAAAGGAATGAAAAGAAAACTGGCATGGTGCACCTCCACTTTTTTAAAAGGTAGCTGCATATCTTCTTCATCATCGTCGTCATTCAGATCATCACCACCGTAATGCATAGACAGGAAATCGCCAAAACTGATATTTTGGTTTAACGCTTTGTGTTCGGTAAAGTGCCGGAAAAGGGTAGGGAATTTTAATACCTGATACAAAGAAGTCGTATCGAGTATTACAATTGTAAGGATGATATGTAGGACAAACCTTTTCAAGCCTCTAAAATAATATAACCAGCCTGGGTTTGCAAACTAATCTGATTTGTTTTTTGCAATGCCCGAAGATCTATGATTATTTGAATATTAAGCATTCATAATATTCCATTGTTGACCGCGACAACCGATTTGTCCGCGGTACATTATATTCATCGGGTTTTATTTCCTGATGCCGTTGATCATGATCTCCATCAGAAAATTGATCTTTGGAAGTAATTCTTCCATTTTATCATAAAGGACGAGGTCAAATTCCAGACCGTGCTGAGAGCTGATACAGCAAAAAGTCAGAGCGTCAATTTCACTTTCTGAAAACGTACGGAATTCACCGTTATCCATTCCAAACACCAAAATTCCTTTGACAATATCTGCTTCCTTCTGATCATATTGTTTGCGATATCTGACGCAGTCTACGCCTCCGTTTTTTAGTGATTCCAACGCTTCCTGTACCATTACATTATAAAGATTCGTCCATTCTTTAAGTCTTTCAAAACGGGTGAGCGCAAAAGCATTGAGTTTAAGGCGGGCAGTTGGAGCGTCGGCTACGGCTTGCAAAAGAATGCTGAAAAATTTGGACTTTTCATTTTGAATAATGTCGTCGAAAATCTCTTCCTTACTCTTGAAATAATAATAAAGCGTACTTTTTCCTTTTCCCGCTTCTTTGGCAATATCTTCCATGGTGGTTTTAGTAAGACCATGTTTTTGGAAGAGTCTGTTGGCACCGGCCAGTATTTTCTCCTTTAAAATTTCGTCCTTCGTCAGCGGCATTTTAGACTACTTGTTGAGTTTAGTCTAAAAATAACGTTTCAAAAGTATGATAGCAAATTAAGATCAGGTTTGAATAACAATATCTGTCAAAAGGATGCTGTTTAATTTGAGTACCAAGGACCAGAATACCTTTTGATTTAAAATTAAGGAAATATTTTATTGTCTTTTATAAATAAAAAACAGTTAATTGCACGTAACCAAAGGTTATTTGGCGCGGCGTTATAGTGGCTCTGCATTGAAATTGCATTCTTAATGTATTGCATTTCCATTAAAAAAATGGAGTTCAACGAACATGGAAAATACTTTGAAAAAGGCCTCTCTCACTTCTTTTTTATGGACTATCATACTGATTGTCCTGCTTGCCTGTTTCACTATTGTCATTCTGATCAGCAGCCGCAAGGCAGATGTGGTGAGCAGTAATATCAACACGCTAAAAACCGACAGTGCAGACTATAAAAAGCTGGACACCTGTATTTCTATTTTGTACGACGCGGAAAATAACAGCCGGCTTTTTGTATTGACACTCGATTCCGTCTACCATAGAAAATACACTTTACAGCTTTCAGCAGTTTCTGAAATACTTGGGCGGTTTGAAGAACAGCAGAAAAAGCGGTCTTCACATCTTTCAGGACTGGTCAGAAGAAAGAGGGTCAACAACCAGGAATTTGTCGATTTAAAAATCATGGTTGACAGCCTTTTGTTTTATACGTTGCAGGACGTTCCGGGGAAGATTGAAAAACCTTTTGAAAAGCCAGGGGTCGTTAGAAAAATAAAAAAAATAATCCAAAAGGACTCAGTATTAACTGTCAGCAAAAGAACCCGGAAAGGTTTGTTAAAAAGAATCGCAGAAGCCATTGCCAATAAGGAAGCGGAAGATAGCAGTGTGCTCCAACTGGCGAAACGTACGGAGATAAGCCGGGATTCACTGTTTCTTCCATCCGTTAAAGCAAGCGGAATACCCGACTTATACAATCAATTTAATGCTGCCCGGCGTGAGTTGAATGAAAGAGAAAAGCAGCTTTTGGCTATCAATGGGAGGATTTTTGCAAGTCTGCAGGTGGCTTTGCTCGACCTTAAAATACGGCAGCAGCAAGAAAGTGAAATAGCGACACGAGCTTTACTGGAAGACGCATCGGTCAATATTAGCGATGTTCGCGATTTGTCCGTTGGAAGTGTCGCTGTTGTATTAATCCTGGCACTGATCATTGTCTGGAATCTGGTGCGATTGTATAAAAAAGAAAGAACAATCATCGATTACGCAGAATTGACAGCCGAAACAACAAAAAAGAAAGGTGTTTTTATGGCGCAGGTGGCCCACGAAATACGAACGCCCCTGAATTCAGTAATCGGTTTTTCCCAGCTGATCGATACGCAGAACATGGATGAAAGTTTAAAGATAAACGTAAATGCTATCAAGAGCTCGTCCCGGATTCTGCTGACACTTGTCAATGAAATCCTTGATTTTTCAAAGTTTGAAAGCGGTAAAATTACTTTGCTGAACAAACGAATACTCCCGCTAGAATTGCTCAATGATGCTACCAGTATCTTATCTGTTCTTGCGGCTGAAAAGGAAATTAAAATTGCAACGTCTTTTGATTTTGATTCAAAATTAATGTTGATAGGTGATGATTTCCGGATTAAACAAATCGTAATTAACCTGCTGACCAACGCTGTAAAATTTACTCCGAAGAAGGGAAGTGTTTCAATCAGTTCGACTTTTGAAAAAAACAATAGTGAGAAGGGAATTTTGACGATTAAGGTAAAGGATTCGGGCGTGGGAATAGAACCTGAAAATCAACAAAAAATCTTTGACGATTTTATTCAGATTGAGATGATCGATACTTCTTCCAGGCACCTTGGAACGGGGCTGGGACTGGCAATTTGTAAAAAGATTACGGATTTGTACGGCGGAGATATTTCTGTAAAAAGTGCTCCGGGAGCCGGTTCTGAATTTACTGTTAGGATTCCCCTGGATGTTGCCAAAGATTCTGCCTCAGAAGCGGAAGCGGTTAAAAAAAACAATTACAGTTCATTTTTAAAAGGCAAAAAAGTGCTGATTGCCGATGATGCAAAAATTAACCTGGTGCTCATAAGCAGGATCATGGATAAACATCTGGTAAGTTATGATCTGGCTGCCAATGGTGTGGAAGCATATTCACTGTTTGAAAACAATCAGTACGATCTGATCATTACAGATATTCAGATGCCTGAAATGGATGGGATTGAACTGACCAAACGCGTCAGAGCGCATTCAGACATCATTAAATCGCATATTCCGGTTTTAGGTTTTACAGGCAGTTCCAATGAAGAAAACAGAACTTACTTCGCAAGTGTGGGTATGAATGATATTTTGGGGAAACCCTTTGAGGAACAGGACCTGATTGCTGTGCTCAGCAAATTATTTTAAAGTTAACTCTCACAATTTTCCCGTCATGAGAGATTAAGCCTCAAAAGGGGAAAGGGGTTGGGCTCCGATGTTTGGATAAAATGAAATATTTAATTTATATTTTATTTCATCCCCGGTTGTTAATTGAAAAATCTCATGTTCAGCCAATGTTTTTATTTAACACGGAATACAATACAAGGAAATAGCGGCTTCCGGCATTGCATGACGTTTATTGAGACCGTGCGTTTAAATCTGAATATATTTTAGTACGCTTGTAAGAATGGTTTTTAAATTGCTGTAAACTTTATAATGAATGACAAATTATTGTAAATCAGATTTCTACCTCACCTTGGACCGGTTTTTGTGTTAACCAAATCACCTCACAATCTCATTTTTCTCATTCGGAAACGCATCAATTCAAAAGTAGCGTTAATTTATTGTAATCGATAATGCTCTGGAATATTTAGGTGCGATAGGATTCTGTTGTTAGATACATTACTCAATACTCAACGAAAATGAAAAATCCCTCCATTTCTGATAAGGAAATTATAAGACTGGCTGCCCTGCATGCACACGCAATGCCGGATACAGAAACAGAGGCAGAGTTCGACAGAATTGCTTCCCTGGCCGCCCTGATATGCGATGCGCCAATATCCATGATCAGTTTTATAGATAAAGACAGAAAATGGGTAAAATCTGGTAGTGAAGTTTTAATGAAGGAGGTTGAAAGGTTTAATGATATCTGTCAGTTCACACTTTTAACAAACGAATTGACTGAAATTCAGGACCTGCTGCTTGATGAAATGTTTAAAGACAGTTTGTTTGTGACAGAATCGCCTTTCACCCGGTTTTACGCAGGTTATCCTTTGGTTGATATGGATGGGAATGCACTGGGAAACATCTGTGTGCTGGACAGCAAGGTGAGAACCCTTACAAAATCGCAGCGCGAATCGATGAAAATGCTGGCCGACCAGGTGATGACTTTGCTTGCAGGGCAACGAAAAAGAGAGGAATTTCGAAATTTTGAAAAGCTTTTTAAGTTGTCAAGTGATCTGGTTTGTATAGCTGGTACAGATGGCTTTTTCAAAAAATTGAACCCCGCTTTTGAAGATTTGCTAGGCTGGGAGGAAGATTTTTTAATGCAGACTTCCTTCCTTGAATTCATTCATCCGGAGGACAGAGAAAGTACACGAACCGAAATAGCACGTCTTTCTGCGGGTAATCCGGTTGCAAAATTTACGCAGCGTTTCAGATGTAAAAACGGATTTTACCTGACTTTGCAATGGTTATCTACCCCGGATCCTGTCACCGGAGACCTTTTTTCTATTGGCCGTAATATTACGGAAAGTTACCAGCTTGAAAAAGATCTGCTCAGAGCCCAGGAAATGCTGTTGCAAACCAATGAGTTAGCGAGGGTAGGAGGATGGGAAATGGATGTTGTAAAAAACCAGCTCTATTGGACCGAAGTTACAAAACAGATACATCAGGTGCATCCGGATTTCGTTCCGAATTTTCAGAACTGGTCCCGCTTTTTTAAAGATGAAACCAGTCTCCAAAACCTTATAAACGTAATTCGCGTAGCTACTGAAACAGGAGACGGATTTACTGCGGAACTGGAACTTACCACTGACGGAGGCGAAAAGGTTTGGGTCAGATCCATTGGTAAAGCAGAATTTGAACATGGAGCATGCAAGCGTCTGTTGGGTACTTTTCAGGATATTACAAATGAAATAGCACATCGGGAAGAGCTGATTCAGGCAAAACGGCTGTCGGAGCAGGCTAGCGTTGCCAAAACCGAATTTTTGGCAAATATGAGTCATGAAATCAGAACACCTTTAAACGGGATTATTGGTTTTACCGACCTGATTTTGAAAATGCAGATGGACGAAACCCAGAAACAGTATCTGACCATTGTTAATCAGTCGGCCAGTACTTTGCTGGATATCGTCAATGATGTTCTGGATTTTGCAAAAATTGAAGCCGGTAAACTTGAACTTGAAATTAACAGGTGTGATATCAACGAAATCATTGCCAGGGCTGCTGATGTGATTGCATTTCCGGTGCAAAGCAAAGGACTGGAAATGCTGGTAAATATTCCTTCAGGCCTGCCTAGGTTTGTTTGGGTGGATGAAACCCGCTTAAAGCAGATATTAATCAATTTACTAAGTAATGCTTCCAAATTTACCCGTAGCGGAGAAATTGAGCTAAAGGTTTTAATTCTGGCTTATGAACCTGAAACTTCCGATGAAATGACCTGTCGTTTCATTGTTCACGATACAGGAATTGGTATTAAAAAGGAAAAAGAGGGCGATATCCTGGAAGCATTTGTTCAGGAAGATGGCTCGACTACAAAACGATATGGCGGAGCGGGCTTAGGTCTTGCCATTGCCAATAAACTCCTGGGGATGATGGGCAGCCGTTTACAGCTGGCAAGCGTTTATGGAGTAGAAAGCACTTTCTTTTTCGACCTCACTATGAAGTCAGAACAAGGAGAACCGGTTGTCTGGCAGAGTATCGATTCACTTAATAAAGTGCTTATCGTTGATGATAACGACAACAACAGGACTATTCTGGAAGGCATGCTGCAACTGTTGCAAATCAGTTCTGACCAGGTTAAAAGTGGTCGTGAGGCACTTGATTGCCTGGCTTCCGGATATCAGTATGATGCTGTTTTAATGGATTACAATATGCCGGAAATGGACGGGTTAGAAACGATTCGCCAAATCAGAAAAATTTACTGTGAAGATCCCCATCAGCTTCCGATTGTGCTGCTGACAAGCTCGGCTGATGATGCAACGGTTATTAAAGCATGCGATGAGCTCATGGTTAGTCACCGTTTAATGAAACCTCTTAAACTCCACGATATTTTCTTGTGCCTGTCGAGGCTTTCTCTGAAAGATGATGTGACAAGCCAGATAACCGAGGTCGCAGCTATGGATATGCATGCCGATGTACTGCTGCATGTACTTATTGCTGAGGACAATCCCGTAAATATGTTTTTGACCAAAACAATTATTAGCAAGGTTGCACCAAACACAAAAATATATGAGGCCAGAAACGGGGTGGAGGCAGTTGAATTTTGTAAAAGACAAAAACCCGATCTTATTTTTATGGATATTCAAATGCCTGAAATGAACGGATATGAAGCCACGGCTGCCATTCGTGCACTGCCAAAAGGTAAGCAGATTTCGATTGTTGCACTTACGGCAGGTAATGTCAAAGGAGAAAGAGAAAAATGTGTGGCCGTTGGGATGGATGATTTTATTACAAAACCGTTTCTCCCGGCTGATATTAAACAGGTTTTTAATCAGTATCCGGATTTTACGGTGAGTGTCTTGGCAAAGAAAACTTTTAAAGCCAAATTGCCGTTCGAGTCACATTTTAGTGCTGAAAAGCTTCGCAACACTTATATGCATGACCAGGAATTTATCAGAGAGTTTTTATTCCTGACCAGAGAAGCCCTGGGTAAAGGTTTGGCGGATTTAAATAAATGTCATAAACTGAAAGATTTTAAAGGAATTCAAACAGCGGGACATAAACTGAAAGGTGCAGCTTCGTCAGCATTTTTATTTGGAGTAACCAATATTGCCGCCAGTCTGGAGCATCTTGACTCCTTTGAAAATGCAGCAGTCGGAGTGCTGCTTGCGGACCTTGAAAAAGAAATTGAACTCATGCTGCCCATTTTAATTCAAACAGAAAATGGTGGCTAGACGGGATGAAAAGTGGTTTGCCTTTCCATCCCGTTCAGCGGAGCTAAAAGTTGTTTTTGTTGAGCTTATCGTTTCCGGCAGGTAGATAAATTCCAAAAGTTGCTCCCTTTCCGCTTATTCCGGTTGCCAGTATCGCACCTCCGTGATTGGTAACTACCTTTTCGCAAATTGCCAGCCCGATGCCGGTACCCGCGTATTCGCTTCTGCCATGAAGTCGCTGAAATACCTGAAAAATCCGGTCAGCATATTTTTGATCAAAACCAATACCATTGTCAGCAACTTCGATCAGGTGATAAAAAGCCGACCATCTAGCTGGTTTCACCGATTCGTGAAGCGCCTTGTAATCCACTGTTCTTGATGTAATCTGAATATGCGGCTGAACATCCGGATTACGGAATTTAAGCGCATTGCTTAATAAATTCTGAAATAACTGGCCCATCTGGACTCTGTCGCCTGCTATTACCGGCAATGGAACAGCGTCGATTACCGCGCCGGTTTCCTGTATCCGAAGATCCAGATCAGACAATACGGAAAGGATAATGTCATCAAGCACAACTGGTTCGGTCTCTTCCTGTTGCGTCGAAATACGGGCAAAGGTCAGCAGATCTTCAATAAGCACAGACATACGCCCCGCAGCCGACTGCATCCTTTCCAGATACATCAGTGCCTGGCTGCTGGGAGCATTGTATTGTATTTTTAACAGGTCTCCGAATTGCTTGATTTTACGTAAAGGTTCCTGCAGATCGTGGCTGGCAACATAGGCAAATTGTTCCAGATTTTTATTAGACCGGATCAGCATATTGTTGGCTTCTGCCAGGTCTTCATTGGTTGCGGCAAACTCTTCATTTGTAGCCGCCAGCTCTTCGTTTGTTGCTGCAAGTTCCTCGTTGGAAGCCTCAAGCTCCTCAGTTCTGATTTGCACCTGGTGTTCAAGCGCCAACTGCATTTTGCGCTGCTCTGTAACATCATGTGCGGTTCCGCTGAGGATGGCAGGTTTTCCTTCAGCATCATAAAATACCTGGGCCTGAGCATGTATGATCCGGCTCTGGCCTGTTAAACGATTGATTATCGGATGTTCGTTTTCGTAAAAGCCCGAAGCTTCGGGATGAATCGAATCTTCAATGGCTGCTTCAACAGACGCACGAAAATCTTCCGGCAGCGGACTGTATGCTTCGTCCAGGCTCTTGGTATCCTCCGAAAATCCGAGCCATTCCATAAACCGGTGTGAATACGTAAACTTCTTACTCTTAATATCCAGACTCCAGGTTGCGAGCTGTGCAAGTTCAATTGCTCCACGTAAACGCTTTTCTGCTTCTTCAATTCTCTTTTTTGCAAGGATTTCTGAAGTGACATTAATAGCGAGTTCCAGTATGGCATAAACCTCACCGGATTCGTTGAACAGCGGTGTATAAGTTGTGTTGTAATAATCGTGTGTCATCGCGCCATTCCTCAGGACATCCACCTGTGAACCAAATCGTTGAAGTGTTTTTCCAGACACGAAAACATCATCAAGAATTTGTAGAGACTGCTGTCCGACAAGCTCCGGCATTACTTCCCGAAGAGGTTTTCCCTGTATATCCGGACCTTTGCCAACAATATCAACAAAAGCCTGGTTATGAAGATCAATGATGAGGTCTCTCCCAAGAAAAAGAACCATAGCAGCCGGTGCATTGCTGATAACCGAGCGAAGCTTTTCTTCACTTGCCTCAACCATCCGGCGTGAAGTGACCTGCTGGGTTATATGCGTTGCTACAACCAGAATTCCTGAAATTTTTCCATTTGAATCTTTTTGAGGCTGGTAGTGTAGGTCGACATAAATGGTTTCCAGTTTGCCATTCCGAATTATTTCAAGCTGCGCTTCTGGTGCTACGTAAGGTGTGCCGGTATCAATAACCCGTTTTAACAAGTCATCAAAACCTTGTCCTCTGAGTTCGGGAAGCGCATCCAGTAATGACTTTCCAATCAAATGCTCCTGGGTGCGGCCAACCAATTCTGCATAAAAGGTATTGGCCATCGTAAATACCAGGTCTTTTGCGCTGATAGTAGCGATCGCAACAGGCGATTGTTCGAAAGAGGAGAGGAGCTGCCGGCGGCTTTCTTCAATTCGCTGCCTTACCATTACGCGCTCAGTCACATCCACAGCCATGTTCAGGATCGCATAAACTTTGTTTTCTGAGTTGGTCAGCGGGTCATAAATAAAATTAAACCAAAAGCTTTGCAGCTGACCGCCAACAACAAGATCAACCTGCTGTTCATTGGTCTGGTAAGCCACTCCTGTGTCGTAAACCTGTTCGAGTAAACCAATAAATGGCTGCCCTTGTAGTTCAGGCAAGGCATCCGCGAGTTTTGTTCCCACCACCGAAGGCGTTTTTCCCCATACATTGATCATCGCCGGATTGGCAATATCAATAATCAGATCTCTCGAACTGTAAACAGCCATGGCAAACGGCGCCTGCTGAATAAGACCCCGGAAGCGCTGTTCATTTTGTTCAACTTTTTGCCGGTATTCAATTTCACTGGTTACGTCCTGAATCACGCCTGCAAACCGGCTTACTTTACCGGTTTCATCAAAATAGCTTCTCCCGATAAAACGCACCCAGCGTAATATGCCATCGTCGACTCCTGTAACCCGGCATGAAACATCAAAATTTCCGTCAGATCCCAGCTTTGTAGCCCGATATATTGCCTTGTTAACTTTTTCAACATCTTCGTGATGAATATACTTCAGTGCCTCCTGGTAGGGCAACGGATTTACTTCTGTCACTCCGAACAATTCCCGGCACCGGTTGTCCCACTGAATAAGATCAGAAGCCGTGTTAACTTCCCAGGTCCCAAGTCCTGCGGCTTTGATTGCAAAATTTATATCTGAACGCTCGTTGAGCTTACTAAAATCATTATTGGAACTATCCCCGATACTCATGTATTAGAATAAGTTATATTAATTTGTCTAAAAGAAGAACGGCCGGTTTAGGTGAACCGCCGTAATTTTTCGAAACTATTTTCGATATAAAAAGTGTTCCTTGCACTTTCAATTAGCAAAACTAACACGTTTTAGACGAAACCGGCTATTTATGAAGCGCAGGAATTTTATAGAGAATCTTACTTTAAGCAGCAGTGCGCTGGTCGTTACTTCCATCATTAATACACCCGCAACCGGACTGCCGGTTTCAAAAGAAACGGTTAATGGCAAACTAAAACTGACTGCTGACGTGGTAATAGCCGGTGGCGGGCTGGGCGGATGTGCTTCTGCTCTGGCAGCGTTGCGAAATAATTTATCAGTAATCCTGACAGAAGAAACGGACTGGATCGGAGGCCAATTGAGCCAGCAGGGGGTTCCGCCTGATGAGCATCCCTGGATCGAAACACATGGCGCTACACAGCTTTACCGCGACTTTCGTATTGGAATCAGGGATTATTACAAGCGAACGTATCCGCTTACGAAGGCCGCCAAAGAGCGAAAAAACCTGAACCCCGGAGATGGTTCTGTCTCGAAATTATGTCATGAACCGAGGGTTGCTGTCGCGGTACTTGGTGACATGTTTGCGCCTTACATCAGCTCCGGAAAACTCATACTGCTTTTAGAACATAAAATTACAGCAGCCGATGTGAAAGAGAATCAAGTAAATTCTTTGGAAGCTGTTAGTTTGAGAAGCAATCAAAAAATGACTTTAACAGCGCCGTATTTTGTGGACGCGACAGAACTTGGTGACCTGCTGCCTGTTACAGGAACTGAGTTTGTGACGGGAGCAGAACCGAAAAGTGAAACTCAGGAACTGCATGCGCCCGAAAAGGCCGATCCTGAAAATAATCAGGCATTTACTGTTTGCTTTGCTATGGATTACCTTCCCGGCGAAAATCATGTTATCGAAAAACCCCGTGAATATGATTTCTGGAAAAACTTTATCCCTAAAATGAAAAAGCCCTGGTCAGGAAAATTGCTTTATCTGGCGTATTCAAATCCTAAAACCTTAGAACCGAAATTGTTAGGATTTCACCCGGAGGGAATATCGATGGGCGACAAACTTAATCTTTGGAATTACCGCAGGATTATCAATAAAGAGAATTTTGAAAAAGGAACATACGCCGGTGACATCACGATTGTAAACTGGCCACAGAACGACTACCTTCTTGGAAATCTGGTCGGTGCCAGTGAAAAGGATTTTAAGAAACATTTCGAAAGAGGTAAACAGCTTAGTCTTTCATTGTTATACTGGCTGCAAACCGAAGCGCCACGGCCGGATGGAGGAAAAGGCTGGCCCGGCATAAGGTTGAGAAAAGACATTATGGGGACAGAGGATGGACTGGCAAAATATCCTTACATCCGTGAATCCAGACGTATCAAAGCAGTTTTTACGGTGAAAGAAGAACACGTCGGGGCAGACAACCGGGCGATGATCACTGGCCGGAAAGAAGGAAACAAAGCGGCCGAATTCTATGATAGCGTGGGAGTCGGCTATTACCATATTGATCTGCACCCAAGTACGTCCGGCGATAACTACATTGATTTTGGATCCTTGCCATTTCAAATTCCTCTGGGGGCGCTTTTACCAAAAAGAATGGAAAACCTGCTTCCTGCAAACAAAAATATCGGAACGACCCATATCACCAATGGCTGTTACCGTCTGCATCCGGTTGAATGGAGCATAGGCGAATCGGTTGGACTGCTGGTGAAATTTGCTTTGGACAAAAAAGTGATTCCCCGGTCGGTGCGTGAGAAAAAGGAATTGCTGTCAGATTTTCAGGATTTTATCAGAAAACAGGGAATTGAAACCGAATGGCCCAAAGCATAGAATGTTAATAAATGACGATAGGCTTAAACGTTAAATAACCTTAAACAGATCGAAATTACGGCTTAAACCAGATGGAAATCCGTTTCAGGGATACTAATATCCTGTCGGAACGTGAAAAATCTACTGTACCTGTTACTCCTGATTCCTTTTTGTGGTGTTTGTCAGCAAACGTTAAAACAATCAAATCTGCAAACCAGCGTATCTGCAGCAGCAGGAGCGCTTGGGCCGGATTCTGTAAATAAACAAAACGCAAGAAAGAAATTCTCTCCCGTTCCCCAAAGAGCCACCAGGCTTGCGCTTATTCCCGGATTCGGTCAGCTCTATAACCATGATTATTGGAAACTCCCTATCGTTTACCTTTCCATGGGAGGAGGAATTTACTCTTATTATCTGAACAATCTGAAATACAAGGATTTTCTGACAGCTTACAAGACGTTTTATGAAATGGACAAAAACAGCAAGACCTTCGGACAGCTGAAACCGGGCATCACACAGGATTCCAGCAGACTGACAAGAGTTCGAAATCTTTTTAATACCGAAAGTGAGTACATTAAACTCAGTCGTGATGTGGTCGAAAGACAAAAAAACTACTGGCGCCGAAACCGCAACTTATCCCTGATCGTGACCGGATTAATTTACTCGCTTAGTATTATAGAAGCTAACGTTGCCGCACATTTGAAAACCTTCGATCTTTCAGACGACCTGACTTTACGTGTAGAACCAAAACTTAGCCAGCCGCTTTTACGGCAGGCGACGCCTGGGGTGAGACTGGTTTTGAATTTGTAGAGTTTCTGATTTTTGCTGACTCATGTTTACGAAAGTTAAGTTTTTACATATCCATTAAACACAGATAAATTAAGATACACCTTATCAAAATACTTTGCATATTTCGCTGGATTCGCTAAAACTTTGAAAACCCTTCACCGATGACCGACATTTTATTCAAGCTACTTGTATTCACGGCTATCATCTTTACATTTTTGTTAACAGGAGCCTGCTGTACAGATACGATGTGTTTGGGAGCTGACAATCTGGATATGATTCAGTTTCACAATTTCTCCATAGCAGAGTTGGACACAATCGTCATAAAACGATTTAGTGAAAACAGCGAACTGGCGACGCCCATAGATAGTACGGTGGTTATCACTTCTGACTTTTCATCGCAATCTTCTTTTCAACAGCTGTATTTAATTGACAAAATGTCGACAGACTTCGATTATGAGCTAAGACTTTCGGATTCGGGTCAGAAGTATAAAATATCCGATTTCGTCACCCAAAAGGAAGGCTGTAATACGGGATTTATGTGTAATGACAATTATATCGCTCTCAAAAGCTTCAATTTAAACGGGAAGGTGAAAGAAAGTGTCCGGCTTACTATTACCAAATGAACTTTGCGTTCTAAGTCAGACTCATTTAACAGGAATAAACTGCTCTTTTACATTCCAGCCATCAATACTAACCAAAGGCGTTATGCCTGTTTCGGTGTAATCCATTAGCACCGTTTTCTTTTCGCCGGGAAGTATGGACACATAGTTGTCGTCATAAAAAACAGGAAGAATTCTTTTTCTGGTGGTGGGATCAACCAGGGAAAGTCTGTTGAAAAACGCAATCGTATTCGAAGGCGAATTGGAAAGCACCACTTCAACTTTTCCTTTGGCTGTTTTTCTTGCCTGAATATCAATGTCCGCCTTTGGCATCTGGTTCAATCCGCTGTAATTTCCTTCTGCATCCGGCAGCCAGTAAAGGTTGTCGCTGACAATTTCCTGTTTCAGATTCATGAGTCTCATCGATAAAAACATACCTTCTTTTTTTGCCATTTGACGGATGTCGTTTTTAATCGGAAAGATGGGGCGGGTGGTGGACGGGCCGATTTCTATAAAAGCCTGACCGAGGTTTTTTTCTTTTCCCTGCATGTCAATTCCTTTTACGACCATCATCAGATCATATTGATGGTTAAAGGTATTGTTGGCAACCATAATGGTGCTGTCGGCCTGGTTGAACATGATGTGCAGCGGGGCGCTTCCGTTGTGAAGGCCATATAAACAGGCATTTGGATCAAGGTAATAATCATACATCTGTCCGCGTAAAGCTGTCCATGGATTTTGCGTTTTCCAGATGATTACGCCCGTATACCACTCCCACATGTGCGCGCTGAAACCTTCCATTAGAGAACGGTACTGGTCATAATTGACAAGCTGTGCTTTTTTACCAAAATCTTCAACATCTTTTGGTTTTCCGTAAGCATTGATGTGATCGGAGTAACCAATATATTTATGGTAATTCCAAACCGAATCCACTTTTTCCCTTTGACCGGTAAGATACTCCGGTGAGATTAAATTTTCTTTTGGAATAAACCTTTCCAGCGACTGGTAATCCCCAACACCCACAGAACCTATTTCTGAATTAAACGGCCAGGTTCTGTATTCAAAAAAACGTTTTAGCGGCTGAATTCCATAAGGCCCGTCACCTCCGCCTCCCAGTGAATTGAAAGACATATCATCCGAATTGGAGTAATCCACAAACCACCTCGTGCCGTCAAGTTTGGGAAGAATCGAATCACGCAAAGGAAACATCAGGTCCTGCGGAAGGGTAATTTCATTGCCGCCGCACCACATAGCCAGAGACGGATAATTACGGATCATTTTAATCTGGTCGGCGGCAGATGTCAGGAATAAATCATGGTCATCCGGATATTTACGGCGTGTCCACTGATCGTCGGCCTTCATCGGATCAGGCCAGCGTCCATTGCAATCGCCCGAACCCCAGAAATCCTGCATGACCAGAATTCCATATTTATCACAAGCTTCATAAAATTCAGGTCGTTCCGTTAACGCGCCGCCCCAAATCCGCAGCAAATTCAGGTTCATATCCCGGTGAAAACGAATTTCTGCATCATAACGCTCAGGCGAAAACCGAAGCATTGCATCAGAAATAATCCAGTTGCCACCTTTCATAAAAACCCTTTGTCCATTCACCGAAATCTGTTTGCTTCGTGTAACGGTATTTGTCTCAGCCTGAATCTGCCGGACTCCAACATGTAGATTTTCTTCGTCAGAAACCGCGCCGCTGATTATAAATTGCATATTCATCGGATACAAAAACTGATCTCCGTAACCAGCAGGCCACCAAAGTTTCGGATTTTCCAATGGCAGATCGGGTAACGTGATTTCGGCCGTAACATTGGCTTTGAGGGTAACTTCTCTGGAAACTTTCTTTCCGGCCATTGTATACTGTAAAAGCCCTTTTACCGGTAAAGCCGTAGGATTTTCAAGTTCTGCTGATACTTTAACTGTAGCTGGTTTCTGTGCTCCATCCGGTTTGCGCTGACCCGGCACGAGCGTTATCACGTGCGGGTTTTTGATGTTTATTTTTCCGGTTTTTTCAATTGTTACTTTATCCCAAATCCCGGTGTTGCGGTCACGAACGGGTTGTATCCAGTCCCAGCCTGCTACATACTGATGCGTAACATTTTTTGCAATTGTTCCATCGCCGCCCTGCCCGCCATTCGGATTGCCGACAGGATCAGGCGGATAAACAATTACTGCCAGCCGGTTGGCTCCGTTTTTATTAATCGAAGCAGTAATGTTGTAAGACTGACGCAGAAACATACCTGAGTGCCTTTCCTTGTTCAGTTTTTTACCGTTCAGAAAAATATCACAGCTATAATTGATACCCCGAAAATGCAACCAGGCCTGCTCGCCGGATTTGATTGTTTCGTTAAAATCTTTTACAAACCAATAAGTATAATAGTCCCGTCCTGTGTGGAAAATATCAGGGATGTTTTTATTGTTCATCCCATAAAACGGATCCGGGATCTGCTTGTTTTCCAGCATGGTTGTAAGCACCGTGCCAGGCACTACTGCGGGCATCCAGCCAGTCAGCGGGTAAGACGTACTGGAAATTCGTAAGCCATTGTCATTCACTTTCAACACCGGACTGCACTTCCAGCCCTGTTTTAGCTCATATTTATTCTGAGAAAAAGATGTAAAATGAGTGCAAAGCAGCAGTACAAGAGGAAAGGCGAACAGATGTTTCATCACAATATTTGGGGCATAGGAGTGGACAGTGCGACAAATATATTCTGATGAAATGATTTATTGCCAATAAATAGAAGGTTAAATTAAAATATTAAAGAAGAATCATTATATTATTAAATTATTTTCAAAATGAAATTTAATAATGTTGAAAACTGTCCGTAGCATGATTTACTTACAAGGTACTTTTTGTAAAACAATGCCGGTAAAGTTCACCTTTGCAGCATCCGAAAAAAGGGTTTTCCCGTTTACTTCTTTCATCGGTCCGTAGCCTTCCACCAGCAGTGAATCTTTTTTGATAAATGTTACCTCACGAAAAGATTCTGTTCCTTCCGACATGAAGGTATACATTGCACGTAAAGTATCACCATACATCTTGCCCAGAATGGATCCGTTGTTTTGATCTTTCTCATAGAGTTTATAACCAAGACTTCCGGTAATGCTGTCGCCCGACATGTGTGCGTTCAGAAGCACTGTGTCTTTTTTTACAACAGAAGAATAACAGATATTAAATGTTGAATCGGAAGCTGATTTTTTTGTGTCCAGTGCGCTGTTTTGGGTGGGACTTGTATTGCAGGAGATGATAAGTAAACAAACTGCAAAACTGAAAATTGTGGCGGTTAGTTTGAAAATAGACATAGGTATAAATAAAATTGGTTCTCTACAAAAGTAAAGAACCAATACTGTGCCATCCCATGACAAGAATCATTTTCTCAGCCGATTAAGGATTGTTTTCTTTTAATTCATTCATTATTGTCTCGGCAACCTGGTCGATGGATTGCAAAATGATTTCTTCGGGTGTCCCCTCAAAAACTCTGTGAATGGCAATGGAGCTTTCGCCGATAAGGATGTGGCTGAACATGGTTCCTACGGGTTTCTCCTTTGTCTCACTGCCACCAGGTGATGGAAGACCCGTGGTTGCAACCTGTATGCCGGACTCTATGAATTTTTTTAAACGCAAGGCCATTTCTTTGGTCACTTCGGCGGACTCAGGTGTGAATTCATCCACAAAACCTTTCGGTATCATCAGGATATCTTCCTTTAAACAAGCATCATAACAAACCAGTCCGCCTTTTAAAACGGCTCCCGAGTCAGGCGTCAGAGAAAATTCGGAAGCAAGTCTGCCGGCAGTAGCGCTTTCCGCAAAAGCAATGGTCAGGTTATGTTCTTTAATTATTTTACTGCAATCTATAACGAGCTGTGAAGGCATGTGAGTGATGATTTAGTTGATTTTTTAAAAGACTCCAAAGAAAAAAATCTCACCGTTACAGAGGACAGAGCATCACAATGACCGAGCGTCCCTGAACCTGAATGGAACTTCCTGATTTAAAAATTTCCTGCTCTTCACCAACAAAACCATTGCTGGTATCAATCACTTTTCGCCAGCCATGATCACATTCGTCAGGTGGAAGAACATAATCCAGCGGCTGATCGTGGGCATTGAAAATGATGTAAAAACTATCATCGACAACAGGTTTTCCGTCATAACCTACGCATCTGATTCCCTTTCCGTTCAGATACACACCGAGCGATTTTGCAAAGTCATGTTCCCAGTTCTCCTCCGGCATCTCATTTCCTTCGGGCAAAAACCAAATGATGTCCGTCCGACCTGAACCCTGAATGGATATACCCTGAAACCATCGCCTTCTCCTAAATGTTGGGTGCGTTTTGCAAATGGAAATTACTCCCTTTGTAAATGTCAGCAAATCCTGATCCGCATGATCCCAGTCCAGCCAGGAAATTTCGTTATCCTGACAATAGCCGTTATTATTACCTCCCTGAGTGCGTCCAAATTCATCGCCGGCAACCAGCATAGGAACACCTTGTGATAAAAACAGAGAAGTCAGGAAATTTCTTTTCTGAACTTGTCTCAATGCGTTAATTTCTGCATTTTCGGTCGGACCTTCTTCTCCGCAGTTCCAGGAATTGTTTTCATTTTCACCATCTGTGTTATCATCCTGATTGGACTCATTGTGTTTTTCATTATAGGAAACCAAATCATGAAGTGTAAAGCCATCATGAGCTGTAATGAAATTGATGCTGGCTGTTGGACGGCGGTAACCTTCTTTGTATAAATCCGGACTACCAGTAAAACGGAGTGCGAAATCTGCCAGTTTGCTTTCAGCTCCCCGCCAATAGTCTCTCAGGTTATCCCGATATTTACCGTTCCACTCAGCCCAGCCGGGAGGAAACTTGCCGACCAAATATCCTGCTTCTCCGGTATCCCATGGTTCGGCGATCAGTTTTACTTGTGAAATAACCGGATCCTGATGTATAATTGTAAAAAATGATCCCAGGTTGTCTGTCTCATGCAGCGTACGGGCCAGCGTCGAAGCCAGGTCAAAGCGGAATCCATCCACATGCATTTCAGTAATCCAGTAACGCAGACTGTCCATAATCAGTCCCAACACAAATGGAAGCCTAACGTTCAGGGTATTGCCGGTTCCGGTGTAATCACGATAATAACGCTGATCGTCTTCCATCAATCGGTAGTACGAGGCATTATCAATTCCCTTGAAAGAAAGAGTAGGTCCCAGATGATTTCCTTCTGCTGTATGGTTGTAAACGACATCCAGTATCACCTCAATCCCTGCCTTGTGCAGCTCTTTTACCATGTTTTTAAATTCCCGAACCTGCTCTCCCATAAATCCGGCGCTGCTGTATTCAGCATGCGGAGCAAAGTAACCGATCGTGTTATATCCCCAGTAATTGGTTAAGCCCTTTTCCAGTAAATGTCTGTCTTTTACAAACTGATGAACCGGCATCAATTCAAGAGCGGTTATGCCCAGCTCTTTCAGATATTTGATCGTGACCGGATGGGCCATTCCTGCATACGTTCCGCGTATTTCTTCCGGAATTTCAGGATGTAGTTTGGTAAATCCTCTTACGTGTGCTTCATAAATGATCGTGTCATGATATGGGATTTTGGGCTTTTTATCACCTTCCCAGTCAAACTGCTGATCGATTACTATGGATTTTGGAATATATGGTCCGCTGTTGGTTTCACTGAAACTTAAATCAGCTTCTTCGCTGCCGATCTGATATCCAAAAACAGCATCATCCCAATCAATTCCTCCGGCAATCGCTTTTGCGTATGGATCAATCAGGAGTTTGTTTGGATTAAAGCGGTGACCATTCTGCGGCTCATAAGGACCGTGAACTCTATACGCATACAGTTGGCCGGGTTTTAAGCCCGAAATACAGGCATGCCAGACGTGATGGGTTACTTCTTCAATTTTAATTTTAGCACTTTCCTCGTGGCCGTCCACAGAATCAAACAGGCAAAGTTCAACGCTGGTTGCATTTTCTGAAAAGAGCGCAAAGTTGATTCTTTCTCCGTCCCAGGATGATCCAAGCGGAAAAGGGCTGCCGGGAAATACTTTTATTTCAACGGCTTCCGGTGCTTGCAAAAGTTCGTTTTCCAAATGTGGCTCCATTGAATGTTTTTTGTTTGGTCAAATAATACGGCGCTCCCTGTAAAATCCTGTGCCAATGTGTTGACAGAAGCCGTGAGACGCATTTTATTTCTAAGTACGTATAAACATCAAATGAAGATTTATGAAAATTCAGCCGATCTTTATCTGGTAAAATCACATTAAACTGGCACAGTATTTATTCACAACAAAAAGCCCGGCAAATGACTCCAGTTCCGGTTGAAAGAAACTAATCTATGAATGCACTTGATATAAGAACCAGGAATCTGGGTGTGAATTTTAACCGGGATGGTCATGCAAATGTGCTCTTGTGGGCTCCCAAAGCGGATCTTGTGGAAATTTTTCTACTCAAAGATGATAGCAGAATTCCTTTACAAAAGAAAAAATACGGTTACTGGTCGTTGGAAACAAATGCCATAGAACCGGGTGATGAATATCTGTTTATTTTGAATGAAAAAGACCGTTTTCCCGATCCGGCTTCTCTGGCACAGCCATCCGGCGTTCACGGTGCATCTGAGGCAATAGATATTAAATCATATAAATGGACAGACATCGAGTGGAAAAATATTCCGTTAAAAGACTACATCACGTACGAAGTGCATGTGGGGACATTTACGGATGAAGGAACATTTGCAGCAATGATTGAAAAACTGGATTACCTGGCGGATCTGGGAATTACAGCAGTTGAAATTATGCCCGTTGCCCAATTTTCCGGAGAAAGAAACTGGGGATACGATGGCGTTTTCCCATTCAGCGTTCAAAATTCTTATGGCGGCGCTCATGGTTTACAACAGTTGGTAGATGCCTGTCATAATAAAGGTTTGGCGGTCATTCTGGATGTTGTTTACAATCATATTGGCCCGGAAGGGAACCATCTTGAAAATTTTGCTCCTTATTTCACCGACAAATACAATACGCCCTGGGGTAATGCAATCAATTTTGATGACGCGTGGTGCGATGGGGTTCGTGAATATTTTAGTGATAACGCAATGATGTGGTTCCGTGATTTTCATATTGATGCGCTCAGAATGGATGCTATTCATGCGATCAAAGACTTTGGCCCGGTTCATATCTTACAGGAAATAAAGCAAGACACCGATATGCTCGCTCAGCAAACCGGCCGTTCTCATCACCTGATTGTAGAACTGGATCTGAACGATACCCGGTTTATTAACCCAAGCGACAAAGGCGGATTTGGAATGGATGCGCAATGGATAGATGAATTTCATCATGCGTTGAGAGTCAGTTCAGGTCAGCCTAAAACGGGTTATTATTCCGATTTTGACGCTATAACTTCTCTTGCAAAATCTTACGAAGATGCGTACGTATATGACGGAGCGTATTCGGATCACAGAAAAAAGAAGTTTGGAATGAAAGCTTCTGAAAATACAGGGCAACAATTTGTTGTATTTTCTCAGAACCATGATCACGTCGGAAATCGCATGCTGGGAGAACGGACGAGTCAGCTTATAAGTGCCGAAATGCAGAAATTGCTGGCCGGAGCAGTAATGGCAAGTCCTTATTTACCCATGCTTTTTATGGGGGAAGAATATGGAGAAACAAATCCGTTTCAGTATTTCGTAAGTCACACGGATCCCGAGCTGGCAGAAGCTGTAAGGAAAGGTAGAAAAAAAGAATTCGAAGCTTTTCATGTGGAAGGCGAAGCGCCGGATCCGATGGCCGAGGAAACCTTTACCAACTCTAAACTACAATGGGATCTGATCAATAAAGAGCCACATGAAACCATGCTGGGCTACTACAAAAAGCTGATCAGCATTCGTAAAGAACAGCCTGCACTTTCTGTTTTAAACAGAAAAGATCTTTCGGTAGAATCTGATGAAAAACAGCAGACGATAATTTTACACCGGCAATATAAAATGCAGGAAGTGATTTGTTTTATGAATTTTTCAAATGAACCAAGGGAAGTAACCGCGTCCATTTATGCGCCAGTCTGGTTTAAATTAATAGCCTCTTCCGATATTCAGTGGGGCGGTTCTGACGAGCTCCCAGAAACGATACAGGAAGAATTAAAATTGACTTTACCTCCGGAATCCTTCACTATTTACATCAACCAAAATGAATAATCCGATTGCTACTTACCGTCTCCAGTTCCACAAGGAATGGACTTTTAAAGACCTTGAATCACTGATTCCCTATTTACAAAAACTGGGTGTCAGTACAATATATGCTTCTCCTGTTTTTAAATCAACCAAGGGCAGCACGCATGGTTACGACGGTGTGAATCCCAACCAGATTGATCCGGAAATCGGAAGTCTTGACGCGTTGAAAGCTGTCAGTGGCAAACTGAAAGAGCTAAACATGAACTGGTTACAGGACATCGTTCCCAATCACATGGCCTTTCATTCCGAAAACCTATGGCTAATGGATGTACTTGAAAAAGGCATGCAGTCGCTTTATGTTTCGTTTTTTGACATAGCCTGGAACAGCCGTTTGTACCAGGGTAAGCTGATGGTTCCCTTCCTGGAATTTGATCTGAACGAGGTTTTGGAAAGCAAAAAAATCACGGTTGAATATGTTGCCAACCGTTTTGTTTTAAAAAATGAAGACGCGACATACCCTTTAAATCCAAGATCCTACCTGACGATTCTGGATTCTGAGCTGATAGCAAGTAATCAGTCACTCGCTCAAATTTCGTCCCAGATTAAAGAAATTGATGAATTAGAGGAGCCCAGGGCATTCTCCGGAAGGTGGAACGAACTTCTTTTGCAGCTGTCTTCGCTAATGAAAAACGAAGATCAGAAAGATTTGATTGTAGCACGTCTTGATGAAATAAATGGAGATGACGATAAACTAAAACAGGTTATCGACCAACAGACTTATGTGCTTTGCAACTGGAAAAAAACCGAACAGCAGATCAACTTCCGGCGCTTCTTTACAGTAAACGGATTGATTTGTCTGAATATTCAGAACGAGGAAGTTTTCAATGAATATCATACGTTAACCAAGTCTCTGATCGAAGATGGTATCGTTCACGGACTACGGATTGATCATATTGACGGACTTTACGATCCTACATGTTATCTTGAAAAAGTGAGAGAACTGGCGGGCGATGAGACTTATGTTGTCGTTGAAAAAATCCTTGCAGGCAACGAAGATCTGCCTGTGAAGTGGGATATTCAGGGTGCTACGGGTTACGAGTTTCTTTCCTGGGTAAATAATTTACTCACAAACAAAGAAAGTGAGCAGACTTTCACAGATTTTTATCAGGAACTAACCGGGGATCAAACAACTATAAAACAACAGCTTCTCAAAAAGAAGTCCCATATTCTCTACGACCACATGGGCGGTGAGCTTGAAAACCTTTATCAGCTTTTTGTTGAGTTAAATCTGGTTGGAAAAGAAATTCTTGATGAAGCCGGAAAAGAAAATGTTAAAAAAGCGATTGGTGAGTTTTTAATTCACTGTCCGGTTTACCGCTACTACGGAAATCAGATTCCCTTTGGGGATGAAGAAGCGGCGGCTTTGGGAAAGATTTTTAATGATGTAGAGGAAGCACACCCGGACGTGGCCGATGCCATTCTGCTGTTAAAAAAAATACTTTTGGAGTGGACCGCAGAGGGAGAAGAAGAATACAATAACAAGGTGCTTGAGTTTTATCAGCGCTGCATGCAGTTCACGGGTCCGCTGATGGCGAAAGGCGGGGAGGATACACTGATGTATACCAATCAGCGTTTTATTGGCCATAACGATGTAGGTGATTCTTCTGAAAATTTCGGACTTTCAAAAGCTGATTTTCACAGCAAAATGAAACAGCGCAGAAGAGAATGGCCGCTTGCTTTGAACACGACTTCCACACACGATACGAAGCGGGGTGAAGATGTCCGTGCAAGGCTAAATGTGCTTACTGACCTGCTCGAAGAATGGTTTGACCGTGTTAAAAAATGGCAGAAAATGAATGCCCCGCTGAGAGAGAAGTTTTCAGCTCCGGATGCCAACGATGAATATTTAATTTATCAAACCTTAATCGGTGCTTATCCGATGCAAGGCGAAGACGAGGATGATTTCGGAAGCAGGTTCGAAGAATATCTGCAAAAGGCATTGCGTGAAGCAAAAACAAATACAACCTGGGCTGAGCCGAACGAGGCATACGAAGACGGAACGAAGCAGTTTGCAAGGGAATTGCTGAATAAAGAAGGAGAATTCTGGGAAGATTTTTCAGGCTTTCACAGTCAGATTTCTGAATACGGGATCGTTAATTCATTATCTCAGCTGGTCTTGAAGTTCACCTGTCCGGGTACACCGGATGTTTACCAGGGATGTGAACTCTGGGATTTTAGTTTAGTGGATCCCGACAATCGCCGGCCGGTTGACTATGAAAAAAGACAGCAGCTGCTTTCGGAAACAGAAACCTACGAGAACAAGGAGGAACTTCCGGAAAAACTATGGGAGCATCGCAATGATGCACAGATTAAACTTTGGCTGACAAACCAACTTTTCAATCTAAGAAAGCAGAACCCGGTTCTTTTTTCCGAAGGTGATTACATACCTTTGAAAGTGCAGGGCGCGTTTAAAAACAATGTTTTTGCGTTTGCAAGAAGCTACAAACAAAATTTCCTTGTTGTGGCCGTGCCGGTGCATACAGCATCTATTTGTACAGAACAAGGGAAAACGCTTTTTGAACTGGATTGGGAAGATACAAAAATCGTGTTGCCGCCCGGACTTAACGTTTCCTGGGAATCGGTTGTAACGGGTGCAGCAGAAGAGCACGAACACAAATTGCTTCCGGGCGATCTGTTCAGGAAATCGACGGTTGCTATTTTAAAGGGCAGTAAGGCTACAAACGAACGCAGTGCGGGGGTTTTGATTCATATTTCTTCATTGTCTTCTCTGTTCGCAATAGGAGACATGGGACCGGAAGCTTTTGCATTTGCTGATTTTTTGCATGAAGGAAAACAAAGAGTTTGGCAGTTGCTGCCGCTAAATCCTACGGAGGAAGCGCAGGGAAACTCCCCATACAGTGCGCTTTCAAGTCGGGCCGGAAATTCGATTTTGATCAGTCCGGAAGCCCTTGCTCAGGAAGGTTTGCTTGAAGGGGTAAATCTTGAAGATTATTACCAGCCGCAGGCCGGTAAAACCGATTACAAAAAAGCTGAACAGATTAAAAACGAATTGTTGCGGAAGGCGTATGATGTTTTCAATGCAAAACCTGAAACATTCTCAACGGAATCTTTTGACAGATTTTCCCATGATAACAAAGAATGGCTTGAAGACTTTGCCCTTTACATGGCTTTGCGTAAGCATTTTGATGATAAGCCGTGGACAGAGTGGGACGATGATTTTAAACTGAGAGATGAAGCAGCCTTAAAATCTTTTTCCGAAAACGAAAAAGACCAGATCAGGTTTGTGAAATGGATTCAGTATGTATTTGACAAGCAGTGGAAGGCACTTCGCCAATACTGTAACGAACGTGATATCAAACTGCTTGGCGACATGCCGTTTTATGTAAGTTACAATTCTTCGGATGTTTGGGCGCACCGGAATTTGTTTATGCTGGATGAAGATGGAAAGATTACCGGAGTCGCCGGTGTTCCGCCGGATGCATTTTCGGATGATGGACAGCTTTGGGGAATGCCGGTGTTCAACTGGGAAGCTAATAAGGAGGAGGATTACCATTGGTGGATCGAACGCCTTAGAAAAAATATTGAACTTTTTGACTTTGTACGCCTTGACCACTTCCGCGCTTTTGCGGATCACTGGGTCGTTCCTGGCGGAGAAAAAACGGCCGTCAAAGGGAAATGGAAAATTGGGCCGGACGCTGAATTTTTCAAAGCTGTGCAGACGGCATTGGGCGGACTTCCCTTTGTAGCAGAGGATTTAGGAGAAAGCAGCCCAGCGGTTTTTGTGCTTCGTGACAAGTTTCGGTTACCGGGAATGAAGGTTTTACAATTTGCTTTTGATGAAAACATGCCCCAATCCGACTACATTCCGCATAACTACAGTGCTAATTTCATTGCCTATACCGGTACGCACGATAATAATACGATCAAAGGGTGGTACCGAAAAGAGCTGGATGATGACGGACGTGAAAGGTTGTCTAAATATGCCGGGATCAATGTAAATGAGAACGATGTTTATCAGATCGCTGCGCGAATGATCTATGCTTCCGTGGCCAGAATGGTGATCATGCCAATACAGGATGTGTTGAATTTGGATGAAACAACCAAAATGAACAGTCCGGGATCCGGGGATGGAAACTGGGAATGGAGACTTGTACCGGGTCAGTTAACGAAAGAGGCGGAAAATCAGCTTAGTGAATGGACGGTTTTGTATAACAGGGATTGAAGTATTCATTAAAACGGTAAAAGGATGGAAACCAAAAGGCCGGGACGAAAAAGGAAAAAAGCGGGATATATTTTTCTGGGGATCATTGTGCTGATCGTTGTTGTCAGACTTATCCTGCCTTATGTCGTGCTGCATTTGGTCAACAAAAACCTGGCGACAATGAATGGATATTACGGTCACGTAAAAGACATCGATCTGGCCATTATTCGTGGCGCTTATCAGGTGGATAGTATCTATTTAAACAAGCAGGATTCAGTTACAAAAAAGCAGACACCTTTTTTTGCAGCGCAGCTTATTGATCTTTCTGTTGAGTGGAAGTCACTGTTCAAAGGTTCGATTGTTGGTGAGGTGGTTTTGAAAAAACCGATGTTACGGTTTACAAAAGACAAAGTGGAGCCAAAAGATGTTGCCAGGGATTCCTCAGATCTCAAAGAATTGCTGGATGACTTCATGCCGCTGCAAATTAACCGCTGTGAAATCAATGATGGAAGGGTTCAATATATAGACGAGCAGTCAAAACCGAAAGTTGATATCGAAATGACAAAGGTTCATGTATTGGCTCAGAATCTTCGGAACAGCTATGATTCGTCTTCTGTTTTACCGGCCACCGTTGATGCAACTGCTTTGATTTACGAAGGCAAATTCACTTTTGATGCTAAGCTAAATCCATTAGCAGATGATCCGACCTTTGACATGAGTGCGGAACTGAGAAATACAAATCTGGTAAAACTGAATGATTTCTTTAAGGCTTATGCTAAAGTCGATGTCAACAAAGGCAGGTTTGGATTATATACAGAAGTTGCAGCAAAAGACCAGAAATTTGCCGGGTATATAAAGCCGATTATCAAAGATCTGGACGTTTTAGGTCATGAAGACCGGAAGGATAACATTTTTCAAAAAGTATGGGAAGGTTTTGTAGGTACTGTTGGGGAAGTTCTTCAAAACCAGAAAAAAGATCAGTTGGCTACAAAAATCCCATTTAGAGGAAGGTTGGATGAGCCGAGGACCAACGTATGGCTGGCAATTACCAATGTATTGCAAAATGCTTTCATACATGCGATACAACCTGCCATAGACAACGAAATAAGTATAGGTTCAGCAAAATTGGAAGAAGCAGACAAAAAAACATTTTTGCAAAAAATCTTCTCAAAAGACGATAAGAAAAAGGACGATAAAAACGACAAGAAGGATTAAGATAAGAAAGACGAAAAGGATAAAAAGAACTAAAACTTACCACTATGGAAGAGCAAAAATTTAAGGAAGGCGACTGGGTAAAAGAAAAAAACGGAACCCAGGGAATGACCATCGTGAGTTACGTTATTGATGGCGTAACAGATGAACCAACCGGCGAAGTGCGCTGTCGTTACAAAAACGCAAACGGAGAAGAAGTCGAAAGTAATTTTTGGGCAGAAGATCTGGCCGAGCTTTAGTTAAACACTATTATGAAAAATCTCTGTGGTTCTCTTTTTATATTCCATGGTGCTCTGTGTAATTTTGAATTTGTAGACATATACACAGAGCTGGAAAGAGGGCCACAGAGATATTGTTTTTGATTTTATCAATTTACATATGGAAAATTCAGGTTTTACATCCAGATCAATCGGAACCGTGTCAGGTGTTTTTTTTACGAAAGCAGATGCCGACAGAGCATATAATAATCTTCTTCGACGCGGTCACACGGCTGACGACATTTCTATTTTGATGTCGGATGAAACCCTGAATAAACATCAGGATCCCGATGGAAATATAGTACAAACTGATCCGGAAGCCGGCCCGGAAGATGAATCAGCATTAAGTCGGGCTGCCAATGCTTTTTCGGGTGTAATTATCTCGATAACTTCTATGATTTCATTACCCGGCCTGGGAATCGCAATTTCCAATACGCTGCAAAAGAAAATGCCGAAACGCGAAACCGAAGAAACTCCATATGAAAAAGCGCATGCAATGACAGGTTCCGGTATCCCCGACCAACATGCTGAATCATACAGCGACCGTATGCAGGAAGGCGGCATCATTATCAGTGTGGATCCACGTAACCGGGAAGAAAAGCGTGCAATTATCGAAGATTTCAGACAGAATAATGGCCATGATATTTTAGGTGATGACGGTTACACTGAATTTGATTAACATAAGCTGAGAAGGTTTCGCTTCTCAGGTTTTACCCTTATGATCCCAGTGATCCTTCAATACCTTACCGGAAGCATCTTTTACCAACACTCGGGAAAAGCGGTTGCCTTTGACGACTCCTTCTTGATTAGCTTTTCCAATGAACAAAACCACTGCATCCCCATCTGAATCCGTTTTTATGGCAAGGTCATATCGTTCAAACCTGACGGCTACGAACTCGGATGGAGGATACTTTTTGTTTAAAACCTTCAACAGCTTCTCACCAATTTTCATATCGTTTTGACTAAGTTTGATTTTAAGATATTAAAAGTCAGGCCAAAGTTTAATTTTATGCGTATATAGGTTATGGTTTCGGTTAACTTTGGCTTGCTTGATAACTAAATTCTCACTTTGATCGCCAGGCCTGTTTATTTATTCAAAACTCTTTATTTATAGCTATTTACGGGCTTGTCAGGCATGGTCTTTTTCAAAGCAGTTTTTCGAAAACGTCAGTTCTGTTCGTTTTAAAGCAAACAACAATTTATAATTAAAAGGATGAAAAAGGAGGATATTCACCTGTGGGATGTGCACCGGATACTTTTTGGTGAAGCTCCGGCTGAGTTTATGATCGAGGTATTTATTCGTACCCTGCTAATTTACCTGGCATTGTTAACCATCGTTCGTTTGATGGGCAAACGGATGAGCGGGCAGCTCACAATTGCGGAAATGTCGGTGATGTTAACGCTTGGGGCAATCGTTTCGCCTGCCATGCAGATTCCCAACGTGGGATTGGCCCAGGGAACACTTATTCTGATTCTTGCTTTTATTTTTCAAAGAGGGCTGAATTTTCTTGAATTTAAAAATTACAAACTCGAAAAGCTTAGTCATGGTGAAATTGTGCTGTTGGTAAAAGACGGCACACTGATACTGGAAGAAATGGATAAGGCCAAACTTTCCAGACAGCAATTGTTTGCGGTACTTCGGTCGGAAGGAATATTTAACCTGGGCCAGATTGAACGGGTTTATCTGGAAGCTTTCGGTATGTTTAGTATTTACAAAACTAAAAATCCAAAACCGGGTCTTCCCATTTTTCCACCTGAGGATGAAGAAATCAAATCTTTCTCAAAAGAAGCTGAAAAGCATGAGATGGTTTGCAAAAGTTGCGGCCACATTGGCACAGAAGAGGAGTTCCAGCGGGAATGTTCTGTTTGTCTGACGACTGAATGGATTGAAGCAACCTTACCAATAAAATAAATTATTATGGAATATGACGCTATTCATTTTAACGACTGGCACCGCATCTTTTTTGGAGAGGTTCCTTTCGCTTTTTATATAGAGGTAATAATTCGTACCGCCGTCATTTACCTGATCCTGATGACCGCCATGCGGATGATGGGTAAGAAAATGGCTTCTCAGCTGGGGCGCAATGAAATGGTTGCCATGATTTCTCTGGCAGCTGCGATCGGGGTACCACTTCAGTCGCCGGATAGGGGACTTTTACCTGCTGTCATAATCGCGGTGATTGTGGTCTGTACGCAACAATTCATTGCAAAAAAAGCGACACGGAGCGAGAAGTTTGAATCGCTAACGCATGATGACATCGGCGTTTTGGTAGAAAACGGCATGTTGAATCTGAAAGTGATGAAGAATACACGCATTACAAGGGAGCGGGTCTTTGGTCAGCTTCGTTACAATGGACTCTATCATTTGGGGGAAGTAAAGCGAATGTACCTGGAAGCAAACGGAACATTTACTTTAATAGAGAATACTGAACCAGTAGCCGGGCTAAGCATTCTTCCGGATTGGGATGCTGAATTTAAACATCGCGTTTGTAAGGAATCGGGCAAGGTTGTTTGTAACCATTGCGGTAAACCCAGGACCGACAGTATTCCAAATTGCGATCGCTGCGGACACCAGGATTGGTTACCCGCGGTGGAGTAAGTTTAGAAAACGGCGGCACAAATTAAATAGACCCGGCAAATTTTTGCCGGGTCCGAGCTTGTTGAATGATGATTATCTTTAAGTGCAAAATCTTTATGCAATGGGGTTCTGAAAGGGTTGAAAGTTTTCATAGCTGTTTATCAGCTCTCTATTAATATTAAAATCTAGGTCTTTTAATTTTTCCAAATGATCTGTCAGAATTTGATTTTCATCATAGGAAAGATTCATTGCATTTAAAGTGGCTTTGTACAGTTTAATCGTGCGTCGTTCCTGCTCTCTTAAAATTCTTGCAATTGAAAGTTTATCCTGAGCGGAAAAAAATGATGCATCGTTCTGCTCAGTTTTTTTTCCAAGAATGCTGCCTATTTCTCCGTCACTTAAAGCACATTTAATGCCATCATAAACCCATTGCAACTCTTTCTTGAAAAGTAAGGAACTGATGAAACCATGGCTGCATATTTTGCGAAGGCTTCCTACATTGTCCAAAGCCATAGCCTGTTTATATAGGTCTTCCCTGTGCTGGTTAACATTCCATAAACGAACAATACTTGTTACGAAGGTTGGCAGGTTATCCATAGTTGCTTCCGGTTAGATTTTCACTCCTTATTTTAAGGCAGCAAAAACCATACCGGATAGCAGCAGTTTGGTGGCATAATTTCAATTAATCTAACCTGATCAGCACTCCTTCGTCACCGCTCAGCGTTATCGTTCCCTCCACACGGGCACCTTCACGCTCCGTTTCGGTACTGATGATGATTTCACCTTTGTACTCACTTTGCTGCGTACGGAAATAGCAGGGCCTGTGACTAAGGTTGAGAATCACCAAAAAGCGATCGCTATTTTTCTCCCGAATGAAGGCAATAATCTGTTTGTCGGAGTAAACAGGGCTGTAATTTCCGGTTTGTAAGGCAGGTTCGCTTTTACGGATATCAAGAAGTTTCCGGTAAAATGCAAGTGTCCCATAATTATCATTTTTTTGAGCCTCCACATTAATACGCCGGAAATTATCCGGTAACCTAAGCCAGGGTTTATGATCAGAGAATCCTGCGTAAACTTCGTTGTTCCATTGCATCGGTGTCCGGGACGGATCCCTGCTGATATTTCGGTCGGGCATGTTAAGTCCCTGCGGATCCACAACTTCAGCCATTGGAATCGGCACATCCCTCATGCCGATCTCATCACCATAATATATCGTTGGCGTGCCACGAAGTGTGAGCAACAGCATAGTGGCAACACGCGCCTGCGAACGTCCCACACGACTCGAAATACGCGGCTGATCATGATTTCCCAATACCCAGTTTGGCCAGCCTTCTGTGGGTAGCGCACCTTCATATTCGTCAATAGCACGGGCAATCTGCGGCGCATCCCAGGGTAGAGTCAGCAGCTGAAAGTTAAAAGGGAGATGTGCACCTTTGTTATCATTGCCATAATAAGTAACCAGTTTGTGAATTGGCAGATATATTTCTCCAATCAAAACCCTTTCCTGATAATTGTCGGTCACTTCCCGCATCATACGCACGATGTCGTGAACCTCGGGTTGATCTGTTGAGTAAACCGGATCTTGATACTCATATATTAAATCTTTTGGATCAAAAGGCGAATTGGGAGCGACGGGATTGTTTCGCAGCTGCTGATCTTTCACCATGTGCCACATCACATCCACACGGAAACCGTCAATTCCTTTATCTAGCCAGAAGCGCATAACATCCATCATTGCCTGTTGAACTTCCGGATTTCGCCAGTTGAGATCAGGCTGTTCTTTTAAAAATGCATGATAATAATATTGCCTTGTAGTTTCGTCCCATTCCCATGCATGTCCGCCAAAAACGCTTAGCCAGTTATTGGGCAATTCACCATTCTCTTTTCCGTCATGCCAGATGTACCAATCGCGCTTCGGATTTTCCCGGGACGAACGGGATTCCAGAAACCACGGATGTTGATTTGAAGTATGGTTAGGCACGAGGTCCAGAATCAGCTTCATACCCCTGCCATGCACTTCTTTCAAAAGATTATCAAAGTCATCCATGTTGCCGAATAATGGATGAACACCCCGGTAATCAGAAATGTCATAGCCGAAATCTGCCATTGGTGAGGGATAAATCGGCGAAAGCCAGATGCAATCGATGCCGAGCCATTGGAGATAGTCCAATCTCTGAACAATTCCCTTTAAGTCTCCAACACCATCATTGTTGCTGTCCTGATATGAACGGGGATATATTTGGTAAATAACGCCATGCTGCCACCAGAGCGATTGTTTTTCTTCCTGATTTATATCTTTCGTTGCGCCCATCGGTTCTAAAATGTGATTTGCAGCGTGTTTTGAAAAAATCAAGCCAAAGAGAATATGCAGTTTCCGGGGCGTGTTAGCCGGATGGCATAATTTTTAAATAACATCGCCGAGATAAAAGGGCATTTTAGGGTCCGACAATATTTTCATCAAGCCGCAACGTAATGAGAAAAATTGGTGCTAGTTATTTCACAGGTAAATGCGAATTTTCCGTATGGGCTCCTGAAAAGGATCAGATGTATCTTCATCTGGAATCACCTGTGGAGCAAATTTTTGAAATGAAGAAAACCAGCGATGGTTATTTTATTACAACACTTTCAAACATTCAGGCCGGCTCCAGATATCGCTTTGCACCCAATGGCTCAGAAAAGTTTCCCGATCCTGCATCTCACTATCAGCCTGAGGGTGTACATGGTCCATCGGAAGTGGTTGATCACAATGAATTTAAATGGAATAACACATCCTGGTCCGGTTTACCGCTAAAAGATCTTATTTTTTACGAAATACATGTAGGCACCTTTTCGTCAGAAGGTACTTTTGAAGCCATGATACCGCTGTTAGATGAGTTGGCGGAAACCGGAATTAATGCCATTGAAATTATGCCGGTTTCTCAATTTCCGGGAAACAGAAACTGGGGTTATGACGGCGTATTTCCTTATGCAGTACAAAATTCATACGGCGGTCCGCAAAAGTTTAAGGAGTTTGTTGATGCTGCCCATAGTAAAGGTATCGCAGTGTTTCTGGATGTGGTTTTTAATCATATTGGTCCGGAAGGTAATTATTTCGAGCGGTTCGGCCCTTATTTCACAAATACCTACTGCACACCGTGGGGAAATGCCATCAACTTCGACGGCGAATGGTCGGACGGGGTGCGTGAATATTTTGCCAATTCAATCCTGCACTGGTATGAAAACTATCATTTGGATGGCCTGCGGGTCGACGCCGTACATATGATGTTTGACAATGGAGCAGTGCACTTTTGGGAACTTGTAAATGAAAAGCTGGACAAACTGCGTCAGAAACTTGGCCGTAGTTTTTACCTCATCGCAGAAAGTGATCTGAACAGTCCCAGGGTTACGAAGTCTCCGGTTAGTGGCGGCTGGGGATTCAATGTACAATGGCTTGATGATTTTCACCATTCGCTTTATGTTTTACTCGATAAAGAAGGACAGGAACGGTACGAAGATTTTGGTCAGATGGAGCAACTTGCCAAAGCTTACACCGATGGTTTTGTGCACAGCGGGGAGTATGTAAAGTTTCGGAAACGTAAACATGGTTCCTCCTCGGCGGGTGTTTCAGGTGATCATTTTGTCGTTTTTAACCAGAATCATGATCAGGTTGGAAATCGTGTTGGCGGTGAGCGGTTAAGTATGCTGGTTGATTTTGACAGACAAAAACTGGCCGCTGCTGCAATACTTTTATCCCCTTATTTGCCCATGCTTTTTATGGGAGAAGAATTTGCTGCTGATACGCCGTTCTTTTACTTCGTCAGTCATTCGGAAGAAGAGCTGATTAAAATGGTGGTTGAGGGGCGTCGGAAGGAATTTGCAAACTATAAATGGGAGTTTGATCCGCCAAATCCACAGGAAGAGGAAACATTTGAAAAGTCAAAACTAAACTGGGCACAAAGAAAATCTGGCAAACACCTGGTAATGTTAAACTGGCACAAAAAGCTGATTAGTATCAGACATACACATCCGGTTTTGCAGAATTTTTATAAAAATGACATTCGTGTTACACTTTTTGGTGAGAAAGGATTTGTGCTGCACCGGAAAAGCAGTGATGAACAGCATGAATTAATCTGCATTTTCAACCTTGGTTCCGAAAGGGAATCTATTGTTGTCCCGCGAAGAAAAACACATTGGAAAAAAATTCTTGATTCCCGGGACCCGGAATGGCTGGAAGAAGAATCTACATTAGCAAGCAATTTCCCAGACAGCATTTTTGGCGGGGAAGTTATTTACATCAACGAATTAAGCGTAACGGTCTACGAAGCAGCCGATGCTTAATCAACTATCTAACATATCCGATTTAAACAACTAAATTAAACTGAAATCATTCGCATGAAAAACCTGTCTCTGTCTGCCGTCCTGGCTTGTCTGCTCATTCCCACTTTGGCTTTATCACAGAGCAAAGTCGCCGATGTGAAGGTGAGGGAAAATTTTTGGTACAAAAACAGCGTAATTTATAATTTGGAAGTAGGGGTTTTTAAAGATAGTGACGGAGACGGGCGAGGAGATTTTAATGGGTTGATACAGAAGCTGGATTACCTTAAAAAGCTGGGTATCGATGCAATCTGGCTGGCACCATTCCAACCCTCGCCTGGTGAAGATGACGGTTACGATGTGGCTGATTTTTACGGGGTTGATGAAAAACTGGGGACGAGTGGGGATTTTGTAGAGTTTATGCACCAGGCTAATAAAAGAGGCATTAAGGTTATCATGGATTTGGTTATCAACCATACTTCGGATCAGCATCCCTGGTTTAAAAAATCGAGAGAAAGTAAAACTTCAAAATACCGTGACTGGTATGTATGGTCAAAAGAGCGTCCAAAAGATGCAGATAAAGGGATGGTTTTTCCAGGTGTGCAAAAGGAGGTTTGGACCATTGATAAAAAAACGAATGAGTATTATTATCACCGTTTTTATGATTTTCAGCCGGATCTTAATTTCTCCAACCCGGAAGTGATGCAGGAAAGTCAGCGGATCATCGGATACTGGCTTAATCAGGGAATCGCAGGGTTCAGGCTGGATGCTGTACCATTTATTATTGAAGTACCTAAAACAGGAAGTAAAAAACCGAAACTTGATTTTGATTTTTTAACAGACATGCGCCAGTTCGCACAGTCGAGAAAAGCAGATGCAGCCATCCTGGGAGAGGCGAATGTGATGCCGGAAGAAAACCAGAATTATTTTGGAAAAAATGGCGAAGGAATTCAGATGATGTTTAATTTTTATGCAAATCAGCATCTTTTTTATGCACTGGCAACCGGTGATTTAAAACCATTTACAACTGCTATTGAACAAACGAAAAAAATACCGGAAGCTTCTCAATGGGCACATTTTCTTCGAAATCATGATGAGATCGATCTTGGACGGCTTACTGAAAAACAGCGGAATGAGGTTTACAGGAAATTTGGTCCTGATACCACTATGCAGCTCTATGATCGCGGGATCCGCCGCCGGCTTGCACCCATGCTCGGCAATAACAGAAAACACATTGAACTGGCTTACAGTCTGCTTTATTCATTACCCGGAGCACCAGTGATTCGTTATGGAGAAGAGCTTGGAATGGGTGATGATCTGAATCTGAAAGAGCGGATTTCTGTTCGTACACCCATGCAGTGGACGGATGAAAAAAATGCTGGTTTTACAACTGCCGACACTGCTTTCCGGCCGGTAATAAATAAAGGAGATTACGGATTTCAAAGACTAAACGTGGCGGTTCAAACCCGCGATCAGTCATCACTACTAAACTGGAACGCCAGAATGATCAAACTTCGCAAATCCTGTCCCGAAATCGGATTGGGAGATTACACTTTACTGAACGCAGGTTCGCCCGATATTTTGGCAATACGTTATGACTACAATGGTCAGTCGTTACTGATCGTGCACAATTTCAGCGATAAACCACGCAAGGCTTCTGTCGCGTCCGGAAAATCAAAAGTTCTTTACGACCTGATGACTGATCCTCAGGATCAAAAACCGGAAGCCGGCAAGTTCAAACTGTCGTTAGAAGGATACGGTTATAAATGGTTTCGTCTGGATCACATTATTCCATGATGGGTTATTATTGAGGAAAGTTTACGTATAAACGTTGCGTAGATTCTACATTACGTTTTAGTAGTTTTGCTTTTTAAATTTAAATATCACATTATCAAGTTTTTATAATTTGTCGGAGCATTAAAATAATATTAAAATGCGGGTTGTGAAACGGCATAAAAGTGGTATTGGAAAAATCATTTTTATACCTTTTCCACTGCAACTATGAACCGTATCCGGGAAATTTTCGAAAGTCTGGCAACAAAAATCACAGCTTTTACAGGCAGTTCCGCTGCTTTCGGGCTGGCTGCATTCACGATTTTAGTCTGGGCAATTACAGGTCCGATATTCCATTATTCCGATACCTGGCAGCTGGTCATTAACACCGGAACTACCATTATTACATTTTTAATGGTTTTCCTCATTCAGAAAGCACAAAATAAAGATTCAAAGGCGATCCAACTAAAATTAAACGAACTGATAGCTGCCAGCAGAACAGCCAGCAACAGGATGGTAGATATCGAGGACCTTACAGAATCAGAACTTGATCAGCTTCATCAATTTTATCAAAAGCTCTCAGACGTAGCGGAACGGGATCAGGATATTCACAATTCACACTCAATCGATGCTGCAGAGCAGTTGCAGGAAACTAAGAATTCGATCAATACTGAAATTAGGCAGGATTCGGAAGATGGTATTTCATCAAAAGAGAAACTGGATAATTAGCATATTTTTGCAAATAACTGGCCCGAGCACAACTTTTAGTTTTACTCAGGCCAGTTACTTTATTCTTCTGAAACCGGTTTTTGCTGCTCGTTAAGCTGATGCGCCAAAATAGAATTCGGTATAATATTTCCCATTCCGGTTTGCAGTTTGTTTTTCAAACCTGAAACAACTTTATCTTTGCCGGACATAAGTGCTTCGTAGCCATCTTTTGCAACATCTGCCGGATCGGCCTTTGCATCAGGATCCTGAATCGCTTTACTGGACTGCATACCTGCTTTGCTAAAAAAGTCGGTATCCGTAACACCAGGTAGCAAAGCCGTAATAGTGATTTCGGTATCCTTTAATTCTTCACGGATTGCTTCGGTGAAGGACAGCACAAAAGCCTTTGTGGCATGATAGACAGACTGCCATGGTCCTGGTGTTTTACTGGCAATTGAAGCCAGGTTCAGAATTTTGCCCTGCTGGTTAGCGAGCATATTCTGCAAAAAGCATTTTGTCAGAATTACCAGAGAGGTAATGTTAAGATCAATGATTTTAAGTTCTCTGTCAATTTCTGTATCCTGAAACAGACCATAAACTCCCTGACCTGCATCATTAACCAGCACATCAATTTGAATTCCTCTGCTTTTCACTTCATTATAAAGTGCAAAAGCCTCATCCCGGTTGAAAAGATCTTTTGAAATCACGATCACATCAATGCCATAAGAGCTGAACTCCTGTTGTGTCTGATCCAGTTTCCGCTGATCGCGGGCGACAAGCACCAGGTTGTATTGATCTTTGGCAAATAACTTGGCCAACTCATAACCGATTCCACTGGTGGCTCCGGTAATCAATGCGTAATTTTTCATGTTGAGAATATTTGGTTTTATAGTTTGAAGAAATTTCCAGGGTTAGCAACAAATTACATACCTGCAGCGTCGGTTCTCGAAATTACAATTAGGGTTTTATTCCTCTATCAATCCGTCTGCAAGACTTTTCCACTGAACCTTTGAGAAACTCAGCATCCCTATAAATCCAACGACTTTGTTTCTGATCTGATCTGTTATTTTTTCGGAATCTGAATTGGTTTTAATATTCCGGTCAATAATTCTGGCTGTCAGTTTGTTTTGTTCCCGGGTTACCGTAAAGGTGCTTGTCGATTCCTCATCGTAAAAATGAGCAATTGTAGGATCGTTTCCGGTTGGATTTGCTGCCGGTCTCACTCTGATTCCCACACTTTCAACATCACCCCAGTTATACAGTTCAACCTCTTCGACTTTGGCCCAGTCAAATCCATTTCCTGCTTCGGTTCCAGGACCCGGAATATCAATTTTAAAATAATTTCCTTGAGAAACAGGCCCTGAAATTTCTTCTCCGGTGGCATCAGTCAGATAAAAATGCGCCAGCGGCCTGCCAGCCAATTCGTGCCAGCCATTTACATTCAGCAAACGCTGTTTTGCTGTTTCAAACAATTCTGCTGCCGCTTTGGAATCGGCAAGCTCTACTGAACTCTCGGCATTGATCACATCCCCTTCCTGCTGGGCAGGAATGATCCCGGTGTAGTTTTGATTGTTCATAACGATTAATATTTAATTCTGAAATTGTGGTAGTAATTTTTACCTTCAAAAAATCAATCCAGTTGAAGTTAAGCCGGGTATGCACTTCTCAACTACTCCTGAAAAGGATCGTTTTGCCTGATCACCGAAGTTTCTAATCACTTTCGGATGGTATTTGATCATCGGAAGTTTCTTTAACATTCAAGTCAAAACGCCTCAGGTTAGAATGACTTTAAAAACGTTAGCCAGCAACACCATGATCGAGTCGCAGGCATGAATTTTGATAAAAATTTTGTCAAAATTCATCTTAAAACAAATAGAATTCATGGCAAAATATTCAAAAAAGGCCGGTGAAAAAGTTGAAGAGGCGATGCATGAAAAGAAGAAAGGCACGCTGAAAACCGGCTCAGGCAAAAAAGTAACGTCTAAAAAACAGGCAGTAGCAATCGGACTTTCTGAGGCAAGAAAAGAAGGGGCGAAAGTTCCTAAAGAAAAAGAGTGATTAAGAAAAATTCCGCAAACGGCAGTCGCTCAGGAACAATTCTTTAGTAGCTCTGGGCGAAACCAAAAAAGAAATCAATTATGAAATTCATAAACATATTAAGCCTGGCCGCGTTACTGGCCTTTGCATCCTGCGGAAAGGAAAATAACCAGAGTAGTGACAGCGGATCTGATTCGCAAACTACGCCAAACGACAGTTCGGGAGCAGAGAGCCGGGCAGCTTCCGGTGTTGCGGAAGATAATCAGAAAAAGGTAGCAGGTTATCCGTCAAATCAGTCAAATCTGAACAGCGATTCAACCAGCAGGTTGCATGATGTAGATACTACTTCGGCAAAAATGAAAAAAGATCAGCCAAACAAACACCAATAAGTAAGTAGAAGGAGATTGAATAGCCATCAATCTCCTTCTACTTTTAACGACTATCTTAGGACGGATTTGTATTTCCAGGCTGCATTGCCTTCAGTGCATCCCGAATTTCTATTAATAAACTCTCTTCTTTTGTTGGTGCCGGCGGATCAACAGGCTTTTCCGCTTCTTTTTTTCGCAGTGAGTGCACAGCATTAACAAGAACAAATACCACCAGCGCGATTATGAGAAAATTAATCACATTTTGCAGAAAATTTCCGTAAGCGATCACGGCTCCGGCCTTTCGTGCATCTTCCACAGTAGGTATTCCCCGGGCCTTCTGATCCAGAGGAATATACAAATTTGAAAAATTAACATTGTCAATAATTTTCCCCACAGGAGGCATGATGATGTCATTTACAAGTGATTGTGTCACAGTTGTAAATGCCGCTCCGATGATAATACCGACTGCCAGATCAAGAACATTGCCCTTGATCGCAAAATCTTTAAATCTTTGGAAGAATTGCATAAAGTTGAGGTTAAATGAAAGTTGTTGGTCGTGCAAAAGATTTTATAATGCTTAATATGATTTCCGCTTTTGAAATAAAAAACCATTCCATATACGTTACATGTTGCTGATTTATAATCGTTAATGGCCTGGTTTTTTTATTACGAACGCAAACGATTTGAAAATCAGATATCAACAAATTTGACCTCATGAATAATAAAACAGGAATTTCATCAAAAACAGCAATTTGGACCGCATTGGGAGCAGGAGCTTTTTTGATAGCTAAAAGCGCTTACCGGGAATTAACGAAATATGATTTGCGGGGCAAAATAGTGCTCGTTACTGGTGGTTCGCGGGGACTGGGGTTAGCCATAGCCCGGGAGCTGGCGTCAAAAGGAGCCAAAATTGCTATTTGTGCAAGAAACGGCAGGCAGTTGGAAAATGCCAAAATCGAACTGGAAGAGACAGGCGTGGAAGTTTTGACTGTTCAGGCAGATGTTTCGATACAAGCCGAGGTTGAAGCACTTATGAAGCAAGTTATCAACCATTTTGGACGACTGGATGTATTGATCAACAATGCTGGTATCATTCAGGTTGGCCCGGAAAATGTGATGGAAGTGGAGGATTATCAAACAGCAATGGATAACAACTTATGGGCTGCGTTGTACTCCATCAAGGCCGCGGTTCCTGGTTTTATCAGACAAGGTGAAGGGCGAATTGTTAATATCTGTTCAATAGGAGGTAAGATCGCTGTGCCGCATCTATTGCCATACAGCGTCAGCAAGTTTGCCTTGGTGGGACTTTCGGAAGGTTTAAGTGCGGAATTAAAAAAAGATAACATCCATGTAACAACGGTCATTCCAAATTTGATGCTGACAGGCAGTCCGCGTAACGTATCCGTAAGAGGAGATCATGAAGCAGAATATGCGTGGTTTAAAGTGGCGGACTCTACACCGCTGATATCACAAAAGGCTGATAAAGCTGCAAAACAAATTGTAAAGGCAATTGAACATGGGGATAACGAATTGGTTTTGACTCAATTGGGGAAGGTTATGGTGGCTGTTCAGGGATTGATGCCGGAAGCAGTGACTTCGGTGATGCAGATTGCCAATCGTTTTCTACCTAAAAGCACCGATTCGGAAGTAACTAAAAAGGGATATGAAAGCGAATCGGACGCTTCCAATGGCCCTGTCGCTGTAAATAGCGATAGAGTCGCTCTGGAATACAATGAGTTATGAACAGGAAACATGCCAAAGAATCAGTTTTGGAAAGTATCTCATGACCATCCCAATGCTTATAACTCCATCCCGAAGTTCCAACACGAATTTTACCGGCCATAAAATAGTTGTTCAGTCCGGCCATTATTTTAAAAACGCCCGCCAATTCTGAATAATGCAGGTGGATATTTAATTGGATTTTATAAAAATTATCTGCGTTTTAATATGAAGTTTCCTCAACTGCTTTTTGTCCTTCTTTTTTCGTTCAATTGCTTTGGCCAGAGATCAGGAACTGAAGTAAAATACGATGAAACGGGTTGTTTATTTACAAGTTATAAAGGCCTTGTGATGGCTGGATACCAGGGATGGTTCACAGCCGAGGGTGACGGAGCCGGTCGAGGCTTCCATCATTATCAAAAAGGTGGAAAGTTTGAGCCAGGTTTTGCATCTTTTGACTTTTGGCCTGATGTTTCTGAGTATCCCAAAACTTACAATACCAGTTTCAAATATGTCGGCGGCGAAACTGCCAAAGTGTACAGTCCTTATGATGAAGAAAGTGTGAACCTGCATTTTAAATGGATGAAGGAATATGGAATTGATGGCGTTTACATGCAGCGCTTTGTAAGCGAAATAAAAAGAGAAAGCGGGAAAAGGCATTTTAACAAGGTACTTGCCAATGCGCTGAAAGCTTCGAAAAAATACGGAAGGGCAATCAGTATAATGTACGATCTGAGTGGCTCAACTTCGGCAGATATGGATTTTATTGTGAAGGATTGGGAGGAGCTGCAAAAGGAATTTTTACTTTTTGACAACAAAGAAAACCCTACATACCTACGGCAAAACGGTCGTCCGCTACTGGCAATTTGGGGTGTAGGATTTAACGATGACAGGAAATATACGACGAGGGACATTCAAAGATTAGTCGAAAAAATAAAAGGCCGGGATCAAAAAGCATCTGTATTACTTGGCGTACCTTATTACTGGAGAAGCCTGGATAAGGATACAGAGAACAACGCGGCTTTACATGAACTTATTAAAACGGCGGATGTAATTATGCCCTGGGCTGTGGGACGTTACAACGCTGCAACTTATTCCGCTGTTGCCGGAAATAATCTGACAGCAGATATTGCATGGGCTAAAAACAACAAGCTTGGTTACATTCCACTTGTTTTTCCTGGTTTTAGCTGGGGAAATTTAAAAGACGATAACACGCTCTATAATCAGATTCCGCGAAACAAAGGTGATTTTCTCTGGCAGCAAATAGCTGGTGCAAAAAACGCAGGAGCCGAAGCGATTTACGTTGCGATGTTTGACGAAGTTGACGAAGGGACAGCCATTTATAAAACAAAAAAAGAAGGTGAAACACCAATTAACGGTGCTGGTAAGTTTGTCGGAATTGAACCGGAACTTGCTCCGGATTATTACCTATGGCTCACGGGTGAAGGAGCAAAATGGTTTCATGGCGAAGGCGGGTTTGGCGTGAGAAAGCCTGTCCGGAAATGATATGTTTAAAATATCGTGAGGGAATTTTAAGGTTGATAACGGGAGTTGATGATAAAGTAAACATTATCGACTTCCGTTATCAATTCATTGACCTACAAATTAACATATTTCCTCTTTCCCTGCCCGCAAGTGGAAACAGTTAGCTCGTTGTCTTTCACTTCAATTTCCCAGGTTGGACAATACACACAGTTTACCGCAGCGCAATGGCCGTAATCAAGTTCGGTTTTTGGTTTAATGGTGAAATTATTTCCGTTGATGACCAATGAACCTGGCCCGCAGCAAATTCCTCTTCCCTGTGAGTCAACAATAACTCCGTCATAACGGAAATTAAGATCGTTGCCATCCGGATTTTGAACATTTTCCCAGCTGCTTTTACCATCTGCTATTTTCTCAACCGCTGCCAAACGCCAGGATCCAACGATAGGCTCGACGCCCGCAACAGGATCTTTGTCATCTTTTTGACAGGCGAATAAGATGAAAGAAAAAATTAAAGTAAGTAAAATGCGATTCATGATTTTTGTTTTATTTAAAGGAGTTTGTTTTATATAAAATGGTTGGAAGGTTTTCCGGGTTTATTTAAACCCTGGCTCAATTCAGTAACCATTATGTTTCCGGGTAATTGTGCTTTGTTAATCAACGCTGTTTACTCAATCCAGTTCCTTTACCCTTATATCATGAAATTTTCAAAGGTTCACTTAACCGTTTTACTGCTTGTCAGTCTGCAAACCGCCTTTTGTCAAACATCTGCAATCATTTCCAAAGAGGATTTTAGTTTTCTAGAAAAGATGACCAGAGATGTTCTGGATTCTTCCCGCGTGAAACCGGGACAAAATATGCCAGCAACTTTTGGTAAAAACAATACCGGAGGAACCCTGGTAAGGCCGGGTGGGAGAGATACTTATCCGGCATTCTGGATTCGGGATTATGCAATGTCCCTGGAAACCGGATTTGTTACAACTGCTGAACAAAAACACATGCTGCTTTTAACCGCATCTACTCAATGTGACCAAACCTGGATAACCCGTGGCGGAAGTATGGTGCCTTTTGGCGCAATCGCAGATCATATCCGGGTGAACGATAAGTTGCCCGTTTACTACCCGGGAACATACGATTATCTGGATCAGGGTAAAAAGGAATTTGGTATGTTTCCTCCCTACGATGATCAGTTTTACTTTATTCAGATGGCATATTACTATATAAAGAGCACCGGAGATATCAAAATTACAAACAGTGACATTAATCAGAAAAAGCTGATAGACAGACTGGAAAATGCTTTTTGCGTGCAGCCTTCCCACGCGGAAAATGATATTGTTTTTACCAATGATGCTTTTCGTGGCGTCGACTTCGGTTTCAGGGATGCCGTCGATATTACCGGCGATCTTTGTTACGCATCTTTACTGAAATATACCGCTGCAATTCAACTCGCTGAGCTATTTGAAAAATTAAAAAACGCGCAAAAGGCAATTCGATACAGAAAAATTGCTGCAAATATTAAAACTGCTATTCCCTCTATTTTTAGAAACAAAAACGGAATGCTTCGGGCTTCAACAGGTAAAAGCGATCAGGAAGATGTTTGGGCCACGGCACTTGCAATTCATTTAAAAATACTTGAAGGAACAAATGCTGAAAAAGCAGCTTCTTATTTGGATAGAGCCTATAAAACAGGAACTCTTGCTTACAAAGGCAGTATCCGGCATGTTCTCACCGCGGAAGATTTTAGTAAAACAACATCCTGGGAGAGTTCGCTTGCCGGCATCAATACTTATCAAAACGGTGCTTATTGGGGGACACCAACAGGTTGGGTAGCCAATGCGATCGCACTTGTGGATATGGCATCAGCTCACCAATTGGTAAAAGAATACATCACTGAATTACGGGAAAATGATTTCAGGAAGGGCCCACAGTTTAATTCACCTATGGAGTGTTTTTTTACAAATGGCTATTCGCGCGGACCTGTTTATCTGACCACAGTAAGTTGTCCGTACATTGCCTTGAAGACGATTGTTTTACATAATAAATGAGTTTTCTTGCATAAATAAAAAACCGAAATAATGAAGCCGAAGTACTGCTTTGTGAAACCTAAGGTCTTCATTTAAAATAAATGGGCGCCAGAGCCGCTTACATGTTAAAAAGCATACGGCAAGTTTTTTTTAGGGCATAATTATTATAGATGTTTTTGATCAATTCTATAAAGAGGGTCGAATTACCAGCTTCATTAAAAACATACGTATGGAAACCAATCAGCAACACAAAATTGAAACCAGCCAGGAATTCGCGGTTCCGGTTGAAATGCTTTTTAAAGCATGGACGGAGCAGGAACATTTGCAAAAATGGTGGCGTCCGATGGGTGAGACGCTGGAAAGCGTAAAGAGTGAATTGGAAGAAGGAGGTGCAAACGAATATTATTTCGAAAGTAAAGCTTTTAAAATTACAGGAAACTATCAGCAGGCCGATGTGAATAAAAAGCTGGTCTATACCTGGAACTGGGATTTTGAGGGAAATGAACTTGAGAATGAAAAGTACATCCTTCACATCAAGTTTGAATCAACCGACGGCGGTAGCAAATTACTTGTGGTCCAGGAAGGGCTTGCATCCGAAGAAGTTTTGCCGGCACATGAAGATGGCTGGAAAACAGGACTGGAAAGTTTGAAATCATATCTGGAAGTTTCATCAGACGGAAGTTCTTCTGAAAACAAGAGTTCGTCTGTAAATGAAAGTGACAGTGTAAAAAGTGACGAGGGAATGAATGATCGTTCAGGAGGTTACAACGAGTTACCGGAACAGGCGAAAGTTGGCGGTGGGTGATAACAAAGAATTAATTTTTGCTTGTGAAATGTTACGACGATACAGATTACGCAGCAAATGGTCGGTAAGAAAAAGAGATACAATCCGGCAAGCGTAATGCTTCCATTTTGTATCTCTTTTTATTAAATCCGGAATTAATTATTAGGATTGCAAAAACGGATAAGTATAATTCTTTGGTGGATCAAAAGTTTCTTTAATCGTTCTGGGTGAAACCCATCTGAGCAAATTCAGGTAAGAGCCCGATTTGTCGTTTGTTCCCGATCCTCTTGCGCCGCCAAATGGCTGCTGCCCAACGACTGCGCCGGTTGGTTTGTCATTGATATAAAAGTTTCCGGCCGCATTACGCAACCGTTTTACTGCCTTTTCAATTGTTGCCCTATCCTGTGAAATAACTGAACCCGTCAGCGCATAGATTGAAGTATTGTCGATGATTTCCATAATCTCATCAAAATCTTCGTACACATAAACAGAAAGAACAGGTCCGAAAATTTCTTCGCACATCGAAACATAGTACGGGTCAGAAACTTCAATGACCGTAGGATCCACAAAGTAACCTGTTGATTTATTATAAGTTCCACCGGCTACGATTGCCGCCTTTGGGTCATTCTTTGCATTTTCGATGTAAGAGACAATTTTGTCGAATGACTTTTCAGAAATTACTGCATTGACGAAATTTCCAAAATCTTCGACCGTTCCGATTTTCACCTTTTTTAAGTCACTCAGCAATTTCTCTTTAACGGCAGGCCAAAGCGATTTTGGAATATAAGCTCTTGAGGCTGCTGAACATTTTTGTCCCTGATATTCAAAAGCACCGCGCAGCAGAGCGGTAGCTACAACGTCAACATTTGCCGTTTCATCAGCAAGTACAAAGTCCTTGCCGCCGGTTTCACCAACAATACGGGGATAGCTTTTGTATTTGTGGATGTTGTTACCAATATTTTTCCAAATGGCCTGAAAAACAGCAGTTGATCCTGTGAAATGCAGTCCCGTAAACTCAGGATGGCTAAAAATGATATCTCCCGCCAACGGACCGTCTACGCTGATCATGTTGATCACACCGTCCGGAAGGCCTGCAGCTTTAAAAATTTCCATGATCACATTGGCAGCGTACATCTGATTTTCAGATGGTTTCCAAACGATCACATTACCCATTAACGCAGCGGAAGCCGGAAGGTTACCTGAAATCGCAGTGAAGTTGAAAGGTGTTAATGCATACACAAAACCTTCAAGCGGGCGATATTCCATCCGGTTCCAGACACCTTTGCTTGAGACGGGCTGCTGCGCATAAATCTGCGACAGGTAAGACACATTGTAACGAAGGAAATCGATCAGTTCACAGGCGGAATCAATCTCTGCCTGGTACGCATTTTTCGACTGACCGAGCATCGTTGCCGCGTTCAGTTTATAGCGGTAGGGTCCGGAAATCAGGTCGGCTGCTTTCAGGAAAATCGCAGCCCGGCTCTCCCAGGACATATCTTCCCATCCCTGCTTGGCAGCCAGTGCTGCCTCTATTGCACTTTTAACATGACTTGCGTCGCCTTCATGATAATATCCAAGAATGTGCTGGTGGTCGTGTGGGGGCCTGACTGCAACTTTTTTGCCAGTCCTGATTTCCTCGTTCCCGATATACATTGGAATGTCTGTTTCGGTTGATTTCGCCTCTCTGATAGCTGCTTCAAGTTTTAACCTTTCGCTGCTGTTTGGTGCGTAATCAAGAACAACTTCGTTTTGTAATGCGGGTACATTGAAAAATCCGTTTGCCATATTTTGGTCGTTTTAATTTTCTATAATATTATTAAAGTTGTTATCTGATCATTAAGTTCAATAACGAAATAATCACATCCTGATCAAAGGTAAAACAGCACGCCTGATTAGGTTTAATCGCAAATTATCCATCTATAATCAGAAATTGCCAAAATATATTTTCAAGGATTTCGTCGTTTACTTTTGAAGAAAAACACGACAAATCAAAAATGGAAAAAATGTTTGAAGACTCAGAGCATGCATTTGCTTACAAATCGGACGGGCAGCTCAGGAAAGCGTACTGGCTGTTCAAAATGATGAAGTTTAACTGGCTGATATCTTTTGGTACCAACTTCATTCTGGCCGCAATCAAATGGCGGCTGCCGGTTATCGGCATTCTAAAAAATACATTGTATAGCCAATTTGTAGGAGGAGAAACGCTGGAAAAAGCGACACCGGTAGTCAATAAATTAGGGAATTATGATGTGGATGTAATTCTTGATTATGGTGCTGAGGCTAAGGAGGGAGAGGCTAATTTTGATTTGGCCAAAGAAGAATTTATTAAGGCAATTCGTTACTCTGCAACACAGACAAGCATTCCTTTCATCAGTTTGAAAATCACTGCTCTGGCGCGGTTTGAATTACTGGAAAAATTAAATTCCAGCGTTACAATTAATCCTGGTGCGATTGCCGTTGACGCAAGAAAATTAACCTTTGAGGAAAATAAAGAATGGCAAAATGTGCTGGACAGGACTTATGCAATCTGTGAGGCAGCATTAAACCTCAATCTGGGTGTGCTGATCGATGCCGAGGAGTCGTGGATACAAAATACGATCGACGGAGTTGTAATGCTTGCCATGAATGCATACAATCAAAAGCAGGTAACTGTCTACAATACCATCCAGCTTTACAGATCGGACAAACTTGATTTTTTACAATTAAGCCACCGTACGGCCCGCCAGCATTCTTTCCTATTGGGCGTAAAACTCGTACGAGGTGCGTATATGGAAAAGGAACGGGCATGGGCACAGGAGAAAAATCAAAAGTCACCGATTCAGCCGGATAAATCCGCTACGGATGCGGATTTTAATAAGGCGATCGATTTTTGTTTTAATCACCTTGAAAATACTTCTGTTGTTGTGGCAACGCATAATGAGTATAGCAACCTGCATGCACTTTCAATTTTGCAGGGCAGACAAATGGGGCAGGCGAACAAACATGTACATTTTTCGCAATTGTATGGCATGAGCGATAATATCACTTTTAATCTGGCCAAGGAAGGTTATAATGTAAGTAAGTACCTGCCTTATGGCTCAGTCGCCGACGTGATCCCTTATTTGTTACGACGCGCCCAGGAAAACAGCTCCGTTGCGGGTCAGACGGGTAGAGAATTATTTTTATTGGGAAAGGAAATGGACCGAAGAGGTTTAGCCTGATAACCAGTCAGCCCTGCGCAGATTTTCGTGTTTCTGCGCAGGTTTATTAAACAAATATTGACTGAACAATTCCTGAAAAATGACGTTCAGCTTCTCTAATCTTAAAAGAAATACCGACTAAATGTGCTTTGTCGTGTTTCCATGCATATTCTGCTCCACTTTCAATCTACGTTAATAACAAAGGAAAATCTTATAGTGTTGATAAAAACCCAAATTATATTTGGTATTTCATTAACTGCCTAAATGTTTATTTTCGTAAAAGTCGAAAAGATAATTTTTAATTATTATTGGCGATTAATAAACATATATTAATCTGACTCTTTCATTTATAGAAAAAAAATGATAATATTGGTAAAGGTTCCAAAACGCACTTAACATAAATTCTTTAAGGAATATACGTAGCAAATGATTTGTTGATGGTTTTTAGCTGTAATTTCAGTTTAAATCTAATTTATATGATTATTTGAATATTTATATTTTATATGATTTGTAAGTTAGTATCGGCGTTGTTGGTCCCAGAAGAAAATCTCCAAAATCATAAGATGTAAACAGTTTGTCCTTTGGATAATAAATGTTTACTGACAGTCTCGGATGTTAACCTATGTTTATAATTTTTATTAAAGTTATTTTATAACCTTAAATGAGTCTGTTATGAAAGTACTACAATTCACTCCGCCTGTACCCAAAGAAGACGCTGTCGTAGTAGAGGAAGATATTCTGCCTCACTTTTATAATTTTCTTCACCGTCACAAGGAATTACAAATCAGCCTGATCATCAAAGGTGAGGGAACGCTGATTGCCGGTAATTATTCGCAGGCTTTTAAATCCGGTGATGTATATGTTATTGGAGCCAACCAACCACATATTTTCAAGTCGGACCCGGCCTACTTTAATAGTCCGGAAAAAGACAATGCACATGCCATTCATATATTTTTCGATCTTGAACGTATACCAGATGCGTTCTTTCATTTGCCCGAGCTTAGTTCAATCAGAAAATTCATTGAATCCTGCACAACCGGGCTTCAGTTACCAGAGGAACACAGCGCACACGTAGCTGCGGCAATTAAAAAAGTCACTTCGAAGGCAAATCTGGAACGGCTGCTTGGGTTGCTGGAAATTTTTCAGTACTTCTCAAAAGACGTAACAGGCTGGAAATCATTATCGACGGGTTTTTCCAGTTATCCTTTTTCGGAATCTGAGGGGAACCGGATGAATGATATATTCCAGTATACTCTGGAAAACTATGCAGAGAACATCACGCTGAACAAGATCGCTTCCATAGCGCACATTACGCCTCACGCCTTTTGCAAGTATTTTAAACAGCATACAAGAAAAACCTATAACAATTTCCTGAATGAAGTCAGGATCAATGAAGCCTGCAAAAAAATTATCAGCGGCAATTATGATGGTATCTCAACGATAGCATACAAAACCGGTTTTAACAGCGCAATCAACTTCAACCGGGTTTTTAAGAAAACGACCGGCATGTCGCCAAGTGATTATAAGAGAGAATTCAGGCATAAAACTGCTTAAAATGGCTCTTCGTTAGCCCCAGGCTTGAGCCTGGGGTTAGGTCGCGTAGTCAAAATTGATCGGGCTTTAGCCCAAGTCAGAGCTATTTCGCAATTTATTTAGGGTTAGCCACACCAGGCTGTACAAGCTTAAATCCTGAGGCTGCTTTTTCAGCATCAACCATCTTTTTTACATCAGCAAGAAGTTTTTTCGCATCATAAACGATTCCGTCTTTGATGGTATATTTCACTCCGCCTACACGGGTAACCATGTTGTCATTTTGGAGTTTGATGGCTCCGGTTCCATAAAGAACCTGAAAATTAGCCAATGGGTTTTCCTCAACCAACACAAAATCAGCAAGTTTGCCAACTTCCACACTTCCAAGGTCTTTGTCAAGTCCCAGCGACTCGGCGCCATTCAGCGTTGCAGCTTTGATAACTTCCAAAGGATGAAAGCCTGCTTCACGAAGCAATTCCAGTTCGCGGATATAAGCAAACCCGAAAAGCTCATAGATAAATCCTGCATCCGTACCGGTTGTAACACGTCCGCCACGATTTTTATATTCATTCAGGAAAGCCATCCATAACCTATAGTTTTCTTTCCACTGAATTTCCTGTTCAGTTCCCCATGAGTGCCAGTAAGAACCGTGCGAATTCCAGCTTGGCTCATAAAATTTCCATAGCTGAGGCATGGTGTAATCTTCGTGCCATTCAGCCCGTCTTGCACGCATCAGATCCCTGTTCGCTTCATAAATATTCATGGTCGGAGAAAGCGTGAAGTTGAGTGAAATCATCTCATTCATTACTTTGTTCCAACGCTCGGAAAAGGGTGGAGCAGCTTGTTTCCAAAGTGTACCAGCCTCACCGAAACGATCCTGCTCATTGGTGTAGTTGTAGTCCAAAGAGTAATTCTGAACGGTGCGATCCGTGAAAAGCGCTTCCGGTAGTCCGTACCAGTGTTCCATGGAGTTCAATCCTGCTTTTGCGCTGTGTAGCGCATTCCAGCGGCCCACATCAGTTTGCGAGTGATGCATCATCGAGCGTAAGCCCAGTTTTTTATTTTCATCAATTGCCGCCGTCATGATTTCGGGCGCAGCTCCAAAAAACTTTATACCATCAGAACCTGCTTTGGCATTGTCACGTACCCACTGACGCGCCTGTTCCGGTGTTGAGATCGGGCTTGTGCCTCCAAGTCCAAACCGCGAATATGCTTTTATCCGTGGAGCCGTAATCAGGTTCTTACTGCTTTTTTCCTTTTGGTCTAATGTCCATTCCAGTCCGTTCATACTTCCCGGTTCAGCTATGGTTGTTACACCGTGTGCCATCCAAAGCTTGAAAACGTATTCTGCATGAGCACCTTTTGAACCACCACCAATGTGCGCGTGGGTGTCAATAAAACCCGGCAGCAGGTACATGCCTTCCGCCTGTAATTCTTTGCCGCCAGCTTTCAACACCGGGCGGCGTTTTGGATCAATTGGCAGAGCAGTTGTACCTACGGTTGTGATACTTATGATCCTGTTTTTTTCAACCACAATGTCAACCGGTCCCAGCGGCGGTGCAAGCGTACTGTTGATCAGAGTTGCTCCTCTGATGATCAGCTGACTGTAAGGGCCGTCGCCTTCTTTTTTCTCAGGTGCTTTGAGCGTTGCCTGTCCGATTGCATTAAGCTGCAAAAAGAGTCCCAAACCCAAAGCCGTCCATTTGTTAAGTATTTTCATAATCAGTTTCAGGTTAAATGTTTAAAAAAATGAGCTTACAGCGCTCAGTCAAAGACTTTGAACTGTAAACTCATCACTGTTTACTGAATTAATATTTCGCTGGCTGACCAGGTTTCGGCGTAGCTTTTTTGATAAAATCGCGGATGTCGTTGTTGGCTGTAACCACATCTTCCTGACGAAGGTACATCATGTGTCCGCTGCGGTATCCTTTCCAGTCCATTCTTGACTTTAATTTACCGCTTGGGTCCATCTGCCACATGTTGTTTTGTGCATTGAAGTAGTCGCAGGCACCGTCGTAGTAGCCAGACTGTACAAGTAGGTGCAGATAAGGATTCTGAGCCATTGCCTGACGTAGATTTTCACCTGTCATATCTGTGTTTTCACCCGTCCTTGACCATGGGTTGGTAGGACCAAACATGAAATATTTCAGATCGGTTTTGTAACCCAACACTTCACGGAAATAGTAGTTGATCGGAGGTGTGAACGAATGCAGCCAGGAAGTTAGCTCGGGAGAATAATCCGGTCGTTCACCTGCATCTTCGCTGTCGATACCCAAATAACGTGAATCCAGACGGCCAATCGTACGTCCTTTATCTCTCAACAATTCTTTCCAGAAAAATGATGTTGGAATAACCAGATTGTGTTCTAAAACCACTTTTTCAGACAAACCTGAGTAACGTGAAATTTTACCCGCGATCTCTTTTCTTTTAGCAGGATCAAGGAATCCACCCATAGCCAAAGCAGGTATCAATTCGAAAGTTGTGAACTGCTCTACTTCCGGAAGCACTTGCAACAGATCTTTCTGCTGTAAATCAGAAGGAAGAACTTTGTGGTGCCATGCAGTTGCAGCGTAGTAAGGAAGCATGTTTGCATCACCGACTGGTCCTTTGCGGTCAATACCCAGGTTGGTTGGAGATACCAGGATAACGCCATTCAGATACATCCAGTTGGCATTTTGTAATTCAAGTGCAAGACCGGAAACGCGGTTTGTTCCGTAACTTTCTCCGATCAGGTATTTTGGAGATAACCAGCGGTTTTTACGGCTAACGAATGTGTTAAGCCAGTCCGCCAGATATTTAATGTCGACATTCACACCAAAGAATTTAGTTTTGGCAACATCTTTGTTTGCCATGCGGGAATAACCTGTATTCACCGGATCGATGTAAATAATGTCGGCGATATCCAGGATTGAATTCGGGTTTTCTTTTACCGAATAGGGCATCAACGGATAACCTTCACTGTCTACGTTAAGTAATTTGGGGCCTGTATAACCAAGGTGCATCCAAACCGAAGCCGTTCCCGGGCCTCCGTTGAAAGAGATCACCAACGGCCGGGATTTGCGGTCTTTGATATCCGAGCGTTCGTAGTAAGTGTAGAAAACACCGGCTATCGCTTTTCCTGCTTCGTCCCACACCGGTTGTGTACCGACCGTAACCGAGTAAGGAATTTTAGCGCCTTTGATCGTTACGGTTTGGTTTAAAGTTGTGGTAGAATCAAGCAGAAGTTTAACAGGCTTTGGTTCGCCGGTCATTTTAACTTCTGGTTTGGGCGCCGGAGCGGCTGGCTTCTGAGCAGCCAGAGGCGTAATGGCCGCTATTGAGAGCATCGCCAGTACAAATATTTGCTTCATAATATTTTTGGTAAATGTGATTGACAGAATTAAGATTCCGAAGAGACGGACTGATTAGTATTTAGCAGGCTGATCCGCTTTCGGCGTCGTTTTTTTGATAAAAGCTCTTATATCGTCATTAGAAGTTATAAGATCCTCAGACCGTAAATACATCATGTGTCCGCTGCGGTAACCTTTCCAGTCGAAACGGTCTTTCAGTTTCCCGCTTGGGTCCATGTGCCACATATTGTATTTGGCATTGAAATAATCGCAGGCGCCATCATAGTATCCCGACTGGGTCAAAACGTGCAGATAAGGATTTTGTGCAACGGCCTGACGAAGGTTTTCTCCGGTCAGATCGACGTTAGCACCTTCTCTGTCCCACGGACGGGTCTGGCCTGCAACAAAGTATTTCAGATCTGTTTTGTAACCCAAAACTTCACGCAGATAATAGTTGATGGCTGGCGTAAACGAATGCTGCCATGAAGTATTTTCAGCTGAATAATCAGGTCTTTCACCAGCAGTTTCTTTGTCAATTCCCAAATAACGTGAGTCAAGGCGGCCGATGTTATAACCTTTGTCGCGAAGCAGTTCTTTCCAGAAGAAAGCAGCAGGTACCATCAGGTTATGTTCTAAAATTACTTTCTCAGAAATACCTGCATATTTTGACATTTTAGCCGCAATTGCCTTTTTCTTTTCAGGTTCCAGGAATCCGCCTTTTACAATCGCAGGAAGCAGTTCTTTAATCGTGAATGTTTCTACTTCCGGAAGGATGGCCGTCAGGTCTTTGTTTTGAAGATCCGGAGCAAGCGCTTTGTGGTACCATGCCGTAGCGGCGAAGTAAGGAAGCATGTTGGCTGCTGCCACCGGACCTCCCCGGTCAAGGCCAAGGGAAGTCGGCGACACCAATACTACACCATTCAAATACATCCAGTGAGAATTTTGAAGTTCGAGAGCAAGGCCGGAAACACGTGTTGTTCCGTAGCTTTCTCCAACTAAATATTTAGCAGCGCTCCATTTGTTTTTTCTGGTCACGAAATTGTTGATCCATTCTGCCAGGTACTTAATGTCAGCGTTAACACCAAAGAATTTTGATTTTGGGATAGAATCGTTTGCTGCTCTTGAAAAGCCGGTATTCACGGGCTCCACATAAACGATATCCGCTACATCCAGAATTGAGTTCGGGTTGTCCTCAATTCCGTAAGGCTGTACAGGGTAACCTTCGCTGTCGATCAGCAAACGTTTCGGGCCGGTGTAACCCAAGTGCATCCAGCAGGAAGCCGCGCCAGGTCCGCCGTTAAACGAGATAACCAAAGGACGGTTGCCACGGTCGGCAACGTCGGTACGTTCGTAATATACAAAAAACAAACTGGCAATCGCTTTTCCGTTTTCGTCCCATACCGGCTGGTTTCCGGCAGTTGCAGAATATGATACTTTTTGGCCTTTAATGGTAACCTGATCCTTCGTTACTGTTTCGGATTCAAACTTAATCGCCCGGTTCTGTGCCAGCGCAGCGTTGACCGCAAGCGTGCAGAGCAGACAAATGGTTAAGAGTTGTTTCATAGAGATTTTTTTTAATGGTTGACTTTGGTTGTTATCAGGGATTATTTGGATTGGAAACTATCGTAAAAAGCGCCCACGTTTTTCTTCATATCCACCAGTGAAGGTTTGTGGATATACATCATATGGCCTGCTTCGTAAAAACTCATGGTAATGTTCTTCTGTAATTCCTTTGGCAAATACATATGATCAAAGGTATACTGCGTCGCAAAATACGGAGTAGCCAGATCGTAATAGCCATTTAGAACTGTAACTTTTAATGACGGATTTTTGGTCATTGCAGTCCGTAACGTTTCAGCAACATTAAGATACTGGTTCTGAACATTGTTGTAGTTCCACGGACGGACCCTGAAACCGGAAAGAACTTCGTATGGAAGATCATTTTCGTAGTTCAGTTCTTTTTTTACATAGCTGTTCAAAGCCATCGCATAAGGTCCGGTGATTTCATTGTTGGAAGGATCAGAAGTTCCTCTTTCAGCTACGTTATCGTATTCGTAGCCGGTCAGACGTCCGTCCAGACGGCCCACAACCAATCCGTCGTTTCTTCTCAGTTCTCTCACAAAACGGAAAATCACAACCCGTAAATTGGAGTTGATGATGTACTGTTTCGAAAGACCTGTGTAGGCACTCAATTTGGTTGCCAGATTGTCCACTTCCGAATCAGAAAGTTTATCCCCTTTCATCAAAGCCGTGCTGTATTCGCCAAGAGAAAACGCTTCAACTTCTTTCAGGAACGTTTTCAGATCCTTGTATTTCGGGTCGATTTTTTTGTGATACCAGGCAATTGCCGCGTAAGTAGGCAGGAAAAGCGGGTAGGGCAGGTCGTTGCCAACATTAAACTGTGCTGTCTGGAAATTCAAAATAGAGGAAATTAAAACGATTCCGTTCAGGTAGTAACCGTAGCGATCGCTCAGATAACCAGATAAACCGGCTGATCTTGTCGTTCCGTAACTTTCTCCGGCCAGGAATTTTTGTGAGCCCCAGCGACCATTCCGGGAGGTCCATAAACGAATAAAATCACCCACACTCTGGATGTCTTCTTCATAACCCGTAAAGATTTTTTTATCAATTCCTTCTGCCGGCCTGCTGTAACCTGTTTCTACCGGATCGATAAAAACCAGGTCTGTTTTATCCAGCCACGAATATTCGTTGTCAATTACCGTGTACGGAGGCTCTTCCGCTTCACCGCTGTCCTGCATACGTATTCTCCGTGGCCCGAGTGCTCCCATGTGCACCCAAAGGGATGCAGAGCCCGGTCCGCCGTTGTAAGCAAAGGTAACAGGTCGTTTTGCTGCATCCGCTTCACCATCTTTGGTATACGCAATGGAAAAAATCTTACCAAGTGCCTTGCCGCTTTCGTCATGCAAAATGGTGTAACCCACTGTGGCGGTGTAATTGATACTCTTTCCGTTGATTGTTACGCTGTGTTTGGTAACCGATTTTGGCGGATCGTATTTAGCCCATTGATTATTATCTGCCTGATGGTATTGAGTTTCAGGCGCTTTATTGCTGATCTTTTCCTGCTCCTTGCCCGGTTTTTCCTGGGCAAGGGTAGCAGTCAAAGTGAAAAGCAGCATTCCTGAGAACAGTAATCTGAATTTTTGATTCATGCTGTAAACTGTTGAATGGAAACTTTTTGGTTAACGATATGCTTCGTTTTGTACAACCTTGGTATTGGTACGTATTTCGGCAGACGGAATTGGTAAAACCTGCTTTCCTGCCACTTTGATAGAGTAGGATGGAAGGCTGCCTCTTGTTCTTACAACACTTGCAAATGTGGTAAGGCCTGTTCCTCTGCGAATGACATCAAACCAGCGGTGGCCTTCTCCTACAAATTCAAGTTTGCGTTCCTGCATCACTGCGGCAATCAGCGCGTCTTTTGTTGCAGCTGTTGTGGCAGCAACACCAGCTCTTGTTCTAACTACATTTATGTCGGCCGCAGCACCTGTAAGGTTATTTTGCTCAGCTCTTGCTTCTGCACGGATCAGGTATTGCTCCGAACGTCTTAAAATCTGTATGTTGTCAGCATTCTGCGCTGTATTCCACTTAGTTGTATAAAAAGTGTTTGTCGTCGGGTTTTTAGCGGTTAATTTACCTCTAAGGTCAGCAGGATCAGCTATCATTTCAGCATAAGTTTTGTCGTGCAAAGCAGTTCCGCCTCTTCCGCTCAAACTTGAAGGATAGTACCAGTTTCTCAAACCTGCTCCATCTGTTGCATTAAATTGCAGTTCAAAAAGAGACTCAGCAGTGTTTTTACTTCTGAATGCAGTTTCAAAAGCAACGCTTAAAGGAAGGTTAGCAATTGCTTCTGTTGCAAACTGTTCTGCTTTTGCCCACTGCTGGTTGTAAAGATAGTAACGTGCCAGCAGAGCGCGGGCAGCAGGTTTGGTCGCTTTTGCCCTTGTAAGGTCCGTAGATGCACGGGTTTCAGGAAGTTTGGCAATTGCTTCAATTAAATCCTTTTCAACCTGATCATAGGTTTGACGCAAAGTGCTGCGCGGAGAAAAATCAGCTTCGGTAACACCAACAGACGGAGTCAGTTTTAAAACCACGCCTTCTGTTCCGTAAACGTTTGGAATGCCGCCAAAGAAACGTGCAAGATCAAAATACGAAAGTGCTCTAACAAAGTAAGCCTGTCCCATTAAATCATCTTTATTGGTTTGTGCAACCGTCATTTCAGGCACGTTGGCGACAATGGAATTCGCAATATCCACGCAGCGGTAAAGCGACGTGTACAAATCTTCAACTTCCGAATTATCTGCACTGAAATTGAATTCATCCGCAGAGATCAGGGCATCCCAGGTATCAATTTGCTGGGACATGTCTGACGCCACGTCACTGATCACCTGCACACGCCACATGTACACCGTTTGCAAATTGTTGTACATCCCGTTCACAACTCCTTCCGCACTGTTCAGACTTGCAAATGCCTGGCTGCTGCTGATTTGTGAAAGCGGTTTAATATCCAATACGTTACAAGCCGAAACCGACGTAATTAGCAGTATTGCTGTTAATATCTTTTTCATATTGTTTTGTAATTAAAATGTAAGATTGATTCCGCCCATCCATATACGTGGCTGAGGCATTACGCCCTGGTCAACGCCCTGAACAGTTTCAGAAGGACTAACCGATACCTCAGGGTCAAGTCCGGAATACTTGGTGAATGTCAGCACGTTTTGTCCTGAAACATAAAGTCTCGCGCTTCCGATACCGATTTTTGAAGTAAGCGTTTTTGGAACTGTAAAGCCCAGACTTACATTTTTCAGACGGATGTAAGATGCGTCTTCAACATGACGTGAAGGACGGAAGTTGGTATCGTAGTTTTTACGGGCCAGGCGCGGAATGTCCGTTTCGTCACCTGGTTTTTGCCAGCGGTCAAGCTGCTGAGAGCTGTAACCTGTTGTACGTTCGCCGCCATGCTCAAAGAAATAACGGTTGTAGTTGAAAACGTAGTTACCATAACTGTACTGAACAAATGCCATCAAATCAAAGGCTTTGTATTTGAAGTTGTTGGTAAGACCTCCCTGGAAATCAGGCCATGCACTTTTCTTTAAGATAAATCTGTCGGTGTTTACATTGAAGATATCATCAGCTCCTGTGTTCCAGATAATGTCTCCTGTTTGTTTGTCAACGCCCAATTGTTCGTGGACATAAAAAGAGAACAATGGATAACCTTCTTCAATACGGATATAATCTCTTGTAAATGCACTGATCGGCGCAGCAAGCTTTTTAACCAGGTTTTTGTTTCGTGAAAGGTTGAATGCAATATCCCAGCTGAAATTCTCTTTTTGGATCGCGTTGGCATTGATACCCAATTCAAAACCCTTGTTTTCCATTGCACCATAATTCTGGATCAAAGTACTGTATCCGGTTGAGCGGGGAACAGGTACTTCCAAAAGCATGTCTTTGGTTTGTTTGTTATAGTAATCAAAAGTTACGTTCAGTTTATCCTGGAACAGACCCACATCAACACCGATGTCAAACTGTGCAGTTGTTTCCCATTTAAGATCCGGGTTTGCAAGCTGAATTGCGTTAAAACCCGGATAATCAGCATAAGCAGCAGATCCGCCGGCACCTGGTGTTACACCGCCACCACCACGCAAACCGCCTCTTTGTCCACCCCATAAACCAAGTGAAGCAAAGTTGCCGATACCACCCTGGTTACCTGTTACACCGTAACTTGCTCTTAGTTTAAGTTCTGAAATAGCCTTTACGCTTTTCATGAAATTCTCTTCCGAAACAGCCCAGCCAACCGATGCGGAAGGGAACATACCCCATCTGTGATTCGCTCCGAAACGTGATGAACCATCATAGCGAAGGTTACCTGTGAAAAGGTATTTTTTCGAAAAGTCATAGTTCACCCTTCCAAAGAAAGAAGCAATTCCCCATGAAGTCTGATCAGCGGTAGAGTTTTTAATCGCTGCGGCTGCAATGGTGCGGAACTCATTACTTGGGAAACCTGTACCTGTTGCAGAAGTGTAATTGTTTACATTTTTCTGCAGCGTGTTACCAACAAGGATGTTGAAGTTGTGCTTTCCGGCTAATCTTGTCTGATAAGTCAGTACGTTTTCGTTAATCCAGTTATAATCCCTGGTTACACTGTTTGTAGCAGTTCCGCCCACACCAGATCCCGCAGTCAGGTTGGTATTGGAATACTGGTTTTCATAAATGTAATTGTTATCAACACTCCAGTTGGTACGGAACACCAATCCGTTTGCTATTTTCCAGTCTCCGAATATATTTCCGATGATCCTGTCGGTATTCATCAGGTAATCCGTTTCATTCACAATCGCAACAGGACTTTCCCAAACCGGACGGTTGTAAGTTCCGTCGGCGTTGTAAATCGGAATGTTACTTGGGTAGAAATAGGCGTTTGCCAAAGCAGAGTTGATGTTGTTACCGTTTTGGATCCTGTTACGCTTGCTGGTTGAGTAAAAAATGCTTGTTCCAAATTTCACAGCGTCAGAAACAGCAAAATCCAAATTGGTTCTGAATGTCTTACGATCAAATAGCGTTGGTTTCATGATACCTTCCTGTTTGAATGTGTTACCCGAAACCAGATATTTGATACGTTCGTTTCCACCTGAAATGGAAGCATCAATGTTGTAAAGTGCTCCGCTCTGCATGATCGGGTCAATCCAGTTGGTATTGATCGCTGCATCAGGGTTTGCATAAGCAGGCTTGTAGGCTACTCCGGCAGGGTTAAGTGCAGTTATTGAACCGTAAGTATCACTCCAGTTATTTGCAGAAGCTTCATTTTGCAATCTTTCAAAAGTAGGTCCGTCTACACGAAGATCGTTAGGATCTTTCCAAGCTTTGGATGTTCCTACATAAGAAGAAATAGAAATAACAGGTTTGCCTGACTTACCTCTTTTGGTAGTGATCAGGATAACGCCATTTGCTGCACGGGCACCATAAATAGCTGTTGCAGATGCATCTTTCAGGATTTCCATCGATTCAATATCTGATGGATTCAAATCTGCCAAGGGATTACTTGGCTGACCGAAAGTACTTCTGGCCAGGTTTTGCGAAACGATTGGAACTCCGTCAATTACGTACAAAGGTTCAGAACTTGCATTGATAGAAGTTGCTCCGCGGACACGAACCATAATACTCGTTCCCGGTTCTCCTGATCCTGCGCTTACCTGAACCCCCGGGCTGCGACCCTGCAAAAGCTGGTCCGCACTTGGGCTTGGGATGTTTTTTATCTGGTCGGCCGAAACAGTAGAAATTGCCCCAGTAACAGTACGACGGTTTTGCTCACCATAACCTACTACAACAAGCTCCTGTAAAGCCCGTGCTTCTGCTACAAGTATGATTTTGTAATTGCTTTGGGAAGTAACAGGAACTTCCTGCGTAGTGTATCCTATAAAGGAAGCAATGATTTTAGACGACGGCGCAACGTCAATTTTGAATTTTCCGTCAGCATCCGTTTGCGTTCCCGTAGATGTTCCGGAAACACGAATGGTAACACCCGGCATAGGCAAATTATCTTCCTTTGCTACAACCACACCGGAGATCGAAACAGTCTGTGCGTGAACAACACCGACCATGCAGAACAGCAACAGTAACCATGGTAATTTAGCTCTCATATCTATCTTGTTTTCGTTTTACTTTTGATAAAGTAAGCAAAAAGAAAAATGACAATTTGCCGCTGTTCAGAGTCTCAGGGGGTTCTTGCTAATATCGTTTTAAGAAGAGATAATTTTGGTAAAAATATGTTAATTTTTGTAAGGTTAAATTCTGACTATTTCTGAATTTGTAAAATTAAATTCTGGATAGTGTCATGTATTGAGTTGAAAATGTGTGTTTATGGTAAATTGTATTATGAATGTTTTGTTTTGTTTTATAACCTGTTTTCGATCAAAATATGAGGAGTTTTTGTGCGAATTATCCAAAATGACTTTATCGGGCACAAAACTGGGATAACGGAAACTTTATAAAATGAAGGGGGGAATAAAATCTTCTGAAGCAGGTTAATTTAATTTTTGGTTTGGAGTATATCTGTTTATTATCTCACAACTAAAAATTGTCAACTACATTTAATTTGAAGATTTGTAAAAGTATTTCTAAGTGTGTTTTCTGTATTCCGAGAGGCGGAATTTAAGGAACAGCGTCACACTAACCTGCTGACTGTACAGAGGCAGATTGGGACAATAGGCAAATGAGGGACTGTATTAATGAGGGTTAAAGAACCTTACTTTTTTCTTGATGAAAAAGGTGGAAGGAGATAAATTTCAAAGGATGCGGCCAACCCGGACGTTCTTACCGGGACAATACCGGATGGAAGCCTGTTGCTGACGTTCATCCTGTAGCCACCGAAAACTTCAACCCCGATCAATTTATTGATCTGCTTGTTGTAGGTTACACCGGTATCCAGATCAATCAGCCGGAACAGAGAAGGCTGTCTGTCAGCTTTGTAGGTGTAATAACTTTTTGTGACAGCTTCACTCTTTATATAAAAAATATCCGTTGGTGAAAGATTATAGCGCCACGAAATTTTCTTTGGCAAAGCAATTTCAAGTCCTGATTTTTCGGAAGGGAAATTATAATTGAGTACGAGTACCGGCAGCACACTAAGGTTTTGCGCGCGACTGACCAGAACGCCTATTCCAATCTCGCTCCGTTCCGATCTTTTCTTCATGAAAACAGAAGTAAAGTTGTAGTTAAGCGGAACATGCCGAAAGGGAACTTCTGTCAGGTTTCCGCTTTTCGTGACATTGGAAGCTACAACCAGATAGGAAGTGCTGTTTAGTTTGAAAAACGATTTGAGGTCGATACCCATAGACCGAAGCTGCCAGTTGTCCATTTGGTTTATCGGGTTTTCGCCTGAGTTCTTAAATTCAAGCTGCTCGGTTCGGTAGTGCGGACCGACAACTATGGCATAGTTGGGCTTGTGCAGGATCGGAATCCATGCTCTTACATATAAATCTTCCTGGGTGTATTTTTTCTTCGGACCATCAACTGACCGGTAGTATTTACCAGGAGCATAACTGTGTTTAAATGTAACCCATTTTGAAGGCCCCATGCCGGTAAGCCCCGGTTTCAGATCCTGGCACCTGCAAGGTTTCATAAACAAAGCAGAACAGCAGAGAAAAGACAGCAAAAAACGAAGATCCATGTATTCCGAAACGATATTTTATTAAAAAACGGGTGCTGCAAATTTTATAACGCAGAGGAATAGTCGTTCTGCGCAGTCGGAAGTTCTATGGCTGAGTCTTACTGTTAGCGCAACATAATCAGTCAATTAATTAGTTCCTTTCCGGTTTGTTTTGCTATAGATGGACAAGAATGTCGGTTCTTGTTCAGTGAGCAACCTCTTCTTTCTTCTGGAAACTGTAAATCAAATAAAACAAGGCAGGAAGAATAAAAATGCTCCCCAAAAGCAAAGCCATACCCAGCGCATAAATTGTTTTCTCCTGGCCGCTGTGTTCCAGAAGCGACAAATATCCTCCGTTTTTTAAGATTACGATGTTTGGAAAATGACGATAGGTTGTTGTGAGCAAGATCATCGTGACCTGAAAACCAGCTAACGGGCGGAGTAAAAACGTTTTTCCCTGGTACAATAAATACCACATCCAAACCAGTGAAAGTGTAGCGGACAAAATTGCGATATGGCCAACCCAATTGCCAAATACCCAGTCGATCAGCGGGATGTGTTCGATCAAAGACGCGATGAAAACCAATATTCCGCAAACTACCGCGGCGATATTGAAAAACTGTGCTTTATGCGCAAAACGAAGCCGGTCGTGCTCGTCATCCGTTTCGCCGATCAGATAAACAGATGCAAGAAATCCGCAGATCGAAACGGTAAATAACCCAACCGCAACGGAAAACCAGTGAAGCCAGCTGAAAATGTAAGCTTCCATAAAAGTATTGGCATTGGGATCTATATGACCTGAAACAGCACTTCCTGCGATGATTCCAAGAAACAAAGGCGTTATAAAACTTGACCATGCAAAAATCGGGTTATAAAGATTCTGCATGTCGTCAACCACCGCATCGTAATGCCTGAAAGTGAAGGCGGTCCCTCTGGCAATAATTCCAAGAAGCATCACTGTGAGCGGAATATGCAGATTTACAGACATGGTGGTGTAAATAACCGGAAAGCCTACAAACAGGATAACGATGGCAATGATCAGCCACATGTGGTTCGCTTCCCAAATAGGCCCGATTGCCGAATAAAGCGTTTTACGGGTGATACTTTTATTTTTTTTGGAAGTAAACAATTCAATTATACCAGCACCAAAATCAGCTCCGCCCAAAAGCAGATAAAGCAAAATCGCAGTCCAGAGAAATATGATGACGACGTATAACATCTTATTGAAATGTGAAAAGTAAAATGAAATTTTACTAAGACTGTAAACTTTTGACTGTTAACTCAGAACTTTTATTTTTTGGCGGGAAGGTCATAAAGTTTACCAACCATTTTAATCTGCCGGTAAAGCATGAAAATGACGATGATGGCCAGCGAAATGTAAACTCCGGAAAAAATGTAAAATGAGTAGACGATTCCGGGCATGGGTGTCACCGCATCGGCAGTCCGCATAATTCCATTAATGATCCAGGGTTGGCGGCCCACTTCGGTTACCGTCCACCCGGCTTCCACGGCGATAAATCCAAGCGGAGTGGCTGTCACAAACAGTTTTAGCAGCCAGCGACTGGTTAGCCAATGTTTTTTCTTCCAGAGGGCTGTAAAATACAAAACAGAAACAAGCATCATGAGCATGCCCATTCCAACCATTATCTGGAAAGCGTAGTGTGTGATTGCGACGGGCGGATGATTTTCTTCCGGGATACTGTCCAATCCTTTGACCTCTGATTTGAAATCACCATGAGCCAAAAAGCTTAAAAAACCTGGAAGTTTGACGGCGTAATCCACCCTTTTATTTTTCTCATCAGGAATTCCGCCGACAATCAAGGAAGCTGATTTTTCGGTATGAAAATGTGCTTCCATGGCTGCAAGTTTTGCTGGCTGTCGTTTGGCAACATCTTTCGCAGAAATATCTCCGCTAAGCGGTTGCAGGAGTGCGGCTACACAGCCAAAGATTGCTGCTATGGTAAAAGATTTGGTGTGAAAAAGAATATTTTGTCCTTTCAAAATCATGAGGGCGTGAACACCCGCAACGGCAAATCCGGTAGCTACAAAGGCAGCGACGGTCATGTGTAAGGCCTGCGAAAACCAGGCGTCGTTAAACATGGCAGCGATGGGGTCAACATTCAGATATTTCCCATCTACAAAATCAAATCCTGCCGGGCTGTTCATCCATGCGTTGGCTGCTACGACCAGTATGCCTGAAGCAAGTCCGCTTACACCTACGATAACGCCAGTGAACCAGTGAAACCACTTATTAAACCGGTCCCAGCCGTATAAAAAGAAGCCAAGGGCAATTGCTTCAATGAAAAAAGCGGTCCCTTCCAATGAGAAAGGCATGCCGAAAATAGGTCCGGCATGTTTCATGAATTCCGGCCATAGTAAACCAAGTTCAAAAGAAAGAACGGTTCCCGACACGGCGCCGGTTGCAAAGAAAATGGCCACGCCTTTACTCCATGCCTTAGTAACATTTTTATAAACGACGTTGTTGGTTTTCAGCCAGTAAAAGTGAGACACAGCCATGAAAAAAGGCATCACCATGCCAATGCAGGAAAAGACAATGTGAAAACCCAAAGAAAGGGCCATTTGAGATCGGGCGGCTATAATATCATCCATTTGATGGTCAATAATTTAAAGAATAATGATCCGGTCAACCGGCTTTCAGCAGTAGCTCAAAACTACTTAAGACTTATGATAAGAACCATCTTTATGACCAAATAAGTCTGGTTTTAAAGTATATTTTCAATTAATCTTTAATTTGTTCAGTCTGGTTGTAACATGAAAAAACTTGTCATCTTACTGTTACTGATTTCCCTCAAAAGCTTTTCCCAAAATACGGGTGATTTGATGATTGACCAAAAACCGATCAAAACGGATTCGCTGCTTTGGGATTTACAGACGCTAAGTAAAGCACCGGAAGTACAATGGATTGATAAGACATCAAAGGTGTATTCACTTATTTATAATAGTGTAGATTTTGAGGGGAAGCCTACACAGGTTTTTGCTTATTATTCTAACCCGGATATTTTGGCCGGAAAGCCTGTTGGTAGTAATAAATTTCCCGGCGTTGTGCTGATACATGGCGGGGGAGGGCAGGCCTTCAAAGCGTGGGTTGAAAAGTGGGCTTCGGAAGGTTATGCAGCTATTGCAATGGATCTTTCGGGAAACGGTGCTGATGGTAAAAAGGTAGCTCAGCCAGGCCCGGAGCAGTCTCATGAAAATAAATTCGATAAGATCGAAAAAGGTAATCTTAAAAACGTCTGGACCTACCATGCCGTGGCGAGTTCTATTCTTGCGCATTCGCTGCTGCTAAGTTTTTCGGAAATCGACAAAAGCAAAACCTGTCTCACCGGAATAAGCTGGGGAGGATATCTGACCTGCATTGTCGGTTCCCTGGACAATCGTTTTAAAGCCGCAGTGCCCGTATATGGCTGTGGTTATTACGACGAATCGGATGTGTTTAAGGAGCCGCTCAATCAATTGACGGCTAACGGTAAGCGAAGATGGATGTACTATTTTGACCCTTCTGTTTACATGCCTTTTGCTAAAACAAAGTTTTGTTTTTTAAACGGAAATAAAGACAAGTTCTATAATGTAGTTCCTTACAGCAAAACATATCATCTTGTAAAGGAAAAGAGGAGAAAAGTAGTCGTTTTGCCAGATATGCGTCACGATCACGTTTCGGGTTGGGAGCCTAAAGAAATCAGGTATTTTTTTGAAAGTGTAATTAATAAGACTGCGCCAATAGCAAAAGTTGGAAAGCCAAAATCAAATAAATCCCGGATGGTGGTATCATACAAATCAGAAGTTCCTCTGGTAATGTCAGAATTTTATTTTTCCAATGACACGGTTTCTTCCAATGAAAAAAGAGTTTGGATTAAACAGGAGGCAACGATCGAAACAGGTAAGAGAGTTATCACAACATCAATTCCAAAAGATAATTTCAAATACGGTTTTTTCTACCTGAAAGACCGGAACGGGATATCTGCATCGAGCGAGTTCATCATCCATTAAAAAGTATTAACAGGCTTAATCCAAAATGGGATTTAAGTTAAGTTTTCCTGGTCCTCCAATTTCTACATATAACCGGTGTAACCAAATAAAAAATGCCTCTGAAACATACAGCTCCAAAGGCACTTTCTAAAAGGGGTTTAACGAAGAACTATCGTGACCAGCTGTCAACTTCACTTTCCACCTCTTCGCGGGTCTTACCTAATTTTTTTTGAAGATTTCCCAGAAGTTCATCTTCTTTTCCTTCTTCATATAATAAATCATCGTCGGTTAAATCAGCATATTGTTGCTTAAATTTTCCTTTCAATTCATTCCAGTTTCCTTTTACTTGTTGCGTGAAGGCACTCATGATTTCGGTTATTTAAGTTTGAGAATGTATGTTTTCTGTAAAGCACGTTTGCCCTAATAATTAAAATAACTATGCCCTTAGACGCGATTGTAAATCAGTTTTATTTTAATTCAACTGGTAGTTTTTTGTGAAAGCTATTGATTTAAAGAGATTTACTAAACACATCAGATTGATAGAAGCAGGCGATCATTATCTGTGTGTAATTGTTCTGTTGCGCATAATTTTCCCAAGATTGTACTTTAAACTGCTCAAATGCTGTTTTTTGTCTACATAAATTAAATTTAAACAATAAAAAATAGTCTTATTCCGAAATTTCGACCTGGTTCAACAGCTTATCCAGGAGGATTATTCCCTGCACCATGGATCGCACCGAGTGGTAATTTACTTTCCATGAGTGGCTTATATGATTCCAGATCGGTTCGCCCTGACGTGTGAGCAGCGGAAGCCATTCACCTACCTCACGTTTGATCATTTTATCAAAAACGAAACGGTGTACAGCATCATAAGCTTTCAGATATTTGTCATCTCCATATACCCGGTATGCATCCAGCATTCCTATGATCACCTCTGCCTGTTGCCAGAACTCTTTTTCCCGGTCATAAACTTCTCCTTCATGTGATCCTTCTACATAAACGCCGCCAAACTCCCAGTCAATCCCGTTTTGAACGGCATGGTCAAATGATTTTAGGATCTGGCTTTCATAAGTATCATACGGCACCCCGGCAATGTCCAGCGCGTGCATCAGCAGCCAGGCAAATTCTACGTTATGGCCATAACTTGTATTGTCTTCGGCTGAACTTTTAAATCCGTCTTCCGAAAAACGGTCCCAACCCCAGATAATATCAAATTTGATTTGAGGGGCAACTGCCCAGTCGGCCCAAAACTGCGGGATTCCTGTACCGTAAACCGGATGCATGATTTTGCTGACAAGAAGCTCGATAATTTCCAGTAATTTTCGCCTGTGTACCTGTTTGCCGCTAGCTTCATAAAGGGTTGTAAAAGCTTCCATCAAATGCATGTGCGCATCAAGTGTTTTACGATCTCCTCCTGCCGGACCAGTGCCTTTCAGTTCCCAGTTTCGGTGAAACATTTCGAAATAGCCGCCGTAATGTGTATCCGCTCCGTGTATTTGCAAGAGGTCAAAAACTTTTTCGGCATATTCCAACCCACGCGGATCACCCGTGGCAAGAGTGTACTCAGCAAGACTGTAAATAGCGAAGCTATGTCCGTAAACGATTTTCTCATCTATCCTGACATTGCCTTTTCGGTCCATCAGCCAGTAAAACCCGTTGTGCTCGTTGTCCCACATTTTATTGATTAAAAATTCAACTCCGTGACGGGCAATCTCTGCATACCGGCCATCACCATAACCGGCACGGTGGGCGGCTGAAAACGTGTAAACGGTTCTGGTTTGCGCTATTAAGGATTTTTCGTCTTCCCCGGAGTCAATGCCGGCATTATCAAAATGTGTGATAAATCCACCGTTTTCTTTGTCGACGCATCGGTTTTCCCAAAAAGGTAAAAGCTCTGTTGTTAAATGTTGGTATGCTTCTTTGCGATAGTTTTTTATTTGTTCAATATTCATCGGGAATCGAAAAATTAGGAAATGAAATTTGTATCTGTCAGTTTGTACTTGTTAAAGTACTTTTTGGACTATTCCTAATGATTCAATAATATTTCTCCATCCCGGCTGATGCTGTCATTCGCTTGTTCTGCGCGGTTTTTTTAATAAAAGCTGCTAATCGCTTTTCAAAAAGCGCTTTATCTCCGCGAGCCACTTCAATCGAAGCGATCCGTAAACGCCTGTAAGGCTCTGGGAATGAATTGAAATACTTCCGTGCTTGCTCGTTGTGCTTAATTGCTGTCATGATATCGTCGGGATAGATAAATGTTGTATCTGCAACCGCCTGAAGGTTTTGTTCAAATTGCGGATGCACCAGATTTTGTTCCAAAATCAGCCAGATACGTTCGATGTTAAGCTGCGAAAAATTTCCCTTGGTTTTTCTGGGACTCATCCGCTGTACGGTATGATTTTCGTCCAGTGTTTTTAATGTACTGTCTATCCAGTTAAAACATAAAGCTTCTTCGATAATATCATTGTAACCCATGGGTTTGTCCTTTTTTGGAATAGCCACCCAAACTTCCTTTGCCGTATCAAAATAGCTACTCAGCCAGTCACGCCATTCCTGTCTGGATTTGGGAAATATTACTTCGGTGATAGTGATAGTTGCCATGTTTGTATTGGTTTAAGAGCTTTTGTTTCAGTTTGTTAAAAATAGAAAACAGTGAATTGAGATTCAATTATCTAAACCTGGCCCCCCTGAATATTAATAAAGTTGCTGTTCAACCCTGTTAGGGTTGATTAAAACGAATGTATGATATGTTTTCCGTAGGTTTCACCTACGGCTATTCAAATTCAACCCGTTGGGTTGTAGGGTAGTATCAATGGTCATCAAACTCTCATAATTAAAGAGCACAGGTCCAAATAGCCCATCGGGCTTCAACACAAATAGCCCCCGGTGCAACCGGGGGTTCCGGAACAAACAAAATTTTCACCAACCCTGACAGGGTTGAATACCAACAATGATGCTGTTTAACTCCGTTATCAATGTTGGTATTCAACCGACCTATGCCATTTCCCCCGTGGCCCATCACCCCCAAATCCACTCTTGTTCTTGCTCTTTCCGTTTGTATATTCGTAATTCGCAGAACATTTTTAATCCGTTTCCTATGAGTAATCCTGAAATTGTCGAGATCCTTGAACTAACTGCAAAGTTAATGGAACTGCATGGCGCTGATCCTTTCAAAATAAAGGGATATGGAGTAGCGGCTTTTTATCTTGATAAATACAAGGATGGGGAGCTGCAATATATGACGCACGAGGAGCTCACCAAACTTCAGGGAATTGGAAAAAGTACTGCGGCCAAAATTGTGCAGATTGTTCAAACAGGTACATTCCCTGAGCTGGAAGAATTGCTCAGCAACACGCCTTTGGGCGTGATGGAAATGTTCAATATCAAAGGGATAGGGCCCAAGAAGATTGCAGTTCTCTGGCGGGAACTGGGTATTGATAATTTACATGAACTCGAACTCGCCTGTCTTAATGGCTCTGTTGCAAAACTCAAAGGTTTGGGTGGAAGTATTCAGCAGAAGATCCTGGACTCGCTTGCATTTTTAAAAGATCAGGCAGGAAAGTTGAGGATGGACAAAGCGGAAGTGGTTGCCAGGCTAATAACAGATGCGTTAAAAAATACTTTTCAGGAAGTGGAGGTAGCAGGTGATTTGCGTCGCCGGTCGGAAATAGTTGATACGATAAAAATTTTGGTAAAAACAGAATCTCCGGTTTTGCTTCAAAGCGCTCTAAAACAAATTGAATTTCTGGTTCAGGATGAGAAAAATTCTTCACCTTTTGTATGGCGGGGAAATGTGCAGGACATTGCTGTAAATGTGGAGGTGATGGCTGTAAAACCGGAAAGAATGGTGAACGATCTTTTCCTGGAATCAGCGGCGGAAGCACATTTGGGACAGGCAACAAGCGCAGGAAGCACGATTTGGAAACATGCTTATTTCGGTTCGGTGGATACAGAAGAAGCCGTTTACCAAAATGCCGGTTTGCCTTACATTGTTCCTGAAATGCGTGAAGGTGCCGGCGAATTTCTATGGGCTGAAAACCATACATCAGATCAGCTTGTAACCTGGGACGATCTGAAAGGAATTTTACATAATCATAGCACCTATTCGGACGGACAGAATACACTGGAGCAAATGGCACTTTACTGTCAGGAACTTGGGTTTGAGTATTTGGGAATTGCAGATCACTCGCAAACTGCCACTTATGCCCAAGGGTTGAAAGTTGAAGAGGTTATCAAACAGCATGAAGAGATTGCAAAGCTGAATGCAAGGTTCGCCGCAGAAAATCCGGATAAACCTTTTAAAATCTTAAAGGGCATTGAATCTGATATTTTGGGAGATGGCTCACTGGATTATCCCTCCGAAATTCTGGCCAGCTTTGATTATATCGTTGCTTCCGTTCACAGCAATCTTACCATGTCGCTGGAAAAAGCAACGGCAAGGCTGCTTAAAGCCATTGAAAATCCTTACACGACTATACTCGGTCATCCAACCGGCAGACTTTTATTATCCCGTGAAGGCTATCCGATAGATCATAAAGCCATCATCGACGCCTGCGCAGAACATCAGGTGGTGGTGGAAATTAACGCTTCGCCATGGAGGCTGGATCTGGACTGGAGGTGGATAGCTTACTGCATGGAAAAAGGCGTTTTGTTAAGTATCAATCCCGATGCTCATTCAAAGGAAGGTTATTTTGATATGCACTACGGCATAGCTGTTGCACGTAAGGGAGGATTGACCAAAGAGATGACTTTTAATACTTTGTCTTTGAGTGAAATGGAAGTCTATTTGGCTAAAAAAGCTGGTAAATAATTTATGATCTAACTTAATAAGCTTACTATTTTTAAACCTTAGTTATAAAATACTTTAACTATTCTTAAAGTGGACTTGTAAAATAGTAATGTTTGTTTGAATTGGTTTTCAATTGTTCACATGAAAACCTGTTGGTTACAAAACGCGAACCTCCTTACTATCCTCATAAACCACCTGAGGAACATATTTCATGATGCCGCTTCGCAGCGCTTCGATCAATCTCGTTTTTACCTGTTCACGATTTACGACCAGGCAAACCTCGCGCGCAGGTTCAGGATATTTAAAATGACGAATATGTTTTTTACGTTCGTCTGACAATTCCTGTATCGCCAATTCAGGGAGAATCGTGATACCACCATTGCGGTCGACCATACGCATAAGCGTTTCGATGCTTCCGGAGCGATAGTTGAAACTGTTACCAAACTGGCTGTTACGACTCAATTCGCATAACCGCTGTATCTGGGTGCGGAAACAATGCCCTTCTTCCAAAAGCCATAGTTCATTCGGTTCGATATCACCCGGCAGGATATATTGTTTGCTGTAAAGATCAGTATGCTCTGAAACGTATGCATAAAAACGTTCTTTGTACAAAGGAATTTCCTGTAAACTGCTTTCGTCTGAAACGGAAGCAACGATGCCGACATCGAGATTTCCTAATTTGAGCTCACTGGTAATTCGTTCGGTAATCATTTCAGAAACATGAAGGCGAATCTCCGGATAGGCTGCGATAAACGGCTGGACAAAATGCGGCAGAAGATAAGGTGCAACCGTAGGGATAATGCCAATTCTAAGCTCACCGGACAAATCACCATTAAAATGTTTGGCAATTTCATTCATCCTTCCGGTTTCTCTTAATATCGTTTTTGCCTGATCGATAATTTGTCGGCCTATTCCAGTGGGAACTATTGGCTGCTTGGTGCGGTCAAAGATTTTTATTCCCAGTTCATCCTCCAGTTTCCTGATCATCATTGAAAGGGTCGGCTGGGTGACGTTACAATGCTCGGCTGCCTGGATAAAATGTCTGTGGTTATCTACGGCGACGATATATTCTAGTTGTTGAATGTTCATTTCAATATTTTAATCCGGATCCTCAGTTCCCAGTGCGTAAAGTAATAAATTTAATCTATGAAAAGCTAGAATATAATCAGTTTAATTGATAATGTTGCACAGGCATTATCAGGAACTTTTTGTTTGCCGGGGCTGCCTTACAGTCAGTTTTGGAAACAGGTGGATTGTAAGGACGATGGATATCACAACCAATGCAGGGGCAGCAACAAACATAGCGTATGACTTTTTGTGAAGTCTTTTGTATTAAATTGTTATTAATCTTTATTATTACTTTCTTACGGTGACGTAAATGTTTAGGGGAAGTCTTATTTTTACGATGTGAATATTAAACTATCGCTCACTTATTGATCAAAGAAAATGAAGAAGATTAAAGCCTTAATGATCGCCGCGTTTTTCCTGGTTGCCGGCAGTACTTTCGCACAAACAGCTACGCCGGCTACAACTCCGGCTAAAAAGGAAATTAAAACCAAAAAAGATGGTACACCTGATAAAAGGTATACCGAAAATCAAAAACTGAAAAAAGACGGAACACCTGACAAAAGGTATAATGAAAACAAAAACCTGAAAAAAGATGGTACTCCGGATAAGCGGTTCAAAACCTCAAAAGCAGATTCGCTAAAAGCGGTTAAGAAAAAGAGTTAGAAGTTTTCAATAAAAAATTAGGGTAAGCGCCTGGTTTGTTGTCATGCTGATGAACAACGAAGCCAGGCGCTTACTTTTGCAGTGAAAACAATCCCGTTTGTAATGAACGCAGCCAATACTGAAGGACAATATTTGAATAAAGACAGGGAAGAAGAATTTGAATTTGTTTTCAAAAAACATTTCAAGAGCCTTCATACCTACGCCTGTACCATCCTGCGAGATGAGGTGATGGCCGAGGAAATGGTACAAAATGTCTTTTGCAGATTGTGGGAAAAAGCCGACCAGATTCAAATTAACGAATCAGTCAGTGGTTATCTGTACCGGTCTGTTTACCATGAAAGTCTGAATTATATTAAACATTTGAAAGTAAGAGATGCTTATCAAAGTTACGCGGTAACACAAATGGAAAATCCGGATAATACTGCCCATAATTTAGAGCTCAGGGAACTTGAAGAAAGGCTGGAAACTGCCTTAAATGAATTGCCCGAAAAATGCAGGACGATTTTTCAGATGAGCCGTTCCGAAGAATTGAAATATCAGGAAATTGCTGACATACTTGCAATACCTGTCAAAACGGTTGAAAATCAAATGGGTAAGGCACTGCGATTGCTGCGAATAAAACTGGTTGATTTTTTACCTGCTTCGTTTTTGTTATTTTTTCTCAGTTAATAAAATAGAAAGATCGTGGATACAGATTTTAATGACATGATGGATGATCTTCTGGTGAAATGTATGTTGGGAGAGGCAACAGATTCGGAACAGAAGCAGGTGGACAATTGGTTGAAGAAGAAGCAGGAAAATCAACGCTATTTTTCTCATTTCAAGCTGATCTGGTCGAAAAGCAGAGAGCTGGCTTCGCAAAGTACGGTCAGTGAACAGGATGCCTGGGAGCGTTTCAAAATCAGGACACAAGGTGAAAGCGGTGTAATACCTTTAAAACGAAATATCTGGAGTACATGGGTGCGTGTTGCGGCAGTTATGCTGCTTACCGCTGGTGCGGCCTGGCTGGTTTATCTTTTTACTATTCAAAGCGTTTCTCCGGACCTGGTCACCGTAAAATCAGATTCCCAAACATTAACCGACACTTTACCCGACGGCTCTGTTGTAACACTGAACAAACGCTCTTCGATTTCTTATCCCGAGAATTTTACCAATGAAAAAAGCAGACAGGTAACACTGAACGGCGAGGCATTCTTTGACGTGCAGCCGGACAAAACCAAACCTTTTGTGATCTCGGTAAATGATGTGACTGTAACCGTGGTAGGTACATCGTTTAACATAAAAAGTAATTCGAAGGAGACGGAAGTTATCGTGGAAACGGGTTTGGTTGAAGTTGCAAAAGATAAACAGAAAATAACAATTAAGCCGATGGAGAAAATCACAGTTCCTGCAGGAAATGTTGATTTGATAAAAGAAAAAAATGAAGACGAATTTTATAAATATTACCGGACCGGAAAGTTTATTTGTAGAGATATACCGCTGTCGGAGCTGGTTAGTAAACTGAATGAGGTATATCATTCGAACATTGTTATTGAAGGAGAGAAGCTCAGAAATATGAAAATAAATACAACTTTTGAAGAAGCGCCATTGTCCAAAACGCTGCACATCATTGGTGAAACATTTAACATATCAGTTGATCAAAAAGGCGATGCAATCGTATTGAAATAGGTTTATGAATTCAAAATGAAATATATTTTCAGGCTTTTTAAAGTAGTTGCACTGGCCATTTTGTTTATGGTCGGTGCATTGCCTTTATGTTTTGCACAGAAATTATTAAATCAAAAAATCAGTATTACTGCCAACCGTCAACCCGTTTCGGAGGTTCTGCAGACGATAAGCCAAAAGGGAGGATTTTACTTTTCTTACAATAGCACGGAAGTTCCGGGAGACAGCCTGGTAACATTTTTCGCCAAAGATCAATCGGTGAAAAACGTTCTTAATTTGCTTTTAAAAGGCAATTTTCAATACAAAGAAACAGATGAATATATTATTTTGCAACGGGCTGCGGAGGAGAAATTTATTTACATAACCGGTCGTATTTTTGATTCCGAAACAGGTAATGCGGTTGATTACGCAAGCGTTTATTCAAAAGTCTATTTACTTTCTTCCCTGACGGAAGACGACGGTTCTTTTCGTCTAAAATTAAAAGAGCGTGTTTTTCCTTTTACCCTGAACATCAGTAAAGTGGGTTATGCCGATACGTCCGTGTTGATACAGTCTGAGCGTAACATCGATTTACGAATAAACATACATCCACAGGCAATCGACCTGGATGAAGTTTTGGTATATAATGCAGCAGGAGACCATACCTGGCTTGCCCGGCTTTTTGTGAATTCGCGGCTACGGGCACAAAGCAAAAACATCGGCAGATTTTTTGTTTCTCTGCCTTATCAGGCGTCGCTCACTCCCGGCTTAGGAACACATGGCAGGATGAGCTCTCAGGTAACGAACAAAGTTTCGGTGAATTTAATGGGAGGTTATACCGCTGGCGTAAACGGTTTGGAGCTGGCGGGCTGGTTTAATATTTCAAAGAAGAACGTCAGGTATGTACAACTTGCAGGTGTTTTTAATGTTGTTTCAGGGCATGTAGAAGGTCTTCAAATGGCAGGTGTTCACAATCATGTGCTCGATTCGCTGGTAGGTGTGCAGGCATCGGGATTTGGGAATATTATTGCTAAAAATCTAAAAGGTATTCAAATCTCCGGCTTTTTCAACAAAACTTCGGGAGGTTTTCATGGCGTTCAGCTTGCGGGCGCGGCAAATCTAACGGGGCAGGATTCCAGAGGTTTGCAGGCTTCCGCGATTATAAACCGGGCTGGTGGGAATTACAATGGAACTCAGTTAGGCGGAGCCGTCAACATCGTAAAAAAAGACATTTCGGGTGTCCAGATTGCCGGTTTGGGAAACGTGGGCAGGAGGGAAGTGAGCGGTTTGCAGCTGGGTTCTGTTAATTACGCCAAGAACCTGAAAGGGATCCAGATCGGAATTGTAAATATTGCTGACAGTTCTTCGGGATACAGTATCGGTATTTTTAATTTTATCAAAAACGGAACCGGAAGTGTTTCTGTTTTTACAAATGATATTGTCCCGTTTAACATCGCCTGGAAAACAGGCAGTCATAAATTTTATAGTATCCTGATGGCTGGCTCAGGCATTGGTCATCAGGAAAAGGCTTACACATTTGGTTTAGGTTTTGGAAAAGAATTCCGGCTCGGAAGGGCGCTTGGGTTGGTAACGGAAATTTCGAGCCAAAACCTTTACCTGGGAAGCTGGGAAAATGCGCCCGTGATCAACCGGCTTCAAACAGCCCTGAATCTAAGTCTTTCGAAAAGGCTTTCCCTTTCTGCGGGTCCTTCCTTTTCGCTTTTACACAACAAACAAGTTGAGGCAAAAGCGGGCTTTAAACAATTTCCTCCTAGTAGTTACGCAATTTTTTCAACAGGTAAAACGACAAGCAGCTGGCTGGGCTGGCAGGTGGGAATAAGCTGGAATTATGGTTCGTCATTGTAAGGTACGGGCTTGTTTTTACTAAAAGTCTTTAAAGATTTAGGGTAAGGCCTCAACAGATTGTCGGTACTGCACATACGGTGTAAACCGCCTGAATTGAAGGCCTGCGATTCCATGGTTGACGCTGTATGTGTTTGATAATCTTTAAATACAAACACAATGAAAAAGTCTCAAATTATCCTTTTGCAAATTCTTTTTGCAGTTATACCTGCTCTAAGTTCCATCTCTTTATTTGCTCAATCCGATACCATACGTTCGTTCCATATTGGATTGGTTTATCCAATCAGTTCAAATGGGTTAAAAGCAGCAGAATATAGCAACCGCTTTTCACTTCACGCGATTGCGGGAGTTTCAAAAAATGAAACGGTTATCGCTGTTTCAGGTGCTGCGAACATTACAAGACAGAATGCGGACGGCGCGGTTATTTCCGGTTTGATGAATTTGATCGGGAATTCCGCAAATGGTACGCAGATAGCAGGATTTGCCAACATTACAAGAAATGAAGCAGCTGGTTCGGGTGTTGCCGGTTTTATGAATCTGGCAGGAAGCGGAAAGGGTGTTCAAATAGCCGGATTCGCAAATGTTATTAAAAACGATATGAAAGGATTACAGGTTGCAGGTTTTCTCAACAAAAGCAGAAATACGGGCAGTCAGGTTTCCGGATTTATGAATGTCGCGAAAAATGTGAAAGGTATCCAGCTCGCAGGTTTGATTAATTTTGCCGACAGCAGTGATTATCCGATCGCGCTGTTGAATTTTGTCAAAAACGGAGAAAAGTCGGTTAGTTTAACACTCGATGAAACGCTTACCGGAATGGCGACGTTTCGTTCCGGCGGAAAGGTTTTATACGGGATTTTAGGAGTAGGGTATAATTTCAAAGACGACAGAAGGTCTGTCTATGCAGTCGAATCAGGGCTTGGTGCCCATATTCCCGTAGCAGGTTCTTTTAAGATCAATACAGAAATCGTTAATCAATTTCTCTCCGATTTTAAAAAAGGAGATTATGCCAAATATAATCTTCGGATTTTACCAGCTTATAAATTTGGGAACCACTTTGAAATCTTTGGCGGACCAACAATTAATTATATAAAGCACAGTAAAAACAAAGGCTACGATTATATTGATAAGTTTATATGGAGTAAAAACGGAAGCCGTGATTTCCAGGGAATCTATGTTGGATTTAACGCGGGAATCCAGTTTGTCTGGTGAGCAATTGATAGTTTACGGAAAGCCTTTAAAATTTCCTTCTCTTTTGTGATTTTCGTATATACTTACCCGTGTGACTGTCTGCCAGTTTGTGGTTCACTTCAATTAATATACTAGTGGGCACAAATGGTGTAGATAAATTCGTCAAAAGGTTACACTTTTACTCACCAAGGCTGTAGTGCGATACTGTTTACTCTTTTGATTGTTAGCGATTTGGATATTTTTTGCCTGTTCCGGTACTATATTTTTCAGAATATCGGGCAAATCAAATATTTACAAAATGCTTAACGATATGAAAAAATTAGCATTAATGGGTACGTTTCTGTTGGCTGTAGTGATGGGATGTAAGGATGATGACAACAGTATAACTGATCCAATCCCGCTACCTGATCTGAAAGTAAGTACAACACTTTCAGGCGCTAACGAGGTGCCTGCCAATTCTTCTACCGCAACAGGATCAGTAAATGGGACGGTTAATCAGGAAACCGGTATTCTGAGCCTGAACATTATGTACAGCGACTCAGCAGCTTCCGATTCAACCGCAGCGGATTCGTTATTTACGCCAACAGCCTGGCATATTCACAAAGGCGCGGTGGATACAACAGGTGCAGTCGTCATCGATTTTGGGAAGACTTTTTCTACGCCTTTTGCATTTAAAGATACGCTGTCGGAACAGCAGCTTGCTGACTTAAAAGCCGGTTTATACTATGTTAACATTCACACAGCGAAATATCCCAACGGAGAAATTCGTGGTCAGCTGAAAACAGAGGAATAGTAAACGAAATTAAAGATCATAGAAAATACTCAACGTTATAAAAAGTGTTAAAAGCAGGCTCCAAGGGGTCTGCTTTTTTTGTTTAAAGCCATAACTACTGAATTTTTTGAGCTAAAATTTTCTTGACAACTTGTCAATTAGGTTTTATATTTGTTTGGTTTAAAGAAGATAGACATGAAGACAATGACTGTGGGAGAATTTAAAGCCCAATTTTCCGAGGTGATTGCCCAGGTTAAGGCGGGAGAGGAAATTGCAGTAACTTTTGGCAGGAAAAAGGAAGTGGTTGGATATTTCATGCCGCAAAAAGATCAGTTCAAATCTAAGAAGCGCGTTTTAGGTATTTTAGAAGGGAAAGCTACTGCCGCTTTTAATGAAGATTTTGAAATTACAGAAGAAGAGTTTTTAGGATTATGAAATATTTGCTCGATACACACACTTTAGTATGGGCGATGATTGATAGGGGAAAGCTTTCACCTAAAGTTAGCGGCATACTGGAAGAGCCGTCAAATGAAGTTCTTGTGAGCACAATAAGCTTTTGGGAAATCTCGCTGAAGTTTTCTCTTGGCAAATTAAATTTACACGGAGTAACTCCTGACGAAATTCCGGAGCTTGTTGGTCAGATGCAGTTCAGGATTATGCCGTTAAACGCAACCGAATCGTCCACTTATCATAACCTGAAAACTTTACACCATCGGGACCCTTTTGATAGAATGCTAATTTGGCAGGCAATCCAAAGTAATCTGGGTTTTATCAGCAACGACAATAAAATGCAGGAATATCAGCCACAGGGATTGCGTTTAATCTGGTAGGTGCAAAAAAGTAAAGCTGCCCCAAAGAGCAGCCTTACTTTTTTATCAATGATTCAATTTTAGAACAACTCCTTCGCTTTTTCCAGAGCAGTATCCAGTCCGCTTGCGTCCGAACCTCCTGCTGTCGCGAAGAATGGCTGGCCTCCTCCGCCTCCGCGAATTTCTTTTGCCAGTTCTTTAACAATTTTACCTGCGTTTAAGCCGGTTTCCTGCACAATGTTTTCGGCTATGTAAACAGAAAGCTGTGGTTTTCCGGCAATTTCGGTACCGAAAACAGCGATCAGATTTTCAACCTGGTCTTTTAGTTCATACGATAATTGTTTCAGAGAATCTGCCCCCGGAACATTTACTTTTGCTACAATCAGGTTAAACGTTTTATGCGTTTTCATACGGCTGATCAGTCCTGTCTTAATTTCCTGTAGTTTTTCGTTTTCCATTGCCGTAATTTTTTTCTGCAATGTGTTACGTTCTTCCAGAAGATTCTCAACCGCTTTGATCAGATCGGTTGGTCCTTTTAACAGTTCTTTTAGCAAGTAAATCGTTTCTTCTTGGCGACGCATAATTTCCAGCGCCTTTTCTCCTGTAACAGCTTCAACCCGGCGAACGCCCGCAGAAACCGAACCCTCCGAAGTGAATTTGAAGATGCCTATTTCGCCCGTTGAAGGAACGTGAGTTCCACCGCAAAGCTCAAAGGAGAACTTTGGATCGAAAATGATCAACCTTACGAAGTCACCATATTTTTCTCCGAAGGTTGCCGTAGCACCTTCTGAGATCGCCTGCTGAATGGGCACATTACGTCTTTCATCAAGAAGAATGTTTTCCCTGATCTTTTCATTAACGCGGTCTTCGATTCTTCTCAGCTCGTCATCGGTCACTTTGGAAAAATGCGAAAAGTCAAAACGGAGCACCTCGTCGTTCAGATAAGATCCTTTTTGAACAATGTGCGTTCCTAAAACTTCACGCATCGACGATAACATCAAATGCGTTGCAGTGTGGTTCGCTTTAATTTTTGCCCGGCGCCCGTGATCAATTTTAGCTAGAACATGGCTTGCCTGCTGCAAAACGTCATCCAGATTTTTGTCCGTTGATATATGTACAAAAAGGTCATTTTCCTTTTTGGTATCCGAAATGTTGATTGTTTTCAATCCGGTTCCAACTGGCACTTCCAGCACACCGGTATCACCAACCTGTCCACCCATTTCTGCATAAAAAGGGGTGCGGTCAAGCACAATATGGTATTCTTCGCCGGCTTTGGTTTTAACCTTGCGGTATTTTACAATGTTGCTATGCGTTTCTTCGAAATCATAACCCAAAAATTCTACACCATCTGATTCCCGCAATTCGATCCAGTCGGTAGCTTCCTTGGCTGCATCCTGTCGCGAGCGTTTTTTCTGTTCCTGTAAAGCAGACTGGAAACCGGTTTCGTCGATTTGAAATCCTTTCTCACGTGCAATAAGTGCAGTTAAATCAACAGGAAAGCCAAAAGTGTCGCTGAGTTCAAAAACTTCGTCTCCCGCGATTACACTGATTCCTTTTGCTTTAAGGGAAGTTGTGATAACATCCAGTCTTTTCAGGCCGGATTCAAGTGTTCGCAGGAAGCTTTTTTCTTCTTCCAGAATCACCCGTGTTACAAATTCTTCCTGTGCTTTCAGTTCTGTAAATACATCCTGAAACTGATCTGACAGAACAGCCACCAGTTTATGAAAAAATGGTTCCTGTAATCCCAAATATGAATAGCCGTAACGAACTGCACGGCGCAAAATCCTGCGGATTACGTATCCTGCTTTCACATTCGAAGGCAATTGTCCGTCGGTGATAGCAAAAGCAACGGCACGGATATGATCCGCAATTACCCGCATGGCGATGTCCGCAAACGGCTCATCGTTACCGCCGTAAACCTTTCCGGAAAGACTTTCCAGAACCTCGATCGTATTTTGAAAAACGTCCGTATCGTAATTCGACATTTTACTTTGAACGGCCATACAAAGACGTTCAAAACCCATTCCGGTATCCACATGTGTTGCAGGAAGTGGAATCAGTGAACTGTCGGCTTTACGCTCAAATTGCATAAAAACCAGGTTCCAGATCTCAACAACCTGTGGATGATCATTATTAACAAGCGATTTTCCGGATACAAGAGCAAGATCAGCTTCCGGACGCAGATCGATATGGATTTCTGAACACGGACCGCACGGACCGGTATCACCCATTTCCCAGAAATTATCTTTTTTATTTCCAAGAATAATACGGTCTTCACCTACGATCGGTTTCCAAAGGTCCCATGCTTCCTGATCAAATGGTACACCATCTTTGGAATCACCTTCAAATACCGAAACGTACATTCTTTCTTTTGGGAGTTTATAAACCTCCGTCAGCAGTTCCCACGCCCAGGTAATGGCTTCTTTTTTAAAATAATCTCCAAAAGACCAGTTCCCAAGCATTTCGAACATGGTATGGTGATAGGTATCAAAACCTACATCTTCCAGATCATTGTGCTTTCCTGATACGCGAAGGCATTTTTGAGTATCTGCAATCCTGGAGGAAGGCGGTGTTCCGTTTCCTAAAAAAAAGTCTTTAAACTGCGCCATTCCTGAATTATTGAACATCAGGGTAGGGTCGTTCTTAGCAACCAATGGAGCAGATGGTACTATTAAATGTCCTTTACTGCGGAAAAAATCCAGAAAAGCCTGTCGTATTTGATGCGAGGTCATAAAATAATTTGCGTGTTGACATGTGAAATCAGGAGGTTAACCCGATTCATATCTTTTAAATTTCCCGCAAATGTAGTGAAAAAATATAGCCTAAGCAGACTTTCAAACCGAGACTTTCCAAGTCTTTAAGACTTGGAAAGTCTAAAGAAATTTATGCTTCAGCGAAATGATGTATTTCAAGATTTCTGATCACATCATTACAGTTGGCACAGGCCTGAATTCCTTTCTGAGCAAACCACCTGCATCTTGCTTTGATCGGACAATGTAAAACGGCATTGGTAACAGGGTTGTTCATCCGTTCGATAATCGCACCGACAAGGCCGCACTGATGCTCCTGGTCGTTCCATTGATGACAGCCTTTTTCGATGCATTTACCTGCAAAACGAAACCGCTCTTCCGCAGGACGGCCGGTTTTTGCTGCCTCTGTAAATGTCTGATCAACTGTGATCGTTTCTTTCAGGTAGTCGATAGTACCCTCTGAATTTTGTATGCCGAATAATTGCGCCCCCGGTTTGCTGAGGTAGCTCGGGCAAAGCAGTGATTCTGTTCCGGACTTGTCCTTTCTTCCAGTTGCCATTATCATGTGGAGTTTGAGGTATACTGACTTTTGAACAACATCAGATAAAAAGATCCTTTTGTATCCGGGCATAAATTCCTTCGATTATCGGTCCGGGAATCTTGATTTTTTCCAGTTTGATTTTTCTGCTTAAAGCAAGATCTCCGCGGTTGTCAAGACCGGCAAGTTCTTTCATAACCACTTGTGCAATACCGGAAGAAATTCTGGCATGTTGTTCTTTGGTAAGTTCCACGCCTTCGAGGGCGGCGAGAAATTGAGTTGTTGTTTCCGTTTTCATACATTCTGATTTTTTTATTTAAAAGTTTAATCAAAATTAAAGTCAACATAGTTATATTTTTAGAGTTGAAATACCTGACTTTTCTACCAGGTAGAATGGTTTCCATGTACGTAATTTCCCGCAGCAGACATTTGAAAAACCTTTCTAAATCACGATTTAAAAGGAAAATTGATTTTTTTAGTGCTATTTACTGATCTTGAGCTTAACGAAATTTGCTGGTGATAACTGAAATAATTTTGAACCAGGAAAATTTGCCTGCTGTCAATCGTGAAACAGTTCGGATTTGGCGAGTATAAAAAGCGATTTAATTACTTTTTTTATAAACGGGGTGAGTGTATTTATTCTGCCTGATTTTAAGAAGTAAAATAATTTATTAGACGTTTGAACAACTGTTCATAAAAGTATTAACGTGCTGTACATGAAACCGTATTCGGATTATTCGGCCGAAGAGTTAGCGATGGAAAATCTTTTTATAAGATGGGTCCGGTTTCCGGATGACCCTTCCATTCGTGCTTTTTGGGAGAACTGGATAATCAAATATCCTTACATGAAGGAGAATGTCGACAGGGCTCGTGAACTTGTACTCACCGCTTCGGACTGGAAACCCGACATGCTTTCGAATCAGGAAGTGAACTCCATATGGGGCAGAATTCGAAGTTCTCTGGAAATTATTGGCGAAAAGGAACCCATCCATCCTGCCGTAAAGTCATTTGGAGCAGGAAACATCATTAAAGGAATCGTGCTGCTTATCATGTCGCTGACCTTCCTTTTTTTTTTACTATGGTTTTTTGTTTAGAAGTTCACTAAACGCTGCTTTTATATATTTCAAATAAATTTTCTGCACAAATTCGTCGCCAGACCGCACCAGAGCGAGGTTGACAGGCCCATTATGCCATAATTTTATCCAGGATTCAATTTTATTATTCGTAGAATTAAAATAACTATTAGGGGTAAATCCAAGTTATAGCGTCAGGTTCAATAGGCGCAAGCATCATTGTAATTTTTAAGGAAAAGAGACCAAGGTCGGATCGGAAATTATGGAAATGGAAAATGGAGTCACTTTACCTGGTAACTATTCTCAGGCAAGCGGAATATTACCTAAGGAAATTCTCAGTTCAGACCCGTTATGGGATTCATTGAAGGCAGGAAATTATTCTGCTTTTGAGAAGATCTTTAAACTTAATTATCCCTCTTTATTTAATTACGGACTACGTTTCAACCAGGATGAGGACGAAGTCAAAGATTGTATTCAGATACTTTTCCTGAACATCTGGGAGAGAAAGGAATTTCTGGGCTCGTCCGACTCAATCCGCAATTACCTGATGGCCTCACTTCGCCGGCTGATCCTCAAAAGACTAAAATCCAATTCTATTTTTGTTGAGTTAGGTGCAGAAAATCCTGAGTTTCACATTGAACTCTCCGCCGAATCACAAATGATCTATGACCAGACGCTGACTGAAAATAATAACCTGCTTCAGGACGCGATCCAAAACCTACCAGATCGCCAGAAGGAAGCACTCTATCTAAAGTTCTATAACGACCGTTCATTTGCCGATATCGCTGCAATAATGAACATCTCCACAAGGGCAGTTTACAAGCTGATTTACAAAGCCCTGGATTCACTTAATGAAGAGCTTGTTCTGCAATCAGATAAAGCTTCTTTTCTGATCGGATCCTTCATTCTTTTTCTTCAGGCGGCCTTCTTTAATATTCTTAGCAAATCAACTTTTTTGGAAAATTTGCAAACGTTTGCGGAAGACTTAACTATCTGATTATTAGAATTTTATATCTATTTTTGATAAAAATGTAAATATTTCTTCAAAAAAGAAGACGGAACGAGGGTCACTTTGAAGATTATCTTGCTTTATTAAATTAAAGAATAAATATTATCCTATTGAAGAAAATTTACGATCATTTTACTTGTAACGACTTTATCCTGGATGAGGATTTCCGGGCATGGGTTAATGGCTCCGCTCCGGAGAAAGATCATTTGTGGGCATCGTGGATGCGCTCAAACCCGTCACGTAAAACTGAAATCGAAAAAGCCCGAAGAATCTTAAATGCCATACAAATAAAAGGTATTGCCCCCGAAGCAGAAGACGTGCATCAGGAATGGAAAAAACTTGAATCTTCTTTTACTACACCAACCATTTCTGAGCAGGAAGTGATTGTCAATCCTTTCCGCAGAATATTTACGTTTTTTAATATACTCGCAGCTGCGTCGGTTTTACTTGTGTTCTTTTTTGCCGGACGTTTTTTATTACCAACTACTGGTGAAACCGTCATTTCTTCTGTTGAACAAAAAACCGGTAACGGGCAGCAACGGGATATCAAATTGCCTGACGGAACGATTGTCAGATTAAACGCGGGTTCCACCATTACGTATCCCAAAGTTTTCCCGGATACGCTTCGTGAAGTGACGCTTTCAGGAGAGGCCTTTTTCAGTGTAGCTAAAAATGCAAAGTCGCCATTCATTATTCATACCGGAGAAATTGTGACAAGGGTTCTTGGGACTTCCTTTAATGTAAGAGCCTATCCTGAAAATGAGGATGTTCAAATTGCAGTGGTTGAGGGCAAAGTAAAAGTTAATACAAGACTGGCACCGACTGAGGATAAAAACAGTGTGTGTCTCACTGGTAATGAGATGGTCACTTTTCAGAAGACAAAGGGTGAGCTGATCAAAAGTGATTACGACGAAAAGGAGCAGATTGGCTGGAAAGACGGGATTCTGTATTTCGAAAAGTCAGACTTTATCTCAACGGTAAAAAAGCTGGAACGCTGGTACGGAGTCAGGATCCACATTGCCGACCTGAAAAAACTGGATGATCCCAGCTGGCGATTCAGCGGAAAGTTTCAGCACAAACAGCTCGAATACATTCTCAATGTAATGAGTTACCCCAACCGATTTTCATATACGATAAATAAGGATACCGTAAACCTTCAATAATCTAACTAAACATGCCCTTGAATACAAGCTAATAAAAAACCGGTAACCCAAAGGCTACCGGTCCGCGGATGTGACTTAACCAAGCATAAGAGTTGGCGCTCAATCAAAAATGGTAAAAGTCACCTGAATGAATTGTTAAATTCAAACCATCAAAAATATGGAATATAAACTACTACAACAAATTGTAGCGATGTCTAGGTACGCAGTTGTCGGTATGGTTTTGCAATGCCTGTTCGTCGGGTTATTGTCGGCCTCTGATGGTAAAGCCCAGGAGCAGAGCATTGAGAAAATCATTATTTCTATTAATCTTAAAAATGTAAAACTGGAAGACGCTTTTGTTGCGATCAACGACAAAACGGATTTCAACTTTCAGTATGATCAGAAGCTTGTTCAAAACAAAAAGGTTGATCTGAACTTTTCATCAACCAGTATTGGCAAGATCCTTCGGCACATTTCAAAAGAATCCAATCTTAGTTTTAACAGAATCAACGAAACGATTTATGTTTCGAGTGCCAAAAAGCAAACTGTGACTGAGGTTATTACCAAAGCAAAACCAACTTCTTCACTTCCTGCCCATGAAAATGAGCCTGTACTTTCTACAGAGGAATTTCACGCCAACCGCCTCACCCGGGTAATGAGCAACAGTCTGAATGCAATGGCTGTAACCGTTAGCGGTGTTGTGAAAGGAGACAATGGCGAAGCGCTTCCCGGTGTAAACGTAGTGGAGAAGGGAACTGTGAACGGTCTTTCAACAGATACAGAAGGAAGATATAAAATTACAGTAGCATCAAATAGTTCGGTTCTGGTTTTTAGCTATATAGGATATGTAAGCCAGGAACATCCGGTTGGAACCAAACGGACTTTTGACGTAAAACTGGCTTCCGAAAATAAATCGCTTGAAGAGGTTGTCGTAGTAGGTTACGGTGTTCAGCGTAAAGAAAGTGTGGTTGGTGCGATCACACAGGTGGATAACAAGGCGCTGATGCGCTCAGGAACTTCCAACATTACCAACGCCATTGCAGGTAAATTGTCAGGGGTATTAACCATGCAATCGAGCGGAGAGCCCGGTAATGACCACTCTGAAATTATCATCCGTGGTCTTTCCAGCTGGAACGGTTCCCAACCATTAATCATGGTTGATGGCGTTGAGCGCGATTTTAAGGACATGGATCCCAATGAGATTGCAACAATCTCTGTTTTGAAAGATGCGTCTGCTACGGCGGTTTTTGGTGCTAAAGGTGCAAATGGTGTGGTGATTGTAACTACTAAAAGGGGAGCAATTGGTAAGCCGAAACTGGATTTCACTGCCTCATACGGTATGTCGAAAGCCACACGTATCCCTGATCACATCAGTTCATACAGGACGATGTCGATGTACAACCAGGCATTGATGAACGGACAGCAATTCACAGAGTTGATTCCACAAAATGCTTTAAATGAATACAAAAGTCCTACAACTGCTTTGAATGCTTTACGTTATCCTGACGTAAACTGGTTTGAATTGATGACGAAACCGTTTGCTGCTAACGCCAACGCAAACTTTAACCTGTCAGGAGGTACCAACTTTATCAAGTACTTTGCATCCGTTGGATATTCTCACCAGGGCGACTTCTTCAAGGCATATCACGAAGGTTACGACGACACGCGTTACTGGTATAACCGGTTCAACTATCGTACGAATATTGATTTTAATCTAACAAAATCGACAACGCTTTCACTTAATGTAGGTGGAGAAACGGGAATAAAAAACCAGCCAACGGACTCACCATGGAGAAACTTGTATTCGACAGGCCCGTCAAGATATCCTGCCTATTTCCCTGCATGGGTTTTGGAACAGGTTCCTGATCCTGATTATCCAAACGACAGTGGCGACAGACTTGCGATGAACTTCGGCGAGTTTACCGGAAACCCATATACATCCATGAATAGGGGTAGCTTTAACAGGTACCTGGATTCCAAATTATTTACAGATTTGATCCTGGATCAAAAACTGGACGGAATTACGCAGGGATTGAGCATGCGTGGTAAAGTTTCACTCAGTACATATTATCGGAATAACTCTCTGAACGCATCATACTCATTTCCTGAATACCAGCTTAATTACGACAAAATCGGTAGTGAAGAAAATCCATGGTTTCGGAACGGACAGGGTAATGAAATGTTCCAGTTGGGACCTTTGGATATCAACGTAGGTAACCTGGAAAATGACTATTACAAAGATCTTTACTACGAATTTTCAACCAGTTATAACCGCACGTTCGGTAAACACAGTGTTTCCGGGCTTGCACTTGTAAACCGTCAGCAAAAGGATAAAACGACACAGTTTCCTTATTATAACCAGGGAGCGGTTGGACGTGGAACATATGATTATGCAGGTAAATACATGGTGGAAGTTAACGTAGGTTATACAGGTTCGGAGCGTTTTGCGCCAGGTAACCGCTATGGATTTTTCCCGTCCGGAGCTATTGGTTATATGATGTCAGAGGAAAAATTCATGAAAAACAGCGTTCCCTGGATCAGTAAGCTGAAATTCAGATATTCTGACGGTAAAGTAGGTAGTGATATCGCTGCAAACCGCTGGTTGTATCTGAGTGATTATTTTAAGGATAACGCAGGTTATATCCATGAAGACCTGGGTGCGAATACAGTTTCACAATGGGAAGAAGCGCGTAAGAGAGACTTTGGTGTAGAAGTAGGTCTTTTCAACGACAGCTTCACTTTTACAGTCGATCTGTTTGATGAGTATCGTGAAAAAATGCTTCTGGTCCCACAAAGCGTAACCATGCTCGTAGGTAATTCTTTCAAAGAACTAAACCTGGGCCGTTTGAAGAAACATGGTATCGAGCTGGAAATGGAATACAGAAAAAATCTTACTTCCGGCTTTGCATACTTCGTAAAAGGTGTATTCGGGTTTAATGAAAACCGTATCCTGTTTAAAGACGATCTTCCTTATGCATTTGATTATCAGAAAGCGCAGGACAAACCACTTGGTGCTCAGCTGAGCGGGGTAGAGCTTACCGGAACAGGATACTATACTTCTGTGGATGATATCCATAACAACGTTTCGGCAATTGATTTGAATAAACTCAGCGTTGGTGACTACAAATTCCTGGATTATAACGGGGATGGTAAAATCACCAATCTGGATAAATATCCGATTCCGGGATCTGACTATCCTCCGCTGACCTATTCTTTCAACGCGGGTTTCTCATACAAAAAATTTGATTTCAACTTCCTGTTTACAGGAAACGTAGGTAAATATGTTGAATTCAATCAGCCTTACGAGGTAGAATTTATCAAGGGTGACTGGCGTGTTCACGCTTCGCAGCTTGACTACTGGACACCAACAAATCCGGGTGCAAATCACGCAACACTGCACTATTCTGCGGGCGGAAGTACCGACAACCTTTTCTGGGGTGGTGGTGAAGCCGACAGAGGTTTTGATATTATGGTGAAAAACCGTTTCTGGAGAAATGCAAATTACATCCGTTTGAAAGAGGTTTACGCTGCATACACTTTCAATTCGAAAGTATTGAAGCGAGTATTGGGTACATCGAATCTGTTGTTTTTTGTTACGGCTAATAACCTGCTGACAATCACCAAGTTGATTGAAGGAGACCCGGAAGCAAAAGATTTCAACCAGGGTTTTTATCCTCAGATGACAAGTATCAAATTTGCTATCAGAGCTGCATTTTAAATACAAAAATCTATTAATATGAAAAAATATATCACCATACTACTGGCGCCGATACTGCTTATCGTATTGTTGTCGTCTTGTGTAGAAAGCTTTCTGGATAAAGCTCCGGAGTCAGGTTTAACAACCGCCGATGTATTTTCCAAGTACGAAAACTTCAAAAGGTTTTTTGATGCCATCTATGAAGGTAACAAAAACGATGCGGGTACCTGGCGGGCTTACAATATTAAAACGGCCTATTCATTGTATTTCGATTTCTGGGATCAGAAATACACCATGGAGTCGCTGACCGACATGAGTGACATGGGGCGTCTGATGGATTCGCAGGTTGTAAAGGGCGGTTCTGTTTCAGCCATTATTAACAAAATGACCTATGACCGTTCACGACGTCCGATTCTTGGTGCAATGTTTGAGATCATTCGTATTTGTAATACTTCTATCAAAAACATTAATTTACTTAAAGATGTAAGTCCGGTTGACATCAACGACTTTAAAGGTCAGGCGCACTTCATTCGTGCGTTCGCTCACTTTGAACTGTTCAGACTTTGGGGACCAATGCCTTATCTAAACACTGTGATCGGTCCGGATGATGCCTGGGATATTCCAAGGCTTTCCAAACACGAAACACTTATGCGTATCGCTGCGGATATGGACACTGCTGCAATGTACTTTGAGCAGGGAAATCTGATGCGCCGTGACCCGGGACCTGGCATTGCCGGCCATTTGAACAATCCTGAACAAAAACGTCCGAACGGAGTCGCTGCAAAAGCCTTCAAAGGTCGTGCACTTCTTTATGCTGCAAGTCCATTAAATAATGAGTTGGGTATCAAGGATTGGGAAAATGCGGCAATTGCAAACTGGGAAGCAATCAAAATTGCAGAAGCAAATCAGTATGACCTGCTTACACAAGCTGATTACAAGAAAAACTACATCGGCAACCTGTATTCAAACGAACAATTGTGGGGTTGGTCTGCCGGAACCAAGGCATATAACACAGGAGATCTTAATACACAAATGAACGGTGTTTTTGGTGGTGGTAAAACGGGTTGGTCTGGTGAATGCCCTACACAAAATACCGTCGATAAATTTGAAACGAAGTGGGGAGAACCTTTGAATACCGATGCGGACCGAAAAGCAGCAGCTGCAGCCGGACATTACAACGAACAGGATCCTTATGCGAACCGTGACCCAAGGTTTTATATCGATATTATTTACAACACCGCTCCGGTTCCCGGATACGGTGCAGCGCAAATCTATTATCAGACTGTCAACGGTGCCGCCGTTTACGGACAGTTACTGGATCAAACCTATGCAGGTATCACACGTACAGGTTATTATGAAAGAAAAACCTGGGGAGAGCAAAGCGTAAACAATAAAACGACTCCTCAATACACCGATCCTCTGATCCGTTTGGGCGAGCTTTATCTGAATTACGCAGAAGCTGCAAATGAGGCGTATGGTCCAAACGGATCTGCACCAGGAGCGACAGTGACGGCTCTTCAGGCGCTAAACAAAATCAGAAAACGTGTCAGCATGCCGGAAGTGTTGCCTGCTTTTGCAGCATCAAAAGAAAAACTGCGAGACAGGATCAAAAACGAAAGGACGATTGAATTGTGCTTTGAAGGAGGCCATTATTTCCACGACATTCGCCGTTGGAAAGATGCACCTGCGGTAATGAGTGGAACTGTAATGCGTGTGGACATCGAGAAAGTACCTGTGAGTACAACCTATCCGACAGGTTACAGATATACCCGTCTGCCATTATCGGCTGATCGCCAGGTGCGCTGGAAAGAAGCTATGTACTATTTCCCATTTAACACGGAAGATATGTACAAAATGAAAAATTTTGTTTCCAACGAAGTTTGGTAGCCTTACCCTTAAACTGATGATTATGAGATTTAATATAGTTTACCAAAAACTTGGTTTCGTCGGCTTGCTTTTACTAACGCTTCTTGCAGGAACAGTAAATGCACAGGACAAATCAAAAAAATCAAAGCCTGTTAATGTCAGCCTGAAAGTGACTGATGAAATGGGAAATCCAATTCCCAAAGCGACTGTTGTTGTCGGCGAAGGTATGATTCATACTGAAACCGATGCCAGCGGTGGCGTTAGCTTCAAAGCGTTGCCAGAGGATTTTATTTCCGTTTCTTCTTACGGATATGGCCGGAAAGTATCGTTGATTGGAGAACTGATTGAGGATAATATTGTACTTAAAAAAGCGAAACTGTTCACGACCCCGGATGATCTGGTACCAATGCCTTTTACAGAACTGAAAAGGAGAAATTTAACCGGAAATTATTATACATTGAAAACCGGAGATCTGGAACGTTATCCGAGCAATGACCTCAGGAACGTATTTGCAGGTCTGGTACCAGGGCTTGAAGTGGTGGAACGTGATGGTTCGGTAGGTCTTAATGCCGAAGAACAAAATGGTAACTTTCGTGTAACGGATAAAGTCAACTTATATTCGAGAGGAAACAGCCCGATTTTTATCATTGACGATATTCCTGTTGATATAACCGAAATGCCACTTGACCCTCAGGAAATTGAATCTGTAACGGTTATAAAGGACATCATTGGTAAGGCAATGCTTGGACCAAAAGGTGTAAATGGAATTATTTACATTAAAACCAAACGCGGAAGAGTTCATGAGCGTGTGATGAGTGTAAGTGCCGAACAGGGTGTAAGCAGCATCGATCGCTTTCCGGGGTGGGCTTCTGGTGCAGATTATGCAAGACTGAACAACACTGCAAGAACAAACAGCGGGTTGACACCGTTATACGATGAAACGGCGATCAGTGAATATGCCAAGAATGATCCCTATAGTTTTAAATATCCAAGCGTTGACTTCCGCAACCTGCTACTGAAGAATACCAAAACCTTTACACGGGCTAACTTGTCGTCTATGGGAGGTAACGAAACGGTTCAGTACAATGCTTATTTAGGATACAATGGCGAGGGCGATATTTATAAAATCGGCAGCAAGTCGGATTACCACAGGGTCAACGTTCGTTCAAACATTGATATCAAAGTAAACGAATTGATTAAGGTAAAATTTGACTTTTTTGGAGGGATGACCATCCGTCGGTCTCCGAACTATGGCTACAACTCAAACTTTACCAATGAGGATGGAAATACCAACACGGCCCTGGATCTTGTTGAGTTTAATACGGTTTTAAATGAGACTATCAACACGCCTCCGATCGCTTTTCCGATTTATGCTGCGTTTGGTGACAATCCGGTAGCACCATGGTATGCTGTGAGTTCCAATACGTCTTACCGGCAAAACCCTATTGGAAACATCATGCACAACGGATATTACACCGAAACAGGTCGTACGGGTGCTTCCAACCTTACATTCGAATATGACTTGAAAGAGTTGATACCTGGACTCAAATCCAAAACATTTGTAGGTTTCAACGTTTACAACAGTGTTCGGATCGGAAAGGCAGAAGACTATATCGCTTACGTGGTTGTTCCGGGAGTTACCGCCAGCGGTGCTGATACGGTAAGGCTGAACAAAGTGCACGACGGAACTGATATGTCTGGACAGGAGAAACTACATGATTATTATTCTCAGCGTTTTGTCATTTATGAAAACCTTAGTTATCAGAAAGCCTGGGATGCACACGATGTACAGGTTGGTCTGACTTACTATCTGGGTAAAAACTCTCGTAATGGTATCGAAGAACCACAGCGCTTGCAAAATGCAATTTTCACAGGAACATATTCTTTCAAAGACAAATACATCTTCCAGAGTGTAGTAAACTATGCGGGAACTTATGGTTTTGATAAAGGTAAAAGGTATGCTACTTTCCCATCCGTTGGCTTAGGCTGGGTATTATCTGAGGAAGGTTTTTTATCAGATGTTAAATCTGTAAATTATCTTAAACTTCGCGCAGAAGCAGGGATTCTGGGTTTTGAAGGTAACCCTCCTGCATTTTCATATCTGGACAGATGGAGCGTGAACTCAACCGGATCTGCATTTGGTCCCTACACAACCAATCAGTGGTTTGGAAGCAACACAGATAACCAGGTTTACAGAACCGTTCCGGCACGTATCGGAAATCCTGATCTTACCTGGGAGAAACGTAAGGAGTTCAGTGTAGGTGTGGATGCTTTGCTTTTTAACAGCAAACTTTCAGCAGAAATTAGCTATTACAATAACCTTCGTGACGGTATTATTGTACAGCAGGCAGCAAACACAATTCCTTACACGGCCGGTGTTTCCAACGCGAGACCTTACATCAATGCCAACAAGCTTAGATTCAAGGGGGTAGAGTTAGGTCTTCAGTACTCTGACAAAATTGGTGCTTTGAAGTTCTCGGTTGGTGGAAATGCTTCCATTCAAAACAGCAAAGTGCTACAATGGAACGAACCTAGTTACCGCTTTGATTACCAACGCAGAACAGGTTCAACCACTGATGCCTATTTCGGACAAACATACATTGGCAAATTCGCTACCGATGCAGAAACCAGAATTGTCCCTCAGATCTATGACGAAACCCTGAAAGCCGGTGATTTGAAATACAAAGACATGAATAATGACGGCATCATAGACGACAATGATTCCAGTCCGATCGGTCACACATCTCCAAGGTTGATTTACTCTGTAAATCTGAGATTAAACTTCAAAAACTTCGAACTTGTAGGTATTGGTAACGGACGGGCATTTTATGATATCCCTATGACCAACAAGTATTTCCAGAACGGTTGGGATAACAACAATTACTCCAATTTTGTAAGAGACAATATCGATGGTGCTTACCCACGTCTAACTTATCAGAAAGTAAACAACAATTTCGTAGGATCGAACTTCTGGTTAAGAGACGGCGGATTCTTCAAAATCCAGAATGTTGAACTTGCTTATAACGTACCGTTGATTAATGGAAATGTAATAGGCGCGCGTGGTATCCGTCTGTATGTTCGCGGAGCAAATCTGCTGACTGTTTCAAAAATAAAGGATGTTGATCCTGAATCAATCAATTCAGGAGTTACAGTTTATCCATTGTTTAAAACATTTACTGCCGGTATTAAACTTACATTCTAATCAGAATTGCTATGAATTTCAGAACAATATATAAAAGCGTACTTTCCCTGGCTCTGGTGAGCGTTTCGCTGGTTTCATGTAAGGATTATCTGGACCCCTATCCAAATGGTAACCGTACCAGCGACGATATCTGGAGGTATCAGGACATGGTACAGGGATTGGTTGGGAACTGTTATGAAAACATGACCCGTGAATACAACAACAATGAGGGCGTGTACCTTGATGGTGCCACGGACGATGTAGTAATCACATCCACTACCAATGCTATTGCCAGAATGGCAGTTGGTGCTTTACCAACGAGCCAGGATCCTTTCCTGACTTATTGGGACCGAGACTACCGCTCTATCTATCAGGTAAATCTTTTTCTGAAAGACCGTCGCGGTTACAATACGCGCTTCCTCGTAAATCAGCATCTGGACAGTCTGGTAAAAAATCGTCTTCAGGGTGAAGCATTTGCCATTCGTGCCTGGTTTCAGTGGGATCTTTTACAAAAATTTGGGGGAAAGGGTAGCGATGGCCAGCTTTTGGGCTTTCCGATTGTATTGGAGCCACAGGATATTTCAAAGGAAGTAAATCTTGTTCGTAACACTTATGATGAATGTGTGAAACAGATTTTGGCGGATTGTGATTCGGCATATAAATATCTGCCGATTGCTCACCGCGACTTTCTGGTGCCGAACATTAATGACCGTGCGTATGCTGGCGCACGTTACTGGGGACGTTTTGATGGAATTTCTACACGTGCTATAAAAGCAATGGTATATTTAACCTGGGCAAGTCCACGGTTCAATCCAGGAAATGATGTGACACGCTGGGACATGGCAGCCAAGTTTGCCAAAGAGGTAATGGACTTTAAACTCAAGACCGATGCAGTTACCAATGGTTTCGGACCTGCAAAAGCGGTGAACTGGTTTGATCCTAACTTTGGCGGTATTGTCTTTGCATCCAGATACAACAATGCCAATGACGCCATGGAAAGGATGTTTTATCCGGCAGGCTTTCAGGGAACAGGTGCCGTAGGTGCAACGCAGGAACTGGTTGATGCCTTTCCAATGAAAAATGGATATCCTATCACCGATCCTAAAAGTTTGTATGATCCTGCAAAACCGTATGATAACCGGGATCCGCGTTTTTATGCCACGATCTTTCATAATACTGCCAAAGCTGTCAAGATCAATACAACGACAACGATGTACACTTTTGAAAACTGGCTTGGTGCAAAAGATGCAGCAGGACCTGCCAACATCAGCCGCACCAACTATCATATTAAAAAGATGGTTTTCATGGGGCTGAATTTCAGTGATAACTCTGTAAACAGACAACCTCACTTCAAGATTTACATTCGCTGGGAGCACATGGTACTTGCTTTTGCAGAAGCAGCTAATCAGGTGGAAGGGCCTTTGGGAAGTAAATATGGCCTTTCGGCCAAAGATGCAATGGCATACATCCGTAACAAAAATAACACCGACGGGGGCAAAGGTTTTACAACCGATCCCTACCTGACGGAAGTTTCTGCCGCAGGAAAAGCTGCTTATAATGAATTTGTTAAAAATGAAAGAAGATTAGAGCTTTGTTTCGAAGGACAGCGCTTCTTTGATATCCGTCGCTGGTCAACAAACCTGACCGACATCAACAAGCCGGTACACAGGCCTAGTATTACCAGAAATGCAGACGGAACATTTACTTACAAACTTAATGAAACCGTTGAAGGACGCGTATTTTCATCAGCTTATCTGCCTATCCCGTATGCTGAAATGCTGAATATGAGCAAGCTGGTTCAGAATGAAGGTTGGGACGCCTGGAAATAAACTTATTGTCTGTCTGCCGACTAACATAGAACGGCGGACAGACAGCTAAACAATATGAAAATATTATATATGAAAAAGATCATAATAGCAGCTCTGTTTCTCTCGGTAGCCATGACATCCTGCTACAAGGACTACATTGAGGATTTTGATTACACTTCGATCTACTTCCCGTATCAGGCTGATGTGAGAACATTTGTGGTGGGAGAAGGCATGAAAATTGAAGTTGGAGCGGCATTGGCCGGGCTTCGTGAAAACAGACAAAACAGGATCGTCAATTTCACGATGGACAATAGCCTCATCAATGCCAACATTCTGGCAGCGATGAAAGTCGGAGCCGGGTATATTAAGGATGCAGTCGCTACTGTGACTGCTCTAAAGCCGATACCGACGACCTATTTCACGATTTCCGACAACAGTAAAATGGAAATAAAAGCAGGTAATCACATGGGGTCTGTGTTGATCAAAGCTGACTCTGCTGCTTTTCTTAAAGATACAGCAACCTTGTTTCCGGTGTATGCTTTACCCTTTTATATCACTTCTGCTGATGCGGATTCTGTACGTGCAGCAAAAAGATCGGTAGTCGTTGCGCTAAAATATGAGAACATGTTATTTGGAAATTACTGGCATGGAGGAGTAACGGTAGTTAAAGATGCAACCGGTAAAGTGGTAAAAACGACAAACTACTATACAACAATTCCTACGCCCGAGATTAAAATCATGAACCTGAAAACGGTTGCGCCAAATGCTTTGATAACCAATAAAATCAGTGATCAGACGGGTTCTTTAAAGCTTACTTTAAATGGTGGAACGATCACAGTGAGCCAGGCAAACGGATCAGCAGTGAAGGTTGAGCCAGACGGCGAAAGTACCTTTAACCGATCAAAATTATTGCAGGACAGAAGGATTTATCTCAAGTACAAATATACCAATGCGGACGGAACAACGTCCTTCGCAACCGACACACTAACCTTCCGTAACCGTATCCGTGATGGTGTGAATGAATGGCAGGATGAGAATCCGGATAACTATAAGTGACCCTCTGAGTTAATTCCAGAATAAAATTGGAATTGGAATAAAATTTTTTAACATGATTTTAATAGCGCCCTGGAACGCCTTAATTGGTGATTTTCAGGGCTTTAATGGTTTGTCTACTGTTGAAATTATACAATTCTGATAAAAATTAGTTTTTGGCTAAGTCAGGGTTGGTGGTACAATATGCGTCAAGTCAGAATAACTATAAATGTTTTAATAACCTCAAAATTGAGTCTATGAAAAAATCTTTTACGAGTCTTGGATGGGGAGGGTTGGCGATTACGTCGCTACTCTGGCTGTTTGCAGCTATTCCCGCAGAGGCGAAAGGGACAGTCCTGAAAAGGATCAGGCGTGAATCGGTTATGGCGGTAACTGTTACCGGTAAGGTAACCGATGATAAGGGGGGAGGATTGCCCGGAGTGAACGTAGTTGAAAAAGGAACCGCAAACGGAACCTCTACGGACGCCAACGGAGAATACAAAATTACAGTGGCAGGACCAACCTCTGTATTAACTTTCAGCTTCATCGGCTTTGTGTCGCAGGAGGCAGTAGTCGAAAGCAAAACCGCGATAAGCATTCAGCTGGTCGCTGAGGATAAGTCGCTGGACGAAGTAATCGTTGTCGGTTACGGAACACAGAAAAAAGTAAATGTAACCGGCGCGGTATCGTCTATTAAAATAGATGATAAAATCACCAACCGTTCGCTTTCCAACGTTTCTTCCGGTCTTGCAGGTCTTGTCCCCGGACTTGCTGTTACGCAGTCTACCGGTATGGCAGGCCGTAACAATGCGTCGTTGATCATTCGTGGTCTTGGAACGGTAAACAATGCAAGTCCGCTTGTGGTTGTGGATGGTATGCCTGATGTGGATATCAACCGTATCAACATGAACGACATCGAAACGATTTCCGTTTTGAAAGATGCAACATCTTCTTCCGTTTACGGATCAAGAGCAGCAAACGGTGTAATTCTGATCACGACCAAATCTGGTAAAGGACAGGAAAAAGCATCCATTAATTATTCGGGAAATTACGCAGTACAGGTGCCGACAAAGGCGTACGGCTTCCTTGCAGATTATCCACGGGCGCTGTCTTTACATCAGCGGGCTGCTGCGGTTAACACGCTTCGTTCCAACTACAATTTCCGTGATGGAACAATCGATCAGTGGATGGCTTTGGGAATGATTGATCCGGTTGCTTATCCAAACACGGATTGGTGGGATGTGATCATGCGTAACGGAAGAATCCAAAACCATAACTTATCTGCTTCCGGTGGCGGTGATAAATCCAACTTTTTTATATCGGTGGGTGTGATGGATGAAAAGGGTCTTCAGATCAATAACGACTTTAAACGTTATAACGCCCGTTTTAACTACGATTACAAAATTCGCAAAAACATCAATACCGGTGTTAAATTCCAGGGTAACTGGTCTAAACTGACTTACGCACTGGAAGATGGTTTTACGGATGATGACGCTTCCAACACTGCCGGCTTTGACTTACAGTATGCAATTGCCGGAACATTACCTTACGATCCTGTGACCGGAAACTATGGCGGTGTTATGGCTTACAATGAAGATCCGCAGGCTTATAACCCTTATACTGTTTATGTTAACAACCTGAACCGTCAAAACCGTCAGGAAGCTAACACAAGCATGTATCTGGATTGGACGCCAATTGAGGGACTGACGGCAAGAGTGGATTACGCGCTGAATTACTACAATCAATTTCGCTACACGGCTAATATTCCTAACCAGTCCTATAACTTCCAGACAAACTCTTTTGGAAGCCGTCTTTTTGTAGCAGCAAATGCCGGTGTAGGTAACTTCACAAATACAGGTTATAAAACGATGTTAACCGGGCGTTTGAACTACAATAAAACCATTGCAAAAAACCATGAGATCGGTGGATTGTTTGTTTACAGCGAAGAATACTGGTACGACCGTTACCAGGCTTCTTCAAGAAATGATCGTTTATATCCTACCTTGCATGAAGTTGATGCGGCACTAACCGACATTCAGTCGACAAGTGGTAATTCAAGTACGGAAGGTTTGCGTTCTTATATTGGCCGGGTAAACTACTCTGCTTACGATAAATATCTTTTGGAGGTTAACTTCCGTTCGGATGGATCATCTAAATTCTTGCCAGGCAGCCAATTTGGGTTTTTTCCGTCTGCGGCTCTGGGATGGAGATTTTCAGAAGAGAATTTTATCAGCAGTTTCACCAACAAATTCCTGACCAACGGTAAACTTCGTGCTTCTTACGGATCGCTGGGAAATAACAGTGGCGTTGACCGTTATGAGCAGCAATCAACACTTGCAGCCAGCAACTATATGGTTGGCGGAGTTATTTCAAAAGGTTTTGTAAACAGAAAACTCGTAAACAAAGACCTTTCATGGGAAACAACCAAGGTGTTGAATATCGGTATTGATCTCGGGTTTCTTAATAACAAGCTGACTGCTGAAATTGACTATTATGATCGCTTGACTACGGGCATGAACCGGCCGTCTGAAATGTCTATTTTGTTGACAGGTGCTTATGATGCACCACGTAGAAACATCGGTAACCTGCGTAACCGTGGTATCGAGGGTAATTTGATGTGGAGAGATACAAAAGGACAAATCAACTATGTTGTCAACCTGAATGCTTCGTACAACCGGACCAACCTTGAATCCTGGAACGAATTCCTTGGAAAGGGATACACGTTTTTGAATATGCCTTATCACTTCCTGTACACCTATGAGGACAAGGGAATTGCTCAAACCTGGCAGGATGTTTACAATGCAACGCCACAGGGTGCATCCCCAGGCGATATTCTGAGAGAGGATGTAAACGGCGACGGCAGAATTGATGCTAACGATAAAGTTGCATATCCTAATATTCAGCGCGACAGACCAACAGCAAACTTCTCAGTGAACACCAATGTGTCCTGGAAAGGCTTTGATGTGACCTTTCTTGTAACAGCCGCTACCGGCCGGAAAGATTACTGGCTGAATAACTATAACAACACTTCCATCGGAACGCAGCGTTACGCTTCAACAGCCGCTCACCAGACTAATCCCTGGACAGTTGAAAACAGAGATGGTGCATGGCCAAGGCTGAACGGAAACGCAAACAGGGAAGAAACAACTTTCTGGCTTGATAACCTGAATTTCATCCGTTTCAAAAACCTTCAGATCGGTTATAACGTGCCATCTCCGATACTTCGTAAGATAGGAATCAGCAATTTGCGTGTGTTTGGATCCACTGAGAACCTGGCCACTTTTACAAAGTTTCGCGGTCTTGATCCTGAAATGGCTGGTAACAGAAGCGATGCTTATCCTTTGAACAAATCCTATTCAGTTGGTATCAATATAGGACTATAAAGATTATGAAAATGAAAAAAATAACTTCTATAATATCGGCATTCGCTCTGGTTGGCCTGATGCTTGGAGCAGGCTCCTGCACAAGTGATCTGCTGCAGCAGGAACCGACCACGGAGCTTGGCGCAAATGCTTTCTGGAAAACCGAAGACGATGCCACCTTTGCTTTGCAAGGCGCGTACGCGTCGGTTAGACCGCTTTTTGACCGCGATTATTATCTTGACGGACACGGAGAATATGTTCGTACCCGCGGAATCAGCTCAACCAGCGGTAACCTGAGATTGGGTGACGCTTATCATGACGGGAACTACAATCCATCCGGTTATGCAGGTAGTTTTGATAAAATGTACCGTTACCTGTACGGAGGTGTTAACCGTACTAACTACGTAATTGAAAACGTAAACAGAATGCTTCTGACTGCAAAACCTGAATCGGTTGCGAAACTGGAAGCAATTGTTGGTGAGGCAAAGTTGCTTCGCGGGATGGTTTATTTTAAACTTATTTCCATGTGGGGTGACGTACCTTACATCAGCAAAGTGATCAATGAGAATGCGGAAGTTTCTAATTTGACAAGACTTCCGATTGCGCAGGTGAAGGATTCGATCATGGCTGATTTTACCTATGCGTATAACAAGCTTCCTGTAAAAGCTGTTGCTACCGGACGTGCCGGCAAACCTGCGGCGCTTGCTTTCCGTGGTAAATTACAGCTTTACTGGGCATCATGGAACAAATTTGGCTGGCCTGAACTGGATACTTTCAAACCAACTCCTGCTGCTGCAACAGCAGCTTATACCGCAGCTGCAGCGGATTTTAAAAGTGTAATCAATGACTACGGTCTGACGCTTTTCCGGAACGGTGAACCGGGCGAAATTGATTCCTTGGGCAAGGCGGATAAGTTACCTAACTACTTTTACCTGTTTATGCCGGTGGCTAACAACGACCCGGAAATCATCATGGGTTTCACGCACGGTGGAACAGGTACCGGTCAGGGAGAAGAATTGATGAGAGATTTTTCAGGACGTTCGCATGAGGGTTCTCAGCTTTGGGTTTCTCCGCGTTATGAAATCGCAGACAGATATCAATCAACAATCACAGGTGATTTTGCTACGAAGCTGATCCCAATGAACCCGACAACTGCGGGTGCAAGAACTGCGGCAAACTCAGCGGTAAATCCAAACAGTTACCGTAACCGGGATTACAGAATGAAATCGACAATCATGTGGGATTATGAAATGAGCGTTGGTCTTGCAGGTTTGAAATCAACCGGTATGGTTCCTTATGTATATAAAACATGGAATGCAGCCATTACGATTGGTGGAGTACCTTATACAACTTATAATACTGATGGTACTAACTCAGGTTATGTGTTCAGAAAATTTGTTAGGAATTATGCGGGACAGGGACGTGCCGATGGTGACTACAATTTCCCGGTTATGCGTTTGGCAGATGTGTTTTTGATGTATGCAGAAGCAACCAATTTCGTTTCAGGCCCTCAGGCTGATGCAATTGCGCTGGTAAACAGAGTCCGTCGCCGTGGAAATCTTCCTGCACTTAAAGCAGACAAAACTGCAAATGCCGATGCATTTTTTGCAGCAATTGAACAGGAACGTATCGTTGAACTCGTTGCCGAAGGTCAGCGTGGATTTGATATTCGCCGCTGGAGAGCTCAGGAAAGAATCTGGGGCGCACCTTACGGTGTAGGTGTCTGGAGAATCGATTCACATGGTGCAAACATGCAGCAGTATTTCCAAAACTCTTCAGAAAGAGTTTACCAGCAGAATTACATTTTCCGTATTCCGCCTGGAGAACGTGACCGTAATCCTAATCTGACACAAAATACGCCCTGGTTATAAAAAGGGATTTTGTAAAATATATAAACTGAAATACAATGATTAAAAATATCAGAATAATATGCGCAGTCCTTCTTACAACCTTTGCTATGGTTGCCTGCAAAGAAGACTTTCCTGTAGATGAGGACGGGCTGCTTATCACCACCAGAACGCAGTGTTATGTAAGTAATTTCGAGCTGCTGGGTAGTGATCTGCAAACGGTAAGAACGTCGAACGCGGTTATAGACACCACTGCTCAGACAGTTACAGTAGAGGTGTTTTACGGTACGGATCTTAAAAACGTTTACCCGCAGTTCACCCTGGTAACTGATGCTAAACTGGAACCTAAGATTACGGGGAAAACAGATTTTTCTGATCTGGCAAATCCGAAACAGTACACTGTAGTTTCCGGAAACCGGCAAATCAGAAAAACCTACAAGGTGAATATTACAGTTCAAAAACCGTAATTCTAAAATTAGAGCAATTATGAAATATAAATTTTTAACATATTTATTCTTTTCTCTTTCCGTAATGACAGTTATGTCATCCTGCGAAGAAGAAGAATACGCAATTCCGACGCTTCCACAGGAGCTTCAGAATGATGTGATCAAAAGGACATTGGGGCCGAATCTGACAGGACTCAATATCGAATTTGCTTATGCAATGGCTTTGCCAAAGTCTATGGGTAAACTGGTTTCGGCAGAGGTTGAAGCATCTATTGCCGGTGCAGAAACTACTTATTTGGATAACAAATCATACTACACCAATTCAAGCGGCGTGGATGTTGGTATTGAAGTAGGAAGCAAGTCGGTGAATAGCGGAGGAAAAACCACGGTAACCTTTACCAAGGATACAATGGCGGCAACTTTGCGGTACTTCTATCGTATTCCAACCAGCGCAAAAGGCAAAGAAGTGTCGTTTAAATTCTCGGCAACTGCAAGCAATGGCCAGAGCGTGACCTACAACATGGGGCCATACAAAATAGCTGAAATGGATATGGTACTGGATCTGGACGTAAAAGATAGCTCAGCTGCCTATATTTCTATTGAAGATCTGGCTGTTTACAATCCAACGCAGGCCACTGCAAATGCTGCTAAAATTGATCTGGTTTATTTGTATCGTGCCATACCGAACATCACGTTTACGCACGGATTGGTTGCACCTTCGGCTAAAACTTATCTGCCGAATGTTACCCTTCCTGCCGGCGTAAACCGTACTGCAAAAGTTCAAAAAGTATGGGCTTTGAGAGACTTCCATCTTGCGCGTTTGCAATATGGTATTTATATCGATGATCTGGATTTTCAGAAACTGGATCTCTCCACAGCGGTGGATTACGCCATCAATTTGAGAGCGGAAGCCGGAACCTGGGTTGAAACTGCGGATGGTAAATACAGAGCGTATATTTATATTAATTCAATTAATAACGCAACCAAAAGCGCAAAGATCAGCATCAAACGTTACACGATGAAGTAACCGGTTTCACATTTGAACATGAGTAAATTTCCCGCAGATGAAAGTTTTATCTGCGGGAAATCATTTTAAGGCCGGAATTTTCCGACACCCCTAAACCTGACATGAAAATATTCTGTAAAATCTTCCTGATTTCAATAGTATCCCTATTGATTCCGGATAGGATAGCTGCCCAGAATTTCGTCCATCCGGGCATTAACCAAACTGCCGCAGATCTGGCTTATATGAAACAGCAGGTTCTCAAAAGTGAACAACCCTGGAAAGATGCTTTTGAAAAACTCAAAAAGAAAACAGATCTTAATTTCGAAATAAAGACTTACACACACGTGCTGCGCGGATCCTACGGAAAGCCTAACATTGGCGGCGATGATCTTTCGAAGGGTGCAAACATGGCCTACAACTGTGCACTTGTTTGGTACATAACCGGAGAAAAACCCTATGCAGATAAAGCAATTGAAATAATTAATGCCTGGTCGCCGGTGATATGGGACCTGGATTACAACGATGCCAAACTACTCGCTGCCTGGACCGGGCACGTCTGGTGTAATGCGGCAGAAATCTTACGCTACAATAATGCTGGCTGGAAAAAGCAGGACATCGACCGCTTTTCCAATATGCTCATGACGGTTTACTATCCTTTATTCAGATATTATTTCCCCCAGGCTAACGGCAACTGGGACGGCGCCATCATTCATTCCATTATGGCTATCGGCATTTTTACAGACAACCGAAAGATGTTTGATAACGCCGTCGGCCACTTTCTTCATGGGCCGGTTAACGGAAGCATTTTTAAATACATTTATCCCAGTGGCCAATGCCAGGAAACGACCCGTGACCAGGGACATGTTCAGCTAGGTTTAGGCGAATTTGCAGGAGCGGCGCACATCGCCTGGACGCAAAATGTCGACCTTTTTTCCATTGGCAATAACAGGCTCGCCCTCGGATATGAATATACTTCTGAATTTCTCCTGGGAAAAAAGCCGCACAGCTACGGTATCATTTCCGAACGCGCCAAATCATTTCGGGATGATTACGAATATGTTTACAATCATTACAAATCGAAAGGCCTCTCTCTTCCTTTTACCAGTCAGGCTGCCGATTCAGCGAGAAAAAATGCCACCGTTAGTGTGCTTACTTCGAGACGAGCGCCTGATGGAAAAGCAAAAACGCTCAAACTTTCTATTTTGAAAGCCGATGTGAAAATAACCGGTGCAAAAGCCAGTGAAAAAGTAACTCCACGTCCGTCAGCAGTTTTTGTGGAACCGGGTAAGTCGATTCAGGATGCGCTTAACGCTGGTGCAGGAAAACAGGTTGTGGTCATTGCAAAAGCGGGCGTTCATACACTGCCCCGCACGCTGAGAATTCCAAATGATGTTACCCTGGCCGGAGAAGGTATTGAAACCATTCTTTTTCTCGATCCTGCTTCCGGTGTCAGAGATGCTATTGTAAATGCTGAACCGGATCTGACCAATATCACAATTCGTGATCTGGTGATAGAAGGTGCTTTGAAAACAGAGATTCATTCGGATCCAAACAGTACACGGTCATTCCGAAGTACTGCAAACAGGGGTGGGATTATGTTCCTGGGACAGAAGGCTGGACAAATGAAAAATATCACCCTTGAAAACGTCACCGTAAAAAACTGCACTTACAACGGCGTTTTTATAAGCGGGGCTGAAAACGTAAATATCCTCAATTGTAATCTTGAAGAAAACGGGTCCAGTGTGGTGCCCGGGCCGCAGCTTCAGCACAATCTTTTGTTAACGCACTGCTCAAAAGTAACAATAAAAGACAGCAGGCTTGATACTTCACCTTTTGGCAGCGGAGTTGCATTGGGTCATTGCCGGGATGTTTTGGTCGCCAACAGTGAAATCGCCCGAAATGCCTGGTATGGCGTGCTGATCACAGAATCAAACAACGTCAAAGTTGAAAACAACCTGATTGAAGGAAACGACCGGAGCGGAGTGATGTCGGAATTTCTATCATCGGGATCAGAAAATGTTACCGTCAATGGCAACACGATTCAGTACAATAACGGCTTTGGTGTTGAATCTTATGCAGGGAAAAATATCCGTGCAGATAAAAATATTTTTGCAGGAAACGGAAATGCTGCCGAGCAGCAAAGGATTAGCAGTGAGAGGTTTATTATTATGAAGTAAGCTATTCAGTTTCAATTTAATCTATTCCAGGATGTTTTATACAAAAAGTGTTGTCTTTGAATTGATGCTCGTTGTTCTTGGAATATTCTGCACTTCAGCGTTATCCAATCCGGCAGTCGGTTCAGATTCTCCCAAACCACAAACTTTCCTGCTCCGCGGTGAACTATTGCAAAGTAACAAAGCAAAAATTAAAAAGGGTGACCCTGCCCTGAGAAAAGCCTTGGCAGACCTGGTCAGCGAAGCGGCTAAAGCACTGGCCAAAGGGCCTTATTCGGTTACCTATAAAACCAAGGTTCCGCCCAGCGGCGACAAACATGATTACATGAGTGTGGGCCCCTACTGGTGGCCAGATTCTTCCAAAACGGATGGCTTACCCTATATCAGGAAGGACGGTCAGGTTAATCCGGAACGTTATTCGATTAAAGATGCGGATTATCATACTGCTTTGTGTGAAGATGTGCACACCCTGGGGCTAGCCTGGTTTTTCACCGATGATAAAAAATATTCAGACCATGCTGCCAGGTTGCTCAAAGTCTGGTTTTTAGATCCGCAAACAAGGATGAACCCAAACCTGAACTTCGGTCAGGCAATACCCGGAAAGATGGATGGCAGGGGAATTGGAATCATCGATACCCGAAATCTGGGCAAGCTGATCGATGGTGTGCTGCTTGTAAAAGATTCAAAAAGTTTACCTGCCGCCGATTATAAAGGTATACAGGATTGGTACAAAGCATTTTTTAACTGGATGACAACCAGTCCGATCGGCTTGGACGAAGCGGATGAGTTTAATAATCATGGTACCTGGTATGATGTGCAGGTAGTTTCGATGGCACTTTTCACAGGCCAGCCTGATCTTGCAAAAAAAATACTAAACGAACAGACAAAAAAACGGATTGAAAGCCAGCTGAAAGAGGATGGCAGTCAGCCGCATGAACTTGCGAGGACACTTTCCTGGAATTATTCTCAAATGAATCTGATCGGTTTTTTTGTTCTGGCAGCTTTGGCAGAAAAGGTAGATGAAGATCTTTTTCATTACGTAAGTCAGGGTGGTAAAAGTTTAAAGTCTGCTTTAATCTGGATGCTGCCTTTTGCAGAAAAGAAAAAAGAGTGGAAAACGACTCAAATCAAACCCATGCAACCGGACGGGTTCATACAACTGGCGCAGGCAGTTTCCGGAAAATATCCGGACGTCGATATTTCACACCTGATCAAATCCTCCGGAAAGAACGAAAACAGCCTGCTTTTACTCACCAATGGAATCTTCTGAAAATGAAAAAAATCCTGATCCTTTTAGCCTTATTTGTTACTGTTTCAGCTTTCGGGCAAAGTCAACCTGTTACTGTTGCCGGGACAGATGTTTTAAAATCACTCAAAAAATCGCATCCGCGTTTGCTTTTGCTGAAAGGTGAAGAACAATCGCTGCTTTCCCAAATTAAAAAGCATAAGGAATGGAGCGGAATCCACCAGGAAATTTTAAAAGAATGTGATAAGATTATTGACCTGCCGCCGGTTGAAAGAATAAAAACCGGCAGGAGACTTTTAGGAAAATCCAGGGAAGCACTTCGGCGTTTGTTCCAGCTTTCTTATGCCTACCGGACAACCGGGGACGCCAAATATTTAAACAGAGCGGAGAAAGAACTTCTGGGCATCTCAGCGTTTGAAGACTGGAATCCTTCCCATTTTTTGGACGTCGCCGAGATGACAATGGCTGTTGCGATCGGATACGACTGGCTTTACAATAATTTGTCAGCTGAAACTCGGAAAACGATCCGTCAGGCAATCGTTACAAAAGGAATCGAACCTTCTTATAATAAAGATTTCAACTGGTTTTTAACTGCTGAGCACAACTGGAACCAGGTCTGCAATGCAGGAATGACTTTTGGTGCACTTGCCATTGCGGAAGATGAGCCGGAGCTTGCCGCCAAAACCATCAGTCGGGCTGTGGAAACTTTGCCAAAATCGATGATCACGTCCTACCAGCCCGATGGAGCCTATCCGGAAGGATTTAGCTATTGGGATTATGGGACCAGCTTTAATGTGTTATTTGTCAGCGCTGTGGAAAAGGCATTGGGAACTGACTTCGGCTTGTCACAATCTCCCGGATTTCTGAAAACTGCCGGGTTTCTGGAAAACCTGGTAGGGCCAACGGGTCTTGCCCATAACTGGGGAGACAGTGGTTTAAAAGATGGTTTAAGTCCTGCCATGTTCTGGTTTGCGGAAAAAGTGAAAGATCCTTCCCTTTTGTGGAGCCAGAAAAAATTACTGACCACAAGTTCCAATAGTTATGTAAACAACCGTCTTTTGCCGGCTCTTCTGGTTTGGGGCGTGAAAACCGATTTGTCGGCCGTAAAACCACCTGTGAAAAAAGTTTGGGTAGGGCAGGGGCCTTCCCCGGTTGGATTGATGCGTACATCCTGGACAGATCCGAACGCCATTTTTGTTGGGGTCAAAACCGGTTCTCCTTCCGTGAATCACGCGCATATGGATGAGGGGTCTTTCGTAATTGATGCGCAGGGTGAGAGATGGGCGATGGATTTTGGAATGCAGGAATACAATTCGCTGGAAAGCAAGGGTGTCGATCTTTGGAACCGTACGCAGAAATCACAGAGATGGGAAGTTTTCAGGCTCAACAACTTTGCACACAATACCTTATCCTTTGACGGCCAGCTGATGAATGCCAAAGGTTTTGCAAAAATTGATAAATGGTCGGAAGAACCTTCACAGCTGGCAGTCATGACCGATCTTTCTCAGATGTTTGAAGGGCAGGTTGCTTCCGCAAAAAGAGGAATCTCTATTCGGGATGAAAAGTATGTGGTGATCCGGGATGAAATAAAAACATCGGATAAACCAACTATAATGCGGTGGAATTTACTGACTCCGGCAGATGTGAAAATTGTGGATGGCAAGACGGTCGAACTTTCACAAAATGGTAAAAAAATGTTGTTGGTTTTTGATACAAAAGCAAAAATTGAAATTAAGACCTGGCCGACAACACCCACACACGATTACGACGCAGCTAATCCAAACACACAGTTTGTAGGATTTGAAGCTGTTATTCCTGCCAATACGGAAGAAAACTTCAATGCATATTTTACAAACTCAACTCGTGAAATCACAACCAAACCACTTTCAGAATGGAAGGTAAAATAGATATTTTAAAAGATTATCCTTTAAGAGCTGTATTGCTTTTTTGTCTGTTATGCTGTTCAACAGTTTATGCACAAAAACAATCCGGAAAGTCAGTTGCCATTCCGGTTGACAAGGTCTGGTCGGGGCATCCGGTGGGTTTCGACATCATTACCACTGAAAAATTTCAGTATATCTGTTACTACGACACTGCGCGGAATATGGTCATTGCTCAGCGGCCGTTAACGTCGAAAGACTGGAAAAAAACAATCCTGCCAACAAAGGTGAAGTGGGACAGTCACAATTACATCGATATGATCCTGGATAAAAACGGGTTTATACATGTTTCGGGAAACATGCACGGCGTACCGCTGATTTACTTCAGGTCAGAAAAACCGGAGAATATCGAAATGTTTGAAAAACTGTCCATGACAGGCAAAAATGAGGAACGGGCTACATATCCTGTTTTCTTTAAAGACCAAAAAGGTGAGCTTTATTTTCAATATCGAAACGGCGGCAGCGGCGACGGAATAACGTATTGGAACAAATACAGCGCTGAAAGTAAAACCTGGAACGGGTTGTTTGATACACCATTTTTTGATGGTGAAAAAGAATCGAATGCCTACATGTCCAATCCACAGCCTGGTCCGGATGGTTATTTTTACATTATCTGGATGTGGCGACTTTCCCCGATTGCCAATACCAACCATAACCTTTCCTGCATCCGAAGCAAGGATCTGCTTTCGTGGGAAAATATGAAGGGAGATAAAATAGCCTTACCGGTTAAATGGAGTGATAACAAAGCAGTTGTTGATCCTGTTGCGCCATGGAACGGACTGATCAACATGAGCTTTCAGATCAGCTGGGACAAAGAAAAGGTGCCGTACATCAGCTATCATAAGTTTGACAAAAGCGGAGTCAGTCAGGTGTTCATCAGTCGCTGGGAAAAAGGCCTTTGGCAGACATATCAGATCAGTAGCTGGGAAGATTTTACCTGGGATTTAAACCGGGGTGGTTCTTTGAGTAATTCCGTTGCTATTTCAGGTGTGATTGATGGAGGAAACAGTACCGTTACAGCACGATTTATGCATGAAAAATATGGTTCAGGTAGCTGGGTTTTGGATAAAAATTCTTTAAAAGTAAAAGAGACTTTACCGGAAAAACCTGCTGTCGCTCCCGCTATCCCGATACCTGTTTTGGCGAAGGATATGACGCTGCAAAGACGAATGGATAATACCGGAAGGTTCACCATGCAATGGCAAACTTTACCAACCTTTCAGGATAAACCCAGGCCAAAGCCTTATCCGGAGCCGTCCGATCTGGTAATTTATGAAGTGGTAGAGAAGTAGGGGAATGTTTTTTTTGCATGATAAAACACAAGGTGTTCCGACGGAACACTGATTGCAGCGTTACCAGTATTTCTACCTACAAGAGGTACCTCTGCTCAAAATTTCCTGAAAGCCAACAAGCTATGTCTTACAAGAAATGGCCTTTTATTTAATCTGCTTAGGCAGATCTCGTCGGTAGAAAATAGAATTAAAATAATAACTGCATTCCATATGAACGCCTTGTGACTCGTCTTTTTAAAACGATCGGGAACAATAATTGCACATTATCAAATCTCAAACATGAAAAACAACATCTGTCTGCTTTTATTTTTTATCATTTCATTCAGCGCTGCTGCCCAGTTCACGCATCCCGGCATGCTGAACAATTCAGCCGATTTTAAATTTTTAAAAGCAAAGATAAAGGCAGGGCAGGAGCCATGGAAATCAGCCTGGGAAACACTGCGAAAATCTCCCGAAGCACAATTGACATGGAAAGCCAAACCGACAAAAGTTATCGTTGTCGGCTTTTACAGTAAACCTGATGTTGGTGGTACGGATTTCCGCAAAGACGGAGATGCTGCGTATACCGCTGCCATACAATATATTGTAACCGGTGATAAAGCTTTTGCAGAGAAATCGATAGAAATAATCAATGGGTGGTCCTATTCGCTGGATTCGGTAACGGATGGTAATAAGAAATTGCTGGTCGGAATGGTTGGGATAAAATTCCTGAATGCGGCCGAACTGATCAAGCATACTTATAAAGGTTGGGCAAAAAAAGATCAGCAAGCCTTTGAAAAAATGGTTATAAACATCTGGTATCCGTTGCTTAAAGATTTTATGCCGGGATACAATGGCAACTGGGACGCGGCCATCGCCCAGACAGTTATGTGTATCGGCGTTTACATGGACCGCAGCGATATCTTCAATCTTGCTTACAACCAGATTTTAAACGGAGAATCAAACGGAGCGATTGACAACTATTTTAATGAAGGGGGCCAGTGTCAGGAAAGTGGTCGCGACCAGGGGCATGCGCAGATGGGGCTGGGATTTTTAGCAACTGTTTGCGAAATTGCGTGGAAGCAGGGCCGGGATTTATACTCGGCTTACCAAAACCGACTGGCTTTGGGGTATGAATACACGGCAAAGTATATGCTTGGTGAGGATGTTAAATATGAGAAGTATACAACTTTCCAGGGTAAAAAGGTCTTCGGTGATAGCATCTCTTCCATTGGACGGGGCAAATTTTCGCCGATCTACGAAAGGCCCTATCATCACTATCACGACCGGATGAAAATGGAAATGCCGTACACAAAAAAGGCGCTGGATAAAACCAGGCCTGAAGCATATAATTCCGGCTACATGCCTTGGGCGACCCTGCTGACCGCTGCTTATCCGGGCAAATAGCTTATCGAGATAAAGATTGAAAAAAAGAAGCATAAATTTCAACCAAGAATTAGGTGCATAAGCTGCAAAACAGGAGGTGAAAAACTTTTGTAACCGGTAGTTTCAAAATTGTATATTTTTATGGATGTAACTATTAGTTCATTAGAAATTTGTTCCTGAGAACAAGGATCTCACCCTTTGCTTTGATAAATCTTACGGAGCGCCTTTATTGGCGCTTTTTTTGTTGGAAAAAATATTGTTTTTAAGTACAGTATGACTGAATTTTTAAACAATTGATTTTTAGTTATTTAAAATCAAATTCCGGGAATAATTGTAATTATTCAGATTTTTTAACTTTATTTTAATGTTATTAAATATTGAAATAATAATAAATGTAATCGGTTGCACTATCATGCGAAAAGTTACATAACTAAGATATGTAACCAGTATTATACAATTATTTATTTGATTGTTTCTATATTGGCAACGTTCCCGATAACGATTGCGTAAATAAATATTGGTCTTTCTTTCCGAATTCCTTCACTTATATCTAATCTCATACCACGGCCAATTATTGGATTATCCTTACAATTTTTATAGTTATTGGTAATGTACAATTGGGCGGCTCATAGTAAAACTTTAATCTTCTATTTTTTATGAAAAGAAATTTTACGAGTATCAGGCAGTACTTATTTCAATGTGCGCTGGTAGGTGTAATGGGAATTGGGTCCGTGGCTTACGGTTCCCATCTTGCCTTACCATCGACAGTTGTCGGCACTGCCATAGACCGGCCCGTTTCCGGTCAGATTTTATCAAGTGAGGACAACACAGGCTTGCCCGGAGTTTCGATTGTGGTGAAGGGGTCGAGGTCAGGAACGAATACGGATGTTGACGGAAAATTCAAAATTGATGTGCCCGATAACAATGCGGTTCTGGTAATTTCAGCCGTTGGGTTTGTAACACAGGAAATTGAAGTTGGCAATAAAAGTGACATTTCTGTAACGCTGGCCGTTGATTTAAAAACGCTTACGGAAGTGGTTGTGGTGGGTTACGGTACGCAAAAGAAAAGCCAGACAACCGGTGCGATTTCGTCTGTATCCGCAAAAGAAATTACGGAAATGCCAATTACGAACTTAGGACAGGCTTTGCAGGGGCGCACTGCTGGTGTGGATGTGAGCCAGGCAGGTTCCAAGCCTGGAACAGTACCTAAGATTCTTATTCGTGGCCGCCGTTCATTTAATGCAGGAAACGACCCGCTTTATGTGGTGGATGGAATACCGCTGGCGGCTGGTTATGAGGATATTAATCCCAACGATATTCAGTCAATGGAGGTGTTGAAAGACGCAACTGCCACAGCTATTTACGGTGCGCGAGGAGCTAACGGAGTTGTGCTGGTAACTACAAAACGGGGTGGCGCAAAAGGAAAGACAACGGTGACTTATGATACTTACTTTGGCCAATCGCAGGCACTTAACAAAATACAGCTTTTCAATGGCGCTGAGTTTGCGGAGTACGTAAGAGAGGCATACCGGTCAACCAAAAACAGCCAGGGACAGATTATTTACACCGATGCCAACGGTGTTTATGTGCCAAGTGGGAAATCTGATCCTGCAGCCGACGCAAAAATTGCTGTATTAGGTGGTGACCCAAATGTAAAAGCAGGTATTGATGCAGGGCGCAGTACGGATTATCAGGATCTTATTCTGAAAAAAGGATTTCAGCAAAATCATACCCTAGGCGTACAGGGAGGAAATGAGAAGACGCAGTTTTATATCTCAGCGGGTGTATTTCAGGATAAAGGTATAACGAAGGGCCTTGATTATACCAGAACGTCGATCAGAACAAATATTGACCATAGTATCAATAAAAGAATTAAAGTCGGTATTTCTTCCTATGTGATGTTCAGCAACCGAAACGGAGAAAACCTGAATCCATATAGCTTTACAATTCAGCAAAATCCGCTGGGTGCTCCATATAAGGCAGACGGAAGTATCAATTTTGCGCCTACCAATGACGCTCTCTTAACCAATCCGCTTGCCGAGGTAGTTAAAGGTGCACAGGTTGACAATACAAAACGATACAGAATTTTCAACAGTATTTATGCCGAGGCACAAATACTCGATGGGTTGAAATACCGCGTTAATTTTGGACCCGATATTACCATTTCCCGTTGGGGTAGGTTTGTTGGCGCTCAAACCAATGCCCGGAAAGGTGGTGACGCGCAGGCCAGCAACCTTAATTTTTTCGGCTTTAACTATACCCTTGAAAACATTCTTAGTTACAACAAATCATTCGCAAACAAGCACAATCTGGGCGTGACGCTGGTTCAATCTATTCAGCGTGACAGAGCCGAAAATTTCGGCACCCAGGTACAGGGTGTTCCTGTGGAAACGCAGCAGTATTTTAATATGGGAAACGCCAGTTCGATATTACAAACTGTTAGTGGTTTAACGGAATGGACCATCAGTTCCTTCCTTGGACGGATTAACTATGACTTCAATGATAAATATCTGGTAACGCTGACATTGCGTCGTGACGGTTCGAGCCGATTTGGTGAAAACACCAAATGGGGAAATTTTCCCGGTGCTGCGGTTGGCTGGAATATCAGCAATGAACCTTTCCTGAAAGGTACCTCATGGCTGGACTTGCTTAAATTGAGAGCAGGATGGGGTAAAGTGGGTAACCAGGGTGTAGCTCCTTACCAAACCCAGGGTTTACTTAGCAGAACGGTTTATGCCTGGGATAATACAGGCGCATTTGGCTACCGGCCGGGTACAATCGGAAATCCTGATTTACGTTGGGAAAGTTCCGCTTCTACCAACATTGGTGTAGACTTCAGTGTTTTTGCCGGTCGCGTTCAGGGATCTTTGGAAGTGTATCAGACTAATACTACTGATCTGCTTTTGTCTGACCAGCTTCCGGGATCAATCGGTTTCAGCGCAGTAACACGGAATGTGGGAGAAACAAGAAACAGAGGTATTGAGATTGGTATTACTACGACAAACGTTAATACCAAGGGCGGATTTAAATGGAATACCGACTTACAGTTTACAAAAAACAAAGAGGCAATCGTTTCTCTTTACAATGGGAAAGTGGATGATGTCGGAAACAAATGGTTTATCGGACAGCCACTTAACTCTTTCTTTGACTACAAAAAAATTGGTATCTGGCAGGTCAGTGAGGCTGAACAAGCCAAAAAATATTATCCTGGCGATCAAAACAACGCATTGGGTGCCGGTGTAGGTCAGGTGAAAGTTCAGGATACCAACAATGACGGTATTATTAACGCACAGGACCGCGTCTTACTTGGATCGGATGTGCCTGATTTTAGTGTTGGTTTGACTAACCGTTTCGCTTACAAAGGATTCGATTTATCTTTCTTCTTCTTCGGACGCTTTGGACAAAAAATTGTGAGTGGTTTCCATCAGGATAACAACGCCCTGGCAGGTCGCTATCAGCAAATCAAAGTAGATTACTGGACGCCCGACAATCCAAACGCTCAATATCCGAGACCTTTCAGCAGCCAGGAATTTCCGCAGTATAACACCACACTTATTTACTTCGACGGATCGTTTATTAAACTTCGTAACGTTAACGCGGGGTACACTTTTACCAATAACTTTACTAAAAAGTTAGGATTGGAATCTCTGAGACTTTTTACAAGTATTCAGCAGCCTAAAATCTGGTCCAGCTTTATTTCAAAGTACAATGGAGTGGATCCGGAAACGAACGGGACAGCTGTTAATAATGGTGTTACACCGGCTACCAAGGTTTGGACATTTGGCTTAAATGTTAAATTCTGAGAAAGGTTTTTTTAAGAAGTTTGTAAAATATTAATTGACTGAGACATGAATTTTAAGTATATTTTAAAACCTGCAAGAGTGGTCGCTGTCGCAGCACTTATGCTTTCCGGACAGGCCTGTAGTAATCTCCTGGACGAAGTGGTAGTATCAGGAATCGATAGTAATTATCTCAATACGCCCAAAGGATTTGAAGATGGCGTTAACTCTGCTTATTCTGCTCTGCGGATATATTATGCAACGCAGCTGGGACTGACAATGACCGAGTTTGGGACCGACATATATGCTACCGGTGCTGACGGTGGGTATAAAGGATTTCATTTTTATGATACCCAGATGAATCCAACGGTTGACTATCTTGCTACTCTTTGGGACGAGTTTTATCGTGGTATCAACACCTGTAATGCCATCATAGACAGGGCTCCTAATGTGACCGGAGTAAGTGAGGATACTAAAAAATTGCGTATTGCTGAGGTCAAATTTCTTCGGGCACATTACTATTTTATTTTATTTCAGCAATATGGCGGGGTGGATTTGCGTCTGAGTGAAACAGTGCTTGCGACCAAGGATACCAAAAGATTTACAAATGCAGAAATGTATGCAGCCATTATCAAGGATATGACCGATGCCATTGCAGCTCTGCCCGCAACATCGGCACAATATGGTCGGATCATTAAACCTGTGGCTGAGATGGGGTTGGCCAAAGTGTATCTGGCAAAAGCCTATTCCGCACAAAAAGCGGCCGATGATTTTACCAAGGCCGCTGATCTTTGCAAGAGCGTGATCAATAATTATGGATTCAAATTACAGGATGATTTTGCAAGTGTATTTGACGAGGGAAATCAAAGAAATTCTGAGATAGTCTGGGCCGCTCAGTACACATCCGATCCTTTGACCAACCTGACCAACAACACCGGAGCTGTCAACGGAGGGAATAACCTGCATCTTTTCTTTGGAATGCAGTACGATGTTCAGGCGGGGATGCAGCGGGATATATTGAACGGACGTCCTTTCAAACGCCTCAGACCAACCACCTATCTTACGGATGTTGTTTTTGGGGAAAGGGTGAACGACTCCCGTTACAAAAAAACCTTTAAAGACACATGGTTATCCAACAAACCCGGTACATACAATACGGCATTTGATGATTCAAAAACCAGCGTCACTTTTGCCGCCGGTGATACAGCTATTTTCATTCCCGGATTTGAAATGTCAAAAGCGGACAGAGCCAAGAAAAAATACCAGGTTCTTGTGCCAAGTAAATATTCGGAAGCATTATTTCCAACGCTGCGTAAGTTTTTTGATACCAAACGTCCTGATATGACCTATGAAGCGGGAAGCCGGGACTTCTTTATATTCCGCCTGGCAGAAACTTATCTGATGCTTTCCGAAGCTCAACTAGGTGCCGGTAATGTAAAAGATGCAGCAGCTGCCATAAACGTAGTACGTATGCGGGCTGGCTGGGCAGGTAAAAAAGATGCGATGGTTATTGCCGAATCTGCGATGAATTTTGAATTAATCATGGAAGAGCGTGCGAGAGAATTGGCTGGCGAACAAACACGCTGGCTGGATCTGAAACGCTGGGGCAATTTGGTTGACCGCGTGAAAAAATACAATCCACAGGCAGCAGCCAACGTAGCCGAAAGACATTTGGTAAGACCGATTCCTCAAACGCAGATAGACCGCAGCTCTAAGAATGCCGAAGGGGTTTCTGTTTTTGCACAGAATCCTGGGTATTGATTTATTTTTTAAGTTTTTATATATCAGAGGCCTTTGCTGTAAAGTGAAGGCTTCTGGTTTTCTGTTTCATCCGTTTATGGGAACTTATCAATTCACCACAACTCCTTTAAGTGTTGCCACATAAATGTCCTTGTAATTTAAATAGATGTGACGAAACATAATAGTTGCGTATCAGATGCGAAATACATCGGATTAGCAGAACCGGGATGATATTTCAGAAATTGAACTTATTGGAAAATAAATTAAGTCTTTCAAAGTAATTTCACAAGCAATTACAGTTTTCAAAAAAACTGGCTGAACTCAACGGGTTGGCCAGTCCGGTCAAGATCTGGACTACAAAATCCATTTACAAAACTTCGGTGGCTTTTTGGAAATGAGTTTTTCCAACAACAACGCCTGATCCTCAATGCCTTTAATCATAAGAATTATATGAGACATTTATATTCTGTTCGTTTGTCGGTTTCTTACCCTTATTATCTTCTGCGGTTATTTTGGACAGAGAGGTGTGTGCGAAACGTCAGAGATTGTAAAATTCCGAAATTTTGAATTCACATTTCCTTTGTCTGGGAAGAAAGTTGGTGAAATAGCTTCTGGCAAATTTGAGTATATGGCGGCGTGGATAAAAACTGATTCTTTACTGAACAGTGAACAGATACATTGGTATTTTGATTATAGTTCTAACAGGAATGACATAAAGGATACAATTGCTTATCTAAAGGACTGTGCGATCTATGGAGTAACGCTAAAATTATATAATGAAGAACAAAAGACCGCAGAAGAGATAATTGTGGAGTTGCAAAAAAATTATCCAGGTAAGTACACTCATTTCGTGGGCACGGGATACCCATATTGGTTGTATGCCAAAGGGTGTTTGAAAATTCTTGTTCAAAAACGTTATTTTAATGTAACTCCTAAAACTTCGGTAAATATACCAGTAATCTCCTTTTGTTATGGGGTTTCAGACAGCCAGATAAAAAACTATGCAGCCACTCCTGGCCATTTGGTTAACACTGATTGAAAGAATTTAATCTTCCGTATCCGTTTAATTTCGAAAATTCCATCATAAAACCTTGGTCACTTGATTAGCGTTTTATGAGGGAATGCTTGCAAAAAGAACTGGAAGCTTGATATGAATGATGTTCACAGAGCACTCCCGATCCACAATGTCCTTAAATAAACTCCCCGGATGAAAATATTACAAATTGTCATTTTGGCCTCAATATTCTTGTTAATTTCCTGCGGGAAAAGTTATGAAGTTGGCGGGTGTGGGAGTGAGGAACATGTAAAATTTAGAAATCTAACATTCAATTTTCCACTCAGTGCAAATAAAATTAACCTTTTTGGCAAAAATCATGTCGAACATGGATTTGAGAATGCAATAACTGATTCGCTGGTTTCAGGTACATCAGTTATATGGCACTACAATACCCGCAGTCATAGGACAGATAGCATGGGTGAAAAAAATTTGCCTCTTGACAGTTTGTCAGTTTACGGAGTGACTTTTAATTTGTTTGCTGATTCCGATAAAAGTGAGCAGGCGATTATTCAGGAATTACAAAGAAACTATCCCGGCGAGTATGTTTTTCATAATGCATTTGATATTCCTCATTATGAATATTCTAAGGGGTGCCTCAGAATTATTTTAAGAAGAGAATCGTATTCGTTTTCATCCAGACATGCAGCTAAATTTTCAATTACTAGAACCGGCAGCGCACCCGTTGTCTCGTTTTGTTATGGATTGACGGACAAGCAGGCAGAAAATTATGTACGAAACTCAGGGAATATTTACACGGAGAATTAGAAAGGGTAGTCTCTAATAATTGAAAAGGATTCAAGACCTGAGCAAGTTTTCAGATTTTTGAATCCTTTTATTATCTCATTACGGAATACGTATCAACATTTAAAAGGGAATAACTCGATTCCCGGAATTTTTTGCACCGTTCAATCTACACCAACACCACAACCTTCCCCACAGTCTTCCCGGTTTCAATCTGCTGATGCGCCTGAATAATTTCTTCGAAAGCGAAAGTTTGGGAAATGTGTGGTTTTATAATTCCCTTTTCTAACAAATCGGTCAGAGAAGCAAGATCTTCGGGTAAGCTTCTGACAAAAACGTTAATCAGTTTTACGCCGTTACTTTTGGCTTTTTGCTGATCTTCTTCTGTAAACTCCGAAGTTACAATGGACGCAACCGTACCGCCGGAATTCACGATTCCAATGGAGCGTGACAAGGTGTTGCCGCCGATCGGGTCGAGCACGAAGTCGATATTGTCAATGGTCTCTTCAAACGGTGCAGCCTTATAATCAATGTGTTCATCCGCGCCCTGTGCGAGAATAAAATCACGGTTTGCGGCAGAGGAGGTACCGATAACATAAGCTCCCAGATGTTTGGCAATCTGCACAGCAAAATGCCCGACGCCACCTGCGGCTGCATGTACAAGAACTCTGTTTCCTGCCTTCACTTTACCATGATTTACCAAAAGCTGCCAGGCAGTCAGCAGGGCCATGGAAGACGCCGCTGCTTCCTCATGCGTAAGATTTGAAGGTTTTTTAGATACCTGCGTAGCCGGCGCAGTTACATATTCTGCATAAGCATTTCCTCGTCCGGGAAAATTTATCATTCCAAAGACCTCATCGCCTGCTTCAAATTCGGTAACATTTTTTCCGACCTCAGTTACGGTTCCGGAGATATCCCAACCCAGAATAACCGGCCTTTCTTCACCCAGCAGATAGCTCAATACGTAAGGATTGCTTCTCGCTTTTATATCAACCGGATTGATGCCAATCGCAGATACTTTAATCAAAACTTCATTGTCTTTTATTGTTGGGACAGAAACTTCTGACATTTCAAGGTTTTCAGCATTTCCTGCATTTTGTAAAATAATAGCTTTCATAGAGGCGAGGTATAATAGGTTTTAACGGTTGTCAGGATTGAAGGAAAAAACGGTTTTATTTTAATACCAAATAAGTACTTTGCTATGAAGGAAATCCTGAAAATATCTTTCATACCGGAAAAATTGAATCCGAAACTTACAAAAAGTGGTTTGAGGCATTGCTTCTAATCCCGGCAAAAAATTAGAAATCAATTTCTGAAACACGCCAGTCGGGGGACATCTTCTGTTTTTATCGTCATAGTGAAAATGTGATATTATTCCTGACCATATTCTTAAAATTTTATGAACGATATTAAATCAATAGACCGCCGGCTTTTTCTGCGTAATCTTTCTCTGGCAACCGGAGCGGTGCTTACATCATCTGTCGGGGCGGATTCGTTTGCCAAAAAAGGCGGTTTTCAAATAGGCTATTCGTCCATTACCTGGGGCGGCAAAGACTTGCAGGCGATTGAAGATCTTGCATCGCTTGGTTACAAAGGGATTCAGCTTCGTGCCAATACGTTTGCACCTTACCGTACAAAGGTTTCGGAATTGAAAGATGCTTTGGTAAAAAACAATCTTACCCTGGCGATGTTTTCAAGCGGCAATGTTGAGATTGATCCTGCCAAGTTTCAAAGCACAGTTGACACCCATGTTGCACATGCGAGTTTTGTAAAAGCGCTGGGTGGAAGTGCAATGCAGGTTACCAACAGCCTTCGCCAGAAAGATAAGCTGCCAACAACGGAAGAGCTTAAAAAACTGACCGAAGTGATGAACGAAATTGGTAAACAAACGGCTGATCTCGGCGTGCAGACAGTTTATCATAACCACATGAACCAGTGGGGGGAAACGCCTGAGGAAGTGGATGTGATCGTGCAGGCGATGAATCCCAAATATGTAAAATTGCTGCTTGACATTGCACATTACAAACAAGGCGGCGGGGCACCGGAAGAAGCGGTAATTAAGTACAAAAACATCATCCACGCCCTGCATTTAAAAGATACCAAAGCGGTTGAATCTAAAAGCGGATACAAATTTGTAGAACTTGGCCAGGGAAGGGTGGATGTTCCTGCCGTTTTTGCAGCTTTAAATAAGATCAAATTCAAAGGCTGGGCAGTAGTGGAACTGGATGGCGTTCCTGATCCTGAAAAAACACCGATTCAGTGCGCTGAAATCAACAAAAAGTACATTACTGAAACGTTGAAATATCCACTTTCTTAAGAGGCTTTATTGGATTTGGAAGGTTTAAAGGTTTGGTTGTTTGAATGTTTCAAACTCCGAACCTTTTTTGTATTTAAACAGAATTTGAAAAAGTAAAAATTCTTACAGCTGGTAAAGACCTGCAACAACAGAGTTCAATCTTCGTTATCTCACGAAAATTAAGCCAGGGAATAGCCTACTTTGTCAGGGTATAGGTACATTTATATCGTTATGTCAGTAGAAGTTTATTCCTGCCTGAATACTAAATTATATTTATTACTTACTAACAGCCTGCGGGCTAAACAAATATGAAGAGATTTAAGATCTATGCTGCTTCTTTGCTTTTGACTTTATCCGTTTCCCTTACGCATGCGCAGAAATCCAAAGACGGATGGCAGCCATTATTCAACGGAAAAGATCTTTCGGGCTGGAAGCAGTTGAATGGTAAAGCAAAGTATGAAGTAAAGGACGGAGCCATTGTAGGTACTTCTGTAATGGATACACCTAACTCTTTTCTGACAACAGAAAAGGATTACGGGGATTTCATATTAGAGTGCGAATTAAAAGTGGATAATAAACTGAATTCCGGAATCCAGATCAGAAGTCTTTCGAAACCTGATTATATGAATAACCGCGTGCATGGCATTCAGGTGGAAATAGATCCGAGTGACCGTGCCTATTCTGGTGGAATTTATGACGAAGCCCGCCGCGGATGGCTTTATCCGATGGACATTAACCCGGCCGGGAAAAAAGCTTTCAAAAAAGACGCCTGGAATAAATACCGTATTGAAGCTATTGGCAATACGATCCGCACATTTGTTAATGACGTTCCTACTGCCTATTTAGTTGACGACATGACGCCAAGCGGATTTATCTGTCTGCAGGTACATTCTATTGGCAAAGACCAAAGCCGCGAAGGAACACAGGTGAGCTGGAAAAATATCCGTATCAAAACTACGAATCTGAAGCCAAGTCCTGCAACGGATATCCGCATCGTGAACATGATTCCAAACTCGATCACAGATGCAGAAAAAAAAGAAGGCTGGAAACAATTGTATGACGGTAAAACGGCCGGTCAGTGGAGAGCTTACGGCGGAACTGACTTTCCAACAAAAAGATGGAGTTACGATCAGGGAGCGATTACCATTGCAAAATCTGATGGTTCAGAAACGGGTAACGACCTGGTAACAAAACAGCTTTTCGGACCGGTATTTGAATTTCAGTTTGAATTTAAATTAACAGAAGGAGCCAACAGTGGCGTGAAATATTTCGTAGACCAGAAGTTTAATGCAAACGGAAAATCGGGAATCGGCTGTGAATTTCAGGTACTTGATGATGCCAAACATCCGGACGCGAAAATGGGTAAAAACGGAAACCGTACCATTGCTTCGCTATATGATGTAATCACTTCTGAAAAACCAGCCAACGCAATCAAGAAAATCGGAGAGTGGAACCAGGGTAGAATTGTTGTATTAAAAGATGGTACAGTTCAACATTTTTTAAATAATTATAAAGTTGTAGAGTATGTTCGAGGATCTCAGTCTTTTAAAGACTTGGTAGCAGGGTCGAAGTTCAAAAGCTTTGATGGATTCGGGCTTTCTGAAAAGGGATATTTGCTTTTGCAGGATCATGGAGACAATGTTTCTTTTAGGAGTTTGAAAATAAAAGAAGGTAAGTAGCACCTGATTTTTCAGCGTAAAATAGTTTGAGTTTAAGTTATACAGTATAAATTTTTTACACGAATAACAATGACAACCAGAAGAGATTTTATAAAGAGCGCAGCCCTGGCTTCTGCCGGAGTTGCAGCAGTTGGTTCCAGCGCATTTAGTGCTTCAAGTTACCGTAAGATAATTGGTGCTAATGAGCGTGTCCGTGTTGGCGTAATTGGTTTTTCCGATCGTTTCCGCAGTTCTCTTGCTCCAAGTTTCGGCGATCATGCCAAGAATCTGAACTTCGAATTTATGGGTGTTTCCGATTTGTGGAACCGCCGCCGTGACGAAGCCGAAGCATTCATGAAAGGTAAGCCTTATGCAGTGGCCAGCCAGTTTGTAAAAGCACGTAACAACGAAGAATTGCTTGCCCGTAAGGATGTGGATGCGGTTATCATCAGTACCGCCGATTTTCAGCATGCCCTTCATTGCGCAGAAGCTGTAAAATCCGGCCGTGATGTATATGTTGAAAAACCATTTGCTGAATCTTTGGAAGATGCCAAAACTGCCCTGAAAGCAGTAGAAAGCTCAAAGCAAATTGTTCAGGTTGGTTCTCAGCGCCGCAGCGCACCCAACTATCATGCTGCTCATGACTATATCAAGTCTGGTAAATTCGGCGATATCACAACTGTTGAAATGACCTGGAACGTAAATCAGCCTGGTCGCTGGAGACGGCAGGAACTGGTTTCGCAGATCAGAAAAGAAGATACAGATTGGGACCGCTTCCTGTTGAACCGCCCGAAAGTGGCCTGGAACCCACGTTTCTATCTTGAATTCCGTTTATTCTATCCATATTCATCAGGTATCCCCGGACAGTGGATGGCGCATCAGATCGATACAGTACACTGGTTCTCTGGTCTGGATGCTCCACGTAATGTTGTTGCGAACGGTGGAATTTATACCTGGAAAGACGGTCGTACCAATGTAGATACTTTCAGCGCTGCTTTTGACTACGGTCCTTTTGATGATAAAAGTAAAGGTTTTCAGGTTATTTATTCTTCCCGTTTCAACAACGAAGCTGGTGGTGTAAAAGAATATTACTATTCAAACGGTGGTATGATCAACCTGGATACGAACAAAATTACTTCGGAAGGAGGATTAAAAGAAAAAGATGCAAAAGGCATGGGACTGAAAGCTAATTTGCTTGCAGATATGTCTTTGAAAGCAGGTGATAAAATTGCGACCGATGCCAACACAGGAACCGATCCGATGACTTCTTTGCACATGCTTAACTGGATGGAGTGTATCCGTAGCCGTAAGGAAACCAATGCACCCGCAAGAGTAGGTTTCAACCACTCGGTGGCTAACATGATGGCTACACAGGCATTGCACTCAGGAAAAAGAGTTAGCTGGGATCCAAAGAAAAGGGAAATCATTCTAAGCTAAAGTTAAACACGAAGTGACGCAGTGTTTGGCGCAGAGTTTCGTAAGGTTTTGATATAACCCCTGCGAAACTCTGCGCTAACACCATAAACTCAGGGTTTAATCTTGTTGAAACCATAAACAAAATTAAAAGTGAATCTGAAAAATTCCCGCATAGCACTAGCCACCTTTTCCCTGGCCGCCATGACAGGCCTGGCGCAGGCGCAAAAAGTTGATCTGGTTGATAACAAAAAGGATAAAAAAATTGAAGTAAGCATTGATGGCAAACCTTTCACCTCTTATTTCTATCCGGGTGAAGATGTCTTGAAAAAGGCGGTGCTCTATCCGGTGATGACTTCCAAAGGAACACTGGTAACCCGTGGCTGGCCTTTGGATCCGCGTGGAAGCGAGCGTGTAGATCATCCGCATCATGTGGGTGTCTGGCTGAATTACGAGGATGTCAACGGGAATGATTACTGGAACAATTCCAATGCAGTGGACCATGCAAAACGTGCGTACGGAACAATTAAGCATACCGGAATTACGTCTATGAAAAGTGGCAAGGACAAAGGAGAACTTACGGTTACTGCCGACTGGGTTGATAAAGACGGCAAACTGACTTTAAAGGAGGTTACCACCTACACTTTCAGCGGAAAAGGAAACAGCCGTGTGATTGACCGCACTACAAAGCTGACTGCTGCGAACGGAGACGTTTCCATGCCGGACATCAAAGATGGGATGTATGCGATTCGTGTGGCAAGAGAGCTTGAACTGCCGTCAAGCAAACCTGAAATTTTTACTGATGCCAGCGGTATTGCTACAAAGGTTCCGGTAATGAATAACACCGGAATTACAGGAAATTATCGTAACAGCAACGGAATTGAAGGTGAGGACGTTTGGGCGAAACGTGCTATCTGGTGTAACCTGACAGGGAAAATCAAAGATGAAGACATCAGTATCGCCATCATTGATCACCCAAAAAATCCGGGTTATCCTGCCTACTGGCATGCACGCGGATATGGCTTGTTTGCTGTTAACCCGTTAGGTCAAAAGGCATTAAGCAATGGAAAAGAAGAAATGAATTTTAAGATTAAAAACGGAGAGTCTACAACATTCAGATACCGGATGGTGATTGCTTCGGAACATCTTAAAGATGCATCCTTAAATACGATGGCTGCTGATTACGCCAAAACCAAGTAAGAAACTCTTCAATAAATTTTGTATTAAAACCACGGGTAGTTCCGTGGTTTTTTGCATTTAAATCTTCGATTAACAAAAATATTTTTAACGAGGCACGGTTATTCTGTAAATTGGCCTGGTAATAACACACATTCAATGCAAAAGTGGTTTTTTAGACTGTTGGTTTATTTAATCTGGGTTTCCGGATGTTTGGAGTTTGCCGTTGCCCAGGGCGAGGACTACCAGTTTGCGAGATACAGTGCTGAAAAAGGACTTTCACACAATCAGGTTAATTGTTTTCTAAAAGATCAGCAGGGATTTGTATGGGTTGGTACGGCTGAGGGACTTAACCGGTTTGATGGTTATTCATTTAAGATTTTTAAACACGATGTCCGTGATTCAACCACACTTTCGGATCATTATGTCAATGAGCTATTTGAGGATAAACAAGGTTATATCTGGATAAACACGCGGCTTGGATATAATATTTACGATCCTGCAACGGAAACAATAGATCATGACATCAACAAAGCAGCCAGACGACTTGGTTTGCCGGATGCTAATTTTAACCGGATCATCAAAACCAGATCAGGAGATTACTGGATCAGTCACAACCGGCTTGGTTTGCTCAAATACATTACTTCAAAGAAGCTTTTACTGCACCTGAAATTTGAACCTGAACGGGGAGGAAGAGAACTCCCGGTTGTATCAGATTTTAATGAAGACGCTCAGGGAAATTTATGGGTAGTTTATGATAACGGTCTTGTAGTCCGGTTCAATACCGTCACTTTTAAAACGGATTTTCAAAGTGATCTTCTTCAGAAAAAGCAACTGGGTAGATCTGCTAATCACCGGGTTTTTGTGGACAGAGATGGAGAGCCCTGGGTTTATGTGATTAAAGCTGTTCGCGGAGTTTATTACTTTGATACAAAAAAAAATGAACTGATTGCCGGTAATGCTTCTTCATCACAGTTTAAGCTCAACAACAACATCGTAAGTTCTATCATTTCCGGTCCGGATTCGGGAATCTGGATCGGTACGGATCATGGTGGGATCAACATCGTCAATAAGCAGGACCGTACCGTCTCGACTTTGCTCTACAATCCGAATGACCCAAAGACGATCAGCCAGAACAGCATCATGACGCTGTATAAAGACCCGTCGGGAATGATTTGGGCAGGAACTTTCAAAAAAGGCTTCTGTAACTACCATAAAAATATCTTCAAGTTTTCGCTGATCAGACATTTGCCTACCATTCCGCAAAGTTTGCCTTTTGATGATGTGAGTGTTTTTGCAGAGGACAAAAAAGGAAATGTCTGGATTGGCTCCAATGGAGGCGGACTTATTTACTTTGACAGGAAGAGTAACCGGTTTAAACAATACAAAAACATTCCCGGAGATCCGTCCAGTTTAAGTAACAATGTCATTGTAAGTCTGTTTCTTGACAAAAATAACATTCTATGGGTGGGAACTTACTTTGGCGGACTGAACAGTTTTGACGGGAACAAATTCAAACGGTACATGCACAATCCTGCGGATTCCACCAGTTTGATCGATGACCGTGTTTGGGAAATTTTTGAAGATTCGAAAGGCCGGCTTTGGGTTGGAACCCTTGGTGATGGTTTGGAGCTATTTGACAGACAAAAACAGGTATTTAAACATTACCGGCCATTCGCTCCTAATTCAATTCAGTCATATTATATTGCCTCGGTCATCGAAGACCAAAGCGGGAACATTTGGATCGGTACTGCAAATGGAATCGACGTCCTAAAACCAGGCGCGGACAAATTCATTCATTACACACATGAAGCAAACCGACCCGGGACATTAAGCAGTACCGCGGTTGTTTCACTTGCACAGGATAGCTTTGGCAACATCTGGGTGGGCACTTCTGACGGTTTAAATGTTTACGATAAAAGGCGAAACGGATTTGTTTCCTATGATTCAAGAGACGGATTGCCGGATAACTCTGTACTGACTATACTGGTTGACAATAAGCAAAACTTATGGCTGGGAACGCCCAAAGGTCTGGTAAATTTTAATATAACTAAGAGAAAAGATGCGATTCCTGAGAAATTTGATATAACGACTTACAATGAGGTAGATGGCCTGCAGGGAAGGAGTTTTAATGAGAATTCTGCACTACGCCTTAATTCAGGAGAAATGATCTTTGGAGGTGCGAACGGCTTTACTATTTTTAACCCTGAAAAAATCACCAGTGAACCGGTCAATGCAGATGTTGTTTTGACTGATTTTCAAATTTTCAACAAAAGTATCAGACCCGGTGAAAAACAAAACAAACGGGTCATTCTTGAAAAATCAATTTCCGTGACAAAGGAAATTCAACTCCAATACAACCAGAATGTATTCACGATTGAATTCGCTGCCCTTAATTTCCTGCATTCGGACAAAAATCATTACCTGTATACGCTTGAAGGATTTAATGATCAGTGGTTTGAGGCGGATAATAATACAAGAAAAGTTACTTACACCAACCTTGATCCGGGGAAGTATTCATTCAAGGTTAAGATAAAAGATGGTGGTACCGTTTCAAAAGAACGAATATTAAAAATTCATATCAATCCTCCGTTTTGGAAAACGCCTTTTGCTTACATTTTGTATTTTCTGGCTACAGTAGGTGCGCTGGCACTTGCCCGCTGGATACTTCTCGAAAGAGAACGACTGAATTTTAAACTGGAACAGGAAAGGCGAGAGGCGCTGCAATTGCATGAGCTGGATATGATGAAAATTAAATTTTTCACCAATGTAAGCCATGAATTCAGAACACCGCTTACACTGATGCTGACGCCGTTGGAAGGGTTGTTGAATAATTTGCAGGCAGATTCGGGCGTCCGTAATCAGTTGTCCATGATTCATAGAAATGCACGGCGGCTGCTTAACCTGGTAACGCAGCTCCTTGATTTCAAAAAATTGGAAGTAGAGGAAACTGAATTCAGACCTGAAAAGGGAGATATCATTCAGTTTATAAGAGAAATTACGCATACCTTCTCTGACCTGTCAGAGCGGAAGCATATAGCTTTTACCTTCGAAACCGATGTAGAGTCACGGTATTCGCTTTTCGATCAGGAAAAGCTTTCCAGAATAATGTATAACCTTTTGTCTAATGCTTTCAAATTCACCTCCGAAAACGGAAGTGTTGCTGTACATGTGCGGATTATTAATCAGGATGGAACTGAGCAACTTGACGTCAGGGTGGCTGACACCGGGGTAGGCATACCTGCCGATGCACAGGCAAAAGTTTTTGACCGGTTTTTTCAACATACCTTACCGGATCACCTGGTAAACCAAGGCAGCGGAATTGGGTTGGCTATCACGAGAGAATTTGTAAAACTGCATGGCGGAAATATTTCTGTTGAAAGTCAGGAAGGGCAGGGCAGTACTTTTATAATGTTCCTGCCGCTTCATTCAGTTCAGGGTAGTGAAACTGCTCAGGAAGTGGTCCAAAAAGTTTTTGTAGGTGAAACAATAACTGCGTCGGAATTATCGGTTGCTGAGAATCGGAAAGATAAACCGGTTCTGCTTTTGGTTGAGGATAATGATGAATTTCGTGAGTATCTCAGGGAGGTTTTTCAAAAGGATTATCAGATTCATGAGGCTCCAAATGGAAAAATTGGCCTGGAAATTACTTTACACACCATTCCTGACCTGATCGTTAGTGACGTAATGATGCCTGAGATGGATGGCATGCAGCTTTGCCGGATGGTCAAAACGGACAGCCGTATTTCGCATATTCCCGTAATACTTTTAACTGCCCGTGCAGAAGATGAACAGCAGCTCCAGGGATATGAAACCGGTGCCGACGCCTATGTTACCAAACCTTTCAGACTCGATATTCTGCAGGCCCAAATCCGGAATTTGATCACACTTCGGGAAAGATTTCAAAAGCAGTTTCAGAAGCATATCCGTGTAGAACCAAGCGAGATCGTCGTGCGGTCTTTGGATGAACAGTTTATCAATAAGGCGGTAAAGGTGGTTGAGGACAATATGGCCAATTCCGAATTTACCGTTGAAGAACTTAGTTCGGAGATGGCGATGAGCAGGATGTACTTATATAAAAAATTGCTGTCGCTGACAGGAAAAACGCCGGTAGAATTTATCCGTATCATCCGGATTCGCAGGGCTGCATCCCTGCTGGAAAAAAGTCAGCTGACCGTTTCAGAAATTGCTTATCAGGTTGGTTTCAACAATCCGAAATACTTTGCCAAACTCTTTAAGGAAGAGTATAAAATATTGCCAACCGAATTCCGAAAAAAGGAAACAGTTGGAGAATGATAAAGTAAAATACGGTTACTTAATCTGAATTTATAAAGGAATAATTGTATCTAAAGGAGATTGGAGTATTGAAATAATGCAACATTTAAATTTTATATTGTTAATGAAAATGAGATCTGCTTTATAGAAGCAGGTCTCATTTTTTTGGCCTATCAGCAGTAAAAACATTAATATAAGCAGAAAATAATGCTGTTTTCTCTATCTCGTTTACATTTGAATACCTATCTGTAGACATTTGATACCCTTGGGATATAATTTTATCCATCACATTTGTTCAAAAATAAATTCGAATTATACTAAAAGATGGCGCAATTTAAGTCGTTATTGGAATCGTATTAAAACGAATGAATTTAAGGAATGCATTTTTAAAACTTAAAACAACATGCAACTAAACATGTACACAAACAGAAGGGCAAAGCGAAGCCTTGTATCCCTCACGAAGTCACTTCGCCTTCCGCTGTTTTTACTCGGAATGATGTTCGCTTCCGGAGGACTTTTTGCTCAGCAGGAAGTTAGAAAAACAGTAACCGGTTCAGTATTGTCTGAAAATGGTAGCGACGGAATACCGGGCGTAAGTGTGATCGTTAAAGGCACATCAAACGGAACTACAACGAATACGGAAGGCCAGTTTTCTATCGAGGCATCTTCCGGCAGTACGCTTGTATTCTCATTTATTGGATACGAAACCAAAGAAGCTGCGGTTGGTAACAAGACGAAAATTGAGGTAAGATTAAAAGAAAGTATTTCTGCGCTGAATGAGGTTGTAGTGGTAGGTTATGGCGAAATGAAAAAGACTGACGTATCCAGCTCACAGGTAACTGTTTCCGGCAAGGATCTTAGTAAAACGATTAATACCTCGCTTGAACAAGGTCTTCAGGGCCGCGCAGCAAACGTGATGGTTCAGCAAAACTCAGGTCAGCCGGGTGCTGCGCCATCGGTTTTGATCCGCGGTTTGAGCTCATTAACAGGTACGACGCAGCCTCTTTACGTAATTGACGGTGTGCAAATCAAACCTGATAATATGAAAGATGATCCTAACAATCGTCCGACCGGTTTTTCCAATATTCTTTCCAGCATTAACCCGGATGATATCGAAACGATCAACGTGTTACAGGGACCATCGGCAACTGCTATTTATGGAGCTGTGGGTGCAAACGGTGTTGTGATGATCACGACTAAGAGAGGTAAAGCAGGTGAAGCGAAGATCAGTTTTAATTCACTGCTGACTTTACAGGCAGAGCCAAGACACATAGACGTAATGAACCTGAGCCAGTACGCACAGTTTAGAAACGAACTTGCTGCCATCGGCGGAACTGCAACGGATCCTGACTTTGCGGACCCTTCCGTACTTGGAAACGGAACAGACTGGCAAAGCGCACTTTTCCGTCCGACTACATTACAGAAATATTCTCTTGGATTAAGCGGTGGAACAGAAAAGTCGACTTATTATTTATCCGGTGAATATTTTAATCAAAAAGGTATCGTAGAAGGTTCTGGTTTTAAACGTTATAACTCACGTTTGAACCTGGAAAACCAGACACGCAGCTGGTTGAAAATCGGAGCTAACCTGAGTGTTGGTATTACCGAAGAAAAAGTAAATACTTCAAATGGAGGAATCATTCAGCTCGCTTTGGATCAAAATCCAAGTGTACCTGTAACCAATCCCGACGGAAGCTGGGGAGGGCCTGCTACAACGCAGTTTCAGTTCTCAAACCCGGTCATGATTTCAAAAATCAACAATGACTATAACCGCCGGACTTCCATTCTGGGTAGTTTGTTTGCAGATGTTAAACTGGCGAAAAACCTAACCTGGCATACGGAAGCCAACGGTAGTAACGAGTTTTTGAAATACTATTCTTACCATCCTTCTTATACCATAGGCGGATATGTAGTTTCTCAGGATGCCGCCACTTCAACCCGCTCGGTAAATACCAACAGCTGGTGGAGTTTGCACAGCCGGATGCAGTATGATTTGAAACTGGACCAGCATGCGATTAGTTTGATGGCGGGTCATGAAGCGCAATCATTTACTTATGAATCTCTTACCGGAACACGTAAGAAATTCATAACCAATACGATTGAAGAACTTTCAGGTGGTGACGGTTCTGTTATTTCCAATGTCAGCAACAGCAGCGGAAAGGGTTCTGGTTCACGCGAATCATACTTTGCCCGTTTGAATTATAGCTTCAAAGACCGTTATATTGTACAGGGAACATACAGAATGGATGGTTCTTCGGCATTTCGTCAGGGACGCCGTTGGGGAAATTTCCCGGCTGTATCGGTAGCGTGGAGAGCTTCTGAGGAAGAATTCCTGAAAGGTGTAAGTGAAATTAACGACCTGAAATTCCGTTTTGAAGCGGGCCGCTCGGGTAATCAGGGTAATGGCGGTAATGCAATCTATTCCACCTTGCAGACGGTACCAACAGGCTGGGGAACAGGATTTCTTGCATCCAACTTTGCCAACGAATTCCTGACATGGGAAAAAGATGATGTGATCAACGCCGGAATGGACCTGCACATGTTCAGCAACCGTATTGAACTGATTGTGGATGCCTATGTAAAAAATATCAAGAGTTTGATCACAATCAACTCATATCCTTTTAGTTATGGTGGTGATATTGCTTACTCTCCAGGATATTTGAGCTGGCCTTCTGTTAACGCAGGATCGATGCGCAACAAAGGAATTGGGTTTACCTTGAATACAGTCAATATTGACAAGGGCGGTTTTTATTGGAAAACAGGTTTGAACCTTTCTTTTGACAGAAACAAAGTTACTTCTCTGCTAAACCCGATCACTCCGATCTGGAACGCAACTTCTGTCGGATTTAAAACAGAAGTTGGGCAGCCGGCAAGTATGATCACCGGTTACATCGCCGACGGACTTTTCCAGGATGCGAATGATATCAAAGAGCATGCAATCCAGACATCTAACGGACAGCTGACAATCAACCCTGCAACAGGAACCTGGGTTGGTGATACGAAATTCAGAGATTTAAACGGTGACGGCGTTATCGATGCAGAAGACCGTACTGTGATTGGAAATCCTTGGCCGAAATTCACTTTGGGGCTGAACAACAATGTGATGTACAAAAACTTCGAGCTGAATGCATTTTTGACCGGAAGCTTTAAAAATGATGTTTTGAACTATCCACGTTACCGTGCTGAAATTCCTGGAAATGGAGGAACGTTTGGAAATCAATGGTCATCTGTTGCGAATTATGCAAGACCAAGCAGTTACAATGTTGGCGATGCAGAAACGGTAACTTTGACCAATCCGGGCTTTAATATACCGCGTATCGCACCTGGTGATCCAAACGGAAACAGCCGGATGAATACCAACTTTATTGAAGATGGTTCTTATGTACGTCTGAAAAACATAACGATCAGCTATAACTTCCCTAAAACGATGCTGAAAGACTTTTTCATCAGAGGATTAAAAGCATCAGTTGGCGCGCAAAACCTGTTTACAATTACCAAATACAAAGGGTATGATCCTGAGATCGGAATGGTAAACTATGGTGGTACAGTGATGGCTGGTATTGATACAGGCCGCTACCCGTCAGTTCGTATGTATTCGTTTGGTTTGCTTGCTGATTTTTAATCAAATTCAAAAGGCACTCGCTGATATAAACATTCAATTCAAAAATATTTCCCATGCAATTCAAGATAAAATTAATAGCCGCAATAGGAGCACTGATGCTCACTCAGGGATGCAAGGAGGACTTCCTGGACCGTCCGCCGGTGGATGCGCTTACATCAGGTAATTTTTATAAAACCGATGAAGAGATCATGGCCGGAACTGCTCCGCTTTACAACATCGTTTGGTTTGACTTTAATGACAAAGCCAACATGTCGTTCCAGGAAGCAAGAGCCGGAAATTTGAACTCGAATGACCGTACGGCTTATATAAAACACGCGATTCCTTCCACGGATGCAAATACTTTGCTGCCAGGATACAAATCGTTCTATAAAATAATAGCGCAAAGTAACAATGCCTATAAAGCGATTAAAGAAGCTACCGGAAGTACCGCTTCTTCGGCAGTAAAAAACCAGGGACTGGGCGAATGCCGTTTCATGCGGGGAGTTGCTTATTATTACCTTGTTGCTAACTGGGGCGCTGTTCCCATTGTTTACGACAACGTTGCTCAAATCAATCAGGCCCCCGTTCGTAATAAAATTGAAGATGTCTGGAAACTGATCATCCATGATTTCCGCTATGCAGCGGCTACATTGCCTGCAACAGCCGTACAGGGACGGTTGACAAAGTATTCAGCCGAAGGTATGCTGGCGCGTATGTATCTGATGCGTGCAGGTTTGAACCAAAACGGAACACGTAACCAGTCGGATCTGGACAGCGCCAAGTATTTTGCAGAAGATGTGATCACCAAAAGCGGTTTGACACTGGCGCCAACCTACTCTGAATTGTTTTTGAGTGCAAACAACAACAGTTCGAAAAACAATCAGGAAAGTTTGTTCGCTTTGCAGTGGATGCCTTTGAGCAATCCATGGGGTATCAACAACTCGTTTCAGGCATATTTCGCGTATGAGTCGGCAATTACCACAACGGGTGATGGCTGGGGTGCGGCGCAAGGTGTATCTGCCGATCTTGTAAAGTACTTCACAGAAAATCCGGCGGACTCGTTAAGAAGAAAAGCAATCGGTATGTTTGACAGTGATGTTTATCCGGAAATAAACAAAGCAGGCGGCGGACTTAGATACAACAGACCTGCTGCTTTATCAGCGATTAAGAAGTATATCGTAGGCTCTCCGGCAGACAATGGTGGTTTGGGTGGATTTATGGCTGCAAACATCAATTCTTACATGCTTCGTCTGGCAGAGGTTTATCTGATTTACGCGGATGCAGCTCTTGGTAATGCAGCTACTACGACAGATGCGAAAGCTTTGGGATATGTAAATGCAGTAAGAAAAAGAGCAGGTTTGGCTGAAAGAACTTCGCTGACATTTGAGCAGATTTTCCAGGAAAGAAGAATTGAAACCGTTTTTGAAGGAAATTCTTGGAATGAAATCGTTCGCTGGTATTACTTTAACCCGGCCAAAGCGATGGCGTATACCGCTGCCCAGCATAAGGAAAACTATACGATGACTTATGTTGCCGGTTCGACAAATCCGAAAAAATACACTGTAACGTATTCAACTGCTGAATTTTATCCTTTGACCGCCTCGACATTATATCTGCCATTTCCGGAGGCGGAGATCGTAAATGCGCCTTCATTGAAGAACGAGCCGGTTGCATTTGATTTCAGCAAAATTGTTGATTAACCCTAAATTTAAACAAACATGAATTTTCGCAATATATATAAAGCAGGACTGGGATTAATGGTTGGATGTGCGGCACTATTATCTTTCCAAAGCTGTGAAAATAAGGACGTCGACGGCGTTCCGGTGATCAGTAACGTTCGGTTGCTGGATCCTGTGAAGGCAGACAGTTCTTTATCCGGCGCATTACCCGGAAGTAAAATTGTAATCCAGGGACAAAATCTTGGCAGTGTTTTGAAAGTATATTTCAATGATTTCGATGCTACCTTTAATTCTGCTTTGGGAAGCAATAACAATATCATCGTTACAATTCCTGCCGAGGCACCTACCAAAGCAGTTAATCCAACTGTAAGCAATAAAATCAGAGTTGTAACAAACGGCGGGGAAGCTACTTACGATTTCAGTCTGACCTCGCCAACACCACGTTTGGACGGTTTGTATTCTGAATTTGTTAAACCTGGCGGAACGATCATTATCACTGGCGATTATTTTTATAATATCAAAAACGTAAAGTTAGGAACAGCTAATCTGGAAGTTCTAAGCAAAACAGAGAAAGAGATCAGAGCAAAAATGCCAACGATTGCGGCTATTGATTATCTAACCATAGAAGGAGAATTTGGTACTGTGAAAACGAAGTTTAAAATGAACGATACAACAGTTCATATGATTAACTTTGACTCGCCCGCAACAACCTGGGGATCGGAAGTTTGTTACGGCGGTGCTGCAATTCTTCCCGCAACTGACGCGGGTGCTATTTCCGGCAAATATTCCAGAATCAAACAAACAAGCCTGCCAAAAACCGGTTATGAAGACAAATGGGTTTTCTCTACCTGTTATTTTGATTTTAAACTTCCTGCCGGCAACGCCGAAGCCAGACAGTTTAAGTTTGAGCATAACATTGCAGAAGCCTGGAAAGCAGGGAAATATGACATTACAATCAATGCAGGTGGAACGGATTACAATTATGCTTTCCAGCCCTGGAACTCCACGCTTTATTCGGCAACCGGTTACATGACCAATGGCTGGAAAACTGCGGTGATCGAATTGGCTGACTTCAAGAGTGCTTCCGGAGCAACCATTCCTGATGTTTCAAAAATTACAGATTTGAAAGTGTCCTTTAATACACCAGATGTGACCATTGCTTCATTTAATGGTAGTGTTGATAATTTAAGAATCGTAGCAAAATAACTGACTTTGGGCTAACCAATATGGTAAGTTTATCTAAACCATGGTTGTACAACCCAGCTTCTAACCCCAGGCTTAGGCCTGGGGTTAATTATGAAAAGCGAATTCAGGCTTCAGCCAAAGTTGCTTTGATCTTGTAGTTTTTGTCTCACCGCTCCGGTAGATTCAATTTTTATATCAAATGGTTTTCGAAATATTTCCCGGCACTTTCCTGAGAATCTTTTCTACTGTTTTGGCTATTGCCTGGTGTACGAATATCAGTGCACAAGTAGTAATCCGAATAGATGCAGAAGCAGGTCAACGGCCAATCTCTCCGTACCTATACGGGAGAAACAATTCCTTTTCATCGACAAATCCGAACTGGACTTTACCAGCCGAAGACCTGACCAGACTGGGTGATGCAGGAATTACTTTTTTTCGGGAAAGTGGAGGGAACAACAGCAGTAAATATAACTGGAGACGAAAACTTTCAAGTCATCCCGATTGGTATAACAATGTTTACACCAATAACTGGGATCAATCGGCACAAACTTTACAGAAAAATTTTCCGGACGCTCAGGGACTTTGGGCCTTTCCGCTTTTAGGTTATGCCGCGAAAACAACCCAGGCTAATTTTAATGACTGGGTGTATAACCAATCGCAATGGTGGGAAGGTGTTAACCAAAACCTTGCGGGAAACGGAACACCCAACACAATCGGAACCAAAGCAAAAACAGAAGGAAATATCAATTTGTATCTTGAAAAATGGAATGCAGATTCGACTACCGGAATATTGAATCATTGGTTTGGCAGTGGAGGATTGGGTTTAAATAAAGAAAAAATCCGGTATTGGAACATGGATAACGAACCCGAGATTTGGTCCGGAACACACGATGACGTGATGCCTGTGCAGATTTCGGCAGAAGAATTTATGCAGCGTTATATCGATGTCGCAAAAAAAGCAAGGCAGTTATATCCGGATATAAAACTGGTTGGCCCGGTAACAGCCAATGAATGGCAATGGTACAATTGGAACAATAAAACGATTGTTTCAAACGGAAAGAACTATCCGTGGCTGGAATTTTTTATTAAAACAATTGCCGACGAACAAAAGAAAAGCGGCGTCCGGCTTTTGGACGTGCTTGATATTCATTTTTATCCTTCAACCAAAAAAGCAGAAGAGGTTGTACAGCTGCATCGTGTTTTCTTTGATAGAAATTTCAGTTTTCCGGAAGCCAATGGTGTAAAAAATATTACAGGTTCTTACGACAACAGCCTGAACAAAGAGTATATTTTTGGCAGAGTAAATGACTGGTTAACAACTTACCTCGGAGCAAACCATGGAGTAACGTTAGGACTTACCGAAGCAGGATTGGACGGAAGTATAGAGCCAAGCGTTACCTCCGTTTGGTACGCATCTACAATGGGTGAATTTATAAAAAATGGTGTGGAGATTTTTACGCCCTGGTCCTGGACTGCGGGTATGTGGGAAACGATACATTTATTCAGCCGTTTCAATCAAAAGTTTTCACTAGATGCAGTTTCAGCCAATGAAGTGCTTGTATCGGCCTATCCGTCTGTTAATCAGGCTCGTGATTCCATGACTGTAGTTTTAGTCAACCGGTCTGTGGGGCAAAGTCAGCTGATAAATATTCAGCTTGACCATTTTCTTCCCGTTCAGCAAAAGGTGCCGGTTTACACTTTGTCACAATTGCCATCTTTCGAAACTTTCAAGTCCCGTACCGATAATGCCTTAAAAAAGTCAGAGATTTTGCCAACGGGGAATGTTTTAACGCTGACGCTTCCTGCCATGTCAGTTACTTCTGTCCAGCTTAAAGCAAGTGCGGTGCTGGCTTCGGAACCCGCTTTTGAAGCGGATGTCAATGTTTATCCAAATCCAACCTGGGAAAATGTTACTGTAAAATGGAGTAATGTTGATTTTGATAAAATTGAGATTGTTGATAAGACCGGAAAGGTTGTTTTTGAAGAATCTGTAAGAAAATCACAGCGGATTTTAAACATAAAAAAACGGCTTCCGGAAGGCATTTACATTGTCAGACTTAGCAATGCAGGAAAAAGTATAACCAAAAAAGTAATAGCTCATTGATTTGAAAAAATCACATTTTAGTTTTCTAATGCATCCAATTCAATTATTTCAGAAGTTTTTTTATAAGTTGTTTCTTCCGGCCTTGTGTTTAAGCGGGATAAAGGTTTTTGCGCAGCAACATAGCAAGCTGGTGAACGAGCCTGTTGATATAAGCGGTGATTTTCGTGATTTTTCAAACACTTTATTTTTCGCAGACAGTCTGGCTTCTTTTAATCCCGAAACAGGAAGCGGACAGCTGAAATGGAAGAGAAACGAAGCATTTTCAGCGCACAATTTTAACAATTCCATGATCAGTTATAAACGGTCGTTCAGCAATGAATTTCCGGCGATCGAATATGCTCAGGATCCTGTTTTACCGTTTTCGGTAGAGTTCACCTCTGCACGAACAATCCGTGTTCGTGCAAATACCAGCATGCAGAAGACGGTTTCGGAGAACTCACTGATGTTGGTTAAAGAACCCGTTCAGGACAAATCCTGGAAGTATAGTAAAATAAATGGCGGGCATTTATATACAGGAGCCTATGGCTCGGTTACGATTTTTGAAAACCCATGGAAGATTGAAATCCGGGATAAAACCGGAAAACTTTTAACCCAAACACGCAGCAAAGCGGATGGGAAATCTTCTTATACCCCCAATTTGCCATTCTCTTTTGTTCGCCGCGCCTCAGATTATTCAAGAAGTATCGCGGCGGTTTTTTCTATGTCTCCCGACGAAAAGATATTCGGTTGTGGTGAGTCTTTTACCAAACTTGATAAAAATGGACAAAAAATAGTGCTTTGGACACATGATCCGAATGGTGTCGAAACCCAGACGATGTATAAGCCCATTCCCTTTTATTTGAGTTCGAGAGGTTACGGGATGTTTATGCACACTTCTTCACCAATCACTTGCGATTTTGGTGCAACTTACGGTGAGTCCAATGCCATGCAGATTGGCGACGAAAATCTGGATCTTTTTGTCTTTCTGGGAGAACCAAAAGATATTCTTGGTGCCTACACCGACTTAACCGGAAAACCAGAAATGCCGCCGCTTTGGTCCTTTGGATTGTGGATGAGCCGTATAACTTACTTTTCAGAACAGGACGGGCGTAACGTTGCGGACAAACTACGTAAGAACAGAATTCCTTCCGACGTAATCCATTTTGATACCGGATGGTTTGAAACTGACTGGAGATGTGACTATAAATTTTCGCCAAGCCGGTTTAGAGATCCTGCAGGAATGATTGGAGATTTGAAAAAACAAGGCTTTCATACTTCACTTTGGCAGCTACCGTATTTTGTTCCAAAAAATGATCTTTTCCCGGAAATTGTAGAAAAGGGATTGGCTGTTAAAAATGCCAACGGAACACTTCCCTATGAAGATGCTGTTCTGGATTTCTCGAATCCCAACACAATCAAATGGTATGAAGACAAAATAGGAGGTTTGCTAAAACTTGGTGTTTCAGCGATTAAAGTGGATTTTGGCGAAGCGGCACCATTGTCAGGCGTTTATGCTTCCGGCAGAACCGGTTTTTATGAGCACAATTTATATCCGCTCCGTTACAACAAAATTGTTTCTGAACTGACAAAAAAGTTGACTGGTGACAGAATAATCTGGGCACGAAGTACCTGGGCTGGCAGTCAGCGTTATCCGATTCACTGGGGCGGCGATGCAGAAACAACCGATAAAGGAATGCAGGCACAGCTTCGCGGGGGTTTGTCTCTGGGTCTTTCAGGTTTTACTTTCTGGAGCCATGATATTGGTGGTTTTACTATGAAAACACCAGAAGATCTGTATCGCCGCTGGCTGCCAATGGGTGTGCTCGCTTCGCATACCAGAACGCACGGACAGGCTCCAAAAGAACCTTGGGAATATGGGGAGGATTTTCAAATTTACTTCCGGAAAGCTGTCGAACTGAAATATAAACTGATGCCCTATATTTACGCTCAGTCAAAAATTGCATCTGAAAAAGGACTGCCGATGCTTCGGGCATTGTTTGTTGAATTTCCAAATGATCCGGGTTCCTGGCTTGTGGACAACCAATATATGTTTGGGTCGGATATCCTTGTCGCTCCGTTTTTTGAGACAGCCAAATCGCGTTCCGTTTACCTGCCAAATGGAACCTGGATAGACTACCAGACAAAGAAAGTTTATGAAGGTGGATGGCATGATATTGAATCCGGAGAGCTGGAAGTGATTATGCTGGTGCGCGAAGGTGCGGTGCTGGCGCAGGTCAAAGTTGCACAATCAACGGGGGAAATCGACTGGAAGAATATGGAACTGGTTAGTTTCGCCGGTAAATCGGATAACGCCACTGTTAAAATTTGCCTGCCGGCTGATAATTTGGTTAAAGAAGTTTTGCTTGTTAAAAAGGGGAATAAACTGGTTATTTCTAAAGATCCGTTTGAACGGAAAATTAATTGGATTTTGAAGTGAAATTGGTTAACAAATAAGCTACTTTTTGATACCCGGCGAATGCCAGCTGAAAACGTGATAGCTTGCAGGAATGTTTCCAACATTCTTAATTGCATGCATTTGGTTGCTAGCCTGGAAGATTACTGATCCGGGACCGACGGTTTTCATTTTTCCGTTTACCAGAGCTTCCAGCGTTCCTTCTTTAATGATGATAACTTCTTCTTCCTGATGTTTGTGGGGTGGATGGGAAGCTTCTCCGGGATTTAAAGTCGTTACATGGCATTCCAGTTCATCCAGGGTAGCGGTTTGTGAGCGAAAAAATGTCCGCACGGAGCCGGTTTTGGTCTGTTTGACAGTAATATCATTCCATTCAAATATAGCAGAATCCATGATGTCGATCGTTGAGTTGGCTATCAAAGTAGTAAATATCAAAATCGTTGTGAGCGATGCAACTACCAGATCTCTTTTAGTAATCATGACAAGTAAAATTATATAAATGAGTTGATTATTAAAATTTAAAGGATGACATATTATGAATATACTTTATGTTTGTATTCAGGCATGTTGGTTCAATCCCTGGGGTTAGCAGAAGTTTACAGTCAATAAAAATGAAGTATATAGCAATTCTAAGGGGCGTCAACGTTAGTGGCAAAAATATGATTAAAATGCCTGCGCTGGTTAAGGCTTTTGAAGATATAGGATTTGAAAGTGTTGCCGCATATTTGCAAAGCGGGAATGTTTTATTCTCTTCGGAGAATGGAAATGTTGCCGATTTGCAGAAGCGGATCACGGAGAAAATTGCGTTAGATTTTGGCTTCGATATCCCGGTAATTGTGTTTAGTTCTCAGTATTTGAGACAGGTTCGTAAAGATAATCCGTTCCTGAAAAAAGCGGATTTCGATTCTACCATGCTTCACGTCACTTTTCTGGCACAGGCACCTGATAAAACAAATTTGGAAAAACTGGATACGGCAAAATATCTCCCGGATGAATTTGTTGTAGACGAAAAGGTCATTTATTTGAATTGCCCAGGAGGTTACGGTACTACAAAATTTAATAACAACTTTTTTGAGAATAAACTAAAAGTAACCGCCACGACCAGGAATTGGAATACGGTGAATAAATTGGCTGAATTGAGCGGGGAATGATTTAAATTTCAGAAATTACCGTTCTACTCAGTTAGTATAGTTTTAAGAGAAGAATCGAAAATCTCAAACCATGGAAGATCAATCAAGACGTAAATTTTTGCAAAATGCCGGATTGGCAACCCTCGCTTCAGTTTCTCCTCTAGCCGCTGAACCGGAAAAAGTTAAAGAACTTTTTATTCACCACGTATATTTTTACCTGAAAAACAAAAACAATGCTCAGGATGAAGCTAAATTACTAGAGGGTTTGCATAAACTGGCCAAGGTCCCGACGATAGAATATGTTCATATTGGTACCCCAGCAGCGACAAGCCGTGATGTGATCGTGAAGGATTATACTTTTTCCTGGATGTGTTTTTTTAAGAATATCATTGAAGAAGAAATTTATCAAACCCACCCGATTCACCTTGACTTTATACAAGAGTATTCTCATTTGTGGGAAAAGGTGGTTGTCTATGATTCTATTGGGCCAAAGAAGGTTAGTTGATGCTGTGTTAAATATACACTTATATAAAGTTTTATCTTTCACTTGTTTCCGGTAACTGAAAACCCGGAATTATCAGGATTTTATGAACATCTTAGTTAGGAAACTATTAATTATTAGTTGTTCAAGTATTGTCATCTTTTGCCAATCCTTTGCGCAGAACGTCTCTACTGAAATTCGTTTAAATCAGATAGGTTTTTATCCGCAAAGCGAAAAAATTGCAGTCGTTCTGAGTGAAAATGCCGGTGACTTTCTTATTAAAGATGCAAAGTCCGGAAAAACTGCTTTTAAAGGAAAACTAAGTGATTTAAGAACCAATCAGCATTCGGGGAAAAGGAGCAGAGTTGCGGATTTTTCAGCTTTGAAGGAAAATGGAAAATACGTTTTGGAAGTCGTCTCTCTTGGAAAATCAAGCCCTTTCGACATCAAAGAAAACATACACAAACACATTGCCGTTGCAGCATTAAAAGGTTTTTACTATCAGCGGGCTTCAACCGATCTGCCAGAAAAATTTGCAGGAAAGTGGGCCCGTGCAAAAGGCCATGCGGATGATAAGGTATTGGTTCATGCATCTGCAATGTCTCCCGGCCGGCCTGAAAATTTTGTGATCAGTTCCCCAAAGGGGTGGTACGATGCCGGGGACTATAATAAGTATATCGTAAATTCAGGTATTACGATGGGGACCTTGCTGTCTATTTATGAAGATCATCCTGAATATTTTCAAACCTTTAATACCAATATTCCTGAAAGTAACAACGCTGTGCCGGATTTGCTGGATGAAGTGATCTGGAATCTTCGCTGGATGTTTACGATGCAGGATCCCGGCGACGGAGGGGTGTATCACAAGTTAACCAATCCGAAATTTGACGGAATGATTATGCCGGAAGACTGTAAAAACCCAAGGTATGTTGTTCAAAAAAATACGGTCTCGACACTTGATTTCGTGGCAGTTATGGCGCAATCGGCAAGGATTTTGAAAGGTTTCGATGCGCAGCTTCCCGGCCTGGCTGATTCCTGCATCACAGCTGCGGTAAAAGGGTGGGAGTGGGCTTTAAAAAATCCGGACATCTTTTATAATCAAAATGAAATCAATCAAAAATTTGATCCGGACATTGTTACCGGTGCCTACGGAGACAAAAGTGCAGCGGATGAAAAAATCTGGGCAGCAGCCGAAATGTATGCATTAACCGGAAAGGCAGACTATTTGAAAGATATCAATCTGGAAACGGACAAACCGCTGGCCTTACCAGCATGGAGCCAGGTAAAAACTTTGGGTTATTACACGCTTTTGCGTAATGCTGAAACACTAAAAATGGAATCACACCTCATTGCGGCGCTTAAAAAGTCTGTGTTAAATTTTTCGGAGGAGCTTCTTAAAGACTTAGAAAAACAGCCTTACCATACCGTAATGGGAAAGACAGCTAGGGATTATTCATGGGGAAGCAGTTCTGTTGCCGCAAATCAGGGGATTGCTTTGATTTATGCCTACAAACTTACACGTCAGCCAAAGTATCTGAATGCTGCGATAGGAAATCTAGACTATTTATTGGGCAGAAATGCAACAGGCTACTCTTTTTTAACCGGTTTTGGAACAAAACGGATTATGCATCCGCACCATCGGTTGTCTATTGCCGACAGGATTTCTGATCCGGTACCCGGGCTATTATCCGGCGGACCAAATCCTGGGCAACAGGATAAATGCACAACTTACACCAGCAAATTTGCAGATGAGTCGTTTACGGATAACGACTGCTCCTACGCATCCAATGAAATGGCCATTAACTGGAATGCTCCGATGGTTTATCTGGCCGCTGCACTGGATGCGATTTTAGGAAGCACCAAAGCAAAATAATTGCTCACGCTGTTTTTTTTGATGATTTTACCGGAACAGTCGGCGGCGTTTCGTTGTAGCCTTTGTTGTCGGTCATGTTATCCTTTTCGGAATTTTTAATAGAATCTTTTTTGACTACCCCCGGGGACTTTTCGGCATCATCTTCATGTCGTGTTTCATCATGGGGGCCGGATGGTGACGGACTACCGCCTTCAACCTCTTTGTTGTCTTTTTTCATAGCACTTTTGATTTGTTTATTTTTATATCTCAATTTTCATGCCGCAGCTGTTAGCGGTCGCAGGCTGGGAGTCTAAGTTGTCTGGTAGTTAACTTTCTACACTTTTCTCTTTTCATTTTAGTAAAAATCGAATTTTTTCTGGTATTTAGCGGCGCCAAGTAAACATAGAGAATATGAGTTTTGACGATAGCGATCCTGACTGGTTCGATGAAAGCGACGATGAGGACGATGATCCAACCGGAGAGGAAGACAACTTTAGTCATGAAAGGACAGATAATCTGCCTGTCATGATTAAGGCAAGAGAGATTTTTGAAATTGTTCATTCTCTGGTAGATACACTTCCCGAGGACAATGACCTTCATTTCTTACGGGAGCAGATGCTCACCGACGCAGCACTGATACCCGCAAAAGTAGCCGGCGCCGAAGGAGGTGATCTGTACACGTTGCGTATGGAAAATGCAGTGTTGATAAAACTTGCGGCACGCGCCCTGGTAACACATACCTACACCTGCAAGATGTTTAACCTGTCAAATGAACGATATCTGGAGCTTCTGAGAAACGCCATTGATGAATTCCGTGAGCTGTTTGTAGATTGGGTAAATACTTTCGACAAAAGTAATGACATCACTGATGAGTGGGGTGAGCTATTTAAATAGTAGCATTTTTTTGGTGCCGAACCTCCCTATAGCACATCTTTTTCTAAAAATGTCATCCAAGAATAATTTTAGAAATACCTTAAACCGAATCAGAATGCGTACCTTTTTGTTTTAAAACAAACTGAAAACGCCATGACAGCAACATCAGCCAGAACAGCTTTGCTGGTAGGTTCGACCGGATTGATCGGAGGTCAGCTGCTTACCAAGCTGTTACATTCTCCTTACTACGATAAAGTCATCGTCCTTACAAGACGCCCATCAAGACATACCAATACTAAATTAACAGAAGTAATATTTGATTTTGATAATCCGGATGCTCCTCAAATAAAGGCTGATGATATTTTTTGCTGCCTTGGTACAACCATAAAAAAGGCTGGATCCAAAGAAGCTTTTAAAAAAGTGGATCTTGAATATCCTCTAACTATTGCCACTTTGGCACAGCGCAACGGAGCAGAGAAATTTTTGATTGTAAGTGCAATGGGCGCCGATGCAGATTCCGGTATTTTTTACAATCAGGTTAAGGGACAGGTAGAGCAAGGTTTGATTTCACTTAAATATCCATCTCTTCATATTTTTCGTCCTTCCTTACTTCTTGGCGAAAGAGAAGAAACCCGTTTGGGAGAGAAAGTGGGCGAAGTACTCGCAACTGTTTTTAAACCAATTATGTTTGGGCCTCTAAAAAAGTACCGTGCAATCGACTCTGGGAAAGTGGCTAACGCCATGCTCGCTTTTGCTAAAAAGTCTGAAAAAGGTGTTTTTATTCACAATTCAGCTGAATTGCAGGCTTTTTAATCTATGGCTTCCAATTTAATTATCCGTAAAGCAGATAAGGCAGACGAAGTAGTCATCTATCAAATGATCTGCGGACTCGAAGATGTTATTTTGGATCGCCTTGCTTTCAATCATGTCTTTTTACAAAATATAAAAGCTACGAATATTACTTATTTCATTGCGGAGATCAGTAATATTCCGGTTGGGGTGGTTAGCTGTCACATCCAGCCTTTGCTGCATCATGCAGCCCTGGTGTCTGAAATTCAGGAGATGTATGTTGATCCTGCTTACAGATCACAATCAGTCGGAAAAGCGTTGATGGAACACGTTGTCAGTTTTGCAAAAAGTGAAGGTGCTGTTCAAATCGAAGTGACGTCCAGAAATACAAGGGAAGATGCCCACCGTTTTTACCAAAGGGAAGGTTTTGCCAAATCTCATGTGAAGCTGGTGAGATATTTTGACCAAAACGAATAAAAAAGCATCCCGCCACAGACAGGATGCTTTCCAAAATTACCCTAAACCTTCAACTGCCTTTTAGTATCTTCCTCCGCGCGCCCAGTTATCACCCCGGCGATCACTCAGCCTGTGCGTATTGACCATCAGTTTTCTGAGATCTTCTTTCAGAATGCGCGTTTCTCTGTTTGATAATCTTCCGCGACGGCTGAATGCGCGTTCCATACCTTCAATTCTCTCATATTCACGGATCAGTACGCTTGCTTCACGTTGAGATAAGCGGCGGGCACGAATGCCATCCGAGATACGCTGACGAGCTTCTCTTTGAATCATATTGATCTCAGAATCACGTCCGTTATTGTACTCATGGTAGTTGTTGTCCCGGTTGTCGTAACGGTGGCCGTCACGGCCGTCATCGTAACGGCGATCGTCCCTTGGGCCATACTGTGCGTTGGCACTTGTGAAACCTAATGCTAAAATTGCGGCTACAAAAAGTATCTTTCTCATGACTTCTAATTTTAAAGTTCATGGGTTAGAGAAGAAGAATCCGGCCGGGTTTAAAGGTTGATTGTTAACGGTTGTTAAGGGATGTGCGGGGCAGGGGACAGAGAGTTGAGGGATATAATTAAAAAACGAGTTAGCTTCTGATTATCAGGTTTTTGGAAATAAAATTATATTTTTTCGTAAAATGTTAATGGTTTGTTAAGTGAATGCGGTTTTAAAATTGTCAGGATAAAATTACTTTTGATCAAGTATATTTTGAATTGCTGACTGTGCCTCCGCCAGAATATCTTCTACTTTTTTTCCGGCTGGTTCAATGCCGGGAAGTGTTGTCCAGGAAAGTTTAGAAAATGATTTCAGGGGAAATATTCCTTTGGGGTTAAAACTTCCTGTGCCGTTTATTGCCACCGGAATGATTATTGCATCCGGCGCTCTTTTTAATAAGGTAGCTACACCACCTGCAACAAACGGTTTCATAATGCCGGTCGCAGTACGGGTTCCTTCCGGAAATATAATAGCTGAGCTTTTCTCATCTTGAATCAGTTTACCTAATCGTGCGATTTCGACAATAGCCTGTTTACCGTCTTTTCTGTTAATTAAAGCTGCGCCGCTTTTTCGAAGATTATAGGAAATGCTTGGCACTCCTTTTGCTAATTCTATTTTGGAAACAAAGCGGGGATGATACTTTCTTAAAAACCAGATAATTGCAGGAATATCAAATGTACTTTGATGATTGGCGACAAAAATTATGGGGCGATCTTCCGGAATTTCAGACTGTTTATTCAGTGTAATTCTAGCACCCGTGAGATATAAACCGTAGGTGAGAAAGAAGTTTAACCAGTCGACTGAAACCTTGTGTACTTTTTTGCCAAAAACATGAAATGCAATGATCTGAATTACATGAAAAACAAGCAGCGTTAGGCCGAAATGTATCAGATAAACAACACTGAGGATATAGTCGATGATTTTTTTCATTCCTGTTTTTTCTGCAAAAATAGTTTAAAAGAGTTGGGTTTAGTAAAATTTGTGGACCAGGAAATGAGAATTATCATGCAAAACTTACATTAAATTCCCGTACTTTGTGAAATTAGTAGTTAGAGTTTAAAATCGGATTAACAATGGAAACCGCACTTTCAGCAGAAAGACTAGAAGTCATGCAACATGTAGGAAAGGATTTGGACGCGCTGATGTCTGAATATCTGAAGCCAATTGAGGAAAACTGGCAGCCTACTGATTTTTTGCCGGATTCCAGCAAAGATAATTTTTTCAGTGAAGTAAAACTATTGCAGGAAAGCTGCCGTGATTTACCCTATGATTACATAGCGGTATTGATCGGAGATACAATAACAGAAGAGGCTTTACCTACATATGAATCCTGGTTAATGGATGTAATCGGGGTGGATCAGGTTGATAATCCCTCCGGCTGGTCGCGTTGGGTGCGTGCCTGGACGGCGGAAGAAAACCGTCACGGAGATCTTTTGAATAAATATCTATACCTGTCCGGTCGTGTAAATATGCGGGCCATGGAAGTTTCCACGCAGTTTCTTATTGCCGATGGTTTTGATATCGGAACTGACCGAGATCCTTACCGTAACTTCATTTATACTTCTTTCCAGGAGCTGGCGACAAACGTTTCTCACCGCCGTACTGCCACTTTAGCCAAGAAATTCGGAAATCCGCATTTGTCTAAAATTTGCGGCGTTATTGCTTCCGATGAAATGCGCCACGCAAAGGCATATAAGGCCTTCGTTAGCAGAATTCTTGCAGTTGACCCGTCTGAGCTGATGCTTGCACTGGATGACATGATGAGGAAAAAGATTGTGATGCCTGCACATTTTTTACGGGAAACCGGTGTGAAAATGGGAGACACCTTTGCACATTTTTCTGATGCAGCGCAACGTTTAGGCGTTTATACGACCAACGACTATATCGAAATTCTGGAAGCGCTGCTGCTTGAATGGGAAATAGGTTCTGTTCGGGATCTTAATGAAAAAGCGGAAAAAGCACGTGACTATCTGATGGCTCTTCCCGGACGTTTAAAACGCATTGCGGATCGTACAAGAATTCCTGAACTGCAATACGAATTCAGCTGGATTAAGTAAATTAAAATAAAGTAATAAGTCAGGACTGATCCTAAACCGGGAATTAGTCCTGACTTATTTTATACCAATGTTTTCGAATATTCATCAAAGCTTAATACTTTGATACTTCCCTGAGTAGGTGACAAATTTCCCCACACCCAGTTGTAATGTTCAACGAGTAATTCAGCCTTTAAGTGAGTTCTGTCCGCAGTTGTGTGTCCATCTCCAATCACAGCCAGATCATAATCTTTCACCAATGCTGACTGTATAGTTGCTTCCACACAAAAATCCGTAGCAGAGCCGGTAATCGTAATTTGATTAATCCCCTTCGCTTTTAGCAGCTGATCCAGTTCAGTTTGATAAAATGAATCATTGGCGGTTTTTGAAATGAAAATATCTTCCGGTTTCGTAACAATTTCATCCAATAGCTGCCACTCGTCCGTACCGGGAATGAAACAATCTTCCTTTGTCCCGTCATGCTGAATAATGACCACCGGGTATTGCAATGAACGGAATAAGTCCGAGAGATTGTTAATCCTCTCTATTACAAGATCCTTCTGGTGTCTCGGGGTTTCTTCCGTAAATGATCCCTTCTGCATGTCGATAATGAGTAGTGCCTTCATAATATTACCGACGGGTTAAATTATTCTGTTTCAGGATAAAGGTTATAGATTTCCAGGATATTTTTAAGGATTGATTCAAAACCAATTTCCAGATCAATCAGTTTTCCCGTGCGGATATCAAATACCCATCCGTGTACGATCAAACCTCTTTCTCTGTACGCCTCCTGCACTGCCGCCGTTTTAATAAGGTTGGTGCATTGCTCTAAAACGTTAAGTTCTACGAGTCTGTCATAGCGTTTGCTTTCATCACTTATTGCATTTAATTCGTCCTTATGTATCCGGTAAACATCCCGAATATTTCTCAGCCAAGGGTTAAGAATACCTAAATCGGCTGGCTGCATGGCGGCTTTGACACCTCCGCAGTTATAGTGTCCGCAAACAACTATGTGATTTACTTTTAAATGCCGGACTGCATAATTTAAAACTGTCATCACGTTTAAATCCACATTGTTGACAAGATTGGCAATGTTTCTGTGAATAAAGGCTTCACCAGGCTGGATTCCCATCAAATCCTCGGCTGTTACACGACTGTCCGAACAGCCAATGTATAGAAATTCAGGCTTTTGTCCGGATGCCAGATTTTCAAAATAGTGCTCGTCAGTTTCTAATTTTTGAGCGATCCATTTTTCATTATTTGCAAATACGCTTTCAATTTTCATGATTATTTGGTTGACGTTGTAAGTTTAAAGATTTAGAAAAGATGTGAGTTATCGAAATTCAAAATTAATCCAAAATTCAGCGCCCGCAAGTATCTTAACAGAAGCTTTTGGTAACTATAGATAATATTAAGTAAGAATTCTCTACCTGATCAGCATTATATTTCCCTCCTTTTTAATTTTTACTCCACGATCCGTAATGCCTTCAAGCTGATAGGTATATGTTCCGCTGACCGGCTCCGCGCCCTTATATCTGCCGTCCCACCCGATATCCGGTTGATTCGTAAAAAACACCACTTGTCCCCAGCGATTGTAAATTTTGAAATAGGACAAATTCGTAATTGCTTTTGTATTCAGATAAAGAACTTCGTTTTTTCCGTCACCATCGGGAGTAAAAGCAGTCGGCACATAAATCCATGCAGGCGGGACGACGTTGAGTGTTACCTGTGCACTTCCCACACATCCTTCTGCCGAAGTGACGGTAACATTGTATGTCTGGCTGGATAAAAGTGTTGCGAGCGGGTTTGAAATCTTTGGATTATTTAATCCTGATGGCGGCAACCAGCTATAACTGACTCCGGGCTGTCCGGCGAGAGTTGGAGAAGATGCGCTGAGCTGAAAAGGTATCTCCGGTTCTATATCTGTATCCGGTGTAACATTGACTTCAATATCAGGTACAACAAATATCGTTACTGTATCTGTTGTTACACAGTCATCTTTTTTTGCTTCCACAATAAATTGTGCGGTTGACTCCGGAGATGCTGTTGGATTTTGTAACGCGGCATTATCCAGACCATTAACCGGCAGCCAGCTAAAAGAAACCGCATTGCTCTTTGTTGGAAGTGGTATCTGCTGTCCTTTGCAAATCGTAGTATCTCCGATTGTTTGAACAAAAATGGATTCTACCGGTGCAATTTTCACTTCTTTGACCGATGAGCAATTATTTGCATCCTTGATATATATACGATAGGATGCCGGTTTAACCCTAAATTGAGCATTACTTTGATAATTTACCGAATCAATCGAATACTGAAACGGGGCAGCGCCTTCTACGGCTGTCAGGGTTATGGTGGCCAGGCTGTCTGTACAGGTTGCATCTTTTACTGAAGCTGTAAGATCCAAACTGCTGATAACTGCCTTTTTTGTATTATTGATTTTATTTCCGCAAACAGTATTGGTGATTGTAAGTGTTACATTTTTCTCGCCGGGCGTGTTCCAGTTTACCACATAGGGCCCCCGACCGGTACCTGATACAACAGTACCGCCATTCCAGTCCCATTCAAAGGAATAACCTGTTGATGATGCCGGTAATGAGCCAGTATAGTCAATAGTAATATTTTTAGGGTAACCGCAGCTTGGATTCGGATCAATCAGAAATTCGGCAGATGAGTTGATATTTGCATTATAACAAATGTTGTTAAAATCATTTTCCACATCTTTTGGTGAAGTGAAGGCATTGCTGAAAGACAAGTATGCAAAGTTTGCTTCACCGGATTCACAGGAAACCGCAGCATCGTCTCTGAATATGTAAATTGGAGTGCCAGCCTTCCCAGTGTACCTTTTTCCTGAATCATTGTAGGATACGAAAAGCGAATTATTTACATATACATCCATAATACCCGTCCGGCCGTTTCTGGTGAAAGTCAAAAGGTAATAGGTTGAATTATTGAAAAAAGGACACGGACCTGCAATTCCCTGAGGATAAAAATCAATACAGCGGTCAGCGGAGGCATTGCGGTTTTTGAAGTAAATCCCGTCATCAGACTGGCCGTTTGAAAAATCGATGATCCTGGCCCAGGTTGTACCCCAGTCCGTAACTTTCAGGTACAACTGGATTGTATAATTTTCTGAAATCGTGCCGGTTATATTGGGATAGGATAGTCCCCAGTTGCGGTTGGTGTGATAAACTTTACGCTGAGCGCCACACGGAAGAACATCTTCTACAAAATCACCTGCATTCGTTGACGCGCTGCATGTACCAAGCGCTTTAGCCGCACTCAGGTTCGGACCGCATTCAGGCGCTGAGATTTTAAAGTCTTCGTGAAGCCTGTATGAGTTTTTTTCCGGCTGCCCGTTTGCAAAGCACACCGAAAGCCAGGAGGCAAGAAGAAATTGTAAAATTCCTGGTTTCATAACGTAAGCTTTTCAATTGTAGCAAAAAATGATCTGCCGCTATCAGGGCATCTGACTTCGCCTTAGATGCGTTTCTTCAAACCGTAAATTACGCCATAGATTAGCAAAAAGTCAGCAACGAGGTAATTTATCTTTTTACAGATGATAATTGCTCAATACGAACATTATAAAATCCCACAAGAGAATTTGTGAATTATGTTAAATTGATGACAGACTCGTAAAAAAGTAAAGGAGGCTGACTTCTACAAGACAACCTCCTTACAGACAGATTTTGGGTTTTAATTATTTATGAGCGGAAGAGCGTCTGTTTTTATCATCCGTTTATCCTGCTGCTGTAAATTATCTCTGAATGACTCTGCGGATAAAGATGTAACACTTTTTACAGCTTCTGTTCTGCCATTTGTACCTGCCGGAACGCCCATAACATCCAGTGCCTTCCGGAATAATGTTTCGTTTTCGTTACCAAAAGCTTTGTAGGGAATGTTGGTGTCATCAATTTTAAAAGTTGGTGTCATACCGTTAACAGTGCCATAATCCGATTCTCCGTTTACATTGGCGGTCTGACCCAGCATCATATAAATTCCCCATTTCCAGCGATCCTGATCATCGCGTATCAGGGATCCGAAAAGATTTTTTCCAGCTGTATGATCGCCAATCGTGATTACTTCCATATAAGGTTTTAAACCATTAATTACCAATTCACTAGCCGATGCCGTTCCCTGAGAAGTAAGCACAAAAATACGGCTTAAATTGCTGCCCACATTATTGGCTTCGCTAAGAAAATTATAGTTAAGCGCATTAGCTCCCTTTGTTTTTTGCCAATAGGCCATGTACTTATCATTCCACTGTTCTTTGTAAAATACTTTGGAAGCGGATATGTTTTTTCCTATCAGAGAAGCGAGTGTTTTTGCAGAACTGATGTATCCGCCGGAGTTGAAACGCAGGTCAAGAACGAGTTCATTAATCCCGGCAGTTTTAAAATTGGCAAAAACCTGACGTAGCTCGTTGTCGTACTTATTTGCGTCAGCGTCTGTTCCGGGTACAAACTGGGTATAAACCAGATATCCTATCTTTTTTCCACTGGCAGACTTATCAATTACCGTTGAAAATGCAACCGGATCTTCATTAACAACAGCCTTGGTAACGCTGATATTGGTGGTGGTTGCTGTGATAGTAGTACCCGATAGGGTTCCCAGCGTAAATGTTGCGCTCTCACTGCTGCTAAGCAAACCGGAGTAATTATCTTTTGTCAGCTGCGTACCATTGACTTTCAAAATGATGTCACCTCTTTTTAACCCGGCAGTTTCAGCCGGACTTCCTTTAACGACCAAATTAAGAAATAAACCCAGGTTAGATTTTGCATCGTCGGTATATGAAAGCGAATAACTGATGCCAAAGATTTTACTTATACCATTAAAACTGTTTTCCAGTGCATCAATATCTTCGGTAACCATAGAAAATCGGTCGACACTCGAACGTTGGTAGATTAACTTTTCAAAATAGTCATTCGGATCAGTTTTAGTATCCAGTGTTCCCTCGGCAGGCATCTGGCTATACCAGAAATAGGCGTCTTTCATCATTTCATAAAGCCATGTATTAACCGCAGGGTAAGTGGCCGATGAAGCAGAATCTGTCTCATCAACCGGGTCGACCTGTTTGTCTTTACAGCTAAGGAAAACAGTTAAAATAGAAAAGACAATTAGCAGGTTGATCTTTTTAAAGTGTAACATGTTAAATCAGTTTTTATATTTAGGTAAACTGATGGTGCATAGGCCATTCATGATTTTCAGATATCTATTAACGTAACTATTTAACATTACGTATCATCGCTGAAAAGTGTGGCGGATATATTAAAAAAGCCCGAAACAAAAAAAGGTCCGGGAAGCCCCAGACCATTTTATTCACATAACATCCTTTTTAGTTTAGGTTAAATTTTTATGCTGCGGTCTGAAAGGCAAAGCCGGGCTGAACACCAAAAAGCAGGCATGTGCCTTTTCTATTTTGTCCTGAATCATGGCCGACGTTCTGCTTATTCAAAGCTGTTACTACCGTTTACTCAATTATTGTATCCGTTCACTCATTTGCGTAGAATTACGGTTTTTTGACAGTATCAGCTCGTCTAATTTTACAAGAAAAAAAATAGACGCTATGCAGAAGCTTATCAAAACAATCATTTCGGGATCCGCTTACACTGCGGTAATGTTAGTCCTATCTTGCGGAGGAAAGGACAGCTCTCCTAATCCTCTAAACTGCGGTTCCAATTCGGATAAGGTCAGCGCCGCTGCCATGACATACGTACAAAGTCCAACGAAGGCCAATTGCGAAGCCTACAAAAACGTGGTCAAGGATTTTTATAAAAGCTGCGCATCGTTTTATACGGGATCTGCCAAACAAGCGCTGGACGAATTTTTGGCTGAACCCTGTCCAAATTAACAGATGCTATTTGGCGGGTTAACCCGGTTTTGTTCATTTGCTAAAATGAACGTTCAACCCGGCTTTTTAGCCGGGTTGAACGTAAAGTCATATCCCTGTCAGGCCGTTAAAAAACTTCCTTGCCATAATTGCATATTCCAGCGGATTGGCTTTTGCCGGGTCCTGCTCTGCTTCAAGAACAATCCAGCCGGCATAATTACTGACTCTGATTACCTCAAACAGTGAAGGAAAGTCAATACATCCCTCCGTGTCACCGGGAACTGTAAAAACGCCTTGCTTAACGGCCGTCAGAAAGCTAAGTTTCTCTTTGTGCACTCGCTGCAAAACATCAGGGCGGACGTCTTTGAGGTGAACATGAGCAGTTCTTCCGATGTATTTTTCCAGTGCAGCAACCGGATCTTCACCTGCAAAGTAAAAATGTCCGCAGTCGTAGTTAAGAAAAACATTTTCCGGATCAGTCTCATTTAGCAAACGGTCGGTTTCTGCCACAGTCTGGATGCAGGTGCCCATATGATGATGAAAGGCAAGTTTCATTCCCCGGTCACGTGCAATTTTTCCAAGCTCATTTAATCCGAAAGTGAAGCTGTCCCATTCTTGGTTGGTGTTCAGCATGCCCTTTCCTTCAAATACCGGAACATTCATTTGCCCCTGACAGCTGTTTCCGGTTTCACCACCACCGATCACTTTTGCTCCCATTGTTTCCAGGAAATCAAGAAGTTCGGTAAATGACTTTTTGTTGTCTGCCAATGATTTTTTTGTCAGTTCATAGCTGTTCCATTGGTTACAAATCTGGAGGCCACGTAATTCTAATGCCTTACGCAGCACATTCGTGTCACGGGGAAATTTGTTTCCTACCTCACAACCCGTGAACCCGGCCAGCGCCATTTCGCTCACACATTGTTCAAACGTATTTTCTCCACCCAGTTCGGGCATGTCGTCGTTGGTCCAGTTGATAGGAGCAACGCCCAGTTTTATGTTTTCGAAGTTCATTTTAATTTATGGATTACGGAGAAAGGGACGAAGGAGAAGGGATCCTCCGGTCATTCACCCCAATTCCATTTTTATATAATCATTAAAATTGCTTTATTTTTGCAGGGTGAGATAAATCCTTCCTCCCTTTTCTACATTCCTCCCTTTCTCCCTTTCATAAAAATATCCTTTGCTCTTTTTTATTTTCTTTATAGGTTTCAAAAGCCTTCTGTACGGATGGAGAAGTGGATACCTCTGCAACCGGCACTTCCCACCAGGCGTGATAACCCTTTACGGTTCGGTACAAATTGGTTTCAATGTAAATGACTGTAGTCCGATCATTGATTTTAGATTGAGCCAGGGCTTCATCCAGCGACTTTTTATCTGTTGCCTTGATGACAATCGCACCTAAACTTTCTGCATTTTTTGCAAGGTCAACGGGTAGGAATTCGCCTGATAATTGGCCGGATTTTTCGTCACGATATTGATAACGTGTCCCGAACCTTTCACTGCCTATACTTTCGGAAAGTCCGCCGATGCTTGCGTATCCGTTGTTATTCAACAGCAAAATGGTAAATCTGATACCTTCCTGAATGGCGGTAACGATTTCATGATTGTTCATCAGATAACCGCCGTCTCCGCAGATCACATAAATTTCTCTCGTTGGATCCGCCATTTTCGCACCTAATCCGGCAGCGATTTCATAACCCATGCAGGAGAAGCCATATTCGAGGTGAAAGTTTTTAGGATCTGTGGCGCGCCATAACTTATGAAGATCACCAGGCGCGCTGCCGGATGCATTGATCATCACATCACGATCATCCATAAAACTGTTCAATGCACCAATGACAACAGCCTGATCTATTGGAGCGACAGTGCTGTTTCCTTCTTCATATATTTTAGTTACCTCATCATCCCAGGCTTTGTTAATATCCCGAATTTTCTGACGGTAAGTGCTCTCAACTTCAAAGTCTTCCAGCAGTTCAGTCAATTCTGCGAGGACCACCTTTGCATCTCCAACGACTGGCAATGCAGCATGCTTGAACGCATCAAACTCACTGATGTTGATATTAATAAATTTGACATCAGGATTTTTGAAAATGGATTTAGATGCAGTTGTGAAATCGCTGTAACGTGTACCTATTCCGATAACAATATCCGCTTCGTTGGCAATTTCAATCGCGTATTTTGTTCCCGTTGCGCCAAGACCACCGATGCTGTACGGCTGATCAAAACGAACGGCACCTTTTCCGGCAAATGTCTCACCAACAGGAATTCCTGTTTTAGCAGCAAACTGATGAAGGACTTCACAGGCATCGCTGTAAATTGTTCCGCCTCCTGCTACAATAACCGGATTTTTAGATTTTTTAATCCATGCTGCTGCTTCTTTCACAATGTCAGCATCGGGTCTTGGCCGGCCAATCTTCCAGACACGTTTTTTAAACAAATCTTCCGGATAATCGTAGGCGTGTGTTTGTACGTCCTGAGGCATGGATAATGTCACCGCACCCATTTCAGCCTGAGAAGTAAGTACACGCATCACCTCCGGCAGAGAATAAATGAGTTGTTCAGGACGGTTAATTCTATCCCAATATTTGGATACCGGTTTGAAACAATCGTTCACAGAAATGTCCTGAGTACCTGTACTTTCCAGCTGCTGTAAAACCGGATTTGGTTCACGTGAAGCAAAAATATCACCGGGAAGCAGCAATACCGGTAAGCGGTTGATTGTGGCAAGAGCAGCTCCGGTAATCATGTTAGTAGCTCCGGGTCCGATGGAAGTTGTACAGACAAACGCGCCGAGACGGTTTTTTACTTTAGCATAAGCAACAGCAGCATGTACCATCGACTGCTCGTTACGGCTCTGGTAATATCTGAAATCCGGATTTTCGTGTAACGCTTGTCCTAAGCCAGCAACATTTCCATGTCCGAAAATTCCGAAACAACCGCCGAAATAGGGCTGTTCGATTCCGTCTCTTTCAATATACTGATTTTTTAAAAATGTTATGGTAGCCTGGGCTACGGTTAATCTTCTGGTCATAACTGATGTTAAATGCTGTTTTTCAATTTTGAAATTCCGAAGCCATGCCCGCGCATCCGAAGAGATCAAACTTTTTTAATATGAACTTCTTATATTCATCCATGAAAGTTTTACCAGGCGTTGTCGGCGCAAATTCCTGTGGTTTGTCACGGAAAAATTCACGGTTTACCATCGTCCAGAGCAGCCGCATATCGGTTGCAATGTTAATCTTGCAAATACCCAGCGGAATTGCTTTTCTGATTTCGTCTTCCTGGACGCCTTTTGCATCCGTTTTAATTTTGCCTCCCGCAGCGTTAATCCGTTCAACAACTTCGGGACTCACATTGGAGCCGCCGTGCAGCACAAGCGGAAACCCGGGAAGCCTTGCCTGAATTTCTTCCAGAATGTGCAGCTGCAAACCCTGTCCGCCGGAAAATTTATAAGCACCGTGACTGGTTCCAACAGCAATAGCCAGACTGTCGCAATCGGTCGCCTTTACAAAATCCTCCACTTCCTGAGGGTTTGTGTAAAACGAATGAGCTGGATCAACGGTCAAATCATCTTCCACACCGGCCAAAACACCAAGTTCTGCTTCGACGCTGATATTCTTTTCATGCGCTTTTTCCACAACTAGTTTCGTCCTTTCAACGTTTTTGTCAAAAGCATCATGCGAAGCGTCGATCATCACCGAAGTGTATCCGCCCTTTTCGATGGCGTCTAAAATGTGCTCTTCATACCCGTGATCCATGTGAATGGCATATACCGTATCAGGATAAATTCTGGCTGCCGAAGCTATCATAGAAAGCAGCATATCTGCATTTGCATAATCTCTTGCAAAAGGTGTTGTCTGCACGATAAATGGTGCATTAGCCTGCTGCGCCGCTGCGAAAAGCCCATGAATTTCTTCCATAAAAAACACATTCACAGCCGGAATGGCATACCGGGCGTAACATTTTTGGAAGAGTTCTTTTGTTGTTATTAGCATTTAGCTATCAGCTTTTAGCAATTAATCGTTTCAAATTCTCAGCGCACTCTGCGCAAAACTCATTTACTCTGCGTGAAATTCCTACCAGAAAACAGTATACAAGGCTGCCAGTACACCACAGATAAAAATAGACCCCACTACAAAACTTCGCCCCGGACTAAACATGCCTCCATCAATTTCCAGACCTTTTGGATTGTTTTTACTTCTGGAATCAGCCAATGTCATGACGATAATGACGGCGCATAAAATCAAAAATATAATTCCCATGCGATCCAGAAAAGGGACTTCTGGCCAAAGAAACTTTCCGGCAGTTGAAAGCGGAATCGTAAGGAGGGCAGCAGTTAAAGCAGCGGCAGACGTAGTTCTTTTCCAAAACATTCCAAAGATGAAAATCGCAAACACGCCCGGTGTGATAAAACTGCTGTATTCCTGAATAAACTGGTAAGCCTGTTCCAAAACGCGCAGCTGTGGAGCGATGATAATTCCAATGGCCATCGCAACCCAAATGCTTATTCTGCCGATTTTTACCAGCTGAACTTCACTTGCTTTCGGGTTAATGTATTGTTTGTAAATATCAAGTGTGAAAATAGTTGAGATACTGTTTGCCTTGCCTGCAAGCGAAGCTACGATTGCAGCGGTTAAAGCGGCAAAGGCCATTCCTTTTAATCCTGACGGAAGCAAATTCAGTAAAACAGGATATGCATGATCCGGTTTTACCAATCCCGAAGGATCTAACATTTCCTGCTGAAACATCCCGTTTTGGTATAAAACAAAGGCAGCAATTCCGGGAATCACAACGATGATCGGTATCAGCAACTTTAAAACAGCTGCAAACAAAATCCCTTTTCTTGCTGTGGAAAGATCAGCTCCAAGACTGCGCTGTATGATATACTGGTTGCATCCAAAATAAGCAAGGTTGTTAATCCACATTGCCCCGATAATCACAGACAAACCCGGAAGGTCTTTATAAAAAGGGTTTTCTTTTGGTAAAATCATGTGAAAATGGCTGTCTCCCTGTTCTTTAAGTAAAGCAAGCGCATTAAATATGCCCGGTCTGTTGAAATGCTGAGAAACCAGATCGAGTGCAAGATAGGTTGTCGCCAGGCCGCCAAGGACAAGCACAATCACCTGAACAACATCGGTGTAGCCGATCACTTTCATTCCACCTATGGTAATGATCACCGCAAAAATTCCCAGCCCGACAATGCCGTAAGTGAAATCAAGGCCGGCAGTTACTTCCAAGGCCAGAGCACCCAGATACAGGATCGACGTCAGGTTTACAAATACATAAAGCAACAGCCAGAAAACGGCCATAATCGTTGCCACAGTAGGGTTATACCTTTGCCGTAAGAACTGCGGCATGGTATAAATTTTATTTTTCAGATAAACCGGCAAGATGAATACCGCTACCACGATAAGAGAAGCTGCTGCCATCCATTCGTAAGAAGAAATAGCCAGACCGATTGCAAACCCGGAACCGGACATTCCGATAAAATGCTCAGCTGAGATATTGGATGCAATTATGGAAGCTCCGATTGCCCAAAAAGTAAGCGAGCCTTCGGCCAGGAAGTAATCCGTGGAGCTTACTTCCTTTGATTTTTTCTTTTTGTAAATCCAGTAGCCATAAGCTGAAACACCGATCAGATAGATAAAAAAGACAACGTAATCCAGTGTTTGTAAACCTGTGTTCGACATTTAGGATATTGTATAATAAAAGTGAATATTAATTGTACTTTTCAAATTGCAAACGTTTGAAATTCGAAAAGTATGCAATGTAATACATTAGATTTGAAGGAAAGCGAGCCGTTAAACGTGGCTCAATTCCAGTATCTCATTTATTTGTACAATACGACCTTCCGTCAGCGATTTCATAGCTGCAATTCCGATTGCCGTTGCCATCAAACCGTCGTGTGCGTTTACAGGAGAAGGTGTGTCGTTTAACACACAGTCGATGAATGATTTCAGACAAGTCCGGTAGGCAGTTTCGTATCTTTCAAGGAAAAAGTGCAGCGGCAAGGAAATGTGTCCTCCATCGCTGTCAAAACGTACCAATGTGTCTGAGGTATTGTTTTCTGCCTTGGCCATTCCTTTTGAACCGAAAATTTCCAGGCGCTGATCATATCCGTAAACAGCTTTTCTGCTATTGTCAATCACACCGATGGCACCGTTTTCAAAAGTGAGAACGATTACTGCTGTATCGATATCGCCAAACTCCTTAATTTCAGGATGAATAAGCGCATCGCCTTTTACAAAAACTTCTTTTACCTCACTGCCAACAATATAGCGGGCCATGTCAAAATCATGAATGGACATATCAAGAAATATTCCGCCGGATATTTTAAGGTATTCTACCGGCGGCGGTGCGGGGTCACGGCTGGTAATTCTGAGGATATGTGGATCACCGATTTTATTTGCTTCTACAAGGCTTCGGACATTACTGAAATTGGCATCGAAACGACGGTTAAAGCCCAACATAAGTTTTACTCCGTTGTCTTCTACCGCTTTTTCAGCCGCCTGAATTGCTTCAATTGTTACGTCCAGCGGTTTTTCACAGAACACGTGCTTTTTCTGTATGGCCGCGGCCACTGTATAAGGCACATGAAAAGGAGTAGGGGAGCAGATTATAATCGCCTCAACATCCGGATGATTTATAACTTCATAGGCATCTGTCGTCACTGTTTTGACACCAAGGTTGTATGCAAAAGCATGCGACTCTTCCATTACATCCGATGCAATGATCACTTCCGCATCCGGCATGTGGTGCATCAGGTTACTGAGGTGAATCTGGCCAATCCGGCCCAGACCAATCACACCTGTTTTTAATTTCTTTGACATAGGTTCAGGTTTGTTAAAATATATAATGGGGATGGGAATTAGGGAGAAACCTACGCCCCTTTCGCGTCAGAACTTTCTGTTCCACTCTTTCAGCCACCGTTCGATGACTACTTTTGTTTGGGTGAAAAATTCTACGGCATGTTTTCCCTGGCCGTGCAAATCTCCGTAAAAGCTGTCCTTCCAACCTGAAAACGGAAATTGTGCAACAGGCGCGGCAACACCGATGTTGATTCCGATATTTCCCGCTTCGGCTTCATGGCGGAACTTGCGTGCGTTCAAACCGCTGCTGGTAAATACGCAGGCCATATTTCCATATCTGCCGGAATTAATAAAACGGATCGCTTCGTCTATCGTATCAATATGAACAAGGCTTAAAACGGGGCCGAAAATTTCAGTTGCCGCCAGTTCTCCGTCCAGAGGAATATCTTCAATAATGGTGGGTGCAATAAAGTTTCCCTGTTCAAAACCAGGAACCTGAACATTACGGCCGTCAACAATCACGCGTCCGCCTTCCTGAATCCCTTTATCGATTAAGTGATTAACTCTGTTTTTACTTTCTGCGGTAATAACCGGTCCCATTTGTACCTCACTATCCAATCCAAATCCGGTTTTACGTGTTTTAACAGATTCAACCAGACTTTCAGTAATATCCTGATGATCACCGACTGTGATAATGGTAGACGCGGCCAGACAACGCTGTCCCGCGCAGCCATATACGCTGTCAATAACAATCTGGGTAGTCATGTCAATATCTGCATCCGGCAATACGATGACCGGATTTTTCGCTCCGCCCTGCGCCTGAACACGTTTTCCGTTTGCTGCACCCTTGGAATACACATATTTTGCCACATTGGAAGAACCCACAAAACTGATTCCCTTGATAACCGGATGTTCAAGAATCGCGTCAACAACTTCACGGCCACCTTGTACCAGACTTAAAACTCCCTTTGGAAAATCGAGCTGATGCATCAAACCGACGATTTTTGTCATAGTCAGCGGTACTTTTTCAGAAGGTTTGATAATATAGCTGTTTCCGCAGGCCAAAGCATACGGTAAAAACCAGAACGTGATCATTCCCGGAAAGTTGAACGGTGCAATACATGCGCAAACTCCCAGCGGCTGACGAATCATATACTCATCAATACCTTTTGCTATGTCTTCGGAAAATTCGCCCTGCATCATGGCGGGCATTCCGCAGGCATTTTCTACGTTTTCAATTGCGCGGATCATTTCGGCTTTCGCTTCCAGAAAAGTCTTGCCGGATTCCAATGTGATTGTTTTAGCAATATCATCGAGGTTGTCTTCCAGCAATGTTTTTAGTTTAAAAAGATATTGAACCCGTTTCGAAACCGGGGTTCTTCTCCATTCCTGAAATCCTTCATCTGCGGCAGCGGACGCATCAGCCACATCCTGCCCGTTACCAAAGGGAACCTGAGCCAATACTTCCTGCGTAGCCGGGTTAACCACGTTCATAAACTGGTCTGAATGACTATCCACCCACTGCCCGTTGATGTAATTCTTTAATTTTTCCATTATAATATTTTGTTTTAAATATTAAACCTGAGAGTCCGTAGGTGAGAGTTTCCAAGTTTTAGAAACTTGGAAAGTCTTTTTAACCTAAAATCCGCCGCGGCTTTCCACAAATGCCATCACTTCTGAATTAGTCGGCATGAAGTTCGCGCATCCTTCCCTAGTTACGATAATTGCTCCGCATGCATTACCCATTCTTACACTCTTATAAAGATCCCAATCATTCAATAAACCGTAAGAAAATCCTGCACAAAAGGCATCTCCTGCTCCCAAAACATTTAAAACATCAACCGGAAAGCCAGGAACTTTCACTTCCACTTTTCCGGGCTGAAAAATTGAAGCACCATCTTTGCCCCGTTTTACAACCAGCGTCTCTACCCCTGACTTCATAATTTCATTAATTGCATTGTCTATATTTCCCCTGATTTCAGGCGCTGAGATCTGCTGATGTTTAATTAAAAGCTGCTCTTTATCAGTCAGGTATGTGGCGAGAATCTCTTCTTCGGTGCCTACTACAATACTGAAACTGCTCAGAGCCGCACGAAGGGTCACACCAAATGAACGCGGGTCATCCCATTGGTCGGCCCGGAAGTCGATATCCAAAAGTGCTGTGACATTGTTTTTTTTAGCAAGTTCCAAAGCATAAAACATGGCGGTACGGCTCGGGTCTTTACTAAACGCCGTTCCGGAAAAAGCGGCAGCTTTAAAATCAGCAAAAGGAATGGCTGTAACATGATCCAGATTCAGGTTAATATCCGCACAATTTTCACGATAATAAACCAGTGGAAATTTGTCCGGTGGTTCAATGCCCAGAACAACCGCTGAGCTTCTGGTTCCTTCAATCGTCGGTACCCATTCTGTTAAAATCCCTTCCTGATCCAGGAAATGTTTGATAAAATTTCCGACCTGATCGTTTCCGATTCCGGTCAGAATTGCCGTTGTCAGTCCTAGCCGCTGAGCGCCCGTTGCAATGTTTAGCGGACAGCCACCGACAAAGGCATTAAAAGATGAAATTTTCTCGAAGGGGCTTCCAACATTCGCTGAATATAGATCGATAGACGAGCGGCCCAGGGTCAGCAGATCATATTTTTTGCTCATATTTTATTGGTGCCAAAAACGGTCAGAACGCTGTTTAGCGGGCTGAACGTTAATTTTTTTTTGATTTTAAGTTTTTTAAGTGCTGGATTTTTGGTGAATGCTTAGGATTCAGCCCGTATAAAAATACGTTCAGACTCCATGGGATCAGACTCCATTCATTACTGCGGTAACGATTGGTAACCTGGTATCTTTACCTTTCCAGGAATTGTAAATCCATTCATGATCAGGATCGGATGTAGCAGCCAGTGACTGATCGCTTCCTGCAAGAAAATTGAGATAGTAAACATTGTACCCATGCCCGGCCACTACCGGATGGTATCCTCTTGGAATCAGAATAGCATCATTGTTTTTTGCACGAACGATTTCATCCAGTGAGCGGTCATCGGTGTAGACCTGCTGGATAGCGTAACCCTGCGGTTTGTCTATTTTGTAAAAATAAATTTCTTCAAGATTTGCTTCCAATACTTTGCCGTCAGCATCCACCTTGCGCTCGTCATGTTTGTGGGCAGGGAACGAACTCCAGTTTCCGGAAGGGGTATACACTTCTACGCAAACAATTTTATGACAATCATAACCCGGTTCCAGCAAACTATTTATCTGGCGGTTTGCGTTGTCGCCTCCGCGGTATTCAATGGCTGCGTCTTCCGGCCGTTTCATACTTGGAGCGTGGTCTTCGTCAGTAGCAACCCAACAGATAGCGATGTCTGTATTTTCAGACTGGGCTGTTAACACAAAATCAGTGTTACGGGAAAGATACATGGCATGACCGATGCCGCTGAAAACATCCTTACGGCCATTTTTGGTTTCCCATATCTGACCTTTTGCTTCCACTTTGAAGTTTCCGCCCAACAGCACGATACAATATTCGTATTCACCGGTATGCCTGCTTATTTGTTCATTCAGATCCAGTATTTTCGCTTCGAAGTTCAGATATGTCCATCCGGCTTTTTCACTGGTTAAATGGTGGTAGATTTTTTCGTCTGCAGGCCTGATCAGTAAATCACTCATTGTGGTATTTTCAATTACATTTGTACAATAATAGTGTGGTATTAATGAAGTACAAAATATAAATATGTCTATATCCAATGCAAACGTTTGAAAAAATTTATAAAATAAAATTGTTAATATCCTACTAATGAATTCGTCCCGTCCGGTTACCATTAAAGACATTGCAAAACGTTTCCGTTGTTCACCTTCCACGGTTTCGAGGGCCTTAAATGACCATCCGGCCATTAATGAAGACACCCGGAAAAACATACAGGAATATGCCCGTGAGGTAGGATATCAGCGAAATGAAGTGTCGCTGAGCCTGCTGAATAAAAAGACTGCGACGCTCGGTGTTGTTGTGCCAAACATCAGTAACTATTACGAAACTGCCGTTATCGAAGGTCTTCACAATGTGTTGCAGCCGATGGGATACACGCTGAATATTTGCGTAACCAATGAAAGCTACATTTTAGAGAAAGAATATTTATCCAAACTACTTTCCAACAGGGCAGAAGGTATTTTTCTTTCTGTTTCTCAGGAAACTTATGATTCAGGTTATTACGAGCATTTGGAGCAGGTTATTCAGCGTAAAACACCCCTGATATTTATTGACCGCGAGTACGAAGATTTTGAAACAAGCCGGGCAACTGTTGACGATTACCACGGTGCTTTCGCTGCCGTAGAGCATTTGATCAACATGGGTTACAAACAAATCGCGCATTTAAAAGGACCCAACGGCCTGACCGTTTCAGAACAGCGTTTCAACGGATACAAAGACTGCCTGATCAAAAACGGTATGCCTGTCCGCGACGAGCTGATTATCAATACGAACTTTAAGGTAGAAAGCGCCATTTTACCTACAAAACGGCTGCTGGAAATGGACACGCCGCCGGATGCTATTTTTGGAGTGAACGATCAGGTAGCAATTGGTGCGATGCGGGTGGTAAAGGACAAAGGCTTGCGCATTCCTCAGGATATCGGGTTGGTAGGTTTTGATAATTCACCTATTTCCGCTTATACTTTTCCTTCCTTGACTACCGTAAGCCGTCCCGGGAGAAAGATCGGAATGGAAGCTTCCCGATTGTTTTTGAGTCAGTTAAATGCCTCCGGGGATTTTTCCCATGAAAGTATCGTGCTTCCTTCAGAGTTGATTATCAGGGAATCATCTTTGCGGATTTAATTTTTATGAGAATTGTTTAATTACTTATACAGCAGCCATGACAGAAGAAACAAATCAGCCCTACCCAAAATCGTATTTGGAAATCGACGAAGCTACAAAGGTATCCGGTTTTACGATGGCGTCAGATGTATGGACCTGCTCTTTACTTCGAACACTTGCGGCTTCAAAACCGGGTGGCAGGTTTCTTGAACTGGGTACAGGGACGGGGCTTTCCACATCATGGATACTTGACGGAATGGACGATGAATCAACGTTGATTTCCATCGATTTCGATCCCAGATTCCTGGAAATAGCGAAGCGGTTTTTAAGCAATGACAAACGCCTTTCTTTGTTAGAAGCCGATGGCGCTGATTGGTTTGAAGCAAATAAGGACGAAAAATTCGATTACATTTTCGCAGATACCTGGCATGGCAAGTATTTGCTTTTGGATGAGGCGATCAAAATGCTGAACAAAGGCGGCCTGTACGTCATAGACGATATGCTTCCCCAACCAAACTGGCCGGAAGGTCATCAGGAGAAAGCAGTTCAGCTTATTTTAGATTTAGAAAACAGGAAGGATCTGGTTTTGATAAAACAGGTTTGGGCAACGGGGATTGTGGTTGGTGTGAAGAGGTAAATGCCTGATATATTGTTTTAGCACTATTCAACAGGGAAATTATTAAAATTAACTTTACAGGAATTCGTTGAAAGAAAGTTAGGGAATAATGGCTTAATGAGGTTATACAGTTTATTGATTTAAAGGATTAAATTTGTCTGATACAATTTTTAAATTCAAAATAAATTTCATGATTATGAGCGAATTAATTATTGAAAATAAAAAGTATGTGGTTGTTCCTGAGGAGGATTTTCAGTTATTACAAAAAAAAGCTGCTCTGAAATGGAAGCCGGAAAGAACTTTTACAGTGTCCGAAGCGCGTGCGTATAGCAGTAAGCGAATTTCAGAATGGGCTTCAGAAAAGTAATTATTCGCGAATCAGTTGCTGATAGTATCGCAGATATTGCCTGGTTTATCGAATCAAAAGGATTGTTGCAAACTGCCCATAAATTTTCTGATGAGGTTTATGATTTCCTGGACAAACTATCCGAATCGCGTAAAATCTACCGCACTTGCAGAGAACCAGAGAGAGCTCTGTTGGGATTCAAATGCATTGTATATAAGAAAAAATATACCATAGTATTCCTGGAATCGAATGAAGAAATAATTGTTTGTGAGTTTATACCTTCCAAATTGGTATACTGGTAAACAGAAAATACTGTCGTTTCACTTAATATCTCTGGCAGATTGAAGGGCGTGTATTCTTCCCAACCAAACTGGCCGGAAGGTCATCAGGAGAAAGCAGTTCAGCTTATTTTAGATTTAGAAAACAGGAAGGATCTGGTTTTGACAAAACAGGTGTGGGCAACGGGATTGTGGTTGGTGCTAAGCACCAGACAGAAAAAAAATAAATCGCATCACATGAAAAATTTTACGAGCATAATTGCTTTGTCTGTTTTGTTATTATGTTTTGCTAAGACTACCATTGCCTGTGGTTGTGTCGGTACCAATCGAATCTAAAATCTAAATTTCAGTAATTTAATCTCCGCTTATTGAATTTATTTCTAGTTTTAAGCATTTATTCTACCTCTATCTTAAAACTATTACATTGATCCCTTCCTTAAAATTTATAAAATTACTTTTACAGTTCGTGTTAGCTTATCTTTTACTTGCTCACGATGCTCTTGCAACTCCTTCTGTTGGCATTAAGCCCGTTCCGTCCTGGATTGTACCGGTTACTCCAGGCGGCAAACCGCCGTCAGTCAAAGACTTCTCGGATGGATATTATTTCTCCTTCATCGATACTCAGGTTCATTTAGAGAAAAAGACAACCTATCAGCATATCATACGGCAAATCGCTTCTGAGACGGGTGTTCAAAATGGTTCGGAAATTTCTGTTGTTTTTGATCCTTCATATGAGCATATCGATTTTCACAAAATCCTGGTCTGGCGTGAGGGGAAGATCATTTCAATAATGAAAGCCTCCGATTTTAAGCTAATTCCGGTGGAAACTGATCGCCAGCGATTTATTTATAATGGATCTTACTCTGCATCAGTGGTGTTAAACGATATTAGGAAAGGCGACAAAATCGAATACGCTTATTCAATAACGGGATGGAACTCTGTTTTTCAAAACAAGTATTCCAACATTCTGGATTTCGGTGTTTACGATTATGTGGCACACAAACATTACGCGGTAGTTGCTGAAAAAAGCCGGAAGCTTTACATTAAAGAATTTAATAAACCTCCCAAAAAAACAATCCGAAAAGAGAACAAATCTTCTATTTATGAATGGGATCTGAAAGACATAAAGAATATTAAGTATCAGGATTATGTCCCTTCGTGGTTTGATAATCAGCCAAGGATACAACTGACAGAATACAAAAATTGGGATGAAGTTGTAAAATGGGGTTTAGAATTTTATCGGATACCTGAACTGTCAGGTACTTTAAAGCTTCAAATACAGGAATTGAAAAAGAAGGCAAATGGTAACCGTAATGCCTACATAGAGCTGGCCAGCAGATTTGTACAGGATGAAATCAGATATTTGGGTATTGAAACCGGTGAAAATTCACATCGGCCGCAGAGTCCGGATGATGTTTTCAGACAGCGATATGGTGATTGCAAAGACAAAGCCTTTTTGCTATGCGCTTTACTGAAGGCAAATGGAATTGATAGTGATCCGCTGTTAGTGGATACAAACAAAAGGTCGCACGTATCGGATTACCTGCCGTCGCCGGCAGATTTTAACCATGTAGTCGTCCGGGTCCGGATGGCGGATGAAGATAAAAAAATGAAGGGAGAAAAGGCATTTATTTTTATTGATGCAACTTACTCGATGCAGGGAGGAACCGCCTCAATGTTACACTTTCCGGCTTATGGTACAGGTTTGCTGTTAAGGGAAGGGCAGGATGATCTTATTCCTATTCCTTTGCAAAATTCAGGTTACTTAACTGTTGAGGAGGAATTTAATGTTCCGGAGAGTACTGCGGCGGACGCAACTGGTTCGCTTGTTACAAAAACCATATATTTTGAAGGAGAAGCTGACGATTTTCGTTCCCAGTTCCAGCAAGGTAAGGTTTCCGAACTGGAAGAAACTTACCTGGATTATTACAGGACCAATCATAAGCATGCGGAATGGGAAATGGCAGATTCGCTTGAATATTATGATCAGCGGGAAGCGAATAATTTTTCGTTAATTGAACGTTATGCCATGAAAAATCCCTGGCAGTATGACAGCACCCGTCAGAAATACTATTTTTCGGTATTCAGTAAGCTTTTGTACGATCAGGTGATCAGTTTGCCAAACAAGCCTCGTACTGATCCAATGTTTCTTAAATTTCCATATCATCTGTTATATACCATCAAGATACTTATGCCTGGCTTTTGGACCGTTGATGAAGATGAATGGAAGGTAAAACGGGAAGCTTATGAGATTAGTTTTAAATCAGAATTTGATAAAGAAGCAAATGCCTGGATGCTGAACTATGAATACAAGACGCTGCGGGACCACATCACTCCGGAAGAAAGTGACTTATATAAAAAGGACATCGCAAAACTACTGGATAATCTGGATCACGAGCTGACAAAACCTGCGTCTGCCGGAAATGGAGAGAATTCAAAAGATCTTTCTTCGATGATTTTAGGTGGAGTGGGATTTTTTGTTGGTTTAAGTTTTATGCTGGGTTTCTTTGGGATTGTTGTCTTTTTTTCAATTAAGCTGGTTCAAAAACTGGCTTCCAGATTTGATTGAAATTGGTTTAGTTTTTGTTTCATCGCCAATGATAGAAATAATAAACCGGCAAAATATGGCTGGAAGACGAATTTGTCCTATTGTTTAAAACAGAAAGAGAGACCGTCCTTTTAGGAAAGTCTCTTTTTCTGTCCTGATTTGTATTACTCTAATTCCTGGGTATGCCATTATTATCTGTTGGCCTTACCATCGTGGCCTTGTCCTCACCGAAGCAATAAAATAGATTATAAAAGAATGAAGTCATATAAGAAACTGTTTTTTGGAGCTCTTTGTCAGAATCCGAACAATTCAGGTTCCTATCCCACAAGCCCCGCGTATCAGAATAAAAATAAACATACCAGGCGACTTCTGTTTCTTTGGTTCCGGATGCGACTATCCAACTGCCATCGGTAGCGTGAATATTGTCCACGAACCGATTTGATACTTCTTTTGGAAGATTGCCGTCGGACCAGGTGCTGTCGACCAACCCTTTGCCGTTAACTCTGAATTTAAACATTGCCCAGGATGGCTTACAATCAGGGGTTTTCGCACCCACACCGACTGACAGCCGGTCATTTAAACTTCTGCCAGGTGCATCCCGAAATCGAAAATTTTCCGGTTTAATGTTTGAGTTATCTCTAACGTATGATTTGTGCGGCGGGAGTCGCTCATGCCAGGGTGCGAGTAACAATCCTATGTTTCTGGCAGCCTTTTCACCAGCCGATTCCTGAGCAAATGCGCTCGCTGTAAATAGCAAAAGCGCCGAAATAAGTATTTTCTTAATTTGTACAGTGCATCTCATGTGATATAGTCGATCTTGTCTTATGTTTCCAGATATAATATTAAAATAAAATTTTATATATAAGTAAATTTAATACATATAGTTAGATTTGATGACAGTTAGCTGAAGCTTTGGTTTAATTTCACTAATTCTTTAAAACAAGAAATCCCACCGGCAACAGCCGGCAGGATTTCTTTCTCAACTAATCTTAAACTCAATAACTGTCATTTTGCTTCATATAACCCGGTAGGTTAGAGGCTCCGTCGATTGCAGTTTGCGGAATCGGGAAGATCCTTTTCTTTACGTCAGCGTTGGTTTTTTCTGTCCATTTACCTTCGTATTTTCCAAAACGGATCATGTCTGTTCTGCGAAGCATTTCCCAGTAAAATTCAAATCCTCTTTCACGGAACAATAAATCCAGGGACATGGATGTCAGCGCAGGAGGGGGCAGGGTAACTGTACGGGAAGCTCTCACCAGGTTTACATCCGCAAGCGCACCAGCTGCATCATTGCTTTTACGAAGTTTTGCTTCTGCGCGCATCATATAAATATCAGCAAGACGAAGTATTACAATGTCCGCTTCACCTCTGTTACGACCTGTGTTCGAAGAACTGCTGAATTCGTATTTTTCAACACGGTAACCTGAATTATAGTTACTTCCTGCCGTTGTAAAATCGATCTTTTCCGTAAAATCAACCATCAAATCGGCTTTGTTTCTGGTAACGTAGCCAAGTTTTCCAACTTTTAGCTTTCCATCAGGGCATCTTACGAAAGCACCGTTCACACGAAGTGCACCATATTGCTGGCCGCGCAGAATTCCACGGTTTATTTTGTAGCTGGCATCGGTGATACAGGTATCGGCCTTGTTGGAATAGATAGACATATTTTCCTGATAGAACCTCGGATCACGTTTAGGATCCACCGCTCCGTAAGCCTGCACCCACGACTGATAGAAATCAGAAGTAATACCCGGCCCGTCGGTTCCGTTCGCCGCCGGAAATGCTGCCAAGGGGAACTGGTCACCAGAGATTGAAAAGTATGCCATACGGTTGTGACCGTTCAGTTCTGGCCGCTGGTCTACTGCAAAAATCAGTTCTTCGTTGGTGTGGTTATTATTTCCAAAAATCGCAAAATAATCAGCAGAAAGCTTAGCCTGACCTGATGCGATTACCTTGTCGCTGTACTGTATAACTTTATCCATTTCAGCAGCGCTGAAATCAAACGTTGCGCCGTAGATGTTGCGGTATACCGGTGCATTCAGATAAAGGCGCGCCAAAAGTCCCCAGACAGCTGCCTGATTTATTCTGCCCGGCCCAACAGTAGCTTTGGATTGTACCAATGGCTCAACAGCCAAAAGCTCACTTTCGATGTACTTCACCGCTTCATCACCTCTTATGATCTGCGATGTAGTACCTGCATCCTCTTTCAAAAACGCAATTCCAAACATGTCAAGCGCGATCAGATTGTAGTAAGCTCTCATCCCTCTGGCTTCGGCAAGATACAACGCTGCACTTGGGTTTGTAGAGTTTTTAAAGCTTGTGATTGCTGTAATAGATCTGGAAATTGACTGCACAAGGGTATTCCATGTACTCGCGACGTTAGGGTCTGTGCTGGTGGTATTGTGCGCGTGCAAAGCCAGGTAAATTCCATTATCCCCCCAGTCTGTACCTCCGCGGTAAGGCAAAATCGCTTCATCTGTTGAGATTTCCTGCAAGGCAAAATAGGTCGTATGCTGAAATAAGTTTGGCAATAAAGCATAAACAGGAGCAAGCAGACCGTTGGCTTCATCTTCATCTGTGAGTTTCGCACTTAAACTTTCGTCGAGTACTTTTTCCTTCAGATCTGTACAGGCATTACTCAGGAATAAAATTCCTGCAATGGTAAATATGAGAGATAATTTGTTTTTCATCATTTATAAATTAAAAGCCGAGATTAACGCTAAAAATGACTGTTTTAGCTTTTGGATAACTTAAATAATCGATACCATAAGAAGTGATACCATTTACAGAACGGTCGTTGTTTACTTCAGGATCATAGCCATTGTATTTGGTAAACAGAAGTAAATTCTGGCCGGTTACCGACACACGCGCTGTCTGAATCCATTTGTGAATTCCCAGTTTTGTTGTATTCAGGTTATATCCAAGTACAAGGTTATTTAATCTCAGATACGCGCCGTCTTTAAGATATCTGGTTGAAACGGGAGCAGAGTTATTGATAGATTCCTCTGCATTTGCAATGGCTTCCGGTGTTACGTTTACGCCTTTTGACAATTTCAGTTTGTAAAAATTTGAATTGGCTGTGTTATCATAAACCTTGTTACCTGCAACTCCATTAAAATTAGCAGTCAGGTCGAAACCTTTGAAACCAATGTTACCACTGAAATTGTACATTCTTGTTGGAAGCGCGGATCCTGCCGCTATCCTGTCTTTATCTGTGATGATGCCGTCTCCGTCCACATCTCTGAATTTACTGATTCCCTTTTCATCAAATCCGATGAATTCTTTCAGGAAAAACGTTCCGATCGGCTCATTGTTGATATAACCGTTGATCGTTGCAGAAGTAAGACCTGAGCCCTGCGCAGCACCCGATGGAATAACCGAATAAGGAGAATTTTTAACCGTATTTTTGATGAAAGTCATGTTACCACCAATCGAGTATCTCAATCCGTTTTCCAGTGATTTTCTGTAATTCAGATCAAGCTCAACACCCTGATTGACAATCCGCATGTCGGGAACATTTGTCCAGAAAGTACCAGCCGGCTGAACCGGGTCGGCTGGAATTACTTCCAGAAGTATCTTTTCCGAGGTTTTGCTGAAATAATCAATTTCCCCGCTCAGTGCACCTTTAAATAAAGCAAAGTCTAAACCGATATCGGTTTGTGAAGAAACTTCCCATTGAATATCAGGATTTGCCAGCCTGGTGTAGGTTGTTCCAGCAGGATAAGTTGTTGAGCTGTTTAAAGGATAACTGGTTGTTCCTGAAACCGCAGATGTAAACCTTGCCAAAGTAATCTTGGAAGGAATTTCCTGGTTACCTGTTCTTCCCCAGCCTGCACGAAGTTTCAGATCAGAAAACGGTGACGACTTCATAAATGCTTCTTCTGATATTCTCCATCCCAAAGAGAAGGAAGGAAACGAACCATATTTGTTGTTAGCTCCGAATTTTGACGAACCATCGACACGTAAAGTGGCCGTCATCAAATACTTATCCTTGAAGCTGTAATTTACTCTTGAAAAGAACGACTGAAGTTCATTGATAGTGGCATATCCGCCCGGCTGGTTTAGTACCAATGTCAGATCCTGCCCCAAACCGGGATTGTAAATTGGTTCGATGTCAGAAATCGGAAATTTGTTGATGCTGAAATTACGTCCCTGAAGGAAAATCTTTTGGTAAGAATGACCCGCAAGTGCTGAGAAGCTATGGTCTTTTTTGTTGAAATTATAGGTTAAATAATTTTCAATCAGACTGTTGGTATTTTTTACATTGTACGTATCCAATCGTCCGATTTGATAGGGAACTGTATTAGGAAGTGACTGTAAATCACGGGTCGATGTAGAGTTATCAATCCCGAAATTTAGCTTATAAACCAAACCTTTCAGGATTTGTACCGATGGTGATATACTTGCCAGCACACGGTTTGTACTGACCATATCCTTATTCAGTCTCAGCGGAATCAAAGGGTTGGTTCCATCCTGATATTGAAAGGGTTCACCTTTTGCATCATAAGCTGCATAAGTTGGATTAGCTGTAATGGCACCACCGATCATTGCCTGCACATCCGGACGCTGATTCTTGGTGTTGGTGGCATTCAGGTTTACATCCAGTGTAACGCGGTCGTTCAGCAGTTTTTGAGAAAGGTTAATTCTTCCTGTATAACGATCCTGCTGACTGCTTTTTATAATTCCTTGTTGTCTTTGCAAACCAAATGAGCCATAATAAGTCATTTTGTCTGTACCACCACCGATTGAAACGTTGTGATTATGAGTGGTTGCACGACGGGAAATTTCTTTTTGCCAGTCGGTATCCGAGCCGCCATTTACAACCGTGCTGCCTAACTTAGCCGCCTCGGCTATAAACTCAGGACCGGACAATACATCCAAAGGTCTTGCCATTTTCGATAAACCGAGACTTCCGGAGTAAGTTACACTCGCCTGGCCCGACTTTCCTTTTTTTGTTGTAATCAAAATAACCCCGTTTGCACCTCTTGCACCATAGATAGCAGTCGCAGAAGCATCTTTTAACACGTCCATGGATTCAATATCCTGTGGGTTTAAAAAGTTAAGCGGGTTGGTGTCACCGCCTGTTCCGCTGTTGTCAAGCGCCATACCGTCCACAACAAAAAGAGGGGTACTTCCTGTACGCACACCACCTGGACCCCGAACGGTGATACTTGTTTTCCCGCCTGGTTCACCCGTTGCGGAAGTTACGTTCACGCCGGATACCTTTCCCTGAAGGAGTTGTTCGGGAGAGTTGATGATACCGGTGTTAAACTCGCCGCTTTTTAAAGATTTTACAGAACCGGTGATGTCCTTTTTTACAGAACTTCCATAACCTACCACGACAACTTCACCCAGATTGGAAGCCGATTCTGTCATTTTCACAACCAGAGAGTTGCTGTTTGATTCGGTTAGCAAAAAATCATTTACAGCTTGTTTGTCAAAACCGATGTAACTGAATTGTATATTGTACCGGGTGCCGGTCTGAAGTTTTGTAAAAGTAAAAGTTCCGTTTGCGTCTGTTGTTGATCCTTGTTTATTTCCGCCGTCGGTGGTGCTGATTAAAACCGTTACACCAGGCAGGCCTCCGGTCGTTCCTTCGGTTACTACTTTACCCGTTAAAGTGATTTCCTGAAGTAGTACGGCTGGTGGTATTTTTTTCGGTTCCAGGGCACCGGCAAATGTAGTTGAACACAGCCCGCAGAGTACGGTAAACTGCAATAAACCACTTCGCAACACCCGTTTATTGAGAGGAGAAGTCGAGGTTTTTTTCATAGACTCTAATTGATTAGTAAATATTTATTGGTGATTTAACAAGCTGTTTAGCTTTGATAGGTTATAAAGTGACCACAATTTAGTAATTGTATTATTGATATAAATAATGTAAAATACTGAATGGGGTATGCAAACGTTTGTAATTTTTTAAAAGAATGAAATTTATTTTTATCAGAAGAAAAAATGATATGAAAACAGGTATTAATCACTTGTTTTATAACTATTGGAAAATATTCTTGTACGATTTGTGTATATTTAACACAATTTTATTTAGATACATTTGGTTATTTTGAAACAAAGTGCGAAGTAACCTTCTTATTATTATCCCAACATGAAGCCTGTTTTATCTTTGTGTTAATTTGTGGGCGTTATGAAAGACCGGAATTGCAGATAAACGAAAAAAGGCCATTCGAAAATGGCCTTTGAAACAAGTAATTGAGCTGTATCTAAACGTCCTGCCGTAATACTTCCAACGGTGGTTTTGATAAAATTCCCCGGCTGTTGATCAGGCCGATTAAAACAGTCAATAAAGAAACAAAGAAAAAAACAACGGCCACAGGCCAGATTTCCGGCTTGAATTCTGCTTCAAAACTGAATTTAGCCAGTGACCAGCTTCCTGCAACGGCAAGGATAATTCCCGTAAGGGATGCCAGTGAACCCAGGAAAAAATATTCCAGAGCAGTTATGGTGAAAATTTGCTTACGGCTTGCTCCCAATGTCCTGAGCAGAACGCTCTCCTGCAAACGCTGATATTTGCTGATAAGCACGGAGGCGATCAAAACGATGATGCCGGTAAGAATACTGAAACCAGCCATAAACCGGATCACAAATCCGATCTTATTAAAAATATCATCCAGCACGCGAAGTACCAGCGCGAGGTCTATAATGGAAATATTAGGAAACTGCCGGACGATTGATTGCTGAAATTTAGCAGATGCCTCCGGATTAGGAACATGGGTTAACATCACATGAAACTGCGGCGCTTCTTCCAGCACACCTTTTGGGAAAACAACTAGAAAATTGGTTTGCACCTCGCCCCAGTTCACCTCCCGCAAGCTGGCTACAACCGTCGACATCATCGTTCCCTGCACATTGAAGACCATCGTATCACCAAGTTTCACCCGGCTACGGTCAGCAAAGCCTTGCTCAAGGGATATTGGTATCAAACTTCCGTCATTCTTGTAAATACCTTCCCATTTTCCTTTTGTTATTTTTTCTGAGGAAGTGATTGAGTCACGAAAAGTAACCCGGTATTCCCTTCCAAAAATCCTGGCTGATTGTTCGTCAGTGGTATCTTTTTTAAAATCCGAAGGTCCGCGGCCGTTGACTTCTTCCAAACGCATGTTTACAATAGAAACACTCTGATTAACCGGAACATGCTGTTCTTTGGCCAAAGCGAGCACTGCTTCTTTCTGGTTTGACTGAATATCAAAAAGGACTATGTTGGGCTGGTTACCACTGGTAGATAAATTTACCCTGGTTAACAAAATGCCCTGAGTGAACAGGAGCGTACAAATAAGCGCCGTGCCCAAACCTATTGAAACGATCAGAATGGCTGTCTGGTTATTTGGCCGGTATAAATTGGCAAGTCCCTGTCGCCAGAGATAACTCCATGACGTCGGGAAAAATTTACGCGTCAGCCACATCAGCAGGGATGCCATCGCGAACAATACCAGAAACGCACCTAAAATACTGACGGTAAAAACCAAAGCCTCGATCCAGGTACGCATCTGCAGAAAGGAAAAACCAAAAATAAACAGTACGATCAGCGCATATAAAAGCCAGGTCACAGGATCTCTTTCAATGGTTGCACTTTCTCCGGAAGCCCGCAGCACGTTAAGGGGTGAGACTTTGCGGATCGATAAAAGTGGTGGCAGCGAAAATAGAATCGAAATTAATGTTCCAATCGCCAGTCCCTGACCGATTGCCAGCCAGGAAACATCAGTCGTTAATGTAAAGGGAAGAAAATCTTTGATCACAACCGGTAAAAATTGCTGAATTGCAGTCCCAAGGATTGCTCCCAGAACCGAACCGATAATTCCTATCCCAACGATCTGAATCAGATATATCAAAAATGCTTGCGACGCTTTAACCCCAAGACATCGAAGGATAGCGATTAAATTGATCTTTTCCTTTATATATATGTGAATGGCACTGGCAACACCGATACATCCTAAAAGCAAGGCCACAAATCCTACCAATGCAAGAAATCGCGTCAGGTCCTTAAATGACCGGCCCGTATCCTCCTTCTGACTTTGGACAGTTCTGTAATCTAGGTCGGCAGCTTCAAAGCGTTTTTCAAGGTTTTTAACCAGAGACTCAACATTAGTTTTTGGAGCGTATTTAATATAGTATCTGTAAGCGATCCGGCTGCCTTTTTGCATCAAACCGGTTTGGTTGAGATAACGCATCGGAATATACACCGAAGGCGCAACTGTACTGGTAAGTCCCGTTTGTCCGGGCGCTTTTTGCAATATACCGGCTATGGCAAAAGTTACTTCTCCGATTTTTATGGAGTCGCCTACTTTTGCCTGGTATTGCAGCATGAGTGTCTGGTCAACAAGCGCTTCTTTTTTATTGCGGAAAGTCTTACCAGCTGTAACCGGAATAGTTTCCAGCTCCCCGTAATAAGGAAAGTTACCTTCCAGCGCTTTCACCTGAGCAAGACGGTTTCCTCCGCCTTTTGGAAAAAGAATCATGGAAGCGAAACTTCGTTCTTCTGATCTTTCTACGCCAAGCGAATCAACAAGGTCTTTCACCTTACCTTCAACAGCTTTGTTACCCGAAAGAGCCAGATCTGCACCGATTAAAGTTGCAGCCTGATCGTCAATATTTTGTCTTAAATTATCGCCCAGAGAATAGATGGCAACCAGCGCCGCAATACCGAGAATAATTGAAGAAATAAAAAGAAAGAGCCGTGAACGGTTTTTTCTGCTGTCCCGCCAGGCCATTTTCAGCAGCCATGGAAAATTAAAACCCTCAGTATTCATTAGGCAAGAATGTTTTTTAATTGAAAAAAAGCAAGCCGGATAACTTCGGCAACTTACAATGCAGAGACCTGTAACCCGGTAGGTGCGTCTGAAATGATCTTGCCTCCTTTAATCCTGATAATACGCTGTGTTTTGGCAGCCAGATCCAGATCGTGAGTTACAACAACCAGTGTTGTGCCGGCCTCCTTATTGAGATCAAAAAGAAGTTTAACAACCTTTTCGCTCGTCTCAGCATCCAGATTTCCGGTTGGTTCATCTGCGAAGAGAATCTTTGGTTTATTTGAAAAAGCACGCGCCAGGGATACCCGTTGCTGTTCACCTCCGCTAAGCTGAGTAGGATAATGATGGCTCCTTTCGGCAAGCCCCACTTTATCAAGCAGGTCCAGCGCTCTGGGTTTTATATTTCTCTCTCCGCGCAGTTCTAATGGCACCATTACATTTTCTAACGCCGTTAGAGTAGGCATTAACTGAAAGTTTTGGAATATAAAGCCGATGTATTGATTTCTTACCGCAGCCAGCTGATCTTCACTTAAACCATTTAGTTTGGTGCCGTGTAGTTCCACCAGCCCCGAACTTGCTCGGTCCAATCCTGCACATAAGCCAAGCAGCGTTGTCTTTCCACTTCCGGAAGGACCAACAATTGCAAGTGTTGAACCGGTATCAATTGAAAAATTTATATTATCTAAAACTGTTAGCGAGCGGCTTCCGCTTTGGTAAATTTTGCCTACCTGGTTGAGGTTTAGTATGGTCTCCATCAATGACTTATTCTTTTAGGTTTTATGCGGTGCTAAGCTTGGGCAACTGCAAATAAAATATTTTGGTTCTTTTGACGTCTTCGTTCTACATAAATTTAGTTTGAACGGCGCTAAAAGATAAATGAGCGGCGGATGTCCGCAAATCATGATTAAACCGTATTTTTAGAATTCGTTTAAAGCTGTCATCAATTAACATGCCCGTTTTTCAATTTCAATCCGTTTTTATGAGATTTATAAATTCGTTTTTGTCCGTTTGCTTATTTTTCACTTTTCTCATTTCATGTAATTCTGACAAGAAAGAAAACGCCTCGGAAACAAAAGATGCAACCGGTACAGTCGCCAAAGTTACAGCGGCGCAAAAGAAAACAATCGTTTTTTTCGGAAACAGCCTGACAGCCGGATATGGACTGGATGATCCGTCGCTGGCTTTTTCTGGTTTAATTCAAAAAAAGATAGATTCGCTGGGACTGGCATACAAAGTGGTAAACGCTGGTGTAAGTGGTGAGACTACCTCCGGAGGCAATAGTCGTATCGACTGGCTTTTGAAGCAGCCATTGGATATTTTTGTTTTGGAACTGGGTGGGAATGACGGTCTTCGTGGTATTCCGGTTTCGGAAACAAAGAAAAATCTTCAGGCGATCCTCGATAAGGTGAAAGCCAAATACCCCGATGCACAGCTTGTGCTGGCCGGAATGCAGATTCCGCCAAATATGGGTAAACAATATGCCAATGAATTTAAAGCGGTTTACAAAGAACTTGCTGATAAAAACAATATCAAACTGATTCCGTTTCTGCTTGAAGGGGTAGGTGGGGAATCCAAACTCAACCAGGCAGACGGGATACATCCAACCGCCGAAGGTCACAGGATTTTAGCAGATAACGTCTGGAAGATAATTGAAGAACTTCTGTAGAAAAACATGTTCTGTTGTTTGAGTGTTGTAACAATCATCCGCAGCGATGACAATCAAACAACTAAACATTCAAACAAAGCAACATTAACAAGTTCATTTCGGTTTAATCAATTCCCAAAGTTCCATTTTAGCTTTTAAGATTTCGTCTTTTGATACGTAGCTGTCAAAGGTGTCCATATGTAATCCGTCAAGTTTTTTGAGGGAAACGACCCTTTTCAGATAGTCTTTGTCTGTAAACGGATCCAGCCAGCGATCGGAGTTTTTTTCCTGAAAAAATAATAAATATCCCCAATTAGACTGGTTTTCATGCACATAAAGCCAAACTGAAATCTTTATCCGCGTGCCGTCTTTTCGTTTGTATATCTTTTCGTGAGTCATGACAGGAGAGTGCTGCTATTTTTTTGTTTCAGAAAGAATAAAATTACTTATAGTGCTGTGTAAATAATTTAGATGGTAAAATTTTCATTTCCATGAAGTTGTCTGCCACCCAGATTATTCCATGAAGTAATAATTTCAATACGGTCTTCGACTGTTTTTGGGGTAAATGAAATGATGATCCCGCCTTCCTTAATTTTTGCGTCGTAGATATCGGCGTGCTCTTTTGACATTCCGGATCCAACCAGTGCGCCGATTAACCCTCCTGCGAAACCGCCGGCTCCTGCGCCTGCAAGTCCGGCCAGCAAAGGACCTGCAACAGCGATTCCCAACGGTGGTATAAGCACGGCTGTTCCTAAAGCGGCGACAGCTCCCAAAACTGCGCCGGTTGTTCCGCCAATAGCTGATCCGACACCTGCTTTTTCCATGGTTTTGTTTTCAGTATGTCCTTCTTCTTTATCCAGTTTACCATGTACAGGATGCTGTTCATCAGAGAAAAGTACGTTTATTTCTTCCTGTTTGTATCCCCGGTATATCAGCTCATCGTAAGCTTTTTCAGCAACAGGTCTACTGTCAAAAGATGCATTTACATGGGTTGGGTACACATATTCATCCACATTTTCCATAATTACGTTCAGTTTGTCGGTAGGTTTATTTCTGGTGTATAAGAATTATGCCGGCTTAAAATCTTTCTTTGTCAAAAGAAAGGTACCATACAAAAACTCCGGTCTTCATTGCTGAAAACCGGAGCTGTTATATTTTAAATCAATGTTAGACGACCCTGTCTCCTCTGATCACACGCAGAATAATTGCTACAACAGCAATAACCAAAAGAATGTGAATGATGTTACCCATTCCAAAGCTTGCGAATCCAAAATAGCCGATCAGCCAAAGAATGACAAGGATTACAGCTATTGTATAAAGAAGATTTCCCATTGTGTTGAAAATTTAATTAGTAAGATGATATGTTAAATTAATCTTATCCAATTTGGGTGCCAGCAGGGTTTTACTGAATTTAAGACGCCATATTTCCCCGTATTGTACAGAAGTTGAGTCTCGCTTCTTTTGTTACACCATTAAGTTGTAGAAATTTTATCTCAAACACGACCGTAAATAAATAAATTGACATGATGACTGATGCCGCTTTACCGCCTTGAAAGCCAATATTTTGGTGTTTTAAAAGAATAATATCAGAGTAAATGTGCTGGTTGAGTAACTTTGAACATCAATAAATACAGTGATCTCTATTTTGAAAATGAAAAAATCTCTTTTATCTGCTTTTTTATTCTTCGTTACTCTCTCGCTTCAAGCTGCCATTGTCGACACGGTTGAAACTTACAGTGCTTCAATGAAAATGAAAATTAAGGCGGTTGTCATCAGGCCAGATAATTACGAATCACAAAGTCCGATGCCGGTGGTATATCTGCTCCACGGTTACAGCGATAGTTACAATGGATGGATTAAAAAGGCGAATGGGTTTCAAAAAGCAGCCGATTTATACAATATGATCATTGTTTGTCCCGACGGGGGATTCAGCAGCTGGTATTGGGATAGTCCTGTCGATGATAATTTTAAATATGAAACCTACGTTTCGTCGGAACTCGTAAGCTTTGTTGACAGTAAATACAAAACAATAAAGGACAGAAAAGGCAGGGCCATCACAGGGCTGAGTATGGGCGGTCATGGAGCATTGTACCTCGCATTTAAACATCAGGATGTTTTTGGAGCTGCCGGCAGCATGAGCGGCGGTGTTGATATTCGTCCGTTTCCCAACAACTGGAATATGGCCAAAAGACTGGGTAAATATTCCGAAGAGCCCGACCGCTGGGAAAAAAACACGGTGATAAATCTTCTTCACCTGCTGACACCCAATTCTATTTCTCTTATCATTGATTGCGGAACAGAGGATTTCTTTTTTAAGGTAAATGAAAACCTGCATCAGGAATTACTCTACCGGAACATTCCTCACGATTATCTTACCAGACCCGGCGGGCACAACTGGCCTTACTGGACCAATGCTGTGCAGTTCCAGCTCTTATTCATGAACAACTTTTTTGCAAAAGCCAGATAATTTTTGCTTTCCTGATTTGGACGTACTGTGACATTTATCACCTGTCTTTCTAACACAGATCAATATTTTTCTTGCTGCTGTAGTCTAGTTTTGGATCTTAAAATTTATTGCTTACTGCAAAGTTATGATCCAGGAAAATACAGCACATACATTCCACATTCCGGTTTTAGGACTGGGTTACTCCGTTGACACACCCATTAAAGTCGCTCCCTTTGGTATTTCTTCTGTCGCTTCCATAGTGGATGATGAGATGATCGAAAGAATGCGCAGATTCCATACGGTTGCAAACGGTGAAATATTCACGCCCATTTATTCAGTGGAACCGGATTTCAGAAGCAGGCGTATTACCGCTTACCTGAATCTGATGGATAGAATCATCGGTAGACATTTTGATATTTTAAGGAACGAGCCATTTGAAAGGGGAAACGAAATCACACGTTATTTTGACCTTTTGCCCGATTCCTCAGCATTGAAAAAGCGCTACATGGAAATGCTTGCTTCATCAGATGTTGTGGCAAAAAGACAAATGCAGGAAGAATTACGGCTTGGGATGAGAAAGGGAGCAATTGATGTTAATATTATGTCCAAAGTGGACAAGTTGAATGTTGACAACAATGGTGAACTTTTGGAAGATCAATATTCGGATGCATCGGCTGCGCTTCGTGGATTTGCAAACAGCACACTCAATTCTTCCCTGGTGTTATCGGCGGGAATGAACCCGAGACTCTACAATTACCTCGAACATTTCCGGGATTTTTATCCCGACGAGAATGGTAATTTTTCGAAAATGATCATTTTGAAGGTTAGTGACTTTCGCTCAGCATTTATCCAGGCAAAGTTTCTTGCAAAAAAAGGAATCTGGGTATCGGAGTTCAGAATTGAGTCGGGGCTTAATTGCGGGGGCCACGCATTCGCAACTGAGGGTTATCTGCTTGGGCCGATACTGGAAGAATTTAAAGCCAGAAAGCAGGAAATGCTTACAGACCTTTATACTTTGTACCAAGCTGCTTTGGCAACAAAAGAGCTGGCAATTGATAAGGTTCCGGCTGTGAAAATTACCGTTCAGGGTGGAATTGGTACCGCAGAGGAAGATCGGTTTTTATTGGAACACTATGAAGTTGATGCAACCGGATGGGGAAGCCCGTTTTTGCTTGTTCCGGAGGTGACCAATGTGGATGAGGAAACTTTAAAGGATTTAACGCAGGCGAAAAGCGAGGACTATTATGTTAGTAACTCTTCTCCGCTTGGTGTTCTGTTTAATAACTTCAGAAGGAGCAGTGCTGAAAAACAGCGTCTGGAACGAATTGAGAAGGGCAGGCCGGGTAGTCCGTGTAAGAAAAAATATCTTGTTTCAAACACCGAATTTACAACCGAGCCAATTTGTACTGCTTCCCGTCAGTATCAGAATCTAAAAATCAAACAGCTGCAAGCCCTACATCCACGCCCGCTTGATTTTGAGGAGCAAATGAATTCCATTACAGAAAAACTTTGCCTTTGTGAAGGATTGAGTACATCGGCACTACTTAAAAATCATCTGCTGTCGCCGAGAGAAAATAAAGCTGTTTCCATTTGTCCCGGACCAAACCTGGCCTGGTTTTCAAAAGTGTATTCTTTGGACGAAATGGTAAAGCATATTTACGGGAAGGTCAACCTGCTAGATTCCGTAAACAGGCCAAATATGTTTATCAATGAGTTAAACCTGTATATTGAATACTATAAAAAGGGTATCGAACAGCAAGCCACACAGCTGAACGACAAAAAGAAAAAATATTTTCAAAAGTTTAAAGATCAGTTACTTCTGGGTCTTGATTACTACAAAGAGCTTGTCCCTAAACTAACCAGTCAAACGGTGGTATACCGGCAGGAAATGAGTAATCAGCTTCAGGAAATAGAGCAATGGCTCAAAATAGAAAACGAGCTGGTTATCAGTTAGCCGGACTATTTCTTAATGAACCTTAACTTCTTAATGTTGATTTAAAACCATTAAGGGATTAAGGTACATTAAGTTTTATTCAGTTGCTGAAGGAAGATGTATGAGATAAGCAATGTGATCATTGCTTCGTTTAAAATTTTTGCAATAAATAATCTGCGGGGATATTGTTTTCTGCTCTGAATGAGCCACTTCCCATTCAATTGAAACTTTTTAATCAGTCTGCAAAGATTGGGACAAAAAACTTTGATTGGAATCAGTATTTAAATTTCTCTAATTTACATTTGCAAAAATAGAACATACCATACATTTACTTTTATTATTCAGCTAAATGAGTAACTTTTCCCCTGTCGGTAACGCACCTGAACCGGCCCGTTTTACGGATAAAAAATACCTGATTACGCTTATCTTCGTCACTTCACTTTTTATGTTCTGGGGCATTGCCATCACCATGGGTGATGTTTTGAACAAACACTTTCAGCACGTTCTAAGCCTGACTAAAACACAATCCGCTTTCGTGCAATTTGCGATTTTTGGGGCATATGGTGTGATGGGAATCCCCGCGGGACTCTTTATGAAGCGGTTTGGATACAAAAATGGTGTACTTTTTGGCCTTACTCTTTTTGCATTGGGATCATTTTTGTTCGTTCCGGCTGCTGCTGCTGCATCATTTCCCTTTTTTGGTGGTGCTTTGTTTATCCTGGGATGTGGAATTTCAACGCTGGAAACGGTAGCGCATCCCTTTGTGGCTTCATTAGGTGATCAGCGGACAAGCGATCTTCGTATTAACTTCGCGCAGGCCTTTAATGCGCTGGGTACGATTATCGGACCGGCTGTGGGTTCTTATTTTCTTTTGCGAACCAATGTTCCGGGAAGTACGGATCTTACCTCGGTAAAAACGTTGTACATCGTGATTGGCAGTGTGATTGCCACGATTGCTATACTATTCTCCTTTGTGAAAGTTCCTGCACTAACTGATCCTCATACTGTATCAGATACCGAAGCGACCAACGTTGATGTTGCACCCGGAAAAACTCTTTTTCAGCATAAACATTTTGTTTGGGCAGTTATTGCGCAGTTTTTTAATGTAGCTGCGCAGGCGGGTACATGGGCCTTCTTTATCAATTATGGCCACGAGAAAATGGGCTTTACTGATTTGGTTGCAGGAAATTATATGATCCTGTTTTTTGTCCTGATGCTAACCGGACGATTTGTAGGTACTTTCCTGATGCGTTACATTGCACCGCATTCACTCCTGGCAATTTTCGCAGCCTGCAATATTCTGATGTGTCTGATTATAGCGCAAAGCTGGGGCTGGCCATCGTTTATAGCTCTATTGATGTTGAACTTCTTTTTCAGTATCATGTTCCCGACGATCTTCAGTCTAGGTTTAAAGAATCTGGGATCACACACACAACAGGCTTCTTCATTTATCTCAATGGGCGTTGTTGGGGGTGCTTTTTTCCCTTTTGCAATGGGTGCAGTAGCAGAGCATGACGTGGCAATGGCTTATTATTTGCCAATCATTTGTTATACCGTTATCTTCCTTTTTGGGTACAAATTTTATAAAGTGCGGTAAGAGAGTTAAAATCAAACCGTATAAAACTATTAATAATCAAACATAACGAAAGCTGATTGCCGATAGCCGATTCATATGAAACTCTGGGGAATAGATTTAGGAGGCACCAAGATAGAATGTGCCGTTTTGGATTCAAATAATAATTTAGAAGTAGTGGTTCGTATGCGTATTGCAACTGAATCAGCGAAGGGATATGAACACATTTTATCACAGATCAAAAAATTGATTGATCTGGTCGCCGAGCAGGTGGGAGAGCGGCCGGCTAAAATTGGTTTTGCTACGCCGGGCGTACTCGAGCCTGATTCGCAGCTAATGAAAAATTCCAATACGATCTGTCTGAACGGGAAGCCGATGAAAAAAGATCTGGAAGAAATACTGGGAATACCTGTGCAGCTTGCCAACGATGCCAATTGTTTTGCCCTTGCCGAAACATTGATAGGTGCCGGAAAAGATTATCCGAGAGCAGAAGTTGTTTTTGGCGTGATTATGGGGACAGGCGTAGGCGGTGGTCTGGTCGTGAACAATAAAATAATCGGCGGCCATCATGGAATTGGCGGAGAATGGGGACATAATATACTTGAAGAGAACGGTGACTCCTGTTATTGCGGTAAGGCTGGTTGTGTCGAGCAGGTAATTGCCGGTCCGGCTTTGGAACGTCATTACGAAAAGATCAGCGGAGTAAAATTATCATTGAAGGAAATTCTTGAAGAATATCACAGCGGTAAAAATGAGTTTGCCACTGCAACAATAGAACGTTTGCTGGAATTTTATGGCAGAGCTATTTCAACGCTAATCAACGTTTTAGATCCCGGTCTGATCGTTATTGGCGGAGGTGTTGGAAACATCGATCTTTTATATACCGCAGGCTACGACAAAATTAAGAAGTATATTTTCAACAAAGGCGTAGTTACTACCCCGATTGTTAAACCAAAACTTGGTGATAGCGCGGGTGTATTCGGAGCTGCTTTGTTGTAGATTTTAATTAAAATTCTTGAACCCGGATCTTTGCTATTTTGCGAAGTTCCGGGTTATTTTTTTGTGAAGTTATTAGTGCAGCCATCATATACGTAGCATCACTGCCTAATTTTGTTTACCTTGACTTTATGGTAATAGTCCCATTCAATTCAATCTAAACAAAGTGATTTATGAAAAAGGTATTTTTAATTATCCAGTTTGTCGCTGTTTCGTTTGGCGTTATGGCACAGTCGGTTTGGCAAAATGATAAAGCGCACTCGCAGCTCAAATTTGACATTACACACTTAGGCGTATCTACCGTTAGTGGCGCATTTACTGATTTTGATGCAACGATTACAGCCTCCAAACCTGATTTTAGTGATGCCTCTTTTGAGCTGACCGCCAAAACTGCCTCTATCAATACGGGTGTGGAAAAAAGAAATGATCACCTTAAATCGGCTGACTTTTTTGATGCGACGGCCATTCCCGAACTTACATTTAAAAGTACAGAGCTCAAAAGTGCAGGTAAGGACAAATATCAACTGACAGGAAATCTTACTTTGCATGGCGTAACCAAACCTGTGACAATGGAGCTTTGGTACCGTGGTACAATCACCAACCAAATGAGCAAAAAGCCTGTGGCCGGATTCAGGGCAACGGGTGTGATCAAACGTTCGGATTTTAACCTGGGTACAAAATTTGCTGTACCGATGCTCAGTGAAGAAGTAACCATCATAGCGGACGGAGAATTCGGTCCGAAGTAATTTAAAATAATATTTATGTACAAACTAAAAGTAATATCCTCAACGGTGAGGCCGGGAAGAAAAGGTCCGGTTGTTGCAGCATGGATACTGGAAGTCGCAAGGGCTCATGGTAATTTCGAAGTAGAACTGCTTGATTTAGGTGAGATCAATCTGCCGATGATGAACGAGGCTAAGCATCCGTCTATGAAACAATACGAACATGCTCACACCAAAGACTGGAGTGCAAAAATCGATGAGGCTGACGCATTTATTTTTGTAACCGCGGAATATGATTATAATTATCCGGCTCCGTTGAGAAATGCACTGGAATATCTGGTACATGAATGGGGCTACAAACCGGCAGGTATTGTAAGTTACGGAGGCGTTTCTGCCGGCACGCGGGCTGCGAACAGTCTCAAAGCTGATCTGGCAAGTTTTAAAACCGTTGCTCTTCCCGAAGCAGTTAATTTCCCCTTTTTTACAGAAAGCATCAATGAGCAGGGCGAGCTGGTTGCCAATGAAATTTCAAAGGCAGCTTCAAAAAAAATGCTGGATGAATTGTTGAAATGGACAAAGGGATTGAAAGCTATGCGGGAAGATAAGTAGTCTGTCCGATTTGAAGGTAAATACAAAAAGCTGAAAGCATGATCAATAATGTCATGCTTTCGGCTTTTTTGCTTTGCATTTAATTTCTTATTTTCACTGATCCATATACAGGTAGTTATCATAACCATTTCCTATGTCAGTCAGTCTGCTTCAAAGTGAACCCACCTCACGAATCAAATCGATTGATACGATCCGGGGAGCCATCATGATCATTATGGCACTGGACCATGTCCGCGAGTTTTTTCTGATTACCGCTTTCACGCAAAATCCGGTAGATCCGCAGACGACAACGCCAATTCTGTTTTTTACAAGATGGATAACACACTACTGCGCTCCTTCATTTATGCTGCTGTCCGGTATTTCGGCTTATCTGGCCGGAAGCAAACGATCGGCTACAGAAACGAGCCTTTTTTTGATTAAGCGAGGTTTTTGGATTGTTTTGATAGAAGTTACCTTAATGACGTTTATACTATCCTTCGATATTTCCTACAAATTTATTTTGCTGAATGTACTTTGGGCACTCGGATGCTGCATGATTGTGACAGGGATCTTTGTCAGATTTTTTTCAGCAAAAGCGGTGTTAGTTTTTGGGTTGGTGCTCATCCTGGGTCATAACGTTTTTGATTTTATCAAAGTGACGCCGAATTCAGTTTTGGATATTATACTCAATATTTTCTTTACAGCGGCTGGTAAGTTTTATCCTGTGGGCGGACGAACGATTGCTGTTTTTTATGTAATTCTTCCCTGGGCCGGTGTTATGATGAGCGGATACGGTTTGGGAAAGCTTTACGACAAAGATTTTGATGCCGGGAAAAGAAAAAAGATTTTGCTGCTTGCGGGCCTTTCAGCTACGCTTATTTTTATTGTTTTAAGATTTGCCAACGGTTATGGCGACCCGGCTTTGTGGACAACGCAAAAGGAAAGCTGGCGGACAGTGCTGTCCTTTTTTAATGTTTCAAAATATCCTCCATCACTGCTTTTTACACTGATGACAGTGGGGCCAGTTTTGATTTTGCTATCTTTCACCGACAGCACCTCTAACCGTTTGACAAAATTCTTATCTGTTTACGGTAAAGTGCCGTTCTTCTATTTTATCGTTCACTTTTCACTGATTCACGTGCTAAGTGCCATCACCGTCCTGCTGACAGGTTATACCTGGAAGCAGGCAACAGATCCGGAGTTGTTTTTTAAGTTCCGGCCTTTCGATTTTGGTTTTGAACTAGGTTGGGTGTATTTAATTTGGATTGCAATCGTGTTGTCGCTTTATTTTCCCTGCAAGTGGTATGGCAAATACAAAACAGAGCACAAAGCATGGTGGCTGAGTTACCTGTAATTTTTCAAATTACACAAAGTGCCACAAGGATTAGTAAGAGCACCACATAGAATGAATAACTTTCTGACTTACTAAATCTGTTGCTTACCTATTTTTCCTCGGTTTTACATAGAGTATAACAGGTGTCTTTCAGTAGATCTTGTTGGATTCAGATTTATAATGATGAATTCAACAAATCACATCGATGAAGAAAATTTTACTTTTCATTCTTTTTCTTTCCGGTCAAAACATCCTGGCGCAAAGTGTCGAAGAAAACTATCCGACGGATCCTGCCTCGGAACAGCAAGCCGGAATTCCGAAAGGAGAAGTGTTAAAATTTACTTTTGAGAACTCTAAAATTTTCCCAGGTACCTGGAGAGAATACTGGGTGTATGTGCCTGCTCAATACAAAGCCGATAAGCCGGCCTGCGTTTATGTCAATCAGGATGGGATTCAGTGGAAAGCACCGACTGTATTTGATAATCTGATTCACAAGGGTGAAATGCCGGTGACCATCGGTGTATTTGTAATGCACGGAAAAGTTAGAGCCATCGATCCGGATGCAGCGCTCGACCGTTTCAACCGCAGTTTTGAATTTGACGGGTTGGGTGAAAATTACGCGCATTTTATACTGGACGAAATTTTACCGGAAGTAGAAAAACAAAAAACCAGCGACGGAAGAGCGATTAAACTTTCCAAAAATGGAAATGACAGGGCAATTGGCGGATCCAGCAGCGGAGCAGTTTGTGCTTTTACGGCAGCCTGGGAACGACCTGATGCTTTTAGCCGGGTCTTTAGTGCAATCGGAACGTATGTTGGTCTGCGTGGTGCGGACAGGTATCCGACTTTGATAAGAAAATATGAACCTAAACCGCTCAGGATTTACCTTCAGGATGGAAGTAACGACCTGAATATTTATGCGGGTGACTGGTGGATGGCAAACCAGACGATGCTTCGTGCGCTCAACTTTGCAGGTTATGAAGTAAATCATAAGTGGGGAGCTGGTGGGCATAACGGAAAACAAGGAACGGCAATATTTCCCGAAGCCATGCGCTATTTATGGAAGGACTGGCCGGCAGAAGTCAAACTGGGGGTTTCTCAGAATCAGGTTTTGTCAGCCGTATTGGTAGAAGGTCAGGGTTGGGATGAAGTTGGAGCGGGCTTAAAATTCACTGATGGGTTGACCTCAAATAATTCTGGAGAGGTATTTTTTCAGGGTGTTTTGGGTAAAAGTTATAAATCGATACCTGACGGAAAGTTAGAAACGGTTGAAATACAAACGAAAAATACAAGTGCCATTAAATTTGATAAAAAGGGGAACCGGTATGAAGCAAATAAAAAAACCAGATCGATTATTAAGTACAACAGTGGAAAAAAGCAAAGTATTGCAACCAATATAGTTGCCGATGATCTGACGATTGCTTTTAATGGAAATATGTATGTATCTGTTTCTGAGGGAAAAGAAAACAGTTCAACCATTTATCTGATTCGGCAGGATGGAGAAAAAATGCTGGCAGACAAGGGCCTGCGATTAGCAAAAGGACTTGCACTTTCACCGGATCAGTCGTTGTTATATGTTACCGAATCAACTTCTCACTGGGTTTGGGTTTATCAGATTCTGGCAGATGGCACCTTAGCGTACAAACAAAAATATGGTTATCTGCATGTGCCGGATACGGAAGAAAATGCCGGAGCAAGGGCCATAACCTGTGACCGCGAAGGGCGGATTTATGTTGCAACAAATTCTGGAGTTCAGGTTATGGACCAGACAGGAAGGGTAAATGCTATATTGCCAACTCCCAACGGTTACGTATCGAATCTGGTTTTTGGTGGTAAAGAATTTGATTATTTGTTTGTCACTGCAAATGGCAAAGTTTACAGGAGAAAGCTGAACACACATGGTGCCAATAATTGGGATAAACCCAATAAACCTGCTGCGCCTAAATTATAGAAATTGCGGCTTGCTTGTTATTTAACCAGGAAACGGACCGCCCGGAACTCCCCATCCCCATTTTGGCATCGGTTCGGTAGGATTCATAAGTAGCTGGTCAGTATTGGAGTTGAGTACGGCAATCCGGGTTCCCCATTCGATATATGCGACAAAGGCGGAACGAAACTCAGGATCGTCAGGAAGGTTTATCTCGTCAGCGGTTTGCAGAAGAAGAGTAACCCAGCGTTTGCGATGTTGTTCTGTCAAATGTTTGAACAAATGTTTTTGTATCATTTTAAAATGACTACCCTCTTCAGTGCTATACAACTCAGGTCCGCCGAATACCTCTGCTATAAAATGAGCGACGTGGAGCCGATGTTCACCTGACATTTGTTTGAATACAGGTTCGAGCAACTCATCTTTAAGCACCTTATCATAAAAAACATTCGTTAGTTCTTCGAATGCAGGCATACCGCCCGCCCATTCGTACAAAGTTGGTATCGAATTTTCTGGCATGTTCCGGATAGTTTAGATGTAAAATCAAGCTCCAATATTTATGCTTCAAGCACTAAATTACAATGTTAATTTATTGATTTTTTTGAGATTTTAGGGTAAGAGGGAAAAGGATCCTGTAATTGTGAGAAGTTCAACATGGCTGGCGTGATTTTTTAAATAAAAGTTCGGCTATACGTAAAGCACATCTAACTTCGTAAACTTTGAATTTCAAATATCTTTGCTTCCTTCTGCTGGCAATTATTCCGGACGAAGCTGTTTTTGGTCAGGAAAAAAATGGCTGGGTTAAGCGTTTTATTCAAAAGTCTGTGTCTGATACCACATCCCCCGGAAAACCCAGTTTTCGGATATATCCAACACTGGCTTATTCGCCGGAAACAAGTTTTGAATTCGGGTTTTCATCGCTTTTTCTGTTTCAGTCAAAAAATGACACGCTCAACAGGTTAAGTGAGATTCAGGCCTTTACTTTTATTACACTTGAAGCGCAATACGGAATCTGGCTGGATAACGCAATTTACGGAGATAAGGATAATTGGTTTGTTTTGGGGAGGACTCGCTTTCAGCGGTTTCCTTTGCTTTACTACGGTATCGGTCCCGAAACTCCGGGTACGGAACCAGCTTTGATCGATGCCAATTATTTACTTTTAAGACAGCGGGTTTTGCGAAAAGTTGTTCGTAACTTTTTCATCGGTCCCGAAATAGACTATCAGCAGCTTTACAACACTAAATTCAATCAGCCGGAAGATCATGATGTTTATGAGCTTCCATTAGGTAGCAACGGTGGTAAAAACCTGGGGCTTGGCGCTGCCGTGGTATACGATAACCGCCATAATGTTTTAAACGTACGGAAAGGATTATTCAGTGAGTTTTCTTTTTTGACTTACCGAAAAGCGCTGGCCAGTGATCATGATTTTTATGGTTTTAATCTTGATGTACGATCCTCACATCCAACCAATACACGTAACGTGTTGGCCTGGCAGGTATATGGTAACTTCTTCTCCGGCGATGTTCCGTTTAATCAATTAGCTTTGATGGGCGGAGAGATGATAATGCGCGGGTTTTATTCAGGCAGGTACCGTGATAAAAATATGATAGCAGCCCAGGCAGAACATCGCTGGCTTCCTTTTAAATTCAGTAAAAGATTCGGAGGAACAGTGTTTGCCTCAGCCGCAGTGGTTGCTCCAAAAGTGAATGAATTTAGCTGGAAACATATCCGGCCGTCAGGTGGGGTAGGTTTGAGATATTTGCTGTTTCCTAAAAAGGACATTTTTCTCAGACTTGACGTTGGGTTTACCAAAGAAGGCCCCGGAATTTACCTGTTTACAGGAGAGGCATTTTAAGTTGCAAAAAAAACAAAGTTGTTAGTTACCAAGATTGTACAAAAAATCCCAATGGGATTTAATATGAATAGCCCCGGTTACAATCCGGGGAAACGGATATGGGAAATACCTCACAACTACAAAGTGGTTTAATGAATCTCAGAAATTTATTTTCTATAAGTAACCGCCACGATCAGCAAAAGCACACCGACAAAGCCCAGTGCAACCGGCAGTGAAGTCATTTCAGCAATAAATCCAATCATGGCAGGACCAGCCAGCTGACCACTGTATCCCAAGGTAGTGACTGCGGCCAGTGACACAGAGGTTGCCACATTGGGAACATTTCCGGCTGCTGTGAAAAATACCGGTACTACGTTAGCCGCTCCTAATCCGACTAGTATAAAACCGATCAGAGCCGCACCCGGCCATGGAATTGAAACCGCAATGAAGTAACCTGCCGACGAAAGCAGGGCTCCATAGAGTACCACTTTGTAAGAACCGATTTTGTTAACGATGTTATCCCCGGTAAGTCGCATAACTGCCATTGCGATCGAAAATGCTGCGTACCCCAGGCCGGCCATGGATGGTTCATATCCCCGGTTAAATTGAAGGAACACTGCACTCCAGTCCAGTAAAGCCCCTTCTGCAAGGAAAAACACAAAACACATCAATCCCAAAATCAGAACCGGTCCGCGTGGCAGTGCAAAAGAAAACGATTCGACAGAATTTTCCTGGCAATGTGGAAACAAATATCTGTACTGGCTGGCTGCAATAAACAACAGAAGGCCTGAAATGCTTACAGCGGCGATTGTAGGAGACAAACCGAATTTAATCAGAAATCCCAAACCTATGGATCCCAAAAGACCGCCCAGACTAAACATACCGTGAAAGGATGACATAATGTGTTTGCCATATCTTTCCTGCACCAGAACCGCATGCGCGTTCATGGCTACATCGATAGAACCGATGGCAGCTCCAAATATAAAAAGTGCTATGGATAACTGAATAGCAGAAGAGGCCAGCAAAAGATTTGGAAGAATGAGTGCAATGACCGTAGCGGCTGCAAGTGTTACTTTCCTGCTTCCGTATTTATTGATAAGAAAACCCGAAAACGGCATCATCAATATAGCACCAAGTCCCAGCGAAAGCAGTACTAACCCCAGTGCTGCTTCATCCAGATTCAAATTGGTTTTGGCAAAAGGGACCATGGGTGCCCAGCTGGAAAGTCCTATCCCGCAGACCAGAAAGATAAGCATACTTGCGCGCCTGGCGGCAATGACATTTGAATCCGGAGTTGCAGACTGGGTATTTTCCATTGATTTTTTTGAAACGTTTCGTGCAAAGATGACAATACAAAGCCAAAGAATGAAAATCAAAACAACAAAAAACCGGCAACATCACTGTTGCCGGCCGAAATTCCTTCCTCCTTTTCTCACTCCTCCTTTCTCCTTCTATAAATTTTTCTTCTTAGATTCTTTTACAGCAAAATCAACAGCACGTGCAGTCAGAGCCATATAAGTCAGCGAAGGGTTAACACAGGACGCCGATGTCATCGAAGCGCCGTCGGTAACAAAAACGTTCTTCACAGCATGCAGCTGATTGTTGCCGTTGAGTACCGAAGTTTTCGGATCGCGGCCCATGCGTGCAGTTCCCATTTCATGAATAGCCATGCCCAGATACGATCCGTTGTCGTACGTTTTAACGTTTTTGACTCCGGATTTTTCAAGCATTTCGGCAGCGTCATTCATCATGTCTTTACGCATCTTCTTTTCGTTTTCATGCAAATCAGCATCAAAAACGACCGTTGGCATTCCCCATTTATCTTTTTTCTCTTTGTTGAGGAACATGCGGTTGTCGTGGTAAGGCAATGTTTCTCCGAAACCGCCGAAGCCCATTGTCCAGTTACCCGGAGTGGTCAGTTCTTCTTTGAAATCAGCTCCGAAAGCGAGTTCGGCGATATTTCTTTGCCATCCCTGACGGCCGCCGCCACCCTGGTACCCAAATCCACGCAGATAATCACGTTTGTCAGATCCGAAGTTTTGGTAGCGGGGAACATAAATTCCGTTAGCTCGACGTCCGAAATAATACTTATCCAAATCTCCTTCCCAGGTTCCGCTTGCTCCTGTACGGAAGTGGTGATCCATCAGGTTGTGTCCCAGCTCTCCTGAATCGTTGCCCAGACCATTCGGGAAACGTTGTGAAGTTGAGTTCATCAGCACAAGGGTTGAACCAATCGTACTTGCGCAGACAAAAATGATCCTGGCATTGTACTCTCTTTCCTGCAATGTTACTGAATCCGTCACGCGTACACCGGTTGCTTTTTTTGTTTTGTCATCATAAATGATTTCACGAACAACCGAATCAGGACGCAGTGTAAGCAGGCCGGTTTTTACAGCCGGCGGAAGCGTACTGGATTGAGTACTGAAATAGGCACCATAAGGACAGCCCAATGAGCATTTGTTACGATACTGACAAGGAGAGCGGCCCCCTTCAAGTTGTATTTTGGTGGGCTGAGAAAGGTTTGCAACTCTGCCAATTGTCATCGTACGGCCCGGAAATTGTTTTTCAAGTCTCTTACGAACCTCTTTTTCAACAAAATACATTTCCATCGGCGGGATAAAATCGCTGTCGGGCAACTGTGGCAGTCCAAGTTTTTCTCCCGAAATACCTACGTGTTTTTCAACATAAGAATACCAGGGTGCAATATCTTTATAGCGAATCGGCCAGTCCACTGCAACACCATCTTTCAGGTTTGCTTCAAAATCCAGGTCGCTCCATCTGTAAGACTGGCGGCCCCACATGATCGATTTTCCTCCTACGATATTCGGACGGAACCAGTCGAATCTTCTTTTTTCCTCATAAGGTGCATCCGAATCGTTCATCCAGTATTTTTCCGTCATTTCATTGTACGGATAATCGCGGGAAAGAAAAGGATGTGTTTCTTTTTGTTTGATTGTCAAGCGTCCGTTATACTCAGATTCCCAGGGAGCCTTAAGAGCATTTTCGTAACCTGTAACGTGTTCGAGGTTTTTTCCTTTTTCAAGCATCAAAACCTTAAGACCTTTTGCGGTCAGTTCCTTTGCAGCCCATCCACCGGATACACCCGATCCGATAATGATGGCGTCATAGGTCATGTCCTTAACTGCGTCAATATTTAAATTCGCCATTTTTATAAGTATTGTTCATGATGGATTTAGTGCAACAGGCTTATAGAGCCCAGCTTTTTTGTCCTTTCGGCATTGGCCAGGAGCCATCGAAACGGCCGGGAATAGGCAGGTAATCCAATGCCTGTGTAGCCCCGATCTCAGATGTGAAGTATCCAGTGACGGTCAGTCCCTTCATTTGCACGAAGAAAGGTTTGTCGGATTTGGTTGATCTGGTAACCATATCTTTTTTCTGTGCTGCATCCAAAGCGGCAAACCCTTTTTGATAGACTTCCTTGCTGTCGTTGTTAAGCTTTTCGAGCCCGCCGTAAAACTTTTGCTGGTCCTCCATCGGGTAGCAATCACGCATAACCCTGACAATAAACTTTTCTGCTCCGGCAGCTTTTGCACCTGGCGTCGTGGTGGTTGGGATAATAACATCAGCTACTTCGGCAAGCAATGCTTCCTGTTCTGCGGAAACAGTAACAGACGGACCAAAATTTAGTTTTTCGCCCATTATTCCTGCCATGAGTGGTGCTGAAATCATACCGCCCATCATGAGGGTTATTTTTTCAATTGCTTCTCTACGGTTCATCGTTTTTGTAATTGGTTTATTTTTTAGGTTTATGTACAACCCGTTTTTCTTAAATATTATATGGTATAAGTTACATTGCTTTCAAAACAAGATAAAAACTTACAAAAACTACTAATGTTGTTCTAAGAAAGGTATTTAAATAAGTGGACGCCGGTCAGTCTGAGGGAGAGATAAAGACAAATGTTGTTTTATGCCTCTTATCTCTTGTACTAGTAAAGGTCATATCTGATCGGTTCGGGAATCTTACAGGTTACAATTTAAAAAACTTCCTTTTGATTTCAGCTCTTGTTAACGAAATTAATAATTAATATTCTTGAAACAAGAATCGCCGGTAAGCACACAGAAAATCTGCGGCAAACCGGCGATAGGTATTTTTGTGATTTTAATTTATGCCTGAGTTTCAAGGGGACAATCGATCATCCAGCAAATTCCAAATTTGTCGGCAAAACTGCCGAAGTAGGATCCCCAGAAAGTTTTTTCCATTGGCATTTCAATTTTGCCGCCTTGAGAAAGTCCGTAAAAAAGCTTATCCGCCTCAGCTTCATTATCGGCGGAAAGGCAGACATAGACATTATTTCCGACTGTGAGCTTTTGTCCCATTGATTCCAGCGAATCGGTTGCCATGATCATAGTGCCTTCACCAATTGGCAGAGAAATGTGCATTATCTTCGCTCTGTCTGCTTCCGGGAGGTTGTTGCCTTCGGGTGTGTCACTGAACCGTTGCAGGAATGTAAATTCTCCTCCGAAAACAGATTTATAAAAGTTAAATGCTTCTTCGGTCGTGCCCGGAAAATTCAGATATGTGTTAGCCTTTGCCATTTTGTTTATGTTTGATAGTGAATGAATGTTTATTCTAAAACCGGATAATATTTGGTACTGTGCATCATAATCTGGACAGCCGAAGGTGTTTCATCTTCCAGTATTTCAGCTTCGAATCCCAGTTTAAATAAAAGATCAATAAGCTGATAAGAGCATACAATCCCTTTTCTGTTGACGACTCTGAGGATTCTGTCGCAGTCTTCCAGATCGAAACTGGCCTGATAGCTTTCGAAATTCTGTTTAATGTGAGAAAGCACAAACCGGGCTTTCTCCTCATTGTCCACATTCGTTTTAAAAACTTCAATCATCCCGATAAGTGTTTAGTAATAGAGTTATTCGTGGCTGACTGATCGAAAAGGGCGTACTTAAATCTTTGTACTTAAAATGGCCGATTCGGGATAGCCTTATCTGGCTTTAAGCATCGGCAGGTAACTTTCGCGGTAGTGATAGATTACAAATATGTTCGCAAGCAAAACAAAGATCGCAACCGGCATCGCGCTGGCATCCAGGAAAGCATGGAACAAAAATATGTGAACGCTGATCGGAAATAAAACGATTGCAAAAAGTCTGAGGTAAAATCCCGAAATCAGGGATATGGCACAGATCAGTTCAAGCACTTTTAAAAAAGGTATGAAATAACCCGCAGCGGCGAGTCCTTCATTAAATAGTTTAACTTTCCCGGTAAGCGGTGGTGGTGGTATCAGATTTAACAACACAGAAACGGATGCAAAAAGAAATAAGATTCCCAGCAAAACACGAACGATGATAAATGTAATTCTCATAATGTCAATAGATTACTTTTAGGTGATGTTAAAATGATTTATTTCTCTAAAATTGCCTTCAAACTTTTCAGGCTGGTTTCCATGTCTTTGCCCAGCATGCCATTTACAAACAGGTTTGTCAGATTCATCGGGTATTTGCTGGTTCCGCTCATAGTCCAGCCAACTTTGGTTTGACCGCCGGATGAGGATTTAGTGGTCATCTCGATTTGTGCCAATCCTTCAAAAGGCCTGATAAAGTGAATTTGACTTTCCAGCTTTTCTGCCTCGGTAATATTTGTAATTTGTTGTTCACCTTCCCCAACCTGATCGTTTCCGTTCCAGCCATAAATAAAACCAACGGTGCCGTCTATACCTTTCAGGTCTTTTTTCATATTGGGGTCGGCCATGACCCACTTATTATAGTTTTCCTGATTTTTTAAATATTTAACATAGTCAAATACGTCCTTTTTAGGTTTGTTAATGACGATTTCCCTGTGAATGGAGTAATCCTTTTTAACAAAAAGGGCAACAATCAACAGAAGTACGATCAGGATCGCAATTCCGGACAGAATTATAGTGATGAAACGCATCGTGTTAGATAAGAAAGGTTAAGTATGCAGTGTAGTAATTAAACGGTAAGATATTGCAATTTTTGCTTATTTCTAATCTCTTGTTCAGGAAGTATATGAGCCAGACGATTACTGTCCAGGTTTAAGGATTTTATTAATCGAGGATACGGACCAGGCACAAAACGTCGTCACTTTTGTTGTACCATTCGATACAAGGGAAAGTGTAATCCAGCCGGGGATCAGCAAGTAATCTGGTAAAGATTTCACCAATCTGTTGGGGATCCTTCATCCAATCTTTAACAGCTTCGGCAAGATAAGTTCCTGTGGTAATCGTAAAGCTTTCAGCATTCAATTTTTCAGCCTCTGAATCTTCCAGTTCGTTTACGGCTGCTTTATAGATAATCACCCCGTCTTCATTTTGGCTGGAAATACCGTACCATGTTCTCTGTTCACAATTCGGCGTGTTTTCCTGTAAGGTATTAAAAGCGTCTTTGATCCCATCCGGAAAACTTGTTGCCGTCTGACATATCAGTTTTACATCTTTTTTCCATTCGTAAATTTCCATGACTGTGTCTGTTGTATAAAGCCGGTTAAAGAAATATGTTCAAACTTTTAACGTTGCCCGCTGTGTTGGTAAAAAGACAGAGTGAACTTACAAATCCGGACAGGAAGCTGAAAAATTTTAAATTATAACGTGTCAGCATGCTGTCGTTTTAAATACAGCGGATTAGTCTCACAAACAAAAGTGAATTAAATGGCTTTTTGGGTTGGAATTTGCGACAAGAAGCGGGGGGAGATGGGACAGCGGGATAGAAGCAATGGAATTTCGACTGTCGGGTGAAATGAATCATGCACCCAACAGTCGCGATTTATTCCTGAGGAACGGTTGTTAAAAAATATTCATCAATTTGATTCCAGGAATACCTGTATGTGATTCCGCGTACCTCTTCGATAAAATCAGCACCTTTGTCATCTGTATATCCAATCCGCCAGTTGGTCGTATTTTTGATTCTGAACTTTAAAATGGAATTCGCTTCGGGCAGATCTTTTCCCGTTATAATTTTAATCTTCATATCCTGAGTATAATTAATTTTCAGAAGTTACGACAATTAAACCGGACATAACCGGTTTACATGTTTTAATCACAATAAGCACATAACCTGCGCGCGTGAGTGAACAACAGTGTCCGGTAACGAACAGTCCGCTTTTTTTAACCTTTTGGAAATGAGCGGGTTTGAGGATGGCATAAGTTTTAGACAGGGAAATTGCGCGCGGGCGCGTTCAAATGAGCACTTTAAATGGTTTGTGATGATAAAAAATTACTTCAAGATCGCATGGAGGAATCTGCAGAGAAACCACCTTTACGCTATTCTCAATATTTCAGGATTGTCTATCGGGCTCGCCTGTGCGCTGATCGTATTCTGGTTTATCCGTTTTCAAACCACACATGATCATTTTCACAAAAACATAGATCGAATTTATCAGATCACAACCGAATTTCATTTTGATGGGGTAGGTTATTCCCGCGGCGTTCCTACGCCGATGTGGAAGGCCATGCGAACGGAAATGCCGCAGTTTACTACCGGCATGTGTATTGAAGGTTACAATGCTTTTATGGCCGTGCTGGACAATACTGGTAAAACGATCAAAAAGTTTAAAGAAGAAGGCCCTGCGGTGGCCTATGTTCATCCCGAATACTTTTCCATTTTTGACCGGCACTGGCAATTCGGTAATGCAAAGGCATCACTGAGCAAGCCAAACACAATTGTTCTGAGCCGGGCCATGGCAGAAAAATATTTTGGTAAAGAAAATCCTATTGGTAAAGTAATAAGGTTCGCAAACCGGCTGAATCTGGAAGTTACCGGGATAGTCGATAATGCGGTAGACAACACCGATATGCCTTATGGTTTCTTCGTTTCTTTTGCTACGCTCACAGCCAATCCCAAATTTAGCTATGGAGGAAGCGGAATTGATAATTGGGGAGGAGTCAATTCCAATACCTATTGTTTTACACTTGTGCCGGCCGGTACCAATATTAAAAATGTTGAGAAACAGCTGGCTGCTCTTAATAAAAAATATCACGGCAATGATTACAAATCTTACGCGCATCCTATTCTGCCATATAAAGAGATTCATCATTCTGAAAGATACTATGGGCCAATGCCTATGAAGTGGATCTGGATCATGAGTGCGATCGGTATCTTTCTGATCGTAACTGCCTGTTTCAATTTTATCAACATGGCCACTGCACAGGCATTACGACGATCCAAAGAGGTAGGAATTCGTAAGTCCGTTGGCGGAACAAAAAGTCAGGTTTTTTCACAATTTATGCTCGAAACCGGCATTATTACCTTTTTGGCGATGGCCATCGGTCTGATCATCGCCACGTTAACTTTACCCAACATTTCGGAATGGCTTGAACAGCCGGGCGGCTGGCCAAAGCAAATTGTATGGTCGGATGGTTTTCTTTGGATATTTTTAGCTTCATTATTTACTGCAGTGGTTTTGCTGGCAGGATCCTATCCGGGGACTATCCTGGCAGGCTTCCGTCCGGTGCTGGCCTTGAAAGGCAATGTCACGGCCCGTCATATCGGAGGCATATCACTCAGAAGGGGATTGATTGTTTTTCAGTTCGTACTTATTCAGTTGCTGGTTATCTGCACCCTGGTGGTGAATAATCAGGTAAGTTTTATGCTGTCAAGTTCTGTTGGGTATGAAACAAAAGGCATTGCAAGTATTCAGATCCCTGCTCCTGATAAAATAAATCAGTCTACATTCCGGCAAAGACTGCTATCTATCCCTGGTGTTTCGGATGCGTCATTCTGCTTGTTTTTGCCGACCACCACATCGAATAACACATCCAATTTCAGTTATGATACCAGGCAAAAAGATGAGTTATGGCAAATGAATACAAAAAATGCCGACAACCACTACACTTCAACTTTTGGTCTTACTTTGGTTGCTGGAGAGAATATACCGCAAAGTGACACGATAAAAGGGTATTTGATTAACGAGAAAGTTGTGGAAAAGCTGGGTGTGAAAAATTCGAAAGATGTTATTGGAAAAAATTTAAAAATCTGGGGTGTGACGGCGCCGATTTACGGCGTACTGAAAAACTGGAACAACGGTACGTTTAAAAGTGAAATTGATCCGATTGCCATTTTCACCTATAAAGACAATAGTTATCGCTGTGCCATAAAACTCAGCAGCACCAACCTGCACCAAACCATGAAGGAGGTTGAGAAGTTATGGAATGAGTATTTCCCTGATTATCTCTACGAACAGACTTTCCTCGATGAGCAAATCACAAAAGCTTATGAGCTGGAAAATATCATGCTAAAATTAATACGCGTATTCTCCATCATATCTATTTTCATCGGCTGTCTGGGGCTCTACGGACTTGTTAAGTTTATGGCATCCCAAAAGACAAAAGAAATTGGTGTCCGCAAAGTGTTAGGTGCCAGTTTAACAAGTATTCTTGGGATTTTTGGAAAGGAAATTTCGCTTCTGATCGTTGTCGCATTTATAATTGCAGCACCGCTGGGCTGGTATCTTATGCACGCCTGGCTTGAAGATTATCAATACCGAATTCCGATTGGCGCTGATATCATGTCTTTCGCCATTTTAATCACTTTTGTAGTGGCTGCGATCACTGCAGGTTACGAATCTTTGAAAGCAGCGCTGAAGGATCCGGTAAAGTCTTTAAAATCAGAATAGTGTTAGCTTGTTTTTTAGCCACGAATGACACGAATGAACACAAATTTTAAAATGCAATTTGTGTAAATTGGCGACATTCGTGGCTGAAACTTTTACAGAGTTTAAAAATTGGTGACATTTGCAGCCAGAAACTGACACCGATTAACTTCATCTTCCATGAAAAAATGGATCTGCCTGGTCTTATTTGCATTATTATATTTATACTCCGGACAAATATTTGCACAGCGTTTTCTAATGGATCTGGTTGATACAACCAACCAGATGGGAAAGGGAATGTTATCGATTTACGAGAGATACGACCGCGTGAGGATGAGCGGCTACATCCAACCTCAGTTTCAATATATCAAAACCAAAGGCGCTGAATCTTACAATGGCGGCAACTTTCCTGAGCTGTCCAATAATCGTTTCATGCTTAGACGCGGGCGTCTGCGCGTAGATTATGCGCATTTGAATGATAGACGGGAACCCACATCTTACTTCGTATTTCAATTCGACGGAACAGAGCGCGGCGTTGTGATAAGGGATTTTTGGGGAAGGTTTTATGAAAATAAGTTAAAACTGTTTTCCCTGACAACCGGGATGTTTGCCAGACCTTTTGGCTATGAAGTCAATCTCTCATCTGCTAACCGCGAAACGCCTGAAAGGGGAAGAATGTCTCAGATTTTGATGAAAACTGAGCGGGATATCGGAGTGATGCTTACGGTCACTGATCGAAATAAGGACAGTAAATGGGCCAGTGTGAAATTCGATCTGGGTGTTTTTAACGGACAAGGCATGGCCGGGCCGGTGGACTACGACAGTCATAAAGATGTAATAGCAAGGCTTAGTCTGAAGCCAGTAAAAATGGCTGGGTTATCCGGAGGTTTGTTGTCTGCCGGAGTTTCAGGTTATGCGGGAGGAATTGTCAGCCAGTCGGAGGTGCTCTATAAAACAGTTTCACAGAAAAACGGGTTTGCAATGATAAAAGATTCTTCGCGATCCAATTACGGAAAACTGGCACCCAGAAATTATGCAGGTGCAGACGTACAGCTAGTGTTTCCCAACCGTCGTGGAGAGACAGAATTTCGTGCAGAATATATAAGGGGTAAACAGACTGCAACCCTTGCAAGCAGTGAAACGCCGGGAGTTTATCCGGTTACGAACGGATTAAAAGATCCGCTTTATACGAGGAACTTTGATGGGGCATATTTTTATTTTCTTCAGAATCTGGGGAGTGAAGAGCATCAGTTTGTGGCCAAATACGACTGGTACGATCCGAATAAAAAAGTATCGGGAATGGAAATTTCTGAAGCAGCAGGTTTTAGCAAGGCTGATCTTGAATACCATACAATCAGCATGGGTTATGTCTACTACGCCAATACCTCACTGAAATTTATGTTTTTTTATGATTTTGTAAGAAATGAAAAATCGGGACTGGCAGCCTTTGGCGAAGATGTGGCGGATGATGTCTTAACGTGCAGGGTTCAGTATAATTTCTGATTTATTCTCCCCATGCTGTCACGATCAAATTTCTGGTTCCTCCATAATCGCGATGCTCGCACAGATAGATTCCCTGCCAGACACCCAGTGCCAGCTCTCCGTTGCGAATCGGAATCAATACGGAGCTGCCTAAAAGTGAAGCTTTCAGGTGTGCCGGCATGTCGTCCGAACCTTCATAATCGTGCTTATAATCGGGATCGTTTTCTCTTACAGTTTTGTTAAAATACATTTCAAAATCTTTTCTCACAGTCGGATCGGCGTTTTCGTTGATAGTAAGTGAAGCTGATGTATGCTGAATAAAAACCTGGCAGATACCGGTTGTGATCCGTCCGATCTGGGGTAAGGCATTCAGAATTTCACCTGTTATCAAATGAAATCCTCTTGTCCTTTGTCTTAAAGTTACCGGCTGCTGATAGATTTTCATGTAATTCTGTTTCGTTTTTGGTTTTTACAAGAATATCAAAATTTATGGGAACAAAAACACGCCACGAAAGTATTGCTACTATCGTGGCGTGAGGCAAATGTGATGTGTAAGCGTTGAGTAAGACTAAGTGTTATGCATATTGTTTTTCGTACTCGCTAAAATCAAATTCAAGATTTTTTACAAGATTGTCTATTGACCAGATTACAGAGTTAATCTGTCTGTTTTTATAAAAATGCGTTTTGTATCCATCTGAAAAGAAATCTTTTTCGATATAATATTCCAGGAAAACATCTTTTTCCGGACCCTGATGAAAAGGGTTGGGATATTTTTCATTTTTGTATTGCTGCAATTTTTCTGAAGACTCGGTTCTCGAACAGATTACAGCATAACCTCGTCCGGCACGATTCTCGACCGATATAAGCCAGGGAAGTTCCTCGTTTATCACGAATTCCCTAATCAGGTCCGAAGATGTGGATGGTGTAACTTTACCGGGTATTGCTTCTGCCGTAGACCAGCGATTCATAATTGCACTCGTAATTTCTCCCAGTAATTTTTCCATGTACGTGTCGAGCTTGTTTGTGAAAGTCACCTGCTTAATTTGATAATAGGACAATAGCAATAATCGGGCCTTTACCATAACAGCGTTAACAAATATATAAATTCTACATTAATTCTACAAAGTGTAGAATTAATTTTTTTTATATGCGCACATTTTCACACACATGAGAGAAAAATTTGGATAAGCTTTTTGACCTGGTTTTCAGGAGGTAACTATCAATTTCCGGTTACATATATTTCATTGCCGGATATCCAAGAAGTCTGCGCCACAATGCGATCTGACCAATAATATTAGCTTCTCTGTAAACAGAGAAGGAAAGCAAGTCATAAGCAGTCATTTTAAAATCCGGACTCATTTCAATTTCGCGATCCAGTTGCGGGGCAGAAGCGTTGAGGATAGCTTCTCGCAAAAGGGGGGAAATGATTTCCCAATCTCTTCTATAGACATCCAGCGTCGGATAGGTTGCGTTATCCTGAATTCCTTTGTTGCCGGCAAAAAAGTCTGCACCGTTTTGTACTTTGTTAACACCAAATTCCTTTGCCAGTCCGTAGCGCTGTGCTACCAGGCTACCCGTCAGCCAGGCAATGTGGTTAGCTCCTGTATTCAGCCGGTTGGTCGTATCGTTCTCTGAAATGCCGTCTATAACACTTGAAAAAAATGTTGTCTGCATGTCGTAGAGAACCAGAAATCCATCCGTTCTGCTATTTTTGATCTGTTCCATGTTTGTTGTTTTAAGTTTAATTTAAAGACAATGACATGGGTCAAATCCGGACAATTCGATTTTAAATCATATAAAACTCCCCATATTTACAGGTACAGGAGAAAGATAGTTGTGGAAACAGGTGCAGAGTACCCTTATATTTGTAGTTATAAAAAGTTATCCCGAAGCGGACAAGGTGTAGCGCACGTCAAGATTTAACGCACACGTTACTTCGTCTTCACGTAAAAGTGCGAAGCATTATTTTTACCAGTGTGCCTTTCTTCAACCTCAACCGCTTTAATCGAACGGATCAGATCCAGCAGTTTTTTATGTCCATAATTTCTCGGGTCAAAATCAGGGCGTTTTTTCAGAATCATATTACCCAATACACCTAGAAAAATCCAGCCATCCTCATCGGCAATGTCATTGATACTTTCTGAAATCAGCTTGACTAATCCTTTGTCGATCTTGGCGACTGGTGTGATATCTTCTTTCGGAGCCGGTGTTGATTTGGAGGTTTCCTTTGCTGGTGTGTCAGCTTTGGTTTCCTTTTTAAGGATTTCTATGTAAATAAATTTGTTACATGCAGCTATAAAAGCAGCTGGTGTTTTCTTTTCACCGATACCAAAAACCTGCATGCCCGCTTCACGCAGCCTGGTTGCAAGCCGTGTAAAATCGCTGTCACTGGAAACGATGCAAAACCCGTCCACACGGCCGGTATAAAGAATATCCATTGCATCAATAATCAATGCAGAATCCGAAGAGTTTTTGCCAGAAGTATAGCTGTACTGCTGAACAGGCGTAATCGCATTTTCCAGCAATACCGTTTTCCAGCCGGAAAGAGTAGGTTTGGTCCAGTCACCATAAATCCGCTTGAACGTAGGCGTGCCATAAATAGCCACTTCTTCAAGCATACCTTTTACATTGGCATAAGGTACATTGTCCGCATCAATCAGCACGGCGATTTTAAGTTCTCTGGTATTTTCCATGGACCAAAGTTAAGCGAAAGAAAATACAAACAATAGAACACCAAAAAAGGGAGAAACAAGCCAGCCGACTCCATTCCTCCCTTTCCTTTATTTTTCCTTACTACTTATTTCAGTTTTTCTTCAAACAACTTTAGAATCCTTTTGTATTCGTCTGTCCAGGAAGAGGGTTCTACAAAACCGTGATCTTCCATTGGGTAAGATGCCAGTTCCCAGTTATTTTTACCTAGTTCAATCAATCTTTGCGAAAGACGTACAACATCCTGGTAATGTACATTCACATCTATCATACCGTGGCAGATCAGCAGGTTATTCTTCAAACCTTCCGCAAAGTAAATCGGAGAGCTTTTGCGGTAAGACAGGCTGTCACTTTGTGGTTCGTTAAGGATGTTAGCAGTGTAACCATGGTTGTAAGCTGCCCAGTCTGTTACCGGACGAAGTGCTGCGCCGGCTTTAAATACATCAGGCGTAGTAAACAAGCCCATCAGTGTAATAAACCCGCCGTAAGAACCTCCGTAAATCCCGATTTTTCCGGCATCAATTCCGTATTTTTTTACCAGCCATTTGGCGCCGTCGGTATTGTCTGTAAGATCTTTTCCCCCCATGAAACGGTAAATTCCGGTACGCCAGTCACGGCCATAACCTGCACTTGCACGGTAGTCCATATCCAGTACCGTATAACCTTTGTCCACAAGCAGGTTATGGAACATATATTCACGGAAATACTGGCTCCACCATTTATGTGCGTTCTGCAGATATCCGGCGCCGTGTACAAAAATTACCGCGCGGCCATTTGATTTTTTAGGTTCGTAAACCCGTGCGTAAATATCTGCTCCGTCCGTGGCCTTGATGGTCACTACTTTGGCTTCCCGCCATTTATAAGAACGGAATTCCTCGGTTGTCGATTTAGTGATCTGTTCCGGTTTTGCGGCCGTCTGGTTGTCCATCACAAAAAGCTCCCAGGGCGTCGTGCTGTTTGAGTAGCGAACTGCCAGCTTGGTTTCGTCAGGCGAAAGCGTAACATCATGTGCGCCGGTTGCCTGTGTGATACGTGTACGTTCACCGCCGGTAGTTGCCATGCGGTAAAAATGCTGCTCACCCGGATGCAGTTCATTGGTCATAATGTAAAACGTCTTTTTGTCTTTGGACAGCGTAACGTTTTGTACTTCAAACTTGCCGCCGGTCAGCTGCGTTTTCTTTCCGGTTTTTACATTTAAAGAATATAAATGTGAATAACCGGTTGCTTCGCTCTGGAAGTAAATCGTTTTTTCATCCAGCCAGCCCAGCTCGCCTCCATTGAAACCGCCGATGCCAGGCCCGCCGATCCAGGCTTCGTCACGCTGTCTGTCCAGTAAACGAAGCGTCAGAGAGTCAGCGTTCAATGACATAATCCAGCGGTCCTTATTATCCTGGGCACGTACAATCACCACCGCGTTTTCGCCGTTTTCAGACCAGAATGGCCCTGCAATCGAAACCTCACGTTCTTTTTTCTTCCAGGCGCTATCCTGTTTCGGGTAGTCTTTCAGATAGTCCGGTTTGTCGTTGATGCCCGGAATGTTCTTTACGCTTACTTTTCTGGTTGTGTCTTTTTTGATATCATAAACCCAAAATTCATTCGCCGTACCCGGAGCGCCTACCTTGGTACGTCCGGGAATATCTTCGGTAAAACCTGACTCCGTAACATAACTCGGAACAATGGTTGACTTTGCAGCTTTATCCGGCTGTGAAACGCGGTATGTTACAAAACGGCCGTTTGGGCTCAATTTCGCGCCGCTAACGTTTTTTTCGCCGATGTAAATTTCCTTCGGATAATCCGGCTTATCAGAATCGGCGATTTTTTTACCCGCATCTTTTTTATCCTTTCTTTCTTTTAACACCTGAAACATTTTAATCTGGTCGTTTTTCAGGTATTTTTCTTCATCGCTAAGCTTAGGCTCCGGCCGTTTTGCACCTGATTTAAAATCAGTATGCTGTGTTAGCAATCCATTACTTAATGAAATGCTAAAAAGGTTGTTGTTACGTTCAAAGATGATGCTTTGCTCATCGCCGCTGAACGCCGGGTTACTCTCACGGTCAACTGTATTGGTCAATTGGAGAACATTGAAATTTTTGAAATCCACCACAAACAGATCTCCGTTCTTAGCATAGGTTTTCAGTGTATGTGAACGGTTAAAAACTCCGTTTCCGGCAGATGATTTTAACCTCTCTGCTGCACTGACTTTGTTTATCTTTTTGTCCGATAAGGAATATCCATAAAGAGAATCAGATAAGTTTTTATCAGGATTCCAGTCAAAGTAAATGGTTTTGGAGTCATCGGACCAGGATATATTGGATGGCGCTGTACCGATCCATATCTTTGGGTCCCGCATGATCTTTTCTACGGAAAGCGTGGTGAGTTTCTGAGCCGTGACCGGCGTAAGGGGTAGGAGAAAAAGTAATAAAATGGATTTTAAAAAGTATTTCATGGATTTGTAGGATGATTCAGTAATACGTTCCGCTGTCTTTTGAGTCTGAGTCTTAAATGTACAGATTTCAGCAGTATTTTTGCCAAACCCAGTTATTTTATCAGGACGTTTTACGAATGAACAAAATATTTTTAATCCTCTTAATTGTTGTCAGTTTTTTTTCTGTTAATGCACAGAAACTTCAATTTGTTTTTTCGGACAGTACCATTCTGCCGCTAAAACCCACCGGTAATCTGCATGGTATTTCAGCGATCGAATATGTTGCTTCAAAAAATCAGTGGCACCTTGCAAGCGACCGGGGAAACTACTTTGTTTTTGACAGCATCAAAACAATTCGTGATTTTGAAAAAGCAGAAAAAACGCTTGTGCCAAAGTCTACACATAACTGGTTTGAAGCGGTAAGATTTGATAAGGACAATGGGCGGTTCATTTACGCGGTAGAAAATGAGTATGAGCCGATTTGGGAAAACATCGATTCGACAACCTTTGTAGCATATTATGATTCTTATCCTCCGAAAGTAGGTAAACCGCATTTTCTAATTCCTCCAATGTGGCTGCCTGCCGACAACAAAGGAGTTGAATCGCTGGCGATCACCGAAAGTGGAAATATCTGGGTTGCGCCGGAAGCCGGTTGGACAGGTGAAACAGAAGTAGGGCAGGACACCATCCATTTCCGGAAGTTTGTAAAGTCAGCAGATGGCTATAAACAGCCGGAAGCTTTCAGTTATGTGATCGACCGGAGCGGCTGCCCGTTCGGACCCTCGGAAAAACGGGGAGGGATTTCTGAGATTTTATCTGTAAATGAAAATCAGCTTTTGGTTTTGGAACGTTGCTACGACAATGGCAAAGGCGGCACACTAACCACTAAAGCTAAACTTTGGAATGCTACCGTAAAAGGATCACATTTAGAAAAAGATAAAGAGCCCGCATTTGATTTTAACACACAAATGCCTTTTGCTCCGGATAATCTGGAAGGAATGTCATGGTGGCCAACCAATGGCGGCAAAAGAAAGCTTATTATAGTGAGCGACGACAATCCGGGACTCAAAAACAAGCAGCGAACACAGCTTATTTTGCTGGAAGAGAAGTAAGGCATGCATGTTTGAATCTATTTTATTTCAAAGGTTAATTTGCTAAATTTGATATTATGGATACACTACGAATCAACATACTGAATCCGAAAGCCAGAACGCTTCTGAAAGATCTGGCCGATATGGACCTGATAGAAATACAGGATACAGCTGATAATGGATTTGCAGCTGTTTTAAAAAGGATGAGGTCTAAACAAATTGTCCCTTCTTTGGATGACATCACCAGGGAAGTGGAGAAGGTACGTACCAAGCGATATGCCAAATAAGGTTAGCAGGATTATTCTCGACACCAATCTTTGGATTAGCTTCCTCATTTCAAGAGACTTCAGCAAGCTTGACGATCTTATTATCACCAAAGGTTGTGTGTTGATTTTCAGTAAAGAACTACTTGATGAATTTCTTGAAGTAGCCAGCAGACCCAAGTTTCGACGATATTTTTCCCAATCTGACGTTGAAGATATCCTTGATACAATAGACGAGTTTGCTGAGTTCATTACTGTAAAATCCCAATTTGATCTTTGCAGAGATGTGAAAGATAATTTCCTACTATCACTTTCTTTGGATGGCGCGGCCGATTTCCTTATAACAGGAGACAGCGACCTTATTGATATAAAAGAATTTAACAATACCCGGATTTTAAACATTACAGACTTTTTCAATCTTAATATCTAAGGGTGAGAAAATTGTCAGGAGCTATTCTTTTTTAACAATTCTTTTTCAAATTTCAATGCATTCATTTTCACTCAGCTCCATATTATTAACACTTCTCATTATAACTTTTAGCTGCAAAAAATCAGATAATACCATTCCTGAAAAAGGAGTTTCTTTCTCGTTAAACGAACATCGCAAACGAACCATTGACAGTATTGAGTATGCGATTGAACTGGATATACCTGCTTTGAAAAGTCAGTTTATCAAGGGCAAAGAAACCATTTCTTTTAATCTGAAAAAATTGGATCAGCCATTGACGCTGGATTTTAGTGCTGACAGTTCTCATTTGATCTCAGTAAAATTGGACGGAAAAGATCTGGCTTACAGGTTTGTCAATGAACATATTATCATTGATTCGGATGAATTTAAAAAGGGTGAAAATAAAGTAGAAATCGAATTTATTGCCGGAGATATGTCGCTCAACAGAAGTGACGAATATCTTTATACGCTTTTCGTGCCCGACCGTGCTTCAACCTGTTTTCCTTTATTTGACCAACCAAATCTTAAAGCAGGTTACAGCCTGACCTTAAAGACACCTGCAAGCTGGGAGGCGGTTTCTAACGGAATTTTAATGGAGAAGGTAAGCGAGGGAGAAAAGAGTGTTTACCGTTTTAAAAAAACCAGGCCGATCAGTTCTTATCTTTTTGCCTTTTCTGCCGGGAAATTTTTTAAAGTGACCAAGTCATTAAATGGCCGTGAGATGACGATGTATTACCGTGAAACGGATACGGCGAAAGTAAACCGTAGCCGCGATGAGGTATTTGCACTACATGAAAAGTCGCTTAGCTGGCTGGAAGAATATACCGCCATAAAATATCCGTTTGGCAAGTTTGATTTCGTATTGCTTCCCTCATTTCAGTATGGTGGAATGGAGCATCCGGGCGCTGTGTTTTACAGCGAGTCCGGATTATTTTTGGATGAAAATGCGTCGGTAAATAGGAAAATGGCACGTGCCAGTGTGATTGCGCACGAGTCGGCGCACATGTGGTTTGGTGATCTGGTTACAATGGACTGGTTTAATGATGTTTGGCTTAAGGAAGTGTTTGCCAACTTCATGGCTGCCAAAATTGTACATCCCAGCTTTCCGGAGATCAATCATGAGCTCCGTTTTTTGCTCGCCCATTACCCGTCTGCTTACGATGTTGACCGGTCCGTCGGTACCAATCCGGTTTTACAGGATCTTGGTAATCTGAAAAATGCGGGAACGCTTTACGGAGCCATCATTTATCAAAAGGCTCCCGTCATAATGCGTCAGTTGGAACGCAAAATTGGCGAAAAATTGATGCAGGAAAGTTTGATGGAATATCTGAAGACTTACTCTTTTGCAAATGCCCGCTGGGATGACCTTATTGGTATTATAGATAAAAAAACACCTTTGGATATTGCTGACTGGAGTAATGTTTGGGTAAAAACAGCCGGCATGCCGGAGTACGATCTGGCTAAAAAGGAAGGTAAGGCAGGGATTCAGCAAAAGAAAGATTCTGTTTCGGGAAGGATCTGGGAGCAGTCTGTTTCCGTTAAAACAAGGACCGGTGATACTTATACAAAAAGCAGTTTAAATCTTGCAGGTCCCGAGCCGGTTTATATGCCCGGATCGTCAGAGCTGACTTTCCCCAATAACGACGGAGTAGGTTACGGGTATTTTAAAATGGATAGTCTCAGCAAAGATTATTTTATAAAAAATTACAACCTGGCATCGGACTCGGTAGCGATCGACCCGGTTTTTCGCGGAGCGATGCTGGTAAACTGCTGGGAAGGTTTTTTAAGGGGCGACGGTCCTGCGCCGGAAGTTTTTGCAGAAAATATTTCAGGCCTTTTACCAAAAGAAGAAAATCCTTTGCTGGTGGATTATTTACTTGGTAACCTGCAATCGGTCTGGTGGAATTTTCTTTCAGAGCAGACAAGAGCAAAACATCAGGTGAAGATTGAACAGCAGCTTTGGGGTTTGCTGAACAAAACAAAAGATAAGGGGATAAAAACCTCCTACTTCCGTGCTTTTCGAAATGTTGCTTTAACGGCGGACGGCATTGCTAAACTGGAAAATTTGTGGAGTGACAAGCTTGTAATCAAAGATCTAATCTTGTCGGAGGATGATAAAATCGGGCTGGCTTATGACATTGCGCTAAAGGGTGCTGCGGATCCGAAAATCATTTTGGATAAACAATTAAACAATACGAAAAATCCTGACAGAAAGTCGCGTATGCAGTTTGTCATTCCTGCTTTAAGCAAAATTGAAAGGGACCGTGATGCTTTTTTTGAATCTTTAAAAAATGAGAAAAATCGCGAAAAGGAAGCTTGGGTGATTGATGCACTTGGCTTTTTGCATCATCCGCTTCGCCAGAAAAGTGCGCTGAAATACCTTCGTCCGTCACTGGATCTTTTACAGGAAATTCAACTGACCGGTGATATATTTTTTCCTACACGCTGGACAAACAGTACGTTTTCAGGACATTCAACCAAAGAAGCAAAACAGATTGCCGATCAATTTTTAGCAGAAAATCCGGACTATCCTTACTTCCTGAAAAATAAGGTATTGCAGGCAAAAGATATGCTTAAACGGGCAGTTACACTTAAACAGTAGCGCATGGCTGCAAGATCATCTATTCCGCTTCACTTTCTGGATGACGAGACGAAGTTTGGCATGTATGTGCATCGGCTCGATGAAATTGATGCTGATGAGGTAAAACTCATGCAGGCGCACCGTGACAATCACTGTAACTTTTTTTTTCAGGAATCCGGGACTTCGCATATGATGGTGGATTTTCGCGAAGTCAGCGCGAATGGCTGTGCTATTTTTTGCATATTGCCCGGCCAGGTTCATATGCCTTTGTCGTTGTTTAATGCCAGAGGCTGGTTTATTGCAGCGGATTTAATGTCCCTGGGGGATCAGTACCGATCAGTTTTTGAAGAATTTTCAATTAACGGAGAACCGATTTCCCTGAACAGCGAACAGGCTAAAAAACTGAGTAACTGCTTCGATATGTTGTCCGACCTTTCCAAACAACCGGACGATACTTTTTTTCATCAGGCAACTTTAAATGCGATGCTGCAGGTATTTCTGGGAATGTTTGCAGCCATCGTCTTAAATTACGAGCAGCAGTTTTCGGCCAGTAATTCCCGGACGGCGACAATTACCCGGCAGTTCAAAAGTTTGCTGGTGAAGAATTTCAAAACAATGAAAAGTCCTTCTGAATATGCCCGTGTTTTAAATATCAGTCCTTCTTATCTGAACGAGGTAGTAAAACAGCACACGGGTTTGGCGGTGAGTATTTTGATTCATCAGGAGATCATGATGGAAGCCAGAAGGCTTTTATACTTTACAGATCTGAGTGTGAAGCAGATTGCTTTTTCACTTGGTTATGATGATCACACTTATTTTTCCAGACTTTTCAGAAAAGTAATCCAGGTTTCTCCCGGTCAGTTTAGAAGTGTTTACCGCAAATAGTCCAATCATTGCCATTCTTCCTCTCTTTTAAAATACGGTCTTCGGGTGTTGCTTTGTCTTACAATATCGTTGTTAATCTAAGTGACGCAGGTTGCCGTTCATTTACGGTTATTAGCAGATGTTGTAGGTAAAGTTTTTGTAATGCTAACAGCTACATGCTAAATTTTATGAATATAATAAAACGAAAAGCACTGAGTATAATCGGAAATGCACTTGCTAAAACCGGCACAGTCCTGGCCGTACGCGCCTGGCAGCCCGCCACATTTTTTGAAGTTGATGTTCACTTTCCTAATATGGATATGTCGTCCTGGGAAAAAGTGCAATACATCAAAGTGAACGTAGAAGAAGGGGTTTACCGCGATTACACCCCGGCTGGCTGGGACGAAGACACCCGGACATGCACGCTGTATGTTGACGGTGTACACGACGGGCCAGGCAGCAGATGGGCCAAAATGGTGCAACAGGGCGACGAGATCAGTTACATTGGTCCGTCACGAACTTTTCACCGTCCGCTCGAAGGAAAGATGATTGTACTCGGTGATATGAGTGCTTTGGGACATTACCTTGCATTACAGCAACTTGCGGGTGATCGCGCGTTAACAGGTGCTGTTTCCGTTATAGAAGAAGGGCATCTGGCCAGCTTCTACGATTATTTTAAATGGGAAGTGGACGCGGTAAAGCAGCAGGACGAGGGAGGTTTTGAAGCGCTACTTGACTGGACAAAAGACAAAGATCTGACGGATACAGAAATATTCATTGTGGGGCACATTCCTACCAGTATTCAGCTTAGAAAAGAATTGAAAAAAAGAAAGGATCATCCCAATACGATCAGGGTACAAGGTTTCTGGTCTTAAAATAAATCAGGCCGGCATCATCTACCGGCCTGATTTGTAATATAAAATCCAGTTATTTCTGTCCTACATATCTTTCGAAGAACTCATAAATACGAAGTGTTCTGTCAATTCGCTGACGGGGATTTCCTGTCCTGCTCAGCTCATGGGTTCCTCCCGGCATACGTACATATTCCACGTCCCTGCCTAAAATTTTCAGACTTTTATAAAGCAATTCGCTTTGGATGACTCCTGTACGCAAATCTGTTTCTCCGTGTTTGATCAGCAGCGGCGTATGGATTTTGTCGACGAAAGTCTGCGGTGAGTTGGCATCCATTATTTTTTTGATTTCTGCCTCCCATGGATAACCTCCGAAATAATTCGGAACCAGATTCCAGGCGTTACCTTCGCCCATAAAAGTGGTTAGTTCATACACACCTCTTTGCGCATGTGCCGCCTTAAAACGGTTGTCATGTCCAACAATCCAGGCCGTGAGATAACCTGCATAAGATCCCCCGGTAATTACCTGGCGGGCAGTATCAGCCCAGGATTCTTTTGCTGCATCAGCGGCTGCGGAAAGCACATCCTCCGCTGGGCCCGTTCCCCAATCCCGGAAATTAGCTTTCATAAAACCAAGTCCGTATCCGCCCGATCCGCGTGGATTGGCATACACAACCCCGTAACCCTGCGAGCAAAAGAACTGAAATTCATGCCACATCGAAAGTTCACCAGGTCCCCACATTGCCGTCGGGCCACCGTGCATTTGCAGCAGCAGCGGATATTTTTTGCCAGGCTCGGTCTGCGAAGGTTTCATGATCCAGTATTCGATGGTTTGTCCCTTGGAGTTGGTCAAGGTCCTTTTTTCAGGATAACTGAGCAGTTTATCTTTCAGCCATTCACTGTTGTGGCTGCTGCGTTTTGTTTCGGATTGAAAAGTAAGGTCGGATACAAACAGTTCGGAAGGGTTGGCGACTTCTGTTTTGGCATAAACGGCAATGTTTCCTGCGATGTCAAAACTGTTAATTCCGGAGTTATAACCGGTCAGCTGGTTTACTCTTTTGTTCATCACGATCATCCGGTAAGCCGGAAAACCGCCATTGGAAGCGGCTGTAAAATAAAGTGATTTACTGTCAGACGACCAGGTCAGATTTGCAGCGCTCCGGTCAAATTGCGAAACGTAAGGTTTTGATCCCGAACCGAATGTTAGAACGCCGATGTGCCCCTGATCCAGAGATGCAGGTTTTAACGCTGCGGCAGAGGTGATGTAAGCAAGGTATTTATTGTCTCTAGAAACCGAAGGCTGGCTGAAACTGTATTCCGGATCACTCAAAAGTACCATTGTACCCGTTCCGTCTGCATTCATCCTTATCACACGGCTTGCTTTACTTCTGTCGGGATGCTGCAGACTGTCGCCCTGTGTAACCATGATAACTTTACCGTCGGGTGTCCATATTGCCTGACCGAAATTGTAAAACCCTTTTGTAACCGGCCGGGCGATTGCATTTTCTTTAACCTCAACGGTGTAAACATGAGAAAAAGTAAGTTCGGGCTGCGTGGTAGCTTCACCCTGGAAGTTAAGCCTGTTGATCACTTTTGCTTTTTTGTCATCAACATCTTTGTCCAGGTAAGCCCGGATCTCAGCAAGCGTTCCGTCCGGATTTGGTTTAACCGACGGGTCTTTTTTGATAAAATTGTTATTAGCAAAACCTGGTTTTTCCATCGACCAAAGCGGCACCAGTTTGCTGGGATTCAAAAGAGAATCTTTCAGGATCTCACTTAAAGACATACCTGCCGAAAAAAGTACTTTCCCTCCGTCAGGTGACCATTTTGGGCTTGATGCGCCGTAGCTAAGGCTGGTCAGCTGCCAGGCCTCTCCACCGTTTACAGGCAGAACAAAAAGCTGATTTTTATCTTTGATTTTTCTTACAAAAACGATCTTCGTTCCGTCCGGCGACCATTCCGGCTGGCTTGCACTTTCACTTCCGTGTGTGAGTGCAACAGGTTCATTTTTATTGGTAAGGTCCAGCAGATATAAATGCGTGTGATATTCGAATTCGAAGGGAGAATCGGGAACTGGGTCTGTTGTGAGCAGTGTATAAACCGCGCGTTTCTCATCAGGAGAAATTGCGATTGTGCCGACCTGCTTAATTTTTGTCAGATCGCTTGCTTTGATTTTTTCCTTCGGCTGAGCGTAGGCTGTAAAGCAAAACGAACTCAGCAGAAAAAAAACATATAATTTCTTCATAAGTTGGTATAATTGGGATTAGTGTAAAGGATCATCCTGCTTGAAAAACCAAGTTAGAATAAATTCCTGAAAATGATGTAGATAAAACCCGCTGGCGGAATACGGTAAGTTACAACAGCACTTCTCCGATTTTAAGAAATCTGATGTCGTCATCAGAAGTTTTTATTTGCCTTAAAACACGAATCGGATCTCCAACGGGTTCATCTGCCAGATCGAATGTACCGTAATGCATCGGAATCATTGTTCTCGCCTTCGTATCATGAAAGGCTTTCAGGGCGTCGGCAGGGCTGGTGTGGCTTTGTCCCATAAAAAACTCTGGTTTGTATGCACCGATTCCCACCATGCAGTAGTCGATGTTCGGGAAGACCTCAGCCACATCTGCAAAGTGGCTGTCGTAACCTGAGTCCCCGCAGAAATAAATGGTTTTATCAGCGCCTTCAATCACGTAACCACCCCATAGCCGCAGATTCGTGTCATTTAAACCACGTTTGCCCCAATGTCTGGAAGGAATGTAAGTAATTTTTAATTCCGGCAGGGTTTCAAATTGCTGGTACCAGCCGGCGTTTTGAATCTTTTTACTTCCCGAGAAAGAATAAAGTATTTTTTCCATGTTCAGTCCGGTAAGCCAGGTAGCGGCGGGATTGTTTACTGCCAGACAGCGGATACTTTTTTCATCAAAATGGTCACGGTGATCATGGGAGATCAATATATAATCCAGATTTATGAAGTCTTCCGGCAAAACCGGCAACGGACAAAGTCGTTTTAAAAACGTACTGTCAAACAGAATGGGATCAATCAAAAGTGTTATACCAGCCAACCGGATGAAAAATGATGCATGGCCAAGCCACACGATACAATCCTGCCCGGACTGTAAAAAATTGCTGTTTGATACAACTTCCGGTCGCCAGGTATCTTTTCGTTTTTCTTCTTTCTGTGGATTTGTCTGTAGCTGCCATTTAAGTAATTCCAGCAAAGAATCATTAAAAGGGTACTGCTGGTTAACAAACCTTCCGTTATCCAAAACCGGTGTGCCTTTCCATTCAAATGGTAAAGAAATCGTTTTCAGATCCGGATTTGAAGTGTAAGGCATAAAGTAATTGTTGAAATTTAAGAAAGAATAAAGTCAATTGCCTTTTCACATTGCACTGCAATCGTATTGATCAGAACAGGTTTTGCTGTTACGTTGCGAAATGCAAGCGGCAATTCTGTGCAGGCAAGAATAAACGCGTCAAAGTCGTCATATTTATCTGCCAGGGTCTGAAAGTAGGAGATAAATTCATCTTTAATAATCCCTTTTGCCAGTTCGGTTTGTATTTCCTGAATGGCTGCGCGTTCCTCCGGGTCAGGTATTGCCACTTCGATACCCGCGTCCATCAAAGGTTTTTTGAAAAAATCATCTTCCATGGTAAACTTTGTTGCCAGCAACAGCACGCGGTTCCATTTATTTTTTAGGATAAATTCCTGTGTGAGGTCAATAACATGAAATACCGGAGTCTGGATCTGCATTTCATTTTTGATCTGGTCAAAAGCTTTGTGCAGTGTATTGTTACAAATGATCAGACCGTCCGGATTCAGGGCAAGAATATTTTCAATTTCAGTTTTTAGGAGCAATGGTATCTCAGCCCAGCCATCCGCATATCTTGATTTAATTTCATGATAATCGATGTTGTACAAAAGCATCGGACAGCTATGCGATCCGCCGAGTTTTTGGTTTATGCGCTGGTTTAGTTCAGTATAATATTCAAGGGTCGAAGGCCAGCTGGTGCCTCCCAATAAAGCAATTCGTTTCATTTGGGAAGATACAGGATTTTGAATAATAATACCAAAGAGAGCGTTCTATAACTCCTGGCTCAGGATGTCTCGGGCTTCCATTAAAGCGAACCCAAGCAAATTTTTTCCTGCCCAGAGTTCAGGATATCTTGCTCCGTGACTTTCTGCTGTCAGTCCAATTCCCCAGATCGTGTCAACCGGACTTGCTTCGACAAGGATTCGCTGTTTGGTGTTAAGAAGAAATTCTCTCAGTCTGGAGTGTTGCCCAAACTTATGGAGACTTCCTTCTAAGACTATTTGATAGCGTTTTTGCTCCCAGATTGCGAGGTTGAAATTATCTACCTGTCTACCCAATTCCTTAGCCTCACCTGGTGATTTTGACGAGATAATTTTATGAAAGGTATTTTCATCTTTAAATAGTAAGGCTTTTTGAGCCATCATCCAGTGTTCTGAGGTAGGGTAAATAATTCCATCAACCAAAACCGGGGCGTTAAACCATTGACTAAAACATGACGAATTTATTGATCCATCCCGGCTTGGCTGATGTCCCCAAAAGAAGATGTACTTGACACTTTCTTCTCTTCCACAAATGTCAATTAACCAGGAGGTTGAATATTTCACCGTATAAATTGATTCTAGCTAAATAAAACTGAGCTGACTTCTGTAGCATCACTCAAAATTAATCTTCATTCCTTCATGCGAAGCAACAAATCCCAATTTTTCATAAAATCTGAGTGCATCCGGGCGTTTTTTGTCGGTTGTCAGCTGAAGTAAATGTGCACCGCGTTCTCTGGCTCTTTCAATAGCCCATTCAAATAATTTCTGTCCGATTCCTGTTCCTCTCACATCTTCACGGATCCTGACTGCTTCAATCTGCGCGCGGATTCCACCCTGGAAAGTCAGATATTGTAAAAAGCTAAGCTGCAGTGTTCCAAGGATTTCGTCATTATCATCCTCAACGACAATGAGTTCCTGGTTGGGGTCGGAGTCAATACTGGCAAAAGCAAGGTAATATTTGTTTGGCAGAGGTTCCCTGAAATCCTCCCTTGACTTTCCAAGCTCATCATCTGAAAGCATTTTGACGATGGAGGGAACGTCTTCTCTGGCGGCTCTTCTAAAATTCATGTTTGCTTATAACGGTGAATAAAACGGATGGCTAAAAGTAGTCTGCTTTTTATGTTTTGTCAATAATAAACGTTCCGGATTTAGTTTGGAGAGCTTTTAGTTCTACAAACTTGCCAGCATCAGATACAGGACAGATGACCGACCTGCCATCTTTCTCATTTTCTTCTGACCACGATCCCAACTGCCAGGTTAATAATAAACAGAGCCTGGGCAACTATTAAAAGAACCAAACCCGCCTGAATAATCATGAGTTGCTGATGGTATTTTTGAAAACCACCGTACGGCGCGTAACTGTCGATACTCATAAATCCGAAAAATGTTTTTTCAATCGCAAAAACTGATAAAATGCTGATCGTTAAAAGTATGTGAGCCCGGGTGAGATATTTGGACCACAAAAATTGATGCAGGAAATGGTAGAGCAGGTAAAATACCACGAAGATGAATATGACCAGGCCTAAAAGTAAATAAGCCGGAAACACAAGGTATGTGTCGTGAAGGTTGACATCCAGTTCCCGTTTACCAGCCGCAAGGGAAGCGATTAAAAAGATGATAATAAAAACGATGAAGAGATTGTGGGCAGTTTTGGTAAAATTGTTCATAGGTTCATTCTGACTTGCCGGGTGTAGTCTGGATAAAAAATGTATCCCGATGTAAATTACAGCCAAAATAATTATTAAATTCCGATAAACCGGACGTACCTGTTTTAGAAAAAATTTACCTTGGAATTAATACTTTGTTTTAACCGCTTAAATCGCTTAATTGAAATAGCTTACTGATAACTAACCAGCTTTATATGAAAAATAAAATTACGCTGATAATTAATTTTGTTTTAACACTTTCTGTCAGTTCTCCCAGTGTCTTTGCACAGGAAGAAGTGTTGAAAAAACTAAAAGAAATTGCGGTTATCGAACAAAAGATCATGATGCCTATGCGGGATGGTGCCCGCTTGGCTACGGATGTTTACCGCCCTAAAACCGATAAAAAAGTACCTGTTATTTTTTCAAAAACACCTTATAACTTTAATTCCTGGGGTGATGGTGAAATGAAATCCGGCACGTATCAGGCTGCTCTGGACGCGGTGCAACGGGGTTATGCATACGTCGTGCAAAACGAACGAGGTAAATTTTTCTCAGAAGGTCAGTGGGATATTCTCGGGCCACCTACAACGGATGGTTATGATGCCTTTTCCTGGATGTCTGCCCAGCCCTGGTCGAACGGGAAAATAGGTACATTAGGTTGCTCTTCAACAGCAGAATGGCAAATGGCTGTTGCAGCTTTGGATCATCCTTCACATGCAGCTATGGTGCCAATGGGATTTGGTGCAGGCGTAGGAAAGGTTGGCCCTTTCACAGAGCAGGGCAACTGGTATCGGGGAGGAGCCCAGCAAATGCTTTTTACAACCTGGCTGTATGGAACGGAAACGGATAACCTGGCAAGGCCCCTGTTTCCAAAAGATGCAAAAAGTGAAGATCTGGCACGTGTTTCCAGGTTTTATGATCTGGCTCCGGAAATGCCCAAAGTAGATTGGGCACAAAAACTGAAACACCTGCCTGTTCAGGACATCATCAAAAACGTGGACGGGCCGAAAGGCGTTTATGAAAAAATGATCGTAAGAAAACCAACCGATCCTGAGTGGTATAAAGGCGGGTTATATCACGAAACCATGCCATTTGGTGTTCCGAGTTTCTGGTTTGTTTCCTGGTATGACGTTTCAACCGGACCAAATCTTGCCTTGTTTAATCATGTAAGAAAAAACGGGATCGATCAGCAGGTAAAAGATGGCCAGTATCTTGTGATTGCGCCAACATTACATTGTGCCTACAAACGTGCAACCGAAAATACAATCGTGGGTGAACGCAGCGTTGGAGATGCACGTCTCGATTATGACGGTCTGATTTATGGCTGGTTTGATTATTGGCTTAAGGGTGAAGATAATGGTATGCTGAAAAAAACGCCGCGCGTTCAGTATTATACCATGGGCTCCAACAAGTGGCAGTTTTCCGAAACCTGGCCGCCAGTGAGTACGGAGCCGGTAACCTATTATTTTTCGAGTAAAGGGAGTGCAAATAGCCTGTATGGAGATGGGAAACTGACGACCAAAGCCCCGGCCAAAGATGAAAAGCCCGATCTTTTTACCTATGATCCGGCATTTCCGGTACCTTCTTATGGCGGTAATGTTTGCTGCACCGGGACGGCCATTCAGGGCGGATCCTGGGATCAGCATCAGATGGAAACCAGGCAGGATATCTTGGTTTATACCACCGAGCCTTTTAAGGAAGGTGTGGAGCTTACGGGTTCGATTGAAACCACACTTTATGTTTCTTCTGATGCAAAGGACACGGATTTTACGGTTAAACTCATCGATGTATATCCAGATGGCCGTGCTTACAATCTGGATGAAACGATCCTGCGTGCCCGCTACCGTGAAGGATTTGATAAAGAAGTCATGATGGAAAACGGCAAGGTTTACAAACTGACTTTGAGCCCCATGTCAACAAGTAATTATTTCGAGCCGGGACACAGCGTTCGTCTGGAAATTTCAAGCAGCAACTTTCCCCGTTTTGATCGAAATTTGAATACAGGTGGAAATAATTATGACGAAACAAAAGGGGTTGTCGCCCATAACAAGGTTCTTCACTCGGCTCAGTATCCTTCGGTTGTAGTGCTTCCGGTGGTGAAAAAGTAAGTGTGTGTCTCTGGTTTAAACACAACGTTTTTAGCGTTTTACGCGGAGTTTCTCAAAGGTGTTTCATCTGGGAAACTCCGCGTTTTTATTTGGCCAAAGTCTAGATTGTCCGGTCGAATCTTTCCTTTTTTAAGTCTTCTAAAATCTGTTTTGTAGATTCGAAACCTGTGTGCTGGAAAGCTTTTATACCCAGCTTTTTGGCTGTGTTGGTAAACATAATCCGGTCATCAAAGTATACGCACTGGCTCGGTGTTGCCTGGGCGATACCCATGGCTAACTGAAAAATTCCCGGATCAGGTTTACGCATTTTTACTTCGCAGGAGGAGATAAATGCATCGAAACAAAGGTGAAGTTTAAACTTTTGAACCCGGTAGTCATTGAGTTCTTTACCTTCGTTATTGATTGAGATAATCCGGAATCCGCAGTCTCTTTTCCATTCTTTCAGCCATGCGAGCATGTCAGGCAATTCCACAGACTGCGCATACATAAACTCTTTGAAATCTTCACGGACAAAATCTCTCGGGTGATTAAAGATAACCGTATCGAGATATTGATCTAAGGTGATGCTTCCAATTTCGTAGACGTTGAAGATAAAATTATGCAGCGAATCCAGCTCTTTATAATCCAGTCCGAATTTTTCAGCTGCCGCCATCCTTGACTCATGTCCCCAGCCATTACTTAGCAGTACTCCGCCGATATCAAAAAAAAGTATTTTCAGGTCACTGCTTTGCATGAATAAGCGTTTTTGGTGAATCGTAAAGATGGAAGGAAAAGTTGGTATTGACAATTCGTTCATCAGCGATGGTATTATCTTTTCCGTTCATCTTTTCACACAACACCTGGTATCAGCATATTTCCTAAACCAGATCCCATTTTTTTCGGGGTTTGCGGGAAAGTAATTTATTGGCTTCCTTATCTCCGATAAATTTTTCTTTCTCCGGATTCCAGTTTAATTCTCTTTCTAAGCGATAGGAAATAAGCGCCAGATGCATGGGAAGCGTAAGCTCACGGGCGTAAGCAAGGTTTGATTCCGGCTGCGTTCTTGATTTTACCGCATCGACGAAGTTCTGCTGATGTCCGGGTGACCTGGGATTTGTTTGCGGGATTTCGGCAATGTCTGTCATTGTTTGCCCATTGATTGTGATTTCTCTGCTGTCATAATCACAGACGAGTGTTCCTTTATCACCTTCAAAGTAGGCACCGATTCCTCTTTTTGCGGCTCCGGGAACATTTGGTGGTACGGTTGTCCAGAAAACTTTAAGGTTTTCAAATTCATAATCGACATCCAGCCACTTGGGTGCGTCGCCTATGCCACCTGGTTTTTCACCACGTGCAGATACCTTTTTAAGTCCGGCTGGTTGTATCGAAGAATAAACAACATCGGCAATGTGGCACCAGAAGTCAGCAAAAACGCCGCCGGAATAATCCAGAAAATAGCGAAAAGTACCGTGGCATTTTGCAGGAATATAGTCGGTGTAAGGAGCAGGCCCAAGCCACATATCCCAGTTTAATGTTTTGGGGATAGCCTGGACAGCCGGGTTACCGAGTTCGGGAGATTGTCCTGTTTTCCACAGACGTACAGTGCTGACCTTACCAATTGCTCCGGATTTAATAATCTCTACAACGCGGTGAAAGTTCTCACTGGCATGTATCTGGTTTCCCATTTGAAAAATCCTGCCGTGTTTACTCAAATTTTTAAGCATCATATTGCCTTCGCTGAAATTATATGACAGCGGCTTTTCTCCATATACATCCTTCCCTGCCTGAAATGCCAGCGTGGCAATTTGCGCGTGCCAGTGGTCAGGTGTGGCAATGGTGATCGCATCTATATCTTTCCTTTCCAGTATCTGTCTGAAATCTTCATACACGTCAACTTTTAAATTCGGCTGTATTTTCTCAAGTCTTTTTCTGGTCTCGCCCAAGTGAAGCTGATCAACGTCACAGAGTGCGGCGATTTCGACCTGTGGCAGATCTGCGAACCATCGCATGTGACTGTTTCCCATCGAACCCAGCCCGATATGTGCTATTCGCAAACGGTCGCTGGGAGCTGCTTTTCCAATCAGGGATGGTAATATTGTGAAACCTAACGCACCCAAAGCTGCTGTTTTGATAAAACTTCTCCGTTCTGTGTTTTTGTCTGTATGTTTGTAGTCCATGATCAGTTTTATTGAGCCCTGAAATTATTTATATCTATTCTTTAATCCGGATGTTTTTAAACCGAACGACTGATCCATGGCCCAAAAAAGCGATATGTCCTGACTTGTTTAAAACCGCCTGTTGGAATGATCCTGGCTTCAATTTCGATGTTGCCTGGTTCAGATTTCCGTCAAGAATGGTTTCCCCGTTTAGGATCACCTGAATGTGGTCACCTTTTGCCCGGACCTCCTGCATGTTCCACTCACCAGCAGGTTTCAGAAAACCACGTTTGGCAGGAATGATCTTATACACGGAACCATGATATTGACCTGGCTCCAGATCTTTGTAGCTTGCATGTTCGTTGTCCAGAATCTGAAGTTCCATTCCGCTATACCCCTGTTTTGGTTCAACATAGTCATGGCGCAGGCCAAGTCCGTTATTCCCTGCCGGACTAAGCAGAAATTCAAAACGTAAAATGAAATCGGAGTACGTATTTTTTGAGTATAAATTCCCACTTGCACTTTGAAGCGGACGCATTGTGATCGTGCCGTCTTCCAGCACATATTCTTTGGTATTACCTTTCCAATGATCCATTGAGGTGCCGTCAAAAAGAATTTTGTAACCTTGTTTCTTCTCTTTTTTTGAAAGCTCAAATTGTTTAACCGGTGGCGTTTGTCCTAAAAGTTTAAAGCATAGGAGACATAAAACAGACAGTGTAATAACACCAGCTTTTATACTTTTCATATTTTGGAAATATTTACGATTGGTTTGATACGCAGGAAACCCCATCGTAATTATTACTTTGGGGTTTCTTTGTGGGTTTAGTCCTGGATGGAAACAGGAATAAGCATCGTTGATTTTGCCGGATTTATTCCAAACAGAGATACCTGAGTCAATTTCAACGGCAGCATGTAAGCGCCTTTTGGCGCATTGTTTTTGAGCAGATAATAGGTCAGTGCCTGTTCGTTATTCAGGTTTTGTACAAGAAAGCTTGCCGGATCCAGCCTGTAAGCCTGAGAAGGAAGGATCTTATGACTTGTTTTTTTCTCAATGTTATACGCTGTCAGCACCGCCTCATCAACTTCTACCTTGTATTGCAGATCCGCTTTGTTGTTGTAATTGGTCTGCACAAATGCATAAAACTTTGTTTCGGCAGGTGAGCCCGCAAGACTTAAGGATGAAGTTGCTGCGGCAAGTCCGGCCGTTTTAAATCCCAGGTATGGACTTACCACAGTTGGTACAACCACTGAATAAAGTTGAGTTTCAACAGCGGTATGAAGTGACCCCGCCGAACTTAATTTAAACGGAATCGCATAAGTGAACTGTGTTGTAGTTTGCAAAGCTTCAATGCCCGCTGCGTCAAAAGATACTTCAAAAGGGACCTGATAATCTGATTTTTCTATTTTCAGTGTAGAGTTTTTTACCTTGTAATAGGCAGCAGGGAGCAAGGTATATTTTGTTCCGTAATACTTAGCCAGGAGGGATTCATCTACGGTTATGGTCACTTCACCTTCCTGTGTGCCGACACCACTTTTGACTACCTGTAAATTGTAAGTGAAGTTATCTCCTTTGAAAACGTTCTGGTTATTTAATCCGAAATTATTGAGGTACACCTTATCCTCCACCATATTGTTCATCCTGCGGTCTTCACAGCCTGCTGCTAAAATTATGAGTGAGAGCGCCAGCAGATGCAATAAACTGTTTTTATAATTCTTCATGATTCTGAATCGTTTGTAATGATTACCATCCATAATTTTGGGTGAAACTTTTCATTTCATTAAGTTGCTCCTGGTTGATAGGAAAGAAATAGTGTTTTTTTTCAAAAACTCTGGTGCCCGGAAAAAGCGTTGACGAGCGTTTCCATGAATCATCATAATTGGTTGCTGACAAATTACGGGTGTAGTTTGGTCCGACAAATTCGGTTTCGGCAATCATCCAGGTACGTGCATCATGGTAGCGGTGCGATTCAAATGCCATCTCTACCATACGTTCTTTACGAATGAGCTCGCGTAGCAGCGATTGGTTTCCGATCACTTCGGGGTAGGCCACCTGCAGGTTATTTAACCCGCTGCGGTTCCTGACTTTGTTGATGTAAAGTAGAGCATCGGCTTCATTTCGCTGTGGCTTTTCGTTGCAGGCTTCGGCGTAGCTTAGAAATATTTCAGCAAGCCTGAAAGTAGGCCAGCAAAATTGTCCCCACTGTCCGCTTTCCGTATTATTGCTTGGATCGCTCATTCGCCGCCACAAATATCCGGCTTTTACACAGTCACCGGACGCCTGGTATCCCGAAGTACCTCCTGTATGGAAAGTAATGAGTTTATCGCCTGCACCCCGGTTATACCAGTTGAACCCGTTGGCCAGCACGGAAGCATAAAAACGCGCATCACGGCCAACTGTGCTGTTATGGGCACGAATCGCTTTCCAGTTGTCGAGTGGGTGAATGTATCCGGCAGTGAAACCTTCTTCCTGATAACCCGACTTGGAATCAATAATCGGGTAGCCGGTGGCATCATAGCCGGTTACAGGGTAACGTCCGCTTGCGGCCATCGGGTAGGTATCTACCAGTTTCAGCGAAGGTGCATATCCGCCATAACCCTCTTTCACGGCGCGGGGAGGATTAGCCCTTACTACCCATCCGTTAGCCGCACCCAGCCAGCGTCCCCAAATCACTTCCGAATTCCAGAACTTGAAGAATACACCCTGGTAAGACTTGATTGCCTTGCGCATCGGATCGGTTTCGGTGTTGTCGGTGTACAGACTGTACTGATTCATATCAATAAGCTCCCTGGCGGCTTTCGCAGCGGTTTCCCATTTACCTGCGTCAACGGTTTGAGGAAATATCTTTTGGCCTTCTTTATTAATCATGCTTCTGAGATATTCAGCTCCGTTAAAAAGCGGGCGGGCCGCATAGAGTGTTGCACGGGTTTTTGCAGCCATCACAGCCCCTTTTGTCGCTCTGCCAGCCCAGGCTTCTTCTGTTACGGTGGCTGGTAAAGCAGCGATGCACTTATCGAATTCGGAGAGGATGAAGGCAAAGTTATCGTCGACTGTGCCGCGATCAATTGATTCAGGACGAATCGTGATATCCGGATCTTTGTCACCCCAGATATAAACCGGGCCATACTTTCTCAACAGGTTAAAATACAGGAAGGCACGGATGAAACGCGCTTCAGCTTTCATAATATCCTTTGTTTCCTGATTGATTTCGACGTTTTTATCAACATTATTCATAAAAATCGTTGCCTGATTAATGCCGGTATAGCTGCTTTTCCAGGTAAGGAAAGCTGTGCTTGTCGGGCCCCAGGAGCCATTGTTCATATTAAGCCAGGACACACCTGATAGCCAGGAAAACATGCCTTCGTCCGATCTTGGAATAACCGATGCCTCGCCACCCACTATGTCGGATTCATTCGGCAGAAAACTATATATCTGAGCCAGATAAGCTTCTGTGGTGCTTCTTTTATTAAAAGTTTCCTCCAGCGTCAGTGCATTTTGTAGCTCAACAGATAAGTAATCACTGCAAGAGGTAAACACGGAAACACTTAATAATAAACCAAGTAAAAGGGATGATTTTCTCATTTTCATAATTATTAAAAATTAAGACTTGCTCCGAAACTGACTGTTTTCATTTGCGGATAAACATTGCCATAACTGGCATTAAGCTCCGGATCCCAGAGTTTAAATTTGCTGAATGTGAATAGGTTCACCCCTTGTGCATAAATTCTTACCGTTGATATCTTCGCACGGCTTACAATGCTTTTTGGTATGGTGTAGCCTATTTCAGCATTTTTCACCCGGATAAAACTCATGTCCCTTTGATAAAAAGTAGAGGATTGCCGGTTGTTCTCATTAAAAGCCAGTGACATCCTTGCATATTCTGCATTGGGATTCTGGTTGTTCAGAGACCACCTTTTGTCTGCTGCATCGGCAAGGATCTGTCCGTTTACCAGAATACTTCCCGCGGGTCCCTGTAACGGATCGCCGCTGATAATTCTGGTAACATGGCCAACGCCCTGAAAAAAGGCAGACAAATCAAAGTTTTTATACTTGGCACTCAATCCGAAACCATAAGAAATTTCCGGTACTGTACTGCGTCCGATGGCGATCTGGTCGTAGCTGTCGATGACTCCATCGGCGTTGATATCTTTATACTTAATATCACCAGGCACGACAGATCCGAATTTCTGAACAGGACTTTCCGCAATGTCCTCAGCGGATTTAAACAGACCAAGAGAAATTAAGCCAAACTGTTGATTGTAAGCCTGACCTGCAACCTGCTGATAGGCATAAATCGGGGTAGGGGCATCGTTATAAATGACTTTGTTTCTGTTGTATGAAAAGTTTCCACGGGCCGAAAGCATCCAGTCGCCTTTTACGTAGGTATATTCCAAAGAGCCGTCCATCCCGCGGTTGGCCATCTTACCCAGGTTCACATACTGTGCAATGTTGATCCCGACAACAGAAGGAACACTTTGCTGCAGAATGTAGATGCCGTCACGGCGCTCGTTGAAATAATCGAGCTGTAATTTCAGCTGGTCCCATATTCCCAGTTCAAACCCAATGTTGGTTTTGATAGCCTGCTCCCAGGCCACATCCGGATTTCCGGGATTGCCGGTGGCCACGCCCGTAATACTTTTTTGACCAGTAGTTCCAAAAATATACGAGCCGGAGTTCTGCATTTCGGAATTGTAAGCAAAGCGGCGGTTTCCTCCGATCTGGTCATTTCCTATGTATCCATGCGAACCGCGGAATTTCAGCAGGTTAACATCCGGTAATATTCTTTTAAAGAATTTTTCCTTACTTAAATTGTAACCAAAACCGATGGAAGGGAAAAAACCGAACCGGTGAGCAGGAGCAAAGTTTTCGGAGCCGTTGTAACCAAAATTGCCGTCAAAAAAGAACTTGTTTTGGTAGGCATAGGTGACACGCCCGGCAATTCCTATGTTGCGATATGGAAATGCAGCAATGTAGTTCCCTGGAAAGTTGTCGGTATGTTCTCTTCTTGTAAACAAAAACAAACCACCAACCCGGTGGTCACCAAAGGCATTGTCGTAATTAAAAGATGATTCCAGATTGGTGGTTTTCGTACCTCTGTTTGATCTGGACAAAGATAAATAGTCACTGCCATCTACGTTTTTGTGCAAAATCAGTTTGCCGTTCTCATCACGTCCGGTTGCGTAGTAGGTTGCCGGATTTTTGCGCTTATCCAGGGTTGACTCGTTGGTGGCATCCCACGAAAACTTGATATTGAATTTCAGGCCGGGAAGAATGTAATCTCCCAAGTCCTGAGTCAGGCTCATCAATGATTGGGAAGTGTTCCAGAAATCCTGAGAATACCCCGTGCCATTGAGTGAATAATATGGGTTGCTGCCTACCAGCGGCTGTGCATTGGTTCCGTCGGAATAGTAGGGGGCGATCGAGATCGGAGGTGTTGTCATCACGATCTGATACATGGTTGCCATATCTACGCCCAGCCGGTTTTTATTCTCATAAGTATTGGCCAGATTCAAACTCAGCTCTGTCGTTTTTGTTACATCCACATCCAGATTGGAACGAAAAGTGAATTTGTTATAGCTTACCGAAGGATTGTAGGATTTGGTTACAACGGGGTTAAAAAGCCCGTTTTCATTGTAATAAGAGCCGGACACATAATACCTGGCAATCTTTCCCCCACCAGAAACATTCAAATTCAAACGGTTGCTTGTTGTCGCTTCCTTGTAGATTGTTTTCATCCAGTCAACATTCGGGTACAGGTCAGGATCCTCTCCGGATAAATATTTCTGTCTGATGTGATCTGGAAAAGGAGTCGAACCATTTGCATCATAGCTGATATCATTGTAATAATCCATCCACTGACCTGCATTTGCAAGCTTTGGAAGTCTTACAGGCGCGAGTATGCCTCTTTCGTAACGGGTGTTTATGGTAGGTTTATCGGAGTACTTTCCTTTTTTAGTAGTGATCAGCACGATACCGTTTGCACCGCGTACACCATAAACCGCCGTTGCGCTCGCGTCTTTAAGAATCGAAAACGATTCAATATCTTCCGGATCCACCAGATCCATAGAGCGCTGAATACCGTCTACCAGAATTAAAGGTGTATTACTTGCTCCGAAACTGCTGATTCCGCGTATCCAGAAACTGGAACCCGAACCAGGTTCGCCGCTTCCCTGCACCGATACAATACCAGCAATCTGCCCGGCGAGCGCGTTACTTAATTTACTGACCGGCACTTTTAAATCACTTGCTGAAACAGATGAAATTGCACCCACTATACTTTCTTTGCGCTGTGTGCCAAAGGCAACAACGACAACTTCTTCCAGATTTTGGTTGTCCGGTCTGAGAATCACATCAAGTGTTTTACGATTTCCCAAAACAACTTCCTGCGTCACATATCCGATAAAAGAAAATACAAGCGTAACTTCTCCTTCCGGAACAGACAGGCTGTAGTTCCCCGATGCATCAGCAGATGCACCTCTGGCTGTTCCTTTTACCATGATATTTACACCAGGCAGAATTTCTCCTCTCTCGTCCGTCACCCTGCCTGTAATAGGGATCTCGGCAAGAGCCATGGAAACCTCCTTTATTTTTTTACCCATCGTTTCGATGGCCTTCACCCCGCTGGCCGGTGTTTTTTCAGGAATGTCTACAGGCTTGATGATTGGCTCGGGCGTATTTTTCTCATCCAGCAACACATAGGTTCCCTTTTTTACTTTTTTGAATTTGATGTTTGTCGTACGTAGAAGAAGTTCCAGATTGTACTCAAAGGATGCATTTGCCCGGATCGCATTAGCAGGCACCATGATTTGGGACAGAATCTTTTCTTCAAAAAGCAAATCGACCTGATATTTGTCTTTAAGAATCAAAAGCATGTCTTTCAGCTGAGCTGCTTGTGGACGCACCTCTGATTGCCGCACGACAGATTTTGAATTGGCAAAGAGCTGGCCAAATACCAGATTCGGAAATACCCCGATTGCAACGCAGAGCCAGAACCGCCTGAATAACAGTAGTTTTAAATTCATAAATCTATTAGATTGGGGTTGATAATTTAAATTAAGGGTTAGGAATTAATAAGATCTTATTGTCTGCTTTTGTGATTTCAAAACTGTACATGAAAGACATGCTGGTAAGGAGCTCTTCTGCATTTTTTGCAGGAAAGGAACCTGTGGCTGTACGCATTGCCAGGTTTTTGTCGTTAATGCGGACCACAACACCAAATACCTCACGGATTTTAACAGCAACCTCTTTGAGCGGAGTATCATCGAAAACAAATCGATGTTCTTTCCAGGCAGTTTGTTCAATAAGTTCAGTCTTGGAAAGCTGCTGCACCTTGATTTGGCCGTTACTTTCCACAGTAGCCCGATCTCCTGGCCGCATAGTAAGTGGTTTCTCTTTGGCATAAGAGGATAGCTGCACTTTACCTTTGTTTAAAACCACATTGGTGCGCTGCTTACGGGTATAGACCACAAACTCTGTCCCCAGCACGGTTATCAGGCTTTTATCAGCTGTATGTACCTTGAAATACTGGTGATCAATTGTATGTTTTACAGAAAATTCGGCTTCACCTTCCAGGAACACATGTCGTGTTGATTTTCCAAAGCCCCATCGGGGTACCTTTAATGAAGAATTTGCATTTAAAACAACCTGGCTGCTGTCATCAAGTGTAAAAGACTTTAATTCCCCAAAAGCGGTCTGATAGGTTTTGTACATCACCACCTCACGTTGGGTGTATATCAGTACGCTTAAAATCAGCATAACAGAGGCGGCCCATTGAAGCATCGTCTTTGTAGAAATACCTGGTGCCTTTATTATTTGTGGTTCGGAAACCGGTTCAGCTTTTTGCAGAATCCTTTCATCCATTCTGTTTAGCGCCAGTGAGGTATCAGGTAAAAATTGCGGTTGCATGGTTTCCCACTCTTCAAGCCATTCGAAGTATACTTCAACGTTCCGGATATCTGTCAGCCAATCTTCGATCAGTTTTTTCTGAAGTGCTGTGGAGTCACCCGAGAAGTATGAGAAAACGATATGTTTTGTAAGTTCTGGTCTCATTTTTATCTTTTTGTGTATGACAAAGACTGGAAAGTCTTCATGGCTAATAGATTTCCTATAACAATCCCGTTAAACCTGCGAGCAGGATTATGGTCTGGCTTTTAAGTGCTTTTCTGAATTCGGTCAGCGCTTTGCTGATGTGGGCTTCAACAGCCTTTTTTGAGATTTGAAGTTTGTCTGCTATTTCCTGGTACGATTTGCCCTCGAAACGACTCATCAGAAAAACTCTCTGGTTCTGTGGAGGAAGAGCGTTAATTATTTTTTCAATTTTCAAGTACAATTCGTCGAACTCCATGAGCTTATCAGGCTGCGAATGTGCCGATACCAGATCGTATTCGTCAAGTTCTTCGCAGGTTTCCTTATTCATTTCCCACCTGAGGTAAGTCAGGCATTTATTTCTGACGGAGATAAACAGATAGGCCCGAAAGGATGTCGTGATATTTTCGTGGGCCGATTTTTTCCAGAATGCAAAAAATACGTCAGCCACAATATCCTCTGCAATCTCCTTGGAATAGACGTATCTGACGGCATGGCTGCAGAGCGCCGCATAGTAATGACGAAACAACAGGTCGTAGCCTTTTTTGACATCTGTTAAAAAGACATTCCTGATAAAAAATTCTTTATCATTGTTGCTGTTGACAGGTGTTCTGCCTGTGTCTTGTGAAGGCGCTTGCTTTAAACTTTCCTGTCCGAACGCGTCGTTTGATGGATCTTCCGGTTGCTGTTGTCCCAATTTGCAAAATATAAGTTAACCTCTTTGTTGAAGAGACAAAATTTTTGAAAGGTACCCTACCTGCTAAATTTTGTTTTTGTAAAATATTTTTGAGCTTTTTTGAAATTGACCTTATCAGGAGTGTTTATCCTGATGACAAGTTATTATGAAAAAAAAAAGCGTCGCACACGCCCGTTTGTTTTGGCCGTTCTAGCAAATGAGGACTAATTCGAAATTAATAGATTTGCTTTGAAGAACTTACCGGCTGGTGAGGACGAACTTTATTTTATCTTTTTAGTCTTGATTAAGATTCAGACCTATGCAAATGGCAGACAGAAACTTGATTTCTGCTCGATGATTTTTGGCTCGGTACGTTAGAGTCGTTTTGTTTAGTGCTCAACCTGAAAATATGATTATGACAATAATAGCCAGATACTGGAAATATTACTTGATGCATTGATGGTCGGTATCATAACTTATTCAACGGTAAACAATCTCTGATAACCAACCTTTACATTTAGCTCAAAAATATTGTTTCTGAAAGCACCCGCCCTGTTGCTATCGAAAACTAACACTCACTGAGCACATGAAACTGAAACTACTACTAGCCGCCTTGCTCCATGTACTTTACATATACGCTAACGAGGCTTTCTCACAAGCGGCTAAATCCCGGTTATCATTTAAAGCTCAAAAGTTAATCACCCTGTCGGAAGGTTTTATCAAACGAAATGAATATGACTCGGCTTCTTTCAGGCTTAAAGAGGCCCTACAACTTTCGATCAAAGCTGATTCCCACTACGATATGGCGGTTGCCTACGACAAACTTGCAGATCTGAGCCAGTCCATGGGAAAATCGAATGAGATGAACAAATTCGACTCATTGGCATTTCCGGTAGTTAGACAATTAAAAGACAGCAGCTTACTCGTTAATATTTACAACCGAAAAGGAATCTACGCCATTGAAAGAGGTAAAAATCACGATGCGGATATCTTTTTTAAAACGGCGCTGGCATTAGGTCTCCAGAAGCAGGCCTCCGAGAAAACAGGAGAGGTATACAGCAATCTGGGTTCGATGTATCTGGCAAAGGGTGAAAAAGACAAGGCTCTTGAAAACTTTCTGAAGGCTTTAACGCTTTTCGAAAGGAACAATGCTGAGCAAGGTATGGGTGAAACGTACAGCAATATATCCTCACTTTTCTATCTTTTGGGAAAAGTGGACGATGCTATCCAATATCAGCAAAAAAGCATCACGATAAGAAAAAAGCTGGATGACAAAAAGGGACTGGCCGTTACGAATATCAACATCGGTCAGCTTTACATTCTCAAGGGGTCCCTTGAACTGGCATTAAATCATCTTCAGCAGGCACTACGATATGCCGAGCAGGTAAAAAACCCAAAGCTCATAGCCTCTGCTTACTCTGCACTTTCGGTTTATTATTCAAAAACAAAAAACTATTCGGAGGCGCTCAGCTGGCAGACAAAGGGCATTGCACTTTTTGAGGAAATAAATGATAAACAAATGCTTTCCAGACTGTATGTCTCGGCTGGCAACCTGGCTTCAGTTGCTAATGACTCTCTCAAATCGGTACTCTATTATAAAAAGGGATTGAATCTGGCCAGATCGCTGGACAACAAAGAAAATATTGCCAATGCCTATGAAAAGCTCAGCGCTTTCTACTTCGCCCGGAATCATTTTGAACAAGCCCACCTTTACTACAAACAATTTATAACCTACCGTGACAGCATCTCCGAAAAAAGCAACCTGGCAAAGATCACAGAGATCCGGACGTTGTATGAAACTGAAAAAAAAGACGGGGAAATATCACGTCTCAATGTGCTGCAAAAATTAAAGCAACTGCAAATCGAAAAACAAAATGTCATCATAGCCGGCAACGTATTGGAAGCAAAGCAAAAGCAAGCCGAAATAGAATTGCTGTCCACGGAGAAACAATTGAAAGACGACGCACTGGAAAAACAGAACCTGCTTACTAAAAACAGAGAGCAGCAGCTGGCCCTTTCTGAAAAGGAGGCATTATTAATGGATACGCAACTGTTGAATCAAAAAATAGTCCGGAACCTGCTGCTTACGGGACTCGTGCTGACCCTGGTTACGGGCCTGACATGGCTAAACCGTTTCAAACTTAAAAGAAAAATTCAGCAACAGGCCGACTTGCTGGCTATCCGGAACAGCATTAGTAAAAACCTGCATGATGAAATCGGCAGCACCCTGACAAGCATTAATATTTTAAGCAATGTCTCTCAGAAAACGCTCCTGAATAATCCCGTTCATGCCGGAGAAATGCTCGGGAAAATTTCAACACAGAGCAAAACCGTGCAGGAAAAGATGAGCGACATTGTTTGGGCTATCCGACCTGAAAATGAAAAAATGGAAAGCCTGGTGGCAAGGATTAGAGAATATGCCTCCCAAACACTGGAAGTATTGGATATTGATATCAAAATTGCGCTCGGGGATGAACTGATCGACCAGGAATTGCCTATTCAGGCGAGAAAGGAACTGCTTTTGATTTGCAAGGAGGCCATCAGTAATATTGCCCGACATGCTGGTGCTTCTACCGTCACGATGGAATTTGTGCGACATAACGAAGCGCTTCAACTGGAAATAAAAGATAATGGAAAATGGAAGGGTGGCGGAACCGGCACCGGAACCAAAAGTATGAGAGACAGAGCACAGCAGCTTGGAGGGGATCTCTCAGTCGTACCCGGTGATTCAGGAACGCTCGTTCACCTATTGATTCCCCTAACCTGAATATGGTATATCTTTCCAAAATAAATGGCACTACATTTGACCATGGCTGCAAAGGTACTTATATACGAAGACAACGAAAGTCTGCGTGAAAGCGTGGTAACGCTTCTGGAATGGGAAGGCTCCCTTGAGGTGGTTGGCGCCATGTCGGACGCGAGCTTTGTAAAAAAGGATATGCTTCGGTACAAGCCGGATGTGATCATAATGGACATAGAAATGCCTCATAGCAATGGGGTTGAAGCAACGAAAGCACTTCGGTTAGTAGACAAGGATGTTCCGGTTTTGATATTTACGGTTTTCGAGGACGACGAAAATGTTTTCAATGCCATTTGCGCTGGGGCAAGTGGTTATATACTCAAAAAAAACCTTGATTCCCTGCAATCTTCAATCAGAGATGTCATGGACGGAGGCGCACCGATGTCCGGTTCGATAGCCCGGAAGGTCCTCGGGTTTATTCCCAAATATGAAACCAAAAAAGACCCTGCCCTTGAATTGCTAAGTAAAAGAGAAAATGAAATTCTGGAATTACTGGTAAAAGGATACAGTTACAAAATGCTTGCTTCCGAATTGGGCATTTCCATCGAAACCGTCCGTGTCCACATTAAGAGTATTTACAGAAAGCTACATGTAAATAGTGCCACTGAAGCCCTGTACAAGGTTTCACTTGGTAAGTGAACTAATCACGTCCCGGCGGATCTCAAATTCCTTTAATCCCTTTTCAACCAACAGGCCCATTCGACCTGGCAATTCACATTGCAATTTTACAATCAGCGTGGCTCTGATAACTGTTTTGACCCCGGCTTTAAGCTTTCTGCACTAAGGTAAAAACTCCCTATACGGGTATTAAAAGTGGAATAACATTGCTTCACCACGTAGTTTCCCGTAACCCATATATGTTATTGCAGTGCGTGGGCTTTTACCTCAAATTTGCATATCAGGAAATTCGAAATCAGACCTTTCCATAACCCGGCAAGAAACCCGGTACCGCATTTCTTGATGATCACACACTCGGAAAAGATACATCATAAGGCAAACAATGAAGCATGTCAATTCAAATCTACTTTCTCTCTTAATCAAACAAACTATGGATTCTGTTCCTCTCTCGACTTCTTCGCCCATGGGAGCGAAACCTCGCCACCAATTGATCCAAATCAAAAGAATTATAAAAGGGCTGGTATTCTTTTGTGCTTGGCTACTGGTGGTTGTAGCAAATGCCCAGATAAAAAAAATTGCGGGTCCGGCGGGTAGTGAATCGTTTGGATTAGCAGTCACTGTGCTAACCAATGGGAACTACGTGGTGACGGACCCTCTGCATGACATACCCGGAATCACTAATGTGGGAGCGGTTCATCTCTATAACGGCATCACACATGCGCTGATTAGCACCATTACCGGTTCCGGCCCGAGCGATCAGGCAGGCAGCGGAGGGATAACTGCCCTCACCAATGGTAATTTTGTGATCAGCAGCCCTCAGTGGCGAAATGGTGGTTCTACGCAGGCAGGTGCTGCCACCTGGGGCAATGGAGTCACCGGTATATCGGGTGTAATAAGCATTGCGAATTCACTGGTAGGGAGCACTCCGAATGATAATGTGAGCTCGTTAGGTATCAGGGCGCTGCCCAATGGCCATTATGTGGTCGTGAGCCCGCATTGGGAGCATAACGTCTTGTTGATGAATGACGCAGGCGCGGTAACATGGGGAAACGGGACTACCGGAACAGCAGGACTTGTGTCTGAAAGTAATTCAATCGTTGGCAGCCGCTGGGACGATGCCGTAGGTAGCGAAGGAATAACGATCCTAACCAATAATAACTACGTTGTTACCAGTACAAAATGGGGTGGCAGCACCCCCCTTACTTCTCTGGGTGCTGTTACCTGGTGTAATGGGTCGGGGGGCTCTGCAGGGCGGGTGAGTCTTACCAATTCCCTGTTGGGAAGTTTGGATGGCGATAACATTGGTTCGTCCGGGGTGAAGGCTTTGCCCAACGGGAATTATGTGGTTTGCAGCCCTTCAAGCCGGCAGGGTGGGGTTGCCGAAGCGGGAGCAGTAACATGGGGGAACGGAGCCACGGGTACATCCGGCCTCGTCGATGAATCCAACTCCCTGGTTGGAAGTCACGCACAGGATCAGGTTGGATACACTGTGACTGGCGGGGTTGTCGTGCTCACCAATGGTAACTATATTGTCGATTCCGAAAATTGGGACAATGGCTCCATTGTCAATGCCGGCGCTGTAACCTGGTGTAATGGTGTTACGGGCCGGACAGGAGTTGTAACGGAAATGAACTCCCTGGTAGGAAGCACCGACGAAGATAAGGTAGGAGGAGGCTCTGGTGAAGGGAAGGTTGTAGCCCTAACCAATGGCAATTATGTCGTTTCGGCACCATTCTGGGATAATGGGGCCGCTATGAATACCGGGGCAGTTATCTGGTGTGACGGGAATATCGGCTCCAGCGGAACTGTAAATCCCGCAACAGCCATAATCGGTGCTCAGGCCAATGATCAAATAGCACGCGGCGGCGTCACCCCTCTTTCAAATGGCCATTATGTCATTTCAAGCCCATTCTGGGACAATGCAGCCGTTCCGGACGTGGGTGCAACCACCTGGGCGAATGGAACCATGACAACCGCAGGCACTGTCAGCATCAGTAATTCGATTATTGGAAGTTCTACCAATGACTTTCTAACGCAACGGATAGCGGTCCTTACGAACGGTCATTACGTCATATCAAACCGGTACTGGAACAATGGAGCAATCATAGATGCTGGTGCAGCCACCTGGCGAAATGGCAACGTTGCTACCAACGGAGTAATATCTGCTGATAATTCCCTGACCGGAAGTACATCAAGCGACAACGTGGGCCAGGATATCGTACCACTGCGCAATGGGAACTACGTGGTAGGCAGCCGCAACTGGAATAAAGGCGCTATATCTGATGCTGGTGCAGTTACATGGGGTGATGGCGCGACGGGCATTACAGGTCTGGTTAGTGAAGCCAATTCACTGGTAGGTAGTAGTACAAGTGATCAAATAGGAGTCCAGGCAACTGCTGGTCTTGACGTGGGTATACACGCCCTCGCCAATGGAAACTACTTAGTGGAAAGTCACCTTTGGAATAACGGCGGTGTGGTTGATGCCGGTGCTGTAACATTGGCCGACGGAACAAAAGCAGATACCGGAATCATTGATGCCAGCAATTCCCTGGTTGGCAGCACCGCAAACGACAATTTAGGATATTATTTTACCAGTCCGCTCACGGATGGAAATTATCTGGTCCGGGGTGTAAACTGGGATAACGGTCTTAATGTAAATGTCGGCTCGATGACCTTGGGAAATGGATCCTATGCGGTAACCGGTGTCGTCAATCCGTGCAACAGCGTCATAGGATCGGACGCCAATGAAGGCCCTAGCTTAAAACCTGTGTACAATTATCCAAAAGCTTATCTCATTGTAGGGACCCCTCAGGAGAACGCCATCAATATTTTCAAGCCTACCGGACAAGAACTGATCATGACTGCATCAGACGTTAACGTCAACATTACCGGTGTCAACCAGGTCCCGATTCTTGCCACGGGTGGCTGTTACATTCTGGCTAGTATCACGCCTAACGGGAGCGATCCGGTTAGCGGTAAGGTGCACACCCAGGTGTGGATCGAAGGTACCGTGCCTTCCACCCCCACCTATCCTTTTGTTGCCCGACACTACCAGATCACGCCCGAAAAAAGCATTTCCACGGCACGGGTAACATTGTATTTTACAAACAAAGACTTTCTTGAATTCAATAGTCATCCGGGCAGCATGTTAAACCTTCCGGCAAACGGAGGGGACGCGGTTGGTATTTCAAACCTTCGGGTCGAAAAATTCGCCGGAAAAAGTGACGACGGGACGGGCCTTCCAGCGACTTATCATGAAGGGTCCATGACCATCAATCCTGATGACAGTGACATTGTCTGGGACAATTACTCAAACCGGTGGGAGGTGAGTTTCGATGTTTCCAAAGGCTTTAGCGGATTCATTGTACATACCAACAGTGAGGCGCTTCCCGTTCGCCTGGTGTCCTTAACAGGAGAAGCACGGGAGCAAAATGCATTCCTGCAATGGAAAATAGCAGACCCAAAGAACTTCTATCGCTTTGAAGTGGAAAGAAGCACCGATGCCAAAAAATTTCAGCGCTTAAACAAAATAGCCTTTTCACCCGGTACTGATCAATATGATTTTGTTGATAAGGGCGCGGCCGATTTCACCAACGCTCAAAGTCAGCTCTATTATAGACTAAAAATGCTTGATCTTGATGGGAGTTACGCATATAGTCGAATCATTACCCTGAAATTTAATAACCTGTATACGACGTACGTCTATCCTAATCCGTTCAGTAACGAATTTTCAATCATTGCACCAAATAAAAATATCGCGGATGTAGAAATACAGTTTATCGATTCAAAGGGAAGATTGGTCATGACCAAGAAGGGCGCCACTGCTGATAGCAAAATCCACGTGACGAATTTGAAAATGCCACCTGGTGCCTATACCATCAGTGTCAAAACGAAAGCAGGAATTGTCATCCTAAAAGGGGTTAAGCAGGACTAAAACACAAGCATGAGGGAATTGCCAACTGACATCCGATAGTATTTTTTAATAGAAACAATAATGAAACATTTGATCCCCATGAGAATCCTTTCGCTTAAACTTATTGTGTTATGTATGCCGCTTTTCATAGCGGCAAGATGCAGCAACAACGACTCAAATCCGCCAATTCCGCAGGAGAATACAAATGAGTATGGGCTGGATGCTACTTTCGATGTAGGTGAAAACTACTCATTCAAACAATTTATAACGATGGAGTCCAGCATGGGGCTACAAACGGCATCATGCAATTTTCAGGGGAACCAGATGACTGTCGGCTTCGGCGCACTGAATTACCTTGATCCAACCAAATCCAATGGGTTCAGTTGTGGGTTTTCCATTGATAATGTGACACATACCGGTGTGTATACGTTTCGTAAGGAAGATGCGGCGGCGAAAAATACGTCGACGCTTATTAAAAGAGTCAGATCGGGCCTGGTGGCCTCCTCTCCGTCTCCGTTGAAGATATATGACAATACCAAAAATAAGTGGAGGCTCGCACCCGACGAATATGGCGTCTGTCGGGAACAGGACCTGGAGGTAGGTTTCCAATCGATTGACATCACCAGGTACAGCAGTGAAAATGGGGGCATCATAGAAGGCAGCTTTTACTTAAACGTGTATCATAAACCTGTCGACAAATGCGCCCAATACGAACATCAGTTGATCACCGGGAATTTTAAATTAAAACGAATAAACATACCAGAATAACCAAACAAACAACCATGAAAATATCGAAATTTATCACAACCGCTCTGATACTTCTTGTCCTTATATCCTGTAAAAAAACAGGCAATGAAATCGATCCTATGGATAATGACCAGGATGGAACTATGTCCATGGAAATAGACGGAACGCAATGGAACGGGAATTGCGGAGCAGTAGATGTAAAGAATGGAGCCGGAATAAACGTATCTATTCTAAGTGACAACAAGCCCAAAGACGACCTAATATCAATTACGCTCGTTGGTTACACCGGTGTAAACGACTACGCTGCAAGCTTCAGGACTGAAAGCAGTTTGACGCTGATCTACAATGGATCAACCTACAAGTATGACAAAAAGTCAACAGACCCACTTGTTGTAAAAATTACTGAAAGTTCTTTGCCTACCACTCCCCTGGGACCCGGAAAGATCGTGGGTGAGTTCAGCGGCACTTTGAAAAATATTGTGGGAGGAAAATCATTGGTGATTACCAAAGGTAAATTCCAAACGACCGATATTTTGTAAGCCAACTCGTTTAAATTCGGGACTTTTGAACATTTAAATTCCTGACATTCGAAAATACACAAAGGTCAGGATGACCAATGATCTGGAATTAAACTGGCATGCACTTCGGCTACAGCTGCTGCGCTCGCGGTTTGTTTGCCAGGATATAGTTATTAAGTGAATGTTTTGATGCCTTTCAATAAAAAAAAATCCCTGTAAATCATTGATTAACAGGGATTTTTGTGTTTTTGTTGAATTGTTTGTGCACCCAACGAGATTCGAACTCATATCGTCGGTACCGGAAACCGAAATTCTATCCATTGAACTATGGGTGCCTGGGGTAACGGGGTGCAAATATAGGTGCTATTTTATTTTTTTGATACAAAACGGTTGAATTTGTATTAAAAAAAGGACAGTCTGTCTACCGATTGTTACAGCTGTTTGAGTAACTCCCAGTCTCCCACGTTTTTAAGATACATAAAGTTGAGCAGGATACCGTTTACATTGGTGATCAGCTTATGTCCTTCCGCAAACGGAACAACGAAGGTATCGATGTATTCGTGATCTGACAGCAAACCCTGGCTCTTGTTGTGATATGAAATAATTTGATCATGTGTTAGCTCCAACTCGCAGTAAAACAGATACATGGCCTCGTCGCTGGTGCCTGTGGAAGGGAAAAAAGGCTCGTCGTTTAATTTTACAAGTTGCTCAATTTCAATTTTTATCCCTGTTTCCTCCCAAACCTCACGCGCAGCAACCGAGGCCGCATCACTTTCACTATCCAACATTCCAGCCGGGTGTTCATAAGTAAGCGATCCGTCACAAATACGGCGCTGGCGGACCAGTAAAAGATATTTTTCTTTTGTTACCGAGTCTATAAAACAGATCAGGACGCAGACAACTTCACCTTTCAAAAAACAGATGGGCGGTATTTTGTTCCCTTCCGGCGTCGTTGCATCGGTGTAAAGCAATGAAAAAAGAACTTCTCCTTGATGATTTCTTCTCGAGTACAATTCATCAATGCGATGAATTTCCAGACCATTGGATTCAAGTCTGTCTTTCCAAAGATTATATTTATGAGAATCAATTAATTGTTCAGTCATGAAATCGTTGAGGCGGCTCTAATTGTATAAAGGAAATGAGACAGATGCATACGGAACACCATAACTTTGAGAAAAGCGTGTTTGCCCATTGTCAAGTTTTTCTGAGGAGGCGTAGGTAATCCGGCCATGAACATACCCTACTTTCAGGCCGACGCGCGGGGTAAACCAATACCGCAGGAAAAGCTCGGATTGACCAGACTGATTTTCCAAAAATAAGGGCAATGCATTTAGCGTGCTTGGCGCGCTGGGTACATAAGAATTGTAAAATTCGGCTCCTTCTCCATCGGGAAGTGTTGTTTGAGTATACAGGCCGCGGCGTCTTGCGCCAAACGCAATACCCACAAGATCTGTATTTGCTCCAATATCAAATCTCCATAACTTTATACTCGCTCCTGCCAGAAAGCTAAGTCCGTTTGACGTAATTTTTCCAAACTTTAACGTGTCTCCCGACAGAGACGTATTTTTAGGTGCAAGATCGGTTCGGCCAGCGTAGTAACCCCACGCCCGAACTCCCCATCCAATGCGCAGCCAGGGAAAATGATTAAGACTTAGTTCCTGATGATACATGGCCGACGGAACCCAGGTTTTGTCTTTATAACCCGTACCAAAATCGACCCCGGCAGTAACCCTTGCCGGCTGCTGTGCGTAGATTTTAACTGAAAAAAGAACTATAAATATTACTGCCAGTCGTGTGCTTTTCATTGGTTTCAATATAGTTGATTGGCAAAGGTAAAAAATTGTTGAAAAAATAAGGCAGAGATGTCTCTCTGCCTTGTAAACTTTCAATCAATATAAATTTTTAATGATTCTCACAAAGGCGGAAAAGCTAGTGGTTTTACTTTCGCACTCTTTTTCAAAACCACAGCACCCATAGGAGGCAAATCCAATAATACCGAATTTGCTCTGCCATGCCACTCATTAGGTTCGGAATGCAACAAGTCATAGTTTATAATTCCGCTGCCATAAAAAGCAGTTTGATCTGAGTTGAAAATCTCTTTCCATTCTCCGGCAGAGAGGACGCCGACCTTATAACCACGTCGCGGGATAGGTGTCAAATTCAAAATCACCACCAGATTAAGCTCCGGATCCATTGATTTTCGGGCATAGATCAAAACTGAGTTTTCGCGGTCCTGCGTATCAATCCATTCGAACCCTTCATGTGTGAAAGAATAGTCAAACATCGCCGGCTCTGTCTTGTAAAGGTGATTGAGCGCTTTAACGCATTCTTTCATGCCCTGATGTGGCGCCTGTTCCAGCAGATGCCAATCGAGGCTTTGTGCAAAATTCCATTCGGATGTCTGTCCAAATTCGCAGCCCATAAACATAAGTTTCGTACCCGGATGCGTAAACATGTAGGTAAACATCAGTCTCAGGTTGGCAAAACGCTGCCACTCGTCACCAGGCATTTTATTGATCAGAGACTTTTTGCCATATACCACTTCATCATGTGAAAATGGTAGCATGAAGTTCTCAGTAAATGCGTATACAACGCTGAACGTAAGCATATCCTGATGCCATCTGCGGAAGGCAGAATCTTTCTCGAAATATTTAAGCGTATCGTTCATCCAACCCATCATCCATTTCATTCCAAAACCCAGGCCGCCCACGAAAACCGGACGTGAAACACCGGGGAAAGCAGTTGATTCTTCGGCAATTGTTTGTATGTCTGGAAATTCTGTGTAAGCGGCGATGTTCATTTCTCTTAAAAGCGCAATTGCTTCCAGATTTTCCCGCCCGCCAAATTCATTCGGAATCCACTCTCCATGATTTCGGGAATAATCCAGATAAAGCATCGACGCAACTGCATCAACACGGATCCCGTCGGTATGATAGCGGTCCATCCAGAAAATGGCATTGCTGATCAAAAAGGATTTTACCTCGTTTCTTCCGTAATTAAAGATGTAACTCTTCCAGTCCGGATGATAGCCTTTCTTTGGATCTTCGTGCTCGTACAAAGCCGTTCCGTCAAAGCGGAACAGACCGTGTGCATCGCCGGGGAAGTGGGAGGGAACCCAGTCCATATACACTCCAATACCTTCCTTATGAAGTTCATCGATCAAAAACATGAGTTCCTGAGGAGTCCCCATACGCGAAGCTACTGAGAAATATCCGGTGATCTGATAGCCCCACGACGGTGTGTAGGGATGTTCCATAACCGGCATAAGTTCGACATGGGTAAAGCCCATTTCTTTAACGTAAGGAACCAGCCCGGCTGCAATTTCTTTAAATGTCAAATGCCTTTCCGGATCTGACGGGTCGCGCTGCCAGGAACCCAGGTGCACTTCGTAAACCGATATGGGTGCATTCAGTTTGTTTTTTTCTTTACGGATTTTCATCCAGTCGGCATCACCCCACTCATACCAGGTATCCCAAACAATGGAAGCCGTTTTGGGGCCGATCTCACACCAAAGCGCAAAAGGGTCTGATTTTTCAAGATGCTGACCGTTGTTTGAAATAATAAAATATTTATAAACTTCACTGACACCGACATTTGGAATCCAGCCTTCCCAGATTCCCGAACTGTCCCAGCGCGGTATCAAAGCATGCTGTCCTTTATTCCAGCCATTAAAGTTACCAATGACGGAAATTGACGAAGCATTTGGCGCCCAAACAGCAAAGTAGGTTCCTATAACCCCTTTGTGTTCCATAACATGGGAGCCAAATTTTTCATAAAGTTTGAAATGTTTGCCCTGACGAAATAAGTGTATATCAAAATCTGTAAAGCGGCTAATTGTTTCTACCGAATTTAGTTGTTGCATGTGCGTTTCCGGGCTCGTCTCTTCGGGAGATATTACCACAGGTTCCGCTTTCTTTTTACCAGTTGACTTAGCCATTAGATTTTATTCTTTTTTACGAAAATCAAATATTAGTATGTAATATTTACAATTTTATTAAACTATTTCTTAAAATGTATATATTTTTTATCCTCAGTAATTGAAATTACCTGAATGACAAGCTCTTTTAGCGGGAGGCTGTTGCGCCTTTTTCAACTTTATCCAGTACACGCATGATGTTGCCTCCCCAGATTTTTGTGATGTCTTTTTCAGAATATCCTCTTTTCACCAGCTCTTTTGTGATTTCTCCGATCTGGCTAACATCATTTAGTCCGACAACCTTTCCTCCTCCATCCAAATCCATACCAATGCCAACATGATCTACGCTGGTTAGTTTAATTACGTGTTCAATATGGTCGACAGCTTCTGCTACCGTCGGTAAATCTTTCTCGTATTTTTTGTTATTAGCAACCATTTCATCACGCAAGGCCTTTCTGTCATCGGCGGAAAGATCGGTCTGGCGCATTTTCAGACGAATGGTTTTCATAGACAATTCCTGCTGCATAGAAGGCTTTTTAACAAAACCAGGAACAAAATTAATTTGAATCACACCGCCGTTTTTAGCAAGCGTTTTGATCATATCGTCGGTCATGTTCCGCGGTACATCGCAAAGTGCCCGGCACGAGGAATGCGAAGCGATGACAGGGACTTTACTTAAATTGATAACATCATAAAACGTCGAATCCGAGACGTGAGAAATATCAACCATGATACCCAAACGATTCATTTCCTTAACCACTTCTTCCCCAAACTTGCTCAATCCGTTGTATTCCGGCCCGTCAGGATCCGTAGATGAATCACAGATGTCATTGTTGGAAGAGTGTGAAAGGGTAATATACCGAAGACCAAGGTCATAGTACAACTTCAAATTTTTGATGTCATTTTCTACCGGCCAGCCGTTTTCCATTCCGATAAAAACAGCTCTTTTACCTTCTTTTTGGAGTTGATAACCCTGTTTTGAAGTAGTTGCCAAACCAGCTGCATCCGGATGCAGCCGGACTGACTCGTGTATTTTATCAAAGATCGCAAGTGCTTTTTTCTTGGCTTCTGCATTTGCCTCCGGTGTGCGCTTTCCCTGTCCGAGATACACAGCAAAAAACATCCCGTCCATTCCGCCTTTTTTCATACGCGGAAAGTCGATCTGCGTGCCATCCTTATCATAATCATGCTCAACAGAAACATCGAATCCATCCTTCATCATGTTGATCGGTACATCTGCATGCGTATCGATGGTAAAGGCCTTCGCATGTATTTTAGCAGCCTTTGCCGTTAATTCGTCGGGAGTTGTCTGAGCATAAGTGACCAGAGGAAGCGCTAATAATAGCAGAATCTTTTTCATAAAAGCGTAGAATAGTTTATGGGGAGTGAAAATGAATAATGCTTTAAATTGATTCTTTTTTACCGAAAAACCAACATAGGAGACCGCTAATACGGATTTGGGATAAATTCTCAGGATTACAGGCAACAAGCTCAAAGGAAAATCCTGCAAAGCTGACTTGTTTTGGATTATTAAAGGTAAAACCTGATGCCGCGTCGCTTTTTCCCGTAAGTCTTATTCCGAAACCCATAAATTATGAAAAGGTATTTTAATGTAGTTGTTTTTTTGCTGTCCGTTTCTCTTGCCAGGGCTCAGCAGGTTCATCCCGATGCCCGGTATGCAAAGGCACAATTAATCCAGAAAAAGGCGGATGGTTTTAAAGGGATCTGGTATATGAATCAGCCTTCCAATGACGAGTATGTTTACAAGTACAGCGGCGGACTTGCCGTTTATCCTGCTAATCACCGTCCGTTTGCCATTTATGCCAAAAAGGTAAATAAAACGTTTTTTTGTTTTGGAGGAACAGATGATAAAAATTCTACTTTGCTTCATAATGTGTCGTACTATGATCATAAGACCGGAAAGGTGGCTAACCCGGTAATCCTTCTTGATAAAAAAACGACCGATGCGCATGATAATCCCGTAATTTCGGTTGATAAGAAGGGGTACATTTTTATCTTTTCAACTTCACATGGTGTTGCACGTCCTTCGTACATTCATAAAAGCAAAAAACCTTACGATATATCTGAATTTGAAACGGTTAACGCCACGGAGATTGTCGACGGCAAGGAGCAGCCTTTTAATAACTTTTCTTATTTCCAGGTATATCCTATCAAAGGAAAAGGGTTCATTGCTTTGTTTACCAAATACAACAAGGCGGGTCATCGTGTAATCGGTTTTAATACAAGCAAGGACGGCGCTAAATGGAATGAATGGAAGATTCTGGCGCATATTGAAGATGGTCATTATCAGGTCAGTGCCGAGTCGAATGGCAAAGTCGGCGTTGCTTTTGATTATCATCCCAAAGGAAAAGGACTTAATTACCGCACCAATCTGAACTACCTTGAAACCTCGGATTTTGGCCAAACCTGGCAGAATATCAACGGGGAAAAGGCGCAGCTGCCTTTGACGGAAAGTAAAAACCTGGCTGTTGTCCATGACTACGCGGCCGAAAAGCTGAATTGTTATTTGCTGGATATCACTTTTGATAAAAAACAAAAACCTGCAATCCTGGTAATATCGAGCAAAGGTTTCGAAGCCGGCCCGGGCAACAACCCCCGTAACTGGACACTTTACCGTTTCCGAAATAATCAGTGGGAATCCAACATCGTGACCACCTCGGACAGTAATTATGATATGGGATCCATTTATGTGGAATCCGATAAGGTTTTAAAGGTAATCGGGCCTACGGGAGATGGTCCGCAGGCGTACAATCCGGGTGGAGAAGTGGCAATGTGGCTGAGTGAAGATGAGGGTAAAAGTTGGAAGAAAGAAAAACAAATGACGCAAAACAGCGAAATGAACCATTCCTATGTTCGCAAACCTTCCAACGCCCAGCCTGACTTTTACGGCATCTGGGCCGACGGGCATGGTCGAAAACCTTCGGAGTCTAACCTGTATTTTACCAATGAAAAAGGAGACGTTTACAAATTGCCCCGCAATAGTATAGATGCAATGATCACCCCGGAATTAGTGAAGTAAATTCCCGGGCGGAGAACTGGCATGTTCTGTTTTTCGTAAGTTTGGGTTCCGGTTTTAGATTGGAGATCCGTAATTTTAAATTACCGTAATCAAATGGAAGAAATACAAATCATCGCTTTCGACGCAGATGACACCCTTTGGGTAAATGAACCCTTTTTTCTTGAAACAGAAAATAAATTTTGTGACATGCTGGAAGATTTCCTGCCACATCATAGTCTGTCGAGAGAACTTTTAACTATTGAAATTCAAAATCTTAAACATTACGGCTACGGTGTGAAGGGCTACATTTTGTCTATGATCGAAGCGGCTATCACGATTACCGAAAGAAGGATCGGGGTGGAAACGATTGAACGGATACTGGCCTTAGGAAAAGAAATGCTTGATAAAGATATTGAACTCATTGACGGAGTGGAAGATGTGCTAATCGCATTGCAAGGAAAATACCGGCTGGTGATGGCTACCAAAGGGGATTTGCTAGATCAGGAAAGAAAACTCATCAAGTCGGGACTGGCAAAATATTTTCATCATATTGAGATTGTTTCGGAAAAACAGGAACCTGAGTACCACAAACTGATCAAACATCTTGACATTCAGCCGCAACAGTTTCTAATGATCGGCAACTCATTGAAATCGGACATTCTTCCCGTACTTAACATCGGGGGGCATGGTTTTCATGTTCCGTTTCACACAACCTGGGAGCATGAAAAAGCAGAAATAAATATGGATCATGCCAATTTTAAACAACTTTCCAATATTCGGGAAGTACTTAATTTTATTCATTAACCATGACAATCCTTGATTTAGAAAACTGGGAAAGAAAGGAGCATTTTCGATTTTTCAGCCAGTTTGAAGAGCCATTCTTTGGTGTTTGTGTTGAAGTTGATTGTACGATTGCTTACCAAAAAGCAAAACAGCTGGGCACTTCATTTTTTATTTATTACCTGCATAAAACACTTGTGGCTGTAAATGAAACTGAGCCGTTTCGGTACCGTATAAATGAAGACAACGACATCGTTATCTATGATAAAATATCCGTTTCTGCCACCGTTGGAAGGCCAAACGGCACCTTTGGGTTTAGCTATATGCCTTATGATGAGGATTACCAAAACTTCGAAGCAACTGCCAGGCTGGAAACAGAACGGATTATTAAGTCCAGCGGATTATTTCCTTCAGCCAATTCCGAAGATGTGATCCATTGTTCATCTCTGCCGTGGATCAAATTTACATCCATGTCTCATGCCCGTCGGTTCAGTTCAAAAGATAGTTGTCCGAAAATATCTTATGGGAAAATGACAGAAAGTAGTGGAAAAAAATTAATGCCAGTTTCCATTCACGTACATCACGCACTCATGGACGGGCTGCATGTAGGCATGTTTGTAGAAAAGTTTCAGTCGTTGCTGGATAGTTGAAATGTGCATTTTAAACCATTAAGGAGTTAAGGTTCATTAAGTCTTAATGTTTCTTAACTTCTTAATGGTAATTTTTCAAACGAACAAAAATTGTGACTTTCAAAGATCCTAACTTCTTAATGGTAAATTAATTATCAGATGAGAATTATGACAAAAAGACAAGTCACGCAACTATCATATGAAATTACCGGGTTGGCTATCAAAGTTCATAAAGCACTTGGCCCCGGTTTACTTGAGAAAATTTACGAAAGGTGCCTCAAATACGAATTAGAAAGAAACGGATATGAAGTAGTACAGCAGCTGATTGTGCCTGTTATCTATGATGGCTTACTGCTGGACACTGAGCTTAAGTTGGATTTGCTGGTAAACAATTGTGTTGTTGTTGAACTTAAAGCCACTGAAAATGTACTGCCGGTTCACGAAGCGCAGATATTAACATACATGAAACTACTCCAAAGGCCCCAGGGATTGCTGATAAATTTCTTTACGGATAACATAACAAAATCTATCAAGCCATTTGTGAATGAGTATTTTAGGGTATTGCCGGATTGAAATGTTTTAAACCATTAAGAAGTTAAGAAAGAATTAAGAACCTTAATGAACCTTAACTTCTTAATGTTAAATTTTAGAAAAGTAAGTAACTTCTCAATGGTTAAATCCAACTTCAGATTTCCTACAAATTTTGTAGCTTCATTTGTTCAAAATAAATAACATGAAGTTATTACTCATAGAAGACGAAAAGGCGTTGGCCACCAGTATTCAGAATTATTTTCAGCGTGAGAATTTTATCTGCGAGTGGGCGGCAGACTATGAAACCGGGATTGAAAAAGTCAATATTTACCGTTATGACTGTGTTTTGATTGATATCATGCTGCCTGATGGCGACGGACTCGACGCTGTGCGGGAGCTCAAGAAAAAGTTTCCCGAAACAGGAATCATCATCATTTCAGCAAAAAACTCACTTGATGACCGTATCAGCGGCTTGAATCTGGGTTCTGACGATTATCTTACCAAACCTTTTCACCTTTCTGAGCTCAACGCACGGGTACAGGCAGTGATTCGCAGAAGAAATTTTCAGGGAAATCAGCAGATTGTTTTCGGCAAAATCAGCATTGATCCGCAGGAACATTCTGCTACTGTTGCCAGGCAGGAAGTTATTTTGACAAGAAAAGAGTATGATCTGCTTGTTTATCTGATCGCCAACAAAAACCGGGTACTTACCAAGGAATCCATTGCCGAACATCTTTGGGGAGATGATGCCGACCTGATGGATAACTTCGATTTTATATATACCCATATCAAAAACCTGCGAAAAAAGCTGATGGACAAAGGCGCTCCGGATTACCTCAAATCCATTTACGGAGTGGGCTATAAATTTAGCGAGTCATGAAGTTGCTGGCGCGTATTCTGCGCTATCAGATTATGACTTCTCTGCTTGTTCTGTTTCTGGGCGCAGGGCTTTTCTTCGTTTCAGTCCGGTATCTGATTGATGACGAGGTGAATAAAGAGCTTTTGAATAGTCAGATCAAAGTCAGCTGGCAACTGCGAAACATTGATGCACTTCCGGTTTATATCTTACAGCTTGGTGACAGTCTGCAGCTGGACGCGGTGAGATATCCCCGCCGGCCAATTTTGAGGGAAAAATTGTTGTATAACATTGCCGAAAACCAGTATCATCCTTACCGTCAGCTGATCTTTTACGAACGGGTAGAAGGACAGTGGTATAAAGTTACGATCAGCAAGCTGCTGGTGCAGCGTCAGCAGCTGATGAACGCGGTTGTGATGACGGTCACCTTCATTGTGGCCTTGCTTTTGATCTCGTTGCTGGTTTTAAACAGTGTCCTGTCGGGCAGGATATGGCGGCCTTTTAACAAAACACTTGCTGCGCTGGATCAATACCAGCTCGAAAAGCATGAGGTGTTAAAGTTTCCCGAGGAAGAAACGGAGGAGTTCGAAAAGCTCAATCAATCTGTTACGCAGCTTACCGAACGGCTTGCGACGACTTATCAGAATCTGAAAGAATTTACTGAGAATGCGGCGCACGAGATTCAGACTCCACTGGCGGTAATACTTTCGAAAATTGAAGGGTTGTTCCAGGATGAAACGCTGACCGAGTCACAGCTTATTGCCCTCTCCGAAGTCAGTGAGGCGGCTAACAGGCTTAGTAAACTTAACCAGGCCCTTCTGCTTTTAACCAAAATAGAAAACCGACAGTTTTTGGCAGGCACCGAGCCGGTTAACCTTTCTCCGATTATCAATCGTAAGTTAAGAGACCTGGAAGATCTTATCGACCAGCGGCGGATCAATATTAAAACGGAATTGCAGCCAACAGGACCTGTAATGCACCCGGCGCTGGCAGAAGTTTTGGTGAATAATTTACTGACTAACGCGATTCGCCACAACCTGCAAAACGGAAGCATCCTGATTGCTTTAAGCACAGGCAAACTGGAAGTTAAGAATACAGGTAATGCGATTAACGGAAACCCGGAGCAGCTTTTTGAGCGTTTTAGAAAAGATACCAGCCAATCGGCATCGCTGGGGCTGGGGCTGGCACTTGTTAAAACCATTTGTCAGGTGAACGGACAAACGTTAAGTTATAATATTGAAAATGAGTGGCATGTATTGACTGTCACGTGGCAATAGATATTTCATGGCTAGTAGTAAACAAAAAGGATGGTTTCTGACCGTCCTTTTTTTATGCTTTTTGAAAAAAAATTTACAACTACAGAATGTCTTCAGAATGTCACCAGGATTGCAACAGAATTGAGTTGCAAATTTGAATCACCAAACGAGAAAAAAGGAATCTGAAACGTTCCGGTGTGCTCAGAAAGGTAAACCAAACTTTAAACTTTATCCTTGTTACAACCATGTTTCAAACTTCGAATTTCAGAAAAATAACTTCGGTAGCCTTGCTATCGGCCTTGTTGGGAGGGACCTCCTATGCAACTTATGAGCACATGAGCAAACCGGACACCCTTTCGACCTGGGTAGAAAATGCGACTCCGTTTGTGAAAGCACGTTTAGATGACAAAAATACAAATCCGAAAGTAGCCATGATTCCGGCTGACTTTACTTTCGCATCGAAAAAAGCGACGGCTGCTGTAGTACACATCACTTCAACAATGAAGCCGGAACGTAATGTAAGTCAGCAGATTCCTGATGAGTTTAAAGATTTTTTTGGGGGCCGCGATCCGTTCGGACAGCAGGGGCCACAAGGAAGAGGACAAAAGTCCAAAGCTTCGGGCTCCGGTGTAATCATCAATTCAGACGGGTTTATCGTTACCAATAACCACGTGATACAGGGTGCCGAATCATTGGAAGTGACACTTGCAAATAAGCGCACTTATAAGGCAAAAGTAATTGGTTCTGATCCAAATACGGATATTGCCCTGATCAAAATTGATGCAAAGGATCTTCCTGCACTTGCATTTGGTAATTCTGAAAATGTGGAGGTTGGCCAGTGGGTGCTTGCTGTTGGCAATCCGTATAACCTTACTTCTACTGTAACTGCCGGAATTGTCAGCGCAAAAGGAAGAAGCATAAATATTTTGGGAGAAAATGCCAAAGCACCTATTGAATCATTTATTCAGACTGATGCAGCAGTTAACCCCGGGAACTCAGGTGGTGCCCTGGTGGATCTAAACGGAAACCTGATCGGTATAAACACAGCTATTGCAAGCCAGACCGGCTCCTTTGCGGGTTATTCCTTTGCGGTTCCTTCCAGCATCGCACACAAAGTAGTTGAGGATTTGTCAAAATTCGGATCGGTTCAAAGAGGCTATTTGGGTGTGGGAATCAGTGAGGTAACTGCTGAAAAGGTAACAACTTTCAATTTGAAAGTAACTGATGGCGTAAGAGTCGAAAGCTTTGCGGACCAGAGCGCAGCCAGGGACGCAGGTATTAAGGTAGGGGATGTGATTACCAAAATTGACGGACATGCGATACTGGGCGTACCTCAGTTGCAGGAAGCCATTGCGCAGCATAAACCTGCCGACAAAGTGCTTGTGACTGTAAATCGTGATGGTATAGATAAAATTGTGACCGTCACCCTGAAAAGCAATGCAGGAAACATGGTGGCTGACGTATCCGACTCAGCGGTTTTGGAACAGCTTGGTGTTGAACTGCAAGACCTGACAGCACAGCAGAAAAAAGCCTGGAGTGTTCCGGCCGGTGTGCAGGTAGGCCAGATTAGCGCCGGCAAAATTCGCCAAAGCACCGATATGGAAGACGGCTTTGTGATTACCAAAGTTGATAAAACGCCGGTCAGCAGTGTAAAACAGTTAAGTGATATACTAAAAGGGAAAAAAGGCGGTGTGATGATTGAGGGTATTTATCCCGGAAATCCGGAAACACAATATTATGCCATTGGATTGTGAGGTTGATTAGTGGTGAAACGCAAAGGGAGATCTTGTATCTCCCTGGCGTTGTTACCAGATTTCAGTAATAGTTATTTCACTGTTATTTAAATTTCAAATACAATGAAAAAGAATCTGATTTTGTTGGGAATGCTGACGATTCTAAGTGCTGTCTCATTTGCACGGGATCCGTTTAAATCAGCAAATGATCCTACAAAGGCACGGACCTATAACTGGATTGTGCCGGATATGAAAACAAATTTAAACCCGATGTACAACAGCTCTTTTTCCCGTCAGCGGATTCAAAAAGCTTTTGACAATGCTTTGGGCGAAAGAGGCTTAAACAGGAACACAAAACAGCCGGATCTGCTTTTACAGTTTCATACTTACACCCAGAAAGTAAGACGAAATTATTACGGAGGTGGCGGTTATCCGATGATGGGACGTTACGGCTGGGGCATGCCTTTAGGAAGTTATGGGTATGCCGGAGCGTATCCTTCCTCTGTTACCAATACAGACGGGACGCTGATTCTTGATGTGATTGACACTAAAACCGGCGATATTATCTGGCAAAAAGCCATCACCGGGGACGTGAGCAATCCCAACCGGCTCGATAAACAAATTAGCAAAGGAGTGCGTAAGCTCATGAAGGATTTTCCTGTTCAAAAGGGATAATGTTGAGTAAGTGTTTTAAATAATTCTCCCGCATAGCAATTTGATCAGGTGGATTTAAAGGGGTTTTTAATCAGCCTGATTTGCTTATTGGCGGGAGAAATTATTTTTTCAAAGCATGTTAACTTCAGTATTTCAACAGAATCATATTATAATTTAGATGTGTTAAAGGGCAGCAGCCAGTAAAAATTTAACATCAAAGCTCATGAAATCGCCAGAAAATAATAGTATGGTAAAAGCCACAAGCCGGAGCCGGTTTGATAAATATAGATTATTGAAAATTATCTTTGCCAGCGCATTGTCAACCTTTTTTTTAACAGGTTACAGTCAGGATTCTCAGAATGGATATAGTGCACTGCAAAATGTGGTAACCGATCAAAGTTTGGTTGACGCTATTGCACCCTACGATGCGGATGTCCGTCAGAGTGTTCTGGTGGCGTCGCAGTATCCTGATGTTTTAGAGAAATTAGCGCAAATTCGAAATCAAACCAGTAATGCTTTTCAGCAAACAATTCAAGGTTATGCTCAGAAAAAGCAAAATTGGTTTTACGAAATTTCGAGGTATCCAAACCTGATGGACCAGCTGGCAAGTTTGCCGCGGAAGCAATCCAGACAACAAATTGAAAGTTTGCTGAATAACCCGTCGGATGAGTTGAAAGAGACCGCCTGGAAACTTTATGACAAACACCATAAAGATCTGGTAGCTATTAATAACCTGAATCGTCAGGCTGTGAGCTCATTTCAGGAGTTGATCAATCCGTTAAGCCGGAATGCACAGAATGCTTTTAAGACTTTGCAGGAAATGCCTGATGTTCTTTCGCTTCTGAACGATCATATCGACATTTCTTCCCAGCTTGGTGAGCGTTACAGAAATGATCCGGCAGGCGTAGATCAGGAAATTGCCGCTCTGCACGATAAGCTCGAGGAGCAAAGCAAACAGGAGCTTGCTGCGTATCAAAACGAGCTTTCACAAGATCCGAAGGCTATGCAGGAATTAAGCCGGGCGTCCAAAGATTATGCAAGCACAGGCGGATATAGTTATCCTGCTCCAACGGGTGAAAAAGTCATCAACTACGGAAGTCCGTATTCTTACTGGTTTGGCTATCCTTTCTGGTATAATTCACCAATGTGGTATCCGGGTGCTTTTGGTTATGGTTCAGGAATTTACTTTGGGCTTGGCGGTTATCCTTCTTTTTACGGATTTCCCTCGCTTGGATTTTCGAGATGGTTTTTCGGCGGAGCATACAGATATTATCCTAACCTATACCGTCAGTATGGTCGTTATTATCGTGAAAGTGGAGCCCGCAGCCGTTATATCTCGCCAGGGAGAAGTGCCTTTATTGGCAGCGCCGGAAGACATTTTTCTCCAAATATAAGCGGCAGATCTTATCAGTCTAATGGCAACAGGGCTTATAGAGGCGAACAATCGCCTGGGCAAAGCAGAAGCAGAATGGCACCATCACAAAATTACAGGCAGGCTCCGCAGCGAAGCAATTCTTACAGGGTAGCTCCTAATACCCGCTCATACAATAGTCCATCTTTTGGAGGGGCTAACAGAAATGGTTTTAGTGGTGGCGGAATGCGCGGAGGCAGCAGCCGGGGAGGACGACGTTAATACATTTCATCAGCAATAGTGAATCAGGCCGGTCATTTTGACCGGTCTTTTTTTTGTTTATTTATCTAAAACTTAACATTTGCGTAAAACATTGACTTTGACAAGTATTACAAGCCCGCCATGGTGCTTTTATAAATGGTTTATCATTCACCCTAAAACACCAATTGCCTATAATGAGAAATGTACGAATTTATTTGCTTTCCCTGATTGGAATGGCACTTTTTGTAACAAGAGTTGAGGCCCAAACCCGGCAGATAACGGGTAAGGTGGTAGATGAAACAAATGCGGCCATTCCCGGCGCAAGCATTTTAATAAAGGGATCCGGAACAGGGACTAATACGGGAGCAGAGGGAAATTTCTCACTCAGTATTCCATCAGGAAATCAGATTTTGACCGTTTCTTCAATCGGGTTCAAGCCGCAGGATATTGAGGTTACCTCAGCAATGTCCAAAGTGACTGTGAAACTGCTGCCGGATATTAAAAGCCTGGGTGAAGTGGTCGTTACGGCTCTGGGTGTTCAGCGGAATACGAGAAATGTCGGCTACGCAGTCCAGCAAATCGATGGCAGCGGCATTCAGGAAGCAAGGGAAGTAAACTACATTAACTCATTACAGGGAAAACTGGCTGGTGTGCAGATAGGCGGCAACAGCGGTTCGATGGGAGGTTCTTCAAAAGTTACTATCCGCGGGCTGAAATCCATTTCCGGAAATAACAACGCTTTGTTTATTGTCGATGGTGTGCCGATGGCCAACATGAACCTTAACTCTTACGGGGTAACCGGTGGGCAAGGCACAGGTGGCGGCGGATTTGACTACGGTAATCCCGCTCAGCTGATCAACCCAAACGATGTTGAAAACATCTCGGTGCTGAAAGGTGCTGCTGCAACCGCTCTTTATGGTAGTCGCGGGCAAAATGGTGTTATCTACATTACGACTAAAACGGGCAAAGGATCAGGGAATCTGTCTTTGAATTATGATTTTAATATTCAAATGGATCAGGTTTCTCTTCTTCCCAAATTTCAGAATTCTTATGGCGGCGGCGGTAGCTCCACTTTTACTAAACTTTATGTAAACCAAAATCCAACCGGTTTTTTACCTGGCGGGGGCACTTACGATGATAATGATGGCAAAGGGAAATACGATCTGATTCCCGATTATGGAACCGATGAATCCTGGGGACCAAAAATGGACGGTGCTTTGGTGAGGCACTATTGGTCTTGGGATCAGGACAGAAATAATCCTAATTTCGGCAAAACAGCACCATGGAGCGCTCATCCCGACAATGCCAAAGATTTCTTTAAAACCGGGATAACCTTTTCCAACAATTTGTCCGTTGCCAGCAGCACCGACAAAGGTTCAATCCGCTTTTCACTTGGCCAGACAAAGCAAAATTTTATTTATCCTGGAAGTCATTTGAACCGGTTTTTCATCAGTTTGAATACTACTTATAAATTCAACGATAAATTTACTTTCAGCGGTGGTATCAACTACGTTAATGATCATTCCAAAGGTCGCCCCGGAACCGGCTTTTTTGGAAATAACCCGATGCTTTTCTACGTCATGTATGGGCAGCGCCAGATTGATGACGCCTATTTGAAAGAATACAAATATGCAGACGGAACAGAGCAATCCTGGAACAGAACCGCCTGGAATATTCAGAAACCTGCTTTTAGTCAAAATCCATATTGGAATCAATACGAAAACTACAACACCGATCAGAACAACCGCTATTTCGGTAATGCAGGGCTTACCTACAAAATTACCGACTGGCTTTCGGCTGATGTGCGCGTTTTCTCCGATTATCTTAATCACCTCGATGAAGTGCGCAGTGCCAAAGGATTTTTTGTTGGTTCGTATGCCAAAAGGGTAGCAATTAATAATGAAAACAATTACCAGGGAACGCTGAATGTGAATAAGAGTTTTGAAAATTCGAACCTAACACTGGAAGCTGTTGCCGGGGGGAATATCCTGAGTATTAAATCAAGTATAGATAACGGCACCACCAACGGAGGTTTGCAAAACCCGCTCGTGTACGTACTTCAAAACTCAGTGACGCCGGCAACGGTTTCAAATGCTTTTGGAAACAGACAGACTAATTCACTTTTTGCATCGGTTACACTGGGTTATAATAAGTTTTTGTATCTGACAGCAACCGGAAGAAATGACTGGGCTTCAACGCTGAGACAAACAGGTAATTACTCTTACTTTTACCCATCCATTGCCGGTTCGTTTATTTTCTCGGATGTTATACCAAAAAGCAACTGGCTCACTTTGGGGAAAGCCCGTTTGTCTTATGCAAGAGTGGGTAATGATGCAGATCCTTATTCAGTTTCAAGATATTATGATTACGTTGCACCGTTCAATACCTTCCCGCTTCAAAGTACATCCGACAGACTTTTTAACAGAAGGCTAAAACCGGAATTGTCTTCGGAAGTTGAGGGTGGATTTGACTTCAAGTTTTTCAACGATCTGATCGGAGCCAACTTTACCTATTACGACCGCCGCACTAAAAACCAGATTTGGAACGTACAGGTGCCGTCTGAAAGCGGTTTTACAACCAAGATCGTAAACGGCGGAACGGTTCAGAACCGGGGAATTGAGCTAACGCTATCCGCTTCGCCGGTAACGACCAAGAATTTCAGCTGGAGAATGGCTTTGAATTTTTCTAAAAACAAAAACAAGGTACTTGACCTGAACAGCACCAGCGATCAGATACAGGGAATTGAACGTTTTGTGATTGGTACCGAGCGTCGTACAAACAAAGTTTCCATGGTGGCGCAAAAAGGCATGTCATTGGGAACCATGCTTGGAACAGATTACGTGTATGATGCAGCAGGAAACAAAATCGTCGGTGCAAACGGGACCTACAACGTAACGCCTACACCGGTAATTATCGGAGATGCCAATCCGGATTTTATTGGCGGGTTGAATAATACGTTTAGCTTCAAAAGTTTATATCTGTCCGCTTTGGTTGATTTCCAAAAAGGCGGGGATTTCTTTTCTTACACAAATTTGTATGGAAACAAGTCGGGGATGTTTGAAGAAACGGCCCTTCCGGGTATCCGTGAAAACGGGTTGGTCAATCCTGGTGTAAAAGAAAATGGCTCTCCGAATGATGTAGTTGTGACGGCCCGTACGCACTTTAATGCGGATGGCGGTAACCGGATCAGCAGGGCCAATCTTTATGACGGTAGTTATATTTATCTGCGTGAGGTTCGTCTGGGATGGAATTTACCTGATGTTTGGGCTAAAAAGTTAAAAATGCAGGCGCTGCGTTTTACACTGACCGGGCGTAATCTGTGGCTGATCAAAAGTAACGCACCCAACGTGGATCCTGCCAACATTACCAACTCGATCGGTAACCAGATCGGATTTGAGGGTGGTGCGCTGCCACCTGTGCGCAGTTATGGTGCAAACCTGAATTTTACTTTTTAAACGACTTACCTGAGCGTAACAATCATAAACTTTATCGAATATGAAATTCAAAATTATTTTTCTGCTTATAGCCTCTTTATTCGTTTTTGCCGGCTGTGACAATTTCGAAAAGCTTAACACTGATCCATCCCGATCCAGCGAAACGCAGCCGGAATTCCTTTTGGCCAGCGCACAAAAAAAGGCCATGGATCTGACCTATGACACCTATTTTAATGGTCGTATCGGTATGGAGCTATCGCAATACTGGATGGGAACCGACAAAACCTCCGACGGTCGTTTCCTTTTTACAAACGACGGATTGTGGACCGGAATGTATTCGGGCCCATTGATGGATCTTCAGGAAATTCAAAACTATTATGACCGCCACCCAACAGAGACCAGTGTACACACACAGGCTGTTGCGGAAATTCTTAAATCCTGGATTTTTCACGTTTTAACAGATGTTTACGTGGACATTCCTTACACTCAGGCTCTTAAAGGCGATGACATTCCACAGCCTGTTTATGATAAAGGGAAAGATGTTTATACGGCAATTCTGGCTTCACTTAAAAAACAAATTGATGTACTTTCCGGAACTTCTTCCGGTGCGATCCGCGGAGATGTAATCGCAGGTGGAAGTGCAACGCAATGGATAAAAATTGCCAATGCACTGCGTCTTCGTATTGCTTTAAGAATGGCAGATGCCCAGCCGGCAGAAGCAAAGGTTATTATTGAAGAGGCTGTGAAAAATACAATCACAGCAGTGAGTCAGGATGTCTTTTTTCCTTACAATGTCAGTGCTGTTACCAGTCGTTTTCCCTATAATGATGTAGATAGACCGTTGGTAGAATTTGCAGTTACCTCCACGCTGGTTGACTATCTGACTGCGGTTAAAGATCCAAGATTGGCCATTTATGCCCGTCCGGATGAAACCAATGGCAAATACATCGGCAAGGTGTATGGTACCGAAGCCAATTCTCCTACCATGATCGGACTTTCGAAACCTGGCGTGGTGGCATACAGTGGTTCAGCAAAAGGGTACATGATCACTTATGCAGAAGTAGCATTTATAAAAGCTGAAGCAGCAGCCAGAGGTATGACCGTTGGAACAGCGACAGCCGAAGATCTTTATAAAGAAGCTGTGACCGCTTCGATGACACAGTGGGGAATTACCGATGCAAAAGCGATTGCAACCTATCTGGAAGGTGTTCCTTATAAGGCCGGTAACTATAAAAATGTAATCGGTACCCAAAAATGGCTTGCGCTTTATATGCAGGGCATTCAGGGATGGATGGAAAGATTACGATTGGATATTAAAAAACCAAATGGCGATATTTTATTCATAGCGCCTGCTTCGGGAAGTCTGGATCCGGAAGTGAAAGATGGCATTGTGAAACGGCTTAAATATCCAAGCGGAAGCCGTGCAAGTAACGCGACAAACAGCGAAGCGGCGGCAAAAAGTATTGGCGGTGATTCACAGGCAACCAAAAACTGGTGGGATGTGCTGTGATAAACTGAGTCATATTTTCATTTAAATGTAAAGACGTTCGGGAGTTATCCGGGCGTCTTTTTTTGTAGTCGTAATCACCGGAACTAACCTTACAAGACCAACCTGCCAATTAAAATCTTTAATTTTGAAGCAGAACTTCAAATGCTGACCTGATAAAAAAGCAGCATGATCAATCATAAAAATTATGGAAATAGGAATCAGTATGTTTGGCGACGTGGCTTACGACAAGTCTGCCAAAGCTTTTCAACCTGCACAGCAACGTATCCAGGAAATTCTGGAAGAAATAAAACTTGCCGACGAGGTTGGATTAGATGTCTTCGGAATCGGCGAACATCACCGTCCCGACTTTTCGGTATCAGCTCCGGAGATTATTCTTGCCGCAGCGGCAGGAATCACAAAAAATATAAAACTGACAAGTTCGGTTACTGTTTTAAGCTCAACGGATCCTGTTCGTGTTTATCAGAATTTTTCTACCGTAGATTTGATATCCAACGGCAGGGCGGAAATTACGGTTGGCCGGGGTAGCTTTATTGAGTCCTTTCCGCTTTTTGGATACAACCTTAATGATTACAACGGTTTGTTTACAGAAAAGCTGGATTTGCTGATGGCGATCAATGAAAACGATACCATCAGCTGGAAAGGCAAGTTCAGGGCTCCGCTTGTATCACAACAGGTTTTGCCACGGGCAGTTGATAATCATCTGGACATCTGGATTGCAGTGGGCGGCACACCCGAATCGGTTGTTCGGGCTGCAAAGCTTGGACTTCCGCTGATTATCGCCATTATCGGAGGGATGCCAAGACAATTCCAGCCTTTCTTTAGGCTTTATAAAGATGAATACCTGAAAGCAGGCCACGATATTTCCAAAATGCAGCTCGCCACACATTCTCATGGACTGATCGGAGAAAATTCCCAAGCCATATCAGACCGTTATTTCCCTCACTATGCCGATCAAATGAACAGAATTGGCAAAGACAGAGGCTGGTCGCCTTACACCAAAGAACAGTTTGAAGGTGGAAGAAGCAGAGATGGCGCCTTGTTTGTCGGAGATGTCAATGAGTTGACTGATAAGATTTTATACCATCAGGAAATGTTTGGTCTAACCAGGTTTCTGCTGCATGTCGATGTGGGAGCACCTTCACACGATGACCTGATGAAAACGATAGAACTTCTGGGTACGCATGTCAAGCCGGCTGTCAACAAAGCTTTGGGAAATTAAATCAGCAAAGCATTAATTGCGAATTGTTTTAAGTTGTTTTGTCTTTTTTTGCAAAAATCTAAAACCTTTAAAATCTGCTTTTCAGTGAGGAGAGCTTGTTTCCGGATGATGATTTCTTTTCGTTAACCGCATTCTTCCAATAAGTTAAAGTAAGCTGATATTCCGTTCAGCCCGGCTTTGCCGTTCAGACCAGAGCTCCGGTCTGAATGACGCAGTCAGGCTGAACGGTTTTTATTGCCAAATATGCACCTTCGCTGGTGGTGGGATCGTCGGCAGGAATTACAAACCTGGATCCAAAATTAGCAGGAAGAATTCAACGACGTTAACGCAAACTGTTTATCCGGAAACGGAATACCGACTTTTTTATAAGAAACCATAATACAATGCACTCACTTTTTAATCAGATTCTCCATTTTCATCCATTCTACACATCTGCCGAACCACTCTTCAAAGGACGGGTAGGTAAGAAAACCATGTTCACCAAAGGCATAAATATGCATCGCTGCCCTGACCTTATTTTTATTGAGCGCATCATAAAAGCGGGTGCTGTTTGCGACCGGCACTACGGTATCAGCGCCGGAATGTACCAGGAAAGTTTTCGGCGTTGATGCATTGATAAACAATTCATTGGAAAAGTATTTTTTGGTTTCTTCCGTTAACAAATTACCTAATAAATTATCCCTGGAGCCCACGTGGCCGATACTATCGTCAAAACTGATGACCGGATTGATCAAAATCATAAAGTCAGGTCTTAAACTGATTGTCCCGGATTCATCAATAAACCGTTTATTAAAATGTGTCCCGGCCGTCGCTGCTAAATGTCCGCCGGCGGAAAATCCCATAATGCCGATTTTCTTAGGATCGACTTTGTATTTAGCCGCATTTTCTCTCACGATTTTAATTGCCTGCTGCGCATCCTGCAAAGGCCCGATCGAGCGGTCTTTCATCGTTTTGTCGCTTGGAATCCGGTATTTCAAAACAAAAGCTGTAACACCAAGTTTGTTAAATGCTTTGGCAACATCGCTTCCTTCCCGTTTGGTCAGTAAGATACCATAACCACCTCCCGGACAAATGATTACAGCTGTTCCATTTGGCAAATCAGGCAGAAATACAGACAAGTCAGGGATCGAAACATTTCCTGTCAGTGAATCGACCAGCGCATTTGCGGTATGTTCTTCCTGGTTTTTGGTAGCGATCGAATTTGGGATTGTACCGGAATACAACGGAATTCTGGTTTGTGCGAATGTTTTAAAACACAGCAGCAGTAGAGTAGCAATTAGAAGCCTGGTCAGCATAAACGATTTTTTTGATCTACTTTTCTGTAACAACCAGCGTTCCCTGCATCACACGCCAGTGGCCCGGAAAAGAGCAGATGAACGGATATTCACCGGGCTGAGCAGGTGCTTTAAAATTGAGACGATATGTTTTCCCGGAATTGATCAGCGGTGTTGCAAACAGGACATCCTTTGTGTCCGGTATGAAATTTCTTTCAAAACCATCTTTCAAACTTGCCATTGCATCGGCAGCTTCGCCTACTTTTTGAACACTTCTCGGTTTGACGATCACAACGTTGTGCGGCATCAGGTCAGGATTTGAGAAGAGCAGAGAAATGGATTTTCCGGCCGGAGCGGTAATGTTTTTTTTATCAAACGCCATTTTGGCTTCGATGGCAGTAAGCGTTATTTCCAGCGTAGCGAGTTCCTGTAATTGGGACAAAACCTGCTTTCTTTCATTTTCAGGAAGCTGCATGGCAAGATTTTCTGCTTTTTTGATTTCTGTTCTGAAAAACTCCGAGCCCTGCAAACTGTCCGCTGTGCTGCTGATGTATGTTGCGAAGTTTTCCAGGATTTGCTTTTTGTTTTCATTTCCGATCTTAAATAATAACTCATAAGCCGCAGCGTGCACCGGATAAAATGGCGAGGCAATTCCGTTTTTTTTCGAAGACGATTTATCTGCAAGATTTTCCGGAACCGTTGTTGTCAGATCTTTTATTTTTTGATAAAAAGTATTTTTCAAATTCTGATCTGTGAGCAAATCGATTCCTTTTAAATAACCAACCAGATTTCCAGTTTGCTCCTGCGCAATGTTCCAGACTGAGCGATCGGATTGTTCTTCGGAAATAATTGCCGCGTATCCGATGGGTTGCTGATAACCGTTGTTTTTAATTAGTCTCAAAAATTCAGCATTAGCCAATTTTAATTCCGATCTGTCGGATTGAAGCAGCATCGCAGTTAAATCGGCAGAAGCCGGTTGACCGTTCTTTTTGTTTTGGTTTACAAGGATGTTTAGCAAAATTTGGACCGCATTGCTGTTTTGCGTTTTAACGATTTTAGCAAGCGCTTCCTGTTTTTGTTTTAAGTTAATGTCGCTTCGTGACAGCAAAACTTCCGGCACCTGGGGAATTCCGGGTAAGTCCAAAAGTTCCTGTGTATTCAGATAGTTTAGCAAATGGCTTATCTGGATGTTTTTAAATTTTCCATCGCTGCCATTTTTCTTTAACTCCGATAACCATAATGGTTTAAGATATAAAAATGTTTCCCGGATTGCATAGTCCAGATGGTAGTCTGTCGGATATTTGAATACATCCAGTGCAGCCAGGAACGCATCATCAGAATTAAAAAAACTCAGTGCAACCACAGCTTCCAGCCTTACCCTTGGCGACTGGTCGTTGACACGCTGCCGCATCAAATCGGTGGAGCCAGCTACACGGTCACGCCAGTTTAGAAGCACTTTGGTTGCCGCAGCACGCGCCTGATACTGTTTTGCATTTAAAAGCGTAGTTAATAAATTTTGTTCAACAACATCAAAATCCTGGTAAAGCCAAAGCGCTTCCAAAAGATAATGCTCGTAGTGTTCATTGTTTTTGTCGAGCGCAGCTGTCCACTTTTTTATTTGCGGCAAAATATCAGAAGCTTTTTGCTCACGTATTTGTGCGCGGGTCCGGTGGCGCAGACGATCTTCGTGTTCTTTCAGATTGTCCAATAGCTCGGGTATGGTAAGCTTCGAGAGGTCCGTAACCTTAAGCAATGGTTTGTTTTTATAGGTTATTCGCCAGATCCGTCCGTGCGACTTATCCCTTGCCGGATCGCGGGGCGGATTTTCACCATGAGATATCAGCGGATTGTACCAGTCTACAATGTAAAGCGCCCCATCCGGCCCAAATTTGATATCGATTGGACGAAAATTAGGGTCTGAGGATTGCAGCAGGTTTTGTACTTCTTTGCTTTTTATTCCGGAGCCCTCCGGTAAGATGCGGTGCTGTTTGGTTCCCTGAAATCCGATGTTGTTATTGATAAGAAAATCGCCCTGCACAGAATCAGGAAAGTTTCGGCTGGAAACGATTTCAATGCCCGCGGTTGGCCGGACCCTGTTTTCTGTAAACATTTCCATACGGGGATGTTTGTCAGGATAATCGATCTTTCCGGTCATAGGCGGCGCAAAATAATTGGAACCGTCCGAAGCGTCGCCAATTAAGTGCATGCCCCATTTATCAAAAACATTTCCCCAGGGGTTAAAGTAAGGGTAAGAAATATAATGCGAAAGTTTTCCCGTTCTCGGTTCAAAACGGTAAGTGGCTCCGCTATATGAGCGCACCGGACCATAAGGTGTTTCAATTTGTGAATTCAGAAAAATACCTTCATTAAAATACAGCGCTCCATCCTGACCAAAAGTAAAGGCATGAGTTGCATGGTGGCTGTCTTCGGAGCCAAAACCGGTCAGTACGACTTCGCGTAGGTCCGCTTTTCCATCACCGTCGGTATCCTTTAAAAAAACAAGATCGGGTTCCTGCGAAACATAAACGCCGCCGTTGCCAAATTCAAACCCCAGAGGAAGGTAAAGGTTATCGGCAAAAACAGTATGTTTATCGGCTTTACCATCCCGGTCCGTATCTTCCAGAATTACAATTTTGTCATGAACCGGAATACCAGGAAAATACTGCGGGTAGGTAGGCATGGTCGATACCCAAAGCCGGCCTTTTGCATCAAAATTCATAGCCACCGGCTTTTCAACCGGAAAATCCTTTTCTGATGCAAAGAGGTTAATCTGGTAGCCTTCGGGAAGGGTAAACTTTTCAGTGGAAGTCGAGAAGGTTTGTTGGTGCTCGTGTGCAGCATCGCCTTGCCGGCCTTTCATCGGAATATCAGGAATCAGCATCGGATCGACCGGTTTGCCTCTTCTGTCAATGATTTCAATCGCTTTTGCAAAACTGTTTTTGCCTCTGCTCAAATCCCAGATCACTGAGTCCAGAGCTGCCGTCATCTGATTTAGTTTGCGGAGTTCCGGCGGAAAAGCGATCACCCCAAAGGGTTCCCGCCGTCTGCCATAAATGTATTCACCGTTAACAGCACGCCACCGGTAAAAAAAATGATCATCCTTCATTTTGATGACCTGCCGCAGCTTTTTGCTGATCTCTGAGTTTAAGTCTGTTTTTGCATTCATTCCCAACGATTTGGCCATTAATTCCGCAGCCAGTTTATAGCCGGAGTCGTTTAAGTGTATGCCATTGATAGTGAGTGGTTTAGTATTTTTTGAAACAAAGTTATTGGTAAATGGTGTGAACAGATCTATAAAAAAAAAGCCATTTGCATCAGCCATTTTTTTCATTGACTTTGTGTAAAGATCCAGGTTTTGATTGTGTTCAGCAGGATCAGGATAATGGCCACCCAGATTTTCATGCGCAATAGGGGAGACCACAACAAGTTCCGGGGCTGAAGTTCCGTTGTAACGATTGCTTTGCAGATTTTTTATGAAGGCGGAAAAGTCTTTTTCAAACTGTGCGAGACCTGAGTTTCCTTTAAAAGCCTCGTCCATACCAAAACATAGGAAAATAATGTCGGCTGTCTGGTCTGTAAGATCCTGGTTCAGACCGGTAAAGTTTAGCGCGACCGGCATATATATCGGCTCACCTTCGTGGGTGAAACCCTGAAAAGTAATTTCTTTTTCAGTCTTGGGTTTGGATAATGTTTTTTCTCCGAAACCTGGGAAGTTCAGCGGCCGGGGTTGCAGGCCAACCTCATCAGCACTCCATCCCATGTTACGCAGCCGAAGCTGGCGGTCGGGAAAATTCTTTTGGAGCAGGGTTTCGAAATAACCATAATGCCGCATCCTGTCTGCAAAAGTATTTCCGAGAAACACAACATGACTGCCTTTTTTTGGTTCTAATTTCTTTACCAAAGGCTGGCAAAAACCGGAAGTTGTGAGGAGGCAGAGAAAAACATAGCGAATCGCGAGCGTCAGAATTTTTCCGGCTGTCATAATTTAAAGTGTTTCATGACACGCCGGCCTGATCCGGTGGTCATTATTAAGAGTTTAGTTTCTGTACAGAAGTAAACCGCCGGACACCTTGTTTTTACTTCTTAGTTTTCAATAAATTCTGTATTTAGTGATAATTTAAAAATCTTGTTGCTTTACTGTATGTTGGTACAGAAAGAGGTAAGTCCTGCTAAACTATTATTTCCGATATTTGCAGAAAAATATTTCGCACTAACAAAAGAATACTTGTCGCCGGATCAAACAAAACCAGTTTTTAGTGTTTTCGAAGAATCACTTACTTCTTATTCTTTTCCTGATAGATTTGCATTCCCTTTTGATTATCAGCCTCATCCGCTGAGTTTACTGGCAGTTGGAAAACTCCAGGCGCATTTGAGCACACAGCGTAATTGGCAGCATAACTTTGGTTTGTCAGGTGATGAGAAGGATGTAATCGGAAAGATGTTTGGTGTTCTGGTTGTTCGAACTCAGGAGGGCGAAATTGGTTATTTGTCGGGTTTTTCAGGAAAGTTGGCGGGCGGAAATCAGCATGACGAATTTGTTCCGCCTATTTTTGACGGAACCGCTCAGGGGAGTTTTCTGAATGAGGGCATGCTGGAACTAACCCGAATAGGCCAGGAGATCAGGGTACTGGAAGAGCCATGTAACACTACCGATGCGGAACAGATTCTGGTTTTGAAAAATGCACGAAAACTGTATTCTGTTTCTTTGCAAAACAAAATATTTGATCAATATCACTTTCTGAACCGGGCGGGAACTACCAAAAGTTTACGCGAAATCTTTGAAGCTACTTCATATAAAAATCCACCAGCCGGAGCCGGAGAATGCGCTGCACCCAAACTGTTACAGTATGCCTTTAAGCACCAGATGCAGCCAATTGCAATGGCTGAGTTCTGGTGGGGATTATCTCCAAAATCAAATTTTTGGAAACACGGTCATTTTTACCCGGCCTGCCGCGAAAAGTGCGAACCAATCCTGGCCCACATGCTTTCGGGAATTGAAATGGAAAAAAGGCCGTTAGAAGTGTAATAATATTTGATCTCCTTATGCAAAAACAGTGTGGCAGATGCAGGCATTTGTTTCAGTGCCAGTCGGATGACATCGAAAACTGTCAGTGTAATAAAGTAAAGCTTACCGATGAAACAGTCGCTTTTCTTGGCAAAACTTATTTTGATTGTCTTTGCCAGGCTTGTCTTTTGCACTTAAACGCCCAGACATCAGCCGTAAAGGATCTTACTTTCCCTACCCGCAGTGATATGTTCGTCGAAGGAGTTCATTTTTACAAAGAGGGAAATAACTGGGTATTTACAGAATTGTACCATATGCTGCGCGGACATTGCTGCGGGAACAGCTGCAGGCATTGTGTGTACGGTTTTTAAAAAGGCCGTGTTTAAAGTTTGTTTTGACAAGATTGCGAATTTACTAACCATATCATTGCTCGTTTAAACCGGAGATAAAAATTAAAGAATTATCTTTGCACCATAAAACGATACTATGATTTATTTCTTCACCGACGATCACAACACTGTTTTTGCTGTTCAGATTGAACGAACACTCACAGCCTCAGATATTTCAAAATTAGAATGGCTATTTGCCGGAGCAAAACTCAGCCATCAAACCATCATTACTGATTCATTTGTTGGACCTCGTGCTGCCATGATTACGCCATGGAGTACCAATGCTGCTGAAATAACCCAGAATATGGATATTCAAAGCATTGTCCGTATTGAAGAATTTAAAAGGGTGGAAGCAGATTTTACCGGCTTTGATCCGATGCTTTCGCAAAAATACAGTGAGCTCAACCAGGATATCTATACAATCAGCATTCGGCCTGAATCCATTCAGGAAATTGATGATATAGCCGAATATAACAAGCAGGAAGGGCTTTCTTTGAGCAGTGAAGAAGTTGATTATCTTAACAAACTTTCAGAAAAACTGGATCGTAAATTAACGGATTCAGAAGTCTTTGGATTTTCGCAGGTTAATTCAGAACATTGCCGTCACAAGATTTTTAACGGAACATTTGTGATCGATGGTCAGGAGCAGCCGGTTTCGTTGTTTAAGATGATTCGCAAAACTTCTGAAACAAATCCAAACGGAATTGTTTCAGCCTATAAAGACAATGTGGCCTTTGTTAAAGGTCCTGTTGTTCAGCAGTTTGCACCAAAAAGACCGGATGTTCCGGAATACTATGAAATAAAAGACTTTGAATCCGTAATTTCTTTAAAAGCGGAAACACATAATTTCCCGACAACGGTTGAACCTTTCAACGGTGCAGCAACCGGATCCGGTGGAGAGATTCGAGACAGGCTTGCAGGCGGACAGGGTTCGCTGCCTTTAGCTGGAACGGCCGTTTACATGACCGCACTGTCCCGTCTGGAACAAAACCGTCCATGGGAAAAAGGAGTAGAGGAAAGAAAATGGCTTTACCAGACGCCAATGGATATTCTGATCAAGGCATCAAACGGAGCTACTGATTTTGGTAATAAGTTTGGTCAGCCGTTGATCGTAGGATCATTGCTAACCTTTGAACATGAGGAAGATGGCCGCAAGCTGGGTTATGATAAAGTGATCATGCAGGCCGGTGGCATTGGATATGGCAAAGCCGGCCAGGCACAAAAACAAAAACCGGAACCTGGTGATAAAATCGTTGTTTTAGGAGGAGAAAATTACCGGATCGGAATGGGCGGTGCTGCTGTTTCATCGGCGGACACGGGTGCTTTTGGTTCGGGTATAGAGTTAAATGCCATTCAGCGGTCTAATCCGGAAATGCAGAAGAGAGTTGCCAACGCCGTTCGCGGAATGGTAGAAAGTGATAACAATACGATCATTTCCATTCACGATCACGGTGCAGGCGGGCATTTGAACTGTTTATCTGAACTCGTTGAAGAAACTGGTGGAAAAATCGATCTGGATAAATTGCCGGTTGGTGATCCTACACTTTCTGCAAAAGAAATTATTGGAAACGAGTCCCAGGAACGTATGGGACTTGTCATCAATAAGGAAAATCTGGAAATATTAAAGACCATCGCCGAGCGTGAAAGAGCGCCGATGTACACGGTTGGCGATGTTACAGGTGATCACCGTTTTACATTCGAATCTGCCAAAACCGGGGCCAAACCGATGGATCTGGAAATGGATGACATGTTCGGAAGTTCGCCAAAGGTGCTTATGCATGACAAAACGGTTGAGCGCAAATACGAAGCAATATCTTACGATCAAGCAAAGTTGCACGATTATGTAAGTCAGCTCTTGCAGCTAGAAGCCGTAGCAAGTAAAGATTGGCTTACCAACAAAGTCGACCGTTGCGTAGGTGGCCATGTTGCCAAACAGCAATGTGCAGGTCCGCTTCAGTTACCTCTAAATAATGTAGGAGTAATGTCCCTTGATTTTCAGGGAAAGGACGGGATTGCAACTTCAATAGGTCATGCACCACTTTCCGCGCTGATTGATCCTGCCGCCGGAAGCCGCAATGCCATAGCCGAATCCCTTTCCAACATCGTTTGGGCACCATTGAAAGATGGACTTGCCAGCGTTTCGCTGTCAGCAAACTGGATGTGGGCATGTAAAAATGAAGGAGAAGATGCGCGGCTGTACAAGGCTGTGAAAGCTTGTTCTGAGTTTGCGATCAGCCTGGGAATCAATATTCCGACCGGAAAGGATTCGCTTTCGATGAAGCAGAAATACAAGGATACTGAGGTAATTGCCCCGGGTACTGTGATCATTTCCGCTGCCGGACATTGCGATGATATAACAGCTGTTGTCGAACCGGTTTTGAAGAAAAACGGGGGAGCGATCTATTATATCAATCTCTCAGGCGATGATTATAAACTGGGAGGTTCCTCATTTGCACAGATATTAAACAAAATCGGAAGGGAAACACCGGATGTTGTGGATGCAGAAAAATTTGCGGCCGCCTTTAATGCCATCCAGCAATTGATAAAAGCAGGAGAAATTCAGGCAGGTCACGACATCGGCAGCGGCGGTTTGATTACCACCCTGCTTGAAATGTGTTTTGCCGATCGTGATCTGGGTGCATCTGTTGATCTTTCTGTTTTAGGTGGTCAGGATATTATAGAAAAACTTTTTGCAGAAAATATTGCCATTGTATTCCAGGCACATGAGTCTGTGGAAAAAGTGCTTACCGCCAGCGGTGTAACTTTTCATAAAATCGGCAGCGTTACTTCAACAGCAGGTTTGGATGTAAAAAACACTTCTGAGTCCTGGACTTTTGACATTGACCAGCTGCGTGATGTCTGGTTTAAAACTTCTTACCTGCTCGACCGCAAACAAAGTGGAGAGGTTAAAGCAAAAGAACGTTTTGAAAACTATAAAAACCATGTGCTTCGTTACGATTTCCCGGAAGGTTTTGATGGTAAAAAACCAGTAATTGATGCTTCAAAACCAAGGCCAAAAGCGGCGGTGCTTCGTGAGAAAGGAAGTAATTCTGAAAGAGAACTGGCCAACGCCATGTATCTGGCAGGTTTTGATGTTAAAGATGTTCACATGACTGATTTGATCTCAGGCAGGGAAACGCTTGAAGATATTCAGTTCATTGGCGCGGTAGGTGGGTTTTCCAACTCGGATGTATTGGGTTCTGCGAAAGGCTGGGCAGGCGCATTTCTTTATAACGAAAAGGCAAAAATTGCTTTGGAAAACTTCTTTAAAAGAGTGGATACGTTATCTGTCGGGGTTTGTAACGGCTGTCAGCTTTTTATAGAACTTGGGCTGATTAACGAAAACCACGAGGAAAAGCCAAAAATGCTGCACAATGAAAGCGGCAAGCATGAAAGTATTTTCACTTCGCTGACTTTGCAGGAAAACAATTCCGTGATGCTTTCTTCTCTTGCAGGAAGTACACTGGGCGTTTGGGTTTCACATGGCGAAGGCAGGTTCCAGCTGCCTTACGAAGAAAACAAATACAATATTGTTGCCAAATATGGCTACGAAACATATCCTGCCAGTCCGAATGGTTCTGCTTACAACACGGCGATGCTTTGTGACGAGTCAGGCAGGCATTTGGTGATGATGCCACATATTGAAAGATCATTATTTCAATGGCATTGGGCAAATTATCCGGATGGAAGAAAAGACGAAGTTTCTCCGTGGATGGAAGCCTTTGTGAACGCCAGAAAATGGGTTGAATCAGCAAATCAAAAATAAACTGGTTGCTCTTTAGGTGAAGTAATTACGAATCCGGGTTTTGAAAAGTGTGCTAATTTGGCGGCTTTACAAAACCCGGATTTATTTTGCCCGAAGTTTGGCGCTAAAAGGTTTTAAGATTTTTTAACATGAATATGTAACGAATTTGTAGAATTAATATACCACAATTGTATTGCCGCCCGTTAGCCGTATTCATAACCTACTCTCTACATGCGAAAGAATCTCTATCTGTTATTACCTCTGCTGTATTTTTCCTTACAAAGTTTTGCCCAGCAAATTACAATCAGCGGTTTTGTCCGCGAAAAAGGAAGCCGTGAATTGCTGCCCGGCGTGAATGTTTATATCGAAAACACTTCTTTCGGAACCGTTACCAATACTTATGGATTTTACTCGCTAACCATTCCCAAAGCAGATTCCATTTCTGTTTCCTATTCTTTTGTAGGTTACGAAAGGCAACAGCTCAGGATTGGTACGCAGGCAAATCGGGAGCTAAGTGTTGAGCTTCCGGCAGTGAATCAGCTCGACGAGGTGCTTGTTACCGCCAGTCGCCAGGATGAGAAAGTAAGTGAATCGGTGCAGATGAGCAAAATTGAAGTGCCGATTTCTCAGATCAAAAAACTGCCTGCTTTTCTGGGAGAAAAAGATGTGATACGTGTTTTACAACTCATGCCCGGTGTTCAGAAAGGGACTGAGGGGCAAACTGGATTGTACGTCAGAGGAGGCGGCCCTGATCAGAACCTGATTATACTGGATGACGCGGTGGTGTACAACGCGAGCCATCTTTTTGGTTTTTTCTCTGTTTTTAACGGTGATGCCCTCAAAAGTGTTGAGCTGACAAAAGGTGGTTTTCCTGCACGTTATGGCGGAAGACTTTCTTCGGTTGTGGAAATGAACATGAAAGAAGGAAGTAAGGAAAAACTGCATGGCGAAGGTGGTATTGGTCTTATTTCATCGCGGCTTACGCTGGAAGGACCTTTGGCAAATAAAAAATCTTCGTTTCTGATATCTGCAAGACGTACATATATCGACGTGCTGGCTGCTCCGTTAATTGCCCAGCAGCAGATAGGTGACGACAGCAAAGTAAAACCCGGCTATTTTTTTTACGATCTGAATGCAAAAATTAACTACGATTTCGGACCAAAAAACAAGGTTTACCTGAGCGGCTATTTTGGCAGGGATAAATTTAGTATCAGAGAAAAAAGCTCCGACAGCGAGAATAGATCAGGATTAAACTGGGGAAACGCTACGGGAACATTACGCTGGAATCATTTGATCAACCAAAAACTCTTTGTTAATACTTCACTGATTTACAGTCATTTCAATTTCAATATTTTTTCTTACGACCGGGATGAAAATGAAGGTAAAGAACCCGATATTTTTAGTCTGAACTACAACAGCGTGATCAGGGATTTCAGTTTAAAAACAGATTTTGACTTTTATCCCAGTACAAAACATGCGATCAAATTTGGTTTACAGGCAACTACGCACCGTTTTGTACCTTCTGCTTTGGCTGTTGCCGGAGATTTCTTTAACAGCCAGGTTGATTTACAGGCCAAACCAATTAACAGTCTGGAAGGCGGTGTTTACGGGGAAGATACCTGGCAGCCTTTTGATAAACTTAAAATAAACGCCGGGTTCAGGTTAAGCGCTTTTCAAACGCCGGCAAAAACTTATATCCGGCCTGAGCCCCGTTTTTCTGCTGCATTAAAATTGGCCAAAGACTTTTCGATGAAGGCTTCTTATGCAAAAATGAATCAGTATGTACACATGCTCAGCAACACCGGTTTGGGTTTGCCAACAGATCTCTGGGTTCCGACCACGGACAGAATCGCACCGCAGCAATCGAGTCAGGTGGCTTTCGGTTTTGCAAAAGATCTGGAAAAACCAGGACTGGCATTGACTTTGGAAGGCTATTACAAAAAAATGAACAACATCATTAGCTACAAAGAAGGCTCTTCCTTTATCAATCTGGATGGTGAAAATGCTAATGAGATTAATTGGGAAGACAACGTGACTTCCGGCAAAGGCTGGTCGTATGGTGCTGAATTTATGGTGCAAAAGAAAACGGGCAGGCTCTCGGGCTGGGTTGGCTATACACTTTCCTGGACGCAATGGAAGTTTCCTGAACTGAACTTTGGAGAAACCTTTTACCCGCGTTACGACCGCCGCAATGATCTTTCCATTGTGGGGATTTATGAGATCAGCAAACGGATCACACTTTCGGCAACCTGGGTGTATGGGACAGGGAATGCGCTTACCCTGCCTGTATCCAGATACACGACATTCAGAAATCCATATGTTCCGGGTGCGGCGAATGGTAACTGGTTCTACCCAATTTACGGATCTAATACAACGGAGTTCGGTAAAAAAAATTCTTTCAGGGCAGAGGCTTATCATCGTATGGACGTTGCCATTCAGTTTCATAAAAAGAAAAAGAGGCACGAACGTACCTGGGAATTTGGACTCTATAATGCTTATAACCGCAAAAACCCGTTTTTCTATGATATTGATAATAAGATCGATCCAAAGAATCCTAACCAGAGAATTAATGTACTGACCAGGATTTCGCTTTTTCCCGTGCTTCCATCATTCAGTTACAATTTTAAGTTCTGATCATACCCGGATTTTTATATCATGAATAAAAAACATTACATCTACATACTGATTTGCTGCTTTTTGCTATCCGGCTGCGAAAGCATGATCAACGATCTGGACGCCGATAAATTACCAGCTGTTGAATCCCGCCTGGCTGTCGAATGTTACCTGTCGCCACAGGAAAATGAAATCAAAGTAAGAGTTACCCAGTCTCAGCCGCTGCTGGGGCCGGCCAGTTATGAAGCGGTCTATATCAAAAATGCCACTGTCGTAATTGCTGGTGACGCCGGTCAGATTACGTTACCTTACAATGATTCCCTGAATACTTATGTGGTCAGTGCGAGCCAGTTTAAGATAGAGGCGGGCAAAAAGTATAATTTGTCTGTCAGTGATGGCAAGCGTTCGGTGAAGGCCAGCTGTACGGTGCCAGCAAACACTGCAATTGTAAAAAGCTACTCAATTGAAGCTGTTACTACCGGTCCGAGATATCCGGGAGATAGCCTCATTCAGGCAAAAATGGCGTGGGAAGATATTAGGGGAGAGCCAAACTATTATGTACTGCGGGGTTATGCCGGGATCGAGCAAACAGATTACGCCTACAATCCGTCGGGCGGAGGTGGAAGCATTGTCAGGCAGAGAAGCAAAAACGTATTTAATTCCAGCTACGAAAATTTTCTTTATGTCGACACCAACATTGATGGAATTACCTTCAACTCGCCGGTTTTCCCCATTTCGCTTTATAATCGAAAGTTCAATTACCTGGACAAGGATGGAAAGCAGCAGTCGGTATCGTCCGATCCGGTTTTGAAAGAAGTGTATTTCGAGATTTTAAATATGGATGAAAATTACTATAAATTCTGTAAGACTCTGAAAGATAACAGCAACAGTGATAATCCCTTTGTTGAACCGGCCCTGATTTACACCAACATCGAAGGAGGACTGGGATGCTTTGGCGCATACAATACAGGAAGTCTTTTGATCAGACAATAGCCGGTTTATTCTCATTTCCATGACTTCTCGCAGGATTAGCCGGTGAGAGGTTTTTTTAATTTTAAATCAGTAATATGGTAATCATCGCTTAACGACTGGGTAATCTTGTTTGCCTTTATTTGCACACAAATTAAAGAAGCAAACCGATTATTCGATGCCTAAGTTTTCACTCCTGTTACTACTCTTTTTTGTTGCGCTTATTTCGTTCGGTCAGGATCAGAAAAAACCTGATCCGAACTATAAGTTATTGGTTGGAAATGCTGTCGTTCAGTCCAAAAATTATTACCTGTTTACCCTTTTTGAGCAAATTCCTGCGGTTAAGCTTTTGCTTGAAAAAGATGAGAAGTTATCAAAGCTTGCAAAAGACAAGTTTAATAATCTGGAAAATTCTGTAAAAACCTGTAAAAACGATTACCTATGTTTTACAACCAGAATGAAGTTTACCGAAGAAGAAATTTCACTGGTTTCTCAACGCTTAGCGGAACTGTATTCGGAGAAAAATGCATTGGGTAAACTTGTGTCTGAACATTTAATTGCCTCAGGAACCTACATTTTGTTTCACAAATCTTCACCAAAAGAAATTCTCGTAAAAGCCTGGGAGCAGGATGCAAGAGGAATTAATCATGTAATAGAAGTGTATGCTGAGGGTAAAAAACCAAATTATCCCGCCATCGACTCTATCGGTTTTAGAACAAGATCAAAAAGTTATCCGGTTCTTGTCTACGACTGTGCTGAAATGGTCAGGCAGGAAAGGAAGAATCCGGGTCTGTTTTTTGCGCCGTCCATGAATTTTGCCTTGCAATTTCTGGAAGTAAATGAAAGAAACGAAGTAGCTGACTATGAACCAATGGTTTCAACAGTGAATAAGGCTGCTTATGAAAAAGTTAAAAAGATTGATTGGAATAAATTCAAATATACGCTCATTCTGGTTCCGGGAGCGGGTCCGGATACCCACGACAGAGCACTGAGCGAAGGTGGAATTCTGCGTTGCCGGGTTGCAGCGCTTCGTTATTTTGAGGGTTTGGCTCCGTTTATAGTGGTTTCCGGTGGAAGGGTTCATCCATATAAGACCAAATACAGCGAGGCATTTGAAATGAAAAAATTTCTGATGGAAACACTGAAAGTGCCTGAGCATGCAATCATCATGGATCCGCATGCCCGCCATACGACTACAAATATGCGTAACGGTGTGCGGCTGCTGTTCCGCTACGGAATGCCTTTTGATAAGCCCTGTCTCGTTTCAACCATGCGTGCACAAAGCTACTATATTACAAATGATGCCTTTGTGACACGCTGCCAAAAGGAAATCAACCACGTTCCCTACAAGCTTGGTAACCGGCTTTCAGAAACTGATTTTGAATTTTACCCGGTTATTGATGCACTGCACATTGATGCCGATGAGCCGCTTGATCCATAGGATTATACGTCTTACTTCAAATTTACAAATATCAAAAAGTTTACATTTTGATAACAAAGGCTTCCCATTGGCGTAACAGTGGGAAGCTACTTTTGCGCCCGGATTCGGCACGTTACATATCGTAAGGGTTGCGTTTTCCGGGAAACATCTTATTGTTTTAATCTAATAAAAAGTTTTATGAAGAAACTACTTTTACCTGTAATTCCAGTGATGATTGCCGGTGCTTTGGTTTTTAGTCCGGGTTCATTTATTTGGGCTGCACCGGTTAAAAATCAATCTGTAATCGCTGAGAGTAAACGTGCGCCGAAAGTGAAGGTGACGGGCAGGGTAATTGACGAAAGCGGAGAGGCGCTGTTTGGTGTAACGGTTCTTGAAAAGGGAAATAACAGCAGCGGAACGGTGACGGATGTTAACGGAGAATTTTCGATTGAAACAAATCAGGGAAGCACGCTGGTTTTTTCTTTCGTTGGGTTTATAGCGCAGGAAGTCGTGGTATCAGATAAATCCTCAATTCAGATTCAGCTGAAACAGGATGCTTTGATGCTCAACGAGGTAGTTGCAGTGGGTTATCAGACCATGCGTAAAAGTGATCTGACCGGAGCGATTTCAAGTGTAAAGGCAAAAGAGCTTAACCTCACAACACCAACACTAGGGCAGGCTCTGGTAGGAAAAGTGGCGGGTGTTCAGATTTCACAGGTAAGTGGTGCTCCTTATGTAGGAACTAAAATACGTGTAAGGGGAGTAGGTTCAGTCAATGCGAGTTCGGATCCTTTATATGTTGTGGATGGTTATCCTGCCGGGACGGATATTTTTATCAATCCCAATGATATCGAGTCTATTGATATTCTTAAAGATGCAGCTTCTGCGGCCATTTATGGGTCACGTGCTGCCGGAGGTGTTGTTTTGATTACAACCAAAAGGGGTAAAGAAGGCAAAGGAAAGCTGGAATATGATTACCAGTTCGGTGTGCATCAGCTGAGCAAAAAAATCGATATGCTCAATTCTTCGGAATTTGGACAAATAATGATCGATGGCCGTAACAACAGCTACCGCGATCTGATGGTGAACGGCGGGAAAGCCTGGACGGATGCGAATTATTCCGATGACAATGCTACCAGAATAAAAAACGTAGGAAATGCCGGTACGGTGAGTATACCGACAGATCTGTACGATTTTGCTAACCAGAAATTGATCACACCAAAATATGATACAGACTGGCAGGATGAGCTTTATCGCAATGCACCAGTGAATCGTCACAATATCACATTCAGCGGCGGGCAAAAGGGATTGCGTTACGCAATTAGCGGAGGACATCTGACCCAGCAGGGGATTATTCTCAGTACCAAACAGGAAAGAACAAACTTCCGGGCAAACATTGATGCCGATGTTAACAAAAGGCTGAAAGTCGGAGCAAACCTGTCATTTACGTCTAATGCCAACCGTGAGGTTCAGGAAGGACGTTTCAATCAGGGGCCAATTCTTGGTGCATTGGTTTATATGCCAATTTTTAAAGCATATAATGAAGATGGCAGTCTGGCTAAAAATGAGGCGGCTGCACTGAGTGCAGGATACGGATATCAGTCGATTGAAAACCCGGTAGCATTGGCCACCGAAACGCATATCAACAGAAAAGGTCAGCGCGGTACCTATAACGGTTTTGCAACTTTCGAAATCATCAAGGATTTGAATTTCAAGGTAAACCTTGGTATGCAGACTTATAATGAAAAGTATGAGTATTACACGCCAACGAGTCTGAGCAGCGGTGCAAATCCTCCGGGATCAGCCCAGGCGATTGCAGCTGCAAATGCTGTTGCACAAACGATCATGCAAACCGACAAACTGGCCGAGTTTACACTGAATTATAAAAAGACTTTGGGCAAGCATAATTTTGACGGACTTGTGGGATACACGGTTCAGGAAAACAACCGTGACCTAATCGCAGTAACTTCAAGAGGTTTTCAAAATGACCGTATTGAGGAAATCACAGGAAAAGGAGCTGATGCGACATTCTTCTCATTAAATTCCGGAACAGGAAAAATAGACTGGACACTGATCTCGTATCTGGCCAGAGCGGTTTATAATTTTGATAACAAATATTATCTGACTGCTTCTTTCCGTACCGATGGCTCTTCCCGTTTTGGTCCGAATAACCGATGGGGTAATTTTCCCTCTGTTTCAGCAGGTTGGAATATATCTAATGAATCTTTTTACCATGACCTGCTTGGAAAAGCTTCAACGATGAAGCTTCGTGCAAGCTGGGGTCTGAGCGGAAACAACAACATTGGTAATTACGCCTTTTTGCAAACAATGGCGGCTCCTGGCGGCGTCGTATTTGGAAACAGCTCGGTTAACACAGCCATGTGGGCCGAAGGTATCAAGGATCTGAATCTGGGTTGGGAGTCTACTTCTCAATACAATGTGGGTCTGGATCTGGGATTGCTCGATGATCGTCTTTCGATCATTGGCAACTACTATCTGAGCCGCTCTTACAACCTTCTGTTTAATCAGCCATTGTCTGCCATTTCAGGGACATCTACGATTTTGACGAATTTAAGAGATTCCAAAGTTCAGAATACAGGGTTTGATATCCAGGCTGATGCCCGTGTTATTTCAAAAAGGGATTTGAGTTTAAATATCACCGGTAATTTTTCTTTAAACCGCAACAAGGTTTTGAATATGGGTGGTGCGAGTACAATTTACAGCACTGGTGCTGAGCGCTCGTACCTGACACACATCACCCGTGAAGGTCAGCCAATCGGAATGTTCTATGGCTTCAAGGTCAAAGGCATGGTAAGAGAATCGGATATGGAAAATCTGGCTGCGGATAATGCCGTTTATAATTCGGCAACACAATCGTATCCTGCTGGTTACGTTTTGAAAGGACCTGCGCGCTCAACCGCATCAACCAACCCGCTTCGTCCTGGTGATCTTTACTTTGAAGATGTGAACAAAGATGGTGTTGTAAACGATGCAGACAAAGATGTGATCGGTACTCCTTATGCAAAATTTACCTACGGATTTGCAGTTTCAGCCAGCTATAAACAGTTTGATTTTACTTCTTCCTTTAATGGAAGTCAGGGAAACCAGGTGCTTGATGGCCAGGATTATTACATCTACAACATGGAAGGATCGGGTAACCAGTATGCTAAGGTTTTAAATCGTTATCGTTCAGAAGCAGAGCCAGGCGATGGGAAAGTTTACCGTGCTGCCCGTGGAGGAACGCAAAGCAACAGCACACGTCTTTCTTCTTTTTACTTACAGGATGGTTCGTACCTGCGCTGTACCAACATCACGCTTGGATATAATGTAGCACAAATCGCCAGACTAAGTAAAAATGCGGTAAGTCAGCTGAGACTTTATGTAAGTGTTGACAACGCTTTCACGGTAACTAAATATCTGGGCTACAATCCGGAGGTGGATTACAACAACGGAGCCAACCTGACTCCAGGTGTTGATTATGGAAAATATCCGCTCGCCCGTGCTTACAACATCGGCGCCCGTATCACATTTTAATTTCTGAAATATGTTTAGCTATAAATTTAAAATAACAAGCCTTCTGGCTGCGGCAGGACTCGCCATTATGAGTTCATGTTCGTCTGACTTTATTGACCTGCGGGATCCTAATGCGGTTTCCAATGATACCTATTACCGGACAGAAAGCGATGTGCTCGCTGCGCTGAACGGGATTTATCAGTCGCTGAGAAGTGGTAACGGAATTGGAGAGACAAGTGCATTATTTAACGAAGAACGTTCTGATAATACCGGAAGAAACGATAACCAGTCAAATGCCGGAGAGCCGTTTCAGTTTAATGATTTTTCGCTGCTGCCAAGCAATGCCTATTTGAAATCTCACTGGCTTGCCTTATACCAAAGTATTTCCAGGAGCAACCAGGTTCTCGACGGAATTGAGAAGGTTACTTTTACAGATAACAATCTGAAAGAGCAGTACAAAGCAGAAGCCAAATTTATCAGGGCACTGACTTATTTTCATTTGGTTCGTAAATGGGGTGATGTGCCCTTGGTGACCAAACCGTTGACGACGATTGCAGAGGTGCAGGCAAGTACAGCCCGTGAAAAACAGGCGGTAGTCTACCAGCAAATTGTGGCAGATTTGAAAGATGCAGTGGGCAGTACTTTGCCTAATGTGCAAACCGCAGCAACAAAAGGAAAAGTTACAAAGGCGGCTGCAAACGCCCTTTTAGGCCAGGTTTATCTAACCATGGCTACGACTTTGGACCAGGCTGGCCGCACGGCAAATCTTAATGAGGCGAAGACTTATCTGACTGCCGCTTATAACCTGCGCTCGTTCGGTTTATTAAAAGAAATTCCTTATACAGATGTTTTTGATGTAGCCAAGAAGTCAACCTGTCCGGAAATTATTTTCCAGGTTGTGAACCGTCAGGGAGATATCAACTTTTCTTCTGCAATTGCCAGAAATAACCAGGCAAAGGGCGAGACGATTAATTCTCCTTTTACGTCAACCGGTGCAGGTGGAAATGTAACGCCTGATCTGGTTTTGGATTATGAAGAAACGGATCTGAGAAAAACCTTTTCGATCAAATATGCGAATGACGCCATTGTTAAAGACTATTTTATCACCAAATTTCGTGATGCAAGTGCAGCAGCAACAACAAATGGTTATGGCGGAAATGACTGGATATTAATTCGTTATGCAGATGTTATCCTGATGCTGGCGGAAGTGAATATGTATCTGGGAGATGCAGCTGCGGCGATTGGCTTCCTGGATCAGGTCAGAGAAAGAGCTGGTATGCCAAAATATGATGTGATGAAAACAAATGCGGCTTATACAGCTAAATATCCAACACTAAAACTTGCGATTCTGCATGAGCGCCGCGTTGAGCTTGCATTTGAAAACCACCGTTTGTTTGACCTGTTGCGTAGCTTCACAACAGACGAACTGGTAGCTTATTTTAAATCCAAAAAACAAGCTGACTTTGGAATAGCTAAACTGATCAATTTTGGTAAAAAGGACCGGTATTATCCGATTCCGTTTGATGAGGTTAAGCTTAATCCTGAAAAGATGTACCAAAATGAAGGATATTAATTCCTGATTCTCCTTATACCTTCCCGGCTGTGTTTACTTATAGTAAATGCAGCCGGTTTATTTTTGTTGTATGTAAAAATTCCTATAATCTGCTGGAACAATTATTTAAGGAGCTGTAACCTATTACGCCAAATATGAAAACCTTAAATTTAATTATCATGAAAAAGTCAGTCATTTATATCGGAATTTTCTCTCTACTTTTAACCGGAGGGGCGTTTGCTCAAAAAACGACAATTTCTACAAACCCGAACGAGAGTACAAGAGATACTACCAAGCAAAGAACAACCACAGGCGCCCGCAAAACAAATGACGGAACGCATCAGCCTGCCAATTCAAAAGTAAATACCGCCACACAACAAGGTAGAGCAACAAATGCAGGGGCTGCCACAAAAAATGCGGATGGTAAGGTGAGCAAAGGCGGGGTAGTGGGTAATTCAGGCGCATCAGCTCAGGCACAAACTTCGCAGTCAAGCCCGGCTACATCGCCGCCAAAGAAAACCAGAAAAGAAACCATTAATATTTCTCAGGGACCGATCAATAAAACGCAGCCGGATTCAGAAGTGAAAAAAGGAAGCGGATCCGCTCCCAAGAATACTAAAAATAAAACGGGAAAAACCGGGAACTACCAAAATGAAGCCACTAAAAAGGATAACGGAAATTAATTCGTAGTTCAATAAAGTCTAAGCCACTCTGTCCGTAATAGGGCAGGGTGGCTTTTGTCTTAAAATACTTCCCCAAGCGTGAGTTTGATTCCCCTGTAATCTTTACTAAAACCATAATTCAGCGCAATATTTGTCCCTGAACGCTTGTTCATTTTAATGCGTAAACCTGCACCGGCTCCGGGGTTCCAGCTGATCAGGAATGTGCTTTTCGGGCCGCTTACCGTATTGGCATTGGCAAAAATGACGAATCCTAAAAAACCGTTGCTTGTAATATCGCGGCGGTATTCAGCCTCCACATAAAAAAGACTTCGTCCACGGTAACGGTTCTGGTCAAAACCCCGACCCGACCGGTTATAATCTTCCCATCCTATACTGGGCAAATCCAGATAAGGTACTTTGTGACCCATGGCCTTCCACAGATAAGACCAAACCGCCAGCATATTTTGTTTATGATCAGCAGTTTGATTGAAGCGGATATATTTACGAAAATCAACATAAACCGACTTCCATAAATCTTCATTGCCCAAAAAAGGAGGGTTCACACGGTACTGCAAACTTACATAATATCCGTCCAGCGGGTTGATTGTATTGTTTCTCGTATCGAATAAAACATTAAAACTTAAACCGGAGGAAAAGCTATTACTTAATTGCGCGGTCCCGTAAGGATAGCCGGTATAGTCTGCCAGAAGAGGATCTTCCGGATTGGTTCTTACCCGCATACGGTAATCGATATGATAGCCGATTCCTGCAAAAAATCCATGCGACAATCGTTTGAGAGCCTGCTGATACAAACGCAGGTAAGAATAATTGACCAAAAGTTTATCGTCTTCTTCAAATTGTCTCCCCAAGCCCCAGGTATACTGAGGATAAACCATCAGCCGTGTGTCTCCGCTGATTACCCAGCGATTCTGCCTTAGCCAAATGTAAGACCGGATCGGAAGTCCGAAACGCTTTTTGAAGTTCCAGTAAGGGGTAAAAGTGACTCGCGACATGTAAGTGTCTTCCCTGTCACCCAGATAAAAACCGGCAGTTGTGGAAGTTACCAGCGCCGCTCCGCCGCCGGGAACCTGTGTAGAAAAAGGAAGGGCAGAAAAATAAATCGTTTTGCCCTCTGTTGGTTCCGGTTTTCTGATCCGGATGTGTAACAATCTTTTTCCTACATCTACCAAATCCAGCAATTTGCTTGTGTCGCCTTTTATAGTAGAATCGCGTTCAATCACATTTCCGGGACTTTGCGCATACAGCAGACAGGGAAGGCTGCCGGCAAACAGCATGAGAAAAGTCAATACCCGGCGTGTTTTTTCTGGAAGCAGCTTCGAATTACACTTTATTATTTTACTGCCGGGACTCAAATTCATTATCTGTGTGTTTCAAAACTATTTTACCGGATTTGTCAGGCAGATTGGCTGCGAAACGTGTGTCCAAGATGTAGTCTTTACACCTGCATGGCATAACACCAATAAAAACGAAAGCATTCACGGAAATGTCCGGCAGCGTCCCAAGAAGTCATTGGGAGCTGAAAAGCTGGATTTTAATCGTTATTCAAAAACAACGCGGATAGTTTGGCTGCCTCTTGCTTTTTCGTTGAATGTTCTGAAAAGATAATTGCCTTTGGAAGTTAAGGGTTGGGAATACAATGCACTTTTAACAGTAGGTTCACTGCCATCGGTTGTGTAGTGGGTTTTTAGGTTTTTAGATTGATTGTTGGCAAATATTTTACCATCCTTTATCAGTACACCAGGGGTGGGAATACGATAGTTGAACCCGCCGGAGTAGGAATCAAGTCTTGGCATCTCGCGCTGATTCAGCGTGGCGACATAAGCATTCCATGCTTTTTGGTATAACACCTTGCTTTGAGTAGTATCCAGCTCACTGACCCACTCGGGATCTTTTGCCCAGGATCTTTCCGCTACGCTTATTACTTTGGGTAAAAGCATAAACTCGAATCGTTCCGGTGTAGCGATGGTCTCACTCCAAAGCGCCGCCTGCAAACCGGTAATATTTTTTCTGGCCGCTACACTTAGTTGCTGTTTGCCTGCGTAAGCGTTGGCAGCAATTGGATCTCCATCCAGATTTTCTTTACTGTTTTTGTAATAATTGTATGGAATGAAATAATAGGGTTTGTCGATATCTACATATCCACCCCAAAACATACCCGGCTCATGAAAACTTTTGTTAGCGGCCATATCCAGATAGTTATTGGTCACGTTGGACAAAATAATCTTATATCCCATGTTGGCCATCCGGTAGGCAAGATCCTCAGCTCCTGTTCCAAGCAGGTTGTTCCACACATCGGCGTGGTAATTCCGGTCAGCGACCGTGCTGTCCTCAATCATTCTCTTTTTGCCATTTTTAAGAACTTTTTTCATGCCAATCTCCTCCCATCCCGACATGTAAAGGTTTCTGGATTTTAACATTTCATGCACTTTTGAAAAATAATACTTCCAAAGTCCGTCAACATTTTCAATTGACTTATCTTTTGCAAGAAGCTCATTTACTGCGGGAGATTTTTCCCATACGCCTGCCGGAACTTCATCACCGCCAAAATGGATCGTTGTCAGCGGCGCATCTGCTTCTTTGTACATCAGCACAAGTTCGTCGGTAATTTTTTTCATAAAATTATAAACCGATGGCAGTGCCACATTAACGACGTTATCTCTCCACATCTGAACGGAGCGGTAAGTGGATTGGTCCTGTGGATCTGCAAGTCTGTATTTTTCGGCGGCCTGTTTTTCACCTTTGGCTGAAAGGTTTTTGTAACGCGCTTCCATGGACATGATCGCTGCACGGGCGTGCCCGGGCGATTCAATTTCAGGAATGACCTGAATATGGCGTTGCTTGGCAAAACGAAGTATTTCAGTAAAATCATTTCTGGTATAAAATCCACTGCCTGAACTAACGCCAGTCTGAGGACCCGAGCCGTAGGTTGGTGGAAGGTATTTTTCACTGGTGAGTGTATGGCCACGCTGTGAGCCAACCTGAGTTAATTCGGGCAAGCCCGGTATTTCAAGCCGCCAGCCTTCGTCGTCACTAAAATGAAAGTGCAACACGTTCATTTTATACAAAGCCATCACTTCCAAAGTTTTCAGAATTTCTTCTTTTTTGATAAAATTACGCGCAACATCAACCAGAAGGGCGCGATGTTCAAATCTGGGTGAATCTGTCACTTCAACAGCCGGGATGTTGATGAAAGACTGTTTAACAGCCCACGATTTGGGCGGCATTAGTACTTTTAAGGACTGCATTCCGTAAAATATGCCCGTAGCTGTGGACGCAGTGATTGTTATTTTATCCGAATTAACGGATAGCTGATAAGTATTTTCGGGTAAATGCGCTTTTTGCAGGATAATTACCTTGCCGGTTGATTTTGGCAGAACAGCAGGTTTGCGTCCCAATAATTTTTCCAAATCAGCTGCCAGCAAATTTGCCTCCTTGCTGAAAGAAGCGTCAGTAACAATTTTGGCAGAAAAATCGAGTCGAAACACACCGCTTTTTTCTTCATACTTTACTGGCGTGGGAAGGATTTTTTGTGGAGCAGGAAGATCTTTTAACTGAGTATTCTGAGAAAAAATTTTGGCAGCAAACTCCGGTTCGGACGGAATAGCGCTGATATAACCGGGGTCGGTATTGGTTAAGGAATAGCCTTTTTCAGGATTTTTGTCCCATACAATATAGAAGCCCAGGGGCATGTCGGAAATGTTTCTTGAATCCTCCGCGGTGATTTTAATTTCACGGCTTGCTCCTGAAGGTAAAGAGGCAAAACTTTCAGTTGGAGATAATCTGTACAAGCCACCATGAATGGACGTTATCGTGAAGTCGGGATTTTTCTCGTCTACCAGTCTTTTAAATGAGTTGAAATAGATGTTCCAACCTTTCGCAGGCAGGCTTTCTTTTCCGGAATTGGTAATTAACACGGCAGTACGCATAGGCGAAGCCGCTTTGAGTTGAATTTTATAGGTCAGCCTAACGTCTTGGGCTGAACAACAGGCAATACTGAAACTTAAAAGCAGACAAAGCTGTATCAATCGGATCTTGTAATTCATACTCCAAAATTACCTGCTGCCCACCGCTGCTTGTGTTCCAATAATCCCAAAAGAGCATAATTCTGTCCCGTTAAGATGGAAAAATTAAGATTGGGAAGCATTTTTTAATTTTGCCAAATATTCAGATGGAGATACTCCATATTGTTTGATAAAACTTTTTGAGAAATAGGAAGGCGTGTTAAAACCAACCTCGTAGGCGATCTGATTGATGTTAAGCCGGCCCTCCTGCAAAAGTTTCAAACTCTTTTTCAGCCGGATTGATTTGATAAAATCATGCACACCCTGACCAGTCAGTGATTTGAATTTGGCATATAGAACTGTCCGGCTCAGACTGGTGAGCTCACCGATCTTTTTGTGATCCAGCTCCGGGTCCGAGAGATTCTCTTCAACGAATGCAACTATTTTGTCCAGAAACTCTTTGTCCGGTTTGTTAAATTCAAGATCACTCGGGTAAATGTCTTCCGATTGTTCAAATTTCTGACGTATGTTTTCCTGACTGCGAATGAAATTATAGATCACCTGAAAAAGCAGATGCTGCCGGATGGGTTTAAGCAGATAACTGTCCGCACCGGCTTCATAACCTGACAATTGACTTTGATCATTTGCCTGGCTTGTAAGCAAAATAACAGGAATATGGCTTGTATTAGCTTCGGTTTTGATAGTTTGACAAAATTCCAGTCCGTTCATAACCGGCATGATCATATCGGAAATGATCACATCGGGCTGAGATCTTGTTGCCTGCTCAATTCCCTCTGCACCGTTGGTAGCCTCAGAAACTTCAAAAATATCCGATAACAGCAGTTTGAGAAATGATCGGATTTCGCTGTTGTCATCTACGATCAGAATTCGTTTTCCTCTGAGCGCTTCCAGTTTTTCCAGGGATAAACTTTCACTGCCATTTTGATTTGCTGGTTTTTCATCTTTTTCAAATGCCAGGGCTGATTTATTTGCTGCAACGGTTGCATTTGCTTTTGGAAGAGCTATGGTAAAAATTGTCCCCTGCATAGGCGTACTTGTTACTTCAAGCGAGCCCTGGTTGGCTTCAATAAATTCTTTTACGATCACCAGACCCAGACCAGTACCGGTTTCTCCTTCGGTTCCGTTGGCAATGCTCGTTTTTTTTGTATCAAACAGATTTTTAGCCTGTTGTGCGGACATGCCAATTCCGTTGTCTTTAAATAAAATTTGGATTTTCTCTTCTTCTTCGTGCGACTGAATACTTATCTGACCACTAGACGCCGTGAATTTTATGCTGTTGCTCAACAGGTTACGGATAATGGTATCGATCATTTGCGGATCGGCAAAAATTGTATGCAGCGGGTTTACCTGTACTGAAAACCGGATGCCTTTTCGTTTTATCTGCTGCTCGATCAGTAATTGATTTTTGACTACCAGCTCATACAGATTTAAATTCGATGGCGTGTAAACAATATTATTGGTCTGTGTTCTTGCCCAGTCAAGCAAATTGATCAGCAGATCCTGTATTGAATTTGAGCTTTTATTAATATCGCTAATGTAACTGTAAACATCTTCACTGCTAAGCTGCGGAAATTTTTCTTTTAACAGATCCGAAATGCCCGAAAGCGCTGCGACCGGGTTTTTGAGGTCATGGGCGAGAATTGAAAAGAAACGATCCTTGGTATGATTACTGGATTCGAGGTCCTGGTTTGCTTCTTTCAGCTCAAACGTTCTTTTCGCAACGACCTCTTCCAGCAATCGGTTGCGCTGCTCGATGGAGGCAACACGTCTGTAAAAAATATACAAAATCGCACCTGTTATTGCCAGAAGCATAAGTAGCCGGAACCACCATGTTTTCCAGAATGGCGGTGTCACCACAATTTTTACTTCTGCGATTTTACCTGAGGAATCCGTTTTATCCCAAACCGTTTTCACTTTAAACGTATAGGATCCGGGATCAAGATTGGTGTAGGTGACGTTGTTTTTTGCTCCGATGCGGTTCCATTGTTTATCAAAACCTTCGAGGATGTAAGCATACTGTATCTTTTCTTTATTGACATAATTCAGAGCGGCAAACTCAAAGGTTATAACCGACTCGGCATAGGAAAGTATAATTTCTTTCACCGAATTAATGCTTTCTTTTAAAGGTGAACCTTCTTTTGAAACAGCTGCCTGCTTATTGAAAATCTGAAAGCCGGTAAAAACAATTGAAGGGTCCCGGCGCTCGGTTTTGGTTTGTTTTGGATTAAACTCGTTAAAACCCCTGAATCCGCCCAGGTACATCAGGCCATTTCTACTCCATGTCCCTGTGCCTTTGAACTCATAACCTTGTATCCCGTCAGTAAGCGTGAAATTTTCAAAGGATTTTTTACCAAAATCATATTTAGCCAGTCCCCGGGTAGTGCTGATCCACAAATTGCGGTCGTCCGATAGCAGTCCGGTAATCACGTCATTGGGAAGTCCGTCTGCGGAAAACAGATGCGTAATTTTTCCGGTTTTTCTATCCAGTTTGTTGAGACCATAATTGGTGCCTGCCCAGATATTTTTGTTTTTATCTATCCAAACAGAAGAAACGCTGTTGTTGCTCAGACTGTTTGGGTCTTCCGAGTGTTTGTAAGAAACAAAGCTGCCGGTTTTTGTATCAAGAATATTTAAACCGCCCCCATCCGTTCCGATAATCAGGTTCGCGTTATTGTCTTCTGTGATGCTGAGAATGTTGTTGCTTGCCAGGCTATTGGGGTTTTTGGGATCATGGGCGTAGTGGATGAAAGAGTCGGTTTGCGGATTATAGCGTTCAAGACCGGCTCCATAAGTTCCTATCCATATTTGATTCTGGCTGTCTTTAAAGATAAAAAATGCATAATTACTGCCAATCGTTTTGGAATCCGACGGATCGTGTCGGTAGTGCCGGTAGGAATTTTTTTCAGGGTTAAAAACCGTCACACCTTCACCCCAGGTGCCCACCCAAAGATCATGGCTAGCGTCTTCCGCAACACTTAAAACATAGTTTCCGGAAATGGAATTGGGATTCCCCGCAATATGTCTGTAATTTTTAAAAAGTCCTGTTTTTCTGTCAAGCCGGTCTAGCCCGCCGCCATCGGTTCCGATCCAAAGCAAGTCTTTAGAGTCTTCGAAGATATAATTGACAATGTTATTACTCAGGCTGTTCCTGCCCTGCTGGTGGCGATAGTGACTGAACTTGCCTGCGCTGGTATTGATCAGGTTTACCCCGCCGTTGAGTGTTCCCAGCCAAATATTGCCCATTGCATCTTTTAATACAGAGTTGACTGTATTGCTGCTGATGGTGGTTTGGTCGCCGTCGTCGTAATGGTATTTTGTCAGTTTTCCGGTAGGCGGATTAAAAATGATCAGTCCGTCATTTTCTGTACCCAGCCAAAGATTTCCCTGGTTGTCTTCTGTGACAGACAACAGAACATCGTTGCTGAGCCCGTCCATGGAGACGGATTTTAAAACGCCCGTTTTTCTGTCCAGCTGGCTCAGTCCGCCACCATAGGTGCCAACCCAGAAATTTTTACGGCTGTCTTCAAAGATAAATTTGATGTTATTGTAAGGAGAGGCATTTTGCCGGTTTTGCTCGTGAAGAAAGGGTTTGAAGGTGTTTGTTTTTTTGTCAAAGAGATTCAGGCCGGTTGTTGTCCCAATCCAGATATCTTGATTTTTGTCCTGATTAATGGCCGATATATTATTGCCCGTCAGCCCATTGGGTTTACTGCGGTTGTGTGCATAGTGAAAAAAACGCTTTTTCTTCCGGTCATAAATGTCCAGCCCCTCCAGTTCCGTACCAATCCATACGTTGTCCTGGCGGTCTACATAAATACATTCAATATAATCACTTGTCAGGCTTTGAGGATCCGTTGGATTTCCCTTTCGGTAGTGAGCAAATTTTTCAAGTTTTGGATCAAATACGTTCACACCACCTTCCCAGGTTGCAATCCAGAGTTTTCCTTCCGAGTCCTCCGAGATGCATTTGATATCATTTGAGCTCAGGCTGTTTTTGTCACGAATGTCCTTCTTATAAACAATAACCTTGTACCCATCGTACTTGTTGAGCCCGTCTTTTGTGCCAAACCAGATGAACCCTTTTTTATCCTGAAAAACGTATCGGACCGTACTTTGGGACAACCCTTCATTGATGCCAATATGTAAAAATCTGACGTTGCCGGATTGTGCGAAAATGAAATTTGAGAGAAAAACTGATAAATAAACTAATGAACAATATCTCATATTGAAAATATCCTAAACGCCTCGTTTTGCCATTTTTTAATTCCTGAAATTACGATTTCGGGTTAGAATTTATTTGTAATTTCAAAAAACGCAATTGAATTCTTCTTCAAATATGCTAAAAAACTACGATGCGGACTAATTTACCAACAATCGGGACTATTGGAACACAGCCCTGAATGGCTCCGGGGTAACTTTATCGAATATTACCTGACACCTGATGGTCAAACCTTTCAAAAATTCCAGTTAGCTTCGAAAGCTGCCCTTTTCCACAACTTTTTTACCGTTTATCGGATCAACCATTAATTAAAGTGATGATACTATTTACCAAAAATTTACGAAACATTTTACTGCTTGCCATACTGGGGTTACCGGTGTATTGTGGGTACGCGGCTTCGGCAGGCCCTCTGCATATCCGTATGGAAAAAATCACTGTGAGCGGAACTGTAACCTCCAGGGAAGGGGAGCTTTTGCCGGGCGTTTATGTATTAGAAAAAGGAACGCAAAATGGTACAAGTACCGATGCTTCCGGAAAGTATAGTCTGATCGTGGATGATAAGGCTGTGCTTGTTTTTCGCAGTCTCGGCTTCAATACCGCTGAACTTCCTGTTGGTGGAAAATCAAAAATTGACATGCAGCTGGCAACGGACGCTACTTCGCTGGATGAGGTGATGGTAGTAGGTTATGGCAGCAAAAATAAAAGCAACTTTACAGGATCCGCGGTCACGCTGAATTCTGAGGATCTCAATAAAGCGTCCCTTTCGATGGCTAATCTTTTACAGGGGCGCGCAGCCGGTGTACAGGTAAGCCAGAACAACGGTACGCCGGGAGCTGCACTTTCGATCCGCATCAGGGGAACGAATTCTCTGAACGCAGATAGCGAACCTTTATATGTGATCGACGGATTTCCTGTCAGCGCGCAGGTGGGTTATTCGCTTAATCCGGAGGACGTCGCCTCCATTACCATTTTGAAAGATGCCGCTTCCACATCGATTTACGGAGCACGGGGTGCAAACGGAGTTATTTTGGTAACTACGAAGAGTGGTTCTAACAAAGCAAGCAGACTGACCTTGCACAGTTATTTCGGGGTACAGCAGGTAGTAAACCGGTTTGATCTGGCTGGTCCGTATGATTACGCAGTGCGTATCAACAAACTGGCGGGATTAGATGGCAACCTGGCTCCTTATAAACCTTCACGACTGGATACATTGCAAAGAGGTTTGCTTGGTACCGACTGGCAGGATGAGCTTTTTCGTACCGCTTCGGTGCAGAATCACTCGGTAAGTTTCGTAGGCGGAAGCAATAAAACGTCGATTTTTTCGAGTTTCGATTACATGAACCAGGAAGGGATCATTGTTCATTCTAATTTTAAAAGAATTGGCGGCAGGGTCAATGTTGATCACAGTATCAATGATAAATTCAAAATGACAGCCCGCGTTTTTGGAAACTATGGTATTCAAAATGACTTGCCGCTGGCGCCTTCAACGATCAACGGATTTTTAAAGCAGGTGCTGAAAGCCAATCCGGCTTCCACATTTGATCCTTCCGTACCACCACAGCGTGATGCGCGAAATCCGCTGCATTTTGTACAGGCAGAAGACAGAGAAAATCTTTCTTACCGCACCAATGGCTATTTCTCTCTCAAATATGAAATTTTAAAAGGACTGCTTCTGCAATCTGATTTTGGTGCTGATATTAACAAAGGGAAATTCCGCTACTTCGCTCCGTCGACTGTGCCGAATGCAATTGCTACAAAAGGTTTGGCGACTGTAACAAATACAGATGAGCTGGATCTGATCTTTAACCCGACCCTGAACTACGATCTGAAAAAAGGAGATCACTCGGTTAAACTTTTGCTGGGTTACAACTTACAAAATTACACTTACGAAGAAACCGGATTAACAGCTACCAATTTCAGTAGCGACGATCTTGGTTATAACAACCTGGCGACCGCACAGCAATTTAGCGCCTATTCGGGTAAAAATCAGGTGAAACGTAAAAGCTGGTTTGGACGCGTGGATTATGATTTTAATAATCGCTATATTTTCACAGGAACCTACCGGATCGATGGATCTTCTGTTTTTGGAAGCAATCACAAACTGGGTTATTTCCCGTCAGCGGCTTTCGCCTGGAAATTCAGCGAAGAAGATGCTTTGAAAGATCTTGGGTTTCTGTCTTCGGGTAAAGCGCGTGTAAGTTACGGTATCACTGGTAACGACCGGATCAGTTCAGGAATTTCGCTGGCAACTTATGCAGCTGACAATTCGACCAAGTATACTTTTGACGGGGTAACAACGGTAAGCGGAATTGCAGTAACAAGAATCTCAAATCCGGATCTTAAATGGGAGCAGACGGCTGCCTGGGATTTTGGTATTGACGTCGGTTTTTTCAAAAACCGTTTGATTCTGGAAGCAGATTATTATCACAAAAACACAGATGATCTTTTGCTGGACAGAAGTATTTCGCCGTCAACTGGTTTTCAGACACGTTTTGGCAACACAGGTCAGGTTCAAAACAAAGGTTTGGAATTGTCCCTTCAAACAGTCAATATCAACAACAAGGATTTCAAGTGGAACAGCACGGTGTCATTTGGCATGAATAAAAACAAAGTGAAATCGCTCGGCTCAAACAATTCTGATATTTATGTCGGAAGCTTTAAGCCAGACGGTGCAGCGAATTTTGAAAGTCCGTTTATTATCCGCGTAGGAGAGCCTATCGGAGCGATTTATGGGTATATTTATGACGGAATTTTGCAGGAAAACGATCCTGCACTAAAAACAACCCATCCAAATGCACAAGCCGGTGATCCTAAATTTGTGGATTTGGACGGAAACGGAATTATCAATGCAGATGACCGTAAAGTATTGGGAACGGGTGTGCCGAAAGTGAATCTGGGTTTTACCAATAATTTTGTATACAAAAATTTCAGTCTGGATGTTGTTTTACAAGGACAAACAGGAGGGAAGCTTTTAAACGTGCAAAAAATTGATTTGCTAAACCCGATCACACAGGGAAATACGCTGACAGACGTTCTGACTGATACCTGGTCGCCGGAAACGCCTGAAGGAACCATACCTGCCCGCAGCTTTTATGGTAACACTCATGGCGGCTGGACCAATTCCCGGTTCGTTGAAAGTTCTGATTACGTAAGGCTGAAAAACGTTACGCTTACTTACACAGTGCCTTCCTCAGTTTTAAAGTCGATTGGTATTGCAGGATTTGATATTTACGTAAATGCACAGAACCTGCTGACGTTCACAAATTATTCTGGTCTGGATCCTGAGGTAGGTAACCTGGTCAACAATTCACAGCAGAACCGGAATGTGGCCAGAGGGCTTGATTTTAACGCTTACCCGGTAAGTACCATGTTTTTACTGGGCGGAAGGCTGACATTTTAATCATAAAATATAAATCGAATCAGAGATGAAAAAAGCATATCATATTTTGTCTATCGCCCTGCTGTCCGGATTTTTTCTGGTGGTGGCCTGCGAAAACGGCCTTGAGGAAGAAACGTTCTCGGTTTATGATGAAAACGTACTTACCAAACCTGAACACGCCGAGCAGGCTGTTCGCGGTGTTTACGCAGCCCTGAAAGACAACGGAGGTTTTGGGTATTATGCGGGCTATTTGTACTGGCTATATGAATATCCGGCGGATGTGGTCACCACTACACCGACTGCGCGCCAGGGTGTGCAGATAGACCAGCTTACTTATGACGCTTCTAATTCGGTCATTAATAATGTGTGGACAAGCGTTTTTCGATTGATCTCACGTGCCAATGAAGCGGAAGAACTGATCAGCAATGTTAATTATATCGGCAATGCATCTTCGGTTACCGTACAAAACCAAAATTTGGGAGAAGTAAGGTTTTTGAGAGCGCTGGGTTACTATGATGCCACTTCACTTTGGGGTGATGTGCCGTTGCTTTTAAAATCTTCATCCAAATTTACAGAAGCAGATGAAAACCCTGCTTTGGTCGATCAGGCAGAAGTTGAAAAAGCAATGATCGCCGATTTGCAGTTTGCGGAAAGTAATCTTCCGGCAAGTTATCCTCCGGCAGAAATCGCAAGAGCGACCAGTGGAACGGCAAAAGCCCTTTTGGTACGTTTGTACATGCGCCGCGGTGAATGGCAAAAAGCGGCAGACAAAGCCCTGGAAGTCATGAACAAAAATTATGATTTAAGAACAACAGCAGAAGGTGGCGTGGTATCACTTTACAACACATCTAACCGTTCCGACAACGAATTTATCTTTGTTTTAAAATCTTCAAATGAGGCCGGTGCTTATGGGGTTAACAGTAACAGTTTCGGGATTAACTCTGTGCCCTGGGATTACAATCGTGGCTGGGGAAGTTTTCCAATCCATTTGCAATTTTACTCTGCTTTTGAAAAAACGGATGCAAGAAGAGATCTTCTGACTGGAATTTTCAAAACACTTTACGGACAGGTTATCAGTGTGCCAAAACAATACGGAGGGCTTGGTGGAGCGGCGCCGGATACCGTGGCAGCTACTTATATATACAACCTGAAATATCCGCACGTAAATAATTACAACTACGCTGGTTTTAACAATGTGACAATTTTACGTTATGCCGATGTGCTGATGATGAGGGCCGAAGCATTAAACGAGCTGAACGGTCCAAATCAGGAAAGTATTACACTGGTAAATCAGATCCGCACAAGAAGCAAGTTATCGGAGCTGACTTTGGGTTCTTTTACTACAAAAGCGGCGCTTCGTGACAAAATTTTTGAAGAGCGCGGACGTGAATTTTTCATGGAAGGCAGAAGAAGAGATGATTTGATCCGCTGGGGAAAAAGTGCTTCCAATGGTGCTACACCGCTGTTGAAATTCAAAGAAAAGGTATTGCCAACACTGAGAAGTGCTGCAACCTACTCGGATAATGTCGATTATACGGTTTATCCATATCCTCAAAACGAAATCCAAAGCAATACTTCAATGGATGCTTCGGTTAATGCGGGCAGAGTGAAGTAAAATATCGTTGGCGCACCGTGATTTTATTGCGGTGCGCTGCACCTTTGTAAAGGGTGATTTAATTCTATTCCTACAAATATTACGGCGCTATGCGCCTCTACGGAATTGTTACATTACAGTGAATTCACAATATTGTGAAATTGAAGAAGGTGCGGCACATTGTAATTATTTGCGCTTTGGCAATTTGGGAAAATCAAAAATCAACCCGAAGTAAAAAAAGGTGCATCGCACCGAAGTATTTGTAGAAAACGATTGTCAAAGTATGCGGTCGTTAAGGTGCAGCGCACCGTAATAATTTTCACTTTGGCAATCTATGGAAATTCAATAATATCAAATCAGAGTAAAAAAGGTGCAGCGCAACGTAATATTTGTAGAAAACAATCTCTAAAATCTGCGATCATAAAAGTCTAGCGCACCGTAATAATACCAGTGCTGATTTTACTATTACTCACCCCTTGAAGTTGGTAGCCCTGAATCAGCAAAATGAAGGTAAATTGATAAATATGTCTTTAAAAAAAAGGTTAATATTTTTTGCTACGGTGATTCTGTTGTCGGCATTCGCTCTCTGGCAGTTTGATGCAGTTAAAAATGCGGTTGTTCCGTTGCGGATAGACAAAATTGACCTGGTTCATTTGCCTGAAAACCGCCTTCGTTTTAAAGTGAATGTTTCTACCAACCGCAATAGTGACGCTTACCTGAAATACTGGACACGCAGCAATGACACACTTTATTCGAAAATATCGAAGGCAGCCACTGAACATACGATCTGGATCGTCAACACAACAGCGCTGACGAATTACACCTTCCAGGTTGTTGCCTCAACAGTCTCTCAATCGGCGAAGAGTAAAAAATATCCACTTGAAACCAAGCCAATCTATCAGGCAACGCCTTATTTTACCCTTGAATATCTGGACAGCAGTTTTGCCAGAGAAATCGAAGGTAAATTCTTTCTGACGCAGATTTTAACCGAACCGGGCTCATCTGTTATCATCAATCACAAAGGAGATATTGTCTGGTATGAGCCGTCCAAAAAAGGGGTGAAGGTGTCACACTGGACACCGGAGAAAACGGTGCTATGCATTGTGGGAGCTGAGAAGATCCCTTCTTCCGGAGGTGATGAGATCATCGAATATGACCTTTCAGGAAAGGTGCTTACGCATCTGCAGGTAGGAAAAGGCGATATGGACAAAATGGTTCATCATGAAGTCCGGACAGATAAAGACGGAAATATTTATGCTCTGACTTTTGATAAAAAAATCTTTGACCTGACCAAAGCCGGCGGCATCAAACAGGATACAGTGAAAGGTGACGGCATTGTAGTTTTTAGCAGGGCAGGGAAAAAAATTTGGGAATGGACGATGCTGGATCATTTGGATCCGTTGTCTGATCCGGCGATTTTAAAAAATAAAAAGGATTGGGTTCATGCTAATTCCGTGTTCAGAGAAGCAGATGGCGATTTTTTGATTTCTTTCAGGGATTTAAATCAGGTTTGGAAAGTTGATTTTCAGACCGGTAAGATCATCTGGAAATTGGGAGAGAACGGCGATTTTCCGCTGAGCAATAACCAGCTTTTCAGCGCGCAGCATTTTGCACATATTAACCAGAAAGGTGATCTGATGATTTTGGATAACGGTGTAAAAAAGGAAATCTCACGCGCTCTTTCCTTTAAACTTGATCCGACAGCGAGAATTGCTGTTACACAGCTGGATATTCCTTTACACAAGGATTACTACAGCACAGCGAAGGGGAATGCCCAATTTATGGGAAATGACAAAGTGATTTACTGCATTACGGATCCGCGTGTTTTTCTGGTTACAGATCTGGAAGGAAAAGTTTTATGGAAAATACAGGTAGGAGGAGACCCTTACAGACTGGAAGAAACGCCGGGTTTTAAACTTACCAAACCGCAGTAACTTCTTGTTTAGTCTTTTTATAAAATTAAAAATATCGAAATGAAAATATACGTGTGGATGACGTGCCTGGCTCTGTCTTTTTTTATGAGCTGTAAATCAGACGGACAAGTAACTGAGCCCCCGACTCCTGAGCCGGCTGAAGAGGTATTGGACGGAGATCCGGATATTGGCGATTTGTCCGTAACAGGTACATTTTACGATAAATTTGAAGGTGCCTTAGACGTTGCCAAATGGGATAAAATGAACCGTCTCTGGGGGCAATCTACCAATACACTTTACCAGCATGGCGGTGTGATTCCTGAAAATGTGTATATCAAAAGCGGCCATGCGGTGATGCGTGCGCTGGGTGACCACTATACGGGCACGCTCAGAGGTCCGGCTGGCCATGCCAAACGCCTGGGTGGAGTGCTCACGTCGAAGCAACGATTCGCTTCCGGGCGATATGAGTTTAAAATGCGTGTTCTCCAGGCGCCCGATATGGGCGTGCTTTCTGCGGCATGGTCGTTCTGGTACAAAGAAATTACGGCTGCATCTGATCCGGCCGCTTGGCAAAAAGCGATTGCCGCGGGTAATATTGCCGACAACGGAAAAATCACGCTAAATCATGAAATTGATATTGAGGTAAAAGGTGCGAATTTAACCAATCCGATTTACACCAACTGGCTGGGTGAAAAAAACGGCGAGTATGACAGTAAAAACGTGGCATATTCAAAAGGACTCAATGACCAGAAATTTCACATTTACCGCTGGGACTGGCATACAGGCGGAAACGGACAGCAGCCGCGGGTTGAGTATTATATTGACGACCAGCTGATGCGCACGAGTACAACAAAAGTGCCTTATATCGCTTCATACATCAACATCGGAAACTGGTTTGCGTGGTGGGCCGGGAATGATTCAGGAACATACAAAGCACCTGCTTTTGATTCGATGGAAATGTTTGTTGACTGGGTCAAATTCACGCCTTTCAATGAAGCTAATGATGATTTTTTGAAGGAGTAAAAAAATTAAGGAGTTAATTTTCAATAAGTTTTTAAAAAAAAGTTATGAGATTATCTTAGCTCCGCAGGAGCTTCCTGTTTATAGGAAAGATTTATAAGTATAAACCAAACTCCGTAGGAGTTACCTAAAATTGAACTTTGATTGTCGCCAGATGTTATGCGTTTAAGTTCATTAAACCATCGTCAAACAGAATTCTTTTAGTCTAAGGCAATCATGTCACATCAGTCAATATCTATTCCCGCATCCAGTCTCGATTTTTTGGAGTTATTAAAAGAAAACAATAATCGTGATTGGTTCAACGCGAACAAAGAAGACTTTCTTCAGCAGCAAACATACATCGAAAACTTTGCCGGGACCTTGTTAAACGAGCTCAGCAAACATGATTTAATCGAAACCCAGTCAGGTAAAAAAAGTCTGCACCGTATTTACCGGGATACGCGTTTCTCAAAGGAAAAAATTCCATATAAAACCAATTGGAGCGGCAGCTTTTCAAGAGCTACCAAACAGTTGAGAGGCGGATACTACTTTCACATTCAGCCTGGTAACAGTTTTGTTGCCGGCGGATTTATGGAGCCTAATGCCGAAGATCTCAAACGTGTCCGCGACGACATCAGTTTTGACGCTGGTCCGCTTCGTAAAATTCTCAAAAGTAAGTCCTTTGTTGAGACATTCGGAAAGCTGCGTGGAGAACAGGTGAAAACGGCGCCAAAAGGTTTCGCTTCCAGCCATGAAGCGATAGAGCTGCTTCGTTTTAAGCAATTTCTACTGATAAAAAACTTCACAGATAATGAGGTGCTCAGTCCGCTTTTTCTGGAAAATGCAAATCACGCTTTCAAAAATATGCGGCCCTTTTTTAACTACATGAGCGAAGTGCTGACCGTGGATAGTGACGGAATAGGATTTTAACCCACATCTTCTTTTTCCATTCTTCTTTTAGCGACCTGGTTTTCAATTAATGGCCAGGCGATGGTGACTAAAAAAATACTGGCGTAGAAATACTGCCAGTTGAGTGTTGACTCGGTTACGAATTTGGGGTTGTTGCAGAAAGCATGAAAAAGCGCTGTATAAACCACATTTCTGGTCATGAAATAAATCAGAAACAAAAAGATTCCACTGACAAAAATATTTCCTAATGAGCTTAATCCTGCGTCGTATTGAAACAAATAAGCCGGAATATGGATCAGCGTAAACAGCAGCAGCATTAAAAGAAAAAAAATGTTTGAAGGCATTTTAAGCGAATGGGTGTGCGCCAGCCGAAAAGGGAAACACCTGAATAACCATTCTTCCATTAAAGCACCCGGAAGAGAATTCAAAAGGAAGATCTGAAAGAAAACCAGCCATTGATCTGTGTTGTCTGATGTTTCCATACGATCATCGAGCATGCTAACGAATACCGCTGTAAGGGAAAGAGCAATCAGAAAAGCAATCGCACCTTTGATAAGAAATTTAGCTTTGAAAGGGAATGTAAGCCAGTTTCTTTGGTCTTTCAGCAGATACCAGGTCATGGCAAACTGGAATCCATACAGACAAAGTCCGGTTAATATCCGATGTCCGGGGGCCAGTGCGTAGCTTTTGAAATCCGGGAGAAGTGTTAAAAGATTGAAGCAAATAATGATCAGGCAGTTGGCCAGCAGCACCCGTAAAAACAATTTTACCGTCATCTTAAAGGTTTTCAGTTTATTACTGAACAGCTGATATCTGTAAATTAGTTGCCTTTAAAGATGTTTTCGTGGATCCGGTAAAGAAGTAGCTGCTTTTAAACCACAGATTTCTGTTTTGAACCAATAAGGAAATACAGAATGCCGCCAAAGAATGGCATGCCTACGATTACAATGATCCAAACCAGTTTATTGATGTCTTTTTGGAAGTCGCTTTTGATCGCATCAATCAAAGCCCAAATTGTCAGCCCGACAGGAATAAGCAGAATAAGGAGTTCAAACGAGCCCAGTCCCATGAAAAGTAAAGTCGACGCAGCCATTTTAGGTGGGTTTAGTAAATATTTTTGCTAATATACATAATTATGACGTGTAAAAATATAATTAATTTTAGTTGATATTTCAAATAAATGCCTGCCGAAGCCCAATTCTGTAAAGGTTCGGCAGGCAAGATACTAGAATTTATTTTAGCCCATATTTCTATCCCAGAACGCAGGCGGCTCCACACCCAGCGCACGCAGGTAAACATAACCCTGCCCGCGGTGGTGAATTTCATTGTCTATCAGATAAAGCAGCGTTCCGTGAATAGGCCCTTCATACATGCCAAATGCATTATCACGTTCCTGAAAACGCTCCGGAGCAATCTGCGGCCAATAAGTTTCTATTTTTTCAGTAACGGAATCCCACAGGGCAAGTAATTCCTGTTTGGTAGTGGGTGCTGCGGAATGCCCCTGTTGGCCAGAGTCACCATATCCCGACCAGTCCCCGGTAGCGATGCCTTTAACGCCAGCGCCAGCCAGGTCGATCATCTCCATAGTCAGGTCTGCGTAGTTGCGCATTCCTCCAATAGAAAAAGTGTAAATTTCATTTTCCGGAAAGGCCTCAATCATCCTTCTTGAAAGGCTACGATGTTCCTGCCAGTGACTGCGCAGCTGTTCAGGTGTGATGGTAACTGTTCTGCTCAGTACTTCGTTTTCAGTTGCTGTATTTTCCATGTCACTAAGAGTTTAAAGTGTTTTTCTTGATTTCCTGTACAAAGAAAACCGGAGTGAGTGACAGCCCTATGTCAGCAGGTTTTTTTAAATGTAAAATTATTTTTGGAGTGCTCACATAGATTTAACTTCGGTCTGGCTTCATTGCCTTAATTCCTTAATGTTTAACTTTGAAATCGATTCTAATTTTAAAAGCATGAAATCAAAGCCGCAAACAGAGGAAAAGCAAAATCTTCATCCAAGGAATCTGCATCGTTCCAGATATGACTTCAAGGCTTTAATTAAGAGTAGTCCTGCACTTTCCCGGTTTGTAGCTGTTAATCAATACGGAAATGAATCTATCGATTTTGCCAATCCGGTTGCCGTTAAGGAGCTGAATAAAGCCATACTCAGGCATTTTTATAACATCAAATTCTGGGATATTCCGGCGGGCTATTTGTGTCCGCCTATTCCCGGCCGGGCGGACTATCTTCATTATATTGCAGATCTATTAAAGGCAGACAGTAAAATTCCCGGAGGAGGAAACATCCGCGGAATGGATGTCGGCATGGGGGCAAATTGTGTTTATCCTATTATTGGTCATCAGGTATATGGTTGGTCGTTTGTCGGCTCAGATGTAGATGTTACCGCTTTGCATTCGGCCAGACAGATCGCGGATAAAAACCCCGATCTGAAAGCGTTTATTGAATGTCGTTTGCAAAAATATCCCGCCAACATTTTTGCTGGTATAATTCTGCATGAGGACAGATTTGATTTTACGATGTGTAATCCGCCTTTTCATGCTTCCCAGGCGGAGGCAAATGCAGGTACAAAGCGAAAATGGCAAAATCTGGGAAAGGATAAAATCAAACAAAACGGCACGCTCAACTTTGCAGGCCAACCGGCTGAATTGTGGTATCCCGGTGGTGAGCAGGCTTTTATTATAAAAATGATCGAAGAGAGCGCGCAAATCGAAGATCAGGTTTTGTGGTTCACTTCTTTGGTTTCTAAAAAAACCACGCTTCCGTCTTTATATCAGGCTTTGAAAAAAGTGAAGGCGATGGAAGTTAAAACCATTGAAATGTCTCAGGGACAAAAAGTAAGCAGAATGCTGGCCTGGACTTTTATTGGGAAAGATGTGTGGCAACAGGAGAAATAATATGGTTATTCAACCGAAAAACCATCCTGAAAGGCTACAATCATTGAAATTCTGCTGTCTGGTCGATATATTTGTTCATATTGCAACACTGCCTACGAACTATTAAACGACAAACATGGATCCGATCGACTATTTCCGAAATGAAATAAAATCGTACTTCCCTCAATCAACGGAACTGACACTTTCCAAAGCGTATGCACAGCACCGTCGATTTAATTTTTACTTTACGATAAAAGAAAATTATCCCTATTTACTTTATTTAAACTGGGATGGCGAAGGAGAGCGGTTTACGTTAAAATGTCTCGAATTCAAAAGTGCAGAAATACTCAGCGGACTCGCAGCGGCGTATGCTGAAAACGGATCCAAATCATTTAATGCCGGACAGCCTAAAACGACTGTATCCTTTATTTTAAAAAGCCAGGACAACCTGTCTGTGACCGAATTTAGAGGTTCTGAAAACAAACAACTGAATGGAGGTGAGATTGTTGGAAAAAGACTGATGGAAAGTGTGGATCCGGAGCTTCCTACTGAATAATTTAAATTTCAGTTCTACAGGGGGCTATCCTTATTACTGACGTGTTATTGAAATATGGTTATTAACAGGAGTAACTTTAGGAACGTCCCCGTCCAGCCAGCATAATCCCAGAGCATAATCTCCATCCGAAAGTTTTGCTGGTATTCCGGCATACATTTGCTTTTCCCCGCTTTTGTTAAAAAGTCCGCGAAATCCTGAGCTTGATGAACATGCCAGGGCAACCAGATAAAACTTGCCGGGAGCATTTTGATCAGCCATACCCAAATATATTTTTTTGGAAGGAACATGATCGGGAATGTTTGTTAACGTAAATTCCAGGATGGGGTTTATAGAAACTTTATATTTACCAGAAGGCATTCCCGAGACCTGTACCAACTTTATGCTATTATCTTCTCGATGGTTTATAATCTTTTCTTTCCATAACTCGATTGTCTCATCTCCAAAGAAAACCGGAAACTCACAGTTTTTATAAAAATCGGGATCCGGATCAGTCAGGTTTATATCTTGATGGAGGAAAACACCGTTTTTTGAATAATTGTAGCTGTCGGCCTTCAACTCAGATTGTGTAAGAGCGATTTGCGAATCGTATTTAATATACATATAAATACAGCTAAGGAAACTGGCCACTGCAACGCCAGTTGTAAGAAGTTTTCTCCTCTGATTTTTTACGGCACTGAAAATCAAGATAATAGATAGAATTACGATACAGACATCGTAGATATTAAACCGGGAAGCCAGAATAACATCTGATCCATCGGACGATCGTCCGATACTGATCATTGTAACACTTGCAAGCAGCCGTAGAAAAGAGACCTCCAGCAAGCCGATGGGCTCAAAGCTATTTGATTGTTTACTGGGCAAATTGTACTTTTTCACAATGCCGATTATTGCTATTGTAAAAAAAATGACAAGAATTATAAAGCCTGCAAACATGGAAATTTTTATCGCATGGGTATCAGAAATTACTTTGGCAAATGAGCCTGAAAAGCCGATGAAATTTCGTGAAACAGCTGTGACTAATTCCTTTGCAGGAAGTATTTGGGTAGCAGACGAAAATTTAAAATTTGTGAAGTAAAAGACAGAGTAAAGGATCATTAAACCACCAAATATAAAGCTGTCTTTCCATCGTTTTTGCGTCAAAAGCCAGAAAAGTCCGATTGGAATTATGCTCACACCGTCTAAAAATGTCAAAGTTGCCAGTATGGCAAAAGGAAAACACCAAAGCCATGAATCCCTTTTGCATTGCTGCATGAAATACAAACTGGTAAAGGAGAATGCGACAGAGAGCGTGGATTGAAAAGCAGTAAGACTAAATATATGAACGAGAAGGCTGAATGGGGAGAATAATAAGTAAGCGATTGGAATAAGTGCCCAGGTACTTAAATTTTTGGATTTCATTATTAGAAATAAACTGTAACCCAGAAACACAAGATTTAACATTCCAAAAATAACAATCCACTTGAAATTCAGCTTACCGTTTAAATAATAACTAATTATGCTTACCGATTTAAAGAAAACGGACCGGTGGTCATTCTGTTGACGAATAAGAATGTTTAATAAATCCTGCGGTTTATCTAAAAAATCATTGAGTGTTATAATAAGCTCCATATCATCCATGTATGGAACATTAACAGCATAATAAATACAGTAAAAAAATAGAACTATGACAGGAACAGCACTAATTGCCAACGGTATAAAACGGCTATCCATCTTGATACTTTTGAACATTCTCTGCAAAGATTACAAATGATGGGGAAATCAGGAATGTCAGTTATTTAAAGTAGTCCTGAAATCGACTGGTCTCACTATTAAGTAATAGCAAAACAAAACTAGTAAATTTCGTTTAACAGTCCGGTTATACCTTCACGATTTTAATTATAGGGTTCTTCAAAAGTTTATACTCTTTAAATTTTCGAAGCAATAAGTAGTTTTATTATATATAAAACTTTTAATAAATATAACGTTGAAAACCGTATTTCATGTGCTTAAATACCTTTCTCTGATTTTATTTTTATGTACCAGCTGCGCCCGGCAGCCCAGACTTCCTGAAAATAGCCGGTTCAGCGTAACTGCATTGCGAAACGATTCAACCTGGTTTGCGACGGGAAAGGGGCTTAGACTCATTCCGGCGGATAGAGATCCGGGATCTGTAAAGCAATTTAATTTGCGAATGACAACTGATATTCCTTTTCCGGGACGAGTAATTCCACAAGTCGATTCGGCAAAAATCGTAACAGGATGCGTCGGAAATTGCCGTCCTAGTCAAGATCTGCTGGCGTATAACATTCCTATGAGAAAAGGTAAATATAAAATTGCTAAGCTGGATAAGCGCCGAACAATAAATAATGAACGTTCAAGTTATTGGCTGGTTGGCTATTCCGGAGGCGCAAGTAAGGCATATTACCATAAAGGACGTAAACCGGGATGGATTCGTATCACAAATTTTGATAAAAGTACGAATGTGGCAGAGGGTAGATTTGCAGTCAGTCTTGATGAAGACCTGACGCTTTTTAACAGACTGATAAACGAAATACCGCCGGTTGCACGGTTCAGGGAAGGGTTGTTCAGGGTAAAAGTAGAAGATGTGAAATTGAAAAAGTAATTAACTCATATTAATGAACCTAAATTTCTTAATGTTATACCAACCATTAAGGGATTAAGGTTCATTAAGTTATAAATTCAATTTTAGGCCATACTTTAAATTAAGGACCTGGAAGAATTCGTGCTTAAGCATACGGCACGGTCGTAACATCCTGGTAAATCCCCGGAACACGGCGTGTTAGTGTGCTGCGAAGACTTTGGGGTTTGGCTATGATGCGTGCGCCCGTCCAGGTGGAAGCGATGACCATTCCGGCTGCTATTAAAATGATATCTTTTATAATGTATTGAGCCGCAAGAGTCGGCGCATGCATGGGTCCGGAGAACAGTTCGGCAGGATATAAAAACAGGGGTGACATCGCGCCAATCATCTGTACTGCTAAAAGCCATACTCCCACACGCAGAAACATACCGGTCAGAAAACATAAGCCGATGATGGTTTCAAGAGTAGCTACAAACAACATGGCTTTATGACCAGTGAAAAAACCAAGTGTCAGAACGGATGTTGTGCGGGTAGCGAGTACTTCAATCGGACTAATTCCTGAGAAAAATTTGAGAACGCCAAAACCCAGGAAAATAATCCCCATGGAAAACCTGAGAATGTTGATACTGTTGGCTACCAGCCATTTGTTGATCTTTGTGTCCAGTTTATCAAACCGGTCAAATAAATTTAGTGTGCGTTCCATATCAGGTGAGTTGGTTGTGGTTAAAGTCAGACCTACGTCGCATGTAGATAAACGGATTGTTTTAAACCTGATAGGTGTACGAAAGAATGATGTTGAGTAAAAACCAAGAGGAACCGGGCTTCTCAACAAACAAAACTTGGACTTTTAAACAAAGTGACTGCCTTGTTTTACCATGACCTTTGTAAAAACAAAAAAAATCATGAACAAGACAGTTTTAATCACCGGAACGTCATCCGGTATAGGTAAAGAATCAGTAAAGTATTTTTCTGCAAAAGGATGGAACGTGATTGCAACAATGCGTTCTCCTGAGAAGGAAGAAGAATTAAAGCAGCTGGACAATGTGCTGGTAGTAAAACTTGATGTGCAGCGGCCAGACACTATTTCAACGGCCATTGCAAGCGGAATAGCAAAATTCGGCAGCATTGATGCGCTGATAAACAATGCAGGTTATGTGAATTTGGCATATTCGAAGCAACGCCAAAACAGCAGGTTGATACGCAGTTTGCCATCAATGTATTTGGTGTGATGGATACGATCCGGTTGATACTACCTCATTTCCGTGAAAGAAAATCGGGGACAATCATTAACATCAGTTCCGGGGCAGGTCGTTTTACGCTGCCGCTTATCTCACTTTACAGCGCATCAAAGTTTGCACTCGAAGGTTTTTCCGAAGCGCTGTCATTTGAATTGTCTACGCTGAATATCATGGTAAAGATCGTTGAGCCCGGCGGAACAACCACGAATTTTAATAATGTCAGTGGGAACCGAATGGCGGATAAACTTTCGATCCCTGATTACGATCCGTTATTGGCAGCTGCCGGAAAAATGTTTGCACAAATGAGCGGACTCACGCTTGCAACCGCTGAGCAGGTAGCTGACGTGATCTACGAAGCTGCGACGGATGAATCAAATAAATTACGCTATATTGTTGGTAATGAAGATTTCAAAAGCCGCATTAACGCAAGGCAAACGATGCAGGACGAGGATTATCTGGCTGAGATCAGGAAAGGTTATACCCAATACTTATAAACTTCATCGCTGATTCAGTTAGAGGTTTCAAAACCTGTTCACATTGAAATATACCAATGGAAGCATCAAATAATAAGTATCCCTGTCATATCAATCCGACAATCTCGGGTGAGCAGTTTATCGCAGAACATATTTTTATTTTCATAAAAGCTGGTACGATGACGATTTTCGACGAGGCCGGTAACGAACATCATTTGCAACCAGGAGACTATTGTTTTGCAAGAAGAAATTCTTTGGCCCGCTATCTGAAAAAATCACCTGAGAACGGTAGGTTTGAGTCTGTTGCCCTGTTTTTTAGTCAGGATTTTCTCCGGAGTTTTGGCAGGGAGTACCGTGTTTCGGCTGATTGCGTTTTAAACAAAAATGCCATTATCAAACTTGATCCTCATCCTTTATTTGCAAACTATGTTCAGTCACGGAATGCTTACAAAGGTGTGGTAGAAAACGAAGATATTATGGCGCTGAAGAATAAGGAAATCATCCTGATTCTTTTAAAAACCAATCCTGAACTTCGCAATCTTCTATTTGATTTCACCGATCCGGATAAGATAGATCTGGCAACCTTTATGACCAGAAATTTCAGATTTAATGTAAGTCTTCAGCGTTTTGGTTATCTGACTGGTAGGAGTTTGACGTCTTTTAAAAGGGATTTTGAAAAAACATTTCATATGGCACCCGGCCGCTGGCTGCTTGAAAAACGGTTGAACGAAGCGCGTTTTCTGATTGAAAAAAACGGAGCGAAACCATCGGAGGTATATCTGGAGGTTGGTTTTGAAGACTTGTCTCATTTTTCTTTTGCATTTAAGAAGATGTTTGGCATCTCACCCAATCAGCTAAAAAGCCTGCAAATGGCTTAAACAGTGACCGGCAGCGATTAGCCGGTCATTGTTTTTTACTACTTACCTTTTCTGGCTTCGAGGTTATTGATGCGAATATTAATCACATGAATGGTGTCCAAAATCGCATCATTCTGCTTTTGCATACTGTCTAACTTTATTTCCAGCGCTTCGGCCTTAAGTTGAAACCTGCCTTCCGGAGAGGACTCTTTACCACAGGAAATTATGGACAAAGAAATTAATACAATAATTATAGTCTTTTTCATATCTGTTTAGTTTACAGTGTTAGTTGCAAACCAAAGTCAGAATCTTACACTACGGGCCATTTTTCTTTAAAGGACAAAGTCCGGTGATCAAGCACGGTTATTTTATGGAGGCAGCGTTCATCTTTTAAAATAACAATGAGTCTTTTAAACATAACAATTGTTGGCGGTGGTGCCTGTGGGATATCTGCCTTTATAGAATTTTTTCTTCAGCTCCGAATCGCTCAGCTTCATAAAAAAATATCTGTTACCATTATTGAAGAAAATAAGGAGGTTGGAAAAGGACTGGCATTCGGTACTAAACAGCCGGGCCACATTCTCAATACCCAGGCAGACCTGATGGGCATCCACTTTACCGAGCCTGCGCATTTTAGCGACTGGCTCAAAGAACACGATGAAAGGATCGGTCATGAAGTTGTTGATAATCAGGGTGAATTTAATGCTTTCACAACCAGAAGATTGTACGGAGATTATCTCAAAGAACAGTTTGAACACTATTTTAAGCTGGCAAAAAACGAAGGCATGCAGGTAGAAGTGATCCGTGCAAGGGCAGTTTCGGTATCAGAGAAAAAACAGGGTTATGAGATTGTTTTATCAGATAATAAAACACATCAATGTGACTATCTTGTTTTATCGCCCGGAACACCCGTGGCAGACAATTATCCCAAACTGGAAGGTAAAGAAAACTACTTTGGCTCTCCCTGGCCCTCAGCGCCAATTTTAGAAATACCTACTGACGAAGACGTTGCTATTTTGGGATCAAGTTTGAGCGCCATAGATGCGGTGATGACACTCACAGACAATGATCATCAGGGAAAAATAACGTTGTATTCTCTTGACGGACTTATGCCAAGAGTACAGGCGGAGGATCCCAGCGATTACCGATGTAAAATATTAACAGTTAGTAATTTACATAAAATTCAGCGTGAGAAACTACGAAACCCAACCGTAAAAGAAATGCTGAGGCTTTTTATGCAGGAAGCTGAACTTCATGACGGCAAAAAGATCGATTGGGACGCTACTGACCGGACAGGAAAATCAGCAAAACAATTGCTAAAAAAAGATATTGAAGTTGCGCGCAACGGTGGTGATGCACTGATGAACGTTCCGCTTGCACTTCGGTACGAAAGCTCGGAAATGTGGAAAATGCTTGACGAAACAGAAAAGTTGAAATTTAAAAAGTGGGTTGGTAATCAGTGGAATACAAACCGACACTGTATGCCACTGGTGAATGCAGAGCGGGTTGAAAAGCTCTTTTCTACCAAACAGCTCCGGGTAAATTCGGATTTGACTGACGTTCAGTTTGATACAAAATCCGGCCATTTTAATCTTGTTCATGATGATAAAACAACATCTGAAAAATACCTGATCAATGCCACCGGACCTGCTTCCGCTGTGAAGGATATGAAATCGGAGCTAATTCAGAATCTGTCGGCTTCCGGAATGATTGAAGCCGAAAAAGCGGGCGGAATTAAAATTCATACGGAAACGATGCAGGTAATGAGGAAGGGAAAAACCTGCCACAACCTTTACGCATTGGGGCATATTACCAACGGACTTCTGCTGGATGTGAACGCGGTTTGGTTTAATGTAAAAACAATTGGCAATCTCAGCCGCCATCTGATTAATAATCTGACTCTTGAAAGTACTATTTGAATTATATGCGGAGCTCTTACCAGTAATGGCTTTCATACCGTTGGGTTATTTTGTTAAGAAAAAATTTGATGTCAGTGACAGCTACGTCAGCACGCCGCTGATAAAGGTGCTTTTGCCGCTATTGGTGTTTTTCAATGTGCTGGATGCCGAAGCCCAAAAACTTTATATCCTGCCGGTGCTTACTTTTCTCCTGGCTCTGGGCATGGTGCCGGCAGCGAATTTTGCCCATGAACGTTTTGCAAAAGAATCCAATCCGCTCTTACTTAGAAGCTCATTCTCATTTTTTAACATCGCATTTTTTGGCATTCCTACCATCACTGCACTTTTTGGAGAGGACAAGGTCAGTACTTTGATCTGTATTTACCTGGGCTCGGCTTTGTATGGAGACACGATTGGTTATTTTCAGGTTGCTAAAACAAAGTTATCTTTTCGGGAAGCATTCAAAGAAGTAGCAAAAATTCCGTTTTTGTATGTCTTTATCGCTGCTATAATTTGTAAAGCTGCCGGAGTCGAAAAACCTGATTCTTTCGAGTCGCCACTGAAAGTGGTAAGTTTTATCGTGTCTGCTGCCGGAATGCTCATTGTCGGTTTTAACCTTTCGGAAGTAAAGTTGGAAAACTTCAAATGGAAATATTACTTCCGGCTTTTATCGTTTCGTACCGTTGCAGCCATTTTGATTCTGGGGCTGCTTGGGGGAGGGGAGTATTTGATTTTTAATCAGCTGGAAAAAGAAGATTATCTGATACTTTCTCTGGTTCCTCTTTTTCCGGTTGCGGCCAACGTCACGGTTTTTGCATCATTTTTAGGTTCAGAGCAAAAACAATCTTCTTTGCTGGTTTTTCTTTCCATGCTGCTTTCATTGGTTTTGGTATCGCTGGCTGCACTTTTGTTTTAACATCGTGCAGCCAACTTTTATTTCTTCCAGTCAATGATCTTAAAGACAATCGATTTGTAGCCGTCTTTTTCGTAGAGAATGCCAACACTGTTTTTAGATGTCTGAACAAGGTCGGAGTAGGCAGTGTAATCTTTTTGACCGGCCGTGCTTTTGTCGATCAGATAGGATTTCTCCCATGTTTTGCCGTCGTTAAAACTGATACGTAGCGTAAGATTATCGCGGTTTTTTGTATCTGCTGCATTTGCAAAAGCCAGTATGTTTTGTTTTTTATTTTTACCAATTGTCAGAATACTGCCTTCGCAAACCGGATCCGGCAGATTGTGGTCGAAGTAAGTCGTGTCCCATTTAGCGCCGCCGTCTGTGCTGATTGCTACAATCCTGGCACGGACATCACCTTTCTGATTTCTTGCATTAAACATCAGCCTTCCCTGAGAAATCTCTGTCGCTGTTGACTCGTTGGAGCCGCCAAAAGAAATATTTTCACTGATTTTAAATGTTTTACCATGGTCGTCGGAGTAGAATCCATGCGCCTGGTAATCACTGAAATCCTTTTTCGGCTCACCTGCTGAGTGGTTGCCGGGAACATAAATGCGTCCTTTGTACTTACCGGATCCGAATTGCATCGCGTGGCCAGGCGTATTGGCATAACTTCGCCAGTCTTCTGTGGAATTGTAGTCAGGATCTAGGTTGGGTTGTTTTGGTTTATGGACTTGTTTGGTAATATTCCCGGCCTCCGACCAGCTTTTCCCCGCATCAACAGAAGTTTTGTACCAAACTTCGCGCAAACCGTCTCCTTTTCTTACTTCACCTTCATGGTTGTTGCCGGTATTGTAAAAAAGATAAAGCTTTCCTTTTGGAAAATCGGGATCAGTCAAATCAAAAACAGGAGCAGGGTTTCCTGCCTGCAATTTGTCATAATCGGCAACAGTTTGTATAGCAGACCAGCTTTTGCCGCCATCGCTGCTTCTTTTCATGATGATGTCAATATCTCCAAAATCACCTGCGCCGCCAACCCGCCCTTCTGCAAAAGCAAGCAGATCACCGCCGGGAGCGCGAACGATCGCTGGTATACGAAATGATTTAAATCCTTCGGTTCCCGAAACAAATACAGGCGTTTGTGCAAGAAGGATATTTGAAAGACAAACAGTCAGGAATGCCAAAATGATATTTTTATTTCTCATAGTTCAGTGCTTATAGATTTTTAAAGATCGTTTTTTGTTTTAATTACTTCCTGCAACAGGTGCGAACAGTACCATTCCTGTCTGGGCAAATGAAAGGGACCTTTGAAAAGATTTCCCTTGGCTGTTTGCGCAACCGTACCGTCCCGGTGCAGATAACCAAACCATTCCCCGTTTTTTTTGTCATGAAAATGCCTGTATGCATAATCATGTGCCATTTTGTGCCATTTCGCGTACTTCTCATCTCCGGTTAGGGTGTAGGCCAGCAGCGTCGCAATGATTGCTTCATTGTGCGGCCACCAGAATTTCATATCCTGCCAATATTCCTGGACAGGTTTGCCAAAAACATCACGGAAATAAAAGATACCTCCATGCTCGTTGTCCCAGCCTCGTTCCCACATGTAATCCAGCATTTTACAGCCAAGGTTAATCAGATCCGGATCATTGCCGCGGTGTTTGGCTTCATGCAAAATAAACCACGCGCCTTCAATGGCATGGCCGGGGTTAAGCGTTCGGCCGTCGATGTGATCGATGATACTGCCATCGGGCGCTACCTGTTCCATCACACAGCGGATATTGTCTTTGACAAAATCTGTCCTGATTTCTTTGATAAAACCGTCAATCAGCTCATCACAGCGCGGATCACCGATTGTTTCTCTAAGCTGCTGGGCGGTATTCATCAGAATCATCGGTACGCCAATTCCTTTTGACGGACGGGTTGCGGTAAATTTGGGTTCGAGAAGACCGGGTGTGGTTGCGTACTCAATACATTTACCAAACAAATATCTTGCTTTTTCCGCTGCCGCTTCGTCGCCGCTGGCCTTCGCATAGGCCGCGTTTGCAATCACGGCAAAGGTTTCTGAGAAATAGTAACGGCGCTTACGGATCGGCTGGCCTCCTTTTGTCACATGAAAAAACATGCGGCCATCGGTATCAAAGCAGTGATTATTTAAAAAGTCAATTCCAGATTTTGCACTTTCAAGCCATTCGGTTCTTGGTTCAACGGTGTTGTATAAAGTAGAAAGCAGCCATGCGGCACGGCCCTGTATCCAGACAGCCTTGTCATCATCAATTAAGGTCCCGTCCTGATCGCGCATGAGCAGATAACCGCCATGTTCGCGGTCCAACGATCTGGGAAACCAAAATGGAACCGTATCGTTGATAAGCTGATTAGAATAAAAATGATGAAGATCTTTTAAATCTGTTTGGGTGTAAGCCATGGTAAAACAACGTTAAGGAATAGAAACGGAAAAGGTTGAAGCAGGCAAGCCGGCTTCATTGATCAGGTTTGCTCTTGTAAATGGCTGATAGGCGTAAAGTACCGCTTTGATTGTTTGACCATCCGGAACTCTGATAATAACCTGATTTTTAAAAATACGTGCATCAGCAGGCAAACGTTTTCCTTTTTCATCGACAAGTTCAAAGCCGGTTAGTTTGCTGTTTTGAGAGGTAAGCAGCTTGTTTTGGGATTGAAAATCAATGTAAATGAGATTTTCTTTTTTCTGAATCTTTTTTAGAGCAGGGCCAGTTGCAAGGATTTTTCTTTTGTAAGTATCACGAAGTGCCAAAAGTGCAAGCCGTTCTCCGATTTCTTTTTTCCTAACCGGATGCACGTTTAACGAATCACCCAGATCATGACTGACCACCATTCCGCTGTAAGGAATATCAGCAAGCATTTGGCGCTGTGAATTTCTAAAATCGGGCCAGGATGCCCGGTCTATTGCCGACAATTGAACATAGTAAAACGGCAGCTCAAAGCCCCAAAATTGCCGCCAGCTTTTGATAAGTGTTTTGAAAAGATGTTCGTGAAGAATGAAATTGTGTGTGTTGCTTTCACCCTGGTACCAGATGACACCTTTCAACGGAAGTTCTGTTAAATGTGAGATACCTGCTTCGAAGTTATAGGCCGGTTCATACGGATGCCTTTGTTTGGGAAGCCAAGATTTTTTTAAATTAGTACCTGCCCGTTCTCTGCACCAGGGCATGATAAAATCTGATTTCTGCCAGTTTCTAAGCATGTCAACAAGCAGATCGTCACCTTCGAGCGTATTTCTGTCAATCCAGGATTCAGTCGTAGAGCCTCCAACGGCCAGCTGGATAAGTCCTATCGGAACATCAATATCAGTATGAATTTTTTTTCCAAAGTAGTAGGCCACGGCTGAAAAATCTGCTGCTGTTTCAGAATCATTAACCTTCCAGTTTCCTGAGAAAAAATCGAGCTTATTTGTTTTGATAAGTGTAGCAGAATCCCAGGCTGCGTTGTTTGTTTCGGCCAAAGAATTGAGTTTAAAAAGGCGGATTTGCGAAGAAAAAGTGTTTTCACTCAATTCGGCCGGGCCGGTTTTTGAATCTTTTAGTTTAAAATCCATATTCGACTGTCCACTGCAAAGCCAGACATCACCAATCAGAATATTCTCAAAAACAACGCTTTTCGATTTTGTCTCAACAGAAATGCCGAATGGTCTGCCCATGGTTTTGGCTGGAAAAACCACTTTCCATTTGCCGTTCCTGTCAGCCCGGGTCACAAGGCTTTGGTTTGCCAAATGTACAGTTACCTGCTCACTGCAATTGGCCATTCCCCAGATCACGATCGGCTTTTGTCGCTGTAATACCATGTCGTCGGAAAAAACCGGCGGGAGTTTTAGTCCTCCGAAGTTTCCTGTTAGATGCTGATAAATTGTCTCTGCAATGATGCCGGCACCCTCTTTGTCAGGATGAATACTGTCATTAAAAAGATCCGGACGGCATTTGACCTTTGTATGCAGATCAATAAGCTCCGCACCATTTGCCATAGCTATGCCCGGAATCAGCTGCTGAATTTGCCGGTGCCATTCTCTGGTTCCGGATTTAAACCTGGGATGACCGCTGAAAATTGGGGTCAGTTTGCAGACAAAAATTTTGGCAGAGGGATTTTCCTGTTTCAAAGTATCAAGAAGCCAGGCATAGTCCGATTCAAAATCGTTTTTAAAATCCGGCCAGTCTCGCGGGTCCGTATCATTTAAGCCCAGATGAACAACAATGACATCTGCTTTAAAATCCAAAGCCTTCTTAAATACAGCTGTTTTAAAATAAGGATTGTGTCCCTTTTTTAACAGCGTAGCGCCGTTATGTCCGAAATTTTTAACCTGATAATTTTCTCCAAGTAAATTTTGCAGAACAACCGGATAAGACTCATTTGATGGCGTTTTTAATCCGTACCCAAAAGTGACTGAGTTTCCGATGCAGGCCACTCTAATCGGTTTTTGTTCGGCAGATGCGAGACCGCAGCAGCACATCAGCACCAGCAATACAGGTATTCTCATCATTCGTACATCGTTAAACCTTTGATATGCTGCTTTGTAGGAAACAACAAACTAAACAGATAACCAAAAATCACACAGCTGACCAACCCGGTAAAAGCGTACATCAGTAGATGAATGTCGGTATACTGCTGGATCATAATCTGCGTAACACAGCTTATGGCCATACCAGTCATCACGCCGTTCCCATTTGCTCTTTTTGTGAAAATGCCCAGAATGAAAGCGCCGCCGATGCAGCCGGTAAATAGTCCAAGGATGGTGTTGAATTTATCCCAAAGCGATGATACGCCTTTGTGGGCCATGTACAAAGCAATGCAGGTGACAAATATGCCAAGTAGTAAAGTAGTGGTTCTGGCAAAAAATAACGTCTGTTTTGGTGTTACTGCCGGTTTGAATTTTTGGTAAAAATCAGTTGTCAATAGCGTTGCGGTCGAGTTCATGCTCGCCTCTGTGCTGCTCATGGCGGCTGCAAAAATTCCGGCGATCAGCAGACCCGACAGACCTGCCGGCAACTGGCTGACGATGTACCAGGGGAAAATGTTGTCCTGGTTTTCCAAAGCCATATTGACCTGCTGCGGATGCTCCCTGAAAAACAAAAAGAGCAGCGTACCAATCGAGAAAAATACCAGCGTGGACGGGAGTGTCAGCCAGGCTCCCAGTTTCAGACTTTTTCTAGATTCCTTCTCGGATTTAGTCGTCAGATAACGTTGAACAGTGGTCTGGTCCGTGCCGTAGGTAAGCAGGTTAATCGCCATTCCGCCTATAACAACCACCCAAAAAGTGGGCTCTGTAAAGTCAAAACGCAGATCAAAAACTTTCAGTTTTTCAGCGGAATTTAGTTCCTGAACACCTGCATCCCAGTCGCTGATGTGAAATGGAAGATAAAATAGACAGAACAGTGCGCCGGTTGCCAAAATCAAAACCTGGATAACCTCTACCCAAATAACAGCTTCAATTCCGCCTTTGACCGTAAAAAATATACTTATTGCCCCGATCATTATGATACAGATATTGATGTCGATCCCCGTTACCAGCGTCAGGGCGATACTTGGCAGCAGCACAACAATCCCCATTCGCCCGATTTGAAGCAGCACATAAAGGGCCGATGCCATCACCCGTGATCCGTAATTAAAACGTTTTCCCAGGTACTCATAGGCGGAGGTTACGTGCAGTCTTCGGTAAAAAGGAATAAAGTAATTCGCTACAATGGGCATGACCATGATGATTGTCATCAAGAGAAAGAAGTAGGTCCAGTCCGTGGCGTATGTTTTGGCAGGAATACCCATAAAAGTAATCGCGCTCAACTTAGCTCCAAAAATGCTGATGCCCGCCGCCCACTGCGGAATACGTTCTCCCCCCTTAAAATAATCATCGGTGTTGCTGGTTTTGCCGGTAAAAAGAAAACGTCCGGCTGTCATCAAAAGAAAACAAACGAATAACACTGCTGAATCAATCCACGAAAAAAACGGCTTATGCGCAATGGTTCCTTTGGTGATGACCGGCGTTCTGGTCCCGGGTTTGATCTCGCCGCTTGGAATAAAAATCTCGTTTCCCCACTTCACAGCAGTGGTCGTTACCTGGGCAAAATCAGGCATTTCACCAATTTTTGTCCAGGCATCTGTTACCGTATTGTAAAGAAGCACATCTTTGCTAAAACCTTGGTGACCTGTTAGTAACTGAACTTTTTCAATCTGCAATTTTTGTTTTTCTTCCTGTGTTGAAGCTTTGGCGATCCGGGCGTTAAAGGTTTCGATCTGGTGAAAAACATTTCCTTTATCTCCACCAAACAGCAGGATGTAGGAAGCGCCATTGGCAACACCAGTTCCGGCTGAAAGCGTTGAAACCGTTGTACCATCACTGATGTTGCCGCGTTTGATCCATTTGTTGGCATTCGGGTCAAAGCAATAATTGGTATTGTGCAGGTCGCTGATGCCGGAAGATGTGCTGCTTCGTCCACCAATTACGTAAATGCAAGAATGTTTTCCATTATTTTGTGCAACCACAACGGCGTGGGAAAGTGTGGCCGGCAACACAGGCAAGCTTTGCCATTGTTTGTTTTCTGAAGACAAATCCAGAGAGAAAAATCCGTCGGACGGTCCTTCGCTGTTTTCGCCTCCCACAACATAAATGGTGTTCCCAATACTGGTCACACCCGCATTGGCGAGGGCAACAGGCAGATCCGGCAGCATTTTAAAAATGATGTCTTTTTTGGCCGCGTCCCACTGCATCAAAAAAGCTTTCCTGCTAAATCCGTTATCAGTTTCTCCGCCCAAACAAACAATTCCTTCCGGAAGTGTTGTGCTTGCCCCGTAAGCTACTCTGGTTGTTAGCTTAGGTGTTTTGGCAGTGATCCATTGGACAGATTCGCCCTGTTTTTGTAAAACATAAATATCGTCACGATAAACCTTTTTGCCACCCTCCCATGGTTTGCCATCCGGGAAATTGGCGCCTGCTGCCACGATCAGCACGCCGTTGTGTACTCCTGTAAAAGCTCCTGCCACACCAGGCTGTTTTTGGTTGTCTGCCGCTGAGGGCAACTCAGCCGCTGCGGTCCATGAGATTTCATTCGCTTTTTGGTCCTGAGCAAATGCGGATTTTAAGAACATAATATGCACACAGATTATTAAACAGAAAACCTTGGCTTTTATATGCATTACAGTGAGCTGTTTACCGTGTCCATTTTTGACTTAAAGGTATCAAAATCCAGGCTGGCAACATCGGATTTAAAATCATTGGACTGGGCTTCACTCATATTTTTTACCGGTAAACGGAATTGTCCGCAGTCGATGCCCACCAGTTTCATGTAAGCTTTACCCACTGATATTCCGCCATATTTACCCAGCAGTCTGATCATGTCAATGGATTTTTGCTGTAAAGCACCAGCGCGGCTTAATTCGTGTTTTTCAAATGCGTTTATCAGATCATAGTAAAGCGGGGCGGCGTAATTAAATGTACTGCCGACTGCTCCCTTTGCACCTACGGCAAGCGCAGAAAGCATGTTTTCATCTCTGCCCCAAAGCATATCATATTCGCCGTTTTTGTAATTCAGACAAGTCTGAAAATCCATAAAATCCTCATGGGTGTACTTAATGCCGGCAAAGTTGTCAAGACGCCCGTCGAGCGCTTTCAAAAGGTCAAACATGGCAAAACCAACGCCCGTCAAAACAGGAATATGATAATAGTAAAAAGGTATTTCGGGCACAGCTTCGGCAATGGAAATGATCGTTTGAGCCAGCATTTCTACATTAGCGGGTTTAAAATAAAACGGGCTGGTAAACGAAACAGCATAAAGCCCAACCTCTTGCGCATGCTTTGCAAGTTCGATACAATCCACAATGCAGGTTCCGCCCAAAAGTATCATCACTTTGAAATCCGGATCCAATTTGGTGCATTCGGCCCAGGCTGATGCGATTTGTTTTTTCTCGGTCAGACTCATCGAAACACCCTCGCCGGTTGATCCGCAGATAAACGCGCCGGTGATCTGGTTTTGTTTTAAAAATTCATAATAAGCAGCGATCAGGTCCGTGTTGATACTGCCATCGGCATGCATAGGGGTAAAGGGAGCGGCGATCAGGCCTTGTAATTTTGGTTTCATATAAGTTTTTATAAAAAATAAATAGCTGAGTGAAGCACCTGCCGTTTGATTCCGGCAGGTGCATTTTGAATTAGTTTGGGCGTGCTGTGGTGTAACCCGGTGTTTGTTTTACCAAAGGATCATTTGTCCAGATCGCTGCTTCAATCGGCCAAAGGATCCGGTATGCCTGCGTGGTTTTATCCAATACACCAAATGGATGGCTTGCACTTTTAAAGACAAGCGGCTCAGCGCCATATTTCATGCGGCGGAGGTCATACCAGCGTTTACCTTCGTGGACAAATTCTTTGGTACGTTCTGTGAAAATAGCCAGCTCGTTGGCATCCTTTCCCGCGTTCACAAATGGTTTAGGATCTTTTCCCGGTGCAAAAGCGCGGTCACGCACGGGTTGAATGTATGCGGAAGGGTCGCCGCCTTCCGCATTAACTATTTCGGCGAGCATTAAAAGTCTGTCAGCTTCCCGGTAAACCGGCCAGTCATCGGAGAAATATCGTTTGTTGGTTTCGATGGTTCCAAGAAACTTCACCAGTGCTGTATTTTTAATGGTTGGTACAAAAGGTCTTACTGCTGTATTGACCTTGTAATAATCATAAAAAGTGGCGTTTCTTCTCGTGTCGCCCAGATCGTAGGATTGGAAAAGCTCAAAAGTATAGGCATACCGCTGGATGACCTGCGCGGAATTGGTTGCTGCCAACAAAAGCGGATCCACCAGAAAGTTTCCAACACCTGCACTGGCGGTCGAATCTTTGTAATGCAGTCCGTTGAAATTGAAAGTAGAGTAGGTGTATGCCGCCACATTGCCCATTTCTGATTCACCAACCCGGTAGCGGATTGCAAAAATAATCTCGTTGTTATTTTTTTGAGAGTAGGCAAAAACATTGGCAAAGCTTGGGAGCAGTACACTTCCGGCCGCTGAAGTCAGTGCAGCTTTTGCTTCTGCAAGATCTGCGGTTGTATTGTAAACTATGGCAGACCATAAGAATACTTCGCCTTTTAACATATAGGCTGCTTTTGGAGACCACTGGCTTTTGTCTGTCGTGCTTGCCTGTGTTCCAAAAAGCGACACCGACTTGTTTACATCCGCTTTGATTGCAGCCAGCACCTGCGCTTCTGTGGAGCGCTCTTTACGAAGCAAAACCGCATCCGTTGTACCGTTTAATACATCAGCTTGCAAGATTAAGGGTACTCCGCCGTAGGTTCGAAGCAGATGAAAGTAGTAGTAAGCGCGCATCGCATAAGCCTGACCAAGCAGATAGCTCTTTTTAGTTTCAGGCAGAAAGCCAATACTTTCTACTTTTTGAATAAAAAGGTTGATCTGTAAAATAGGACCATAAAATCCAGCCCAGCTGCCTACACCGGACGAGGTTTCTTCCAGACGCTGCTCGATGACGGGGAGTTCATTCAGTGAAGTGGCTTGTCTGTCTACATTGCTGTACGTGCCTCCGCGCATTTCACCCAAACGTAAAAACTGAAACTGGTTGTCGCGAAACTGTTTGTGGAGTCCAACCATAAAGTTGCTAACCTGTGCTTCATTTTGCCAGAAATTGCCATCTCCGAAATAATCCTGCGGCGCAAGTTCAAGTGCATTCTGGCAGGAAAATGTCAGCATCGACAAGGCGGCCAGGTATATAAAATATTTGATCTTCTTCATAACTCGTTGCATTTAAAAGGTAAAGTTTGCGCCCAGAATTAAGGTAGTAGGAATCGTGTAGGCGCTGTTCTGGGATCCGGTGCGCTCAGGTAAGCTCAGCATTTTGTTGGTTACATATCCCAGATTTTGTCCTGTCACAGTGAAGGTCAGTCCGGCGATTTTTGCTTTTTGAATAAGCGCCGAAGGTACCGTGTAGCTCAGTGAAACCTCTCGGAAAGCCAGGTATGAAGAGTTTACCCAAAACATGCTGCTGGGGCGGTCAAAGTTTTTCGAATTCAGCTGGTCAGCCCAGGTGTATCTTGGGTATTTTGCATCCGGGTTCTCAGGTGTCCAGGTATCCTTCACAGCATCGGTGATGTTGAATTCCCCCTGAAAACTTCCAAGCGACCACATTTGCTGGAAATCCATTTGTTTGTGTCCCAATGCAAAATCCATTCTTGCAAAAAGAGAAAGGTTTTTCCAGCGAACCGTTGTGTTAAATCCGCCGGTCCATCTCGGGATCGTGCGTCCCAGCGAAACCATATCACGTGTGTCAATCGTATCGTTCTGATCCAGATCTTTCCACATCATATCACCCAGCTGGGTTGAGATATAAGTCGTTCTGTTCAGGTTTTTAGAAGTGATCAGTGCTGCGCTGGCCACGCGTTTTCCGGCGGAGGCTCCGTACTGCACCTCACCGGCAGCGATGTCTATTTTGTTGTATTTGGCAAGATCTTCACCATTTCGGATGATGCCTTCACTTACATAGCCAAAAATCTGACCATATTCCTGTCCTTCCTGTAAACCGCCAACCCAGATGACCTGGCCTGATTTTGGATCATAAACCCGCTGTCCGCCTTGTCTGTTATTTTCATTTCCGTTAAAAGGAAGTTTCAAAATCATGTTTTTATTCCAGGCTGCATTTGCTCCAATCTGAACTGTAAAATCAGTTTTTTGAACTGCTTTAAATACACCCTCTAGCTCGACGCCACGGTTACGCATGCTGCCATTGTTTGTGCGGATGCTTGAAATTCCCGCAGAAGTGGGAAGGATCACACTGGCGATTTTGTCTGTCGTGATCCGGTTGTAAACAGCGATGTTAGTCGTGATTCTATTGTTGAAAAATCCCATTTCTACACCGGCCTCAACGGTATTACTTTTTTCCCATTTCAGATTTGGATTGGCAATTCCCGTTTGCAGAAAGCCGATTGTGCCGTTGTAGGCTGTTTGTGAACCGTAAGATCCCTGCAGTTCGTAGATGCCGATGCCGTTATTGGTGCCGATTCCGATATTTCCGTTTTTACCATAACTCGCTCTCACCTTCATAAACGAAAGCCACTTCTGGGTTGCCGCCATGAAATTTTCTTTGTGCAAAAGCCAGCCTGCCGAAAATGCCGGGAAGGTTCCAAACTGGTTATCGCCGATCAGCCGTGAATAACCATCGCGTCTCACAGTAAAAGAAGCCAGGTATTTTCCATCGTAATCATAATTTAGCCTGCCGAAGGTGGAAATGATCCGCTCCTGGCTGTGATAGGAATCGACGGTTCTGGTGTTGGCATCATTAACAGTGAGCGCCAGATCCTGGAAATCATCTGTCGGGGCGAGTTTACCGCCGGCACCAAAACCTTTGTTGGCTTCGTCATAATATTCAAAGCCCGCCATGGCATCAATGCTGTTTTTACCCAGGAAATCCTTTTTGTAGTTTAAAATCGCGTTATAGGTCTGGCGGATCGTCCGGTCAAAACTTGCAGAACTTGCCCGGTCACGGTTCCAGCCTGTGTTTGGGTTGGTAAGGCTCATAATCCCGATCCTGAAATCTTTGTTAAAGGACTCAGCAGTCGACTCGTCATACATCAGGATTCCACCCATTTTAAAGAACAAATCCTTAAAAAGATCCACGCGGAAAGATTGTCCCAGTGTGAATTTATCCGACTGATTGTTTCTTTTATATTTATCAATGTTGATAGCCGGGTTTCCGTCGCTGGCATCACGTCCCAAAATCAGCTCTCCTTTTGCATTTGTTCCGCGCATGGTCGGCGGGGCAGAAAGCATTCGTCCCCAATAGTTGGCTTCTCCGTTCTGCAAAGACTGATCGCGCCAGTTGGCTCTGGCAAAAGCCAGACTGCTTTCAGATTTAAGCCAGCTTTTGATCTTGTAGTCTCCGTTAAGTGTAAAGGTAAGACGGCGGTAAAAGGTGCCGAGCGACAAACCATCTTCATTGTAATATCCCAGGTTGGCATAGTATCCTCCCTTTTCATTTCCACCGTTCATGCCAATGTTGTAATCCTGAGAAATGGCCGGCGACTTAAATGCATAATCTCCGTAATTGAAGTCCTTGTAAATCAGATCTGCATTTGTTCCGTTTGGATCGTAAGCGCCTGCTGCATTGGTTTTCACAGGATCTTTCATGGTTCTCCATCCGTCAGTGCTGTTGAGAAGCTCGCGGTTTTCGTCTGTCAGCCGCATCGTGCTCCATATCGCGCGCGAATCATAATTGCCATCCAGAACAGCTCCGCTGGCATCTTTATATAAATTCCCGGTGCCTCGCGGACCTACTCCGCTTAAAAGAGAAGAAGTGGTTGTTCCGTTTTTGATCGCTTCCAAAACGCCAAGGCGGGTCCAGTGAATGTAATCCTCAGCGTTGACAAAATTGTAAGGAACATTCAAAAAGTTAATGCCCGTTTTTGCTTTAAATGTAATGGATGAAGAACCTGATTTTCCTCTTTTTGAAGTGATCAGAATAACACCGTTGCTTGCGCGCGCTCCGTAAATCGCTGTCGCAGAAGCATCTTTTAAAACTTCCATGCTTTCGATATCATCCGGGTTAATGTCGCTTAAAGAACCGCGTACCTGGCCGTCAACGACAATCAGCGGACTTCCGCTTCCGTCAAAGTTTGTTCCGCCGCGAAGGGTAATCGAAGGCAAAGAACCCGGCCGCCCGGTAGCCGTCGAAACACGCAGACCGGCAATGGTTCCGGCCAACGCCTGAGCGGGGTTGGAGCGCAGACCTGTTTCGAGCACCTTTGAATCCAGTTTGGCAATTGATGAGGTGATTCTGGTTCTGCTGCTGGACCCGTAGCCGGTAACAACTACTTCATTCAGCGCTGATACATCCGGTTTAAGAAAAATATCAAGCGTTGCAGAGCTGCCTGCCGGAACTTCCTGCATTACATAACCTATCATTCTGAACTGGACCACATCTGTGCCGGTCACGATAATGGAATAGTCACCTTCCAATGAAGTCTCCACGGCAACACTTTTTCCTTTTAACAAAACAGTCACGTTCGGCAAAGGCATTTTGTCATCATCGGACAGCACCTTGCCGGTGAGCGTTCTGCCAGGCTGCGCATGCAAAAGCGTAACCAGAAAGATCCCGGTCAGACTTAACAGCAATTTTAAACAGGTAAGATTTGAATTCATAAAGAGGTAAAGGATTAATGTATTATGTATAACATAATAAAGGTAGAAGTTTTAGTTTGTTGATTGCAAGCATCTTGCAAAAAATATTTTTTGAATCTTTTTCCGGGCACTGGAAAATGAGTTGAATATTTGAAGAAAACATTCATTTTTGTACAACATAATACTTTCCCAATCACATGGCAGATTTGTTCCAGGGCATAAAATCGATTGATACAAGCTCGCTTGTGGACAAGGTTGAAAGCAACCTGATTGAATTGTTTATAGAAAAAGAATTTAAGGTCGGCGATTCAATCCCAAAGGAACTGGAGCTTGCCCAGTCATTGGGTGTGAGCCGGACGGTTGTTCGCGAGGCTATGCTCCGCCTTCGGCTAATGGGACTGGTCGAATCCAAAAAACACAGGGGGGCGGTTATCACCAGTCCGGATCTGGTATCGGTACTGGAAAAAAGTATGAACCCCAAGATTCTGAATGGAGAAACGCTGAAAGAAATATTCGAAATGCGGCTTTCACTTGAAATCGGGATGGCCGATTTTATCATGGAGCGGGTAACGCCGGAAGATATTGAAGCGTTAAAGGATCTGATTAAAAATGAGCCTTCACTTTCAGACAGGATGCTTTTTCAGATTGAACATGAAATTGCTTTTCATGGCAAGTTATATGAGATTACCAGAAATGAAACTATGAAAAAGTTTCAGAAGCTGCTGTTGCCTGTTTTTGATTATGTACATAAAAGCGGTTTGCTGAAAAAAATGCCTGTAAACCGCAATTATGTTTCGCATCAGGGCATTGTAGAAATCATTGAAAACGGCAACTCGGAGAAACTGCGTAATGCAATGAGGAGTCATCTGGAAAATCATTTCGCCAGGTTGTTTGAATAAAACAAATAATGCACTGGCTTGTGCTGTGCACATATTTAAAGTAAAGGCTTATGGAAAGAAATATTGTTATACGTCTGCGCCACTGGGTTTATGTCAATGAAACCAAGTTTTTTGGTCCGGGACGTTATGAGCTTTTGGAAGGCATTCAGCAAACCGGCTCGATTGCCAAGGCCGCCAAGGAAATGGGGCTGTCTTATAAAAAAGCGTGGGCGATGGTGGATGCGATGAATACTTTGGGACAAAAACCTTATGTGGTAACGCAAAAAGGCGGATCAAAGGGTGGCGGAACGATCCTTACCGAAACAGGGAAAGATGTTCTGACTGCCTACAAAAAGCTAAATGAAAAGCTGCTGGCCGTTGTCGAGGCCGAACGTGAGCTTCTGACGCTTATTTAAGATTTTTTTTTGGAAATGATCTTTCTTTAAATGCACTGTTTATATTTGCGATATAGCTGGTTGAATATATCGTTTAAGGACTACCGACTGTTTTGTCCATCCTGATAGTAAAATGTCCAGCCCGGCATCAGCTGATTTTTTTAATCGTTTTATCCTGAACAGATGCGCAGTTTTAAACTTAATTTCCGGAAAATGGCAATGATCTCGTCATTGGCTGTATTTCTTTCCCAATCCTGTTTTTCTCAAAATACCGCTTCACTTTCCATCACCGGCGAAGTTGCAGCGCCATTGGAGATAAAAATGCAGGATCTGGCCGCCTACAAACAAGTAAGTCAGAAAGTAAAAGACCGTGATGGTAAAGAACATGAATTTAAGGGTGTGGCATTGATCGACCTGCTGCAAAAAGCGGGCGTGACAACCGGTGCTAAACTTCGCGGCGAGAATCTTGCCAAATATATTCTGATCACTGCTGCGGATGGTTATGAAGTGATCTATTCGCTCGCTGAGGTTGATCCTGAATTTACTGATGAGCTCATCCTGTTGGCAACAGAAAAAGATGGTCAGCCGCTGCCTTCCGGTGAAGGACCATTTAGAATCATTGCCCAACATGATAAAAAACCAGCCAGATGGATCCGGGAAGTCCGTTCAATAAAAGTGGTTTTTGCAAAGAACTGAGGCTTATAATTTGAAGGCAGCTAAAAGTTTTGATCTTTGTCTAAAATCAAAATCTGATGCAGGAGCTTAAATTGTTTATGGTCTTACTCGGCTGTCGTCCGCCGGGCAGACATACCGAGCAGCACGATATCTTCTTTGGAATCGCAGAATCTTTGTCAGCACTTGTGCCTGCTATGAAAGCATTCTGGCGTGAGGCTGCCCAAAAAATACATATTGACGCCTGGCGGGAAGTAAATCTGGTAGATGGCTATCGGGTAAAGGTTTCGGTGAGACAGGACATTTTCAAAATGCCTGGACATAAAGAACAGCGTTTATTCTTCGTCAATCTGGGTGGTTACCAGCCCGGCAAGTTTGAAGAGCAGCATCACACGATTTTAACTGTCCAGCCAAACCGCGCTTTGGCTATTCAGCAGGCAAAGGCAACACTGTTTTTTAAAAATAATCATTTTGGGAAGGCAGTTTCACACATAGATGACAAGTATGGCATTGACGTCGATGAGCTCTATGATATTGAAGAAATTCTGCCTGCGGCTCACAAATCCGCCTATATGATTGAGTTGATTCCCACAGAAAATTCCTTAGAAGATGAAATCCATCTGGGGTATCTTAAATTAAGTGCGCTTAAATAACGATGAAACAAAAAAGCTCCGGAATATCTGTAATCCCGAAGCTCATTGACTTTAAGTTTGTAAACGACTGAAAACGGTTTACTTTGAAATTAACACTAGTAGCTGTAACGGATCATTCCGGGAACCATCGCGCAAAGAAGTGGATTGCTCACCTTGGTCTGCTGGGTGAGCAACCGTCCCTGATCGTCATAACGTCTTTCTATCAAGGCAACCTGCTCTTTTGAGCTGGCAACATATTCGCCGATCTGACGCAGGTTTCCTGAGAAAAGATGCTCAAAAGATCTCATCTCTTTACCCGTAGGATCATAATAAGTCTCACGGGTCAATACATCGTTTTTGTAAGTATAGCCAATCCGGTAGCTGAGCTTGTTTTGCATATCGTACGAGCTCTGGCTTGTCTTTTTGCCGTTTTCAAATAGGTAGGTGATCTCTCCGGTAGCAACTCTCCGGTCAGGGTATTTAAAATTGGAAAACATCTTCTCTGAGTGAAGAACGCCGTTTTTATATTCAAATTCCGATTCACTGCCAATCTCAAACCCAGTGCCCTGATAGATTTTATGGTAGGAAATTTTGTTAGTGAGCTGACCGGAGGCATTATAAATTAAATCCGTGTAATTCAAATTCTCCAGTTTACCAATCGCAGTGCGGGAGTAGTAGTTAATGCGCGTTAGTTTTCCGGAAGCATTGTACAGATAAAGCTCTTCCTGAAAAGGATCATTACAGGCCGCATCGGTACAATACGTTTTTTTTGAGAACAGCGCTTCATCATTATATGCGAGTTTTGGCTCAACGCCAAATAGCGGGGCATCGACCGGTTTGCATGCCAGCCACAGTGGTAAGAAAAAAAGCAGGTATAGATTCTTTTTCATGGTTTTTGGTTTAGATTTATTTCAGGATCAAATCGGTGACAAAATGGTTGGAACCAGCTCTGATTTTATTTGCATTTTATGACATTAACGGGATTAAATTTCACAAGTTGTTTTAATTACCAATATACAAAGCTTAATAAATCTAAAATACCTAATTTCGGACAGCAAATAAATCCGCAACTGCCAACCGCTGTTTATGAAACATTTTACCGTCATTTTTCTGCTGCTCGTGTTCGTTTCTCCCATTTTTGCGCAGAAGACTGCACTAACTGCAGAAGACTACAAAAGGGCTGAAAGTTTTCTTGCCTACAACACACAAAAATATATTGATAATGCAGTGGGCCGTCCCACCTGGTTTGCCGGCGACCGCTTCTGGTACCGCAAACTGACGCCTCAGGGAAGCGAGTTTATTTTAGTCAATGCGGCAAAAGGTACGAAGGCAGCAGCATTCAACCAACAAAAACTGGCCGCATCGCTTTCAGCTGTCAGCGGAAAAAACTACACGGCCTTTATGCTTCCGTTTGAAAGTTTTACTTATTCTGCTGATGATAAATTTGTTTCTTTTAGTGACGGGAGCAAACAGTGGAAAGCGGATTTGAAAACCTACGAGGTAATGGAGGACTCCGATGCAAAACCGAAGCCGGCAGGCAGGAATTTTTTTGGCGGGGGATTTTCTCCTGATGGCAAAAAAGCAGTTTTAATCAAAGATTACAACTTATGGGTCCGGGATGTTGCCAGCGGTAAGCTCACGCAGCTGACGACGGATGGCACAAAAGATTTTGGCTATGCGACAGACAATGCCGGCTGGAAACACAGCGACAGGGCCATTGCTAAGTGGTCTTCTGACTCGAAGAAAATATTTACCTTTCAGCAGGATGAGCGTAAGGTAGGCGATATGTACCTGGTTACCACCAATGTGGGTCACCCGAAACTGGAGGCGTGGAAATACCCGCTGCCGGGTGATAGTATCGTAGCGATGCTGCACCGGGTAATCATTGAAGTGGAAACGCCTAAGGTAATACGTTTACAGATAGCACCTGACTTTCACCGAGCCACCCTGGGTGATGACATCAGCAGCGGAGGTGAGCTCAGTGATGCGGCATGGAGTGAGGATGGATCGCACATTGTCTTTGTTTCGACCTCAAGAGATCATAAAAACGAGAAAGTTCGCGTAGTTAACGCGGCAACCGGGGTAGTAAAGGAATTGTTTGAAGAAACATCGCCTACGCAGTTCGAGTCTGGGCAATATGGCATCAGCTGGCGTTATTTGTCAAAAGCAAAAGAACTGATCTGGTACTCCGAGAAAGATAACTGGGGGCATTTGTATCTGTATGATGCGGCGACAGGAAAGTTTAAAAATCAGATTACAAAGGGTGACTGGGTTGTAACACAGCTGATTAAAATCGATGAAAAAAACCGCGTTATCTATTTTATGGCCAACTCCAAAGAACCGGGCAATCCTTATTACAGCCATTTTTATAAAATTAACTACGACGGCAGCGGCCTTGCTTTGCTTACACCGGAAAAAGGCGTGCACTCCGTTTCACTGTCACCTTCAGAAAATTTCTTTACCGACACCTATTCTGAACCCGATGTCGCTCCCGTTACTGTACTCCGCAACCTGAACGGTAAGCTGATCACCGAACTGGAAAAAACAGATGTTAGCCGTCTGAGAGCGGCAGGCTGGAAACCCCCAATTCCTTTTTCAACAAAGGCCCATGACGGCAAAACAGATGTTTATGGATTGATGTATACACCGGTGAATATGGATTCAACCAAAAAATATCCGGTTGTCGACTATATTTATCCTGGCCCGCAGGGCGGCAGCGTACGTACCTGGGCCTTTAATCCCTCACGCCGCGATAATCAGGCGCTGGCAGAATTGGGTTTCATCGTTGTTGAGCTCGAAGGAACCAGCAACCCGCTCAGATCCAAAAGTTTTCATGATATGAGCTACGGCAATATGGCAGACAATACACTACCAGACCAGGTTTCAGCCATAAGGCAGCTTGCAGCAAAATATGCCTGGATTGATAGCAGCAGGGTAGGGATGCACGGACATTCAGGTGGTGGTTTTGCAACAGCCTGCGCGATGTTCATGTATCCGGATTTCTTTAAAGTGGGTATTTCAGAGTCAGGAAATCATGAAAACCGTAATTATGAGGACGACTGGGGCGAGCGCTATATTGGTCTGGACAAACAAAATGCAAAAGGTGTATCGATTTACGAAGCACAGGCAAACCAGGTTCATGCCAAAAAACTAAAAGGAAAACTCATGATCGCGCATGGAATGATGGATGATAACGTTCCGCCATATAATTCCCTTTTGGTAATTGAAGCACTCGCAAAGGCCAATAAGGATTATGACCTGGTCATTTTCCCAAACAGCCGCCACGGTTACGGAGCCTACGGGCCCTACATGATGCGCAAACGCTGGGATTATTTTGTCAAAAACCTGCTGGGCGTTGAACCGCCAAAGGAATATTTGTTTGGCAGTGGGTCGGATCCCAGGAATTAGGGGGATTTTTTGCTAAGTTGGTTGTCAGGTTTGTTCAGGTAATGGGTTGAGAATTTTAAGTGCCGGCAGAACTTTACCTCTCCCCATACCGAATCACCACCCGTCTGTTTTTCATTTTGTTCTCCGGGCTGTCGTTTGAAGCGGCGGGTGCATCAGGGCCTTTCCAGGTGTAGGAAAGCTGCATTGGCTGCACGCCGTTTTCCTTCAGATAGTTGGTTACTACCCGCGCACGATATTCAGACAATGTCACATTCAGGTCCCGTTTGCCAACATTATCGGAATGGCCGGTGATAGATACCATCAGCCGATTTTGTTCGGCAAGTAAGTGGGCTATGGAATCCAGCGTTTGTTTGGTGGCGTTTCTTAGATGATAACTGCTTTGGTCGAAATACAAAACGGTGCTGTCGTAGGTTCTGATTTTTGCCGTTTCTTTTTTAGCTTCGGGGTTAGGTTTGATCTCTGTAAATAGTGGTTTTGGTAGTGCTGCTTCCGGCTCAACAGCAACATCCTGCTTAGGAACTTTTGGCTTTACTCCCATAAAATTAAAACCACGTTCTATCGTAAAACTTTCATCCAATAGTATTTCTTTTCCGGCTGTTGCGGTCAGGTAATGAAGACCGGTTCCAATAAAAGACTGATAACTTTGAAAATGTCCCGGTTGTCCCATACTCCACGAATCTTTATCAAATCTTTCTTCTTTTCTAGACGACAAATTATAGAAAATTGGTAAATTTTTGGGTGCTTCAAGAGACATTGACAGTGTAACCACATCACGCAGCAACCGTATCTGATAAAATTCTTCCCTGTTTTCAGGCTGATTATTGATCAGGTTTCCGATGTAATCTTTATGCCCGGGTGAGCTGACAATAAATGAGATTTTATCCTGTGTATTTACAGGAATGGAAAAGTTTGTTTTGGTCGAATCAACATCGTAGCATTCCACATTTCCAGTCTGAGTAAAGTTTAGACAAACCTTTGCACTTAGTAATTTTCTGTTTTTTGCCTCTTTTACTTCGAAAAATAGCTTTTTTCTTTGCTGTGATGGCTTTGCCGGATCACTCACCTCGGCAAACAATACTTTATTTACCTGCTGAGAATCTTTTTTGATCATCTCCACATGCATTTGAAAACGATAATGACTTTCCATCGTTCCAATAAAATTTACCGGAATAATTTCGGTTCGGTAGCCTTCACGTTCAAAAACAACATGCTGCGTGGTTTCGGGTAAACGAAGTTCAAATTTTCCTTCGTCGTTGCTTTCTCCAAGACTCACTTTACCGTTTTTTAAAAGCGCAGTGGCCTTCACTTTGATATCCAAACCAGAGGAAACGTCCCAGCTAAAACCATGGATCGTTACGGTATCCTGCGGCATTACTTTGACAATGCCGGAATGCGGAGCAGATAAAGTAAAGGTGGAAAGAAGCAGTGCGAAAAACATAACGTCCGAATTTATGTCAGAAGGATATTTGTAATATGCAGAAAAGTGTCAGTTATATATAATTTACTTTTAGTCTGAAATTATTTTACCTGCACTTTTCTGTGATCGCGTCTCAAAAGGAGCTTCTGTAACCAATATTTATCGGCTAATCCTCAGCGCTTTCGAGAAGCATGTCGTACAAATCCTCTGCGCCACCATCGAACCGGGTGCCGTTTACAAAAAATGTAGGTGTTCCGTTTACGCCGCTGCGAATCCCGCTTTCAAAGTCGGCATCCACTTTCTCTTCTAAATCCGGGCGTTGAATATCATTTTTGAATTGTTCAATGTTTAAGCCTGCCGATTTGGCCATGGCAAACAATCCTTCATGGCTCAGCGACTTTTGGTTTTCGAAAATAAGATCATGCATTTCCCAGTATTTCCCCTGCAACCCCGCTGCTTCTGCTGCGACCGCTGCCGGCAAAGCAAAACGGTGCGATTCGGCTAGCGGGAAATTGCGGAATACAAATTTGATCTGGGTTAAAAACTTCTTTTGTATTTTTTGAATCACCGGATAAGCCGCACCACAATGCGGGCATTGGTAATCACCATATTCCACAATTTCAATGGTTGCTTCCTCTGCACCCTGAATATGATCCTGATTGCTGACTGCGGGTTTTAATTGACCTGGCATGTTACTGGTTTTTTGAGGTTAATGATTCGAGTGCATCCAATATTCCGTCGGCGCCCGGGTTGATCGCTGCCGGAGATAAATAACTCCAGGCGATGATACCTTCTTTATCAATGACAAACAAAGCGCGGTTACTTTCTCCTTCTTTTTCGTTGTAAACACCATAAAGTTTAGACACTTCTCCTTTCGGTTCGAAGTCAGCCAGTAATGGAAAATGTAGTGTCCGTGATTGTGAGAAGGCTAAATGGCTCCATTTACTATCAACTGAAATTCCCAAAATCGTCGCCTCATACTTGGAAAAGTATTTCAGCATTTCATTGTAGAGCGCCATCTGATCGCTGCAAACCGGACTCCAATCGGCCGGGTAAAATGCAAGAATAATGTTTTTACCTTTTAGTTCGCTGATTGAAAACTTTTGATCAGGCGTGGCAAATAATTCAAAATCAGGGGCTTTGTCTCCTTTTTGTAACATGGTTTTATTTTTTGTTGGTGATCAATCAGCCAGGAACGCATCGTGCTGATCTTCCTGTAAAACAATATAAATCCGCGACCAGCTGTCCTGGCTTAACATCCGCCATTTATGCCCGGTTCCGGCAGTGTCCAGTGCGATCACCACATCACCGGGATGAACCACAAAACTGCTTCCGTCGGTAACGGTAAATTCAAGTGAGCCTTTAAGGGTTATCACATATTGTCGTCTTGGCGCAGGATGCCAGTCGAAATGGCGTCTTTCCGGCTCATCATTGACGAGAAAAAAATAGGGTGATGAAATGTGTTCGAGCTCTTGTATGGTTCCCTGCTGAAAAGCGCTGGCTCCGTCCGGGGTATTAAATAGTTTGTATGCTCTCATTCAATTTTATTGTCTTATGATCAGTCTGTGCTGTAATCGTTCAGCATCTCAGACAAGGTAAGTCATCGTTATTTAAACTCAGCTTTTCTTTTTTACTAATCTTTTGCTGTCAAAGCCAGTCCCATAATTGTTCCAGGGATTTTAAAGGCAAAATACTGTTTAGGAACGCTGTTCTGCAAACGTTTCACACCGCTTTTATTGGCATAAAATTCCCATCTGCTTTTGGCATAATTGTTATAAGGGACGAATCAAAGGTCAATTCATTCTCTGATCAAACATCATTCACCATGCTAAATTATCAATCAACCTACTCGCCGGTACTAACCAAAGATTTTGACACCAGGCCGGTCACAATCAACATTAACGGAAAGCCCACCACCCTGCAGCTAATGCCTTGGGTAAGTCTTCTCGACGCGCTGAGAGAATATGCAGATTTAACCGGAACAAAAAAAGGCTGTGACCACGGTCAGTGTGGCGCCTGCACGGTAATCTGTGATGGTGACCGTATTTTAAGCTGTCTGACGCTGGCAGTAATGAAAGAAGGTTCTGAAATCACAACCATTGAAGGTGTAGCCGAAAACGGACAGCTTCATCCGCTGCAAAAGGCTTTTATCGAGTACGATGCTTTCCAGTGCGGCTACTGCACGCCGGGCCAGATTTGTAGTGCGATAGGGATGCTTAAAGAAGGAAAGGCGAAAACAAGAGCCGATGTAAAGGAGCTTATGAGCGGCAATTTATGCCGGTGTGGAGCCAATACCAATATCATCGATGCGATCATGGAAGTTAAAAATCAAGATAGTCATGAATAATTTCAGTTACATAAAAGCAAATGATTTGCCCACGGCCTTTGGTCATGTACGTTTGGGGGATGCTGCGAAATACATTGCAGGCGGCACCAACCTGATTGATTTGATGAAGTACAATCTCACCAAAGCAAGTTCTTTGGTTGACATCAATCATCTTGTCGGAAATCATGACATTGAAGAGTTGCCGGATGGCGGGTTAAGACTTGGCGCATTTGTCAGAAATGCAGCTACGGCCTATCATCCCTTGGTTGAGGAGCGCTATCCGCTGTTATCCAGAGCTATTCTGGCCGGCGCGTCGGCTCAGATCAGAAACATGGCTACCAATGGTGGTAATCTGCTGCAGCGTACTAGATGCTACTATTTTTATGATGCTAATACGCCTTGTAACAAAAGAGAACCAGGTTCTGGTTGTTCTGCTATTTTAGGTTATAACCGTATCATGGCTATTCTAGGTACGAGCGAAAGTTGTATTGCCGTTTTTCCCTCGGATATGTGCGTAGCGCTTGCTGCCCTGGACGCGGTTGTGAACATCAGCGGAGAAGATGGAGAACGCAGTCTGGCATTTGCCGACTTTCACAGACTTCCCGGAGATACGCCAGAATTAGACAATAATTTAAAGCCGGGTGAGATCATTACCAGCATTGATATTCCTCAGAAGGGTTTTGCCCGGAATTATTCTTATCTGAAATTACGGGATAGAAATTCCTACGCATTTGCTCTGGTTTCAGTTGCAACCGGTTTAGAGCTGGAAAACGGACTGATTAAAGATGCACGAATTGCACTTGGCGGTGTGGCACATAAGCCATGGCGCGTGAAAGAAGCCGAAGACTTTTTAAAAGAAAAAGAACCTTCTGCTGAAAATTTTGCCCAGGCAGCCGAAATTATCCTTTTTGGAGCGAAAGTGTTTGAATACAACAGTTTTAAAGTGGAATTGGCAAAGCGGGCGATTGTTAGAAATTGCATGATGGCATTAAATCCGGAGTCTCAACTACCTGGCGCACAGCCCTCAGCCTAACTAAAATTTACAAACATTATGTCAACACGACCAGCAATAGGACAGCCCATCAGCCGTCTTGAAGGACACATGAAAGTAACCGGTGCAGCCAAGTATGCCGGAGAATATAACGTTCCAGGATTACTTTATGGTTACGTAATCAACAGCACCATTACAAAAGGGAAAATCATAAGTTTTAATACCGAAGCGGCAAAAGCGCTGCCAGGTGTTATAGAAATTTTCACGCATGAAAACCGTCCGTCACTGGCCTGGTTTGACTTGTCGTATGCGGACATGGACGCGCCTCCCGGTTCGCCTTTCCGGCCTTTGTATAACGCAGAAGTCAGCAGCAACGGTCAGCCGATCGGACTTGTTGTGGCCGAAACTTTTGAGCTGGCCAGGTATGCGGCAACGCTTATGGAAATTCAATATGAAGAGGAATCTTTCAGGGTTGATCTGAAGGAGAATCTCGCTGAGGCGCACACGCCAAGTATAGGCATGGCAACGATGTTAAAGCCGCCACCGCCCAAGCCAAAGGGCGATTTTGAAGAAGCATTTGCTAACTCTTATGCGCAGGTTTCCGCGGAATATTTTCACGGAACGGAGCATCATAATCCGATGGAATTATTCGCTACCACCACCATCTACGAGGGAGACGGCAAGCTGACGATTTATGATAAAACGCAGGGCACAATTAACAGCCAGCTGTATGTAGGAAATATTTTCGGGCTCCATTTTAAGGATGTGAGAGTGATTTCTCCATATGTCGGCGGCGCTTTTGGGTCCGGTTTACGGCCACAATATCAGCTGTTTTTGTCGGTAATGGCGGCGCTGGAATTAAAAAGACCGGTGCGGGTTACTTTGGATAGAAGCCAGATGTTCACCTTCGGGCACAGACCACAGACGGTGCAGTATACACGGTTTGGTACGGATGAATACGGCAAGATTATAGCGATGAATCACAAGGCGATCGGCGAGACTTCAAAAAACGAAGATTACACCGAAAATGTTGTGAACTGGGCAAATATGCTGTATGCTTCCAAAAACACTTTGATGCAGTACGAGCTTGTGGATCTGGATGTATTTAGTCCGCTTGATATGCGTGCGCCGGGTGGCAGCACAGGATCTCATGCTATTGAAAGTACTATGGATGAGCTTTCCTACAAACTGAAAATTGATCCGATGCAGCTGCGTTTGATCAATTATTCTGAAAAAGATGACAGCTTGGGAAGACCTTACAGCAGCAAGGAACTTAGGCAATGTTATTTGCAGGGAGCAGAAAGATTCGGGTGGGCAGAGCGTAATCCCGAGCCGCGCAGCATGCGAAGAGGAAACAAGCTTATAGGTTACGGAATGGCAACCGGAATATGGGAGGCCAATCATTTGCCGGCTCGTGCCGAAGCGATCATCGACAGTGAAGGAAAATTACAGGTGAGCAGTGCTGTGACTGACATCGGGACAGGAATGATGACGATCATGGCGCAGATTGCCGCAGACGAGCTTGGCTTACCGGTGGAAGATGTGGCGATTTCCTACGGGGACAGCAAAATGCCTTTCGCGCCTATACAGGGAGGATCCTTCACAACATCGACAATTGGATCTGCCATTAAAGCTGCCGGTAAAGCGCTTCGTAAAAAGCTTTTCAAAAAAGCAAAAGATATGGACAGCTCCATTTTTAGCAGTATGGATATTGAAGATGTGGCGTTTCGGGATGGCAAAATTTCTGTGAAGGATTCACCGGCTCTTTCTGTTTCTTTCAAAGAAATTGTGGCTGCCAACAAGGGCAAGGCTATCAAAACAATCAACTTTTCAGTACCTAAGTTTTTTAAACTGAAGAAATATTCAAGAGCGGCGCATAGTGCAGTTTTTGTTGAAGTGGAAGTCGATGAGCAGTTGGGTGTCATTAACGTCACCAGAGCCGTTACTGCGGTTGCTGCCGGTAGAATTATCAATCCAAAAACGGCCCGAAGCCAGATTTTGGGCGGAATGGTCTGGAGTGTAAGTAAGGCACTACGCGAGGAAACTATTACGGATTACCGGTTGGGCAAATATATGAACCAGAATCTGGGCGAGTACCATATTCCGGTGCATGCGGATATACATGACATGGATGTGATCTTTGTAGAGGAAAAAGATGAAAACGTAAACGAGCTCGGAACAAAAGGGGTGGGAGAGATCGGACTTGTAGGTATGCCGCCTGCAATTGCCAATGCAGTTTACCATGCGACAGGAAAAAGAATCAACCAGTTTCCGATCCATTTTGATTCCTTGTTATAAACTTAGATGATTGATTGAAGGCCTGCGTTGAATCCCAATACGGGATAAATGCAGGCTTTATTGCGTAAATACTCCCGATCCGGTGCCTGCCATCTGAGGCGAAATATTATAAATTGATTAATTGTAGCTGAATAGTAGTTAAGGCGGTCTGCATGTAATACATTTGACCGTAATTAAATGAAAATCAAATAAATGGATATTCTCCAAAGAAACAATGTGACTCTATTGGGAGAAGGTATTCAGCCTATGATTTTCGCGCACGGCTTTGGATGCGCTCAGCACATGTGGCGGGATGTGTGGCCTGCGTTTAGTAAAGATTACCGGATTGTACTCTTTGATTATGTGGGAAGCGGCGGCTCAGATATAGACAGTTATAACCCGGAGCGTTATGCAAACCTGAATGGATATGCCCAGGATATTTTAGATATCTGCAAAACATTGGACTTAAAGGATGCGGTTCTGGTCGGGCATTCGGTAAGCAGTATGATTGGCATTCTCGCTGCTATCAAGGAACCCTCCTTTTTTAAGGAGCTGATTTTGATAGGACCTTCACCCAGATACATCAACGACGGGAATTATCACGGTGGATTTGAAAAAGCGGATATCGATGAGCTTTTGCAGACCATGGAAAAGAACTTTACGGGTTGGGCGAACTTTCTGGCGCCTGCCATGATGAAAAACCAGGATCGTCCCGGGCTCTCTGAGGAGCTGGCTGAAAGCTTTTGCAGTGTAAACCGCGCCATTGCCAAACAATTCGCAGGGGTGACGTTTTACTCCGATAACCGAAGAGACCTGGCTAAACTCAAGCATCCCTCACTCATTATGCAATGCACGGATGATATTATAGCGCCCCTGGAAGTCGGGGCTTATCTGCATGAAAACCTGGCAGGGAGTACTTTTAGACTGATGCAGGCAACAGGCCACTGCCCTCACATGAGCGCGCCTGATGAAACTATACAGATCATGAAGCAATATCTCCAACCGTTAACCTGAAATTGTCTTGGAAGATTTTCGTATTGCACATGATATATTGCAGGCCATGCCCTGTGGTTGTGTATCGTTTGACGAAAACGGAATCATAGAATTTGTCAACCAATCAATGTGTGATCTTCTTGGTTACGAAACGGCCGACCTGATTGACCAAAACATCGAGCGAATTTTTACCATTTCAAGCCGGATATTTTACCAAACGCAGCTTTACGCTTTGATCCGGTTAAATGGTAAAGCAGATGAAATATTTATTTCATTGAAGGCAAAACAAGGCGAAGTGATTCCTGTGGTGGTGTACGGAAAGCTCAGTAAAACGTTAGATAAAACAAGTATTATATGCTCATTTTTAACCGTTTGGGAGCAGCAGAAACACCACCACTCAGCAAACACGGATGATACTGATCGGCCATATTCGGATAAAAATGCACTTACTAAACTAAAAGAAGAATTTGAGCTTTATCAGCAGAAGCTAGACCGGCAGGTCTTAATGCTTTTACAGCGTAATCAGGAGTATGTACAGCTCAGTAAAGTACTATCGCACGATTTGTCCGAGCCTATTCGCAAAATTGGCATTTTTACCGACTTACTGATGAACCATTCTGTGCAGATTCCCGATCCGGTGGCTGCGGGCAGGATGGGGAAGATCCAAAAATCGGTTCAGCGTTTGCAGAATCTGACCAACAGTTTGCAGCAGTTTATATACGTAGATAATATTGTTGAAGAAACGACTGTCCTGGATTTCAGTAAGTTGGTGGCAGAGTCAAAGAATGAAATTATTATCGAAACGGGATTCAGTGATTTTCAAATCATCTCCGATCACATCCCGGGTTTTCAGGGCCGCTCTGCGCAGATTGGCGTTTTGCTGAAAGAACTGTTGCAAAATGCAATTCAAAACCGTCTGGAAGAACAGCCACTGATGATTAAAATAACTTCACAGATCACCGAGCAAAACAGTTACCAGGTCAACAAAACAAAATACAATTATACCGATCACATCAAACTTGAAATTACCGATAACGGCTCAGGTTTTGAAAATGAATACGCATCTCATGTGTTTGGTTTATTTAATAAACTAAACAATAAATCCGCGGGTGCCGGACTTGGACTTGCTCTTTGCAAGCAGATCGTTTCCTATCATTACGGAACAATCACGGCAAGCTCTAAACCAAATCACGGAACGACCGTTACGATCATGCTTCCGATATGGCAGCCGGTATAATTTTTTTGATTTTAAATTTGAAATCAGGAAGTTATCTGATTAAATATCAGTGTATTGATTCAAAAAAACCGGAGCAATGAATCACCACTCCGGCTTTAAGTCCGGCACTTTGTGATTTACATCGCAGATGCCTTTCCACCGGTGATTGTAATTCCCGCAGGAAAAACAAAGTTTTCGTCGTGACGCTGAGAAAAAGATTTTTCAATAAGTTCTTTGCGGCGCACGGCCTTTCCTTTAAAAATTACTTTGCCATTCTGGCTGACGGTAATTTCTTTATCCAGGTTCATCATCTTATCGTTAAGCAGGATGTGCAGCGTTTCGTTGTCGTTTTTATCGATACTGATCTGCTGACCTTTGTATGAAACAAAAACTGAATTTTGCTTTTTAGCAGAAGATTCCGGTACAGCCAGCCAATAGAATTCCGTGCGTACTTCATCGTCTTGTATCCAGTTGACTTTTGCCGGGTAAGGATTTCTTTTGAACTTAGCCATCCATGGCACACTGATAGTATCCTGTCTGTTCATCCAGTGCGGCATGCCAGCCATGATGTAGGCATCGTGTACAAACCCGCCTTTGTCTGTGACCTGTAATGAGTCCAGTGTTTTCGACCATTCCTTTGCCAGTCCATTTCGGTTGTAGGCGCCATCTTTTTCACCGACAGCCATCCAGAAAGGCAGATTTCTTAAATTCAAAACCTGAGCGTCTCCGGGGTGACCGGCCATCATTGCTGCAGCGGCCCAGTGATCTGCCAACCGCGGAGCGAGTTGGTAAACCCCGTCTCCACCGGCTGAGTAGCCCATCACGTAAACCTTATTAGGATTGACATCTTCCATGATCACTGCATCGGCAATGGCTCTTTCAAGCAAACCATCTACCGGTTTTTGGTGCCACATATTCCAGGTATTTGACGGCGAGCGAGGAACGAAGTAGACACCTTCGGCAGGCGTGTAGAGTTTTTGCTGATTTCTATACTGACCGTCGTTCATCTTCGCCGGACCGTTTCCGCCGCCATGCAACGAGATATACAAACTTCTTCCGTCAGCAGGTTTTGATCCAAAAATTTTAGTTGTAAAGATCAGACTGTCTGTGCCGATTAGAATCTTTTGACTGACCCAGTCTTCTTTTGCGGTAGGAGTAAATTTTTCCTTGTATGCTTTTAACACCTTTTCAGTTTCGGATCCGGCTTCTTTTAGTGTCAGACCTTTAACCGCCGGCTGCGCCTGTAACGAAACAATAACTGTAAAAAGAAAAACAAGTTGAGACAACGATGTTTTTATAAAGAACATAGCATATTTTTTAAAAAAAATTAAGAAGTTGCAAGGTATGGAAAGTTTTAAACAGCCAAGTAGTCCTGTTTGTAATCCAGGCAAATTTTGTTAAAGAGTATGTGAATTTATCAGTTAATCATACCACTAAAAGCTTGAACTGCATCAAAAATGCCAAAAATTGGGTAGGGGCTAATATTATTAAAATGTTACCACTACTCTGGAGCAGAATTTTAAACTTTCTTTTTGCGGTAATTTAAATGATGGATTCAAGCTCGACAATATGAATGATTCTGAACTTCTACTAAAACGATACTTTCCCTGGCTGTTGCTTTTAGGCATCGCACTTAACATTCCCGGATTGTGGCTGGATGTGATGGAGCCCGACGGTGCGCTTTATGCAACCATCGCTAAACACATGGTGCTACATAATGACTGGATTAATCTTTTCGGAAACGGCAGTGACTGGCTGGATAAACCGCATTTTCCTTTTTGGATGGCAGCTATCAGTTACAAGATATTCGGTATCAACGGTTTTGCCTATAAACTTCCTGCTTTTCTGTTTTGGCTTTTAAGTCTTTATTATACCTATCTGACAGCAAGAGACCTGTTCAATTCTTCGGTGGCGAGAATATCGGTGCTCATCTACACGGTGGCACTGCACAGCACCCTTGCGAATTTCGATGTGCGAGCAGAGCCCTATCTGACTGCCTGTGTGACAGCAGCAGTGTGGCACATGCTTAAAGTTTACCGTAAAGAAAAGGGGTGGCATATTGTGGCTGCCGGCATTTTCATTGCCTGCGCGATGATGACCAAAGGAATTTTTGTGCTGATCACAATTGGCGGAGGCTGGGTAATATTTTGGGCACTTACAAAACAGTGGGAACAATTTGTGAATTACCGATGGTGGCTTGTTTTGGCTTTATCATTTGTCTTCATTTTACCGGAATTGTATAGTCTGTATGTTCAGTTTGACCTGCATCCGGAGAAGGTAGTTTTTGGTCAGACAAACGTTTCAGGTGTAAAATTCTTTTTCTGGGATAGTCAGTTTGGAAGGTTTTTTAACACCGGACCTATTAAGGGAAAAGGTGATCCGACTTTCTTTTTGCACACCTCTTTATGGGCGTTTCTTCCCTGGTCGATTGGTTTGGTTGCAGGTGTAGTTTACCTGATTCGTTTCGATAAAAGCAGAGATCCGCAGCGCTGGATTATTTATGGAAGTGCCCTGATTACTTTCCTGATGTTTTCGATGTCAAAGTTTCAGCTGCCGCACTATATCGTCATGGAGTTTCCTTATTTTGCTATCATCACCGGATACTTTTTCTATCAAATGTCCGTGAGCACCAAGCTGGGTAAACTCGTTTCTGCCCAGTCAGTGCTGGTTTATATTCTGGCCTTGGCAATATCGGGACTATTTTATATCACCCACATGGAAAACGCGGTATTGGGCATTATTCTCACCGTTTCTATTGCGATTGGATCCACTCTGCTGCGTTACAAAAATCCATTACAACAATTGATGTATAAGAGTTACGCTTCAGCAATGATGCTTTATATATTTCTCTTCTGTTTCTTTTATCCGTTTTTGCTTAAATATCAGTCTGGTGGCGAAGCAGCAAAGCTCATTCCAGACGAAAAGGAACACCTGCCTGTTGCAGCTTATGGCTCTTTTTCCTATGCTTTTGAATTTTATTCACCCGGAGATGTAAAGCTTATCCGGAGCAACAATGAGCTTGACAATTTTATCAAAGACAATCCATGCTTTATCTACACGACCGCAGCGGTCGGCGATAGTCTGATCAAATCCGGCGTGGATGCCCAGGTAGTCGGCTCGCCGGAATTCTTCCACATCACCAGGCTTAAAATGGGTTTTTTAAATCATGAAAAACGGACTCAAACATTACAAAAGCGATATTTGTTGTATGTCAACGATCCGGAGTATGACTAAGACAGCGCTTTTTCAGATGAGAAAATCTTAATTTGAGCCAATCATTTGTTTAAATTCCTTCACTGCTTTTCTAAGCTGTTTGTCGGAAATGCCGCTGTATTGTATTTCAACGATCTTTGATTGACGCCAGTCGAGTTTCTTTAATTTCCAGTATTTGGGATGATCCCTGCCAATTGGCGGCCGAAAATCTTCTTCCTTCGGATCCTTAACCAAAACGTCCAGTCCAAGTCTCACTTCGGTTTCATTGTCTGCCAGGGGGATTTTTGTAATTACTTTTACCGTTCTTCCCGTCGGCAGTAAAAAGGTTTTTTCAAGCGTCATGATTCTTTTTATTTTTCAGCACACAAAGTTATTCATTACATTCTTAGCAGTTACTGCTTTAACAATTTGATAATACCGGCTCGATCTTTACGTTTGAGTAAGGCATCCTTTCCATGAAATAACAAAATGAAGATATCTGTGTTTTTTACCTGCCTGATCCTCCTAAGTGGTTTCTGCTGCTATTCCCAAAATATTTTCAAAAGGGAAAACAATTCGCCAAAGAATGTGATTTTAATGATTGGTGACGGTATGGGTACTTCCCAGATTTATGCCGGTATGGTAGCCAATAAAAATACGCTGAATCTGGAAAGGGCGCAGTTTATCGGTTTTCATAAAAATCAGTCGGCTGACAGTTTTATAACCGATTCAGCTGCTGGCGCTACGGCCTTGTCCATTGGTAAAAAAACAAAAAACAGCGCTGTGGGCGTTGATGCAGATGGCAAGCCGCAAATGACTATTCTGGAAGCAGCAGAAAAAAAGGGTTTGGCCACCGGCATGGTGGTAACCTGCTCGATGACGCACGCTACGCCGGCTTCGTTTATTGCACATCAACCTTACCGGGGACTTACACAGGAAATTGCAGCGGACTTTCTTAAAACCGATATTGACGTTTTCATCGGCGGGGGAAGAAATGATTTTGACAAAAGAAAAGACGGACTTAACCTGATTGATAGTCTTAAAGCCCATGACTATCAAATTGCCGGATCGATTCTGGAAGTACAAAAAATAAAATCGGGGAAAATGGCTGGTTTTCTTGCAGATAAAGAACCACCGCGGTTTTCTGCAGGAAGAGCCGATCAACTTTCAAAATCGGCAGATGCCGCTATTGATATTCTTAAACAGAATAAGAAAGGTTTCTTTTTGATGGTAGAAGGTTCTCAGATAGACTGGGGCGGGCATACCAACAATTTGAAATACATCACAGAAGAAGTCGTCGATTTTGATAAAGTTATTGGACAGGTTTTTGATTTTGCTCAAAAGGATGGAAATACGCTGGTTATTATTACAGCCGACCACGAAACCGGTGGACTGTCCATCCGCGGAGGAAGCACTAAAACAGGAGAAATCAAAGGTTCGTTTTCAACCAAAAAACATACTGGTGTTATGATTCCCGTATTTGCTTTTGGGCCGGGAGCCGAAGCTTTCGCAGGGATCTATGAGAATACAGCCATCTTCGATAAAATGATCGAAGCATTAAGACTTAAATGAGATACTACTGAATTTAAAAGCCAAATTTAACGCCGAAGGCTAAATTCACGATGTCGCTTAATTTAAGAAATCCGGTATTCTGAACGTAGCTGATCATCATCAAATCATAACTACCCAGTTCATAATACAGCTCCAAACCGCGTTTTCTTTTATTTGTATTTACAGTCCTGCCTACTTTCCCACCAATATAGGCGCCCGGGCGGAAAGCCGTTGCCCACCAGTAATAACCCCTTGGATAGTAGGAGGGCCATTTGGTATCAAATTGTGGCCCGAATGTATAGCTCAAATACATTCCCAGTGAAAATGGAGCGAAGTAATGCTCGTTTTTTAAAGCAATAAGCCAGGGAGAATAAGTGGTCTTCAGCGTGGTACTGATCAGGGCATCCCCACCGAATTTTTGCGGAAGAAAACCAAACAGAATGTCGGTTTCCAGGGTTTTGTTTTTGGAGCTATAACCCGGCCCGCCGGACATAAACCCGATGTTGCCGGCAAATTGCAGTTTCATGTGATCGGGAAGATACCAATGATTGGCCCCGTCGGCAAGCTGCTCTTCCTGTGCGGTGGCAGTCAGGCTCAGTAAAATTAAAAAAGGTAAAAGTATATTTTTCATGTTCTAGTATTCTATTCTGTCCACTTTGTATCCGCCCTTCCAGGTTGTAACTACCATATAGCCTCTTGCGCCCATGCTGGTAGTTAAAAAGTAGTGAACGCTGTCATTATAAAATTCTCCGTCTTTGAATGTGTGCTGATGGCCGTATAAGCTGAATTTAACATTGGGGTCACCTGCCAGAATCGACGCATATTTTTTTTCGAGGGCAGGGTCGAAATCCGCATCAAAAGGCGGAACATGCGCGACCACAATGGCATTTTTATTTGAAGGGTTGTTCGTTAGCTGCGCGCGCAGCCAGTTCAGATTTGGAACAGAGCCATCAAAGGCATACTCGCGGGAATTGGTATTGATAAAAATGAATTTGTTATCGCCAAACTCAAAGGAATAATTCATAGGGCCGTACATACGTGCATATACGATAGGGCCGTTTGCTACCATATCGTGATTACCGATGACAGTAAGATATGGATATTTAAGTTTGAGCATAATTTCATTGACCCACTTAAACTCCTGGCTGATGCCAAAGTCAGAAATGTCGCCTGCGTGCAAAACAAATGAGATTCCGTGCTGATCGTTAGCGCTTTTAACAAAATCGGCCGATTCGTCATACCAGCGCTGTGTATCACCCATTAGAATAAACCGCAGCGTGTCTTTGACAGGCAGGGATTTTATTCTTTCAAGATTCTTATTATTCAAATCCTTTTCGCTGTCTTTGAGGACTATTTCATTGGGATTATACTGAAACAGTGTGTCACAGGAAGTGGTGAAAATGGCAAGCAGTAAAAGAAATGAAAATGGAAGTAATGTGCTTTTCAAATGGTTAAGTTGATGATTCATGGCAGAAGTGAACAATACGTTAAACAAACAGGGAAGCAAAAGGAATGATTCCTGTCTGCTTCCCTGTTTGAGTATTTCAAATGGCTGATTATTTTTTAACAGCAGGGATTGCCCAGAAAATACTGGCCTGGATAACGCTGTTTTTAAAATCAGGATTGATGTTTTGTCCGTTGAAATCTCCAACTTTCGACAGTCCTGCGATATATCTTACACCAATACCTAAACCGATGTTGGATTGATAGCCAATACCACCGGCTGCGGATAGGTCAAGGTTTTTAGCAAAGTTGTTGATGGTTTGGTCCGGAATATCAGTAGATGTTCTGAAACTCGCCTGAGGCCCTAATTCAACATAGAATCCACCAGTCGTTTTTAGTCTGAACATAACCGGTACAGTTACATAGTTAACTTTAAAGTCTGTTTTGCTGCCTGCTCTGTCAACTTTGGCTCCCTGGGTTGAAAACAAGACCTCAGGCTGAATAGAAAAGTGCTCTCCGATACCGAAGTTTAAAAGACCACCTAAATGATAACCTACACGTGCATCAGACTCAATATCTCCTCCTGTATAATTGCTGACGTTAATACCCGCTTTGGGACCGAAACTAAACGACTGAGCCATCGAAAACGTGCTGATGGCAACAAAAACCATGGTAACTAATAATTTTTTCATTTCATTAATGTTTAAAGTAATCAATGCAGACAAGTAGAAATCGTCTAACTGAATTCTTAATGCTACTAAGCTTCTTAATCCTGTTGGTGAATTTTCTGACTGATCCGTAAATAGAACTTATCCAATATCGTACCAACACCTGATTTCAGCATTCAAAATCAAATTGCTGATAAAATTAGACCAAGTGAGCAAAATGGTCCACTTTTTAAGGCGAACAGCTGTGCAGGTGACGGAATAAGTTAGTAAACGGCTGAAATACAGATCTTTGTTTGGGAAGATGTGTAGAATTTAGAGGAGAATTTTGCAAGTGTAAAGGCAGTATACGACATCTAAAAGGCTTATAATCAAAATTTTAATAATTACAGGGCGATGGGAATATTAAGAATAGTAAATAAAGGTGTTAAGATTACGACCCGGTTTATTTTGCTGGTCGTGTTGTCAGCTGGTGTGTCAATGGCCCAGAATGCACCTGAAAAAATGGATCTTTATTTGCTGATTGGCCAATCGAACATGGCGGGAAGAGGTAAACTGTCAGAGACGACGCAACAAACAAATGAAAATATCTGGGTAATAAACGGCAAAAACGAGTGGGTTATGGCAAAAGATCCGCTGCATTACGATAAGCCTGCGGCGGTCGGGGTAGGACCCGGACTTTCCTTTGCAAAAGCGATCTCCGAATATCATCCTGAAAAGAAAATCGGCCTTATTCCCTGCGCTGTTGGCGGAAGTGGGATTGATGATTGGGTAACAGGTAAAAAACATGATCAAACCGGAATTTTTTCCTACGATTCCATGCTGGCAAGAGTTAAGGAAGCGCAGAAACATGGAAAGATTAAAGGAATTATCTGGCATCAGGGCGAATCGGATAGCTCACCGGAAAAGAGCGCAGTCTACGAGCAGAAGTTGACCGCATTTTTTAAACTCTTAAGGAAGCAGACAGGAACCAAAAAGACGCCGCTCATTCTGGGGACCCTGGGTGATTTTTATGTGGCTAAAAGGCCGGATGCTTCAAAGGTGAACCAGATTATGCACGATTACGCATCTAAGCATAAACATGCTTACGTAGTCTCATCTTCGGGGCTTACCGATTTAGGAGACGGTACTCATTTTAATACACAGTCGGCTCAGGAGCTGGGAAAGCGTTATGGGGAAATGTTTTTAAAGGTTTCCGGAAAATAAGGTAGGCGCAATGTGATTGGTATTCAGGAGAATAAAAATTTTCAGAAAAATTAAAGTTTAATTAGTCGTACAATATTAAAAAATATCCTAAGTTTGCACCACGTTACACCATAACGATGGTCGCAGCGAAGTCTGGTTTGGTAGTTCAGTTGGTTAGAATACATGCCTGTCACGCATGGGGTCGCGGGTTCGAGTCCCGTCCAGACCGCACATTTTTTTTGCAAAATTTAAGAAATCCTGTTAAAATTCAATTTTAACAGGATTTTTTTTGTGCTTTTGATCTTCAAAATGTTCAAAATCGCTCAAAATTAAAAAGCGTCTTTCAGTGCGTCTTTTTATTTTTCAAAAAGACGCACTGAAGTGCTTGTAATTAATTTTGAGTCAACCTGTTAAAGAGATTTACATCTTGCGTTTTTTGTGTAGCAATTCGACATTTGTTTAACCAAAACTTTTTATCAAATGATCGAGAAGAGCTTCGGATTGTTATTTTTTTTAAAACAATCCAAAAATCAGAAAAGTGAAAGCCGGTATGTTTTCCTTAGAATCACCGTAAATGGCAAATCCAAGGAAATTTCGACCAAAAAGCAATGGGAAATTAGCCGCTGGAGTAGTAATTCGGGGCGTGCTTTAGGAAACAAGGAAGACTCCCGAACCCTTAATGCTTATCTTGAATTGCTGAGTGCGCAGGTTTATTTTGCCAAACAAAAACTGACAGAATCAAAAAAAGAAATCACAGCAGAGGCCATTAAAGATTTTATTCAGGGTAAAGTAGAAGCCAAGAGAATGATCCTTGAAATTTTTCAGCGTCATAATGATCAAATGGAAGCGCTTGTCGGAAAAGAATTTGCTCCGGCGACTTTGACTAAATATAAAACTTGCCTGAGCCATACCCGTTCTTTCATTGAGACTAAATACGGGAAGAAAGATTTGGAGTTAGAGGATTTAAATTTTGAGTTCATTTCAGAATTTTCTTTTTGGCTAAAAACTGTACGTGGCTGTGGTCAAAACGCAACGGTAAAATACTTAACCAATTTTAAGAAAATTGTTATCCATTGTGTTAATAACGGATGGATTCCGCGAGATCCTTTTTCTGGATTCAAGCTTTCAAAAAAGGAAGTGGAGAGGGATATATTGTACAAAGATGAACTTCAGGCGATTGCCGATAAGGAACTAGCTATTGAAAGACTTGCACAGGTAAGGGATATTTTTCTTTTCTCCTGCTACACTGGTCTGGCATATATTGATGTTAAGCAGCTCAAACGTTCAAACCTGTTAATGGGGATCGATAGTGAACCATGGCTTATGACCAGTCGAGAGAAAACAGATTCCTCTATCCGGATACCTTTGCTTCCAAAGGCCAAGGAAATTATCAATTTTTATGAAAAGCATCCTTCATGTGTGAAGTCGGGAACGGTTTTGCCAGTACTAAGTAATCAAAAGATGAATGCATATCTAAAAGAGATAGCTGATTTATGCGGCATTACAAAAAAACTGACCTTTCATGTAGCCCGCCATACGTTCGCTACCACCATAACGCTGACCAATGGGGTGCCTTTTGAAACGGTTTCTAAAATGCTTGGTCATAAATCGTTAAAGCAAACTCAGCACTACGCAAAGATTGTGGATTTGAAAGTAAGTGAGGATATGAAAATGTTAAGAACCAAACTTTAAATGCTATGTAATTCAGAGGCCTGGTCAAACTCCCAGTTTGGTTAGGCCTCTAACTGTATTTACGATTTATGTAGAAGCGGATTCTTATTTATAAGACTTTTTTAAAACTGAATGAGTTTACAGAAATATCAAACAACGTGGGTAAATCCCAAAGAATATGTCGGCTATTTTACCTTTGTTGATATTCTTGATTCATGTAAATTTTACAGTATTGGTAAGAATGGAGAATTCGAGCTTCGACTGCTGATAACCAGGCTGAAAGGGGATACAGATGAGAATGTCTTTAATTTAGGCTTCGGTGTTTGGGATAGACAGCGAAAGATCGTGGATGATACGATTGAAACTAGAAATAATGATATGCAGCAAATTTTAGCTACTGTGGCCGACAAAGCGATTGAATTTTTACGAAAATATCCTCTTGCAGCTTTATACGCTGAGGGAAGCACAGTTGTTCGAACCCGGCTATATCAAAGAGAAATCGCTAAAATTATCGATGACATTCCGATTGAATTACGAATCGACGGTTTGATCCGTAAAGACGACGTAGGTTTCATCCCATTTCGAAAGGGAATAAATTACGATGCGTTTTTGTTATCCATTAAATGATTTATAAATTTGGTTATAATAACACTGCAATATGGGCGCTACCTCGGTAAAATATAAAAAGAAAGTTGCTGCAAAAGAAACTACGGCAGAAGTGCTTGCTATTGATTATATGAAAAGTAATATTGTCCAAAAAACAATAAAAATGGCTGCTACCTTGAAAAAATATCCGAGGCCGAAAAATAATAGCTAGCAGAAAGATTTCGGTTTCCGACAGGGAATCAATATTAGATCGATTTTAACCTTATAAAAGCAAAACTTAAATATGAATTGTAAGGTCGATTGCTACTTCTAAAGTATGACCTTAGATAGAGGGAATTTTATATTTGATTAGAAAGCTCTGTTAAATAAAATTTAGCAGGGCTTTTTGATTAAGTGTGTACCCAGAAATTTAAAAATTGAGCGATTTAGGTTATCTCTGATTCCGTGAAGTGATATTTTTAATTAAAGGCCTAAAACTAATTTTTGAAAATGGCTTATGAGACGACCGTACCTCGGCTTGTTATTAGCTTATCTATTTTTCTATCCGCTTTGTAAATGGAATTACAGGAGATCGATTACAGGCCAATTTGAAACAATCCGGAATGTAATGTAGATTTGATTCCAACAGAAACTAAATTTTTTAATATCAAATGCTCTCAGAAGATCAACAGGATTTTTATCTCAGGTGGCTTGAGAAGGCCGACAATATTGTAAGCGAGGATATAGCCAGCCTTATTGATAAGTATGTAACCTTATTTACCACCTACAACTTTCTTTATAACATTGTTCCGATAAAAAAAGCTCAGGATACTGGCAATGTAAGAGAACAGGTCGGTGACAGAGCTGGAGCCACTACTTTTACGATTGACTTTCTTGGCGCTACTGCTATTTCTCATTTTTTAACACAAGAGGCACTTGACAATCAAATTGACAGCTTACGCCTGGCGATGCCTGATTTTAATATTGATTTGAATAAAGGAATCCCTCAACCCAGGCGTGACCAACAACTTATTAATGGCTTACAATCAGCAGTCCCTGGCACGAAGATCCTTGCATTGATGAAAACACTCTATTCAATCCGATGCAATATTGTTCATGGAGAAAAAGCACTACATCAATATCAAGAGATGCTGTTGCTGCCGGCAATTCAGTTGCTAAGAGCAATAGTTGTGTATGTACATAGTAGGGTTGATACCTAAGCTAAGTAGCTTCCTCTCCAGGATATTATAAGTTAACTTCGTTATCCTCGTAATAAAAGCCTTTACAGTCGTGACAGATGGTAACGTTTAAGTAGTTGCCCTATTTCAGATCGCTATATTCGACCCAATTTTCGCAACTCTCGCACATTCCCCATTGGTCTTCGCTCCATGGTCTCTGGACACTAATCAAGAAAATGTGGCTGTCCGAAATGCTTCATAGCGTACCTTTCAGAATTATGTTGCACGATTTGTTGATAAATAGTTTGCCAGTATCTGATTATAATTGGCATGTAAGATATGTAAAGGAGCAGTTCCGCCTTAGGATGCTCCTTTATTTTTGAAGTCATTCCTTCGAATCAAGCTTATATTCTCCCCTGATCCGCAAACTAACAACAACTTCCTTATCCGTCTTATTTTTAAAATACCAGCCGTGACGTCCTTCAAACGGAGCCAGGAAAGTCCCGATCATATTGCCCGAATAGGCCGATGTGTAACTTTCAAAGAATTCATCTTTTCCAGGATTTGCCTGTTTAGGCTCTCCGTGAAAATCGAAGTAAAGCACCCCTTTATTAGTAACCCATTCGTATTTTACTTGCCCGTATTTCAAAACATTTATTTTGTATTCAAGCCCTTTTCCTGCCGGCACCCGGATCGTAACACTGTCCTGACGCAGTTCAAACTGCTTTGCAGGGGCGGGGTTATCTACTTCCCTCGGTATAGGAACATCTGGTCCTGATCCTAGTTCTTCAAGTTTTAGCGGTGGATAGGATTTCGGCCCGTCTGTTTCAATGGTTGCAATACCGACCGGCGAGTCCGGCAGATAAAGGCGACTGAATCCGAGTGATTTGCCCGTTCCCAATGGATCAATTCCATATTCAGCGGGTAGGACCGCAGTTACAAAAAGTACACTTCCCAGCACCAGGGCAAAGACAGTCGCCTTTACAATTTGTTTAGTTTCTAAAAGAGGTGGATTGATATCTGTCATGTTCTTTATTTTTATTGAGTGAAATAACCTGTTAACTGATAGCCGATCAAAAGAAAGCCGGCCGCCATTAGTAGCGTATTAGCTAAAGTGGAGAACCGTTTGAAGCTCTCACTGTAACGCCAGGCGCTAATAATAAGCAGAACCAAAATCAAAGCCAGAAATTGACCGATTTCAACGCCGATGTTAAAACCGATCAGGTTGGTTAGAAGTCCCTCCTTTGCAAATTTGAAATCCTGTAACTTGCTGGCTAAACCGAACCCGTGAAATAGGCCGAAGACGAGCACCGTAGCTTTTGTATTTGGCTGGAACCCGAATAATTTCTGAAAACCACCCAGGTTGTCAAAGCCCTTATAGACAATCGAAAAGGCAATGATGGCATCGATCAGGTAGGCATTGATTGAAATGTTTGCCAGCACACCAAGCAGCAGCGTCAGGCTGTGTCCGATCGTAAAGAAACTGACATAGATCAGAATGTCCTTGGGCTTGTAAAGAAAGAATATTACCCCAACCAGAAACAAAATATGGTCGTAACCGGTAATCATGTGCTTAGCGCCGATATACAGAAAGGGTACGAATGCGGCACCTTCGTTGCCAATTAAAAAAGATCTGGTTTTATCATCCACACCATGCGCTAATGCGCTGCCGACCGCTATGCTTAGCAGTAAGGATAGACTAAAAAATAACTGTTTTTTGTAATTCATAAATTGGACGGAGATTTAATGAGACCCGGATTAACATGATTTTGTCAAGCAGTTAATCCGGGGGAATGCTTCATGAAAAATGAGTGGGTTCGAATCTATTAGGGTCTGTCGTGACTGTGGCCATGGGCCGTTGTATCTGTCTGAGATTTATCATGACTGTGACCATGTTCGATAGAATCGTGATTGGTCGAGTCGGCAGAAATTAACTTAGTCGAATCTGTGTGGTTCGCATGCTCGCGACCATCGCCGTGGGTGTGTGTGCCTTTTTCAGATTTGCTTGAGCAGGCTGTTAAAATACCAAAAGACAGCATTGAAATAAAAAGCATTCGTTTCATAAAAATTGAGATTAGATGAGAAATTAGTAAGACTGTTTGATACGATTTTGATTGAAATAAGCTATGAGTTAATCTGATAAATTAACACGGTTTGGATGCTTGTGACGGAAAAGAAAAAAAACGAGAATTAGGAGCGTCAGTGTTAAAGTTCCACCGTACAGAAAGTCTTTTCCTGGAAAACGGCTTCCCCAGAAACCTGCAATCGGATAAGCAATTGCCCACCACAAATGCGAGAAAGCGAAATGGGAACCATATACTTTGCCTTGCTGGGCATCTTCGATGTTTTCCCCGATCAGTGTTTCGGAAGGTATTTCAGCCAGGCTTTGTCCCAGGCCGGCAATCAGCCATAACACCAGTAAAATGGAAAAACCTACGTAGTTGGCTGTGATGACGGCAAGTCCAAGCAGAAATGCACCCGTGAGAAGTGATAGCCGGCGGCTTTTGCTTTTATCAAAGCTGCCCGAGAAGAAAGCAGCAATGGAAGCGCCGATCCCAAAGGCAGCCATAACCCACCCATAATGCTGATCGGTAAGTTTAAGGCCTTCCTTGATATGCCCGACCGTATTGACCAGGATCTGGGCACCGGCAATGGCGGATATAAATTCAATTACCAGCGAAAAACGGATCAACGGATTTGAAAAAAGAAGTCTGGTGCCATGAAGCACATCCTGCCATGTCGACAGTGGCTTTTCAACGGATTCAGTTTTCGAATTTCTTAAAAGATCCGTCGGAAGCATCAGAATCAGAATCCCTGCAAGCACGAAGGAAACGGCATCGACCAGGAAGATATTTCTTGCCCCAAACCAGACTGCCATGATCCCGGCAAGGCCAGGCCCCAGCACGCCAAGGAGTTGGAAGGTAGCGCTTGAAAGCCCGATTGCCGGACGGTACTGTTCCTTGGCAACAATATGAGGGATGATCGACCGGTAAGTAGGTGTAAAAAAGGCATTAAAGACGTTGAGCAGAAAAACAAGCAGATAGATCTGCCACTCCTGCGTGATAAAGACCATGCCAATCACAATGGCCATTCTGATAAAATGGGTGATGTAAAGGATTTTCTTTCGGTCGATCCGGTCAGCCAAAACTCCTGCAAACGGGGAGAAAATAATAAAAGCAGTCACGCGCAGCGTCAGTGCAGTGGATAAAATGATGGCCGAACGATCCATGCCAAACTGGTAGGATAATAGCGCAAGGCCGATCCAGGTAAAAGCATCCCCCAAAAGGCTGATGGTCTGAGCAAAATACAAGGTGGCAAATACGCGGTTGCGCAAGGCTTTAAAAGGCTCTGCAAGAGCAGTGAAAGCACCCGTTTTTTTCATTGGATCAAGTTTAAAACTACTTTAATTACTCCTGTTTATTCTTCTTCCGACGCGTTAATCAATGCCGACAGGATTGCATAGGCTCCTTTTGTGACGATGACCGCATCGGCTGCAACCGTAGAAGGAAGTATTACCTGTGTGAGATTATCCTGCTGGATCCCTTTTCTGACCGGTACCATCTTGTAGCTGTAACCTTTGTCTGACTGGGAAGTCTGTATGAAAATGTAATCCTTGCCTTCTGATTGCACGATGGATTCATTTGGCAAAACAGGTACGGAGTCAGTTGTTTTTTCAATCCAGGCTTTGGCATACATACCAGGCAGCAATCCTTTGCCCGAGGATGGCGACAAGTGGCAATGAACCGGTATCATCCGGTCGTCGGCTGTCGCCTTTCCGATCAGAAAGACTGTGGCTGTGCGGTTCAACTCCTGTTCACTGCCTAGCCCGAACCGGATCGTTTGTCCGGCTCGGATCTGGTCAATGTCTTTTTCAAAAACATTCAAGGCAAGATGCAGCTCCCCATTTTTTGCCAGTTCAAAAAGCACATCGGTGGGATTGACATATCTGCCAATGTTGATATTACTTGTCCGTACATAACCCGTAATCGGGGAGTATAAACTGGCTGACGGAAGTATTTTCCCTTCGGAAAGCGCTGCTTTGCTGATTCCTGCCATCGATATCTTGGCATCAAGTGCGCTGAGCTTTGCTTTCATAACCTGCAAATCAGAGGTGACCTGCTGCAAAGTCTTGGCCGCATTGACGTCCTGTTTGCGAAGCAGCTGCTGACGGTCGAATTCCTGTTGTAACAAGGTTACACGGCTGCTGCTTTCCAGATACTGCTGTTGGATATCAATAAATTCAGGGTTTTCCAGCGTGGCAATGACCTGTCCTTTTTTGATGGGCTGGCCCGGCAACAGGCCAGCCGTTTTAATATACCCACCCAGCGGTGCTGAAATTGTTACCACACTTGATGGCTCCACATCGATTACGCCCGTGGCCTTAATGATGCTCTTCAAATTGCGTGACTCGACCTTTCCGGTCTGAATGCCTGCCATCGCAAACTGGTCTTTGGAAAAAGTAATCTGATCTGCAGATTCCGCTTGCGCGGTTGTATCCTTTTTTACAGTTTCTTCATCCGATTGCTTTTGTTCTTTACTACACGCTGTCAGCAGCACCAGGCCCAAAGCCGAACCTAAAGAAAGTCTTTTTATAAATTTCATAAAAGAAAGTTTTGAAATGATGGTTACTGGATGCCCGCAAGCGTCTGGATCTGTTGCACCGTCAGATTGTACAAATAAAGTTTGTCCAGATAATCGGATTTGATCCTTGTGGCAACAGAAATGCTTTGAAGCAGCTGGCTGTAAGAAGTTTCCCCGCTGCTGAAACCCTGCCGGGCCTGGCTGGTGATCAGATTGGCCTGAGCAAGCGCAGTGCTTTCATAATACTCCAGTGCAATCCGGTTCTTGTTATACTCCTGAACCAGTGATTTCAGCTCCCCCGAAAGGTTCGTATTTTCGTATTCCAGCTGCGTTTTTGCGATTTGCTCTGAAATCCTGGCTGCGTTTGACGATGCCCGGTACCCTCCTGGCAATAGGGGTATGGAGACGCCCGCGTGCAGCACATGAAAACGGTCGGAAAGCGAAAAAACTTCCTGATTTCCTGTTGCAATCTGCACACCGCGGAAAGACTGGTTGGTATAACCCAAAAGGATTTCGGGCAGTTTTTTTTGTCTTTCCACCAGAAGCTGCTGCTGACTGACGGTAATTTGCTGTTTCAGGTAGGCTAGTACCGGATTTCGGCTAAGTGTGTTACTGTCTGCGAGTGGCAAGTCCAGGATGAGTTTGGAAAGTGTCTGTTCGGTACTGGTAACAACCTGGTTGGTATTCAGAAGCGTTTGCAGCTGTTGAGCCGCAATATTAATATCAGCCTGGTTCTGGCTCATCAGGTTTTTAATCTCCATAGCCTGTGCAGCTGACGTCGCCCTTTCAAGCTGGCCTGTTTCTCCCGCTTGATAACGTAGATCGCTCGCTTTCATTAGCCCCGAGTAGATGCTGTCCTGCTCAGCTAAAACCAGGCTTTTGGCTTTAAAGTAAACCAATCTTTCGTATGCTGACCTTACCTCTTTGATCAGCTCGTTACTACGAACGGCCTGTTCGAGCGTGCTGCTTTCGATGCGGGCTTTTGCCAGTTTTTTCTGGCTTGCATACAATCCCGGCAAAGCCAGCCGCTGGGTCAGGTTAAAGGAATTATCACGCTCCTGACTGTTGATATTCCCCTGTGAAAAAAGAAAATCCGTTTTAGGCAGGTTTACAGCTCCTTTTAGCAACGCCTTCTGACGGTCAGTTTCAAAGCCAGCAATTTTCTGGCCGCTATTGTTTTTCAAGGCCATCTCAATGGCCTGCGGAAGCGTCAGTGTTTGCAGTGAAGGTGCCAGCTGTTGCATCGGTGTTTGGGCCAATAATGGCGCAGAAAGACCTAGAGCGAAAATGATGATTGTGACAGAAGCCATAGCGCCCTTACTGCTTTTTGGTTTTATGGAACCAAAATAACTGTAAAGCACGGGCAGCACGATCAGGGTCAGAAGGGTTGCTGTGATCAGGCCACCGATCACCACTGTGGCCAGCGGCCTTTGTACTTCGGCACCTGAGCTTTGGGAAAGGGCCATCGGAAGAAAACCAAGAGATGCCACGGCCGCGGTCATCAAAACGGGTCTGAGCCTGATTTGTGTTCCCTGGATTACCCTTTGGTAAACATCTGTTACACCTTGTTTTTCAAGCCGGTTAAATTCACTAATCAAAACGATCCCATTTAAGACTGCTACACCAAATAGGGCGATAAAACCAACGCCCGCAGATATACTGAAAGGCAATCCCAAAAAATAGAGTGCGAATACCCCACCAATGGCGGAAAGTGGTATGGCAGAGAAAATCAAAAGACTTTGCTTGAACGAATGGAATGTAAAATAAAGCAGCAGCAGAATCAGCGTCAGCGCTACCGGAACAGCAATGGCTAGCCGCTCTTTGGCTGCCTGTAAATTCTCAAACTGGCCCCCGTAGGTCACATAGTAGCCCACCGGTAGCTTCATCTTGGTATCAATGATGCCTTGTATATCCGCCACAATGCTCTGCACATCACGGCTTCTGACGTTAAAACCCAGGGTGATCCTTCGTTTGGCATTGTCACGTTGGATCTGATTCGGGCCTTCTCTGTACTCAACATTCGCCAGCTGCTCCAAAGGGATTTGCTTTCCTGAAAGTGTGCTTACATACAGGTTTTTAACATCGTCAATATCCCTACGGCTCAGGCTGTCCAGGCGCACGACCATCTCAAACCTTCTTTCTCCTTCATAAACAAGACCAGCGTTTTCTCCTGCGAAGCCCGTGCGGATCACCTGGTTGACATCTTCGATATTCAGACCATACATGGCAATCTTGTCCCGGTCAAAATCAATTTGTATCTGGGGTTGGCCCGTAACTTCTTCTACGTACAGGTCCTGCACACCATCCACACTGCGGATCAGCTTTCCGACGCGGCCAGCCAGCTGTGAGAGCACATCCAGGTCTTCACCATATATTTTCAGGACCACATCCTGTTTTGCGCCGGTAATCAGCTCGTTAAAACGCATCTGGATCGGCTGCTGAAAACCAAAGGTGGCATTAGGTATTACGGCCAGGGCCGCCTGCATTTTTTCAGCCAGCTCTTCCCTGGAAGATGCGGTGGTCCACTCTGATTTGTCCTTCAAAATGATCATCATATCACCCGCTTCAATAGGCATCGGATCGGTTGGGATTTCACCCGAGCCAATTTTATTGACCACCTGCTTGACCTCGGGGAATTTGAGAATGATCTTCTGTGCTTTTTTCGAGACATCCAGCATCTGATCAATCGAGCTTCCGGTTAAAACACGGGTCTCGACGGCAAAATCCCCTTCATCCAGCTGTGGAATAAACTCACCGCCCAACATGGAAAACACAAAAAGGCTTAATGCAAAAAGGCCAATGGCTAAGATCATGACGAGCGCTTTGGCGTTCATAGCCGCTTTAATCACAGGCGTATACAGGCGCTGGAAAAACTGCATCATTCTGTCCGAAATATTAGGTTTGTGACCGGGCTTTTTACTCAAAGCCAAAGCAGCAATCATGGGCACATAAGTAAGTGACAAAATGAAAGCACCCAGGATAGCGAACGAAACGGTCTGGGCCATCGGGCGGAACATTTTCCCCTCAATGCCGACCAGTGCCCAAAGCGGAAGATAAACCATCAGGATGATAATTTCTCCGAAAGCCGCCGAACTGCGGATGTTTGTCGTGGCGTGATAAACTTCGTCGTCAATTTCATTTTGGGAAAGACGGTGGGTATATTTTTTACCTACGATGTGATGCAGGGTGGCTTCCACGATAATGACGGCACCATCCACGATTAGCCCAAAATCAATCGCACCCAGGCTCATCAGGTTACCCGATACGCCAAAGAGGTTCATCATCGAAATAGCAAAAAGCATCGCCAAAGGAATCACTGAGGCGACAACCAGGCCGGCCCGGAGATTACCCAGAAAAAGGATCAGGATGAAAATGACGATGAGTGCACCTTCGATCAGGTTTTTTGAAACGGTATGGATCGCGCCGTCAACGAGTTTTTTGCGGTCTAAAAAGGGCTCGATGGTAACACCTTCCGGTAGGGTTTTCTTGATCTGTTCGATGCGGGCTTTCACGTCATTAATAACTTGTGACGAATTCGCTCCTTTGAGCATCATCACAATTCCGGTCACTGTTTCACCTTCACCGTTACGGGTTGCTGCCCCGTACCGGACGCTGCTTCCAAAGCGAACAACAGCTAAATCCCTGATAAAAACGGGTGTGTTCCCATTATTTTTTACCACAATCTTTCCCAGGTCTTCCAAGCTTTTAACCAGTCCTTCACTGCGGATAAAGTAGGTAGTTGGGTTTTTATTGATGTAAGCACCTCCGGTGTTCTGGTTGTTTTTTTCAAGGGCAGTAAAAATATCGGTCACGGTAACCCCCATGCTTTGCAGTTTATCAGGATTGACCGCGATCTCATACTGCTTTACATATCCGCCAAAGCCGCTTACTTCTGCTACGCCGGGTGTGCCCAGCAGCTGCCGCTTGACCATCCAGTCCTGGATCGTGCGAAGCTCCATGGCATCAAACTTGTCTTCATATCCTTTCTTGGGATGAATCACATACTGATAGATTTCTCCCAGGCCGGTCGTAACTGGGGCCATTTCAGGGGTGCCGACACCAGCAGGTATTTGTTTTCCGGCTTCAACAAGCCTTTCACTGATCTGCTGACGTGCCCAGTAGATATCAGTACTCTCTTTGAAGACAATGGTGACGATTGACAGCCCGAAACGCGAAAATGAGCGTATTTGATCAATTTCAGGTATACTGGCCATGGTCTGTTCGACCGGGAAGGTGATCAGTCTCTCTACTTCCTGAGCCGCAAGCGTAGGACTTACAGTGATCACCATGACTTGGTTATCGGTAATATCGGGCACGGCATCAATGGGCAGTCTGGTCAGCGAGTAGCTTCCCCAGGCAATTAACGCCAAAGTGAAAATGCCGATTATAAGTTTATTATAGATCGAAAAATGAATGATTCGGTCAAGCATCCTGAATAATTTAATAGATAGAATAAATCAACCCGTTCACGACGCAACTAATGCACCCTGAAAAGAATTGTTATACCAGAAAATTAAATGATCAGAATTTTGGCGGTTGCCAGATGCTGTAAGAAAAGCTGGAAATTAGCCTGGATACGAATGAGAACTTTGGCTTGTTCACGTCAGCATAGTTCGCTGGATGAAATACAAGACTGTAAAGAGGCGTAAAAAAGTAATTGACTACCGTGTTCAGGTGGTTGTGATGAAACGGAAGATTTTCGTGTCCACCAGAGTTTTTGTGGTGCTCGTCAGCATAATGCATGCTCAGAAACTCCAAAATACCAAGGTCATCATGATTAGCATCCTGGTGATCATGTTCGTGCTCGTGGTAATGCTCAATCAGCTCAGCTATCCCGGAAAGTTCATGCATGTCTTGGTTTGGCAAAAAATTTACCAAAAGCAGTCTCATGCATAAAATCAGGGCCAGTGCTTTCATTGAGGGTAAAAGTAATAAAATATTTGTAATTCAAAACTTCAAAAACTGTTTTCTGACTATTTACATAGCTAATTTAATAGGTGCGCAGAAAATTTATACATCGTTAACGATGAATTTGGAAAGAAACCTTTTGTTTGATCTTCAAGAAGTGACAAGATTTTTAGGCACATTAGAAGAAATATTTGATAACAATTCCAACAATAGCGGCGATTAGAATGATATAGGGTTCCTGTAATTTTTTGATGTAAACTAATGAAAGTATAGTGACAGCTGCAATTATGGCCGAGGGAGTATCGACAATTGAACGGCCGGCGATCACAAACACAGATCCAACCAGGGCCCCGACGACAGCAGCTGTTATCCCGTCAACAAACGCTTTGATGCTATTGTTTTTAGAAATTTTCTTAAAGTAAGGTGCAGGCAACACCGTAAACACATAACAGGGTAAAAATACACCCAATGCGGCAACGACAGCACCTGCAAAACCGGCAACCAGAAAACCAATGAAACCCACAGTAATTACAACAGGTCCTGGTGTGATCATAGCGACAGCAACTGAATCCAGGAACTGCTGCTCATTAAGCCAGCCCATTTCATTGACTACACCAGCTTGCAAAAATGGAATAATGGCCAGGCCGCTCCCAAAAACAAATGCCCCTGCCTTGGTAAAGAACCATCCGATTTGAATAAGCTTATCGGGTTGATATTGCCAGAAACCAATACCCGCTAAAAACACGATTGATAAAGCAGGTTGCCTGTTTTTTTGAAGCCACTTGGGAGGTGCTTTAACGACCATGTAAATAAAGCCAAGGATCATAAAAAGCCAGACTTCCTCTCGTTGAGTAACTGCCGTTACAACGGCCATGATCACAAAGAAGAGCCACAGCAGCCAGCGGTTTTTAACGGCTTCCCATTCCAGTTTACTGACAGATTTGATAGTTAGTTTGTAACAACTTAGTGTGATGATACCGATAACGGCCGATCCAACTCCGTAGAAAACAGCCTGCATCCAAGGCAGTCCGCCATAAAGCTTATAGGCCATGCCAAGCAAAACAACCATCACAAAAGATGGAAGCACAAAAGCAAGCCCTGTCAGCGTAGCACCCCAGACGCCGTAATGCACATATCCCAGATAAATTCCCAGTTGGGCCGCCAGTGGACCAGGCGCAAGCTGCGCCAAGGCCAATCCTTCCCGGTATTCATCTTCACTGATCCACATGCGCTCTTCTACCAGGTCACGGTGCATATAGCCGATAAGGGCAACCGGGCCACCAAAACCAAGCGTGCCCAGTTTTAAAAAGTATTTTGTAAGATCTGTCAGATTGTATCTGTCTGTTTGATTTTGGGTTATGGTTTCCATATATGTTTTTCTTTTTGAAGGTATTTTGCCCATGCATACAGTGCATCATATACTTTAAAGCCAACTTCGAGCATTTGATGATCGTCTGTGATGGTATGTGAAAGACCAGCTGAAATAGCCCATAATCCGGCAGCCTGCGGTGCGAGTTCAAAACGGTCTGTGTCGGCAGCCCGGACAATAACAGCAAGCTGCTGAATAGCAGGGTCATTTATTTTATGTTTGGCAACAATGAAATCAAAACTGCATTGGTCACCATAGTGGGAATATTCAGCGCCGTCTATATCATAGGGGATAGCATCCAGTTCCAGAGCTTTGTCAAAGACCTGATCTTTGGGAACATAGTAAAATATAGCCTCCGGATCTACGAAATTCTTAAGTAGCCAGGGGCAGGCGATCCTATCAATTTTTGGACGTTCCCGGGTGATCCATCTCATTTTGTCAATGGGTTGCGTGTGAGTTTTTTCCTGATTTACCCAGCACGTCCAATGCAGCCCTGAATCCTTTTGCCAGTGTGAGCGCAGGACCGCTCCCGTAATAATGAAGAAAAATGATTCTTGGGTTTTCTCCGAACATGTGGTTATGAAGCGCCACCACCTCCAGGTTATGTGAGCGCAGCACCTTGATAACAGCATTTACTTCTTCTTCCAACATAGCGATATCGCCGGCCACATGTGCACTATCCTTGTTACCGGCGAAACTTGCCCAGGAATTCAACCCAATGGCAGCTGTCATTTCAGCACCCATGGCCATTACCGTAAGGTCATCCCTGCCAACTGTATATTTATAGGTCGGTCCGTTGACCGTTCCTGTATATTTTACAACCGCATCCAATGTCGGAATGTCAAATAAGTCTTTTCCGGTAGCGGTAGGCGGCGCGGAAGGAGCAGGCTGATTGGCAGGTGAAATCTTGGCATCTTTAATTGTTGCCGCAAACTTTTTGGCCAGTACCTCTGGAGTGCCCATGCCGTGCAAATGCATGTAAAAAATACGAGGCTGCTCATAAAAAAAGTGATTATGGATAGCCCCGATTTCCAGCCCATTGGCATGCGCCGCTGAAATCAAAGGATTTACTTCTTCTTCCAGCAAAACCGTATCACTCATTAAAACAGCTGATTTGCCATCGACTGTTTTTTTAATAGATGCCCATCCGCCAAAACCGAATGGTATCGGGACAGGTTCTCCTTTAATGGTTACTTTCAGGTCGTTACGTGGAAGTGGTGTGGTATGGACTGCCTGACCTTCATTATAAGAACCTTTTTTACCCATGGCCGCCTCAATCGCTGTAATCTCTTCTTTAGTCAGAGGGGGCGTCTTGACCGCGATGCTTTCCGCTTTGCCAACATGAGCACCCACCAGTCCGGCAGCTGTGAAAAAAGTACTTGATTTGAGCCAGGCTCTGCGTGAAAAAAATGTTTTCGTCATGATTTCTTTTGTTAATAATGATCAAAAAATATGAGGTGACTTTTAAACAAATCACTCTTTCAGTATCGTGATTGCGCCTTTTTGGTCTTTCCACGCCTGGATGCCGCCTTCCAGTCTTTGGGCTGAGAATCCTGACTGACGAAGCCTATCAACAACCTGCCTGCTTACTTGATGTCCATGTACGCAGTAAACGACTACGGGCTTGCTTTTATCCAGCGATTTAGCCCATTGGTCAACCAGGCCCGGATCCTGCCACCTGGCAGTAGGGATTACCTGCGTTTTATCCAGGTCTTTTTTTAAGCGGACATCAATGATTTGCAGATCGGATCCGGTACTCAATAGGGATTTTAAGTTTTTCACAGAGATCGAATCGGCCTTTCCGGTATTATTATCCTGTTGGCAAGCCCAATTACCCAGGATTGTGTGATCAGTAAAGCCAGTTGTCAATAAGGCAATGCTACATAGGAACATGTACCCAAAGAGCTTATTTTCCATGATTGCAGTTGGTTAAAATTCTCTAAATACTATTTGTAGATCGGCATTCATTGCCTTTTGGTAATACAATGTTAGTAAGTCGAAAACTCGGATAATAGAATAGAAATTACTTTTTGTATATGCTTTACCTTTTTATTAATAATATCTGATTGTTAAGGCCAGGTTGTTAATTTTTCAAAGGCTTTATGGCTACCGAAACATCAGCTTTTAACTCCTCAGTGGCTTTCAGTACCAGCGTGTCTCCGGGCATGATGTCCCCAAATACTTCAATTTTATCTCCCAGATTAAGTCCCTGATTAATGTCTATCCATTCTGTTTTCCCCTGCTTTATTTTAATGGCAAACTTTTTTTCCAAAGTTGTTACAATGGCTGACGAGGGTAGGGTAATCCCGGGCTGCGAACGCAGAACCACTAATTTTGCATCGGCATACATACCAGCTTTCAATAATTTGTCCGGGTTAAGCACTTCAAATTCCCAAATTTCACTTCGGGTGGTATTGTCAATATTTTCGGATTTACGGACTAATTTGGCGTCAAATATTTTTTCAGGCATCGCTTTTGTTGTGAATTTGATGCTTTGCTTTTTTAAACTGGTGCCCGTATATACCTCCGGAACAGCTACACGAAGTCTTAGCCGGGAATTATCTTCAATTTCCAAAAGAGGAAGCTCACCCGGGTTTCCCACAAAAGTCCCTTCATGTGCATTTCGCTTGGTTACTACTCCGTTAAATGGTGCTGTGATGGCCAGATAATTGCCCATTTGCTTATAGGTGGCAGCGGTGAAGATGGCGGCTTTATAATCGGCACTGTCTGCCATAAAGAGATTTTTAACTTTATCCAGTTCACTGGCCGCAATAACACCGTCAGTTTGAGAAGCGGCATAAATACGCTCAAAATTGTCCTTACTGGCCAGGTATTTCGCTTTGGCAGACTGGATCTTTTCGGTTACCTCGCTAAGGCGTGAAGCAATTTCCGGTGCATCAATAAGAGCGAGCAATTGCCCTTTTCGTACCCTGCTTCCGATATCAACATTTATTTTTTTTAAATAACCCTGAATCTTGGACCTGATTTCGACGCGCTCATAAGGCAGCAGTTCACTGGGTAAAGTGATTTTCTTTTCGACCGAATCACTTTTGGCAATGTAAATCGCGACCGAATCTTTACCTTCCGGTTTGGTTTCAACAGTTTTGGAACCTGATTGCTCTTTGCTGTCGCAAGCGTAGAGAAGCAAAAGGCAGACGGAACTGCAAAAGAAAATTCTAATCATATCACTTGTTGTTTTACTGGCCAAAGTTTTTGCTTTCATTGTCATCAGGATCTAGGGAAACGCCTACATAATTTTTACTGCCTATCCAGGAATTGTAAATTAGAGGCGTGATAAGTAAAGTGGTTAAAGTTGAAAAGAGCAAACCGCCGATAACGGCCACACCCAAAGGTGCCGTTTGCTGGCCGCCTTCACCGATGCCGATCGCCATAGGGATCATGCCGGCTATCATGGCAAGAGCCGTCATCAGTATGGGGCGCAGCCGTGTTTTTGCTGCCGCCTGACCAATATTTAGCGATAGAAGATTTTGCATCCGAATGGATTCTGCATTGGTTACCAAAAGAATGACATTGGCCACAGATACCCCGATTGCCATAATGCACCCCATGAATGATTGTATGTTTAAACTATGGCCTGCCAACAGCAGAAGCAGAAGGGAACCTGTTACCACTGCCGGGATAACCGAGAGGACAACAAGCGGAATCCTGAACGATTGAAAATATGCTGAAAGCATTAGAAAAATGACAGCGATGGCCAGCAGAAGTCCCAGTGCAAGCTCATTTTGCGTTTGATCGAGCAGTTCCGATTGCCCGCGCAAATACACTTTCGTTCCATGCGGCAGTTCTCCTAATTGGGTAATGGCTTGGTTCACCTGCTTTACTGCCGCACCCAAATCCTGATTGTAGATATTTGCCGTTACCGTGATGAAACGCTGTTGGTTCATACGGTCGTACTCGCCAACTGAATTGGTCTTTTTCCAATCGGCAACATCACGTAGATAAAGATTATTGCCATTCGCGCTGCTGATTGGAATTTGTTCGATCTGCTCAGGACTGTTCATTAGATATTGCGGATATTCTACCTGCACCTGATAGGAGTTTCCACCTGCCTTGTCAAGCCAGTAAACAGGTTGGGTGTTACGGCTCGATGCAACAGCAGCGGTGACCGACTTGCCGGCCTGTTCAATCGAAAGACCCATTTGTCCCATCCGAACGCGGTCATAGTTGATTTGAATGCTGGGGTAATCCAGCGGGATGCCAATTTGTACATCCCGTAAAAAACCAATTCTTTGCATTTTAGATTTTAGCCGTTCTGCAAACACCCTGCCTTGCGCCAGATCCTTTCCCTGCACCAGCACTTCTACAGGTGTACTGGATCCCTGGCTCATTACCTGATCCACCAGATCGGCCGGTTCGAAGGAAATCGTGGCATTGGGAATCTCTTTGGATAATTTCTCCCTGATTTGTTCTTTTAATTGTTCAATTTTAACTGCTGACCCTTTCACAAGCTTCACTTTTAATAGCGCTTCGTGTGGTCCGCTTGTCCAAAGGAAGATCGAATTGATCGCGTACGTCGATGGCTGTAACCCTACAAAGCAGGAACTAATGGCAATGTTCTCTTTTCCGGCCAAGGTGCTAATCAATGCTAGCGTTTTTTTTGTAGCATCCTCCGTTCTTTCGATCCGGGTTCCCGTTGGCATTCTTAGACGAAGCTGGAACTGGCCGCCGTCGATTTTCGGGAAAATATCTGTTCCTGAACCGCTGTAAAGAATGATGGCAATACCAATGAAAACAAGGGTAAGCAGGGGTGAAATGAATTTGATTTTTCCGAAAGCTGCAAGTGTTTTATCATATTTTTCGCTGAACCTGTCGAATGAGGAGACATTTTCTTTTTCAAGTTCTCCTTTTAGAAGCCAGTTGGATAGTATAGGAACAAAGGTTTGAGATAATAAAAACGAGGCGATCATGGAAAATCCAACCGACAAGGATAAGGGAACAAACATCGCTTTGGGTACGCCGGTCATAAATAATGCGGGGATAAAGATCACCAACACGCTCAATAGTATTAAAAGCTTGGGCGTAGCTATCTCCAGACAAGCATCCAGAATTGCCCGTGATTTGAATTTGCTCATTTGCTGGTGCCGGTGGATATTTTCAATAGTCACCGTCGCTTCATCTACCAGAATACCGACCGATAAGGCCAATCCGCCTAATGTCATGATGTTGATTGTTTGTCCTGCCAGATAAAGACAAACAACAGCAGCAAGTATTGCCAATGGTATGGTTAAGACGACAATAAGTGCACTTCTGGAATCCCTTAAAAAAAGCAGAACCACAAGCCCGGTCAGTATCGCGCCCAAACCGGCTTCAAATAATAAGCTTTTCAGGGAATTGATCACATACCCTGATTGGTCAAATTCGTAGGTTACTTTGATATCGTCTGGAATGGCAGCCTGCATTGCCGGAAGGTTTTCTTTAATGCGCTGCACAACATCCCAGGTTGATGCATCGGCCCGTTTGGTTACGGGAATGTAAATAGAACGCTTGCCGTTGATCAGCGCATAACCGGAGGTAATATCAGCCCCATTTTCGACGCTTGCCACATCTCTGACAAAAACAGATGTTCCCTTTACCTCTTTTACCGCGATCTGTTCGAGCTCCTTAAAGTTGTCAACGACACTATTAGAGGGCGTCATCAATGTCTGGTCTCCGATACGCACATTACCCGCAGGTAACAGCACGTTGTTTTTGGCAATGGTTGCCACCAGCTCGTCGGGGGAAATATTGTAGCTTCTTAACCGTTCCGGATTTGCTTTGATCAGGATCGTACGCTGGTTTCCACCCAAAGGTGGGGGGGCGGACACACCGGGTAAGGCACCAAACATCGGCCGCACCTTGAACAAGGCCAGGTCCTGGATTTCATTCAGCGAGCGGGTAGCGCTGCTGAAAACCAGCTGGCCAACCGGAAGCGAGCCTGCGTCATAACGCATGACAAAGGGTGGAAATGTACCGGCTGGCATAAACGCACGTGCCCGGTTAACATAAGAAATGGTTTCAGCCATGGCACCCGCCATATCAGTCCCCTCGTGAAATTGCAGTTTAATGAGCGATACCCCTTGGACTGATTTGCTTTCAACGAATTTGATGCCGGTGATATACAGGAAATGGTACTCGTAATAGGAAGCAAGAAAGCCTTCCATTTGTTGTGGCGATAAGCCACCGTAGGTCTGTGCCACATAAATGGTGGGCGTTCCCATTTTTGGGAATATATCAATGGGCAATTTTCTGATGGCCAGAATGGAAAAGAATAGTATTCCCACAATGGCAACCATGATAAGGACTGGTTTCCTTAATGCAAAACGTATGAGTTGAAGCATAGCTTTCTATTTCAGTTCATTTAAGAATATGTTGATATCGCCCTGTGAAACAGCTTTGTTCAGCAACGCTTTCCAGATGTACCAATAAGACTGCTGCGAATCGGTTTCGGCTTTTAACAAGTTGTACTGCGTTTGAATAAGGTCGCTAAAATTTACCAAACCGGTATTGTATCTGATTTGCATGGCCTTATAAGCATACTGAGCCGATTGCAGCTGCGTAGAAGTTTCTGTGGCGATCAGAAGTGCGTTGTCGTAGGTCAGCTGGCTGATCTTGTTTTTCTTGTCAAGAATAAGCAGGTTTTCTTCCAGTTTTTGCTGAATGGACTGGGTCATCAGACCCTGCTGCTGGATTTGCAGGTTTTTATCCGAAAATTTTAACAAGGGATAAACGATTTGAAAGCCCAGGCCGTAATTGAAACGGCTAAATCCCAAACCATCACTGGCATTAACGGTGCCGTCATACTTGATTCCTGAACCACGTGCATATGCCGTGCTCCATATGTTTATCTTAGGCAGATAGGATCGCTTGATTAATCTCTCCTTCGCCAAGCTGTATTCTAAAATGCTTTTCGGATAGCTGCTATAGGGGTGGCTGCTAAAATCGGACGAAGCAGCTGGGAGTGCTCTTGGAAACTTTTCAAAGAATACACTGTCTTCCGTATCAACATCTTCATTAATTGCTAAAAATTGGGACAGTAATATTTTTTGGGTTTCTAATCTCTCAGTGGCATTTAACAAATCAATTCTGCTTTTGGAAAGCTCAGATTGGAATAATGCTGTATCAACACCCGGCCTAAGCCCTTTATTCGTGAGCGTGCGCGATTGGATCAATGTAAATTCGACCCTTTTAATATTTTTCTGGCTTACGGCGATCAGCTGCTTTGCCAGTGTTACATCCAGGTAAGTGTTGGTAACATTGATCAGATGGCTGAACAATTCCATTTTCTGGTCTGCTTCCTTTTGATTGACCCCGGCAGTTGCATAGGCGATTTGCGCATCGCGCTGGCCAAAGGTGATTGCCTGCCAGTTCATCGAAAACCCCGCAGCGCTGCCAAAAACGGGCTGATATTTGTTGTCCGTAGAAGGCGGCCCGCTGATTGGAAATATTCCGGATGGGTTAAGCATTCCTGTAATATTGTTGTAGGTCGCCAGATTAGCCTGGTAGCTTAGATCGAGCGAAGGGATAATCGTATTTCTGCTCAGGGCCACTTCTCTTTTGGCCGCCTCGGTTTCATATCGCTTGGATTTTAGCAATGGGTAATTCTTTTCGGCTAGCAGCAGCGCTTCGCGTAGCGAAACAGTTGTATTCGGCTTTTGCCCATAGACTAAATAGGAAAACAACAACAAAAAGAAGGTGCCCGTTATTTTTAAGTATGGCATAAATAGTAAGCTTTCTGTGAGACGATAGCAAATCTATTTATTGATTTTGGAGAAACTTTGGAGGCGTATACTTAATTGAAAAATACCGTGATGCGGTGTTCCGTTTTTTCGTATTGATAGCGAAGTTTTAGTTGATACAACTGGGTAATTTGTTTGACCAATGCCAGCCCGAGTCCTGTGGTTTTGGATGCATCGTTACCTTTTTTAAACCTTTCAAAAAGCTGCTCGGGGTCACCAGTAATCTCATTTCCTGTATTGGTAATCACCAGTTTTTTGTTATCCAGCTCCACATGGATCCTGCCTTTAGCAATATTATGAACCACCGCGTTACCCACCAGATTGCTGAGAAGGATTTCAAAAAGAGAAAGATTGGCAACGATGCTTATCTGTGACTGTATAGATTTTGTTAATGCCGGGAAATTTTCATAATGCTGCTGATAATTTTCAAGGATTTTTTCCAGCATCTTTGAAATGTTCACCTGTTCCACTTGTGGGAACTGATTGCTATCAATCTTCGCTAGTAATAGCAGACTTTTATTTAACTGGCTCAATCTTTCATTCGCAGCTGTTATGTCGGCCAGTAAAGCCGCAGTCCTTTCGGTTAAAGCCGGATCATTGATAAGAAACTCCATTTTTGAACGGATGATGGCTAGCGGCGTCTGCATCTCATGGGACGCATTTTCAACAAATTGTTTTTGGTTGGTGTATACTTTGTTGACTTTTTCAATCAGATCATGCAGTTCTTCGTTCAGTTGGTTGAATTCCGTGATTCCGGTCTGAGTTTCCAGTTGAAGCAATGGATTACGCACCACATCATACGCGCCTGCTTTTTTAAGTGTACTATAAAATGGCTGCCAAAGCGTTTGTGAGCTCTTTCGGTTAACAACGACTATGGCCACAAGCAGAAGTAAAAAGATAACGATCTCGGCAAGGAAGACCTTAATAATTAAATGTGAAACTTCTTTGGCAGAAACATAGGTAGTTAACTGAATGGATTTTCCTTTCCAATTCAAATACCTGGTCAGTGTAACAAAATCTACCGCAAGTTTTGTCTCAGGATTGTATACATTTGTGTCTTTTGGGGCGCCAGGCAGCCTATTATCAATACGGTTACTGGTATCAATATCATATTCCCCGGGGACGTGCTGGGGCATGGATTCGGGTTGTAAAGTAAACGCTTTCCAGATATTGGCTTGCTTCAATTCCAGCTGTTTCTGTTGCATATGATGTGCGTGAAAAACAAGCATCACGTAAAATGACACGGAGCCGGCAAGCAGCACAAGAGGTAGCCATATCAATAGATACCGGGTGTTTTTTTGTTCCAGTGTTTTGGTCATATCGAAAGCTTGTAACCTAGTCCATAAACTGTTTGAAGCAAATCACCGCATCCTTTTTCTTTCATTTTTTTCTTTAGGTTTTTTATATGCGAATACACGAAATCAAAGGATGCCAGATTATCTGTTTCCTCTCCATAAATATGCTCTGCAATGGCCTGTCTGCTTACCACCCGATTTTTATTGGTCAGCATAAAAAGCAGCAGGTCATATTCATTTTTGGTAAGCACAACCGGTTTACCGGCCCATTCAACTGTTTTTAAAAGTAAATCTACTTTCATGTGGCTGATTTCAAGTGTATCCGAACCGGACGCATACTTCCTGCGGATCAATGATTTTACCCTGGCGAAAAGTTCGGACAGGTGAAAAGGCTTCGTAAGATAGTCATCAGCGCCCAGGTCCAGACCCACAATTTTATCGTCCAACGAGCTTCGGGCAGAGATGATAATCACCCCTTCGCTTTTCTTGTTTTTTCTAAGATATTTAAGGAGTTCCAATCCGCTACCGCCTGGAAGGTTGATGTCCAGGATGATGCAATCGTATTGAAAATCCTCCATCTTTTCAATTCCCTGTTGATACGAACCGGCTCCCTCACATAGAAAGTCTGCCTGCGTGAAGTATTCTATAATACTTTGCAGTAAGCTCTCTTCATCTTCAACTACCAGTAGTTTCATTTGGAATATTTTTGCTAAACTAATTCATAATTTTGGAGGAATTTTGTTGATGTAACACTCACCCATTTATTTTAATCCACAACGTAGTTCTTTATTGCGTTATGGATTCGTCATTATGTATTAGAGTTTATCACGAAAGATTTAATCCGGAGTTTCCGGACGAGTATCTAAGATTGTGAATTCCGTCCACCAGCAGCATAACCAGATGCGTGGCTTTGGGAGATTTCAATCGTACCTTACTTTGGATTATTTTCAAGCGCTTAACCCTTTAAGTTTTGTGAAACTATCTTTGGTGAAAAGTTAGTTTTCTAAAGAAGAATATTTATAACCTAAAAACTTTGTAAATAAGTAACCGATAAAATCAAGGGCTGTAAAATGAAAAATAAAAGGGAGCAGTTTATTCTGACAGAGAAAGAGTGGAGCTGCATACTTGACAGTTCTTGTTCCTCTGGCCAAAAGGTACCAGAACTTTTTGATCGGTTAGGGGAAATTATTTGCGAAGGAAAAACAGTAACCCGTGAAGATGGACGAATCTTGGGGTACGATGTTGAAACTTTAAAGTTTTATGACACCTTTCAATATGTAAAGTCTCGAAAGAATCCCTATTTCATCGGTAGAAGGTTGGATGGGATTTTACTGAAAATTGCAGTAGCACTGATCGGTTATAGTGTTATAAAACAGCTGGTTATTTATTTATTATGGTATTATGTACCGGAGGAATTTAGATTTGCGGTCGAAGACCTGACAACTCCGCCTTCGATTTTACCGAAAAGTGATTTATTTTAGCTTAGCACTTTTTTTTCTTTAAATTAAGATCCAACATTAATGTTTGGTTGCAATAAATAACGAGAATACTCTAGCAGAGTATTCCTGGCGCTGTCTATATATTTAAGGTAATTCGGTCATTAATAATCCTGGCTTTTTATTCCCTCAAAAAACAGCTCGGCTGCCTGCCAGGAATAAACCGGATCATAAACAAGTCCATAATTTTCTCTTAAGGATAAATTCATTCTTTCAAATGCCCAAATGTTGGCTTCGACGAAATCTCTTGGTTTCGTCCATTTTTCGTATTTCAATTTATTTTTAGCCATGTGGATCATACTATGGATGATGTGCACTTGGGCCTTATAGACTTTCTTGGGTTTTGTTGGTATCATGGCTTATCTATTTTAAATCACATTTCCAATACCTGCAAACCCAATATAATCCGAGTTAATAAAATCGATGATGGCGTCGATCTGGGCTCCATCCATGTTCCTTTGTTTTGTCCGCAGATTTAAAAGGGTTTGTGTCTGATCAGCTGCAAGGGTAAGTGCGTGTTGGCTAAAAAGGGATTCTGTGTGCGTATCAAGCAGCTGGAGTTCGATTTTTAACGGAATTTGCTGTGACCAGAAAGGCAAGACACTAAAATCAAGCGGGATAACAAGGGGCTGTGAGGGCTGTTGATACCTAAAGGTCAGTATAGGAATATCGCAAAGCGAATTTAATTCAAAATGCACTTTGGAAAGTGTGTAGGCCAGATTTTGATCTTCCGACTGAAAAACCTGGATGGTAACTACGGTTTCACCCGGCATTATTTTAATTGTTTCCATATTTAGCACGTTGGAAATAAGCATTTTCCTTTGACTTAGATTCGGTATAATCTCTCCGGATCTCTAAAAGATTGTTCTTTTTTCATTATATTGATATTATTAATATCAATATAATGATACAAATAATACCAATATTAAGGAGAGATTTTTTCAATGTCAAGTTTTATTTCGTTTCGTTCGTATTTTTTAATCAGGACCTGCCTTGGCGGGGCCAACTGCTAAAAATTTCTGCTGTCCGTCCCTGCAATACATTTGCTAAAATTTAAAATAAGCTAAATTAAGATTTGTCAGGCTGTTGCTAATCAAAATAGTGCAAAGCCAGAAAAGCCCGAAAGGTGGCTGAAATGTTTTTCCCCAAATAACAAGTCAAAAAGAATAGCGAAACTAGCGTCCCGATTATTTAAGACTTTATAAGAAGGCCAAAAGCGTTCGGCATAATGACGGCCATGATAGATGCTGGCTGCACGCCGTCAACCCCAAAGGTACTTATTCCGCTTCCTTTTGGCTTAGAGGCGGGCCGCTTACCGTGGGCTTTCTTTTTTTCTTGTTTTTTCTTTGGGGAAAACAATGTTGTTTTTTGATTAAGGCAGACACGAGGGAAAGAGAAAATGAAATTATTTTTTTCATCCATTCTAATCTTAAACACTATGTCTCACAACATTCATTTTAACGAGAACACAGGAAACCACAGTTTTTTTTCAGTGACAGAAAAAGCCTGGCATGGACTGGGGCAAATTGTGCAACAGGTGCCTACAAGCGGGGAGGCCATCGGATTGGCTGGCCTTGACTACCAGGTCGTTAAAATACCTGTTAAAACTGCTCCTTTTGATCTTCGTATTGAGGATATCGGTGTAGGAGTCTCCGTGCAAGAAATGGTAATTCCTAATTATTTTGCAACAGTCAGAACAGACTCGATGAAGCCGCTTGGTATTGTAGGTAAGGATTATCATATCGTTCAAAACAAGGAAGCTTTTTCTTTTTTTGATTCAGTTGCTCAGAAGCATCAGGTATCTTATGAAACAGCCGGAGCGCTTGGGCGAGGGGAGCGGATTTTTATAACGGCCAAACTTCCCGGTCACATCCGGGTAGGGGATGATGATCTTATCGAAAAGTATATTTTTCTTACCAATTCGCATGACGGTTCAGGTAGTATCACGGCCGCTTTCACGCCGGTTCGCATCGTTTGCCAAAATACACTAAATGCGGCTTTGGGGAATCTTGCAGGTGCCGTCAGGATCCGCCACACAGCCAATGCTAAAGAAAGACTTCAGCAGGCACATAAAATCATGGGTCTTGCTGAAAAGATCACCCAGCAGAAAGAAGCACTTTTTAACAACTGGGCCAAAGTCCGTATCACAGATAAGCAGTTAAAAAGACTCATCGAAATGGCTATGGCTTCAAGCCGCGAGACGCTGGGCAATGTGCTGGATGGAAAAACAGATCTTTTATCTTCTCAGTATCTTAATACAGTAGAAGACGTTTACCAGTACGCGCTTGGACATCCTTCACAAAACCTGGCTACCACAGCCGGAACCGTTTTTGGTGCCTATAATGCTGTCACAGGTTATTTTCAAAACAGAAGAAAATACGATAATGATGAGGCGAAGGTAAAATCCGTACTTTTTGGCGGGACAGCGCAGCTTAGGGGACAAAGGGCTTTTGAGCTTTGTGAAGGGTTTTCGCTGAATGGAAACGGGATATTTCAACTGAACTAGTCGAATCGGGGAGGGGGAGCCCTCCCCGAAAACATTACTGTAATTAACCCTTATTCCAGGCTACCCAACTCCAGAAGGGCGCAGATACTCTGCAAGCTTTTTCCGTCTCAGATCCCGGAAGTGCTCGGATTTATAGCTCCATCGCACTGATGCGCTCTTAGAGAATCCGGCTGGTTTCAAATCGCAGCATGATGAGCGTCTTTTTAGATTTCGCTATTTGATGGCTACAGGGCTCGTTACACAGCCCAGCTTTTGACCTGTTACGCAATTGAAATAAGACCGGCGCACGAGCGGTTTGCCTCCGTGGTCAGGCTACTATTTACGGTGTAGGATTTGCCCAGCAGGTAAAATACTGCAACCTTCTCACCAATCAAAATGAATCAGATACTCGCTCCGGCAGTTGCCGGAGCCAACATAAAACTTTTTTAATACGATACTTCTAGGAAATCCTTCAAACAGTGATCTGCTTTGCGGTCTGCTACTTTTTCTTGGTTTCGCGTTTCGTTTGTGGGTATCCCAAAGGCGCTTCGACAGAAAAAACGATTTTGGAAGTCAGCAGTTCAAAAGTTATTTCCACGCTGTGTTAATTCTTTTCATAGAGCGCGTTTTAATGCTTATCAGCCTTGCCATGATCCTGGGTTCCGTGCTCTGGTTTCTTTACAACTGAGCTAAAATATGCCCGATTTGTCTTTTAGAACTGGTCTATATATTCATTTCAAGTCTTTGCACAGCCTCTAAAAAACGGCTCGTGGTTACCGGAACCAGCAAATAATCATTCACGCGTTTATCGCGGACCGTTCTCGTTTCGAGTGCTGATGTCAGAATGATGTAATGATCGTGGGTGCTGAAATGATCCAGCATCTCAAGCCCCGTCATATAAGGCATTGTTACGTTAAGAAAAATGACACCGGGTTTGAGCCTCTCGACTAGTTTTAAGCCTTCCACGGCGTTAAATGCTCGCCCGACCAGCGTTAGCTGCGAGTAGCTGGCTATGTGAAAGGAAAGGGCCTTATGTGCAGGGCTTTCATCATCGATGATCACGCAGGTATATGATTTTTGTCGATTTGCTGCCATAACCGCTTGTTTTAATGTTGAGACAATAAAAATAAAAAACTCACATTGTAAAGTCAATGAATGGTTACATTAATTGCAGTGTTATTCTGCAATTGGTTATTACTGATTTAATCGTTTGCCGGGCGAACACTGCCAAGACTATCCAGGAAATTTTCGCTGTGATACATCAGATTATCGTAAATATCCACTTTTAAGAGCTTTCCGCTAACAAGGCTGCTGACAATAAAATTGTTACGGTGAAAATAGCCGAAACCGTAAAACTGGCGAAAATCAACCCGGCCCGGACTATGTCCGGGCTGCCTTGGGTAAGATCTGCTGACGGTTTGAAAGCTCAAAGTTTCAAACCCGCAGCTTTGCCCGTAAGCTTCAAGAAGCTGCCAGCCGTATTTGTTTTCAAGCACCGGCATGAGTGCTGCCAGCTCCGGCCAGTTGGGAAGGTAAAGATCAAGACCTTTGCCCTGTCTGTAGGGCCGCAGCCACTTGACAAAATCGTAGAGTTCTGCGTGCTTGTAACATAAAGCTAAAAGCTGCTTCCACTGACTTCGCAGCTCTTTGTCAAGACCATGTGGGAAGGCCTCGCGCTCGGTGTTGTAATCGTAGCTGTACCAGGTCTGGATTTTGACTTGCCCTTGCAGCGCTGGATCCAACCAGCTCAGCTTAAATTTAAAAAGTGATTTATTCGGATCGGGCGCAAGTGCCCGTGCGTTTATCGGTTTTCTGATCATTTTGCAGCACTTTTAATCGGATAATAATAAAATAAAATCCTTTTCAATCGATTCATAGCTCAATCGATCAATTGAAACTCAATTGAAAGTCATCAGAACAATTTCAAAGAATTTTGGACACAACCGCCCGTCTCACCAGAACACCTGGTCAGTAACGGTATACTTATATGTTATGGAAAGCTGGCCTCTAACTTTTGCAAGCGCTTGCAGAAGTATATAGGTTTTTTTGCGCTATTTAGCAGTGAAGCGTCAAGGGATAATAAAAACTTTACTCGCCTGCTTGGGGTGATAAGAAGGATGGTAATGAATGTAGCCAAAGCGTACCAGGTCTGTCATGTACTTATGGTAGGTAGGAATGCTTTTGATGCGGGCAATAGGCATGAGAATCTTTCTTGAAATCGTAATGGGGTTCACGCCCTGGTTCTGGCGCAGCAGATGCAGAAGCGCCAGGTAAGTTCCGATATGCCATACACTGACCCTTTTATCAAGAAGGATCCGGGTTTGAAATTGTACGATGCTGTTTTCCATGACAAGGTCTAGTTTTGGTTTTTACCTGATTTTAATAGGGCGTCGATATCCGATTGCAGATAATAAAATGAGCCGCCGATTTTGGTATGTTTGAGCGTGCCGTTTACCCGGAGCGTCTGCAGGGTGCCTGGCGAAATGCTTAGCATCTCTCTGACCTGGGCGCTTTTTAGCCACTCGGCTTTTTTGCTGGTTTGGCCGGCGAAATGTTGTTTGATATCTTCGAGCAGCTGCACGCGCAGCTGTCGAAGATCTTCTTTAGTGATCAGTTCTATTTCCATTTTATTTAAAGATTTTATGTAGGTACGTGATGCGTTTCAGCGCAACGACTACCATTTTAGATGGTTGAAAGAATGGATTCTGTTGAATTATTATGCCTTTCCAAAAGCAGAACCTGGCTGGGCTTGTTGCGTTTAAAAACGGGCATATACTGCAAATAACCAAAGGCATGCAAATCATGCATGCAGCGGTAATAGGTGCTGCGGCTTGAAATCTTGCAGATATCGATAATCTGCTGGCTGTAAACATGGATTGTAGAAGCTGCTGGCTGGTCTTTGCCATAATAAACCAGCGCCATATAAATACTGATATGGGTTGTGTTGATGCAGGGGTCTTTACGGATCGCATCGAAAAACCGGCTGACAAGATTTAAAGTTTCCATGATTGTTTTGTTTGACCTTGATTGCATAGCAGGGAAGAAGGCTCACAGGCTTCTTCCCTTTCTTAAATTAACTCACAGACATTCCTTTACTTTGGCTTGTCTTTTTACCCTTAGAAGGACTATTTTCGGAAGATTCGACCTGCTGGCCGGCTGCTTGTTTTTGATCATCCTTTTTAATGGATTGATCCTGCTTAGTGCTCTGCTGCTGGTTTTCTGATTTCTGTTGCGTGTTGGAGATCCTTTTCATGTTCTCATCGTAAATAGTGACCGATTTAAACTGCGGAGCGGCTTGAATAAAATGCTTTTTTTCTACGCCATCCTTCTCAAAACTCACCACCTGTCGGTTTCCTTTTTGCAGCGATTCTACTAGCCGATTTTTGTCAAATTCTACGCCAAGCTCTTTGATAGGGTGCTTTTCAAGCGCTTTTTCCAGCTCAAAGCCGTATTTCTGGTGAAATTGCTTGATCTTAAAATTTCCGTTGTTCTCTGTCTGCTTGAAATCCATCTGCAGCCAGGCGTTATAAACCTGACCTTCTTTGTTGGTCAGATCTTTGTTTACCGCACGCCCGTCCATCAAATTATACGCTTCTTTAAGCGTGATATTCCCGCCTTGCTTATTGACATAGAAGGTCTGTTTGAGCGCTTCTTTCTGGTTTTCTTTTTTTAGCTCGGCATCATAGCTGTTTAGAAAATATAGGTCGCTCTGTGTTGAGCGCTTAAAGTGCAGCTCGGAACTGACCTGGTCTTTTCCAAAACTGGTCTGGTGCTGCAAAGTGAACTCTGGCGCCTGCTTTTGAAGGTTTGCCTTCAGATCATTTTCCAGGGACTCTCCAAAGCCGGAGTATTTGACCTGGTCTTTTAGGAACTCAAAATTCTTCTGATTCATAGTCTTCTGATTTTAAGTGAATAATTAAAGAGAATTTGCTTTTAGAAGGGTCTTGTTTCGGATCTCAAAACGCGGGTGCCGGCCGCCGTTTTGCTCGCTGCACTGGATTTGGAGTTTTTTAGCGGCGTCCAGTGTCATTTTAGAAACCGCATAAACTTTCACCATTGCGCTGCCCGGCTCAATGCGGGCAGAATCATTGTAAACCTGCACAGGCTGGATTTCAAGCTGCTGGACTGCGCCGCGTTTGGCCTTTTTACTGTCGCTGACAAAGAACCGGATGCTTTCGATGTCGTAGGGGATAGCTGATTTATTAATGAGCCGAAGTTGGTAGTACATGATATTACCTTCAATGTAAATACCCAGCAGCTGCATTTTGACCAGGTAGGATTTATCGGAAATGCCGTGCAGGGTCCGGGGGAGCGCGCTGATTTTCTCAGCATTTTGCTGAATCTGCGCCTGGTTGTAGTCTCCCTTTAAGATAGCACTCTGACCGTTCTCATTAGTTTCCTTAGAAAACCCGATGTTTAACTGCAAGGGCTCTGGGCTGTAATCCACTGTAAAGCTATAAAGCTTGCCATCGCGGGTAACCACCGTCAGATTAGACTGCTCAAAAGCAGCACTTGCTGCCTTGAGTTGTAAAATATTGCTTAGTCCTTTTGCCTTCTGTGCCAGGATCCAGCGGCTCCCCTTATCGACACTGACAATATCATAGGGAAAAATAATGTTGGTCGTTTTCTGCGTCGTTATTTCAAGCGGATACGGGCTGACCGAGTAAAGCTCAGTTTTTTGCGCACTAGCTGCAAGGTTGATGATTAGAAGCAGCAGCACGGAAGCGGCCAGGATTTGCAATATGTATTTAAAAAAAATCATGGTAGAAAAGTGTTAAAGTGAAAACTATTTGCAGGCTTATCGGGACACGATTCCCTGATCATTTTTATCATAGAGCAGCACCTTGTAACCTTCCCGAATTGAGACCTGCTGTAATTTGGCTTTTCGGCTCAGAAGCGTTTTACTGGCCTGTATCGCGGCATCTGCCGCCTGGGCGCCCAGCGAATTATCGAGCGAGCCTACACTGATGCCGCTAGAAGCCTGGGAAGCTGACTGCTTGGCGACATCGCGGGTGATCGCCCCCGGAATATAAATCCCCGGCTGTCCATCCAGGTCATAAACGATCAGGTTTACCGTGAAAATGGCATTTTGATGCCGCACCGACTGAATCTGGATATTGAGCCGCTCACCGCTCAGGCTGGCACTGCCAAAAAGAAAACTGCCTTTGGGCACCAGCTGACCCTGGATGAAAATATCGGTGCTGAGTTTAAGTTTGACCGTCGAGCCTGAGACAAGTTTTGGATTCTGGTCAATGACTGCTTCGATTGCTTTTTGCTGCGCGCTACTGACAGGCTCGTCCAATGAGTAAAAGCCGTTTTGTGCCAGAGCCACTGAATTCGTGATCATCGAATCGCCTGGATTCGAAGCTTGCAGCAGACTGGCATCGGGTAGTTGCTGTGTCAGTGAAACGTTGCTGACCTTTGGACTCAGGCTGTCCGCTGGGTTATTTTTCTTGGCAAGTTCAGGATTCTGGATTTGGATAATCTTATCCAGCATGCCGGAAAGCGCTGCCAGTTCAGGGTCACTTGTAGACTCTTGTGAATCCTGAGTAGTGGCCTGGGCAAGGATTGTTTGCAGCTGCTTTTCAAGCTCGGCATGTGCCGCGTCGGTTTGCAGCTGCTTAGTTTTTTCTGTGTTTTTAAACGAAGGTTCAGAGGCGGTATTCAGCGCAGCGTTAAGCGCTTCAAGTTTTTTATAGACCTGCCCTGGTTTAGGGTCTGATCCTGTTTTTTGTCTTGCTGCACTTCTACGGGCTGGCGTTTCTGGCACCAGTGAAACACCTTCTGCAAATGCCGGGGTGGGTGCTAAGCTATCCTGAAAATAGGGATCCTTTTTTAAAAGCTGCGCGCGCTTGGCTGAATCCTGGGCAGCCTTTTCATAGTAGCTGAGCTTGTTGATCAGTTTGTCCTGGTTAATGATTGCATCGGGCAGGGCAGTGTTCAAACCCTGTTTTTCTGCCAGCGCAGGCCCCTTGTTTTTGTTGATTTTGGCGACGATCACCCCGTAAAAAACGGTGATGAAGGGAAGCAGCACAAGCGGCAAAAAACTGTAAAAACGCCGCTGTTTTAAAAACTGCTCTGAATGCGGTTGATGTAACATGATTGTTATCGTTTTGGTGAAGAATTCGAAAGGCTGTCCTGGATATGAGCCCATTCCAGACTATCCAGGTATGTTTCAAAAGGTGGAGGGCTTCTGCTGTAATACTGCTGGGATTGGTCAGCTGGGAATTCCGGCAGCATGTCAGCTGTGATCCCGTCTATCATGAGCCGTAGAAAGCCAAGACCTGTCAGGCTGATCAGAAGGATCAGCACCGGCATCTTGATTTTTTCTGGAACCTGCGCCAAAAGGTTTTGAATGCTGGTGCGAAGCGGGCGGATTTCAGGTGCCCTGTTTTCAGACGCTGCCAGCCTTTTATGTCTGTTAAAATCGTAGAACATGTCACTAACGGTTACGGACGGAGATATCTTTATTTTCCAGGGTCCTCCACTGCTCGATCAGAAAGCCATGTGGATTGTTATCACTGCGAAGGGTGTTTCGAAGGTACCCTTCTGTGATCAGGCTCCGGGAGACGACACTGGTCGCGCGGGTGATGGTCTGCACTCCGTAGTATTTAAAGTAATAGGGGTAGGCGCGCGCATCGATCTGAATGCTGTCGGGGTTAATACTCTGGCTGATATTCGAGGAAATAATGCTGTTGTAAAAGCCTGCTTCCCGCAGATTATCATACTGTTTTTTCGCCGAACCGTCTGCCAGATAAAGCGCCTTGACTACATAGCTTTGAATGAGCTTGTCATCGGGTTCAAGCGAGAAGAAATACCAGTGGAAACTGCTGACGTGGTCACGCGCTTCAACGGGCACATTATCCTTTCTTTGGGATGAGAAAGCTTCCAGTATCTTTCCGCTTTCCAGGATATAAACCCTGCTTTGCGCGTGTTCAACCATCACCGCCGAGCGGTAGAAAGTAAAGCAGCACAGTGCGATACATCCAAGGCTCACAACCAGCGAAAAGCTGCGGATCTGCCGGAAGGCGGTATCAATATTTTTGGCTATTTTAAACATAGACCGTCTTGTTTAATTTTAGGATTTTCGTTTTCTGTCTGGTACCGCGCTTTTAGCCAGGCTGCCAAAACCCCGTCCGGCGGCAGCAGCCGTGCTGAATACCGTGGTCACTGTTGATGCAAAAAGACTGGATACTTTGTGGGTAAGCGCATTGCCACCCCCTGCGTGAATGATGTAACCTGCAACCGAAGGCACCGAGAAATAGCCTACAATGCCAATGATTAGAAAAATCAGGTACGCGGTATCATGGGCACCGAAAACGGTATCGCCCTGGGTTTTGATCTGCGAAATGTCAAGTTCAATCATTTTCTGCTGGATCACCGAGATGATCGCGCCAAAAATATTGGCTACGGGAAGCCATAAGTAAATATTGATGTAGCGAGCAATCCAGCCTGAAAGCGTGTGCTGAAACCCGTCAAAAACCGAGATTCCGAAGGCAAGCGGCCCGATGATGGCCAGTACAATCAGATGAAAGGTGCGCATCGTATTGATGCAAAGGGCCGCGGATTCAAAAATGATCTGAAGGATCTGGCTGATCCAGGCCTTGATTGCATTTCTGAAATTGAAAGACTCTTTGGCCATGTAAAACTTGACATCATTGCCCAGGCCCTCTAAAAGCCCTTCCGAGTAGCTTTCTCCGTAGGTATATTTAAGCCACTTGTCCTTATCACCGCCTCCACTCTCACCGACAAACATCTGCCAGCTCTCAGATTCTTTGACTGCTTCCTGTTTCTGTTTCAAAAGCACTGCGATAGCCTGGTTAGAACCCTGCACCATCGAGGCGGTGGCCGCTACGGTCGGCGACAGGATCCCGTTGATCATCGCGATCACTTTCGGGAAAATCAGGATCGCAAAACCCAGCGCGAATGGACGCAGCAGCGGGTAAATGTCAATGGGTTCAGCGGCTGCCAGATGGCGCCAGACCCGGGAAGCAATATACCAGAGCGCTGCAAAGCCTGCAATGCCCCGACCGACACTAATCAGCTTTTCACAGAGCGGCATCATCTGATCGTATAGATCACCCAGCACGCTTTGCAGTCCGCTGATCTGCCCGGCCAGCCCTTGCGCATGGCTGGCTAGTGGGCATAGCAAACACAGCAACCATGCAAATAGAAATATTTTTGATTGTCTCATAACCCGGTTAATTAGACTGCCCGTGAAGGGTTTGACTCATTTTGATATCTTGATGCTCCTTTTTTCGTTGCAGGGCCAGAACGCTGGTCGAAGCGTTGAATTGCCGCAGAAACACCAGTGATTCTGCCATATCTTCGTAGATGCCATCCACCGCTTTGAGCCGCTCATCGTCGGACATACGCATTTTTTTAGCGGTCAAAACATCTGTGAGTGCATCCAGGTTTTTTACGCTTCTTTTGATGAGCCGCCCGTAGACGGATTCGAGATATTCTAACTCATCAGAATTCAGAAAGCCCGAGGCAGAGAATTGCCGCTGTGCGGCCTGATATTCTTTTAAAAGCGCCAGCTGAAGCGCGATGATATCCTTAATCCTTTGATAGTTTTTTACCCCAGGGCTCACTTGCAGCAGCCCGTCTAAAAAGGCCTGGTGCAGATTAAAGTTGCTTTTGGAAAGGTCACGGATCAGCGTGTAACCTTTGAAAAGAATATCATATCCCTCTTTGAGCTCCTTTAAAATCTTACGGAGCTGATTGAGCTTTTCGATATTTAAAATAAGCTGCGTGACCTCGGCAGTCTGCGCATGAACTTTCAGGGGTGCACTGAGCGTGAAAAGAAGCAGGGCAAGTAGTAGCTTTTTCATTAGTCTTCGTCTATGCCGAGAAGTGCCCGGCTGGTTTGGATTTGGTCTTTTTCACTGGAGCGCTGTTTTATAAGCACGGCGGACTGGCTTTGAAAAGAACTTGCAAAACGGTAGTTGGAAAGCATCTGCCCGTACAAAACTTCAAGCCTTTCAAGCCTTTGGGCATCATTCATTTTTAGGTTTCCATCCCGGATCAGCGTTAGAAGCGCATTTAGTATTCCCTGGCAATCATCGTAAACTTTGCCATACACTTTTCTGATATAGGAAAGCTCTGGATTGCTCAGCTGCCCGCTGCTGGCTAGTAGGGTCGGTCCTTTGTTACAGATCTCATTAACCTGCCCGTGCAGGTCTGTGATATCTTTTAGCCGCGGGCTGCCAGAGACGACAGGGTTCACGATCAGAAGCGTATCAAAGAAATTCTTATGGAGTTTATATTCCCCATTCTTGATGCTGTGAATGGTAGCCAGGCCCTCTTTGGCAATCTGATAACCTTTTTTGGTAAGCTCCAAATAAATTTTCAGCTCCGCGATCTGGGTTTCCAGATACTTTTTTTGTGTCCGGTTCTGCCGCAGCCACTCGTTCAGATTCTGGCTTTGTGCGGGCCTGATTACAAGTATAAGCAGCGTGAACGGTAGTAGCTTTTTCATAAGTCCGTGTTTTTAGGGAAGCCCATAGAGCGCTTTGACTGCATCGATATCCTGCTGGGTTTTGGCCCTGGAAAGACTAAGCATCTTGTTCTCCCGGTTAAAACTCAACAGGTCGCTGTAATTGTTATCGACACGTGCCGCGGCTTTATCAATCATTGCGAGCCTTTCTGCATCAGTCATCTGCAAAGTGAAGGATTTGACTACGCTGGAAAGCAGCTCAACATTTTTGGCCGTTTCATCAAGGATCGAATCGTAGACCTTTTTCATGTACTTGCGCTCGTCGGCTGTGAATCCCGGATCCTTTTGAAGAAGTGCCCACATTCTTTGGTAGGCTTCCACCACCTGAAGGTTCTTTTCAGCGAGCTGCTTGATTTTAAAATAATACGAGACCACTGCTTTCACCTTTTTTAGCTCGTCATAGTACTCCTTGTATAGATCCCTTTGCTTTTTGATCCAGTCGGCAATCTCTTCGAGCTTGAGTTTGGACATCACATTTTCAAGGGCTTTCTGCGCGTTTTGCAGTTTGATCACTTTGTTCTGACGCCTTTGAATCAGAAGATCCACCGCCTTGACCACCTTTTTTATGGCTTCTTTAATGATTTGCGCCCAGGGGATCGCCGCCTGTGTTTCGGGCACCGGGGTAAGCATCGCTGCAAAAAACACCAGGATCATTGTCCATTTTCTTAGCGTTACACTCATGGTTATAGGGGGCTTAATTTTTTTCGGAAAGAAGCACAGAAATCCCTTTTTCAATGCTGCCATAACGTGCCGCATACGCGTTCACTTTCATTTTCTCGGTCTGCTCAGTTGTGTAGGCCCAGTATTCAGAAGGGCTCACCTCTACCCGGTAGACTTTGGAAAGCATCCCACCCAAGCTGATAAAAACTTCCTTGTAACGTCTGAGCGGATCGTTGGCTTTGTTCACCGAAAGGATCAAGGCCTTCTCTTTTTCGGTTAGTCCCAAAAGTTGCTGGATTGAATCAAACTTGTTTTGGTATTTGCTTTGATCGAGCAAGATCTTGCAGTCACTGTTATTGATGATCGCCTGTTTGACGATCTCAGAGCTAATGATATCTTCGACCTCCTGGGTGACTACAATCGCTTCGCCAAAAAACTTGCGGACCGTTTTAAAAAGATACTTAATGTACTGGGCCATCCCTTCGCGGGCAATCGCTTTCCAGGCTTCTTCCAAAAGGATCACCTTACGGATTCCTTTCAGCTTACGCATCTTGGAGATAAAAACCTCCATGATTACAATCGTCACGACCGGAAAAAGAATGGGGTGATCCTTGATCTCGTCTAATTCAAAGACAATGAAGCGTTCCTGTAAAAGATCCAGGTTTTCAGTGGCGTTTAGAAGGTAATCATACTCGCCTCCCTTGTAGTAGGGGCGCAGCACATACAGGAAATTGGCAAAATCAAAATCCTTGTCTTTGACTTCGTCGGCCTGTAAAACCGCTCTAAAATTATCGGTCAGAAAATCATAGAAACTATTAAAGCCGGCTGCAACCGATGGATTTTCGCCCAGCATCTGATAGTAAAGTGTCAGCGCGTTAGAAAGCGCGACATACTCTGAGCGCTTAAATTCCTCGCTGTCTTTTTTCCACAGCGCCAGAAGCATTGCTTTGATACTTTCCTTTTTCTCGGTGTCAAGATGATCACCTGCTCCGATATAAAACGGATTAAAGCAGATCGGTGTGGTCTCTGAGTAGCTAAAATAATATCCGCCTACAAGATCGCAGAGCCCTTTGTAAGAGTGCCCCACATCGACCAGCACAATATGCGCGCCGCGCTCGTAGTAGCTTCTAACCATGTGGTTGGTGAAAAAGGACTTGCCGCTACCCGATGGACCTAAAATAAATTTGTTGCGGTTCGTGCAGATTCCCATCGAGATCGGCTCATCACTGATATCCACATGTACGGGTTTCCCCGTTAGCCTGTCGGCCAGCCGCATGCCCACCGGGCTGACCGAGGAGCGGTAGCTGGTTTCCAGGTTCAGAAAACAGCAGGCTTGTTCGAGAAACGTATCAAAGCTATCATTCATCGGAAAGTCCGCGGCGTTTCCAGGAATTCCCGCCCAAAAAATCTGGGCAGCGCCGGCCGTTTCGATCTTGGCGACCGCGTCCATCTGCGCAAGCGAAGAGGTGATCTGGCTTTTTAGCTCTTTCAGCTGGCTTTTCTGATCTGTCCAGGCCAGCACATTAAAGTGCGCTTTGACCGGCTGACGCTGCTGGCTGATGGCTTCATTTAAAAAAGCGTTGGTGGCATCAAGGGCAATCGAGTTTTCACGCGAGTAATTTGCCAGCGATTGCAGCCTGAGCCGTTTGCTTTCCAGCCGGCGCATCGTTTTGCCTTCATCTTCCAGGAAAATATACTGGTTGTAGATATGTGAGCAGGGTAGCAGCTGGCCGAGCCCACAGGCAAAACCGATACTGAACTTGGTTCGGTCGGTTGAATACTTATCGTAGGTTATCCGCGGGCTGGCAAGCGATGGCAGGTCAGCCGCATCTCCCAGTGTAAACAGCTGACAATACTGATCCCCGATCTTAATCCCATCTGAAAACTCCATATCGCGAAGAAGCGGCTCGCCGTTATCCTCACTCAGAAAGCAGTAACTTTCAATCAGGCCGACACGCTCTGCGTGGCTTTCAAGCTCGGCGCTGGTCAGCTGGAGGATTTTAACAAATCCGCTGTCAGTCAGAATCCTTTTGAACTGACTGGCGCTATCTAAAAAATCATCCAGAAGATGCCGGCTGATACTCTGCTCGGGCACGATGCTTGGCCGGATCAGATTGGAAAGAAGCGAGCTGGACAGCTTTCTACCAGCGGGTTTCTTTGTCAGTAGCACATAACAGCTGTGTTCTAAAAAAGGCCGCTCGTTAAAATAACGCTCGCTGCTTCGGGTCAGAAAACTACTGTCTTCTCCGCTGAAATCCGGATGGTACTTGCGGTCAATAAACCAATCCTGCTTATGAAATACGGTATGAGCCGGAAGTATCTTGATTGCCTTAACCCAGATCTGGTGAAGCGCTTCATACTCCTGGTCTGAAAGCGTAAAAATCTCGGGAAGATCAACTTTGAAAGCTACGGTGATATCACCCTGTTTGGAGAGGATACAGTCGTGCTCGACAGTGAAAATCGGAAGCAGCTCATTTAAAAACTTTTCCATAGTTTTATGCTTTCAGGTTGGACAGATCAGAAGGCGCCTTTTTTACAAAGGGCAGCCTGTTTTTTGCTTTGATGATTTTTGGGATTCTTCCCCTTGCAAGGGCCTTGGTCAGGCCATGCTCTCCGTATGTGCTGCTCAGATGGTAAATGGTGGTAAATAGACCTGCACCCAGGACTGCTGTCAGTGAAAGGGTCAAAAAAGTATTGACCTTGGCTGTGTACAGGATTACATAAAACAGAAATACCAACACCATCCCGCCGCCCAGATACCAGATGTACTGGGCCTTTAAACCTTTGAATTCTATCGGGCGGTTAATACCCTTATTGATTTCATAAATGCTGTTTGCCATGGTGGTTTTACTTTAAGTTTTGAATGTCACTGAACAGTTGATCGGCGTTCAGCGCTGGCCGGAAAGTTTTAAACGATCCGGCCTATACGCTGAGACTGCGAACCCACTACAGATCAAAGAACGATTCAAGAACTGTTGCTACCACCACCAGGAAAATGCAGCTGCCAAACCATGCCGCGGCTACTTTTCCTGTATCATTATCGCCGGCATTCCACTTTTGAAATACCTTAATTGCGCCTACCAGGGCCAAAACCCCGCCGATTCCGTACATAAGCTCGGTTCCGGGTTCAAAATATTCCCGCACGAGCTCATTGGCCTGCTCGATCCCGGCGCTTCCATCCTGGGCCTTTGCTGCGGCGCCGACCAGCAGCGCTGAAAACAAAGCCGCACACTTTCCCTTTGACCATTTTTTAAATGTCAATCTCCTCAGTCTCATCTCGCATCATTTAAAAGTGGAACATGCCTTTTTATCGGCCGGCCCGCTTCCTTTACTTTCCGGCTAGCAAAGGGCGGCACCGGTCAGGCTCCATGGCAACCTAAATCCATAACTCCTCTGTTTCATCCTCACTTAGGAGCATGGAGCCGTATTTTGCGCATTCCGCCTCGATCTGGTTATTGATCGAAACGCGGAAGGGCGTATCCTTTAAATAAGAATAGTCTTTTAGAAGCATCTGGATCAAAAGGACCAGATCGTTTTTACTATATTGCTTTTCGTGGGCTTCCTCGATCGCATCCCTAAGATGTGCAGTCAGCGCCATAACGTTTTGGAAGGTTTCTTCGTCAGGCAGGGTAGCTTCGGTAGTTTCCTGTTCCACATGCCCGGGTTCTGACTGCTGTTCTATCACTGAAATACTTGGCGCCGGTCTTGGTGGCTTTTTAACAGGCCGATTCTGTTTTCCGGAAAAAACGGACCTGAGATCCTGCCGGTAGAATTTGTAGCTGATAAAAATATAGTAACCAAGCGTTAAAGGGCTGAGCACAGCGGCGTAGGTGGTCCAGGGACTATCGATGTACATGGTCGTTTTGGTTTAATTTCTTTGCTTGATTGTCAGACGGAAGTTGAGATCTGCTTCCGCTTCCGGGGATTAAATTCTATGTTGCAAAGTAAACCGGGGAATGGGGTTGCAAAAAAGTTAAACTTTTGTTGACCCTTTTTTGACCTTTTATGTATTTAGAAATTTTTGTTGTAGCTAGGTTTTTTGTCTGTTCAGTTAAAAGAAATGGAGTGCTAAATATTTATTGGATTTAATATTTCCTGAAATACTCCCCATTCACTGGACAGCCAGCGATTAATATTAAGTTTTAAGATGCTTTTGCTTCAAAAAATCGGTCATGGGGGATATATCCCGTGCCTGTGTGTTTACGCCGATAATTGTAGAATTCCACGTATGCTTTTATTCCTCGATACAGATCCATACCACCATTTGGAGGATTAAGATATACGTATTCCTGTTTTAATGACCTCCAAAAACGCTCTATAAAAACATTATCAAGTGCTCTTCCTTTTCCATCCATTGATATCTTTATACCTATATCCAGCAGCGGATTAATAAAATTTGGGCTTGTGAACTGGCTACCCTGATCTGTATTGAAGATTTCCGGTTGCCCTTCGGTTCGAATTGTGTCCGACAGTGTTTCTCTGCACCATTCCATACTCATAGTATTAGATATACTCCATCCAACAATCCTACGGCTATATACATCAATAATTGCGAACATGTACATGAAGCCTCGGAACATAGGGATATAAGTAATATCGGCCTGCCAGACCTGATTAGGTCGCTCTATTTTCAAGCCTTTCAACAGATATGGATATTTATAATCGGTCGCTCTGGCCTTACTTAGGTTACGCTTTGGATAAATCGTGCGCAAATTCATGATCTTGTAAAGCCTTCGTACCCGTTTTAACCCTACATGATACCCTAAACTGCACAAATGATCGGTCATACGTTCAACGCCATAAAATGGACAATCCATGAATTTTCGATCTATGGCTTTCATAATCTTTTGATTGAGAATAGGTTCTCCTTTAGGCTTGAAATAATAGCTGCTCCTTTGTAAACCAACTAGTTTACATTGGGCTGAAACGCTCAGATCGCTATATTCCGGGGAAATGAGTTCGCGTTTCTCCATGGCCGTCATTTCCCCAAGACTTTTTTTAAGAAATCCAGCTGCACCTGAAGTTCCCCAATCTTGGTGTACAGCTCTTTTTCTCGTGGATTTTCCGCTTCTTTTGTTGTCGGAGCTTCCTTGCTAAATACCAACTCCGCATTCTCCAAGAACTCCCGTTTCCAGGCAGTTATTTGCGTCGGATGAATTTGATACTTAGAAGCAAGTTCTTGTGAGGTGCTAATCTCTTTAATGGCTTCAATGGCCACTTTGGCTTTGAAGCTCGCGCTGAATTTTCTGCGTTCCTTTTTCATAGTCAACTACTAAATTAAAAAATTTAAGTAGCTGTCCAGATATTAGGGAGTATTATATCCATAATTATTGACAAAGCCGACAGTGCGGCCTACTTTCAAGCAGGCCGCACTGTCGGCTTTGTACTTTGTTCGATTTAACCTGTTAGATATGAATATGCTGAAACATCAACCTCTTAATGAGTTAGATTACGGGATTGATCGAATCTTGAGATAAAGAATCGATTTTATCTTCTTCCCCATTGTCGTACCAGCTCTCAGTATTGATATCCAAGGGATCTACTTCTATATTTTTAAAGTCTTTGACATCAACACGTGTTGTACATTCAAATGGAAATGAATCGTTCATTTCTGCGGAATCGTTCCTGTATCCATATTCTAAAACAACGTGAACATATCCTGAGACATTTGCTGTAATAAAATCAAAATTGATTCCGGTAACAGTAATGTTATTAACTTCCACATCTTCAATACGGGATCTCGATGCCAGAATATCGATTTCACTATAAGTACTTTCAATACAATGACTGAAAATCTGTTCATTTAAATTGGCCTCAATCAGTCTTACTAACGACTCTCTGTATTCCTTAATTCCTTCCAAGAATTCAAAAAGTGAATTGATAACCTCAGCAGTTAAGTCTTCAATTTTAACATCAGCTGCTCCAAATGTAGTTTCGTTGATGTGAGTGTACTGGTTAAGAATATTTATCGAATCCAACAAAGCATCTTCGCATTCAGTATGATCAAAGTCAATTTGGTCTAAAACTTTATCAGACAAACCACCCGAAAGCGCATACCGAATCTTTTGCCGCCTGACAACTTTATTAGCCTTACCAATTTGAGTAGTGAACCAGTTACATTTTAAAACTTCTGCTTCTGGAGCCAGATCATTAATTATCAAATTTGCAAGTTCGCGAATAACATAGGAAAAATTGTTGAACCTTAACTTGTTAGAGGTCTCGAATAGGTTTGTTAAAGCAGAGTCAAGTAATTCTCGCTGAAAATCCGATGTAAGAAGATCCTTAAATCTATCTTTTAAAATTTGTTTTTTACTCATTTTAAATATGGTTATATTATGTAAATTTCTTTGATTGGGTATAGAGGGGATATGTATAATCGATTTTCAATACTTATGGTTCATCTTTGAAAATAATATATTGAAATAACTCCTATCAACTTAATTATTTATCCAAATGAAATTTACCGAATACGCAATTGATGGCGCTCTGAGTTAATTCTAAAATTTTTGTAAAAATTGCATCGCAGATGAAAACCCAAAATTGAAAAGAGGTGGGCCAATATTAGTATGGTTTAGTTGAACCTCAAAATATTTTAATGTTATACTGTCTTTACGATAGCCTCATTTGCTAACATTAGCATAGTAGCAAATTGCTGATTATCACTAGGTGAAAAGTGTTGAGCCTATTGTTTGTTCGCTAAAATGGAAATTCTGGCAGAAAATCCTTTGGAGAGCAATTTAATACCTTTGCTAAGATATTAATATGATTGATATTATACTTGGCTCTTTTTTTTGGAGACTCAACATGGGATACAAAACTGTCATTCATCTCCATTCTAAGAGATAATGCTAATTGCGAAAGGCCTAACTCTATTCGTTTTGCCTTCACTTTTTCGATTATAAACAGCTCTATTTGTGATTCCACGTCGTATTTTTCACAAATAGCCAGATATTTATATTTTTTTACAATGGTACATGTACCATTAATTATTTAATTTGTATATTTGTAAAATCAGAAATAACACTGATGATTTTATAAAAACTGCGAAACTTCACAAAGAAATTGAAGCATTCGCTTAGCGTCTCACGTTGGAAAACTGGTAATTTTTGGAACGGGACAATAAGTAGAATAGCTCACGACCTAGGCGTGGGTTTGCTTATTAGTTCCAGGGTATACCAGTACCTCCAATGAAATAGGTGAGTTCCACGCCTTTTAGGCGTTCATTAGCTGCCGCAACAATAATGAAACTCACCATAATGCTATTGTTCACGCTTCTTGTTTGAGGCAAAACTGGTAACTTTAGTTATGAACCCGATTCTTTCCCTTGTCATTTGCCCACCAGAATAGCGGTGTTTTTACGCTTCCTTGGGTTATGCTTCTTTTCAAAAGTCGAGTGGGAGCGTTACGTTCCGATTTCCCTTTCAGTTCCATGTGATACCTTTAAACAGTAATCCATGCGTGCATTCACTAATGATATCTTTCAGCTGATCATCCGTAATCCGGAGTAGGGCTTTGCTACTTCTTTGATTTTCATGCTATCCTTCCGGGTGAAGGAGACCGGCATGCTCATTTTTCACTCCATAACTACTGTTGCAATGAAAATATTTTATTGCTCCTCAGGCAAAGTATTGCATATTCTTTTTCATCTACTGGTAATGTCGATTCTTTCCGGAGCGTTTAACCCGCTTCTGGCACAGTCCAGGTATATTAAAGGAAAGGTCGTTGCGGCTGAAAATGGCGAGCCTTTGACGGGCGCAACCATTCAGCTGCGTGGCAGCTTTCAGGGAACCACCACAGATGCGGGAGGGTTTTTCTCTATACCTTCTCAGGGTGGGAAACCCAATCTGATCGTATCATTTATCGGATACCGTTCGGTTGATACACTGCTTCATTTACCGCTTCAAAAGGAGCTTGTCTTTGCTTTGCAGCCTCATGTAGCGCTCATCAATGAAGTTTCTGTGACCGGGTATCAAAGTATTCCCAAAGAAAGGGCGACCGGCTCTTTTGTGCAGGTTGATAACGCGCTTGTCAGCCGGAGCGTATCGACCAATATTCTTGACCGGCTTAACGGAATCACAAGCGGCATGCAGTTTACCGGGATTACTTCCAATGCCACCAATGCCAATCCACTCGGAAGGAACCTGGGCATCAGAATCCGAGGGGAGAGTACGCTTGCCGATGGCACCCAGGTGAGCCGTGACCCGCTGATCGTTTTGGATAATTTTCCCTTTGAGGGAAACCTGGATAACATAAATCCCAATGACATCGAATCGGTGACCATCTTAAAAGATGCGGCTGCGGCTTCTATATGGGGCGCGCGGGCTGGCAATGGCGTGATTGTCATCGTGACCAAAAAGGGTAGGGCGAACCAGCCGCTTAAAGTTGAATTTAATTCCAATCTTACCATTATTAATAAGCCTGATCTGGGCTATGACAAAAGTTTTCTTTCATCGCCGGGATACATTGACGCTGAGCAGTATCTTTTCTCCAAAGGGTATTTTGATGCGGATCTTTCTAACAGCTCCAACCGGCCACCTGTTTCCCCTGCGGTGCAAATCATGGCGGATGGAAAGGCGGGATTACTCACGCCACAGCAGGTTAATACCCAGCTTGATGCGTTAAGAAACACTGATCTGAGGAGTGATTTTGAAAAGTACATCTATCAAAAGGCAATCAACCAGCAGTATTCGCTTGGTCTTCGGGGCGGGACAAATCATGCGACCTATCATTTGTCGGCTGGCTATGACAAGAATATTTCCTCTGTCAAACGGAATGGATACCACCGTTTTACCCTGAATTCTTTAAATACCTACACACCGGTGAAGGGGCTCCGTTTAACTGCCGGGATCAATTACAGTACAAATAAAACGACTGAGAATAACTATCAAAACCAGTACGGCTCTTTAACGGTTGGTGGCAGTTATACGGATCTGTTCCCGTATGCGAGGCTCGCTGGTCAGGATGGCAGTCCGCTGGCTATTGTGAAAAATTATAGTGATACGTACCTGAACAGCACGGAAGAGCAAGGGTTTTTAGATTGGAAATACAGGCCACTCGATGAAATTGCACTTGCCGACAACTCAGTCCGGTCGTCCAACCTGCTTTTAAAGGCAGCTGTTTCGTATAGTTTTAGTAAGCATCTGAGCGCTGAAATTCAGTATCAGAACGAAAAGCAATCCATCGCAGGCCGAAATTATCATAGCCAGCAGACCTATTATGCCAGGGATCTGATCAACCGGTTTTCTGCTGTGGACTCATCAGCAGCATTTACCTATCCGCTACCAAAGGGAGGGGTCTTAGAACTTAATCAGGCTGAGTTCAACGCCAATAATCTCAGAAGCCAGCTGAACTTTGATAAGACCTTCGCCGGAAGGCACGCAGTCAATGCGATTGCCGGAGCTGAGCTCAGAGCGCTTAAAACGACTGGTTTTAACAGGATATCGTATGGATATCTGGATGAAACAGGGATCTCGGTCAATAACCTGAATTTTTCGGAGTACCTGCCAACCAATCCGGCAGGTACCGCTTTGATCCCTTACCCTGACGGCAATATTTCGGGTTTTACAAACCGGTTTATATCGTATTATTTTAACGGGTCTTACAGTTATGATCACCGCTACACACTGACGCTGAGCGGCAGGCGTGATGGAGCCAACATCTTTGGGGCTAAAACCAATGACCGGATCACGCCGCTGTGGTCAGCTGGCGGCAGCTGGGATATTTCCAGCGAAAAATTCTATCACCTAAGCTGGCTTCCGTATCTGCGGATGCGTGCTTCGTACGGAACCAGTGGCAATGTCTATCAGGGGTCTGTCTACGTCAGGGGTACCTATCTGGCCAGTGATCTGACCGGGGCGCTATTTATTAATAACCTGACCGCCCCGAACCCTGAGCTTAAATGGGAAACGATAAAGACAGCGAATGTGGGTATTGATTTCGGACTTGTGAAAGACCGTCTGAGCGGCAGCATCGAATATTATAACAAAAAGGGAGCGGACCTGATCCAGAACCAGGCGATTGCTCCATCAGCCGGGTTTAACTTTTTCTACGGGAATTCGGCCGCAACAGCAACCAACGGGATAGACCTTACTTTAAAAAGTAATAATCTGACAGGCAGCCTGGGCTGGTCGACCACCTTGTTGGTAAGCCATCTGGCGGATAAGATTACAAAGTATGATGCCAAACTTAGCTCGGGAAGCATCCAGGGGAGCAGTGGCGGGCGTGTCGGTATGGTCGGCAAACCGTTGTATAGTATTTTTAGCTATAAATGGGCGGGGCTGGATGCTGCCACCGGCGACCCGCAGGGATATCTGAACGGTGAGATCAGTAGAAATTATACCGGTATCATCAATAATTTTAGTGCGGATAGTCTTGTATTTCACGGCTCAGCAGTGCCGACCTGGTTTGGGTCGTTACGTAACGATCTGACCTTTCAACGCTGGTCGCTTTCGTTTAATCTGGTCTATAAGCTCGGATATTATTTTAGAAGACCGGGCAGCTCGATTAACTACACAGATATATTGTCCGGATACGCGCATCAGGATTACAATGCCCGCTGGCAAAAGCCGGGTGATGAGCTCGGCACTCAGGTTCCCTCCATGGTTTATCCTTCCAATAACCAGCGTAATACATTTTACCAGTATTCGCAGGCACTGGTTGAAAGAGCGGATCATATCCGTTTGCAGGACATCCGATTGGCATATACAATCAATCGAAAAGCATCGGGCTCCCTGCCTTTTGAATCCGCGCAGCTTTATCTGTATGCCAGTAATCCGGGTATTGTCTGGCGGGCCAACAAACAGGGGCTTGATCCTGATTATGTAAATGTGCAGCGGCGGCATATGTTGCCAGCACCCTTTTCACTGTCTGTGGGCCTGAGGGCTGATTTCTAACCATTAATTTTTTTATGCGATGAAAAACCGAAACCGGATATTTTCGATCCTTCCTTTTTTGTTTGTTTTAATGATGTTGTATATCAGCAGTTGCCAGCTTCAGGACGACTGGCTGAATGTAAAACGGGATAAATCTGATATAAGCCCCAAAAGCCTGGATGATTTGCAGGCAGTACTTGATAACAGTAATACCATGAACCGGGGCTATCCCATGCTGGGAATGACCGGCACGGATAATCTGTATCTACCTGATAACATTCTGGGCTCGGTCAGTCAGCGCGAGCGGAATGCTTACAGCTGGGCAAAAGACATCTATCAGGGAGGACCAACACCTGATTTTAATCAGCCCTATATTGTCTCCGAGTATTGCAATATCGTTTTGGATGCCCTGGTGAATCTGGCCGCTTCGCAGTCGCAAAAAACGCAGGCTGATAACATCAAAGGGCAGGCCCTGTTTCACCGGGCCATGTCGCTTTACAACTTGTCCCAGCTTTTTTGTAAACCTTATCAGCCCGCAACCGCGGCGCAAGACCTGGGACTCCAATTGAAAACGAGCTCAGATCCCAACGAGAAAACCAAGCGTTCCAGCGTTAAAGAAACCTACGCATTCATGATTGCTGATTTAAAGCAGGCCGCCGCGCTCTTGCCACAAAAACAGCAGTTTACCACACGCCCATCAAGGGCTGCGGCACTTGCACTGCTCTCGAAGATCTACCTTTCGATGCAGGATTATAAAAATGCCGCAGAGGTTTCAGCACTGTCTTTGGGAGAAAATCCACCGATCCTGGACTTTAACAGCACGACTATTAAACCGGCGGCAACCTTCGTTTTTCCGGCTTACAGCAACCAGCATGCAAATCAGGAGATTATTTTTTACGCTTATGGGCAAACCCTGGCGTCACTTTGGCCGGTTAATACGGTTGGTTTTGCCGATACCGCGCTATTTAAATCGTATCATAAAGATGATCTTAGAAAGTCGCTTTTTTTCAAAGTGAACAGCAGCGGCCTTGCCAAATTTACCGGTTCCTACACGGGTGCAAATTACAATTTCTCAGGCCTTTCCGTCAACGAGATACTGCTGGTTCAGGCTGAGTCGCTGGCACGTACCGGTCAAAGTCAGAAAGCCAAGGACCTGCTCGATGGACTTTTGCTAAAAAGATATAAAACCGGCAGCTATCAAAAAATGCAGACTGGTGACCAGCAGCTGCTGACAGCAATTCTGGCTGAGCGGCGGAAAGAGCTGCCTTTTACAGGTCAGCTGCGTTGGGAGGATCTTCGCCGGTTAAACCAGGATCCGGCATTTGCCAAAACGCTGGTGCGCACGGTTAAAGGAGAGAAATTTGAGCTGTTACCCAATGTCAACAAATACGTTTTTCCCCTCCCGGATCAGGAGATACAGCTTAGTAATGTGCAGCAAAACAACCGATAATCAACTAAAAACAAGGTCAATGAAAAAGGCAATGATGTTTAGTATGGCTTTGCTGTCAGGGATTGCCCTGGCAATGGGGCAGCCAGTAAAACAATCCACAATTGATATTACAGTGCGCTTTGCGCCGAACCAACCGGGAGATACCCTCTATTTAAGCTGCAACCCTTATTTTTTTAGTTTTATGGGAGATTTAAATTCCAATCTGATCAAAAGCGTTGTTGGTCGTGATGGAACCTGTCATTTTAAGGTCCCTGTTCAGCAGCCCAGCGGAAGGTTTACGGTGTCCAAGAGGTTTGATCTGGATACGAATTTGATCCCAAATGGTAAAATGAAGACCATGAATGCCCTGATCAACAATTTTTTCTGGGATGCCGGGGACCAGCTCGTTGTCGACGTAAAGAAATATGCTTCCAGCGGAAGAAACCAAATATCACCCAATTATGATTTTCATTACAGTTTTTCCGGCAGAGGTGCCTTGAAGAATAACATTCGTTTCAAAGTTGATTCGGCATACTTTCATCAGGATTTTGTCTACGGATTTTTTGAACATCCCTTTACCGATAATTTTCAATACAATGATGTATGTGTTAACCGGATCAAAGCGGCTGTTCCGGTTGTAGAGCACTACAAAGCCAGCTTGGATGAATTTTACTATGGTGTAATCAAAGCAGAATTTTTTTACCGGGACGCTGGTGCGCGGTTTCGACACATGCGCTATTTCTTTGAGAAGAATATCAAAGGTAATCAGCAGGCACGGCAGCAGTTTTTGAAAAAGTATGAGCAAAGTCTGGCAGAACATTTTTCGGGGTCAGAAGATCCCAATAGTGTCGAGTACGTAAATTTTTTAAACCAGAAGGCTGCTTTTGCAGACTTTCTGGTGCATGGAGATAGTAATACAGATCGGATTATAGAAAGTTTGATGGCTGATTACCGCAGTGTAACAAAAGACAGGGTCGTCACACTGGCGCTTGAAGGAAAAGCCTCTGCCAATTTCAATGTACTACTTGACAGCGCCCTGGCGTTTGCCCGTGACCCGGCGAGCCGGATGCGGCTGGAAAAGTTAAAAATGCGAAAGAGCGGAATAGAGCCTTTCCCGTTCAAGCTGCCTGACCAGACAGGTAAATATGTGAAACTGGAAGACTTTAGGGGGAAATTTGTCTTTGTTGACTTCTGGTTTACGGGCTGTGGAGGGTGCACGGGTTATTATCAGAAAGTGCTTTCGAAGATCGAGCATCTTTTTGATCCCAGGGATATTGCCTTTGTGACCATTAGTACAGATACCGGAAAGGCTCTCTGGCTTAAAAGCATTAAAAGCGGCAAGTATGTTTCACAGCAGTCCGTAAATCTTTTCACCGAGGGCAAAGGCGATAAACATCCTGCGATAGAGCACTACAAGTTTAATAGCTACCCTTCATTTCTTTTGATTGACCGCCAGGGTAAAATCATGGCATTTAATACAGAAGAGCTTGCAAAAAGAGACCCTGATAATCTTACCAGGGTCCTTCGGGCAGCGATAGAAAAGAAGTAAGCATTTCAGGGAATTCCTTTCATGGAATTCCCTGATTTCAATCATTAATCAGCACTTCTCCAATCAGTGGCAGTTGCCTGTGTTTTTAAAATCCGGTTGTTTGCATCCGGTGTGGCAGTGCTGGAAATTTTGCAAGTCACATCATTACCATTGCCGCAATCAGGATCCTGCACGGAGGTTACATGATAAGATGTGGCATCCTCACTGTCTACATTGAATGTAGCGAGTACCGGTTTACTTTTTCCGGTTGCTTTTTCGCTTGTTGCAAAAGCGGCACCCACAGCAATCATAGCTGCCAAAACGGGGAAAATGAATTTTCTTGTTTTCATAATCGTACTTTGAGTAAACTGTTAATTAATACGCCTACTATCTTACAGGTTTTCGGCTTTCTCCTGATTCACCTTGCGCAATGGAATATCTTTAAGCGGGTTATGTCTGGTGTCCGGTTAATAGCTTACCAGACATTGATGCTTAAAATTACCAGCTGGTAAAGCCGGGATACTGCACAAAAGGCAAGAAGTGAACCCGGAAGCTATTTTCTTTTTGCCCGTATCCTGCTAAGGGTATAGGGACGGATGTTTAGAAAATAGGCAATGTCCTGGAGAAGGATTCTGTTACAAGGAAAAAGCTGACAGAAGGCTGGGTAGGCTTTAACAGCCGGGAGTACCAAAAGCGCTGCACGCTGGTACTGTTTTCTGCTGTCCTTGAAATGGATTTTCCGGCTGAGCTTGTATGTCTCGCTGAATGCGTGATAGGCAAATTCAATCTGCTTATTATGAATGGCCAGTAGTTGGCAATCCTCCAAAAGAACGATGTCTTCCAATGATTCCATGTTTTCCATGAACCCGCCTTTGGGAAGCACAATCTCATTTTCTTTCCAAAACCGGGTTACAACCTGTTTGCCATCTTCATCAAAATATCTGGACTTGATAAGGCCAGCCAGCACAAAGAAGGTCTGGCTGAATTTTTCTCCGCTTTTCAGCAGCGTTGTTCCCTTGGGAAAATCTTGCCGGATCACTGTTTTGTGAAGATAGTTTTTAAACTCACTACTTAGCGGTGTTAGTGCAGAGAGGTATTCGTTCAACTTTTTGGTGTCCATATTGGGTATGCTTAGTATTCTTTGATCCATTCAATGACACTTTCCAATGTCTTTATTAAAATTTCCTTGTCGCGCTGCTCGACCGAATAGGATTTGTTACGCATACTTTCCCAGGAAATATCCTGCTTTCTTGGCGTAGACAAATAGGGGGTAATACTTTGGTAGACCAGGTTTAGCGAGCGGGCTTTCAGGATCCGAAGCGAATCCATCGCCCTGAATAGAAGTCCGATCTGGTCAACAGACAAAAAGCAAAGTATCTTGAATCGTTCGGAAAGCGTGCCAGCTGGTGAGGGCGGGCTGTAATCCTGCAAAGGATTCACATCCCATTGGTGTTTCTTTTCCAGATACATGATCTCCTGGGCAAACCAGTTGCCGATCACTTTTTTTACATCCGCATAGTTAGGGTTTAGTTTTACCCCAGGTTTGCGGTGCATCTGGTTGAATTCTTTATAGCATAGAAGAAGCTGTCTCATCTTGTCGCGGATTGGGCCATAGGCATTTATTTTCTGGGCGAGCTTCTGGGTGTAATAATTCATGAAAGACCGGCTGTTGAAATTCAGATAGACCAAAAGCTCAATCACGGCATCGTGTACCTTATCCTCCTCTTTGATATCATTTATTTTTTCAAGCCCTTTGATCACTTCTTTTTTATAGAATACTTCACGAAGTGAAATAGGGCGGTTCTGATTCTCGGCGTTGAAATTATTAAGCACACCCAGCAGAATATCAGTCAGGTTTTTATTTCCGACCCTTTGAATCAAACCTGGGCGGATAGAGTCAATTCTATGGGCCACTTCCTTTTTGATCTGGGTCAGGTAGGCGGCCGGGACACGCTCGTCCAAACTGATATATTCCCAGAAATGGTTTTCAATAAAAGTCAATAGCTCATCGACGCATCCAATGATGGTTTGAATGGTACTGATCATGACAGGATTTGAGCTCGTTAGTTTCAACGCATTTTCACAGGCCTGATCCAAAAGGATCACCAGCGTACTGTGGTGTTGTTTGATCAGGTGCTGGATTTTGCGTTTACTTGATACTGTAAATGTCTGCTGCTTGAGAAACGTTTTGTTTTTGTGGATTTCAGAAACCGCCTTGGCAATTATCGTTTCGGCTTCTTTTTGTCCCAAAGCATCAACATTGGTTTTGGATGGATCCAATGTGAAGGTGATGATCAGGTCAAGCCATTCGAGCGTGTACTTTTTTTCTTGCATAATACGCTGAGTGTTTAATAAATAAATTTTATCAGCGAGAAGGGATATGACTTTGCACAGGAAGCACAAAATCCTGAGGTAATCTTTAAGGTCCTAGTTTTTGGTTTGAAACCACTAAATCCAGGGACAAAGCACTCTTTTTTGGGACGAAAAAGGATACAATATTGATTTCAGATCCGATTTAGTAGACAGAAACAACAAGACCCATAGCCAATTTTGCCATGGGTCTTGCTGTTTTAACGTTTGCCTTGTTTTAGAATCGTACTAATAATGGTGCAGGTTGTAATACCATCCAGATTTCTGAGGGCTGGCTGATCCAGCCAGATGCTCCCTGTGTAAAATGCAACAGGATACTTTTTGATTTTCAGGTCCTTTTTCATCATTGAGTTGTTTTGGTGGGTAGATTTATTTTCAACTTCCCAAAACAATATTTCACAGCCCTGATTTAAAAACCATTGGTATTAAGCGGCTGGTATCAGGTTGGAATGCCAAGTTCGTCCCTATGATCCGGGACGAATGGCATGTAAAGCTCCATTTCAAAACTTCGTTCTAAATTTTTGCTTTGAAGCTTGTATCGTCCGGCAAAATTATGTTCCAGGATTCTCTCAATGTTTACGAGACCGATTCCGGAATATTTCTGCTGTCTGACAGCTGTCGAGTTAACCGGTTTGCTGTTACTGATCTGAAACCTAACCCCTTTTTCTTCGGCACTTAATCCGATCTTAATCCAGTTATCATCAAGTGGACTTCCCACGGAATGTTTAAAGGCATTCTCTGTCAGCGTAAAAAGAATCAGAGAAAGAATTTTCTGCTCAGGCTTGATTATGCCTTGCTGCTGGAAAGTTACTTCTGGGCAGATCCCTCTTCGCATTTTTTCAAGTTCCAGATAACTTTGGATGCTGTACAGCTCGTCTTGCAAAGGAATGGATTCATTTCTTGTGTCATAGACATTATGGCGAAGCAGATCCGAAAGCTTTCGAATGTAGAAGGCGGACTGCTTGGAAACCGGTTCTACCTGCGCGTAAGCTGCATTGATCATATTGTAAATTAAATGCGGAGCCAGGGTGGCTCTAAGGTTTTTTAGTTCCGCGCGGATGACCTCATTTTCTGCACTGAGTTTTAGCGCATTTTGCCGGTTGCCGTATTTTGCCATCTTTAATCCGAGCGGAAGAAACAGCAGCTGCATTTCCATCATATCATAAGAGAAGATCAAAAAATCGGCGCTTTTATCGAAAGCCATTTGCTGGATATATAAACTACCTATGCCATAAAACACGGGAGATAAATTCCTTAGCCCGTATAAATAATCGATCAAAAGAAAGTTAAGCGTCGTAACGATATGCATTAAAATCAGCGATGAGAGAAGGCTGAGTGCATAAAGGGAAAATGGCCTTACCCGCTTTTTTAAAAAGTTAAATATCCACTCATAACAATAAAAAATGGGTATCATTCTTAAATAATGAAGAAGGTACGCCATCCTGAGTGGAGCTGATAACAGCTCGCTTCTAAAAGCGGGTACAAAGTAAAGCAGGTGCGAAGCCACAAACAGCAGCCAGAAAATCCCGTGCAGCAGGATTTTTTGACTCAGTGGCTCATCTTCATAGCGGAACCTGATGCTTAAAAAGCGGTAGCGTCTGTCATCCATTGAAAGTAAGTTTAGCCAGCACAAGTGCTCTTAAATCTTTGGATACTTTGACGCGGTAGTTGTTGTTCATCAACATTTCGTTACCCTCCATTTCAATAAAGGCCAGACGGTTCACTATAAACGAGCGGTTGGTGGTAATGAAAAGTGAGCTGGGAAGACGACTCATCATGACTGAAATCGGGATCCGGCAATACCGGACAATGTCCCCGATATATATTTTTACATAATTTTTTGCGCCTTCCACAAAGGTTACGTCGGCATAAGGAATCTGAACGATCCGTCCGTCCACCTTAACAATCATGGTGTCTTTGTGAAAAACTGGAAATTTTCCCTGAGAATCGTCGCCGCTTTCAAGATCAATCTCAAAACCAGTTAAAACGGGCTGAACCGGCATAAACGCGGAATTATTTATGATTTCACGCTGCTGTCTGACCCGGTAAACTGTGGAAATGAACTCTTCGAAATAAATGGGTTTTAAAAGGAACCCTTTGACCGCATAGCCATACCCATCGACAGCAAAATTCTGGTGTGCTGTGGTGAGAATCACAGAAGCAGTCAGCGTCTTTAAAAGATCCAACACTCTGAGCCCGCTCAGATCAGGCATTTCGACATCGAGAAAAAGAATGTCGGGCTTTAATATCGGAATCTTGTCAAGTGCATCTAAACCCAGGTATGCACCTTCAATAGGGGATAGACCGGGAACCCGGTCTATGTACTGGTTTAAAACCTGATGGGCAGGTTTTTCGTCATCAACGATCATGCAGGTGACCGCATTTTTCATTTGATCTTCCATTGTCAATTGGTGTTATGAGAGTGAATAACATTCAATCAGATAGAAGGAGGTTAGTACAATTTATGAATCTACCGGTTACTTAAAAAATGATTTTACTCAGTTTTTAGCCGTTTTTTCTAAATTCAAAACCATGTCGTAATATTTCTTTAGAAAGTGATAAATGATCCATTCCTGTTTTCTATGCATCTGATTAAACCAGCGGTTTAAAAATAGATGCATCAGGTGGGCAATGGTTTCGATTATATCCTGAGATGAAGTGACCATCTCTTCAATGAAAGTGCAGCGCAAAAAATCAGAAAGGTGATCAAAATGTGCTGTGAACGGCTCGATTCCGTTTGATAGATCCTTTTTTGTGTCCAAAAATGAAAGGATCGCGTTTTTATGCGTCCTGTATTTTTGATCTAAAAGAACAAGATCGTCCACGGATGCATTAAACTCACTGCTAAAATCATCATGCAGTCTTTTGATTAATGAGAATTTTTCAATGTTGGTAAGACCAGCACTATTTAAAAGGCTAACACATCCTCGTAAAGCCAAAAGCCAGCGAAGATCCGGATTGTGGTTTTCAGTTAATAAACGCAGGGATTTGCATGTAAGGTAACTGTCTATATAAAACATCATTTCCATTTTGATGTAAGCCAGCAGCTTGTAACGGTCAATCTCGCGCTTGTACTGATCAACTGTAAATGCGCTGATGAGTCCATTTTCCAGATACGGCTGAACCGTTTTTTGAAAAGTAGTTAATAGACCATTCCATGAGATTTTACTTTCATTCATATGAAAACGGATGCGCAGGTGTGGTTTTGGATCGTAGTAACGTATAAAAAACCATTTTTCAAGTTCACCTCTGCGTTCAAGCGACTCACAGAAAGGTTCTATAATTTTAGAAAGAAGAAAGTCGGAGGCCTGCTCACTGCAATAGAGCTTCACATAAAGCCACTCGCTTCCCAAGTGAAAGACTGCTGGAGTGTATTGTATTTTAACCAGGCTTTTCAGTGCTGGCTTCTCTATGGGGTTCAGAAAGGGGATAATCACTTCACTGGCCAGACTATTTCCCTTCTCAGAAAGAAATCCCATGGCTTCGGTTTCAAGGTATTCTGTTAGTTTCAAAGGGCTGCTTTTTTTTAGGTAGTCTTCCAGTATTTGAAGAGAAAAAAGACTTTGCCCATCGATCAGAAGCTCGTTATCACCCTGCTGGATTTGAAAATACTTGGGTAGTTTTTTCCTGGCCGCGAGCGCTGCCCAGGCACTGAGCTGGTCTTCACTTTTAGCCATAACCGTTTCGAATTCATCCCAATCCAAACGCCAACTGGCTTTTTGGAGGATCAAGTGTTTATAGGTGACTCTGGGTAAAAAAGATTCATTTGAAAAATCACCCCAGTCCCAGCCCATACTGGCACTGTCAGACTGCTGGGCAAGCTCGCATAGAAATCGGTAAAACGGTAAACCGTTTGTATAATAATGAGCGCTGGTCAGTCTTGGGATAATTCTTTTATCAAGGCGCTTGCAGCTCAGAATAATTTGCCTGCCATCAGGCGAGCTTACCAAAAGCTCACTAGTTTGGATCTGGCTAGAACGCGGCAAACTGCTATGTGACAGGTAGGGAATCTCATAGGATAACAGAGACGGCCGGTTGACAACTTTTAAGACCTGTGGGCTCGGGACGTGGCAGATTTCAGCAAAGATCATATCGGGATTCTGAGCCTCCGCAAGCTGCACGACATTTTCAAGCTGCTTTTTGAGATCCGGATCAGACTGGGCAAAGCGGCTCATTAGGTTCAATCCTGATGGGCCTGCTATCGCTTTTAAATCAAAGGAAAATTTGCCTTTGTCAAAATCTGACTGCGTGCCGTTAATAACACCTCCAAACACATAAAAGCTTTCAGGCAGCGGAATATGTTTTTCATTTTCGAATAGTACAATATCCTTAGCCGTTAACTCGTAGGCCATGCTACCGGTTGCATTCGTTTTTTCAAGGATACTTTGTTGAAAATTGGAAAGCGGGGTGTCAACCTGCTTACTGGTTTCTTGGGAAGCGGGCTGGGTTAAGCCGGTCAAAAGTGTCAGACTGCTACTGACAGCGGGTTGGAGTGTTCCGTAGCCAATACCACTTGCGAGATCCAGCACGGGCAAAAGGGGCACGGGTTTGTTTCCAAAATGCGTAAATAACCGGCTGGCAAATTCTGCCAGTTCCGGATTTTTCGTTTGACTTGTAAGAAATGCCAGCTCCTTGATTTCTGATGCCAACATATTCACGATACTGCGGCTTATTTCACAGGCACTGGTGCGGAAAGCTAAGTCAGTTTGAACAAAACTTTTGTCAGGCGCCATTACGCCGGCCGTTTCAAAGTGAGATTTTAGGGACTGCTGGATCGTGAAGGCGCCTGACCCATTTTTAATAAGTGCCTGGATTTTCTGTATCTTTTCAAGATGCTCTTCACATCCGGTCATGTTTTTGAGCTCTTTTTCGATACGCTGTAAATAATTCTCACCGGTAGCGTTCATTTCAAAGCTGCTGACAAAAAACTGGGACTCGATCAAAGAATCTACAAACGTCTTTGCCATCTTCTTTCCGACGTTGTATTGGCGTAGAATTTCATTTAATTCTGTTACTGTCCGCCCGTCTTTTGCATGCTCTAATAACCTTGCCAGATACCGGTTTGACTTAATGGCAGATAAGCCCAGCGTTTTACCATCGGCCTGCCGCTCGATGTAACGGTAAGAATCCATGATTTGGTAATGCGAAGTGTTGGGAAAGAATTTCAATTGGCTGATTATCCCAGGCGATTGAAGGATTTGATTGACCAGCTGCCAACAGATTTCTGCATCTATTTTTGTGTGAAGATGCAAACTGTTTTCGCCATCGAAACGAATCCTTGTATTTTCAGTGATGGCTCCCAAACTGTATCCTGCAAATAATCCGAAAGGGGTACACCGGGTGCTCATACGGATCAGGTATTTGTAAAGGGTATTTAAAAGGTCTTCTTTCCCGTTTTGCAGCTCATCATTTTGCAGCCGCAATACCTGCTGATACAGCACAGGTGAAGCCTGGTGCAGGGCGTGTTGCAGCAAAGGATCTGAATAGATGAGCCTTAAATACGATTCAAAGGCCAACGGGTCATTACCGACTGCTTTTTGAAAGCTAAAAAAGAAATCTGTTGAAAGAAGTGGCCTTCGCAGCATAAAAAAGTTTTGTGGTGTCATAATCAGGTTTGATTGGTGTCATGGATCCAATCAAATTCGTCATGTGCCAGATGCGTCTCAATTATTTGGGAAAAAAGGGCCAAATCCCGGTACGAAAGTGCCTGCGTGTATTTCGTCCCAGGCAATTTGGTACAAAAAGAAAATTGGGTAAAGCTTGCTGAAATGTAATTCTGAAGAGTCCTGACTTAATTAGGCCACAAAGGTAGGCTCACTCAGCGCTGGAACGTCCATGAAATTCCGGCATAAACACTGGGCTCCCACGCAGGCATTCCATGCCGGAGCTTTCCTTTATTCCGTTGCTTCATGGGCGTTAGCGTCCTTCGCCAATCAGGGCACCATAATCAATTCATAAACCTTAAATTCAAATGTTATGGAAAATGGTGCTAACGTTTCAACAATTTATCAGTTTGCAGAGATTGAACTGGTTTACAAAAATCATGTTAAATCAAGCGAGCGTTTTAAAATCGCACGATCGCATGATGCCTACTCGGTTTTAAAACAATCCTGGGATGAAAATAAAATCGGGTTTGTCGAGCAGTTTAAAATTATTCTCATAGACCGGGCTAATAAGGTACTTGGCTTCTATGAAGTTTGCCAGGGTGGAACCTGCGGCGTTGTAGTAGACTTAAAGCTGATTTTTGCAGCGGCTTTAAAAGCAAGTGCACACGGGATAATCCTGGCACATAACCATCCTTCCGGAAACCTGACAGCCAGTGAAGCAGATAGACAAGTTACCGCAAGAATAAAAAAGGCGGGACAGCTGCTGGATATTTTGGTAATGGACCATATCATCATAACCAGTGAAGGATATTATTCCTTTGTTGATCAGGGTGAAATGCCCTAAAAAATAAGCGGAAAACCGTAGGTCAGAAACCTACGGTTTTCCGCTTTAATAACATGACAATCTGCACAATTTACGGAGCCGTCACCAGGGCTTTCAGTTTTTGACTCAGCAGATCTAGTCCCGACTTTTCAAGGCAGTCTTTTGAGATTCCAAAAAGAAGCTCGCTGAACTGCTTTGAAATGTTTTCAGGCAAACTTGGAAGTCCGGCTTTCCCTGTCTCATCTGAACCCTTCTCAATCGCGTGGCAGAGAATGAGAACGGCTTTACGCGAAATCTTCAAATCGATCTTTACGATCTCATCCATGCCAGGGCTGCAAAGCAGCGTATCATAGACCCTGGCTATTTCAATTTTCGAATCCATATAAAAGGCGTTTATGTGAGCAATATTACCGGCCGTAAAATTAGGTCAGACCGCCTAATTGGACCTAAGCAATAAACGGTTAGCATACCTTAAAACAGCTCGCTGTTTTTAAATTGCCAGTGTGGAAGAAAGGACGTGCAGCACTCTTCCTTGACGGACTACATCCTAATAATTGATACTGAAAGTGCCTGCCAAACTTAAAAAAATACAGGAGCGAAATGAAGCGGTTTAACACAAATATTCAAAGGCGCAAAGAAATTGAAATCATGGATTTCAAAGAATTTAAAGAAAGTCTAAAACAAGAAGAGTTTTTGAAAAAATCTGGGGTAATGCCTGCTTTGCCGCAAACTGCCAGATGTCAGAATGTTTAACACATTCTTCCGGACTGGTAACCCATTCCGGATCTGGCCGCGCCGCGTAGGCCCACCCATTCACTCCGAAGTCGTGGGTGGGGGAGTCTAAAAAGTAACAGTGTTTGAGATAGGGAAAGGAAAGAGAAGATGGGAAATCAGAAATCAAACAAAACAAGAATTGTCGCGCTAAGACTTAGTGCCCAGGAGTTTACGCTGCTAGATCGGAAATTCAAAGGCAGCACCTGCCATAAGCTCAGTGAATATATCCGCAAAGTAATACTTGAAAAACCGGTCGTGGTTAACTACCGGAACGGTTCACTTGATGACTCAGTCAAGGAGCTGATAAGGCTCCGAAATGAGCTTAATAATATCGGCAATAATTTTAATCAGGCTGTCAAAAAGCTACACACATTGGATCAGATTTCTGAGTTTAAATCCTGGATTATTACCTATGAGCTCGATAAAAGAAGGCTGCTTTTGCAGATCGATGAGATCAAAAAACAGATCAATAAAACAGCAGACCAATGGTTGCAATCATAAAGACCGGATACTCGATCCAACGCAGTTTTTATTACAACGAAAATAAGATTGCTCAGGGAGATGCGCAGTGTATCATGGCCGCAAATTATCCCAAGGATCTTACAGATCTTAATCAGATGCAGCGGCTAAATATGCTTCTGAAAACGGCGGCGCTCAATGAGAACGTGAAAAGAAACAGCGTTCATATTTCACTGAATTTTGATCCTTCGGAAAAGTTAAACAAGGATCAGTTGACACAGATTGCAGGCGTCTACATGGATAAGATAGGCTTTAAAGATCAGCCCTATTTGGTCTATGAACATTACGATGCGGGGCATCCACATATCCATATCGTGTCGGTAAAAGTCCGGCCCGATGGCAGCCGGATCGAGACCAATAACATCGGAAGGAATGAGTCTGAAAAAGCAAGAAAACAAATTGAAATCGACTTTGGTCTTGTGAAAGCAGAAGTTCACAAACGGCAATTTTTTGAGCTCAAACCAGTGAATGTGAGCAAGGCACAGTACGGGAAATCGCAGACCAAGCAGGCGATCAGTAACGTCTTAAATACGGTTTTGAATTCCTATAAATACACCTCGACCGCTGAGCTGAATGCGGTGCTTAGACAGTACAATGTGCTGGCTGATACCGGAAGTAAAGACTCCCGCATCAATAAAAACAGCGGACTTGTCTACCGGATTTTAGATGAGAGAGGCAGACCGGTAGGCGTGCCGATCAAAGCGAGTGACTTTCATTTTAATCCGGGGCTCAAATATCTCAGTGAGCGTTTCGCTCTAAATGAAACTGCGAGGCAGCCGCATAAAGCCAGGGTGAAAAATGCCATTGATTTAGCGCTGATGGGGACTTCAAAGCCGGATGTAAAAGGGCTCGCTTCGGCCCTTGACAAGCAGGGGATCAAAATGGTTTTAAGACAGAATGAATCCGGAATCATTTACGGGATTACCTATGTGGATTACAGGACCAAATCGGTTTTCAATGGTAGCAGCCTTGGAAAACAGTACAGTGCAAATGCAGTTCAAGAGCGGTGTAGACCGGTGGTATTAACCCAAGCTCCTCACCAGGAAAAAGCTCAGCAGCAAGCTAATCGTAAGGCTGATCACGAATCAGAATTTTTCAAAAGGAAAGATCAGGTAGCATCTTTTGAGCCTGATTCCGGCGGTAGCAACGGGCAAAATGAAATGCTGGATTCACTGCTTGACCCTGTAAAAGATGGTAGCGCGTTGCCATTCGCGCGTCGGAGAAAAAAGAAAAGAAAGCAGAAAAATATCAGTAATCACCTTTAAACAATCTTATCATGGCTTCACAAACAGGCGAAAATCAGCAGGCACTGCACAGGATTACCGACATGACCAGGCTTATCAGTATTCTGATTCTAGCCCTTCATTTTTATTATTTTTTCTATGGCGTTTTCGCGCACTGGAAACTGGTTTCAGTTTTCAGCGATCGGATACTTTCCAATATTTACAGGACCGGGCTTTTCAACGGATTTAACAGGACTAAACTGATTGCGCTGGGCTTCCTTTTGATTTCGCTAATGGGAGCGAAGGGGAAAAAGGAGGAAAAGCTTAGCGTCAAAAAGGGATTCATCGTTATTGGTATCGGAACGTTTCTATACTTTATAAGCCAGGTTTTTGTAGGTAGAAACAGCGACTTGGTTATGATCTCATTGTCTTATATGCTGATCACCGTCAGCGGATTTTGCCTGGTTTTGACAGGCGGAACGCTGCTGTCGCGTGTGATCCATTTAAAGATGAACAGCAAAGATATATTTAATAAGGAGAATGAAACCTTTCCGCAGGAGCAGCGGCTTTTAGAGAATGAATTTTCTATTAATCTTCCTGCCCGCTACCATTTAAAAGACAAGGTCCACCGTAGTTGGATCAACATAATCAATCCGTTTCGGGGTCTTTTGGTTCTGGGATCACCGGGGGCGGGCAAGAGTTATTTCGTAATCCGTCATGTGATTACCCAGCACATAAAAAAAGGTTTTTCTATGTTTGTGTATGATTTCAAGTTCGATGATCTCTCTGTTATTACCTACAACACCTGGCTAAACAATCAGGATGCGTACCAGATTGTACCCAGGTTTTACGTGATCAATTTTGATGATCTTACCCATACACACCGCTGCAATCCGCTGGACCCAGAGAGCCTTCTGGATATAACGGACGCAGCTGAATCAGCCAGAACGATTCTTATGGGACTTAACAGGGAGTGGATCAAGAGGCAGGGAGATTTTTTCGTAGAATCACCCATCAACTTTCTTACAGCGATCATCTGGTTTTTACGCCGGTATCAGGACGGGGAGTACTGCACACTTCCGCACGTGATTGAACTGATGCAGGTTCCGTATGACAAACTTTTTACCATTCTTCGGGCGGAAAAAGAGATTGAGGTATTAATCAATCCTTTCGTATCTGCTTATCTTAACGATGCGATGCAACAGCTGGAAGGACAGATAGCATCAGCACAAATTTCTATGGCCAGACTATCATCGCCACAACTTTATTACGTTCTCTCAGGTAGTGATTTTACGCTCGATATCAATAATCCGGACGAGCCCAAGATTATCTGTATGGGAAATAATCCGCAGAAAATTTCAGTTTATGGTGCTGTACTTTCCTTGTATGTAACGCGATTGATTAAGCTTGTCAACAAGAAAGGTAAGCTAAAAAGTAGTTTGATTTTTGATGAGTTTCCAACCATTTATCTTAATAACATGGATAGTTTGATCGCTACTGCCAGATCAAACAAAGTGTCAACCACCCTCGGTGTTCAGGACTTCAGTCAACTTAGAAAGGATTACGGAAAAGAGCAGGCGGATGTGATCATGAACATTACCGGAAATATTATTAGCGGCCAGGTGACGGGCGATACGGCAAAGCAACTTTCTGAGCGTTTTGGAAAAATTATGCAAGACCGTACAAGCTTTTCCATCAACCGAATGGACACTTCCGTAAGTAAATCCAAGCAGCTGGATTCGGCCATTCCTCCTTCCAAGATTTCTGCGCTTTCCTCTGGAGAATTTGTCGGATTGGTCGCAGATAATCCGGAGCAGAAAATTGATTTGAAAGCGTTTCATTGTGAGATTCTTAATAATCACCAGGCGCTGAAAGGGGAGCAGGATAGTTACCAAGCTATTCCTGAAATAAGAAAACTGGATCAGGCGATGGTAATTCGGAATTACATGCAGGTGAAACAGGATGTTCTTGACATTGTCGAATTTGAAATGGAGAAGATTGTGGATGATCCGGCTTTGCAGCATCTAATTATCAAGAAAGGGTAATTTGGATGGCTAGGATTCATTCAGTTTTAATGTATCAGCAACTTGATTAATTAAATTATCAGATTGGTTTCTAAGGTGATCAGACATAATGGTTTTAAAACCTTGCTGCTGCAGAAGTATATCCTGGAATTTCTGGGGCGATCTTTTTCTCCGTTTCGCTTTGCGTTCATTATAAAGGTCGATGACATGCTGGAAATTTTTTTTGCTAGATATCCGGTTTAGTTGAAGGCTAATTAGATCATTGATATGGATAATGACAGCAGGATTAATTTTATGTTTACCGAAATCTTGGTTCAAAAGCTGCCTTTGAAATTCATCATTTACTATTTTTTCAACACCGTCAACATTGAAAAAATCATCTGTGCAAACCAGAATCGGATAGATGTTCAGGCGGCTAAACTTTTTGCTGAGAAAATTATCAAATGGAAATGGTTTGGCTACCAAATTTTTAATCACGTTGCAAAGTTGGGTGACTCCTTTTGGTTTACCCTTTTCATTACGTACTAGCTTCTTAAATATTTCCTGTTCAATTGTTTTGTAGTTCATTGATTGTTTTACCGCAGAGCTTATCAACACATTCTTAAATTCGAAGAGAAAAATGGACTTGCCTTCGCGAACGTAATAATCTGTATACTCCAGGGTATTATATTGGTCACCAGTTACTTTGACAATGTGCCGGTCCTGACGGAAACATCGAGCCACATGGGTGTAGAAAATTTTACTTTCAGCAAAACTGCTTCCCAATTGCCGTAGGAAGGAAGCAAAACTGCCAACTTTGTCGCAAACTGAGGTTTGTTTGTAAAAATCGAAGATTGCCCCCTGGTACAACTTATCCACAAAGAAATTATGATGTAAAATGTAATAAGTGCCTTCACCTAAATTGACCAGGGGAAAAGTCCTAAAGGTTTTAAAATCTTGATCCGGCATTTTTGGATGATTCGGATTCATTGGATCTGCTGCCAACGTAGGTAATGTGAAAGAGTCAAACAGGGAAGCCAAAAACTGATTATCGGGCGTCAAGGTGAAGGAAAAGTCTTGGCCAATGTCTTTGATGTAGACTTCTGCTAATGCTCTGAGGTATTGATGGTGAGATTGCAGTTTTTTGTTGGCCAAAAACTCCTTTAAAAATGGCTCATAAGTGAGATTTTCTGATAAGTAATCAAAGAACGATCCGGAAAACAAAATTTGAGTAAAGATATCTTTCCTCTCCACGAATTCGTGCTGACTTGCCTGGCTAATTAAAATGGTCTCAAACAAATTGTGAGCTGTTGGTCTAGCACTTTTCTGAATTTGGTCACCTAATTCTGAATTGCTGATTAGCCACGCATGAACAAAAATCATTTCTTCCTCAGTTGTCGCTTCAAGGCAAGGCTCTATACTGTTATATGAAATCATAATGCGATCCATAAGCCGGAGAAGTGCAATAGAGTTAAAAAGACAGATTCGTGATCCGCGAGCTTCGTTTCTCTCTTTGAATTTTAAGTAATTTGACCAAATATTTTGGCGCGTGCCGATATCAAAAACTCCTATCCATCTAAAAAATATTGTTTCCTGTTCTTTGATATCTAGCTGGGTGATGTGGATCCGGGAATTTAGAAATGCCGCAATCTTTAAAAGTGTAGAAGACGAAGTAGTCAGAAGAATTTCTTCCAGGGAAGGCTGCTCTATGCCAGGAAATATTTCCTTAAAGGTTGGGAATACTGCAAAACTCATGCTTGGAAAGAATTAGAATTTCGTTTTTTGATATTGTCCGAGAAAAAAAGTGGCAAATAGGAAAACCGCGAGGAAATTGGTGTTATTTAATTAGGATCATAGCGTCCGGAAATTTTTTCCTTATAAGAGCCAAACAAATTATTTAAATCAGATATGCTAGAAAAGAGTCCGCTCATGATAAGTTGTGATTCGTCTCCCAGAAGAAGTTGATCACTTACATATTTATATGCCGATTCCTCGCGATCATAAGAATAACTTCCTTGAGGAAATCCGATAGTGCTGTTACTATCGTTTTGATGATGTTTAAGAGATATCAACAATTCATAAATCTGAAATTGATACTTGTAATCTTCATCACCCGGAATGAGATTTTGAAAATAGGGGCGCAGTATTTCTGAGATCAGCATACTTTGTGGCATTTTGTAATTGTTGCCGTATGCTTTTTTCAAGGATTCACTATTTAAAACCCACCACTGATTTGTTACGTCGGTAAGGCTGTAAAAGTTATTTTGATGATATTTTACTCTAAGGTTACATAGTTCTTTGAGTAAATTAAAATTGTTACTCGCTAAACAGCTGATTCCGCACGCATATCTTAACAACAACGCCGGAACCCGGCTTGTTTCTGCGGAAAGTTGGCTGGATGCGTTACCGGCAAATATTCTTCGAATGATATTTAAGATAATTGGGTATTGGTAGGCCTTCGACCAAAAGGCACTGTTAGTCATAGCGGTCAGTATCAAATCCATATCGAGTTGATACTGCGCAACCACATCATTGATCTTTCCTGGTTTGATTCGATGTATTCTGGAATAACAGTCTTCTGTGATATCATGCAAAAGGTCTGATAATGAGATCAAGTGCTCTTCTTTTACTATAAATTTTTTGATTTTGGAAAGAACAATCGCTGGTGTAGCGGGATGCATCGTATCGTTCCGTTCAAGCGCCTCAACATTTTCATACAGGTCAGAAAAAAAAGAATCCGCGTCACGAATCTGTATTAATTGTCCCTGCCGAGTACCTGCAATATCCTGCAAACCTGGGTCTGCTGTATAAAGGTGTGTAAAATAATTAGAGTATCTAAACTTATTTGCAGATTTGAGTATATCAAGCAAAGCAAGATCCCAGGTGGCAGACCAGCCACAGGTAACCAATCCGAAATTTTCAAAAATAAAGCGAAGTTGTTCCGCCAGTCTCGGATCGTAGGCCGTAAGTTCCTCTTTAACATTAAGAAACTTGGTGTCCAGATAGTCGCCATTTATTTTAAAGATTGTTACCTTGCTATGAATCAGCGGTATGACATTATCAATCTGATTCGGGTTCGAAATTACAGAGGGCGCCACGCCCAGATCTATTAAAGCCGTTTCGATAAGCCTGTCGAAATTTGTTGTGATGATCACTCTAATATAACCCTGAGCAACTAGCTGGGCAATTTGTCGATGAGCTTTTGTTGGCCTCTTTTCTCCGTTTTCAAACTCTCCCCTCGTTGGTTCAATAAATGGACGCAATAAATTCAAGCGTTCTTCGGGGCTTATGGTGAGCTTGGCAAGAATATCAGAATAATCAGGTTCTGCACCAAAATAATTTCTGTACCACTGGTCTGCTGTTGGCAACGGGCTTTCATTGTTATTTCTGGCAATTTGCTCAATAAGTTTTAAAGCGATAGCCCATCCTGTCGGAATTCCAGCAGCGCTTGAAATTCCAGAACCCAGGAGCAAAGCAAATGCCCCTTTGTTAGTGAAAACTGAATAGGATGCGGTCGTAATTTGGTTATTTATCATAGTTCAAGTTCAGCGTCAGTAGGTATTTGCACTAGGGTGTTTGGGTTAAACCTTTACTCTGGAAGACCATTGCCAGAACATGAAAAAGGCCTGTTAATTGGTTAATATTGAACGTTATGGCAATAAAGTTATGATTAAGTCAATCTGTAACCAATAAGTCGTAAACCGAAGATGGATTTACTTAAAATCGACAGGGTTTTTGTAAAAATCGATGACCTTTTTAGCAACGGCCACCGGCAGCTGTTGAAGGTATAGAGGTTCAGAGAGAATCAACTTGCCGAATCCCAGGTTTTCATAATGACTAATATCTGGCATGTCAAGAAAAACCTTGCTGTACTTTAAAAAGTATGCTTTATTAATCTCCATGAGTTTGTTCAATAACAAATAGAGATGTTCCATTCCTTTATGCAATACCGGAATTACGTCGATTTGATTTGGGAGCTGTTCAAAATCTTTTCTAAAAACTTCTTTTTCCCTAAAATCTTTAAAGTCTCGCATGTGATCCTTTGAGAATAAGGCACTTGTGACGCCATTCATTGTAAAAATGCCAGAAATTATACTATCGTAATGTGCGCCAAAATTTCTGAGGCCGGTTAATAGTCTATATTCGAAATTTTCGTCATACAACGCCTTAGTAAATTTCTTTATTTCTAAGAACTCCATCGACTTTTCTCCACCGTAGCCATTACTTACCTGTTTATACATTAACTCAATAAAACTCCGCCAGGAGTTTATAAAGTTAGTACATAAACGATTTGCATTTACCAGCGATACTGATATGTCGTTTAACAAAAGATTTGACTTTGGATTTATATTGTGGCTATATCTATGATCGGCTACTTTGGCAAATTCCCACAAATTAAGTTCCACTTCATATAACCTGCTGAAATAATTTTGAAAAATGTAAAGAACCCTATTTGCCTCTATTATCTGTTTAGATTCGTTTGATGTTAGATTTCTAACATAATTTGGTACATCGTTCTGGCTAAAAAATAAAGCATAGGTCTCATTTTCGTTAAATCGTATAATAGTATTGACTTCGGGAATCATTTTGAAGCAGTCTTGTAGGTTAAAATATTATTTGACGTTCGAACTTTCTGCAGCCTCGCGTAGGATTTTGGCGGCTTCTTCATTACCCGCCTGATGGTATACAAAGGCGCCGATCCTATAATACTTCGGTAATTCATGATCTGGATTGTAATTCAAACTAAGTCGATCATGAATGGCATTTTCAAAAAGTAGTACAGCAGTTTTGTGAGTTTCCGCTTTATCCTCTTGTGATTTATCAGAATTAACTGTAGTCACTGTATAAATTAAACTTGCATTTAAACGATACTGGGCTAAAAGAGCTTTTGATTTTGCAGTGCTTTGGGAATCATTATGGATAAATATCGCCGCATGGATGCAATCAACGGCGCCTGAATAATCACCTAACTCAAGATAGATCATTGCGGTTTGATTTGCAAACATGGCCATTAAGTAACCATGTCTATCAAAGTCGTTTGATTTTATTATTGAAATCGCCTTTTGGCAGCAATCCAACGATTCTTTCCACTTACGTGATTTCCAATAAATGTCCATCAGAGCGATGTAACTTTGAACAATTAAAATGTTGTTAAGGTCCCTACTTTTATCAATGGATTTGTTAAAATATAATACGGCATCTTCAACATTGGCTTCTTCAAAAAACATAATGGCAATGGAATGGTATATTGTCGAAAGCAAAATTGGATCATGATTATATGTTTCTTCCAATCGCTCAAAGTCGTTTCTTAGCTTTTTACCAATCGCGATCTTTTTTTCTTCTTGGCCCAAATATCGATACATGACAAATAGATTATTCATCATAACAAGAATCGGTTGAGTCATAAATCTAGTTCTTTCACCAGTGAGTTTTTGCAAAGCGGACTCTGCATACAATTGAAGACGATAGCCGCTTGAGGACATTTTTAGATTGGTTTCGTTCATTTGATAAACTAACCCACCTAAAAAGAAAGAAAAATGCGTAATTACAGTGTCGTCCATTCTATAAACATCCTGGATAACCGGATGAATTAGAACCAAGTCGTCTGTTCTCTCGACCAATCCCACCTGATCGAGCTCGTTGAAAGCATTGACTAGTGCTGCATGCTCAGAGGAGTCAATATTAAAAGCCTCCAATACTTCTTCTATGGGAAGAGAGCCCAAAGGACAAAATGCCAGAATACAAAGTGCAGTATGTTGCCAAGGCGAAAGCCTGGACATATCAAATACCTTAGCTATTTGGTTATATAATATATCCCGATTTGATTCAATCTCATTATCGTGCACAAAAGAAATAGGAAGTATAGACGAGGAAATGTTCATGTCCGTTAATGCCTTGCACATTTTATAGACCGTCAATCCAGGGGAATTTTGGATTGTTTTCGCGCAAAGGACTACTAACAAAACGTTATAATTAACCAAGCCAATCAATTCGTCTAATTCATTTTGAGCTTCTATTCCTTTTTTGCAAAAGCGGATAAATACGTTCCTTAAAGCCTCTAAGGTTAAATTAATTAACTGATATTGATGAAATTCATTCCACCGTTCTCTGGTAGTGAAGATTATTTTTGTTCTACTGCTAGCTAATAGTCTACCCAATTCACGATTTAAATTTAAATCATCCTGGTGCGAGAGATTGTCAATGTAAATTATTTTCGATCCTTTTAATGAATTGAATTTCATCAAAACAGTTTCATACTTTACGTCTACCGATGTGTTCTCAGGGAAGGCCAGTCCTAAGCTAACATGGAGTGCTGTGTTGAATGCCCATTCTCTTTTGAAATCCAATTGATAATTTATCCAAACGCTATGTTCAAAATTTGGTAGTTGTTTTTGATACAGTTGATATAAGAGCGTCGTTTTTCCGGTTCCTCCGACAGCTTTAATCGAAACTACATCGTGTAATGTCAATAAACTGGCAATTTTTTCTACATCATCTTTTCGGTCTTCAATTTTTGAAAGATCCTTTTTAGGAATTATGGTAAGCTCTCTTGGGATAATCTCAGTTTGTAAATGGGGATAGTATTTTGAGCGAAGCTTGGGATATGCTGTCAAATCCTTTTCAATGTCTTCCCAAGCTAAAAACTGAATTTTCTTTTGTTCCCTTAGAGATAGACTAATGGCTTTATCTTGAACTTCTGAATATTTAGGCGTTGTTGAAGCTACGATAAAAGTATCGACCGGGTAGGGGAAACTTTTAAGAAGTTCAATCGATTGGTCAAAGTCGGCTACTAACTCCTTGGTCAATACCAACTTATTTCGACTTAACTTCTTCTTTTTTGCCTGCACTGCAATTCTTAACTCAGGAGAATACACATCAATTCCGAATTGCGCTAAACCCTTTGATCGATATTCTTCAAAAGAATTTGTTGCGAATTTTGCGTTGAATAGGTCATTTATAAATTCCTGGAATCCATACTCATCGTCCAGTGGCTCAAACTGAAATTTCATAGCATTTATATTCGGGCGTTAGAATGGTTTAAGCATACACAGAAACCATGTTTTAAAATATTAACTAGTTAACACTTGAATTAAGGAGCGTTTTTTTGAGTGAGTTTTTAGTGATAATTTTAACCAGATCAAAATATAATATTACTGCTTCTTTGGAGGGTTATGTTATATTTTCTTGATTTATTGAGTTAACTAACCTTAAAGACTTTTCCATAAACCAAATGGACACTTCCTGGAGGCTTATCGAAAAATAGGACAGGTAAAAATCAGACCAATTTTTTAATTCCATTGCAGGCAAACGCGAATTAAATTGTGAAATGCCGGAAAAGCACTTAATAAGGGCTGTTACAAGACTGGACCTTATTTGAAAGACTTTCGACAGTATTCAAATAAATGATTCTATATTTTTAATTTTTGAAAAATTGGAAATATAGAATTATAAAAGATTATTTCGTCCTGTTAACCAGATTAGGAGATCTTGGCTTAGCGAGGCGACCTTTCCAGTTGATGCATCAAACTGACAATCAAGGATTCATTTTGATCAGCATTAATCTGCCGCAATGAAATCTTTTTTCCATATGCGTTCCAAAGGCGCTCGAATTTAACGGCGGTAAGCGCATAGCCATATTTTGCGTAAAGCCTTCTAGCCGTTTTTCTTAAACTTCCTTTGGCAGCTGGAATAAATTCCTGGTCAAGAAAATTTTTCAAGACCATTTCACGGAACTCCTCTGGCAGGATAGCAATTTTCACTTCTCTTTGCGTGGAGACGAAATCAACAATTTTAATCTTTTCTCCAAGCCCGAAATATTGCTTGGCGTCTGTGAGATAATCGGAAATATAAGGCTGATATATCATCGTATAAAGTCCTAAATGGAAATAATTGAAATCAGGTGAATGATAAGTGATGGTTTTTGTAGGCTTCAAGTCACGTTCAGGCTGGCTGTCCTTTGGATCATACAGATTATAGTAGCCAGCAAAAAAGGAAATAGGAAGCTCTAACTCAATTAATAACCTGGATTTTATATCTTCTGGTGTTTGCTTCTCTGGATCGATATCAATGACATTTAATAAGTAGGTTCTGAGTTTTTCAAGTATGATTTCAGAGCGTTTATCATCGAAATGAAAAAGACCGAATCTCCATAGATTCAAAAAACAGTAGGCAGCAATTAAATTTTTGTGATAAGAATCAGAAAAAGTCCGTATTTCAACGCCACTGGGATGGTTGGGCTTTAATTCTTGGTTATCCGGTATTGTGGCTTGCTGGAATTGGGCGAAAATGGATTCTAATAGTCCGAATTTTTCTTCGCACCGGGGACAAAAGACAAAGTCTCGGGCAAAGCCGTCTGTTTGATTCTGTACCGCTTCAAATACCTTTTGCTCCCCGCCAAAGATTTCCTCTGACTTTTTTTGATCCACCTTCCTTCCGATAAAAGGCTTCGAGCTCAATGATCCCTCACCGACCGAAATATCTCAATAGGTTTCAGCATCTCGAAATTTTGCTCTACCAGGTTGGTTTATAGCTGGTTTCATCATAGAATTCGCAAGCAAATGAGTGTTGCTTTTCTCTGGTTTATTCTTTCTGCAGAATAAACATAGTTTTGGGTTGACAGCTTCACTTGTGCTCATAGAAGACTTTTTTTTAACGTAAGCTAAAAAGCGAACCAGATTAGAGTTATACTTACGAAAAATGTTCGACGTACCAAGGCCCTTTGGGCGGTTGTTTTTGGGATCTGGCGTATAGCCTATAAGCAGGCAGAATGCAAAGGCTCTTGATAAATTTGTTAGGTCTTCTACAATGTATTTACAGAATTTGGGAAATGCCAAAAAAAGGCAGATGAAATAATGCTGGATTTGGCCATTGCTATCAATACCAATCTACCTAACTTGCTTTTACACGAAAAGTACCTATTAACATCTATGATTGAGCTTTACATTTATGATCAAAAAGTGCAAAGCCTTTTTTTTCTGTTGGGACAGGCTGAAAACGACATTTCTTATAGTGTTGCATACGCATTCAGTCAGAGCACTTCATTTCTAACCTTATTTTTAAAGGAAATTGGGATTACTGCGGCGATCCAGGAAGATCAAATTAGAATTAGGCTCCAGCAATACGAGCACAACCAAGGTTATACTGATTTTGAAATTATCCAGCCGGAAGATTTTCATATCATTGTCGAAGCCAAGCGAGGTTGGGTATTTCCATCCGATGCACAAATCGATCGATATTACTCAAGTCTTTCCTACCGTCATTCAAAGGCAGCACAGAAACAATTAGTTATTTTTAATGAAAGTACTGTAGCATTCACAGCATCAAATTTTAATATGACGGCCCGATGCGACCTCGGGTGATACCCTGGAAAAGACTGCAGGTTTTGTCAATGCAGTGCCAGGGGAAAGGGGGGGGTAATTCAAAATTATATTTTAAAGGAGCTATCCAATTATCTGGAAACCATCAGCACCATGCAGAAAATTGACAGTAATAAAGTCGATGTAGTTTCTTTGGGAAGCGGTATGGTTCCTGAGTCATCGCTAACTTGGCAGGACATTGTCAATAAGCAAATGAAATATTTCCATCCTGTCAGTGGTAGAGGGGGCTGGCCTAAAGAGCCTCCTAATTATATTGCCTTTCGGTATAACGGCAAACTTCAGGGTATTCATCACATTGAGCGTTACGAGGTATTTACTAATCCAAATTTATACATTACTGAGATTGCTGAACAGGTTTGGCCAGCACATTTTATGTATTTTTTAGGCGAGCGGATTCTTCCTCCTCATGAGGTTAAAACAGGGAGTGAAATTATTAAAAGTCTCAGAGTATGGGCCGCACTTGATTTACTGTTAACATCGAAAACCATTGGTGAGGGCCGTGAAAAACAAAGATCAGAGAAAAACAGGTCATGTAACTTAAAAAATATCTTGGCTGCTTTTTTACAGACTAAGGTGCTTTATATTGTCCACCACTAAAGCGGTTTGCATCTCAACAGTAGTAAAATGGATGTTGGTGCGGCTTTCTTCATAAGAGCTTAAACAGCGACTACTGCCTTTCAAAGGGGTATTAAATTCAATTATAATCATATATAGAGGCTGAAAAAACTGATACAAGTATCTTTTTGATCATTCAGTCCTAAGACTATCATAATAATATTGACGCTGTTTTGAGACTTGCTGAGCAAATGCAGAAAGAAGGAAAGTGAGCACCCGACGTAATCTAAAATTAGCTAAGTAAGTTACCGTTAACTAAGTTCTTCTCAAATTTTAGCCAACTAATAAGTATGTTAATGGAATAAATCCTTTCTATACTAAAATTCTACTCTCGAATGCTTGATACTGCGATTTTTGAAAATTATGATAATGAGACCTACGTCCAATTCTGTGGTCCTGCACAATTAGAAAAAGACTTGAATATTCTGCGTGGCTTTATTTCCGGTATCCGTTTAGATGATGACATTAATAAGCGAGAAGCCGAGTCCCTATTAAAATGGATCGAATCCGTTCGACACTGTCGGGAAAAATATCCATATAAAATTTTAGTCGAAAAAATTACAAAAGTTCTCGCGGATGGCGTTGTCACAGAGGATGAATCTCAGGATTTACTTTGGTTATGTGACCAGTACTTGAACATTGAAAATCCTTATTACAATTTAATTACTTCAACCATACAACAGTTAACGGGTCTTATAAGCGGAATTATTGCTGATAGAACTATCAATGCGAAGGAAATCTATGAGCTAAATATTTGGCTACAAGAAAATTTGTTTCTAGCAGGCACCTGGCCGTTTGATGATTTATTGGCTTCTGTAAGAAAAATAAGCATGGAGGGCTTTATTACACCTAAATTGCACGAGGATCTGCTAAAATTCTGTGATAGCATTAATGTGATTTCTGAAAACAGCGAGACCAACGGTAAAAAATTAGTCGCTGCCATATCGGAAGAGAAAGTACAAGTTCTGATTCAGGAATCCAGCTTTTGCATAACAGGAGCATCTAAACTCTATACAAGAAGGCAAATTGCGGAAATTGTTGAACTGCACGGCGGAATTATACAAGATAGCGTGTCCGGTAAACTTAATTATTTAGTTGTATGTGATGATAAAAATGCTTGCTGGGCATTCGCTAGTTATGGACGTAAAGTTGAAAAGGCGATTCAATTAAAAGCAAAAGGCAACGGTCCGATGGTGATCTATGAAGAAGATTTGTTCGATTCACTGATGTCACTAGGATTTTCACACTAGAATGCTCCTGCAAACGGTTTTCTGCTGGTAATAATTTCAGAATGTTGGCCAGTTTACCCGAGGCAATAAATTTCAAATTGCAAATGCTTACAACTTTTTTCAATGGCTTTCTTTCTAACTATTATGGCGCTTCTTGTTATTTTGACTCCAGTCTTCTCGATTGTGGTTAATCGCTACAATGCTAAAAGAAAATTCGCTTCGAAAAACGGATCTTTTTCAAATGCTACTATTTCCAAATCGCTTCAGATATCATTGGATAAGAAAGTTCAAAAAACGGTAAAGGAACAAAGTAAAATGGATAATGAAAGTGCTTCGATGCTAACGAGAATTAAGTCCACAAAAACACTGGGCGAGACAGAGATTGCGTCTAGTAATTTCAATGCATTACTTGAGGGTCTGGAAACTTCAAAAAGCTCATCTGTGGTAAAGGATAGCAGTTGGGCAAAACCTAGTTATAAAAATTGGATTGAATCGTTCGATTCCTTTAACGAGCCGAAGACTTATAGCGAAAGTTTAAGTAATTTAGAAAGAAGTGATAAGGCGGAGACTTCTAATGGCAACGAATCTGAAAATGTACCGCAACACCCTACCGAGCGTAAAATGGCACTGCTGGGCGCTATTACAAATGAAGAAAGGGAGCACATCGACGATTCGGTAATAGAGGTAACGAATCAGTCATTTGATTTAAGAAACATCGTTGATGAAGCTGTAGCGGTGCCGGAGTGGCCTCACCAATATATATATTCCTATAAGGCGATTCAGACGGCTAACCCAGAGCAGCTTCGATTCTACGAAAAGTTTAAAAATTATTTCTTAGAAGGAAGATATCTTGATGTCAAGGGAAATTATAATTACGCCTTTATCCTTTTATTTGACCTTATTGGAGCGTACAATACACATAAAAGCCTGGAACTTCTATCTAAGCAGCTAACTGCCCTGGGAAATCATTATCCAAAGACGGACTCGTACGCAACAACGTTTTTTCAGCGAATAAAAACCAGAGAAAGAGAAGGTGCCGTAGCAGAAGTCCGGACACAGCCTGTTGCAAACCCATTACGGTATTTTCCTCCATCTGAACCGCAGGAATATTGGAAGTTAGGCTCCAAATATAAAAACAAGCTCAGTCTTACGAAAGGACAGGAAAGTCTTTTGAATCAGCTATGGAGCAGCAGCAACAGTTTCTCGAACATCGAGTACTGCAACCTGGAGATTATCAAGCTTTATCTTCTGACCCATGCAACTTTAGACAAGCAGTTTGAAGCAGAGGAGTCGTCGCTTTCTGATCAGCTAGCGGGTATTGCAGATCTTGTTGCCAGAAAACAGCACCGCTACAGGAAGGGTAGTGCAAATTATAATGAGTGTATCCAAACGGTGCTTCCCCAGATCAATAACTATCTTTTTAAACTTTGTGAGAATCAGGTAAGGGAAGTTTTTGGTCACAAACGAAAGCTAAGTGCCGATGTTAATTTTACAAGCTCACCAGTCGTTGTCAAAGCGTTTGAAACGCTAGTTCTGGAAAGAGTTGAAGTAATTACACCAGAATTAAGAAATTCAATTCAAAACCCGGATGAAAAAACAGAAATTGAACTTAACGGTTTAAATCCGGGAAGATGGAAAGCTGATTTTGAACAGTATAAGAACACATTTGCGTCTAAACCTGAAAAGTTCTTCGAGGCGCTGTTGGTACTTGGCAACAAAAACCGGAAAAATACGGCTGTGGAAAATTTGTTTTACGAAGGGTTTAAGTTGATGGCTGGTTATCATAAGGAAATTGCTTTGAAGCTTTATATCCTTTACGTGAGCCATGGCCTTAAGGCTGCTGGTTTTGTAAATAAAAAGATATCAAAAGGTATTCAGCATCAGCTGTTTAATTCACAGCAGCTGAAAGACTTCGAGGAAGTTGTCCAACGTTTATTGACGGATAAGGATGCGGGTAGGGCTATCCAGTCGGTGTCTGACATTTTCATTATGAAGAGGAAAATTGTTAAGCTGGATCGGGACCTAATAAAAGAGGTCATACAAAAACATGCGGACACAGTAGAAGTACTCGACAAAGTGTTAAATGAGGAAGGGGAAGATCCGGTTACTATTTTAACAGCCGATGCAAGGGAACCAGAGGCTTTACACAAATCGCTAACCGAAGAAATTGCCCCAACGAATACCCCTTTTTTAGACCGCCTGAATTTTAATCCAGTGCAGTCGGAAGTTTTACTCCTTTTTGACAAAAATAATTTGACTTTACTCCAAAAGGACTTAGAAGCTTATTGTATAAGTCAAGGCCTCTTTAAAAATCAGCTCATTGAAAGCATCAATGATAGCTGTTTTGAGCTTCTTGATGATGTTTTTATCGAGCAGGATGAAACGGCTTACACCATTGACCCAAGTTATTACAATAAAATATTGACCCTATGATTGACAATGTTAAACCTAAGGAAGCAACAGCGATAATCAACTCTTTAATCGGAGGTGTGGTTCCCAAAATCGGAGTGCAACACATTACGGTAGGGCGATCAGAAGAAATTCAGGCTTTCATTTCCTCTCTTGAAGATGTAAAAAATGGGCACAGTATGGTCAAATTCTGGATCGGAGATTTTGGTTCCGGAAAATCGTTCATGCTTCATCTTTTGAACACAGTTGCCTTAAAACAAAAATTTGTTGTAACCAATACCGATTTCACACCGGATAATCGTCTGTATTCCAATGATGGAAAGGCAGTCGCTTTATATTCTGCGATTATGGATAATATTGCTATCCAAACCAAATCTGAGGGCGGGGCATTGCCAACGCTACTGGAAAAGTGGATCGAGCAAGTCATCATAAAAACGGCGAATGATCATCATATCCCGCTCACTGACATTCGGGATGAAAAACATCTGGTTTTGATTCAAAATAACATCATGACCATTATCAATGAAATCACCGAGGTGGGCGGATTCGATTTTGGAACTGTTATCAATAAATATTATGAAGGTTATATCAGAAGTGATGAGCAGCTTCGGCGAAATGCTTTAAAATGGCTTAAAGGGGAATACCGTACCAAAACGGAGGCTCGTCAGGATCTTGGCGTCAGGGAAGTGATTAATGATCTGAATTACTACGATATGCTCAAGAATTTCTGCAAGCTGTTTGTCAGTATGGGATACAGTGGTTTTATGATTAATTTGGATGAAGCTATTAACTTATACAAGATTTCAACCTCTACGATCCGGGAAAAAAATTATGAAAAAATCCTTACGATATATAATGATTGTTTTCAGGGAAAGGTTGCCAATCTGTTTATAAATTTTGCAGGTACTAAGGAAGTGCTAGAAAATGAACGAAGAGGCTTGTTTAGTTATCATGCCTTGAAATCTAGGTTAGAAACAAATAAATTCGAAACCGCTGAAATTCGGGATTTTGCTCAGCCAGTCATCCGCCTTTTACCACTGAATCAGAATGAGATTTTTGTTTTGCTGATCAAATTGAAAGCTATTTTCGATTTTAACTATAAAACAGATATTGCGGTCGACCAGGAGGATATTCGTAAATTCATGGAGGAGATGTTCAATAAGCCGGGAGCATCCGAGTTTTTGACACCACGGGAAGTAATCCGCGATTTTCTAAACATTTTGAACATACTTCGTCAAAATCCGGAGCTGGACAAACTGCGTTTGTTTGGAGATGTACAGATTAGCGACGAAAGGCAAAATGAAATTTCACTGGATTTTATTGAAGAACTATAATGTCCTATGATCTTCTTTCTGAACCCATCAGAAAATATGTACGGGATCAACGGTGGGAACAACTCCGGCCAATCCAAACAGCAGCAATAACAGCAATCCTTTCTACCAAAAATAATTACATACTGGCTTCCAGAACGGCTTCTGGTAAAACCGAGGCCGCATTTCTTCCTATTCTGTCTCAGGTAGACTTTAACCAGCCAGGTGTTCAGGTATTGTATATTTCGCCACTAATTGCGCTGATTAACGATCAGTTTGGCAGAGTAGAGGATTTATGTAAAAATCTACAGGTTGATGTTACCAAGTGGCATGGAGAAGCAAACAGGGCACTTAAGGAAAGACTCCTTAAACGACCATCAGGTATCGTTCTGATTACGCCAGAATCGATAGAAGCGATGTTTGTGAACAAGCCCTATCACGTTAGCCAACTATTTTCTAACCTGCAATTTGTCGTTATTGACGAGATACATTCTTTTCTGGGAACAGACAGGGGCATTCAATTAAAGTCGCTTCTTTCAAGGCTACAGCATGTGAATTGTTCATCTTTTAGAACCATTGGATTGTCAGCTACGATTGGAGATTACCAGGAAGCGAAGAAATTTACAGGAAATGAAAATGGAACAAAGGTATTACTGGATCGGACCGCTAAATCTGTGAAGGCTTCATTTAAATACTTTGAAGCATCAGGAAGTGATTTGCCTTTGGATCTTTTTAAAGATTTGTACCTTCAAACAAAGGATAGTAATGCCCTAATTTTTCCAAATAGCAGGGGGCTGGCTGAGGAAATAGCAGTAAAGCTCAAAAAGATATCAGACCGGGTCAAAGGACATCCAAACTACTTTTCACATCACTCATCTGTGGATAAGGAAGTGCGGGAGTATGTCGAATATTTTGCCAAGAATAATAAGCGCGAGCATTTTAGTATCAGCTGTACTTCCACCCTTGAATTGGGCATTGACATTGGTGCTGTCGATCAGGTCGTGCAGATTGATTCTACATTTAGTGTTTCCTCGTTAATTCAGAGAGTTGGACGTAGCGGAAGAAAGGAGGGAGCAGAGAGCATATTACAGTTTTATACCACCTCTCCCTGGGAATTGCTCAGGTCACTGGCTTGTTGGGTGTTGTATCAGGAAGGATTTATTGAACCACCGGCCGCCAATGACAAACCTTATGACTTGTTACTACATCAGGCTTTATCCATTACAAAAGGTCATTCAGGAATTTCTATTGCGGATCTAAGTAGCGAATTGAAAAGGAATTTTGCTTTCGAATCCATTGAACAAACCGAGATCACCGAACTTTTAGGGCACCTTATAAAAATTGATTTACTAGAAAAGATACGTGATGAAGTTATTGTCGGTGTCACCGGTGAAGAAATTGTAAACGATAGGGATTTTTATAGTGTATTCCAGAAAGAGGAAAACTTCAAAGTTGTCAACGGTGCTAATCGTATCGGTGAAATTCCCTTTTCTCCCCAGATTAATGTGGACCAGAATTTACTTCTCGCAGCAAGGATCTGGAAAATTCGCACTATTGACGAGAAAGCTAAAAAGATAGAAGTAATTCCAGCCAGTGATGGCAAAAAACCTGTTTTTTTTGGTGGTGGCGGAGCGACTCATCCAAGGATATGGGAAAAAATGTTGGAAATACTAATATCAAAAGAAGACTTTGAGGTACTAAGTAAAGTATGCAGAGAGGAGCTTAGACAATTAAGACAAGAATTTGAAATCTTTGATCTAACAGATTATCAAGTGGACAGACCCTTGATTAGATATCCTATGCATTTCCAGTTTTTTTCATTTACCGGCACTAAAATAAATAATACGATAAAATTACTAATGGATATGGCAGCAATAAATTGCCAATTTTCAAATCTGGATTCATCTTTTGAAATTGAAAATTCAAAAGGCGCAGTAACCCAGTTTGCAGAATTGACAAAACATATTGCACAAATAGATAATTATCTTCTGCAACTCCTCGAAGATAATCCATCGTTGATGGAGGCCTATAAGTGGGGTAAATATCTTCCAGTTAAATATCAGGTAGCATTAATTAAAAACACACGATACGATGTTGACCAAACGAAACGATTGTTATCCAATATCAAGATTATCACTTCAAGGCTTTAATATAAATTTAACTTCTACCTTTCAAAATTAATGGAATATATTGTATACCTAGCGGTTGTAATCATAGGCGCTTTGATAGGAGGCTTATTGTCAAGGATAATTTTCAATGTTAAGGCACAAAGGGAAAAAGATTTCGCGAAAGATCAATTCAATGAACTCGATAAGGCTTATCTTGAATTAAAAACTATCTCAACGATTCAAGGGGAGTCTGACGAAAGAATAATAATTGAAAAAATCAATGAAATTGAATATCTGCGAGAGACTGTTAAGGCTCAAAGTCTAAAACAGAAAATTGTCGACGATGAGCTGTCCGTGTCTAACGCCATTCTGCTATCAACTAAGCAAACTCTCGCTGATAAATTAGTTGATTTTTCAGACATGAAGAAGGAGTCTAGTAGCCTGACATCAGAATTGAACCATATCAACCAAAAGCTGGCAACCGCAATGGCGGAAAATATAGCCTTAGTAGAAAAATTAGCCACGCAGAAAGATGAGATTGCCAGGTTAGGTGAGAAGTTCAATCTTGAATTTCAAAACATTGCTAACAAGATCTTCGAATCGAAATCTGAAAAATTCACCGAGCTAAATAGGGCAAATCTTAGTCTTATATTGGAGCCCTTAGGAAAAAACATTGCAGAGTTTAAGAATAAAGTGGAGGAGGTCTATATTAACGAGTCTAAAGAAAGATTTTCATTAGGAATTGAGGTCTCAAAACTTGCGGAATTAAATAAAGTGATAAGTGACGAGGCCAGAAATCTTACCAAAGCCTTAAAGGGAGAATCAAAAACACAAGGTCGTTGGGGTGAGATGATACTTGAAAGTATTCTCGAGAAGTCTGGTCTTGTGAAGGGGCGTGAATACTTCATGGAGCACGAACTTATTGATTCGGAAGGTGTTGCGCTTAGATCAAGTGAAGAAGGTAAGAAAATGAGACCAGATGCAGTAATAAAATATCCGGACAATAGAAATGTCATAATTGATTCCAAAGTTTCACTGAATGCGTTCACTCGTCTAGTTGGTTCAATAGATATTGACGAACAGAAATCCGAGCTCAGCGCCCATATTGGTGCAATTAAAAGCCATGTGCTATCTCTTAGCGCAAAAGGTTACGACGATTATGACAAATCTTTGGATTTTGTGATGTTGTTTATCCCAAGTGAGCCAGCCTACATTGCAGCGTTACAAGGTGATGCCGATCTTTGGAACTTTGCGTATGACAGACGGATTTTACTTTTAAGCCCTACGAATCTAATCACTTCTTTGAAACTTATAGCCGATTTATGGAAACGTGAATATCAAAATCAAAATGCGCTTGAAATTGCAGACCGTGGGGCAAAATTATACGACAAGTTTGTTGGTTTTATCAGTAATTTAGAAGACGTGGGAGATCATTTAAATAAGGCGCAAAGCAAGTATGGTGAAGCTTTTAAGCAGTTGTCTACCGGAAATGACAACCTAGTGATTCAGGCGACTAAGCTAAAAAGCTTGGGCTTGAAAACCAAGAAAGATATTCCAGTCACAGTGTTAAATGCAAGTTTATAAAATTCTGCAATGTCATCTAGTTATTTTTGAATCGCTGGCATAAAGGTAAATTTAAAAGGTTATTTGAATACGATTTTAAGCTATTGGATGAGAATGATATTAATTTCGAATTGAGAAATGTTTTTGACTGCTTGCATTGGATAAGCAAAAATAGATTAAGATTTAAAATTATCCCTCCCAAAATCACGTGGTTCTTAAATATAGAGATTTCAACAAATGGGCTCACGAATACTATCTGAATAGGTTCAAGAAAAACACTAAAGGTAATTTATGTATTGACGCAAACGATATTGATGATTTTCTTAGGTCGTACGAAAATAGCTCGTCTTCGACTATCTTTCATTTCAGGGAAATAAACAGTGATAATTGGAGTTCATTATTGAGACAAGATACTCATAACAAAATTCCACTATACTTTGGACTGATTGCACTACAGTGTTATGCGGCCAGTAAAATGGAGAATTCTGAGGCCATCAATGCCAAAGACTACCAAAATCAACTCCTACCTCTTGTAGGACTTAATACAGTTTCAAATCTTCAGCAACGATTTTCTGAAGAAATTAGAATCGGACTTTCTGTTCAGGAGGATATATGGATGAGGTCGTCAGGATATCTGAGAACAAAAGGCATATCCATTACGCTTCCTGAAAACAAAAAATATAAAGGCAGATATACTCAATTTCCGCTTAGCCAAGTAATTCTTAATGCAGAAGACTTAAAAGAGTATATTGATATTTTCAGAAAAATAGAAATGGGTGAATCACCAATTTCCAAAGATTGCTTTTTGGAAGACTTTAGGCCATTGGCTAATAATTCGTTATTTACCAGAATTAATAATAAGAAATTGAACTGGCAAGAAGTCGATGACTTAGCTGAGCTTCAAATCTTCAATTTCTTCTGTGGTAACTGGAAAAATATTAACTATCCCGAAAAAGATAAAATTGGTAAGGCTGCTTTTGGTCAGAAAGACGACACAAGTGAAGTTGATCTACTGTTGATAAAAAACGGCAATACTTATGAATTTTATCTCAATAAAAAAATCGTCCTCCCCAATTCTAATCTTTTCAAGTTACCGTTTAGAGACAAAACAACTTTAAGAAATAATATCCTGATTTTTAAAGAAATAGATGGATATGAAAACGAATTTGAACTTACCAAAGATTCTCAACTAGGTGAGAAGCTAATTTTTGTGCTTAATCGTGGTTACAACCGCCAAATTGAACAATTTCTACTTTCAAACTATTCACCTATATCCCTATGTAGCGAACTAGTACTGTTCGAGGTGCAATTTTATGATTCAGCGAACATCCCAGAAGCTCTACGTCACTTTGTCAGACAGCCTTACCCAATTAAACTCAGGGGATTCAAAGTTTCCAGGCGATTTGAGTACTTTGAGGGCTTTGGTCCTCACATAGAACCTATTGACCTACAAATAATATACTCTGTATATCACGAAGGAACAAAACAAGAATATGAACGGGATAAAGTAAAGATTGGCGAGTACAAGGTTCGCATACCGGGTTTTACAGACTTGAAATTCAGAGTAATTTCCAAAACGAAACTGCTTGATAAAATTGAACCACGTAATGCAGGCTGGAATGTTATTCGAATGGTCCCATTCGTTCAAGATCATCACTTGCAGGGCGCGAGATTAATTGCACCATCTCAAAAATCCCAGTTACCCCTTATGCGCGCTTGGCTAGGGACTTGTCGAGGACAAATTGTAAAAGAAACTGACAACCAATTACTTAAAATATTAAACGTGGTGAAGAATGGACATTGATTTAATTTATGGTGTGGTAGAAAGAATTGCTGATAATAAACTTGGCGGGCGAATTAGGGTAAAATCTTTCAGAGATAATGACAATAGTGGTAAAGGTTTAATATTTGATGAATTCAATATTCAAGAAGAATTTCCAACAAGTGGATTTGTTTACAATCCACGGCTAAATGCAACCGGCGAATTTTCGATTGGCGACCTCGTAGAGATAAACGTTAAGGAGCTCATTGAAGTCCCAGAGAAGGACCTCATTGTTCACCATTCCAAAATTTCCAGGTATGGAGCAAAGCTACTAGATTTCGAGTCAGCGGTTTTTCTGGAGAATGGAAAATCCATAAACTTAAATGAAATAGAATATAGAATAAGTGGAACCCGTCAAAATATTTTAGATTCGACAGTTTTCTACATTAAGGACAAAGATTATGCCTACGGGCCACTGAGGTTTGTCGGTGGCAAAGTTGAGCCAAGATCAGGAAAGGAAATTTCTAAATTCAGTTTGGATAGTCTGTCAATTATCAAGAGTGACGACTTGATGTATTTGTTTCTGCACCCTCCCAAAAATGAAAGTTTGGGAGATGTAGATTGTATGGATAGAAGGCAAATATTGGACTGGCTGAAAGGGAAGATAAGGGATTTTGGGGAGCTAGGTTCTCAAATCAACCAAATTATCAGAGTTGTCGATAAAATAGAAGTTGATAACGAATTGGATAAAATAAGGTTCAATCGCGTGAGAAAGTTCATTAGCGGCTTGGAGTTTAATTTTCAGGAGGTTAAAAATTTGAGCAGTTTAACGGATGAGTGGAGAAATGTTTTTAATGAAACGTTCGAAAAGTATTCAACTGAGTTCGAGAAGGAGATCAGAAATTCAATTGAGCTAAGATTAATTGATTATGAGAAGTTAAAACAAAACGAAATTGATAGTGAAAAATCTTATCAGGAAAACGAATTAAGAGATCTTCAAAAAAATAGAAGGACCCTTGTTGAGATAATTGAAAAGGATCAGCGTATTATAAAAAAATATAATGATGACCTATTTTTGATAAAAAGCCAATTAGCTGAGATTGAAATAGCAAAGTATGACTTATTAGAAGAAATAAATTATATATCAGAACAAAAACAGAGATTAATCTCTGACATAAAAATACATTGCCAAATTTTAGAGGTTGCCGATAGGAAAAAAGTAGAGACCCATGCCATTTCTACATATGAGGAGCAAATATATGTGTCTGCAGAGCAAGAGTACTTTGAAGATTACAATCAAATGTTGACCCTCACAAGACAATCCAATATTGGAAATGGAGACATGTTCAGAAGTACATTTCATCTATTGTTATCTCACAAGTATCTGATAGTGAAAAATGAGATGCTTGTAATATTTTTTGCCAAGCTCTTCGGAAATTCCAAAGTTGTTATCCAACAGGTTGAGCCAGATTGGATTAAATTCCAAAGTTTGTTTGAAAATGGTCTGGCTTATACATGGGAGTCTGCTACTAAGCATCCGAATCAATTCCATTTTCTCATTTTACAGGACATTAATCTGGCCAGCATTGAGTGTTATGCCAAACCCCTATTGGATGTAATTAGCGGTATCCGTCAAAGCATTCCAGGTTTTACTAACCCCATTCCTCCGAATCTTTACATCATATGTACCCCACTAAAAGTAGGGCAAAAGGGAGAATTTGGACTTAAGCTATTTAAAGACACATTTGACGGTTGGGCAGTTTTGCAGGATTTTCCGATAAAACCATTTAACGTCGGCCGCTTTTTTCCTATCCAAATTTTGGCTATTGAATCTGTCCAAGATATGCTGGACGACTTGGGTTTTCCAGAGGACATCAGCCTTGCACAGGACTTCTTTGAGGAATATAATGACTAGATCAACAGAGTTTTTATACGAATACTTCGTTCATAATAATGAGAAAGATGGTATTTCCTTTAATCGTATCAAAAGAGTGCTTGAAGGAATTGAACCCCAAACAGACGAAAATAAATTCTTAAAATATATACCACTATATAATCTACTCAAGTATGGATTAATCGAATTGGTGGGAAAACATACATATGGATTGAGCCCATCAATTCTTATTAAGGGCCGAGATTGTAACCTTGGTATCAATTTTCCCAAAATCACTGATGAATCTGTTATTGAAAGTCTTCTTGGATTAAAGGTAATATACAATTCTATGGCTTATTTGGAGAATGATATAGCTCAACCTTTCGAATTCAGAAATGTTGTACGCGCCATTCCTGATATTAGAAGTATTATTGGTAACTCATTTAAGGAATGGGCAGAAGGCCCCGAAGATTGCGAATCTATCGAATGCTACACAGCTACTGGATGGAGAAATTCTAAGATTGAAGGCGGGACTCTGTTCAAGGTTCGCATAGGGTCGAACCAATTCCTGTTCAAATACATAGTAAAATTGAGTGGAGCAAAATATTTTCAATTTGAAGCACCTGAATTCGAAAAATTTAATCTCGCAGTAATGTTGCATTCAATAAATGGATTTTCACACATAAAAGGTTTAGAGTACAATTCTAATAGTCAAATTTTGAAGACAACTGCATATGGTTTTCCAATAATTTTAGAGAGACTTCTCTTTATCAATCACATACTAGAAACCGGTAAAATATCCCTATCGCGAGAATACCATTTATCAAGGCTGGATTTTAAATGTCTTAATAAAATATTTCATCATAAGATCAATAAAATATGAGCAATGCCTTCCAAATATGGAGAGAAATTAAGGAGCTATATACCAAATATATTGACACCGGGATACCTTTAAAACGAAAGGAACTGGAAGATGAGCGACGTAAGCTCTTCGATGAACCAAACGCCATTGCAAAGCTTCCCATCATAGAATTGACTCCAAAATACCAACAGTACGGCACAATCAGTTCAGCTTGCAAGGAATTAGACCTGGATAGTAGATTTGCCGAATTTGTACAGGTGGGATTGTTTGGTGCTGACAAAGATGAGGAAAGAAAAATTTACATTCACCAATTTGAGTCTATTAAGGCTGCGTTAGTTGAGCGCAAACATCTTATCGTGACTACAGGGACGGGTTCTGGGAAAACAGAATGTTTCTTGTTACCACTGACATACGATATTTTAAAAGAAAAACTAAAAAAAGAGAAATCTACCCTCGCAGTGAGGGGTTTAATTCTTTACCCTTTGAACGCTCTTGCCGAAGATCAAATGCGAAGGCTGAGAAGTGGGTTAGATAGTGAAGCTGTGAATGATTGGCTCGCAGAGAATACATTTGGGAAGACAATTACCTTTGGACGATATACAGGAAATACGCCAGTTACCGGCTCAAGAAGTAACAGTAAGGGTAAAAAGAGCGACCTGAAAAAAATAAAGTCCGAGCTGGAAGAGGAATGGGAACAGGCAAAAAAACAGGCTGAGGAGAACAAGAATGATGACTATTTGTATGATATCACAAATACAGACCGTAATACTGAGCTATGGGATCGTTGGAGTATGCAGGAAACTCCACCAGATATTCTCATTACGAATTACAGTATGTTGAATATCATGCTACTTCGAAAAAGTGAGCAAAGTATTTTTGAACAAACAAAAGCTTGGCTCGAAGAAGATGAGGAAAATGTTTTTCATCTTGTTATAGACGAGTTGCATTCATACAGGGGAACGAGCGGAAGTGAGGTTGCTTATTTGATCCGTTTGCTACTCAGACGACTGGGGTTAAGGCCCGATTCAAAGCAAGTCCAATTTTTATGTTCCAGTGCATCAATGCAAAAAACGACGAGAGCGGATAAGTTTATTTCTGGCTTTTTTGGTATTGCATCTGAGAATTTCGCAATAATTGGAGACACTAAGGTTGTGCCTACCCTAAGGAGTACTGAATTACTAAACCCCTTAGATTTTCTCAATCTGGATCAAATGTCAGAAACTGAAATTACCGAAACATTTGAAAAGTACAAATTATTAGATCGGCTAAAACAGTCAATTGATAAGCCAAAAAGCTCAGAGGAAATTGTAATAGATCTTTTTGAAGAACCAGAATCGAAACTGGCGCTAGATGCATTAGAATCTATTCTGGGTGCGTTGGGCAGATTAAACGATAGTAAAGGTGGAAATAGGCAGCCACAAAGAGTACATCTGTTTTTTCGAAATATTCAAGGAATATGGGCTTGTACCAATTCAAATTGTACAGAGACGGATGTTCGTTTTCATTTTGATGGGCGAAGTATTGGTAAGCTTTATCGTAGACCTCAAAATAGATGTGCTTGTGGAAGTGTGGTACTGGAATTGCTTACCTGTAGAACTTGCGGAGATGTTTATTTTGGTGGCTGGACGAATCATTCTGAAGGAGCGCGAAAGGTAAAATTGGAAAAGAGTCTTTCAGCGGAGGATCAATCTTACCAGGTATTTTATCTTGACGAGGCCGAATTCGGAACGGAGGACGAGGCATTAAAAAAAATCTGGAAACCAGCGAAATTTGACCATAAAACTGGTCTCTATCAAAAAACTAATCTTGGAGAATTTAAGATTTTTGACAGACCGCAGGATTACTCTTCATTGTTTCCAAACATTTGCCTCACGTGTGATTCTGGCGTTGAAGAAAAAAATGTGACCGAAAATACATTCACGCCGATAGTTAATCATTTTACAGGTGTGCAGAAAGTGAATCAACTTATGGCAGACGCGTTGATGGGACTTTTGTCGGTGGATAACCCCAAGAACGCAAAACTGGTATTGTTTTCAGATAGTAGACAAGCCGCGGCAAAATTAGCTGCTGGAATAGAAATTGATCATTATCGCGATGTGTTAAGAGCGCTTCTAAAGAGTACCGTCCATGAGGGAAACATTGGTCGGGAGTTACTACTGAAACAGTTAAACGGAATTACCCTCTCACGTGAAGAAAGAAAAGTCATTAGAGAAAATACGTATTTGACAAAAATTTATAATCGAATTGAAGATTACTTATATGATGGTGAATTAAACGAATTGAATTCTATAAAGGCAGTTCTGGATGAAAGCAATGGCCTGCCATTTGAAGATGTTTATCAGAAACTATTCAACAGATTACTAAACGCAGGCATAAATCCTGGCGGACCATTTGATTCCATTAGCAAAACTTTACTAAACAAGCCTTGGTTTAAAGATTATTACGATAAAAATGTCCCGATGCAATCTGATGATTACGACAAAGATCTAAAAAGGAATATTACTTCCAATTTACGACGAGAGGTTTTAAGCAGCCTATTCGCTGGCAATCGCCGATCATTTGAATCCTTGGCAATTGGGAGGGTAACGCCCCCTAGACAGATGAAGGATTTACACGGATTAGATTTAGAATTTGTAAGCAACTCGATAAAAATTTTAGGGGAGAATCGGAGAATCTCAAAATTTGGAGCTCCATCTGATTCTATGCCAAAAAAGTGGTGGGTTTATGCGCGGAAGGTTTTAAATTTTAAAGGTAATAAGCATTCATGTAAAGAAAACCTTTTCCGAGTTTTAAAGGAAAATCAGCTAATAGAAGCAGGAAGAATGTCTCTGTCCGGTAGTAACTTAAGTTTTATACTTGCAAAAGATGAAGACTTGGCATATATCTGTGTAAAATGTGACAATATTCATTTAGTAAATTACCGGGACATCTGTACAAGCTGTTTCAATAAAGGATTGAGGCAAGTATTAGTAATGGACGCTTGGGAGATTCTTAGAAGTAATTATTATCTGCATATTGCCAATTCACTAGAAGGAAATTTTAGAAGGTTGCATTGTGAGGAATTAACTGGCCAGACTGATAAGGCCGATCTAAGAAAGAGACAGCGATTATTTCAAGGCCGGGTATTTGATACTGAAACACAACTGGTTGAGGAAATTGATTTACTAAGTGTTACTACCACAATGGAGGCCGGGGTGGACATTGGATCATTATCGGCAGTAATGATGGGTAACGTGCCTCCCCAACGTTTTAACTACCAACAAAGAGTTGGACGGGCTGGAAGACGCGGAAATCCGATGTCCATTGCCTTGACCGTCGCCAGAGCAAACAGCCACGATCAAACACATTACAATCAATCATACCGCATGGTTTCGGCCATCCCTCCCGATCCTTACGTCGAGATGGAAAGAGAGGAGATATTACTGCGTTTAATTAATAAAGAAATTCTTTACCAGGCTTTTAAGGATAAAGATTTTGCCAGTGAAAGTGTACATGGAAGCTTTGGGAAATCATTTGAGTGGGACCAGAACCAGGCCACATTAGTTAGCTACATCAGAGATCATCAGGATGAAGTAATCCAAATCATCGGGGATATGATGTTTGGAACAGATGTAAATGGCTCAAAAGAACAAATTTTTCAAAAAAGCATAAAAAGTAGTTTATATGAGAAAATAGCGGCAATAGCAAATGACAATGAAAAATATACACAACTTGACTTAAGTGAACGCTTAGCCAGTGCAGGTATTCTGCCGATGTTTGGATTTCCGACACAGTCAAGAAATTTATACCAAAGCGAGCCTCAAAAGCTACCTGCCACAGATATTGTTTCCAGAGACTTAGATTTAGCAATTTCCATGTTTTCTCCTGGAAGCGAAGTTATTAAAGACAAAGTTATCTTGAAGCCCGTTGGTGTGGTACATTATAAACAAGTTGGAGGAGCAGTGGATGAAGTAGATGGAAGGGGAGTTTTGAAAGGAGGCATTTTTAAATGTACTGGTTGCAACACAGTTTATTTATCAAATACCAACAGCGAATGTCGCATTTGCAAAAGCTCTTTGGAATCTTTCAACGCCATGTCCCCTTTAGGCTTTTGCGTAGATTATGATACTACTCCTGATGATTTTGACGGCAGGTTTGAATGGAACTCAAGCGCCGGAGAAGTGAAACTTGATCCGGATTCAAACTTAGAACCTAGTCCAACAGCTAAAAACTTAATTATTAAGTCAAACCAACTTCCAGAAAGTGGCCGTGTACACCAAATCAACGACAACAAAGGCAAATTGTTCAAATTTGGCAAACAAGGAAAAACAAATCGATGGGTTGTAAAAGAAGCGCTAAGAAAAAATGGTGTTCCAACTCAAAATTACAGTTTGGTTCGTAGTGAAGAGGATTATGTTTTGATATCATCAAAACATACTGGTGTAATAACGTTATCAATTGAAAATTTCAATAGTCATCACTATGAATTTACAACCTTCGATTTACACCAACCTGCAGTCTTTTTATCCTGGGCATATCTCATCAGAAAATCAATTTGCGATGTCCTTGATATAGAGACTAATGAGTTTGATGTTGGATATCGGGTATCTCCTGAAAATTTAAAACACGAAATCTACATCGTCGAACGAGCGCAAAATGGAGCAGGATATTGTAACTATCTGAATGGTATTTCAGATCCCGAAGTTCCAAATGAAACCTTTATTAAGCCTTTACTAAAAGGAGGTAAAATTTATGAACTTCTCTACAACAAAGATCATAGTAATTGTAGAGGAGCCTGTTATGACTGTTTAAAAGATTATTATAATCAGGACAAACATGCGTTTCTAAACTGGCGATTAGCATTAGACCTTGCCGAGTTAAGCTCAAATCCAGACGCAAGCCTGCATTTCGCGCAGGAGTATTGGATAGATTATTTTGAAGATTATGTATATAAACTCGTGGAAAATAAATGGGGTGGTATTCAAGTAAAGGTAAAAGAATTTCATATTGTCAAAGGTACCGACGGAACTTTTTTAATTACCCACCCTTTTTGGTCACAAGCACATATTCAGGAAATTTTCGCACAGTTAAAGGAGCATAATGTAACAGTGGAAAAAGGAATCGTTGAGATACTGAGTTAATAATCTAATCAAGTAAAACCGTTTTTAAATCGATACCGAAATTCTTCAATAGGCAATATCATATTTCCCTCAATAATTGCTACTTATGACTTGAATATAAAGGGAGCTTGGATTGGAAATCGAAAAAAATTCACTTCAATAACGATTTAGGTTTTGTCAAAACTTGTTTTTTTGTAACTTTATAGTAACTAGAATTGCTATATAAGAATTAGGATAAATCTAACAGGATAGTTTGTGAAAATGCACATGTAGTTTTCTGAAATGTCAAATGAAAATCAGTGCGTAAATCGTGTAGTTTTGAAATATAGGTATTTGTAATCAATTGATATACAGTAGTGTATTGATTAAGTTCGAGTCCCGTCCAGACCGCCAGAAACAATAAAAGCCTTTAGATCGAAAGATTTAAAGGCTTTTTTATTTGCATCATGCCTGTGATCGTAGCGGTTTCGCCGATACGATTCGAGTCCCGCCGGACGGCCGTACCCCCCAGACCGCCTGATACAACAAAAGCCTTTTGATCGAAAGATTTAAAGGCTTTTTTATTTGCATCGTTTGTCGCGCATGGGATCGCGGCGGTTCGCCGATGGGATTCGAGTCCCGCCGGAAAAAGAGAATGCTGTCGGAAAGGAGCTGTTTTCTTATGAGAATTATCCCATGGGTAAAATAGCGGGTGTAATGAAAAATTATGATTTCAGGGGTCCCAAGGTAAAGTCGGATATATTCATGTTGAAGGTACACGACGGAAAAGAACTAAAAGATATGATGTCGTCCATGCAGGTGGTTTTAAAGCACTGGATAACAAACAGGAAAAAATAGCCCAGCTTGAAAAAGTATATAATGATTAGGCGAAACTTATTGCAACATTACATTCATGGTATAGTCCAAAGTGGTGCTTGTGGAATGGAAGGCTTTAAACTGCATTTCTGTTTTATTGTCGCTGATCGCGCCTTCGCCTCTCCAGGTACCCGTATATCCTTGCACGGAATAATTTGCGGAAACTTTGTTTTTATCCTGAGTCCAGGTGCCGGTAATTTTTTGTGGCAGTCCATTAAGATTTAGATTTCCTTCCAGATTACCTCCTGCAATAAATATCAAAGTATATTGGGAAGTACTACTTCCACGGGTGTGGTTACCCTTCCACGTGGTTGCGCTGATATTAAAATCGAAAGTCGGTTCATTTTCTTTACAGCCACTACAAACGATGAGCAGAAGCAAGGCAGGAATTAGGACCCATTTTGACATAACAATTAATTTAAAGTGTTCATATATGCTGCAATATATTTTGATACGTAATTTTATTTCCGACAGAGTGGATGAGATCCCTTTATGAATTATTGAAATGACATGATCAGTTATTAAACGGTTTCTGAAATTTCGCGGCGGACTTTCCAGTTGCGAAAATCATCAATCAATATTTTCGTTTGTCGTTCGGAATACTTACAGTGCGCAGTTCTAATGTTTTTTGAGAACGATCGACTTTTTTCGTTTCTTTCAATCGTATAATCGTACCTTTGCGGCTTCAAAAAATGTGAAGATGATTACAGTTGAAAATTTGGCCGTTGAATTTAGCGGTTCTGTCCTTTTTAGCGAAGTTTCCTTCGTTATCAATCCTACTGATAAAATAGCCCTGATGGGTAAAAATGGTGCTGGTAAATCCACAATGATGAAAATTATTGCGGGTGAACAAAAAGCAAATCGCGGCCATGTGCGTGCACCAAAGGATGCCGTAATTGCTTATTTGCCACAGCATCTACTTACCGAAGATAATTGTACCGTTTTCGAAGAAGCAGCCAAAGCATTCAAACAGGTTTTTGAAATGCGTGCCGAAATGGAAAAACTGAATCTTGCGCTTGAAACCCGCACAGATTATGAGAGCGATGAATATATGGCAATCATCGAACAGGTTACCGAAATTGGTGAAAAATATTATCAGCTGGAAGAAGTTAACTATGATGCCGAGGTTGAGAAAGCTTTGAAAGGTTTGGGATTCAGGCCGGAAGATTTTCAACGGCAGACAAAGGAATTCAGCGGAGGGTGGCGTATGCGTATTGAGCTTGCCAAAATACTCTTGCAAAAGCCAGACCTGATTTTGCTTGATGAGCCTACCAACCATATTGATATTGAATCGGTAATGTGGCTGGAAGACTTTTTGGTTAATAAGGCAAACGCCGTAATGGTAATTTCTCACGACCGTGCCTTCATCGACAATATTACCAACCGTACCATTGAAGTAACCATGGGACGGATTTTTGACTATAAAGCCAACTACTCCCATTACCTGGTATTGCGTGAGGAGCGCAGGTCACATCAGGTCAAGGCGTATCAGGAACAGCAGAAAATGATTGCAGATAATATGCAGTTTATCGAACGTTTCCGCGGGACTTACTCTAAAACCAACCAGGTTTCCTCCCGTGAACGCATGTTGGAAAAACTTGAAATTATTGAAATTGATGAAATCGATAATTCAGCACTGAAACTTCGTTTTCCGCCATCGCCAAGGTCTGGGGACTATCCGGTAACCGTAAAAGATGTGTCAAAATCTTACGGAGATCAGGTTGTGTTCCGCAATGCCAGCATGTCCATTTCACGAGGAGAAAAGGTGTCGTTTGTGGGCCGGAATGGTGAAGGGAAATCTACGATGATCAAGGCTATCATGGGCCAGATCGATGTGGATGGAACCTGCCAGCTTGGACATAATACCAAGGTCGGATATTTTGCGCAAAACCAGGCGTCTTTATTAGATCCCAATCTGACTATTTTTCAGACGGTCGACGAGGTTGCAGAAGGAGATGTAAGAACCCAGATCAAAAATATTCTGGGAGCCTTTATGTTTCAGGGCGAAGATATCGACAAGAAAGTAAGTGTGTTGTCAGGAGGAGAAAAAACGCGGCTTGCAATGGTGAAGTTGCTTCTGGAACCTGTAAACCTGTTGATTCTCGATGAGCCTACAAACCACCTGGATTTAAAATCAAAGGATGTTTTGAAAGAAGCACTTAGAAACTTTGACGGAACGCTGGTGCTGGTTTCCCACGACCGTGATTTTTTACAAGGTTTATCTCAGAAGGTTTTCGAGTTTAAGGATAAGCGTGTAATTGAGCACTTTGAAACGATTGATGCCTTTCTGGAACGTAACAGGATTAAAAGTATAGCAGATCTGCAACTTGCCAGGTAGATAATGATTTTTGTCTGACAGTTTTCGGTTTGCTCTTTAAACGGTGTTGTTGTCTGGTTAGGTCAACAAGCTGAAATGTTAGTAATATCAAACTTTTTTGCAAGAAAAGGTCCAGAGAGACCGGAGCGGTTTTTCTGGACCTTTTCAATACAAAAGTAAGAGGTCCCCGCTGGAATTATTCAATTCTTACTTTGTCAATTTGCCTGTTCATTCGATGTTCCCAAGCTGGACCATTTCTCTGATCAAGGTATGATGCTGTAAGCTGCTCATAGTAAGATTGCGCCCTCAATAGTGGACCAGAAACGATACATCCGGCATTTCTCCTTGCAATGCCATAGGTCAGCATAATACTGTCAACTTTTTTGTCTCTCGCCTCCGCAGCTGAATCTAACAGCCATGGAAGGCCGGCTGTTTCATAAGTAATAAGTCCGTTTTTGATATCAGATTCAGCTTTGATCCTGTACTCCACCAATAATACGTCCATTTCCTTTTTGGCATCAAGCATTGCCAGGGCGCCGGTATATGCTAAAAAGAGGAGAAATACGATGTCAATAAAAATGTTCACTCTCAGAAAACGATGCTTATAGGGAATTTTTTTAAATGGAATGCATCCCAAAAAGGAAGCAAGGAGGACACCTGCCATTAATATGCCTGAAAAAATTAACCATTCGAAGTGGATAAACGAGTCTATTAGACTATTAGACAACTGATTATTGCTGTAATAGTCAGGTAAGTTGGCTGCTATAAACAGCAAAAGAATTATCACAGTATTTATTATCAGCAGTTTTTTCATAGTGAACAAAATTTTCGGGATTCCCTTTGCATCCGATCTATTAAATTAAACAAAATAATATATATAAAATAATTATATATTAAACCTCTACAAAAAAAGTATGAATTGTGAGATTTGTGATATGCCCCTGCTGTATTTTATTGAGTGCATTGTATTATTCCTGTTCAGTTCTGTTTGGTACCTTGTTCAAGTCTCAGTTAAATAATTAAATCCGGTTACATCTGAGGTAATTTTCCTGATTAATATCGATATTTAGCAATCAAAACACCTCTCTCATCAGTTTTATTATTTATATGAAAAAAAGGTTAATACTTTTTTTGTTGCTGTCTTCTGTTGTCAGCGCGTTTTCACAATCCAGAGTTCAACCCCTGTTCAACAATCTGGAGATCGGAACCGATTTTAGGACCAATACACTTCTGACTGGCCGGGAATTAAGTTTTGGAATGCCTGTATATCGTATTCATAGGCTCGCTGATGAGTCATCGTTTGCTGTAATGCTCCGCAAGAAAAATCCAAACAAAGCGATGTGGACATTTAAGGGCGAAGTGATGGTTTTTGATGCGGCCAGCGGCCAGACCAAGTGGCAGAAGAAATTTAAATATGCTCAAAGCCAGTTGATGATGACGGGTAATGTAATACTCCAGCAACGGGGCAACAAGCTGGAACGACTAAATCCCGAAACTGGCCTGCCGCTTTGGACATCAAAAGGTGTTGCCTTTAAAATTTTTCCAGAACTCAACCGTGCTTTATGTTACAATCTGCAGGAAGGGGGATATAAAATCATGCAAGGTATTGATCTTGAAAATGGAAAGCCAGTCTGGAACCGGAATGTGCCGGGTATTTATGGCTGGGAGAATCTGGAAATGCTGGATCATGAAACTGCGCTGATTAAATCATCCGGCTTACATCTGGTAAAAATTACCGATGGATACGGCTGGGATATCGACAGGGTTTCGTACGCAGAAAAAGTGGATATGAAGCAGGTTGGTCTGGCGGTGCTGACTGGTGTGGCCATGGGCGCTGCCAGCGGAGCGCTTGGCGGTGCAGCATATTATGGTTATGCCGGGCCGTATGGCGGAGGTGGATATACGAACATATTTCTGGATATTTCTTCCAATCCGGTCTTTGAAAAGGATATGGTTTTCTTCGCCGCAAAGAACAGGATAAGCAGCCATTCGATGGATGGAAAAACGATTTGGTCAACCGAACTGAACGATAAGCAGACCAGTAAATCACACTTATTTAAGGAAGGAAACGTACTGTACTTGATTAATAATGGTTATGCGATGAAGCTAGGCCGTCCGGCTCGTTTTGGAACTCCATTTATTGCGGCCTTTGATGCGACTACCGGCCATCAGCTTTTTATAAAAGTTTGGGATGAACGCAAAAATTATTTTACTGATTACATGGTTCAGGGCAACGAACTGTATCTGTTATACCGCGATAAACTGGAAATTCATGAGTTTTCTCCCGACGGGCTTACCAGAAAAAGTATGATTGATATGCAGGACGGAGTCGAGATGCATTCCTTTGTTACAGACGAATGGTTCTCGAAAAAAGACTCGGTTTGTTCCCAGCTAAGCCTTGACCGGGAGCATTATTATATACTTTCGGAAGCCGGTGATGTTTTAAAATTCAACAATGATTTCGAACACCTGGGGAAGGTGAATGAAAATACGATATACAGGAAGTATTTTGAAAACATCGATTTCCGTTTTCTTGGCAACGCCAGGGAAACCTTTATTGTAAGTAAAACAGACAACCTGCCAGTCGCTCATTGTGAAGTTCCTGTTTCAGCATCGCGTTTTGGGAAAAGGTTTTATTATCGAAAACCTAACTTTAATATTGTTGAGTTTGATTTAAGCCCGTTCATGAGTTCCGTAGGCAATTCCTTCGGGAATCAGCAAGAACGTTAATTTGTGAATACTTATGCGGATTGCATTTTAAGCCAGAAGATCAGGGGCAATTTATTAGAACAGCGAAGAAAACGGAATTTGTATCATCAAAGCAAAAAACTGGCCGTGTTATAGAAAGATCCTGCCCGGTGAACGCGCAGGATCTTTCTATTTAGAACCGCATGAAATTACCACGGACTAATACCGGTCTCCGGAACATTGTCATCGCTGAAAAACTGGCCTGTCGGGCCGTCTCCTGGTAATGTAGCTGCTTTTACTAATCGGACTGCGGCATCTTCAACGGTTCCCGGTCCGCTGTGATGGTTGAAGTCTGTGGCGGTGTAGCCAGGATCGACCACGTTTACTTTAAAAGCCGTCTCGCGCAGCTCATAAGCAAGCACGATCGTGTAGGCATTCAGTGCTGCCTTGGATGCGGTATAACATGCACCCTTAACATGATAATACTTCCAGTTTGGGTCACTGTGCAGGGTGAGCGATCCCAGTCCTGACGTTACGTTGACAATCCGTGGCACTTCCGAATTTTTTAGCAGGTCCAGAAATGCCTGAGTGGTTTCAATGGCTCCAAAAAAATTGGTCTCAAATACCTGCCGGAAAATGCTGATATCTGCTTCACCGGCTGTTTGCGGAAAACCTCCGCTGATGCCTGCATTGTTGATCAGCACATCCAGCGATTCGATTTTACTACCCAAAAACTGTCGCGCGGCTTTAATGGAATCCAGGTTATCGACGTCAATTGAGATGGCTTCAACCTGATCGTAACCTTCTTCTTTGAGCTGTTCCGCTGCCTGCTCGCCTTTTTGCAGATCGCGGCTGCCGATGTATACAAAATAGCCCAGTTTTAGCAACTGCCTGGCGGTTTCAAATCCGATACTTTTATTAGCACCTGTTATCAATACGGTTTTCATAGTTCATTTTTTTATGTTGGGACAAAATTAGCTTGCCACATAAAAGCAGATGATACACATTGCGCAGTTTCACTGGTACATTTCGCTGGTGGGTGTGAGGAGTTATTTCAGTGGGGCGTGGGGCTTTTGAATCGGATGTTTGTGATATGATCCTATGCGGCTCATGGTGAGTAAATTAGGATCGGTCAATGCTTTTTTTGTTTAGAATACACAATTTGTTTCCTTATCGAAAATGCGTCGATCTCGGAGTTAAGTATAAACCTAAAAAAAAGATAGATTAACAGGATTGATAAACGAATTCACAGATGAAAATTGAACTTGTATTTCAGGACAAGACTATAAAGGCAAAAGGCAAAGTTTTAACAATTGGAGATTGGCTGACAACCAGCGAATTGCCAATTAAAGAATTACTTGCCTATGCTGAAAAGCAAAAAGCGACTGATAAAGCAACTTGTATTGAAGCGGTGGAATATGCAACAAAAAAACGACCGGAAATTGCTGACGAAAGTCTTATGGATTATGTCATCAAAACACTGAAAGATGAGGAACCAAGGATAAAATGGGAAAGTGCAAAAGTGATAGGAAACATCGCTAAACTTTTTCCAGCGCAACTGGACCGGGCGATCAACAATCTTTTGCCAAATGCGGAAAACACAGGCACAGTAGTTCGTTGGGCGACGGCTTATGCATTGGCTGAAATACTTAAATTGAAGACTGAAAATAATAAAAAACTACTGCCAAAAATGGAGGCTTTGTCCGAAAAAGAGGAAGACAACGGCGTAAGGAGAAAGTATATTGATGCATTAAAAATAGTTAAAAAATAATATACCAAAATCAAATTATAAAACCAGAACAATCGGAAGTATGGCACTCAGCCATCCATTAACTTCAAATTCTGTACCAAATGGATGGTGGATTTTGACCCAAAATATAACGGGAAAGTATAAGGCGCATCACATTTTTTTACGGATCCGACATCAAATTGAGATACCGTCACGGGTAAATTTCGCACCTTAGTATCAGATACGTCTTTAAGCAATGTTTAATGGCCGCTATCCGAAAAGTTTTTGCTATAACACTTTTTTCATCATGATATCTGTCTGTTCATCCTGACCAAACAGAAAAATATGTTTGGAGAAAGCAACAAAACCATTCTTTTCGTAGAACCGAATGGCTTTCGGATTTTCTTCCCAGACACCGAGCCAGGCGTAATCATTTTTTTGAAGCCGGGCGAACTCGACTGACTTTTCATATAAAAGTTGTCCAACCTTTTTTCCATGATAGGTATTTTTCACATAAATCCGCTCAATTTCAAGCGAGTTTAAATCTTTTATTTCAGTTTGAGCCTGACGAATTTACTTTCAAATTTCCAACAGGCTTTTTGTCATCCCAGGCAATAAAAAATTGAGATTCCGGATTTCGCAGCTCTTTTGTTATTTTTTCTTCGCTGAAATTTTCTGCGAGATATTTTTGCATATTGGCTTCCGTGTTGGCCTCTGCAAATGCTTCATAGAAAGTTTCTCTGCCAATTTGCTGTAAGATTACAAGATCTTCAAGGCTGACCTGGCTTATAGTTATCTGATTCATTTGAATGATGGATGTTTAATAACACAAGACTTTCTAAGTAGGAGACCGCCCGTGATAAACAAAGGGGCTGCGCGAAGCAAACAATTGTTGGCGCTTTTGCAGCAAAAATAATGGTTGTGTGGATAAACCTGGTAAAACAATCAGGCTGTTCTAAAAAGTATGGCCAGACAAACGCTGACAGGTTGATAGAAACTGAATAAGCCCGGAACATGACTTTGACCTTTTAAGGCCGGGCCGTCCCTATTCGGTTCTCATTATGAGGCAGGTCGTCCTGCTGCTGCGGGCTCTGTTACAGAGTTTTAGCTCAACGAAGCAAAAATAATAATTAAGCTCAATTTGGCAAAACTACCATAAATACAAAAACACGAGTATTGAAACTGAACCGGCTCCTTTGGTAATTATCTGAATTTCTGTTATATCATGAATACACCATTTTACCTTTGCATTGAGAGAAATATGCAATTGGAGATGGGAAAAAAGTATTTAAAAAAATATTCTTTTGATGTCCGGAAAACAGCAAGGCAACTGTCTACTGGTAAAACAAAACGTTGCTTTGAAAGACCAAGCAAACCAATCAATTATTAACAACAAAACAACTGGAAAATATGGCACTTATCAATCCATCCATCAACTTCAACGGAAATGCTGAAGAAGCATTTAACTTTTACAAATCTGTATTTGGTGGAGAATTCGCAATGATTGTACGATTAAAAGATATGGAAAGCCCGGAGAACCCGGTAGCAGAAAATGATGCAAACAAGATCATGCACATTGCCTTGCCTATAGGTCAGAACGTGCTGATGGGCAATGATGTTCCGGATTTTTTGGGGCCGGTGAATGAAAATGAAAACAGGTCCAAGATTTCGGTCAGCGCGGAAAGCCGTGAAGAAGCAGACAAATTATTTAACGGGCTTTCGGCAGGCGGAAGTGTTGAAGTGCCCATTGATGACAGTCCCTGGGGTTCCTATTTTGGCATGTTCAGAGACAAATATGGTATTGAATGGATGGTGGATTTTGACCCAAAATATAACGGGAAAGTATAAGTCACATCACATTTTGTATGGTTTCCAACATCAAATCGCCACACCATCACTGATACATTTCACGGGTAAGTGCCCGGTACTCTGCCGGTGTCACGCCCGTTTCCCTTTTGAAGAAGCGGCTGAAATAGGATGCGTCCGAAAAACCAAGGTCGAAACCGATTTCTTTTAATGAATATTCGGTGTGGAAAAGCATCCGTCGCGCTTCGAGCACCATGCGCTCCTGTATGTGAGCGATGGCCGGTTTTCCGCTCTGTGCTTTGATGACGTCTCTCAAATGACCGGGTGACACGTAAAGCAATGCGGCATATTCGCTCACCTGATGAATTTCGCGGAAGTTCTCTTCAATGGCTGTCTGGTATTTTTTCAGCAGCGACTTATCGTTTGCTGGCGTAAAATTCTCGTACTGCTCGCTGTACAGCCGGCTTAGATAAGTGAGCAATAGCATCAGGTAAGCCGTAATCATTCTTTGCTGCCACTCGCCGGGTTCACTGTATTCTTTCAGGATTTTTGCCAGCATATCTTCGGTGAACGTGATGTCTGCTTCTGATAAAATCAATTCATTGGCGTTTTGCTCGTTGCGGACAATTGGCAGCCGGGCCAGTGAGTCATTATCGTGCAATGCCAGGAACTGCTTGTCAAATGCAAGTGCCGTCCCCCACATACATTTCGGTTCTTCTTTGACGATCACCTGGTTGGGACCCATTAAGTAGAAGGTGTTGTCTTTGGTTTCATAGGACGCCATATCGGCCCAGAAACGCGCGCCGCCGCGGCGGGCAAATACAAACAGGTAATAATCCTTTCTGTGCGGCACCAGCAGTTCCGACTGATGCGGCCGCACACCTTCAAATTGCTTAATACTAAACAATTTTCCCTTCATCACCGGATCATGTTCCAGAGAAAAAACAGGCACATCCTGATTGTTTTTGATTGTATTCATGTGTTGAATGTACGGAATTGGGGGGAGATTGTTTTACAAAATGAACATTCTGATATGGCAGCTGGTTTTTTATCTGTAAGCATTATCTTGTCATATAATAGAAAGTATCGAGTTTGAATACATTTCGTCTGTGGCAGTTTTCCACCACTGCTACCGTTTTAACGAAACTTCCTGACTCTTTCTTTGTTACTCTCTTTATTGTGCGCAATTTAGCCGGGTCTATTATTTAGAAGATGCCACAGCTGGCTTTTTTTTGTATAATAAGGCAATTAACAATCAACATTTAATTAACCGCTACAACAAAACCAATCTCCGGTATTAACCTGACCAAAGCAGGTAAAACAGAGTAACACGTTATGGAAACAAACAAAGACACAAAATCAATTGAGAATATCGAGCTGGTATTTCTAAAACCGGAAGATTATCAGGAGATCAAAGAAATGATGATTGAAACCTATTCCTCCATGCCTAATGCATATTGGAAAGAACATCACATCAGAACACTGATCAATATTTTTCACGAGGGGCAGGTAGGTATAAGAGTAGATGATGAACTGGCCGGGTGCGCTTTATCCATTATCGTTGACTACGAAAATGTTGATTCTAAGCACACGTACAGGCAGATTACCGGAAATTACAGTTTCAATACCCACACCAAAAAAGGAGACGTATTATACGGGATTGATGTATTCATCCGCCCCAAGTTTCGAGGCCTCAGGTTGGGAAGGCGTTTATATGATTACAGAAAAGAGCTTTGTGAGAAATTAAACCTGAAAGGAATCGTTTTTGGTGGCAGGATCCCGAATTACCATCAGTATTCCGACAGCTTTTCTCCCAGAGAGTACATTGACAAAGTACGAAATAAGGAAATTCACGATCCCGTATTAAACTTTCAGTTGTCGAACGATTTCCACCCTGCACGGATTTTGCAGGGGTACCTGGAAGGCGATAAAGACTCCAATGAATACGCTGTACTGCTGGAGTGGGATAATGTTTACTTTGAGAAAATCTCAGACCAGGCTGCCTTCAAAAAGACAATCATCAGGTTAGGACTGATCCAGTGGCAAATGAGGCTATATAATGATTTTGATGAACTCATGCAGCAGGTGGAATATTTTGTGGATGCGGTATCGGGTTACCGGTGTGATTTTGCGTTGTTTCCGGAGTTTTTCAATGCGCCTTTGATGTCTGACTATAATCATCTTGCAGAGCCGGATGCCATCAGAAAGTTAGCAGAATATACAGAGAGAATTGTAAGCCGTTTTTCCGATCTGGCCATTTCTTACAATATTAATATCATAACCGGAAGCATGCCCGAGGTCGTCGATAACGTTCTTTACAATGTGGGTTATCTGTGCAAAAGGGATGGGGGGATCGAGCGATTTGAGAAATTACATGTTACTCCGGATGAAGCAAAGGTGTGGGGTATGCAGGGTGGCAATACCATCAAAACTTTCGATACGGATTGCGGAAAGATAGGTATCCTTATTTGCTATGATGTTGAGTTTCCCGAGTTGGGCCGCATTTTAGCAGACGAAGGAATGAACATTTTATTCGTGCCTTTTTTGACCGATACCCAGAATGGTTACTCAAGGGTAAGAAACTGTGCGCAGGCCCGGGCCATTGAAAACGAATGTTACGTTGCCATCGCCGGCAGTGTTGGCAATTTGCCAAAAGTACACAATATGGATATTCAATATGCCCAGTCGATGGTTTTTACACCCTGTGATTTTTCGTTTCCTACCAACGGAATAAAAGCCGAAGCGACTCCAAATACAGAAATGATCCTGATCGCCGACGTGGATATTGATATGTTACGCGAATTAAATCAATTTGGAAGTGTCCGGAATTTAAAAGACAGAAGAACAGACATTTATTCAATCCTGCGTAAAATCGAAAACAAAAACAGCAAAGAATCCGAGCCTAATGTACAATTGAATATATAAAGGCATGTTGCAACAGAGCTGTTTAAAACATCGGGCTGTATAAATACTCAAAAGCCTGCAATCTTTCGGATTGTGGGCTTTTTTGATTGCTTCTCATTTTTCTTTTACTATCAATTTTACTGAGATCTTGTACTGGCGCGACTACGGTGGCAAGTATTTTCGACTGGTGCAGCAGGTATATTTAAAAGTGTTTCAGATTGAATGATTTCCCGGCAGCATCGGGTCATGTTCCGGTGAAAAAACAGGCATATTCAGATATGAAACTCTAATCAACTATATACATAACAATCCGATGCACGAGCGATGGTATCTGGCATCAGGTCCTGAAATTTATCGCTGGTTATCGGCTGAGTTTTACGAATCTAAAAAGGATGAGTTTGGGATTTTGACGCATTATGGAGAGCGTTTTTAAGGATCGAATAATCTGTCATGTGGCGTCTTGCGATAGTGCTGTGAAGACACAGGCAAGGGTTGAAAAATGTTCAGCTCTTAACCTGTACTCATCTACTGGATCTGACGTCAACTTTACCCTGATATCACTCCTCATCCCGTCACATTCATTTCAAATTCCCACCCAAACTTCTCTAATAATTCGCATTAGAGTTGAAAGCCTGATATAGCTGGCGTTATTTTCAATTCGGGAAATGTAGGGTTTTATGGTTGCGCATTTGGTCGCGGGCTGTTTTTGTGTTAAACCCTGTTTCCTCCGTAACTCCTGAATCATCACCCCTTATTGGAAATGCTTCAAATTCTTCTTCGTATTGCACTCTCGCTGCCGTTCCTCGTTTGCCATACTGTGCGTCCAGATGTGCGGAAAAAGAAATTAATTTTTTATTTAAAATCTGTTTCATAGGGAGTTGCCATTGGTTTTATTAAAGTTAGACAATTTGAAGTAATCGAATATGTAACAAAAATAGAAAAGGTTAACAGCCATGAAGCCAATCACTCTTAGGAACTCTACGCCGTAACATTCAAACAAAAACAACAACCAAACACCTCATTTCCTACTCACTCCTTAAACTCTTAACCGGATTCATCAACGCCGCTCTAATACTCTGAAAACTAATCGTAAACAACGCAATGCCGGTGGCCACTAAACCAGCCAGGGCGATGACCCACCATTCGAGGGTGGTTTGGTAGGCGAATCCCTGGAGCCATTTGTCCATGGCGAACCAGGCAATGGGGGAGGCGATGAGGATCAGTACCAACTCGCCAACACCACTCCTCATCCCGTAACACTCAATCTCAAATTACCCCCCAAACCCTCTCTAACTATTCGCATCAAAGTTGAAAGCCTGATGTCGCTGGCGTTGTTTTCAATACGGGAAATGTAGGTTTTTGTGGTTCCGCATTTGGTCGCGAGCTGTTCTTGTGTTAAGCCCTGTTTCTTCCGTAACTCCTGAATCATCGCCCCTAATTTGAAGGCTTCAAATTCTTCTTCGTATTGCTCTCTCGCTGCCGTTCCTGGTCTGCCAAACTGATCGTCCAGATGTGCGGAAAAAGAAGTTAATTTTTTATTTAGAGTTTCGTTGCTCATCAAAGTACTGTTTTTTAAGTTTTTCTGCCAGGTCTAATTCACTTTTAGGCGTCTTCTGCGTTTTCTTATTAAATCCATTCACCAGTATAATCATGTTTCCTTTATCAAAAAAACTGAAAACACGATAAATGTCAGATCCAACCTCAACTCTGACTTCATAAATACCTGTTGAGTTAGTCATGTGCTTGAAATATTTTTCAGGCACTCTGTCAATCGTTGCAATGAGCTGTAATGTCCAGTTGAATTTCTTTTTTACTTCAGGTTTCAACTTTTCAAAAAAGTCAAGATAGTGGTTTTCGTAGTAGTAGATTTCTCTGATGAAGTGTGCGCTCATAGCTAATCTATTCCAGCTAATTTTTTGTAAAGTTAGCTAATTAGGTAACATTTTCAAAAAATCGACGACAAGTTTTCGAAGTTTATGCAGTCTACTAACTACTAACTAACTAACAAACTAACAAACAGAAAAGGGCAACCGACAAAAAGCCGATTACCCTTAATGACTCCACGCCGTAACATTCAAACGAAAACAACAACCAAACACCTCATTTCCTACTCACTCCTCAAACTCCTAACCGGATTCATCAGCGCCGCTTTAATACTCTGAAAACTAATCGTAAACAACGCAATGCCAGTCGCCATTAATCCGGCCAGGGCGATGACCCACCATTCGAGGGTGGTTTGGTAGGCGAAACCTTGCAGCCATTTGTTCATGGCGTACCAGGCGATAGGTGAGGCGATGACGATGGCAATCAATATCAGTTTCAGGAAATCCTGGGAGAGCAAACCCACAACGCCGGCGACGGTCGCGCCCAGCACTTTACGAACGCCGATTTCCTTGGTGCGCTGCTCGGCCATGAAGGCGGATAGTCCGTACAAACCCAGACAGGAAATGAAAATGGCCAGTCCGGCAAAGAGATTGAAAATGCTTCCCATTTGCTGTTCGCTGCGGTAAAGATTGTCCAGATCCTCATCCAGAAAGCCAAATTTGAAAGGGAAGGCGGGGTTGAGCTCTTGATTGATCTTTTCCAGTGCTTTGATGGTCTGCTCGTTACTGCCCGCAGCGGTGCGCACCATCACCACGCCGCCCCATTTGTTGAGGCGAAGGATGAGCGGCTCCATGGCATATTGCAGGGATTTGAAGTGAAAATCCTTCACCACACCAATGATCGTTCCCTTGTCGTCGCCAAAATTCAGACTTTTTCCCACTGCATTACCCAGGTTCATACCCATGATCTGCATCGCCTTTTCATTGATCATATAATTGGAACTGTCGCCGGAAAACGCCCTGTCGAAACCCCGGCCAGCCAGCACTTGTGATTTAAAGACTTTTATAAAATTTTCATCCACATCCAGCGAAGGAAAGACGATTTGATTACGAATGGTTTGTCCGTCCCAAACTATATCCGTGGTGCCCGTTGCAAGCGTTGTAGGCATATCTGAGATAACCGTGAAGTTTTCCGTCAGCGGATTTTGGGCCAACGATGTTTTTAATGTTTGCTTTTTTGCACCCAGCTCGCCGGTCATAGGCAGGTAAAGCAGGTTGGATTTGTCAAAACCCAGGTTACGCTTTTTGATAAAATCAAGCTGTTTGTAAACCACCGCAGTTCCTACGAGCAACACAATGGCTACCACAAACTGCGTTACCACGAGCGCATTCCGGAAAAGCAGGTTTCCGCCGGCAACTCTCAATTTGCCTTTCAGTACTTTTACAGGCGCGAATCCCGAAAGGAATAACGCAGGGTAACTGCCCGAAAGCAAGCCCGTCAAAACCGCAATGCCGATCAGGCTCAGCAGCAGTTTTCCATCCAGCAGATCAATGGCGAGGGTTTTCTCAGTCAGCATTTTGAAAACTGGAAGCAGCAGGAACACGATACCGATCGCAATGACCAGCGAGAGGAAAGAGAAGATAAGCGATTCGCCCAGGAACTGAAATACGAGCTGATGACGATTGGCCCCAACCACCTTACGCAGCCCCACTTCCTTTGCCCTGCGCTCCGAACGTGCCGTGGCAAGATTCATGAAATTGATGCAGGCGACGAACAGAATAAAGATTGCGACAACGAAGAAAATGTTGACGTACTGGATGTTACCATGCCCTGGAAGGTCTATCTGAAGATTGGAATGCAGGTGGATATCCGTTAGGGGTTGTAGCTGGAAGTCGACTTGAATCGTCTGACCACGGTCCTTGAAAATCTTGCCGATCTGCTGCGTAAGTTTCTGCCGGGCAGAGGCAGATGCGGCCGTTTTTTCGTCGAGTTCGAGATAGGTATAAAAGTTAAAATTTCCCCAGGTGTCGTTTTTTAAATCCCAGTCCCATTTGGCCATGGTTTTCATGGGAATGATCACATCAAACTGCAAATGCGAATTGGAAGGCGTATTAGCCAGAATTCCCGCAATGGTAAAGTTGTCCTTATTGTTGATGCGGATGGTCTTGCCGACGGCATCGCGATTGCCGTAATATTTCTCGGCAATTTCTTCGGTGATCAATATCGCTCCCGGATCTTTCAGGGCCGTAGCTGCATTGCCGGCCAGTAAAGGAAAAGAAAACACTTCCAGAAAGTTTGAATCGGCATAAAAGACGCGTTTTTCTTCCACCTTTTTTTCTCCTGCTTCAAACAGCATAGGAATAAGTTTGCTAATTCGTACCCCGGATGTAATCTGCGGCAACTCCGATTGTAATCCCCCGGACATTCCCGCGGCACTAACCGCCGTTTTGAAGTCACCGGCCGTGCAGGTCAGACGAAAGAGCTGGCCGGCGCGGGTATGGAAGCGGTCGTAGCTCAGCTCGTTTTGCACCCATAACAGGATCAGGATACTGCATGCCATGCCGATGGATAAACCGGCAATGTTCAGTATAGAATATGCTTTTTGACGAACAATGTTCCGCCAGGCGATTTTGAAATAATTTTTTAACATATCAGGGCTATGAGAAAATGATTGTTCATACTTTTTGTTGCCACGACGCCTGGGAACAAATGGCGGCAAAACGGTTGCTACATTAAGCAGATAACGCAGAAGGGCTTGTCGTTTTCCGAAACGCTGAACCGAATACGCATACAACTCATCCAGATCTCCTTCCACTTCTTCAAGCGTATTTTCAGGGTGCAGCCAGCGAAGCAAAGTTTTTGCCCACCGCGGCGCTTGTGGTTGGTTCATAGGCCGCTCAGCTTTAAGGTGTCATCAGGCATTAATTTCCAAAGCTTGTTACGCAGCTGCTGTATATCTTCCATCGCGCTTTTTCCCAACGTCGTTACCTTAAAAAGACGTTTCCGTCTGCCACCGCGCTCGGTAGTCGCCCCGCCGAGTTCTGAGGTTACGAAGCCTTTTTCTTCCAGGCGAATCAGTGTATTGTGAACCGCGCCGAAAGTGACAAGCCGGCCAGTTTGCTGCTCAATTTCCTGCGAGACCGTAACGCCATAGGCATTCCCGTCCAGGATTGCGATCATGAGCAAAACGAGTTCTTCAAATTCTCCCAAATACGTCCTGCGCATTCAAAAAATGATTAGTTTGTATTTTATAGTATAAATGCATGCCAGGTTTCCAAAGAGGCGAAAAATGGCTTTTAGGGCTGACTTTGAGCATTTAAGGTAAGATGCAGCGTTCGCAAAGGAACGAAGAGTGTCCGGTATTGAACAGTGGGCATATTCCGGAAAAGAGGGGATTTTCAAGAAAAAGTCTTATCGAATATTTCCATCAAGGTAACGCTTATTATCGAGTGCGTGGACTGACGAAAAAAAGGGGCACGCCTGGTCGGGTTACACGTAAGGTTAATGGGTGGAAGCATTTTTTACTTTTTCAGGGGACCCACATGCCGGTAGGTATTCATAAGTAAACCCGTAGGCGTAACTTTTGAGCTGATGAAAGTAAGTTCGCGTGCATCAATGTGATCAGAAAACAGTTTTTTGCCACGGCCCAGCAAGACGGGATAGACGATCAGCACAACCTCGTCGGCCAGTCCATGATCCAGCAGCAAAGAAGTCAGTGTTGAGCTTCCCCAGACGATAATGTCAGGACCGGCGGTTAACTTGAGACTACGGATACCTTCAACGATATCTGAACCCAAATCTGCGACGGGACCCCAATTCAGGCTCTCCGGCCGGTGTGTTGCGATGTATTTCGTTGCAGCGTTAATACTGTTTGCAATTGGCATATTGCCTGCTTTCGGCCAGTATCCTGACCAGAGATCGTAGGTCTTTCGGCCTAACAGCAGATCGAAAACGCTGCCCTGCGCTTCTAAAACAAATTCTAAACCAGCAGGACTGCGATAAGGGTTCGTCCAGTCGCCATATGCGTAATCCTGCCCCTGCTCGATCACCCCGTCCAGCGAGATATGTTCCATAATTTTGATCTTTCTCATTTTGTTTGCTGCTGGTTTGACTGATGTGTAAAGTTAATGGGGATATGTTGGGTGGAAGAGGGGTGATTGGGAGAAGGATAGGGTGGTATTGCGACAATTTAATATATCTGACAACAGTTGCAAGTAATGAATCTGGCTTCTAGTTCTGAAAGTCACCGCATGAGCTTAGTGAGTTGTGTAGGATCACAGAATCTCGGGAAGGCACAGGTAAGGGCTGGTGAACGAATTAACTTTGAACTGATTTAATTCCTAATTTAAGTTTACTTAAGTTCATCTATCATTTTTCTATACTTTTGGTAAAAATCCGACTTTATTCTTTAATGAAAAAAATATTACTCGCCCTGCTGATCACCCTAATTCTATTCAATTGTAAGAAACGTGGAGAGGATATTGATCCCATTGATCTGGAAACCCACCCGGCAACTTATTCTAACAAAATCGTCCTGAATGAACCCCGAATTATGGAGGATTCTGTACGCATCTCATGGTCTGTTCTTGACACCGCTAATTTCGTGAGCTACAATTTATTACGTAGGGATGATGCAGGAGAATCTCTAACTGTGATCAAACAATTTTACAAAAAAGATGAAACAGCTGTAACTGACTACGACGTCCCTTACAGTCCAACGGTTCAGTATCAGGTGATTGGCAATTTGTCATCGGGCAAAAGTGTAGCTAGCAATGTGATCACCTATTCCCGCAACGCGATCCAATCACTTAAGATCGCTCCTTTTGACATAATTTACAGTGACAACCTTCTTTACTTCTTTGAAAAAAATGGTAAAATCAGTATTTACAACACCAATGGGGTTCTCAACAAAACGATTGCTACTGAGGCAACAATAGGTTACTGTGACTTTGGTATTTATAATGGCAAAAAGGAGCTCTACGTGCCGAGGAACGACGGTTGGGTATTTGTATATGATGCGATATCACTCGAAAAGATTACCCAGGTCAGCACCGGCCTTACCAATTCATGCGTGGTCTATTACAACAACAACCTTTATGTCTCTACCTCGGCATGGACAAATCGTCCCATTAAAGTCGTGAGCCGTGCAAGTGGCAATTTAATTTCGGAAACGGGTGATTTTGATATAACGCGGTTTAAACGTATTCCTAATAGTAGCCTGGAATTAATAGAGATCTCGATTAACATCGGGCCCGTTGATCAGGATTATTATAAGTTTACCGCTGACGGGCGATTTGTAAGTCATTCAGATGACCGGTATCATGGAGACTATCCGCTGGATCACAAGATCTTTGAGTTTTTTCCTGATGGCAGCAAATACATCACTTCTTCGACCGGAGCAATTTATAATAAGGATATGACTTACCTGGCCAGTTTACCTCGCGGAAACTTATTTTTCACTACTTTTTCTATTAATCAGAGTGAAAATTTGATATATGCTGGCTGCCAGACCAAAAATATCAAAGTATACACCGCGGACAACTTTAATGAGGTAAAAACAATTAGGACGAAAGCTTATCCTTACAAAATATTTGATACCGGTAATCAGCTTTTATGTCTTAGCTCTACGAAAGCAGTTACGTGCAACTATTGCAGCTCTCCCGTAGCCAACCTGGTTATTGAAAAGATCAGTAAGTAGCCTGGCAGTAGCCGTATCAAACCGTTTGATCAGAAATGCATGCAGTTAACATAAGTAATCGTAACCTGCTGGTGATACTCTTTCCGTGTTACGATTTTAGTCAATTATATTTCTTCCAAAAACGCCTGCATATAATCCAACTCATGATTAAACCGAAGGCCATCAACTTTCCGGGCAGTAAAACAATTTGTGCAAACAGAAGCCACCGGTTGTAGTCGTCCGAGATACGAAACGGGTTGTCAACCAGTCCTCCGGGCCAGCCGATATTCTAGTGGTCGGGAGTCGGGCTTGTGACATGGCTGACGAATACATACAGGGAAAGCAGGCAAAATCTGATCAGTGTCTGCTGAAATCCCCAATAGTACGAAGTTTTGAATACCCAAAACAAAGCCGTTATCACCAAAAACAAGCCTACGATAACAGCGATGTAAATAAGCCATTTTTTCGACGGCTCACCGTCATCGTCCGGCTCAGGGGAATTTATATAGATTATTTTAAATCTGATTTACAGCTGAATTCAAGTCCGGATAATATGAGTGTGTTGACTGGTTTAGCTGTTCCGCTGCAGGTGAAAAAGAGTGGTCAAAGTATAAGTCAGCTATGAGTGAGTGTTTAATCCTTAAATTTATCCTGCTTCGATAAAGTTAAGTTCAAGTGTTGCGATTTATACTTCGTTAGAGTAATCTGAATCTTTAAAAAAGATTCATGCAACTTTACATTTGATACCTTCTTAAAAATAAATGTCAGCAGCTATACAACCCTTTCACTGTCCTGATGCCTCCTTCAAATATGGACCTAAAACCACTCTATGACTTCGGAGTCTGAGCTTATTGCAGATTGCCTTTTAAACGACCGGACTGCGCAGCGGCTATTGTATGACCGTTACAAAAAAAGTATGTACACGCTTGCATTCCGAATCACTGCGGATTTTGATGATGCCAATGATGTGTTGCAGGACTCATTTTTAGAGGTCTTCCGGCATCTGGATCAGTTCAGGGGAGAAGCTACGCTGGGAGCATGGATCAAAAAAATTGTGGTTCGTAAGTCAACGAAGAAAAAGCGGCTGGTTATCTGGGAAAATATTGAAGACCATGATCAGGAAAGTGTTAACTGGGGAGATAGTGAGATAAATGCAGCGCATTTGGAAACAGCCATTCTTTCCCTTCCCGATGGTTTTCGGACGATCTTCGTTTTGGCAGAAGTAGAAGGTTACACACATAAAGAAATAGCGTCGATGATGAATATTTCGGAAGGGACCTCTAAATCACAATTGTTTCATGCAAAAAGAAAGCTGCGTAGCATGTTAACATCCAAATGAGCAAACTATGAAAGATATCAATAAAGAAAAATTGAATAAAGCACTGACCGGGCTAAATACGTATGAACCAGGCGAATGTATCTGGTTACAGATTAATGACGGTCTCAATGAGCTGCCGTTACAGGACGCGATCCGAAAACTTTCTGATTACGAGCCTGATGATCTGATATGGACGTTAATTGAAAAAGAATCGGTGGCTGGTAAAAAGAAACAAGCTGTGATCTGGTATGCGGCCGCAACAGTACTGCTTGCATCTTTTTTTGGTTTATGGCTGTTACTGCCCGCTCAATCTCCGGACATTGCGTTTTCCCAACAGGAAATTGACAGCCGTTTGCAAACTACCGGTAACCTGGCAACTGACGAGCAGTTTAATACGTTAAAAACTTATTGTGAAACTGAAACATTGGTTTGTAACCGTCGGGATTTCAGGCAGCTGACGCATGACTATGAAGCACTTCGCTTTGCCGCCCGTGAGTTGCAGCAGGCCATTGGGAATTACAATACCGAACCCGATTTAATGAGACAGCTCAGCGTTTTAGAACAGGAAAAAGCAGATATTTTAAATAAAATGGCTAAAATGATTTAGTCCTGAAAGATGAAAAAAAAGTCAAATTACGGGTCCATCGTTTTTGGAGCGTTCCTGATCATCACGCTGGCATGCGCACCTGTGCATAGCCAGAATATGCTGCAGGTGGCGACCAAGTCTGTTGAAAAATCAATCGGAAACCCAACTGTCCGCACACTTCACATCAGTGCTGAAAAGGCTGATATTGAACTGGTGGCCTGGGATAAAGCCGAAATATCAATTGTTTTAGAACTTTCTTCTAAGCACCCCGACAAGGCTATTGCCGTTTCTGACCTGAATAAATTCCAATATATAGCTGAGCGCAGTGGTAAAGATTATTTTTTGAGAAATTATGTGCTTTTAAAAGAAGGTGAAAATAAGCCTGTATCCAATCTTAAAGCACGCTATGTCATACATCTTCCAGCCAGCTGCGCGGTTGATCTAAAAAATACTTTTGGCACTATTATTCTGAAAGGTTTAAACAATAACCTGTCTTTAAAAGCAGATTTCTGCACAACAACGCTGGTTGATTTGCAGGGTAAAGGAATGCTTGCGACCCGATTCGGCGATTTAAAAGGCAGAGAGATTTCCGGCACTTTCTCTTTCGGCAGTGACCACACGAATCTCAGGCTCGAACAAATTTCAGGTGCAATTAAAATGGATGCCGTATACGGCAATGTCGAAATTTATCCTTCTACCGGTCTCAACAGCCTCACGATACAATCTAAAAAAGCGGTCATTACACTTCTTGCCAAAAACTGGCAGTTATTTGACTACAATGTAAACGGCGCCTACACCACCATGAAACTTCCTAATGGTTTTAAATGGAAAAAAAACACCGCAGATTTTAAAGAAGCTTTTTTTGACAGAAAACAAATCGCCAACGTGCAGATTAATTCTGAGTTTGGAGACCTTACGATAAGATAACGCATCGATGAAAAAGGCTGGTTTATTGATTTTATTGATGTGTTTTGTCAGGATGCTGGCCGCTCAGGATAGTACATCTATTTCGTATTCCGAACAAAAAGATTCGCTTGCTCCGCAACTTGTTGTTGACAAGTATGAAAAGATATTTATGACCATGGTGCCAACCAGGCATATGTTTAAAGTTGGTTTGTCGCAGTATTATCAGGCCCTATTTTTCCCTCTTATACAAGATGGAATAATTACAACAACATCGCTTCATCTCGGTTATGAAGTTAAAGTTTTACCTTCCTTTTCTCTGGCCTTGTCCGGCCATCTGCCTTTCTATGCTCAGACATTTCCTTTAAAAAGCGCACTGAATTACACGGTCGTTGATGCACAGTTACGCTGGTTTGTTGACATGAAAAAACGTATACGTTCGGGCACGGGGGTGAATAATTTCAGTGGAAATTATTTAGCGCTGAATTACACAGCCACAGGTTTCGCAGACTACTTTAATAAAAATCCTTCATTTGGTGTAAAAGCCGGTTTTCAAAGAAGGGTACTTAATTCCGGTTTTATGGATTTTGCTATGGCTATGCAGCAGCGTGAAAATTTTTATTACGGACTATTTTACGGCTGGACCATTTCAACCCAGGCTACCGTAGGATTCGCAATCGGCGATTGGAAAAAAACCAAGGTGGGGCCGCTTTGTGATTTTTTGCTGTGCGACCCACTATTAAACAGCCAGTGGAAGCTTCGTTTACCCGAGATCAGTTTTGGTTTTCGTGTTAGAAAGGGTAAGGCTGGAATTGCCTACGAGAAAAAGATTGGCTCTTCTCCGTTCAGTCTGAATTACCAGTTTGATATCGGTGTAAACAGTACGTGGAACTACATGGATACGGATAGGTATTCACCTGAAAGCATCGAAAATCGTTATCGGTTAGCTATTTCCACTGAACTTGATGCTTCTTTATCAATTCAGCCGCGCTACTATTTGCTGCAAAACCGCCAGCGTCGGAATGGCCGTTCCGGTAACGGTTTGTCCGGCTTGTACGCGGGGATTCATACAGAGTACAACGATTATCGGGGAAGACACAATATCGATATAACCGGAAGGAATGATTTGGTTTTACACAATAAAACTCTCAAAGCGGGGCCAATGGCAGGTTTTCAGCAAAGACTATTTCAAAAAGGCTACCTGGATTTTAATGCTTCCTACAATCTTGAAAAGAGATATAGAGATCCGGAACTGTCATTTGGCTTTACAACATACCTGGGTGTAGGGCTCGCATTTTAAAAAGCGCATTTTAACAAAGAAGAGTTAATGAGATTATATATTATTTCATTTTTGGTATTTTTCTATTGCCAGGCAAGGTCGCAGGACAGCTTGTCTTTTAGCTATTCGCAGCAGGCAGATACACTAATCAATCAGCGCTTTATTGACCGGTATGAAAATGTATTTATGACCAAAGTACCTACCAGACATATGTTTAAAGTGGGCTTGTCGCAGTATTATCAGGCGATCCCTTCACCGCTGCTTGACGATAAACTGAGTAACAACACTTCATTACATCTTGGTTATGAGTTCAAATTTTTGCCGTCATTTTCCGTCGCGCTATCGGGCCATCTTCCGTATCTGAAAAGCGATCAGCCTTTGCGTACAAGTCTTATGTATACCGTACTGGACGCTCAGCTTCGCTGGTTTTTTGATATGCGGAAACGGGTTAAAGCAGGTAAAGCAGCCAGCAATTTCAGCGGTAATTACGTTGCATTTTACTACAACATGCCCGGTACATTCGATAATGCCCCGAACATTGGTATCAAATTAGGATTTCAGCGCCGGTTCCTTAATTCCGGATTTATGGATTTCGCTGTCGCAATTCAAAACGAATTTGATGCAGGCTTTACAATTTCGACGCAGTCAAGCTTCGGATTGGCTTTTGGAGATTGGAAAAAGTCGCCGGTTGGACCGCTATGTGATGTTTTACTTTGTGATGAACATCTTAACAGGCAATGGAAAGTGAGATTACCCGAACTCACATTTGGTTACTATTTCAACAGGATTCGTTTTGGTGTTGCATTTGAACAAAAAATAAAGACGTCACCGCTATCATTAAATTTTGAGCTCAATGTTGGTATGACGAGAGGTTTTGATTACCTAAATCAGCGCTACTTTATTCCTGATTATGGTTATACGAATTACCTGATGTTGTATTCAAAAGAACTTTTTCCCACCTTAACATTCCAGCCGCGCTACTATCTGCTTCATAAAAAGCGCCGGTTAAACGGACAAGGAGGATATGGGTTTTCCGGAATTTACACTGGTCTTAATTCGGACTACAGTTATTATTTAGGAAATCACTCTTACAGCAATTTTCAAATTCCAAATATTGACCTTAAAAAGCACATTATCAAAGCCGGGCCGGTTTTTGGGTTTCAACAAAGAGTGTTCAGACATGGTTATCTGGATATAAACACTTCACTGAATTATCAGAACCAGGCTCTTATTTCCACCAAACACATAAACCTGAAAACATCCGTTGGCCTTGGTTTTGCCTGGTAAAAATCCTGTAAACCCTAAACAGGCTGAAAGCACCATTAAGAATACCGGTATTAAAATAAACCAAATTGCATGATTTATTTTTATCACCATACAACCTTTTGTCACTGAAAGTAACTCTTTACTAAGTGACAGGTCGACAGATCAGTATTCTTTATTAACCGTCATTAAATCAGCTATTTATCTAATCGCTAAGCCGGATATGAAAAATTCCTGTTATCAAAAAAGCTATGTCCTTTGTGTAAGAAATTGTACTTTATTTCTGGCCTGGTTACTGCTGACGCTTATATTTGCTCGCTGCAATTCTTTTGAATTCAGCCCGAATCAGATCAGCAGCCATCGTTCTGTGCAGGATCTTAATGGGAAAAATCTTTTAAAGTTAAATTTGACTCCGCCTGATGACACGGTCACAATTGTGTTTGCAGGCGATTCCCAGCGGTGGTATAGTGAGCTCAACCGTTTTGTTACAAAGGCGAATGAAATTAAAGATGTAGACTTTGTTTTAATCGCCGGAGACATTTCGGATTTTGGTCTGCTGAAAGAATTTGAGTGGGTTAATAAACGGCTTTCGGATTTGAAAACACCCTATTTCGGTGTGATCGGCAATCATGACCTGACCGGAAATGGCGAGGCTGTATTCAGGAAAATGTTTGGCCCGCTTGACTACTCCTTTGTGTATGACAGCATCAAGTTTGTAGCGCACAATACCAACAGTCTTGAATATGAACGTGTTAATGTACCTGATGTCGGCTGGCTGGAAAACCAGCTGCAAACGGGTTCAGATATTAAACATATTGTTGCCGTATCCCACGTGCCTCCTTTCAGTCCGTTGGAGTTTAATGCCAAACTGGTCAAGCCTTATACAAGTCTTTTCAGTAATACACCCAAAATGCTGGTATCCCTGCACGGGCATGTACACGACCACAACGATTTTTATCCCTTTGAAGATCATGTGCGTTACATTACCAGTTTTGCCTTTGCTCAAAATTCATTTGTATTGTTAAAAATAGTCGACGGAAGGGTCCTGAAAACGATTATTGAATATTAAGCCATGAGAAAAAGTTCTATTCTTAAAATTACGGTGGTCCTAATTTTGGCGGCCCGATACTGCTGCGCGCAGTCCAACAATCCGGTTTTTCCTGACGATGTTTCTTTGCAGTACGCTGGCAGCAATGGATGGGTATCTGTCGGAGCGGGTTACAATTTATTTAACGATCATTTTAGAGTCGGTATGCAATATGGTTTTGTACCAAAACACAAAGGAGGGGATCTGCATATCCTGTCGGCTGCGTTGGTATACAGGCCATTAAGGCTTAAACTATCTGATAACGTAAGCATTAATCCCATCGACTTTGGCGTGAAGGCCTCTTACCAGTTTGGTGAAAATTATTATCTTAAATGGCCTTCCAAATATCCTGACGGCTATTACTGGTGGAATTCAGCAATCCGTTTGCATTTAATCACAGAATCTTCTCTAACTGTTAAACTCAGCAAAAGTCCGTTCAAATCAATTACGGGGTTTGTTGAATTAAATACCAATGACCTGTACATGGTCAGTTACGTCTTAAACTTAAAATCACTAAAACCAACCGAGATCATCAAAACAGGTGTTGGTGTGAGATTGCAGTTTTAATAAAATTCATTTTACTTTCGTATATAGTTCATAGTTCTATTTTTTTTAAGCGCATTTGGTCCGGGATATCCGCTAATTACGCCGGAACAAAACTCTAATCTGCTCCGGACCTTTCATTGGTGTACATCAATCAATCAGTTTATATGTTTTGGTGTCCTGAACGTTCTGTTAGCTCCATAGGTCGTAACACCGTTCATGATCACATATGCCCGGTAATTGTAGGAGGTTTCATCCGAAAGGTTGGTGGCATTTACCTGAAAGTTTTTCGGGAACGAGGTGATGTTGCCGTTGAATAACAGTTTACTGTTGCTGGTCGTCGGGTTAGCAGTTAAGGACCAGCATATTCCATATTGCGAAACGGCGGCATCTCCTGCTGCTGTAACGGATCCCGAAAGGACCGCACTGTAATCGCGGGGATTGGCATCGCCGGTCACAACAGTGGGCTGACGTTCGATGGCAGTACGGAAGGTTCTGCTATCGCCGTAGGTGGTTACTCCATTCATGGTGACAAATGCACGATAATAGTACGTGGTAGACGGCGCCAGGTTTAGCGCTTCACCGAAATAAGATTTGGGAACCTGGTTAACAGCATCATTATAAACGAACTTGTTTGATGCAACAGTGGGATTTGGCAGCGTCGACCAGCAAATACCATATTGGGTGATCGGAGAGCTTCCCAGAGCTGTGATTTGCGCAAACAATGAAGCGACCCGTGTCCCTACCTTGGCATCGCCGGTCTGGACTTTTGGCTGAGCTTCATCGGATGTTCTGAAACTCACATCGGCTCCATAGCTTGTCACGCCATTAGAAATCACATATGCCCTGTAATGATAGGTCGTGTTAGGTGACAGACCCCGCGCTTCCGTCGAAAAAAAAGCCGGCACGTTGCCTACGTCGCTTTTTAAGGTATATTTTGATGAAGACTCAGTTGTCGGGTTGTCTGTGCCGCTCCAGACAATTCCATACTCAGATACCGGGTAACTTCCTTTTGCTGTAATACTTCCTCTGATCTGCGCTGAATTGTAAGTGACAGCATCGAAACCGTCAGTTCTGATACCAGGCTGCTGTACATTTGAAGTTTTGAATTTTGCACCTTCACTGAATATCGGTCCCGATTTTAGCATCACAAAAGCGTGCAGGTAGTATTCTGTCGCCGTTTGCAGATTGGACAGCGCTCCGGTTATTGCAATCGGTGTGGGTGTAGCCATGTCAATTGCACCTCTTTTGATACTCTTGTCATCGATTACCGGTGCACCGTCGGAAAGTGATACAGTAAAGCCATGGTCAAGGATTTCCTGGTTTCCTGATTTGGAGATCGCCGAGGAGAAATTTGCTGTATTAACACCAACTGCGGTGATGCTGATATTTGAAAGAGTAGGTGGAATGGGATCCAGCGTTTCCTCACAGGCAGAAAAAAAGCCAACGGTAAAAATTGCTGTCAGGATTGTAGGGATAAAGCATTTCATAATGAGCTATTTCTTTAAATTTTGTTGATACAAAAGGTACTTGTCCAAAACAAAACAGGTGTGTAAGTGTTAATCTCTTCTGGCGCTTTTCTCCGTTCCGGGCGGACTCTTAATTCCTTTCCCGCTAACCTGCATGGTGTAAAAATACTGTTGACCAGCTTTTGCGGCTGAATTGACAAAAACCTCTTTTCCGGGCTGAATTTCGGCTAACAGGGTAGGTTCCTTTTGAGCAGTCGTGCGGGTGAAAAGCAAATATTTGTCTATGCCCGGCACCAATACATCGTTCCAGGTAATCTCGATACCCTTGCTGGTGGGCCGGACGTAGATTTCAGGTGCCCGCAAAGCGAACCGGGGAGTTTCCATTTTTTTTGCGCCTAAAGCATTTCCTTCAATGCCCAGCTGATCGGTTGCTGTCACTGCGTACGCATAGCTGATTCCCGGCGTAGCTGTTTTATCGACAAACACTACTTCCTGTAACAATTCCTGGCTGATCTTTCTGAATCCATCTGCCAGCAGGGCCTGCGCGCTAAGCTCGGTTTCCTTTGGTTTGCTGCCAGCGCCCAATGCTTTCCGGTATACGGTATATCCTCGGATGTATGCATCATAAGCCACCATATCTTTCCAGCGCAGGGTAATTTTGCCGGGTTCGGCGTAGCCTTCAATGTCATAAGGGGTTTTGGGTAAAATGGCTGTTGCCGGACTGCTAAATACAACCTTGGAAAGCTCACTGGTGCGGTTTTCGTAATTCAGCGTTTTGATGGCGTATTTATAAACCAGCCGGCTGTTGTGAACTGTGGTATCAAGGAATACTGAATCCTGCAAAAGATTTGAAACCTGCTCAAACTGTTCGTTTCCCTGCAAAGTCCGGAAAACCTGGTAGCCGCTCACTTCCGGTGATGGTACCGGTTTCCAGGAAATGATCGCATTACCTGTTTTGTTGTAAATAATTTTTACACCTTCCGGGGCTTCAATCGCTCGTTTTTTGACAAACATGCGGTGCGAAACATAGGCAGAAGGCTCGGAAAGGCTTCCACGAATACTGAGCATTTTAAACCGGTAATGGTATAAGGTGTTAGGCAAAACCCTTACATCTGTATACGATGTGGCCGATGCCGGAATGGTATCAAGCAGGGCAAAACCTTCGGAAGGAAGTTTACTTCGCTCAATGACAATACCGCCCAGAAAGGATATATCACCAACTGTTTTCCAGGATATAAAAATACCGTTGGAGGTATCTTTGGTAGAGGCAATCGGTATTTGGGCCAGGTTTCTGAAATTTCTTGAAATCAGAGAAACAGTATCTGACAACGGACCGGGCAGATTTAAAAGCGTCAGTGGTTCTAGATAAAGACCATAAGAAAGCGCAGGTTTAACCTGCTGCTGCCAGGTGAATGTGATATTTTGGTTCTTTTCATCGCGGTTGGCAAAAGCGTAGCCAGCCTTTTTGAATGGCGCATTGGCTTTTTCGCGTAGCCAGATTTGTCCCAGCATGACATCTGGCGATGTGGCCACATCCAGTTTCCAGCTTACGACAACCGATGAATCTGCCTCAATAACTTCGCCCAGTATTGGCTTTTTGATAACTGGCGGTAAACCAAGCGTAAGACTGGCTTCGGCTGTTTTGTTGACGCTGCCATCGACGTTGATAAACTCCGCTTTGTAACGGACACTTTTGGCTCCTGCTTTTTTTACTTCTTCGTCCTTATAGGCGGCGCCCATGGCTACCGAAAAATCGGGAGATAAAACTATAATACCATAGTCGGTAAGAAGAGGGTTTTTACGAACAAATTCCCAGGCTTCCTGTTGAGACTTTAATTTTTTCTGTGTCTGAATATTTTTTAAAATGTCGTCTCCCGCTACTCGTTTGAAGTCTTCTGGCGTAATTGCTGACTGAACTCTTCCAATTGATTTGAAACCCTCATTGCCGACTGCGCGATATAGATTTACGCCTGTAATGGATTGCATCGGCGTCTGTGCTGACAGTCTGCGGTCCGCCAGGTAAACATATACTGCATCTTTTCCTTCCTTAATTCCAAGCTGTCCGAGGCAAGGTATCGAAGAAACAATCAAAATGGTCACGGATATCAGTTTTGTAAGTTTCATGTTATTCAAAAAGTCTAAGTGATATTCCAATACCACGATTGGAATTATAAGAAACATCAGCGGCTGCGCCAGCGCAGATTTTGAAACCGCAGGGAATGGGTAAAGGCCAGGCAAAGGCGAAGAAGTTACACCCTCCGTCACACCCGATATGTCCCCTTACACTTCCCGAAAGGTGCCCGGCAATACCCCAGTTATTGCTACTGTAATAGCCTTCCAGGCCTCCGGCAAACCTAACATCGGCAGAGGCAATATCACCAAAGGGTGAGACGGTAATCCGAGCTCCTGCACGCCATTCAGAAGCTATTTTTAAACCGTAACTGTTTGATTTAAAATTGGCATATACCTCGCACATCGCATTGTTTTTGTACCAGACTGCGGCACTGGCCGGTCCAAAGCTGATTGATGGAGTTCCAATATCGATCGAGGAATGCGTACCAAAGTAGCCGCCATAAAGTCTTCCATTGGTCAGTACATAATCCGGAATGCCGCTTAGTGAAGTGTGTGTGCTTTTGGGTACATTCCATCCGGCAGCTATCGTTACGCCGGTGTCAAATATTCCTAAAATTCGCGTTTTGGAGTAACCGGCTACAAACCAGTAGTTGCTTCCTGTACCGGTGTAAAGTTCCAGGTGAACGCCGGATTTACTTTCAACATCAATTCCTTTCATCAGACTAAATCCTGCACCAAACTCTCCGTCGATGAAAAACTGTTTGCGGTTAAAATCGAGTTTCATCGTGGCCGAGCCCAGCGTCCAGGCATTGAGGACTTTCACGCCGGCATTTCCCTCGAATATCGGACCGCCTGGGGCTGAGGTAATTTTAATAGCGATCGGTTCCAGGGCAACCACACCATAAGGATCAGGTGCTATCGTAATGCGCCCGCCTGCATTGATGCTGTAAATATTCTCTGCAAAATCGAAATCAAATCCGCCGGTTAAGCCGTCCAGTTTTACCAAACCGATTGGAATCACAACTTTGGCAGCAAACTGTGCACCTACGCGGGGACCTGCATTCTTTTTGATATACCAGAATTCAAGGCCTACGCCAGGTATACCGGCCAGTTTCATTGCTCCCAGACCTCTGAATTCATTTTCATTGAATTTGAGCTTGGCTTCCAATGCGATTGCTGAGGCCAGATTGAAATTAACTCCCAACTCATCGATCCGTGGCGCCTGACCTTTTCTAAAATAAAGCGTTCCGTCTGCACCAATACCAAACATAGGGATGTTCAACCTGAATTTTCCTCCAACAGTGATTTGGGAAACATTGGACGCAAAGCCAAATTTGGTGATGCCCAGTTTGGCCATGCCTGCAAAATCTACTTCAACATCGGTTTGTGCAACAACTGAAAACTCACCATTGGTCGCTATACTGAAATGATCAAGCGCTATGCGTTGGTTGATCCATTTCGGCAGATCTATTGTTCCCGCGCCGATAAACCGGTAATTTGTACTTCCGGCAATTTTCTGAATAGTAAAATCTTTTCCGGGGTTGGTTTTAAATTTCACCTGGCCGAAGATATCCAGACCTGCCGAAGGAAGCAGAAACGTTCCGCCGGTAAGCTGCTCGCCATTGATACCCAATTCCTTTACCGTAATTTTAGCCACGTCAGAAGATGGTACGGGCACTTCCAGTTCTCCATTGAGTTTCAGTCCGTATTGGTTGATGCTCACACCGCTCAGTTTTAGTTTCCAGGCAACAAGCATCAGGGTCGGCTGTGGGTTCAGACTAATGCTGACATCTTTGATCTCGCCGCGTTTATTGATTACAAAGCGGTCGAGTTTTAATTCCTGGTTACTTAAAACAGGCACGTTTTCAATTTTGACCTTTCCTTTCAGATTCAAACCTTCTTTGTCAATTGTGCAGCCAGCCAGATCGGGTATGACCTTGATTCCGTACAAACTCCAGCCTTCTGCCGGACCTGTAAGTCCGAGCGAAGTGAGCGAGGCGGTACCGGTGCTGTTAATGGGCGCAATGACGTTATCTGTATTACCAATTTTGATTTTTACCGGCACATCCGGCAAAGTGATTCCTGAAAGGGAAGAGAAGGTTGCACCCCAATCAATGTCCGCTTCGCCGGCGATTTCTCCCTGCGTGCGGCTGCCGGGTGAAGCAGCTCGTACGCGAAGCCCGGTTGTGTTTTTTAGTTTAATGATCAGATACTCGAATACTTTCAGTTTAATCTCTGATACATCAGTGATCAGCTCACCGCCTTTTGGGTAGATGCTGTTACCTTCTTTGATGATTATTTTATCTGTAAAACGCAGCGCCAATGGTGTGTTGCCCGTTTTTTTGAAAATCGGGTTATCGGGCAAGTCTTTTAATTCTCCTGAAATGACGAACTCATTAGCCGCAGCGCCTGGTTTTGAGCGGTGCAATACGAGTTTGAAACCAAGCAGACTGGCCGCGTTGAATCCCGGATCCGTCAGTAAAAAATTAATTGGGTAGGTTTCATTTGTATTGAATTGCTGTGTTTTTTCTCCGGCAAGCAGGCCTTCTTTACTGGCGATCAAAGTGTATTCTCCGGCCGGTATGCCTGAAAGCGAATACTTGCCCTGCTGGTCGGTTTTGGCATTAATATGTTCCATTCCTTCTACCGCAACAACTGCATCGGCCACAGGCGCGCCGCCTTGTCTCACAATCCCATTTGCTTTGGAACCCGCTTTCAAACTCACTTCCACAGAAAGGGTATCTTTTGAAGCATCCAGAATAACCTCGGCTTTTTTTGTCGCATAAAAGGAACCGTCCGGTCCGCTTACAACAATGGCCGCGTTCCCGCCTGGCACGTCTTCTACGATTGCTATACCGGCTGCATTGGTTACCGCTATGCTGGATCCGCCATCTGCTGACGCCTTCGCATTGGCAATGGGCTTTCCGGTACCGGCATCTTTGACGAGTGCTTTTACAAAAAACTTGCTCATCACGATCACGTGTCCTGATGAAACAGACTGAGAAGCCATTCCGTCCGAGAATACATCGAAGTAGTTTTGAGCAGCAGTTGTAAGGACAGCCGAGGTACTTGTGGAGGTAATATTTCTTGACTGATTTTGAATGCCCGGTTTAGCAGGCGACGTTGTCGTCTGTGGTTTTGGTGTTATTGTTTTACCATTATATTTACCAGTGCCGTTAAAATTTACCTGCGCTGTGCCTACCGACTGTGTCCACTTATTCACAGATGCTGTGATGGATGTAGCAGAGGTTGCCGATACTGCCGATCCTTTTTGTTTGGATTCCGCTTTTAGTTCAACATGATATTCGATATCACGAAAGCCGGGCTTACGGGCAACAAGGGTATGTTTCCCTTCGGTCTGACTGGCTGTGAAACTGCCATCTTCTTCACTGTAAAACGCTTTGCCTCCGCCTTTCCAGTTAAGAGAAGCATCTGCAAGTGGTTCTCCGTTTACATCAACTACTTTACCCACAACCGTGATCAGCTCAGCATTGATAAATAACGGATCGATGTTTTCACGCAATCCGCGCTGGGACAGATAAAGATCTTTGTCATGAATCGTTTTTTTACCCTTGAAATCAACCATCACTTCGGCAGCTTCTGCGCTTACAGGAATGTTTTCAACTTTAAATTTTCCAAGGCTATCTGTGACAGCAGATCTGTCATTGAGGTTAAAAGTGATTCCGATCATACCGTTGGACAGTCGGGTCGACTCACCCGAAATGCTTCCTTTTTTGCGAACCGTTACCACCGCACCTGCTACGGGTACTTCTCCGTTTTTCGTAAGTACGCGGCCTTCTACAACGGGCAATGAAATGTCGGCCACAAAACCTTTTTCAAGCAAAACAACCTGGTCGGACTCAGAAAGGTTGGTGCCAAGGTTTGACAGATCGATCAGATTCAGGTTGTGAACGGTTTTTTTAATCCCTTCTCCTTCAATCACAACGGAATAGGAATCTGCAAAGCCCCGACTGTAAAATAATCTTGGCCAGAAAGAACCGCTTTTCCCAATGGCTACCACTTCGGCTGGCTTTCCTGTGATGCTGTCCTTCATTACTTCGTGCAAAAGATTCTGATTTGTGGCAGCGGTGTTGTAAAACCCGCTGGTTCTTTCAAGTCGCACCGTTGCCAGATCCAGTTCAGATCCTTCCTCGTTAACCACTTTCACTCTGACCCGGAATGTCTTGGCAAGTCCAAGCAGCTCTCCGAAATCGTAAGTACCATTCTGACCGGCCACGAGCGGAATGTCGTAATCTGCAAATTCGAAATATGGGTTATCGATCTTTAAATAGACATCATATCCGTCCGGAATATCATCCATGTAGTTGAGCTCAAACTCTCCGGCGCTGTTTGTATTTGTTTGTCCCAATAAAATCTCTTCTTTTGTTTCCTTTCCATCAACCCAGAAAATCATCGGAGCTGCCTGTGAGGGCTTTCCTGATACCGATTTTTTTCTCAGATAAACACTGACCTTGGTTTGCGATAAGGGATAATGCTTTTCATCTGCAAGTGAAAGGATTTTCTCCTGCTGCCGCTGGCGTTTCGACATCAAATTTTGTGTATTGGCTGTGGCGCGGTCCGAAAGAGGATTTGACACCACGCGCATACGGGTATCTCCGCCTCCCAAAGCATATACGGCTCCTGAATTATTGACGCCAGCACCAGCCGGAGAGTTATTTTTTTTGTCGGTTGCTTTAACAGCTGAATTGGTAACTCTTTCCTGAACCGCGGATGTCAATTCAAATGCACGGAAGTTCAGGTTCCCCATTCCGGGCCCGGAGGTGTTTGGAAAATCGGGGTCCTTAACCGCAGCAGGTGGTGGGGCGGGAACAAAGCCTGTTTCGGATTTTCTAAATGCCCAGGTCAGTTTTCCTTTGAACTTATTTAGAACAAGATCGCGAATCTGTGTATCTCTGGTAAACTTTACAGTGGACAAGGAAATTGCTTTGCCTTTCTTTGGTTTTTGCTGTTTCGCCACCGGTACAACTGCAATTTGTTCCGGTAAAAAAGCCTTGTACAAAAATGCCCTTACCTCGCTTCTGCCATTGTTTCGGAATGCCGTTTTACTGTTTGGATCAACCGCGGCAACGGCCCAGGCATAACGCCGACCGGGAACAAGCGCGTGATCGGACGGCCCGTAAATGTAAGTACTGCCTGTAATTTCCTGATCAAAAATAGGTGAGCCGGATGCCTCGTAAATTACGTTAGGGTCCATACGTCTGCCATCTCCCTCGAACATTTCCACGATCCGCAACCTGTAAAGCGTTCCCGGATCGGAGCCGGCAGGCTGGGTCCAGGAGAAAATGATGTTTTGCGGCTGAAACGCTTTTACTTCTGCATCCTGAAAAGGTTGTATAAGAATAGGCGGCTCGGTATTTCGCATGAAAACCGTGGCGCAGCCCGATGGATTTGCCATTGATACAGGAACCTGGGTTCTGCCGGGCGTATGATCGTAAGCGCGTACGCAAATGGAATAAATGCCTTCGGGAACCCTGTCAGAATTTTTGATCTGCCGCTGATCTGTGCCTATGTAAACCAGGCGGTTTGGATCGTAGATCTCCATGATCTCAGATGGGAAAAGCTGTCTGGTTTCAAACGGATTGAGCACAATCGGCGTGGCCGGCACGTAATCCGGACTGGTGAAAATCCGAACGCCGTTATCTTCTCCGCGTACTTCTGCACGAATGTAAATGCGCTGTTCAAGTGAACCCAGATTCTGCACGGTAACAATCATTTTTCCCGGTCCGGAAGGTGAAGGCCGGTAGTCGGTCAGACTTGTGGAGTAGGGTGGAAGAATATTCAAAGTCAGCCTCACCGAAGTGTTCTGGGCAACGGCAGACAGACCACCAAAAACAATAAATAAAAACAGTATTAACCTTGCCATGATGTCAGAAATTATAAGTGTAGCCTAATTCACCTGTCAACTCGGAATAGTGTACAGGCTCATTGTCGGAATATGTCAAACTGTTGTTTAATGCATTGACCCGCAGGGCAAGCCGGTGAGTCTGGGCTAATCTATACGATACGTTCGCACCCACATTCCATATTTTGCCCCCACCTTGCAGTGGCTTTGTGATGATGAAGCTGTTGTTACTGCTGAAAGTGAGTTTATTTTTTAAAAATGCTTTGGAAAAACCCAGACTAACACTGTAATTTTTCACCTGGTTTGCAGCAAACTTATTGGAGGTATAATTCAACCCGGAGCTGATGGTAGCACCCAGACTGTTTAGGGTAAGGCTATGATTGAGAAAGAGGATCTGTGAGAGGATGTTCGCAGCCTGCAAAGTGTCCTTGCTGAGATCTTTCAGACTGCTTAGATTGTACGATAGGATCACGACCTGCGTTGTTGCTTTTCCCGGAACAATAAGTCGGGGTGTTACAGAAACGTTGCTGTTGGTTTGTGCCAGAAGGTACCGATTGTTGACTATCGCCACGGTGGGTTCAGCATTGGTGGTGAAATTGGCATAATTAGCGTCCAGACCGAGCCTGTCCGTCAAATCCCACGAGAGATTTGCCAACCCTATCAGACGACTGGTGGTCGCATTTTTTTGTTTTTTCACATTGTCTTTTTGAATTCCAAAACTTCCGGTAAATCGCAGCTTTCCGTTTAGTGCATTAAATGAAGGGTTGATAGTCAGGTTACTTAAATCATCCTGAAAAAAGTAAGCGCCCATTGACTGAAAGTTTGGATCGACATATTTGTAGATTAATTTCAGTGAAAAATGTTTGCTAGTATAACCGGCTCCGGCATTGTAGGCTGTGTAATATTCGGTTGTGGAATTAACTTTTAAAATTTTCGAAATGCTCCTCAAAAACTTTTGGGAAGAATCGATTTCTACTTCCAGATCCGACCCGCTATCGCGTGTGTAAAGACTCAGCCCACCGTCACCGAATACCTGGAAGTTTTTAAGAAAACTGATTTTGAAACCAGTGCCTAACACCGAGTTGGCCGCAGGTCTCAGGCGCGCAGAGTCGGGATTGATGCCAAAGTCTTTTTCACGGTCCTTTGCCTGTAAAAAACTTATATCGAAATAGTTACGCTCTGTGCCGTAACCCGCTTTTACAGCAGTTCCAAAACGTGAAAAGCTTTGTGGCCGCAGCACTCCGGTGGTCGTATCGACTGTCGTAGCACGGTTCAGTCTTCCGCTCATCAGGCCGAATCGGAATTTGCCGGGATTCAGTTCCACTCCGGCACCCAGCATGGTATGGCCGGCGAGCGTGTATGGAGAAAAGCTGACGTTCCGGTAGCCGCCATGCACCGTAATCCATTTGTAAGTGGGGCTCAATCCGAACTGATTGAAAGGCTGGCTAAAAGACCTCTCCTGTTCGGTGAACATAAATGAAATAGGGATGCTGATGCCGTAGACTGAGACGGTGGGGCTTCCTGAAATGATCCATGAGAACGGGCTTCTTCTGGCGGGGATACCTTTTGACTGGTACCCGATTGCCCGCACGTCAAGCGCACCGCTGATTGCAAAGGGTTTTTGGTTTGCAACCGTGGAAAGATCCTGGGCTGCAACCGGCATCACCAAAAGTGATAACCCAAGAAAAAGTAAAGGTAAATGAAGTTTCATACTGACTCGTTTTTCCTGGTTGAATGATATTTTTTGTTACCTATCCGGGTAAAACTATTAATTGCAATTGCCGCTAAACCTGACAAATGATCCGCTTTGGCGTCGTGCGGAGGTTTATTGAATCAAACTTATACTTCTTTAAAATGGAATTTCAGCGCAATGATTGAAGCAGGTATTTTAATTAGCGAACTATGGGTTGATGTGAGTGAAGGGGGAGGAGTACTTGGAAAAGTGAATGTGTAGTTAGCTCCGGATTCTCTGGTTATGCACCGGGCATTTTGGTATAACTTCAATAACCAAAGTTTCACATTATGATACAACCAAACAAATTGCAGATGTTTGAGGCAATTAAAAGACGCTTTTGTCTTCGATGCAGAGCAATAGGATCCACTGTTAAAATTAGCTGTTGGCTGATTGAAATGAAATTTCAACCGATAGTACTAAGTGGTGTATTGGCAATGACTCCAAGTAATTGATATGAATCAGACGTTTTTCTTTAAAACAATTGCCATTCTTTCCATTATCACGGTTTTATCAGTTTTGTTCGGAGTCAACGTGCCGGAAGGAGAGGAGACAATATTAACATTTGCTTTTTCTCTTCCAGCCCTGTTTATTGCGGCGCCATACCTGTGGTGGATAATGCTTTTTAATCATGCTTCAATTGGAGAAGGCTCATTTACCGCAGCGCTAATTCTTGATATTATCCTTTACTCATTTATTATCGAGCGAATATCTGCCTACATTCAAAAATGGAAGAAGAAAAATTAACATTAGACGAATTTATGGACCTTGATAAAAAAGACATGTAGATGTAAAAAGATGGTATAAATACAGATCAACAAATTTGAATTTGTAGTATTTTGCGTATCCAATCAGCTTAACAATTACTTCAAAAAAATCATAATCAAATATAAACTTGTAAAACTATGAGCAAGTACGAAGTAATCATTTATTGGAGTAACGAGGACGAGTGTTTTATTGCAGAAGTTCCGGAGTTGAAGACGATTATGACTCATGGTAATACGCAGACCGAGGCCCTCCAAAATGCTCAGGAAGTAATTGAGCTCTGGCTGCAAGTTGCTAAGGAGGAGGGCAGAGAAATACCTGAACCGAAAGGTAAATTGATGTACGCATAACAACAAGTGAAAATTGAAGTAAAAAAAGTTTGATTCAGGATCAAAAATGGTATAAATAAAAATCAGCAGACTTGATTTGTAGTATTAGCCTATCCAATCAGCTTAAACAATTACTTCTGGAAAACTATAATCAATATGGAGAATGAACAGAAAGGCTTCCCAATAATCTTAGTTATCATAGCTGTCATTGTAGGTGGTGGACTTTTGCGAGAATTTGATTTTGAGACTTTCAGGTTCAGAAAGGTGGGGCTGGGGATTGTGTATCTGATCACATTTATTGCTACGGTAGCCGTTATAATCAGGAGCAGGATTGTTAAAAGGTAAGCAATGATGAATAGACCTTTACTTTTCTTAAGGTAACTGAATAGCAGATACTACTATACGAAAAGCAGCAGCCATGAAACCATAAATAATGAAGAAAATTTGTATTCTGATGATTCTAATGGTGGGTTGCAACACCAAAAGCTGCAATATGGATAACCTTGCAGGAACATTAGGGACGTTTCAGCCATGGGGTTTCGCAGCTTCGGAGGATCAAATGAATAAAGCAATAGCGAATCTTTATGCACAAAATCCAAAGTATGTAATTCCTGAGAAATGGAAATATCTTGACAATTGGGAAGAAAGTGGATATGGATTCTTACAAGGGAAGATATTTTACTTTGGGCAGATTCCTGAGGAAATGTATTACGTTTCTTATTCAAGTGATCATATAGATGATATGAAAGTAATGGCGATCTCCGTGCGGGCTGTAACTGATGGAAATGATTCAATGAGATGGTTTAAGAATGATGAAATCCAAGAATCGGAACAGAAAAGAATAAATAACCGGTTCTATGAAGAGATCATTAAAAAACTTGAAAAGCTGTTAGGTGTACCGGCGCAGAAGTTTAATCCCTAAAAACTGTTATTCGCGGTAAAAAAACTGCGGGTTCAAACTCGGCCCTAAGCTTTAAAATTGATAGTCATGCCAAAAAAAATAAAAGCTCTAAAAGCATTTTTAAAAGCACTTGAAATACCTTTCAACAAATCGGGGTCTGTTAGTTTGGATATGAAAATTCAGGCAGCAAGGCAGGAGAAACGGGCTGGGACACTTATAAGGGTTGATCCGGACAATTTGTGGGAAGGGATTGCTTAATCACATACTAATAAATGATTAACTTTTTTTGGATAAACGCATGTTTATCCAAAAATCGCAAAAGCCTCTTCTAATACAACCACAACAACAACGCCTCCTTTTTCTGCGGAGAAACTTCTATCTCAGACCCATCGGATAATTCCAAAGTACCACCGTCACCTTTACGGTATTTAACGACAAAGTCGAGATTGACAATCACCGATCTGTTGATTCTCATAAAATGGGCGTCGTCTAAAACAGGCTCAAATTCTTTTAAGGTTTTTGAAACCACTATTTTTTTTGCGTCGGTAAGCAAAAAGACACTGTAATTACTCATTGCTTCCACCCGGATGATATTGGCTTTGTCTACAATATAAACTCCCTCAGCGGTTGGTAATGCCAGGCGGTTATTCGGTTTTTTTTCGGGCTTGACGAGTTTATATTTTGCTTTTTCATTTACCCGCTTCTTCAAACGGGTGATAGCTGTCTGTAATTCTTCTTCGTCAATAGGTTTGAGCAAATAATCCACAGCGCTTAGCCGCAACGCTTCCAGAGTATAAGAATCGTAGGCTGTGGTAAAAATAACTTCGAAGTCGAAACTGCCCAGCTTTTCGAGAAATTGAAAGCCGTTCATTACAGGCATTTCTACATCCAGAAAAATAACGTCAAGGTTTAGTCCTGCAACTGCATCCGCCGCCAGGGCAGGCTGATTAAATACACCCACAACCTGAAGCTCACTTTCAAAGACAGCAAGCTTGTGGGCAAGTAACTTGCTTCCCCTGATTTCATCATCTAAAATTGCAGCTCTTAACATCATCGTATTTTATTCTTCAATTTCGTTTATATATTTATTAAACACAACTCATTAGCAACTTCATCATATGAAGACTCCCAAGTTCATCCCGAAAAATTACTTCGATAGATTAAAAAACCGTTGTTTTGGGAAACTCTTGGCCGGAATCGAAGGGATGGAATTGATTCCATCCCTTCGATTCCGTTTTTAAGAGAATTTCTTACTTAGAGATTCCCATCACAACCTGATCACCTACTTCAACCAACATGCCCGGCAGATTTTTACCATTGAAATTCCAGTTGGGAACCACCACGCCCATGTATTCATCCTGATTGGTTTTGAAACCATAATTTTCAAGTGAATAAGACGCATAACGCCTGCCATCAATCCATTGTAATACAGGTTGATTGCCGTCCATCTCAATTTTAAATCCAACTGACTCGACCCAGAAAGTTTTATTCATGATCGGAAGTGCATCCGATTTTTTTACCAGCACGGCCTGTCTTAGCTGACCGGCAACACCGCTTGCAGTCAAATCCTGGGATTGCAATTGTAAATTGCCGCTGGCATCCTTTCTAAATGTGAAAGTGTAAACTGACGCTCCGTTGGAATTGTAGTCAAAACGAAAAACCGCATTTTCTAATGTTGCTTCATGAACTCTTAACGCACCCTGAAAATGTGCGGAAGCTTTGACGATATTTCCTTCGGCGATGAACGATATAATTCCTAATCTCTTATCACCTGCCTTGTTTTCTATTACCAGATAATAGTTGGTCAGGTCATTAATTGAAAGCTCAGTGTTTACCGGGTCCGCAGATTTTTCCTTGCAGCTGCCCAATACCAATAACAGGACAGGAAGCATTTTACAGATGTTGATTAGATTTTTCATGATATTGTGTTTTTGTTGAGATTATGATGGCTCAAACTTATAGCCGTTTTATTTCTTATTTTAAGACAATGATTGAAGCATGTCTTTTAGTTAGCAAACAGGAATTGAATGTGAGCGAAACCGAAAAGAATAGTCTGTTGAGGACCTGATCCGTGAGCGTGTATGCTCTGGTCTGGAAGCTGCCAGCAACAGGGAAGAAAAAAGCGGACATAGCCGGGGATTAGCTCAGGAACCAGAGAAAACAGCTATATTGGCTTAGACATAAGAATCCGAACCATATCAATTTTAGCCTCCCAAAAGAACATATGAAATATCTCCTTTCCATTTTCTTTATGATCGTTTCCATTCTTTTTGTGGTAAGTTGTCTTTCTTCCTTGAAAGATGGTAAAACGCAAGTAAGTATTTCCTGCCGCGAATGTTCCGGAATGGATGTATCTCTAACCAGATCGAGTGATTTACCCCTTGCTCCATTAGAAGTTCATCGGTCGAAGTTTGATTCCCTGGGGCGTGCAAGAATTGAATTTAAACAGGAGGATACCCTCAATGTATTGTTGGTATTCGGTGAATTCAAATATATTACACCCATGCACTTAGAACCAGGGTCAAATATCGATCTTACAATTGAGAATGGAACTTTTAATTTTAATGGAGATTTGAAAATCATTAATTCGTATTATAATAAAATTAGCTTAACTGTAAATGAAGGACAGAAATATGTAAACGCAAATTATGCGAAACGTATTTCTGCATCTTATTTAGAACAGCAGGCGCATCTTGATAGCCTTAAAATATTTGGTGCAGAATTAAAAAAGCAGATAGAAAGTGATAACTCTATTTCAACTCACTATCGGGAAATAATAATGGAGTATTTCTCCCTTTTCGAAATTAGTCAACGATTGTATTTTGATACACAGGTGGATATCAATGACATAGTCGCTAAGGGTAGAAGTATCGTTTTAGACTCAACATTATCTAATGCGTTTAATAATTTCAGCCTGCTGGATAATTACATGAAGTATCCGTACTATACATGGTACTTACACAAAAGGGTAGAACCGATATTCAACAATATCCTGAACTATCGTTACGAAAATAGTATAAAAACTGGGGAGTATGAATACATTAAAAGAGGGATAGTAAGAGACAGAAAATTGGACGATTATCAAGAATTGTTAATGGCTATATTTATAGCGCAGACCTCAAATAGTGGCGATATGGATTATGAAGCGGGATCAAAACTTATTAATTTGTTTCAAAAGGATTTTCCTAAATCCAAATACCTGAGGGAGTTAAATTATATGCTTACAGGGTTCTCCGGATTGAGGAGTGGTATGCCTATAAAAGACTTATCGATGCATGATGATAAGGGAAAAGTATTTGAACTCTCTGATCTTAAAGGAAATCTGGTGTATATAGATATCTGGGCAACGTGGTGTGGTCCGTGCGTAGATGAATTAGAGTACTCCAAGAAGCTATCGAAAAAATATTCGACTTATCCTGATTTAAAATTTCTTTATGTTTCGATAGATCAGGACACAGAGAAATGGAAGAAGTTTTTAAAGGAAAATTCGCAAATTAAAGGTTTGCATGGTATACAAAATTCTGAAATTGTAGCGGATTCCAACCTGGTTACCAGCTTGTATAAATTCGGTGCAATTCCCAGATATATCATCATTGATAAAAATGGAAATATAGTGACTGCTAACGCTAAACGCCCATCAGAATTAGTATCCAATAATTACTTAGATTCTCTTTTGTCTCTCTAATTACTTAACCGATAAAATCAACCGTCTGGTAGCAGTCAATCCCAATTTCTGTTATTATCAAAGCCGATTGAGCGAATTGGCACTTTAAACCAGTGCAGAATAGTAACCGACTAGTGAACTCTTCATGCTGCTTTGTATAATATCGCTAACTTTAAGGCTGCTGAAACCCGTGCAAATCTCTATCTAAACAGATACCAGATGTTCAATTTAAAATTCTTCGTGAAGGGCGCTTTTTGTATAATAGCACTGCTGACTTTACTGCTGACTTTACTGCTGATGACGCAATGTTATGCCCAAAATGCCAAAACAGATTCCATTTCCAATCTGCTTAAAGCGCACCCAAAACAGGACGACCGACGCGCTGAATTACTCTTAAATCTTGCAACCGAAGGGATGAAATTTGATCCCAAACTGGCACTTCCGCATGTTGATGAGGTTATTTCTTTTCAAAATAGTATCAAAGAAAAAAACTATGTATCGGGCGCTTACCGCACGAAAGGAAGTATCCTTATTTATCTGTCAAAATTTCCGGAAGCTATTGAAGCCTTTACGAATGCGTTAACGAATGATAAGGCCCGGAAAAATGAGGCGGGAGTGGCTGCGGCTTTGGGAAATATTGGTATGGTGCATATGACGCAGGGGAAGTTTTCCGAAGCACTGAAATACTTTTTGCCCGCACTCAAAAAACATGAGGATGTGAAAAATGAGCTTAATGCAGGTATTACTTTAATGAATATCGGAATTGTGTACACCGAAATGCAGGATTATGAGGCGGCTATGAAAAATTATCAAAAGGCCTTACCTATTTTTGAGAAAAACAAGCATTATGTGGGTCGCGCTCACACGCTTACAAATATTGGCATTGTTAATATGAAAAATAAAAATGTTAAGGAAGCCATAAAATACAGCAAATTATCCCTGCAGATTGCAGATTCAGTAGGAGATATGCGAATTAGCGCCCGTGAAAACGGGAATCTGGCGGCCTATTATAGTCAAATACACGAACTGGATCTCTCGCTGATGCACGGTGCGAAGGCGATTGAAAAAAATAAAAAGATCAATAATACAAAAAGTCTTGGAACCAATTATCTGAATTTTTCAGATGCCTACTATCAGAAACACGATTATGCACGTGCAAAATCCTATGGGCTTGATGCGTTAAAAATTGGCACGGAAGCAGATGTCACTGATCTTAAAAGAGATGCCAGCCTGGGTTTAAGTGAAGTTTACACAGCCCTGAATATGCCGGATAGCGCCTTTTTTCATTATAAAAAATATAAAGAATTTGGAGACAGCATCAGCAATGACCAAAAGAAAAATGAAATTACCCGGATGAGTATAAAATATGAGTTTGATAAAACAGAAGCAGTTTACCGCGAAAAACAGATTTTGGCGGAAGGTCAGTTGAAACAGCAACAATTACAACTGGCTTTGAACCGTGCTGAATTACAAAAGGGTTTACAGCAGAGTGACTTACAAAAAGCCCTTCTGGAAAATGAGAAACTGATCAGCGGGGAGAAAGAAAAACAGCTGCTCATCTCAAAGAACAATGAAAAGCTGCAGACAAGCAAATTAAATGCCTTGTCACAGCAGCAACAGCTAAGTAGGCTGGAAATCCGGCAGCTCTGGTTATATGGCATTTTGGCAATCGTTAGTTTGGCATCCGTGCTGATATATATTTTAAACCTTAACAGAATTAGGAGATTAAAATTTGCAAACATCCTCGAACGTCAGCAGGCTGAGCAGAACACGCTTAAACTGGAACATCAATATCAGTTATCGGAAAGTGAACTGAGCGCGATCCGCTCGCAAATGAATCCGCATTTTATATTTAATGTACTGAATTCCATCGAGTCTTATATCATGGATAATGATAAAAGAACGGCTTCGAGGTTAATACAAAAATTCGCTTCCCTGAGCCGGCTGATTCTGGAAAATTCTACGAAAAGTCTGATTGCTGCTGATAAAGAATGGAAGGCGTTGCAATTGTATACAGAACTGGAAGCGATGCGCTATAACAATTCCTTTACATACAGCTTTTTGCTGGCACCCGATATTGCTTTGAATCGAATACTGCTGCCGCCTATGCTGATCCAGCCTTTGATAGAAAATTCTATACTGCACGGAATAATTGGCTCTGGTATTCCGGATGCGCATATTGCAGTTGCCCTGGACCAGGCAGATCAAACGATTGTCATAACCGTCACAGACAACGGTATTGGCCTTCATGGCAAAACGAATAAAATGGCGGTAAATGTCAATAAGGAAAAATCGATAGGCTTAAAGTCCATTCAGGAAAGAATCGCGCTGATTAACACACAGTATCAGGCGGCAGCGAGCTTTACAATTAACGAAAGAGTTGATCAGAGAGGAACCATTGCGGTCATCAGGCTGCCATTATTTAACTCAGGCGCTGAGGTGATTGATTAGGTTTAGAGCAAAGATTTTGATCACACATTAGGTCAAAGCGGAGTGTAAAATATTGCAGGTTTCAGGTCGGTTTAGATTCCGTACGGCAAAAGGATAAACAAGCAAGACCTGCATTTTTTGATTAATTTTCGGCTGCCTCCAGATAAAACGTTTGACTGAATGCGCCGTTAACAGCACTGTCCCAGGCTTCCAAACGCATCCATTTTCTGCCTTTTAACTTGGGACGGAAATTGAATTGCTGTTCACCAAAGGCTTTTGTACTGGTCAAATCGAACTTTTCGCGGTAAACTTTTTCGCCATCGCCGGAGATGATCTCTACGAAATTCATCGGGAACGTCCAGCTCAGTTTCAAACTTACGTCTGCAGTGCCATCGGTGTTCAGTTTGAGCGTTTCCCCGGACAATTTTCCGTTTACTTTTAATTCATGCATCAGCACCTCACCGGTTGTTCCAAAGAATTTACCATGCTGCATCGCATCTACGACGGGTTTCCACCCTTCATCATATCTGGGCAGCTCGTCAAGCATCATGTAATTGACATTCATGTGTGCATACATCTCATTTTCCTTTGTGACAGTAAAAAGATCGGCCTCGGTGATGACCGTTTTTTTCTCACCCCAGTTATTCATGTCATCCAGCAGGTCGAGCACCCGGTTGCCCAGGCGGGGTTGTGAAAGATCTGCCGGCATTGCTTTCCAGGCTGCACCCATAAAGCGGTCTGATTTAAAAAAATCTTCATGGTTGTAAATATCCGGCGTATTAACTGAACCTTTTGTACGCGCATGTGCGGTCCAGGCAAGTCCCTGTTCATCCTGTAACAATTTGAGCATATCATTTTTATCGCCGATATGATACACCTTGCCAAAACCGGGTTTGTTTTCAACGAAGGGTACATTCTTGTTTCGTGACATAATCCAGTAAACCGGCTTTGGGAAAATTTGAAGCCAATGACCCCCGAAAAATTCGTTAGGTTCTTCTCCTGGCATAAGCAGAAAGTCTTTGTCAGAAAGCCGCCTGCACTGCTCAAAGAGTGCCCGCAATTCCCGCAGTCGAAGCGAGTCCGGTCCTTTGGGATGAGCGGTGTAGTGAAATTCTCCAAGATGAACCATATCGACACCCATTTGCTTGAAGACTTCGACAAATTCGGGTTTCTGTGGAACAGGTTTTCCGGCTAACACCACATTCATAATAAACTCATTATGAAAATGGCTCGACATGGTTTTAAAACCCGGCAGTTTAACGTAGCGATCAGAGTTTGTAAACTTTTTAACAGCATCAATCACATCGGTGCCGGAAGCATTACCAATCAGACAGAAAAAATTCAGGCGCTGCTGCGTTCCGGCAGGTGCATTAAACCAGGGCACAAAACGTCGGTCGCCTTCCAGTTCCTGACGGATTCCGATGCCATACTCATCGAGCATTTTCCGGTAATTTTTTCCATGCCAGATAAATTTTAGATTAAAGGCTTCATCCAGCGGATAGAAATATTGATGCGGCGCAGGGAAAATAGCCAATGCGCCATTGGTACTTTGTGCAGCAATAGTACGGTATTTCACGGCAAGATTTTTCGCGGAATCTGCATACTGGATTTCAGCAGATTCGATCTGATCAGCGGTATTGGTCCATGAAAGACTTTTCCACTTCTGAGTACGGCTGATCAGCCCGGCGTCATAGACAATAGCGGAAGCCTCGGCTTGTGTTGACATCACGGCTGCGATGTTAAACAAAGGACTGCCATTGTAAAAGGTTATTTCTAAAACCCCTGAAAACCGGTCGGCTGTGAGACTACCAATACTTACTACCGTGCGGCTGCCAACAGTTTTAACCGTTACGCTGGTTTTTTTAAGGATCACCGGAAATGTTTGAAAAGGCCTTAAAGGAACCTTATCGAAAAATATATTCCATCCATTTTGCGAAAGCAGGTCACGTTTGCCGATTGTCAGCAGAAAAGCGGCGTCCAGATCTTGTGAGACGGTAACAGGCTGTGTTTTACTGCCAAGGGCAATGCGTTTGAACAACGCATTAGCAGGCGACAGATCAAATTGAACCTTCCCAAATTTGCCGTCTCCCGCAGGCCAGATAATTTCTAACAGATCTTTCTGACGGCTCAATGAAGTTTCGCCTTTTGGATTGAACTGCTTTGTATTTAGTATTAACTGGGCATGCAGTGGTGTAACTGCTGTGGCCAGCATGACAATCAGGATAAAAGATCTAAGTTTCATGAAATGGTCTTTAATAAATCTGATATTGATTTTTTCTTATTTGCATAAGCAAAGGCATATCAAATTTTACCCAACTAAGATGAACTGTGTCTGGCTTCTTAGCTTTTACGCATCTGTTTTGAAATCTATTGTGCTGATATATTCCCACGGACCATCCAGATATCGCCAAAGCTGAATTCCGTAAACAGTAAAATCAAAAGGCTCGAAACCGGATGTCAAGTCTGCCTGCAGCTTTTTAGCAACCTGAGATGCCACTTTATTTTGTATTGTAATATGAAAATTTCTTTTCTGACGGTCCTGATTTGTCAAAAGGTCATACCATTTTCGTTGAAGTTTTTGATGCAATAACGACAGCTCAGGTGACTTAATCTTAAAAGCAGTACCATAGCCGAGCGATACAATAGCCTGGGCAGTGGCGTCAAAGGGTTGGCAGTCTCCGGCAATCTCTTCCAAATCCTGAATAATAAAAGGTTTATCGGGCAGGGCATGAAATAGAGTAAGATGTGCATCGATGTAATTGCGCTCAGCAGGAAAATGCTTCTGACGCAGCTGGTTGAAATAGCTTTGCGTAGCGGGTGTAATTGAGAAGGTAGCAATTAATGGTTTATCTTTTGATTTTTCGGCTGACAAATGTATTTGATCCATTACAAGGTTGGTTAGATTTCAAATTAAATGGCAGCGCAGCGTACGCGAAAGGGGCTTTTTAGCCTTTTTTGATTTTACAGAAAATGACCAGTTTAGAGTCTGTAATTTAACCCAAAAACGATCATGCCAGGCAGTAAGTCTTCGTCGGCAATTCATTACGGTTAAATAAGTATGTGCGTTTAAATTTGATTGGAGTTCGCGTAGGTCCGAACTAAGAGAAAATTAACAGCCGGAAGTTCAGCCGATTCCGGGTCATTCACAATTGATGTCCCGCCAGGCTTTACGGCAAATGCTTATGCCGCTACGGGCGACGACCTTATCCGAAAGCAAAAAAGTGCGGGAATGCGCGGAGTAGATGAAAATAAAGATGCTCTGGTGAATAATATCATCCCCCCGCAAGCAATTTGGGGCGACACTGTACTGAGGCGGCTTTCTCTGCTGAACTTGCAACTGGGTCTGACAATGCAGTTCAGGTTCTTGGACTGCGGGCTGTTGAGGGGCAGCCTCTTGTTTTACCAGAAGGCCAATCTCTAATTATACGACCCAAAAATGCCGGCAAATCTCTGGACGGGAACATTGAGGAAGTTGTAATACCTTCCTGCTTTGATGAGGCTTCCCGGGTGGCAGGCGCGAGAGCCGGAGCTGAGCTGGCCAAACTCGGAAGTGCTGTCTTTGGATTAATTACCCACGCAATCAATGTGACGGGTACGATTAAACTCGTCATAACCGGATTGTCGTTTTTGCTGAAAGCACTCAAATCCGATCCCGGCAGAACCTTGAAAATACCAGCCCCAACTCATTTTATATCAAAAGCCTGGGTCGTTCAAAACAAGCACCTGGCGTGAATACCATGTCATTATCCCAGATACCAGTCTGATCGAAAGAACCTATGAAGGTGATGATATGTTCCTGCAAAAGCAAAAAAAAGCCTTGGCAGAAAAGTTGTTATTCCTGGTCTTAACCTTGGTATTTTCCACGGATAACCGAATGATATTGCGTAACCATTCACAGTGCAACTTTCATCTCCGATTACAATCATGTCAACACAAAAATTGTCGCCAGTAATCACCTGACATATTTTCGAAAGGAGCTGGCACAAAATGAATTGATGAGATTTTTGAAATCGGAAAACGTCTGAGATTCAGCTCATGATTTGGTTAACCGTTAGAAACAATTGATATGAAAACCAGCGGTCTTTACTGAGGAACATAAACAAGATCCCTCTCATCAAATCTCCACCTCCGCTATAAACTCCGTTACCTTCCCACCCAACTTCTCTACAACCGATTCGCGAATTGTTGCGTAGATTTGTTCGTTCAATGTGCCGGTTCGTGAGCAATAATCCAGGCTGGTTTTGTCTTTGGTAGTTTTGAAAAACAGGATTCTTTTAATCTCATTGGAAGAGGTGATCAGAAAGGTTCCGATCTGTAATGATACCGCTTCGTTTTCTACTTTGGCCAGGCCGATCTGGAATGCGCCTTTTGAAAGGGAATGCGTGTTTTTCTCAAAGACGGTTATTTTGCCGTTGCTGTCAGCCAGGCCTTTGATGGCATCCAATGTTTTGGTAATGACCTTGATGAATGTACCTCCGAAAGCCGTCAGCAGGATGTCGATAATCACGTTCTGTATGTCGAATACATGCTCCCTTGATTCGAAATGGGTGAATTCAGCTGCCTGGATATTCCAGCCAATATTGTTCAATACATTAACGAATTCTTTATACCATTCCAGACTCTGGTCGTCGCCGGGAAATAGTTTGTTAGCGGCAAGCTGCGCTAGTAAAACGGAATTGAGCACATCATCCCGCCGCTGCCCATCTATTTCGGATACAAAGGAGACAATGCTTTTGGCATTCATGAATGACTGCTCTATTCCTTCGGTAGTCGGTAAGTCTTTGGTTTCTAGGTCTCTGGATATAGGGAAGGTGTTGCTGAGATCGCTGATTTTTAGTTCTTTAAGATATTTTACAGGGTCAATGTTTTGCATGATATGTGTTGGTTATGATTTGTAAGTTTTAATATTTACTGAACCGCAGCATTTGCTTATGAAATGCTGCGGCTGCTTTAAACGATATACTTCAGGCATACACTCTGTTTTCAATATCGCTGATTGCCGCAATAAACTTAGCTGCAACGAGCTCGAAACCTTCATCCACAGGATGTATCTCGTCAAACCATTTATCCCGCTTCACCAGGTTGCGTGTATCAATGAGCGTTACGTTATTTTTGAATTTCCCAGCTAAAGCCTTCATCCTTTCCGCAAACTTATCCAGAATGTAAACGATCAGATTTTCCCGTTCAAGCTGAGGTTTAATTCCTTTGCTAATCATGTATTTACCGCTCCAACTTGACTTTTTCCTATTTTCAGGCAAGGTTGTGTCCACAGGTAGTACGTAGTCATAACAGTGTACCAGAATTTGCAGATCAGGGTATTTGGCGATTAACTCTTCAAACATTTCCGTATATAGCTCATCCAAAGTATTGAGCTGGTTGAAGAAATTCTGATTCAGGTAACGTTTTGAAGTCGTATCACCTGGATCCGGAGGGTCTCTCAAAAAGGTTTGAAATTCTTCACCCAATACATCGTTCCCACCTCCGCTTACCAGGAAGTACCGAGCACCTTCTGCGCCGATGACATTGAGGTATTCCTTTTTCCTGAGATAATTAGACAGCGTATCTCCTGCTTCGGCAAAGCTTTTGATTGCATACCTTTTGTATAGCTGATCGAGAGTATCCTGTAACAGTATCGGGTATTGAAACCACGAGTCACCTTCCGCTACTATACGCAGTCGGGTCGGATCTTTTTTCAGGTTATTGTAACGCTTGTTGCGCTGCGCCGTTTCGATCTTGTTGCCAAGAAATAGTTTTATATCAGCAAAAAGACCTCTTTCATCCTCCGGTACGAGAATTCCTTTCTTCAATTTCCATATCGTCGGCTGCCCGAATTGATCTGTTTCGATATCACAATACAGACCTGATGCGAAGAAGGCTGTTTCTTCCCATACCAATAGTTTTTTTAAAGTATTTGCAGGGATTTCGTTAAAAACCGGATTTATGAAAACAAGATTTAAGGTTTGGGTAATCCAACCTGAGAATTGAACTGACTTTTTCGTTACAAGCCCTTTCAGAAGGCCTCTTTCTTTGTTCGTTGTCAAAGGCGCTGGCAGCTCTTCAAGCGTAAGTGCTTCTGCTACAAAATCTGTTGTGCTGACGATGAATTTGATCGCTTCGAACGTTTTCTCCCAGTTATATTCCCGCTCCACATCTCCAAGCTCAAGATGAATTTGATCTGTTCCGTTAGGGCCCAAAAATACCGACTTCCCCGGCTCTAACAATTGCACTCTCTGCGGCAGGAATTCCAGAAAACAGTCAAATGATTTGCCTAAGTATGCAGCGCATACATACAATTTCTGATCAGCTGTATTTGTAATTGACAACTGTATTTTTCCCTGCCAGTTTCCCTGTATTTTTTCGTATTCCAATGTGGCCGTGCCGCTTGAAATATCGATCGTTTTGATTGTGCCGTCCGCCGTGATTTGGGTTAACTCTATTTTTATTGGTTTGGCAGGAAAACCCTCAGGTATTTTTTGATTTTGCAAATTTTTGATGAAGTGCCACCTTGAAATATGCTGGATCGATTCGATTATGGTTCTGACGTTTTGCTCGCCAACAAATGGAATTGGTTGTATTAAAGGGCGGAACGGATCGTGCGGCAGAGTAATGTAAGCTTCTCCGCTGTTCAGGTGAAAAGTGTAGTCCGCATTTTCGGCTTCACCACTGTCTTTTTCCGACTGTTTGGCACCTGCTTCTCCTCCGAAAGTAAAACCGCCGCTGGCTTTTTGCATTAAAGCTCCGATCAATTCATTTGCTTCTTCCGGTGTTGCGTCGCGGTTTTCAAGTTCGAGTTTTAATTCCTGCGTCAACAATCCTGCTACTTCCGCTTTGTAAATCGTGTTGTTGTCAAGACCTTCCGCGGAGATTTGTGTATAGTCTATAAAAACACCGTTTTTTTTGACTTTCACTTCGATAACAGTTTCTGGTTGCCTGGGATTGCTCAGTTTTATTTTTGAGTCAGTTTTCACTCCGTGAAGCGCGCCCACATTTAATTGCCAGCCGCTTTCATTATTAAAAGTCGCTTCGCAAATCGTTTTTTGCGGATCAATAGGTCGATTGAGAAAACCAATTCCCAACAACTTATCTGCAATAAAAGGTGCGTAGACGCGGGGCGTCTGTTCATAACTTGCCCGCATATACTGGCGTACGCGGCTTCTCAGATTGTTATAGGAAATATTGCTTCCGCAGTCAGTAAGCGTTTTAAGTAGAGTTTTGGTAAAAACGCCTGCCCCTGCAATCTCCAGAGCCGTCTGATCTGACTCACAAGCTGCCATCTGGATATGTGTTCCCTGAGGTAGAAATTCTTCTATTTTTTTTCCATTAATAGCACCCTCTTTAATTGTATCACTAAAAAGGAATTCACTCCATTTTCTTTTTGGGAAAAACTGAGAACCTCTTTCTTCATCTGTTACCCGCCTTTCATTTGTTTCATTACCTTCGCTACCTGCCATCATCAACGCTCCGTTTCTTGTATTATCTCCGGAATGACAGCAGTCGAAAATGGTGACTATATGGGCCTTTGTCTTTTGGGATAATTGATGAATCAGAAAGCGCATCTCTTTGTCTGTGAGAAGAAATTGCGAATGTTTTGTAGTACCGCCATCATAGCAAACCAGGCATTCAAGTCCACCATCTGTTTCGTCCCAAATTTCATCAGCTTCTTCCTGTGTACCGTGTCCCGAATAATAAAAGACAACCGTATCACCCTCTTTTGCCTTGTTAAGATGATCTTTAAAACCGTCTTCAACGCCCTTACGTGTTGCAGCCGAATCAGTTAACGTTTTGATGTTAAACTTAAAATCCGTTCCTGTCTGAAGGTAGTTCTTAACTGCATTGACATCATTGACACATCCTCTCAGCTTTCGTATTCGGTCATATTCATTAATTCCCACCAGCAAGGCATAAAGCTCTGGCTTTTTTACGGAAGCTTCTGCAGTCAATGATTTTTCCTCATAATCGTTAGGATTATAACCTTCGTTGTCAGTCGCTTCCTCTTCCTCCATATCCGTTATGTCTCTGTTTTGCGGATAAAGTGAATCGACCTCTTCTTCGTTTTCAATAACACTTTCTAAATTCCGTGTAGCAGGTGCAGTTGAAACATAATTTGGAGCTTTTACGCCATCGATGACCATTTTCCAGTCGAAAGCCGGACCAACATCCCACTTTCCGCTTGAACGGTAGTTGACATGAGATACAATCCCTTTAAAATTAACAAGCTCGTTGAAGGTTGAATATCGTCTGTCTTCCGGTAAAAAGTCCCTTGGAATACTATACTTCGCAGTAAGAAATCTGAGCAGGATGATCAGGCTGTTAAATTGCTCTGGGGTATAGGTAGGATAATACGACTGATCACGAAACGGATGGTCGATTTTGGTGAAAGCCTGTTTGGTAGATAAAGAACAATATGGATCCGGAGCGCTGATTTTGTCTGTGTTTGGGTCCTTGATACGGGAATAAATTGTTTCGAGATTTCCGTCCTTTGGCACAAGAAACCCGTAATTGGATAGCTCGATACCGATTGTAGCTTTATCCTGTGGATTACCCGTACCCTTTTTATTACCGACTCCTTCACCCAAATGTCCCGACCAGAATTTTGATGGAAACAATTGATAGATCGTTCCGTCGCGGGCAATAACAAAAGGGACAGAAACATGCCGGCTTTGGGTAGTGAGACTCTGCATGTCAGATCTTAGATTTCCGGCAGTGAAATGCAATACGATGCGTTGCTTGGGATGCTCCGTGCCGTAATAGTAATCGGTGGTTTTCGGAGTGTAAACCATTCCGTTTAATGATAAATTCTCGTTGGGAACCGGTAGAGAAAAAGCTCTTAATGCTGCGGCGTTGTCGGTACGAAAGCGTTCCTCTATCTGTGGAAGTGTGTCGAATCTCATTGTTATTTTGGTGAAAGAGATAGGATAAAACAAGTAAATAACAGACTCCAATTTATAGAAAAAAATCTTTAAAGATTCCGTAACTTATTTAACGGTAGCACTTTAAGATTTTCACCGCTGATCAGACTTGGTATATGACTTTAGCTTAGCTATCCAAGCAATCTCGTTGCGAAGCTGCCCTGCATCAAACGGTTCGTAAATTCCGAATCCTTAGTCGTGATTGCAGCAAATTCACTGAAACTCTACCTTACATCAAAACAATAGCGTAGAAGTATTGTCATTGCTGACCGTTAAGTAAATTAGTGCTGCCGGCCATATTTGATAAACCAAAAAGTTCTAAATTGAAGAATAATCAGCCACCATCTCGGTGCAGTTAGACATGGTTCTGCCACACTCCAATTCTTGTATAAATGAACACGCCTGTTGTTTTGTCATATTTTTCCCAAAGTCATGATCCGCATGATCCCTATCTGGAATTTTTGGAGGATGAATACAGGTGCATTGCAGATTGTTGGGAGAAATTTCAGCAAACCGGCTCAGAAAGGAATATCAACGTTGTTTTTCCTGCGAGAGGCAGTGCGGATGCTGGACGTATCGACGATGACATCCGTGCGTTTAAACACCGGGTCATTATCTTTCATTTTAGCGGCCATGCAGGCGCAGAGCAGTTAATTTTCAGTGACAAATCCGCCCGGGCGAAAGGGCTTGCAGGGCTTTTGGGAGAGGCTCCAAACCTGAAAATCGTGTTTCTAAACGGTTGTGCTACACATGATCAGGTAAACCTGCTTTTCAGCCAAAACGTAAAGGCTGTTATTGCTACCAAAGGTAGGGTTAATGACGGGCTGGCAAAGGAATTTTCGTCCAATTTTTATGCTGCGGTTTCTACGACGGATTATACCATTAAGGAGGCATTCAAACATGCAATTAATACACTCATCAAGGATGGACTGATTCCGGAAGATACTTCCACTAACCTGTCGCCATGGAGGGGACTGGTAACCGACTCAGCGGAGGAAAAAGACAGATGGGATTTGTACGTAAAAGAGGGTTTTTCGGCAGAACTGGAAAATAAAAACTGGTGGAAAATTGGTGTTATAAATCCATCAAAAAAGGAAGTACTGACTGGCGGAAATTTCTGGGATCGTATCCATGTTGTTTTGTTTTCTGCGCTTTTTCTGTTAGGAATCGCTATAATCGCTTTCGGTATTTTTTTTAAGGATGATTTTAAGATTGCCGTTATGGGATTGGCGTCAATTTGTATTTCAGCCTTTGGCATGATCAACCAGCGTAGATATGTCACCGCTGAATTTAACGAAGAACTTGTGGATGAGTCAATAATTAAAAAGTTAAGACTTTTTTGATACAACTTGATATGATTGCAAAACAGGAACCCGACAGTACCCGGGAAGATTTTATTGCTCAAATTACGGCTTTGAAAAAGCAAAGTGTCTTTGCTCTTTTGCTGGCACTCGTACTGATCATTACCACTGTATATCTCCTTATCCTGCTGGACCAGAGGAAGACGGAGCTGGCTGCTTCTGAAACAACTTTGATTGCAAAAAATGCGGAACTGAGCACAATGAGTGATAGTGTTCAGAAGATGAACAAGCAAATGGAAACGTGGAGACAGTTGCAGATGCAAACTGAAAAAAACGAAAGAGTCAGAACTGCTTCGCCGATCAGAACAGCTGATGGTTTTATTGTCGCAGCACATATTGATGCCAAAGTAGTACGGGCAAAAAGGTTTTTCGGTTACATTATTTATATCCAGGATCGCAGAAAAAGCGCGATATCAGATACGCTACGAAGCATCTTGACTCTCGAGGGCGCAATTACACCCGCTATTCAACATATAGGATCAGCTATGAAATTTAAAAATTCGGTAAAGTATTTTCATGATAGCGATAAAGGTGCTGCTGAGGATATTCTTTCGCTGCTTCTCAATTTAATAAAAGAAAGAAATTTATCATTAGCCGAAAAGAACCTGCCTGTGATTATCCGGGCAAAAGGAAAAGTACCTGTGGGGCAATTTGAAATTTGGATTGATAATTAGTTTTCGAAGTTGTACAGGATTCTATAAATATTTTAAGCCACATACCGCATCGGTCTATTCCCAGACTGCGTTATTAGTTTGTATCTATCTAGCCTCGCTGGTTAAGTGAAATAGGCCGCAACAAGTCTTTTCGGTTCGCTAAATGACTGTCAAAATCTTCAGCAAAATGTCTATCCTTCACTTTAATATTTCTTCTGCCATTTGGCATAATTTGGTGAGGTAGCGTAGATTATTCATCCGGTACAGTCAAAAACGAAAAGGAATTGGCGTGTCCCTTAAATCGTTTAATCTTTGGAAATCCGCATTTGGAGAAATTGGCGTTAGCTTAAAAAAATCAAAACAATTGGATGAAAATGAAATCAGGCGGATTAAGTGTTTAGGTACATACTCTCGAAGAGATTTATTAAAAAGTTTAAGTCTTAGTTAAAGTGTTATTTGCTAGACAGATAGGAGGAATTCCGAAATGTTTCGAAAAAAATATGGTGTGACGTATCGAAATTAGCCTGTCCTGGCGCATATAATATTGTTTATTGCCACTTTTGTGTAAAGCGAATAGATATCACAGCTTTGCCTATAACATTGCATAAAAATAGTAACATGAAAATAAAAAGTTTTGAGTTGTTTCAGGTTCCGCCGCGGTGGCTGTTTTTAAAAATTGAAACCGATGAAGGTATTGTTGGATGGGGTGAACCCGTCATTGAAGGAAAAGCTGCGACGGTAAGAGCAGCCGTTATTGAACTGATGGAATCGTTGATCGGCAAAGATCCGATGGATATTGAAGGACATTGGAATACGATGTACCGTGGCGGTTTTTACCGAGGCGGGCCGATTCTGATGAGCGCGATCGCCGGTATCGATCAGGCGCTTTGGGATATTAAGGGTAAATTTTATAATGCCCCCGTGTACCAGCTGCTTGGAGGAAAATGCCGTGATAAAATAAAAGTCTATTCATGGATTGGTGGCGACCGCCCGGCCGATGTGGCTAATACAGCGAAAAAATCACTGGAAAGTGGGTTCAAGGCCATTAAAATGAATGCGACCGATGAGATGCAGTATGTAGATTCCTACCAGAAGATCGATCTGGTGTTGCAGCGCGTTGCTTCCATACGTGAGGCGGTTGGTTATGCGCTGGATATCGGGGTCGATTTTCACGGGCGTCTGCACAAACCCATGGCGAAGGTACTGGCAAAAGAGTTAGAGCAGTTCAGGCCGATGTTTATCGAAGAACCTGTTTTGCCCGAAAACAATGAAGCCCTTCGGGAAATCGCCAATCATACCTGCATTCCGATTGCAACCGGGGAGCGTATGTTTAGCCGCTGGCAATTCAAGGATTTATTGACAAAAGGTTATGCAGATATCATCCAGCCGGACTTGTCACACGCTGGCGGCATAACTGAATGCAAAAAAATACTTTCCATGGCAGAAGCTTTTGATGTTGCTGCCGCGCCGCATTGTCCTTTGGGACCAATTGCCCTGGCGGCTTGTCTGCAGGTGGATGCGACCTGCCACAACGCCTTTATTCAGGAGCAAAGTCTTGGTATTCACTACAACCAGGGTAATGATTTAATGGATTATTTATCGGACAAATCTGTCTTTAGTTATCAGGACGGTTTTGTAAATATTCCTTCCGGGCCTGGTCTGGGTATTGAAATTGACGAAGAACAGGTGCGCAGAATGGCGCAGGTGGGTCACAACTGGAAGAACCCATTATGGAAACATGAAGACGGAAGTGCGGCCGAATGGTAGTTGTGCTGGCATGCGGTAAATGCTTAAAGTTTATCGCATGCTACTTACCACAAACAGCATTGACAGCAAAACGGGGTTGAAAAGTTATTGTTTGCCAGCTTTTGAAAACAAGCCAAATTGCATCTTGATAAGTCGTTGTTATATGCAGAAATAAAAGATCTGCGTTATCTGTTTCACAACTTAAACTTGTAAATCAATGAAAAATTTGATTTTTATCCTGACGATTATTTGCTGGAATACGACGGTTTTTGCACAAACAAAAAAGGTTGGCGGACCCTGTGAGGGTTGCGAAGCGATTTACGAAAACACAATTCCTTTTGAGAAACTGGAATCTGTTGTAAAGCTGCCCGGCGCAAGTTGGGACGGACAAAAACCACTCGGCATTAATGGTACTGTCTACCATGCAGATGGCAGCCCGGCTGCCGGCGTGGTGCTTTATCTTTATCATACCGACCAGAAGGGAATTTATCCAAAAAAAGGAAATGAAAAAGGGTGGGGCAAACGCCATGGATATTTAAGAGGATGGTTAAAAACCGACGGAAAAGGATTTTATAAATTTGTTACACTTCGCCCGGCTGCTTACCCCGACAGAAGTGAGCCCGCACATATTCATATTACAGTCAAAGAGCCTGGGATCAATGAATATTATATCGATGAGTTTGTTTTTTTAGATGACTCTTTGCTGACCACCGAAAAGCGGGTAAAACTGGAAAACCGCGGTGGCAGTGGCATTGTAAAGCTTATTGATGTAGGCAATATGTACAAAGGTGAACGGAATATTTACCTGGGTAAAAATATCCCGGATTACCCTGTTAAAAAATAAAACCGGAATACTGACCTGCTAAGGTTTCAATTATTGTTTTTCCAAAATGACTGCCTGCCCGCTTTTTGGAGCTAAACGGATTGGAAGCAGAAAATCCTTTTCAATCACCTGCTGAGATTTAATAATTTCCTGACCTTCGTCGCTGTAAACGGTCATTTTATATTTTTGACCTGACGATAAAAAATCAAGACGAATGTCGGCTTCCCAGCGGTCTTCCGCACAGGCGCTTCCGATGTACCAGTTATCGTTTTTTCTTCTCGCAACGGAAACAAACTTGCCGGGTTCTCCTTTTAAATACTGCGTCTGATTCCAGGTTGTGGGAACAAGTTTAAAAAACTCAGTTTCAATTTCGTTTTTGTAATCGTTTGGATTTCCATACCAAAGTATAGCCTGGATCGGGCTGAAATAAATCACGCTAAGCGCAAGCTGCTGGCCCTTGCTGACCTGTAATTTCGTTTTGAGCAAATTGTCGCTGAAATTACGGTTTGAATTCGGATAACAAAAAGTATAATCAGCAGCTCCGGCCAGGAAACGCGTGAAGGGCAGCATCATATTGTGGTAGGCATCAGGATTGTTTTCATTGCCGCGTATGCCTTCCTGCGTGAGCAAATTCGGGTAGGTTCTGCTTAGCCCGGTGGGTTTGTAGTTGTCATGAATGTTGAGCATCAAACCGTGCTGGTAGACTTTTTCAATGGCTGAAACAAGCCATTTTATCCCGCTTTGGGATAAACCATCTATAAAGCCAAATTTCAATCCGGCCACACCCCAGCTTTTATAAAGCGGAAGCACCTGATCTATCTGGGTTTGCAGCGCTACCCGGTTGACATAAAGGATTACTCCGATTCCTTTGCTTTTGCCATATTCTATTACCTTTTTCATGTCAATGGCTGCGATTACCTTCGTAGCGTCTGATTCTTTCTTGAATTCCGGACCATACCAGCCTGCATCAAACATGATGTATTGAAAATTGTGACTGGCCGCAAAATCAATACAGTCAAGGCCTGCCTGCGTGCTCAGGGAAGATCTGATCAGCTTACCGGGTTTGATCCAGTTTGTTGCGCCGGCAGGTTTTGCGTCAACCAAGCGGAGCGGCAGATCGCTGAACTGATGTAATCCGATGGCATCACGGGAAAAACTGATCGTTCGCCAGGGTGTTTGAAACGAAGGTGTTGTATGAACGCTGTCCTTTAAAAAGCCAATTTTCAAAGTATTTTGACCTTCCGCTTTTTTTAGTATTGCTTTCGTATAGCTACTATTGTCTGCTTCTCCGATCGAAATATAAATGCCTTCACCGACAAGTGTGCTGGGCAGGTCACTCGTTTTTGTCATTTCCGAAATGGCTGTCTCAGTGAACACCGACTCCTGATTGTATTGGTATACTTTGAATTGTCCTGGCAAATTAAATGAGGTGGCTTCGTCAACAATTGTTGCGGGAGTCGTCGATTTTTTTTGCACAAGAGCATACCGAAAAGCCACCGAGCCGTCAAAGATTCTGGCTATGATAGTATATTTAACATCTGTCGCGCGGCAATCCAAAGTGATTTCATTGTGATGGTTGATGATACTGTCGCGCTCGCCATATGGCCAGGCAAATCTTTCATCCACTTCTCGGGCACGTGTCTTCAGGATTTTGGTCTGTTTACTCAGCAGCTTTTGGCCCGGCACGAGTCCCATGGCAGACCAGTCGATAATAATCTTTCCGCTACTGAGAATCCGGTAGACCAGGTTTTTATTTTCATCTACTTTTATCTCAAAACTTGTTTTTTGATCGGGAGAATAAGCGGCAAAGGAATTATTTTGATAACAGTAAGCAGGCTTCGCGCACAAGGCAAAGAAAAGACCTAAACTCAGATAAAAAAAGATTTTACGCATGGCTAAATGTAGTCGGGTATTTATTTATTTATCTGAAGTGGCAAAGCTCCCTTGCAGAGAAGATGCCAACTTCGCTATTATTGATCAGATCACTTTTTTGGCTATTTTTCCATTTTACTCTGAATCAAGGCTACAATTTCCTTTCTGTTTTTTGATTTGGCTAGTTCCAGAGCCGATTTGTGGTCATTTGAAAGCAGCTTTAAATCAGCATTAGCATCTAGTAAAGTCTTAACCACTTCGACGTTATTTTGCCAGATCGCATCGTGTAATGCAGTGTAACCATTGTAAGGGCCCTGTTTGTTGATATCGATATGATATGCGATCAGCAGTTTGGCAGCTTCGTTTCGGCCTGCATAAGCTGCGGCATGAAGCGCCGTTGCTTTCATGCCCGGATCAACAGCGGTCACATCGGCGCCCGCATCCAGAAGCGATTTGACGATCTGGTCATACCCCTTGTAGGCAGCAATCACCAGGGGAGCATCCTGATTTGAATCCAGCTCGTTGACATCTGCGCCATTTTCAATCAGCTGCCCGACGAGCGTGGCGTTGTTTTTATTGATTGCGTTCATTAATGCTGTCATGTCAATCAGTTTTAAAAGTAAATGAACCATCGGTGGTCAGCTATTAAAAGACAAAAGCGGATAAAATCACTCTATCTATGGTGGATAATTTAATGGAATTGTAAGTTTTTGTCCGGTTTACTTTAATTTTATTGTCTTTCTTTATAAAGTTCGTAGTTCGATTGTAAACCGTAAAATAATATCCGGGCAGTATGTTTCAGGAATATATCCAAATCCGCGGTGCGCGAGAGAACAATCTTAAAAATGTTTCTTTGAGCATTCCCAAACGCAAAATAACAATTTTTACCGGCGTGTCCGGCTCTGGCAAATCCTCGATTGTTTTTGACACGATCGCCACGGAAGCCCAGCGTCAGCTCAATGAGAATTTCAGTATGTTTGTCCGCAACTTTCTGCCCAGATATACCCAGCCCAATGCTGACGCAATCGAAAATCTGAGTATGGCCATTGTTGTAGACCAGAAAAGACTCGGAGGGAATTCTCATTCTACAATGGGGACCATCACTGATATTTCACCCGTGCTGCGGTTGCTGTATTCGCGCATCGGTGAGCCGCATGTCGGAAACTCAAATGTTTTTTCCTTTAATGATCCTTTGGGAATGTGTCCTGATTGCAACGGACTTGGCCGCAAGATGGGCGTTGTTGCAGATTCGTTTCTGGATAAAAGTAAATCGCTCAATGAAGGGGCTGTTCAGGTTCCTGTTTTTGCCACCTGGGAAAAAAGTGCTTACGCCAGCTCGGGATTCTTTGACAATGACAAAAAGCTTTCCGATTATTCAGACGAGGAAATGGATCTTTTGCTTTACGGTAAAAACCTTAAATTCAAATTGCAGATTGGCGGCGGCGAGATGAACGCGACGTACCTGGGCATCATCGAAAAATTTGAAAGATCTTATATAAAAAGAGACCTTAAGACCTTATCGGAACGTACCCAAAAAATGGTGGCTCCATACATCGCTTTTGGCCCTTGCTCTTCCTGTAAAGGTACGCGCCTGAGCCAGCTGGCACTGAGTTGCAAAATCAAAAGCATGAACATTGCAGAAATGTCGGCCATGGAGATCTCAGAGCTTTTGGCTTTGATCAGCGAAATTAATGACCCCGTCTCAGAATCGATGGTTGGTACGCTATCAGAAAGATTGCAGCACTTAGTCGATATCGGCCTTGAATATCTGACTTTGGACAGGGAAACGACTACTTTGTCCGGAGGCGAGTCCCAGCGGGTTAAAATGGTAAAGCACCTGAGTAGCAGTCTGATCGATGTGATGTACATCTTCGATGAGCCCAGCGTGGGTTTGCACCCGCGGGATGTACACCGACTCAATGAGCTGCTTGGAAAACTTCGTGACAAAGGGAATACGGTCATTGTCGTAGAACACGATCCGGATGTGATCAAGGTAGCCGATCATATCGTGGATGTCGGTCCGTACGCAGGAAGCAGCGGTGGCCAAATTGTCTTTGAAGGGAAATATGAGGAGTTAACCCAGGCAGACACGCTCACGGGGCGATCTATCCGGAAAACCTTGCCGATTAAGGAAAATACGCGTGAGCCAGCTGGCAAGCTTGCCATAACTCATGCAAATGCAAATAATCTGCATGATGTCAGTGTGGACATCCCTACGGGTGTACTTACAGTAATTACCGGTGTTGCGGGTTCCGGGAAAAGCTCGCTGATCAATCAGGAATTTTTAAAGCAGCATCCAAAGGCCATTGTGATCGACCAGTCGGCAGTAGGAACTTCCACGCGCTCGAACCCGGCAACATACACCGGTGTGATGGACGATGTACGAAAGGTTTTTGCAAAAGCCAATGGCGTGAGCGCTTCCTTGTTTAGTTTTAATTCACAGGGCGCATGCGAGAACTGTCAGGGTACGGGCGTGATTTACACCGATCTGGCTTTTCTTGATGGCATTAAAACACCCTGCGAAATATGTGAGGGAAAACGTTTTAAGGAGCAGGTGCTGACCTATAAACTGGATGGAAAATCAATTTCGGATGTACTTTCATTAACGGTGCGCCAATCGCTGGATTATTTCAGTCAAAAGGAAATCCTGCACAAACTGCGGGCGATGAGCGATGTTGGCCTGGATTATCTTTCGCTGGGCCAGCCTTTGAGCACACTATCAGGCGGTGAATGCCAGCGGATCAAACTGGCCAGCGAGCTGCACAAAAAAGGCAGCATTTATGTACTTGATGAGCCCACGACGGGTCTTCATATGTCAGATATCAGTCATTTGTTGTCCATTATCAATCGTCTGGTGGATGCCGGCAACACCGTCATTGTCATCGAACATAATCTGGATGTGATCAGAAACGCTGACTGGATTATCGATATGGGGCCCGACGGGGGTACCAGGGGTGGAAAGGTAGTCTTTGAAGGTACGCCGCTGCAACTGCTCGGCGCAGAAGGATCGATCACGAGCCGTTATCTTAAAAAAACTTGTCTAAGCTCTGATTGAAATAAATGTTTAAAGTATAAAAGCAAAGCGCTGAAACCGTTTTAGTGATTTCAGCGCTATACTTCGAATATTTACAGTTGACTATTTCCAGAAAGGGGCCTTATCGTAAAAGCGCCAGCTGGTTTTGAAATCCTTGGTGAGCGGCTGATTGGTCAAGATGGCTCTTAACATTTCAACCGGCATTCCGTTTAGTTTTAAAATGGTATCGTTAAATTCCTTGATTGTCATTTTTTTGCTGTCAACAAGCTCCTTTTTCAAGCCTGAAAACTGAATGCCGCCCATCAGGTAAGCCAGCTGGTATAGCGGGCTTATTCTTACAGCAAAAGATCTTCTTACTTCCGCTTCGGCATTGGCGCGCTCAAAGACAACCCGGTCTACCAGAAAGTCGATACATTGTTGCGGTGTCCATTTTCCCAAATGATAATTCATTGAGAAAATCACGCGGGCACTGCGGTGCATTCTCCAGAAGAGCATACCCATTCGGTCCTCAGGTGACTGCGGGAAATTCATATCATAAAGCAAAAATTCCCAGAAAAGCGCATTTCCTTCCGTCCAGAACGGCGTACCAAAAGAGCGGTAGGTTCTAAAACGGTTGTTCTGCATTCTTTGGTAATGGTGGCCTGCAATTGATTCGTGATGCACGGTTGCACGCGAGAAATGCGGATTATTTCCTTTCATGCTCATCAGCCGGTCGTCTATTTCCATTGTGTTGGTAGGGTAGGAAATACTGATCGAAGTTCCGCCGGTAAAAAACGGGTTAACCAGCTGTCTTTCCGGAGACATCATTCTCAAACCCCAGACTTCTTCTGCTAAAGGATCAATGGTAACCAAATCGTGTTTCTTTAAAAAATCTAATGATTCATTAAACAATCTGCGGATCAGCATCGGTTTTTCTCCGGCTTCTACATAGGTTTCTTTTACTTTTTCCTGAGCTGCTTTCCAGTTGGTTCCAAATCCCATTTCCTTCGAGGCTTTGAGTGCTTCGCGGTCGCACCATTCAAACTCCTTATTTGCAATGTCAATAAGTTCTTCCGGCGTATAGTTGATATAATTGTATTTCAATAACTTAATCAGCTCATCACGACCTACCGGTTTTCCTACAATACCGGTTTTATCCATTTGCAGTTTTCCGTTTTCAAGTTTTGTCTGAAAGTCTTTTTCATAACCTGAAAGTTCTTTGGTTAATTTCTCGTACGGTAATGGTATCCACCAGGTATACAACGGATCATAACCATTGTAGAATTCAAACGAGCTGCGCATTGCTGTTTTAATGCCGGTGATGATATTCGTCGCGGTGTAGATATTAAGCACACCAAGATTATCTTCTTTTTTCAATTTTTCTCTTAAAGAAACCACCTGCTTGGTAATTCCCGTGTAGAGTAGTGCCAGTCTTTTAGAATCAGGGACCTTACCTCCATAGCGGCGAAACTTTTCTGCTGCGTAAAGCGAATCAGCGAAAGGAAACCAGCTGGCGACTTTGGCTGCTTCTTCACCTTCCGCTTTTGAAAGCCTTAAATTTTCATCTCTGTCACGTTTGAACATGATATAATCTGCCTTGCATTCCTGCGACAGCCCGTTGAAATTGATCTTTTCAAGTTTGGCTAAGTAATCCTGGTCCAGTTTGGCAAACCTGTTTCTTTTTTCAGGGGAATATTCAACCACATAAGCGATCTGCAAAGAGGCATAGTCGGCATTGTATTTGGTTATGATCGAAGGCATTTCCTGGCAGGGGACAAACTCTGCCGTACTTTGGGAAAATGACTTGCTTGCTGCCAGCAGGGCAATGACCAGCAGCCAGAGTGTTTTCATTTTTGTTCTTTTCATGATTGTTATTTAGATGTTTTCGTTTTTAAAAAGGGATAGGCTGGGGGAGATTTTAAAGAGTTTATTGCACATCCCAGAATAAACGGGTGGCGTAAAGATCGCCTCCTATCTCCTTGGCAGCAGCATCATAGCTGCCGCCGTTGACGGTTTGTTCGCTGATCGGATAAATAAAACGGACAGGTACTTTCGCTGCCATGGCAGCCGCTGGCGCTTTTAGAACCGGGAAGTCCAAACGTCTGTATTCAGTCCATGCTTCAAATCCCTGCTCAAAAAGCGCAATCCATTTCTGGGTTCCGATCTTTTGTTTCCAGCTTCCCGCTGCCGTTGTGTACTTCACTGCCGGCTGGGCAAGGTAAGCAGCTATACCGCTAACGCCATAGTATTGAAAAGAAGCCGTGATGGCTGCATTGTAATGACTTTCCGCATTGGTGACATTCGCGATACCCCGCTCAGCTGCTTCGGCCAGAAGAAATTCCACCGAGGCGTAATCCAGCATGATATTAGGCAGTGTCGGTACTAAAAAGCGGCTGCCCAGTGCCGAGAAGCTTTCATAGCGGCTGACCGCACCAGATTCTGCTCCCAGATACTGACCGTTGACCGGTGCGAAAAAAGCTGTCCGCCGCGGATCGGAAACTGCGTTCATAGTATTAACAAACACATCTGTTCCTACGTAGTATTTGAGGTTTTGTCTGACCAGAAAAGACCACCATGGATTTGAATTTGGAAATTCAGGCAAATAAGTAACCAGCGCATTGGCTGCATTACTGGTAAAAACACCGCTTGTTACCGCCGCACTTACAGCAGCCGCAGCCTCGGCAGGTGCTGCGTCGATGATGCGCATGCCGAGTTTTAATTTTAAGGAGTTGCCCATTTTAATCCACTTCGAGACATTGCCGGCGTAAATCAGATCGGCACTTCCAAAGCTTGTTCCGGCTGCATCCAGTCTGGCAGTGGCTGCGCTCAGACGGCTAATCAAATCCAGGTAGACCGTTTTTGCATCATCGTATTTTGGAAGCACATTGTTAAAATCAAGCGCCTGTGAATATGGGATGTTACCATAAGAATCAACAAGTATCGAATAGGTGTACACCGACATGATTTCGATGATAGCAAGCTGATTTTTTTTCTTGATTTCCTCAGCAGCAGTGAGCGGCGTAGTGGCCGAAATGACTTTTGCACTTTCACTGAAATCTTTGAGTACGTCGCGGTACAGGGCATCCCAGGAAAAGTTTTGAACATAGGTAACCCCTTCCAGATAGGTAACCGATGTGATCTGCTGCACGAAGAGCCTTCCCGAAGCAGGCCCGTTGGCCAGGTAGGTCGAGGAGTGCAGGTGATCCGATAAGTCGCGCTGGGCATTGGCGAAAAAAGTCTCCCCGCTGGCCACCGTAGCATTTTTTACATCGACGTTCAGCAGTGTCAGATCCTCACAGGAAGAGCACAGCAGCAACGAGGCAATCGATAGGGATTTTATTATAGTCTTCATTGTGAGTTGATTTAGAAGGTAAGTTTAAGATTGGCGCCAAAATTGCGGGTTGTAGGAAACACCCCGGTTTGGAACCCCTGAAGATTGCCGGATCCCAAACCTGCCTCAGGATCAGCATTTGGTAGGTTTTTGTGAATGATCCACAGATTCGAACCCACCAAAGAGAACTGCGCTGCAAACAGCCCCAAACGTTTTACGAACGCGGTGGGAACAGAATAGCTCAGCGACACTTCTCTTAATTTTACATAAGACGCATCATATAAATACATCGCACTCGGAGCTGTCGGTATTCCAAGAGCGTGATTGCGGTCAACCATTTCTGTGCGCACCGTGTTGACAGCCCCATCAGGGGTTACCCCGTTGAGTATAATGCCGCCGCCCTGCGCGATTGGGTTTCTCACCGGATTGCCCAAATCATTGATCCCGACTGTGTTCTCATACAAACCGTTTCTTGAACCCACCGCCATGTCTTCAGAGAAGATGTCTCCGCCTTGCTGCATGTCCACTAAAAATTTCAGGCTCAATCCTTTATAGGAAACCGTATTGGTGACTCCGCCGATCCAGTCCGGATTCATATTACCCAGAATGTTTTTCGATGAGGTCGTCTTTTTATATTTTCCCGTGGTTTGGTCTACAACAGGCTTGCCGTCGATGTATTCATAATCAGATCCAAACCAGGTTCCATAAGGCTGACCGATGGTTGCATTCAAAGACATGTCTGTGCTAAATGAGCCCAGCGACAGATTGGTTACGCCATCGTATAGTGAAAGAACCTTGCTTCTGTTGGCAGACCAGTTTACATTCACATCCCACTTTACAGCGGTTTTTGCCAATATCTTTCCGGTAAGCGTAATTTCAAGTCCCTTGTTTTGCAGTGCGCCCGCATTGACATATTTGTTGGTATATCCCGTCGCTGCGGTTACTGCCACGGGCATGATCTGATTGATCGTGTTGGTGCGGTAAACCGAAAGGTTCAGACCAAGCCGGCTCATTAAAAATGACGTTTCAATACCTGCTTCAAAGCTTTCGGTATTTTCAGGTTTTAATGTGGGATTGTTTTTTGTGCTGTTAACCGAGTAAAGCTGCGTGGTTCCGAAAGCAACCGGTTTGGTCAGTACGTCGACAAGACTGAGCGGCTGAGCACTATTACCAACTTCTGCATAGTTGATGCGGATTTTTCCAAAAGATAGAAAATCTGTTTTCCAATATTCAGAAAAAACAAAGCTACCCGCTATCGAAGGATAAAAGAAGGCATTCGAACCGCTTGGCAGTGTCGAAGACTGATCCACCCGTGATGTAATGTCGAGGTAAAATGCATGTTTGTATCCCAGTGAGACGGTAGCGAAATAACCATTAACACCGGTTTGTCTGAAAGATTCGACTGCCGGAGGCGGCGTGCCGACTGAGTTGGATATCGAATAAAGTTTACTGACGATCAGTCCGCCGTTGGTCGCGTTGTAGATCGATTGCAGTTTGTTGCGACGGATGTTGGTTCCGACCACACCGCTCATGTTGAGGTTTTTGGCTATGTCAAAATTGTAATTGGCCATCAGATCATAATTAATCTCCTGAAAGTTGTTGTTACGGACGGTATATCTTGCCGGAACACGGTTGAGTGTATTTTGTCTTTCCTCCATCAGATACGAGTAGCTGTCCGCAGAGATCCTGCCCAGAACATCGAGCCACTTGGTCACTTTGTAATTAAGAGAGGCATTGCCCACAAAACGGGTTCTGTCATCAGACTGCTGGTTTTCGTTAATCAGATAATAAGGATTATCGATGGTTCCACCGGGGAACTGCGTTAGGTTTTTTCCTGTCGTTTCATAGAGCGATCTCACTTTTCCCATGTCTACATTAGGCTGCCAGTATTGTCGCATGTTGACCATGAAATTGCTAAATGAGGAGCCTGAGCCTCTTTCACTTCTGCCCCTTGTTTTACTAATTGTGTAAGTGGCCAGCGCGCTGGCGGTCAGTTTCTCAGAAAGTTTAAATGAGCTGTTCAACGAAAAACTATGACGCTTTAAACTACTGGATGGTACTGTGCCGTTTTCCAGATAATTCGAGTAGGACAGACGGTAGGATGACTGTTTGTTGTTGCCAGCCAGTGCAATGTTGTTCGTGGAAGTGAATCCTTTTTTAAACAATGTGATCGGACCGTTGTCTGTCGGCACCCAGGGAGAGGCTTTTTTGTAATTTGGGGACTCGGGGTAAAAAGAGTCAAATTGATAAACCATCAGGTTGGGATCATATGCTGCACCAAAGCCGGCATACTGCATGTAAGGAGACACCAAATCGATCACCCCGTCGCCATTGACATCTTCCGAATTAAAAAAACTCTTTTTATCCGCTCCGTTCAAAGCGCCATAACCCGCGCCATAACTCTGCTGATATTTTGGGAACGTATTTTTATCAACAATACCAATCGTGACGCCCGAGCTGACCGAAAGGCCAAGTCCTACTTTTTTAGAGCCTTTTTTGGTGGTTACAATGATAGCGCCGTTTGCTGCTCTTGAACCGTAAAGCGCGGTAGCAGCAGCGCCTTTAAGAATATTAAGCGATTCAATGTCGTCCGGATTCAAATCCGAGGCCAAATTGCCATAGTCATAACTGTTGTTGGAAGTGGATGCATTGGAATTGTCCACCGGCACACCGTCAATCACATACAAAGCCTGATTGTCTCCGGTCAGGGATTTGTTACCGCGTATGACGATATTGGCAGAGCCGCCAATGCCTGTATTAGTCCTGATCTGCACACCGGAAACCTTGCCTGATAAAGCGCTGGTCACATTGCCTGTCGATGCTGTGGTTAGGTTGTCTCCATCGAGTTGCTGAGAGGAGTAGCCCAGTGAGCGTTTTTCGCGGGAAATTCCCAGCGCAGTAACAACAACCTCGCTTAATGTTGTAGAGCTGACCTGCATTTGAATTTCATACTGCGATCTTGAATCAAGCTGAATGCGCTGGGTCTCATAACCGATAAAGGAAGCGACGATTACACCATTTTCAGGAACCTGGATTTGAAAAATTCCCTGAATATCTGTCTGTGTTCCGGTGTTGGTTCCTTCCACCTTAATGGTTACGCCGGGAATGCCTGTCTCATTGCCTTTTTCAAGAACCTTTCCCGAAATTGTTTTGGTTTGGGCCAGTACATTTTGCATGAGCAGTAAGCTCAGTATTAATAGAAAATGTTTTTTCATTGCTTGGATTTGGGTTAAGGAAATTTAAAATAAAGCCACATCAATTGACTAGCTTATTCAATTGGTGTCAGTTAAAAATCAGGCACAGTTGATCTGATAGTTACATTGAATGAATGTAATTTGATATGCAATAAAAATTGAGAGTCAGCCACGAAAAGTAGCTGCCTATTTTAATTAGTAATGAAAAATAGTTTTTGGTTTATTTTTATAATTAACTGTATTTTAATTAATTGAATTTCTGTTAAGGTAAATAAAACGTGTCAGGTCTAAATTGTAGCATTTAGAGCTGAGTAATTGGACCGATAAATCGCAGACATTATTTGTATCTATACTCTATTAGCAAATAAAATATAAAATACATTAAATTAACGCTTAGCTATATACTTTATAGCATGCCTGATTAAAATCCTGCCTGTTTAGTTCAGAATTTTTGAATTAATAAAAATGAAAATGTGTCAGATCGAAATGCACGAAGCAAAAAAATAGCTGATGTTTCTTTGCTGTGCACGGCGCGTAATTAACAATACAATATTAAGCTAATACCAACTTGAATTGTTAACCAATTTTATCCTAAGATTGGGCTATATTAACTTCTATTGTATAATGTTTCGTCAAATTGCTTTTTTGTTTTTAATAAATATTATTAATGACTCGTTTTTTGCAATAATATTTGGAAAAAAATAGAAATTCAGTTATTTGTGATGGGCTGCCTGTCAGGGTAGGCGAAGAACCATCGAAGAGAAGCAGGAGAGATAAACTGAGTGGATCGACAAGTGTTTAGTAATTCCTGTTCCCACAAGAAATTATTGATACACTGATTTAAGTGGTTGATTAAATATACCCTCAGGTAGGTATTGTAATAGTACAGTTAACCAGTTAATCTTTGTTGTAAATTATTCAAAAGCTTTACAAACCCCTTCTCAAATCTCAATCTTATGAAAAACTATTTTGGAATCACCGCCAATAGAAATTTTATTGCATTTATTTTGTTATTAATTGTATCGATTTGGGTTCCTGCTAACGCTCAAGTAAGCATGAAGAAATAATAAGAACTCAAAAATGATAAAAAACTGCAAAATGATGTGCTCGCTATACCAGCAATTATTCAGAAAAAATTTAAGAAGTCTGCTATCGCGCCGGCAACACCAGTAGATCTGATTACACCCGGGGCGTTTAACAGACTCGTAAAACGGGACATGGAATTTGTATTGATAGGCGAGCAATCTCCGGTGTCAAGTGTAAGTCTTGATGTCAACGATGAAACAAGTCTTAAGTTGACGGGCAGGATACCCACAAAATGAGGTATCCAGACATTTGAATTTGGTGCAGGAAAGAAGGATAAGAAAATTCCTCTATTTGAAAAGGGGAAATACAATGGCAAATTTGAGTTTACATATAACTTTCACATCATACCAGCGATAAATATCTACGAATTCACCAAAGACGCACAAAAGGTTATTGCTCCGATTATTACAGTAAAAAATGTTGCATTAAATTAGAAAATGGTAGATACAGCGTTTGTATTGGCGACATTTCTTGAAATTATAGATTCGGAGGCTTATGGCGTTATTAAAACTTCTGTACTTCCTAAGTTAGAAGATGCTGACGAATTTGTTTCAAAAAATTATTGTGCTAGGGTGATATCTGATGATCTCAATAAGTCTTTTGATCAAAGAGCATACTCAGGAGATTCGTTCGACAAATTATATGTAAAATTAGCCAAGGTTTATTTTTCAAAACTTGATTCCGCTAGAACTGTTAGGGATGTTAATGAATTTATATTCAGTGGTTTAGGAAGGAGAGATGCGAGGCTGGATAAACTGCTAACCGACTTGAAAGACGTTTTGTCACGACTGGCGACAAGGGATACGCAACTGTCAAGTAAAGAGATTGAATTGGCTGCACCATACTGGGCAAAGAAAAATTTGCAGTGGCTCACTATTTCTCCGGGCATTGGAATTAACGCTTACAAGACTTATGGACGGGACGAAAAAAATCAGGTAATCGATCCAAAAAATACAACGTTTCTTACTCCGAAGGTTGCTGGATGGTATTCGTTTTACAGTGTACTTGAAAAAGCAAGTCGCTTGTATCGTATAGGGATTGAGGGCATTGTCGCGAATAACCTAAAAGATTTTAAGGAAATAAAATATTATGAAAGGGATACACTCCTGATTGAACCAAATGGCAATGCTGTGATCTCGGAGGAAACTACAAGTGGAATATTCCGTGATCAGGCCAGCAAAAAAGGTTACAAATTTATTGTCAACCTGCGTGGAGAGTTCTACTTGTTGCCCAAAAAGAATTTTATCCCAGGCCTGTCAGTAAAAACAGGTTTTGTTAGAAGCGGTATGCTTGAAACTGATAAAAGACGATTCGAAATACAGATCGGAACAATTATCAATATTTTCAATAAGGAAAAGAATAAGCCGGTTTTAACCTTACAGCCCTACTTCTCTATGGATAATTTACTTAAACAGCAGGAAAAAACCAGGCAAGGCCTTGTGAGAAATTTAAGAGGAAGTGAAAAGTTGTCTGCCGGTATGCTGCTTGGGCTACCAATTCAGGGTTTACTTTCTGTAAAGGACTAAAAGCTGTGAAGTATATTTCGTGATTGATTCCCCTCTGGCATAAGTTTAGAGAACTAATAAATTTTAGTTAATATCCTTTTTGCCTGATGGCCAAAAACAATAAATCAATTTACAGTGCATTAATTGCCAATGTACTTATAGCTGTCACCAAGTTTGCCGCCGGAGCTTATTCGAACAGCTCTTCGATGATATCCGAGGGAATTCACTCGCTGGTCGATACGGTTAATCAGCTCCTTCTACTTTACGGACTTAAACGAAGTAAAAAACCAGCAGACGCCCTGAGGCCTTTTGGATATGGCAAAGAGCTTTATTTTTGGTCATTTATCGTCTCCATCCTGATTTTTGGTCTCGGCGGGGGGATTTCGATCTTCCAGGGAATTTTGCATATTATTGAGCCCGAAGCGCTTGGAGACCCAACATGGAATTACGCCGTAATTGGTATGTCGATTTTGCTGGAAGGCTGGTCGCTGTTTGTTGCCATTAAAGAATTTGACAAAGTCCGAAATGGTCTGAGCTGGTGGAATGCGATAGTAAAAAGCAAAGACCCGTCAAGCTTTCTGGTTCTTTTCGAAGACGGTGCTGCAGTGCTGGGACTATTGATCGTATTTGTCTTTATGATCATCGGGCATCATTTTCAAATCGTTTACCTGGACGGAATAGCTTCTGTGATGATCGGCCTGCTGCTTGTGTTCGTATCTGCGATTCTGGCCAGAGAAAGCCGGAGTCTTCTAATGGGAGAGGGCATAGCGCCGGAGACACAGGAAAAAATAAGAGCTTTGGCAGAACAAGACCAGGCGGTCTTAAAAGTTTTGAGTATGATGTCAACCTATCAGTCGCCTACCGAAGTGCTACTGATGCTGATCGTTGTATTCAAGGCTGATATCGACACAGAAGACATTACAGATTCAATTGAACGCATCCGTAAGTCTGTCAAAGACGCCTTTCCTCTAATTCGTTTTGTGATCATTCAGCCACAGACCGTTGAAGGTAATTAACAAGCATTTGATCAGGTGGGCTTTTATTTCGCTAGAGCGCTTATATTAGCCAAAGTTTAGAAAGGTTAATCAATCATTTATTGGCATGAAACAGCAAGTTTCTTTTGATTTTCAGTTGCTAACCAGCGATAATGAGCTGGATTTAGCCCTGCAAAACTTATTGGCCGCGGCCAGATCCGCCGTTGCGTTGTCCTATGCGCCTTACTCTAAGTTTCATGTCGGGGCGGCAATACTGCTGCAAAATGGTGAAATTGTAAAAGGTGGTAACCAGGAAAACGCTTCTTTCCCTGCCGGTATCTGTGCTGAGCGCGTGGCCTTGTCCGCCGTATCGTCGCTTTTCCCTTCCGAAAAAATTCAGGCAATTGCCATAGCCTACACCAATGCGCAAAGCGATGAGATGGATGAGAACATACTTTCTCCCTGCGGGATTTGCCGGCAAAGTATTCTGGAAGTTGCAGACCGTCAGTCAGATGAGATACAGATTCTTCTAAGCAGTCCGGCCGGAAAAATAATTTTGATAGACAGCGCGCGCCACTTGCTTCCGCTGGCATTTTCGTCGAGTAATTTATAGTTACAGCTGTTTTTGCAGGGGTAAGCTCACATAAAAAGTGCTGCCCTGTCCAAGGACACTTTCGGCTCGGATACTGCCATTGTTGAGCTCAATCAGATCCCGGCATATGGTTAGTCCCAAGCCTGTTCCTGACTCGTTTTGGGTTCCTTTTGTGCTTTGGATGTGTAAAGAAAATAGCTGATTCAACTGCACCGGACTCAGACCAACCCCACTGTCTTTGATGGTTAGAATAACTTCTTTGTCTGAGTTGTATGATTCGATACGGATGCTGCCTTGCGGGGCGGTGAATTTAACCGCGTTGGATAAAAGGTTTCTGATTACGATACGGATCATTTCTGCGTCGGCCCAGCCGGAAGTTTTTTCCAAATGACTAGTTGTTACAATCAGGTTCTTTTTACTGACTTGGGTTTGCAGTTTTTCAATGCCATCGCTGACAAGACCAGCCAGATCAATATTTTCAGGATTGATCTGTACACCATTCATCTGCTTTTTAGACCAAATCAAAAGGTTATCCATCATCCCCATTGTGCTGCGCACCGTGCGGTTGATCGATGGCAACAGACCCGTTATTTCTTCCTGACTGATCAATTGATGTTCCGTCAGTTCAAGTATACCGACAAATTCGGCAAACGGGCTGCGCAGATCGTGAGCGATGACAGAGAAAATTTTGGTTTTGACGCTGTTTGCTTCTTCAAGCTCGGTGTTTTGCCGGGCGATTTTGTAATTCAGATCCTGCAATTTATCATTGAGTTTGCGTAGTCTCAATAAGGCAAAAATAATGACGAACAACCCCAGCAGAGCCACGCCAATAATCAGGCGCTGATAAAAAATGACTTTGTCGTCTGTATTTTTCTCTGCAATCAACCGTGTTGTTTTTGCTTCATTTTGATCGACTTCGTACTTGACATCATACAGGGCAATGATCTGGTTTTTGTTTTGATTGATGACGCTGTCTTTGATGAGCTGATATTTTTTTAAATTTCCCAGGGCGCTTTGAAAATTGCCTGCAATCGAATCTAAAAGGTGATTTTTGTAAAAAATCAACGAAAGATCCTCACGACTTCCCAGTTTTGTGAGGGAGCTTTCACAAAGCTGGTAGAACTTTCTGGCCTGCTGATAGTCTTTAAACTTAAAGGCTAAATCACCCATCAGCATATAAATAATCTGTGCTTCACGCGGGCTTACATTTTGACTTTGAATAATCCCAAGCGCCTGATTACCCATTGAAAGCGCCTGGTCAAACTGCTGTCTTGCCATTTGCAGCGATGCGGTTTGATACAATGAAGTTACAATCCACCTGTAGTCTTTTGATTTGTCTGCATGCTTTTTAATACGATCATAATAAAGCGATGCCTTACCATATTGTTTAAGATCCTCATAGCAGGCTCCGGTATTAGACCAGATGGTGTAACGTATCGGATTTTGCCTCTCACCCAGGATTGTTTCTGATCTTAAAAAGTAGGGCAGCGCCTTTTTGTAATCTTTTACGGAAGCATAAAAGCAGCCGATGTAATTGACGACCCCGGCAATATTTGCCGAATCTTTTAATGATGAGAAAATCGAAAGAGATGCATTCAGATATTTCAGTGAGGTTACATCTCCGTGAATCAGCATATAAAACAAAGCCATGTTCTTATAGGCAACGGCCTGGCCGCGTCTGTAAGACAGCTTCTCGGAAAGTAAAAGGGCCTGCTGGCTGTAAGTATTAAAGTCTTTTACGCTGTAAGAGTAGCTTTGGTAGGCCAAATCATTGAGCAAAATAACTTTATTGGTATCCTGATTTTTACTGGTTTGTAAAAGCGACCGAAGTGAATCCCGACGGCTAGACTGGCCGCAGACATGTAAGAAAGACGAACTGGAAAGCAACAGCACTGCCAGAAGCAGTCTTACCTTGTTTACAAAGGATTGCATAAGTTGAATTGTGCAGGCAACGTATTTTTAACAAAATTGGGTTTTTTGATGGGAATTACAAGCAGCTTTGCTGTTAATAGTTCACCTGATTTGCCCCTCTGCGCCGGAGTAGGAGGCCTGTTTGCCAAGGTGGTCCGCTGTCTTTAAGTAGATAAATAATTTTGAATGTGAAGAAAAAGCAGGTGCAGTTTTAAAAAAGAGATAAATGTGCCACAAGTATACTAATGGGCACAATAATTTCTACTGTAAAATGCCAGATTAAAAAAATTTTAATCTGGAAACCGGAATTTTTTTTACGCCGGAAAAATTGATCTAATGCTCCGGCAGACCAGCGATCTAAGTTTTAGAAGAGGTTTTTCTTTCCATTGAATTTTGCGGCATTGCCTGGCAACGGTTTTATGATTTACAAATTTTTTTAAATCATATTTAATTTTTAATATATTGTTTTTCAGGTACATATGAAAGTACTGATGTTATTTTCAAAATGTAGCGCTGCCTAAAAAAATGGTTAATCATTCGTTTTGGCGTGGCAAAACCAGCCGGTTTCAAACGGATAAATAGGGTTATTTGTCATGTAACCGTAATTAACATTTTCGTAAACAAAAGGACGAAATGGTCAACAGGTAACAAAGTTTATCCTTCTGAGTTGTAAGAAGGATTTTGCCATTTTTAGAGATCAAAATAAATCGTTTAATTTACTGAACAGTTATTCGATGTAAATCGTATTGCCCCTAACAATTTGAAATTATCGCTCATGTTTTCGCTGAGTTTTTTTACCCAATCCTCTGGCCCGGTGACGTTTGCCAGGCTAATCTGTGAGCGCTTACAGACTGGCAGAAACAATGTATTGTTATCTGCATTTTTTGAAAGCACTGCTGCAAACGCTTATAGATTGTCTGTGGCTAATGACAGTTAAGCAGTTTCTTCCATCACATTTTCCTGACCACAAATCGAATTTACCGGCTTGAGAAAAAATCTGTAAAGATGGCGTTCGTGCAACACGAATTTAACCGATTACATCATCTTGTGATTAAGCCTGTAAACTTCTGCGTTTTGTCAACCGGAAAGTAATTTCCAGTGTATCGTTTTAGATCGATGGCCGGCTGCGTTGTGTTCTCAGCAACCCTTTTTGGATTTTTTGTCTCAAATTTTACCAGATTTCTATTGGAAAAATTATACTATAAAAGTTTGCTTCGTAAGATAGGCGTTGCCCCGAAAAACAAAAATCCTTACGGCTGGTTTGGTGATTACCCGTCCTGGGAAGCTGCCAGCGCGGATACAGCCGGGTATCAACAGGCCAATATTTTAGAGAAAACAAAACAGTCACTGAGCCGGATCAAATCCGGACAAGCGGTCTATGAACGGGATTCTGTATTGTTTTCTCAGAAAGAATATCCTTATCCGCTGATCAGCTGTCTTCTTCACATAGCTTCTGCTCACGGAAATACGCTTCACGTAGTTGATTTTGGAGGATCACTGGGAAGCAGCTTTTATCAGATCAAAGATTTTTTGACGCATCTGGAAAAGATCAGCTGGCATGTGGTTGAGCAGCCAAATTATGTAAGCTGTGGCAAAGCGGAGTTTGAAGATGACATACTTAAATTTGACTATACCCTAAAAGACGGTATCAAGGCCTGCAGGCCCCATGTCGTTCTGCTCTCAAGCGTGGTGCAATATCTGCCCGAGCCGCACCGCTTTCTTTCCGAATTAGCTCGTCAGGGTGTGGAGTATATTATATTCGACCGGACCTCGTTTGCCGATTCCGGTAAGGACCGCCTTACGGTTCAGCATGTGAACCCTTCGATTTACCAGGCTTCATATCCGTGCTGGTTTTTCAATCAGGATGATTTTCTCAGACATTTCGATCAGTACAGCATTCTTGCTGAGTTTAGCTCCTATGTGCCCAGCGAGACCATACTTTGTATTGATGGAAAACCACAGGCTAAAGACAAAGGTTTTTTTCTCAAAATCAAACCATGATTAATTTTTGTACCCTTTTTAATTCGACTTATCTGACCCGCGGGCTGGCGATGTATGATTCGCTGGAAAAAAAATGTGCAGATTTTCATCTGTATATCATCGCTTTCGATCAGTGCTGTTACGATACGCTAAGCGATTTGCAGCTGAAAAGAGCCACGGTGATATCACTTGATGCGTTTGAAGATAAAGAGTTGTTGGCCGTCAAACCTACGCGCACACCGACTGAGTATTGCTGGACCTGCACGCCGGCAAGTCTGGATTATTGTATTAAAAGGTTCGATCTTGAAAGCTGCACTTATATTGACGCTGATCTTTTGTTTTTTTCTGATCCGGAGGTTTTAATTGAGGAAATGGCAGACAGCTCTGTGCTGATTACCGAGCATCGGTATACACCGCAGTACGACCAGACTGAGCTAAGCGGAAAATATTGCGTGCAATTTGTTTGTATCAAAAACGACAGCCGTGGTCAGAAGGTTTTACAATGGTGGAAGCAGGCTTGTCTGGATTGGTGTTATAACCGTGCGGAGGACAATAAGTTCGGGGATCAGAAGTATCTTGACGACTGGTGCACCCGTTTTGAAGGTGTGCATGAATTGCAGCATCTGGGTGGGGGAGTAGCTCCCTGGAATATGCAGCAGTACCGCTTTGAAAAACACTCAGGTCATCTGATAGGAACTCAGATCAGCACCGGCATAAACTTTGATGTTGTCTTTTTTCACTTTCATAATTTCCGCTGCTTTAAAACCAATGTGTTTATTCCCGCAGGCCCTTATCAGCTTAACGAAAACCTGTTGACACTGATCTACGGATCTTATATCAATAGCCTGCAAAAGATTAATTCGCTTTTAAGACAAAAAAGTCCCATTCAGATCGGGGTTTATCAGGAGGCGCTTACTGTAAAAAAGGTCTTTTATTCTCCTAAACGCGTTTTCCTTCTCTACATGAAGGGCAGTTTCAGAAATTACTATCATCAATCCTATTTCGCAAAACGTCAGTATGGCCTATCAAATCAGTCTTAAAACTTTCACCGACGCCAGAGGAAATCTCACGGTTATCGAGCGCGTTATACCGTTTGCCATCAAGCGCATATTCTACATTTATGGTGTCGATGATTCGGTGCGCGGAGGGCATCGTCATCACAAAACTGTGCAGGCAGCTGTATGCGTGCAGGGTAGCTGTATCATTTCCAATAATGATGGTACTAAAATGGAAACCTTTGCACTCGACTCGCCGGATAAGTGCCTGGTGCTAAACCCAAATGACTGGCATCAGATGTTTGAATTTAGTCCGGATGCAATACTGATGGTTTTTGCTTCCGAGCATTTCGATGCAGACGATTACATCTACGAGCCATACCCGGTTACAATGCAGACAATGGCAAACACCAGGGAGCTGCTAAGCGTTGAATATGCCTGAGCGATGAAACTAACCATTATCACTGTCAATCTCAACAACCGGGATGGTCTGAAAAAAACCATTACATCCGTGCTTGGGCAAAGCTTTCAGGATTTTGAATACATCATCGTAGACGGAGGCTCAACAGACGGAAGTGTTGAGGTGATTAAAGAACAGCAGACAGGTTGTTGCCGGTGGGTTAGTGAGGCGGACAAAGGAATATACCATGCGATGAATAAGGGAATTAAAATGGCAAACTCTGAATACCTGCTTTTTTTGAATAGCGGCGATTTTCTGCTTGATCAGCATACGCTAAGTCAGGCTGCCGGCCAGCTCGATGGGGTTGAAATTGTCTATGGAAATCTGAGAGTAGGGCATAAAGATACTTACAGGGATAGTTTGTATCCGGCGAAACTGACATTTTCTTATTTCATCTCCAAGTCCTTACCGCATCCGTCCACATTTATAAAAAGCACCCTTTTTCAAAGAGCAGGCATTTATGATCAGAATATGAAAATCTGCGCCGACTGGGCCTTTTTTGTGCGCTCTATCGGTCTTTTTAAAGCCAGCTACAAACATATCTGCCAGACTGTTTCGGTATTTAACACAGATGGCATCAGCAGTTCACCGAGCAGCCGCCAGCTTATGCAGCAGGAGAAAATGAATCTTTTAAAAGACGATTTTTCATTTTTTGAGACGGACTATGAGAGCTATCTGGATATGAAAGAAAACATCGATGCTTTAAGAAGGTCCAAGCCGTACAAAATCCTTAAGTTTCTGGGCCTGCCCAAGTATCAGGCCTGAGAGCCAAAGTTGATTATCAGACACAAACACGTAAACGATTCCTGTATAGATATTTAAACGTATACCAACTCATTATGTATCAGCCATTAATCAGCATTATTATACCCTGCTATAATAACAGAAATTTTATACTTGAAGCGATTGACTCAGCCTTAAACCAAACTTATCCTCATATTGAAGTCATTGTGGTAGACGATGGATCGACGGATCATTCTTATGAATTTGTCGCAGATAATATGAAAGACCAAGGTAACCTGCATCTGATCAGACAGGAAAATCAGGGGCCGGCAGGAGCGCGAAATACCGGATTTAATCTGGCTGGTGGAGATTTTCTGGTTTTTCTGGATGGTGATGATATTCTTCACCGGGAGTATGTTGAAAATTGCTACCGGGAGTATGTCAATAATCCTGAATTGAATATTGTTTACTGCGATGTAGAGCTCTTTGAAAACAAAACGGGCCCGTGGAAACTCAAACCTTTCTCACCTGAAACGATCCTTCTTTACAATTCTATACCGGTATTTGCCATGATACGCTCATGCGTTTTTCAGCAAATAGGAAGATACGATACTGAACTCCGATGTGCAGAAGACTGGGAGCTTTGGATCAGGATCCTGCAACAGTATGAAGGCGTTTATAAAATTCCGAAGGTGCTTTACTATTATCGTAAGAGAAACGAGAAAACGTCGATAACCGACTACGATAAAATTTATAATTTCCGTCATGACGCGCTTTTGTATATATACATTAAGCATCAGCAGGTTTACCGCGATAGCAATCTGGATATGACCAATTTGTTTTCCTGCGCGGTTTACAAGGAAAGATACTACAATGAATGGTACCGAAAACTCTTTTACCGGCTTTTCAAAAGAAGAAAATACGCTGAAATCTACAACAAAAAACAAGCGCTCACAGCGGATAACAATGCAGATTGGTATGCCCCTTTGAATGAGTTGAAAGCAGCTCTGGGGCTGACTGTAAGGGCATAAAAGAGCAGCATACAGTTAGTCTTTTAGGAAAGAAAATCTTTTGGTATGAGATTCTTTACCATTCAGCCGCAGAGGTCTGTAGTTAAAGTCCGTATGGCGAAAGTGGGAAAACAAATGTCTTAATGCGGGTAGTCTGAGGGTTAAATAGCAGATTTCAACAAGCTTTAAGTTAAATCCCAAATTTACAGCACCCAGAATTGATGCTAAGCAAAGCGGATTGTCAGCGCTGTTTTATTTAAAAAAGGATATAAAAAAGAATCATTGCGAACGACCAGATGATCAAAATCACAATCTCGGTCCGGGAGAGTTTTTCAGAGTTGGGAGCTTTTTGCATTTTATTTAAGGCTTATACGGAAAAAATGGGAGCACGGCCTGTTCATAGTTATGGGCCGTGCCCGGCTTGCGAACCCGTATCAGTTTACGTTTAAGATTTCAAACCGTTTCATTCCGGCCGGCATTTTCCATTCCACTTTTTCACCCTTGCACAAACCGATTAAAGCAGCGCCCATGGGGGTGAGTACGGAGATTTTTTTTTGAGTAATATCGGCCAACGCGGGCATTACGATGGAAAATTCCAATACTTTGTCTGTAATCAGCTCTCTGACCTGTACTGTGGAATTTAAACGGATACTTCCAGCTGGCAGCTCATCATTTTCTACCACGATGGCTCTGTTAAGCTCATAGGATAATGACATTTCATTGTTACTGGCTGAGAGGTTTTCTGCGAATTGTTTTAGCAAGCGAAAATCGTCTTCGCTGAGTATTACCTGATTTTTTTGACTGGTCATAATTATTAGAATTGATCGCCGCGTACTGTGAAATGTAGTGCAAGTTTATGGGTGCATAGGCTTTGATTTGATCCGGAAAATCTGCTGCATCGCAGCAAAACTGGCAAACGATTTAAATCAAGAATTAAAACTTTGGTATGATCAATACCAGGCTGTATCCCGAACTGGCATTAAGATAGCCCCAGGGTTCAGGTCAGAAAGGTCTTATTAGAGGAATAAAAATGTTTGTACTGTGTATTAACCATTGCTGTGATTGTGTTTTCTAATAACTGACGTCGATGATTTCGTAAAGCCGTTTTACACCTTTGGCTGTTAGTTCTATCTTCTCTGTTTTACAAAGGCCGATTAAGGCTGACCCAAGCGGATCCAGCACTGAAATTTTGTTTTCATTTGAACTAGCCTGCCCGGGAAGAACGATTTTCAATTCTGTCAACCGATTATCGGGCCAGGACCTTATTTTGATTGCGGCTCCTAGACGAACGCAGCTGCAAGGCAATATCGTCTCTTCCACGACGATCGCCTCATTCAATGCCCGCACAAGTGCGACTTGCCCTTCGAATTCCTGAGAAGAAAGCGGGCCGATGCATTGCTTTAAAGCAAAAAAATCTTCTTTCGTAAGTATGATAGGCGTAATCTCCTGCATGAAAGTCAAATATATGCCTACCAACTACCTGTAATTCTCAGACCAGAACCGTTCTGCAAAGATGCGTTCCTGACGCGATAGGCCCTGTTTGCCATTAATTACACGCCATAAAATGTTTATAATCCGTTGTGTCGTCGGTTTGGCTGACAGCGTATCCGCCGTTGGCTGCCGAAGTGAGTCAGCTGTGTTTCCCTGACCTTTGCCAAAAGCCATATTTTTCTGCATAAATCGCGTCAAGACAGATAAATCAACATTTCTGTGGAAATTGTCGTTTGTGCTAAGATTCTGTTTTTCAATTGTTTGAAAAACTGTATTCAACTCAGAAAGTGTGGGGTTTTCTAACTGAGGTACCATGATGTCTTTTGCGTTCATAACTAAAACTTAATTAATACAATGGGTACTTTACAGAAATATATATTTACAGGACTTACATATCAGGCAAACGCGCGGGCAGCGATGCGGTGGAAAACGCGTTCGTCTAACTTATAGCGGTCATTAAGTGTCAAACTGCTTCTTGCCGTAAAGAGCGCATGGTTTACCGCATTGTACATCAGCCAGTAGGAAGAGCTGCTGCCAAGCATTCGCTGTTCGAGTCTAAGCCGCTCCTGAGCCTGTTTGGCAAGCTGTACGGGAATAGGCAGGTCTTTAAGCAACTCATCGTCTGCCCGGTTAAGATTTTTTTGCTGAAAATGTTCGTATACCTGACTGGTTAGTGATGGCTTTGGCGTCAGAAGACCGGCCAAAAGATTGTGCAATTGCTCTTTGAAGAGCTCAGGGGTTAGCCGGCTATGGTGAATCTTTGGGATTTGTCCTGACTTTTTCCCTTCCGTTTTTGCCGGCTGAATTTTTTTTAAATTACCAGACTTTGCCATCGCGTGGCCATTAAGCCAACGGCGGTATACAGCCAAATTATCAAAAGAATCCGCCCATCCCATTAACCCATTCTCGCACAACGCCCTGTAAAGGCTGTTTGCCGGACGGGTGCTTTGATCCAATACGGCTGGGATAGTTTGCCCCTGAATTGTGAAGGGCGTTTTTCCATTATAACTATTGGTCAGCATTAAACTGTGCTGAAGTGTTTCTGTGCCAACCGACATCTGTCTGTCGAAAATAATGCTGATGCTAAACTCGCCCGTTGGGGTATGCTTGATCTGCAAAGTGTAATCACTTAACAGCTGATCGACAACCTGGCGTATCGCCTCGTTGGGTATAATGGCATAATCAGCACTTTGAATGCCGAAAATTGTTTTCCTTCCCCCCAGGGGCTGTCCAACAACAAGCTGTTGACGGTCAGTTGCCATAATCTCGTAATCGGGCAGAATGTCAGTCAGCCAAACCGGTCCTATCGGGTAGCAAATATCGTCCCAGGAATCTGACATGTAAGGCTGTGAAGTGATATAAGTCATAAATTATTTTTTTGCAGTTGTAAATTTACAACTGGAATTCGAAAATTCAAAATGAATTGAACTTCTTTGTGATATCTAAAGAATTTGCTGCATCTGCCAAAGGTGTAAAAAATCAATATTCGCCTGATCTGAAGTATTGGGAGAATGCCCCGCGGCGTGGCGCAACAGGCTTACAATTGAAGGAATTAACTAAACATACAATTTAGCTAACATACGAGAAGCAGAAATTGAGAAAAGTGCACTTGGAAAGTGACAATGCAAGAAATCAACCTCTGTTGCAGCGTAGTTCCAGAAGTTGTTTTGCAGCGGATTGGTTAAAAAAAATATGGAACCACTGATAGCCGAAGCCCATATTGTACTACCTATCACAATTAACAAAGCGTTAACGGTATAAAGTAAATACATGTGGTCACGTTTTTCAAGCTATTGGCCCGTTTTAAATTCATTTTCTATATAAACAAGAAATTCTTCCGCCGTACAGTTTTCAACCTTAATTAAATTTCGTTTGTGATCATAGAATTCTGTTTTGTAAAGTCCGACCCGATCACTTTTTTGAATAAGCAGATACTTTGAAGGATATTTTACAAAATATTCCTTTGTGCTGATGTGATCATAATTCAGCAGCAGGTGTGGAAGGTCTGCGGGCTTGTCAACTTTGGCATATGTAACAATAACAATTTCTTCAACCGGGTTGAGCAGGGCCACAAACCAGGGTGGGCCGTAGTTAATAATTAGTTTGGAAAGATTGGCCTTCTCAAAATCGGGCAAATCCGATACAGGTATTGATTTGGAATTATCCCATTTATCAAGAATGGCACTGTTCAGATCAGTAATGAGCTTGTTCATAACATTAGGGTAGTAATTTTTTGAAGTATTTGAATATTATAAATAATTATTCCAATCCTGCGTTACTTCCAAATCAAGAATTAATTATAAATCCGCAAATTAAAGAGCATACCGAATCCTGCCGGCTGTCCTTTTCGGGCAGATTTGTTTTGCGGTAAGCTAAACCAGTTTGTCCGATCATGCCCTACTTTGTCTGCTTGTAAATCCAATCTGAAATCACGCTCAGCGCCTTGGGAGAGAATGTTTGCTCAATTGTGGCATATTCGCTGGGAGAGCCGGTTTTACATTCCTGGAAAAGGTGATTTAATCCCGGTAATTCTAATGTTGTCACATGGTCATTTCCGCCTTTTTTCAAAGCGGCTGCTATCGCAGAAAGGTTTTCTTTTGCAGGTATTTGCAGATCTTTTCCGCCGTTTAAAGCCAGAACTGCGCAGTTGACTTTTTGCAGCACTTTGGCAGGATCATACTTTAAAATGTATTTAAACCAGGGCGATGAAATTACCTGAGTATTTGCGACTAAGAAATCCTGATGGCTCATTTGCGGCGGTTTAATTTTGGACATACGCACCGAATCTTTTTTATCTGCAAGGATGGCATTACCATATTTTAATAAATCTGCTTTTAAAGTCGAGGTATTCTGCGAATTTAAAATCAATTGATAAGCATGTTTTGTAATCGATTTAGATCTTTTGATATCAGATTCGGTCACGCCCATGGCCCGCTCGATTAGTTCCTGCTGGATTAATAATAAACTGTCTCCCCGAAAGCCAGGCGCTGCAAGCAAGACAATAAAGTTGATATCTTTACGGGTCGATGCGACCATCTGTGCGATCATACCTCCCTCGCTGTGGCCTACAAGACCAACTTTACTTTGATTGATTTCTTTTCTTGTTTTCAGTTAGGCAATAGCGCTTTCGACGTCTTTTGCAAAATCCACAGTTGTTGAAGCGCTAAAATTTCCTGTCGATTTGGCGATTCCACGGTCGTCGAAGCGCAAAACAGCAATTTCCTTTCTGGTTAAGATGTCTGATATAATCAAAAATGGTTTGTGATTTGCATACGCTGCATTGCGGTTTTGTCCACCGCTTCCGCTAATTAAAATAACTGCGGGGTACCTTCCTTTTTTTTTCGGCAGGGTAAGTGTTCCGGAAAGCGATATTTTTGCCGCCTGATTTTTAAAGGTGACATCTTCACTATAATAAGGATATGGTTCGACAGGATCCTGAGCTCTTTTGACCACCGGTTCATCCAGCCGGTTGACAATAATAATAACTGAAATAACCAGCGAAGCAACGCAAAGAAAGCCAATCAGCTCTTTTGAAATTTTGTTCATACAGTACCGTTCTTTACTGGTTTCCTTAAAATACCCAAAGCTCTGGTAAGTAAGAAAAATTGCAGGTACGGCTACTGTGTTTTTTAGATTTCTTTTAGCCCTGACCTTGACATTTTTACGAGTAGCATATTGAAAAGTAACAAAGATAAAAGCCGCCGGATTTCGATCAGGTGAGACCAGGCAAGACTTTAAGCTGGTTATTGATTAATTATGATCCCGAGTTTGATTTTCTTGCTTCACCAGGCTCTTTAAATACTCTTCTAATGATATTTTCCCCAGAACTGCAGGCGGCTCAACTTTAAAGTCAGCCTTAAGAGTCAGGCTGGTCATATTAGCCATAGACTGAGCTGCCTGATTGGAGAAGCCGATTTTTTTTCAAGGGTTTCTATCCAGTTTTCACGGGGCGTTTCTACCGCTTTTACATCTCTGTTTAATACTTTTTGAAAGCCCGCAGCTACCTCCTGAGCCGAGTACATCTGCGGGCCTTCGATGTTATAAATGCGGTTTCCATCAGCAGGCTGCATGAGTATTTTCGCTGCAAATCGTCCCATGTCGGCCGGCGCAACCATGGGCAGTTTAAAATCGACCGGATACAAAGTGTTGACAATACCCTCTTTCCTGGCAGATAATAGCGATGCCTCCCAGTTGCTCATGTAGTAGGCAGCTCGAATGATGCTGACAGGAAACGGTTTTTTCTCTAAAAGCTGCTCCATGTCGTACAGAACTCCCAGGTCTCCAAGCTGATTACCCGGCTGGGCGCCATAGGTGGACTGGGCTACAATACTGTCAAGTCCTGAATTATCAAGTGCTTCCAGGATCTTGTCAACAGTTTTACGCTCCTCGACAGCGGTGTCCGAGCCGGGCGCGGCTGGCGGATTAAGTAAAAAGAGCCTTTTTCCCCGGCGAAAAACCTGGTTAAGGGTTTTGACATCGTGCACGTCGGCAATGGCGACTGTTGCGCCTTTCTGCTTCCAGAACTCTGTTTTTTTTTCGTCGCGTGTTATGATTGTTACTTGTTGGCCTTCATTAAGCAGCGTTTCCGCTACGACTGATCCGACATGGCCACTGGCTCCAAGAATGATATACATGACATTTGAATTTTTTGACAGAAATTATTTAGCATAATAAATTAACGCGGGAAAAAATGATGCCATTTCTGATATTATATAGATCGTTCATCAGGCATACACATTTTTTGGTTCCAGCACATCTTCTTGTACTCAATCCGAATTATGTAAAGCTATGTTTCAGCAGCTTAAATTCATTCAAGCAGAACGCTGAGCACAATAAGGGTTTTGAAATGATTAAAATACGAGTTGTTGACAATGATAAACCTGAAGTGAGTTACTTTTAAACAGACTAATCAAATCTTATTAAATGAAAAACCTGCTGCTTCTGCTATTTGTTATGGCTCATACCTGTGCCTTCGGACAAAAGAAACCTAAACATGTTATCCTAATCGGCATCGATGGATTAGGTGCATATGCTTTTCCAAGGGCTGAGCTGTCTGCTTTCAATATGGACAGTCTGGCATGGGCTAAAACCGGAAACCCTGCTTTAAAGCTACATATTCCCACTTTCGAAAAACTCACAGAGTCTGGCGCCTACAGCCTGCAGGCACGCTCGGTGCTTCCTTCCTCAAGCGCGGTGAACTGGACTTCGATGACAATGGGCGCAGGACCTGAACTGCATGGCTACACCGAGTGGGGAAGCCAGACGCCAGAGCTGCCATCACGATTGACTGATGAGTTTGGTCTGTTTCCTTCAATCTTTGGCTTGATGCGCCAGCAAAAACCCAAATCGGAAATTGGGGTGATTTATGAGTGGGACGGCATCGGGTTTCTGCTTCCTAAAAAAGCATTAAGCACAGAAATTAATTGTCAGAGAGATAGCGCGACAGCGCAAACGGCAAGTAAATACATCATAGAAAAGCGGCCGGAACTGCTTTTTTTACACTTCTCAGATGTTGATCACGTCGGCCGCGAGTTTGGTAACGGAACCGCACAGTACTATCAACAGGTCGATAAAATGGACCGTTATCTGGCGCAAATCATGGGCGCGGTTTCGAAATCGGGAAAAGCGGATGACACCGTCGTCATTATCTCAGCTGACCATGGCGGAATTAACAAAGGCCATGGTGGCAAAACGATGCAGGAAATGAGAATTCCGTGGATTGCGGTGGGCAAAGCAGTAAAATACAAGGAGAAATAAAGGAAAGTATTGTCACTTACGACACTGCGGCGACGATCGGCTGGCTTTTGAATCTGCATATGCCTCAGGTCTGGACTGGCAGGCCAATCAAACAAATTTTTAAATAGAGCTTAACTGTTTATTTATCATGACTTTATGTTTAAAAACTACCTATTTTTTAATTTATGTTATCAGGTGAATTTTAATTGCGGTGCATGCTGGCAAACTGTTTGCTGTGGCAGATACATTTAACTAAAGCCAAACACAATGAAAGCTGCCGTTATTGAACATTATGGATCTCCGGATGAATTTAAGATAAAGCAACTGCCTACACCTCAGATTGAAAATGGCCAGATATTGGTCGAAAATAAAGCCTCGTCGGTCAATCCGATCGACACGATCGTGCGCCAGGGAAAAACCATGCTGGTTACCGGCTTGATTGGTGACCAACTGCTGGGAAGTGACTTCAGCGGGGTGGTAATCGAATCAAAAAGTAATTTGTTTAAACCGGGCGATGAGGTTTTTGGTCTTAATCCGGCAGTAAAAGGAGGCTCTTATGCGGAGCACATTGTTGCCGACGAAAGCAATGCGGCTTTGAAACCCGCCAATTTAAGCTTTACCCAGGCCGCGGTTTTACCATTGGTCAGTCTGACTGCCTGGCAGGGACTGGTAACGGAGGGGAAAATCAAACCCGGCGATTATGTGCTGATCACTGGCTGTACGGGTGGGGTTGGCCTGGCCGCAGTACAAATAGCAAAAACATTCGATGCAATTGTTACAGGTACTTGCAGCGCCAAAAATGCAGAATTTGCCCGCTCCATTGGCGTAGACCATGTGGTCATCTATGATCAGGATCAAATAGCGGGCAACACAAAGTTTGATCTGATTTTTGATGCCAGCGGGCATTTTACGATCGATGACATGAAAATAAACCTCACAGAGCAGGCTATGTTTGTCTCAACTAAGGGTGGCACCGACTCCTTGAAAGGCGCTATTGACGCGGTAATGGACTTAGCATTTGAAAAGCGAATGAAAATTGTCATGATGAAACCTAACCGGCAGGATCTCAATACGATCAGCCAGCTGGCCGAATCTGGAAAGCTTAAAGCATATATTGCTCAGACTTTTCCCCTTGAAGCACTTGCACAGGCCCATCAAATAATGCAGGACGGTGGATTTACGGGTAAAATTGCTGTTGAAATAGGGGCTTAATCGCGTTTATAACGGTTTGTAACTTACAGTAAGCTTTCCTGATATAATAGGTTTCACAGTGTATAGGCCAATCCGGCTATAAACGGCTCCACCTTCGGTAATTTCTTCTGAGCGGACCGACAATTGATTTCCAGGGCAGGAAAAAGTAACCAGCATTTTTTCTTTGCCCTGGCTTAAAACCATTGAGCTGTCTGATGTTTTTTTCCAATTAGCGCGGGTGATTACAGCACTTTCAAAGCGCTCAGCTTTGTTAAAGGCAAAATCATCGGTAACTAACACAATGCCCTTACCACTCCGGTCGTAGTGCATGCTCCGGTGTAGTTTTTGCAAGCCGCTTTCGGGGTAAGCAGAGCCGATATCCAAAACCAGATCGTCGTAGCCGGTTGTGAAATCTTTGCCGATCGTTACAGCCTTCGACTGGCTGCCGGCCTGCTGCTGTTTACCGGCTACCAATGGAACTGGATGACCAAAAGAGCCGATCGTTTTATATGTATAGCGAAATTTCTCAGTAAAGATATCTGCCGTATAGGGGATAGAGCCCGGATCGCCAGCCATGATTTCTTTTCCTGAAACAATCGTGTAGGAGCCCACGTCGTTGTGGTTATGATGCTCTTTGTTGTTGCCACCTTTAAATGCCACACCAATCTGGCAGATTGACCCGGGCGTCGGACGCGATATGAGCACCCCTGTCTTCTCAAAGAAATAGCGCAGTGCTGCTGGCGCAGAAGGTGCTGAGATTCTCTTAGGCTTCGCATCGGATGAGTTTGGAAAGACCATCATCACATCATTTCTGTTGTCATCTGTGTTACCTAAAACACTTACCGTATCATATTTTTCGAGTCCCAGACCGAAATTACGGTTCAGGTAACGCATGATGCTTGCATCGGGCTGAACACCTGGTTTACTATCAGAAATAGCGGGATAAACTCCGTTGATGATTTCCAGGCCCGGAATGAATCCGGCAATTTTTTTTACTTTTTCGATCGCAAAAAGATCGATTTTACCCTTGGTTGCCTGCCAGATGTTTTCCCGCAGTAAGATATAGTGCCCAAAACCATAATTGTAATAGCCAACGCCCTCCGAGCAGTAGCCGTCATCACCAAATCCCTCTAGCCCGTTTTTAGAATAATATTCTCCGATATAGGTAAAAACAGCCCGCTGTTTTTTGTCTTCCAGCACGGCCAGTGCAGCCCCAACCACACCGGAAAGACAAACATGGTTATAGTTATTGGTCATTTGTAAAAACCTGTTTTCTGCAGAATCGTTTTGTGTTCTGATCTTGTCAAGTACCGGATCAAAAACCCGTTTTTGCAACGCTTCGATAGCTTGCTTTTTAAGGGATGAATCAAGCTTGTCGCCCAAAAGGTATAGCGTTTGCGCGATCGTATGTGCATAAAGAGCAGAAGTCAGCTCAACGGAATATTCGATGCTATTGTAATTTTTAAACTTGAAATCGTTACGGGGAGATACCCATGATTTTTGCGCGAGTATGTCTTTGAGGCCTTCCTGGATCTGCCTGATGTAGCGCCCCTTGTTTTGCAGACACTCCGCCCAGGTCAGCTCAGATAATCCTTTTGCTCTGTCGCGCATCATTTGAAGGCCACGGCCGGAAGATGTTGCCGAGCCGTCAGAAAGTGAAAAATAATCTGCCTTGCTGAAAGCCGGAAAAGAGAAGCGCTCCATGTTTTTTAAAAACAAATCGTATTCGCCCGATTTCAGCAGCTTATCCCATACCTTTCTGTTCGTGCAGGGCTGGCCAAAACCTGAAGGCTGATCCTCTAAAAGCAGAACAATCTCGCTGATTCTTTGCTCATCAAGCGGTTTTAAAGCAGATGGCAGGCCCTGAGCTTGTAAAGATGAATCTGTGATCAGCAGCACTAATGTAAAAGTAAGCCACAAGCCAAGCCGGCAGATCATTGATCTTTTCATAAAAGTCAGCATTTTATTGTTTTATAATATTTTTAGAAAATCAGGTGAAAGCTTTACTTCAAGCCAGTACTATCTGAGCTTAAAAAAGCACTTATTGAACTGGCCGGGGCGGAAAGTTCGAGGTGTTTGCTGGTTTCTTTAAAAAGCGGATCATCATACTTTTTCGCTGCCCAGCGGAAAAGATCCAAAGCGCCTTCTGGTGTTTTTCCTTTTTCGATATTGGTCCAGCTCCACTGCTTTTTACCAAGAAGATAAGGACTCAAAAACGCAAAGCCAAGGTGCATACCGCGGCCATCAGATGTTTTATAATGCCACAGATCTTCCCCGAGATGATCCATACAGCGGGCAATTGTGACAAATGCCTGCAAGCCGTAAACAGAGTAGTGTAGCGATCGCTGTCGGCTTAGCTCGCGCGGCATACTTCCCACCGCTGTAATCTGCTGATCGATTTGTTTACGGGCAAGCGATACCAGTGACCGGGCTCTTTTTAAATTACCGCTGTATAAAGAAAACGCCATGATTTGTGCCGTATACCAGCTACCATGGTTGTTGTCTGCCAGGCCTTCTTTTTTGCCCATATCACTTTCCAAAAGCCAGGTGGTGTAATCACTAAACCACGCTTTAAGCTCCTTATCATCGTTTTGTGTCCAGCTCTTCGAAAGCGAAAGCAGCTTGATATGATCAACGGTTTTAATCAGCGCAACAGAAAAGATGATTCCGATTGGCATACCATCGTAGACTCCGGGAAGCGCCGATGCATTTTTTAAATTTGGATTCATTTTGGTTTTGGGATCCAAAAACCAGATGCGCAGAAGCTCGGATGCTTTCTGTGCATATTTTTCCTGCCCTGTAAAATAAAAGGCGAGGCATAGCTGATTCACCCGGCTTAGGGTGGTATTGTATCGGCTCAGATCATAACGGCTGCCATCGGCCTCTGGGTTGGTCACTCCGTCGCGCCTGACATATGGCATTCCGTCTGCCGTGTTCGGATTGGGAAAGGCAAGTTTGCCGATGGCGAAAAAATCATGCACATCTCCTGATGGAGGAACATCTCCGTCTGTTACGTTCTCAGCCGGCACCGAAAGCAGTTGATCTGCCTGTTTTAGAAGACTCTTGTAAGCAGGCTTTGCCGGCAGATCACCTGCCTTTATGATGGCAAGCTGCGCATAGTCATAATAAACAAGCTGTAAAGCCGGTGTTTGCATTCCGAAAGAAGGCGAGCACAAAATGACGAGCAGATACAGAATTGGGCTTTTTCTCATAAGCTGATTTAGCTTTTTGCGTAAAGTTTTTCTTTTAGCACCGCCATGGTCTGCTGTTGTCTTTTCTTTACAAACTGCTGCGCTTTGACAACCTGGGCTTTGGCAGATTTTGGGTTTTTGGCAATATCGAGTACCGCTGGCACAATACCGGCTACGTCTTTGGGCGTATCCATATCAAAAAGCCACTTTTGTAGGCCGATATCTTTCCACATGGCTGCTTTGCTGGTCTGCTCTTCAAAACGGCAAACTACGGCTGGTATACCCAAAGCAATACACATGATCGGCGAGTGCATTTCAAGACCAAATAGCCCCGCTGAGCGCGCATAGGTGCTGACCGCCTCGTCTGTGAGCCAGTAATGATCCCGCCAGACAACTCTTTTTTTTACGTCTTCCGGCAAAGGGTCATAAAGCATTTCCTTACCTATGTGAACCTGGGTTTCATTTTCGGGAACAATCAGAATTTTAAGATCCGTCTGGCGCACCACCGCAATGATAGCCTCTCTGATTGGCGCGTTATCATGCTCTTTCATCTTCATGTTATAGTCGTTTTTCTTTTCGTTGATCATCAGTTTTTTTGCCGGGATCTCCCACCAGGGTGAGAAGCGGAACTGCGGAATGACACACATGAATTTGCCGTCTGCCAAATCATGGGTTTTTAGAAAAGAAATCGCGGCCTGATCGTCTTTTACATCCACAGCAAAAGCGCCGTCGGGACAGAATTCCATGATCGGGCATTTGACGCCGATCTTTCTGGCAAATTCAAGAGAAACCGAGTCGCGGAAATAAGCGAACTGCGCTTTGGTGAGCAGTTCAATGTCTTCGGGATTAAACTTTTCGCGGTCTTCTTCAAAGCCATATACACCCGGGTAGGTAATTCCATAAATACCATATGGTTTTTCACTGGCTTTTATCCAGCGTTCCAGTTCCTTGCGTCCGGTGAGTGATGGAGCTGAGCCGTGAAGAAAAAAATCTGCTTCTTTGATGGCCGATTCTTTTTGCTGCTCCGTTTTCAGGATTATAAGCTTAGGAAACCTATGCATGATCATCTGCTCGACACCGTCACCCACATCGGAGGGCCATAAAAGAATGTCCGCCTGGGGGAAATAATCTTCCAGCAGTGTGAGCACGCCAGGCGTATGGGCAATGTCTCCAATATTGACTGTCTGCCAGGAAGATCTGAGAATGATTGTCTTTTTTGCTTTCAGTCCTGTTGCCAGAACAGGAACGGCCGACAGCATGGCTATAAGCAGTGGTGATTTTTTTAAAAATGCTCTTCTGGTGGGCAAATAAGTCATATTGTTTGAAAAGGAATGTTGAAAGGCATCTGACCAGTCGTGGATTTAAAGCCCGAATTTTAGGAATACAGGTTTTTCTTAACGATCTCCATGGTCTCGCGCTGTCGTTTGATGACAAAGTCTCTGGCTTTAAGCGCTTTCTTTTTGGCTGTTTTGGGATCTTTCGCAATAGCCAGCACGGCAGGCGTAATTGCAGATACATCCCCGGGTACGTCCATGTCAAAAAGCCAGTCGCCCAAGCCAATATCTTTCCACATCAGCCCCTTGCTGGTTTGTTCGGCAAAGCGGCCAACAGTTGCCGGGATTCCGTTTCCAACGCACATAATCGGCGAGTGCATCTCCAAACCAAAGAGCCCTGCCGAGCGGATATAAGTGCTAACAGCCTGATCGGTGAGCCAATATTTTTCACGTAGCACAACACGGGATTTTACATCTTCGGGTAATTTGTCATAGAGCATTTCTTTACCGATCTCCATCTGCGTTTCATCTTCGGGGCAAATTAAAACTTTCATCGAAGTCTGACGGATCACGGCCACGATGGCATCGCGAATAGGGCCATTGTCGTGTTCTTTCATTTTCTGATTGATCGCGTCCTTATCGTTTTCAATGGTTCTGTTCTTGCTGGGAATTTTCCACCAGGGCGTGTAGCGGTAACGGGGGATCACGCAAAGAAATCTGCCTTCCTGTAAGTCATGTTCTTTCAAAAACCGAATGGCAGATTCGTCATCTTTTACATCGACTGCAAAAGCGCCGTCGGGGCCAAATTCCATGATGGGGCATTTCACACCGATTTCTTTGGCCAGGTTAAGCGATACGGAATCACGAAAGAACGCAAACCGGGCATTATTGAGCAGCTCAACATCTTTGGGTGATGCTTTTTTGGCCTGTTCGGGTGTGCCGTACACGCCAGGGAAAGTGATCCCGTAAACCCCGTATGGCTTACCGGTTTTTGCCCATTCCTCCAATGTCGCCCGTGCTACCAGAGAGGGCCCCGAACCATGCAGCATAAAATCGGCCTCAGACATGGCTCTTTTTCTGTCTGCATCGGTTTTGATGATTTCTACTTTTGGAAAACGTTTGGCCAGCATCTGTTCGACGCCATTTCCCACATCGGAAGGCCATAGCCGGACCTGCGCCTGGGGAATGTATTTTTCTAAAAGTGCCAAAACACCCGGCGTGTGTCCTATATCACCAATATTTACAGTCTGCCACGAAGAGCGCAAAATGATAACAGGCGTTTTTTTATCGGTAAATCCCGAAAGCGGAATCGATAGCGAAATGGCCATGGCCGCAGAAGTTTTCAAAAATTCCCGCCGGCCCTGATGATTTGTTTTTTTTATCATAACTGTTTTTTGTTGCTCACTGGACAAAAGCGCAGTCAGCGGCTTTTATATTCAAAAAAATGATCGTCATCTTAGCTTGCAATGTTTTACAGCTGCTTGTAGCTGACTGTCACCGAGCCGGATTTGACTGGTTTGTTTAGCTGGATGCCCAGTCTTGTGTAGGCAAGTCCGTTCTCTTCGCTGATTTTTTCTTCCTTGATTGTAAATCCGCCTTCCGGCGCGGTAATGCTTGCCATTAACTTATTATTTTTGCCTTCCAGAATGATCTGCCCCTTCTCATTTTGCTTCCAGGCCGCTCTGGTAATAATGGCAGTCTCAAAAGGCCGGGCAGTATCAAATACAAACGCATCGGTTACGTCCAGGTTGGCATCGCCCAACCTTTTATAGTCAAACTTTCTGATCAGCGATCGTAGCCCGTCAACCTGGTAAGCAGACGTAATATCCATCTCAAAGTGGTCTTCGGCATCGGTAAAGTCAGCCCTGAGAATTTTTGCCTGGGCCTGGTTGCCACTCCTTTGTTTTTCTCCGGCGATCAGCGGCACGGGATGCCCGTAAGAGCTAAGTGTTTTGTAATCATACCGGTTAGGGCCAAAGGTTTTGGCTGTATAGGGTATCAGGCCCGGATCACCCATCAGCACCTGATCTCCGACAGCGATGGTGTACGATCCCAGATCGTTGTGGTTATGGTGCTCATTGTTTTTGCCTCCTTTAAAAACCGCTGCCAGTTTTGCTTTTGAATTAGCCGCCGGACGAACAGTCAAAATGCCGGCCGCGTCAAAATAGGATCTTATCCCGCCATAACGGTTACTGCTGCCTGCCGCAGGTCGGGCCATGGAAGCGCTGTTAGGGAATACATACAGGACATCGGCGACCAGATCAGACCTTGCTCCAAGCAGCGAGATGGAATCATACTGGCTCAGGCCCATGCCCAGATTATGGCTGACATAATATAGGATGTTTTTTGCCGGTTTGGGGTCGGCAGGGCAGTCGGCAATCGCAGGATAGGTACCATTGATCATTTCCATATTGGGCAAGAAGCCCGCAATGTTTTTAATTTTATCGTTAGAGAAAAAGTCAATTTTCCCGTTTGTGGCCTTCAATACATTTTCTCTCAGGCTGATAAAGCGTCCGAAACCGTAATTGTAATAGCCAATACCCTCGGTGCAGTAACCGTCGTTATGGAAACCGGCAATAAAATTCTGGCTGTAGCGCTCGGCAATGGCAACGAATTTGGCCCGTTCTGTTTTGTCTGAAAGCACAGTCAGCGCAGCGCCGGTAATGCCGGAAAGACAAACTGCATTCCAGTTGTTGGTCACCGTCAGCCAGCTGTGGTTTCGGTCTTTGCCCTCCAGTGTTGCCAAAACAGGATTAAATGCTCTTGCATGCAAGCTTTCCAGAATATCTTTCCTTGTTTGCGTGTTTAATTTGTCGCCCAGCAGATAGAAGGCCTGCGCCAGATTATGGGCATAACTTGCCGTGGAGAGCTCGACGAGTCCGGAGAAGGTTTTCTCAGAATAGTTACGGGGATTAACCCAGGTTTTTTGTTTGAGAAGCTCGCCGATGACCAGCTCTAATTTTGGGATGTATTTGCCTTTGTTTTCCAGACACTCAGCCCAGCATAGTACAATCAGCCAGCGTAGGCGTTCATTTAACATATCCTTACCAGACTGCGAGTCGCCTTTGGTAAAAATGCCCATGTAAAGTTCAGTGTCAAATACAGGAAAGGGCTTTGTAAGCATTCCCTCGGCCTGTTTTAAAACAGATGCATATTTGCCGCTGGCCCAAAGTTTATCCCAAACTTTTCTATCCGAGACCGGACTGCCAAAGCCCGCAGGTTTTTCATCGAGCAGTAAAGCGATCTGTCCGACGCGGCCGGGCTCCAGGGGGATTATCCCAGCCACCGGCTTTGTATAATCGGCAGGCTCCTGGGCCAGTAAGCCGGTGCTTAACAGCACAAAAACACCAAGCTTTATCCACGTTCTGATCATATAAAAATCGGTTAGCTGTATATTCAGAATAAAGATTACCAACCCAGGTTTTGGGTCATTTTAGGATTGGCATCAATCTCTGCGCTCGGAATGGCCCATAGCAAAAATTTAGGACTGAAAGCCACCAAATTCAAAGGCTGCACCCTGCCGCCTGCCCAAACCTTGGTCGTTGCATTGTAGCTTGGCGCGGTCTTCAAAGCAAGTTTAGGATAAAAATCCTCATAACGGTACTGCACCATGGTGCGCTTGTTGTCCACATAACGCATACGGATCGAATCAAACCAGCGTAGACCCTCTCCGACAAATTCAAGGCCTCTTTCATCATATATTTTTAATCTGAATTGTTCTTTGGTCAAACCTGTGGCCAGATTTTCCGGTGTTTTTCTAACCGTTCCGTTTGCTTTACGGGCACGTTCGCGCAATCTGTTGAAATTTTCATAGGCAAGCGCGGTCGGACCGTTAAGCTCATTTTCTGCTTCGGCTTTGATCAGATAAACTTCTGATAATCGGATGATGAAAAGATCGTTTTCATTGTTTCGTGCCTGATAACCGTTAGGATCCTTGTATTTGTCCACATAGGGATAGGATTCCACCGTCTCTGCGGCTTGTCTTACCTTTGGATAAGTGATATAGGCCCGGTTTGTGAGCGTGTTGGTCCAGCTGGTCAGGAAGGAAACTTCTGTTCTGTAATCATTGGTATATTCTCCGGTGCTGTAAAGATCATAAAACCAAGGCTGTATCCGCAGCGTACCGGCACCAACGCCGTCAGTAACATTGCCGCAAATTGCATTTCGCGTCGTCGGCTGCAGATAGTAGGGGAGCTCTGAGCCCCTTGAACTGGCGCTGGCTGCCAGCGCATCACGCGTGTGCTGAATACCAAAAATCACTTCTTTGTAAGCACTTTTTTCCTGGGCCACATCCCACAAATTGGCATAATTTTCAATAAGTGCATATTCATTTGATGCCGTCACACTATCGGCATAAATGCTCGCTGACTGGTAAGCAATCCTTGCCTGATCAGGCTTTCCGCCTAAATCATGGTAATTTCCATAAGTCAAATAAGCACTTGCCAAAAGCGCCTGGGCGGCACCCTTGGTCGCCCGGCCCGACTCTGTGGAAGGCTGTTTACTATATAACACACAGCGCTGAGCTGCTTTTTTGAAATCCTCAAAGATCAGCGCATAAACTTCTTCAACTGAATTGCGCGGACTGTAAAATTCAGAATCGCCCTTTGTTGGCTGGGTGCGGATGGGAACTCCGCCGTAAAACCTGACAAGGTTAAAGTACGAAAATGCCCTTAAAAAATACAGCTCGCCAATGGCCTTGTTTTTAACAGCCTGTGAGACAACCTGAGAAGTCTCCAAAAGCTCTAAAAGCGCATTGGCGTTATTGATCGTATTGTAATAGGTCGTCCAGGGGGTAGCATGATACACGTTGGATGCCGGCAGGGTACGTTCTGTAAAAGCCCGCTGGGTGCTGCCCGTGGTGGCAATGTTGTCACCTCCATACAAAAGCGGGTAGGTCAGATTGGATTTGTAGCCGCCAAAGGTGGTAAAGAACGAATAGACCCCATTAAGCTGAAAGGCAACATCTGCGTCGTTTTTTATAAAAGTCTCCGAGAGCGCATTGTCATAAATAGTTTCTTCCAGCGAGCAGGATGTCATCATCAGCAGCAGACTGGCTATGATTGTATATTTTTTGATCGTTATCATCTTTTATCGTATTATTAAAAACCTATATTAATTCCGGCCGAAAGCGTGCGATACTGGGGGATACTTCCGTTATCCACGCCAGGCATCATCGAATTGTCGGCTCTGCTGTTGATCTCCGGATCATACCCTTTGTATTTAGTCAAGGTGAGAAGGTTGCTGACCGAAACAAACAGTTTCAGATTGCGGATACGCCGGATGCTGGCAGGCGGAAAACCATAGGACAAGGTGATGTTTTTTAAGCGGACAAAAGTTGCGTCCTCGACAATGAAATCAGTGAACCGGGAGTTAAAAGGCGTAGCTGAGGTGGATGGGGCGGGGTAGTAGTTGCTTGTTCCCTCGCCCGTCCAGCGGTTATCGTAGGCCTGCTGGCTGACATTGCTTTGATTTCCACGGGCAAGTGCATCCAGATAAAAACGGTTGGCGTTAATCACATCCTGCCCGATGCTGCCCTGCACAAAAACAGACATGGTCAAACCTTTCCAGGTTAGATTGTTGGTGAGTCCAAATATAAAATCAGGATAAGGATTGCCGATGATTTCGCGATCCTCAGCGGTTATAGAGCCGTCACTGTTGATGTCCTGATACTTAAAGCTGCCCGGGGTAGGTGTCGAGGAGTCTTTCGGACCATTATCGATCTGCTCCTGATTTTGGTATATCCCGTTGATGCGGTATCCATAAAAAGAACCGATCGGACTGCCCACCTGCGCTATATGCAAACTCTGACCGCCTATGGCCAAAAAGGCTGTACCCACAAAAGATTCTACACTGCCCAGATTGACAATTTTATTTCGGTTGATCGAAAGATTTGCCGATACATCCCATTGCAGACTTCCGCTAAGAGGTTTTAAGCCCAGATCAAACTCATAACCTTTATTTTCAACTGAGCCCAAATTGGTGTTGTATCGGGTAAAACCGTTTGAAGGCGGAATCACCAGCGCAATCAGCAGATCAACTGAGTTTTTTTTGTAGTAATTAAATTCAAAATCAAGTTTGTTGTTAAAAAAGGACATGTCCAGTCCCACATTACCCTGCTTGGTTGTCTCCCAGTGCAGTTTATCATTGGCCATGTTTGACTGCACGTATCCGGTTTGTACCGACTGATCAACAACAGTATTGGTCGTTGCAAGCGTTGCCTTGGTAGCGCCGACTGCAATGGCCTGATTGCCCGATAAACCATAACTGGCTCTTAGTTTGAGTTCTGAGACAAAAGAAAACGCCTTTATAAAATTCTCGTTATGAAGGTTCCATCCCACAGCCACGGATGGAAAAAACGCCCATTTGTTTCCGGCGGCCAGTCGGGTAGAACCATCCGCGCGGCCGGTAAGTGTAAAAAGATATTTGTTGTCAAAGCTATAGTTGACCCTGCCAAGAAAAGAAGAAAGGGCCCATTCCTGGGTGCTCGTAACGGGTTTACTGATCGAGTTGGCGCCTGCAAAATTATAGTAGAGCTGGTTATCATTTGGAAAATTGAGTGCACTCAGCCCAAAACTTCTGCGGTTCCACTCCTGCCAGGTGTAACCTGCGACTGCGTTGAAGCGGTGTTTTTTATAAAAGGTACGGTTTAGATTGAGGGTATATTCGGTCAAATAGTTAAATGAGCCCAAATTGCCGCGGTAGGCATAGCCGCCTTCCAGATTTCCAAGGGTAGTTCCTCTGGGATGGTAAAAATCCCTTTGAGACGATGAGTTGTTTACACCGCCGTTTAATCTGAAACTCAGGCCCTTTAAAAGGGTATATTCGGCAAAAATGTTTGCCAAAACAGTCGTAACCCTGTTTTGGTCATCAGCCAGGTTTACCAGTGTGAGGGGGTTTCCCTGATAAGACTGATCCAGTTCGTCTTCTGCTGTAAAGGGCGTAACCATAGGACGCGAGCGCAGCGCTCCGTGTACGACCGAGGTTGAAACATCATCACGGTTTGAGGATTGCATCGCGGCCTTGTTTTTGCTCATCGAGCCGCTCATACTTAGTCCCATTTTGAAGTTTTTGCTAAACTCCCGGTCTAAATTGATACGGATCGAACCTCTGTCGAATTTGGAATTTTTTATGATCCCTTCCTGTCCCAGATAGCCAAGCTGTATGGCGTATTTCATTTTTTCCATACCACCCGAAAGACTCAGCTGGTGGTTTTGGGTAATGGCCGTCTGGTAGACCAGATCCTGCCAATCGGTATTTGTTTTTTCCAGCTCAGCGATCGCTGCTGACTTGTAGACAGAATCCTGTCCGCTTCTCAGATAGGCCTCATTGGAATATTTGATGTAGTCACTTGTATTCAGCACAGGAATCTTTTTGGGCAGCTTGCTGATATCATATCGGAAACTGTATTCGATGCGGTCTCTGCCGGACTTGCCGCGTTTGGTGGTAATTAAAACCACGCCGTTTGAACCTCTTGATCCGTAGATCGCTGTCGCAGAGGCGTCTTTAAGTATTTCGACCGATTCAATGTCGGCCGGATTCAAATTGGCCAGCGCATTGTCGCTTGGCAGCTCGGAGAGATAACCCGACTGACTGCCGCCGGACATTTTCACACTTCCGTTGTCTGAGTCGACCGGGTAGCCGTCAATGACAATCAAAGGCTGATTCGAACCGCTCACAGAAGTAGCCCCGCGGATATTGAAAGTAATGCCACCGCCGGGTGCGCCCGTATTTTGCGTGATCTGTACGCCGGAAACCTGTCCCTGTAGCATTTGTTCGACTGAGGAAATAGAGCGCTCATTGACCTTATCGGCGGTTATTTTTGAGACTGATCCGGTTAAATCACTCTTCCTGACCGTACCATAGCCGACCACCACTACCTCATCAAGCGCTTTGGAATCATTTAGTAATGTAACGGAAATATTTGTCTGGTTTGCGACTGTGATTTCCTGGGAGAGATAGCCTACATAGGAAAAGACGAGTTTCGCGCTTTTGTCGGCAACGTTTAAGGCGAATTTGCCATCTGCATTGGTCGTTGTACCGTTTGGTGTTCCGGCAACAACGATACTGACGCCGGGAAGTCCTTCTCCTTTTTCGTCCCGGACAAGTCCCGTCAGGGAAATATCTGCGTTTTTTGTTCTAGCGGTCTGGGTACCCGCAGCGTTTAACGGGCTTAAAGGAGGTGTGCTATTTTGTTGAAAACTTGCCTGGGTATTATCCAGCGGCAAATTTTGCTGGCCGCCGGCAGGCTCTGCGGACGAGCTTGATTTAGGGTAGATCAAAAAAGAATTTTTACCCGAACGCTCAAACAGAAGGTTATTGGGCAGCAGCAGACGTTTTAATTTCTCTTCAATTTTCTCTTTTCGCTCTACGTCTGCCAGATCAACTGCTTTGCCCGCCAATGCATTGTCATTGAATTCGAAAATCAGTTTATGCCGGGTGCTGAGTGTATTAAGGGCCTGGGAGAGCCCGATTTTTTTGACAGTGATGATCTGTTGGGTTTGCTGCGGAGCGCTAAGGGCAAACGTTTGGGCACAAATGACATGTTGGTGCTGCAAGCAGGTCAGCAAAATCAGGCAGGTTATCAAATGTAGTTTTTTACTCATTTCTTACCGCGTTAAGTTTAAGATGGGTTTAGGAATATTACTAATGTTTGCAAGTGCACATTTTAGCTTAAAAGGTATTTAGCGGATGATGGATCTGTACGGATTTATTCGTTTTCAGTGGCTGCTATAAAAAGCAGTGGATCCTTGAAAAAGCTTTGGTAAACCGGTCCTTAGAAATGGTTGGTATATTGTAATAACACCATTATAAATTTGGATTATTAAATTCAATAGCAAAGAGCGCGACGCAGGAACTTTGTAACCTTCAAAAAGATAAAATTTTTCATATAAAAATGATAAAATTTTAATTGATTGATTATCAGATTAATAGCGGGAAAATAGAAAGCACAGAAGTGAGAGCGATTTTTTCACTCAGCGAGTGGCGCAGCGTTTTAATTGCCCGGTATATCGTATTGCGAAGTATCTGATAATCCAGACCCGTCACCGTGGTAATCTGCTCATAGCTTAACTTTTGGAAAAAGCGAAGAAAAATAATTTCCTGCTGGCGGGCGGGCAGCAGTCTGACTGCATGCTGTAATTTTAAATGAACATCTTCTTTGTACTCGTCGGCGAAAAGACTTTCATGGCTGGCAAAAGAGAGCGCCTCCTCAGAGAAAACATCTGTTGACTGCCGGGCATGAAGCAGATCTTTCAGGATGATACGTCTGAGCGAAACCATCAGGTAGTATTTAACGGAGTCGGGAACAGACAGGTTTTGGCGCCGGTTCCAGATATTGATAAAAAGCTCCTGAACAGCGTCCTGAACCATATCGCGGTTGTAGGTAACCGAAAGTCCATACTTTAAGAGGTAATCGGCGTATCTTTCATAAAAAAAGGCAAGCGCCTGCTGATCTCCGTTCAGGAGTTTGTGCCAATGTTTGGTCTCGTCGGCATTAGTTGAACACAGTGGCATCAATAGACGTTTTAGGAAAGTTAACGGTTTGTATAATAATAAAAGGATAAATTATCTCTAATTTAATATCCCTGATTTATTTTGCCTTACCTGATGTGGTAGCCCGTTCCGATTTTGACTACCTGAAGCGGATACATCTTTTTAAGTTTGTCAAAAAGAATCTGTGAAGAATCGCTGGGAAATGAGCCGGTAAACCGCTGGTCCTGCAGGGCAGTATTATCGATAATAACTTCGATATCGTAGAGGTCCTTCATCATCTCAGAGAGCTCTTTTAAAGACTTACGGCGGAAAATAATCACTTTGTTTTTCCAGGAAGCATACTGGGCGACATCTACTTTTTGTTTGTAAAGCGGATTTTTTGCGCCTGACTGACTGACGCTTTCACCCGGTTTTAAAACAACTGTATTGGCTTTGTTGTAGGTATCAACCACTTTAACCGCTCCGTGGGCGAGCGCAACATTGACTGCCCCCCTTCGGTTTGCCACATTAAAGGCTGTTCCCAGCACCTGAATCGAAAGATCATTGGCATGCACGATAAAAGGGACTTTTTTGCCGTCTACCATTTTTTTGCTGACCTCAAAAAAGGCCTCGCCTTCAACCCAGATTTCCCGCTTTTGATCAAAGGAATTTTCGGCATAGGAAAGTCTGGAATTGGCATTCAGGGTAATCAATGAGCCGTCTGAAAGCGTTATTTTTTTGATCTGTCCAAAAGAAGTAGCGATTTGATGCAAATCGTTTTGTTTGATTATAACTGCGATCGTGCTCAGAACCAAAAGCAAGCTGGCGGCTGAAAGCCAGGATTTCCAATGCAGTGACCGTAGTAAGGAATGCTTTGCGACACGCGGGTGATTGACCCCGTTTTCAATATTTGCCCAAATAGCAGACCGCTCCTGATCGCTCCACTTTTCGGTAAACTCAAAGCTGCCCGCCAGTTCTATGGCTTGCGCGATGACCTGGTGCCGGTCTGGGTTTTGCTGGATCCAATGCTTCCAGAATGAATCATTCTGCTCATCGGGAGCCAGGATCCATTGCTGAAAAAAATTATCTGCCAAAAAATCTTCAACAGTAAAATGTCTATATTTCATCTTGAAAACGGACAAAAAGAAAGATGGATACGTAAACTATTCCCAAGATTAAAAAAGGAATGTTTTGTAACCTTCTAAGGATGAAAATATTTAAAATAAACGATATTTTTCTTAACTGTTTGATAATCAAAATTATATTTATCAAGTTTGATTTTTCTATTTCTTTAAAAGGATCGGCGTTATAGTTATGAGAAGACATTGCAGAATTTTTATCCTTGTTTTGACTTTACTGTCCCTGCACGGGCAGTCTTTTGCACAGAAACAAACTGGGGCCGTCTTTGCCAACGGCGATAAGGTTTGTTTTGTGGGAAACAGCATTACCAACAACGGACAATTTTACAATTTTGTCAATCTGTATTACGCTACACGCTATCCGGATCGGAAAGTGACTTTTATCAACTGCGGAATTTCCGGAGATGTAACTCAGGGCATTTTAAACCGCATGGAAAGTGATATTCTGGTTCACAAACCAAACTGGTGTGTACTGATGATTGGAATGAACGATGTCAGCCGCAGTTTGTATTCGAAAGCCCGGGCTAATGAAGCGGGTATTGAAGAGAAAAAACAGCAGGCACTTGATCTTTACAACAGGAATTTAGAGATCATTGTAAAGAAATTACTGGAAGGGGGAAGAAAACTGATCCTGCAAAAACCATCGATTTATGACCAGACAGGTACGCAGGCGACCGAAAATATGTTTGGCGTCAATGATGCTTTGAAAAAGTGTGCGGATTTTGGCCAGCAGCTGGCAGATAAATACAATCTTGTAACCGTAGACTACTGGACCATTCTGACTAATATCAATAAGACTGTGCAGCAAAAGGATTCAGCTGCGACCATTATTGGTCCCGACCGGGTGCATCCCGGCCCGGAAGGTCATTTGGTGATGGCCTACGAATTTCTGCGTTCAACTGGCGCAGAAAAATATGTCTCAAAAATCGTCATTGCCAGAGATGAGCAAAAAAGCAACAAAGAGAGCCTTAACTGCCAGATCAAAGATATCTCTGTGAAAAAGGGTGAAATACAGTTTTCTGTAAAAGAAAATAGTCTTCCCTTTCCAGTCGATGCATCTGCCGGCAAGGCGCTTGATCTGGTGAATTTTACCAGCGATTTTAATCAGCAGATCTTAAAAATTGAAAACGTCTCTCCGGGCAGCTACCAGCTGCTGATCGACGGCAGTCAGATAGGGAGCTTTTCTTCCGGGCAGCTAAAAGAGGGAATTAATCTTGCCGTTTTTAAAGACACACCCCAATATCATCAGGCGCTAAAAATCATGGCATTGCTGGCAGAATACCGAAAAAATCAGTCGATGTACCGAAACATAGTCACCATCCAGATCCATCATTTGCCTGATAGTTTAAAGGATGCAGACCGCAGTGCGCAACAGGTATTTCTGGAAAAGCGTTTGGAAGAAAAATTCAAGACTTCGCCTCAGTTGACTTACTACACCAATCAGTTTAAGTCCTATCTGGCAAACAAAAGCAAACAGCAGCAGATCATGCAGGCCATGCCTGAAATTATTGAAAAGGTTTTTGCGGCCAATCAACCCGTTGTTCACCGTTTCCGATTGGTATCAACGCCTTAATTACACCTGCCAGGTTTTCAAGATGCTAAAAATACGTGCAGATTTGGTTTTCGTATATGAAACCGTTCCTTTTTAGGCACAGTTTTTATCCTTGTGGTGTCAAATAAATTTGGACGCCCATGGAAGAGAGATATAAATTGATGCTGGCCGACATATCAGCAGCCGTAGGTAATCTCGATAACGTTTTCACTGCCAGTGAATATAACAGCAGCCTGCCGCTGCTCTCATCCGCTAAACGAAGCATTGATTTATTAGAGCAAACCATGGCCCTTCGGGACTGTATCGTACGACTCAACGAGCTGTTTTGGCTTGTCGGGTCGCAAGGTCTTGATCCTGCGGAGTCAAAAAAGGGCAATCTCAGGCTTGCCCTTTGTGAACTGAGCACAAACCAGACAAGCTATCTGGACCGGCTGCGGTATTGGGGAGATAAAACAGTGTCGGTAAGTGTATACAGGCCTTTTGCCACAAAAGTGAAGGTCAGCACGCTTCTGGAAGAAATTACTGTTTTGTGCCGGGTGCTTTCAAAAAACTATTTTTCTGAAAGCATATAGTTAGTTCTCTTCTGGTTTTATTTGAACAGGTTTATTAGGCTCTTGTTTTACCTGGAAACGAATTCGAACCAATGTACCCTGACCAGGTTTACTTTCTACGTCCATGGTCGCTTTCAGCAGCTCGCAAATCTTTTTGACAATGAACAGGCCCAGGCCTTCACTTTCTTTAAAGGCATCATTTCCATCGTAGTCTGCGTGTTTGGAGTCAGGAAGCTGCAAGGCTTTTCCATCCGGATGAATTCCGCTGGTACCGATCGCAGGTTTAAGCTGACCGGCAAAAAATGCAGCCGGAGTATTTTGCTGGAAACCGGGCCCTGTATCCTGGATACTAAGAATCCAGCGGGAATCATTTTCTGTTGCCCAGGTAATGTAGACACCGCCTGTCTGTGTATATTTTAAAGCATTGTGCAAAAGATTTTGCAGGACCCTTTGTATCTGCACCGGATCGCTAAACACTTTCAGGTGCTGCGGACCCTCACCCTGCAGCGTCAGATTCTTCGTCTGCGCCAGTGGCAAAGTGTTGCCGATAATTTGATTGATTAATGCCGCGGCATCAAACTGCTTTAACTCTAAAATTTCCTGGCCTGCCTCGATGCGCGCGTAATCAGTAAGTTGCAAAAGCATTTCACGAATGGATGAAAGATTTTTATTCATCATCTTGGCAAGTTCGGAGCGTTCCTCACCGGAAGCCGGAATTTCCCACATTTCAGAAGCCATCATCAGCACACTAAAGCTTGAGCGCAGATCATGCGAGCTGTGTCTGAGATGTTCGTTGCGTTTTTTTCCTAACTCTTCGAGTTGATTGAAAGCATTTTGCAGGTTTGCTGCCTGCTCAGCAGCCCCCGCTTGTCTGAGCTCATTGTAATAAAGCAAACTTCCGCGGTTTGCATCTGCATAAATTTTAAAGATCTGCTGCTGTACAAACTGTGCTGACTCCAGATCAGTTATTTTACTATTGCGCTCGAATGCATGTATTTCGTCTTGCAAAATGACAAACAGATGCTCTAGTTCGATCAATAGTTCAGATAGCTCATAACCCGTCTGCCAGCGGTGCAGGCCGTGTTCACTGGCAACCAGGATGGGGTCAACACTGATTTTCTCTCCCAGCAGTTTTTGGTTCAGAATATCAAGTAAAACCGGAATCTGATCATTAAACTCTTCTCTGGAAAAACTTGCTTTGCTGTTTAGATTTGTATCCTGCGAGCATACTACCCGCCATTTATTAAGCACGGCTTCTCTTCTTATGTTAAGAAAAGCGACCAGATCATAGTTTGGGCTTTGCTGGGAGGTTTTGTTTTTAGCCATGGAGTGATAAGGGGTTTTAGACTTTTTTCATGCCTCTAATAAAGTTATGCCAGATTGTTAAGTATGGCATCCTAACCCGCCAAAGCGGAATATAAGGCGAAATTTATTGCGAAAATGAATATGTATAAACATTATTAGCGTCGTATATTGAAATAAGTACTAGTTTTGACGCCGCTAAAAGATGCTGGCAGGACTTAATTTAGATCTTAGGGTCTTACAAAGAAATGGGCGCTCAAATGGCAGGCTACTTTATCAATTTTTATGAACGCAGCGAAAAAGATATTTATCGTCGATGATGACGAGGATGACCGGTTTCTTCTCAAAGATGCTGTTTTCAACGTAATTAAAGGAATTGAGATTATTGAAGCCTGCGACGGGATAGAATTGCTCTCGTTGCTGGAGGCAGAAGGTAATTTGGAAAACTGCGTTATTTTAATGGATATGAATATGCCCAGAATGAGTGGTCTTGAGGCTTTATCAGCCATTAAGGCAGAGGAGCATCTGCTGCATATTCCGGTTATTATGATCTCAACGACTAATAATACGGATCTGATTGCGACGGCATACGCCAAGGGAATCAACGCTTTTATATCAAAGCCCTATCAGATCAGTGAATATGAGCAGCTGGCTGATGCGATCAGCGTTTGTTTTCTAAGAATTCCAACTTCACGGACAAAAGCACATCAAATTAAAAACATGGCATCCAAGAGTATTCTGGTTATCGAGGACAACCCCGACCAGCGGATACTAATGTCTTTGGCCTTAAGAAGCTGCATGCCACAGGTAAAAGTGATCAGTCTGGCAGATGAGAATATGGCTTTGGAGCATCTTGAATCACAGTGGGCCAGGTTGTCGGAAACGCCCCGGTTGATTTTGCTGGATCTTTATTTGCCAGACCGACAAAATGGTCTCAGGATTTTAGAAAATCTCAAAAAGTTTTTAGCCGGCTGCAGGTTAATGTCCATACCGGTCATTGTGCTTAGTCATTCTGATAATCCTGTCGATATCAGAGAATGCTACCGCAGCCAGGCCAACGCCTATCTGGTCAAATCCGATGATTTAACCACATGGTTTTCGTTCTTTTCAAATCTTTGCCACTTCTGGATTAATACCATCAGTAGTCAGAACAAGCTTTTACGATAGAAAAATCACAGGCATGCTTACGGCTTTATGTCAAAATGCAACTTGTTCTCATCAAGCCAGTAATTACAAATCAGCCTTAACTGAGAGGTGAAATCTTCTATCTTATTTTGCTTGATAAGTACAGAATTTGCGCCAGCTTTATAACAAGCATCAAGTTGTGCTTTGGTAGCCAGACTAGTAAACACGACGGCAGGTAACGTTTTCCAATCAATGCGTGCACTTGGACTTTGCCGAATTAGTCTGAGAAGTGATTTTCCGTCAATTCCTGGCATGTGCAAATCGAGCAAAATCAGCCCAGGTATCGGACCATGGTAGCCCTCATCGGAAATATTTACCATGTGTCGGTATAGGGCTTCTCCTGATTCGAAAAAACGGATTGTGTGTTTTCGCAGATAATAACCGAATATGCTTCTGACAATGGAACGCTGATCTTCGCTGTCGTCAACAAAATAGATTTCCTTTCTCATAACTTTCCGTGAAAACGTTTTTGATATTTTTACTTACAAATTTCAGGCCACCGGTGCCCGGATGATGTTTTGGCGCCTTGAATAGGATTACGCTTAAAAAACTGTAAAGTAAAAAAACAGCAGTATTATTGTCAATGGCATTGACGCAAAATTGTTACCACCGCTGTTACAACAAGATCAGTCAGGTTGAGCAGTAAGGTGTTTTTACCCTTTCAGGGCGGTGGGCCTTGTGATTCGTCTCAATTTTACGATTCAAATTCTCTGTATTCAAATCCAAAACTAAAAACCTGTTAAAGGGTCTATTTAATGAAAAAGCTGCTAATCGTTGCTACCGTTTTATTCATCAATACTAATGTGATGTTTGCCCAGAAGGGAAAACCGTTGTTTCCCCAAACGCCGGGAATGGTTTCTTACACTTACCGGGCAAGCTTTGCCAAGGATGCCGCCGCCACACTGGACACACTAAAAAGTCTAGGTATAAAGGATATGGAATTTTCAAATCTGTTTGGAAAAACGGCAGCTGAACTCAGGGCGCTGCTCGATGAGCGGGGAATGAGATGTTCTTCCTTTGGTGTGAGCTATGAGGAAGCGCTTAATAAAACCGACCAGGTTGGGCAAAATGCCAAAACATTAGGTGCTAAATTTGTCCGTGTTGCCTGGGTGCCGCATAAGGGTGCGTTCACGCTGGATATGGCAAACCAGACAGTCGCAGATTTTAATAAGATTGGTAAAAAACTAAAAGACGAATTTGGTCTGACTTTCTGTTATCATAATCACGGTTATGAGTTTGAGAAATATGAAGAGGGTACGCTGATGGATTACATCATCACCAAAACGGATCCGAAATATGTAAGTTTTGAGCTGGATGTATTATGGGCATTTTTCCCGGGTGGCGATCCGGCGGCATTGCTTGAAAAGTACCCAACCCGATTTAAGCTCATGCACATGAAAGACCTTCGCAAAGGCGTGGAAGGGAACTTGTCAGGAGGAACGCCGGTGACCAATGATGTAGCGCTGGGAACTGGTCAGATCAACATTCCGGCTGTTTTAAAAGCGGCAAAAAAATCTGCAATTGAGCATTACTATATTGAAGATGAAAGTCCAAGCTACGGCACGCAGGTTCCACAGACGATGGCCTATCTAAAAGGGTTGAAAAATTAATAGTCATCGTTGATCTCATTATGGACAAATAGTTAGCTGAGCATTTAAGCTTGTAAGGATAAATTACGGCTAATAGATTAAAATAAAAAGAGTTGGCGATAAACGGGGTATTTCCGTTAAAAGCCAACTCTTTTCAGTTTCGGAAAGTCCTTTATTTAACAAAAGGTATTGCCCAGAAAATACTTGCCTGAATGACGCTGTTTTTAAAGTCAGGATCGAAACTCTGACCTGTGAAATCGCCCACTTTCGAAAGCCCCGCTATATAGCGCACACCTGCGCCCAAACCAATTTTGGATTGAAAGCCTATACCTGCTCCTGCGGACAGATCCAGGTTTTTTGCAAAGTTGTTTATCGACTGATCGCCCAGATCTGATGAGGTGCGAAAGCCAACCTGTGGGCCTACTTCGACGTAGAATCCACCATTGGTTTTAAATTTTAACATGACCGGTACAGTTACATAATTGACCTTAAAGTCATCTTTTCTGCCCGCATTGTTCACCTTCGCCCCCTGGGTTGAAAACAACACTTCCGGCTGAATCGAGAAAACATTACCAAAGCCGTAGTTTATCACCGCACCGAGGTGGTAACCGACCAAAGCATCTGCTTCAATGTCACCGCCGGTGTAGTTGCTGATATTAATACCCGCTTTCGGGCCGATGCTAAAAGACTGGGAAAATGCAAAGGTGCTGCAAAGCAGCATTAAAGAAACAATCGTTAACTTTTTCACACGTTTTTGGTTTTAGTTTTGAATAATTACAAGAATCGAAGTTTTACTTGCAAATGGCTTGCCAAAGCAAATCTACTTTGATATCTGATGCAAATGTGTTTTTTACCATTCAATAAACAGAGCGCTATCTTATTGAAACGGACAAATCGGTAGCTGGACAGGCGTATTTAAGAAATTTGCAGACAAAATTAATAGGTATGCACAATTTTGTATGGAAGGTGAACTGTATACTTTATATAAAATTCAAATACTTGGAGAATATAATATTTCTTATATTTTCTGGATATTTACGATTGCTGTTAAATAAAAAAAGAGCCTGTGACATTCACAGACCCTTCTTTAAAAATATTGAAGAAGTATAAAATTATTTTGTTTCGAAGCTAATAGAGGATGACATGCTAGATCTACCACCAAAACACACTTCAGGCATGAGCATGCTGTCTGTTTTGCCAGCCCACTTTATATCGTTCCTGTAATGATGAAGACGACTCAGCACCGGAAACATCCGAAAGTACTTTTTTTAATACTTCAATGCTTAACGGTTTTGGCAGATAGCCATTTATTTCAGGATATGCTGTTGCTCTGGCCATATCATCGGGATGCTGAGATGAGCTGGAAATATAAATAAACGGGTTGTAATGGTGATTTTTAAGGTTCCTAAACATTTCGATAAATTGCCATCCATCCATTCTTGGCATGTTAATGTCCAAGAGGATGACGTCGGGCAAATTTCCGGGTGTGTGTTGCCACTGTTCAAAAAAATCAAAAGCATCCTGTCCGTCTTCGAATTGCAGAACGTTAGGTTCTTCAAGGATTTTTCCGATCAGTTTCTGGTTGATAAATCGGCAGACCCAGTCATCATCAATAATGCAGATTTTCATAATTTATAGTCGTTGAGAGTATTATAGCAAACAGTAGCAAAAACCGAGCCACAAGTAAAAGTAATTCTATGCATTCTAGGGTTTTCAGCGATCGAAATGTCATCTGCTTTAAGGAAGTGATAGACTAAACATTATTATTAGCAATTCTAAAATGCTATTTTATCCCTTATTTTCACTTCGTAAACATACTGTTAATGAGTTGATTAACATTGTGTTTAATATGGTTGTATTTAGATATTGGTACGGGCTGTGGAATGAAATTAATCGTATCGCAGTTACCAAAACAACATCATTCAACTTAACTTTTAATGGAAGTAAAAAATATCAAAGCCTACGGTACAGAAGCTGCTGAGTCTGAATTGGAAGCACTAAACATTGAGCGCAGAACGGTTACGGCAAAAGATGTGGAAATCGAGATTCTTTTTTGTGGCGTTTGTCACTCAGATCTTCATCAGGCAAGAAACGAATGGGGCGGTTCTGTGTATCCGATTGTTCCGGGTCACGAAATTGTAGGTAAGATCACTGCTGTGGGTGATCAGGTTACTAAATTTAAGGTTGGCCAGCTGGCAGGAGTGGGCTGTCTGGTCGATAGCTGCCGTGAGTGCGAGCATTGTAAAGACGGATTGGAACAATATTGTCTGGTTGGCGGTGGATATACCTACAACGGAAATGACAAGTTTTTAAACCGCCAGACTTTTGGCGGTTATTCTGAAACGATTGTTGTAGATGAAAACTATGTGTTAAGTATACCTCAAAATCTGGATCTGGCTGCTGCTGCACCTTTACTTTGCGCTGGGATTACCACTTACTCTCCGTTGAAACACTGGAATGTCGGACCGGGGCAAAGAGTAGGCGTGGTAGGACTTGGCGGACTGGGTCACATGGGTATTAAGATTGCCAAAGCGATGGGTGCTGATGTCATTGTTTTCACGACTTCGTCTTCAAAGTTTGAAGATGCCAAACGCTTAGGCGCAGATGAAGTGGTGTTATCCAGCGATGCTTCGCAGATGAAAAAATATGCAGGCAGTCTTCATTTTGTTTTAGATGCCGTCTCTGCTCAGCATGACATAAACGCCTATTTGCAGTTGCTCAAATTGGATGGTACAATCGCCCTGGTAGGTTTGCCGGAGCATGAGCTGCCCATTGGCGCCTTTAATCTGGTAGGAATGCGCAGGAATTTTAGCGGTTCTTCGATTGGTGGTATTGCCGAAACGCAGCAGATGCTTGACTTCTGTGCTGAACATAATATTGTTTCGGATATTGAATTAATCAACATCCAGGACATTAACAAAGCCTATGAGCGTCTGCTTAAAGGAGATGTGAAATACCGGTTTGTGATCGATATGGCTTCTTTAAAAGCGGCGGTTTAATCATATCAGTCATCGTTAAACAGGGGCAGATGGCGTTTTGCTGTCTGCCTTTTTGTAATTGGTTTGCAGATAGAAGAACTGATGGTAACAACTTTGCTCTCCAAATCACATGGTTGATGTTATTAAACCGACTGTTCAACCTCTTTGGGATTGCTGAAATGTTTGTGTTCTGTTTTTCCCCCGGTACAACTGGGGCCATTCATATTTAAGCCTTCCGGGCTTTTCGCCGTGGAAATTACGTGTCATGAGCTACTGCCTGTCAACCCAGGCGGGGTGGAATACAATATACGATTTACACTTCCAGGCTCAAATCAATATTTTTGTGATCACGGAAAATCTCTGTGATTATATCAAAAAGCGTTTGACCGTTCCCATTTTCGATTTCCAGAAGTTTTTCCTCAAAAAGCTTCACATTATAAGGGTAGCCCTTTTTTATTTTCATTTCATAGTTCTTCCTAGTTTCTTCGCGTCCCAGATCCGCTCTGCTCTTAGATGTGTTTTGCCAGATGACAGTAACGGTTTCGCCGGGATCATAGACACCAAAACCTCCATAAAGAATATCGTTGAGTGCATCTAGGCTATGTCCCATCTCCCAGTCCATACCATGCATAAACAGTCTGTTGATTTCCTGGTAGAAACCAGTCAGATCAGAAAAATTATTGCCGTTTATTTTTATTTGTTTCTTCTTCATTGAAAATTTATTCCGGCAAACCGGCATTATTCGGCCCAAATCTGCAAAACTAGAAATCACTGTTGCAAATATATAGGATTGTCCGCTGGCCCATATTGACGTTCTTTGCAGGGAAAGTGAATAAGTTTTAGCACCTGTTAACTAAATGAACAACCGCCTGAGCGTTTTATTGTCCGCCACTATTATTTCATTCGTAGTAATGTTTGTGCCCGGCCGCGGTTTCGCGCAACAAAAACTGGCTTCAAACCGGCTGGATTATCATTTGTCCTGGGACGGAAGATCTTCTTTGTTAAAAGTTGACTTGTTTTACAATACACACCTGGCCGACAGCACTGTTTTTCAGTTTGGCAATCCAAATCCCGGTGGGTTGACTAATATTTTTGGCGTGCTTCAAAATATAAAAGCTGATCGGAATGATTCGTTGCGGATCGCCGGGCAGGATCGCCAGATAATTGTGCGACATCAGACGCCGGGAGTTAAAAAACTTCATTACGAAATTGACGGAACGCCGGTGCTGGATCCTAAAAGAGCAAGACCTAATGAGGCTTTCCGGCCAAGCATCACATCGGGATTCTTTTATTCGCTGGGTTATAACTTATTTATGGACGTAGCCGACAGCAGCTACACCGAGCTCTCATTTGCGTGGGACAGCTGGCCGGAAAACATGCCCTATTTTGTATCGAGCGATCCAAAGGCCAAACCAAACGAAAGACAAATTGTGCCTAATGGTGAGCGAAATAATGTGCTGCTCCAAATGAATGAGAACTTGCAGCGTAAAGAATATGTCGTCAATAAAATTCCGACTTATCTAATTACCTCAAATAGCGATTCGGCAAGTGATATGCAGCAGGGAATGGATCCGCTGGTGACTAAGTTTATTCCCAAAGTGCGCGAGTTCTGGCAGGATTACGACTTTAAGTTCTACTTCGTTAGCATGATTCCTTTGCTGACAAAGGTGCCCCCGACGATGACAGGTATTGGCCTGAAAAATGGATTCGGAACGCGTTACACGGGAGCGCTGGATACAGAAAAAATAGCTACGATCGCACATGAAGTTTCTCACACCTGGATCGGAGGACGCATGCAGCTCAAATCCGTAGGTATGGAAAACGAATGGTTTAATGAGGGCTTCAACGATTATATTGCGATCTACAATTTGGCCAGGGCAGGTCTGTTTGATAAAGCGGCATTTCTGAAATACACCAATGAGGAGATCTTGGGCCAGTATTACCGAAATCCGGAAAACACAACACCTGGTGATTCAATCGAAAAGAATTTTTGGAAAAGCCGCAATTTTGAGAAAATTCCGTATCACCGGGGTTTTATTTACGGTTTTTACCTTGATAATCAAATCCGCCTTTCCAGCGGATCAAAGAGTAATATCAGAGATTTTCTGCTGCTTTTGTACAAGCAAAACAGGAAAAATAAAAAGCAGGTTTTTGCTCTTTCTGATTTCACAGAAGCGTTGTCAGCATTTCTGCCCAAAGACCAGATCATCTCTGAGATAAAAACCTACATGCATCAGGGCAAGGTCCTCGATTTTAGAACCGTAAAATTAATAGATGCGTTTTCATTAAGCTACCAAGACCGGGTTCCCAAAATAAGTATTTCAGATAAGGTATCTATCAAAGAGATATACCGCTGACTTTTCAGATGGCTGAGGGGGATGAAAGACCAATTTTACGACGTAAAACTTACAAAAAGTAAATGCTAAGAATGCTGTAACTTCGAAGCAAACGGCCGCTTTGAGAGCCAGGTTTCCAGTTGGGCATCTGGCTGATGACCCTTTTAATTTCCTCCTGCTGATCTTTGCCGGCATCCGAAACGAGTGGAATGACCTTTGAAATCACACCATCTTTTTCAACTAAAAGTTTTAGATGAATCACTTTTGCGTCCTTTATACGGATAGTACTGATTCGGTATCTGCTGTTTTTTTCTATAAACCTAATCATGGCCAGGCGGCCACCTATAAATTCCGGCGGTGATTCTACTACTAAATAAACTGTTGTATCGAACTTGGTTTGGTTTTTTTGCTGGACCTTCACTGGTGGAATGGATTGGCTGGACGGCAGCCGATTTTCAAAGGCGGGTAGACTTGCGGCTGCAAGCATAAATAATGATAAAGGAAGCTTGTTTCTAGACATAGCGTTGCTGGGATATGACGTGGTTGGTTATTAGCCAATTGTTTTGTACCTGCTATTTCTTCAAAATTAACGAAAATAATATATATAAATAAATTATATATATGTTATTAATATATTTTTTAAAATTTAGTTCAAGTTCCTTTTACTTCAAGCTAATATTTTCCTGCCAACGTATAAGTGAGTACGATAGTGTTAAAATCAGCTATTTTTCTTGTTTTTCCATCCGGATCATGCGGGATATCTACACCAAATCACTACTTTGCGGCCGACATTTATAGAGTTTGTTGGCATTGAAAAAAAATAATTTCTACGAGGAAATCAAAAACGATCCACATGACTTGCTGATTCTTTGGAAAGAAGAATTTGAGAGAAAGTCGGTGATGGGCAACCGCATATTCTGTTTTACATTTTTGATCTGTTATCCGTTAACTTCGGTGCTTTACTACCTGAACGGCAATCCGGATTATCAGTCCATTTTAATGGTGCAACTCGCATGCAGTAGCACCGTCGGACTAGTCGTACTACTTCATTTTCGTGGGTTTATCAATGGTCAGAATGCATCCTTTTTAAGTCGTCTGCTGCTGATCCTTTTCCACTCGTTTGTCCTGGCACGTTTTACAACACTTTATTTTTTTGACCTGAACTTTAATTTGACGCTTCAGTTAATATTCACGCTTTGGGTCCTGCGCTGGAAATTAAGTTATGCCATCATCAGTTCTGTGGCCACGATACTGTGTTTTTCAGCCGCACTTTATATCAGCGGGCCAGAGGTATTTGTGCGTTTTCTCAGAGAGGGTGGGTATTTTTATTTTCTTGGACAGAGTGTTTTTCCTTTGGTAATGCAGATGCGCTACAACAAGCAGTATCGCGAGTTTATTTACTTTCACAGTCTGGAAAGGCAAAACAAAGAGCTCGAAGAGCAAAACAGGCTTGCCAAGCAGGCAACACAGGCAAAATCTGATTTTCTTTCGATGATGAGTCATGAGATCAGAACGCCGCTGAATGGAATTGTGGGAATCGTTCATTTGATGCTTCAGGAAGAGTTAAGGACTGATTTTCAAAGGGAACTGGTCGGAACATTAAAATTTTCATCAGATCATTTAATGGCAGTGGTAAATGACGTGCTGGACTTTAATAAAATCAATTCCAACCATGTCAGGTTAACTGTTGCACCGTTTGATCTTTCACTTCTTCTTAAAAACCTGAAAAAGACCTTTGTCGCCAGGGCGCAGGAAAAACAACTAGAGCTGATCTTCGAAAGCACGCCTTATTTACCTTTGCAATTGACCGGCGATCAGGTGCGACTAAATCAGATCATTACCAATCTGATTCATAACGCCATTAAATTCACAGAAATAGGGTTTGTCAAGCTGGCTGTCACAGAGCTACAAAGGTCGGAGGGCAAAATCAAATTACACTTTGAAGTCAGCGATTCAGGTATTGGTATTCCGTCAGAGGACCAGCCGACGATCTTTGAGATTTTCACCCAGAGTGATAACCAGGCCAATCGCAACAACCGGGGCACCGGGCTGGGACTTGCAATTACAAAAGAACTTTTACGTCTTTTTGAAAGTGATATTTTACTTGATAGTGTGCCAAACAAAGGTTCGAAATTTTCTTTTACCATACAATTCCCCTATGCTGATGAGTCGTTATCATTAGAAAAACCGGTTGGAATCAAGGTTTCACTGCCTCGGGCAAGGGTTCTGGTTGTGGATGATAACGCGGTCAATTTGCTTTTTGCCACCAGTTTGCTTAAAAAGGTTGGGATGCAGTATGATACAGCATTAAACGGGGCCGAGGCGATGGAACAGTATAATGCGAAACATTATGATTTGCTGTTAATGGATCTCAAAATGCCGGTCATGAATGGCTTTGAAGCAACCCGGCTGATCCGCGCAAGAAGCCCGCAGTTGCCAATTATTGCTTTGACTGCCTCTGCGTTTACCGATGAGCGTGAAAAAGCCCTCGCGGGTGGTTTCTCCGGATATCTTGCCAAGCCCTTTCTTCCTGATGAATTCTATGATCTGATCTTTACTTTTCTGACTCCTATCGATCAGGAAAAGTAGTGTTCTTAGGGTTAACTATAATAACTTCACTGACTTTAAGATGCGAAATACCAACTCCAAATCTAGGAATCAGTCTATTTTTTTTGAAAAGTTAACAGACTTTCACTTCAGCTGTAATTGCTGAATCTACGCCAAATACGTACACTGAACCAATTGAACGAACCATTTGCTTAAACCGTCATTGTGATGATGTTAATACTCACAAAAACAACCAGCGTGGCAAAATGCAACAAATTCTAAAAACATAGACGGTTAACTGGTAAGAAAATTAGTGGAATGATTATTGTTTATCTCTGATCAACATAATCCTTTATTTCTTCTAAAATGAGTGAAGAGCACAAGTTCGAAACGCACATTAAAAATTCGGAAAGTTTGGTTAGTCGCAGGCATTTCTTTCGTCGGTCCAGTGCGGCAATTTTGACAACAACACTTTTGTCGTCCTGTAATGTAGTAGATGACATTTTTCCAAACAGGGGTAAATCCGACAGAGATCAGACTCTTGCCTTTTTCGGAGATAGCCTTACTGTTGGAGCAGGAGGGACTGCATCATATGCCACTTTGGTGGCAGCCGAATTTCAAGACCGTACGGTTGCAACCGATGGCATCATCGGTCAGCTCGCTTCCAGCATTGCAGTTAGGCAGGGTGGCTTACCTTTAAAGATAACCGTTGAAGGCAATAAGCTAAATGGAATTCAGCCGATTAGAATTACCAAGTTAAGCAACATGTTTTTATCAACTGGGTCAAACTACAACGAGTACAGCCGCACTGGTACGATTGGCGGAGTACGGTGCACGATTAAACGCACAGCCAATGCGCAGGGAGAAACATATACGATCACACCCGGTACGGTTAGCGTCATTGACATTGCGGCAGACTCGGTATTTTTACTCGATGACGCTTCCCGGCTGAGAACCGCGACGCAAATTTTATGGTATGGCCGAAATAACGTCCGGATGGCAAATGGAGAGCAGGAAATTCTCAGTTCCCTGGAAAGCTCGATTGCCTATATTACTACGCCTGCCAGATACATTGTTGTAGGTGTGCTTCTTGCATCAGGTGAAATAAAGGGCAACGCAGATTTTAACAAGGTGGCAGCAATCAATGCCAGCCTTTCGGCTAAATATGGCAAGTCCTTTGTAGAGATGACACCTCCGACAGATGCTGAAATGACCGCCATAGGTTACACACCTACGGCAAATGACAAAATAGATTTGCAGAACCAGAATTTCCCAAGAGGCCTTCGGGCCGATGGCGGCGATGATATTCACTTAAATGACAAAGGTTATCATATTGTTGCCAACCGCGTTATCGCGAAAATTAAAGAGCTTAAATATTGATGCACAGGCATTTTTAAACATTAGCAGGGCTGTTTTTTGCACCTGCTTTTCTTTTGTCATTTGTGGAAATAGGTGGTAATTCGGGAAATTTAATAAATTGGGGTACTGATGAATTAAATGTTGTACAATGCCCATACACGTCGCAATTACCAGAAAGGTACTTCCGGGAAAGGAAGAAGAATTTAAAGCGGCCCTTCGCGATTTTCTCGGAGAGTCATTTTTGCATGGTGGTGTGCAGGGGGCGGCCATGATCACTGCGCTTCCCGGCGCTGACAACCGCGAGATTGGTATACTAAGAACTTTTGCTGACCAGGCGGAAAGGGATGCTTTTTATAATTCTAAACTATTCAAGGACTGGGAAAAGTATGCTTCAAAGCTAACTGAACAGCCAGTTTATCGTGAGCTTAACGGCCTTGAAGCCTGGTTTCGTTCTCCGGAGCCTCCACCGCGCTGGAAAATGGCTGTCGCTACACTATGCGGTGTTTTTCCAACAAGTTTGTTTTTGTCTTTAACATTAGGTGCGTTGATCAAAGACTTTCCTGTGATGATAAGGGTGCTGCTGATAGCTGCCTGCATGGTTGGTTTATTAACCTGGGTTATCATGCCAGTGGTTATTAAATTTCTAAAACCCTGGCTTTCAGGGAAATAAAATGACCATAATCGCACTTGAACGACGGGCCCCCTGTGACTAATTAATCCCAGTGGTTTGCTTTAAGACGCAGTCAGAGAGACATAATCGATAACGGGAGATTTACGGGCAAGCTTTTAGGACTGCCCTGTGCAGAACCGCTTAAACAAAATGGAGATGATCAGCAAGATCGGACTGGGCGGCAGCTGCCACTGGTGTACGGAAGCAATCTTTTTATCACTTAACGGAGTTATACGCGTAGAACAGGGCTGGATTACATCTTTGCCACCTGACAGTGATTTTTCGGAAGGCGTGCTGGTTCATTTCGACGAATCCATCATTTCTTTGCAAACCCTTATTGCGGTGCACCTGCATACACATAGCTGCACGTCCACGCATAGGATGCGTTCTAAATACCGGTCTGCGGTGTATACATTTTCACCTATTCAGACAGAATATGCCAAAAATGCTGTTGATAATCTGCAACATAATTTTAAAGACAAAATTATCACACAAGTCATCCCTTTTATTACATTCAGGCTCAATCAGGAATCTTACTTGAATTACTATTATAGCAATCCGCAAAAACCTTTTTGCGAAAATGTAGTCAATGACAAACTTAGGTTGCTGCTTAGAGACTTTTCAGCTCAGGTAAACAGTGAAAAGTTGAAAGATCTGTGAATTTAAATGCGCGACAGAGACTGGCTTAATGCGGTTAAATTCCGTAATGAATTTATATCATTGTAAGTATTTCTCCATTTAATAGAATAAAAGTTAAGTAAGAGAAGAATTATGCCAAATTTTAAACTTTATTTTATTTAAAACGACGTATTAATTAAAATCAATTTTATATTTACGGGTACGCTACCGAAAACTTAAAAACACGCCATACATTCTATCAGGGGACTTTTCAGAATTCCGGTACAACAGCAGTTTTTAATTGTATTATTTGCGGTTACCTACCCGAAATTTGGATTGACGATTGGCCTGGCTTTTCGTGCTGAACAAACCAATGGGACTAGAAGTGCGAACATCGGGTAATACCGAAACTGATAAACTTACCTATTGTTGTCTGAATTTGCGGGTACGTACCCATTTTTATTTTTTATCCATTGCTTCACTTTCACTCTTTTTACTTTATGAACCGAAAACTATTACTACTTCTGGGTGTTTTGCACCTGGGTATCTGGCCTGAAAATGCGCAGGCTCACCGGCTGGCCCGGAATAATGCGACTGTACAATTCAGAGCTGACCAGACCGTTAGCGGGCGCGTAACGGCTGAAAACGGAGATGTTCTGCCTGGCGTTACCGTTATGATGAAAGCCACCACCACAGGCACTACCACTGACATAGAGGGAAACTACAAAATCAGCGTAACCGGCCCGAGCGCGATTCTGGTATTTTCCTATGTTGGGTATGCAACCAGGGAAATAACAGTTGGAAATAGCTCTGTGGCAGATGTAAAGCTATCAACAGATGATAAAAACCTCAATGAAGTCATCGTCGTTGGTTACGGGAATCAGGAAAGGCGTGATGTGACGGGCGCTGTTTCGATGGTCAAATCTCAGAATATCAAGGATCTGCCTCTGACAAGTGCCGACCAGAAATTATCTGGTCAGGTTGCCGGGGTACAGGTTAGCCAGGTTACCGGAACGCCCGGTGGGGGTGTAGTCGTGCGTGTCAGAGGTTCAGGCTCACTGGGCGCTGGTGATGATCCGCTTTATGTGATCGACGGCTTTCCTGTCACCAATTCATTTGACAAGTCGACCAATCCGCTCAGCGCACTTAATCCCGATGACATAGAGTCCATAACCGTATTAAAGGATGCCTCTTCGACGGCAATTTATGGTTCGAGAGGAGCAAATGGGGTGATTCTGATTTCGACCAAACAAGCCAAAGCAGGCACTTCCAAAATTGAATTCAATGCCTACGGCGGCTTTCAGATTGCACCGCAGCGCAGCAAAATCAAGATGATGAACGCTGAGCAGTTTGCGAACTTCCGTACCGACTACCGCCAGGACCTGGCCAAATTTGAAGGCAGAACCTTTGACCCGGCGAGTATTCCGGCAGATTATCAGAATCCATCCGCTCTGGGAGCGGGAACAGACTGGTATGATGTGCTGACCAAGACAGCTGCCCAGCAAAACTATAACTTAACCTTTTCGAAAGGGACTGACAATCTAAGAAGTGTGCTTTCGGCCGGTTATTTCAATCAGGATGGGGTGATCAGAAATACAGGTTTTGAAAGATATTCACTAAGACTGAATGTGGACGGATCGCCGATGAAAAATGTCAGGATCGGCCTGAATCTGAATCCTTCATTTGTAAACCGGAAAATAGCCAATACTGAAGGGCAGTCCAACACCAGTTTGCTTACGCAGGGGCTTCTCAACAGCCCCGTGGCGGCGGTTTACAATGCAGACGGAACCTACAACCAAAGAGTTACATCTACCGACGCTTTTGTGAATGCGAATCCTTTGAGCACGCTTTTAGATACGAAAAATTCCTCTGCAACCGCGCGCGTTCTAACCAATACCTACCTGGAAGTAACTCCACTGCCCGGTCTGACGCTGAAAACCACATTTAATGTCGATTATACCTCAGCCCGTTTTGATTTATTCAAAGCCTCTACTGTGGGTACTTTTCGTAACCCGCCTCCACAGCCGGCAACCGGATCGGTGATCAATAATTCAATGATCAACTGGCTTAATGAGAATACACTTACTTATAACCGCACATTTGGCAAACACCGTTTTGACGCACTGCTTGGTTATACAGTTCAAAAGGAAGTTTATCGTCAGAATGCTACCTATGGAGCGAGTTATCCAAGTGATGCTGTTGAGACTATTAATGCGGCCACTGCTGTGACGGCCGGAGCCGACTATCAGGAATGGCGCCTTTTGTCTTACCTGGCGCGTATCAACTACAGCCTGGCAGACCGATATCTGCTTAGCGTGGCCATTCGCCGTGACGGATCGAGCCGGTTTGGAGTGGATAATCGCTGGGCCAACTTCCCTTCCGTGTCGGGTGCATGGAGAGTGTCCGAAGAGCATTTCTTTCCTAAAACGCCCTGGGTAGAAGAGGTCAAAATCAGGGCCAGCTATGGTCTTTCGGGGAATAACAATATTGGTAACTACGCCTATATACCCCGGATTGGTACAGACAATTATAATTTTGGAGGAACACTCGCCAGCGGATTTCTTTTAAGCTCACTGGCTAACAGCCAGCTTGGTTGGGAAAGCTCCCGGCAGACAGATCTTGGCCTGGATGTGGCACTGCTGAAAGGCCGGCTGTATGTATCTGCTGAATTTTACAATCGCCACACCGAGGATATGCTTCAAACTCTTGATATCCCGGCTTCTTCCGGATTCAGCTCAGCGATTACCAATGTTGGTAATGTACGTAACCGTGGTTTTGAGTTGTCGGTTAACTCTAAGAATGCAGTTTCGGGTAAATTTAAATGGGATACCGATTTCAATATTTCTTTTAACCGCAATAAGGTTCTGGACATCGGAGGCAAAACCCAGATTCTCTCCGGGGAGCTTAGCAGCAACATCACCAAGGTAGGCCAACCTATGGGTATGTTTTACGGATTTGATTTCCAGGGAATTGTTCAGAATCAAACAGAGCTGGATGCAATCCCCAAATATGCCGGGCAGGTTGTGGGTTCTGTCAAATACCGCGATGTGAACGAAGATGGTAAAATCGATGTCAATGACAGAACAACCATCGGCAGTCCGTACCCGAAATTTACCTGGGGTATGACCAACCGTTTCAGCTACGGAAAACTTGATATGTCGGTTTTGATCACGGGTGTACAGGGCAGCCAGATCTTTGATGTCTACAAACGCTTTACGACCAATATTGATGGGGTCTTCAATGTCGAAGAAGCAGTGAAAGACCGCTGGAGATCCCCGGAGCAACCCGGTAACGGAGAAATTCCGACCACAAATGCAAGTACATCCTGGTCGCGGGAGCTTAATTCACTGTGGGTTAAAAATGCTTCCTTTGTCTCTGTTCGTAACATCACGTTAGGTTACACGATAAAAACACCGTCCAAATTCTCTGCCCGTGTTTATGCAAGCGGACAAAACATGTTTTTGTTCTCTCCTTACAAAGGTGGCTGGCCTGAGCTGAGCTACCAGGGAAATAGTTCGCTGGCTCCGGGAATCAACTACACGGGTTATCCAGTCCCGGTTTCCTACATTTTGGGTGTTAATTTTCAATTCTAATTCAGAGCATTACCATGAAATACAACCTTATCATTATTTTTGCGCTCGCCTTGGCTGGCTGCAAGCAATCGTTTCTTGATGTTACTCCGCAAACCTATCAGAGCTCCAATACTTTTTACAACACAAAAGACCAGTTTATCCAGGCAGTCAATGCTGCGTACAGTCCGCTTCAGGCGATTTACAGCGGCACCAATGTAGGCCCCGGCGGCCAGTTGTGGGCCCTGGCAGAAATGCGTTCGGATAATTCTTCCTATCAGTTTAATACCAGCGACCGGTCGGGACAATCCCTGGAAGAAATTGACGAGTTTCGGGAAAATAACAGCAATTCCTATCTAAGCGCGTTCTTTAATGGCAGTTATTCAGGAATTTCCCGCTGCAACATTATTCTGGAAAGACTCGCCGCTTCGTCGGCTGTTGATGCGGCTACCAGTAGCCAGGTAAGCGGTGAGGCCAGTTTTCTCAGAGCGTTTTATTATTTTAATCTTATCCGCGTTTTTGGCAGCGTGCCGGCAGTTTATAGTGAGGTAACCTCGACAGACAATTCATTTGCAACAGCCAGTCCTGTGGCTTCCTCTGCGATCTACCCAAAGATCATCGAAGACGCTGTGGCGGCCATCTCCAAGTTACCTGAGAGTTATACAGCGGCAACAGACAAGGGGCGCGTGACAAAAGCAACGGCCCGCACTTTGCTTGCCGAGGTATATATGACGCAAAAAAATTGGAACGGCGCCCTTGAACAACTTAACGCCATTGTCGCCTCGGGTAAGTATCAGCTCAATGCCAACTACGCTGACAACTTCGATGTCACCAAAGAAAACGGGCCGGAATCCATTTTTGAGATTCAGTACATCGTCGGATCCAACAGTGAGTATAGCAACTTTATTTACACATTCGCTCCCTGGAATTCGGGAACAAAAGTAGCTTATCTGGGTGTAGCAGCAGCCGGCTGGAATATTCCTACCCAGGATATGCTCGAGGCTTATGAAGAGGGGGATACAAGATTAGCCGCCTCAATTGGTCGCGATTTTACGGACCCTACAACAAATACGCTCGTGCCCTATATCAAAAAGTATCAAAGTACGCACGCTGTGCGCTATCAGACCGGTAATAACTTTCCGGTATACCGTTATTCAGATGTGCTGTTGATGCTCGCTGAGAGTCTGAACGAGACCGGCGCGACAGCTTCGGCATTTACCTCCCTGAATCAGGTGCGTAGCCGCGCGGGGCTGGCAGCTAAAACACCGGCGCAGCTTAGCTCGCAGACCGCGTTCAGACAGGCCGTTGCCCAGGAAAGACGTGTTGAGCTGGCCTTTGAGAACCACCGCTGGTTTGATCTGCTTCGTTATGGAACTGCCACAGAAGTTATGACACTGCACGCTGTGAGGGAAAAGGCGCTTAAAACCTATATGGTTGGCATTGCTTATCAGGCAATTCCACTGGTATTCCCATACCCGCTTCGTGAGCAGTTGCTGGCGCCATAAGTGCTAAGCAGATTGTAATTAAAGTAATGTTTGATATCATGTCAGAAAGTTCAGAGCTGGCCAAAAGGGTTGGTTCTGAGCTTTCTGATTTTCAAACTGCAACAACTTCACCGTTCAAAATTGGCTTGATCTGTCCGGATTGGCAAGCGACTACCACCACTCATTTGCTTTTCTTTTAATGTTTATCCTGTCGCTTTGCATTCTGTAAACCGGATTTGTTCCTGCTTTAAGAATTCCGACCTGATACTCACCTTCCGGAAAAGATAAATTAGAAATGTTGCCTCTCAACTCGCCGATATAATACGTTCTGGTTTTTAGAAACTGTAAAATGGTATTTCTTTCCAGATTAAGATTTACCAGAAACTCATAATCCTGATTTTTCAGGATCACAAAGTAATCGCTGCTGTTTCGCTCTCCGGAACGAATTCCGGGTACCAGAAAATCATAACCGTTACCGTTTTGGGAAATCACATTTAAGACAGGAAGGATGGACGTATCCTGACTCATACGAGCGCCTTTAAGAAAATCAACGAACTCAACAGTTAATACACCAGCCTTGATAGAAGGTTCATACTGGGCTTTTTCTCCTTGTTGGGAAGCTCCACCCCATGCCCCGTAATTAGCCAGAAAAGAATTGTTATTGTTTTTGTAATTAAAAATCAGTGTCAGGTAGTTTCTTGATTCTACTTTTGTTTGTTGAACAAGGAAAAAATAGCTTAGCAACCAAATGCAAAAGGATCCTGCCAGGCCGGTATAAAAGACAAGTTTTCTCAGATTGATTGCCTGAAACAAAACCAAAGCCATCGAGTAGGCCAGTATTTCAGTGATGATCGGGTATAATTTCAACCGCTTTTCAAAAATTTGAGATCCATCGGCGGGATTAGTCCTTCCAATGATCACCATATACGTAGTAACAAATAATAGGGCGGTTACGGACGTAAAAAACAGACGTGACTTTGGATGAGCTTTAAACCACAAATACTGCTTTTCGATGACCGACAAAATCGTATTGAATGAATTTTTTCCTTTAAGTCTTACCAGATAACTGCCAAACCAGCCTACAAAAATACCGTAAAGCAAAATTGCCCAGCATAAACTTCCAAGCAGAATAGAAGGCCAAAACCGCATTCTCCAAATTGTATCAACATCGACCTTCCCGGGTTCAAACATTACCACGCCCCCGGTGCAGGTAACCAGGTAAATGAGTTTATTGAATAATGTAAAAGATGGTTCTCCCGGGTTTATGTATGGAAGTCCCCATCCCGGATGATTGTAATTTCTAAAATACAGAGCGAACGTGACTGCTGTGACCAGTAGCCACATCAACAGCTGTGGATATTTTCGCCTTAGAAACAGCGCAAGAGCTACGCTTGGAAAAGCCAGAAGTCCACTCGAAAAACTTCCTGCCGCAATTAGTGCCGAAAAAACCGCAGCTACGAACCACAGTTTGCTGTCTTTCAGGACCAATATTACGGCAAGCAGTGCAAACAACAATGAGGGAGGATACAACTGGTTGGTAAGTGCCCAGAATATATAATCGCGTAATCTTGGGTTAAACAGCAGCAAGACAGCGGGTAACAGGTTGATTATTGGAAGCCCGCTCTGAACTAGCAGCCAGGCAAAAACAGCTGTAAAGAGCACTGACATTATGATTCCTCCCCACATCGTGACTGTCAGATCCAGGTAACCACCGTTCAATTTTGCAGCAATTAGTGAAACAGCCCTTGCATAATAATAACGATGGCCGAAAGAGAAACCGCCCCAGTCATCTAATCTTTTTGCCCATGTGCTGTCATCCCATAAACGCACAAAATTGGCCATCATTGAATCCTCATGCTGGGGGTAATTAACCCTGAATTCGAAAAAATAAGCACAGTAAATCAGTACTATTGCAAGTGAAATTAAAACAAATAAAATCGGTTCGTATCTACCTGTAATGGTCTTTTTTAGCATATCTTGAAGTTTGGCTGAGAAAAGAGGCGCAAACTGAGCCACCTCCGGAAGTGCAAACTGAGCCACTCCCGGAAGTGCAACTTGAGCCACTTTGGAGAGGTATAATTTGGTAGCTGTAATTCCTGAAGTTTGTCCTGGTATTGACCTGAAACATAGCGGTCGCTGCCAGATGAACCATGGCTAACCAGCGAATCCAAATGTTTCAAGTCAAACGCATCATTGAACTGCGGGCCTCAAAGAAGAGTAACCGCTTTATTGCCCGGGTTTTAGGTATATCCCGCAATACGCTCGACAGCTATCTAAAGCAATTGTCC
>NZ_SMFL01000006.1 GCF_004349265.1 Dyadobacter psychrotolerans
AAGTTAGATTGCCTGTATTGACAGATCAGGATCGGATTGAAGCAGATTTTGGCCCAATGACCTCCGTTTTAAGATGCCTTGACCAACTCTCACCCGAAGGAATGGCCCATTGACTTCCGAAATCAAAATCATTATTGGCCCAGTAACCTCCGTTTTCGGTCAAAATCGAAATCTTGACTTGCTGATAACCTGGCCCAATGACCTCCGAAAAATGATCCTGAATTTTGGCCCGTTGATTTCCGTTATGACTGGCCCATGATACTCCGAAATGACTGGCCCGGTGAAGTCCGTTTTAGACAACCGCTTAAAAATTATACATGATGAATCAAAAACCATACAAGACTATGTAAAAATCAACCGTCAGTTTATCGAAGTCTATATTTCTGATAAATCGAAGGTCGAGATCATGGTTAAGAATTGGTATTTGCAAAAGGCAAAAGAAAGGTTTCATCAATTGGCAAAGCCGTTATTCGAGCAGTTTACTTCAAAGTATAATTTGACAGATGCTAATTATCAGCTTGTAATCCGGGAGATGCAAAAAAGATGGGGAAGCTGTACACCAAAAGGGAAAATCATTCTTAATCCTGAATTGATAAAAGCGCCAAAAGGCTGCATTGAATATGTTATCATTCATGAACTGTCTCATTTAATTCATCATGACCATACCCAGAAGTTTATTGATCTGCAAAGTAAGGAGATGCCGGATTGGGAAAAATGGAAAGCCAAACTGGAAAAGTTGTTGGCTTAGCAAGGCCGGCTACATGCTTTTCAATAATGTTCCCCAGTCGGCCGTTTCTCCATAAATGGGCCTGGTCTGACGAGTACGTCAAGCCGTCATTGGCTTCTTGCTAACATATTAATCAGACCACACCCAACAAAAATTACCTCCCTACTCCTCATCCGCCAAATCCACAATCGGCAGCGTAATCTCATTCCGCTCATTAAGGCCGATTATTTTTTCAAGAACAGATCTTGGGGAATCTTCGGTGAATCTTACAATGTGTTCATATACCACATCATCATTTCCAATATTGTCGGTTACTTCGTATTCAGTTATTAAAAGCTCGTCGTAGCTGACGCCCAAAAGTTCAGCCAGCTTTCTCTCGAATTTTTCGGATTCCTGGTCGGCCATTTCATCTTGTAGTGACATATCTCGGTAATTTAGTTATGATAGAATTTTAAACTTTTATCATAAGTTTCGTGCCAGTCAAAGGTCTGTCGCAAGTTACTTTTTTACCATTGCGTCATTCGGAGCTTTGTCATACAACTCCATAGAGTTATTCAGCGGCAGTCCCTGTTTATGGATGCAATCACAGAATATAGCCCCTGCCTTTGTCCTGTTGGTTCCTGCAAATTGTGAGTTACAGTCCCGAAGGTTGTTCCTTGGGGCAATTTGCCAGCCGAAGATGGAGAATAAAATAACGGCTACAATAATTGCCGCTGTGCCAAGAAAAAATTTGATGGGAAAGGTTTTGTTCAGGGTTTTTGGTACGGTAATGATGTGCGGCGCGTTGCTGTGGTCGAAAGGAAGGATGTATTTGATCTTATCGTAGTTCCAAAGGATCAGGTACAGACAGGCCAACATCATCAATGGCGAGGTGAAGGCTGAGCCTTCGAAACGAACGGCGTAGGAGAGCATGAAAATATTCAGGATGACAGGAAAATAAATGAGTGCACCAAGGATTACCGTTCTGGGTATCACCAATAGCAGCGCGGCGATTACCTGGACCACACCGATGAACGTGTAATAAAAACCGGTATGGTGCAGCGCTACCAGGTATTGTCCCATGGGATGATTGGCTGACAGGCCCACGGCAAAACGCTCGCCCAGTATCTTGACCATCCCCGAGGCAATAAAGCCGTAAGCGAGGATCACACGCAGGAAAATGGCAAAATAATTCATCCATTTGTTTGATTTCGCCTGCAAATGGATCTTGTCTAGTCTAGCAGAAATTCCCATTGTTTTTCTTTGTTATATTAAAAGTACTTTGCAATACAAAGCAAAACAATTTATTTCAGCTTTCAAAATGCTATAACGGTCATCCTAACTTAATCATGCTGCAAAAAAACGCCCGCCATGTTTTCTAAAACACAGCGGGCAGTCTCTTTTAATTTTCCTCGCAAATCTTAATTCAATATCAGTATTTTCTGCTGCTGAACATTTTCATTGCCGATAAGCCTTACGATATACATACCGGAAGTGATTTTGTTTACAGGAATGTTCAGCGGCCCCTTTTTACCTGAAATATCTTCTTTGTGGAATACAGCTCCATTTGTACTTACCAGTTCGAAAGACTGATGACTCCCTTCCAAAAGCAAATTCATAGACCCCGAATTCACCAGCGACGGCCTCACAAATCCACCTTCTGCCAGTTCGTCTGTTTGCAAAGAAACAATCCTGGAATACTCAAAGGTTTTGTCCAGATCCATCATTTTCAACCGGTAATAAGCATTACCCAATGCCGGCATAGAATGTGAAAACTGATAAGTGGTGCCATTTATTTGATTGGAAGACGCAACAGTACCAACGGTTTGAAATTTACCCTGATCAGCACTATACTGTACTTCGAAGTTTGAAAAATTCTCTTCTGATGAGGTCTGCCAGTTGAGCCTGGCGCCTTCTGCTGTTTTAACGGCTTTAAACGATGTTAATTTTACTGGTAAAACAACGCTTTCCAGGCGGTAAATGGCATTACTAGCCAAGCCTACAAGATGAACTTCGCCACTTTCCGATTCACCTATGTCACTAATATCAAAATCAGCAATTCCTGCGATTGTGTTCGCTTTTACCACCGTTTCCCAACCGTCATTGGCCGCATTCCGTTTTGTAAAATGAATATTACCAGAACCATAATCGGCACTGATAAAATAATTGGCCAAAACCCCGTCGGTTCCACGATAAAAAACACCGCCAATTACCGAGACTCCCTGATAAGCGAAAGCAGGCGCAAAGTTAGGGAAACCACCGCAGTTACCTGCAGCAGGTGTATATGGCAAATCTCCTTCAAAACAATTCCATCCATAATTTACACCAGGCGCAGTTGCTGCCGGCCTGAAATCAATTTCTTCCCTCATTGATTGTCCAACATCTCCTATCCACATGTCTCCTGTCGTTCTGTCAAAACTCCATCTGAACGGGTTTCTCAGACCGTAGTCATACACTTCATTGCTAAAAGGATTACCCGCAGGGATAGCGTACGCAAGTCCCTGAGAAATATTGTTTACATCCAAACGAAGTATTTTCCCCAATAAATAGGATTTATCCGTTGGTGACGCCGGCGTGGTACGTTGCGAATTATTACCAGGGCCTCCCGCTCCTCCTCCATCGCCAACGGATAAATAAAGCAGACCGTCGTTCGGACCAAAATGCATTTCACCGCCGTTGTGATTGGAGTAAGTCGGATGAGGAATCCTTAGTATTTCATCCGAAGCGGTCACAGAAGCCGTATAACTTAGCGGATCGGCGACCTTGTATCTTCTTAAAACCAGATCGCTGTTCGGCGCATTTGCATTGTCTGTGAAATAGACAAACAGTTCCCCCCGATGCGTTGTGTTTTGTTCAAATTCCGGGTGAAAAACAATGCTCAGCAAACCTCCTTCACCCTGGCTGTAAATCATGCTGCTGATGTCCATGAAGATACCTCTGTAAGGATATAACCCTTCTTTGGTATCGCTGTTATCAAATACCTTAATGACGCCGGCACGCTCGGCAACGAACATTCGGCCGGTTGCATCCCCGGCATGTACAAATTGCATTGGAGCGGTCAGATTTTCAGTAATCACAGGCCTTAAAGTTACAGAAGGCTGCGCGTACAAATTTTCCGCAGCTGTAATCAGGGTAAGAACCAATCCTAAAAGCCTGAGTGTACACCGCTTAGCGTAGTTAGATGTGATGATCTTCATAATGTGTAGTAAAGTTTAGTTTTTCATTCAGTTCAAATAAATTCTACTGTTTTTGAAAATAACCCCTACAACATCTGTGCCAAAAATCTACAACATATTCTTTTTATAATCTGATTTACAAAAAGATATAGACAGTGCTAAAACAAAAGGCCCCCAAATCATCAGATATGAGGGCCTCAAACATTTTCTTTAAATATTAGGAATATAAAAATTCACCAAATTCACTGGTGATCGTCAGTTTTTTTACATCCGATTCCTCAACCCGGCCAATGACTTGTGCATCTATGCCAAACGAATTTGATATTTCAATTACACGGTCCGCATGCTCCGGAGAAAGATAAATCTCCAGACGATGCCCCATGTTAAAAACCTTATACATTTCCTGCCAGCTTGTGCCACTTTCTTCCTGTATGAGTTTAAACAAAGGCGGTACAGGAAGCAGGTTATCTTTGATAATATGTAAATTGTCAACGAAATGTAAAATCTTGGTTTGCGCACCGCCGCTGCAATGTACCATCCCATGGATTTCCGGGCGAAGTTCATCCAGTAACGCCTTGGCTACGGGAGCGTAGGTACGTGTGGGAGAAAGGATGAGCTGACCAACATTCAGCGTTGTTCCTTCAACAGCGTCTGTAAGCTTTTTTGTACCGCTATATATCAGATCTTCATTTACCTCAGGATCAAAACTTTCGGGGAATTTTTCAACAAGATATTTCCCCAACACATCATGACGGGCAGAGGTTAGTCCGTTACTGCCCATACCACCGTTGTAGGAGTTTTCGTAAGTTGCCTGTCCGGAAGAAGCCAGTCCGACAATTACATCACCTGCCTGGATATTTGCATTATCGATCACTTCTGATCTTTTCATCCGGGCAATGACGGTGCTGTTAACCGTTACCGTTCTAACCAGGTCGCCCACATCGGCTGTTTCTCCGCCGGTACTGTATATTTCAACCCCGTAACTGCGGAGCATATCCAACACTTCCTCCGCACCGTTGATCACTTCGGCGATTACTTCACCGGGAATGCGGTTTTTATTCCTGTCAATGGTAGATGAATACAACATTGGGCCCGTCGCTCCTACGCATAACAAATCATCCGTATTCATGACAATGGCATCCTGCGCAATTCCTTTCCAGACTGAAATATCGCCGGTTTCCTTCCAATATAAATACGCCAGAGATGTTTTTGTTCCTGCGCCATCTGCATGCATAATCGTGCAATATTCGGGATCACCAGCCAGGGTATCAGGAACAATTTTGCAGAACGCTTTTGGATACAAACCCTTGTCGATCTTTTCAATTGCCTTATGCACATCTTCCTTAGATGCTGATACGCCGCGCTGCAGATAACGGTCGGTGGTTTTCATTCGGGAATAATTTATTGAATACGGAAATCCATTTGAAGGCACAAAAGTATGAAAAAACCGGGGGGTAAAGAAGAGAAAGTGAAAGCTGCGACTCTTGTTAAACCTTTGGTTTCACGTAAAGATGCCTAACTACTAGTTTTCAGAAACTTATATTTAAATTGGCAATTTAACATAAGAATAAAATAAATATATCTAAAAAAGGGCGTTATCTTTGTAAATAATAGATAAGTTAATAAAAGGCAATATATTCTTCTGTATAGATTTTACTATACACTGAACCAAACTGATCCTTCATGCAATTATCGATTCGACGCGTTTTTCTCTTTATTATTCTGATTACAGCTACTTCGGTTTTCAACCCGTCCAACGCCCAGACCAAAAAAAAGCAGATCGCCTCAGCAGATACTTTGACACACATTGAATCGCTTGTTTCATTCGCCACCAAACACCTCCATATTCCTTACCGCTCAGGCGGCGCTTCAAAAAGAGGTTTTGACTGCTCCGGTTTTGTAAGATATTGTTTTGATAAAATGTCTATCACCCTGCCCCATTCCAGCGCCGCCCAGGCAGAAAAAGGTGAACTGATAGAACTTCCTCAAGCCAAACCCGGCGATCTCATTTTCTTTAAGGGACAAAGCTCCAGGAGTTCTAGAGTTGGCCATGTTGGAATCATTACTGAGGTGACTCCCGGATATGTAAAATTCATCCATTCTGCTTTTAAGGGCGGCATCCGCTACGATTTGCTGAACGCAGACTATTACAGCAAACGCTTTGTAGCTATCCGCCGGTTGGTTGATTAACACAATACTTCACCGCTAAGCCGGAAAATCTCAACATAGCTTGTAAATTTGCAGCAGTCACGGAGATCATTCTCCGGTTCACTATTGATTTACTGCATTTTGAAACTCTGGCAAAAAGAAAATACCGTTACGTCTGAAAAAATTGAGCGCTTCACAGTTGGCAAAGACCGTGAAATGGATTTGTACCTGGCTGAATTTGACGTGCTTGGCAATCTCGCACATGCAACCATGCTCGAAACCATTGGCCTGCTCACCAGTGAAGAACTTACCGACTTACGCGCCGAACTAAAAGTTATTTATGATCAGATTGAAAAAGGATCGTTTGTAATTGAAGATGGCGTTGAGGATGTTCACTCGCAGGTAGAGCTTATGCTGACCAGGAAACTGGGGGATACCGGTAAAAAAATTCATAGCGGCCGATCAAGGAATGATCAGGTACTGGTAGATATGAAGCTTTATACCCGCAACCGGTTGTTTCAGGTTGTGCAGGCTACGGAAAAGCTTTTTTCTACACTGATAAAAAAATCGGAAGAACATAAAAATGACCTGCTCCCGGGTTACACCCATCTACAAATCGCCATGCCGTCGTCCTTTGGGCTTTGGTTTGGTGCTTATGCGGAAGGCTTGATCGATGATGTGATCCAGTTAAATGCGGCTTATCGTTTGGCAAACCGCAATCCTTTGGGATCCGGTGCGGGTTATGGCTCTTCTTTTCCACTTAACCGTACGCTTACGACAGAATTGCTGGGCTTCGAAGGAATGCATCATAATGTGGTTTATGCACAAATGAGCCGCGGAAGAACGGAACAGGCTGCGCTTACTGCTATATCGTCTTTGGCCGCAACGGTTTCGCGCCTGGCGATGGATGTTTGTCTTTACAACAGCCAGAATTTCAGCTTTATCGTTTTGCCGGATGACCTCACTACGGGAAGCAGCATCATGCCCCACAAAAAAAATCCGGATGTTGCAGAATTGCTTCGTGCAAAAACCAACCGGATGAAAGCTTTACCGATGGAAATAACGATGGTTTTGAGTAATCTGCCATCGGGTTACCACCGCGACATGCAGCTGCTAAAGGAAATACTGATGCCAGCTTTTGACGAAATACTGGATTGCCTGGACATCGCTTCTTTCATGCTCGAAAACATGAAAATCAAGCAAAATTTGCTCGATGATGCCAAATATGATTTACTCTTTAGCGTGGAACGTGTAAATGAACTGGTGATTAACGGCGTGCCTTTCCGTGATGCGTACAAGCAGGTTGGTGCAGAAATTGCTGACGGAAGTTACGCTGCTCAAAGGGTATTAAAACATACGCACGAAGGAAGTATTGGCAATCTTCAGAGTAAGGAAATTGAGGAGCGAATGAAGAAGGAAATCGGAGCTTTTGGCTATGATAAGGTTACAGCGGCTCTGGAAGAGTTATTGAAGATGTAAGCAGGAGTAGTTGTTTGCATAAACTGCTTTTTTATAATAATTAAAATTAGAAATTATGCCTTCAACTACAGCAACTCGTTTTATTCTTCTTTCCGCAATATCGTTGGTAATATACCCGGCAGCAGCTTCATTTTTCGCAGAATATTTGCTGGGTTTATTTTCAGAACGCACGGTATTTAATAATTATCTTGGCTACCAGTTTACGGCTGAGAACTGGCGTATGACGTGGTCTATGCTGATGGTATACGATCTATGGTCTTACATCCTGCTCGTGCAGCTGCCATATTCCTTTATTTACCGGTTCAGCGGACTAGACAAGTTGCATGTAATTTTTAAGTTAGCCGCATTTTATGTTCTGCTTTTCTCAGTTAAAATGCTGACACCGCAGTCCTCCATCGTGAGCTTTTTCGGATCAGAACGTTATATGGAAAAGTCTGTTTTGCTGCTGGCTATAACTCTGGTTGTTTGTCCGGTATTGATTGTTGTATTGGATAGATTCGGAGGGATTTTGAAACGACAGGAATCGATTGCATGACATCGTTTTTGATTTTTTTTACAAATGAGTCGAATACGAATCTGTTTACTTTTAACTTAAAACTAAAAAACTTTCTTACTTACCAGTTTGTCAAAAAGAATCAGCACGGAAAGCAGAACACCTATACCTAACAGCGCCACACTACCCCAGTTTTGAATAAAAAACAAAGTTCCGATTAATAAGGTACTCAATGCCGTAGTTGTCAGTAATATGCGCAGAATGGTCATTGAAGACTTTTCTGAATGTGGAAATTGAACAAACGCTCCCAGCATAAGAACTAATCCAGCACCCATCATCAATCTCCCTCCATTCCAATGTTGAATAAAAAACAGGCTCCCCACCACGATCAGTGCGAAGGCGGCAAAAAAGAAGATGATCCGGATTAGGGTAAGGTAGGTTTTCATAATGCTAAAAGTTAGGGAATGATTAATTGGCTTCTTCAATTACTCGTTTTATTTCTGTAAATCAAAAAGTAATAATTCAACAACAAGTGAATAATCAAAAGTCCAGCAAGCAGGATAAACAGACTTTTTTGATGATCTATTTTCAGAAAAAAATCATTTAACAAAGTAAATAAAATAATGTAGGCAACTATAAATAACCAGTGAGTCACATTACCCGGCCTTTTCGCAAAAATCAAAACATACTTGTTCATTACGCTTGTGGTTATTTAGATAAAAGGAAACCATTTCCTTATTTACTCATCCAGAACTATATTCTCATCTCCCTCTTTATAATTGGCATAAATCAGGAGGAGCGTCATCATTTCATTTTTTGAATTCATATCTCCAAATGAAAAGACAGGTTTTGGCGGATTGTTTGGATTGAATGGATTGTCGGCTGTGTTGTCATAAGTACAATCCAGATGAATCACTGAACCTTTTGGCACTTTCACCAATTTCTTAACCTTATAAAGTTCCTGCCAGCGGAAATCCCATTGAGGAATATGCACCAGTTTGATCGTATCTCCAGCGGGTGAAACAGCGTAAGCGTAAAATTCCTTTCCCAGATAATGCATGTGTGGCCAGACGAACATAACCGACTGGTCTTCCTGTGTTTTTACATGAAGCGTATGCCGGCTGATATCATTTGGTAACAGCAGCAATGGCGGTGTGATATCCCGCTCCCCGATTCCGCCTGAACCCAAACTGATCACTTTTACCTGTCGTGCGGCGTTTTCCTTCCGATAAAAAAGATTAACCCCGACAACCGAACTTTCGTCGACAGCGCCTGGAGAATAATGTGCGGTGATGATGACAACACCCCGTTTCGGTAAAATCCATCCAAAATTCTTCGGATAATTTTCAACTGATGTCCCCGGAATCCAGCCCGTGTAATACACCATTTTCTTCTTAAACCTTTCCTGCATAAGAAGCTTGGTACTGCTCATTTCATCGTCGGTTGTATTGATGGCTTCCTCGCCAGTCTGGATATTTATTCCGGGTTCCGGGATATCGTAAAATCCGTAGTTGATGTGGTGGATAATTTTTTTGTTGTTGCTGTAAAGCTCCACGGCTTCAATATTCTGTGCCTGTGCAAAATCGAACGGAATTTTAAATACAACAAACCGTTCTTTGTTATCTCCTTTTACGGTAAAAGATGAATCAATTTTAAGCGTAAGGTCCGGTTTTCTGTTATAAGAAGTTACATTTAGCAGCGCCTGTTTAGCAGCGTCCGACTTTTCTGAATAATCACCCTTTGGTGCTTTGTTATCAATCCAGGAAAGGATTTTACTTTTTTCGGCTTCGCTTAAAGAACGGTCGTTGGCAAATTCGCGGTAATGATTGTCGGCACGCCATGGAGGCATGTAGTTGCTGGTAATTACTTTTTTAATGGTTGTAATTCTTTTGGAAACATCCTGATAGGTAATCAAAGAAAACGGAGCCGCATCACCCGGACGATGACAGGAAACACAGTTTTTTGTAATGATGGGTTCAATGTCTTTAAATGTCAGTTTTTGGGCAAAAACATCTTGCAGACAGAGTATTAAAAAAGATAAAAAGAGTAATTTTTTTTTCATAAAATGATCAGAGATCGGTGATGTAACATCCCACTGCTTTTGTGCTGACCAGATCAACCGGTTTGCTTTGGATGTATGAGGTTATTGCGTCGGAAAGGTAATATGCAGTTGCTTTGCTTCTTTTTTTGCCAAGATCAATCACCCAATTGTCGATCGCGCCGCTGTAAATAACTTTATCATTTACATCCAGCAAAAACACTTCGGGGGTGACTTTGGCGTCCAGCTTGACAACCAGCTTTTTCGCAGAGTCAGTCAGCAACGGGAATGTGATTTTATATTTTTCTTTAAAAGCCTGGTAATCTTTTGGCAGATATGATGTCCCCGGAAAAATACCGATAACATCCGTAGTCTCTTTGTTTTGCTCCTGGATCTGATTTAAGACCAAAGAATAATTCTGGCTTAAAGGACATTCCGGTGAAAGGAAAACAATTATCCGCAGTTTTTTGTCAAACGAAGAAAGCTTAACCACTTTACCATCCAGATCCCGTAGCGTAATCCCGCCCACATGCTGACCAAAAGCAAGTGAAGAAGCCAAACATACAAACAGGAAAACAACCTGTAAACATCTTTTTAAAAACATCTTCAAAATTACAAAAAGTCCTGTAAACAATAACTCCGGCTTTTGGCCGGAGTTATTGTCAATTCAAAATAAATCATTGAAACACCTTATGGCATATCCCACCAAACGCGTCCTTTGATATCAGAAGGAATACCAAAGCTTGGATCTTTCTGCTGAGCATCCAGAGCCGCTTTGTTATTCTCATAGTTGATATCCGTAATAGACGGAACACCTATTGCGAATCTTCTTGGCATTACCTGAACCGTCCCACCCTGGCGTACCGTTTCCAGTTTCAGAATTTTTCCGGTTGTACTTGGTAAACCGGTCCTTTTGATAATTGCCCAGGCCTCGTTCTGGTTTTTGTAGTAATTGATATACTGCTGAACAATGATTTGTTCCAAGGCGTTGGCAGCATCGTATTTAATACCAGGCTGAGCCTTGTAGGTTGTTACCTCGGCAGGCGTTAGTGCCACATAGTCAGCCAGCTTAGACTTATTAGCCATTTCATCGTAATTGGCCAATGAAGCATCGATTCCCTTGTAATACCAGCCTTCGGCATCGGTACCCAAAATACCTCTTACTGCAAGCTCCGCACGCATGAAACACATATCAGCATAAGTGATGACAGGGAAAGTAGTGTTTCCTGTTCCATTGTTATAGGTACTTAGGAACAAACGATTCTGAATCATTGACGGAAGTCTTCCTGTTGAATCAGCACCACCAAGCTTAACAGTTATAGCTGTATAATAGGCCCTTGTTACAGGATTAGTAGATGCTGATGCATCCGGATCTACAAACTGTCCACGGTATAGCTGTCCGTCCCAAACCATTTCAGCAGGAAGTTTACCTTGTTCTTTTGCCGCATCAAACCTTCTTTTATTGAAAAATGATGGCGTATAGAATACACGGGTTCTTGGATCCTTGGTATTCCACATAAAATCCACGAGATTTTTAGCGCTTGACATATCGCCATTACTTGAAGGATTGTAGTTACCGTCATTAAAATAGGCGGTACCACCAATAAGCTTCCAGTCATCGGCAATTGCGTTGATCACCTCAGCATCATTTGCCAGCACTTCTGTAGCAATTGCTTTTAGTTTTGCAGGATTGCGTTTCATCAAACGGAAGGCCATTCGTAATCTTAAACTATTGGCAGCTTTAATCCATTTTGTAACATCTCCTTTGAAGTAAACATCGTTGTTTGCCAGAGCAATCTGCCCCACCGGCTGAGTTGTTTTAAGTATTGCAACAATCGCTTTAAGTTCTGCATCCAGAATGTTATACAGCTCTTCCTGCGTATCGTATTTTGGTGTAAATAAGGCAGGTGTTGCATATCTTGCCTTAAAACCTTCACTATACACAATACTTCCGTTCACGTCAGAAGTATACCAGGCATAATAGGCAAGCGGGATACCGGCAATGGCACGTAAATGAACATACTGTGCTTTTTTCTCTTCCGGAAGTTTGTCAATAATCTGCTGAACATCTACCAACTTGTTTCCAACAGACCCGTAGAATGTCCCCGGACGATTGTTCATATTACCCGATCCGTCAAAAACTGTGGCGGCGTTCCCGTTTACCGGTACATAACTTTGTGCCCAATAGTGCATCCCTCTATTATAATCATAGTAGTACTCAAAGCTGTTGCGGTGAATGGCCAGCAACCCCGAGGTGAATTCATATTCAGGTGGGATACTCAGGATCGCATCAGGATCCGTATTCATTTCAGCAAACTTGTCGCGGTCGCAGGCAGCAAGAAAAACCGAAACAAAAAATACCAGAATATATTTTATGGATTTTATCGTTTTCATACTTTTCATTTTTTTAAAAATTGGCTTGATCATCCTTAGAAACTACCATTAATTGTAAAGCCCATGCTGCGAATGTATGGCATACCAGAGCTTTCTGTCATGGCACCGGAACCGGTACTGTTCAGGTTCATTGGATTCACTTTATCTTTTGCACTATTGTACAAATACACCAGGTTGTTACCAACAATAGATGCTCTAAGCCCATTCAACAGGAATTTGTTGGCAATGTTTTTAGGCAGATCGTAGGCGATGCTCACCTGCTGCAGAGAAACCCATGAAGAAGTAAAAATGGCATCTTCACGAATACCTACACCCCAGCTGTGTCCATTTGCATAATAAGCAAGCGCTCTTGTCGGACGAACAATTCCCTGATCGTAAGCTTCCTGATTCGTCATACCGGAGATATCATGTGTTTTACCATCAAGACCTGTGATGACAGTTCCCTGTCTATAAACACCGTCTGCAATAATTCCATCAGTCATTTCTACTCCACTTGCATTGGTATAAGTAAGTCCTCCGGTTGCTGTGTTACGTCCGAACAAGGTACTCTTGGTATTTCCAAGCCACTGGCCTAAATCCGTAGTGGTTGAGAATATTTTACCACCGAATTTAGAATCAAGCATTACATTAACAGCAAACGCTTTGTATTGGAAATTATTTCTCCAGCTTCCCATAAATTTCGGAAGAATAGATCCCACAACAGGTGATTTGTCAAGACCCTGAACATAGTTCGTTGCTCTTGCAAAATAGGTAGAACTTGCACTACCTGCAATTAGCACGCGTTTGCCGTTTAGCGGGCTATCGATTGGACTTCCGTCTGCAGCTGTTGCCTGATATTTGGCATACGCATACGGCGCAATGATTGTTCCATATTCTCCTCCTACTTTTGCAACGGCTTCATAACCATCGCCACCACCTAAACTGGTGTATTTAAGACCAAAAGGCAGGGAAACAACCGTGTTGCGGTTACGTGTGTAGTTAATGAAAGTAGTCCAGGAGAAATTCTTTGTTTTAACCGGAGATGTATAAAGCTGAACTTCAACACCACGGTTACGAACAACACCTGAGTTGATCAACGCATTACCAACACCTGACGAATTTGGTACACCAAAAGAAATGATCTGGTTTTTGGTATCCTGCGTGTAGTAAGTAAGGTCTGCACCTACACGGTTACGGAACATTTTCAATTCCAGACCAGCTTCAAACTTGGTGGTACGTTCCGGTTCCAAAGCCTGGTTTGGCAAAGTGTTGGACTGATACTCATAGCTGATCACCGAGTTTCCGTTGGCATCGATGTATGGGCTGTTTGATCTATAAGCACCGGTGTTGGCCGTGTAGGCATTAGTACCGTTACCTGAGATCACATAAGACATACGAAGTTTACCATAGTCAAAAGCCATTGGAAGCGAGCTTTTGAAGGAATCTGTAAATACCCATGCAAGATCGACACCAGGATAGAAGTAAGAATATTTACCATGGCCATCATTATAAACCAGTGTTGAGTTCCAGTCATTTCTACCATAGATATTCAAAGTAAGGTAGTTACGGAATGCCACACTTCCCTGATAGAAGAATGACGACAACTGTGTCTGTCTTGGTGGCGCTTCCGACAAACTAATCGGGTTTCTTGAGTTGGAAAGCCTGTAAATATCAGGCAGAATAGCTCCGTTTGTGTTGTAACTTGCTTCTTTGGAAGTGGAAGTATTTAATTCTCCACCACCTTGTAAAAGCACGTCAAAATCACCCATTATTTTGTTGTAATTCAAATTTGCACGGTAACGGGCAACAGTTACATTTCTGATTGAAGAGCTATACCCCGGATTTGCAAAGCCGTTATCACGGCCTCTTGTCTTTTTCTCGTAGTTGCTTCCAATATAGTTTACACTGGTCGTTCCTTGAAATTCCAAGCCTTTGAAAAGCGGAGCTTTGATATCGATACTTCCACGGAAGTTGTCATCGATTTTGCTAGCTTTATCTTCAAACAGCGGGAACAACACGTTATTAGACAAATCGCTGAAATCTCTGTTTCTTTCAGAACCGCCGTTTACTGCATCTTTGTAGTTATTAAGCCAATAGTTGGTATCGTAGTTACGTGCACCTCCGTAAGCGAAATTACGGAAGATACCCGCTCCACCCTGATTAGCAGGGTTGTACGAATTACTTTTTACATAGGTAACATTACCATCAATAAGCACTTTTCCAAGTAGACGTTGCGTAGCACGGAAATTGATACTGTGCCTTCCAAAATCGTTACCCGGTGTAACACCTTTGGCATCGTTTCTAGAATATGACATACGGAAAGTCCCGTTTTCGCTTCCACCCGTAACACTAACATTGCTGTTGTTTGTTACACCGGTACGGAAAAGGTCCAGGATGTTGTTAGGCATTGGATTATTGGCTCTAAGCTCGCCTGTGATATCACGGAACATTTGACCGGTCATTTCAGGACCAAAGCTATATCCATAGTTCGCAGTGTTGATAGCGAGCTCACCAGCTGCATTGGTAATCCAGTCGTTTGTATGCGCTCCAACACCAAACTGATTTTGGAAATCGGCTGTGCGATAGGCCTTATCCCAAATTGTAGAATGTGAAACACTTACACCAAGACCTTTTTGAGAGAACCCTTTTTTGGTTTTGATCAAAATTACACCGTTGTTGGCGCGGCTACCATAAAGTGCAGTAACAGCTCCACCTTTCAGTACGTTAATAGATTCGATATCATCCGGGTTGATGTCTTTAAGGATGTTACCAAAATCCTGATCTGCACCGCCATTGTGCTGAACTACGTCCTGCTCCATGATGATGTCATCGATTACGATCAAAGGCTGGTTACGATACTGATCCAAAGACGCACTACCACGAATTAAAAAACGTGGTGATGACTGAGGACCGCCAATACCCGGCTGCACCTGCAGACCCGGAACCATACCCTGAAGGGCGGCGATCGGGTTGATTGCGCCTGTGCGGCGGATATCATCTCCTTCAACAGATGTTGTTGCATAACCCAAGCTGCGTTTTGCACGATCACCAAAACCGGTTACAACAACTTCGTTCAATGCGTTATTATCCGGTTTCAAAACAACGTCAATTGTCTGAAGATCGGCAACAGCGACTTCTTGTCTTAAATAACCAACAAAACTAAAAATCAGGGTTGCTGATTTGTTTGGTACGTTGATTTTGTATTTACCGGTTGCATCCGTCGTTGTTCCGATCGTTGATCCTTTTACAACAACGTTCACACCCGGAAGCGTTTCTCCGTTTTCTTCATCTGTTACTTTTCCGCTGATGGAAATGTCAACAGCAACGTTTGATGATGAACCATCTTTGATGATGGCTTCTTTGGCGTAAACAGAAGATGACAGTAACGCAGCGATCAGCAACTGATGCACGCTTAACCTGATTCCTCTGCCACCCGATTTTGTTTGTAAATCAGACTTCATAGATTGTTGTTTTATTTTAAAATAGCTTCTTGAATAATGTTTTTCCATGGCTTTTGGATTTAATAATAAACATTAGATTCTTTTTAAATGATTGATAATTGATGTCTCCTTTTTCTATCCATTCAGGCGCTGTTTTGGTGAATACTATACGTAAACTAATCGGGTAATAATGTGAAACAGAGGCCGCTGCCGGAGCGACCTCTGTAGGTAAGGGTTTTAGTTTAATAATCTTATTTCTCCAACCAGGTCTTCGTGCTGGTAAGATCTGCTCCTCCGGTTGCTGTCCGCCAGTTTGCCGAGTTATAATCTGCTTCCGATGAAGGATATACGAGTCGGTGGTAAATACCAAAATTGGAGTCGTAATAGGCTGAGTTGACGGTTGTCATAGGCGTCAGGTTTCCTGTACGTCTTTTCAAAGCCCACACGTCCCATGGCTGCCTGAAACCATCAACCCACATTTGGGCATAAATCTGTTTCAGCGCATTGGCTTCGTTGGTAGCATCAAAAGCAACTTTTGCATTCGTAAGTAAAGCGGTAATCGTAGCGGCACTTGGCAACGCAGTAGGTTTGGAAACAACCCATTCAGGTGAATCCATTGCCACTTTTGTCCAGAAGTTAACAGATGCAGTAACTCCTTTTTCATATTCGCCTTTTGCAGTAGTCAGATTCTTGGTTGCTCCAATTCCGGATGTATAAATTTCCGCTTTAAGAAAATGAATTTCTGCAGCAGTGAAAATAGGTTCAGGAATAGTCGTTTGATCCTGCGCGAAGTAATAATTCAACGGAGAGTAAAGGTTTCCTGCTCCTTTGGTTGCCCAGCTGGTTAATCTTATATTATCGTAAGGCAATCCACCTTCACCGACTGTGGCAGTGGTTGGATTTTGTGGATATGGTGCCCACTGTCCGGCGTTGTTTGGCTCAAAAAAGATCTTGCAGCGCGGATCAAAAATTCCACTGCCGTCTTTGTTGTCATTGGATGACATATAGCTCCACATGGTGGTTCCCATACGGTGAAACAAGCCTGAATTGAATGACCATCTTCTGCCATCCAGAGTTAAATTTAATGCCTTTGGCCATATCGCTATATTCTCTCCGTCAGCAAGTAAAGGTTTGGCAAGTGCTTCTGTAATAATTGGTGTTGCAGTTGCTGCATCTTTTGCAGACATCGTTAAAGCATAACGCAGGCGCAGTGAATTCGCAAATTTTGTCCACTGTGTTATATCCCCTTTCAGGAATGTTTCATATCCACCGATGGAGATTTGATCCGCACTGGTGCTGAAATTATCCACTGCCCATTTAAGTTCAGCCAAAGCACTTTTGAACACATCGGCCTGTGAATCATATTTTGCACGATATGCTGCTGCTCCTTCTGTTGCAGCCCGTCCTGCCTCTGTATATGGCATAGCTCCAAAAAACTCAGAAACTTTTAGCGTTTTATAAGCCATTATCGTCTTTGCCATCGCCTGAAGATTTTTGTATTTGTCCTTATTTGGACTTTCTTCAATGCGTTTTTCCAACAAGCGGAAGTTACCAAGCGCCAGATAATAATTTGACCATAATTCCGATGCAGCATTTGCCAAAACATAACCAGAGTTAGAAGTCGTTACCGCCTGCTGTGTGATTGGATAGATCCAGGTGTGATAGGTAACCTGTTCCTGCCAGCCCAATACCAGTGTTGATACCAACCCGTTATACAATTGCTCTACCGGAGCTGCAACATCCTTATCCCACGGCTTGTTTATTTCTTCGAAGCCGTTTTTACAAGCTGTAACCGACAGAATCACTGCGATCAGGCTCGTATATATCAATTTATTTAATTTCATGATATTCATATTTTCAGTAATCGATACGATTATAATTGCGCTTTGATAGAGAATCCGTAAGTACGTGTACCAGGGAAAGCAGACCATTGCAGACCTTGAGTATTACCAATTCCATTCACACCTTCAGGATTCAGATTATCAGGCAGTGTGGTGAACAGATAGAATAAGTCACGGCCAATGACTGATAAAGATAGTCCCTGGAATACTTTGGTTCTGGCTGCGATGCTTTTAGGAACTGTGTAAGTCAATGAAAGCTCTCTCAGCTTAGCCCATGAGTTTTCAAAAACAGAGGCGCTGCGGGGCATGTGAATATCTGACCATCCGCCATAAACACTTGCATATTTGAACATGTAGTTAACCACATCCGTGTTTGGGGTACCGTCTTCAAAAACACCGTCAAGTATTACACCATGATTTGCTTTTGTTTCGTCAGGATAAGTGTAAGGAAGTCCGCCACCGTTACGTTCCAGCAAGGTTTCAGGAGCAAGTCCGTTACCCATAGCAGCAGCGTAATCCGTTGAGTAAATCTGACCGCCGAATTTGTAATCGATCAGGGCATAAAAACTGAAATCTTTGTAACGGATGTTGTTACCCAAGCCTCCTGTTAATTTAGGAGTAGAATTTCCGATGGCAACCGGAGCGTCAGTAGTAACATATTTTGTACCCACCACTTTTTTTCCGTCGGCATCCATGATCTTCTGTACGATTCTCTTGCCGTTCGCATGAATTTTATAATCGTATCCGTAGATGGTACCATAGTTTTCTCCAACTCTTACCTGCTGAGCTGCACCGTAAGTAATTCCAAATACATCGCCAAGGGGATAAGTATCAACGCCCTGATCAAGGCTCACAACTTTATTCTGGTTGTGCGCTCCGTTGAAGGTTGCATCCCATGTGAAGTTATTTTGTTTGATTATAGAACCTCTCAGGATAAATTCAAACCCTTTGTTCTGCAACTCTCCTGTGTTGAATGTAACACTTTCCACACCCGAAGAAACCGGTAGCGGCGCACTTAAGATTTGGCTGGTTGAGTTGATCTGGTAGTAGGAAACATCCAATCCAAGTCTGTTATTAAGGAATCCAAGCTGAGTTCCCAACTCGAATGATTTTGAGCGCTGTGGTTCAAGAGCCAAAGGAGGTAAACTTTTCTGCAGACTACGTGTTGGTGAACCGCCAAATGCTCCGGCAGTATACACGTAGCTCGTTCTGTAAGGATCTGTACCGTTTGCACTCGCTGCGTAAGCCACTCTCAATTTACCAAAGTCAAGCCACGATTTGGTTGACTCCATGCCGAATGCTTCCGTAAACACAAAGCTCAAACTTGCAGAAGGGTAAAAGAAGGAGTTTGTCGCAGTTGGCAATGTGGACGACCAGTCGTTTCTTCCTGTAACCTGTAAGAACAGATAATCTTTATAACCTAAGTCAACAATACCATAAACAGAGTTGATTTTACTTTCCTGGCGGTATTCTTCCGGAAGCCATTTGGTGTAATCAGTTCCCAAAGTTGCAGTAGTGTTACGCAGGAAGTACTGATAAGGAACACCAAATGGACCGGCATTCCACTGTTTTGAGCCGTGGTAACGGTTATACCATGAACTTCCACCACCTGTAAGACTGGCAGTAAGATCTTTGGTAAACAAATGGTCTGTATGAAGTGTACCGATTACCTCAGAAGTGATCGTGTAGTTTTTGTTCATTTCGTAACCATACTCTCCATTTAACCCGGCAATATCTGTCGGTGTATATTTGGATTCGAATTCATTGGTGTTGTAATCGATACCCGTTCTTCCAACAAGGTTAAACCAAGGTGTGATTTCAGCAGATAATTTCACCGATCCAAGCAATTGATCTCTCTGCAGATTCGTATTTCTCTCCATTGCATTCCAGTAAATGTCTTTACCATAACCGGCATACGGGTAACTCAATGGATACTTATCTGTATTAAACATGTTTTTAGATCCGTCTGCGTTTTTGTAAACATCTTTTTCAATGTTTTTATAATCACGTGACATACCGTAAACCATAAATTTAGTCCAGCTATTATTATCTCCGATGTTCGGGGTGTTCAAACGGTTAAAGCGTGTATAGCTTGAGGTTGCTTCTGCTTTAATCTTCTTCGAAATATCGATGTTCGAACCAATGTTTACCGTAGTCTGATCGTAGTTACTGTTTGGAACAATAGCTTTGTTATCGCTTCTGCTCAAAGAAACGCGAACGGTACCAAACTCACCGCCTCCCGAAAAGGATACGTTATGAGTCGTTGTATTGCCTGTTTTGAAAAAGGACTTAATGTTATCCGGATTTGGCTCCCATTTTCTTTTGGTGCCGTCCCACCACGTAATTTCGGTACCATCCAGTTTATGACCCCATGATGCACCTGTTCCGTACCAGCTAAATAATCCCCAGGAATTAAGTCCGCCCGGAACAGATCCCTGGCTGGCAAATTTGTCAGGAATGTTTGCACCTGACCACGGATCAGCAGCAGGGTATCTTGGATTTCCGGCAGCGTCTGTTGGAAAAGGTTTGTCAGCAGACCAAAGACCGATCGCTCCGCCATAACCGTATTCATTTTGAAAATCCTGGTAGCGATAAGCCTGAGTCCATCTTGTAGAAAAGTTATAATCAATTCCTAAACCCGGCTTTTTCGTTCCTTTTTTCGTAGTAATTAAAATAACACCATTGGCTCCTCTTGCTCCATAAAGCGCAGCAGCCGTAGGTCCTTTCAATACGTTTACCTCCTGAACATCATCGCTGTTGATAAAGTTAAGATATGATCCCCAGTCTTTTAAAGCACCAAGATCGTTAGACTGAGTTCCTGATTTATTATCAAGCCCCATTGCATTTTCCTGAACCTGAACACCGTCTATAACCAAAAGAGGCTGGTTATTACCCAAAAGACTGTTGTTACCCCTTATAACTATACGTTGCGATCCACCCTCTACTCCGTTTGGGGTTGAGATGTTAAGACCGGCAACTTTACCCATCAAACCCTGCGCAAGGTTTGGTGGTGCTACTTTGGTAATATCCTTTGATTCAACTTTCTGAACGGAGTATCCGATTTGCCTTGACTCTTTTTGAATGCCTAGGGCAGTCACTACAACTTCTCCTAATTGCAGGTTATCTTCTGATAAGGAAATATCTAAAACAGAAGAGTTTCCAACAGCAGTTTCTTTGGTAACAAAACCAATAAATGAAACCACAAGCGTGTTGCCACCTGCGACATCAATAGAATACGTTCCGGCCAGATCCGAGGTCGTGCCCTTGGTAGTACCCTTTACAATGACCGAAGCGCCCGGGATCGCCGACCCTTTCCCGTCAGTGATCTTACCGGTTATGGTCTGTGCCATTACCGGAGCGCCTACCATCAAAAAGACAATAAGTCTGAGTAAAAAATTTCGCATATAATGTATTGGGTTATAGTGAATATTTCTCTCCCTTGTCATAAAACTTATACTAAAATGGCAGAAGGAGAATCATGATGCCAAATTAATAAATTATTTTAATAATTATTCTGCAATTAGTTAATTTTTTTTTCAAAAACTCCATAGTAAAGGTATCAACGATAGAGATAACCCCAAATAATCTATTGCTTTTTTACTATTACCCGAAAGAATATTCGCCTTAGTCTGTCGTAAGACAAACAAATACAACATCTTAACAATAAAATATTTTTTATTGGAATAGTATTATAAAGAAGAAGATTTCACCGGTTTTTGGCTGACCCTAAACGTATTTGAAGGTCAAGTAAGAGACAGCGAAGTTCCAGCTGATCCTGAAATTGCAGTCTGCAGCTCATCAGCGTGACATATTGTTACCTTAAAAACACCTTCATCTAACGCCACAAAAGCATTGTCAAGTTTAGGAATCATTCCTTTATTTATTACGCCGGAATTTTTATATTGTGAATAGGTAGAAGGTGTTAGGGAATTAATAACGGCATTGTCATCATCCGGATCTGAAAGGACACCCTTTTTCTCAAAGCAGTAAATCAGATTTACTTCATAGTGTTTTGCCATCGCCACGGCTACTGCCGACGCCATGGTGTCAGCATTGGTATTAAGAAGTAACCCCTGGTCACTATACGTGAGCGGCGCTATTACAGGTGTGAGGCTGCTTTTCAGCAAAGCCTCAATCTGAATATCGTTCACTTCTTCAATATCTCCTACAAAACCATAATCGATTGTTTTGACCGGACGTTTGACCGAACGTATGATCCCGCCATCGGCACCGGTTAGCCCGATCGCATTACATTTAACCGCCTGTAACTGCGCAACCAGATTTTTATTCACCAGCCCCCCATATACCATCGTCACCACATCCAGCATTGCCTTATCCGTGATCCGGCGGCCTTCAACCATCACCGTTTCGATCTGAAGTTTCGCAGCCATTTGCGTTGCGACTTTTCCGCCGCCGTGTACCAGTATCTTTGGTGAAGGTAATTTTGCAAAATCATTTAAAAACCGGGAGCAGGCTTCCGGATTATCGATTACATTTCCACCAATTTTTACAACGTACAAAGGCATAAGCATAGAATGATCTGTTTTTCTGGCAAAGAACGTATGTTTGCATGAAATTACATTTCAATCAGACGATTTTGCTGAATGAATTTTTTCATAAAAATTACGTTGGGTACATTAAGCCGGAGTAAAATCTACAAGCTTACCAGACAATTTAATTAAAAAACGCAGGATGTGTTTTATCCTGCATTTACCGCCGACATATCAGATGAACCGTTTTATTTTTCTTTCGTTTCTTGCCTTCACTTTTCTGACAAGCACGCTTTCATACAGCCAGATTCAAGATGTGGCTCGCTGGACTTACGCCTTTTCCAAGACGGATGTTAAAAAGGGTGAAACTGTCGATCTTGTTTTTACAGCAGTAGTTGACAACGACTGGTATATCTACGCCTCCGATTTCGATCCTGATCTTGGCCCGACGCTTACAACGATCAAGCTGGAGACAAACAAATCCTTTGAGATTATAGGTAAACTGAAATCGATTAATCCAAAGCAAAAGTATGAGGACGTATGGCAGGGCAACGTGCGTTATTTTGACAAAAAGGCCGTTTTTAAACAAACGGTAAAAATCCTGACAGACAATCCGATTATTAAAGGAGCCTTAGATTACCAAACATGCCGCCACACAAACGGAGTTTGCGTTCAGGGGAATAAAGATTTTGAGTTTAAAGGAATAAAGGTTGTGGCAGGTATTGCTGCTCCATCCGAAACAACTGTTGGTGCTGTAAATCAGGAAGAAAATAAGACCTCAGATGAAGCGACCAGCGCGCCAGCTGTTGCTTCATCCACAGATTCTTCTTCCACAATACCAGTAAATACAGATTCTGTCTCTGCCAGCACCACGGCAACCATTCAGCCTGTTTCCTCAGAAGATCCGGCAGCGGGCAAGTCGCTCTGGGGTTTTGCATTGGCTGCATTTTTATCGGGACTGGTTGCTTTGCTTACGCCCTGTGTGTTTCCAATTATACCTATGACGGTAAGTTATTTTACCAATCAGGAAAATGGAAAGGTTAAGGCACTTTTGTACGGACTTTCTATCGTACTTATTTATACATTAATAGGAACCGTAGTTTCCCGCATCAACGGGCCGGCTTTCGCCAATTTTCTGAGCACGCACTGGTTTCCAAATCTGCTGTTTTTTGCCGTCTTTTTTGTTTTTGCCCTATCCTTTCTTGGGCTTTTCGAGATTGTTTTGCCAAGTCGTTTTGTAAATAAAATGGATGCAAAAGCCGACAGAGGCGGGTATGCGGGTATTTTCTTTATGGCATTTACGCTTGTGCTGGTTTCCTTTTCCTGCACAGGCCCAATTGTAGGGAGTTTGCTGGTTGCTTCTGCAGGAGGCGAGGTTATAAAACCGATCATCGGTATGGCCGCGTTTTCTGCTGCTTTTGCTATTCCTTTTACTTTGTTTGCCCTATTTCCGCAATGGCTTAAATCCCTGCCTAAATCGGGCGGCTGGCTGAATACGGTGAAAGTCGTTTTGGGCTTCCTGGAACTTGCTCTGGCTCTCAAATTTTTCAGTATAGCTGATCAGGTTTATCACTGGCGTTTGCTCGACAGAGAAGTTTATCTAGCTTTCTGGATCGTCATTTTCGGTATGCTTGGTTTTTATCTTTTGGGTAAAATACGGACGCCGCATGATTCGGTTGTTGAGAAGGTCAGTGTGCCGAGGATTTTGCTTTCAATTGTAACTTTCACCTTCGTTATTTACATGATTCCCGGCATGTGGGGAGCCCCTTTGAAAGCATTGGCAGGTTATCTCCCTCCCCAATCTACGCTGGATTTTGATTTAAGTAAACGAACCACCGGCACTGCAAAAGCGGCTTCCGGAGAGGTAAAAAAATATGCAGACCTGTTTCACCTGCCGCATGAGCTCGACGGCTTTTTTGATTACAAAGATGCACTGGCTTATGCAAAAAAAGTAAACAAACCGGTATTTATCGATTTTACTGGTCACGGCTGTGTAAACTGCCGCGAAATGGAAGCACGTGTATGGCCGGATCCGGAAGTACTTAAAAGACTTGAAAATGACTTTGTAATCGTAGCGCTTTATGTTGATGATAAGACAGAATTGCCCGAATCGGAATGGTATACTTCCACGTATGACAAAAAAGTAAAAAAAACCATCGGTGCACAGAATGGCGATTTGCAGATTACGAAATACAATAACAACGCACAGCCGCATTATTGTATCGTAGATAACGAAGGAAACCTGCTTGTTCCGCCAAAAAACTATGATCTGAGCCCTGCAAGTTTCGCCTCTTATCTGGATAGCGGAAAAGCTGCTTATAAAGGGAAGTGACACAACTAACCCCAGGTTTAAACCTGGGGTTAAGTAATACTACTAAACTAAGCCTCCAACACCAACTCCTCTTCCTTCTTTTTCTTATTCGAACGTCTTTCAAAACGCTCTTTAATTTTATCTACAACATAATAAACTGCCGGTACCAGGAAGAGCGTCAGCATTAAAGAACTGGTAAGTCCGCCGATAATCACCCAGGCCATTCCGTTTTTCACTTCGGCTCCGTCGCCGGATGCCAGTGCTATCGGCAACATACCTGCGATCATCGCTATGGTTGTCATTAAAATCGGGCGCAGACGTTCCTTACCTGCTTCGATCAAAGCTTCTTTCAAACTGCGGCCCTCTTCTTTAAGCTGATTTGTAAAATCGACAATCAGGATCGCATTCTTGGCCACAAGTCCCAAAAGCATGATCATCCCGACAATGGAGAAAATCGTAAGGCTTTCCATCGTGAGCGCCAATGCAGTTAATGCGCCAACCAAGGCAACCGGAATTGAGAACAAAACCACAAAAGGATAAATCAAACTTTCATAAAGCGCCACCATGATCAGGTAAATTAACACAATACCTAAAATTAAAGCTGCTCCCAAACTCCCGAATGCATCTGCCTGGTTTTTAAGATCGCCTCTGTATTCAACACTGATTCCCTCGGGCAATTTATAAGTTGCCATTTTCGCCTGTATATCAGCACCAATTGAACCGGACGGGCGGCCAATGGCCTGAGAATTGACAGAAATAGACGAGAGACGGTCAATCCGCTGCAAAACACTTTCTCCGATCCCTTCCCTGATCGTAGCAAACTGCGACAATTCAAAGGTTTGTCCTTTTGAGTTCACGAAAGTCAGTTGACGAATGTTATCGGCTTTTGAGCGGTCAAACTGGTCCAGACTGATCATGATGTCGTATTCTTTGCCATTTTGCTTGAATTTCGAACGGTCGTCACCGCGGAAAGCAGTTTGCAGCGCCACACCCACTTCGGCAGCATTAATTCCAAACTGCGCCATTTTATCGCGGTCCAGTGTCACACCGACTTCCGGTTTCGGATCATCTACGGAATAATCGACATTCTGAGTTCCCGGAATCGAAGCCACAATTTGTTTTACCTCAGCAGCAGTTTTGCGGATCACGGCCATATCTGTCCCTTTAATCGCAACCTGAATTGGTGCCTGGTTCGCATTACCTGTGATCGAAGTCGGACTTACTGTAACCTTCACCCCAGGAATCTGTAAAATTTCCTTTTGGATTTCAACTCCAAAATCCTCAGCCGAAATAGTTCTGTCCTTTTTATCTACCATTTTTACTGTAAGATTAGCCAGGTTACTATTTGAAGTTGCGCCCAAACCACCGTTACTAAAACCGACATTGGTAAAAACATTTACAACTTCCTTTTTGGCAAGAAGCAGTTTCTCGACCTTCTGAGCTACCTGATTGGTTTGATACACAGATACAGTCGGTGCCATTTCAACTGTGACATCCAGTTCACCTTTATCACTTTGCTGCATAAATGCTGCACCGATAAATCCGCCTGGTACCAATGCAATTGATCCAACGATCAGGAAAAGAGAAATTATAAAAATATATCTTTTATGACCCAAAACCCAGGTCAAAATCCTTCCATATTCTTCCTTAACACGATCCAGAAAATTTTCAAAACCGATGTTCAAACGGCCCCACAAACTGTTTTTACTCAATACTTCTATTTTACCAAAACGTGAAGCTAAAAGTGGAGTCAGTGTAAAGGAAACCATTAAACTCATTAAAGTCGAGAATACAACCACGAGTGAAAATTCTCTCAAAATATTTCCGATCAAACCTGATGTTAAGGCAAGCGGCACAAAAACCACGACGTCGACCAGGGTAATGGCCAAAGCAGTAAAACCGATTTCACTACGCCCGTCCAGCGCAGCCTGACGTTTGTTTTTGCCCATTTCCATGTGGCGGTTGATGTTTTCCAAAACCACAATTGAATCATCGACCAAAATACCTACAACCAGCGAAAGTGCCATCAAGGTCATCAGGTTTAGCGAAAACCCTAGTGCACTCATCAGAATAAATGTCGGGATCATCGAGGATGGCAGCGACACCAGGATAAACATCGAACTTCTGAAACTATGCAGGAACAACAACATCACTACGGATACAATCAATACCGCAAGACCAAGGTCAAATACAACCGCATTGGCAGAAGCCAGTGTATAAATCGACTGATCGGAAGCAATATTAAATTTCAGGTCAACATTCTGATACTGTTTTTCAAGAACTTTAAGTCTTTCGGTTGTCAGCTTGCTCACATCCACTGCATTCGCATCCGATTGTTTTTGGATTTGCAAAGCAACCGACGGACGGCCGTTGATGTGGTTGATAGCAGTTTGGTCTGCGATACCATCCACTACTTCGGCAACGTCTTTCAGATAAACCTCCCCACCAGTAGCTGAGCGGCCAATGCTGATGTTACGCAAATTTTCAACTGTTGTCAGTTTCGCATCAAAACGAATAGAAAGCTGGTCGGCCTGTGTTTTAACCTGTCCTGCCGGATACGAGGTATTGGCGCTGTTGATTGCCTGAGACACCTGCCCGATCGACATTTTATAACCTTTCAGTTTTTCCTGGCTAACGTTCACCTGAATCTGGCGTTCTGTTCCGCCGATGATCGTAACCTGACCAACACCCGTAACATTGGAAAGCTGTGGTTTCAATTTATCATCAAGCAAATCATAAAGTTCCGAAGGCGACATATTGGCTGTCACACCCATCCTTAAAACCGGAATTTCATCAGTAGAAAACTTGTTGATTACCGGCCGGTCTGCATCGTCGGGAAGCAAAGAAATTACCTGCTCGACTTTCCGCTGAGCTTCCTGCTGGGCCAGATCGACACTAACACCCTGTTTCAGCTGAATAATGACAGACGACACGCCTTCCTGCGAAGTAGAGTTGATCTGATCCAGACCTTCAATGGCAGAAACGGCATCTTCGATGTGTTTGGTAACATTGGTTTCAACCTCATCGGCCGCCGCACCGCGATAGGTTGTCATTACGCTGACAACATTGGCCTCAAACTTGGGTAACAAGTTATAAGACAATTGCTTATAGCTGATCACACCGAACAGGATCAGAACGGTGAAAACCACCGTAATGAAGAGCGGTCTTTTTACGGCTACTTCTGTGATAGACATATTATTGGTATTTTCTGTGAAAATAATTATTTCGCTGCCTGAACGGTTACGCCTTCACTCAGGTTGATTTGTCCGGTTGTTATCACTGTTTCGCCGGCTTTCAATCCCGACAATACTTCAATTTTATCACCCAGTTCACGACCTACTTCAATTTTACGTTGTTTGGCAATGTTGTTTTCCATCACGTATACATAAGGATTGCGAATGCTTTCAACCAAAGAACTGCGTGGGATCAGCAAAGCCTGCTGACTGGTTTTTTGTAAAAATGAAACAGAAACAAAGGTCCCGGCTTTAAGCTGGCTTGTATTCTGTATCACGATTTCAACCGGATAGTTGTGCGAATCATCACCCTGCGGAGCTATGTAGGAAATGACACCGTCGATTTTTTTATCAGGATAAATATCCGTTTTAACCTGAACATGCTGTCCTTCTTTTAATTTGTAAACATCACTTTCGCTGATCATAACCTGCACTTTCAGTCTGGTTACATCCAGGATTGTTCCCAGTGATGTGCCCACATTAACAAATTCTCCCGGCTCAATATTCTTTTTAATGATACGTCCGCTGATCGGTGCTTCTACTGTTGCATCACTAATCTGCTGCTTAATTTGTTCGGCCTGGTTCAGCGCGTTTTCGTAATTGTATTTTGTATCGTTTACCTGAATTTCGGTAGCTGCATTTCCGGCAAGCAGTTTGGTATAACGGTCAGCATCTTTTTTCAGTTTGTTGATATTAAGCTCCGTAGCCTGCAATGAAAGCTCTTTCAGTTTACTGTCAACACTGACAATCGTTGCGCCTTTGTTTACATAACTTCCAAGTTCATATTTAACAGAAAGTACCTTCCCGGCTGATGTTGCCATAATTTCAGCCTGTTTGTAAGGAATCAGATTTCCAGTACGTACCAGCTGTTGGTCTGTACTTCCTTCACTTACAATCGCAACCGTAACCGGTATGCTGATACCTGTTTTCTCAGGCATTTTATTTTTTGAATCAATTTTTGATTTATTCGCCACCAGCTGGTATCCGATCAGGATTCCGATTAATGCAATAGAGCCGATTATGATTAATTTTCTTTTCATGACCTTGTTGTCAATAAATGGAATGAGTGGATGATATATTTATGGAAGCGCCGAATAAAATCCCTGCAGCGAGCCCTGTGACTGTTCAATTCCAAGCTGCGCCTGATAATAGCTCAGCATCGAATTGATGTAATTGCTTTGTGCCTCCTTGTATGATGATTCAGCATTCAGCAGATCGGAAAGCGTGATTGTGCCTTCTTTATATTGTAAAGTTGTCACGTCGTACACTTCCTTCGCCAGCGTAACATTGGCGTCATCGTTAGCCAGGTTAACTCTTGCTTTTTGAAGCTGCGTGGTTGCGTTATTATTTTGAAGTTCGTAATTCTGAATATTCAGTTTCAGCTGCTCGTTTTGTGTCATCAGGTTCAAATCTGCCTGTTTGTATTGTGCATCTCTTCTGAAACTGTCAAAAATCGGAATGTTCAGTTTTAATCCTATCGCACCGAAACTAAACCAGTTACCCCAGGATTGACCAAGCTCATTGCCGAGCGCCTGTACACCATATCTTCCGTAAACTGAAACTTTTGGCAGATAACCAGCACGAATACGATCCTTTTCAATTCCCTGTAACTGCATATTGATCTTTTGGGTTTTAAAATCTGTCAGATTGGAAGGATCAAAACTGCCGGGCTCATAAGCCTGAAACGGCTTATTTAAAGGATTATCGGTCAGTTCAATCTGCTCCGACATCGGCATTCCCATTTGAAATTTCAACTGATTTTGTGCCAGCGTCAAATTGCTTTCCGCAAGTGTGAGCTGGGATTGGATATTATTCAGACTCACTTTGGTCCGGTCATAATCCACTCTTTTAATGACACCGTTGTCCAACTGAAGCTGAAGGGTTCCAAGTATTTGCTTCGTTTTATCAAGATTGTCTTTCAATAATTCAATCTGCGCCGTGGTAACAAAAACCTGGTAATAGTTATTGGCAACGTTGTAGATGATGTTCTCTTTAATTTTCTGAGAATTCAGTTCAGCGTTGGCAACATTTGGTTTATTTGCTTTCAAACCTGTTAACAGGGCCTGATCGAAAATAACCTGGTCAACCTGCCCGGAAACATTCGACGAATATTTAGTACCCAAAGTCAGACGCCGGTCTTCCGTTGAACCTAAAAAGCCTGCCGGTATGACCGTCGACTGCAGCTTGATGTTATCATCCAGCAAGCCTGTGGCGGCTACCTGTGGCAAATAATACGAAAGTGCCTCTCTTGTTTGCTGATCGGCAACACTTTCCTGGATTTTACCGATCCGTACATTTCCGTTGTTTTTCAAACCATAATCTATACATTCCTTCAGGCTCAGTTTTGTCTGGGCAAAAAGCGAATTCGATAAGGCGACTAAGCTCAGGATTGCTATAATCCGATTATTTTTCATCTTTCTTTTTTTAATTTTTCTGTGGCTTTTGGTAAGTTAGTTGATACCTCTACTAGTGACATATCAACTATTAATATAAAATTTTTTATTTCTCAATAATGGCGGCAACACGATCTAAAAACGACAGAAACAGCTTGCGCTCTTCTTCCGAGAAGTGTTCCATAATCTGGTCATTAAAGGTCATAGCCAATGCCTGTATCTTTTCGCAAACAAACTTTCCGCTTGTAGTAAGTGAGATCAGGTTCTTTCTTTTATCCTCAATATCACTTTCAATTTTCAAAAAACCATCTTTCTGTAAAGTCTGTACAGAGCGCAATATTCCCGATTTATCCTTTTGAAGAATGTTGGCAATGTCCTGCTGGGTAATTGCGTTTTCTTTAAAATATACAACCATCAAAACCGGCACCTGCTCGGCCATTACCGGAATTCCCTCCAGTGTCAGTTCTGAATTCATTTTTTTGAAAACGAGCCGGGTTACGGTTCCAAGCTTTATTTGCAATGAACCCTTCATTTCCTCACGTTTATCCATGCACTCTTTCATTATTTTCTGGTAAATCTAATTTTCGGGCACAAAAGTAATAACAGTTGATGTATCAACCAAATGTGCGAACAAGTTTTTTTCTGTTAATTGATGAACGGTCAATTTCCTGTACGAGCATAAAAAAGCCCCGCAAAACCTAAGCTTTGCAGGGCAGTTGAACCTTATATTTTAAATCTTATTTCCCCAGCGTTTTAATCAACATGCCTTTGTCAACTTTCGCAGAAAGATCCATTCCGTTTAGAATTGCAAGATCATCCATTTTGTTATCCGGCATATTGTATGATTTCAGCGCATCACGAAGCGATCCTGAATTTTGTACCGTTTTAATATGAATACGATCAGGCTCACGATTTAGTTTTGATGCATCAGTAAGTGCCTTAAAGCCCTGCGCAACACCTTTAAACTGATTAAAGTTTGCCCCAAAGTCAGTACTTCCAGCTACCCCGTGAATTGCATAAATATTTCCGTTATACTGAATCAGCCAGCTTGCAACCTGAGCTGCATTTGCTGCTGCTGCCTGGCCTTCTGCCGCTTGTTTTGATACCAAAGCAATAGCAGGATTACCATTAATCGTTATTTTATTATTTTCAGAAACCTGAAGACCATAATTTTTTATAACAGTTTGTGCAGCTTCATCCAAAGATTTCCCTTCTGCCAAAGTAAACAGCATCATTGCCTTCCCATCCTTCGAAGCCATCTGGAACTGAGCCGGTGTGTTTTCAGATTGCCACCCCGAAGGTACAGGGAACTGGAATTTTAAGCCAGGATGGAAGAATTGCCCGTCTTCAACAAATCCTTGTTTTGGATCAATACCATAAATAAGTCCTTCAATGCGGCGCAGATAAGCATCACGGTTAACTTCATATTTTGCCTGATGAGCTGCCTGATAAGTTGTTGCCAGTTTTTCTACCTTCACCTGACGATTGCCCGGATCCGGGTGGGTAGACTGAAACGTAGGAATGCTCTGACCAGATTTTTCACTGATTTTTTTCAATGTGCCAAAAAAGTCAGCCATTTCATGCGCATCATATCCAATTTTACTTGAATATTCAACACCCAATTCATCCGACTGGCTTTCATGATCTCTGCTATACTTTAAAAGCAGCAAGCCAAGCCCTTGTGAAGCCTGATCAGCCAAGCCTCTGAATGTAGGAGAAAGAACGGAGCCCGCTAACAGTACTCCTTGCGAAAAAACCTGTTTCGTTTGCTGGCTGGCAGAATGCCTTGCCGTAACGTGCCCAATTTCATGGCCTAAAACGCCCGCAAATTCGGCTTCATTGTTAAAATGAGCCATAATACCCCGGGTAAAATAAACATATCCACCAGGAACTGCAAATGCATTTACAACCGGTGAATCAACGATAAAAAACTGATAGGTTAACTCCGGACGATGAGAAATTTTCCCCATTGCCTTTCCTTTTTCATTTATAAAAGCATTCAGATTTTTATCGTCATATAGGCCCATTGACGCAACAACTGACGGGTGCGACTCAGCACCAAGTGCCTTTTCTTTGTCTTCCGACATAAATATAATTTCCTTCTTTCCCGTTACAGGATTTTTGGAACATCCCGACAAAATCCCGAGTACCAGAAAACCACAAAGGATTTGTAACTGAACTTTCATTTTCATAAAATTAAGCTGATGCGTTTTGTTAGTGAGTTTGTCAAAATTAAACAAGTCCTGACCTTTTCTCAAAGAATCATGCCAAGACCTTTGTATATACGTTGTGCGTTGCAAGTGGTAACTCTTTTGCATTTATATAAATTATATGAATCCTATTATTATATTACCTTCGTTAATCAAAAAGTACGAATACAAGTAATGCCCGGCCGGTTTCAAAATATTAATGAACATGCTTTTTCCATTTTTTCTTCGGTATGATTCATAAGAAAAGCACATTCAGCTTATTGCCGGACTGGCTCGCCCGTTTCGACTTTCTTGGATTATTCGAGAAAGATCCATTCGGTAATTATTTGACAATCAAAAGATTTTTCATTTTTGTTATCGGGTGGTTTACCTATTATCGTTACACGGCAGTCAATAAAATACGTATTACAGGTGCAGATCAGCTTTTGACACTACCTGATAATGGCGTACTTTTTCTTTCCAACCATCAGACCTACTTTGCTGATGTGATTGCATTTTACCACATTTTTTGTGCTGCAAAATGGGGTTACAAGGATACTATTTCTCCACCATTTTATTTGTTCTCACCACGTGCACGATGCTATTATGTGGCCGCTTCGGAAACCATGAAGGAAGGTTTACTTCCAAAACTTTTCAGTATCGGCGGTGCCATTACAATTGACCGTTCCTGGCGGGCTAATGGTGAAAATGTAAAACGACAGCTCGATAATTCTGCCCAGGATAAAATCGGGATGGGACTTCGTCACGGCTGGGTTGTAAGTTTTCCACAGGGAACAACCAAACCCTACGCGCCTGTCCGGAAAGGAACCGCTCACCTGATAAAAGATCATCAGCCAATCGTCATCCCCGTCGTTATCAATGGTTTCAGAAGGGCATTTGACAAAAAAGGATTGCGTTTTAAAAAGCGTAATACAAAACTGACCGTTCATTTTAAAGAGCCTATGCATTTCCTTCCTGACGAATCTTTGGAAAGTATGATCGAACGGGTTACCAAAGCTATTGAGCAGGAAGTTCCCGGAGACGGAAATGCTTTGCCGACACCTGCTGAGTAAATGTAATGGCATGCTTTTGTTCTTCCTTATACGCAGGCATATTACCTTTTTAAGTAAATAATTATGGGGCAAAAAGTATTAATCACCGGTGGAACCGGTCTTGTAGGAAAGCGTTTAACAGAAATGCTTTTAAAAAAGGGATACGAAGTAGCTTATCTGAGCAGAAAAAAGGAAAATATCCCATCTGTAAAAGTTTACGAATGGAATATTGATAAAGGATATATTGAAGATGGTGCAGTTGAAAATACGGATTATCTGATTCACCTTGCAGGAGCTGGCGTAGCGGAAGGAAGGTGGACTGAGGAACGTAAAAAAATCATCATATCAAGTCGGGTTGACAGCATTAACCTGATTGCAAAAAAGATAAAAGAAAAGAACATTAAGCTGCAATCGTTCATTTCTGCTTCCGGAAGCAGTTATTATGGTGAAGATACAGGCGACAAACAACACACCGAAGAATCCCCAGCCGGAAATGATTTTCTTTCACATGTAACCGTTGTGTGGGAAAAAGCCGCTGATTCCATTACAAAACTTGGCGTAAGAACAGCCATACTCAGAACAGGAATTGTACTCAGTACCGAAGGCGGAGCTATTCCGAAAATGGCGCTACCTGCCAAATTTGGATTTGGAGCGCCGCTTGGTTCCGGCAAACAATGGATTTCCTGGATTCATCTCGATGATCTTTGTAACATGTACATTAATGCAATGACAAATAACTCCTGGCACGGCCCTTACAATGCCGTAGCATCTGGGCCGGTTACCAATGAGGAACTTACCAGGCAAATTTGTAAAACACTTGGCAGGCCGCAATGGATGCCAAATGTACCTTCATTCGCGTTAAGGCTGGTTTTTGGCGAAATGGCCAATGTGGTTTTAGGCAGCAACTTTGTAATCAACAAACGTGTAACTGCTGAAACTGACTTTAAATATCAGTTTACTGATTTAGAGAAAGCGCTGGAAGATGTATTTAATAAATGATAGTACCTTATTCGCTTTAGTAACACAGAGATGTTATTCCTCTTCCTCATCTTCTGTATGTTTCTGAACAGTTGACAGCCATTTGTCCCGTTGAATCTGTGCCCGGAAATCGTCGAGTACATTCAGCTGTATATTACCATTGCTGAAAGTCGTCATCTGCAATCCAACAAAAGCCATGGCTTCATTCAGTCTGGTTTCAAGCGGGTTGTTTCCAAAAATACATTCCTGCCAATACCACTCAAGCGACTCGCCGGCTACTTCTTCAACGATATTAATGTAGTCCTCTAAAGTATATCCAATATATGGTTTACCAAAGCGCATCCAGAGCAGAAGCATGACATCATCCAGCGACTGTTCATGACTTGTTTTTTTTCTGATGTATAAATCCAGAATCAGGGCAACCAAAGCTCCTTTGTGATAAACAGAAACCTTGCGGTCGGGAATGCCCTTTTCGTATCCATCCAGCCAAAGATCAAAGGAAGAGTCGGTCAGCGAGAGACTGGCGGCTCCGTTGTTTTCAAAATGTCTTTTCATATAAACCTGCAATTCTTTGATGTAGGTTTCGTGATTAAACACACCAGCCCTCTTTAAAAACAGGTCACCATAATAAGTTGTGCAGCCTTCAGCAACAAAGCAGGTTCTGAAATAATTTTCTTTTGTAAAATCGTAAGGAAAAAGTTCTATCGGCCTGATTCTGATGATATTCCAGGCATGAAAAAGCTCATGAGAACTAACACCCAGCAAATCAGAATATAATCCCTCACCCTCATCGTCCGGCCCGAGAACGACCATTGTTGAGTTGCGGTGCTCGACGCCATGATAAAATGCTGTGGGCAGAATAAGGTTCAGAAAGTGGTAATCCTGCTCCGGAAACTCTTTCATCGTGGCAATCTGCTCACGGGAAAATCTTTTAAAATCTCTTTCGATCCTTTTCCAGTTTGGTTTCAGATTTCCATGCATCCAGATTTTAAAATCGACACCGTTTACCTCATATTCTGATTTTTGTAAAGTCAAAGAAGCCAGAAGCGGACTGTCGACCAGCTGATAAAAATCTCCGGCTGTAAGTGTATTAGCGCCATGGAAAGGAAGTCCGCAGGCCACCTGATAACCCTCCGGAAGATCCAGAAAAACCTGATAAGGCTCGGATATCCTGCCTTCGGTATACATGCAAAAATTGATAAAATTGAGATACCAAAGTTCACCATCCACATAACTGCTGCCCGCATTTTGAATCGCGGCATAATAAGAATATTGAACCTTTACCTCCGTTTCTCCCTTGGTAGCTATACGCCAGCGGTCTTTTGTGATTTTAATTATAGATAGTTTCTCACCCGATTGGGAAACGGCTTCAATAAATTGAATATTTTTGGCAAAATTTTGAATTTCGTAACGTCCTGGCCTCCATGCAGGAAGTTGAATTTCTATGTAGTCGCTGGCAATATCCGGAATGATATAAGTTAGACATAAAAAATGGGATCCGGGTTCGGCGACAGAGATGTGATAATGCATAAATATTTAAATGGGATTACTGGAGGCCCTGACAGTTTGGTTTATAAACCAAAACTGAGGTTTTAAACGTTAACCGTAACAATATATAAAATAAACGAATTATAGATGAAAATTAAAATCCTCCCTTCATGTTTCATTCTGTTTACCCTTTTGTCAGGTTTCGGAGCGATGGCGCAAACAGATGAATATTACCGTCCGGATTCCCTGAAACCTAAAACGCCGGAAAGAAAAGAAATCCCGCCCGTTGAAAAGCAGGAATTTATAGAAAAAAAGAAAGAGGTCGATTTCAAACAACAGCCATTTGTTGACAGAGTAAGGCTTGGCGGTAGTTTTGGATTGAGCCTTGGAACGGTAACTAATATCAATTTATCACCCATGGCTGGTTACGAACTAACCGAAAAGCTGGTAGCTGGTGTTGGTGTTACAGGTATGTACTTCCGTTCAAAATTGTTTGGGATTAATTCCCTTTATTATGGAGGAAGGGCTTTTGTGATGTACTCCATTTTTCCAATGGTAAACCTGATCGGTGAACTTGAAACAATGAACGTGGAAGTTGACACTTTTCAGAAATATGATGCCAGAAAGTGGATCAATTCCCCCATGCTGGGCGCTTCTTATTCCCAGCCAATTGGCGGACGTTTTATTAAAGCCGTTCATTTCACAGCACTTTACAATTTTAACTACAATAATCAGCTGGACGATTACGGAAACAATATTTCTCCGTACGGCAGTCCTTTTGTATTCCGAATTACGTTCCTTTAAAAATTAATAAATAGTTAAGGTCAGTTTTTGATTTCTGACCAGACAACATCAGCAAATATGGAAAATCCGGTTTTAATTTTTGGCGCAGGCGATCTTGGCGTTCAGGCCCTTGATATATTCAGACGTAACCAGGTTTTGGTTTACGGACTTTTAGATGACAAAAAAGAACTTCATGGTCAGGAATATGGCGATGTGAGTGTTTTGGGAGATACCGACGATCCTAATTTTGTCAATATTGTTGGTGATAAATGTGAAGCATTCGTTGCAATCGGCGAACGTTCGGTACGGGAAAAATTGGTGGAAACACTGGTGGAAGATCGTAAAACCATGCCGGTAAATGCCATCCATGATACAGCAATAATCTCTGAAATGGCTGAAATAGGGCATGGAAATTTAATAGCCGCGCGTGTTACGATCGGGCCAAAGTCAAAAGTGGGCAGCCACTGCCTGGTTCAGACTGCCGCCGTTCTGGATACCTGGGTACAGGTTGGCAATTATGTTACAATCGGTACCGGAGCGATCATCAATGACCGGGTAAAAATTGCAGACGGTGCCTATATCGGTTCCGGCGCAATCATCGTCGCTGGTATTGAAATCGGTAAAAATGCACGTATCGGAGCTGGTTCAGTTGTTGTTGAAAACGTGCCGGCTAAGGCTACTTATTTCGGAAATCCGGCTAAGAAGGTTTAGGAATAATTTTAAGCATTGGCATTGCTAAATGAAGATATAAGTATCTTCAATCACACACTAAATATTGATTTATTTAAACGGAATGATACACTGTGGAAAGGAATACTGGAAAACGTCTGCGAACACTTTTTGCGATTCTTTTTTAAGGAGGCTGATTCTTTGTTTTCCATGGAAAAAGGATTTCAATTTCTGGATAAAGAATTGGATCAATTGTTCCCTGCGGAAGACATTGCAGCTCCGAAATTTGTTGACAAACTGATAAAGGTCGTTGCAAAATCCGGTAAAGAAGAATGGATATTAATCCATGTAGAAGTACAGGGTTATAAGGATGACGATTTTGGCAAACGCATGTTTACATATTTCTATCGCATTCTGGATAAGTATAACAAGCCTGTGACTGCGATCGCTATCTTTACAGACAATGATAGAAAGTTTCATCCTGCATTTTATCAATACGAATACCTGGGAACAAAAGCCACTTTTAACTTTAAGACTTACAAGATTTTAGATCAGGAGGAGGAAGTTCTGTCAGAAGATGAAAATCCTTTTTCTATTGTCGTGCTGACGGTACTTCTTGCACTGAAGAAAAAGAAGATAACGGATGAAAAACTTTACGATTTAAAGTACTCATTGGCAAAAAACCTGCTCACAAAAAAAAATTGAAAAGAAAAAAGTTGATGACCTTTTAATCTTCCTACAACACTACGTAACCTTTGCCGACCCGGAATATAATGTTAAATTTGAAAAGAAAATTGAGGAGCTAACAGAAAACCAAAGAACCATGGGCATCAGGGAACTCGTACTTGACCAGGCAAAAAAAGAAGGAATTGCTTTGGGCGAAAAGAAAGGAATTGAAAAGGGAATTGAAAAAGGAATTCAAGAGGGGAAAACCGAAGTCGTAAAAAACATGCTGATTACTGGCAGGTTCACGGATCAGGAGATTGCAAACTTCGCGAGTGTTCCGGAAGTCTTTGTTACAGAGATCAGAAAAACGCTTTAAATTCTTCTATTGTATCTTAAAACCTCTGACTCCCAGTTGGGAGTCTTTTGTTTATTGTGCAATAAAAATTCTCCATAGTTTTTTTATTAACACGAAAAGACACTACCTTTGCAGTCCTTTTGTCAGAAATAGTGAAAGAGCTAAGTAAATACAACATAGACATTTACGGTTTGGAAGACAAACAGTATGACTATGATATGGAGTCGGGAGATGCGTTTTTCGAGGAACTGGAACAGGATATCGTTGAAAAGGGCTATTTTAAAACGCATGTGCAGCTGACGAAGTCTGCAACCATGATCCAGATTCATTTTCACACTGAGGGGACCGTCGGATTAACTTGCGACAGAAGCCTTGAACCGTTTGAAGAACCATTTATTTCAGATGAAAAAATCATTTTGAAATATGGCGACCGGAATGAGGAATTGACGGATGAGATTGAGATCATAAACAGAAATACTCCTCGAATAAACATCGCCAGGTACATTTTTGAGTTTATTGCACTCTCTCTGCCATTTAAAAAAATACATCCCAGCCTGCGCACTGAGGATGATAAAAATGGCCTGACGGAGGATGAAGATGAAGTAGTGCTGGTTTATTCCTCTCAAAGTGATGATGAGACTGACGAAGATGAGCCGGAGGAAAAAATAGACCCGCGTTGGGAAGCATTGAAAAAGCTAAAAGGAGAATAAGTTTTGTTTACGTATTCTTTGAATACGATAAAATAGCAAAACATATAAATAAGAATTTCAAAAACGAATATTAACATACAGAACATAAAGCATCATGGCACATCCCAAGCGGAAAATTTCCAAAACCCGTCGCGATACACGCAGAGCGCATGACTTCCTAACTGGTAAACAACTAGGAACAGACGCTTCAACAGGTGAAATCCACCAGTTCCACCGTGCGCACGTACACGAAGGAAATCTGGTTTACAGGGGTAAAGTAGTAGTTGAAAACTATACTAAAACGGTTTAATTTTTAACAGTGAAGATATCAATTTCGCAGCAGCCCTATAAAAGTTGTTGCGAAATTCTTTTTTACTAAGGCACAACTGCTAAATTTACACCTTCGATTTCTAACTTATTAGTATAAAATAACAGCGTGTAAATGAAAATTGCGGTAGATGCTATGGGGGGAGATTTGGCTCCACAGGCTATTGTTGAAGGGGTTATACAAGCCGCTTCTGAACTACCATCGGAGGCAAGAATCGTGTTAATTGGAAGAGAAAGTGCTATTTTGGAGATTTTTAACCAAAATAATTTTACTCCTACCAATATTGACATCGTTCATGCAGAAGATGTTATTGAGATGGGCGAACATCCCACCAAAGCACTTTCACAAAAGCCTAATTCCAGTATCGGAGTAGGTTTCAGACTTCTTAAAGAGAAAGAAGTGGACATATTTTGCAGTGCCGGCAACACCGGTGCGATGCATGTAGGTGCACTTTTTAGCATAAAAGCAATCGAAGGAATTCTAAGGCCCGCTATTGCAGGCTTTGTTCCTCAGGTAGGAGGCGGACATGCTATTATGCTCGATATTGGTGCAAATGCCGACTGTAAGCCGGAGGTTCTTGCCCAATTCGGAGAAATCGGCTCTCTTTTTGCTCAGTATACTTTTCAAATAGAAAGTCCACGCGTTGCGTTAATGAACATCGGTGAAGAAGAACAGAAGGGATCATTAACATCACAAGCAACCTACCCGCTTCTGAAAGGGAATAAAAAGATCAACTTTATTGGAAATATTGAAGGGAAAGACCTCTTCAATAATAAAGCAGATGTAATCGTAACGGACGGTTTCACAGGTAATATTCTGTTCAAACTTGGCGAATCGCTTTATGAGATTGCCCGTAAACGAGGAATAAAAGATGATTTCATTGATCAAACCAATTACGAATCGATAGGCGGCAGCGCAATTATCGGAGTAAACGGCAATGTGATGATCGCGCATGGAATTTCGTCACCACTGGCTATTAAGAATATGATAGGCTGGGCATACAAACAGGTTAAATCCAAAGCATACCTGCACATTGCCCAGGCCCTGAACTGATACCGAATGCAGACAACCACGCTAATATCAATAAAAACGACATTGTCTTTTACCACAATCCAACCGGATTTTGATTGTTATATTGAACCATGACCCAAATTAGAGCCTCTATTACAGGAATACAAGGGTATGTGCCTGACTACATTCTCACAAATGCCGAACTGGAAACGATGGTTGCCACCAACGATGAGTGGATCGTTAGCCGTACGGGTATCAAAGAAAGGCGCATTCTGAAAGGAGAAGGCTTGGGAAGTTCGCATATGGGCGCAGAAGCGGTTAAAGGCCTTTTAGCTAAGACCAACACTTTACCTTCTGAAATAGATCTTTTGATCTGTGCAACCACTACTCCTGATTTTATTTTTCCCTGTACTGCGAACCTGATCTGTGATATGGTTGGTATCCGCAACGTTGGGAGCTTTGACATTCAGGCTGCCTGCTCAGGTTTCGTTTATGCACTTACACTGGGGTCTCAGTTTATTGAGACCGGAAAATATAAAAAGATCGTTATTGTTGGCTCGGATAAAATGTCCGCAATAACGGACTATACAGATCGCAAAACATGTATTCTGTTTGGCGACGGAGCCGGAGCAGTTTTGCTTGAGCCTGATACCGAGGGATATGGAATTTACGATTCTATAATTCGCTCTGATGGAATGGGTTATCCTTATCTGCATCAGAAAGCCGGGGGGAGTCGCTACCCTCCTACGCATGAGACAATCGATAAACGGTGGCATCATGTTTTCCAGGACGGCGCACAGGTATTTAAGTTCGCAGTGACAAACATGGCCAACGTTTCCGCTGAAATTATGGAGAAAAATGGTTTGTCCAGTGACGACGTTGCCTGGCTGGTGCCGCATCAGGCTAATCGCCGGATTATTGAAGCGACAGCCAACAGAATGGGTGTGGGGATGGACAAAGTGATGATGAACATTCAGAAATACGGCAATACAACCTCCGCTACAATCCCGCTTTGTCTTTGGGATTACGAATCACAATTAAAAAAAGGAGATAATCTGATATTATCCGCCTTCGGTGGCGGTTTTACCTGGGGCTCAGTATATTTAAAATGGGCTATCGGGGAATAAGAAAAGAATATCTGGCTGAAATGAATCTGCCAGGTACTCTTCTACATTTTTCATTGAAAACTATTTCGCATTATTATTGAATTAAAATGGCAACTACAGCAGATTTGCGTAACGGATTGGTAATACACTATAACCATGATCTGTTTCAGGTTACAGAATTTCAGCACGTTAAACCCGGCAAAGGAAATGCTTTTGTTCGTACAAAATTAAAAAGTCTTACATCCGGCAAAGTGTTGGACAACACTTTTTCATCTGGTGCTACCATTCTACCGGTTCGCGTTGAACGTCATAAATTTCAGTTTTTGTACAAAGATGAAGTCGGTTTCAACTTCATGAACTCTGAAACTTTTGATCAGGTTTTGATTGATGAAAAACTGATTACCAATGCCGATCTTATGAAGGATGGCCAGGAAGTTGAAATCCTGATCAACACAGAAACTGAGGCTGCATTACTTTGTGAATTGCCGCCTTTTGTGGAATTAGAAGTAACTTATGCGGAGCCGGGCTTAAAAGGCGACACAACCAACTCCCCTAAAAAATCGGTTGAAGTTGAAACGGGAGCCCGTATCATGGTTCCTTTGTTTATTGAGGAAGGCCAAAAAATCAAAGTCGACACACGCACCTACGATTACGTAGAAAGGGTAAAATCATAATTTCATTTTCTGTTAAAGGTAAAAGAATCGTGTTATCTGCTTATAAATGAGCCTGAACCGTTTCTTTCCTTCACTGCTTAAAACTGTCCAAATGGAAACTAAAGAAATTCAAAAGCTAATTGATTTCATCGCCCAGTCGGGACTTGATGAGGTGAATATTGAAACGAACGAATTAAAGATTAAGGTAAAAAGGTATGGTTCTGCTCCGGTAGTTTATACCTCAACTCCCCAGGCAACAGCTCCTGCGTCTTCACCTGTTCAGGCAGCACCTGTTGCACAGTCGAACAGCGCAGCACCAACTGAAACAAGCGCTGCACCTGCTGCTTCAAATCTGATCACGATCAAATCACCAATGATTGGTACGTTTTACCGTGCATCAAGCCCTGAAACCCCTTCATTTGTAAGTATCGGTGATGAAATCAAACCGGGTAAAGTGGTTTGCGTAATTGAAGCAATGAAGCTTTTCAACGAAATCGAATCTGAGATTTCAGGAAAAATTGTAAAAATACTGGTAGAAAACGCAACTCCGGTTGAATTTGACCAGCCTTTGTTTTTGGTTGAGCCTGCATAAGGGTAATGGCTGATCTGTAACTAAATAGATTTTCATGTTTAAAAAGATACTCATTGCCAACCGGGGCGAAATCGCCCTGCGTGTTATAAGGACCTGTCGTGAAATGGGCATTAAAACGGTTGCTGTATATTCTACTGCAGATCGCGATAGTCTCCATGTCCGCTTTGCTGATGAGGCCGTTTGTATAGGTCCTCCTCCAAGCCGTCAGTCTTATCTTAGCATTCAAAATATCATTTCAGCGGCCGAAGTTACCGGCGCTGACGCCATACATCCGGGATACGGATTTTTATCAGAAAACGCTGAATTTTCACAGATCTGCGCGGATTACGGTATCAAATTCATCGGTGCCACAGCAGCCCAGATCAACGGAATGGGCGACAAGGCAACCGCCAAGGCAACCATGATTAAAGCAGGCGTGCCGGTTGTGCCTGGTTCAGAAGGTTTACTTGAATCTGTTGAACAGGGAAAAAGACTTGCTGAAGGTATCGGTTATCCGGTAATCGTAAAGGCAACTGCCGGAGGGGGCGGACGCGGTATGCGGGTAATTAATAAACCGGACGAATTTGAAAAAGCATGGAATGATGCACGTACCGAATCGGCTGCGGCATTTGGAAATGACGGTTTGTATCTTGAAAAATTTGTAGTTGAACCACGCCATATTGAAATTCAGATTATCGGAGATCAATACGGTAAAGTTTGCCATTTGTCAGAACGCGACTGTTCAATTCAGCGTCGTCATCAAAAACTGGTAGAAGAAACACCTTCCCCTATTATCACGCCTGAATTACGTGAAAAAATGGGTGCTGCCGCTATCAAAGGCGCACAGGCTATCGGTTACGAGGGTGCAGGTACGATCGAGTTTCTGGTAGACAAATACGGCGAGTTTTTCTTCATGGAAATGAACACCCGTATTCAGGTTGAACACCCGATCACAGAAGAAGTAACGGATTTTGATTTAATTAAAGAGCAAATTAAAGTTGCTGCCGGCGAACCGATCAGCGGCGTCAATTATACTCCAAAACTTTTTGCAATGGAATGCCGGATTAATGCCGAGGATCCGGCAAACGGCTTCAGGCCATCACCTGGTAAGATCACAAACCTGCATTTTCCTGGTGGTCATGGCATTCGTATCGACAGCCATGTTTACAGCGGCTACACCATTCCGCCAAATTATGACTCTATGATTGCCAAGCTTATCGTAAGCGGACAGTCACGCGAGGAAGTACTTACACGTATGAAACGTGCTTTGCAGGAATTTGTCATTGAAGGTATTAAAACAACAATCCCTTTCCATATTAAACTAATGGATGATCCCGGCTTCAAATCCGGAAATTTCACTACAAAATATCTCGAAACCTTTGATTTTTCTACGCTCTAGGCGCAGAGGGATTAGGATACAGGGCAAAGGATAATAAAGTCCGGTTTCGAAAGAGGCCGGACTTTTTGTTTTAATAAAGGAACCCGAAGCATTACCGCTAAAAAGTTTTTATTTAAGATTGTTTATATGCAGTCTAAATAACTCTACTTTTGCAGAAAGATATTTTTTGCAAAATCGCAATCATGACGGTAAAAGGAGAAAAAATGATGTATCATGGAGAAATACCTGCTACTACCATTTCGATTGAGGAAACTAAGGCAAACCACTGGCATTATCCTGATTTTTCTGCGATTAAGAAAGATGAAGTGATCGAAAATGACATCGGTTATGACGACGAATTTCGGATCGGATTTGGAAAAGAACTGTTACTCGAAGATATTTATGTTTGGTATGGGCGCTTTCGCTCACTTTCCAAAAAACCGGTGCTTGTTAATAGTTCGGGATCTCATGTCCAAATGAACTTCAGTCTGCAAAATTCAACGGTTTATTTAAATGAAACGCAGTCACGGCCATTTGTAAGATTTAAACCGCATCAGCACAATCTTTTACTTCTTCCCAAAAAAAATATGTTGGTTCAGTGGCAGCCAAAGGAGGAAACAGAAGTTTTTGCAATTAATATCACTACCGATTTTTTCTTCAAAACCTTACCGGAAGAACATCCGCTTTACCGGCATTTTCAAAATGGTATTTCAGAGATATTGCCGGCGTTTTTGAGTCAGCGAAATTTACCTGTGACGCCCAAAATGATCTCCACCTTATTTGAAATCCTGCATTGCACTTACAGCGGTTATCATAAGAGCCTGTTTGTAAAAGCAAAGGTTATCGAACTTCTGGCACTGCAATTTGACCAGTACGAACAATTACCACTTCCTGATTTTGACTCTGCATTGAAGCAGGAGGATATCGAAAAAATGCATCTTGCAAGAAAAGTCCTGCTGGAAAACATCGAAACACCATTGTCGTTAAAAGATCTTGCACATCAGATTGGTACCAATGAATTTAATCTGAAAAAGTATTTTAAAGAAGTGTTTGGTACTACTGTTTTCGGCTATCTGCACGATTTCAGGATGGAGCGTTCGAAGGTTTTACTATGTGAAGAAGAAACAAAAATCTCAGAAGTAGCCCAGCAAATGGGTTATAAGCATGCCACGCATTTTACTGCAGCCTTTAAAAAACACTTTGGTTATTTGCCCAATAAAATCCGGATCCTTTTAATACATCTCCTCCAGTTTGCCGAATATCTGATTGAATGTGGAATGGAGATGATAGAAAGCGGAGTTGTGACGGAGGTTGTTTGAGTTGAACGTAAAAAGAGGGAGTTTAGCAGCATTCGTTCCATTCTTAGAATAAATCATCCTTGAAAATCGAATATTAGGCGTGTGACTTACAAGGATGATCTCGATTAAGCAGTTTATACAACTAATAATTATTCTCCCTAATGATCAGAAAATTGGCTGCCAACTGAAACGCTATAAATTCAAACACAAATACCGTTGTCGACGAATTAAAGACTTCACCGGTGGCAAACGTCGCCCAGATAGCCGCTATTCCGGTTAAAGCCATAAATGCCGCATAGATAACCAATGAATATTTGTACTTCGAAGGCGCGAACATGGTACTGAACGGAACCATCATGGCAAAACCAAAAACAGCAATTGGCAGAAATAAGTCTCCGGCAACAAAGTAAGCCAATAAACCGGCCAGGAAAATCACAAAACTGATTCCGACAAAATTGGAACTCATGATTTCCTTTTGGCTCAGAAGATGTTTGCCATATTTGCTTAATCTCAAAAACAGGTTGCTGACCGGCGTAATAATCCAGGTAGAAAAGGCAACAAGTGCGAGCAAAATGATCAGCGGATTCAGGAAAGGCTGCAAAACTTCATTGTTCGCAGCAATAGACCTGAGAATTTTCGAACCGGCATAAAAGCCGATAATGACGCCCCACTGATATTTGGAAGTAAGATTGCCAATCCAGAACGCATACTTTAAAAAAAGCCTGTAAAAAATATTATTTGCTTTCAAGGCTTCAACCATTCCGCTTTGGGCATAGGAAGAATTGGGATCATTTTTCAGGGATTCCCGGAAATGTTCCAGTGCCTTTTTCTGGTTACCTTTTTCAAGCAGATTCCAGCCGTAGTTTGCATGGGTATAGGCATTATTCGGATCTTCCCGTAGAGCACCTTCAATGGTCTGAAATGATTCTTCATGTTTGTTCAGTTTAAGCAGTGCAGTACTTCTGGTGTTTAAACCAAGAATATTTTCCGGATCCAGTTCCAGTGCACGGTTAGACATGTCCAATGCTTCCTCAAATTGCTTCCGGGTTAATTTTACCGAAGCCCACAAAGCATAGAAATCCGCATCGGAAGGATCAAGTTCCAATGCCTGTTTTATATATTTTTCAGCATCATCATATTTATCACGATAAATCGAAATCCGAGCTTTGATATAAAACAAGTAGGCACTTTCCGGACTAATACCAATCGCCGTATCGATCAATGTAACTGCCTTATCAATTTGCCCCAATTGAAAATTTACCTCGGTTAATAAAACCAATGTCCGCACATCGTTGGGATCCGTGCTTAGTACATCTTTTAAAATGCGTTCTGCGTCAGCATATCTTTGCTGCTGAATTAATATCTCTGCTCTCTGAAGAAGGGGTTCAGTCATTATTTTTTTATTTTTAAATGCAGAAGAATATCATCATACAACCCAGAATCATTGGCGAAAAGGGCGAAGTTTTTGGCAGTAGTAAACCATTCCAGCGTGCTGGACTTATGCTTTCTGCTTGCATTCATCAGATCCACCGTTTTAATCGGTTTTGGAATACCGTCCGTAAACGATGATTCTATTTTTTCTTCAATAGCAATATCAATTAAAGCTTCAATATCCGCACCTGAATAATGTTCCAGTTTTTTAGCAAGACCTTTTAAATCAATACCATCAACTGGTTTATTCCGCAATTTCAATTGAAGAATAGATTCTCTTGCCGCTTCATCTGGCGGCGGAACAAAGATAATCCGGTCAAACCGGCCTGGGCGTCTGAAAGCCGGATCTAAATGCCAGGGCGTGTTCGTCGCACCCAGGATCAGAATCCCTTCATTGTTGTTATCAATCCCGTCGAGTTCCTGCAAAAACTGGTTGATCAGATGTCTGCCGCTCGACTGTTTCATGTCACTTCGGCTTGCTCCGAGCGCATCGATTTCATCAAAAAACAGTACACAAGGTGTATTTTGGCGGGCAACTTCAAAAATATCATGCAGATTTTTCTCGCTGCTGCCAATCCACATATCCAGAATATCACTCAGCCCGACATTGATAAATTTTGCATTTACCTGTCCGGCAGTAGCCTTTGCAATGTATGTTTTTCCGCATCCGGGAGGGCCATAAAGCAAAATCCCGCCACCGGTTTTCTTTCCGTACGCTTTATAAAGATCAGGATGCAAAAGCGGTTTAATGATTTTCAGGTCAATTTCCTTTTTAACATTTTCCATCCCGCCCACATCACTAAAATTAATGGAAGGTCTCTGAATAAAGCTGCTTTCGAAATTGTCATCATATTCTTCATCGTCGTATTCATCCTCATCATCTGACGCTGTTCCGGAAAGCCGTAACTCCCTGTCCAGTTCTTCATCCAGATACCCGGGATTTAGTTTTAATGCTCTTTTATAAATTTCCATAGCACTGGAAATCGTATTTTCCCGAAGCAAAGCTCTGGAATACAAAAGAAGCATATCGAAGTTTCGGGGTTCATCTTCTATAAGATGTTCCAAAATCACATTACATTTTGAATATTCATTTCTTAAAAAGAAAACTCTGGCGAGTCCAAATTTTGCGTTACTGTCTGATGAAAGTTTTAATAGTCCTGAAAACTCTTCTTCCGCTTCTTCAAGCCGGTTGGCCCTTAATAAAATTTCCGCAAGATGCTGTTTCAGAGGAATATTGTCGGGAGAAAACCTAAGCGCCTCCTTTAAACTATTGATTGAATTATCGTCCATATCTTATTTTCTGATGGGTACTGCCCTTGAATTCCTGACTAACCATTAATAATACGGGAAATATCATTTAACCGTGCCATTTTGGTAAAAGTAATTTTCAGGAAAGCCCTCGCGGGAAGATTACCTGGGTTGATCACAGTGCAAAACAGCGGCGAGCCAGGCGCGGATGCGGCGAATATCTGGATTCGCGGATTTGGAACATTTAATTCAGGTGCACAGGGCCCGCTGATATTAGTGGATGGAATTGAACGCTCTTTCAACGGAATTGATGCCAATGAAGTTGATAACATTACGATCCTGAAAGATGCATCTTCCACCGCGGTTTTTGGTGTGCGAGGTGCCAATGGTGTTGTTTTGGTAACAACAAAAAGAGGTTCTAATGAAAAACCAAGAGTTTCTTTTTCATTGCAAAAAGGCTTTCAATCTTCGACACGTGTTCCTGAATACCTGGATTCGTACAATGCACTTCATCTGTATCGGGAAGGACTTATCAATGATGGACTGAATGCCAACCTGTACACAGACGAATACATTGAGAAATTCAGGGACCGTTCTAACCCGACCTATCAATATTTGTATCCAAACACCGACTGGATGAAGGAGTTGCTGAAACCTTATTCTACTATGACACAAACAAACCTGAATGTGTCAGGAGGATCAAAATCAGCCAGATATTTTGTTTCACTTTCCTACATGAAACAAAAGGGACTTTACAATTTTGAAGATAAAATTAAAGATTATGATATACAGGCAGTAACCAATAAATACAATTTCAGGTCAAATGTCGATCTGGATATTACGAAGGATCTGTCGATGGAGCTCAACCTGGGGGCGATCATCCGTGACCGTAATTATCCCGGAACAAGCGCCGACGGAATCTTTGCATCTGCAAAGTCCATCCCTGCCTGGTGGTATCCGCTTGACAACCCGGATGGCTCAATTTCAGGTATGGCACCGCGCACAGCAAGTCCATACGGTTTGCTCACGCAGTCAGGATATCAGCGGTTGTTCGAAAACACGGTTCAGGCCACCACCGGTTTTAAACTAAAAATGCCTTGGATTACACCAGGCCTTAGTGCACGGGCGAGGCTATCTTTTGATGTGGTAAACACCCGGAACGTAAGCCGGATCAAATCTTACAGCACTTATCAATATGTTACGGACGAAAATCAGCCGGACTTAAGTAAAGGGCAATACCTCCTGGTTGGTAACGCCGGTAACAATACACTTAGCTACGATGTGTCAGGGAACGGCACGCGGAGAACTGTGGTGGAAGCTTACCTGAATTACGACCGCGATTTCGGAAAACATGGTGTGAATTTAATGGGTCTTTACAATCAGCAAAGTTATTTTCTGGATGTATCCGGTGGACAGGCAAATGCAGTAAGAGGGCTTCCGTTTAAGTATCAGGGATATGTAGGCCGCGCTGCTTATGCGTACGACGATAGGTATCTGGCGGAATTTAACTTTGGTTTTAACGGATCTGAAAACTTCCCTTCCGGTAAACGTTTCGGATTCTTTCCTGCTGTCTCCGTCGGCTGGATTATTTCCAATGAAAATTTTATGAGACGCAGCGACGCATTTTCATTCGTAAATCTTTTGAAAGTTCGCGCATCTGTCGGAGATGTAGGTAACGACCGGTATGGTAATTTGGGCGATAGCCGCTTCCTTTATTTAAGTACGTGGTCGCTGACCGGTGCAGGTTATCGGTTTGGACAGAACTACAACGGAGATTCATATAGTGGCGCCATTGAATCCGCGACAGGAAATCCAAACGTAACCTGGGAAAGAGCACGAAAAATCAACGTAGGTCTGGAATTGGGTCTATGGCAAAATGCAGTATCATTCACCGCAGATGTATTTTCTGAACATCGGGTAAATATTTTAACTACACCGCAAACACTTCCTGCGATGGTTGGGATCGTTTCCTCTCCTCTGGTGAATGCAGGAGTTGTAGATAATAAAGGTTTTGAGTTGGTTTTGGAACACAAGAAAAACTTTGGCGAACAGGGTTATTATGTTCGTGCCAATTATTCCTTTGCCCGAAACAAAATCATCAACATTGCAGAACCGGCCTACACAGGAAGAGAATGGCAGGCAAGAACCGGCCGCAGAGTTGGTGAACTTTACGGTTTGACCGCCATTGGATTATTTAACAGTCAGGAAGAAATAAATGCCAGTCCGGTTCAAACGGCTTATGGTATTACAAAACCCGGAGATATTAAATACAAAGATATCAATGGTGACGGAGCAATCACCAATCTGGATCAGGGGTATCTTGATAAAGTAAACACACCGGAAGCCATGTTTGGGGTTTCGCTTGGTTATCATTATAAAGGCTTCGATCTCAGTGTATTGTTTCAGGGAGCGCTGGGCGGCAGTGTATGGCTCACGGGTATTTCTGTATGGCCGTTCAGCCGTTATGCAGGTGTCCTTTCTGCTGTGCAGGATAACTACTGGACACCCGAAAACCCCGACCAGAACGCCATGTTCCCAAGGATGACTTCCAACGACAATCCGAACAATTATCAGAACTCGACTTTTTGGGTATACTCTAACAATTATCTCAGACTAAAAAATGCAGAAATCGGCTATACTTTCCCTAAAAAGCTGATCAAAAAAATTGGCTTTGATAACGCGCGAATTTATGTAAATGGCGTAAACCTGCTGACCTGGGACAAAATCAAAATCTTTGACCCTGAAATTCCAAACGGAACCGGTAATTATCCTCAGCAAAAAGTTCTTAACGCAGGTCTAACCTTTTCTTTCTAAAGACATGAAAAAAAATACAATCATATTTCTCATCACTGCGTTAATTACCTTCTCCTGCCAGGATTTCCTTAACGTAGTACCTAATGAACTCATATCCGAAGAGGATGTGTACGACAATATCAAAAATGCGGATGCGGCTCTTGCCAATCTTTACAACGCCCTGCCCAATGACGGTTTTCCGGAACCTGAGCTTGGTGCAGGAACAGATGAGTGTAAACATCACTGGGAAAATCCGCCCATACTTAAATATAATCTGGGAGCCTGGGGACCAACTGACAATCCCTATGATAACTGGACGGCTCGTTACCGCAACATACGTGCTGCTAATATTTTCCTGAAAAATATAGAAAAAACGACTATTCCGGGTGACCTGGCATCTTACTATACGCCACGTATTCCAAGGTATGTTGCAGAAGCCCGCTTTCTTCGTGCCATGTTTTACTTCGAGCTGTTCAAACGTTAAGGCGCAGTTCCTCTTACACATGACGTGATGAACCCTGCTGATATTGCCGGTAACCAGGTATCCCGGAATTCTGTTGACGAAGTTGTTGCATTCATAAGTTCTGAGTGTGATGCCGCGGCAGCAGGTCTTCCGCTTTCTTACTCAGAAACGCCCGAGGAGCTGGGACGTATCACCAAAGGCGCTGCACTTGCCCTTAAAGCAAGAACGCTTCTTTATGCCGCGAGCCCGCTCTTCAACGGTAATCCGCTTTATGCCAATGTTAAAAACAGCGATGGCAAAGCGTTGTTTAATACAACTTATGATAAGGAAAAATGGAAAAAAGCGGCTGATGCAGCAAAAGCGGTGATTGATTTGGGGGTATATAAACTGTACTCTCCCAGCCCGGAAAACCCTGTCAATAATTATGCACAGCTGTTTTATACAAGAGAGTATAATGAGACAATCCTGCCTTACACCTTTGGAGATAATAATACTTTTGAATCCAATTATCTTCCTAACGGACAGCCATATAAAGGAAATGGCAAGATGAGCGTGACCCAGGAAATGGTAGATGCTTATGAAACTGCAACGGGTTATCCGATTACGGACCCTGCTTCGGGATACACGACAGCAGGATCTTGGAACGGCCAAATGTGGGATGGATTGAAACAGGCCAATGTTACTAACATTTCCAATATGTATAAAAACCGTGATCCAAGATTTTATGCTTCCATCTTTTTCCAGTATTCTGTTTGGCGGACGGCTGTTATTACCCGTCCGGTAAAACTGGCCTGGTTTGGTGCAAACGGCGGAAATCTTTCAGACGGATGGCCTAAAAACGGCACTAACTGCGAAAGTGGTTATAACTGGCGCAAATGGTGTTCACCTAATGTCGACCGTAATGCCAACACGGGAAATGCTGCACGCAATTACCCAATCATTCGCCTGGCTGAAATGTACCTTAACTACGCCGAAGCTATGAACGAATACCTTGCCGCTCCTGATGCAAGTGTTTACGCAGCAATAAATACGGTAAGAAAACGGGTTTCCATGCCAGATTTGCCTATCATAACCACCGACGCAGGTAAAGACGGAATGCGAAAAAGAATCCAGAATGAAAGGCGTGTCGAATTTGCTTTTGAAAACCACCGTTTCTGGGATGTACGCAGGTGGCTTATTGCAAAAACGGTTGATAACGGACCGGTACATGGCTTAAATGCCCGTCCAACCCAGGCCGAACTGGAATCGACCGGCTTGCCAACAACCAGTGAAGCAGCAGGCGTTGCTGTTTTTTACAAAGTTGTGATATTACAAAACAGGGTATTCAAAGACAATCACTACCTGATGCCGATCCCTCAATCTGAAATAGACCGTGATCCGAATCTGGTTCAGAACTACGGCTGGTAATTTCTAACGTGTAGTTAAAAAATAAATAACTTGAGGGTGTCTCATAAAGGCATCCTCTTCTTGCTTGAGCTTATGATGTTTTAATTTAATTGTCCTCCTACTTCTTTTCAAATTCGATTGAATTTCTTATCTTCAGGTATTGAAAAACACTTGAAGATGAGCAGAAAACAACCTACTTTCAAGCCATATAATCAACAGCAGATCATGCTGTTGCCTACAAGTCTAGAGGATTTGATTCCTAAAACGCATCCAGTCAGAATTGTTAATGACGTAATTAACAAGATTAATCTTGACCCGCTTAACGCAGCTTACAAAACCAGGGGATCTTCCAGTTATCATCCACAAATGCTTCTAAAAGTGCTGGTTTACGGCTATGTGAGCAATGTTTATTCCAGTCGAAAATTGGAAGCGGCTTGCAAGGAAAGTATCTACTTTATGTGGCTGAGTTCGATGAGTTATCCTGATCATAATACGATTAACCGTTTTAGAGGCGTCCGCCTAAAAGAAGCTTTGCGTAATGTTTTTGAGCAGGTGGTCCTGCTTTTGGCCGAAGAAGGATTGCTAAGTATAGAGGAGATTTTTGTTGACGGTACTAAAATTGAGGCGAATGCCAACAAGTATACTTTTGTCTGGAAAAAAGCCATTCAGGCTAATAAAGAGAAAATGAAAAAGCAGCTTGGCCAGATCTGGGAGTATGCCCAAAGTGTGGCCAGCAAAGAAGATGAGCTTCCTGATCCGCCGGATTTTACTGAAATAGATACAAAGAAAGTCCAAAGTACCGTTGATAAGCTCAACGAAGTACTCAGTAAAAAAGATGGTATCGACAAAAAAGTCAAGTCGAAACTTCGTCGTGTAACCAAAGAGTATCCGGCCAATATTGCTAAATATGAAAGGCAGGAGGCTATTTTAGGTCAACGAAATAGTTACAGTAAGACCGATACCGATGCTACTTTTATGCGATTAAAGGAAGACCATATGAAAAATGGGCAGCTCAAACCAGCTTATAATGTGCAAATATCGACTTCAAACCAGTTTATCGTTAACTATACGCTACACCCCAATCCAACAGATACAACCACATTAAATGATCATCTTGCCCAGCACGAAAACAGTTTTAAAAGTTTTCCAAAGGTAGTCACTGCGGACGCCGGTTATGGTTCACAAGAAAATTACACCTTACTAGAAGATAAAGAAATAGCCGCATATGTTAAGTATGGCTTGTTCGACAAACAGCAAAACAAAACCTATAACGCTAAGCGCCCTTTTAGTGCCGACAAACTTTTTTATAACCCACAAAATGATTGTTATATCTGTCCCATGGGCCAGCAAATGGAATACATCGGTAACAGTAAAAGGAAAACCAGCACTGGTTTTGAGCAGACATCCAAGATGTACCAGGCTAAGAATTGCTACGGATGCCCGTTAAACGGTGGTTGCCATAAGTCCAGCGGCAACAGGATCATTGAGATCAATGTCGAACTGGAACGTCAGAAAAAGAAGGCATATGAACTACTCAACAGCCCGGAAGGGATTGAGCGGCGAAAGAAAAGGTGTTTCGATGTAGAACCTGTGTTTGGAAATATAAAAAACAACCACCAGTTCCGTCGCTTCATGCTTAGAGGTAAAGAAAAAGTGGAGATTGAATGGGGATTACTGGCAATAGCACAAAATATCAGAAAAAAGGCAGCCTAAGAAGGGCTGTTTTCACTTCTAATTATCTTACAAAACTACCAGAATTGAATACAGAGATTTTTCCAATCATCAAATGAAAAATATACATCTATAACAAAAAAGGTGTCTCATTTTAAATTTGAGACACCCTCACGTTGCGTTTATATGTCCGGTTTTTGAACAAATGTTTTCTCTTATCTTTCCTTTCTACATTAACTAGTAGATTTCTGCCAAAAACAACTTGATAAATTATGCTTATCGCAATCAGAAATCACCAGCAAATGACTCATAGAACTCTGTTTATTTCTTCCTTAATTCTGATTTTTATATTTGCAAAACCCTTTTTTCAAACAAGTTTTGCACAAAAAAATAATTTACCCGAAGCAGATTGCCCCTGCCGGAAATTGGCTACCATAACGTTCCCCGGCGCAACCATCACAGCCGCAGAATGTGTAACATCCGGTTCTTTCACTCCACCTGGCAGTACGCAGCCAATCGAAAAACTGCCTGCTTTTTGCAGAGTTGCGGCAACTTTAAAGCCGACATCCGATTCAAATATCCGTATCGAATTGTGGCTTCCGCAAGCTGGTTGGAATGAGCGTTTTATGGGTACCGGAAATGGCGGTCTGGCAGGAGGAATTGCCTATGGCTCACTTGCAGGCGGGCTGAAACGGGGATTTGCAACGGCCAACACAGACATGGGAACTTACGGCGGAGCAGACGCACTCATCGGCCATCCTGAAAAATGGGCCGATTTTGGTCACCGCGCCACACACGAAATGACAGTAACCGGTAAAGCCATTTTACAGTCTTACTACGGAAAAGCTGCGAAACACAATTATTTCGTAGGCTGTTCCACAGGCGGCCAGCAGGCACTGATGGAAGCTCAGCGGTACCCCGATGATTACGATGGAATACTTGCCGGCGCGCCTGCCAATAACAGGACGCATCTGCACACGGGTTTTGTCTGGAATTATAAGGTAACCAACCAGTTTCCCGGCAGTGCATTATTACCCTCCGGTAAAACGAATTTTATAAATGAAGCCATTCTTAAAGCTTGTGCAGGAAAAGATGGCGGTGCTCCGGGAGATCACTTTTTGACCGACCCGCGGGCCTGCAACTTCGATCCGGAAACGCTGCCCAAATGCCCGGATGGAACGGATGAAGCAACCTGTATTACCAAAGCTCAGCTCGCCGCCCTCAAAATGATTTACACGGGCCCGATCAATCCGCGCACCGGTGAAAGAATTTATACGCCAATGCCGTTTGGAAGCGAAAATTCTTCTACGGGAATTGACTATCACCAAAATCCAAAACAAATGCCCCTGGCCCATTTTTACCAGCAGCACTGGCTGATGGGCGCAGAATTCAATTTTGCCGATTTTGACTTTGATAAAGATCAGGACCGGCTCGATTCTCTGCTTGCGCCTGCTTTGAACGCCAATAATCCGGATCTCGAACCTTTAAGAAAACGGGGAGGTAAAATCCTGATGTATTCCGGCACGGCCGATGCTATTGTGCCTTTTCAGGATGCGGTGAATTACTATGAGCGGGTTGTAAAAGCACAGGGCGGATTAAAACAAACCCAGCGTTTCTTCCGGTTTTTCCTTATCCCGGGAATGGGACACTGCGGCGGCGGCCCGGGTCCGAACGATTGCGGCCAAAGTCTGAGTACAAATGTTCCTCAGGATAAAAACCATGATGTACTTACTGCACTCATCAACTGGGTTGAAAATGAAAAAGCACCAGACAAAATAATCGCCACAGCTTTCACAGGCGGCGATTCAAAAAAAGGAATCCGCTTCCAAAGGCCGCTTTTCCCCTACCCTCAAATCCCGACTTACAGCAAAGGTGATGTGAATTTACCAGCAAGTTATAAAGGAGTTGTTTACCCGGAAAGAGAGGTTTTGAGGGTTGCAGAGCGGTATTTGAAGTGAAATGATATTATTGAAGCATTAAACTTTTATTCAAATTGCTGTCCGGTTTCACTCCTAGCACAAATTTTGCTGACTCCGCCTATCACCAAATCAGCAAAATCATGTTAGATAGCACTCAAACATTAACACCTGCTCCCGGCCCGGCTTACCGGCTTTAGGATATCTTTATCGGAACCTGGCATACGACGGGAAATATGAAAACCGGCGGTGAAAATGAGGATATCAAGATTGTTGGAACAGATACTTATGAGTGGTTTCCTGGCGGTTTTTTTGTTTTACATAAAGCAAATGTGCTTATGGGAACCGACCGCAAAGAAAGTATGGAGGTTATCGGGTGTGATGCCGCCACCAACAGTTATCCCATGCATTTTTTTGATAATCAGGGAGAATCAGGCATCATGCATACCAGCGAACACCATGGCATCTGGACATTTGCATCCGACACGCTCCGTTTCACCGGCGCATTCAGTAAAGATGCCAATACCATTTCCGGTATTTGGGAACAAAACCTAAACGACAGCTGGGAGCTTTTAATGGATATTAAATTGGTACGGCAATGCTAAATTCTGTTCAGGCTCACAGATGATCTATACTTTATCTCTTTTTAAAAAAATCCGCGCCAAAAGCCCTATAAAAACATAGCCCGGGAAACTTCCCGGGCCAGATCAATACAAAACACATCAAAGTTTTAAACCGTCGCAGGAATCGTATAAGGACCACGGTATTTGCGGGTTAGATATTTGTTCGCATCATCGTCTCCGACAAACTTCTCAGTTTTAGGATCGAATGTCAATGCACGGCCTGTGCGGTAAGCTATATTTCCCAGATGTGCCAAACCGGATGACAAATGCGCCGTTTCTACCGGACCATTGCAAATCTTTGGATCACGGGCTACTACGGCGTCAATAAAGTTTTTGAAGTGGTCGCCACCTGCTTTACGTGTCGGTCCGGGCTTTTTATCTTTACCTAAAAAGGTCTCATAAAAATCGTAACCCTTCACAACCAGGTAACCCTCGCTGCCATAAAATATATTTCCAATCCCGACGCCACCTTCTTCGTTGGTCATCCAGGGCCGTACTTCAAATTCGATAATCTTTTTTTCTTTTGGATAAACAAAAGAAGAGCTCAGTAATTCCGGCGTTTCCTTGGCATCGTCCCAAAGAAATTTACCTCCCGAAGAGGTTATTTTTTCAGGAAAAGTATCAACTCCCAGTCCCCACATACACATGTCGGTTTCATGAATTCCCTGGTTACCAATGTCGCCATTTCCATAGTTCCAATGCCAGTGCCAGTCATAATGCACATAGTTTTTGGAGAAAGGTTTCATTTCTGCCGGGCCAGTCCAAAGGTCATAGTTTAGTCCTTCCGGTACAGGAGAAGTTCCTCTGTCTCCAATATCCGGTCTCCATTTGTAAACCAGTCCCCGCGCCATATATACATTCCCGATCAGCCCGTCGCGCATGTGTTTCACTGCTTCCTGCAATGCAACTGAGCTGCGCAGCTGTACACCGTGCTGCACTACACGTTTGTATTTTTTGGCTGCGTCAATCATCTTTCTACCCTCGCTCAGATTATGAGAACCGGGCTTTTCCACATAAACATCTTTTCCTGCCTGCATGGCCCAAATGGCAGCAAGCGCGTGCCAGTGATTTGGCGTCGCAATACTTACTGCATCAATTGTTTTATCATCAAATACCTTCCGCAGATCGTTTTCTGTTTTTACAGTTTTGCCCGTTTTGGCAGTATATTCCTTTGCACGTGTTTGTAAAATATTGTTATCCGGATCGCAAAAAGTAGCCAGTTCTACATTACTCAGATTACTGAAACCGCTGATGTGGTTTTGTCCGCGGCCATTCACGCCCAATACGGCGACGCGCACACGGTCGTTGGCACCGAAAGCACTTGCCGGAATGATAGATGGAATGGACAAGGCAACAGCTGCACCAGCTGAGTTTTTAATGAAATTCCTGCGGGTCACTTGGTTATCGTCATGCATAGTTTAGAAATTTAGGAATAGCCAGGGTGAGGTATTTAATTAACCAGACGAAATTTCATAAATATTCCCTTACTGAATAATACAATTTATTTGCCCTTTTGTACTAATATTGACAAATGCTTATTTTATAACTCACGGACGACAGCGATATCAACGTTTCAAATTATATCCAATGATTAAAAAAATAATTACAGCGGCAATGATCTTCATCATGATGACTTGTTTGCAATTAACCGCCCAGGACTTCAAAGAAAAATACCGTCCGCAGTTTCACTTTTCACCAAAAGCCCACTGGATGAACGATCCTAACGGCATGGTGTATCACAACGGCATTTATCATCTTTTTTATCAATATTATCCCGATGCCAAGGTTTGGGGGCCGATGCATTGGGGACATGCCACAAGTAAAGACCTGTTTACCTGGAAAGAGCAGCCTATTGCGTTGTTTCCGGATAGTCTGGGTTACATTTTCTCGGGAAGTGCAGTTGTTGATGCTAAAAATACATCCGGTTTCGGGAAGGATGGCAAAGTGCCTCTGGTCGCTATTTTCACGCTTCATGATCCTGTTCAGGAAAAACAAAAAACCGGTAAACATGAAACGCAGGGAATTGCTTACAGTCTGGATGATGGAAAAACATGGACGAAATACAAAGCAAATCCTGTCTTGCAAAATCCTGGTATCAGCGATTTCCGTGATCCGAAAGTAATGTGGTTTGAACCTCAGAAAAAATGGATCATGACCCTGGCGACTAAGGATAGAATTACGTTTTATTCTTCACCGGATCTTAAATCCTGGACAAGTGAAAGCAACTTCGGAGCCGATGCAGGTGCGCACGGAGGGGTGTGGGAATGCCCTGACCTGTTCCCAATCATGCACAATGGGAAAAAGGTATGGGTTTTGATCGTGAATATCAATCCTGGCGGTCCAAACAAAGGTTCGGCCGGGCAATACTTCCTGGGCGATTTTGACGGAAAAACTTTTACTGCTTATTCAAAGGAAACCAAGTGGCTGGATTTTGGTACAGATAATTATGCGGCGGTAACTTTTTCCAATACCGGCAACCGGAATATTCTGCTGGGCTGGATGAGCAACTGGCAATATGCCAATCAGGTTCCTACCGATCCGTGGCGAAGTGCAAACACCATTGCACGTGAGCTGGGTTTGAAAACAGTGAATAAGGTAATCTATTTAACATCGGTTCCGGTCAAAGAACTTGATCTCTTGAAGGTAACCAGCTTTGATCTCAAAAATGTAAAGGTTAAAGATCAGCTTAATCTTACAGAGAAGGCTAACAACAAAACAGGACTTTTCAGGCTGGATTTTGATCTCAAAAATGCAGGAGATTTTTCAATTGTTTTAGCTAATAAGGAAGGTAATGAATTGATTGTGGGTTATGACAAAAAAGCCAACCAGTATTACATTGACCGTACAAAATCCGGAAAATCTGACTTTGAAAAAGGTTTTGCAGAAAAACATATTGCTCCGCGAATTTCCGTAGATGCCAACATGACCATTTCACTGGTAGCGGATGTTGCCTCGGTAGAACTTTTCGCAGACAATGGCCTGACTGTGATGACGGATATTTTCTTTCCCGAAAGTGTCATGACAGAATTTTATATCAAATCTGCATCAGGAATCACCATTGACAAGTTGAAATATACAGTTTTAAAAGCTTCAACGAAGTAAAAAAATGTAATTGCCACGAATACACTAGTGAGGAAGAATTCATTCCACAATGTAAAAAACCTATTCGTGGACATTGGTGGATCCGTGGCATAAATTAAAGATTCCCCACAGCCTGATGGATTTGTTTTACCGTGTCTCCGTAATTTTCTTCATCCGGCAGACCGAAAAGAGATTTTTCTTTGATGATTTTGGCTACATTTTCAGGAACCAGTTTTTCCCAACCCGGTTCTCCCCGTTTTATTTTTTCAAGAACGCTGTCCGTAGTCATGCTCATGTTCTCTTTGTTGTAATTCCTGATATCCTCGATTTTATCATTGATGACCAGATATTGAAACAAAGGACGTAAATGATCAGGGACAACAAAGTTTTCGCAGCTGTAAACTGAACCGTCCGGCTGCAAGGTGGGATAGATAAATAACTTTACCTTACGGCTGAACAGCGTAGCAAAGGATTCCAGAATACCTCCTGCCAAAAATTCATAATGTTTTTCTTCAAAAATATCCTGCAGACTCGGACTTCCCAGAAGCAATCCCGCCTTGAGTTTGGTAAGCCGTGAAAGGTATGCCACCAGACGGTAGTATTCGTGGTGGTTCGAAATCATTACCATGTGCCCGAGCGAGCAAAGAATGTCAACGCGGTCGAGGAAATCTTTTTCATCAATATCGCGGTCACCACTTTTCAGGTTGTGCAGCGTGAGTTCGGAGATCAGGACAACTTTGGACTCGTCCACATCCGGCTCTGCCAAAAACTGCTTCTGACCATTGCTGATCAGGTCAATATGTACATTGGTGATGGGGCGCAAACGGCCGCGCATCATCAGGATATGTTTTTTATATAATGCTTCCGAAGGCTGTAAAACCCCTCCATCGCTGCCGAAAAGTGCCGCATCCGTAAATCCGTTTTTAACCAGACGAAGACTCATCAGGCGGTTATCCACCTTCGCAAAATCCGCCCCGCTGAAACGAACCATATCAATTTCAATACGATCCGTAGTAAGATCGTCCATCAGGGAAAGTAAAAGTGTTTCGGGCGATTTATGATAAAAGAAACAACCATACATCAGATTTACACCAATAATCCCAAGCGCTTGTTGCTGCAATAGGTTTTCGTCATCGCGCATACGCACGTGTATGACCACATAATTTGTCGGTCCGCAGGGTGTGAGCTGAAACTGCAACCCGATCCAGCCATGCGATTCGTTTGTTTTCTGAAAATTCAGTGCAACTACGGTATTGGCAAAAGCAAAAAACTGACTTTCAGTACCACGTTTTTCTGAAAGGCGTTTTTCTACCAGATTGTACTCGCGGTTCAGCATTTTCATCAGCCTCGATTCGACCACATAACGCCCGCCTTCCTCTGTTCCGTAAATCGCGTCACTGAATGTCATGTCATAGGCCGACATGGTTTTTGCTATCGTGCCGGACGCGCCACCGGCCTTAAAAAAATAGGCAGCTGTTTCCTGTCCTGCTCCAATTTCCGCAAAGGAGCCATATATTCGGCGATCCAGATTGATTCTTAATGCTTTTTGCTTGGTGCCAAGATTCTTTTTGTACATAGCTGTATTTTAGTAAGATGAAGAGCTTTGTATGTAAATATAAGAAAAATACCACTTTCCATCATATTCACAGATGACAGATTATATATTAGAACAGAAAAATTCTATAAATTATTAATATTTACTGAAAATTTAATCTCTGCTTAATTTATGACGTCCGGTCCAGAATATTTATTTGTTTACGGAACCCTTATGCAGGGATACAACAATCCCTTTGCCCAAAAATTACAGGAAATGTCTGTTTTTGAAGGAAACGGCTTTTTTCGGGGAATGTTATACGCTGTAAGCTGGTATCCGGGAGCGGTTTATTTTGAGGAAAGTACAACACCGGTTTATGGTGAAGTTTACCGAATGTCAAACGTTCCGGAATTGCTTCGGGAGCTGGATGAATATGAAGATGTATTTGAGGATGAAAATATCAGCCTGTACGTACGAAGAGTTGTTCCGGTTGGTCTTGAAAACGGAAGTGTCGTTAATTGCTGGACGTATTTGTATAATCAGTCTGTTGATGTCTTACAGGAAATAGAAAGTGGAAATTTCCGGGATTTTAAAGGTGCATAGTTATACAGAGTGGACCCCGCGCGGAGCCACCTTAACTCTGTGAATCCGCGCGGCGTCCGCTCTGTGTAAACCTAAAACGATCATTCCGAATCCTTCACAACATATTTATTTACATGTTCCCGGTTCCACTCGGTCAGTTTGTTGCTGATAAATGTCAGTTTATACTCTTCGTCGGTATCGCTCTTATAACCAAGCACTTCCACTGCATGACCCTGATTACTCTTCGAAGAAGCTGTTATCATATATTTATTACCGAGAATTTGAATGACCTGTTCCTTCGTCATCCCGATCTCTACTTTTTTGATATTCTCATTCGTTTTCCAGGCGATGTTATTCATCGCACAAGCGTTCAGAAAACAAATTATCAAAAGAGCAATAACTGTATTTTTAATTTTCATTTTGATTTGATGGCTAATTCATCATAGCAACGCAGTAAAAAGAACTTTAATATTCGGATATTGAATTTCATAAGAAATTTAACATTGAATATTTCTAGGCCTCTCTGACTTTCTCACCAATAATCCTTAGTCCATCCAAAGTAAGTCTCCTGTCAATTTCCACGAATTCGTCTTTCAACGTTTCTATAATAGAAGACAAACCGCCCGTTGCAACGGCAATACAATCCCCTCCAAGTTCCGTGCGGATGCGGAGAATAAGGGATTTTACCAGCCCTTCATAACCCAAAAGAATACCGGCCTGAATTGCTTCCGTTGTATTTTTCCCGATTGCCGATGCAGGAAGTATCAGCGGAACCTCGGGAAGCTGGGCTGTATTGGCAAATAAGGCTTTTACTGCCGTTACCAGCCCGGGCAAAATTGCAACGCCCAGAATTTCTCCCTGTTTGGAGACTGTTGTAAAAGTAAGCGCCGTTCCGAAGTCGACAACCACGCAGTTTTGTTTGTAACGCGACATCACGGCAACCGCATTGGCGATCAGATCTGCCCCGATTTCATGCGGATGATCGATTGCAATATTCAGGTCCGGATAAATCTCAGGGCCAACCATAATGGTGTCTTCTCCGAACAAAGACTGCAGTACTTTTTGGATAATAGGCGTCATTGCCGGCACCACGCTGCACAAAACCACCGTTTCTACATCTCCAAACCACAAAGCAGCCTCGAGAAAATGAAGCCTCAGACGGGATTCGTAGTGCGCCTCACCCTCCTGCACCAGCGAACGCATCCGCCAGATGTGACTCCATGTACCTGAATCGTAAAGTCCGAAAACGGTGTCGGTATTACCAACGTCAACTGCTAAAAGCATAAAGTATTTTTAAGTCTCGGCGACAAATTAAAAGCATTATGGAAATAAAACTTCATTCCCGGCTTCATTTCCCGCCGGTTTATTTTTGTTTATATCTAATTTTGAAAAAAAATACGTTTCCTCAGCTTTTACAATTACTTCCGAAAGGTTTGTCAATTTCGTTTTGGTGCAAAATATGTACAATTATACCCCGCTCCGTTTTTCTTTACTGATTTTATTTTTACTGATTGTCTTTCCTTTTACCGGAAAAACTCAAACAATTCCTGAGTGGCAGGATCCGCAGGTAAACAGTGTCAACATTGAACGGTCAAGAGCAAATTTTGTCCCATATCCTGACCAAAAAACGGCGATACAGGGAACTGCAAAATCGTCATTTATTACTTCACTAAACGGAATCTGGAAATTTAAATGGGCTTCACATCCATCCAAAGCGCTTCCGAATTTTTTTGATCCTAAATTAAATATTACCGGCTGGGACGATATTACTGTTCCGTCCAACTGGCAGGTCGTGGCAGCACGGGAAGGCAGGCCGTATGATAAACCTGTTTTTACAAACATCAAACATCCCTTTAAAGCAAATCCGCCACGTATTGTAGCCGATACCAATTCGGTTGGGATGTACCGGAAAACTTTTACCATACCTGCCGACATTAAAGACAAAAGTGTTTTTATCCGGTTCGAAGGTGTGCAGTCGGCTTGTTATGTTTGGCTGAACGGAGAAGCGATTGGTTATCATGAGGACGGAATGACGCCTTTTGAATTTGATATTTCCGAAGATGTTAAACCGGGTGAGAACAACCTTGCCGTACAGGTAATAAACTGGTCGGATGGCAGTTATCTGGAAGATCAGGATTTCTGGCGGTTATCCGGAATATTCAGGGATGTGAATCTGCTGATTTTACCCAAAACAATTGTTACAGATTTTTCTGTTCGCACCGACCTGGATGAGAATAATGAAAACGCAGTGCTTAAAATCGCAGCTTTTGTAAAAAACTTCGGAAAAGAGAATATCTATGCACATCAGGTTGTGTTTTCTCTTTATGATGCCAATAATGTGGCTGCTGCCAATCCGGTTAGTCAGACGATCGAATCGCTTACCGAATATCAGGAGAATACAATCCGGCTGGAAATTCCGGTGAACAACCCGAATAAATGGAGCGCAGAAACTCCTTATTTGTACAATCTTTCCATTCAGCTGATGAATTCGGACGGGAAAGTGCTGGAAGCCATAAATCAGAAAGTTGGGTTCCGGTCTATCAAAATTAAAAACGGACAACTGCTGGTAAACGGAAAAGCGATAACGATCAAAGGTGTTAACCGTCATGAATTTGATCCGGAAACCGGACGCGTCATCAGCAGGGAATCGATGATTACGGATATTAAACTGATGAAACAGCATAACATCAATGCTGTCCGTACCTCTCATTATCCAAACGTTGCGGAATGGTATGACCTCTGTGACCAGTATGGCCTGTATGTGATGGACGAAGCCAATATTGAAAGCCATGAATTGTGGGGACGAAACATCATTCTTGCCGATAAACCCGAATGGAAAGCTGCCTTTATGGCAAGAGGAGCCGCCATGCTCGACCGGGATAAAAACCATGCATCGGTTATCATCTGGTCATTGGGGAATGAGTCCGGCATGGGTGCCAACTTCACTGCCATGGCCGATTTTATACGGCTTGCAGATCCGTCGAGACCTATTCATTACGAAGGAAGAAAAGATTACAGACCCACATCGCTTAGCAATTTTGACATTATTTCGGTAATGTACCCTTCCACAAAGGATTTAGTAGAATTAGTAAAACAGGATAAAACCCGTCCATTGATCATCTGCGAATATGCGCACGGCATGGGCAACAGTATCGGAAATTTTAAGGAGTACTGGGACATAATTGAGAAATACCCGACCATGCAGGGAGGATTTATCTGGGACTGGGTGGATCAGGGATTGAAGCTAAAAAGACCGGATGGCTCTTTTTACTGGGATTATTTTAATTACATCGACGGTGCCAATGCCGGTGACGGGCTCGTCAATCCGGACCGGACACCTCAGCCAGAACTAAACGAAGTTAAAAAGGTATATCAATATGTAAAATTTGAAATGCCGGATACCCTGCGACAGGGACAGAAAACGGTTATAATCCGTAACAATTATGATTTTCTTTCACTCAACGGATTTGATCTTTCCTGGTCTTTACAGGAAAACGGGAAGATTATTTCAAAGGGCATCATTACAAATCTCAACACTGCACCACGCCAGGCGCAGCAGATTACCATTCCGTTTGAATTGCCCAATGCTAAATCTGCCAACAGTGAATTCTTTTTGAATCTAAGTCTGGTTACCAAAACAGCGAATTTGTGGGCTGCAAAAGGACATGAAATCGCCTGGCAGCAGACGCCCGTTTCAGCATATGTGCCGGAACGCCAGAATGTAAGTTTAACAAGAAATACCGCTTTAAGAGTTACTCAGTTAAATTCAAGCCGCGTGCTGATTACGGGCCAGTTTTTTTCTGTGACTTTTGATAAAAGAGCGGGCCGGATGATTTCTTTTAAAAACAAAAAAGAGGAAATGATCAAAACGGGTCCTTTTGCAAATTTCTGGCGGGTAACCACAGATAATGATGAAGGCGGCGGGGAAAAAAGTTTTGCCTCATCCTGGCGAACTGCCGGACTGGATACTTTGCAGCTGCTCAAATGTGATATGCGTACAGAACGTGTAAACACACATGCCTACCGGATTCATTTGACAAAAGTACTGAAAGGAACAGACGGCGAAATGCAGGTCAATTCGGTTTATACCGTTTTTTCTACAGGAGATATTCATGTAAAAAACACTATTACCCCCTTAGGAAACTGGCCTGTTCTGGCTAAGGTTGGGGTACAATTTGAAATGCCTGCTGATTTCAAAAAAATACAGTGGTTTGGAAACGGACCTTTTGAAACCTATGCCGACCGGAAAACAAGCGGGCGCGTTGGACTTTACTCCGGAACCGTGGAATCCCAGCATTTCCCTTACATCTCTCCGCAGGAAAACGGAAATAAAACCGATGTTCGCTGGGCTTCGGTTACCAATCAGGAAGGAGTTGGTTTGCTGGCAATCAGTGATTCTTTGTTTAATGTAAATGTTCATGATTATACCGACAAAGCACTAACTGCTGCCAAAACGCGGGCGGCTGTTCTGGCAAGAGGTGATGTTACAGTTGTGAATCTGGATCTGGCACAAATGGGTCTGGGAGGTGATGATAGCTGGTCACCGCGCGTGCATGATAATTACAGACTTCCTGCAAAAGTATACAGCTATGGTTTCAGATTAAAAGCAATCGACAACCTGACCAATTTGGACGAGGTACTTCGTTCGAAGCTGCCTTATCTACCCGGAAATACGGTTATTGAACGCGTGTCGCCAGAAAATACTGCACTTGAACCGGATGAAGAAGAAATTGCAGAGGAAGAGGAAATCGTAAAACCTGTTGTCCGGAAAAAGACATATAGAAAAAAGGCGCCTGTCAAAAAGAAGCGCAGAAGAAGAAGATAAATTATGACGGTCATGTTATACGTTTTTACAACATGACCGTTTTTTATTTTTTAACCGGCACTAAAACATACTGTGCTTTTACATCAATCTTCTGCGCGATTTTAACAAAAACGATTTCCGGAACATCGATTTTATGATCGGCCAGCGGCACCTGGAAGTCAGAATTAACTGAAATTTTTCCATCTTCGATTTTAATTTTTCCGCTTATCGTTCTGGTTTTGGTTACCCCATGTACCGTGAATTTTCCTGTTGCCGAGGTCTCATATTCTCCGTCTTTGGAATAATCAATTACCTTATCCATTTTCCCGCTGAAAGTACCGGTCGGATATTTTTCCGATTCCATGTAGTTTTCGTTAAAATGCTCCTGCATGAGTTTATTGGGAAATACAAAATCACGCATGTTCATCCGGATCGCAAGTTCACCCGTCGAAGTATTCAGAATCGCCTGACTCTTTTTGTTCTCTGCCTTGATATTTTCCAAAGGTGTTTCCGATGAAAAACGGGTATTACCAGTGGAAGTAGAATACATTAAACTCTGACCAAATGCCTCTCCCATTTGACACAGCACGGCCGGTATCGTTAAGATAACGACAACAAAAAAGTATCTTTTCATAGTATCAGATTTTTTCTTTGGCTGCTCTTTTATTTTTTTTATCAAAACTGAATGTCCGGGAAATGTTGAATCCATAGTGAATATCTCCCTTTGACCAGGTTCCGGATGTTTCGCCAATAAACTGTTTTTCAATCATACCTAATGAATTGGTAAAATGAAGCTGAAAAACATGTCCTCCTGTTTCAATATCCACACCAAATGACATAGAATCATGGTAAGGAGCTGTAACCGTATTTTTTTCGCGAGCCGTGTAAAAGTATTCTCCGTTCAGCGATACGCGTTTGGACAGTTTGTATCTCCCTCCGATACCCAAAGCCAGCAGGATCTTTTCGTCACCGGTCACTTCCGGATGGTTCCTGAAAAGCCAGGTGGGCGAAAGCTGTAATGAGAGTTTTTCTCCAAATTTTCTGGCGATAAGCACCTGTCCGGTATAATAAAGTTTGTTTTGAAAAACCAGTTCCCTGTTTACAGTTGCAATTCCTGTACCTCCAAAAACGGTAACGGACACCGGTATGGTACGGCCACCAGTCGTTTGTTCGATTAATTTATATTTGGCAAAAAAGTCATAAACTTTCTGGGAAGTACTTCTTCCCACGCCAACTTCCAGCCTGTCGGTCACGCCATATTCAAAACCCATCCGCATCGTAGCCTGATCCAGACCAAAGAACTGATAAGCTCCTGAATTTAACCTTCCGAATCTGTGTGAGATACGAAAGTCCAGATGCTTTTTCTTCATCGTTTCCACCGATTGCCCGTTTACAACCCGGGTAGATTTAAAGGTGGCTTCAACAGGAAAAGAGCGTGTGCTGTCCTGTTTTTCTAATTGACTTAACAAATCGTCCTGGGCATAAGTTATCACAGGGAAAAAGATAAAAAGCAATAATCTGGCGGAGTTCATATTGATGCTTAGGCGGTTACAGTGAGCGTATTTCCATCCGTGGACAGGGAAACTTTATAAGCTTTCAGGGCTGAAATTGTTCCTCCGGTAACCGGACCTTTTTCAACTGCCCCATTGGTAGAAAACTCCGAAAGGTGATTGGAACAGTAGAGATCATTGTTTGCAGAACGGTACTGAAGTGTAGTTCCCTCATGCGTACAGGCCTTTGCAAGCGCCGCGTAAGTATTCCCTGATGTAAACGCCACAAGCACATCGCCAATCACTTTGAACTGCCCGGCTGTTTTTAAACTGGAATAGGATGCGTTGGTGAGGTCAATTGTAAAGTTGATACTGCTGCCGGTTGTGGTGCCGGTAATGCCCGTTCCTGTTCCGCCGCCAGGAGTCGGATCCGGATCTTCTTCCGACGTTCCGCAGGATGTCATAGTTACACCCAGACAATAAAAAGCCATTAATGCAGAAGTACTCAAACCCAGGCTTTTGATAAACTGGCCCCTTTTCATTTTTTCTTCTTTGGTCATGTTCATAGTGATACGGTTCTGTTTATGAGTGAATAATTGCAATATGCCGGGCCCTATTTAAAAACAGGCGTGTAGCGCACCGACAGCCACATGCCTGTGGTCATTAGATTTACCTTACCGTATCCAATTCCTTTTAAAGGAACTTTGAGATAAGGTTCTGCGAGAAGTGAAAATTTGTTCGAAATGCGGTATTCATATCCTGCGGAAAGATTCAGATGACTGAATAGCGCCAATCCTGTGTTTGTACCCTCCCAATTGTATTTGGATTTAGGAACATGTTTGATATAATTGTAGGTGTATTTTTCTTTTTTGAGATAAAAAGAAGAAAACCCTGTTCCTGCAAAAAACCGTGACCGGGCGGTTTGTGTAAAATCGTATCGCACGCCCAGCGGGATTTCAATCATATTACAGATTCCGTCAATCGTAGAAGGCGTTGCGATGTCCGTCACGTATTTTTTTAACTCATATTCTCCGGCATTTGCACGGTACTCCTTAATACTTCCGATGATACCGGTCTGAATGTACAGCTTTCGCAAAACCGCATACTCAACCAATAACGAAGCTGCTTTACCCGGTTTGGAATAATTTTTAAAACCTACCGTACTTAAATCCGGAGAATAACCCAGCCGGATCGCCAGTTTTGGTGACAAATCTCTCTGTTTACCCGCTTGTTCGATTTCCGCCGGTTCCTGTTCCGGAATTTCAGGTAATGGCAAGTTTAGTTTTGAGTTGTAAAGAGAATGCTCCAATGGAACCACGGATAGTGTAACTCTATTTTCCTCTTGAATTCGGGCCTTAACGATTCCGTTTTCTACCCTTTCAGATTGATAAAAATCCGGCACTTCTGTTTCACTTTTTTCCAATTTTACTTTGGTGAATTCTGTTTTTGAAGGACGAACCAGCGCCAACTCATCGGTTTTAATGATTTCAGTAACGGATGAATTCCGCTTCTGATTATTTTCCTGAAAAGAAATAGCCCCGTAGCCCCCTTCCCTCTTTGAACGGTTAGGTTCTAAGTACACTCCGCCTGCCTTAGAGCGGCTGCGGGGCAATGTTTTTGTGCTTTTATTTACTTCGTTTTTTTCAAAAGGCGGGCTTACCGGATTTTCAGATTTTTGAGCCATTTGATTTTTATCATTTAACTTTTCTGTTTCTCCGGCCGGCTTAGTTTCTTCGTTTACTATTTTATTTTCAGCCGTTTGACCATTTGACCTTTCTGTAATATCAGCCTTCCGTTTAGCTTCCTCAGCTTGTATTATTGTCGATGAAACCGCCTTTTTGTTTCTATCAGCGACTAATTTATCAGAACTGTAATACATCATTAAGCCCGCAGGAATGAACAAAAGCAATAACCCAAGCGGTACCCATTTCCACCACCAGCCGGCCGGTCTTTTCCCGTCTTCCTGGTCGAGACGCTTGCTTAAGGCATCCCAATCTTGTGGTTCATAAGTTGGATCAAACTCTTCGGATGACTTTCTGAAGAGTTTATCCAGTTCGTCATCTGGCAACTCTATCATAATTGTCAATGTTTATTTTGGATAACATCTCTCTTAACTTTTCTCTTGCCCGGGACAAATTGGATTTTGACGCCCCAAGCGAAATATTCAGCTGATCAGCAATTTCTTCGTGTGTATAGCCGTCAATTACATATAAACTGAATACAATCCGGTAAGCCGGAGTTAGTTTCTGAATCAGGCTGATCAGTTCTTCATGAGAAAGTTTGCTGATCACCGTTTCATCTACCGATACGTTTTCGCCCGCCTCGACATTGTCAAATACGTCCCGGCGTAATTCCTGCCTGTAATGATCAAGGGCCGTGTTGATCATGATCCTGCTCAGCCAGGTTTTAAATGGCCGCTCCGGATCGTACGTTTCAAGTTTGGTAAAAACCTTTAAAAATCCGTCGTTCAGAATTTCCTTTCCCTCTTCCCTGCTTTTTGTATACCTCAGACAAATGCTCATAGCATAGCCATAAAACTGTTTATACAACAGTTCCTGACTACGGCGGTTTTTTCTTAAACAGCCGTCGAGTAGTTCTTGTAGAACGGCGGAGTTATACCCGGGCATGCTATTTGGTTTTTTAACTATTACGTGGGTATCAACTGAACGGTTGCGTGGATGAAAAATAAATTTTATAAATCAAATAAATACATATTTCGGGAAGGCAACCTATAACTTCGGGGCCATAAGTGAATTCTTGCGTAAATTTGTTACACTTACACCGGTAAAGATTTAATCTGATAAAGATACACCATGGAGCAGGATGTGCGATGGATACAGCGATTTTCAAACTTTAACAAAGCTTTTGAAAAAATTAGACGAGGCTGCTGATCCTGGCCGCGTGGCAAACTTTAATGATCTGGAAAAAGAAGGGCTGATTTATAGGTTTGAATATACCCACGAACTTGCCTGGAATGTGATGAAAGAATATCTTGAGTATGAAAGTACAACCAGCATTATGGGATCCAGAGACAATAGATGAACAGCTTGATGATTTGCTTTTACCCTATTTATTTGACCTATCTATTTATGATCAGATAGGCAATAAAGCCCTTCCTGAACACATTGACCGTGTTGGAAAGCAATTATATTCCTGCAGGTGTTAAACAAATTTCCACCCGGATTTACCACACATCCATTAATCTCTCCGATCTCATTAAATATTACGTATTTTTGACACCGTAACTGCATAGTTATGATTGTCAGGGATTTGTTTATATCATTTCATCGTTATAAACCCCTGAATACTAATTCGAATTACTGGTTATAATGGCGGAAACAGATAATAAAACAGGAGCGAAATCTCCTTTTGTAATAAAAAAAATAAGCTGGGACGGGTTAAAAATTACACTGAAACTGTTCCGGTACATTCTTCCCTACAAAGGTGTGTTTATTGCCGGAATGATTTTTCTGGTACTCTCCACGGCAACTTCACTGGCATTTCCCAAACTCATCGGAAGTGTTGTTGAAGTAATGGACGGGAAATCAAAATATACCATTAACCAGGTTACACTCTTCCTTTTCGTAATCCTGATTTTCCAGGCGATATTTTCTTTTTTCCGGATTTATCTTTTTACTATTGTTAGTGAAAAATCGATGCTTGACATTCGTACCGATGTCTTCAGCAGAATTATCACTTTACCTGTAACGTATCTTGAGCAAAAGCGTGTCGGCGAACTGACCAGCCGGATTACGTCCGACGTTTCACAGTTACAAGGTCTGCTTTCGTTTACCGTTGCCGAGCTTTTCCGGCAGATAGCCACGCTGATCGTCGGCATCGCTATCCTCTTTTACACTTCCTGGAAACTTACCTTGTTCATGCTTGCTACCTTCCCGCTGCTGGTAGTAGCGTCAGGCTTCTTCGGGCGTTACATGCGCCGTTTATCCAAAAAAGCACAGGATGAACTTGCTGCGGCAAATGTGGTGGCGGAAGAGACTTTACAGTCAGTAAACGTTGTGAAGGCATTCACAAATGAACATCTGGAGATTAAACGTTACACCACCATTCTGAGTCGTGTGGTTGACCTGTCTCTGTACGCAGCAAAGTTCCGTGGCGGTTTTACTTCATTTGTTATTCTCGCACTTTTCGGAGGTATCGCAGGTGTTGTCTGGTATGGAGCCGGTCTGGTACAATCAGGCGAGATACACCTGGCAGATCTGTTCACTTTTATTCTCTACACTACTTTTATTGGTGCATCAATAAGTGGAATGGGTGACTTGTATGCACAGATCAATAAAACGGTCGGTTCATCAGAACGCCTGTTTGAAATACTGGAAGAACCTGCCGAAATCACGATTGAGGAGTCGGCGAGTGTTCCGGCTTCCATGGTTACAGGTCATGTTACTTATCAGGATATTCACTTCTCCTACCCTTCCCGCAGCGATCTTCCGGTTTTGAGAGGAATATCTTTTGACATCAAAGCAGGAGAAAAAATAGCCTTGGTCGGTTACAGCGGAGCGGGAAAATCCACGATTATTCAGTTGCTGCTGCGTTTTTATAATTATAATTCTGGTCAGATTTTGGTTGATGGTAAACCATTAACCGAGTATGGGATTTCGGAAATCAGGAAAAATATTGCCGTCGTTCCACAGGAAGTGATGCTGTTTGGCGGAACAATCCAGGAAAATATTCTTTACGGAAAACCTTCTGCAACACCTGTGGAAGTTTACGATGCTGCCAAACGCGCTCATGCATTGGAATTCATTGACACATTCCCTGAAAAAATGGACACCATTGTCGGGGAACGTGGAATCAAGCTTTCAGGAGGCCAGCGTCAGCGGATTGCCATTGCAAGGGCTATCTTAAAAGATCCAAAAATACTGATCCTGGATGAAGCCACGAGCTCACTGGATGCAGAATCGGAAAAGCTGGTTCAAATTGCGTTGGATGAACTGATGAAAAACCGGACAACAATCGTTATTGCCCACAGGCTGGCAACAATCCGGAAAGTAGATCAGATTTATGTCATCAGAGAAGGACAAATAGCCGAATCAGGCACGCATCAACAGCTTTCTCTGATGGACAACGGCTTGTATGCTAATTTAATTAAACTTCAATTTGAAACCGCTGAAAGCCTTTAATGGAAATTAATAAAGAAATAAATAAAAAGGCTTCTGCTGCTTTTTTTGAACAGGAATTAAATAAAGCTTCCCAGGAGGAAAATCAGGCACAGGAAAAATTCAACAGGTTTGCCATATCCAGAATTGCCGTTTTCGTGGCCATAATCGGCAACATTGTTATCCTGAACAAAACCGGTAGTCTTGTCTGGCTTGGTTCACTTGTGCTGCTTATCGTTTTGTTTTTTGTTTTGATGAAAAAACAACAGACAGCAAAGCGGGAGCGAAACTTCCAGCGTAATATTCAAACGGTTAATGAGGACGAACTGGAAAGGCTTTCCTTTAAATTTAAAAGAACAGATACAGGAATTCATTACCAGGAAAAAAATCATGGTTATGCTACGGATCTGGATATTTTCGGAGAATATTCGCTTTACAGATTACTCAACCGTACTCGTACAGCCGAAGGAAGCAAAAAGCTGGCTAGCTGGCTAAAAAATCATGCACTTCTTGATGAAGTTCTGATGCGGCAGGAAGCTTCTGAAAACTTCAAAAAGTATCCCGGCATTATCCAGAACTGGGAAGCAACTGCTTTGCTTCATGAGCATGCCGCACAGCAGGTTGGCGCCTTTCGTGCCTGGTCGTCCGAAAAACTTCCTGATGAACTTTCTTTCTCTTTGAAATGGCGTTTCTGGCCGGTTATAACTTTGGCAATTGGCATTCTTGCCTTGGCAGGACTTATTCCTGGCTGGGTGGTTACTTTAAGTTTAGTGTGGCACGCACTCATAATCAGGCGATTTTTAGCAACTGTCCAATCCATCGCAAACCGGACAACAGCTCTGGGTTTTACCCTTCTTGCCTATTCAGAATTATTGGAAAATGCAGAAATTGCACCTTACAATTCGAGATGGTGGAATGAAAGAAAGGCATTGATTAAAGGTTCGGGAAAGGCGCTGAAACAAGCCGGGAGCCTTTTTGAAAAACTTGATTATCGCAATAACATCTTCTTTTCTCTTTTTGTAGGCATCCCGACACTTTGGGATCTGCACTGTCTGGCAGGACTTGAAAAATGGAAACAGGCGCACCAGGCACATTTAAATAGCTGGCTGGAAGTACTTGCAGATACAGAAGCAATGAACAGCCTGGCAGGACATGCCTTCGCCAATCCGGAATATACCGTGCCTCAGGTAACCTGGGATAATGGTGTAAATATTGAAGCAAAAGCCATGGGCCATCCGCTGATTCCCGAAGAAAAAAGAATCAGTAATGACTTTGTAATGAACGGAATGGGCCAAACTATATTGGTAACAGGCTCAAATATGTCAGGAAAAAGTACATTTCTAAGAACCATCGGGCTCAATATCGTACTTGCTCAGGCTGGCGCGGTTGTTTCGGCTTCGAAGTTTGCCTGCTCGCCAGTCAGGGTTTTCAGCAGTATGCGAACTCAGGATTCTCTGGAAGAAAATACTTCTTCGTTTTATGCAGAATTGAAACGTCTTCGCCAATTGCTCGAAATGGCAGACGAAGCTGATCAGTCGCCCGTATTCTATCTTCTTGATGAAATTCTGAAAGGAACCAACAGCGCAGACCGGCACCGCGGTGCAGAGGCATTAATCAGACAGCTTCATCCGAAAAGGTCAGCCGGGCTCGTTTCCACGCACGATCTTGAACTGGGTGAATGGGGAGCAACCGAAAATTATGTTCAGAATTTCCATTTCCGTTCCGATGTGGAAAACGGTCAGCTGCATTTTGACTATAAACTGCATCACGGAATCTGCCGCAGTTTTAATGCATCTGAATTGATGAAAATGATGGGAATTGATATCGGACCGGAGAAGGAAACTGTTTAATTGTTTGAAGGTTTAAACAATATTTCCATTCAATTTATCAGTGTTTTGCAGGTTTATTTTTAAATCAATAAGCTCGTAATTTCACCTGCTCCAAATGATATCCGCGGTTTTACGTAACTTTACCTTTCTGAATTACGTTTGTTGATAACGTGAGGATGAAAATCTTAACTTAGAATGTCTTTAACAAATAACAAATAACGCTTACAATAAACTGAATGGTAGTAATGATGGCGGGACATCTCGTTTTGGGATTGTCCATTTTGGAAGGAATACAGAGTTGGTGGCCGGGGGCCCTGGAAGTACTGATCATGGCAGGACAGCTTATTTTAGGCTTGTCTTTATTGGTAGGATTGCATGAATGGGGACACATGGCAGCTGCCAAAATGTTCGGGATGCGGGTTGAAAAATATTTTATAGGTTTCCCTCCTAAGATTTTTAGTATACAAAGAGGTGAAACAGAGTATGGTATCGGTGCTATTCCGCTGGGAGGTTTTGTTAAAATCTCCGGAATGATCGATGAGTCGATGGATACTGAGGCGATGAACAAAGATCCTCAGCCATGGGAATTCCGCTCGAAGCCAGCCTGGCAGCGTTTGATCGTTATGCTTGGTGGTATCATCGTCAACGTGATCGTTGGTATTATTATCTTTGTTTTTCTTGCCTATAAAAACGGAGAACAGGTTTTATCCAGAGAAGAATTAAACAAAAACGGAATTGTGGCAAGTGATCTTGCTCAGGAAATTGGTTTACGTACCGGCGATAAAATCGTGAAGGTGAACGGCAAACCATACGACAGTTTCAGCGATATTTTAAGCTCTGATGTTTTCCTGGGAAGCAACAGTTCCTACACCGTTTTGCGTAATGGCGAAGAAGTTGAAATTGATATTCCAAACGACTTTATCGAAAGACTATCGGACACTGAAGAAAAAGGAATTTTTGTACAGGCACGTATTCCGTTTAAAGTGGGAGAAGTCGTACCGGATATGCCAGCTGCTGAATCCGGTTTGAAAGTGGGTGATCAGGTTGTCTCCATCAATGGCAAGCCCGTTAAATTCTATGATGAATTTCAGGTTGAAGTTCCAAAGTATAAAGGCAAACAAATTGACCTGGGCGTTGAACGCAACGGCGTAAAACAGGACCTGAAAATGACTGTTACTCCGGATGGAACTGTGGGGGTAAGAGCCGACAGGACACTCTTGAATTTTACAACAATCAATTATACATTCCCGGAAGCTGTCAAAGAAGGTACAGCAGATGCTTTTGGTGTGGTTTATAACAACATAAAAGGTTTTGGAAAAATTTTCCGCCGCGAGGTTTCCGCATCAAAAGCACTCAGCGGTCCAATCGGTATTGCACGCATGTTTGGCGGTGTCTGGGACTGGGAAAACTTCTGGCGTCTAACCGGGCTTCTTTCCATGGTTCTTGCATTTATGAACGCTCTGCCAATTCCTGCTTTGGATGGCGGGCATGCAGTAATTCTTTCATATGAGATCATTTCAGGCAGAAAGCCTTCGGATGCTTTTCTTGAAAATGCACAAAAAGTGGGTATGGTATTACTGCTTGGACTGATGGCATTTGCAATCTTTAATGATGTCTGGAAAGTTATATTTTAAAATGGACAAGGGAAAGAGGGAGGAAGGAGGATGGGAAAACTTCTATTTAATGGCTCAGAAAAAAGCTAGATTTGGGCTTGTCCTTTCCTCCATTCTCCTCTCTTCACTACTATTCTTTTCAGCAAGTCCAAAGCACGAATACCACGTGAGTGTAACGCAGATGCAGTATAATCCTGCAATCAAAACTTTTGAAATCAGCATCAGAATCTTTACCGATGACCTTGAAAAAGGGCTGGCAGCAGATAACGGGAACAAGCGGTTTTTGATAAAAAACAATGACCAGAATGACCCGTTTATCGAACGTTACATTCGTAAAAACTTTCTGCTAACCGATCATTTAAAAAAAGTTGCAGCATTGCGTTACATCGGAAAAGAACAGGAGGAAGACGCAACATGGGTTTATCTCGAAATTCCTTTTCAGACTACCCTGGATGGATGTAAATTACAGAACAGTATTTTATCCGAAGCTTTTGAGGATCAGGTCAATATGACAAATTTGAAATACACTTCTGATAAAAAAACCTTTCTTTTCAAAAAAGGACAACTTGTGCAGTCCTTATAATTGTTTTACCTTTCCGAAGCCTGACATAATGAACCATGGCATGGCTATTTTGTTTTATACTCCCTTTCTTTTGAAAGTCATTATTTATATATTGGGAAAAGATTTTCTGTCATTTTGACAGACCGCCTATGAAATTTGAACCTTCTGACTTATATAGTCGGCTGCTTATGTCCGATTCGGATATGGATAGCCTTGAAATTGTCCCTCTCGGAGGTCCTGACGGATCCGATGAGCCTTTTGAATTACCTGGTGAACTAGCCATATTACCGATAAGGCAAACCGTTCTTTTCCCCGGCATGGTGATTCCGGTCACCGTAGTCCGCCAGAAAGCAATCCGCCTTGTTAAAAAAATATATCGCAACTCTGACATCAATCTTCGGATTTTAGGTGCTGTAACCCAGGAAAAACCCAATAAGGAAGATCCCACGGCAGATGATTTATACAGCGTAGGAACCGTAGCACAGATCCTGAAAATGATCACTTTGCCAGATGGTAATGTAACGATCATTGTTCAGGGCAGACAGCGTTTTGAGATCAAATCTATTATCAGTGAAGATCCCTATATCACGGCCTCCGTTCAGGCAATTGAAGATACTTTTGTAGCGCCTACCAAAAAAGAATCGAAAGCATTGCTGCAGTCGCTTCGTGACGGTGCGCACAAAATAATGCGGCTGAACCCTGAAATTCCTCAAGAAGCACGCATTGCACTTGATAATATCGAAAGCCCGGTATTCCTGATCCATTTCCTTTCTTCAAACATCAACGTAGAAGTTGCTGATAAACAGAAACTTCTGGAAGAGAAAAATGGTCACAAGCAAGCTACACTTCTCCTTCAGTACATGATGCGGGAGATTGAAATGCTTGAACTAAAAAGGGAAATACAGTCAAAAGCAAGCTCGGATATTGACCAGCAGCAGCGGGATTATTTTCTGCGTCAGCAAATTAAGGTTTTGCATGATGAGCTGGGAATGGATAGCCCGGAACGCGATATGGACGAAATCCGTCTGAAAGCAAGCCAGAAAAAATGGACGGATTCTGTTCGCAGCCATTTTGATAAGGAGCTTGCAAAATTACAGCGTATCAATCCAATGGCTCCGGAGTATCCTGTAACCATGAATTACCTTGAAACTCTGGTTGATTTGCCATGGGGACAATATACGAAAGACAATTTTGATCTTGTAAGAGCTCAAAAAATTCTGGATTCCGACCATTTCGGCCTTGAAAAAGTGAAGGAACGGATCATTGAATATCTGGCCGTTCTAAAACTGAAAGGAAATCTAAAAGCACCGATTCTTTGTTTGTATGGACCTCCCGGGGTTGGAAAAACTTCACTGGGAAAATCTATCGCAAAAGCATTGAACCGCGAATACATTCGTATGGCATTAGGCGGGGTTCACGATGAAGCTGAAATACGCGGTCACCGTAAAACCTACATTGGTGCCATGCCGGGCAAAATCATTCAGAATATTAAAAAAGCTGGTTCTGCGAATCCTGTTTTTATCCTGGATGAAATCGATAAGGTAAGTTCAGATTACCGCGGCGATCCTTCTTCTGCTTTGCTGGAAGTATTGGATCCCGAACAAAATTCTTCATTTACTGACAATTACCTGGAAGTTGAATACGACTTATCCCGTGTTCTTTTTGTAGCAACCGCAAATTCACTGGATACGATCCATCCGGCTCTTCGTGACCGTATGGAGATTATCGAAATGACAGGTTATACAATTGAAGAAAAATTACAGATTGCCAAAAGATACCTGGTTCCAAAACAGAGGAAAGATCACGGACTAAAAGCAACCGATGTGAAAATTGACGATGCTGCTCTGGTTAAAATTATTGAAGGATATACCCGTGAGTCCGGTGTTCGTAATCTGGAACAAAAGGTTGGTGCTGTGGTGCGGAAAATTGCCAAGTCAGTAGCAATGGATCAGGAATATCCAAAAACGATTAAGGCAGAACAGATTGAAAAATATCTGGGCGCTGAGATTTTTGATAAAGATCTTTATCAGGACAATGACTTCGCAGGTGTTGTAACTGGTCTTGCCTGGACTTCGGTTGGGGGTGAAATATTATTCATTGAAACCAGTCTAAGTCGCGGAAAAGGTGGATTGACTTTATCAGGTCAATTGGGTGATGTCATGAAAGAATCAGCTGTTGCAGCACTTTCTTACCTGAAAGCCAATGCTGACCGTCTTGGAATCGATTACAGGGTGTTTAATCATTACGATCTGCACGTACACGTTCCGGCTGGTGCTGTGCCGAAGGATGGCCCGTCTGCTGGTGTTACAATGGTTACATCCATGGCTTCCATCTTTACACAGAGACGAATCAAACCATACATTGCAATGACTGGTGAGATTACGCTGAGAGGAAAAGTACTTCCGGTTGGTGGTGTTAAAGAAAAAATTCTTGCAGCACGTCGCGCAGGAGTAAGGGAAATTATTCTTTGCAAAAAGAATCGTAAGGATATTGAAGAAGTACCGGCGAACTATATTAAAGATCTGACCTTCCATTATGTGGATCAGATCGATGAAGTTCTTGCGATCGCACTTTTACCTGAAACAGTAAAAAACCCAATTCATTTTGTTTTTCCAAAAGAAGAAAAGGAAAAAGAAGAAAGTGGATTCGTTACGCTGAATGTTTAATCGATTTTAAGAATTGATATCTAAGACGGTCCGGTGGTGCAAATCATCGGACCATTTTTTCGAGTTTCCAGACAGGTTCAGGTCATAGAATCAACAATTGAATTTGGCTCCGCGAAGAGCCCCCTGTTTATAGAACCAATTTACGAAATTGAATCTCCGGCTCCTTCTGAGCCTCCTAAAAACAAATTCCTAATTTTTTAATGTAGGAAACTCCTGCGGAGTGTAGGCCCACTAAAAAAACCTCATTTTCTATAAACAGGATGCCCTTACCGGGCATCACCACTTAAATCGATATTGAAGCAATAAACCGAATCATGTTCTGTTAAGGGTCCTCTTTTAAAACTTGCGTCATTATCAACAAACAAGAAACACACCCAAATGTCCTTACCACAACTTTCTCCGGAACTTCTGGATCAGCGTCCTGACTTATTGCCGGACCATACAAAACTACTTGCATTACCAGAAAAAATTATACAATTCGGTACCGGGGTCCTTCTTCGTGGTTTGCCTGATTTTTTTGTAAACAAAGCAAACCTGCAGGGGATTTTTAACGGCAGGATCGTGGTTGTAAAATCGACCAATACCGGCGGAACCGATGCGTTTTCAGAGCAAACAAATGTGTTTTCCCATAGTATACGCGGTATTGAAAATGGTAATCAGATTGATGACATCGTTATCAACACTGCTATTAGCCGGACACTTGCCGCTGCTAATAGCTGGGCTGAGATCCTGGAATGCGCGCGTAATCCGGAGATTAAAATTGCCATTTCCAATACAACCGAAGTAGGTATCCAACTTGTGGATGATGATATCTCCGCTACACCACCCACTTCTTTTCCAGGAAAACTGACTGCCTATCTTTACGAGCGATTCAAAACTTTCCATGGTTCGGCAGAATCAGGAATGGTTATTGTTCCGACAGAACTCATCGTTGGCAACGGCGACAAACTTCGTGATATCGTTTTTGAACAGGCTGAACGCCATAACCTGGGCAAGGCTTTCACAGAATGGCTGGAGTTCAGTAATGAGTTTTGCAACTCTTTGGTTGATAGGATCGTTCCAGGAAAACCGGACGCCGAAACCGTTTCTGAATTAACAGAAAGGCAAGGATTTAAAGATGACATCCTGATCGTTTCAGAAGTTTACAGCCTTTGGGCCATTCAGGGTGGCGAAAAGGTAAGTTCTGTATTAAGCTTTGCGCCAGCCGACAAAGGTGTTGTCATTGCTCCGAACATTGATCTTTTCCGTGAATTAAAGCTTCGTCTGCTTAACGGAACACATACCCTGGCTTCCGGGCTTTCCTACCTACACGGACTTGATACCGTTCGTGAAGCTATGGAAAACCAGGAAACATCGGATTACATTGCCGGCGTCATGTTAAAAGAACTGGCACCCGCCATTCCTTACGAATTGAATTTAAGCGTGGCAGAAGAATTCGGAAACACGGTTCTGGATCGTTTCAGGAACCCTTTTATCCGTCACCAGCTTATCGATATTACCGTACAATACACCGCAAAAATGAAAATGCGGAATATACCAACACTTTTAAGTCATTACGAAAAAACAGATGCTGTACCTGAGCTTTTTGCAAAAGGCTTCGCGGCATTCCTGCAATTTATGAAACCGATCCTCCATAAGGACGGCGGGTTTTATGGTGACCGCAACGGACAGCTCTATCCAATCCGCTGTGATTCCGCTGCGTATTTTGATGAGAAATGGAAAAATGCCGCTTCTCCGCTTGACCTGGCACATCAGGTTTTAGAAGATGCTGCTTTGTGGGGAGCTGACCTTACTTTACTTCCTGGTTTTGAAGACGCAGTCAAAGAAAATATGACTGTTCCGCTTATTACGGAATGAACAAACCATCACCATCCTCGGGAAGCTGCTATAATCTAACCTGTAACTGAACTAACCCCAGGCTTGAGCCTGGGGTAGTAGTCAAATCAGCATACGTAACGGCTTTAGCCAAAGTTAATCAGCGTCGTCAGAAGGACTGGCTACATTTATGGCTAAAGCCGTAGGATATTTACGTCCGAATGCCCCAGGCTGAAGCCTGGGGTTAAGTATAGTTGTGATTCATCACGGTGCCATAATCCTGCTTACCTTCGTAAAATCAACATAGCTATATTTCCCCAGAACAGACAATTCAAGCATAAGCTTATATGTCCCCCACCGATATTTAACTTCTGTTTCTACAACTTTTTTTTCAGTCTGAGCAGGCTTACGTTTATCCTTTTTTATCAAAATTTCTGAGATTGCCCTTCCATCCATTGCTGACGGAAGAGGTAATTGGTACAATCCTAAAATTGTAGGAACAATATCGACATTCGATGTTGGCAAATCAGTTTTGAATGACTTTTTGAAATCCGGCCCTTTTGCAAAAAGTGCAATATTTACTTCATAGGGACTTGATCCTCCATGCCCGGCAACACCTACCGAAAAATCAGTTCCTGCGTAGCCCTTCATATTTTTTCTGTCATCCCAATTGGGCGCAACCAGAATGTCTCCCGAACGGCGATGATTAAAATGAATGATATCAAAAGAAAGCGTCCCTTTTACCCAACCCTCGGTATCTGCTGTCTTTCCTGGTTTTGCAAAAATGGCTCCGACCCATTCCTGCTTGTGTAAAGCAGACACGATATTTTGAATTATATTTTTATCATGATCTTTCACATACACAGACCCTTCGGCAACTACGACATCATCCGAATCTTTATTTTTTTTAAATCCTTCTTTGATTAAAAAATCAGTTAAATTAATTTTTCCGGCATGTGTGACAAAACCATGGTCCGTGGAAATAATGATGTTAAACTGATCTGCCAAACCACTGCTTTCCAGAGCTTTCAAAATTCTCCCAAACTGGCCGTCGACAAACTTTATAGATGCCACTGCTTCATCAGATCCCATGCCGTGGTCATGCGCCGCTCCATCCGGATCTGACAGCCAGATCGCACTTACCAGCGGACCATCCTTTGTTATTCCGTATTTCAGAAGCGCATCTGTAACCCATTCATGCCTGGCATTATCATCATGTTCGCTGTCTTCAGGTAATGGACCGACTTCCCTTATTACGTCAGATTTAAGGCTTTCAGGCAAAATAAGACCGGGATTAATAATTGCCCCGTTCACTTTATAATTTTGCAAAAATGCCTGCCCTGTTGTTCCCGAACTGAAAACCATCATTCGTTCTCCTGCTTTTTCCAGAATTTCACCCAGTGAAACTGCGGTCAGCAACGGTCCGGCTATCACCTCAGAAGCCTTGTTTAAATCACCATAACCTGTCCCGATTGCTTTATTTTTATTTACTTCCGGAAAATAAACGGTGTTCCCTAAAATTCCATGTGTACCCGGATAGGATCCAGTTGCGTAAGAAGCAGAATTTACTCTTGTAACAGTTGGAAAGACACTATGATGTTGTGAACCAAAACTTGCGTCCTGCCTGAAAGCAAACAAATTGGGCATCTGCTCCCTGGTAATATAATCCGGACGTAAACCGTCGAAGAAAACAATGAGCGTTTTGTTTTTATACTTTAAAATACTACCCTTTTCCTGCGCTGATGTAGGATTAATATTCCAGAACAGCAATAAAAAAAACAGCTGGTAAATCTTATTTTTCTTCATATAAATAGTTACCTGATTTCATCCACAATGACTGAATTTGTTTCTCTGTCAATACCATAAATCACGAGCTTTGTTTTTACTGAGCGGTCAATGGCAATACCCTGACCATGCATCCCGACAGGAATTGTTTTTACATGTTCAAGCGTGTATCCGGATGTCGGAATCTTCATGACATATAATTCGGGTTTGTCGTGGCCTGTCAGATAAAGTAATCCGTCATTACCCCACGCCCCTCCGGAATTGCTTTTAGGTGTAAAAAGCGCAACAATATTTTTTGGAAATATCCAGGATTCAACCTGCTGCCACGCTTTGGTATATTTTACGAGCGACGTCCAGCGCACATCCCGTCCTTCACTTGCTTCCTTTCCGCCATAATGTGCAAAACCGATATACCAGAAACCATCTTTTTCGTCCATCCAGGTCAGCGAACCGTGCTCTGCAATGCCAAAACTGTGGTTACCGATATGCAGTAAAGTTTTGGTATCGAAGATTTCTACTGAACTCGCCATCGGAATTTCCGGATAATTGGAATTGGCGCAGTATAGTTTGCCATTCGATACCAGACCGCTGTTGAGATGTTTAATGCCTTGTTTGGCTCCGTCCCAGGAACTTACCAGCTTGCCATCTGTTTTCGTATACTTTTGAATGGTACTGTTATTGATCACATAAAAGAAATTCCCATCAACGGCCACCGCCTGCTTTGCCTCAGGAAGTTGGAATTTGTGAAGTTCAGTGACCTGCTGGGCGATACTACTGACAGACAGAAAAAAGGAGAAGTATACAAATATAAGCAGTCTGGGATGCGTCATGGTTTAATTCTATAAGAGTCAATTTAATGACTAAAAATAGGAAATTAAAGGCCACGCCACCGCATTATTTTTGTGTTAAGTTCTGACATACTGACTTCATCTGCATTGTAGTAAATATCTCCTTTTGAAGTGTTTAACCAGAGAACAGGCGCTACTTTTTTATTTACATAAAGTCTGACAACCTTTCCTCCTTTTACTTTAAATGATCCTTTGGCATAGTCACCACCTGCGAAACCATTTATTTTATTAAATGAGCCAGACATTTCAGGCAGTTCATTTACCAGAGCCTGATTCAAAATATCGTCCTTTCTGATTTTTAAACCAAAAGAACCTTTAATTTCAAGCAGATCTTTGGTCAGTACTAATTCGCTGCTCTTATAATCCTGTGATCCCTGAAAGCCTATAACTGCTGCGATGATGAGTAAAATGCCTCCGACGAAATAGGAAATAACCATCTGGCTGGATGAGCCTTTGTAGAATGACTTCCCTTGAAACACCATCCAGGCATAGGCAATTAACGGATAAGTGGTCATGAACATGCTGGCCCGGTTGTTATTAAAAAAACCAATAAGCACCGTTCCGACAAAAAGAGAAATGCCCAGGAAAATGTGAAATCGCTTGAAAAATCTCAGATAGGAATCAATATCTATTTTAGCCCTTTCGGTTTCCGACATCGTATTGTAACCCGACAAAATGTACTTCGCGTTGTTTTTGGTTACAATAAAACCCAGTGAGTAAAAAACCAGTGACAGAAAAAAGGCTACGTATATCATTTTATTCCAAATTAACTTTTGAACCCGGCTACCTCATTAAAATCCAGTCAGAAATAATTTTTAAAGCGGTTGGCGAAAAGGTTTCTTCAATCTGCCCGTACTCAGACACGTTACCCGTGTTAGCGGTTTGGAAGAGATGGTTAAGATCCGGCAGCTCCATGGCCGTCAATTGAACTTTTGGATTTTTGCCCAGAATGTTGCGCATGACTTCCAGGTTTTGCTTTGGCGGTACCTGTAGATCCTTTGAGCCATTTAGCGCTAAAACCGGCCCGGTTACTTTTCCCAGATATTCTTTTGGTTTCAAATTCATAAAGCCAATAAACCAGGGATTGAAAGTTTTCATAATCTGCTTTGCCTGCTGTCTGATTGCGGTTTCAGTTGCGCTTCCTTTTGATAAGGCTGTCAGCTGTCCAACAAAAACGTCTTCTATTTTCTTTAAAGTACTGTCGGTAACCGGCCCGTTTTTAAGAAGGGCAAAAGCTTTGGCGTTTGTTTCTGCCTGTAATTTGAGGTTATCTGCGGACGCACCCGACTTTTCGCCGATCAGCCTTGCCTGTTCCAGCATCAATTCATCGATTTCCATTGCTGGTGCAGCTAATAACACCAGAAAATCAGGACTGCTGTTTCCGGAAGCTACAATCGGCCCGACCAGTCCGCCTTCGCTGTGTCCGATTAAACCAACTTTTTTAGGATTCATTTTTTGTTCTGCCCTTAAATATTCCAAAGCAGCCGCAGCATCCTCCGCAAAATCGTAAGTCAGTGCTTTGGAAAAAGCACCGCCCGACTGCCCCACACCCCTGTCGTCATAACGCAAAACAGCAATTCCGTTTCTGGTCAGATAATCAGCTATAACAGCAAAAGATTTATGACCAAAAATTTCCGAGTCCCGGTTTTGCGGTCCGGAGCCGCTTACAAGAATTACAGCAGGAAAAGTCCCGTTCCCTCGCGGCACAGTCAGCGTACCGGCCAATTTTATTCCTGACTTTTTATTTTCAAAAGAAACTTCCTTTGCCTCATAAGGAAATGGTGATTTGGGTGTTTGCGGACGATTGGGGCCCGCTTTTGCTGCATCTGTTCTGGCAAGATTAAGAGGCAATTTCATTCCGCTTTGCTGCCACTCTCCGTTAACCAGACTATCACTCACCATCTCTCCTGCATAAACAACCTTTATAGCATCCAGGTTGATGGTAATGCGTTTGCCATCCTGAGCAACTGAACTTGCCCTGATGCCTTTCGCACCCTGCGCCGGAATGTCCATAGTCGCCTGGTATACGTTCGCTTCCTGACTAATATTAAAAATAATGTCAACCTGTCCGCCCGGTATTTTTAACGAACCAGCCCAAATTCCCTGCATCTGTTGTGCTGAAACAGACACCGCACTCAAAGCGATAAAGAGGATAAGAAAATGTTTTTTCATAAAAATTGAAACAGATAAAAAATGAGCACCTTTGAAAGTATTTCCGCAGCCAGAAGTCCGCCGGTAAAACAGGCAACCGCCTTTCCCTGCTTGATATTTGTAGAAATAGAAAATGCGTTGAACATCAGTGCAATCATCCAGATTGCGGGTATCATGGTAAATACAGCACTTAAAAGGAGCTTTACCGGATTGTCCAGGCTTACCGGATAAATAGGCAAGAATCCCATCAAAGCAACTGGCAAAGTAATGATCCTGGCCATAGCCATCGTTCCTGCCACATCAATCAGGCGGATTCTGGATTTTGAGAAAATTAACCCTACCGGATAAAATACAGCAACTACACTAAACCAGGCGATAAATTGCTCGCCTAAAAACCAAAGATATTTGCCTGAGGCACCAAAATGAATATCAATAGCACCGTCAAAATGTGTTTTACTAAAATATGAAACAACAGATGCAGCCAGCATAGCAGCCCAGCCGATTAAGAGCGCCTGTTCCCCGGCTATGTAAATGAAGGGATTAAAAAGCCATTTACTCAGATTTGCGGATTTCGGGTTATTCATCCTTGCTGATTTTTAAAATGAGGTCATCAAGCATATTACGAACCGTCGGATAACTAAGGCTTAGCTTTTGAGCCATCTCTTTCAGACTGCCGCTGCTTTTTATAAAACTAAGTATAAACTGCTGGTCCTCGGAAGACATTTTTGCCAATACAGGCAGATCAAACTTGCCGGAGACAGCTGTTCCGCATGCTTCACAACCCAGGCTGGTAACCTTGAGCGCTGCTTCACAAGCGGGGCAAAAATAGGGAAGTTTTTTCGTTACATTATTCACAATAAACAACAGATATTTAATATTATTAAACATAAAGTTAACAATATTTATTTTTATTCAAAATACATTAAATAATATTTGATTTCAACCTACCTTAATAAATATTGATATTCCCAAAAGGCTTAACATTTGGAACAAATACAGTACACGCTTCTTTCTAATAAACCTTACTTTTGTATAAAGACGATTTGCCCCACGATGGAAGAAAACACACAACTTCAGCTTGCTGCTGAATTCATGCACCATACCAATAAAAATATTTTCCTGACCGGAAAAGCCGGAACGGGCAAAACGACTTTTTTACACAACCTTAAAAAAACGCTTCATAAAAGAATGGCCATTGTTGCACCAACCGGTGTGGCAGCTATTAATGCGGGAGGCGTAACCATTCATTCATTTTTCCAGCTGCCTTTTGGCCCGCATATCCCGGACAGTTTTCTTAAAACCCAGAGTGTTCACAAGTTCAGTAAGGAAAGAATCAATCTCATCAAAAGCCTGGATTTGCTGGTAATCGATGAAATCAGTATGGTGCGTGCCGATATGCTGGATGGAATTGACGAAGTTTTGAGAAAACACAAAGATCCCAATCAGCCTTTCGGAGGAATACAGCTGCTGATGATCGGTGATTTGCACCAGCTTTCACCGGTTATCAAAGACGAAGAATGGAATATGCTAAAAAGCTATTACGATACCATTTTCTTTTTCAGCAGCCATGCACTCAAAAAAACAAACCCGGTTCGTATTGAACTGACGCATATTTACCGCCAGTCGGATACCACGTTTATTGACCTGCTGAACCGGATCAGAGAAAATAAACTGGATAAGGAAACGCTTGCGACACTTAACCAACGCTATATCCCCGACTTCAAACCCGCTGACGATGAAGGTTATATAACACTAACTACTCACAATGCCAGTGCCCAAAATATCAATTCAGTAAAACTGAAAGAAATTGAGGGAAAACTAAAAACCTTCGAAGCCGAGGTAAGCGGCGACTTTCCTGCTGTTTCTTATCCGACAGAACAAAGTCTTGCACTTAAAATCGGGGCACAGGTGATGTTTGTAAAAAATGATGTTTCCAGAGAAAAGCTTTTTTACAATGGCAAAATCGGCCAGGTTACAAGGATAAGCCCTGATGCGATTTATGTAAAATGTAAAGGTGAATATGGTGAGATCGAAGTCGAAAAGGCGGAATGGCGAAACGTTAAATATGCATTAAACGCTCAAACCAAGGAAATCGAAGAGCAGATTATCGGCAGTTTTATTCAATATCCGCTTAAACTAGCCTGGGCAATCACCATTCATAAAAGTCAGGGATTGACTTTTGAAAAAGCAATCATTGACGCCAATGCTTCCTTTGCACACGGCCAGGTGTATGTGGCGCTTAGCCGTTGTAAAAGTTTTGAAGGCATGGTGTTAAGCACAAAAATTGGCTCGACCAGCGTGAAAACAGACGGAACAGTTGCAGCTTATTCCAGAGATGCCAGCAACAATCCGCCGGATAGCAGACAGCTTCTTGACGCAAAGTTTTCATTTCAAAGGTCGTTGCTTTTTGAATTATTTGATTTTACTGAAATCAGGAGAGCATTTTTTAATCTTAACCGAATCCTGGAAGAAAATGCAAGTATCCTGAATCCTGCCATTTTGGATACCGCCAGACAGACAAAGGATTCGTTTGAAAAAGAGGTTTTTAATGTAGCTGAAAAATTCAGAAACCAGCTTAACCAGCTCATGACTGACGCTACACTGCCGGAAAACAATGAAACTTTAAAGGAAAGAGTAACCAAGGCTATCGGTTATTTTTCAGATAAAATTGAAAATGTGCTGTATCCTGAGGTCAAAGGTCTTGAAATAGAAACGGATAACACGGCGATAAAAAAGACGGCTTTACAGGCTTTGGAAAACCTGCAAAAATCGGTTTCGGTCAAAAGTGCGTGTGTAAAGGCTTCATTAAATGGATTTACTACAAATGCCTATCTGCGTGCCAAAGCAAATGCAGACATCGACTTTAAAGCACAAAAGGATGCCGGCCCTGCTGCCAAAAATGTTACTGTTCCGAAAAATATGGAACACGGCAAATTATATGCAGCATTAAAAACATGGAGAAAAGAAGTTGCAGCAGAGCACGACGTACTGGATTATCTGGTTTTACCCATGAAAACCTTGTTGGAACTGGCCGAAGTTTTGCCTAAATCAATGGAGCAGTTGGCGAAGATCAGAGGAATTGGCAAAGCCAAAGTAAAACAATACGGAGCCGTTCTTATTGAAATGATCTCTGACTATTGTAAAGAGAATAATGTTGATGTATCACAAATCGGCGATTCCGAAAAACCGGAGGCTTTTGTTAAAATAAAAAAGGAAAAACAGGACACCAAAAGGGCCAGTCTGGAATTATTTCTTTCCGGAAAAAACATTGAGGAAGTCGCAGCAGAAAGAGGATTTACGGCCGGAACCATCGAAGTTCATCTGATCCATTTTATTGAAACAGGTGAACTTGATATTTATACTCTTTATGAAAAGGAAAAGATAAACGCTATCGTTGATTATATCACCGAAAACAGGCAGGCTTCCCTTGGCGAAGCAAAAACAGCTTTGGGAGAAGATTTTTCTTATCCGGAAATCAGGGCTGTTTTGAAGTACCTGCGGGCAGCTGATCTATAAGTTTAAAATCGATAACCGGCTCTTTTCCGGACGACTGTCTTTCAAACATAGTATTGATTTCGGTATAATCCTTAAAAAAACCGCAGTTTTGTAGAAAGAAAAGGTCTTTGTCTTTTCCTCCTGCATAGTCCATCCGATAACCTTTGCGTGCCGTTGCATCTGCTGTAAATTTTGCCTGGGTTAGTTCCGTCCATTTACCGGAAGAGCTTCTCACCCATTGATTTCCAAAATTGACTTTCCTTTCCAGGTCGCCCATTTGAGGGATAAAGTTTTCTAGAAAAGAGTGAAAACGTTTTAGATAAGTATGTGTTTTAGGGCGTTTGAAACTGGCAATAATACGCCACTGGTTTTCTTCCGGAGCAAAAAAGTAAGCGGTGTAAGTCGTTGTGCTGTCGCCGGCAGGTTTTCCATTTAACAAAAACCGATAGGTATTCCCCGCCTTCCAGTTGTATTTTAAATAACTCTGCCCCCCCGAACCTTCGTTACCAAATTCGCCCGTATGCACGTCCGCTCCCTTTCTAAGCATCACAATCTGCTTATCCAGCGGAATTGATTTGGGGTCATCGGTTTTGAACGGGCTCCACACCGAAAACAAGATTCTACGTTCTGTTTCAGAATTTACCTGCATTCCAAAATAACCTTCACCGAAACCATCAGCCATAAAATATGAGCCGATAACGTCCTGCTTCTCCGGTACGGTTACCTCGTTGTAAAACCATTCAATATCCTCGTTGGCCGGCAAGGTATAATTTAAATGAACCGACGGCCCGCGCCTTCCCCAATAGAAATAATTGTCTTTGCTGTCTTTTACAAAAAACGTTTGCTCGTCAACCGCACTCCCTTCGAAGATTAACTCGCTCAAAGCTGCAAAAGTAGCCGCCGTTTTAGAAATACCTTTTAAAGAGATTTTAACATAACCCGCACCGGCAACATCCCACTCCCCTGTATCGAATTGATCGGACGTACCTGCCAATGATATAGTCTTGGATTTACCGGAGATGGTTACACTCAATTTGCTTTTCCCGTCGACACTGGCTTTCAGAAAGATTTTCACCTTTCCGGCTTTTGCAAAACGTACATAAACATCAACAACTTCAGCGGGATCAGCCCAGTTTGTGATTCCTTTTTCAGTAATCCTCGCCGTCTTCCCACCGTGTATCCATGCATTTCCACCAAGCGGCAAGTGAATACTATTCTGTGCAAACAAGTTTGCAGCAGTGAAAAATAATCCGGAAAATATAAAACTAAAAAAACGTGACATTTTAGGAGTAGAAAATAGTGGCAATCAGGTTCAGCAAATATAATGCACGAGGGGGTAGGTATGTGAGTCTCTGTTGTATTTTTTCAAAGTTTAATAAATGTAGAAGGGACAGTTACTAAAATGAAAAAAGTACAAACCGACGATAATTCAACTACTTATCCCTTAGGATTATATAAATATTTCGTTGTGGTAAAATAACATTATTTATTAAAAAATTTTATTAGTTAACAAGACTTTGAAATGTGACCTGCGAGGACGTAAATTTCATAACTATTCAACCATCCACTGTACATTCTGACTTATGAGCTCAAAAACCGCCCAAGAACTTGCGTTGCCCGTGGGCGTCACGCTGGACCGTTTTATCATGTTAAGCCAAAGTGCTTTCCCTTACGCAACAGGGGAACTCTCCCAACTGCTACGTGACATTGGCTTAGCTGGCAAGATTATCAACCGGGAGATAAACCGGGCCGGACTTGTGGATATCGCCGGCGGAAACGGCACCGAAAATGTTCAGGGCGAAAACCAGCAAAAACTGGATATCGTTGCGAACATCAGGTTTATCAGGGCTTTAAAAAATGGCGGTGAGGTTTGTGCCATCCTTTCAGAAGAAGACGAAGACATCATACATACCGGTAATGATCACGGGAAATATATAGTAGCCATGGATCCGCTGGACGGCTCTTCTAATATCGACGTAAACGTATCGATCGGAACCATATTTTCCATTTACCGCAGGGTTACGCCAATTGGTTCAGCAGCAACGATGGAGGATTTCCTTCAGGGTGGGCGCAAGCAGATTGCAGCAGGTTACATTCTATATGGCTCCTCTACAATGCTCGTATTTTCAACCGGTGACGACGTAAATGGATTTACGCTGGATCAGTCGCTTGGTGAATTTATCCTGTCACATAAAAGTATTTATTCTCCCAAAAACGGGACAATTTTCTCTGTAAACGAAGGAAATTATTACAGCTATCTGCCTGCCGTACAGAAATATCTGGATGATTGTAAGCGCAAAGGATTCAGTGCGCGGTACATCGGCTCGCTGGTAGGTGACTTCCACAGAAACCTTTTAAAAGGAGGTATTTATCTGTATCCGTCCACCAAAAAAGATCCAAAGGGAAAACTGCGTCTTTTGTATGAATGTTATCCGCTGGCATTTCTCGCTGAGAAGTCGGGAGGAAAAGCAAGTGATGGTTTTGGTCCGATCCTCGACATTGTGCCGACTTCTTTTCACCAGCGTTCTCCAATTTATGTTGGTTCAGAAACGATGGTTGACGAGGTCTTGAAGCCATAATCCGTTACAGCTGATATAGTTTTTGTACCTTTGCACCATGCAGACTACGGAAAACAAATTTGAGCAGTTTAAACTTAACCGTCAATTACTCAATGCTATTGAAGAAGCGGGATATACTGAGCCAACCCCGATTCAGGAACAAGCCATACCACTCGCGCTCTCAGGCCAGGACATTTTAGGAATAGCCCAGACAGGGACAGGCAAAACAGCAGCTTACGCATTACCGCTTCTGATGCGGATTAAATATGCGCAGGGAGAGCATCCGCGTGCGTTGATTCTGGCCCCGACCAGGGAACTGGCCATGCAGATTTCAGAAGCAATCATGCAGCTTGGTAAATATACCGACATCCGTACCGTGGTACTTTACGGCGGACTCGGACCAAAATCCCAGATCGAAGCCATCCGGAAAGGTGTTGACATTATTGTCGCTACCCCGGGCAGGTTCATGGATCTTTATCTGAAAGAAGAGATCATCGTAAAACATCTGAATGTGATGATTTTGGATGAAGCGGATAAAATGATGGACATGGGTTTTATGCCGCAGATCCGCCGGGTTTTAGAAATTATCCCAAGAAAAAGACAGAACATGCTTTTCTCGGCAACGTTCTCCGATAAAGTTGAAAATTTATCCTACGAGTTCCTTGAATTTCCTACCAGGATTGAAGTAACCCCGCAGTCGACAACGGCGGAAATGGTGACACAAAAATTATATGAACTTCCGAACTTCCGAACCAAGATCAACTTGCTTTCTTATTTGCTGGAAGACAGTGAAACTTTTAACCGGGTTTTGATTTTTACACGAAGCCGGGAAGTTGCCAGTCTGGTTCATCAAAATTTACTTGGACGGGTTGTTGCTGAAAATGAGTTACGCGTAATTCATGCCAATAAAGGACAAAATACCCGTATCAACGCGATGGAAGCCTTTCGCGAAGGTTCGATCCGGGTAATGGTTGCTACGGACGTAGTGGCCAGAGGGATTGATATCACGGAAGTAAGCCACGTGATCAATTTCGATGTTCCGCTGATCTATGAAGACTATGTTCACAGGATCGGAAGAACGGGACGGGCAAACCACATTGGACAGGCCATTACGTTTGCTACGCAGGCCGATGAGTATCACATTCATAAGATTGAAAAAATGATCCGGATGGAAATTCCCCGTGAATATTTGCCGGAAGATCTCGAAATCGCTGCTACGCCGGTTGACGAACGCCAGGATATGCTTCGCGAAATTGATAATCAGAAGAGGAAAGAAGATCCTACTTTTTTGGGTGCATTTCATGAGAAAAAAAGAACTTTCCGTCCGGCAATGAAGGCTCCGGGTAAAAATCAAAAAGGCGGAAAACGCGGTGCTGCGCGAACTAAAAGAAGATAATGCAATAGATTTCGGATATTTCCGTTTATCTTGGACAATAGAAAACCTGTTCTCTATTTAAGCTTTATGAAAGATTATTTTGTTATTTGGCTTGCTCTTTTAATCCCTGCTGCCGGTTTCGCCCAGGGAACTCACCTTGCGAGCGCAAGTCCTGGTTCAGACACCAATGTTGCCTCAAAAAGGCCTTTAGAATTAAAGGAAAGACGCATTTTACCGCTGTTTGGAGAGCTCAGCAAAACCTCCGTACAGATTGACGAAGAAATCAAATTTTTAAGTGAATGCGACAAGTCGTTTTCAAGCCGTGCAGAAGCAAGCAGCTTTTTTACTGCCCGCGCCTGGGAATATCTGCAGGAAGGCTCTTTGGACACAGCATGTTACCGCTTTAACCTGGCCAATTTGCTGAACGATAAAAACGTAGAAACATACTGGGGACTTGGCGTTGTATCTTACCAGAAACAGAACTGGGCAGATGCCAAACGAATGCTCGGCCGCGGTATCGAACTTCAGGCAGACAATGTTCCCTTGCTTGTAGATCTGTCAACCGTAGACCTGAAATTGTATGCGTTGACAAATCGGAAAGAAGAACTCGACGAAGCTGATGCGCTTCTTAAACATGCAACAGCTCTGGACTCTACCTATGCTTTGGGGCAGTACAACCTTGCATTGCTACATTACAACAAAGATGAAGCCGATCTTGCCTGGGAAGCGCTGCATAAAGGCCGTAAGCTTGATTTTGCTCAAATCAATTTTGAATTTATAGAATTATTGAAAGCGAAAAAGCCGGATCCGATTGGTTTCTTCAAGTAAATAGAGCTGATTAAAATATTATAAACGAAGAAGTCAGACCCGGAACGGTTTGACTTCTTTTTTGCACCTATTTCAATTTCGTGATTTTCCTTTTCTGGGATCTTTTGAAAAAATAGCTGTTGATATAAACGATAAGAACTACACCAATAAGAATAAACAGTCCGTTCCAGCCTGCGGAAAATCCCACAAACCTTTCCTTACCGTCCAGCGTCAATTCATAGCGCAGTCCATGGCGATTGGCTGTTGTTGTGATGTCATCAAAAGGCAGCGCATAGTCGTAATGGATTGGCGTTACAAGTTTGTCGTTCACATCGATATAACCATATTTATCCTTAATCCTGACCAGCGAACGACCGTTGTGAAAGTAGGATGCAAAGTCATATTTCAAAGGTGTCCTGATCTTTCCGGATTTATCGATATGACCAAATTTACCATTAATGGAAACTGCTGACCGGTTTTCCGCTGTAAAACCATTGGCTTCATCATACAAAAACGGAATCCTTACTTTGCCGGTCTTATCTATACATCCCCACTTCTTATTTTTCTGAACCCAGAATAATCCATTTGTAGGTTTCCGAGTTTTGGTAAACTCGAAAGGCGTAACCATCTCTCCGGTGAACACATTAATATAACCATATTTACCACCATATTTCACCCGTTCCATTCCCTGCCCCGAAAACTTGTATTCAGGGTCAATATCATCCAGAGCAACAGGAATTTTCAGTACCAGATTTTTGTCAACAATACCATATTTACCTTTGTATAGAAAATGATAAATCCCGCTTGATTCCTTTATTTCCTTCTCGATAAAAGGACTGAAATTCCAGTTTAAAAGATAAAGCTCATCCTTTTTCCACCAGATAATATCTTCCTTCGCATCCCGGTTACAGAGGAAAGCTATCTTAGCTTTGGCAATCAGAAAGTCATTTTTGAAATACTCAATCGGAATCCGGTAAAGTGTTTTCCCTGTCGTATCGATATAGGAAAGTCCGTACTGTTTGCCTGCGGGATAAATAACCCAGGTTTTGCCCTTATAAAATTTATCGGTTCCAAGATAAACCGGTTCGACGATCACTTTTCCTTTTTTATTGATAAACCCATGCAGTCCCTGCCCCTGCGAATCGGTTTCGAATGGTACAAATTCGGCCAGCCCGTCAGAAAAGTCACCAATATCTTTGTAAGCCGGCGTGAGTTTATTTCCATTTTTATCCAAAATAAAACTGCTGTACGTGCGGCAGGGAATATCTATTTTCTTGACAACATAAACATTCCCGTACAGCTGATGTTCTGAATACTGATTTAACCAGGATGGATTTTGAGCGGAAGATTTAAAGGCCAGTAAAGCTTGTAACTGAAAAACGATAACAACAATTACTAAACACCGGCCTGCATGCTGAAGTAGTTTCACTATTTGGTTATGTTCATTTCCGGATACATTTGACAGGAACGAATATACCAATATCCGTTTTTAAAGCACAAAAAAAAGACAAACCCGCCGGAATAATCTTCCCGAAAGGTTTGCCTTTGTGACGTAACCAAAATTTATCTAAAGAAAAATCCGGTTGGTTGTATGCCTACTTTAACGGAGTCCATAACGCTTCCGTCCGTGCGATAGCGAACTGCGTATCCCGACTGCGTATAGGACGGGATCACCGCCGCGTAGATGAGCCCCTGCTGCGGGTCAACTGCCATTCCTCCAAAAACTCTTTTAATAATCGGTGTAGCAATATTAATTTGTGTATCGGTGATCGCAAATTTGTAGGTCTCCCCGCTTGCTCCATAGTTTGAAGAAAGTCCAAAGAGTATTGCCCGGCGATCCAGACTGAAAACGAAGTTATCCGCTGATTTGGTAGCAGGTGCAGCTATCTTCAAAGTGGCTTCAATTGCATACGAATCGGGATTAATTCTCACCACATCCAGGCCATTTTTAGCCCATAACTTTCCATCGGCATCCATACCAAACGGCACAGGCGTTCCCGCAAAAGTCCATGTTTTCACAATTTCGTCCGTAGTTGTATTAATGGCGGTAAGCACTTTTCCGGTAGTGAAAGTCGTAGTTCCTACAAACAGTTTTCCATTACCTAATACAAGATTATCCGGTCCGTTACCTATACTGATTTTTTTGGTAACCTTGTTTGTCTTTAAATCAACTACTGCCATGTAACCGTTTTTATAAGTGTAGCTGCCGTTTTCTCCCCAGCACGAAACGTAGGCTTTGTTACTGTTCAGGATCACAACTTCACGGGGATTTTCAATGTCCGGCGTTCCGATTGTAGCAATGGTTTCGAAAGTATTGCTGTTCACGATCTGTACTTTATCAAGTCCGGGCTTATCGTTATCAACGAGTATCAGTCCAATATCTCCTGTAACAGCATATCCCTGTACCCCGCCGGCAAGCGAAGAATTATTTACAGCAGAAAAAATTTCGACTTCGGCCGTGTTTCCCTCACGTTTAAAAAAGGAAACACCGCCATTATTTTGCTGAAAGTTTCCTTCATTCATTACAAAAACACCCTGAATATAATTTCCCTTCGGATCAGGATCTTTTTGGTTACAAGACCAGGCAAAAACGGATAACGAAACGGCCAATATGGCCTGAGATAATTTTCTTTTCATTCTTATTTTAATTTAAAAGTAATAGCCGGCTTGGTCCGACTGGTTATTATTTGTTTTGGGGATGATACTTTATTTTTTGTCAGTTTTAAAATCTACACTGCTCAATGTCACATTTATAGCATAACTTCTTCCAGGCATGGCATTATTCCTGACATTGAGATAAAAGGCGTTTGTGATGTTATTTATCTGACCCTGTATGTTGACCTGAATTTTTCCCAGGCTCCATGAATTTTCTGCCAGCAAATTTGTCAGCAGGTAACCATTAAAAAACTGCGAATTGTCAAAGGTAGTAAATCGCTTTCCAACCGCCTGTATCTGGCTGGTGAGTCTTGTATTTCCAACCTGCACAAAGGCATTTAAATTGCCTGAATGTTTTGGTACAAATACCAGCTGTTTGCCAACAATTTCAGCCGCATAATTGTCATATGCTTTTTCCTGGCTGCTTCTGTTTAAGGTATAACCCAGATTTGCTCCTGATTTCAAAATACCAGAATTCCTCATCCATCCTGCCTGGATTTCTACACCTCTTGTCAACACTTCCTGCAAATTTTCAACATGGTAATTTTTCGAAGGATTCCAGTAAGTCCAGTTTTTGATGCGGTTGCGATAGGCGGTAACACCCGCAGTAAAGAAATTTTCATTCAGGACAAACTTCTGCTCTGCGCCAACTTCCTTATTCCAGCCATTTTCAGGCCGGATGTCAGGATTACCCAGGGTCTTCCAGTAACGCTCGTTTAAAGTCGGCACGCGATAACTTCTTGCATACGAACCTTTTATTTTGAGGTCATAACCTTCATTTTTAATCAGGCAATATTCTGCCCCGACAGATGGAGTGATTGGAGGGCTGTATTTTGTAATAAAAGCCTGTCTGAGATTTACAGACATAATAAGAGCTGGTGTAACCTGCCAGCGTGTAAGTGCAAACAGATCAGCCCTGTTTTCGGTGACCAGTGGCTTTTCATAACCTGTGAGCTGTGCCCGGTAATTTGCCCATTCAGCTCCGGTTTTTATTTGAATATTACCAAAGGAATTCATTTTCCAAAAAAGATCTTTTTCAACACGACCTGAAAACCGATCCGTAACGGCGTGATCCAAATTGGAATAATTTCCGGTGGCAAAATCAATCACATCACGTACCCAGGAAGAACGCACCGACCAGCCTTTAAACTGGTACCGGATCATTGTCCGATATGCCTCAGTCAGTGTAAGCTCTCTTCCTGCTATTTCTTTGGGGGAAAGAGTAAGTTTATTTTTAGTCAGCCAGATATGGACTGAAAATTCCTGTTGATTTTTTGACCTGAAAAAAAAATCCTGAACCAACCCCTGCTGAATGGTTTGTGACGAAAGCAAAGCATATCGCCGCCTTTCCGTGGAAGAAAAATGATTAATCATCCGGTTGTAATTCAAAGCAGTTTTTCCTGAAAAATTCCAGTTATCATTCAGCCGAAAACCATATTTGGCACCGGTTTGCAGCTGATAGTTTCTGAAACTGCCATAGCGCTGACTAACATGCGAATTGAATCCCGCCGGCTGCGCGATGCTGTTCAGTAATATACTTCCTCCTACCGCATCCGACCCGACAATACTTGCCGCCGAACCATACTGAACAGCAAGCTGATCAAAACCAATGACCGGAATTGTAGAGAAATCTGTTTGACCCAGTGATGCTGAATTGATGTTCAGTCCATTCCATAAAACAGCCGTATGATTTGCCGATGTTCCGCGGAAAGAAGCCGTACTTAATTGTCCGGGGCCGTAATTTTTAATCGCAATTGGTGTATTAAACATCAGCAAATCACCCAGGTTTTGAAACCGGAAATTGCTTAATGTTGCTGAATCGACCTTTTGCAATTTTAACCCGCTCATGAAACGCTCGGGAGAAACAGCGGTTACAGTTACAGGTGCCAGAAGAATAGTATCCTTCTGTGCCATCAGATTACCGGCTACGGAAAACCAGATCACTGTAAAAAATAACAGACGGACACGGTTGTATTTAAACACAATAAGAAAAAATCGTAATTGTCAGACGGTCTTTCCTCCGAAAACCGAAATCATGTATCTTATCTGGCAGGTCTCCTGGCTTGTCCTGTTGAAACTACGCCTTCCCGGACTCTCAGTGAGAGAATGAATTAATGTTGGAATGACGGATTATTGCATCATTCTTTAATTCGGTCACTCACTCATTATTCCAGTGGCAAATGAAGTAATGAATCAACAATTACGGACTTACAGTTGCGGGGACAGCTCCCGGGTTTAACGGGATTCCCTATTAAGCCTGTTTCCGGTACAGAACCGGCACGGCGCCAAAACGCTGCAAAGGTAATAAATTGAATCGATTTAAATCCCTTCCTGAGTCAACCGCTGTTCAGGTTTACAAATCTGTTATCTTTGTGTAAAAAAAGTCCTCTTTGGCAACCGTTATTTCCAACCCAAATTTTTCACCTGCATCACATAAAGGCATTCTTCTGATGCTCGGTGCCGCTTTTTTCTTTGCCCTCACTTCGGCTCTTTCAAAATGGCTTGGAAAAGAATTTCATATTGTACAGCTGGTATTTTTCAGAAACATTGTTGGTGTGGTTTTTATCTGGTCGAGCATCCGGAAGAGGCCTTTCGAACAAAAAGGAGGTGGAAAGCTTGGCCTGCTGATATTCCGTGGTGTCGTTGGAACGCTGTCGCTTTATCTGCTTTTTTATGCTATCCAAACACTTGGGCTTGGCCGTGCATCGACTTATCAATATACCTATCCTATTTTTCTTGCGCTGTTTTCCTGGCTGCTGATTGGCGAAACGCTTAATGGCAAAGAATGGGCAGCCATTTTTATGGGCTTTGCAGGAATTCTCCTCGTTTTCCGGCCAGATCTTTCGCTGTTATGGAGAGACAATGTGCTGGGACTTGGCAGCGCGCTTCTGACGGCGGTTTCTTATTTGTCGATCCGGCAATTGGGCTGGGTTTATGATTCCCGCGCGATCATTCTTTCTTTTATGCTAAGCGGAATTGTACTGCCGATATTTTCGATGCTGATTGGTACCTATTATCCGCAGGAAGGACTTGATTTTCTGATCGGGACATTCAAATGGCCCTATACAACCTGGCAGTGGCTTGGGTTTTTGGCCATCGGACTGACTGCGCTTGCAGGACAAAAAATGCTGACGCAATCTTTTACCTACGATAAGGCCGGACGTGTTGCTACCGTTGGTTATTCCAATATCCTGTTTTCGAGTATTCTTGGGTTTATAATGGGCGAAGCGATTCCATCGGTCTCAATGATTGCCGGCATGGTACTTATTGTTGCCGGCGGTGTACTGGTTTCGATTTCTAAAACCAAACAATCACCAGCCGCCTCAACTACGAATGATTAAGCCTTAGCCGTATTCAGCCTTTCATTAAACACCAGCCTGTTCATAAAAGGATCTACTACCGTAACCGAAATAGATTCCCATGGCTCGTGTTCAAGTCCCGGGCGATTGTATTTGTATTTTTTCCCATTGAGCTCCTGATGCAATTCCCTTACGCCTTCACATTCGATAAAAACCTTTCCGCCCGGCGTGCAGTCCCCATGATGTTCTGACAGATGTAAAACAATACCGTTGTTGGAAACCTGCATGTACAATGGTGCGTTATCATCAAAACGGTGCGTCCAGTCTACCGTAAAACCAAGCCAGTCTACATAAAATTCGAGTGCTTTTGTTTCATCAAAAATTCTTAAAATCGGAATTACCTGGCTGGCTTTCATGGATTTGGAATTTAAAAAATTATCTTCTCATCTTTGTTTGGCAAATAAAAGAAAACAACATGAAAAAGTATATTTCCATATTTTTTATTTTCACTCTAACGGCATTAACTGGTTTTAAATCCGATTCCGGAGTGAAACCGGTTGAGGGAATTCAGTGGATGACGATAGAACAGGCTTATGCCAAAATTCAGAATGAACCCAGAAAAATATTGATTGATGTGTATACTGACTGGTGTGGCTGGTGCAAAGTAATGGATAAGGAAACGTTTAAAAATAAGGCGGTGATTGAGTACATCAACAAAAAATTTTACGCTGTAAAACTGGACGCTGAACAAAAGGAAGAAATCACTTTGGGAGATAAAAAATTCATATCACAAGGCCGTACCCACCAGCTTGCCCTTGCCCTGACCAATAATCAACCGAGTTATCCGACTACTGTTTTTTTGGACGACCAGTTCCAGATGATCCAGCCTTTACCGGGTTATATGAAGGCAAAGGAATTTCATGAAGTAATTACCTTTATTGGCGATAATTATCACAAAAAGGAGGCTTTTGAAACTTATAAGGTGAAGACGTATCCGGGGTTGTATTCGGTTAAATAGATAATCAGATCAATTTACGCACACAAACAGGTAATATATTTATTACTTTTACATAAATGAAATATAGCGAACTTTTTAGAATCCTCAAAAAAGATGGCTGGTATGAAGTTAGGCAATCAGGTAGTCACATCATTATGCAGCACCCTGCAAAAAAAGAACAGTTAACCGTACCTTTTCATAACAGTAAGGAAGTAAAGAAAGGATTGTTGAGTGCGCTGTTGAAACAAGCAGAAATTAAAACAAATAAGCGATGAAAAAGCCATCAATCATCATAAATATTATTAAGGAAGAGATAGGTTACAGTGCCTCTGCCTCTATTCAAAATAGGTTTATTGGTACTGAAGGAGATGATTTCGATGAACTAAAAACTAATATTCTTGAGGCTGTAAATTTATCATTTCAGGATTTAGGCTTTGTTTACACAATTGATGAAATTGTGTTAAAACCGGATATCCAAAGTTTTTTTGATTTTTATAAGGTAATAAATGTAAAAGCGCTTAGTGAACGGATAGGAATGAATCAAAGCCTTCTTGCACAATATATTAGTGGCATAAAAAAGCCTTCGGCAAATCAAACTAAAAGAATATTACAGGGTGTGCAGCAAGTAGGAAAGGAGTTAACTGCCATTCAGTTTTTAATGTCATAATAGCCATTGAGAATCGGATCACAATGTTCAACCCCATTGGGATAGTTACTACCACAACCCATTTTTCCCCGCATTTCATCCGGGGCTATTCAGGTTAATCCCTGTTAGGGATTCTGTCCAATAGTTATGAGGCTATTCTTATCAATACAAATTTATACCGTTTCCCCTTCCTGCATTCGTTCTGCGTTTTCTGCGATCCTTAATCTTTCGATAAATTCGGCAATATCACCTTCCATTACAGCCGGAAGGTTATAAACTGTGTAACCGATACGGTGATCGGTAATGCGGCTTTGCGGGTAATTGTAGGTTCTGATTTTGTCCGAACGGTCGCCGCTGCCAACCATGGACTTACGCTGCGAACTGACCGCATCGTTATGTTCTTTCAGTTTGATTTCATACAAACGAGAACGAAGCACCCCCAAAGCTCTTTCTTTGTTTTTCAGCTGTGAGCGTTCATCCTGGCAGCTCACAACCAATCCAGAAGGAATATGTGTCAGACGAACAGCAGAGTATGTGGTGTTTACAGACTGCCCACCTGCGCCTGATGACATAAATGTATCAATCCGGACATCATTCATATTGATCTGAACGTCAACTTCTTCTGCCTCAGGCAAAACGGCAACCGAAGCTGCTGAGGTGTGGATACGTCCCTGCGATTCTGTCTGTGGTACTCGTTGAACGCGGTGAACACCGGATTCAAATTTCATCTTTCCATAAACATCCTCACCTTCAACTTTACAGATAATTTCTTTGTAACCACCGTTAGTTCCTTCGGTGAAATCCATGATGGATGCACGCCAGCCCATTTTTTCAAAAAACCGCTGATACATCCGGAAAAGATCGCCGGCAAAAATAGCGGCTTCATCTCCACCTGTTCCGCCGCGTATTTCAAGAATGATGTTGCGACTGTCGTTCGGATCTTTCGGAATAAGCATTTCTTTAATTTCCTGTTCCAAAATCTCCATTTTCGGATTCAGGTCATTGAGTTCTTCCTTAGCCATTTCCCGCAGATCTTCATCTTTTTCATTGTCGATAAGCTCCTTGGTTCCCGCAATATCTTTTTGCAGCTTTTGATAAATTGCATACTTGTCAACAATCTTGCCCAGATCCTTGTATTCCTTGCTTATCTTAGAATAACGGGCAGAATCTGAAACAATTTCAGGTTGTATAATCTGTTGCGAAACCTCTTCAAAACGTTCCTTTATGGCTTCTAATTTATCTAGCATGATATTACGATCTCTTGGGCATTAGTCATTTGGGGCACAAAGATAGTCAATATTCAGTTTTGAATGCTTACTGACAATGATTCAATCTTGAATAACGGAAAATGTGGGTTTTGATTTAAAATACGCATATTTGAATTCCGCTTTCCCAAAATGCGTTTAATCCTTATGAAACACCTGCCCGCGACATTTAATAAGTCTCTTGCCTTAACTTTTGTTTTACTGGCCATGCTGTCTGCTTGTAATTCCAAACGTCTGGAAAATACCAAAGAACTCTCCAAGGAGATCAAAGCATCTCAGATTAAGCGTGTTACAAACACACAGCTTGTGTACACTGTTGACGAATGGGGCAAAAAAATTTCTAAAATTGCAGAAAAAGCGCTCGAAAAAGAGCTAAAAGCAAATCCGGAAAAAGCCTCTGAACTTTGCAAAGATTTGTCTAAAATACCGCTTGTTGCTGCCATGCAAAAGGAATATGGCGTTCTAATTCAATTATTGGGAGCAGCAGATGTAAAAAATCCCGCACTAAATCCCAAAGAACGCGAACTAATGGAGGCTTATTTATATAGTGCTAAGGCCAAAGCCGCTGCCAGTGATAACGTCCAGCAGCTGAATGATACACTCTTGGTTTATAACGTGCCTGTTTTGGCAGAAAATCCGGTTTGTAAAACATGTATGGCCGGGCAGGAAATACCTTTTGCGGTCTGGCGCTTGCTTTTTGATAAAAAAGAAATTATTCGCAAACTGGATGCAAAAATGCTGAAAGAGTAAGATGAGGAATGGTTTTAGTTTAGAAATACTATCATTGCCTTATACCATTATGAACCCTTCATCCGACAACATATCTTCATTTGAATCTTTCAGGGAAAACAAGAAGATTCCCAAGGTGATCGAAAATGAAGTCTTGAAAGCCCTGTCGTTTTACCCCGAGCTCAGGAAAACCCCCATTGATTTTGTATTTAAACAAAATATAAAAAAATCGGTAATGCAGGCACAGCCTGACGTTCCTGCAATGCTAAAGGGAAAACGTGGCTATAAAATAAACATCAGTGCACTTTTTCGCTTAACGACCACCGCGATCCCTATCCATCAAATACCTCAGGACATTATGATCGGCTGGATCGGACATGAACTTGGGCATGTGATGGATTACGAAAACCGCAGCATTACGGGTATGGTTAAGTTCGGATTAGGTTATCTGTTATCGGCCAACTTCATCCGCCATGCGGAACGGGTAGCAGATACCTACGCCGTTGATCATGGATTGGGTAGTTATATTCTGCAGACCAAAAAATTTATTCTGAGTCACGCCCAGCTTTCCGAAAAATATAAAAACAAGATTGCAAGGCTTTATCTGTCCCCTGATGACATCGTCGAACAGGTACGAATTTACGAAGCCAAACAGCTTGGCACTACATCATAAGTGCTCCTTTACGTATTTTCCAAATTCCAGAAACTGTTCTTCTTTCATCACTCTGGGAATTTTAACCTGTCCGCCAAGTTTTTTCGTTTCTTCGCTCCATTGGTAAAAAATCTCTTCCGGAATCAACTCCACCTCTACTCCTTTTAACGCCTTGCCACGCGCAACGTTATAGTTTTTATTATTTTCCCGAAGTGTTTTATCCAGCGATTCCGCTACCTGAACATCATCCGGTTTTTTATCACAGCTCAGATACCATTTATGAATATACTCTTCGTCGCGATGGACGGCAGCTACAATAAATTCCTTGATCACAACATCATATTCCTGTTCAATAACCCGCAACCCATCGTTCATTTGATTTACAGACAACTGGCAGCCTACTACGTTAAGATAATGTTTTGTGCGACCGGTAATAACTATTTCTGCTTTTTGCTTATCCGTAAACTTTACCGTATCGCCAATCATATATCGCCAGGCACCCGCAACGGTTGAAATCAGCAGGACATAAGACACATCTTCTTCGACTTCTCCCAATGAAAGTACTTTTGCACCTTCTTTAACCAATCCGTCTTCATCCACATGGTTTTCATCAAAAGGCACAAATTCATAGAAAATGCCATTGTCCGGAAATAATGCCATTGCCATCGTATCCGGCCGTTTTTGAATAGCCATAAAACCCTCGGAAGCCAGATAGGTATCGATATAGATCAAAGGATGCGCAAGCAATTTTTCCATACTTTTCCTGTAAGGTTCAAAAGCTACACCACCGGTCGTATAAACCATCAGATTTGGCCATATATCATGAATGTTGTTCAGGTTATGGTAGCTGATAATTTCTTTTAACATTAATTCCACCCAGGCTGGTATACCTGATATACAGCCTATGTCCCAGTCTGCTGCCTGCTCCGCTATTTTTTTTACGCGCTCATCCCAATCTGTGATGTCCGCAATTTCACGTCCCGGTTTATAAAATCCGCCAAACCAGGCTGGCAGGTTGCTGGCACTGATCCCACTGATTTCTCCCTCTTTATGATCTTCTTTTTCAATCAGGTTTGTACTGCTTCCCAGCATCAGGATTTGCCTTGTAAAAAAATCACCCGGCAGATCAAACGCTTTCAGATTTGCTATTTCAATCATCCCCGCTTTACGAATCGAAGCAAGCATTTCTTCTGTTACCGGAATGTGTTTGCTATGACTTGTCGTGCCGCTGCTCAAAGCGAAATAACCCTGTCCGCCGGGCCAGGTAACATTTTGGTGCCCTTCGAGGAGATAATGCCACCAGTCACCATGCATTTTATCATAATCATGAACGGGTATATTTTTCTGAAATTCAGCGATGATATTATCTCTCGCCAAGATATCCTTAAAGTGATAGGCTTTGCCAAAGGCGGTAAATTTCGCGGTTTCAAGAAGTTCTTTCAGTACCTTTTTTTGTGCTTCAACAGGATCAGGATCCGACATGATCATACCTGTAAAGTCAATTGCTTTTTTAATTAATTCACCAATGATGGCCATCTTGTCGTAGAGTAAGTTAATATTAGTTCAAAACGGGAAAAAGTCATGCCACATTTAAACAGAGAGTTGGTAATTTTACGCTTGCCTGTAAACCAGTTCACTGATATGAAACCGCATTTATCTTTGAAAAACAATCTTCTGATCTTTCTTCTGACAGTTGTCGCCTCCAACCTGCTTCATGCGCAGAATAACATTCTGGTTTTTCAATCCGATTTTGGCCTGAAAGATGGAGCTGTATCTGCCATGAAAGGCGTAGCGTCAGGCATATCTGCTAACATTAAAATTTACGACATAACGCATGAAATTCCTGCTTATAACATTTGGGAAGCTTCCTATCGTCTGGTTCAAACTGCTCCTTACTGGCCGGCGGGAACTGTTTTTGTTTCCGTTGTAGATCCTGGAGTGGGGACAGACCGCAAGTCGGTTGTTTTGCTTACTAAGTCAAGTCACTACTTTGTCACTCCTGACAATGGAACGCTTACGCTGATCGCGGAACAGTTAGGTATCCAGGAAATCAGGGAAATTGATGAAGCTGTAAACCGGCGAAAAAACTCAGGAGCATCTTACACATTCCACGGGCGGGACGTTTATGCTTTTACAGGTGCCAGGTTAGCTGCTAAAATTATTACGCTGGATAAGGTCGGGCTCAAACTCCCTAATAAAGTTATATCCATTCCTTACCAAAAGCCTGTATTTGATGGTAGTAAAATCAAAGGAGGAATTCCGGTTCTGGATGTGCAGTACGGGAATGTCTGGACAAATGTTGATCAGAAGACCTTTGACAAACTGGGTGTTCGGCTTGGAGATACTGTAAATGTGAGATTGTTTACAAAGGATACGACAGCATTCGATGGGACGATAAAATATGTCAATACCTTTGGAGAAGTAAAGGAGGGTGAAAATGCAGGTTACTTCAACAGCCTGATGAATTTTTCCGTGGGAATCAATATGGGAGACTTTGCAAAAACCTATAAGGTTTCCAGCGGAGGTGAATGGTTTGTTGAATTAAGTAAAAAGTAAACCCTTCACCTCCTGCTTTTATTATTTCACAGTCGTCTGGTAGATTTCGTACCAGTCCTGATGGCTCAGTTTAATATCAGAAGCACTAGCAGCATTTCTGATCCGGCTTTCAGATAAAGAACCGATAATTGGCAAAGTGCCCAGTCTCATCAGCCAGGCCACGGCAGTCTGTTCAATGTTGGCATCGTATTTACTGCCGACTTCTTCAAGTTTTGCTCTGAGACGCACAGCCTGCTCATCTTCTCCGCTTAAAATTTTCCCCCCTGCAAGCGGAGCCCAGGCTAGTGGTTTGCTGAAACACTGTTTGATATAATCAATCCGCCCGTCTTCGATGGCCGAGGTATTCATCAGATTGAGTTCAATATGATTCGTTACAATCGGGATTCTCAGGTATGATGCAAGAAGCTGGTGCTGAAATACAGAAAAATTCGTCACACCAATGTGTTTTGCCTTTCCCGACTTCACAACCTCTGCCAATGCACCGGCTGTTTCTTCAGGATCTGTCAGAAAATCACTATGGTGTAATAAAAAGATATCCAGATAATCGGTCTGTAATCTTTTCAGGGAGCCGTTAATACTATTGACAATATGATCTCTGGATGTATCGTAATACTGACTGCCGGAATCTGAGTTTCTGATACCGCATTTGCTGAACAAAACGATATCCTCTCTCTTGAAAGATTTATTACGGATGATTTTCCCAAAGTGTTCTTCAATGGTGGTATTCCCGTATACATCTGCGTGGTCAAAGGTATTGATGCCAAGCTCCAGACATAAATTAATCGTTTTCTCTATGGCGGTTGTGGTGACAGCACCTTCGTCCGTCCATCTCCAGAAACCATAAATTGCCTCGGATACTTTCGGCCCGGAATCGCTTAAACTAACTTTTTTCATTCGGCGGTTGTTTGAATCAAAGTGCAAAAATACCCTTATTTTAAAAATAGCAATCCAAATTCCTCTTAAGCAGGCGTTTTGTTTTGAGGCTTTGATAAAATTGCATGAAAAATCCGGAGGACCAGAAGACTCCGGATTCGTTAAATTTCTATAAAACTCTGTTTTTTAATCAGTCACAACAACTTTAAACAGTTTTGATCTGCCCTTATCGTTCTGGGTATTTACTTTAATATGATATAAGCCGGGCAATAAGTCAGATTTCGCTTTTAGTAAAAATGAGTTATTACCATTAGCCGGATTTACCACAACAGGAACTTCGGAGCCCGAAGAATTATACAGCCTGATAGAGCCTGGCTTCATGTCTCCTCCCTGAACCGTAAAACTACCCCGGTTAGGATTCGGATAGATAAAACTTTCCGGATTTGCTTTATCAGATATTTTTACCGAAATTATTCTTGAATAAGCAAAACTGCCATCCAAATCCAATTGTTTAAGCCGGTAGTAATAGGTTTGTCCCTGCTGCAATTCACCGTCTCTGTATTCATAATCAGATTGGGATTTTGTATTGATATTACCTTTCAAAAAAGCAGTTTCAGAAAATCGGATCGCATCATTACTTCTTTCAACTGCAAATCCCTCATTTTCTTCTTCCCAAACAGTCGACCATTTTAATACAACTGAATTGTCCTGCGGATACCCGTTAAAAGAAATTAATTTCACCGGAAGTGTACCGGTAACTGTGCCATTCACTGTTACATCATTTAACCTGAAAGTGCCGCCAGCCTGGGCTGTTCCGGATCCGCTCACACGCTGCGTCCCGTAAGGGTAAATCCGAAATGTGACTGTTCCGCCAACGGGCGACAGAAAGTCGGTAAAATCCCAGGTAGCAACCGACCCCGTTGCTGCTGTCGTCGGTGCAGCTCCCCAGCTGGTACCGGCAGTTGCAAACCCGTCGGTACTGTAACGAACTTCCAGCTGATTGGGAGCCGTATTGCTGCCTTGCCTGAAAAAGCTCAATGAAGTCAGATTTAACTGATATCCGGCATTAGCGGCTACCGAAAATTGAATGTAAGAGTCGGTGATAATTGCGGTATTATTAAGCGTGCTGGAGTTAAAGGTACTGAGCGTGGCATTGCAGGTGACGCTGGTTCGGCTCAATCCGGATCCGGTTGCATTTGTCGCAACCACAGGAACATTTCCGGGGGTAGGACAGGCTGAAGCACCTGTGAAAGTGTTCGTGTAGATTTGACCAAATACCGTGGCAGGTAAAATAAGAGTTAAAATCAACAGCAAAAGCGATTGGGTACGGAAAATAACTTTCATAAGTACTTTGGTTTTAGTGTCATGAATGATTTAACTAATTATTAATCAGGCAAAACATTGAGACTTACAACCAGAGAAAAAGTCATTTATTTTTCCAGCCTTTTATCCTTCACGATCAGATAAAAATCATTATCCAGCGCCAGATAGCCATAATCATAGACAAAATGGTAGATATTGCCTTTTTGTGTAGGTCTGATACTCGTAATCAGATTAAAATCAAAGCCTTTAGTAGCCAGTGTTGTTTTTGTAGTTTTTGATTTTTCATCGGGACAAAGCTCTTCCAGTATCCTGCGGTTTTTACGGAGCTGGTTATTCATATTACGGATCACGTTGTAGGAATCCGAATTCAACCGGTTATTGTAGCTGTTTCTGCACATATCAGAGCAAAATTTCTTATCAATTCTGCCCATCAACGGCTTTCCGCACTCCAAACAATCTGCCATTTCATTCAATGATTAATTAAATCCAAACGGATCTAACAGGTGTGTATATCAACTTCTTGTGCAAGTTATAAAAAAGAACTTTTCCATTTGCAAACGGGTGCAAATGTTTTTATATGACTGTAAATAGTTAAAAACCGAATAACGTTTTGGCAATCCCACACCTTTGTCGTGTCGATTTACAACAGACAAATTCATTCAACCTTTAAACTATTACAAACATGAACTCAGTAAAATTAATCGGAAACGTAGGCCGCGAAATCAATGTAAAAGAATTTGATGGCGGAAAAGTGGCAACCTTTTCTTTGGCTACCCACGAGTCTTATATCAATAAAAACAAGGAAGAGGTCAAAAACACAGCATGGCATTCCATTGTAGCATGGGGACAGCTTGCAGAGCGCTGCGAAACCTTGTTGGAAAAAGGCAAGATGGTATCGATCGAAGGCAAACTAAATTACCGGCAATATCAAAACAAAGAAAACCAAACCGTCCGGGTAGTTGAAATAGTTGCGTCCAAAGTAGACGAGGTGGTGAAAGATCAGGAGGTGAAGGCGTGAGAATGGGCTTTTACTCACATTCTGATACAGAATCCTGGCAGTATTTATGTAGCCAGGATTCTGTATTAAAATCAACCATTCACCAAAGCCTCTTTCCATTTCCCGTAAGCTTCTTTGGTAGCTTCTCTTACAGCAAGGTCTGGCTCAATGGTTCTTAATGCGGATAACCCGGTGAAGGCGTCCTCTCTTGTTTTGTAATAACCCAAGCCAAAACCCGCAGCACGGGCGGCACCCTGAGCACCATCTGTGTTGATCAGTTCAACGGTTGCTCCTGAAACGTTAGCAAATGTTTCACGAAAAACGGGACTCAGGAACATGTTGGCTTCACCAGCCCTGATATTTTTTAATGATACGCCCACAGTTTCCATGATTTCCATACCATAATACAATGCGAAAACAATGCCTTCCTGAGCAGCACGGGTCCAGTGGCTTAATCCATGACGACTAAATTGTAAACCTTTGAAGGTTGCTCCGGGATCCTGATTTTCAAGCATTCTTTCGGCTCCGTTACCAAATGGCAGACAAAGCAATCCGTCTGAGCCTACGGGTGCCTGAGCGGCCAGTTCATTCATTTGAGGATATGAAACTGTTCCCTGCATCAGCGAATTTCTCAGCCAGCCATTCAGGCTGCCGGTTCCGTTGACACATAGAAGAACACCATAACGGGATGCTTTTGATATCGGATTCACGTGTAAAAATGTGTTGACTCTGGACAGCGAATCAAATTTGATCTGATCGCTTACACCATAAACAACACCCGAGGTTCCGGCGGTTGCAGCAACCTCACCCGGTTCCAGTACATTCAAAGAAAAAGCATTATTTGGCTGATCACCTGCACGATAAGTAACTGGTGTACCAGCTTTAATACCAAGAGCCAAAGCTGCTTCCGGCGTAACACGCCCCTGCTCAGAAAAAGTGGGCAGAACGGTTGGCATCAGGGAAGGATCAAAGCCGAAATGATTAAAAAGAAAATCGGCAGGACGTTCATTGACAAAATCCCAGAATATCCCTTCGGACAAACCTGAGGGTGTAGTAACAACTTCATTTGTCATGCGTGCTGCCAGATAGTCGCCTGGAAGCATAAATTTATCAACTTTTGCATAAACCTCAGGCTCATTCTGTTTTACCCAGCCTAACTTGGAAGCAGTAAAATTCCCGGGAGAATTAAGTAAATGAGGAAGTACATATTCTTCTCCCAGCGCTTCCATCGCCCGGTTTCCAACTTCCACTGCCCGGCTGTCACACCAGATAATGGAAGGTCGTAATACATTGAGATTTTTGTCGACTACCACCAGTCCGTGCATTTGGTAAGAAATACCTATAGCTCCGATTTCGTTAGGAGAAATACCCGATTTTTGCATTACTGCCTGAGACGCAAGGCATGCGTTTTCCCACCATAATTCAGGCTGCTGCTCAGCAAAACCGGGCTTTGGTGCGGCAATTGTCATTTCCTTCTCAGGGTAAAAAGCCGATGCAGCTACCACTCCGGTGTCGGCATGAAGTAAACAAGCTTTTACGGATGAACTGCCTAAATCAAATCCCAGGAAATACATATTTATTATTTTAATTATGATTAAATGCTACGAATTTTTAAAGATAAGCGGTTAAATTTTCAAAAATGCTCAAACATTCAAGATTTATCTTCGTTTAAGTGTAAAATATACACGTATTATTAAATACATGGGTTTTATTCATCCGGTATTCCATACGCTGTTAAAAATAATATCTTAAAACACCATTATTTTGTAAAGATATTGAGACTATTGGAATCAATTTGAAGTCTAAATTGTGTTATCCCTGAGAGTCCGGGATTTATGTAAATTTGTCTTTCCGGGACTTTCGCAAAACATCCTTTTATGAGAAAAGCTGTACAATTTATTTTAGTGGGCGGAATTATTCTACTGTCTGCAGGTTTCAGGCCAAAAGACAAAAAATGGGAGAAGACTTTCTCGAAACTAGATTCCGATGTAAGGAAAAACAGTAAAGCCTACCAAACTCTTGGTGAAGCTACCAAAACAATCGGGCACCGGCTTACGGGAAGTGCAAATGGCGAAAAGGCGGAAGAATATGCCTTTAAACTATTAAAAAGCTACGGATTTACTGATGTTGCCTACCAGCCTTTTGAAGTGGAAGCATGGATGCGTGATACGGTTACGCTTAGTATTGCTCCCGGAAGCAGCGACAACTTTCGCGACGTTCCGGTCGTTTCACTGGCGCATTCGCCGGTTGATGCAAAATTACAGGGCGAAATCGTAGACGTTGGTAACGGGCTGGAGGAGGATTTTGAAGCAGTTAAAGCTAAAATAAAGGGGAAAATAGCACTTGCTAACATCGGACTTGTTGGTGTCACAGGCAAAAAAAATCTTCACCGGTCAGAGAAAACGGCTTTGGCGATTCAGTACGGAGCGGTTGGCATTATCATGGTAAATGGTGCTCCGGGCAAAATTCTGCTTACCGGAACGGCATCCGTTACAGGTGGAATCATCTCGATTCCGGCTGTTTGTATTTCCAATGACAGTGGCAATGAAGTTCGTAAATGGCTTAAAGAGGAAGCACCTTTAGAAGCTAATATTGAAATGCATAATGTTTCAAAGCCGATTAAAGCACGAAATGTCATTGCTACATTAAAAGGAAAATCGGATGAGAAAGTGATCATTGGCGGACACCTTGATTCATGGGATCTGGCGACGGGTGCGATCGATAACGGAATTGGCTCGTTTGCGGTAATGGATGTGGCAAGAGCGTTTAAGTCACTTAAAGTAAAACCCGAACGCACTGTTCAGTTTGTTCTTTTTATGGGTGAAGAGCAAGGTCTGCTTGGTTCAAAACATTTTGTTGAAGAACTAAAAAAAACGGGTGCACTTGAAAAAGTCGCTTACATGATGAACCTCGATATGACCAACGACCCGATCGGTGCCAATACATTTGGAAGAGAAGAAATGACGGATTTTTTCAAAACGGTCGGTGCTGCTGTTAAAAATGTTGATCCTTCATTCAAAAATGAAATATTAAATCGTGCAGGCTTACATAGCGATCATCAGCCGTTTATGCTTGAAGGCGTTCCCATTGCAGGTCTTTCAGGTCAGCTGACTCCGGCTGTTTTACAATGCTATCATGCCGACTGCGATGATTTTAGCCTGGTAAATAAAGATCAGCTTGAAAATACGGTAAGAATCGCTTCGATGTACCTGTATGCACTGGCCAATACCGAAAGTTTGGCTGTGAAAAAACTTTCTGACACCAGCACCCGTGACTTTTTAATCTCTCAGGGATTAAAGCAGGAATTAGTTTTAGGCCAGGAATGGCGCTGGGGCAAATAAAGTGAAACTGAAACTGGTTATTAAACATGATACCGGTTTCAGTTTCACTTTGCAACTACTTTTAACCCTACAATCGAACCGATCAAAAGAAATACAAAAAACAGTCTCCAGAAATCGGTTGGTTCTTTGTACAAAATCATCCCCATCAACACAGTTCCTACTGCTCCTATTCCCGTCCAAACAGCATAAGCTGTACCAATCGGAATCGTTTGGATCGCCTTACTCAGCAAAAGAAAGCTCATACTGATACAAATCAGGAAAGCGACGGTCCACTTAAAATTTGAGAAATTATTTGATAATTTCAGGCAGGTTGTAAAGCCAATTTCAAAGGCTCCTGCTACGATAAGAAAAATCCAGGCCATTTTGTTTGAGACGATTTACGTCAGCTGGTAAGGTTGCAAAGCTCGCCCGTTTTATTACCAAAACATTTTACATTTGTTAAAAAAGCTCATTGCCGTTCACCGCGAATCCTGCTCAGTGAAACCTGGCTGATGCCAAGATACGAAGCGATATGACCCAGCTGAATTCTTTTTGACAACCCAGGATAAGTTTCAGTAAATTCCCGGTACCGTTCTGCTGCCGGTTTAAATTGCTGACTGATAAACCGCTGATCAGCTTTAATAAATTCCGATTCAGCCAGCTTCCTTCCCCAATTTGCAAGCTCAATCTCCAAATCATAAAGACGCTGTAACTCCCTGTGCGAAACTTTGTAAACTATGGATTCTTCCAGCAATTCAATACTTTCATATCCGGGTTTATCAGCAAAATAACTGTTTAAGGAAAGTAAAATATCAGCTTCCTCTCCAAACCAGAAAGTCACTTCTTTATCGTCCTGATTACAAAAGGCGCGTGCAACACCTTTTTCAAGAAAAAATAATGAGCGTTCTGTTTTCCCCTCCCGGATAAGTAAATACCCTTTTGGATAAATTTCCTTTTGCAGCAGTGGCACCAGCCTGCTCAGACAGATTTCTGCCGGATTTAAACTGACAATTTTCCTGATCGTGTTTTCCAAAGCGGTACCAGTTAACCAAACGAGAATCCCGTTTACTAACAAAGATAAAGATTGAGGCAGAACCCGACCGATCATTAGTAAGAAATGCAGATATTTGCATCCCAAAATTTATGTTTCCAATGCTTGTCTTTCCAAATGCGAAAATCAATATCGGCCTGAATATCGTTAAAAAACGAACTGACGGATATCACAATATCACATCCTGTTTTTATCCTGTCGGCTGGTCGGATGCGCTGGAAATCATTCCCGCAGATGTGTTTTCTTTTCACTCAGATGGTTCATTCATTCCCGGAAAAGAATCTGATAATCTGTGTGTAAAGGCCTATCAGATGATTGCAGCTGACTATTCACTGCCACCCGTTTCCATTCATTTACTGAAAATAATCCCCATCGGCGCGGGACTAGGCGGTGGCTCTTCTGATGCTGCATTCTCGATCAAGGCTATAAATCAATTGTTCCGATTAGAAATTTCTTTGGAAAAACAACAGGACTATGCACGTAGATTAGGCAGCGACTGTGCTTTCTTTATTCAAAACAAGCCGGTTTTCGCTTTTGAAAAAGGTGATCAGTTTGAGCCGGTTGATTTGAGTTTAAAGGGGAAATGGATTGTAATGGTTAATCCCGGTATTCATATTTCCACGATTGAGGCATACTCAGGAATAAAACCCGAAGAGCCTGAATATGATTTAAAACTCATATTAAAAGAACCACTCGCCGCCTGGAAAAACATTGTAAAAAATAATTTCGAGGTTACACTTTTTATAAAATATCCTCTCTTAGAAAATATAAAGCAAGATTTATACGATTTCGGTGCTGTATATGCAGCAATGAGCGGATCAGGGTCGACTTTATATGGAATTTTTGAAAAAGAAATTGATCTGTCCGGCCATTTTGAACGTTTTAATGTCTGGCACGGTGCATTGATGTAGATTTATTCTTACAACAAGTATGTAAATGGTAAATAAATTGTCATTATATTCACTTGTTGCTTTAAATCAGAGCCTTATAAAAGATTGATAAACAGGGATGAGCACAAGGCCTTCTACCAAATTACGGGAAAACCCATTCTCCAGAAGAAGGGAGCCACTGGGCTTCATGCTCTGGCTTGGTGTGATTGGCAGTTCACTCTTGTTTACAACCATTTTTATCGTTTATCTGGTGCGTATGCACGAAGAGCAAGATCATTTTGTTGCACTTCCTGATATGTTCTGGCTGAGTACACTAGTCATCTTATTCAGCAGTATAACCTTGCATGAAGCCAACCTGGCCTTTGTTCAGGAACGTTTCTTACATTACCGCGTCTTTTTAGGAACCACTTTTATTCTAGGAGTAACTTTTATGTTACTGCAAATAAGCGGTTGGCTGGAAATGATTAAAGCAGGTGCTTTCGCGGGACAAAATAATTCCATCGCATTCGTATACCTGCTCACGGGTCTTCACCTGTTACACATTTTGGGCGGCATTGTTTATCTAAGCATTCTTTTCCAAAAGGCTGTTAAAAACAGAACCTATGTGGATTCTTTTGTTTACAGCGTCAACCCTCCAAACCGTCTTCGCCTCAAATTAATGACACGTTACTGGCATTTTGTTGATGCTTTGTGGCTTGCTGTTTTTATTTTTCTCGTCCTTTTATATTAAAAATTACGTTTGAGGCTCCTTCTGGCCAGGTAAGTGCTAACCAGTGTTAGAACGGCCGCCATTAGCATTGGGGCACCCGGAAGATAAACCGGAGCAGCGGGCTGCGTGAAGTAAGAAAATAAATTGGTCATTAACGGCGGGCCGATGATAGAAGTAAGGCTTTGAAGGCTTGTAAGTGCTCCCTGAATTTCACCCTGCTCATTTGCTGCCACCTGTGTTGAAATAATACCTTGCAGGGATGGACCGGCAATACTTCCCAGGATGTACGGAACCATAAAAACATACATCATCCAGCCCTGGGTGGCAAAAGCATACAAAGTAAAACCAACCGCATAAAGCAGTAAGCCAAGATAAACGCCTCGTTTCTGCCCCAGTTTTGGAATGATCAGACGAATCAGGTAACCCTGAATTACAGCGCTTAACAATCCCACTGCTCCCAGCGAATAGCCGATCTGGGCTTCACTCCATCCAAATTTTTCGATCACATAAAATGACCAGTTACTTTGAACGGCATGCAAAGCTACATAAACCAGACCCAGTGAAACAATAAGTCCGTAAATGACCGGGTACCTTTTCAGATTTTTAAATGAGCCCAAAGGATTTGCTCTCGACCATTCAAACTTCCGGCGATTCTCAGGCTGCAGGGATTCCGGCAGGATGAAGTAACCATATAGCCAGTTTACAAATGATAATACTGCGGCAGCCATAAACGGAACGCGCGAACCATACTGCCCAAGCAAACCTCCCAAAACCGGTCCTATAATAAAACCAAGTCCAAAAGCCGCCCCAAGCAACCCGAAGTTCTGTGCCCGTTTTTCAGGCGTGCTGATGTCCGCGATGTAAGCGGCGCCTGTAGTGAAACTTGCACCCATGATACCAGCGATGACCCGTCCGACATAAAGCCAGGCAAGTGTGGGAGCGAAAGCAAGAAAAACGTAATCGACACCAAAGCCGAAAAGTGAAGCCAGTAAAACCGGTCTGCGGCCAAACTGGTCGCTGATGCCACCGATTACGGGAGCAAAAATAAACTGCATAAAGGCGTAGGCAAACAAAAGCCATCCGCCATCACGGGAAGCTGCGCTGATACTGTCGCCTGTGAGCTCGCTGATGAGCTTGGGCATTACAGGAATGATGATTCCAAGACCGATAACATCGATCAGCAAAGTGACAAAGATAAAACCCAGGGCAGGAGATCGTTTGGCGGACATAGCGTAGTGTTATGTTCAAAAATACAGCTAAATCCTGATCAACAACCAAATATGAACCGAAAATTTGTTTTGCCGTAGTTGAAATGAGACAATGGCTCAGGCATTACAAAATACTATTTTTTCAAAATCTTAAACTCCACTCGCCGGTTACGCTGCTGCCCTTCCGGTGTATCGTTTTTGGCAACAGGAACGGTTTCTCCATAACCTTTACTTGCTACGCGGTCGGGTTCAATTCCTTTTCCAATCAGATATTCCTGTACGGAATCTGCCCGGTCCTGAGACAGTTTTAGGTTAAATTCATTACCACCCACATTGTCCGTGTGTCCGCCAAGTTCAATAAACAGCGTTTTATTTTCTGCCATCGTGATTGCGATACGGTTAAGCTCAGGAAACGATTCACTGTTTAACGTAGATTTTCCGGTTGCGAAGAAAATGTTGTTCAACCTCACGATTTGTCCTTCTTCTATCGGAATCAGTTTCAGCGATTTGTTATTGATTTCGCTATATTTTTTTGACTTGCCGTCCGCAGTCGAATCGGTTAAATCGACGTTTTCACCCTCTGCAATAAAGTTTGATGCAACTGCACGCATGCTGTATTTTTTGCCTTTGGGTAAAACCAGTTTATATTCGCCGGTTAGCGGATTAGTTGTGGCAGTTCCGACTTCTTCTCCTGTTGCCAGGTCTTCATAAATAATGGAAGCTTCCACAGGTTTTCCTGTTTTTGAATCCGTAACCTTTCCACTGATCAGCGCTACGGGGTCGGATGTTGGGACAATTGCAATTGTTGCTTTGGCAGTATCTCCGGGCACTTGTTTTGGCTGGAGATTGTAACGGACAACATCTCCTTTTCCTTCAGTATCCTTAAAAGAAACCATGTAAGCATAATCACCAATAGCAGAAATGGAGTAATAAGCATCGTAACCATCGGTGTTGATAGCGGATCCCAGATTAACAGGCCGACTCCATCTCTTCCAGGATTTGTCGATACGCTTGCTGTAATAGATGTCATTACTTCCCTGCCCTCCTTTTCGGTCACTTGAAAAATAAAGCGTTACGCCATCGGGGGCTAGAAACGGGGTTGTTTCGGTAAATTCTTCACTATTTATCTCAGGCCCCAGATTTAATGGTTTCGACCAGGAGCCGTCTTTTTGTTTAAAACTCACATAAAGATCATCCACTTTACTGTTTTTCTTTTCACTAAAAGACATTACTAAAACCTTTCCATCGGTTGAAAGATACCCGCAGTCGAACTGGCCCTTACTGATTTTTGCATAACCGGGAATGTCAATTTTATTTGGTGCAGCCCATCCTCTTGTTGTTCTTTTGCTGGTAGAAAATCCTCTTGTTTCATAAACCCCATTTTTATAGGATCCTTTTAGCAAAAGCGTATTACCATCCGGAGTGATGCTGTAAAGACTATTATAATCTTCTTTATTCAATGGAGATGGCAATCTTCTTGCCTGAGACCAAAGGTCATTTTTAAGTTCAGAATACCAGATATCCTGACTGCCTTTCGCTCCATGTGTATTTTGCGGATGGCTTACACGAGAAAAATAGATGGTCTTCCCGTCCGGAGAAATGGTCGGAGCAATTTCGTTATATTCCGTATTGACCATCTTGCCCAGGTTTTCCAATTGCGCCTGGCTGGCGGTAAAAACAAAAGTAAATACGATCAGAAAAAGAAAAATTCGCATCGTTTTATATGAGGGTATTTTTAGTGGTGTAGTGTTAGAAGTCACCGAAATATCATTCTAACTCTTTATTTTCAACATATAACGATTTATCCAGCGGCTTATTTCCCGGATTCTTCTGGACAAACTCTTCCATTTTAGTCAGCAGTTCCACAGCGTCATCCGAAACAAGAAGCAGCTCACGGTTATCTGTATGCAGAAAACCTTCTTCTACCATTTTATCCAGTTGCAAAATCAGCAAATCGTAGTAACCATTGATATTAAGGATACCCACCGGTCCTTCGAAAATCTTCAGCTGCGCCCAGGTCAGAATTTCAAACAATTCATCGAAAGTGCCATAACCGCCCGGGAGCGCAATAACGCCGTCAGACAGCGAAACCATCTTGGCCTTTCGCTCATGCATGGTTTCGACAAAATGCAGCTCTGTCAGCGTTTTTTGCGCAACTTCCAGTTTTGCCAGAAAATTGGGGATAATTCCGGTTACCGAGCCGCCGTTTTCCAGGGAACCATCCGCAACACGTCCCATCAACCCCATGTTTCCGCCGCCGTAGATCACGTTAATTTTTCTCTTGGCAAGTTCGTCTCCCAATGCGTATGCGGCTTTTGCATAAACAGGATTTTTACCAAAATTAGATCCGCAGTAAACGACGATAGAATGCATGCTGTTAAGATTTTCCTCGTTATTAACCTTCTACTTAAACAATATCCTCCACCAACCCTTTCAAATCGATCTCTCCGAAGGTACCGGAACTCATGAGCAGTAAATTTGCATCATTCCAGTTCTGTGATTTTATAAAAGCGCCCAGTTCATTAGAATCAGTAAATATTTTCAGATCATCGCGTTTGAAAGCAGTTCTGATATCATCTTCTGAAAGTGGTTCGAGCCTTTTATGTTCAATCGTTAAGGGATTAAAATAAACCACCGCGATGTCGGCCGCATTCAGTTTTCTTCTGTATTGTTTTAAAAACGCTTTGTTAAGGCTGCTGAACGTATGTAATTCAGCAACGGCTACCAACGTTCTGTCAGGAAACTGCTCTTTTAGGGCAGAGGTCGTTGCTCCCACTTTGGAAGGTGCATGAGCGAAGTCGCGGTAAATGCTGACTGTATCGCTTTTACCGAGTAACTCCATTCTTTTGGAAGCACCTTTAAATGTTTGTATTGCATTATAAAACTGCTCATCAGTAATCCCAAGACGTTCACAAACAGCCCGTGCACCGCTGATGTTTTTCATATTATGATCCCCAAAAACCAAAACCGGAACTTCACCTTGTTCGGCAGTGATCAATATCGTTTTGCCACCTTCAATTTTGTTAGGATGAACATTGTATGGCGTGCTGATTACGTCTGGCCGGCCCTTTTGACCGATAACATCAAGCATATCATCCGTTTCATCGAAGACGATAGCTCCTGCTTTTGGTAAAGAATCAGCTAATAATTCAAATTGTTTCACATACAACTCCCAGGTTGGAAACACATTAAAATGGTCCCAGGCGATACCGCTGATTAATGCAATATGCGGCTGATAATGCATGAATTTAGGCGTCGGGTCCAAAGGTGACGTGAAGTACTCATCTCCTTCTATAACAATCAGCGGCGCTTCGTCAGAAAGCTTTACCATGTTATCAAACCCTTCAAGCTGTGCACCAACCAGATAATTAAAAATCCGGTTGTTAAATTTAAGTACATGAAGGATCATGGACGTAATGGTTGTTTTACCATGACTTCCGGCAACAACAACGCGCTGTTTGTTAACGCTTTGTTCAAAAATATATTCCGGATACGAATAAATTTTAATACCTAACTCTTTTGCTTTTGCAAGCTCGGGATTATCCTGGCGTGCATGCATTCCTAAAATAACTGCTTCCAGATCTTCCGTAACTTTTTCAGGAAACCAGCCTGTCATGGCCGGCAATAATTCGTATTGAGCCAAACGACTGGCAGAAGGTTCATATATTTCGTCATCTGAACCTGTAATAAGATAGCCTTTCAGATGAAGTTCGATGGCCAGGTTATGCATAACACTGCCACCAATTGATATAAAATGTATTTTACGCGAAGATGAAATTTGACTCATTGCAGGAATTGAAACTGATTCGGAGCGAAGTTAACAAGAATTGACCTTCATGCCAATCAACCACGCGGAGCTTTGGACAAAAAGTTAAGATAACGCTCGTTTCAAATCACTTTGTTTAAATAAAAAATAGCCGGAGAAGTACTCCCCGGCTATAAAAACTATTATTATTTGTGAAAAAGCGATTACGAATTAACACGGAATTCCTTAACCAATTCAATGCTCTCGGCCACTTTTTGCTGTATCCAGGTATAATTTCCTTCTGCTAAAACTTCTTTTGGAAATAGATTAGAGCCAAGTCCCACTGCATAAACTCCTGCACCAAACCATTCGTCGATACTTTCCTTGGTTGGCTGAACGCCGCCTGTTACCATAATTTTAATATTCGGCATCGGTCCTTTTATTGCCTTTACGAATTTAGAACCAACTACATCTCCCGGAAATAATTTTACAACTTCGGCTCCTGCCTGTGTTGCATTGTAAATTTCAGTAAGCGTAGTGATACCCGGTATCCAGGGAATATTTGCTACCGCACAAACCTTCCCAACTTCCGGGTTCAGGCAGGGCGTTACGATAAAGTCTGTTCCTGCATCAACATATTTCTGAGCAGTTGCAGCATCGTAAATGGTACCAATTCCAAATGATAATCCGGGAAGACTTTCTTTTACATAAGCCAAAAGCTCTGTAAATACATTAAAAGCGTTTTCTCCACGATTGGTAAATTCAAATACCCGGGCACCGCCGCGGTAACTTGCATTAATAACTTCTTTAGCGACTTCCACGTCTGCATGATAAAAAAGCGGAAGTACGCCCACTTTGTTGAGAAGTACCAATGTTGTTTCCTTATCCATAATTTTTGTTGACAATAGCTGTTAGCTAATAGCCGTTAACTTTTTTATAAATATTATCTTTTTATCCGTCCCGAAGTTTCTCCCTGTCTGATCGCTTCTACTTCTGCAACAGTAGAAATTAAAGCATCTCCTTCAATCGTATGTTTAAGCGCTGAAGCGGCTACACCAAATTCAAGCGCTTTCTGATCATCCCCATTGAAAGAGATCAGTCCGTGGATCAATCCGGCGATGAAAGCATCACCGCCGCCTACACGGTCAATGATCGGATTTATTTCGATATCAGCAGTTTCCAGTAATTCCGTTCCGTTCCAAAGCAAGGCACGAAGCAGGTTGTGAGAAGCACTGATTGAAGTCCTTTTTGTATCCACAACTTTACTAACCTGTGGAAAAGCCTTCTGTAAATTGACACTTGATTCGACAAAATCGTTTCCTTCTATGCCAAATATTTCCAGTATATTTTCCTTATTGGCAATCACAACGTCCGTTCCGGCAGTGAGTTCCGGAAGAATATCCGAAGGTTTTTTACCATACTTCCACAAATTGGCACGATAGAAAATATCCCCTGAAACGGTTAAGCCATATTTACGGGCGGTTTTGATTCCGTTCAAAAGTGCATCTGCTGCTCCCTGAGACAAAGCCGGCGTGATCCCGGCCCAATGAAACCATTTTGCATCTTTAAGTATTTCATCCCAGTTAATTTCTTCCGGATCAATCGTTGCCAGTGAAGAGTTCGCGCGATCGTAAACGATCTGGCTTCCTCTTAATGCAGCTCCGGTTTCAAGAAAGTAAACCGCCATTCTTGGCCCTCCATAAATAATATGCGAGGTGTCAACACCATGCGTACTTAAATACTGAGATGCGGCACGGCCGATTGGCGAGTCCGGGAAACGGGTTACATGCGCCGTTTTATGTCCCCAATATGCCAGAGCTGATGATACATTTGCTTCTCCGCCGGCATAGGTTACATTTAACTGACGTGCCTGTTCAAAACGGGAGAACCCCGGTGTAGAAAGTCGCATAAGCACTTCCCCGAAAGAAATAATCTGAGCCATATAATAAAACTATCGACAATTAGTCAGCATAAATTCTGCGTAATCAACTGCCTTTGGTAAAATGAATATCTGTTCAAAAATAAGGTATTATAAATTAAAATAGCCCTTAACGTTCAGTTTCGGGCTATCTATTTATTCGCATAAGATCGGCTTTAAGAAAACTTACTTTTAAAATCCGAAATAATTTTTCGCGTTATTGTAGGAAATATCCGACACCAGTTTTCCCAGCCACGGAAGATCATTCGGTAGTTCTCCGTTTTCCACATCGTTTCCGATCAGGTTACAAAGTATTCTTCTGAAATACTCATGTCTTGGATAAGAAAGGAAACTACGAGAGTCAGTAAGCATTCCGACAAAGCGGCTCAAAAGCCCCATATTGGATAATGCATTCATCTGTTTTTCCATTCCATCCTTTTGATCCAGAAACCACCAGCCTGAACCAAACTGCATTTTTCCGGCAACCGAACCATCGTTATAGTTTCCGATCATGGTAGCCAGCACTTCGTTGTCACCAGGATTCAGGTTGTACAAAATCGTTTTGGCAAGCTGATCTGTTGAATCGAGTTTATTTAAAAACTTAGATAACGCCTGCGCCTGGCTATAATCACCAATCGAATCCCAGCCTGTATCCGGCCCAAGTTCGCGCAGCATTCTTGCATTGTTGTTTCTTAAAGCACCCAGGTGAAACTGCTGTGTCCATGATTTTGCATGATCCATTTTAGCCAGATCATAAAGCAGGACAGATTTAAATGCAGTGCTTTGTTCAGCAGAAGGAACTTCTCCCTTTAACGATGCCGCAAAAGCCTGTTTCGCAGTGCTTTCTTCAAATGAAGAATAAATATGCTCCAACCCGTGATCAGATAACTTTCCTCCCATCGAAGCAAAAAAGTCGTGACGATTTTGCAAAGCAACCAGCAGATCTTCATAAGATTCAATTTGGCTTACACCCGCCGTTTCAGCAAGTTTTGCAAGATATTGCTGGAAATCAGCAGGAGAATCGATCAGCAGCATCGCTTTATCCGGACGGAAAGTCGGTAAAACTTTGATATCAAATCCGCTGTCACTGATTTTTTTGTGATATTCAAGTGAATCAGTAGGGTCATCCGTTGTACAGATTACCTTCACGTTCATTTTTTTCAGCAGACTTTTTACTGTAAAATCCGGCTGCTTTAATTTGGCCGAACACTCGTCATAAATTTCGCGGGCTGTATCTTTATTTAACAGAATATCGATATCAAAGTAACGAAGCAATTCCAGATGAGTCCAGTGATACAACGGGTTACGCATTGTGTAAGGAACCGTTGCTGCCCATTGTTCAAACTTTTCCCAGTCGCCGGCGTTGCCTGTACAATATTTTTCATTGATGCCATTGGCACGCATTGCCCGCCATTTGTAATGATCTCCGTAAAGCCAGATCTGCGTAAGGTTCTCAAACTGGCGATCCTCTGCAATCTGATCAGGGGGGAGATGGCAATGGTAATCGATGATCGGCATGTTTTTCGCGTAGTCATGATATAAGATCCGCGCCGTTTCGGATCTTAAAAGGAAGTTTTCATCTACGAAAGTTTTTTGTCCTGCGGAAACTGTTGTTGCCATGCTATCGGAATATTTCTCTATATAAAATTGTTCAGTTTGATTCTTAGAAAGTTTGATTGTTTGACATGTCATTCCCACTTTTCCAAACATTCAAACTTTTCAAACATTCAAACTTCTTTTGATCCCCATTTCCAAACCACGCAATTCAGCAAGTCCTCTCAAACGGCCAATGGCTGTATAACCAGGGTTTGTTCGTTTTGTTGCCGAAAGATCGTCGAGCATACGGTGTCCGTGATCCGGCCGGAAAGGCATTCTCAGATCAGTACGACCATTTTCAATCCGTTTTTGCTGTTCTTCAACCAATGCTTTCATCACGCTGTACATATCCACATCTCCGTCCAGATGGTCGGCTTCGTAAAAACTCCCATCTGCTTCCCGGCTTGTTGCGCGCAGGTGTATGAAGTGAATTTTGCTTCCCAGACGGTTTACCATTCCTGCCAGGTCATTGTCCGGTCGAACGCCGTAAGATCCTGTGCAAAAACAAATTCCGTTTGACTCGTTATCAAAAGCTTCTAATAAAAGCATTGCATCGTTTTCGGTACTGACTACGCGGGGAAGGCCTAAAATCGGGTAAGGAGGATCGTCCGGATGTATGGCAAGCCTGATACCCGCCTCAGCAGCCACAGGTGCAATTGCCTGAATGAACTGGTACAAATGTGTACGTAACTCCAGATCGCCCACGTTGCGGTAAGTGTCCAAAACCGTTCTGAACTCCTCAATTGTAAAACTCTCCTCTGAACCCGGCAATCCGGCTATAATATTGCGAACCAATAAGTTAACAGCATCTTCGGAAGCATCTGCAAGCCATTGTTTTGCTTTTGCTTTTTGCTCATCACTGTAATCATCCTCAGCAGCAGCTCTTTTTAAAAGGTAAAGGTCAAATGCTGCAAATTGGGTTGCATCAAACCGCAAACCGGTTGAGCCGTCCTTCATCGGAGCGTTTAAATCTGTTCTGGTCCAGTCCAGGATGGGCATGAAATTGTAGCAAACCGTATCTATTCCGCATTTTCCCAGGTTGATCAGTGACTGCTGGTAATTTTTGATATACTGTTCAAAATCGCCGGTGCGGGTTTTAATGGCTTCATGAACCGGAACGCTTTCTACCACTGACCAGGTTAACCCTGCGTTTTCAATCAGCTCTTTTCTTTTTTGAATTTCTCCAATTTCCCAAACCACTCCGTTTGGAATATGATGCAAAGCGGTTACAATTCCGGTCGCTCCTGCCTGGCGAATATCCTGTAGGGAAACAGGATCATTCGGGCCAAACCAACGCCATGTTTGTTCTAATGACATAAATATTAGGCTATTAGCGACTAGCTGCCAGCTTTTACCGCCAGACAGTCAAACGCTTAAAGCAATTTAAGGTTATTTTTAGCTACTCCGCAAGTTAACACGGATTCGCACAAATTAGGTAAACTAAGTTTTTGATTTTTTACGAAGTTAAATGGCCATCAGCCAAGTGCTGGTGAGCTAATAGCTTTAAGCTACCAGCCTATGCTCCGGCACTCTTTCACGTAACACTTTCAGAGCCCGGCTCATCTGCGTTTCAACAGTTTTAACCGAAATGGCTAAACGTTCGGCGATGTCACGGTAACGAAGACCTTCTTCTCTGCTCAGCCTGAAAATGATCTGACATTGTCTTGGAAGATCATTGATACAGCCTTCTACATGATCATAAAATTCGTTGAAAGACATTTCCTCAGCAGGCGAATAGTGATCGGCATGCGACATATTCCATTGAACTGAATCGAGAGATTCACGCTCATACTGGCGATGTACGCGTAATTTAAGATAATCCAGCGCCTGGTTTCTTACAGCTCTGTAGATGTAAGCCTGAAATGAGGTATGCACCTCGATCTGCTCACGGTTTTTCCACAACTTTACAAACACGTCCGACACAACTTCCTCCGCGATTTCCCGCGTAACCACCACCCGCATTGCATAATTGCAAAGAGCGCGATAATGATGTGTAAACAACTCACGAAAAGCATAATAATCTCCATTCGCAACAACCTTGCCAAACAAATTTTCCAAAACACTTTTCTGGGAATAAGAGGCAGGTAATGTACTGGTAAAAGACTTCGTTTCCATTAAGGATTATTATAGGTTAATTGAAAAATTCCTGGATATGCTGTGGTGTTGATCCCTTCCTTTTTCGGAATAGTAAGTCTAGTTTATGCATTGACTCGTTGATATGCAAAAATAATTCTTGAAAAAATCAATATATTTACGCAACCGTTCCCGGAACCGTTCCCGTTTTGTACTTTTTTCCCGGAACCCAGTGCAATTTTGTATTTTTACGCACAAGTGCCTCTTTGGTGTATTTGCCGGAAAAAATATTAAAATTGCACTATTCTGATAAACCCCTGACATGAGAAAAGCATCCGTTACAATTAAGGAAATTGCACGACTTTTAGAGATATCCAAATCAACGGTATCAAGAGCACTTCGTGATAGCAGCGAAATAAGTGAAGACACCAAAAAGAAGGTTTTGGATCTGGCAGAATCATTACATTACGCGCCAAACCCTATTGCGCTGAGCCTGCTTAAAAACAGGACCCAGACAATCGGAGTAATCGTTCCGGAAATCGCGAACCGTTTTTATTCTTCGGCGATCGGAGGCGTGGAAGATATTGCTTACAGCAGGGGATACCACACAATGATTTACCAGAGCCACGAGTCGCTCGAAAGGGAACTATCCGCATGCAGGCATATTTCCCTAAGGCGGGTGGACGGACTCGTTGTTGCCATTTCTGCCCATTCCGAAAACATAGATCATTTTATTGAATTACAGGAACAGGGCATTCCGGTTGTGTTATTCGACAGGGTGACTGACGCTTTACAGACCCATAAAGTTCGTGTAGACGACTACAAGGGTGCTTTTGAAGCTACTGAACATTTAATATTACAGGGTTGTGAAAGAATAGCGCATATTGCAGGACCCAAGCAGGTTTCTGTCAGTACAAACAGAATTGAAGGATATCGCGAAGCACTTAGAAAATACAATATCCCGTTCCGGGATGAATGGGTTTTACATAGCCCCATTACACAGGCAGGCGGCACAGAAAGGACTTATCAACTCATGGCCCTTCGGAACCGGCCCGATGCAATTTTCGGAGCCAGCGACCGGATTACCATGGGTATTCACTGGGCGCTGAGGCAGCTCGGATACAAAATGCCGGAAGAGATTGCAGTAATCGGATTCTGCGACCTGGCAATGTCTTCACTACTCGATCCGCCAATCAGCTCGGTTACGCAGCCCGCTTTTGAAATGGGCCAGCAGGCGACTTCTTTACTCCTTGACCTGATTGAAAGCAAAAATACCCCGGCCAGTTATGAGACCAGGGTATTGCCGTCAAATCTTGTAATACAGAAATCTTCGTTGAAAGCGACTGTACCGGTTAATTAGTAAGTTTACAGTTAACAGACTGAATAACCGGAGATCTTCGCTAAAAGAAACTTTACCGCTTAAATAAGTTTACAGTTTTAAGTTCATAGTTAACAGACTCAATAGTCTGTCTGCCCGAAATCAGATCCGGCCACTTTAAACTGTTTGCTGTTTACTAAAAACTTAATCACCCGCTAATCGTCAGCCGGTGATCGATTTTAGCTTTCTTTCAAATTCAGACAAAATCCGTTCTTTCATCGAAACTTTACGTTTTTGGATGTTGATACGGCCCATTGCCTGTTTGTCGATTTCAGGATCGCCTGTTGCGGTTCTGTCGAACTCGATGATCGCAAATTCGAGATCACTTTTTTCGCGTTTGGCAAGCCATTCAAGCTCTCTGTATTTTGTTCTCAACTGCTCTTCCTGACTTTTCATTTCAAAAGCCGGATACTTGCGGCTGATCACGCGGGCCAGGTAGCTAAGTTCAAATATTTTATCACAAACCATTCTAAAGCGCTCCGACAGTTCTTTGTCAGCCATTTTGAATGGAATTTTAATTTCTTTCCATTTGCTAAGCAGCACTTTTGCTTCCTGCGATGCTTCTACAATATCCGGGCTGCGTAAAAGCTGCTCTGCGGTGGCCAGAAGTTTCTGCTGTTCCAGGATACGCGGGTCAACACGTACTTTGGGTTCAATTCCTTTGGCAAGATTGTATTTGTCATAAAACAATTTAAGGAAGTGCCTGTAAGCTTTGTTAACCTTAAAGAAACGCTTTGGCGGAACTTCACCCACATTGTTCCAGGCATTACGTACATCTCTCGCTTTTGAATAAGCATCATCCAGATCACGCGAATAGCTAAGTGTTTTCGTGATTTTAATCAGGCGTTCATACTCGTCGATACGTTCCTGATTAATGCGGTTCTGCTCGTCGAAATAATCGCGGCGTCTTTGGAAGAAGCTATCCAGAATGTTTTGAAATGTTGTTTCCACCTCATCCTGAAACTCTTTTTCAACAGGGCCTGTCCTGATCCATTTTGCTTTAATCTCCTGAATCTGATCCGTTGCGGCTGCATAATCTTCAATTGCTGCTGCTTCGGTTACGTCTTCAATCAGTGCGCGTTTGATCTCAAGATTTTTTAACTGATTTACCTCAATCAATCCTCTGAGATACTCCTCTTTTTCTTCCAGCCTTTTTAATAGCGGAACAAAATCGCCCAACGCATCGAAGCTTTTCAGCTTCCTTTGCAATTGAATCAATTTTGTCAGATAGGAACCTTTATTGAGTGCTTCGTCGATTTCGCTTTCCAGTTGCTCCACTTTATTGAGCACAATAACGAATCGATTTTTGAAATAATCAATGGCTTCCTGCTCTGTCCTTTTTACTTCTCCAATTTGCCGGTCCGGGTGTTCGAGATACCCCTTTAAAAATACTTTGCTGTCTTTGACATAGCCGTATTCATCATTCAATGTGGCATTTTCCATTCTTTCAAATTTTTTTATCTGCTAAGTGTAGGGATATAACGATATTTGTTACGCACAAATTAACTAAAAAATGAGTAACGAAACCATTATTTTCTCAATGTCGGGGGTTAACAAAATCATTCCTCCAAACCGGCATATCATCAAGAACATTTATTTATCCTTTTTTTATGGTGCTAAAATTGGGGTTTTAGGACTAAATGGATCGGGGAAATCTACTCTGTTACGCGTTATAGCGGGTATTGACAAAGATATTCAGGGAGATGTCGTTTTTTCTCCGGGGTACTCTGTGGGCATGCTGGAACAGGAACCAAAGCTGGATCCTGCCAAGACCGTTCGCGAAGTTGTGGAAGAGGGCGTACAGGAAATCGTAAACCTTTTAAAGGAATTTGACCAGATTAACGAAGCCTTCGGAGAGGAAGACGCCGACTTCGATAAATTGCTCGAACGTCAGGGAGAAGTGCAGGAAAAACTGGACGCAACCGACGCCTGGAATCTGGATAACCGCCTTGAAGTAGCCATGGACGCATTAAGGTGCCCGCCATCCGACGCACTTGTATCGACATTGTCCGGTGGTGAAAAACGCCGTGTTGCACTATGCCGGCTTCTGCTTCGCCAGCCCGATGTACTGCTGCTCGATGAACCTACCAACCATTTGGATGCGGAGTCTGTACTTTGGCTTGAAGAACATTTAAGACAATATAAAGGAACTGTGATTGCCGTAACCCACGACAGGTATTTCCTGGACAACGTAGCAGGCTGGATCCTTGAACTCGACCGCGGCGAAGGTATTCCATGGAAAGGGAATTACACTTCCTGGCTGGAACAGAAACAGGAACGTTTGAGAAAAGAAGAAAAAACGGAATCCAAACGTCAGAAAACTTTGCAGCGTGAGTTGGAATGGGTTCGTATGGGCGCAGTGGGCCGTCAGGCAAAATCGAAAGCACGTCTCGGCGCTTATGAAAGATTACTGGGAGAAGAAGGCAGGGAGAAAGAAGAGAAACTGGAAATTTTCATCCCGGCCGGTCCACGTTTGGGAAACAAAGTTATTGAGGCACATGGCGTTTCCATGGGCTTCGGTGACAGGCTACTTTACGAGAACCTGAATTTCGCTTTACCGCCAAACGGAATTGTTGGAATTATCGGACCAAACGGTGCCGGTAAAACCACGCTTTTCAAACTCATAACCGGACAGATAAAACCATTAAGTGGTCATTTTGATGTTGGTGATACCGTTCAATGGGCATACGTAGATCAGGAACATGATAATTTGGATCCGGCGAAAAGTGTATACCAAAGCATTGCAGATGGTAACGACTGGATTATGATCGGAGGCAAACAATCCAACGCCCGTGCTTATGTAAGTCGTTTTAACTTCGGCGGCGGTGATCAGGAAAAAAAGGTAGGGACACTTTCGGGAGGAGAAAGAAACCGCGTGCATTTGGCGATGACACTAAAAGAAGGCGGAAATCTGCTGCTGCTCGATGAACCAACCAATGATCTTGATATCAATACATTAAGGGCTTTGGAAGAAGGCTTGGAAAACTTTGCAGGATGCGCCGTAATCATCAGTCACGACCGCTGGTTTCTGGACCGTGTTGCAACGCACATCCTGGCCTTCGAAGGCGATTCACAGGTTTACTGGTTTGAAGGAAATTTCTCCGAATACGAAGAAAACCGGAAGAAAAGATTGGGTGGAGACGCTACGCCTAAGCGGATTAAGTATAAGAAGCTGGTTTAGGGATTTTTGAAGTATAAAATGGCGCTTGAAATGCTTTCTGGTAAGGAGGCGTTTTGAGCGCTGTTCGTTTGCATACCCAAGTTTGGCGTAGTGTGCAGACTACGTCCAAGTGTCATCGGTCTCTGACCAACTTGAGAAAAAGATGTTTTATCTATTCCTTTCAAAAATGACTATCATAAATCGCGGTGCTCTGCACCTTCCTATTCCTTTCAAAATCATTCTACAAATATTGCGGCGCACAGCGCCTTGACATTATGTGCAGAGCACCGAAATATTGTAGAAAAAAAATCAAAACACCGAACCTGAGGTGCAGTGCACCCTAATAACGCAAGTTGAGCGTCTAGCGATTACCCAAAATATAGACTGCGAACCAATAAATATGTTCCTTCAATCCAACCATTTACATTTAAAATGGTTCCTACGTTGGCACGCCCAACCTTAACAAGAATCGCCGTTTACATTCGTAAATCTCATCTAAAAGCTGTTGTGGTAGAGGTTACTTTTAACATTGAATTTTAAAATAAACCATCCCAATTATGACCTCAAAATCTAACCGTTTATTTGTTATGTCCGTACTCTTACAAATGATGCTCATTAGCTGTAAAGAGAAGCAAAATCCTGCTGAAGATTATTTGGCGATTTGGAAATGTCAACAGGAAAATAACTATGATGAAGCAGCCACCCGTAAGAGTATTATTGGAACTTGGGGATGGAAATACTCCGCTGGTAGTCATGTCTCATCTACACCTTCAAAGAACACAGAATCATCGAAAAATCTTAGAATCAAGTTTAACGAAGATGGTTCCGGAACGATCATGGCAAAAGATACAAACGGAACCTTTACCTGGACGATTGAATTAAAAGACAATAACCTTTATGGGTTCCAAACCATGCCCTTTATTTCTCAGGTATCTGGTCGCCTACTGTTTTGTGACAATTTGATGATGTGTAATGGCAGTTATGTTGACGGCCCGGATAACATTTTCAAAAAGGAATAATTTAAGTTGGGACTAAGCCCAACGAAGCACCAATCGAATCAGATCGATCTCCATTAGACTCCACAATTTCGAACACTGGAATAAACGATATACTCCGGATTTTTAACCCACCCCGCCTGAACTGAGCAGGAAAGTAGTAAGATTCTTCCTTGGAAGGCAGGGTTATTTGATTTACATTAACCACGCACTTACTTATATTTCGTTATAATACAGATTTTTGAAAAGAAAAAATTCAAAAGTAAAAGATATGACAACTACACCTGAACACGATGAAAAGATAGCCAAACTGACATTTGCTTCCGTTTATCCGCACTACATTACAAAAGTTGAACGGAAAGGCAGAACAAAAGACGAATTACATCAGGTAATAAACTGGCTAACGGGCTTCGACGACAAACAGCTTAAAGAACTGATTGACGAAAAAGTAACTTTTGAAACGTTCTTCAACAGAGCGACACTGAATCCAAAGGCTCAACTGATAACCGGTTTAATCTGTGGCTATAGAATAGAAGAAATTGAAACTCCTCTTACGAAACAGGTGAGGTATCTGGATAAGCTGGTGGACGAACTGGCGAAGGGGAAAAAGATGGAAAAAATATTGAGAGGAGCGTAAAAATCTATTCGACAAAAGATAGGTTTTGGAGTATCTTTATTAAGTCATTTGAGAATCGGGTATGGAAACATACGAACTATTCTGTTAAAGGTATAACATATGATCAAAAATACCTTTGCTTTGGCTACAACAGCCGCTTTGTGAGGCAAAATCTAATCTATTGCCTTTGTGACAGAAACTCCTAACAATTATGAAACAGCTAACATTTTACCTATTCCTGGTCCTTCCTTTATTGGGAAACGCGCAAAACGTCAGTAACGAAATGAAGGTTAAAAACGGATCGGATATTACAAAAACCCTTCCTTACTCGGAGCGATTCAGGTATTCTTCCTTTCTTGACGGCAAAGTATTTTTCCGAAATGGCCGCGTAGTGGATGCAAAGTTAAACTACAGTCTTGCACATGGAGAGATTCAATTCTTGGATGCAAAAAACGATACGCTCATATTGAATGATAAAAACTTCATGGATAGAATAGCCATCGCTGCGGATACTTTTTATTACTATCAACATCATGGCCATGTAAGAAAAGTTGCAGGTTACAGTCAGGTTATGCTTGCTGAAAAACAAATTTTAGGGACAAATGGTACCGAGCGATATGCAGCATACAATCAGTACAGCTCCACCACAGCAATATCCACTTATTCTTCATTTGTAAACGGTGCCGGGCAACCGCAGGAGCTGGAAGGAAGTAACAAAATACTTTTGAAGAAACGCTTTGTGTATTTTTTTCTGGATAAAAACAGAGACATTTATTTAGCTACCAAAGGAAATTTACTCAAAGTATTCCCACGACACAAAAAAGCGCTGAATGAATATTTGAAAACAAATAACGTAGAATTTTTCGATCCGAAAGAGATTGTACAGACTTTGGAATTCGCAAGTAGTCTTTGATATTCAGTCTATTGACAAAAACAAAAAGGTGCATCGAAGTAGTTTTCGATGCACCTTGATTATAATACCAAATGCTCTACCCCAACCTTACCAGTGCCTCCTTTAAAGTCATGATCTTAGACTCAGCATCAGCTTGTTTCTGACGTTCCTTTTCAACGATATCCCCTTTTGCATTTGCAACAAAACGTTCGTTTGAAAGCTTTTTGATTACGGAATCTAGGAAACCCTGGGTATATTCAAGTTCTCTTTGCAGATTTTCACGTTCTGTTTCTACGTCCAGTTCATCTGCCAGGTTTACAAAAAATTCATCAGATTTTACCCGGAAAGAAGTGCCTTCGGATTCTTCGGTTACATAAGCGATTGACTCAACATGGGCAAGTTTCACAATTAATGTTTCCAGTGTTTCATAACGTCCTTTTGAGTCGGTCCGAATTGCTAGTGGCAACGCAACTTTGGGGCTGATATTTTTCGAATTCCTTAAATTCCTGATTCCGGAAATAAGCTCAAACAATATTTCAAAATCATTCAAAAGCGCCAAATCCGAATCTTTTGCCTGAGGAAATGGTGCGATACAAATTGAATCATTTGCTTTTCTCTCCCGAATATTCTGCCAGATTTCTTCGCTGATAAATGGCATGAAAGGATGGGCAAGCCGCATCAGCTGATCAAAGAATTCAAGCGTCGCTTCAAAGGTAACTTTGTCAATAGGCTGCTCATAGGCAGGCTTAATCATTTCGAGATATTGTGCGCAGAAATCATCCCAAATCAGTTTGTAAACCGCATTCAGTGCATCCGAAATACGGAATTTAATAAAATGGTCATGTACTTCTGCAAGCGTTACATTCAGCTTGCTGTCAAACCACTTTACAGCCAGTTCAGAACCTTGCGGAGCCGACAGGTTTTGATCGATTTCCCAACCTTTTACCAACCTGAAAGCATTCCAGATTTTGTTACAGAAGTTCCGTCCCTGCTCTACCAGTTTGTCATCGTAAGGTAAATCGTTTCCTGCCTGAGAACTGAAAAGCATACCCGTTCTCACACCGTCCGCACCATGTGTGTTAATCAGATCAATCGGATCCGGTGAATTTCCGAGCGATTTGGACATTTTCCTTCCCTGTTTGTCACGCACAATTCCGGTCAGGTAAACATTCTTGAACGGATACGTCCCCTTGTATTCATAACCCGCAATGATCATACGCGCCACCCAGAAAAACAGAATTTCAGGTGCGGTCACCAGGTCATTGGTTGGATAGTAATAATTTATATCTGCGTTATCGGGTTCTTTTATACCGTTAAAAACAGAAATCGGCCAAAGCCAAGATGAAAACCATGTATCAAGAACATCCGGATCCTGCGTGATATCTTCTTCTGTTAATGCAAAAAGCTGGTATTCATGCTGTGCTTTTCTTAAAGCTTCCCGTTTATTTTTTGCTACGATCAGCGTTCCGTCTTTCAGATAAAAAGCCGGGATTCGGTGCCCCCACCAAAGCTGACGGCTGATATTCCAGTCACGGACGTTTTCCATCCAGTGACGATAGGTATTTTTGAATTTTGCAGGTATCAGCTGAACCGTATCGTTCATTACGTTGTCCAGCGCAGGTTTGCTGATCTTGTCCATTTTCAGGAACCACTGCTCAGAAAGTCGTGGCTCGATCACTGAATCCGTCCTTTCCGAATGACCAACGTTGGATTTGTACTCCTCAACCTTAATCAGATCACCGGATTCTTCCAATAGTTTAATGATCTTTTTACGTGCTGTAAAACGGTCTTCACCAATTAGAATCTGTGCTTTTTCATTTAGCGTCCCGTCCTCATTCAGAAGATCGATGATCGGCAGATTATGTCTTTTGCCTAATTCATAGTCATTGGTATCATGCGCAGGCGTCACTTTCAGACAACCCGTTCCGAATTCAATTTCTACATAATCATCTGCAATAACCGGAATAGCCCGTTTGATAAGCGGGATCAAAACCTGTTTTCCGATCAGATGCTGGTAACGTTCATCATTTGGATTGACACAGATCGCCACATCCGCCATAATCGTTTCCGGGCGTGTAGTTGCAACGACAACCCCCTGCCCTTCCGCTCCAACCAATTCATATTTAAGATAGACCAGCTTCTGGTTCACCTCTTTCATGATTACTTCTTCGTCAGAAACGGTTGTTCTCGCCTGAGGATCCCAGTTCACCATGCGGTGGCCACGATAGATATCTCCTTTGTTATAAAGATCTATAAAAACATCGATCACAGAATCATACAAATCCGGCTCCATTGTGAAACGGGTACGGTCCCAGTCACAGGAAGCACCGAGTTTCCGTAGTTGCTGCAAAATGATCCCGCCATATTTGTGCGTCCATTCCCAGCAATATTCCAGGAATTCATCCCTTGACAAATCCCGTTTTGCAATTCCCCGTTCTTTAAGCATTGCTACCACTTTGGCTTCTGTGGCTATTGAAGCGTGATCTGTTCCCGGAACCCAGCAAGCCTCCTTACCTTCCATACGTGCTTTACGAACCAGAATATCCTGGATTGTATTGTTCAGCATGTGCCCCATGTGCAGCACACCTGTTACGTTTGGCGGAGGGATGACGATCGTATAAGGCTCCTTATCCGGATTAGGTTTTGAATTAAAAAACCGGTTTTCCATCCAATAGGAATACCATTTGTCCTCTATTTCCTGGGGAGCATAAGTTTTGGAAATCATTCTTGTAGGTAGAAAAATGCGACGGATCGCGGGTTGCTGTCTTAAAAAGACGGCAAGTTAGGATTTGCAGACGAAATTTTCTAAAATTTTATGCCTCCGAAGCTGTTGGCAGCCACAAAGTGAAAGTACTTCCTTCGCCTGTTTTACTTTCAACTATAACAGTTCCTGCATGTGCCTCAACCATCTTTTTAACATAACTCAGGCCGAGTCCGAAACCTTTTACATCGTGAACGTTGCCAGTCGGAACACGGTAGAAGGTATCAAAAATACGATGCAGCTGCTCTTTGTTCATGCCAATTCCTTTGTCCGTAATGGCTATTTCTATACCATTTTCAACATTTTTGGTTCTGACAGCAATTTGAAGTTTTGCAGGAGAGTATTTAATGGCATTGTCGATCAGGTTATTCAGAATATTTGCCAAATGAACTTCATCAGCTGAAACCGTTTCATTTTCTGCTTCAAATTCCAGATCCACGTCGCCATTTTGCTGTTCGATTTGTACACTCTGGCTATTGAGTGCATTGGTGACCAGATCATGAATATTGACTAATGTTCTTTTTAGTCTTATTTCTCCCTTATCAAGCAGTGCCATTTGCAGCACTTTTTCAACATGTGTCCCCAGCCTTTTATTTTCCTCTTTGATAATCCCCAGGTACCTGTCCAGGCGTGGTGACGCGGCCTGGCTGGCTGCGTTTTCCTGCGCCATTTCTGCCGCAAGTGCTATGGTCGAAATCGGCGTTTTGAACTCATGGGTCATGTTATTGATAAAATCGTTTTTAATATCCGAAAGTTTTTTCTGACGGACAATCGTGCTGACGGCCATGTAAAAACAAGCCATTACAACCAAAATCAAAACGCCCGAACCTCCGAAAACGACACCCATTCCGCTGCGGATGTACTTTTCCTGATCCGGAAAATAAACATATAAGGAATTTTGTCCCTGCAAAGTCTCATTCGGGAAAAGCGAAGCGCGATAGGCTCTTTGTTCCCATTCGTTTGGTTTCAGGCTGGCTGTTGAAAAAATAACTTCTTTGGAGGCGGGTCCCTGAACGGCAAATTCGTACGGCAAGGAAATTCCGTTTTCTGCAAATTCTTTTTTTAGCAGCGTATCCAGCAAAAAGCGATTGACTCTCTCATTAAGCGGTCTTTTTGTATATAAAAGATCTTTCATCACCTCCCTTAAAAGCTCCGCTTTATCAGGATTTTTAGTGCCCGAAATAGCAAGGTTTTTGGCGTTGTTTCTGAAATTTTTATCGGAGACCGGCAAGGCTCTTTTACGGTTTGCGTAACGCTTTTGAACACTGTCCTTTGTATCTCCATCGTAGTTTCTTCCCGAACTGCTCTTTTGTGAATTCAAATCTCCAAGCGCTTTTCCCAGGTTTTTCTCATCCTCCATTCTGCGGCGCATAAATTCATCCATCCCGGCCAAACCGAACTGCTGAGCCTGAAAAAACTCTTCAATGATCTTTTGCTGATGATCCACCATAACCCGAAAATTGGGACTTAAAACATCCGTGGCAGCTTCTTCGGAAGATATCTGATAATGTATTTCTTCTCCGTTGGGGAGGATAACGACTTCAATTCTCGGAGCGGCTTTTCGGCTTGATTCACGAATCGTTTGCTGTTTTACCGGACTGGTTCGTTTAACAGGTGCATTCTGTAATTGGGTAATTCTTTCAAGGCGGCTTTTTTGCTGTTCCGTTTCGATGCGCTGCTGAAGAAGGTACATCATTTCCTGTTTTTCCAGACGGTGTACCACTTCCTGTACTGATTCGGCTACTTTATGATTAAACTGGTCGTTCCGGATTGCGATGGCTTCCCGAATCCAATACCACTGAAAACCGATCAGGCCAATCAGCGCCAGACACATCAAACCAACAATTATCTGAATTTTTCTTTTCGTCATAATTTTTAAAAACACGCTGTGCAACGTCTCCCCTCTTTTCTACGACATTACTACGGAAACAAATTTAAACCATCTTCGGTGGCTGTTCATATTTTTAACAAAATTTAACAGCCCGCAGAAATCACAGCATTTAAATTTGTAATTGATTCATATACAAAAATCTATACAGTCATGAAACACATTTTTGCACAGAGCATTTTGATGCCGGTTATCCTGATCTCAGGCTTGGCGCTGAGTGAACCAACATTTGCACAATCTTCTGAAAAAAGTAAAAAAACGACCATTCGCGTTCGCGTTTCGGAAGATGATAAAGGCAAAACGAAAGATGTTGAGAAAGAATATAAGGTCAATAACATGAATGACCAGGAGCGTAAACAGTTTGTTGACAAAGTTTTGGATTCACTTGGCGTAGATTCAAAATCCGGCAAAGTCGTTTCCGTTACCATGGATGACGGAGAAGGTGATACCAGAGTAATTACCAGAAAACGCAGAAATGTAGTAATAGACCGTCGCGATGACCGCGAACCGCTTGCCTTCCATTGGGATGGAAATAATGAATTTAGCTTTGATACGGAGAAGCTGCAATCGCAAATGAGGAATTTTGAAAGGGAGTTCAGACCAAAAGCAAAGGTATTTATGCGGGATATGGAAAATTTTGGTGATCAGCTGGGATCGGTCTGGACAAGAGAGGGAATGAAAGCAGCGAGCGTTCGGGAACTTAGTGTTTATTCCAATAACCCTGATAACGGCGTTCTGAATCTGCGGTTTCATGCGCAGCAAAAGGGCGATCTTAACATTACGGTAACTGACACAAAAGGAAAAGAAGTCGGCAAAAAGGAAATCAAAGATTTTAGCGGAGACTTTGTCGGACAAATCGATTTAAAGAAAAATACAAAAGGAACTGTTTTCGTAACCGTGGTACAAAATGAAGACGGTGCGGTGAAAAGAGTGGTAATTCCCTGATCTGATAATCCAACGAAAAAACCTCTGATTCATCCGGATCAGGGGTTTTTTCGTATATAGAAAGTAGATTACCTGTTCTGTAAATCGATTGGCCGGTAAATAGATTTTTGGTCAGCGCCATCAAAGAATCGACAGATTTCAACCAAAATTGGCATCGTTGTCATAATAATTGAGATATTTTATTGAAAATAATACAATTAATTAGAGAGACATCTGCTAAGAATTGTAAATTTGCGGAAAAACACCAATCGTCTGCGACATCCAATTTACTAAGCAACTATGCTGAATCTTATACTTTTTGGCCCTCCAGGTGCAGGAAAGGGCACCCAAAGTGAAAAAATTATTGCCAAATACAACCTGATACATCTCTCCACAGGAGATCTTCTTCGCTCTGAAATTCAGGCAGGAACAGAACTTGGACTCAGGGCTAAAACTTTAATGGATCAGGGATTGCTTGTCCCGGATGAAGTTGTAATTGGAATGATTGATCATAAACTGAAAGACCACAGAGATGCCGCCGGATTCATTTTTGACGGTTTTCCACGTACAGTTAAACAATCCGAAGCACTGGATGAATTACTGGCAAGTTATGATGAAAGTATTTCTGTAATGGTTGCCCTGGTGGTGGATGATAATGAATTACTTGCACGCTTATTGAACAGGGGAAAAACATCCGGTCGTCCGGATGACCAGAATGAAGAGCTGATCAGCAAGCGTATTCATGAATATAACAGCAAAACAAAGCCGGTTGCAGATTATTACAAGGCACAAGGCAAATTCACAGCAATTGATGGTATCGGCGAAATAGAATCTATCTTTGCAGGGATCAGTAAAGCGATTTCCGCAGTTAAGGTCAATTAATATTATTAAAGTCAGTACTCAGCAACACATTATGGCGTCTTCAAATTTTATAGATTATGTAAAAATCAATGTGCGTTCCGGTTCAGGCGGTGCAGGAGCTTTACATTTCAGACGCGAAAAACATGTTGAAAAAGGAGGCCCGGATGGAGGCGACGGCGGACGTGGAGGGCATATTATCCTAAAAGGAAGTTCACAGCTCTGGACGCTGCTTCATTTAAAATATACCAAACACGTTAAGGCATTTGACGGAAAAGGCGGTGAAGGCGGCCGCAGATCCGGCATGATCGGGAAAGATATCGTTCTCGAAGTTCCGCTGGGAACTGTTGCAAGAGATTCTGAAACCGGAGAGCAGCTGTTTGAAATTACCGAAAATGATCAGGAAATCATCCTTTTAAAAGGCGGACGCGGCGGAATGGGCAATGACCATTTCAAATCTGCAACCAACCAGACCCCGCAGCACGCCCAGCCGGGCGAAGCGGGACTGGAAGCCTGGGTTATTCTTGAACTTAAAGTACTTGCCGATGTAGGTCTTGTCGGTTTTCCAAATGCGGGAAAATCCACTTTACTTTCAGCAGTTTCAGCTGCGAGACCCGAAATTGCTGATTATCCTTTCACAACCCTGGTACCCAATCTTGGAGTCGTTTCCTATCGGGACTACAAGTCATTCGTAATGGCCGATATTCCGGGCATTATCGAAGGAGCCTCACAAGGTAAAGGTCTTGGTCTTCGTTTTTTAAGACACATAGAAAGAAATTCTATCTTATTATTTCTGGTTCCTGCGGACAGTGAAGACATCAATGCAGAATATCAGACACTCCTTCAGGAGCTTAGATTATATAACCCCTCCCTATTAGATAAAAGTCGCATTTTAGCCATTTCAAAATCTGACATCGTTTCCGAAGAGGAGCGTGAAGATTTAAAAAGCAGCATCCCGGAAGGAATTCCTTATTCTTTTATTTCTGCAATTACACAGGAAGGTATAGAGCAGTTGAAAGATAGGATATGGGCTGCAATAAATGATCCGTTTTCCGTTTAATAATTTTTTTGCGAAAGAGACAACCTTTTGATACCTGAGATGTGTCGATAGAGTTACTTTTAATGAAATATATTCGGTCGAAATGAAATATTTTTTATCGCTCTTCGTGTGTATAATCCTGAGTATTTTGTCTTTTGAGGCATCAGGTCAGATCAATATTACCTATCCCTCCTCACGTGCTATCTTTCAGCGGGACAAAAATAATTCAGCAAGGATATATGTGGCTGGTAGTTATTCAAAACCGGCTGACCGTATTGAAGCTAAATTAATTGCAATCAACGGAGGTGCCGACACGGACTGGGTTCCAATTCAATCTAATCCTCAGGGCGGCTTTTATTCCGGAAGTGTCGTTTCTTCGGGCGGATGGTATGAGTTAAGAGTCCGGGGAATGCGAGGAGATCAGGAAACCGAATCCAGAACTATGTCTCCGGTCGGAATAGGAGAAGTATTTTTAATAGCAGGTCAATCCAACGCGCAGGGATTTCAGGACTATCCAAATTTTAGTTATGGCGCACAAAGAGCCAATGACGACCGGGTTAATTGCATAGCCTATAGCAACAACCAGCGTTCCGATGTCTCTCTTCCCTATCCGTCGTTCGCTCACCTTGAATCCAATTCTCAGATTTCTCCACGAGGTCAATCTGCATGGAGTTGGGGCAAACTCGGGGATATTCTGGCAGAACGTTTAAGGGTTCCCATTTTGTTTTATAATGTTGCCTGGGAGGGTACCTTAGTTCGCACCTGGCGTGAAAGTATTACTGGAACAGCATACTCCCCTTATATACCTGCAAGTTATGACCCTTCAGGAATGCCATATTCCAACCTAAGGTCGGTGATGCAAAATTACGTTCCCATTACAGGTATCAGAGGTGTATTGTGGCAACAAGGAGAGGCAGATAATCAGTTTGATACTAGGACAGAAGATTATGTTAAAGATCTCCGGGCAGTGATTGATGCGAGCAGGAACGAATCAGGAAAAGGTAGCTTGGCTTGGGTCATATCGATTACTTCTTATACCAACAGATATGGAACTGACAATAATGTAATCCAGGGACAAAAAAATATTATTAGCACAGCTAACAAAATATTCCAGGGACCGAATACAGATCAAATTCAGATACCGCGAACAGATTTTGAAGGAGTTCACCTACATAACGAAGGTCTGACGTCGCTTGGAGAAGCCTGGAGCAATGCCTTGAATAACGATTTTTTTTCAAACTCTGATCCTTACCAGGCGGTGAGTCCTTTGGAAATCACAGCGAATTGTGCAGGAAATAATAGCATTAGTCTTTCAGTTAAAAGCGATGGATACTCCTCTATAAATTGGAATACCGGACAGAATACGCCAAACATACAAGTGGGGAATGGCACCTTTAGGGTAACAGCACGCGATTCCCGTGGTAATATGATATATTCCCCGGAGATTAGTGTCAGCCAGTCAATATATCCTGCACAACCTACTATCTCTTTGCAAGGGAGTAACCCTGTGTGCCTGGGTAACACAGCCGTTTTAATCTCCAATACCGCAGAAAACGTAAGATGGAATACAGGTTCTACAAGTGACAGACTACCAGTAACAACAGGAGGTGAATATTTTGTAACTGCTAGAAATGTTTACGGCTGCGAAACTTCATCATCAAGAATTTCGGTCGCTGTTCTGAATTCTCCACTTCCCGAAAAACCCGCTATTACTGCTTTGGGCGCTTTAACTTTTTGTGAAGGTGGCGAAGTAAGTCTTCAGTCAAATTCCAGGGTTAACAACAGATGGTCGAACGGTGCAAATACAGGTTCTATTTCGGTTAAATCTTCGGGAGAATACAGGGTACAGGCTCTGGATAATTTAGGCTGTTTTTCTCCTGAATCTGATCCGGTTACAGTTAAAGTAAATCCGCTTCCTGCAAAACCCTCCATAGCACTCAGCGGATCTTCAACCTTTTGCGCAGGAGGAAATGTTACGCTTACATCCAGCTATGAGAGTGGTAACACATGGAGTAATGCTGCGGTTAGTAAAACAATTTCTGTCAATGAATCGGGAAGCTTCTCCCTTAAACAGCGTGATTCCAATGGCTGCGAATCCACATCCGATGCGGTAAACATCAAAGTAAATCCGCTTCCGCCAACGCCAACTATTACAGCTTTAAGGCCTACTACTTTTTGTACAAGGGATTTTACAACTTTAAGAAGCAGTGATGCCGCTACTTATTTGTGGAGTAACGGCGCTAATAATAAAGAAATAAACATTTACGAATCAGGAAGTTATACAATATCTCAGATTGATGGGAACCGCTGTGTATCTCCGCCATCTGCTGCTGTTCTGGTTGTTGCCAATCCATTGCCCCCGACACCGGTCATCACAGCGGACGGCCCTACCGTTTTTTGTGCGGATCTAAGTGTTAATTTAACATCAACTACCGCAGCAGGTTTTTTATGGAGTAACGGTTCATCAAGTCAATCTATTAAGGTAAATATAGGCGCAACTTTTACCGTTCAGACCATTAATGAATTTAAATGTTACTCTGACAAAAGTAACCAGATCAGTACCCGGACACTGGCTTTGCCGCCTGCACCATCTGTTGCGGCACTGGGAGAAACAATATTTTGCGATGGAAACTTTGTTGCACTTAAAGCCTCAAACGGAAACAGTTTTGTCTGGAATACCGGAACTGAAAAAGATTCAATCCATGCCACACAATCCGGAGCTTATTCCGCAAGGGTAAAAGATACTCAAGGTTGTTTGTCTCCCAATTCACGTGAAATTCTTGTTGACGTAAAACCAACCCCAACGGCTCCTATAATAAAGCAAATAGGCGTTTTCACTTTGAAATCGGAAAATAACATCAACGATGGCGATCATGTGTGGAAACTCAATGCAACCATTCTTCCTGAAAAAAGTACGATTCTTAAAGCAATACAATCCGGGTCATACGTTGTAAATAATACAGTTGTCTATAGTCCGACACTTTCCTGTTTTTCTGATTTTTCTGCTCCGTTCAACTTCGTGGCTGATACACAAAACAACGGTTTGGTAGCCTATCCAAGTCCTGCAACAGATGGCAGGTTAAATATTGAAACAGTACAAAATATTAATAATGCAACTGTACAGATTATAGACACCAGGGGTGTAATCCATAAAGTTTATAAGGTGGCTAAATTTGATAGCATACAATTTTTCAATATTTCTGACCTCTCCTCAGGTTCGTATATCATCCGAATCATTTCAGGATCACTCAATGCTTCTCAGAAAATCATCATTGTGAAGTAATAAAGGCACTGCAAGGGTTAATAAATCAAAAAAACGGAATAGTTATATTATAGCCGAAATAATTCTTTTAAATTTGTCGTTGATTATCATAATGTAAGAGGTTCTATGATAACGTTTATTCATCAATTTATTCTTTCTGATATGAGAGACTTTACCTGTACTAAAAAACCAAATGCGTAATAACTCAATTTTCAGGGTAATGGTAAAAACTATACTGTTGCTTTGCTCACTTCCGGCAGCAGTATTTTCACAACAAACCAATACGATTACGATTACGTCACCTGTACTTAATGCTGTTTACCAGAGGGATGTGAAAGGAGAGCGCGAAATAACCGTTGCGGGCTCCTTTACTGTCCCAATGGATAAAATTGAAGTACGTGCGGTTGCTGTGGTTTTAGGCCAAGGCATTGATACGCCATGGAAAGATTTACAGATTGCACCCAAGGGAGGTGTTTTTGAAGGGAAAATTTCAATCTATGCCGGCTGGTATTCCATTGAACTTCGCGGTACACAAGCTGGCCAGGTAGTAGGAAGAGCGGTACTCCAAAGGTTAGGTGTTGGTGAAGTGTTTATTATTTCAGGCCAGTCGAACGCTCAGGGCTTAAAAGCTTATCCCGGTCCATCCGCTGTGGATGAGAGGGTACAATACATTTCCAATTATAACAACGATTCCAAGGATGAGCTGACCGACCCTCCCCGTGCTGTATTTTCTAAAATAACCGCAGACATCGGTTTTATGGCACCAAGAGGACAATCTGCATGGTGCTGGGGTATTTTAGGTGATCTTTTGGTTGCAAGACTTAACATGCCTGTCTTATTTATAAACACTGCCTGGGAAGGTTCTGCGGTTGAGAACTGGGTACAAAGTTCAAATGGAATTTTAACCCAAAGCAAGTATGGAGCATGGTATCCACCACAAATGCCTTATGCCAATTTACGAATAGCCGCAAGAAACTATGCAGCGCAATATGGAGCAAGAGCCATCCTATGGATGCAGGGTGAAACAGACGGTCTTTTCTCTACCCCTGCCAGTAGTTATCGGAATAATCTTCAGTTTTTGATGAATAAGCTGGAAGCGGACGCAGGCAGAAAATTCACCTGGGTAATTGCCAGGACTTCCAGAACTTCTCCATCCAATACCAATGTGTCCAGTGTATTTCCTGAAATAATTGCTGCTCAAAACGCAGTATTGGACGCACAGTTTAATCCGACTTATCCTGGCCCGGAAACTGATGCTCTTGTACCCAATCGTCCTGACGGAACGCACTTTATTGGTGCCGCAGCACTAACAATACTGGCCAATGCGTGGAATCAGAGTTTAGATGCACGCTTCTTCTCAACCGTTACACCTCATGCACCGGCTCCGCTTCCGGCAGTTTCCGCAAGCTGTGTTGCAGAAAACAATGCTGTAACGATTACGCTTCCGACCGGTTACGCTTCTTACAAATGGACGACCGGAGAAACGACCAATTCTATCAGAGTTACTAATGCGGGAAGCTACAGTGCCACCGTAAAAGATGCGGCAGGAAATTCAATTCTTAGCCCAATTGTAATTCTTGAAAAGAATGCAGTCCCAGCGCAGCCAACAATTGTGCAGCAAGGCCAGCAGCAGGCATGCGCTGATTCTTCATTTACATTTTCTGTTGCCAGCGGGAATGATACTTATTCCTGGTCAAAAGTCGGAACAACAGCTGTTTTGGGAACCGGAACGTCTATTAAAATTGCGGAAACAGGAAATTACCAGGTGAGAGGACAAAACATATATGGCTGTATCTCTACCAATTCTGCGGCTTCTTCTCTAATTATCCGCCCAAAAATAACTAAACCTGTTATTGAATCGGCTGGTCCATTTAGTGTAACGGCAAGCATAGCTGAAACCGGACTGAATGAACAATACCTATGGCGTCGTCCGGGTACTGAATCCGATACGCTTGCTAAAATTATCAAGATTCTTAAAACAGGCACTTATTCCACCAAGGCAAGAGTAGTGTTTACCTTAGGATCTAATTCTTTGATTTGCTATTCTGACACAGCGTCACGCCAGTTTGAAACAAATGTGTCAAACGAAGTTGTTATTTACCCAAATCCAAGCCAGGGAGCCTATATTTATATAGAATCCCGTGATAACATCAATGATGCTATTGTTACTATGTATGATACTTTCGGAAGGGTGATTAAAATGACGCCTCCAAGGTATTTGGATAGCCGGCTGGAAATAGATGTAAGCCTTTTGCCAAGTGGAAAGTACATCATGAGAGTCACCGGCAGGGACACCAGCCTCACAAAGCAAATTATAATACGATAATATTTTTTCTTTAATTATTTATAAATAAGCCCCGGGAGATCGGGGCTTATTTAGTATGATACTAATTAGATAAAAGAAAAAGTAAAGAATTTGATTGATAAATTTGCAAAGGCTAATTTTGACTGGTATAGGAAGAGTTACTACAGATTGTATTTGAAATAAAACTATTCAATGAAAAATTCATATCTCCCTTCGGATTATCTTCCCATCCTGGTTCAGTTTATTCTTGCTGCAGGATTTATAGGCGGAACGATGATCGTAACGCACCTAATCGGGCCAAGCCGTAAAAGCAAACTGAAAGACGATCCGTTTGAATGCGGTATCGAATCGGTCGGTGATGCGAGAACTCCTATTTCGGTAAAATACTTTTTGGTAGCGATTCTCTTTGTACTTTTTGATGTTGAGGTTATATTTATGTACCCCTGGGCTGTAAATTTCAAAGAACTTGGAATGTTTGGGTTCGTAGAAATGTTGTTGTTTATGGCACTGCTTCTTTCGGGATTTTACTACATCATCCGCAAAGGAGTATTGAACTGGGAAGAATAAACTTCAAACATTCTAATTCTGAAAATCATGAAAGAAGTAACAATAGCGGAAGCTCCGCAAGGACATAGTGGATCAGGTTTTTTTGCTACCTCATTTGATGAAGCAATCGGTTTGGCGAGAAGTTACTCTCTTTGGCCTCTTCCGTTTGCAACTTCATGCTGCGGTATCGAATTCATGGCAACAATGGGCGCTCATTACGACATTTCCCGTTTTGGATCCGAAAGGCCTAGTTTTTCTCCTCGGCAGGCAGATTTACTGATGGTGATGGGGACAATTGCAAAAAAAATGGCTCCGGTTGTTAAACAGGTGTACCTGCAAATGGCAGAACCCCGCTGGGTATTGGCAGTTGGGGCATGTGCTTCAAGTGGCGGGATTTTTGACACTTACAGCGTACTTCAGGGAATAGACCGTATTATTCCGGTCGACTGTTACGTTCCAGGTTGCCCTCCGCGTCCGGAGCAAATTATTGACGGACTGATGCACATTCAGTATCTGGCCCAGAACGAAAAATTACGCAGAAGAAATACAGATGAATATCAGCATTTGCTGGCATCCTACAATATTCAATAAATTACCTTTATGCTAAGTAACCAGGAGGTAGCAGAAGAGCTTTTGGGGAAATTTGGTGATCAGGTGTATGACTTTGATGAGCCATACGGATTGCTGACGCTTTCCACAACACGTGAAGACATTATTCCGGTTTTGGAATTTCTAAAAGATCATAAAGTATTTCAGATAAACTTTCTCACTGATCTGACGGGAATACACTATCCCGACAGTCCGGGAAAAGAGTTTATGGTCGTGTACCACGCACATAGTTTTATTCATAATTTCCGTATCCGGATCAAGGTTTCTATTGCTGAGGCTGATATCCACATTCCCACAGCAACCGGGCTGTATGCCTGTGCCAACTGGATGGAGCGTGAGACTTTCGATTTCTTTGGGATTTTGTTTGATGGTCATCCAAACCTGATCCGAATTCTTAATATCGAGGAAATGGATTATTTTCCAATGAGAAGAGAATATCCGCTGGAAGATGCAACACGTGAGGATAAAATTGATGCACTTTTTGGTCGATAACCCTTTACTGAACAAAGTAAAACATGGCAGATATCGAATTATTACCACATAATGTTCCTTCTCAATCGGAGCTTCCTGAGCTGGTTGAAGAATTAACAACCCTTAACCTAGGTCCTACCCACCCTGCAACTCATGGTATTTTTCAGAACATCCTTAAAATGGACGGTGAGAAAATCATTTCAGGAGAGCAGACTATTGGATATATTCACCGTGCTTTTGAAAAAATTGCTGAAAGAAGGCCGTTTTATCAGATTACCACGCTGACCGACCGTATGAATTACTGTTCATCACCGATAAATAACTTCGGATGGCACATGACGGTTGAGAAATTATTGCAGATTGAAGTTCCAAAACGTGCCCAGTATATCCGGGTTATTATGATGGAACTTGCGCGTATTTCTGATCACCTGATTTGTAACAGTATTTTAGGTGTAGATACCGGCGCATTCTCAGGGTTTCTTTACGTAATGCAAAAACGTGAGGATATTTATGAAATTTACGAAGAAGTTTGCGGAGCACGTTTAACAACAAATATGGGACGTATTGGCGGTATGGAACGGGATCTTTCCAGCACCGCAATTCGTAAAATACGCGATTTTATTAAAACCTTCCCGCCTGTTCTTCAGGAGTTTGAGAAGCTTATGAGCCGCAACAGGATATTCATGGATCGTACCATTAATGTTGGTCCGATATCTCTGGAACGAGCTTTATCTTATGGTTTTACTGGCCCTAATTTAAGAGCAGCAGGACTTGATTATGACGTCCGGGTTATGAATCCTTATTCTTCTTACGAGGATTTTGATTTCAGTATCCCGGTAGGACAGAGCGGAGATACCTTCGACAGATATAATGTTCGTATCGAAGAGATGTGGCAAAGTCTTAAAATTGTAGAACAAGCCCTTAACAATCTTCCCGAAGGCCCATATTATGCAGATGCTCCTGAATATTATTTACCTCCCAAAAAAGAGGTTTACAATAACATGGAAGCACTTATTTACCATTTCAAAATTGTGATGGGTGAAATAGATGCTCCGCAGGGGGAAGTTTACCATGCTGTTGAAGGCGGAAACGGAGAACTAGGTTTTTACCTTATCAGTGATGGCGGACGGGCACCTTATCGTTTACATTTCCGCAGACCGAGCTTTATTTATTACCAGGCTTTTCCTGAAATGTGTAAAGGCAGTACCCTTTCCGATGCAATTCTTACAATGAGTAGCCTCAACGTAATTGCTGGTGAACTGGATGCTTAATTTTTTAATAGTGAATGAAAATATTAATCGGTTCTGTTATTACCGGTTTTGAACTTCATAAGATCATATAAGAAAAATGACTGAAACATCTAATACTGTTGCGTTTACTCCGGAACGACTGGCGCAAGTAAAAGAGATTATAGAGCGCTACCCTGCCGGAAAACAAAAATCTGCATTGCTGCCTGTGCTGCATGTTGCTCAGGAACAATGGGGTTGGGTTAGCAGCGAAGTAATGGACTATGTTGCCGGCCTGCTGGATATTCTTCCGGTAGAGGTCTACGAGGTTGCAACATTTTACACCATGTTTCATTTAGATCCGGTAGGAAAACATGTGATTGAATACTGCAGAACCGGTCCATGCTGCCTGATGGGGGGCGAAGATGTGTATGGGCACCTGAAACAAAAACTTGGTATTGAAGCAGGCCAGACTACAACAGACGGAAATTTCACATTGAAGGAAGTAGAATGTCTCGCAGCTTGCGGATGGGGTCCGGTGTTTCAGATACGCGAGAAATATTATATGAATCTCACCAACGAAAAGGTGGATGAAATTATAGAAGAGTTAAGTAAATAAGCTTTTCATAGGCTGAAATTGATCCTGAAATGGCTAGAAAGATATTAACAGAGCATATCAACGTCCCCGGAATAGAGACCTTCGAAGTTTATCGTAAACAGGGAGGTTATGCTGCCGTTGAGAAAGCATTAAAAACGCTGACGCCCGACGAGGTCGTTGAGGAAGCAAAAAAATCCGGGATACGCGGACGTGGAGGCGCAGGATTTCCAATGGGGATGAAATGGGGATTTCTAGCCAAGCCGGAAGGTATTCCACGTTACCTGGTTTGTAATGCAGATGAATCCGAACCAGGGACTTTTAAAGATCACCATTTAATGAAATGCCTTCCTCATTTGTTGATTGAAGGTATGATCGTTTCCAGCTATGCTTTGGGAGCGAATAAGTCGTTTATATATGTACGGGGTGAACTGATGTATGTCATTCGCATCCTGGAAAAGGCAATTGCAGAAGCAAAAGCAAACGGATTTTTAGGTAAAAATATATTGGGCACGGGTTATGATCTGGAATTGGTCGTTCAATCCGGAGGTGGTGCCTACATTTGTGGTGAGGAAACTGCCCTTTTGGAATCCCTGGAAGGAAAAAGAGGAAATCCGCGTAACAAACCGCCTTTTCCGGCTGTAAAAGGATTGTATCAATCTCCAACCGTTGTTAACAATGTTGAATCTATCGCGAACATGCCATGGGTAATCAACAATGGTGGTGAAGCTTATTCGGCAATTGGAATCGGCCGGAGCACAGGTACAAAACTTATTTCCGCATCCGGCCATATTCAAAAACCTGGTGTTTATGAAATTGAACTGGGGCTTGGTGTTGAAGAATTTTTAAATTCTGACGAATACTGCGGAGGAATCCGTAAAGGTCATCATTTGAAAGCTTTGGTAGCCGGCGGTTCTTCTGTTCCTATCCTCCCTGCTCATTTAATAATGAAAACTGCAGCTGGTGAAGACAGGCTTATGAGTTATGAATCACTTTCAGACGGAGGGTTTGCAACTGGTACTATGATGGGATCCGGTGGTTTTATTGTTTTTGATGAAACAGCCTGTATCGTCCGTAATACCTGGAACTTCTCCCGCTTTTATCACCACGAATCCTGTGGACAATGCAGCCCCTGCCGTGAAGGTACTGGCTGGATGGAAAAGGTCCTGCACAGAATTGAGCATGGTCACGGAAGTATGCACGATATCGACCTTTTGGTGGATATTTCTAAAAAAATTGAAGGAAACACAATTTGTCCGCTTGGAGATGCAGCTGCGTGGCCGGTAGCCAGTGCTGTAAGGCATTTCCGTGATGAATTTATGTGGCACATTACCCATCCTCATGAAGCATCCCAACCTGGTGCAGTTTATCAGGGTGAAATGGCATTGGTATAAAAAAATTAAGGTGTGATTCCTAATAATATAAAATGGAAGAAGTAAAACCACAATTGATAAAAATTACTTTCGACGGAATTGAGGTCGAAGTAGAGCCAGGGACTACCATCATGCAGGCTGCACGTAAAATTGCAGAAGCTGATGACAGTCAGGCGGGGTTAGTTCCTCCGGCAATGTGCTACTACAAACCACTTCCTTCTTCGGGAGGAAAATGCCGTGCCTGCTTGGTTCGTGTTGCTCAGGGATCTACAAAAGATCCACGTCCGATGCCCAAGCTGGTCCCATCCTGTATCACACAGGTCCAGGAAGGAATGGTCGTTGAAAACACAACCAATGAGGCTGTTTTAGATACACGTAAAAGTATTGTTGAATTCCTGTTAATCAACCATCCGCTCGACTGCCCCGTGTGTGATCAGGCTGGAGAATGTCATTTACAGGATTTTGCCTTCGAACATGGTTCAGCAAAAACCCGTTATGAAGAAGAAAGAAGGACTTTTGATAAAATAGACATTGGTCCGTTCATTCAGCTGCACATGACACGATGCATTCTTTGCTATCGTTGTGTTTATACAGCCGATCAGATTACGAACAAACGTGAACATGGTGTAATGGGACGTGGTGACGCCTCGGAAATCAGTACATATATTGAAAAAGCTATCGATAACGATTTTTCAGGAAACGTAATAGATGTTTGTCCGGTTGGTGCTTTAACTGATAAAACCTATCGTTTCAAAAACCGCGTATGGTTTACCAAGCCGGAAGATGCACACTGTGATTGTGATAAATGCTCCGGGAAAGTAGTTCTTTGGTATCGTGGTGATGAAGTTATCCGTGTAACTGCCCGTAAAAATGTTTGGGGCGAAGTAAACGAGTTTATCTGCAACACCTGCCGTTTTGAAAGAAAGAAAACCAGCGACTGGGTTTTGGAAGGACCTACAAAAGTGAAACGCAGCTCTGTTATTTCTGCAAATAAATACCGTGCAAACCTTGTTACAAAACCGGATTTCGCAGTGAAACTTGCAGCTACGCAGTTTAAAAATATCGATGACAGCCGTCCTTATGTTACGGATACAGAAACCATCCGTGAACAAAGCGTGGAAAACAATGACAAAGCGAACCATCGCTCTCTCTTATCTCGAAACAACTAAACATTGCCGTTGTTAACGGTGCTGTTATTTAATAACTGAATTAAAAATGGAATTAACGGAGTTCGTCATTAAGACCATAACAATATTTGTTGTTTTTGTTCTTACCCTGGTCATTGCCATGTACTCAACATGGGGTGAAAGAAAAGTGGCCGGTTTCATTCAGGACCGGATGGGACCTAACAGAGCGGGACCGGGCGGATTGCTTCAGCCACTAGCTGATGCAGGAAAAATGTTCTTTAAAGAAGATTTTATACCTGCTCTTGCAAACAAGTGGCTGTTTATTGCAGGTCCCAGTTTAGCAATGCTTACTGCTCTTCTGGCCAGCGCTGTTATTCCTTTTGGAAGTACTTTTAAATGGGATGGTCATGAAGTTGTTCTGCAAGGTGTAGAATCCAACATCGGCATTTTATATGTATTTGGTGTTGTTGCACTTGGTGTGTACGGTATCATGGTAGGTGGCTGGGCATCCAACAACAAATTTTCGTTGCTTGGCGCCATTCGTGCTGCATCTCAAAATATCAGTTACGAGGTGGCAATGGGTCTGTCGCTGATCGCGATTTTAATGATGAGCAGTTCTCTTTCACTGGGAGAAATCGTTTCACAACAGCATGGCGGTAATTGGAACATTTTTTATCAGCCACTCGGATTTATCATTTTTATTACATGCTCGTTTGCAGAATGTAACCGGGTACCGTTTGACCTTCCTGAATGCGAAACGGAGCTTGTAGGTGGTTATCATACAGAATACGGAAGTATGAAACTTGGTTTTTATCTGTTTGCTGAGTACATCAATATGTTTGTTTCATCGGCTATTATTTCAGTTCTCTATTTTGGAGGTTATAATTATCCGGGAATGGATTGGGTTTATAATCAACTGACTGCCGCATTAGGATCTGAAACTGGACACAATGTTGCTACGCTGATCGGAACCGCCGTCTTCTTTGGAAAAGCATTGTTCTTCATCTTCTTCTACATGTGGGTTCGCTGGACAATTCCTCGTTTCCGTTATGATCAATTGATGAACCTAGGATGGAAAAAACTGATCCCGTTAGCTATCTTTAACATTATTATCACCGGTGCAGCTACGCTTTTTTTAAAGCCGCTTATCACTGCCTGGTTGAATTAACATATAATACGTATTGCCATGCAATTGACAAATCGCTCGAAGCAAGTAAGCAATAAAGAAATGACGCTGATGGAACGCGCCTACCTGCCGGCTATTGCGACCGGTCTGGCGATAACACTGAAGCACTTTTTTGCTAAAAAAGTTACCATACAGTATCCCGAAGTAAAACGTTACCTCGGCCCTGTTTTTCGTGGACGTCATATTTTGAAAAGAGATGAAGACGGAAAAGAAAGATGTACTGCGTGTGGACTTTGTGCTGTTGCCTGCCCTGCAGAAGCCATTTCTATGGTTGCAGCCGAGCGTATTAAAGGTGAAGAGAATTTGTACCGTGAAGAAAAATATGCTGCGGTTTATGAAGTAAATATGCTGCGCTGCATTTTCTGCGGATTGTGTGAAGAAGCTTGCCCTAAACAGGCGGTCTATTTACGCCATGACGAATTTATTCCTGTTTTCTCCGACCGTGACCAGGTGATATGGGGTAAAGATTTATTGGTTGAAGACATGAACAACCGTTACACACGTGAAGCCTGGACAAAAGAAGAAGCAAGGGCTTTAGACAACAAAAGAGCAAATGGCGAAGTAACAAACGTCGTTCCCCGCGCTATTCCCTGATTTTTTTGACCATTTCAATTTGCCGTAATTATATGAATCCGTCGCTGTCATTTTTCTACTTTTTATCATTCCTGACAATCCTCAGTGCATTGATGGTTATACTTTCCCGTAACCCAATCCACAGCGTATTGTATCTGATTCTTACGTTTTTTACACTTTCAGGACATTATATTTTACTAAACGCACAATTTCTGGCAGCAGTAAATATCATTGTTTATGCCGGTGCTATCATGGTTCTTTTCCTGTTTGTAATTATGTTCTTAAACATTAAACAGGATCACGAAGAAGCACGTACCAATATATCCAAGATTGCGGGTGCTATTGTTGGCGGGACTGTTTTTGTAATTCTTTTTGGAGCTTACAGAAAAAGTGTAGTTCCGTCTTACGATCCAAACCAATTTGATTCGCAGGTAGGTATGATTGAAAGTCTGGGGCAATTACTTTTCCGTGATTATCTGCTTCCTTTTGAACTTGCTTCTATCCTGTTGCTGGTAGCAATGGTGGGTGCAGTAATGCTTGGGAAACGGGAAATTGGAGAAAGACATTTCTAAAAAACCTGAAATACATCATAGTAAAGCGGTTCATAACAGAGCCGCTTTTTTTGTGCATTTCTATTAATAAAAGTCTTATCAGACGATTTTAGAATATAGTAAAATAAAAAAGGAGCCGCTTCTTTCGAAACGACTCCCTTCATTTGACTTTTAAATAACCTATTCTACCTCCGCATAGGCTTCAACAGGTATACATGAACAGATCAGATTACGATCTCCGTAGGCACTGTCAACACGGCTTACACTAGGCCAGAATTTATTAAATCTTAAATGAGGCAATGGAAAAACAGCTTTCTCGCGGCTGTATGAACGGTTCCAACCTTCATTCATCACAACACGTGAAGTGTGAGGTGCATGTTTCAATACGTTATCAACACGATCAGCAATACCTTCTTCCACTTCACGTATTTCATTACGGATTGCAATCATTGTATCACAGAACCTATCCAACTCAGCTTTCGATTCAGATTCCGTTGGTTCGATCATCAATGTCCCTGCAACCGGGAATGACAAAGTTGGTGCATGGAAACCATAATCCATCAAACGTTTTGCGATATCTTCTGCCTCTACGCCGAACGATTTAAAAGGACGGCAATCCAAAATCATTTCATGTGCGCAGCGACCGTTTGTTCCGGTGTAAAGCACTTCATAATGGCCATTAAGACGTTCCTTGATATAGTTCGCGTTCAGGATAGCAAATTTGGTTGCATTTGTAAGACCATCGCCGCCCATCATGGAGATATAAGCATAAGAGATAGTCAGGATACTTGCACTTCCGTAAGGCGCTGCTGAAACTGCACCGGCTTCTCCGTTTGTGAGATGTTCTGGAAGCGTACTAAAATTTACGTGGCCTGGTAAAAACGGCATCAAATGTTCTGCAACACCAATCGGGCCAACGCCGGGGCCGCCTCCACCATGAGGTATACAGAATGTTTTGTGCAGATTAAGGTGACAAACGTCCGCTCCGATAGTTGCAGGACTTGTCAAACCAACCTGAGCATTCATATTTGCGCCATCCATATAAACCTGCCCTCCGTGTGAGTGGATCATCGCACAGATTTCAATGATACTTTCCTCGTAAACACCGTGTGTTGAAGGATAAGTTACCATCAAACAGGATAGTTCGTTGCTGTACTGCTCCGCTCTTGCTTTCAGATCAGCTACATCAATATTTCCTCTTTCATCACATTTCGTAACTACCACCTTCATTCCAGCCATTACAGCAGAAGCGGGGTTCGTACCATGTGCAGATGAAGGAATCAAAACAACATTTCTATGGAAATCTCCGCGGCTTTCATGATAAGCCCGGATGGCCATCAATCCTGCATATTCACCTTGTGCTCCGGAATTAGGCTGGAACGACATCGCTGCAAAACCGGTAATTTCGCACAACCAAACATTAAGTTCACTTACCAGCTGCGCATAACCTCCAACCTGATTGGTTGGTGCAAAAGGATGGATCGCTCCAAACTCCGGCCAGGTTAATGGAATCATTTCAGCCGTTGCGTTCAGTTTCATAGTACAGCTACCCAAAGAAATCATTGAGTGAACCAGCGATAGATCCTTATTTTCCAAAGATTTCAAATAACGCAGCATCTCATGTTCCGTATGATGCGTATTGAAAACCGGGTGAGTAAGATAAGAAGAAGTACGAGCGAGATTTTCAGGAATAAACAATTCCATCTCTTCGTCGATTACCAATTCTCCCTGGAAACCGGACACCTCCGCAAACACATTCAGAATGGCAATAACGTCGTCAAAAGTCTTGGCTTCGTCAAAAGATACTCCGATGGTTTCATCTTTGTTGTATCTCAAATTAATACCCCACTTTTCGGCCTGTTCTTTTATTTTTCTTGTTAATGTAGTCTGAATCGTTACTGTATCAAAGTACTTATCAGTCAACACTGTATAATTAAACTTTTTAATCGTTTCAACAAACAAGTGCGTCAAACCATGAACTCTTGCCGATATTGTTTTAATACCTTCCGGCCCGTGATAAACAGAATAAGCTCCTGCAATAACAGCAAGCAAAACCTGTGCTGTACAAATGTTTGAAGTTGCTTTCTCACGGCGGATGTGCTGCTCACGGGTTTGAAGCGCCATTCTCAAAGCACTATTTCCCTCCGCGTCAACAGATATACCGATAATACGTCCGGGAATATGACGTTTAAACGAGTCTTTTGTGGCAAAATAAGCAGCATGCGGTCCGCCGTAACCCATAGGTACACCAAAACGCTGGGAAGATCCAACCACCACGTCCGCTCCCATTTCGCCAGGTGATTTTAGCAGAGCAAGAGCTAGCAAATCAGCTGCAACCGCTACGGACAAATTCACTTCATGAGCCGAAGCAATAAAATCCGTATAATCAATTACTTCTCCGTTTGTAGCAGGATATTGAACCAATACCGCATACAGATTTTCATCCGTAAGGTCAACCGTTGCATGATTACCAACAATCACATCAATACCAATCGGCTTAGCTCTTGTGTAGATCAGGTCAATTGTTTGCGGATGACAAAGTTCTGAAACAAAAAATGTATTTCCCTTTTTTCGTGAAGAAGGGCGCAGACTGTGAAGCATAGTCATTGCTTCTGCTGCCGCAGTTGCTTCATCCAGAAGAGAAGCATTCGCGATTTCCATCCCAGTCAGATCGGTAATAACCGTTTGAAAATTTAGAAGCATTTCAAGGCGTCCCTGTGCTATTTCTGCCTGGTATGGCGTATAAGCCGTATACCAGGCCGGATTTTCAAGAATATTCCGAAGTATTACATTAGGTGTAACGGTATCATAATAACCAGTTCCAATGTATGATTTCAATATGGCATTTTTACGTGCTACCTTTTTAATTCCCTGCAAAAATTCCTGCTCTGATTTTGCTTTTGGCAAATTCAATGGCTTTGGTAAACGAATAGCTGCAGGAATGGTTTGGTCAATCAATTCATCGAGTGAAGCGGCTCCAACGGTACTCAACATTTCCTGTAATTCCTGCTCATCTTTACCATGATGACGGCTTTCGAATTTGTCTTGGCTGCGAAGATTAATTTTCATCTAACTTGGGCTAACAAAGCCATTAATATTTGGTTATAAAGTACAAAAGTAAGCAAAACCAACCAAATCTTTTACAGAATGATCGCATTGCTTACTCTTGAATATGTACAAAATTGGAATTAAAATACCGACTTAATGATTAGGACATCCACAGTCCGTTTTCCGCTTGAATATTCCAAGGATTTTTTTGGATTTGGGCTTTTGAAAACCTTTAAATTTCTTTTTTTTCTTTCCCAAAAGTTCTGCTTTAACTTTTTCAGGGCTTGCCTGTAAAGGCTGCATTCCTGCAACACCAAGGGTCATCACAAAAATCAATAAAAGAGAAATAAATTTTTTCATAACCAAATCTTTGAATTGCTTAAATATGATAATGTAACGTAACAATTTCGTTATCAGTATGAATTACGAATCGGTTTAACAATAAAAATCTATGCTTTTACTAACTCCATAATGGTGATTTCAGGAAGGATACCTACTCTTCCGGGATATCCCAAATAGCCAAAACCTCGGTTTACGTATAAAAACTGTTCATTTTCTTCATACAATCCTGCCCACTCTTTGTACTTATACTGAACCGGACTCCATTTGAGCTTCCCGATTTCAACGCCAAACTGCATTCCGTGTGTGTGACCTGCAAAAGCGATGTCAATATCTTTATATTTTGGCAGTACTTGTTCGCGCCAATGGCTTGGGTCGTGAGATAGCAATAGTTTCACCGGGTAGTTATCTGTCCCCTGATAAGCTTTTTCAAGATTACCGTATTTTGCAAAATTTCCTGCTCCCCAGTTTTGAATACCGATCAGCCCGATTTCTTCTCCGTCAACTCTTATTGCTTTATTTTCATCCAGCATCAGGTTCCAACCCAAAAGTTTGTGCGCTTTTTTCAGATCAGCCAGATTGTTAAGTTTTGCTTCCTTACTTGCCCACTGAAAATAATCACCATAATCGTGATTTCCCAGCGTGGAGTGAACACCAAGTGGTGCCTTAACTTTGTCAAAAATATCGATATAATCTTTTACTTCCATTGCCCGGTCATTCACGAGATCACCGGTAAAAAAAGCAATATCCGGTTTTTCCTTCATGAGCATCTCTACACCACCTTTAACCGCAGTTTTATTAAAAAAGCTGCCTGAATGTATATCCGAAAGCTGAGCGATTTTAATCCCATCAAAAGCCTTTGGTAAATTTTTCAATGGCACTTTTATTTTTCTGATCCTGTAATCGTGTGCGCCGGAAATAATACCAAAAGCAAAAGTGCCCATTAAACCCGCACCTGCAACAATCGCCGTGGTCGCCAGAAATTCAGAACGGGGAATGGTTGGCTCACCGGTTACAGCAGACGGTACGGCCGCAGAAGGAAAAACGATGCTGATTAACCACTGTACAAACCTACGAATGTCGTCAATCAACAACACGACAACCGCCAGAAGTTTTGACAAATAAGGAATTGCGATAAAAGCAAAAATAAAAGTTCTTACGTTACGGCTAAAATAATCGGCCGGAAGCAGCTGCATTAATACATAAGCGAGCAGTGTGAGCGCAGTGAACGTCCAGTACGCTCCGCCAATCCAGCGCTGGGTTACGGGTGTCAGACTACGAATTGCCAAACGAAGTCCCTGCCATACATACCAGTCAATAGCAACAAGTATGAATGTCAATAATATAAAAAAAAATGTTCGGTTCATTTAATGATTGTAGGATATATCACGGGTAAACACAGCTGATGCGTTTCTCGTTCGATTATCCGGAACGATTTGGAAAGTTGTTGTTTTAAAGGAATAATTCTGCTTTCCAGCGGTCCGGATTTATACCTGAACGGTAAAGTTTATAAATTTGCGTCAGGGTAAAAGATCAAGAGATTTTACCAAACAAATAACAATAGCTTAAATATCCAATATGCCGGAATTTGATTTTAAACGATTTCACATCCGCTCCATGAACGCAGGTTCTGATGAAGAACGCGGAGCAATAAACCAGGAGTTAAAGGATTTGTATGCCTCACTTTCTGAAGAAGACAAAAAAGATTTTAACGAACAGCTTCAGAAATTCTTAACAACTCAGGTTGCAAGAATAAAATCAGATTACGAATCTGTTCACGGACTGGACAGGCCAAATTAATTATCCCTGGGATCGGTCGGATAGTGGGCTATGGACCGGTATTCTCCGCCCATGCTTCGTAAAATTTCTCTCCAGAAATTTCCCGGTGGCGTGCTGAAAAGAAAATCGGAACTGGTGTTGGTCACAATCCAGGAATCCTGGCCCAACTCATCATCCAATTGCCCTTCACCCCATCCCGAGTATCCGATAAAAAAACGGACGTCGTCCTCGCGTACGGTGTTCATATTCAGCAGGGTTTTGAGATGATTAAAATCGCCGCCCCAAAAAACGCCGTCCATAATTTCACTTCCGCCGTTGATCAGATCCGGCCGGCGGTGAATGAAATGCAAAGTGTTCTTTTCAACCGGCCCACCCAGATGAAGCGGAACATCCTGATAAATCGTTTCTTCCAGCACATCCCCTAAAAACAGGTCGGTCACCTGGTTAAGGACAAAGCCAAAACTTCCCTGCCCGTTATAATCACAGACCAGAATCACTCCTCTTTCGAAATTAGGATCGCCCAAAAACGGCTTTGCAATTAATAAACTTCCTTTTGAAACACGGATTGAAGCAGCCATAACGTACAAATAAGATTAATACATTAACGAAATATATTTAATTTCCGGTAACATTTTACTAGCTTTCAGCGAAAGCCGACTGTTATTTTTAATCGCAGGATAATTTAGAAAAAATATTGTTGCGCCTGCCACTTAAACAAAAAATTATGCCTTTAATTAAATCTGTTCGTGGAAATCACCCTGCTTTTGGAGAAAACTGCTGGTTTGCTGACAACGCCACCATTGTAGGAGACGTCATAATGGGTGAACATTGTACTGTCTGGTTCAATGCAGTTATTCGCGGAGATGTGAACAGCATCCGGATCGGTAATTTCTCCAATGTGCAGGACGGCGCCGTTATTCACTGTACTTACCAACGTTTTGCCACAACAATCGGAGATTACGTCTCGATTGCACATAATGCCATCGTACATGGCTGCACAATTGAAAATCATGTATTGATTGGCATGGGCTCTATCGTGATGGACGGAGCTGTAATTGGCGAAGGATCTATTGTAGCAGCCGGTGCGATCGTAACGCAGGGTACCAAAGTTCCGCCGGGAACAATCTATGCGGGCAACCCTGCAAAATATCTGAAAGACGTTTCTCCTGAACTAAACGCTGCTATTGACCGGACGGCTAATAATTACATAACGTATTCCGGCTGGTTTAAGGAAGAGGAATAAAATATTTCTCCTTAAACAAACAACTTAACTATACTATAAAGCGCAACCAATAATACCAGCGAATAAAGAGTGAAATTTACTTTTCCGGATGGGTCAGGATCGGATTTATGCTTTACTACCTGGCTGAGAGAAAGAGCACCGACGGCCAGGTAAATAAAAATATAACGGTGTTCTAAATTAAGGAACTCAGCATTTGTAAGAAAAATACAGAGAAAGACGTAAATAGCGAAAAAGAAAGCAGCGGCGATTCTAAGTATGCCGATCGTATCATTTGATTTTCTCAAAAGGTCAGGGATTGTATTCCCTTTTGCCATCTCCCAAAAAAGGAAACTCATAGAAAAAAGCAGTATGGCAGCCAGGTAAATAAATTTCTGAATATTATTGCGAAAGAAAAACTCCCGGTAGAAAAGCTGGCAAAGCGTGCCCAAAATAAAAAAAGTAAAAAACCCCAAAATACGTGCAGCCTTGGCATATAACCGGAAGTTATTCATCATCAGTAAGCTTAAAGTTGGGCTAAAAATGTTTCCTAACCAGTTCGTTCTCACACATTTTGATCAGATAACCAGCAGTTAGACTTTTAAACCTGTATGAAGTAACAAAACTAGTGTTGATGGAAGCCTTCTTAATTCATCTCCTTCCTCGCATTCAAATACCCTTTGATAACTGTAAAAGTAGTAATAGCCAGGAAGAACAAAATGATGTACTGAACGTAATCGACTATACCCGGAAAACGTTCTCCGAATAAAAAACCTCCGCCTGTTAAAACAAGTATCCAGATAGCTCCGCCGGCCACATTATTAATTAGGAAGGTAGGGAATGGCATTTTTACTAAACCGGCAAGTATGGGTGCAAAAGTTCTCACAACCGGCAAAAAACGACTGACAATCAAGGTTCTGCTTCCATATTTTTCAAAATAATTCCGGGTTGTTTCAATGTGTTTTTTCTTGAAAAAAAACGAATCCGGCCGGTTCTCAAACATTCCCCCAAAATATTTTCCAAAAATATAACCAACCAGCGATCCCAGAACGGCGGCTGTAAACATACAAATCAACAGGATTCCAATTGGTACATCCAAAATACCTGTACCGCAAAAAACACCTGCCAGGAAAACAAGATAATCTCCTGGCAGGAAGAAGGCAAAGAACAATCCATTCTCAGCAAAAATGATAAACGTAATAACCAAAAGTCCTCCGGTACGTATGATTTCTTCGGAATTCAGTATGTATTGAAAAAATTCGGTTATAGAATTCATGGTTTACTAATTTCGGATATGTAACCGAAATGCCAGTTTGATTTACGAGCCAAACTTAAGCATTTTCTGATAATTCGAGCCAGCGCATTTCTTTTTCCGCCTGGCTGTTGGTTAGCTCTTCAATTTGAACAGCCCAATTTGTCACTTCAACATGTGAGCCGCCTTTATTGATATTTTCCAGTAACTGTGTTTTTTTCTTTTCCATCTGTGCCATTTCAGCTTCAAGCGTCTCCATTTCCTTTTGCTCTTTGAAACTTAGTTTTCTTTTGGCCACAGGGGCAACAACAACTTCTTTTACAGCTGCAACCGGTACGCTCTTAGCGGATTTTGAAGATTCAGCTAACTTTTTCTCCGCTTCCATATCATCCTGATAATCCCGCAGTTCTGTATAGTTACCCGGAAAATCAGAAACTTTTCCTTCGCCTTCAAACACAAAAATATGTTCAACCAAACGATCCAGGAAGTACCTGTCGTGAGAGACAATAACCAGACAGCCGGGGAAGTTCAGAAGAAACTCCTCCAAAACGTTCAAACTCGCAATATCCAGATCGTTGGTAGGCTCATCGAGAATCAGGAAGTTTGGCTGTTTGATCAGAATTAACAGAAGCTGCAATCTTCTCTTTTCTCCTCCGCTTAGTTTTGAAATAAAATCATACTGCTTGGACGGCGAGAATAAAAATGCCTGCAACAGATTACCAACTGTTACGGTTTCTCCAGTTCCCAGCTGCACAACCTCAGCAACATCTTTCACGATGTCGATCACACGCTGATTTTCATTAAATACAAGATCCGATTGTTTGTAGTAACCAAACTGTACGGTTTCGCCCTTATCAATTTTTCCTGAATCAGGCTGAAGCTCGCCCGTAATCATGTTCAGCAGGGTCGATTTGCCCATTCCGTTCTGACCAACAATGCCGATTCTGTCCCCTTTACGGAATGTATATTCAAAGTTTTTGATCAACTGGCGTTCACCAAATCCTTTGCTCACGTTTTCCATTTCAATGATCTTACTTCCCAGCCTGGAAGTACGTACATTGAGCTCCATCTGCGTATCCACTTTCTTTTGGCTTGCCTTCTCCTTCAGTTCTTCAAAAGCATCAACACGGTATTTCGCTTTAGTACCGCGCGCTTTGGGCTGGCGTCTGATCCAGTCAAGCTCTTTCCGCATCAGGTTTCTTGCCTTATCGATACCCGCAGCTTCTATTTCTTCTCTTTCTGCTTTCTTTTCCAGGAAATAAGAATAATTCCCTTTGTAGGTATAGGCAGAGCCATGATCCAGTTCCAAAACCTGATTACAAACCGTGTCCAGGAAGTACCGGTCGTGGGTTACTACCAATATGGTTGTGTTGGAAGTATTCAAATATTCTTCAAGCCATTCGACCGTATCGAGATCCAAATGGTTGGTAGGTTCATCCAGAATAAGAAGATCCGGATCTTCAAGCAATACTTTTGCCAAGGCAACCCTCTTACGCTGCCCGCCCGACAACGTTCCGTAAAGACTATCCGTATTATGAACACCCAACCAGCCTAATACTTCTTTTGTTTTATATTCGAAATCCCAGGCATTGTACTTGTCCATGTCTTCCATGGCAACCGAAAGCTCGTCATGATTGTCGGTTTCTATCGCAAGTTCGTATCGTTTAACTGCCTGCGCAACGGGATTATTTGAGGAAAATATCACCTCAAGAATCGGCAATGTTTCGTCAAAAGCAGGGCTTTGGTCCAGGTAGCCCACGCGGATATCTTTTTTAACACTCACGCCGCCTTCGTCAGAAGGTAATTTGCCGGTAAGAATATTCAGGAATGTAGTTTTCCCGGTTCCGTTTGTGCCAATCAGCGCGATTTTATCACCCCGGCTAATTCCAAAACTTATATTTCTAAAAAGCCACCGATCTCCAAAAGACTTGGCAATATTTTCTGCTGAAAGATAATTCATAAGTAAAATTCAATTTCTAAAACACAAAGGTAGGAGAGATATTAAACAACTAAGAAAAAATTCGTTTTCATACGGTAAATACCATAATATTGCTCCTTATAATTAGTTATATCGTTCCATTGAACACATTAAGTTATCATGTACAAAAAATTCCTTTACCTAATCCCAACATTTTTAACATTTTCAAACGCATTTGCACAAGACGCTTCTTTTAAAAGTTATACTCAAAAAATAGGCGGAAGCTCACAGGTTTATGATATGGTTGCTATTCCCGGAGGTGAATACACCATGGGAAGCCCAAAAACAGAAAAAGGCCGGAAAGATGACGAAGGACCTCAGCACAAAGTAAAAATTGAACCTTTCTGGATGGGTAAAACCGAAGTTGTGTGGGACCTTTATGACTTATACGCCTTCAAAAATATGGAGAAAGAAATGGCTTTGCGCCATCCGGATCCGGAAAAAAGCGTTGTCAAGACAGATGCAAGTACACGTCCCAGCCCGCCTTACGTCGACATGTCGTTTGGGATGGGAAGAGCCGGATATCCTGCAATTAATATGACCCAATACGCTGCCATTCATTTTTGCAAATGGCTTTACGACAAAACCGGTATTTTCTACCGTCTTCCAACCGAAGCAGAATGGGAATATGCCTGCCGCGCCGGAAGCACTACTGCCTACTCTTTTGGCAACGACGCAACTAAAATAGGAGAATATGCCTGGTATCATAAAAACAGTGATGCTGCTTATAAAAAGGTAGGTTTGAAAAAGCCAAATGCATGGGGACTATATGACATGCACGGAAACGTGATGGAATGGACTTTGGACCAATACATACCCGATTATTACGCCAAGCAGCCAAAAGGTGAAGCTTATGCACCGGTAATAGAATTGTACCCCACTGCTGTAAGAGGCGGATCATGGGACGACGAACCTGAAAATCTGAGAAGTGCTGCACGAACTCCCTCAAAACCTGAATGGAAAATACTGGACCCTCAGTTGCCAAAAAGCGAATGGTGGATGACAAGTGCATCTTTCGTTGGTTTCCGTATCGTGAGACCGGTTAAAACACCGTCAGCAGAAGAAATCAAAGCATATTACAGCCCAAAGCTGATTGAAGACTATTGACATATATAAACTCTTATTTCTTGAAAATTATGGAACAAAATCGTCGTGATTTTTTAAAAGCATCCGGCCTGTTTGCAGGCGGAGCTTTGCTAAACCCGATTACCGGTTACGGCTTTAACAGTGCAGTCGATGATACAATTAGAGTAGCCTTGATTGGTTGCGGTGGACGAGGGGGTGGTGCAGCGGGTCAGGCATTAAGCACCAATCAAAACGTTCAGATCGTTGCGATGGCTGACGCGTTCAAGGATCGGCTTGATCAGACCTATAATAATTTGATCGCAAAAAAATATAAAAATGCGGCGGGAGCGCCTGTTGATTCGAGCACAAAGGTAAATGTTCCGGAAGACAGAAAGTTCGTCGGTTTTGATGCATACAAAAAAGCAATAGCACTCAAAGATGTTGATGTTGTCATTCTTGCAACACCTCCCGGCTTTCGCCCCTGGCATTTTGAAGAGGCTGTAAAAAACAATAAGCAGATTTTCATGGAAAAACCCGTTGCGACAGATGCTCCGGGAATCCGTAAAGTCCTGGAAGTGGCGGAAGAGGCTAAAAGGAAAAAATTGAATGTGGTCGTTGGTCTTCAGCGCCATTATCAGAACAACTATCTACAAGCTATCAAAAGAATTCAGGATGGTGCAATTGGTGACATTGTAGGCGGACAGGTTTATTGGGTTGGAAGCAGTCCATGGATGAAAGAACGCCAGCCAAACCAGACTGAAATGGAATACCAAATGAGAAACTGGTACTATTTCAACTGGCTTTGTGGTGATCATATTTCAGAGCAGCATGTTCACAATATTGACGTAGCGAACTGGGTAAAAGGATCGTATCCTGTTCAGATTCAAGGAACGGGTGGAAGGGAAGTTAGGACTGGTAAAGCCTATGGCGAAATTTTTGATCATCATACACTTGACCTGGTTTATGCAGATGGTACCACGATTTCCAGCCAATGCCGTCAGTTTGAAGGCACATGGCAGAAAGTTGATGAGGCATTTGTTGGAACAAAAGGACGTATCGACAGTTTCGAACCAAAAAGAACGGTTCTAAAAGACTATAAGGGAGGCGTCCTTTATCAACATGATGGCAAGAACGATAAAGACCCGTATCAGGTAGAACATGATCAGCTTTTTGCAGCAGTCGCTAAAGGTGAATACAAATTTGCTGATGCCGAAAACGGAGCAAAAAGCACAATGACGGCCATTATGGGACGTATGGCTACTTATTCAGGAAAAATGATCAAGTGGGATGAAGCCATTAAATCTGAAATAAATTTATTCCCGGATAAGCTTGCATGGGATGCGAACCCTAAACTTATGCCAGGTCCGGACGGATTATATCCTGTTGCAGTACCAGGAAAAACAATAGTAATCTAATAATAAGCCATAAACAAGAAAGAGCAGGCAACCAACATTGTCTGCTCTTATTTATCATGGCTTATTCGATCGTATTCCAGCTACTGATTTTATCCCCCTTCATCTCCACAAGCCAAACTTTGTTGTCAGGGAATAACTTCAGATATTTTTTACCCTCATTGATTCCCGAAACGCTGAATGCCGTAGCAAGAGCATCAGCCTCGGTAGCATTTGGTGAAATCACGGTTGTTCTCAAATGAAACTGAAGGCCTATTCCTGTTTTGGGATCAACAATATGTGAATACCTTTTTCCTTTGTATTCGAGGTAGCGATAGGTTGGTCCTGAGGTAGCAATTCCAACATTGGCATATTCGATAGTCCGGATAGAATCACTTCCTGTGGAAATAACAATTTTCCAGCCTTTTTCACCTGGTGGCGGATTCATCAAAGCAAGCTTTCCGCCTGCATCAATCATTGCGGACGTTATGCCGTAACTTTGCAGCACTTTTACTGCCTCATCAGCTGCATAACCCTTTCCTAAACCTCCGATATCAAGCCGCATACCTTTGGTATTTAGCTTAATTTTGTGTGAATCCTCATTAAATTCAATTTTTTTATAACCCGTTTTGGCAAGAGCAGCTGCAATAAGTTTTTTGTCAGGAAAATAACCTTTCCGGGTAGCCCGTCTCCATTCCTGAACTATGGGCCCCAACGTGGCATCAAAAGCTCCTTTTGTTTTTTTGCTGATATCGTTTGAAATATACAGAATATCAAAAAGATCTTTACTCACCGGTATCCAGTCTTTCGATCCTGAGCGCGCTGACACACTATTGATTTCACTGTCGTCACGATAATCACTCAAAGCGGCATTGAGGTCTTCAATTCGTTTAAAAGCACTGTTCGCTGCCGCGTTTGCAATTGAGTCGCCGGGAGCGTAGATGATAAGCTTAAAAGGCGAACCCATCAGCCCTCTCTCAAAGGTATACCGCCTTTCCTGAGCTTCCAGTTTGTTTGAAAAAAAGCACAAAAAGCCCAAAGCTAGAATTCCGGCATTAAATAACCGAAACTGCCCCTGGTAAATCATATTTTGCTGCTTTTGTTTCTAAGATAAAAATCTGCCAGAACAAGAGCAGCCATCGCCTCCACAATAGGTACAGCACGGGGCACTACACAAGGATCGTGACGGCCTTTTCCCTGAACAACCGCCACATCTCCATGTTGATCCACACTCTCCTGATCCTGCATAATCGTCGCAACAGGTTTAAATGCAACCCTGAAATAAATGTCCTCGCCGTTAGAGATACCACCCTGAATACCTCCCGAGTGATTAGACCGGGTATGCACCGCATTATTTTCATCCATAAAAAAGGCATCGTTATGCTGTGAACCCAGCATTGTTACACCTTCGAAACCGCTGCCATATTCAAAACCCTTTACTGCATTGATGCTTAGCATAGCTTTACCAAGTTCAGCATGCAGTTTATCGAAAACCGGTTCTCCCCAACCTACGGGAGCTCCTTTGATCACACAATTCACGACCCCGCCAACAGAGTCTCCCTGTTTTCTTACATCATCAATGTAATCAAACATCTTCTGAGCCATTTCCGGATCAGGGCAACGCACAGCATTAGTTTCTGTTAAAGTTAAATCCAGCTCGGTATATTGTTTTTCAAGCTTCATCGCTCCAACCTGCGAAACATAGGCTTGTATATGAACTCCCAAATCATTCAAAAGAAGTTTTGCCAAGGCTCCGGCGGCTACGCGAGCGGCTGTTTCCCTTGCAGAACTTCTTCCGCCACCACGATAATCTCTTACACCATATTTAGCCTGATAGGTATAATCTGCGTGTGATGGACGGAACTGTGCAGCAATGTGGGAGTAATCCTTACTACGCTGGTCTTCATTACGAATAACCATTGCGATTGGTGTTCCCGTCGTTTTACCCTCAAAAACGCCGGATAATACTTCAAATTCATCCGCCTCCCGGCGCTGCGTTGTAATCCTTGACTGACCCGGTTTACGTCTGGTCAATTCAGATTGTATAAAATCCGTATCAAAACTAACTCCTGCCGGACAGCCTTCAATAATGACCCCGATGCCAACTCCATGAGATTCTCCAAAAGTGGCAATTTTGAAAATCTTTCCGTATGTACTTCCCATCTTGTTACTTTCTGAATACCCAAATCATCGCGACTATAAGCATAACGATGATTGCATTCGTGACGTTTCTAAAAAAAACCTTAAAATTAAAACTCTTCCTGGTACTATCTAAGCTTTCGAGATTATCGTATAACCCCGAAGCACCACTCAAAGATATATTCCCCAGCTTGTAATCTTCACCTTTAACCTGTAATACTTTCGATGCTCTCAGCGTATCATACTTCGCAGTGGACGGATCAAAATAAATCCATTGAAAATATCTGCTAAGCGGAAATGTTCCGTCTCTTCTCGGCACTACAAAATAATTAAAACTTCGCTCTCCGGAGACCTTGGAGTTACTGAACTTAATTTCCCTGCTAATTTCGGGTGGATAGAAATCAAAAGCAGAATTAACTTCTATTGACGGAGTTGGAATTGCAGCAATGTTACCAATTCCCTGTATTCTAAAAGTATATCTGACACTCTCTCCCGAATATACTAATGCACTGGACAACTTTTCAACCAGAGAATATTTTCCAACAGCCACCTGGTCCATTAGTGGGTGATTAGGTAGCGGCTTTACTTTAATTAAACTAACCTTCGACCGGAATGGCCGGGTAGAAGTACTCTCAACATTGACTGCCGCCTTGTTTTCGGTTACCAGCATTTCCAGACTCACAGTTGGAAATATTACATCTTGCAATGTTATCGGAAAAAACTGGGCCTGATACATGTTATATTCCGTGTAACTTTTGCCTTTAATTTTAACCTGACGTTTTATAATTTCTTCAATTCCCACGTTCTCTTCCCAGCAATTCGCGGGACGTAACTGTTTTAAAATTGATTGTAGTTGGGTATTAAATTGATAAAACTCCATCTGAACGGGAGCAGACTCTGCAATGTACAGTGAAATTCTAAGTGAAAAACCTTCTCTGATATAAACGTCCTTTCTGTCAGCCTGAACCGAAAGAAAAACATCCTCTCCATTTAATTCAGGATCCGGCAGATAATCTTCTGTTCTAGTGTCTTCATTCTCCGCCGATGTACTCGCCAGGGAAAATTTAACCATTGTTTCTTCACCTTTGTATTTTACTCCGTTTATTAATACAAAAAAAACCGGTACCTGATATTGCCCTGGTTTAGTTGCGAAATATTCCTGCGTAATGGTTTGAACAACTATCTTCACACCATCAATCGTATTTATCGTACTGGTGGCAGACTTACTTCTTTTTTCAAGTCCTTTAATTTCAGGAAAAATAACCGGAGGGCGGTTTTCCGCATCTTTTAGCACAACAGATATTACAAACGGTTCACTTAAAGTAAGTTCCGTTGTCCCTATTTCGATGCTTACCGGATCGGTAATTTCCTGCGAAAAAGAAATATTTGAAAAACACAAAATTATACCTATTAAAACATATAATTTCATCAAGAAATTTCGTTAACTTTATTAGTAGTTCTGGTATTGAACGTGTCCCAAACTATTTTGTAATTATGAATACTTCCCTAAACCACAAAACTACATAATACTATGGCCTCGATGCTTGAATACATTAAAATTATTCTGCAAAAGGTTAGTTTTGACCGCAGATTGTTTGAAAAAGAATTAAGAAAAGCGATTAGAATGCTTATGCCTGCGGAAGTAAAACGCTTAAGGATGTGGTGTTATGAACGTTACAGCGCGGCATACCTTCCGGTTCTCAATACCTGTTTCGCCAGATTTCATACCTAGAAATTATTAAAAAATAAAAAACGCCTCCCTTTCGGAATTCCGAAAGGGAGGCGTTTTTACCGTTATTTTAAATACTATTTCTTTTTGGCCGGTGCAGCTGCCGCAGGCTGCGCTGCCGGGGCACTCAACCCTAATGCTTCTTTCGCATTAACATTTTCCGGATCAGCTTTCAAAAGTTTATTCCAATATTCCTTCGATTTTGCATCATCCTTTAACGTAGATGAAGAGTAAAACGCCAGGTATGGATATACCACTTTATAAAAACCTTTGTACTTGCCCTGATCTGTAGTATCCTTTTCAGCAATTTCAGCGAATTTCGCATAATGCGGTGCTGAAATACCTTTGTCGATATTTTCTTGTCTGTCGTATGCATTGTACAATGCTACCCCTCTCCAATAATAACCATATGGCCACTCAGGTGATTTAACAGTTACAATTGAAAATATGGAATCAGCCTTGATGTTCAGCGCTCTTTTTGCCTGCAAAATTTGAGCACTGTCTGCACCTGATGCAATAGTTCTAGATGCTTTCTGGAAATAAGAAAGTCCTAGGTAGTAATAATCATTTATGATTGTTTTTGCAGAAGAATCAAGCGCAATACCTTTTGCGTATGCATCTATTGCTTTATCATAGTCCTTTGCAGCATAAGTCAAAGCTCCAACTTCTTTGTAGGTTACCGCAGCTTCAACTTTATTTGTATCCAAAGAAGCACCTTTCAAAATGTAGGTAAGTGCAGTCGAATCATAAGGCTGTCCTGCGGCAACTGCTTTCTGGTTTAGCGCACGACCCAGGTACTTATAATCGTCTCCAATTACTTTATCAGGAACCTCCTTTATAAACTCGTCCAGACTTTGAATGGCTTTGTCTGTTTCATTAGTTTTGAAATAAGACCAGCCGTACATTCTTTTGATAAAAGGATTGTTACTTCTTCCTTTCAGTTTATCCAAACCTTGAAGCGCCTTTGCATAATCATCGGCAACGAAAGCAAACTGTGTTCCACGAAGTTCTAACTCAGGATCCGTGCTTCCGCTTTTCTGCATAAACAAATCAAAGTTCTCTGCCGCCTGCTTATATTTTTGACCCAGGTAATACAACTCCGCAAGGTCTTTATAGGCTGGTGCAAAATTAGGATCTGCTTCGATTGCTTTTTTATAGTTTTCCAAAGCAAGGTTGTAATTTTTACCGCGCAGGTAAATTTCTCCGATACGATTGTGCGCTACTGCATAATTTGGTTTTGCAGTTAGAGCATATTCGTATGCAGTAGCAGCAGCACCACCTTCGTTACGCAGCATCAAAGCGTCTCCTTTTGAAATGTAAGCATCTGCAAGATTTTTATCTCTTTTAACTGCTTCATCTAACAAACGAATTGCTTCGGCAGGATCACTGTTTTTTTCAAACAATGTATAAGCTTCACCTATTCTGTAAAGGACCTCAGCTTCCTTTTTCTTTTTCTTTTCAGCTTCTTCAAATATGGTTTTTGCTTTTGCTTTATCACCTTTACCCAAAGCAACAGTACCAAGACCTACCTGATTCAGATAAGATTTATCTTCCAGTGAGACTCCTTTTTCAAAAGCTTTTTGAGCTTCGTCCAACTGGTTGGTTTTAACATAATAGTATCCCAAATAATACTGATTTTCAGGAGAAGGTGTTCCTTCAGCTAACTTTTTAAATAATTGGCCGGCTTCATTATACCTTTCTGTGTGAATCAAGGCCAAACCATCCTGAATTGTTTGTGCTTGTACATTAATAAATGCCAATACACCGAATACAAGCGCTACTAATTTCATTCTCATGTTTCTGTTCATTTTTTACCCGGTTAATATAATGATAAAAAATTTGGTCTTTCAATAAACAAGTCCAAATGTGAAAAATTGTATATAAAGCGTTAAAAATTTTTACCTGTTTTCACCTCGATCTGTCTTGGAAACCGGATCATCGGAATCAGCCCCATTTTTTGAATAATAAGTCCTCCAACGTCGCGGGCAATATAAGTCATTAATCCGCCACCAAGACCCGAGTATCCTTCGCGGCTGATAATATAAACATCACGGGACAGAGGATAATTCCTAAATTCCAATCCCGCCTGAAACGGCTGATAGTAATCCGAGATTGATTTGGGATCATCTGTCTTGGATATTCCGAATACATTTAAGCCTTTTGATAACTCTACACTCGCCAGAGAATGGCCGTCACTTATCCAGTTTACACCTATGAAACCCATATACAATGGATTTGCTTTCACTTCCTCGATCACCTTCTTATTAGTTCCCGCAGCAATCAGCCTAAAATTCTTAAAATCCTTCAGATTAAATTTTTCTCTAATAAAGTTGAGATTGCTGGCATTCACATCATCAAATACCAGTGTTATTAAACCGGATTGATTACTTCCTGCAAGTTGAGACCAGTCCGTAATTTTGCCTTCAAAAATTCCTTTCAATTCAGACAACGTCATCAGGCTGTCCGAGTTGGCTTTGCTTACAATAACTGCCAGTCCGTCGATTGCTATATGCTGATATTGAATGTAGCCTTTCTGACTTCTCATAATTGCGTCTTCCTTGGCTGTTAATTTTCTTGTTGCAAAAACAACTCTGGCGCTATCTTGAAGAAGCTGAAGTACCGACCGTTGTTCCGGCTTGTAATCTACATTGAAGTGCGTCTCGGGATAAATACCTTCGTACGCACTGGTTAAGGCATCAACCAGTGGTTTGAATGATTCATCCGCTGCTATCGTAACCGACCCTCTTCTCGGATTGTCGCTTTCAGAAGTTTCCGACCCTGAACAGCCCGTCAGAAAAGACACGAAGACAAAGAGTATTCCAATACCTAATATATTCCTCATGGCTCTATTTGGTTTCTTTGTCTTTTCCATACGCGGTAACCACGAAAAATTCCATACAAAATAAGTGTGCCACCCAACGCATTCCGCTGCAAAGCGCTTAACGGAAACAAATTAAAAGACGAGGAGGAGAAGATCAAAAAGATCCCTCCTCCCACGTATACCAGAGCCATTAGCAAAGAGGCAAGATCCAAGACCTTCTCATGCAATGGTTTTTCCTTCATGAGTTACTCCAATTGGAAATTAATAGGAAGGTTGAATTTAACACGTACTGCACGTCCCGACTGTTTACCTGGCTTCCATTTTGGCATCGCTTTCACAACACGCATGGCTTCCTCATCACAACCAAAACCTAGTCCTTTCAGTACCTGTACATCAGTAATACTTCCATCAACGTTCACAACGAAGGACATAAATACCCGTCCTGAAACGTTCGCTCTTGAAGCTGCACTTGGGTATTTAATGTTTTTGTTAAGATACTTGTACATTTCTGATGCACCTCCCTGGAATTCAGGCTGCTGCTCAACAACTGTAAAGATCTTTTCAGGTTCCGGAGCAGCTTCAACTACCACACCCTTACTAGGAGCTGCAACAGCTTCCGGGGCAACGATAATCTCATTTGCATTAGGATCACCTTCAATTGTCTTGTTCGCTACAACCGCTTCTTTAATCTCTTCCACAGTTGGCGGAGGTGTTTCTTCCGGAACTTCTTCATCCTTTTTTACTTCGGGAGGAAGAAACTTCACTGTGTTCACCTTAGGCTGCTCAATTGGCGGCGGCGGTGGCGGTGGCGGTTCTGCCGGATCTATTGGAGGCGGCGGGATATTCATTAAGTCCACGTTAACCTCTACTAACTCTTCTTTATCATCCGACGCAAATTTGCTGATAATTGCCGGAGAGAACATTGCTAAAAGAAAAAGTGCAGCACCGATTAATGTAGCTTTTGTCACATCAGCACGGTAACCCTTGCGAAGTGTAAATGCCCCATACGCCTTGTTACGATTTGCAAACACTATATCATCCAGTGTCGCATTCGGGCTCATTTCTGCCATGGCGATTTGATTAAAAGTTAAAAATTAGTTTTTAGGTTTGATCTTGTCTCCAAGAACCTTTTTCTCTGAATCAGTAAGATTATCTACCAATGCATACCTTTTAGACTTTGTAATGGCCATTTCGTCCAGTACGTCTACCATGTTTTTGAAGGAAGACACCACTGTTGGTTTGATAACCACTACGAAAGGATCATTGCCTTTATCATCCTTAGGATTAGCTGCATTGATTCTTTTAGCAGAGTTAAAAATCACACTTCTCAAATCAGAACCGTAACCGGTTGTTTTCAAAGAAGCCTCTGCATTATCATCATCAGCTGCAACACCATCCAGGTAGTAAACATTGTCACTAGCTCCCAGGAAAAGTGTTAAAACTTTTGATGCTTTCAACGGTTCCGTTTCTTCTGGCTGATCCTTATCCTGCTTGTCAGGAAAGAATACAGACATAGCCGTTGGTTTACTCATTGTAGTTGCAAGCATGAAGAAGGTAATGAGCAGGAATCCTAAATCCACCATTGGAGTCATATCGACCCGGGTAGACATCTTTTTACCCCTTACCTTACCATCACCTTTACCATGCCCGCCGCCACCGGATTCTTCAATAGCTGCCATGTTAATACTTTAAATTAAAAGTGAAACTGTTGTTCTTTCTATCAGTCTTTGAAACCTGCCGGAGCATCTTCACTTCCTGTGATAAGAGAGAACTTGTTAATGTTCTGCGACTGCAGATTCGCTAACACATCCTTGAAAACAGGGAATTTAGCTACGTTGTCTCCTTTCAAAGCAATCCTCAGCTGCGGATTTGCTTTTCTGGCTGCGTAAACCCAGTCAGCAAGTTCACTTGTTCCGGTTGAATCAACCTTCACACCTGGCTGCTTAACTGCACTCATCTGTTCCTTTGGCAAACTCAACCAAGGCTTCAACTGATTAATCGGAAATCCAAAGCTTGTCTGCAGGGCAAACTTCGCTTTTTCAACTTCAGTAAAAGTAATACCCTTAGTCTGAGCGATATTATCCAGCATTGCTGCACGTGTAGGCTTGGCATCTACTCCAAAGTAAACCTTGCCATCCTTATCTATACTGATGATCATCAATTCATCATCCGGTACTTTAATCTGCGAAATTGATGTAGGGGTTGTAATCTCTGCATCATTCGTTTTAAAAGTAGCCGTCATGATAAAGAACGTCAACAGCAAGAAAGCCACGTCCGTCATAGCGGTCATATCTGTATGCGGCGGGTGTTTCTTAGGCTTAACTACTCCCATGGTTTTACAAATATATAAGTTTTTTTAATATTAACGAAAATTATATATTAATAGTTCGTAACTATTAATAATGAGCAGCAAAATTTTGCTGAATGCTCAAACCAATTTCGTCAATACTGTAAGTGAGGTCATCTACGCGGCTGTTAAGGTATGCGTAAGAAATAGTTGCAATTGCAGAAGTACCGATACCAATCGCAGTGTTGATAAGGGCCTCAGAGATACCTGCTGCAAGCGCACCAGAATCAGAAGCACCAGATGCACCAAGAGCAGCAAATGCACGGATCATACCAAGTACCGTTCCAAGAAGGGCGATAAGTGTAGAAGCTCCGGCCAACGTCGCTATGATAGTAAGGTTCTTTTGTAGCATAGGAAGCTCCAATGTTGTTGCTTCGTCCACTTCTTTTTGCAATGCAGCAAGTTTTTGCTCTTTGTCAAGCTGAGTTTCAGTAGCAAGTTGTTTGTATTTCAACAAACCAGCCTTGATTACATTACCAACTGAACCTTTTTGCTTATCGCATTCTTTGATAGCTTCGTCAATTTGGTTTTTGTCAAGAAGTGCTTTGATTTTACGAACGAAAGAATCAATGCTTCCTGAACCATTTGCTTTACCAATTGTGATCATACGTTCGATTGTGAACACAAGCACAACAAGAAAACAAGTCATTAACAAAGGTACGATTGGCCCACCTTCGTGAACAATACCAAAATAATCCCCTGGTTTTGGACCTTTTGTATGATCACCGTCGATAAAGTGATCAGGAGCACCCAAGACAAACATGTAAACGCAAAGGGCAATAACAAATAGTAGGGGGATTACCAATGCCGGGTTTAAACCACCTGAGCCTTTTGATGCCGCTGGTGCAGACTTAGGTGCTGGTGCCGGACTTGTAGCTTTCTTTTCCATCAGACTTACTTTTAAAGGTTAAATTGAGATTTTGGTTGTGAATTAAATAAAAGTTTTGGTTAAAATCGGCTTTTGTAAAATAAAATTTCGGTTGCGTTTTATGTTTTCGACTTTCACAAAAGTATGAGTTTTCCTTTTAAAAAAAAGCAAGCTTTTCAGCTGTTTTTTTGTTCTGCTCTTTTTTCGACATTACGTGAATTGTATAATTTAAAGAATAAGAACAAGCATTTATCCTATTCCAATCCGATCGTTTAGCTTGATAAAGAGCCAGATAGCTACCAATTACGGACTTATAAAAATTGCACTCTTTTTGCGAAACAATGCTAACATCTTTTTTAAATCGGCCGTTTGGAGTTTAAAATATTTTAATATCGGACAATAAAAGCAAATATTATTTTCCTCGCCACCAAAAGACAACTCGATTTTTTATAATTACGTTACTAAAAAATTATATTATGCCTTTCTCAGCCTCTTTTCAACTGTGCATCTCTCCTCGTTATCCGTTGACTTCGGCCCTTAGGTAAAACCTCAATTTCAAAAATTTACTGGAATGATCGGCAAAAATGTAATAATTTTAACTTTCATTACAATCACGACTCTAAATATAACAAATTGTTAATAATATGAAAATTGACAAAGATTCACTTACAAAGATTGCTCATTTGGCCAGGCTTAATATAAAGCCCGGAGAAGAGACAACCTTATTGAACAGCATGGATTCCGTATTATCATGGATGGAGCAACTCAATGAAGTTGATACTGAAGGCGTGGAACCACTGACGCACATCATGGAGGAAGAAAACATCTGGCGCAATGATGAAAGTTCAAATACCCTGACACGCGAAGAGGCTCTATCGAATGCACCTGCCAAAAATTCGGCCTATATAATGGTACCTAAAGTGATTGAGTGATATTTTTTTCATTCAACACAAAATCATCAGCATCCAGATAAGCAGGAAACTGTGTCCGGTACGTCCGAAGTTCGGAATTTGATAATGTAACAACTTTTTCATCCTCCGCAGATCCAATTGCCAATCGGGGTTCTCCAAGAAAATCATGAGCCACCGAATCGCCCTGATATTTAATTCCATTGCCATCTTCCCCTACCCTGTTCACCCCAATTACATAACACAGATTTTCTATTGCCCTGGCTTTTAATAAAATATTCCAGGCATTTGCCCGCCGCGCAGGCCAACTTGCTACATATATAAGCAGGTCATATGGGTCGTCGGTCAGGTTTCTGCTCCAAACCGGAAACCTCAAATCATAACAGACCAATCCTAAAATATTCCAGCCCTTCCAGGTGATAATCTTTCTTGCCTCTCCCGGCGTGTAAGCTGCGTGCTCCTCTCCCATGCGAAACAGGTGACGCTTGTCACTGTAAACAGAAGATCCATCCGGAAAGACATAAAACAGACGATTGTAAAAATTATTGTGCTCTTTCACAGCAAAACTTCCGACAACGAGCGCCCCGGTTTGTTTTGCTGTGTTTTTCATCCAGCGCGAAGTAGTCATGTTTGAATGTTCCGCCAGCGAAGTATTCATCGTAAACCCTAAATTAAACATCTCGGGTAATACGATGATATCTACCGGTTTTTCAAGCGCTGCAATCTTTTCTTCCAAAGATGAAAGATTGGCTGTTACATCCTCCCAGTATAAATTTGTCTGTATCAGCGCAACTGCCAGTTCGTCTTTCATTATATATGATATCCGGTAAGCGTTTAACTTCTTTAACTACCTAACTTCTCCAACCTCTGGACATTTATCTCCGTCCGGGAAAACGCATGCGATAGTCCGAATCTACATTCCCTTTTGTGATATCGGCTAGTTTCTTTTTTATAAGCTGCTTTTTAAGTGTAGGCAGGTAGTCTACAAACAGTTTTCCAAGTAAATGATCATATTCATGCTGAATGATCCTGGCAGCCATTCCGGTATATTCCTCAATGTATTCGTTCCAATCAGTATCACGATAACGAATCTTCAGTCGTTCCGGACGATAAACATCTCCCCTGATACCCGGAATGCTCAGACACCCTTCTTCAAACGCCCACTCCTTACCATCTTCCTCAAGTATTTCAGGATTGATAAATGTCTTTTTAAAATCTACCAGCGACAAATCCGGCTCGTCGTCATCGTCGTCTTCATCTTTTTCACTAAAAGGTGTTCCGTCTACAACAAAAACACGGATGTTCATTCCAATCTGCGGAGCTGCTAATCCTACACCACTGGCAGAATACATGGTTTCGAACATATCATCCGATAATTTTTTCAGATCAAGATCTTCTTTTTCTATAAAGCGGGTCGGTTTTCTGAGTATGGGATCACCGTAAGCTACAATAGGATAAATCATTTTTAAATATTTGTAAATATGTGTAGAATTCTAAATGGATTTTATCTTCGGCTTTCCATAAATGACTGAAGAATAATGGTAGCGCTGATCTTATCAATGTTTCCCTTTTCACGTCTGTCGCTCTTTTTTGTTCCGCTTGCGATCATGGATTGCAAAGCCATGGAAGACGTAAAGCGCTCATCGTGTGTGTGTACGGGTGTATCCGGAAAACTTTTTTTTAGCAACTTTACAAAAGATTGAACCCTGGGCGCGTTATCGCTGTCTGTATTATCAAGCCTGCGTGGCATACCAACGACAAAAGCTTCAACAGATTCGCTTAACGCGTATTTTTTTAAAAAATCCAACAGGTCATGCGTTCTGACGGTTTCCAATGCTGTTGCGATAATTTGCAAGGGATCAGTTACTGCCAGGCCTGTGCGCTTAGCTCCATAATCAATGGCTAAAATACGGGGCATCCTTAATAAACGTTAATATTTTGCAAAGATAAGACGTTTCGTTTAGCTTTCCCTGATTCCCGGACTGTTACCTGATTTGATACACACATTATATTAAACATTATCTTTGCCACCATGATCGACAAACGCTGGATATATCACCCTGAATTTACCTCCGAACAAACCCAAACCACAACTGAACTGGCCGAAGCGCTGAAAATTAATACTGCTTTGGCTACGCTTCTGGTTCAGCGGGGAATCTCAGATTTCGAAGAATCAAGGTTATTTTTTCGTCCTGACCTGACTCATCTGCATGACCCGTTCTTAATGCAGGACATGGACATTGCAGTAAAGCGTTTGGCGGAAGCCGTGACCAATGGAGAAAAAATACTGGTTTATGGTGATTATGATGTAGACGGGACTACCTCGGTGACTTTGTTTTACGGATTTTTACAAAAGATATATGACAAACTGGACTATTATATTCCTGACCGGTATAATGAAGGTTACGGAGTTTCCTGGCAAAGTATTGATTGGGCCCAGGAAAATGGTTTCACGTTAATCGTAACACTCGACTGTGGAATAAAGTCTGTAGATAAGGTAGAAGAAGCAAAAAAGCGGGGTATTGACTTCATCATATGCGATCACCACAGGCCAGGCGATGAATTGCCACCTGCAGTTGCAGTCCTGGATCCGAAACGAAATGATTGTGCTTATCCATATAAAGAACTAACCGGCTGCGGAGTTGGCTTTAAGTTTCTTCAGGCTTATTGTATTGCGGAAGGAATCGATCAAAACATTCTTTTTGAATATCTCGACCTTCTGGTTGTAAGTATTGCAGCCGACATCGTACCCATTACGGGCGAAAACCGGATTTTATCCTATTATGGATTGTTGAGGCTAAATAGCGCTCCCAGGCCCGGAATTAAAGCATTGATAAAAATTGCGGGAATGGCTGGGGTGCTGGATATTACAAATGTTGTATTTGGTCTTGGCCCGAGAATAAATGCTGCCGGTCGGATTAAGCATGCGAAAGAGGCAGTCCGGCTACTTTTGTCGGAGGAAGAACTTGAGGCCGATGAATTTGCCCAGGAAATTAACAGACATAACAGCGACAGGAAGAACTTCGATTCCAGTATTACGGAAGAGGCTCTTTTAATGATTGAAAACGATGCCTGGTTTACAGAGGCAAAAAGTACGGTACTATATAAGGAAGACTGGCATAAAGGCGTGATCGGAATTGTGGCCAGCAGGTGTATAGAAAAATATCACCGCCCTACAATTATTTTAACTCAGTCGCATGGTAAAGCAGCAGGCTCGGCAAGATCTGTTCCCGGATTCGATGTTTATGAAGCCATTGAAGAATGTGCTGACTTACTTGAGCAATTCGGAGGTCATACGTTTGCAGCCGGCCTTACTTTACCGATACAAAATGTGGAAGCTTTCAGAAAACGTTTTAATGAAATTGTAAGCAGCCGCATACAGCCCGAGCAGCTTGTGCCTATGATCAATATTGATCTGTCACTTGACCTTGAAAGCATCACCACAAAATTTTACAACATATTAAGGCAGATGGGTCCTTTCGGACCTGGCAACATGACGCCTCTGTTTGAAAGTAAATATGTTTCTATTGAAGGGATGCCTGTAATTATGAAGGAGAAACACATCAAGTTTAATGTAAAACAAAAAGGTTCGGCAACTTTTACTGCCATCGGTTTCGGCATGTCACATTTTTATACTGAACTTGTGAACGGACGCCCTTTTTCAATCTGTTACAATCTGGAAGAGAATAACTTTCGTGATAAAAAAACGTTACAATTATTTTTAAAGGATATAAAACTTCATTGAACTATCCCCTCAACAAAATTTTGATCTGAATACTAATGATATTAAGAACCGAAAACCTTGTTAAAAAATATGGCCCGAGGCTTGTTAACAACAATGTAAGCTACCAGGTTGAACAAGGTGAAATTGTGGGTTTGCTGGGGCCAAACGGTGCAGGTAAAACAACATCGTTTTATATGGCTGTCGGCCTGGTAAAACCGAACAGCGGAAAAGTTTATCTGGACGACAAGGATATTACTAGTCTGCCGATGTATAAACGTGCACGGCTGGGACTTGGCTATCTTGCCCAGGAAGCATCGGTTTTTCGTTCTTTGACGGTGGAGGAAAATGTCAGGGCTGTTCTGGAAATGACGAATTTATCCAGAAACGATCAAAAGCTGAAAGTGGAGGAGCTGCTGGAAGAGTTTCATTTGCAGCATGTGAGAAAAAGCAAAGGGATGGTATTATCCGGCGGCGAACGCAGGCGTACGGAAATTGCCCGTGCTCTGGCTGTGGATCCCAAATTTATTTTGCTCGATGAACCATTTGCCGGTGTGGATCCGATCGCGGTTGAAGATATTCAGAGTATTGTTGCCAAGTTGAAACACAAGAATATCGGTATCCTGATTACGGATCACAACGTAAATGAAACGCTCTCGATCACTGACCGCGCTTATCTTTTATTTGAAGGAAAAATATTAAAACAAGGCAGCGCTGAAGAACTTGCAGAAGATGAAGTAGTACGCAGGGTTTATCTTGGACAAAATTTTGAGCTGAAAAGGAAATTCGTTTAGACATAGAAAAGGGAACGCTCACCGGCATTCCCTCTCTTACAATTATTCACCATGAACTGTATTTACTAGATTAACGTCGAGGTAAACCTCTTATTTCTTAGGGCATTTTTTACAATGCTTTCCTTTCTTTTTATATTTTTCACAGCACTTCTTGAAAACACATTCATCGTTCCCAATAAGGGTTTTCGACCAGAAGTCATTTTGATCAGAAATAGTTATCGGCTCGCTGAATATCACTGTGCTGATTGTTTTATGTTAATGCTGAGACAAATGTAGTACCTATTTAGAATCGTTCAAAACATTTTAAATATTTATTTTGAAGAAATCTAAATAAGTGAATTCGAGATTTATAAAATCAGGTGTTATCTCCAGGCAAAACTTACTGGATTTTTTCCCAAATTTCATGAATTGACTTTCCATCACTGCTTTTTCCGCTGTGATCCCAACGGCCGTTTTGAAGTTTCCAGTCAAATTTCAGACTTGTACCTACACGGTTATTGTCTTTTGAGAAAAACTGAATACTCTCGGTGTATTTTCCATCTTTGGCGGTATAAGTTCCGCCTCCGGTTGCATAAAACCCTTTAACTGCCGGATCAATCGCAAACCACTGAAATCGTGTTCCTGATAGTAACTTAAGTGTTTTTCGGGTGCCTTCCTGATGAATTTTTACCAACTCTCCCTGCCCGCCGTTAGCGCGCTCAGTAATGTGCCAGGCCCCGGCCATAGGCGCAATGGCATCAGCATCTACACGCATCCAAACCATTGCTTCCTCATAACGAAGTGTAAGAATATCATCTTTTTTGGTGACTGTAAATACAATAGGTATACCAATCTTAGCGGTATCGGCGGAATTAAATTCCGGCGTATAGGTCATTTGATCACCACTTAGGGTGAAAGGACCGCCTTCGGCTCTTTCGAAATATTTATTTTGAACACTATATGAAGCTATGCATAGATAATTATCAGCTACGATGAGCGTGGACGTACTGCCTGTTGGCTCCTGCGATTTCCATGCACCTTTAGGAGCCTGCGCCCTGGCAAAAGTACCCAGAAGACATAACCCGGCCAGAAGTAAAGTTTTCATTGTATATACGTTTTTTGTTGCAAGAAACTTTTAACAAAATTATGCCAGCGAAATATATCTGCATCCGATTGACCAGTTTACCTTAAAACCTCACTTAACACTTCGAGTGACCGGATCTCTCCCAGCTGGTCAATATGGATTTTATAGAAGAATAGTATTTTTTCTAAAATTGAAATTCGCCTTGTTCTGTCCAACGTCACAAGAGTGCCATAACCGCCTTGTAAAAGTTTCTCGGTTGCATCCAATTCGGTCTTGTCGGCAATCTGCGGAAAATGGTGGCTTTTGATTTCTCTTTCCAGATCATGCAGATTTTCAATTCCAAAACCGAGATAGGAGGCAAGCTGAAGTAGAAACTGAATATGGAAGTTTTCAAAACCTTTATCGGCTTCATCAAGATAAAGTACCGAATGTTCAATAAACTCAAACAATGGTTCATTTGCTTCTTCTTCCTTTAGAGTCTTACCCAGGATCTCCGTTACGAACAATGCCAGGCTTGATTTAGTAACATGATAAGGCAGGCTGGCAAATGGATGAAAACATTTTATTTCCGAAATCCTGTGAACATTGTCCTGCTTTCCTTTGTGGTAGACAACCAGATCAAGCAAGGTCAAAGGCTGAAAAAGTGCGATCCGGTTGGTTTTAGAACTGCTGCTACGAACTCCGTTTATGATATAACTTTGTATGCCAAAAAGCTCCGTATAAATTTTGGCAATAATAGAAGATTCGCGATACCTGATGTAGCTTAGGGCAATTCCTCTGGTTTTATAAAGCATAACATTTTTACTTAAAAGCCTTGATTTAAAAATTTGTCAGAAAATCGCCAAACTTTATTTGGTTGCGACAATTAGAACAAACCGGGGTTTTATTTATAATATATTTATTGCATTGTGCCCGTTTCTCGCATAACTGCAATTTCGATGCGAACCAGCTTATTTATACCGTTCAAAAATAGAAGGAGTTTGAAGATTTTTAAGGGAAAGGATTCGTATCTTTGTACAAGGTAGCGAACTAAACGACGTATTTCATTCGTTACCCACATATTAAAAAGGAATAAGCTTTGCAGACAGCAAACGAACATATTTCCAACCTATTATTCTTCTCATGAGCGACGCCATTAAGCATGAGTGTGGAATTGCACTCATCCGTCTTCGAAAACCATATCAACACTACATCGACAAGTATGAAACACCGCTTTATGCCGTGCACAAACTTTCGGTAATGATGGAAAAACAGGTAAACCGGGGACAGGATGGAGCCGGAGTAGCCAATATCAAAATTGATGTTCCGCCAGGAAAGCGTTATATCAGCCGATACAGATCCGTAGAGCCTCAGCCACTTACAGATATATTTTCCAAAATACACAAGAAATTCCGCAAAGGACTTAAGAACAACCGCGACCGTGCTTCCGACGCAAAATGGCTTCAGGAAAATCTTGCGTTCACGGGTGAGGTGTGGCTGGGACATTTGCGCTATGGTACACACGGAACCAACGAGGTAGAAAACTGCCACCCAATGCTTCGTCAAAGCAACTGGAGGAGCCGCAATCTGGTCATGGCCGGTAACTTTAACATGACCAATGTTGACGAGCTTTTCGGCAAACTGGTTTCGTTGGGACAGCATCCGAAAGAGAAAGTGGATACTGTTACGGTAATGGAAAAAATTGGACATTTCCTGGATGAAGAAAACCAGCGTGTGTTCGAACGTTTCAAAGGAATTTATGAAAATCCGGTACTTTCTGATGTAATCGAAGAAAATATTGATCTTCAGCGCCTGCTGTACAGATCATGCCGCGACTTCGATGGCGGTTATGCGATGTGTGGTCTTACGGGTTATGGCGCTTCGTTTGTGATCAGAGATCCTGCAGGAATTCGCCCTGCTTTTTATTATGCTGATGACGAGGTGGTGGTGGTTGCATCTGAAAAACAGGCTATCAAAGCTGCTTTTAACGTAGATTATGGCCAGATTAAAGAAATCACTCCTGGTTCGGCCCTGATTATTGACAAACACGGAGAATATAACGAATTCCCGATTCTTCCTCAGCTTGAGAAACGCTCATGCAGCTTTGAAAGAATTTATTTCTCCCGCGGTACCGATCCGGATATTTATTACGAACGCAAACAATTAGGTAAATTATTGATTCCTCAGATTTTGAAGGAAATCAATTATGACCTTGAAAATACGATCTTCTCATACATACCGAATACTGCCGAAACGGCATTTTTAGGAATGATCGAAGGTTTGGAGGAATACCTTTCCAAGAAGCGAAAACAGGCTATTATGGAAGGAATTCTATTCGAAGCGGATCTCGAAAGGGTTTTGTCTTTCAGGCCAAGGATTGAAAAGCTGGTTACCAAAGACGTAAAATCCAGAACTTTCATTACCGCTGACGCACTCCGTGATGACATGGTTTCGAGTGTATATGATACCACGTTCGAAGTTGTTCGAAAAAATGTGGATACAGTTGTAATTATTGATGACTCGATAGTTAGAGGAACTACGCTGGAAAAAAGCATTTTAACGATGCTGGACCGTTTAAGTCCGAAGAAAATTGTTGTCGTTTCTTCTGCTCCGCAAATTCGTTTCCCGGATTGTTATGGAATTGACATGTCAAAAATGAAGGATTTTGTCGCTTTCCGTGCCGTGCTGAAGTTACTGGAGGACCGTGATATGGAATATCTTTTGGAGGACGTTTATACACAAAGCGTTACTTCAATTGCGACCAAAAATCCGTATCACACGAACTATGTAAAAGCACTTTATGATCCTTTCACAGACAAAGAAATTTCTGATAAAATCGCGGAAATAATTCGTCCAAAAGATTTAAATGCAGAGGTTTCAGTGATATTCCAGACAGTGGAAAATCTGCACAAGGCCTGCCCTAATCACTTGGGAGACTGGTATTTCACAGGAAATTATCCGACCATGGGCGGAAATAAGGTTGTGAACAAGGCATTTGCCAATTCTCATGAAGGTAAATTGGAAAGAGCCTATTAAAATATAATAATTAAATCAAAGCCGTTCTTTAACAGGACGGCTTTTTTTATGTAAAAAACGGAACAACATCTGACTGATATGCAGATTTGCCTAAATTGCATCCTTAAATCAACTAAATCCTTATGAACATTAAATACATACTTTCTTTTTTCCTGGTTTTGTCTGTGATCACCGTTACGCAAAGTTCTGCACAAACGACTGCAAAGCCCGGAACGCTGAACGATATCAGTTTCCTGAATGGCCGCTGGAAAGGAATCTACAACGGTGGACCGATTGAGGCATCCTGGACTGCACCGGAAGGAAATAACATAGCTGGTTTTATCAGGATGATAAAAGATGACAAACCGGCACTTTATGAATTGTTTGCATTTGAACAAACTGAAAAAGGGCCGGTTGCACATGTAAAACATTTTAAGCCGGGTATGATCTCTCTTGAAGAAAAAGAAGTATCAGATACCTACAACTTCATCGAAGCAAAGAAAAACCAGGCTTTATTTGAAAAAGATGACATTTCGGTACGTATCATTTACGAGCTGCGTAAACAAAATCAACTGGTAATTCAGCGGGGAAAACTGGAAGAGGTTGCCGGCGGAACTCCAAAATGGACTTTCATCGACCTTTTTATCTTCAACAGAATTCCTTAACAGGTTTTTACAAAATCTGATTAAATACCCTTTTATCCGTAATCCTTCCGCGATGCTCTTCCAGAAATTCGCAGAAGGATTTTATTTGTTTTTCCTGGAATGAAAAATCAACCGACTGGTCATAATCTTCCTGATAAACATCAATAAAATTCGTTATAACATAACGCAGACTGCGTATCCCCCGCGATTTCAATGCAGGCAGATAGAAATTTTGATGACTGTGTGCAAAACAATCAGGTACATATTGGCTGGTCGTTTTAATATCAACCGCGAGCGTTTTGCCAATCACATCAACATATCCGTAAAACAGCACATCATCAAACTGATACTCGCAGTAAACCTGCGTTTTCATCATCGGCCGCGGAAGAAGCGAACGTACTTTTTGTAAAATCAAAGGATCATACAGTTCCTCATTTGTACCCTTGATTACCGCCTCCTCAAAGGAGGCACCTCTTGCCTGCGCTTCCGTCTGCGGGACCGGAACACGGTTGATCCTGTTTATAAATTCTTCCCCACTCAGTTTACCTTTCTGGTATCTGTCGAAAAGATTTAATAAAGTCGGGTAAAGACGGTACTTAACATTTTCCAAAAATTGAATAATTAGCGTTGTGAATTTAGCGCATTAATGTCTGCGCGGTTTTGCAAAACAATGTGTTAATGTAACAGCAAACAAACTGAATTTATCGTTCGGCGTGTCGCTGTAAGAATCTCCTTCCTCCGGATTGATCAGCCGCTGTCCGGATGTCGCATCAACCTTATCCGTTCTGACAAGATAGAAGCGGTAATCCAGCCCGATTTTCCAGTTATCTGACAAATTATAATCTAACGTAGTTCCAACCGGAATAATACGTTCGTGCGTTTTTTTGATGCCCTCTCTTCCTCTGGGATTGCCCCAGCGAAGAAAAAGCTGATTGCGTTTACTGCGTTCACTATTTGAAAACCTGACAAGTTCGTTTGTAGTAAGATCGAAAGCATTGGCACTAAAAAAAATAATCCCTGCACCGCCGTAAATGCCAATTTCAAAATCATTGTATTTCCGTTTAGAAAACTGTCTGGTAAGATTCCACCTGGCAATAAATTCTGCTGTATTGTATTCAGTGATAAAATAGGAGTTAAAGAAATTTGATTTTTGCCCGCCTACTTTGCCTGCCGAATAATCCAGGCCTAGAGAAATTCCCCTGCTGATTTTTCCGCTTACACCTACTCCAACAGCGCCTTTCATATCCTGCTCATTTAATTCACCAAAGAATTGAGTCAGCCCTGTTTTTAAAGTCAAGGAAAAAGGTGATAGTTCTGTTTTTACGTTTTGGCTTCCAAGCTTAATTTCTGACTTAGCGTTTTTTTGCGCTTTTACATCACAAATTAGCATAAGCAAAACGCATGTGAACAGCCAGACATGTTTCATAGTATGTTGATAAATTTATAAAAAATATAAAATAACCTAACCAAACCCGTGCTTTTCCACCTGCCGTAAATTGCTTTTTTAAACTAAAACACAGCTTCCATAAGAGAACCATAAATAACTGTTAATTTTGATATTATTTATTTGATTCAATCCACGATGAGTGTAGTACCATATAAAGACAAGGACGGCAGTAAAAGGGAACAGGTAGCTGAGATGTTTGACAACATTTCGCCTAAATATGATCTGCTCAATCATTTGCTTAGCGGCGGCGTAGACATCTACTGGCGCAAGCGAGCTATAAAGCTATTACGTAAACAACAGCCAAAAGTAATTCTTGACATCGCCAGTGGCACCGGAGATTTTGCCATCGAAGCGTTATCTCTTCATCCTGAAAAAATTATTGGCGTTGATATTTCCGAAGGAATGCTAGCCGTAGGAAGGGAAAAGATAAAAAAATTGGGAAAACAGGATATCATTACGCTGCAAAGCGGAGATTCCGAAAACTTGTCTTTTAAGAACAATTATTTCGACGCAGTCATCGTTTCGTTTGGAGTGAGAAACTTTCAGAATTTACTTGCAGGACTTACTGAAATGAACCGCGTTATGAAGTCCGACGGAACATGTGTAGTGGTTGAGTTTTCCAAACCACGCAGCTTTCCGTTCAAACAATTCTATAATTTTTATTTTAAATACATATTACCATTAATAGGAAAAACAGTCTCAAAAGACAGTTCAGCCTACACCTATCTGCCCGAATCCGTTCAGGCATTCCCGGATGGAGAGGCTTTCCTTGAAATTTTTAAAAAAGCAGGTTTTAAAAACACCAAATGCATACCATTAACCTTTGGGATTTGTACAATTTACACCGGTCAAAAATAATAATCGGCACCCTTCTTTTCTTTTGTTTGGCAGCAAACCAGGCTAATGCACAGGGACAGGGATACAGAAGAAAACACCTGGAATATTATGATGACAAGCCGATTCATTACGGCATTCTGTTCGCAGTTCCTTTCACGCGTTTCAATCTGCGCTATAATGATGATTTTGTAGACAAGGATTCGGCCTTTCTGGTACAATCCCCTACCAAGGCTGCATTTCGCATGGGATTCACGATAAATGCCTTCTTAAACGAACGCTTTGACCTTCGTACTACGCCGTCCGTTTCGCTTTATGAACGACAGGTTAAATTCAGCTATCCGAACGGCGTTGATAAAATCGAAAAAAGGGAGTCAACCTGGATAGAAATACCGTTGCTTTTAAAATACAAGTCACAGCGTCGGGTAAATTCAAGAATGTACATGATAGCCGGATTAACACTGGGGATTGAAACCAATGTTAAAAGAAGCCGTGGAGCCAGTGCAGGAACACTGGCGACAAAATCATCGGATCTGACTTTGGACTATGGTATCGGGTACGAGCAATTTTTTGAATTTTTCAAATTTGCTCCGGAATTACGCTTCTCACACGGGCTTAACAACGTTTTCCAGCCATCTAAGAATTCTAGAGGAGCAGGTTTGAATAAAATGACCACACATACAGTTACCCTTTATTTTAATATTGAATAACGAACCCTGATTATCAATTAATTAAAAATTATTTTATTTTTTTTCTTTAAAAAGTTTGCAGGAATAAATTTAGTCCTACATATTTGCACTCCCAAACGACGACAACGGTCGGCAGAAAAAAGGGAGTTTAGCTCAGTTGGTTCAGAGCATCTGCCTTACAAGCAGAGGGTCGGGGGTTCGAATCCCTCAACTCCCACAAAAACTAAAACGCTTTCAACGCAAGTTGAAGGCGTTTTTGGTTTAAAGCATATTTTGTTTTCCGCAATGAATATGGGTCAAGCGGAAAAGTTGGGGGGAATGTAAATAATTATTTGCTTTGCATCCTGAACCAATTTTGTCTGCATTGAATCATTCCTACGAAGCACTAGTACGGGTTTTATTACCTGAGGGTATCCTTGACTACTTTGAATTGACCAAAATCGTCGAGTCTATTCCTGGCTTGAACATTTACCTTGAGGAGAAAAATATTTTCCCTGCGGAGTTTAAAGACGAGAAATTAGAATCCAAAGGCTTCCTCCCCGAAATTTATATACAAGACTTCCCTATTCGTAATCAAAAAGTTACGCTCTGTATCAAGAGGCGTCGCTGGGAGGTCAAAAATACTAGCGAGATTATAACCAGAGATTGGAAAGTCGTGCAACAGGGAACTCGAATGACAAAAGAGTTTGCTGATTTTTTAAAACCGGGCCGCCGGGCGGGAATGTATTGATAATAATCCAGTTAGCTGTTTTCAGCTAGGCAAATACTTCCACCTGGACGGAAACAATTACAGCAGCAGTATAAAGACCATATCAGCGATTACCAGGGTTGGGATCAGAAAGATCATGCAGAGGACTGGATGTTGTATGCTAATAATGCAGGAGTTCATCTAAGTATTGACGAAACGGCTCTTTCTAATGGGGAATTGTACACAATTGTCACTAATAAAGCGGCCAAGGGAAGAAAAGGTGCACTTGTCGCAATGGTTAAAGGAACTCAGGCAGACACCGTTATTGAGGTTCTAAGGAAGATTCCAAAGCGAATCAGGTACAAAGTTAAAGAAGTGACCCTGGATATGGCTGCTAACATGAACAAGATCATAACGCGTTGTTTTCCGAAAGCTGATAAGGTAATAGATCGATTCCATGTTCAGAAGTTAGCATACGATGCTGTTCAGGAAATAAGAATTAAATACCGCTGGGAAGCATTAGATCAAGAAAATGACGCTATTAAGACTGCAAAAGCTACTGGTAAGCCGTACGAAATAGAATTGCTGGAAAACGGTGATACTTTAAAACAATTGCTTGCCAGAAGCAGATATTTACTTTTTAAGCACAGAGACAAGTGGACTACTTCGCAGCTTACGAGAGCTAAACTGCTGTTTGAAAGATATCCGGTGATAAACCAAGCTTACAATCTATCGCTAAAACTTGGAACGATCTTCCGAAGCTATACCAGTAAAGAGCTGGCATACAAGCCCCTTGCGTTCTGGTATGATGATGTGGAAAGATCTGGTTTAGAGTCGTTTAGGACTGTTGCTAAATCCATCGAAGGGCACTATATCGAAATACTGAATTTCTTTAATAACAGAAGTACCAACGCTTCTGCTGAATCCTTCAATGCTAAAATCAAAGCATTCAGGTCCACATCCCGCGGCGTAAGGGATATTTCATTCTTCCTTTTCAGACTATCCAAACTCTATGCTTGAAATCCCTATTTCTCCCCCCCAAGAATCTGACTTGATCCCTAAAATGTTTACGAATAGTTTACCAAAGAAAAAAGCCGTTACGAATTTTCATCGTAACGGCTTGATTTTCAGGTGGTGATGGACGGAATCGAACCGCCGACACAAGGATTTTCAGTCCTTTGCTCTACCGACTGAGCTACATCACCGCTTTCAGTTGGTCCCCTTTGGGACTGCAAAACTAGAAGTTTGATTTTGCTTTACAAACATTTTCATGAAAATAATTTAAAAATAATTATCCCACATCAACAACGAGTAGCTTACTTTACTGACAACCTTACACTTACGTTTTAAAAATAAATTTTTCTTTCGTAAAATACTTCTTCAACACACATTTTTACCATATTTGTTATTAGTATGCTTGCATACTATAATACTCACCATGAACAAATAACTTAATCTCAATGGAAATAGTCCAGCAGATCATCTTTGCAGCTGTTTTGGGAACCGTGGGATGGCTGGTTTTCAAGCGGATCAAAATTATTAGAAGCACGATCAGTCTCGGCAAATCCGAAGACAGAACCGATCAGCCCGGAAAACGCTTTTCCACCATGATGAGAATTGCATTTGGCCAGAAAAAAATGTTTGACCGCCCGCTCATCGGCATACTTCACTTTGCCGTGTACGCAGGTTTTTTGCTGATAAATGTTGAAGTACTGGAAATTGTCCTCGACGGTCTGCTTGGTAAGCACAGGCTCTTCGCCCCTATGCTAGGCTCATTCTATCGCTTTCTCATTGGGTTTTTCGAATTTCTTGCGGTAGGCGTTTTACTTGCTTGTATCATCTTTCTTATAAGAAGGACAATTCTGAAAACGGAACGTCTGCAGCCATCGCGCCACCGCGAAATGAACGGCTGGCCAGCTTTGGATGGAAAGGTGATTCTGATCTTCGAAATCGTGCTCATGATCGCTATACTCACCATGAATGCGGCAGATATTGTTTTGCAGGAAATGGGAAGTGCACATTATACTATCACCGGCGATTTCATTTTCAGCAAGTTTCTTAAACCGCTTTTTACAGGCTGGAATGAAACCACACTCATCATCTATGAGCGCTTCGCCTGGTGGACTCACATTCTGGGCATTTTCGCCTTTGCCATTTATGTCACCTATTCCAAACACCTGCACATCGTACTGGCTTTCCCAAATACATATTTTGCCAGATTAATACCGAAAGGTGAAATGCAGAATATGCCTGAAATCACGAAGGAAGTAAAAATTATGCTGGGACTGGAGAATGCACCGGAAGGCGCAGAAAATGCAGTGCCCGATCGGTTCGGAGCGAAAGATGTAACCGACCTGAGCTGGAAGAATCTCATGGATGCATACTCCTGCACCGAATGCGGGCGCTGTACTTCGGCCTGCCCGGCCAATATTACAGGCAAAAAGCTTTCTCCAAGAAAAATCATGATGGATACCCGCGACAGGCTCGAAGACATTGGAAGGATTATGCAGGTCAATGACGGAAAGTTTGTAGAAGATGGCAAATCGTTAATGGGTGACTACATTAGTCAGGAAGAAATACTCGCCTGCACGACCTGTAACGCATGTGTTCAGGAATGTCCGATTCTTATTAATCCGCTCGATATTATTTTGCAACTAAGAAGACACCAGGTAATGGACGAATCGAAGGCACCCGGCTCATGGAATGCGATGTTTCAGAATATGGAAACCAACCAGGCACCCTGGAAATTTTCACCAGGCGACAGGTTTAACTGGGCGGAAGGAGTAAAATAAGAGAAACTAACTTTGACTATTCATTTATCTCAAAGTGATTAACACCAGATTTAATTAAGCTATGGCTGAAATAAAATACAAAGTTCCTACAATGGCCGAAATGGCTGCCAGCAACGAAACGCCTGAGATTTTGTTCTGGGTGGGTTGCGCAGGATCATTTGACGACCGTTACAAAAAAGTTACCGTTGCATTTGCCAAAATACTAAATCAGGCTGGTGTAAAATTTGCAGTACTTGGCACAGAAGAAAGCTGTACCGGTGACCCCGCACGCAGAGCCGGAAACGAGTTCACTTTTCAGATGCTGGCGATGTCCAATATTCAGGTGCTGGACATGTACGGAGTAAAAAAAATCGTTACTGCCTGTCCTCACTGCTTTAATACGCTGAAAAACGAATATCCCGAACTGGGCGGGAAATATGAAGTAATCCATCATTCTGAATATCTTCAGCAGCTGATTAACGAGGGAAGGGTAAGAATCGAAGGCGGTGAGTCATTTAAAGGCCGAAAGATTACTTTCCATGATTCGTGTTATCTTGGCCGCGCCAATAATGTTTATGAAGCGCCACGCCATGTTCTCGAAGCATTGGATGCCGACCTGGTAGAAATGAAACGCAGTAAAGTAAAAGGATTATGCTGCGGTGCAGGTGGCGGACAAATGTTTAAAGAGCCCGAAGCCGGTAAAAAGGATGTAAATATTGAACGTATTGAAGAAGCGCTTGCCACAGGTGCAGATACGATTGCCGTCGCTTGTCCGTTTTGTATCGTAATGATGACCGACGGACTTAAAAACAAGGAAAAGGAAGATTCTGTAAAAATTTATGATCTTGCGGAATTGATTGCGCAGGCAGAAGGTTTGTAAAGAACGAGCTAAGCCGGAAACGGCCGTTTATTAATTATCAAAAGGATTACCAAAATGTATATACCATTCAGCGACCTGGATTTTGAAGCCCGTGTTTGGGTTTACCAGGCCAACCGTGAACTGACAAAAGAAGAAACCGGCACGATAACCGAAACATTAAAATCTGCGCTTGATACCTGGGAGGCACATGGCAAGCCGCTAACTGCCTCCGGTAAGGTTTTTGAAAACCGTTTTATTGTGATCGGCGTTGACGAACGTGACGAATTGCCAAGCGGATGTTCTATCGATAAATCTGTGCACTGGCTACAGCAAATAGGAAGCCAGATGAACATTGATTTTTTTGACAGGTCTCTCGCTTATTTTGATGCAAACGGAATTGTACAAACTGTTCCCGTTCCAAAAATTAAACAGGCAGTAACCGAAGAAGCTGTAACACCTTCAACCGTAATTTTTGACAACCAGGTTGCTACCAAAGCACAATGGATGAAGCGCTGGAAAACGCAGGCTTCCAATACCTGGCTTAACCGCTATTTCTCGGAACAGACCAGCATATAGTCAGTAAAAACTTAATTAGATTTGTGTTTACTAAAAAAATCCGGATGAAGGTTTTTCAAATTATTGCGGCGTTATTCCTCATGTTTTCCATTTCGTCATGTGACGACAGCGTGGTTTACAAAGCACATGAAGATATGGACGACGGCATGTGGTATATCAAAAATAAGCCGGAATTTAAAGTTGAAATCAAAGACACTGTTTCCAGGTACAATGTCTACTATTTGTTTCGAAACACACTTCAATATCCGTATTACAACCTATATCTTACCAGAAAGCTGACGGGGCCGGACGGAAAACTTATCTCTAATACATTAGAAGAAGTTTTTGTTTCGAATGAAATTACCGGTAAGCCATACGGCAGAGGACTGGGAGACTTGTTCGATCATAAAGTTCCGATTGTGAAAAACCACACCTTTACGCAATCCGGAACATATGTTTTCCAGCTTTCACAATCCATGCGTCAAAATCCTTTACCATTTATTTTAAGCGTTGGAATCAGCGTTGAAAAAGTGAAAACCGGTAATTAATCTACCGGTTTTTCTATAAAACATAAGTCAGATTCATGAATAAAGTAATGTATTTTTGGCTTGCAATTAAAACTGTATTAGCCACTTGCGATTCTGACCGGAAAGAAAATGGTTTTAAAAAAGTAAAATCAGAGTATTCAATCAGCACGGTTGGAAAACTTCCCAAAATCGCTACGGAAAGTTCAGGACTGGCTAAGGGGGAAAAAGTCAACACATTTTGGACACATAATGATAGCGGCGGAAAACCAGAGCTGTACGAGATCGATCCATCCGGAAAGTTATTATCTACCAAGGCCATAGCCGGAGCGGAAAACATCGATTGGGAGGACCTCGCCAGAGAAGGCGATGGAACGCTTTACATTGGAGATTTTGGAAACAACGATAATAACCGCCAAACACTCGACATTTATAAACTGCCTGCCGGAAAATCGTCTGCCGAAAAAATAACTTTTAATTACGCCGGTCAAAAAACATTTCCTCCTGCGGCTGCCGGAATGATCTACGATTGTGAGGCTTTCTTTTACAGCAGCAAAAATCTTTATCTGTTTTCCAAAAAAGGTTTTAAATCTGATGAATATGTAAGATTGTACAGGATGCCTGCCGAGCCGGGAAACTATTCTTTGTCTCCCGTTGACAGTATTCAGATTGAAACCCAGGTAACCTCCGCAGACATCAGCCCCGACGGCAAAACCTTTGCCCTGCTAACTTACGGAAAAGTTTTGCTCTTTGCCATTGAGAATGGAAAAATTGACTTTAAACTTCCCACAGGCTGTTTCAGGATAGTAAAAAAACAAGCAGAGGCACTTATCTTTCTAAATAATTCAGACATGATGCTTACCAACGAACAGGGGCAGATCTTTTTTATTACTCGTCGCTGATGTTATGTTTGTGTTAACAAACCAACAAAACATGTAATGTGAAAATCACATCTGTTAATTTCGAATCCGATTTAACAAATTAGATAAAATGAGCACCGCAAAAACTATACATGCTACACCGAAAGTATTAGTAGTTGATGACGATTCCGATATTGTAGAACTTCTTGAATACAATTTAGTAAAAGAAGGATATTCTGTTTTAACTGCATCCAATGGCAAAAAAGCAATTGAAATTGCAAAGACATTTATCCCTGACCTGATATTGCTTGACATCATGATGCCACAGATGGACGGTATCGAAACCGGCAGAATGTTACGCCAGAACACCGATTTAAAAAATACTTATATTCTATTTTTAACTGCCCGCTCGGAAGAATATTCAGAAGTTGCTGCATTTGAAGTCGGGGCGGACGATTATATTACCAAGCCGATCAAACCCCGCGCCCTGATGAGCCGGATTAATGCATTGTTTCGCAGAGAAGCACAAAAGGCCGATTCAGGTGACCAGATTGAGATTCTGGATCTGATTATAAACCGTAAAAATTATACAGTTACGCAGGAAGGAGAAAAGTCTACGGTACTTCCTAAAAAGGAATTTGAACTATTATTTTTTCTTGCCCAGACGCCAAATAAGGTTTTTAACCGCGACGAATTACTCCAAAAAATATGGGGCGCAGATATTTATGTTTTAGAAAGGACCGTTGATGTACACATCCGAAAGCTGCGTGAAAAGCTGGGCGACCGTTATATCAAAACACTAAAAGGCGTAGGATACATGTTTAGCAACGAAGTTGCTTAGAAGTTACTTTTCCTTATCTTTTTTATCCTTCCTGTCTTTTTTCCTGAATGCCAGTTTGATATTTACTTCACCGTTTTCGTCAATGGCTTTCAGGAAAATTTTAGACCCTTCTCTTTTCTCAGGGTTATTTGGGTCAAGAACGTATGTCGAATCCCGTTTTTTCAAATTGCTTAAAGGGATTTCAATGTTGATGTCAGTCTTTTTGGCAAAGCTGTATACACCGTCAATAAACAGCGTTACCACGTTCGATTCAATTTCCATTGGTTCTATTTCAATCTCCTGCCCGTTCAGCCTGAAATTCGTAGTAATGGGTGCAAACTGGACGCTTTCAAAATTTCTCTTTTTGAAAACCAGTTTTTTCATTTTTAAGAAAGGCTCAAAGTTATTGATGTAACCATTTGTAAGGTTAATATGCAGCTGTCCTCTCATAGACGCAGGAACGATCTTCACATTATTGCTCAGCCTGCTTTCGAAATTAAATTCTGTACTTAGCCTGCCTTTCAGATTCTGATCCGTAATTGTTTGCTGCCCGAAATTATTAAATGAGTTAAAAAGTGTCTGAACATCGGCGTTGGTAACCTTTCCTCTTAATGCCAAATGCGGCAACGGGTTTGAACCCGAATTGTCCATTTCGCCGGAAACCCTTACCCTCGCTCCCTTGAAAGCTTTCATCACAAAATACTCAATCCGCATTGAATTGTTTTTCACAGTAAACTCGCCCTTTACATCTGATGCAGCAAATTTTTTGTATTTCATTTGGGCAGAATTCAATTTTGCGATAATTTCAATTTTATCGATCGCATCATCAAGAAGGTCGGCAAGCTTTAATTTCTTCTTTTTTTGACTCGTAACATTTGTTCTTGGAGCCAGCAACGTTTCAAGCCAGTTGAGTTTCCAGGTAGGGATATTGATATTTACATTGGCTCGCAGCGGTTTGGGTGAACCAAAAAGGTACGGGATCAGATCCATCACTTTACCCTGAACAAAAAGCATATTCTGCCCGTCTGAAAAACTAAGATCGGGAAATACAAATGCCTGCTCGTTAAAAGCCAGCTCTCCGTTTATCTTTTTCAAACTGACCTGTCGGGGCAGATATTCCATTGAAATATTTTGTAAAGAAACTTTGCCGTTTATTTTCCCGTTAAACCGGTCACGCTTTTGATCATAGAATTTCTTCAGACTTCCTGCAAAATGAAAATCAATTTGTGCCTTTCCGTTTTTGAAGCGGTAACGGGAAGGGTCCAGCAATTGATCAAGGTTTGTGGAATCTCCTGTGATTTTACCATCCAGATTAGCGCTCGGATTAATAAAATTATTGACGACAAGTTTTAGTTTAAACGGAATGGTTTCAAAAAAACCATGCACATCCGGTGCAGATAAACGGGCGTTTTGCGGTCCGGGTGTTTTTAACGTATCGCCCTGATTGGTATAATAACCTTCTGCAACCACTTTTCTTAACGATCCTACCGGTAAGTCATACTGGAACGGGTCTGTTTTGAAGTGGAGATTTACCCTTGGCTTTCTGGGCGAAAGCTCACCGACAATTCTCACCTCTGTATCTACAAGCGTATGAATACCGATTGAATCAATCTGCTGTCTGATAACTTTTGGTAAAAGCGGCAGTGCATTGTCAACAGCTATCTTTTTAGCCTCGAAATTCAGTTGGAAAGTTTTCACCGTATCTGCAAAGTCGAAAATTCCGCTGATACTGATTTTATCATGCGCACTGTTTTCAAGAACCGAAGGATAAACCGTTAGCCGTTTTTCGTTTGAGTCATACGCCAGCGTTAAATTCATATTCGTTTCCTGCTTCATCAGAAAACCTCCTTTTTCAGGTTTAAAAATCAATCCGTTAAAGTAAATGGATCCGGCAAAACTTGCATTTGTTGTCGTGTCTGTAATTGTGACATGATTGGAAGCATCATGAAATACAGCACCATATCCTTTTCCGGTTGTTGAGTCCAGAAAGCTTACCGCGAAGTTGATAAAACGAACGTGACCAAATTTGTTAACAAGCCCGTCATTGGTTCCAGACTTGCTTTTATCTTTTTTAGTACTGTCAGAAGATTTAAAAATAGATAGGTTTGAATATCCGTCCTTCCGCACAAACATTCTCATGCTGCCATTTTGCAGCACCAGGTTTTTTATCTTGATATCCCCTTTATAAAAACCATTAAAATCAAGTGCTGCATGTATTAATTCAATATCAAGAAACGCCGTTTTATGCACACTGTAAAGCGTATCCGTAATCTTCACATTGGCCAATGTAAAATTAAGTCCGAAACCTCCGGAGAACGGACGAAATTTAAAATCCCCAATTTCAAGGTTACCGTTCAGGTTTTCATTTACTGCTTCCTGCACCTTGCGGAAAAGCATTTCCTGGTTGCGGTTTAACCATACTTCCACTGCTCCAAAAAGAAGCAGTCCGCTCAATGCAAGAATACCGGCAATTTTTAAAAACTTAGAAAACATGAAAAGGAAGGAAATAAATTAAGAGGCCGTTTAAACACACATTTGGGGCCAGCCTTCATAACAACAATCTACTAATAACGTGCCACAAACGTACGCTAATAAATTAGTCGCAGATGTTGAGTCTGTCAATTTCGCTATTCACGGCAAAAAATGCTAGTTTTGCGCACTCTTTTTATAGGTAAAGAGTTCATGATCATAAAATACTGCGAATAAAATGCTACTAAGCGAACAGGAAATATTACGCCGGCAGAAGCGCGAAGAATTAATGAGGATGGGTATTGAGCCCTATCCTACTGAGGAATTTTTGGTAAATACTTACGCCGCTGACATCCATAAAAACTACGAAAATAATAAGATTGATTACAAAAATGTATCCATGGCGGGCAGGCTGATGGGCTTCCGGATTATGGGAAGTGCAGCATTCGCTGAGTTGCAGGACAGCACCGACCGGATACAACTATACTTTCGTCGTGACGACCTGTGCCCGGGTGAGGACAAGACGCTTTACAACACGGTGTTTAAAAAACTTTTGGACATCGGTGACATTATTGGAATAACAGGTTTTGTCTTTACTACCCAAACAGGAGAGATTTCTGTTCATGTTCAGGAGTTTAAGATTTTAAACAAATCACTTCGTCCGCTTCCGGTTGTAAAACGGGATGATGAAGGAAATATTTATGACGGCTTCACTGATCCTGAGCTGCGTTATCGCCAGCGTTATGTGGATTTGATCGTAAATCCGGAGGTGCGTGACATTTTTGTAAAACGCGCCCGAATCATCACAACCATGCGTTCTTACTTCGATTCAAAAAGCTGGCTTGAAGTAGAAACCCCTGTGTTACAGGCAATACATGGCGGAGCGGCAGCAAAACCTTTTGAAACACACCACAATGCGTTGGATATGGATCTTTTCCTTCGCATTGCTACGGAACTTCATTTGAAACGCCTTATTGTAGGTGGTTTTGAAGGGGTTTATGAATTCGGTAAACTCTTCCGCAATGAAGGAATGGACCGGACACATAATCCTGAATTTACTACCGTTGAGCTTTACGTCGCATACAAGGATTATCTCTGGATGATGCGTATGACAGAAGAGGTACTGGAACGCGTTGCACTTGCTGTTAACGGAACAACAAAGGCTAAATTCGGAGATACAGAACTTGATTTTGCCGGGCCATATCCTAGACTGAGCATTACGGATGCTATTCACCAATATACAGGATTGAATGTGGAAGTACTTGATGAAGCTTCGATTCGTGAAAAATGCCGTGAGTGGGGAATGGAGGTAAATGACAGCATGGGTAAAGGCAAACTGATTGATGAGATTTTTGGAGAAAAAGTAGAAGAACATATCATTCAGCCAACATTTATTACGGATCATCCTGTTGAAATGTCGCCGCTTACCAAAAAGCACCGCAGTAAACCTGGCATGGTGGAGCGCTTTGAGCTTTTTATCAACGGAAGAGAAATTGCGAATGCTTATTCCGAGCTGAACGACCCCATCGAACAGCGTGAACGTTTTGAAGATCAGCTCAAATTAAAAGAACGCGGTGATGATGAAGCCATGGAAATGGACGATGATTTTCTTCGTTCTCTGGAATATGGTATGCCTCCTACTTCCGGTATTGGTATCGGTATTGACCGTTTGACGATGCTGCTTACCAATAACTCCAGTATTCAGGAGGTGATTTTCTTCCCGCAGATGCGTCCCGAAAAGAAACAGGAGATTGCGAAGGAAGCGGATTATGTAGCAGCCGGCGTTCCCCTCGTATGGATACCTGCTCTGCAAAAAATGAATATCATGACGATCGATCAGCTTAAAGCTGCAAGCCCGAATAAGATATTTAATGATTTGGGTGGGATGCGTAAGAAATTGAAAATTGACGAAAAGCTGCCTGCTTTGGATGATATCAAAAGTTGGGTGGAATAAAAAAGGATACTTCCGAAAATGAAAAATCCCGCAGCGAACTGCGGGATTTTTCATTTCTTGCAAAAAAAATATAATCTATATCTTTTTTACCTGCACAGCGTTAAGACCTTTTTTTCCTTCAACGACCTCGTATTCAACCTGGTCATTTTCACGGATAGTAAGTCCTCCCAATCCTGTCACATGGACAAAGATGTCTCTGTTTGTGTCGTCTTCAACGATGAAGCCGTATCCCTTAGCTTCATTGAAAAATTTTACAGTACCTGTTGGCATAATGTTGTTAAAAAAATTAAATAAGGTGAAAATACATCAGAATTGTAGATATTTCATTTTAAAGCAAAAAAGCTGTGCCAAACAATTGAGGGAGGCTCAACCGAATAACAAAAGAAATTTTGGCAATTTTAATCAAGACATCTTAATAATAATGAACTACTTACAAATTCCTTAATCACAAAGAAACAAAAATTGTGCGTAAAATAATTTATTTGATTAAATAATTTGAAATTTTAAGAGTTAACGGTAATTTGCTCTTTCGTGAAGATACCGGCCTCTGCTTAGGATGAGAGTTGCAATTGACGTGGAAAATTGCTAAATATGAGGTAATTATTATAAAAGAGGATATGAACAGACTCCGCTATTTCGTAGAAGATCAGATATTTGGTGTGTGCGCAAAGCTTGGAGAAAAACTCAATTTCCCTGCCAGCAGCATCCGCAGATACTTTATTTATGCTACTTTTATGACCTTCGGGTCTCCGATTATTCTCTACCTGGTACTGGCATTCTGGCTGGAACTCCGTCAGCACTGGAGAAGGCACAACAGCCCTACTATTTGGGAGTTATAGGCAGCTTTATGCCTGTAAGCTGCGTAAAGCGGTGTTTACCCAACACAAAATATTCCCAAACTACACTTCTGAAATAAAGAGGCGATCTGAAAGTTGAACGTTTCTGACCCTTTGTCAGGGATGGAATCATACGGTAAAAAGCAAAATGCGCCTGCAGAATGGCAAGGACATCCGGCCATGCTCCTGTGGCCATAAACCGGACACTGGAAACGCCATCCAGTATCAGCCTGAATATGACTGTCTTCCAGCGCCTTCCTTTTGGAAGGTTTTTGAAGAGCATTATTAAATTATTCCGGTAATTCAGAAATGTTTTTTGAGGATTGGATTTATGAAGTGTGCCGCCTCCGACATGATAAACCGTCGATTTTCCTGAATAAGTAATCCGGTAACCCATGTTAAGCAGTCGCCAGCAAAGATCGATTTCTTCCATATGGGCAAAAAAACGTTCATCAAAACCTTGTGCTTCGTGAAAAGCATCTGCTCTTACAAACATGCAGGCACCTGTAGCCCAAAAAACATCCTGCTCATCGTCGTACTGGCCTAAATCTTCTTCCCGTGTATCAAAAATGCGACCGCGGCAAAATGGATAACCCAGGTAATCCATATAACCGCCTGCCGCTCCGGCATATTCAAAGTGTGTCCGAAGATCGTAAGCACGTATTTTTGGCTGACAGGCAGCAATTTTTTCATCCGACTCCATAAAAGAAATAACCGGATCAATCCAGTTTTCCGTCACTTCAACATCAGAATTGAGAAGCACGTAATATTCAGCACTGATTTGCCAAAGGGCATTATTGTAGCCCCCGGCATAACCTTTATTCTCCGAAATAGTAAGTGTTTTCACTTCCGGATAATATTCCTGAAGCCATTCGAGCGAATGATCTGAAGAGGCATTATCTGCCACCCATATTTCGTAACCTGCTGAATGTTTTAAAACATCAGGAAGAAATTGCTGAAGATAATGCCTGCCGTTATAATTAAGAATAACAATCGCAACACGGGAAGAAGTCATGAAAAATAAATTACTTCATAAATCCGCCTAAATCCAAACCAGGAATGTTTGGCAGAACCCCGTCGGTTGCTTTTTGAAGATGTTCTTTAATCTTAGGTTCAATTCTTTCGTAAGCTTTGTTTACTGCCGCAACAATCAGATCCTGAAGCATTTCTTTATCTTCCGGATTTACCAGATCCTTATCGATATCAAGACCAATAAGGTTTTTTTGCCCGTTCACTGTTGCTTTCACCATTCCTCCTCCCGATTCAGCTGTTTCTATTATTGTCCCCAGCTGATCCTGAGCTTCTTTCATTTTGGCCTGAAGGTCTTTCATTTTTCCCATCATGCCCATCATATCTGCCATATTTCCAAACATACCGCTCTGATTAATTTGTTCAGTTATAAACCTGAATTTCTGATAATGGTTCCTATCTTAAAAGCATAAAAGTACCACTTTTTTCTACTTCCTGATTAATATCGTCCACGAAACGGATTTTATAAACGTAAGCGCCAACAGCGGCGTTTTTACCATTTATTCTGCCGTCCCAGCCAACAGCAAGATCATTTGAATGGAAAACAACCTGCCCCCAGCGATCTAAAACTGAGAAACTAAACGATTGTACCTGATCCGCTTTTGCCAGAAGCTGATCGTTCACGTCATCTCCATTGGGTGAGAATGCATCAGGGACAAAAATACCTGCGCTTCTTTTATAATAGAAAATATTAGAAAAACTTTCAAAATCTCCGCTGGCCGAATGGGCACGCACCTGAAAAGTATATTCCAGATCACTTTGCGCATTGAGTGACGGTGTGAAAGAGCTACTTAGCTGTTTGTCAATTTCATCCGCAGAGCCACTGCTTTGTCCCTTTTGAATCATTACATAATTTCCAACCGGTTCCAGGAATGGTCTTTCTGTATTCCAGGTAAAATTAGAGAGCGCATTTTTTAATGTTATACTGCAAATAGGGTCCGATGGCGGCAATTTCTGTCCGCATGCGTTTTGGTAGCTCAGTCTGTAACAATAGGATTGTTCATTCGCCTGAACATCCGAATCAATATATTCATTCTCATTGCTTAGCGTCACCAGCCTTTTAAAAGTGGTGCTGCCTGCTTCCGACTTCTCAATAGTTAGCTCATAATTACTTTTAGGGCCCGCACCGGGGATAACTGCATTAATCACAATCTGCTTATCACTACTGACTGAGACCGAAGCCTGCGTAATCGGTTTCGGCTGCGCTATTTCAGTTTTGACAGTGACCGGCGCAGAAGTTGACGTAACGCTGTTGGTTCTGGCTACAACCTGATATTCAAACTGGTCACCACACTGTACATCTTCGTCAGTAAAAGACGTTTCATTGATCCCAAACGTTTTTAAAGAAACACCATCCCGGAATAATTCATATCCTGTAAATCCCCTTCCCTCAGGATATTTATTCCATGATAAGACATTTTTCTCATCAGCAGATTTTCCGGTAACCACCATAGTTGTTACCAAGCCTGATTCGAGCTGTCCGCCGCAAAGATCTCTGGAAGATAACCTGAGCTGATATATCTGACTGGAATTTATATTATCCATTCTGTAAAATATCGCCGCCCCACCCGACGATCTTGTACCGTGTGTGCTGAAGTTATTTCCATCGGTACTGTATTGAATCTGTGTAGCGATAGATGTAATCCCGGCATAATTCATTTCAATACTCCCATTGTTTTTTACTTCAACTTTACTGATTTGGATATCATCCAGTTTAACCTGCTGAAAGGATACGGGAATAGTTCTGGCAGTTCCTGATTTGCATGAAGTATTTACAGTATAAACTCCTTTCACACTAATGACGGGAGTAAGAGAAGTGCTTGCATAAACGTGTTCAAAAGTCAACGCATTACCTTTAACCCAGGTATCAATTTTACCATCACCCCAGTTAATCTCAGTTTTATCGTATGCGTTCAAGTAATAATTGTCTGTAAAAACCAGCCTGACCTTTCCTCCGCCACACGAAGCATATTCAAACCATGGCGTGTCTGTTTCATAAACTTTGATTTGTTTACAGGAAGAAAAAACACCGGATGATATGGCGCCATACTGGAGAATGGTGTAATTCCCAGCCGGATACGTGTACGATGAATAGTTGGCGTAGGCGGGATTAGGAGATCCGTCATAAGCAACCGAATAACCTACTGTGATGGTATTAGGAACATTGTTCTTTATGTTAATCGTTAATGGCGCACATCCCTCTAAAGGCGTAATTTCAAAATTTCCGCCTCCTATTCCGCATAGCCCCTGACCCATCAGGGTACCAGTGAAAAAAAACTGACTAAAGATTAAATGAATTATAAGTAATCGTATTTTCATAGTGCGCTACATTGAAGTCAATTCCCAGGGTAATCCAGCTGCGATAATATTTCAATTACAAAAATTAAAAGAAAGCTGCAAAAATAAGATATTTATCAATTGATACTCTTACCATTAACTATGTATACACTTATAAATCTGTTTTAACGAACCAATACGAAACTTCCGGTTCTAGAAATCTGCTCCTGGGTTGGTGTAGAGGCTTCGATTTTATAAAGGTAGTATCCTGGCAATGCTGGTTTTCCACCGATTGTCCCATCCCAGCCATCAAGTGCATTTTCTGACTGAAAAACAACTTCGCCCCACCGGCTGTAAATCAACATCCTGAAAGTGGTAGTAAAGTAACTTTTGACCTCAAACCGTTCATTAATCCCGTCTCCGTTGGGTGTGAAAATATCCGGAATAAGCATGATGACATCACTTCGTAAGCTGATAACATTGGAATAACTTACCAAATTACCATTGCCCGACTCCGCTCTGATTTGAAAACTGCCAGCCGACTGCGTGTCCAGATCGATTTTATGAATGAGATCCAGTTGTTTTGGTATCTCGTCCGTAGTTTGTCCGTTTATATCGGTTTGAATGAGATCATAAGCACCAACGCTTCCTATAAACGGAGACGCTCCTGTCCAACTTATATCCTGAACACCGCTTTTTAATAAAATAGAGCATATTACATCGCTGGGCGGAGACACAAGTTTACAGGCATTCTCATAACTAAAACGATAGCAGTAAGAAGTTTCGGAAGTATTTACTTCCTGATCTTTGTATATAAGGTTTTGATTACTTAATCCGGATACCTTTTGAAAATCGCTGCTTCCGGAATTAGCCCTTTCAACGATCAGGTTATAAGTACTCGTTAATCCGTCTCCTGACAATACTATTTTAGAGGTAATCAGATTATTGCTTTCAACCGTAACACTGGCTTGTTTAATTGCTTCGGGAGAAGAAGATTGCGGCCGGATTGTAATGGGAGCCGAGTAAGAACGTACGTCACCCTCTATAACGGCCACAACTGCATATTTATAATCTGTACCGCATTTAACTTTATCATCCAGATAAGACAATTCCGATGGTGTATTGAAAATCACACCGTCATCCCGCAGCAGCTGAAATTCAACCAACTTCTCCGAATTGGTACGCTGCTCCCAGGTAACCGAATTTACTTCATCAAGAACAAGCGTGCCTTTTTTGACAATTACACTGCTTACAATATTACTTTCAGAAGGATTTTCGCAGATGTCTTTGGAAATAAGTTTAAAACGGTAAATCTGGTCAGGATTCAGATTTTCGATAGTAACCGATACAGGACCCTTTACGGAAGCTGTTTTTCCTGTTGATACAAACATGGCATCGCCTTTGTCTATAAAAACTTCTGTATTGACTCCCTCCATGCCCTGATAAAGGATTTTGGCTTTGCCATCCGCGGTCATTTCAACATTGCTAATTTTGATACTGGCAAGAGACGGAGGTGTAGCCTCACCAGTCAACGTCCTGGACTTTACCTCCGATGCACAAAAGTCACCATTGTACACACCTTTGATTGTAATCGAAGGCTTTTGACTCATAATTTTGTCGTGAAGAAGCAATCCACCCTTATCTACTCTTATCGGTGGCCCGTCGCCCCAGTCAATTTCGATCTTGTCATAAGCCCGATAAATTGCATCATCCACGAGTGTGAGCCTCACCCGGCCGTTGTTGCAGCTTGTGAGATATCCGTTTGGAGCCGCAGTTTCTCTGACTTTATAATCTTTACATAAAACAAAGCCTGTTCCGCTTGCGCTTCCAGCCTGTAAAATGGTGTAGGTCCCAGGTTTGGTATAAACATAAGAAAGATCAGGGGTTCTGTCGACTAATACAGGCGCATCTGTTTGAGTCCTGTTAAAATTATAAACATAATAAACATCCTGAGCTCCGGATTTATCATTTTTTAACGTCACAGCTTTTTGGACACACCCATCAGCAGGATCAATTGTAAAAGCACCTTTGAAGGCATTCTCACAAAACTGAGCTTGTACTTTTGCTGAAAAAAGCCAGACACATATTCCAAAAAACACAAAAAGTAGCTTTCCCTTCATTGAGTAAATCATTTACCAAATACACATTACCGTCCGCCTTTGAAACGCATTAAGGTAATCCTTTGTTTCGTCTAATACGAATCCAAAAATAGAACATTTCCACATTTAGACTGTACCTTTGGATTTTAAAACGAGTTTTTGTTTAAAACTATTTTTCATCAACTCAATTAATGAATAATAACGGTGATACAACTGTGTTAGATACAATTGAAGAAGCAATAGATGCGATACGTCGCGGAGAAATGATCATTGTCGTTGACGATGAAGATCGTGAAAATGAAGGAGATTTTGTTTGTGCAGCCGAGCTGATTACGCCCGAAATTGTCAATTTCATGGCACGTGAAGGGCGCGGTTTGATTTGTGTTCCTATTACAGAAGAACGTTGTGCGGAACTGGATCTGGAAATGATGGTGGGCAATAACACCGCTTTACATGAAACAGCATTCACAGTTTCGGTGGACTTACTTGGTAACGGGTGCACTACCGGAATTTCGGCCAGTGATCGTGCCAAAACAATACAGGCACTGGTGAATCCGGAAACAAAACCGGAAGATCTGGGACGTCCGGGACATATTTTCCCTTTAAAAGCAAAAAAAGGCGGGGTGTTACGACGTACCGGTCACACGGAAGCAGCGATAGATTTTCCACGCCTGGCAGGACTATCCCCCGCAGGTGTACTTGTGGAAATTTTGAACGAAGACGGATCGATGGCACGTTTGCCACAGCTTCGGGAAATAGCAAACAAGTTTAATCTGAAACTGGTAAGTATTAAAGATCTGATTGAATACCGGTTAAAAGAAGAATCGCTGATTAAAAGAGAAATAGGCGTGGATATGCCTACCAACTGGGGCCATTTTGATTTAATTGCTTACAGACAAATTAATACAGGCGATTTGCATCTGGCTTTGGTAAAAGGAACCTGGGAAAAAGATGAGCCAGTATTGGTGCGGGTGCACTCTTCCTGCGTAACCGGTGATATTTTCGGATCCTGCCGCTGCGATTGCGGACCGCAGTTACATGCTGCCATGGATATGGTTGACAAAGCTGGAAAGGGTGTGATCGTATATATGAATCAGGAAGGCCGTGGCATCGGCTTGCTGAATAAACTGCGTGCTTACAAACTTCAGGAAATGGGACGCGATACCGTGGAAGCAAATCTGGAACTTGGTTTTACAAGCGACGAGCGTGACTATGGTGTAGGAGCGCAAATTCTGCGTGACCTGGAAATTTCAAAAATTAAACTGATAACGAACAATCCCCGGAAACGGGCCGGGCTAATTGGCTACGGATTGGAAATTGTTGATTCAGTGAATATAGAAATTCCTTCCAATCCTCACAACGTCAACTATTTACTGACAAAAAGAGATAAAATGGGTCATAATTTGAGCAATCTTACATTTCCCGTAAATAAAGGATGACCCAGGTTCAAATTGCCGTAACAGAAAATGATATTCTCAAATGCCGCAGCGCTGTACAGGCACTGCGGCCTTTTTTAACGGATGACATTTATCCCGAAGCCGTACAAAAAACACTTGCTGACAATCGTCAGATGATTTTTATTGAAGAAAATGGTGAAGCTTCGGCTGTTGCTGTTTTTGAAACGGGTTACAACCTATTTAGGGGAAAATACATCTATATTGATGACTTGTCGACCCTTCCGGTGTCAAGAGGCAAAGGATTTGCTGGAATTTTACTGGAATGGATTTTTGATTATGCCAGAAAGGAAAATTTTGATGAAGTACATCTCGATTCCGGTGTAAGTGAGGCTCGTGCAAATGCACACCGTCTTTACCTGAACAAAGGTTTTCAGATCAGCAGTCTTCATTTCTCTACAAAACTTTAATTTCCTTCGGGAGATCTTTAATCAGAACAGCAAAAATTGTAATGGATATTAATCAGGTTTTTGAAGCATTTAATTCGCTGCGTGTATTAGTAATTGGTGATGTTATGCTCGACTCCTATGTTTGGGGAAAAGTTGAAAGAATTTCGCCGGAAGCGCCGGTTCCTGTGGTAAATGTGCAAAAACGGGAATATCGTCTCGGTGGAGCCGGAAATGTACTTCTTAACGTACAGGCATTGGGTGCTGAAGCAATAGTTTGTACAGTTATTGGAACAGATAGTCCTGGCGATTTGCTTAAAAACAGTCTTTCGACAAAAGGATTAAACTGCGAAGGACTAATCCGGAGTGAAAACCGGATCACCACCATTAAAGAACGGATTATTGCCGGATCGCAGCAGGTAGTAAGGATCGATACGGAAACCGATAAACCAATCAATAAAACGGAAAGTCAGCTTTTGGTTTCAAAGGCCAAAGAACTGATTCCTTCCTGTAATGTGATCATTTTTGAAGATTATGATAAAGGCGTTTTGACAGCGGAATCTATCGCAGAAATTACAGACTTTGCAAATGAACACGACGTTCCAACAGTTGTGGACCCGAAAAAACGAAACTTCCTGGCTTATAACAACACAACGCTTTTTAAACCAAATCTGAAAGAATTGAGAGAAGGTTTAAAAATTGAGTTTAATGTTGATGATCCCGATGAGCTAAAAGCGACTGTACAGCATTTAAAGGAAACTTTAAACGTAAAGGGTGCTTTAATAACGCTTTCGGAACGTGGTGTGTTTATTGATTTTCAGGATGAGATTCATAAACTTCCTGCACATATCCGTCAAATTGCCGACGTATCCGGCGCGGGTGACACCGTAATTAGTATTGCCGCATGCTGTGTTGCGCTCGGTCTTCCTTCAAAATCCATTGCCGCGATTTCAAATCTTGGCGGCGGATTGGTTTGCGAACTTGTCGGTGTGGTTCCTATCAATAAGGAATTGTTGAAAACGGAAGCGAAAAAATTGGTTTAATTACCAGTTAATTCCCGTTTGTCCTAAGCCTAATTTACGTACAAACCGGGACGAAAAACCTGACCTGCTGGTGATGTACCGAACACTGGCTCCGATGTATGGTGTTGTTGCAGGTGTGTAAGAAGTAAGATTTTCGCGGGCACTATTGAAAGTTCGCAGCTGCCGAAACGTAGTTACTCCTGCTTCCAAAGAAATATTTATTGCTGAAAACAAATGTGCGTTTGCCGCAATTCCGGTTTTAATCTGACGGTAATTTTCACGGCGAACCATTTTCTCTTCCGGTGTCTGGATCTGGAAACCTCCACTGTAACCGTTCAGGCCAGCCAGAAAATCGACATTAAACCACTTTGTAGCCTTGTAATTGGCATTCACCATAAAAGGAAGCAATGCCGAAACCCGCCATTGTTTGCCAAGACCTTTATTAATCCCAAAAACCGGAACGAAACGCAGCTTTTGGTTATATGTGATGGCCGAGCCATAAATAATCTGAGTCCGTAAACCCAGAATATGCATTCTTGCTGCTCCTCCCCAAAAAAATGGCTGAGGTGCAAAAAACGTTTCATTGGTCTCGGTTACACCAAGACCTCCTCCATAAACCCAAAGCCTGTCCTTAATACTTGCCGACATCCGGATCACACCCAGGGAAAGTGTTTTATAACCGTTATCCGGCGTGTTTTTGCTATCAACGGTTGGCTGAATCTGCGTAAATTGAGCAAGCATAACCGTATGAACTGCCCGCAGATCCAGCTTCTTTTTCAAACTGTAACCCAGCTGCACCTCACTTTGAATGGGAATTATTCCGTAAAAACCGCTTCTTGTCATACCATAGTCCTGCGTTCCGTTCAAACTGGAAGGAACCGTATAATCTGCTTTCAAAGTAACATTGGGATAAAACAAACGGCTAAGCGAGAAATGCTGTGCTTTAGCAGAAGAAACCAATGCCAGTGACAGACAGACAGTGAGGTAACGAAAATGATTCATGCGGATGTGTTGGGGTGCAGTTTTGGGCAAATAACGTGAAAGTTTAAGGTGTATTGTATTTCCTGATTTTCACTTCCAAAACATACCGTTTTTCATACTGTCGTAAATAGAAAAATCTGTTTGTAGTATTTCGCTATTAGAGTTTAAGAAAGGGATAACACAAAACTCCTAACGGCGATCCATTTTCAACAAACTTTGTCCCCATTCAATCGTAAGTGTGTTGCCAGTTAATTCTATAATTTTAGCACTTTCGGGAGTATTTGGATTGATGAGCGGTATACAATTCGGCTTTCCGAACTGAAATGAGATAATGTCTTTATCGATGGAATAACGTTCTGCCACATTACACCAACCACCATCAAAGGGCGTAATGCCAACAGATCCCAATTTTCCTTTGCGATCAAAGATGACGTTAATCCGGCTAGACTTATATGGTTCCTTTAATGTACTGTCCGGATGCGTTTTGTAAGCAATTACATCCCAGGAACCTACCAAAGATTTGGACGAGGGATCATTAGACTTGCAGGCAGATACAAAAATTAGCATCGAAACCTGGACGATGAGTAAAATTATGTTTTTCATTTTTATAATATCATTTAAGTATATTTCAAGAGAGTCGGTTTTTCTGTAAATGGTTGGAAATTAAAATTTTAGAGGCCTATGCTATTAGGTCAAATGTTAAACGCCAATCAGTTTATCTTATAAAAGGGCAGGTATACAGGTACTAAAGGTTAAATATTGAGTATTATCTACTAACACTTAATAAGATATTGTTGCTAATCCACAAACGTAAATATTTCCAATGAAGAATTCCTTTCTTTGTCTCGCTATCTTATTTACAATTACTGCTCATGCACAGGAAACCACATTCGCTGAAAAACTCGGTTATCCCAAAGGCAAAAAGATTCTGATCATTCATGTCGATGACGTGGGTATGTCTTATGAATCAAACCAGGGTGCCATCAGGGCAATCCGGGAAGGCGTTGCTAATTCGCTAAGTGTAATGATGCCCTGCGGATGGGTACCGGGATTTGTGAACTATTGGAAACAAAATAAGGATCTGGATGCAGGTCTTCACCTCACTTTGACTTCCGAATGGAAAGATTACCGCTGGGGACCGCTTGCGGGAAAATCAAATGTGAAAGGTCTGGTTGATTCTCAGGGAGCCCTGTGGAGCAGCGTGAGTGAAGTAGTAAAAAATGCTTCGCCGGATGAAGTGGAAATGGAAATACGTGCACAGCTCGACCGGGCACGTACGATGGGTTTAGAGCCAACGCATCTTGATTCGCACATGGGAACTTTGTTTGCCACACCGGAATTTTTGCAGCGGTATTTAAAAGTAGGTATGCAGGAAAAAATTCCGGTCATGTTTCCCGGAGGTCATAATACGGTTGTACAGCAGCAGGAAAAAGTAATTGGTGACCAACTGGCGATGACGCGGATCGTTGGAAAACAATTATGGGATGCCGGCCTGCCGGTACTGGACGATCTTGAAAACAGCAGTTACGGCTGGAAGGGACCTAAAAATGGCGATAAATCCGAAAAGGCTCTGCAAAAGTACAAAACTGGAAAATACATCAATGCCATCAAAAACATCAAACCCGGCCTGACAATGGTGATCATGCATTGCACAATTCACACCGAAGTTTTCCCACACATTTCTGACTCCTACCCAACCCGCGAAGGCGACTTTTTGGCCATGATAGACCCTGAACTAAAAAAATATATTGAAAAGGAAGGGATTATTTTAACTACATGGAGGGAAGCGATGGAAAGACGGGGGAAAGTAAAGTAAATTTCAGGACTCCTGACTTTCCCAAATCCGCTGTAATTCTTCAAGATCTGCCAGATCTTTTGCGCGTGCAGTTGCTTTTTTTTCTATAATCAAATCTGAAAGCCGGATAACCTGAAAAGGCGTTCCGTCAAAATCTGCATGTAGTGCTTTTTCATAACAGGCATCAAAGTCTGCTTCTGCAAATGCTTTTAATGAATGTCCGAGATCCAGTTCAAAACCCGATAGGCCAAAGCGTACGGAAGTCCATCCAAAAATTAAGGGCATCCCATTAAGTAAATCTGCGCCGGGAACCTCACTTTGAGCTAATGCAGCAACCAGCGCCCTAGTGTTATCCGGCGTGTTTTTAATCCAAAGATCCATGTCCTGGGTAGTTCGGATGTGCCCGTGAACAACACCTGCCATGCCGCCTACCAATAAATATTTAACATTAAATCGATTTAAGTTTTGTAAAAGCTGATGCACATCATCGCTGCTGATATCCATAACCAGGGTCTTTTTATTAATTGGATTTGAGCGATACAATTTCTCCGCAAGCCGGTTGAGCCGGCCCAGCGATGCAATATTTTCATAATGCTGAGATTTTGTCTTTAAATCGTCCACAGGCTTATTTTAATGAAAGTTCATAAATAAAGATAAGCAAAATGTACAAAATAAAGATCAACCAAATCCCATTGCGTCCATTGAGTAAACCTTAGCGTCCATTGCGGTTAAAAACAAAAACCCCGGCAGACCAAAATCCACCGGGGTTTATTATTCCAAAAAGCTAACAGCTAATCGCCAATAGCTTACAAATCAATCGCTTCACCATAAGCCGCCTCAACAGCACCTTTCAATGCTTCTGACATGGTTGGGTGCGGGTGAATTGCACGCATGATTTCGTGTGAAGTTGTTTCCAGTTTACGGGCAACAACAACCTCAGCGATCATTTCCGTTACGTTTGCTCCGATCATGTGCGCGCCAAGGAACTCACCGTATTTCGAATCGAAAATAACTTTTACAAAACCATCAGTTACACCAGCACCAACTGCCTTACCAGACGCTTTGAAAGGAAACTTACCTACTTTGATATCATAACCTGCTTCGCGTGCTTTCTTTTCTGTAAATCCAACAGAAGCGATTTCCGGCTGGCAGTAAGTACATCCGGGGATGTTACCATAATCCAAAGCTTCTGTTTTATGACCTGCAATTTTTTCTGCACAGATAATTCCTTCGGCAGTAGCAACGTGTGCCAAAGCAGGACCAGGTGTACAGTCACCGATTGCATAATATCCCGGAACGCTGGTTTCATACCATTCGCTCACTGTAATTTTGCCTTTGTCCGTTTTGATACCTGTTTCTTCCAGTCCGATGTTTTCGATATTTGAAACAATACCCGCTGCTGAAAGAACGATGTCTACTTCAAAAGTTTTTTCACCATCCGGTGTTTTAACAGAAACTTTGCAGCCTGCGCCGCTTGTATCTACCGACTGTACCGTTGAATTGACATAGGTATCGATACCCAGTTTTTTGTATTGTTTAGCTATTTCCTTCGAAATGTCTTCATCCTCAACCGGTACTAGGTTTGGAAGGAATTCAACCACGGTTACTTTCGTGCCCATAGATGCGTAAACATATGCGAACTCCATTCCGATCGCTCCCGAACCAACAACCAGCATACTTCCCGGTTGATTTTCAAGACTCATCGCCTTGCGGTATTCGATCACTTTCTGACCGTCGATTTTGATATTTGGCAATTCACGTGCGCGGGCTCCGGTTGCGATCACCACACCTTTTCCGGCTGTATAATCTGTTGATTTACCATCTTTATCAGTGACAGAGATCGTTTTGTCACCTTTCATTTTAGCGGTACCCATGATGACATCGATCTTGTTTTTCTTCATCAGAAAAGAAACACCTTTGCTCATCGTGTCAGCCACACCGCGGCTGCGTTTGATCACTGCACCGAAATCGGCAGAGTACTCACCCGCATTGATACCATAATCTTTTGCATGCTTAATGTATTCAAAAACCTGCGCACTTTTAAGAAGCGCTTTGGTCGGAATGCATCCCCAGTTCAGGCATATTCCACCTAAACTTTCTTTTTCAACAATTGCTACTTTAAGACCTAATTGTGAGGCACGGATTGCTGCGGGATAACCACCGGGACCGCTTCCAACAACGATCACGTCATATGTTTGAGCCATTTTCTGGTATTTTTATTTGTACGAAATGGGTTGACAAAAAATTTCCCACAAAGTTAGTAAATAACGTCAGGAAATTGTCAGGAAAGGTCACGTATTGTCATTCATTGTCATAGTAAGTCATTTTCTGTAAAGGATTGTCAAGTGTAGTCAGGAATTAAAAATTCAAAACAGTTACTTACACAAATCTTAGTCGTACAAGTGATGCTATCTGACTAAACATCACTTTTTAAACAAAACAGTCATGAAACTTGAAGAGCTACACATTTACCAAATGGCGATGACTTTGGGAGAGGAAATATGGAAGTTGGCAGAATCATGGAATTATTATGTTAAGGATACAATTGGGAAACAGCTTGTCCGAGCGGCAGATTCAATTGCCGCGAATATTGCGGAAGGTTACGGGAGATATCACTATAAAGAAAATCTGAACTTTTGCTTCTATTCCCGTGGTTCTTTAAAAGAAACAGGCACATGGCTGACAAAGGCAAAAAACAGAAATCTCATTTCAATAGAAAAATTCGAAGAATTGAATCAACTTTGCGAATCATTGTCGGTTAAGCAATAATTATATCAAAACGATTGGGAAGGTTCCGGGAAAGCAGGTATAGTCAAGTCAGGTGTAGTTGTTTATAGTCAGCGCTTGTCAAGTATGGTCAGGCATCGTTGACGACTTCCCGACCATTCCTGACTACCTCTTGACAACACTTGACCATACCTGACAATAAATTTCATTTTCATTTAACTTAAACTTCAAATGACAGCAGAGCAATTGAAAGACTTGAAGGCCCGTGTAGAGGCTTTGGGGAGGTATCTTTGACTACGATAACCGAAAAAAACAGCTAGAAGACCTTGAACAGCAAACTGTTCAGCCCGAATTTTGGGGCGATTCTGCACGTGCAGAAGTAACAATGAAAGAAATCCGCGGGTTGAAATTCTGGACCAACGGATATGAAGAACTTTCCAGACTGCGGGATGACCTCGACACGATCTGGGAGTTTTATGATGCCGGTGAAGCTACCGAAGAAGAGGTTGACGAAGAGGGTAAAAAACTTTCCGACAAACTTGACGAGATAGAGTTCCGTAAAATGATGGGTGAGGAAGGCGATGAATTGCCTGCCGTTATCGAAATCAATTCCGGGGCCGGTGGAACAGAATCGCAGGATTGGGCATCCATGCTGATGCGGATGTACATTATGTGGGCCGAGAAAAACGGCTACAAAGTACGTGAGGTGGATTTGCAGGATGGCGATGTAGCCGGCGTTAAGTCTGTAACATTGGAAATCAGCGGTGAATATGCATATGGAAATTTGAAATCTGAAAATGGCGTGCACCGCCTGGTTCGTATTTCTCCATTTGACTCCAATGCAAGAAGGCATACCTCATTTACCTCGGTTTATGTTTATCCTTTGGCCGATGACAACATCGAAATTGACGTCAATCTGGCTGATATTACCTGGGATACGTACCGTTCGGGCGGAGCAGGAGGCCAAAATGTGAACAAGGTGGAAACGGCAGTTCGGCTGCATCACAAACCTTCGGGAATTGTGATTGCCTGCCAGCAGGAGCGTTCACAGCTGATGAACAAAGAAGTAGCAATTCGACTTTTGAAATCGCGTCTATATCAGATCGAACTGGAAAAACGAAACGCAGCCCGTGCAGAAGTAGAAGCGTCCAAACGTAAAATTGAATGGGGATCGCAAATACGGAGTTACGTTCTCGACGACCGTCGTGTAAAAGATCACCGTACTGATTACCAGACATTTAATACAGAAGCGGTATTAAATGGCGATATCAATGATTTTATCAAGGCTTATTTGATGGAGTCTTAAGAATTGAAAGTAAAAAACCTCCGGGCAACTGTTCAGCAAATGAATAAGCTTGGAGGTTTTTTCGTTTTTGGCTAACTTACTTTCAAATTCTAAAATTATGAGCGAGCTTGATTTAATGAACAGAGTATCGAAGCTGCCTCCAAATTTAAAAGAGGAAGTTTCTGATTTTGTAGATTTTTTGATCAATAAACATATTACCGCCAGCTCACCAAAGCAGCCGTTGAAATTTGGTATGATGAAAGGAAATTTTATTATGTCAGAGGATTTTGATGAAGCCCTGAACCTGATAGATGCACGACTCATAGAAGAACGAAGGTCAAAAGATTCAATTCCTTTTGATAACTTTTTACATCAATTGAAAGACGAAGGGAAATTAGATTCATAACCTTTATGAGTATTAAATTCTTAATTAATAGCCAAGAAATAAATATCAGATCAACCGGAATACACATTACACGCTGCGACAATTTCAGTTCATTTAAACTTATACTAGCTCCGGAAAATTTCAGTAGATTAACAATTTTCTACGCATTCCCTGATACCATTTCCGATGTTACCCATATTACACAACAAGAAGTCTTTGAAATGAAATTGAAGTCGAAGAAAAATATGGGTGAAATAATTGTTAGCGACATAAAAGAGAAAATTTTAGCAGGATACAAATTCTTCTTTATAAATCCTGCCGGGATAGATTCAAGCGGTGTTGAAATAATTCTAGACTATATTACTAACCTGTTTGAAAACTCGGAGAAAAATGTATCTATTGTTTTAGTAATGCAGCATAAAGAATATCATTTTTATTTTGAAGACGATTCTGTTGTAACAAGTTGACTTGGCAAAAGAAAATCTATGTTTAAAATAAAAAAAACCTTTTGAACCTCCACTACCACAAATCCGGCCATGGCCCAAATATTCTCCTCGCCTTCCACGGCATCGGGCAGGACGGTTTAAGTTGCTTTCAGCCATTTACTGAAAAGCTATCCGATTACTACACCATCTATGCTTTCGACCTTTTTTTTCACGGAAAAAGCATAGAAACTTTTGCTGCTGATTTTTCTAAAAGTGAATTAATTACAAAAAAAATCTGGACTCAGACGATCCGTCACTTTCTTCATAAAGAAAATATTTCCCGTTTTGATATCGCCGGTTTTAGTATGGGAGGCAGGTTTACACTGGCAACCTTGGAAACATTTGCTGACCAAATTGACAATGCGTTTTTAATTGCTCCCGACGGCGTTTCAGAGCATCCGCTTTATACGCTTGCTTCCAGATTTGCTCCGTCCCGCAAACTGTTTCGCTGGCTGATGCAGCGCCCGCAACTCCTTTTTAAAACTGCCGGAGCTTTGCAGAAAATTGGTATCGTGCACAGCAGCCTGTATCGTTTTACAAAACACGTTCTTAATACACCCGAAAAAAGACTGTCCATTTACAGTTCCTGGGTCGCCTTCCGAAAACTTCATTTCGACATTCCCGCACTTTACCAAACTATTGAAAAACAGGAAATAAAACTTTACCTGTTTATTGGTAAATATGATAAATTACTTCCTCCTTCGGCGGTGAAAGAACTCTCTGATCTTCTGCCGGTTGAGCGCTATTTTATTCTTCAAAGCGGACATTCTTTACTGGTAGAAAAAACAGCCGCCTTACTGCCGGAATTACTTGCCAATTAAATACGTTATCCCTCCTCTGTTTTAATATCCATTAAAACTAAGAATTATTATATTATTCAAATATTATTTGTACTATTAGAAGAATATTTAAAATCGTTTAGGGATTTCTCTCTGATAGCTGACTACACTTAAATTAGTACCAAATCCAATGAATAACTTATTTACTGACGAACAGCTGGTGGATTTGCTTCAGCAAGGCAACGAAAAGGCCTTCGGAGAAATTTACAATCGCTATTGGTATAAATTATTCGGCGTAGCATACCATCAAACCGGCACGAAAGAAGAAGCTGAAGAACTTGTACATGATGTTTTTGAAAGTCTCTGGAATAAAAGAGAGCAAAATAACATTCGTCACCTGAGTTCTTACCTGGTTGTATCTGTCAAAAACCTGACGATCAATTACATCAAATCGCAAATCACCCAGCGTAAATATCAGGAATATCTTATTTTTCACGAAATACAGCAGTCAAATTCTACTGACGAAATCGTTCGATTCGATGACCTGGCGACAGCAGTGGAGCAGGCAATGAAAAAGCTTCCTGAGAAAACCAGTGAAGTTTTTAAAATGAGCCGTTTTGAAAATCAATCTGTGAAAGACATCGCACGGCAGCTGAACATTTCTGAAAAAGGAGTTGAGTACCACATCACCCAATCTCTTAAAGTACTGAAAGAACACTTAAAGGTTTATCATACTGACAACTAACAGACCTAACCTGTACACAAATGAACCAGTACGACTTCGACCTTCTGTTACAAAAATATTTAGCGGGCGAGTGCACTCCGGAAGAAGAAAAACAGATTCTTGACTGGTCTGAAAACATGCTGCAATCCAGCCATGTGACTATAAGCACATCAGAAAAGGATCTGATCAGGAAAAGGATATGGAAAAGACTTTCCCGCATAAGCAGGCCTGTCTCGGTATTTAACTATACCTGGATGAAACTTGGTATTGCTGCTTCTGTTCTGGTCGTTTTAGCTTTTGGTTCCGCAATGTTATTACCGACATCATTCTCTTTAAAAAAAACGAATGACGTAGCAGTGGCAATGCAATCAATACTTCCACAAGGCAATATTGAGGTTAAAAATACATCCGATAAACCCTATAAAGTGGTACTTGAAGATGGAACCGAAGTAACATTAAAACCGCAAAGCAGCCTCAGCCACCCTGAACATTTTGCAGAAAAAGCACGGATTGTTCATCTGAGCGGAGAAGCATTTTTCAATGTTACAAAAAATCCGGCAAGACCATTTTTTGTCTACACCGGCGAGCTTGTCACCAGGGTTTTGGGGACAAGTTTTAATGTAAAATCATACAATGCAGCTAAATCGATTGAGGTTTCGGTCGTGACCGGCAGGGTTTCTGTTTATGAAAATTCAAAGAAAACACCGCAGACCAGAAATGGTATCATTTTAAATCCCAACCAAAAGATCCGGTTTGACAGTGAGATAAAAGTGCTCGTTCCCGAACTGGTAGAAGAACCCGTAGTTGTTCATCCTCCCGAAAAAAAAACCTTATTCATCTTTGAAGAAACACCTTTGCCACAGGTTACTTCTATGATTCAGGAAGTATACGGGATTGAGATTGTGCTGGAAACAGCCGCCCTAGAAAATTGTGTTTTTACCGGAGATATCAATGATCTGCCACTTTATTCGCAGCTTAAACTCATCTGTAAATCAATCAATGCGAACTATGAACTAAGAGGAACAACACTTTTCATGAGCGGCGAAGGCTGCCGAAATTGAAATAAAATTAGATTTTGGTTCTGCTCAAAACAGAGTCAAATCAAAAGAAAAAGCCGGTAATGCTACGAACATCACCGGCTTAGTAAACCGCCAGGAACGCCAATTCCGAAGCGGAAATTGTTTTCATGTCTGTAACAACAACAAAACTTTTAAAACTATGCAAAAAAGTGTATCCATCAAATGGTTTCTGATTAAAGCTATGCGAATAACCATTATGCAGTTGATGCTGTCGGCAGCGTTTTGTGGCATTACTCTTGCCAGAGAAACGCGCGCGCAGGAACTGCTCAATAAAGAAATTTCCCTCAGGATCGAATCTTCCGAAGTAAAGAGCATTTTGTCCCAGATCGAAAAGCAGGCAAACGTACGCTTTGTGTACAGTACCAACAGTATTCAGGCCAGAAAAAAAGTGTCTTTTTCGGCCACAAACAGCAAGCTTTCTGATGTACTCGACAAGCTGTTGAACCCGCTGGATATTTCTTATGAAATTGAAGGAACAAGAATATTGCTTCAGCGTAAACTAAACGAGACAATCGTTAAAGCACCGGAAGTTGATAAAACGATTTCAGGTAAAGTGGTTGATGACAAAGGCGAAGCGCTTCCCGGAGTGAGCATTGTTGTAAAAGGAACACAGCAGGGAACTTCTACCGACATTGATGGCAAATATCAGCTTAGCATTCCGGATGGCTCTTCTACCCTGATTTTCAGCTTTGTAGGTTATATTTCAACAGAAAAAACAGTTACAAACGAAACCGTGATTGATATCACGCTTGCAACTGATACCAAGTCGTTACAGGAGATTGTAGTTGTCGGATATGGTACACAAAAAAGAGCCAACGTAACCGCGGCAATTTCTTCTGTACCAATGAGTGAAATAAAAGATATGCCTGTGTCAAACGTCGCAACCGCATTACAAGGAAAAATTCCAGGGGTTGTAATCCAGCAAAATAACGGGACACCGGGAAGTACGCCCGCCATTAAAGTTCGTGGTTTTGGATCAATCAGTGCGGGAAATTCTCCTTTGATCGTTGTGGACGGAAACATTGTTAATGCAAACATTTTCAGTACGTTAAACACAAACGATATTGAAAGTATGGATGTACTCAAGGATGCTTCCTCAACTGCGATCTACGGTTCGAAAGGTTCCAACGGGGTAATTTTGATTACCACAAAAAGAGGTAAAAGCGGGAAACCAAGCGTAAACCTGGATGTTTTTACCGGTTTTCAGCAAGTAAGCAAAAAAATAGATCTGATCAATTCACAGCAATTTGCTGAATTCGGTAAAGACGCTTCCAATAATGCATATCTGGATAACATCAAAGGTGCGAACATCACTGATGCCAACAGTGTCCGTCCGACAGATTATCTGAGGTATCGTTATCCGAGAGGTGAAGTGTTTGAATGGTTAAATTTTGATGACCCTGCAAAAGTTGCCGCGCTTCCTTATACCGACTATCAGGACGAGATTTTCAAAACGGCCAAAATGAACAGTTACCAACTTTCTGCTTCGGGAGGAACGGATAAGGCGCGTTACAGCATTAGCGGCGGCTATCTGCAGCAGGACGGTATCATCCGAAGATCAGCTCTGGACAGGTACACTTTGAGAGCGAACGTAGAAGTTAATATTCTGCCAAAGCTTAAAATCGGGATGAATCTGAATCCGTCGTACAAAATCCAGCAGGAAGTAAAAGATGCGGGACACTGGGCCGACAATGCTGTAATTAATTCCGCTTTGTCTGTTATGCCTTTTATCCCAATTTATGCAGCTGACGGCTCATATACTTCTCAAACAGCATTTGCAGCTCCCTATAATTATCCTGGTATTACCAATCCGGTTGCGAACATTACAGAATACAACAGCCAATACCTGACGACCAATTTGCTGGGAAATACCTACGCTGAACTTAATTTATTTAAGGATTTCACATACCGTGTGTCAGGAAATATCAATTTCACAGGCAACCGCCGTAATGCTTACCGTACTTCCAAAATGCCTTTGAACCAGATTTTGCCTCCGTCCGTATCAACCGGAACAGCCTATTCTGATCAAAGCCTGAGCTGGCTTTTCAACCAGACACTGAACTACAGCAAGTCTTTAAATGACATCCATAATTTTGATGTTCTGATCGGTATGGAATCAACCAAGTTCCAGTATCAGGATAGCCAGGGAACAGGTAGTTCTTACCCGAATGATGTTGTGGAAACCCTGAACGGAAGTGCGAGCGGTACAACCACAACCTCTGTATCCTCGAAGACAGAAAATGCCTCAGCATCATATTTTGCCCGTGCAAATTATAATTATAAAGGTAAGTATCTGGTTAACGTTTCTGTTCGCCGTGACGGATCGTCTATTTTCGGCCCGGACAACCGCTGGGGAACATTCCCGGCCGGATCGTTGGGATGGAGAGTAAGCGAGGAAACCTTTATGAAAAGTATTGCTGCAATTTCAGAAGCCAAGTTGCGTATAAGTTATGGTTTGTCCGGAAACAATGCTTTCAACAACAATTATCCTTATGTAGCTACACTTAGATCTGACAACTACAGTTTTAACAACGGTTTGGTAAACGGTCTGGCACCCTCATCGCTTGCCAACTCACAGCTTGGCTGGGAACGCAGTCAGCAGCTTGACGCCGGTATCGACCTTGGATTTTTCAGCAATCGTATTTTGGTAATTGTAGACTACTATCAGCGCACAACAAAAGATCTGCTTTTATCTGTGAATGTACCTACAGTAACCGGTTTCAGTACAGCGGTGAAAAACATCGGCCGAATGGAAAACAAAGGCTGGGAGTTTGGGGTTAATACCCGTAACCTGACAAAAGCGGTAATCTGGAATACCAGTCTGAACTTATCTTTCAACCGGAACAAAGTAGTAGCACTGGGGCCAACCGGCGATCCGATTCGCAGCGCCAGCGGTGTTGGTGAAACAAACATTACGCAAATCGGTTCTCCGATTGGTAGCTTTTACGGATACAAACAATTGGGTATTTTTAAAGATCAGGCGGATCTGGACAGCTATCCTCATGATGCTACCTCGAAACCTGGTGATGTAAAATATGAAGATATTAACGGAGACAAAATAATAAACGCAAATGACCGTACAATCATCGGAAATAACCAGCCCGACTTTATTTACGGAGTTACGAACACGTTCAGTTATAAAGGTTTTGACCTAAACATTGCTATTCAGGGTACACAAGGCGGAGAAATTTTAAACCTGAGTCGTCGCTTTTTTGAAAACCTGGAAGGAAATGCAAATCAGCTGTCTACTGTTTTAACAAGATGGCGTTCAGCAAGCGATCCTGGTGACGGCGTTACACCACGTGCTAATGCACGTACAACAGGAAACAACAACGCTATTTCAACCCGCTGGGTAGAAGACGGTTCTTACCTGCGTATTCAGAACGTTAGCCTTGGCTACCAGTTACCCGCTTCGCTGGTCAGCAAAGCAAAATTGCAACAAGTTAGAATTTATGCCTCGGCCCAGAATCTATTCACATTTACAAAGTATCTGAACTTTAATCCAGAGGTAAGTAATTATGAAGGTCCGCTTACCGGCGGTGTTGACTATGGTGTTTATCCATTGGCTAAGACTTTCACGATCGGTGTTAACATCGGACTATAAATTCAACTACCCGGAAAAATTCAATTCTAAAAAAGATAGAACAATGAAAATTTTAAAACCATATATAGTCATTCTAATCACCGTCTTTTTGAGTTCCTGCAGTGAGGAATTCCTGGACTTAAAGCCAATTTCGACGGCAACGAGTGATAATTTTTACAGAACCTCCGATGATTTCAGAAACGCCGTGAATGGCGGATATGCCGGTTTGCAGGCTGGTGGGCTTGTAGGAAACAGTTATGTTTTCGGGGAAATTACTTCTGACAATACGGTTGCGGTTGCTTCCGGATCGGTCACAGATCAGGACGAATTTGACAGGTTTTATATCAAAACAACCAATCCCTTTATCTCTGGTCGCTGGAACGACGGTTACAGCGTAATTGCCCGTTACAATACCATTCTGGACAAAATTGGTGCTGTAACCATGGACGAAACGCTAAAAAACAGATACATCGCCGAAACTAAATTTTTACGTGCCGTGGTGTACTTTACACTGGTTCAAACTTTTGGAGATATTCCTCTGATCTTAAAACCAGTTTCCAGTCCTGACGAAGGTTATTCTTTTGGGCGCTCGCCAAAAGCGGATGTATATGCTCAAATTGAAAAAGACCTTACCGAAGCTGAAAGTGTATTACCCGTTTCTTATCCGGCAGCAGACCTGGGAAGAGCAACAAAAGGTGCTGCCAAAGCCTATTTAGGCAAAGTATATCTGACTCAAAAGAAATATGCACCTGCCGTTTCCAAATTGAAAGAGGTGATCGACCTTGGTGTTTATACCTTGCTGCCTTCTTATGCGGACGTTTTCAGAGTAGCTAATAAAAATAACAAGGAGTCGGTTTTTGATGTTCAGTATAAATCGGGCGGAGCGGGTGAAGGAAACTCGTGGCCCAATTCATTTGCACCACAGAACTCCGGAAATGCTGTAATTGCCTTTGGTGGTGACGGAAATAACCAGCCAACTCTGGATATTATCAATGCTTACGAACCGGGTGATCTGCGCAAAGATGTTTCGGTAGCATCTTCCTACACCAATGCTGCCGGACAGATAATTCCGGACAGATTTATTAAAAAATACTACGATGTGCCTGTCGCAAAAGGTGACAACGGAAACAACATTCCGCTGATTCGCTACGCCGATGTATTACTCATGTATGCAGAAGCATTGAATGAAGTAAGCTATCAGCCTGCGGGAGATGCACTAAACTACCTGAACATGATCCGTACCCGTGCAGGTTTGGCCAGAAAAACAGCTACGGACATTCCAACACAACAGGCATTTCGCCTGGCGATAGAACAGGAAAGGCGCGTTGAACTTGCATTTGAAGGCCACCGCTGGTTTGACCTTGTTCGTACGGACCGTGCAATTACAGTTATAAATGGTAAAAAGGAACAAATCAGACTGGTAGCGGACCTGACAGCAAACAATCTTGTTTTCCCGATACCACAAAGCCAGATTGATATCAATAAGGATAAAATCAAACAGAATACAGGTTACTAATTTTCAGAAATCATAAGTTCTAAGAGGCGCAAAGCAGTTTTGTGCCTCTTTTGCTTTTATAACCATTTTGTTATTTCAAATAAATATTTCCCTGATTTAGCACAAAAAACCCTATTTTCATCAAATTAAATATAACCCTTCAGTTCATGCAGGATAAGCAGTATAAAAACGATACAAACTGGCGGCTTAAAGCCATCATAGGCGGGTCTGCCGGTAATCTTGTCGAGTGGTATGACTGGTACGCCTATTCTGCCTTTTCCCTGTATTTTGCAAACAGCTTTTTCCCTGATTCTAATCCGACCGTTCAGTTAATCAATACAGCAGGAATTTTTGCCGTGGGTTTTCTGATGCGTCCGATCGGTGGTTATATTTTTGGTAAACTGGCCGATACCCGCGGCAGAAAAGAAGCGATGACCCTGTCGGTCCTTTTAATGTCGTTCGGATCTTTGCTGATCGCTTTTTTGCCAGGTTACCATACCATCGGTATCGCCGCTCCTATTCTGCTTTTGATCGCAAGATTGTTGCAGGGGTTAAGTGTTGGCGGCGAATATGGCACTTCGGCAACGTATCTCAGCGAAGTTGCAACGAAGGAACGACGGGGATTTTATTCGAGTTTTCAATATGTGACGCTCATCGGAGGACAATTGATTGCACTGGGATTACAGCTCATCTTACAGCGTATTTTCCTGACCGACAAACAGATGCACGACTGGGGCTGGCGGATCCCGTTTGTCATCGGCGCTATTCTTTCGCTAGTTGCCTTGTATCTCAGAAGCAACCTGCATGAAACCGAAGCATTTCAAAACAAGGATGAATCAGTAAAAAAGAAAGGTTCAATCAGCGAACTGCTAAAACATCCCAAAGCGCTGACAACCGTTGTAGGCCTTACCATGGGAGGAACACTTGCCTTTTATACCTACACAACCTACATGCAAAAGTTTTTGGTTAATACCGTTGGTCTGACAAAAGACCAGTCGACCACACTAACCTTTTGCTCACTATTAATATTTGCTCTGTTGCAACCACTTTTTGGTATGTTGAGCGATAAAATCGGCCGCCGTCCACTGTTGATTGGTTTTGGTATTTTGGGTACGCTATGTACGGTTCCGCTACTTACAACGCTCAGCACAATCACCACAATGGCCGGTGCTTTTGGATTGCTGATGGCTGCACTGTTAATCGTAAGCGGATACACTTCCATTAATGCAGTAGTCAAAGCAGAATTGTTTCCGGTTGAAGTCCGTGCGCTTGGCGTTGGTCTGCCCTACTCGCTCACCGTTGCCATTTTCGGAGGAACCGCAGAATATCTGGCTTTGTGGTCCAAAAATCTGGGACACGAAAGCTACTATTATTGGTACGTAACAGTGTGTATTTTCATTTCACTTGTTGTTTACGTCAGGATGAGGGACACCAAGCATACTTCTTTAATTGAAGATCATTAAGTGAAGTAGTTAGTAGAAGTTAAGAAGTTAGGTATTACCTCTACTTAATTTTAAACCAACTCAGGAACAGAGTGATACAGGTATTTTCTCTTGTATTCCAGCGGCGTCATGTCTGTGATTTTTTTGAAATGACGATAAAAATTCGAAACATTATTAAAACCGCATTCAAAACAGATTACTTCTGTGGCCAGCCTGTCTTCAATCAAAAAACGACAAGCATGGCTGATGCGGATTTCCGCCAGAAAATCGTTGTAGGTTTTCTTGGTCATCATTTTAAAATACCTGCAAAAAGAAGTTATACCAAGGTTGGCAATCGCAGCAACATGCTGTAAACTGATGTCGTTCCGGTAATTATTCATGGTATATTCATAAATCTTATTAAGCCGGGCGCTTTCAGAATCATTCGACTTATAAAATGCGTGACCCGAAGCAATACTTTTTCTTTCACTCGTTTCAGCCAGTATTTTAAGGATTGAAAGTAAAGCAATTAACCGGTCCAAATTTTGCGCATCTACCGCCGCATACATCAAAGGAATGATTTTTTCCTTTGCTTCCCCCTCAATAATCAAACCCTTTTTTGCCTTCTCGAATAATCTGGGAATAAGATAAGCTTCCGGCAACTGGAACAAATCGCTGCCCAGACAACAGGGCAGGAAATGAATGATGATCACTTCCACATCCGAGGTCCCCTCTTCCACCCGCCAGGTATGTGGGAGGTTCTCTCCCAGAAGAATCAATTCTCCATCCGAAAAGTTGCTGATGCTGTCTCCGATAAACCGAACACCTTTTCCTTTAATCAAATAATGCAGTTCCAGCTCCGGATGATAATGCCAGACCGTTCCGAAACCGGATGCTTTTTCATGCCGAATACTGAATGAATTCTCCGACCGCACGGGAACACGGTGAAAATGAGGTTTCATTTTGATTTAAGTTACATACGTATTATGTAAAAGATGAAGACCTCACTTTTCTATTCGGTTGAGAGTTGAAAATATTACATTCCGGTTTTTGAAATTTCTGTTTCGTTGCAACAGGACGACGTTAGTTGAAATAATTTAGCCCCGGACGAAATTACCTCACTATATTGCTTCAAATCAAACTGCTGTAATGCTTGCTCATTTCCAATACTTATCAATAAGTTTTCTGCGATTTACAGTGGATCCCAACAATCCGGAGTACCCGCAAATCCCTAAACAGCAGAAATTGCTGGACGTCGGCGTTTATTATGCCATTTTAGGTTTTTTGGGCGGATCGCTGTTGTGGTGTGTTGTAGAAGCAGCCGAATATCTTTCCCTTTTTAGTCCGCTAATTGAATTGAATAATGGGGATCAGGTTTTTCTTACCGTATTTTCCGCGGTCGTTGTAGCACCAATTGTCGAAGAAGGCATTTCCCGCTTGTTTCTGGGTTATGTCAGGCACTTATCTTACTTCAAATGGCTGTATTACCTGTCCAGTTTGAGTTTCGGATGGATTCACATCTTCACTTATGACTATGACCAAAGCCATTATCTCTATATTCCGATCATTACCGGTGCCCAGACTTTTGCCGGCTTACTGTTCGGTTATGTCCGCATCAGATACGGATTCTGGTATGGCGTACTACTTCATTCCATGTACAATTTACTTGTAGTCATTAGTTTATACACGATTGGCTATTGAAAACTAAGACAACAGATTCTTTTCTTGATATTCTCAGAATTTTATTTGACAGTATATTTATTAAAAACACTTATTATACCCAGTTCGTCCTGAATTTTCTCAGCCTGTTCCAGTAAGTTATCCATGCCCTCTTTTAAATCCTCAGTTAAAATACCAACCTCTCTTCTGGTTTTTAGTGAAATGGGGAAGCCACGTTTTTGCAGACTGTATTTTGCAATAATCGGATAAGCCGCATGAACGACGTCCATCGTATCTATAAAAAATTGCTGAACCTGCGTTACTTCTTCCTGACGTCCAGGATTATTGTAGTTGTTACAGATCCACACCACCAGTTCCGGATAAATATTCCCCTGAATACAGGACAAACCGGCCGCACCTGCCTTTAGTGAAGAAACTGCATTCACCATGTAGGCATCATAAAGTCCAAATTCATAATCCTTTCCGGCCGCAAGTCGTCTGGCTACTTCCTCATCATCCAGACAGGTATCTTTGTGATAAACAACCCTGCCGCTTTTCAATAATTCAGCCAGCACCTCACTATTAATCAATCGCTTATACGGAACCGGACATTCATAAAAACCCAGGGGAATGTCATCGGTCAAGTCTATCAACTCTTTTGCATTAGCCAGAAAAACATCATCTGTTTTACTTTCATCTGCTAAAAGTCCGGAAATAATGATCACAGCCTGGACGCCGGTTTGATATATACGTTTTACGAACTTCGCCTGCTCTAAAACAGGACCTCCGAAGGTTCCTGTGGCCACGACCGGCACTCTCCCAGCAACCTGGTCCACGACCGTTTGCGTAACATCAATTCGTTCCTGCTCACTTAATTCAAACATTTCACTTGAAAGGCAATTGGCAAAAAGTCCGGCTGCCCCTGCTTCCAGGTAAAATTCAGTTAAGGCTCTCAGGCCGTTGTAATCAACAAATCCATTCTCCTGAAATGGTGTCAGCATCACAGGAATGAAACCTTTGGGCAAAGCATGTTTGGGAGCAGTCGTCATATTTTATGTTGCGTTTCGTTTCCCCAGGCTGAAGCCCGGGGTTAAGGAGGCATTAGTTATTGTCCATTACCACCTGATGTCGGGGTTCCGGTTTACGTTTGAACTTCGTTAATAATAAACCGATTAAAAAGATCGTAAGCGTCCCCACCACCATAATCATATTCTGATGAAGAGGGTTACGAAAATTTTCATATTCGTCTGGTAGTTTTGATGAAAAAGTCATCCAGATAATCACAACAATTCCAATGAGTGTTGCGGTAAGGGCTTCTGCATTTTTTGTTTGTTTTGAAATAATTCCCAAAAGAAAAAGACCGAGCATACCACCGGCAAAAATCCCGGAGAGCATCCACCAAACATCCAGAACACTTTTCACCCCAATCATAGCAATTCCCGTCACCATTCCTAACAACCCAAAACCGGTTGTCGCAATGTATAAAAGCCGCATGGATTGTTTTTGTGTAAGATCTGCTTTCACATAACGCTTGTAGATATCTTCTGAAAAAACGGTAGCCGAAGCATTCATTCCGGAACTTATTGTGCTCATTGCCGCCGACATAATTGCGGCCACGATTAATCCCAATAAACCGGCAGGCACTTTATTGACCATAAAATGCGGCATGACCTTGTCTCCATATTCGGCTGGTGTAAGCGTAGCTGCAAGCCTTGCGACTGCTTCCAGACTTCCCTGAGGCAACCTTTCGGCAGCGGCCTGCATACGCACAGCGTTCAGTAAATCAGGACTGCTCTGATAATAGGCATACAGGGATGAACCCAGAATAAAAAATATAAGGGAAACCGGAAGATAAAGGTAAACGCACAGCCACACCGAACTGGCAGCTTCTTTTACCGAGGTGGTAGTGTGATAACGCTGAACGTAATTCTGGTCCATCCCAAAATTATTGAGGTTCATAAAAAAGCCGTATAATAACACAACCCAAAAAGACGACTGAACAAAATCAGGTGAAAAACTTCCAAGGCTAAATTTGTTATCAACTTTACCAATATCGATAATTCTGGCAACCCCGCCATCCATCCCGTCTACAACCAGATACAAAATCACCAGCGCACCAACGGTTTTGATCACACCCTGCACAACTTCCGTCCATATCACGGCTTCCATCCCTCCGAGCACGGTATAAAAAACGATGCAGATTCCAACGACGATCATGATTGTAGACATCGGATAACCCGTTAGCGCCTGCAAACTGAGCGCTATCCCAAAAAAGATGGAACCCATTCTGGCAAGCTGCGTTAGCAAAAAACAAACAACTGCATAAGTTCTTGCCCATGGTCCGAACCGGTGTTCAAGATGCGTATACGCAGAAACCGTACCGGTATTTCTATAAAAAGGGATAAAAAATTTAGTAGCAACCCAGGCAGCCAATGGCATGGATAGACTAAAAACGAAGGAATTCCAGTTGCTTCCGTAGGCTTTTCCCGGTACACCTAAAAACGTATTGCTGCTGAGAAAAGTAGCATAAATTGAAATTCCGATTGCCCAGCCCGGTATTTTTCCGGATGCCTTTGTAAACTGATCAGAAGTGGTGTTTTTTCTAGAAAAATAAATACCTGTTCCCACCATACCTGCCAGATATGCAATGACTACAATGAGATCAACAACAGGTAAAGATTTCATTCTACTTTTGAAACAAGTATAACTTATTTGCAAATAAACAGGATAAACTGCGTATTTTTTTATGGGTTCGTGACCTATTATTGTACGATATTACCAAGGTATTGTTTCTTCACCCTTAACGGTCCAACGATTTTTTCTCCCTGAAGAAATAGCCAATTCCCAGCGTGGATATGATGATGAGCACCAGAATGAAAATCTTGGTTGATAAACCTTCATTAGGATGTTCGAGAAGATAGGCGATATCCTGTGCTTCCTTTCCTGCCCATACAGCCAGGACTGTCCTTGGAATCATGCCCAGCGTACCTCCTGCAATAACCTGCCTGAACCTTGCACCGGCCATGGCGAAAAACAAATTGGTAACAGCAAAAGGTAAAACAGGCGACAGTTTCGTGAAAAATATAAGACGCAGTTGGTTTTGATAAAATCTGTTTAGCAATGAAGTAACCTTTGGATAAACCTGTACAAGATACTTACGCACCGAGTCGGGCTGGAGAAATCCTGACAGGCCAAAAACAATGGCGATGGCTCCAATGTTCAAACCAAACAATAGCGGAAGAGCAGCCCAGCCTAAAAAATAGCCATACACCAGTGCCAGAAATGTAGGCGGCGTTAAAGCAAAGGAAGATGCAACCGTAAGGCCAAGCGTTACCAGAACCCAGTATTCTAACGGCCAGTTTCTCAATTCACTTTCATGCCCAATGGCCCAGGCGGTGGCAAGAGATGTCGTAACAAGCGGAATGATGGTGAGCAAAATACTTACAATAACCGGCAGCGAAAATTTCCTGGCTGATGAATTCTCCAAACGTATTTTATTTAAAAGGTCATTTCCTCTGAAACCAACAGTCTGTATTACTAAAAGGTTTTTCAGAACCCTATCTTTGTTTTAAAGTCAGGATAGCTAAAATCATCCTGTTTCAATTTGTAAACAAGTAAAAATGAAATTCGGAACAAAAGCCATACATGCAGGCGTTGAACCTGACCCTACTACGGGGGCGATCATGACACCGATTTACCAGACTTCGACCTACGTTCAGGAAAGTCCGGGTAAACATAAAGGATATGAATATTCAAGAACGCACAATCCAACCAGAACTGCGCTGCAAAATGCACTCGCTGCACTCGAAAATGGGAAATACGGAATTTGTTATGCCTCCGGTCTTGCTGCTACGGATGCTGTTTTGAAACTGTTCCGGCCCGGGGATGAAATTATCGCTACGAACGATATTTATGGCGGATCCTACCGGATCATGAAACGGATTTTCGAACCGTTTGGTCTTGTGTTTCACTTCGTTGATATGAGCGATGTGAGTAATATCGAAAAGGTGCTTTCTGAAAAGACAAAGATGGTATGGATGGAAACACCCACCAATCCGCTGCTGAAGATTATTGATATAGAAGCGATTACAAAGTTGTGCAGAGAAAAAGGCATTTACAGTGCCGTAGATAATACCTTCGCTTCACCATATCTTCAAAACCCGCTCGACATGGGTGCAGATATTGTCATGCATTCGGTGACCAAATATCTGGGCGGGCATTCGGATACGGTGATGGGCGCTTTGATTGTAAATGATGACGAGCTCGCCAAACAACTTGCTTTTATCCAGAACGCAAGCGGTGCCGTGCCCGGTCCGCAGGATTGTTTTTTAGTTTTAAGAGGAATAAAAACTTTGCACATTCGCATGCAGCGTCATTGTGAAAATGCAATCATTGTAGCGCAGTGGCTGGAAATTCATCCAAAGGTTGCCAAAGTTTATTATCCGGGTTTACCTTCTCACACCGGGTATGACCTTGCTAAAAAACAGATGCGTGGCTTTGGCGGTATGCTTTCCTTTGAACTGAAAGGTGATGTTTATCAGGAAGCAATTCAGGTAATGGAAAACCTAAAAGTGTTTTCGCTGGGAGAATCGCTTGGCGGCGTCGAATCTTTGTGCACCCATCCGGCCAGCATGACACACGCCAGCATACCAAAGGAAGAGCGTGAAAAAACAGGCTTAAAAGATACCCTGATCCGCCTAAGTGTAGGAATTGAAGATGTGGAAGATCTGATTGCCGATCTGGAACAGGCGATCGGTTAATGTCTTCATGCTTTTTTGCAATCGAAAACCAAAACCATTACTTTTGAACCTGCATTTAAGAAACTAAAAATTTAATTTTTATATGGAATTAACAGGAACGGTCATTGCTTTACTTCCTGAAGTAACAGGCCAGGGCAAAAACGGAACATGGCGTAAGCAGGAATTCATCCTTGAAATCCCTTCACAGTATCCTAAAAAAGTTTGTATCTCTCTTTGGGGTGACAAAATCGATCAGGCGGGCTTACAGGTTAATGATTCGGTAACTGCTTCAATCGATGTGGAGAGCCGTGAGTACAACTCCCGCTGGTACACAGAAGTAAAGGCTTGGAAAGTAGACAAAGCAGGTAGCAGCAACAGCGCTCCGTCGAATCAGGGAAACAGCTCTTTGCCTCCGGTAACCACTTTTTCAGAGGACGAATCGGACGATTTGCCATTCTAATCTTAAACAATCAACGTCTGCTCACCGGAATCATCCTGCATGAATCAAATCATTCTCATTTTCCTGGGAGGCGGATTGGGAAGCCTGGCACGTTACGGTGCGGCAAAAACTTTTTTAAAATGGTCGTCAGTTTTTCCTTTTGGTACACTGACGGCCAACATCATAGCCTGTTTGATCATGGGCTTTTTCACGGGTTGGGCAGCGCTTCGTCCTTCTGAATCTGTTACAACCTATCGCGCTTTTATTGCCGTTGGCTTTTGCGGAGGGTTCAGCACCTTCTCTACGTTCAGCAACGAAACCATTCTTCTCATTCAAAACAACAGAATGACAGATGCATTACTAAATGTTTTTGTCAGCTTGACTTTGTGCTTTGGCGCAACAATTGCCGGAATGTGGCTGGGAAAATATGTTTAATTAGACTGGTAAGCCATCGACATGGTAAAGCGGTCCAGCATTTCATGTGGGTGCACTTCCAAAATTCTGGCAAGCACCATCACGACCAGCGTATTTGAGGCAATTTTGCGTGGAATACCGGCAAATGCAGCAAAAAGATCTACCGTAACGGATTCCTTTTCGTCAAGCAGCTTCATCAGCTGTTTTTCTTTCTCTCCATACTGAAACCGGATATCGCGCTCGCCGCGGCCACGGCGCATAATTTCCTTCATTTCCCGGCTTGCCTGAATGGATTTATCCTCGACACGAATGTATGCCTGCCGGAAACCGGTATCATCCACCACATAATGAGGTTTGTCAACACTGCGCGGGATAGTCAGCACAAGTACGTCACGATCTGTGGAGATGGGAATCTTTTCCTGTTTGTAAATAATTTTTGGAAAAATGTATTTGTCGATTGCCCGGGAGAGTGTGTATTCATCCTCCTCTGCATCTTTGAGGCCTTTTATACTTTTGTCGTCACCTATTCCGACGAAGAGTTTGCCGCCCCCGGAGTTTGCAAAAGCAACAATCTCGCGGACGATTTTTTCGGGATGATTGGATTTCAGTTTGAATTCCACGTGCTCACCCTCACCTTTTTTCACTAACTCTTTCAGCAATCGAAGTTCCATTGGTAGAATGGATGGATATCTGAATTATGACAAATTTGCTTTGTTATTCTTTCCTCCTTTTCCTGGATAACGCTAACAATTTACATTTTTACATGCAATGAAAAAAATATTCCGGCATTTCTTTTAGGCCTAAAACAAAAAAACGGCACCGTTAGCGCCGTCTTCTTATCTAATATTCGTCTTCGTTGAAAAAGAAGTCATCTTTTGTCGGATAATCCGGCCAAATCTCTTCAATGCTTTCGTAAGGCTGGCCATCATCCTCCAGTTCCTGAAGGTTTTCAACCACTTCTAACGGAGCACCTGTCCTGATTGCAAAGTCAATCAGCTCATCTTTGGTCGCCGGCCAGGGAGCATCTTCAAGATATGACGCAAGTTCGAGAGTCCAGTACATAGTATTTTCGCCTATTAATAGTTACTAACAATTTTTGCAAAAGTAAAAAGATTTGCATCTTTTAAAAGCTTTAAGCGAAAAAAAAGAAAAATAATTGTTTTTTCGTGAAAATAATTTTAATTTTTTATTTAACTATCTGATTTTCAATTATAAACAAACATTAAAAGAAAGATGAAGTGACGTTTAATTCTTACATGGAATATGCATTTTTTATACAAACCGTTTCGGGGATGTAACAGGGTAGGACCTCTTTAGATTTGAAGAACTGCATTAATAACCAATGCTACCTATTGTGTCCATCTGGTTTTTCCCCTGACGTTTCGTAATTTCCCGAGATCATTTAGAATACAAATAATATGACCATTGAAGTTTGTGCCTATTCCCTTGAATCCTGTATTAATGCGCAGGCTGGCGGTGCCGGACGAATTGAGTTATGTGCCGGATTGGGAGAAGGCGGAACCACACCAAGCGCGGGATTGATTGAAGTAGTTCGCCAAAATGTGAGCATTCAACTTTTTGTCATGATACGTCCGCGCGGCGGAGACTTTGTTTATGATTTTTTTGAAGAAGAAATTATGAAAAAAGATATCGCTCTGGCAAAAAAACTGGGCGCAGACGGCGTCGTGTTGGGTATTTTGCATCCCGACGGACAGGTAAACATTGAACGTACGAAAGCACTAGTAAAATTTGCACATCCTCTGAAAGTAACCTTTCACCGGGCGTTTGATTTAACTCCCGATCCATTCAAGGCACTTGCTGCGGTGATCGAAACAGGGGCTGAAAGAATTTTAACCTCAGGCCAAAAAGCAACAGCTCCGGAAGCAATTGAATTACTTGGTGAGCTGGCAAAAAAAGCCGGAAATTCGATTGAAATCATGGCGGGCGGCGGAGTGAACCATACCAATGCAGCAGCACTGGCAGAAGCAGGCGTACATGCATTACACCTCACGGCCAAAGCCTTCCGGCCAGGTCGCCAGAAATATTTCCCATCCGGAATCTCCATGGCAGGCGAAATTCCTGACGAACGTTCCGTCATGTACAGCGACCTTACTTTGGTTGAAGCCATCGTTCAAGTAGTTTCGAATTGATTGCAGCTTACTAACGAACAAGTCTCAACTATTTAAATAGCACCTCTCTATGAAGTTCGTTAAAGCAATTTTATCCATTTTGGTTGTTGCAGGACTTGTTTTTGTTTTGAACCGATCCTGGGGGCCGGTTCCCGCTCTGGGTTCGTTTTTAAGTCCTTTTACCGGATTCTGGCAAAATGGCGAAAATCCTGTTCCGGATAATAGTCAAGTTTCTTTAAAAGTGGACGGACTTACGGATGAGGTAATCGTGCGCTTCGACGACACCGGCGTGCCGCATATTTTTGCTAAAAATGATTACGATCTTTTCTTTGCTCAGGGATATATTACAGCCAAAGACAGGCTCTGGCAAATGGAACTTCAGGTACGCGCTGCATCCGGAAGGCTTTCCGAAATACTTGGTCCGGCCACATTGCCACTTGATCAGAAAAGCCGGCGCCTCGGAATGGGTTATGGCGCGGAAGCCAACCTGAAACTAGGCATGAGCGACAAACGATCAAAAACAGCTTTGACCGGTTACAGCGCCGGAGTAAATGCCTACATCGATCAGCTTGCACCCAAAGATCTGCCGGTTGAATATAAATTGCTGGGTTACCGTCCCGAAGTTTGGAAACCCATTAATACCATGTACATGCTTGAGCAGATGACGCTCATGCTGGCAGGGAGATCCAATGACCTCAGTATATCAAATGTGCTGAAAAAATATGGACAGGAAGTGGTCAACCAGCTATTCCCGGATTATCCGATGCTGCAGGAAAGTCCGATCATTCCGGCAGGCACCAAATGGAATTTCCCTACACTTCCCATTCCGGTTAAAAATCCTCTTAGTTCATCAGACTCACCTGTTGCGCAAATTTTCAATTCAAAATATTCTCTGGCAAACAACCAGGTATTGGCTCCTGCCGAACCAAAACCGGAAGGGATCGGAAGTAATAACTGGGCGGTTGGTGCCGAAAAGTCAATTACCGGTTATCCAATCCTGGCCAATGACCCGCATCTTGAACTCACCATTCCGTCAATCTGGTATCAGGTTCAGCTTCATACTCCGGAAATGAACGTATATGGCGTTTCGCTGCCCGGTATTCCAAGTGTGATTATCGGTTTTAACCAGAATGTTGCCTGGGGTGTAACCAATGTGGATGCAGACGTTTTTGATTTATATAAAATTAAATTTAAAGATTCCACACACGCTCAGTATTGGCACGAGAACCAATGGAAAGCTACCCGAAAAAGAGAAGAGCTGATCTATGTAAAAGGAAAAACGGAACCGGTTAAGGAAAACGTTTTTTATACGCACCACGGTCCTGTAAGCGACACCGATCAGCCTGACGGCGATGTACCAAACCTGGCCATCAAATGGATCGGGCACGAACCGGGTAATAGTTTTCTTACTTTTTATGAATTAAACAAAGCCAAAAATTATGACGATTACCGAAAAGCACTAACCTATTATGTTGGCCCTGCCCAAAATTTTATTTTCGCGGATAATGGCAAAAATATCGCGATTACTGTAAACGGGAAGCTCCCTTTAAAATATAAAGACCAGGGCAAGTTTTTACTCGACGGAACCGATCCGATGGACGACTGGCAGGGCTGGATTCCGGCAGAGCAAAATCCTTTTGTCAAAAATCCGACACGAGGTTTTGTGAGTTCGGCTAACCAATCTTCTACCGACCCGACTTATCCGTATTATATTAACTGGCTTTTTGCACCTTCGGAAAGAGGAATTCGCATCAACGAGCGGCTTACTGCCATGACGAAAGCCAATGCGGATAGCTTGCGGATGCTGCAAAACGATAATTTCAGTGTGATGGCGAGAACAATCCTGCCAAAGCTTTTGTCGGTACTGCGTGCATCGGCACTAAGTCCAACCCAAAAAGCAGCTGAGATAACCTTGTCAGGCTGGAATTATCAGAACAACCCTGAATCTATTCCCGCAGCCATTTTTGAAACCTGGATGCCGCTTTTACAGGAATCCATCTGGAATGATGAATTTAATTCGGACAGCGTTGTGATGAGATATCCATCCCGCGACAGAACGATGTACATGATTTTAAATCAGCCAAATGAAAAATGGTTTGATAATGTCAAAACACCACAAAAGGAAACGATGCCTGATGTTGTTTTAAACAGCTTCAAAGCAAGTCTTGATTCTCTTCAAAAGTGGCACGGAAAAATGAGTCCTGAGTGGCAATGGTCAAACGTAAAAGGCACCGAAATACGGCATTTGAGCAGAAGTCTGAAACCATTTAATGCACCGCTGCTAAAAACAGGCGGAGGTGCAGGCATTGTGAATGCGATCACAAAAAGAAACGGCCCATCCTGGCGTATGGTTGTTGAACTTGGTCCTGCACCGAAAGCTTACGGAATTTATCCGGGCGGACAATCCGGGAATCCGGGCAGCCCTTATTACATGAACCTGCTTAAAAAATGGGAAAATGGCGAGTTAAATGAATTGATTTTCCTGTCTTCTCCCGACCAGCAGCATTCGCGTATGACATCTTCCGGCATCACCTTTAAAAAGAACTGAAAGGACATGAATATTCTCCTCATTATTATCGTCACAGCCATTTTCCAGTATTTTGGTCCGTGGTGGACGGTTGTTCTGGCTCCGTTTCTGATTCTGCTCTGGAGACCGGCAACGACGTCTTTCAGATCTTTTGCAACCGGTTTTCTGGCCATCGCATTATTGTGGCTGGCTTATGGCTTATATCTGCACGTCCGTTCAGAAGGCGCCATGTCAAACCGGATTGCAGAGATTTTTTCTTTACCAAACGGGATATTGCTTTTGGCAGTAACTTCGCTTGTTGGCGGATTGCTGGGAGGATTTGCGGCTTTGTCAGGTTATTTTACGAAGAAAGCGTTTTAGTGACGTGAACTAAACAATCTAATTTCGATGAATAATAAAATTATATCTAAACTTTTAGAAGAGCCAAATGCGCCATTACTGATGCAGGAAGTTTATGATTGTTTAAGTCGGGAATACATAGAAAGACTGGAATTTCGGAATAACATAAACGAACAAAAAGTTGAATTTATAAATGGTAAAATCGTCGTTCATTCACCGGTTAAAAAGCGACACAATCAGGCTTCGCTTTTACTTGCCCAATTATTAAACATTTACTCTGCGAAACACGGTTTAGGTTTTGTCGGTATTGAAAAAATACTAATTAATCTTACCCGAAACGATTATGAACCTGACATTTGCTTCTTCCGTCAGGACAAAGCTGTACATTTCACAGAGGATCAAATACTGTTTCCAGCTCCCGATCTTGTGATTGAAATCTTATCTGAGTCAACCGAGGCGCGCGACAGAGGAATAAAATTCAAGGATTATCAGGCCCACAAAATTGAAGAATACTGGATTATCGATCCGGAAAGACAAACCGTTGAGCTGTATTATTTAAAAGACAATATTTACGAACTGATCCTGAAATCATCCCAGGGATTTGTAACTAGTTTTGTTGTAACTGGCTTTCAAATTCCCGTTCAGGCCATTTTTGACGAAGCCGAAAATTTGAAAACCATTCTTAGTTTTTGAAGTTTCGAATTCTCAGCAATTATACTTCTTCCGGGTGTTTTAAAAATCGCCTCCTTCTTCGAAATCTAGCTACTGCAAACCACAATCCTGTGCCAAGCAACACAAAAGGCCAGTGATCAATGACGATCAGGACAAAGCCGAGAAGATTTTCCCAACCCTTTACAAAAGCAGATTTGATCTGATAAGAAAACAAAGCGGGCGTAGAACTGACTTTGTAAAAATTGATCTCCAATGTAGAATACCCTATTTCATCTTTTAAAAGATTCAGCCGTCCTTCCGCAGATTCAATTTCAGTTCGGATTGTTCCCAGCTCTTTCTCGATTTCAAGGATATCCTTTACAGTCGATGCACGATTAAGAAGCTGTAAATATCGTGCTTCAATTTCCTTTTGAGTTTTTAGTCTCGTTTCATGATCCGCATATTCAGCAGTGACGTCTTTTACATTGATTTGTTTTCTATCAAAATATAAAACTCCCTTTGTCGCCGAGACTAAAAACGTATCGAATTTGGAAGACGGAATTCTAACAACCAAAGTGTAATTACGCTTGTCCGCCATTTTATTTTCCTGATCCGAAGAAACATAACCCTTATTTGCGGAAACCGCAGCTGTGATCTGGCTTTTTGTTTTATCTACATCCGCTGTTTCAAATTCAACTATTCCATTTTTAACAAGCTTTCTGACCACAGAACTTTTATCTTCCGTTTGAATTTCAGGCCCAACCTGAATTTCCATTGGCTGTGGGGCGGCCATCAGATCAATATTCATCGCAAGAGCATCAGTTTCCGGTTTTTGGGAACAGGCCAAAAAACAAGAAAACATTCCGAGCAAAATCAGATTTTTCATAGCTGGCTAATAAAGTTAAAATTTATGTATATATAATTTTCTTAAATATACATAGTTTTAGAAATAACATGATAAATTCATGAAAATTCCAAAAGATAAATTTTAACAAAACGAAGCCGGAATGACTACAACTCCTCTATGCTCACGCCTCCTAACTCCTGAAAGAGTGTTTGCCAGTAATGTGTAACGTGTGGATTGTTTTCTTTGGAAGATGCTGTGGCTTCAAAGGGCGAGACAATCGTCACCTGAGGTGCTCCGATTGCGTATTGTTCAAGTTTTTTACTGTCGGCTTTTGCTTCTTCTTCGGCCTGGGAATCGTCTTTGGGCGGTTTGATATGGAAGTCACGGCGGTCTGCACCCTTCACACTTTCGATCATGTCACTAAAATAGTAAACCTTCACATCTGCTCCGCTTTCTCCGGCTTTGGCAATCACCGGCAAACTTGCCCATATATCTGTAGATAAGTTGGAAGAACCCGTATTTTGCTGGTTTAACTTAGCCAGAAGCTGACGCAGAAAAATTCCCTTTTCCTTTTGAAGAGACATCGAATAAGCCGTTTCTATTGCCTCCCGGTCGGTTGCGTTGGCTGCGTCCGTGTTCTCTTTTTCACTACGGACCATCACAGACATAGCCCGGGCTTTCGACGTATTTTCATGAATAAAATACACTTCCAGTTTATCTCCTTTGTTTTTCATGTTGTTTTCCATGATGTCCGTAAGGGCCTGGCGGTATTTTTCATTCACGTAATTTTTATTCACGTTGACGCTTTGTGTTTTATCTAAAAAAACCAGCGTATACACCGGCGCATCGGGAAGTGCTTTTGTGGCCTCTTTTTCTCCGCCGCAGGCAGCAAGCAGAAATGTCAGAGAAAAAACCATCACATATTTCCATTCAAAAGAAGTCTTCATCCAATCAGAGGTGTTTATTTTAAGGAGCATAGCTAATTATTTTATAGGGCGAAACTAACCAGTTCACAAATATCATACAACGCCGAACGGACAAGCGGATGAATTATTTTACCAAAAACATAAAATCCCTCCCCGAAACAAGTTCAGGAAGGGATTTTAACGCTTTCTGTCGAAAACGAAAGTATATTTTTATTGGTTCTGCTGCTGTATCATTTGCACCAATTCCTCAGAAATACCGGTTGAGGAATAACCACCGTCATGGAACAAATTCTGCATGGTGACATATTTCGTCAGATCAGAGAAAAGTGTGATGGCGTAGTTTGCACAATCATCTGCCGTTGCGTTTCCAAGCGGACTCATTTTTTCCGCAAATTCATAAAATGCATCAAATCCTTCAATCCCTGAACCTGCTTTAGTTCTTGTAGGTGACTGCGAAATGGTGTTTACACGAACGTTTTTAGCTTTTCCGTAACGATAGCCATAGCTGCGGGCAATACTTTCAAGCATCGCTTTTGCTTCGGCCATGTCGCTGTAAAAAGAATAGGTACGTTGCGCTGCAATGTAGGACAAGGCAACCACAGAACCCCATTCGCTGATGGCGTCAAGCTTCTCTCCTACCTGTAAAAATTTATGAAGGGAAATGGCTGAAATATCCAGTCCTTTCTGCATCCACTCGTAGTTCAGATCGCCGTAAGATTTTCCTTTACGAACATTGATTGACATACCGATTGAATGCAAAACGAAATCGATTTTACCTCCAAGCACATCCATAGATTGCGTATAAAGATTTTCGATATCTTCTACCGAAGTGGCATCGGCCGGAATCAGCTGGGCATCACAGGTTTTGGCAAGTTCCTGAATAGCACCCATCCGCATCGCGATCGGAGCATTTGTCAAAGTGAAAATTGCGCCTTCTTCTTTTGCTTTAAGCGCTACTTTCCAGGCAATTGAATTCTCGTCAAGAGCACCTGATATAATTCCTCTTTTTCCTTTTAATAAACCGTAAGCCATAATTTTCGTTTAATATTTTTTAGTCAAGTGAGTCATGCAATGCCTGACGAAAATGAATTCTTTATGTCCAGCGACTGACAATGTCTTATCAAGCCGGCAAAGTAAAGCATTTTTGCCGTGTTATACCAATAATCTGTTACGACATCCTGCCTTCATTCCCTCATTTATTAACCGGTTTTAATCCAAGCTTTTTCTGGAAAAACTGATCTGTGGCCTCGTACACACCTTTCACATCTTTTGAACGCAGATAAGAACCGATTACATGGTCACCGCTTTCCGGAAATGCCTTTTCTACTTTAAGATTATCCGGAGTACCGAGCAGCGGAAACATGTCCTGCATGGCTTTTACAGAAACCGTCTGATCCTGTTCTTTTTCATTTTTGAAATAATAACCTAAAAACAAAGGCATCTTTATTTTTTTGTAAACCTCCGGCCTTGCAATCGCATCGATCGTTTGCTGTAAAGTCAGAAGGCCGTTGGTGCGATAACTCTGCAGCCAGTAGTTGGACAGTTCCGGATCGTTATCCACAGGTTTGCGATGCTCGCCCATGATGGTGTATAGTATTTTTCTTCCCCACGGCCCGGTTACCAGTTTAAGCGCAGGCGAAGCAACCGCCATACAGGGCGAATAAAGCACGACTCCCTTTATTTCAGGATTGGTTGAGGCCAGGTAAACGGTCAGCAAACCACCGGCGGACGTTCCGATCACGATCACGCTATCTCCTAAAACTTTCCCGACAGCAAGTGCTCGTTTTGCTTCCTGCATAAAATTCTCAGGCGTCAGATCATCAAATGCATCAGGATCATTAATTCCCGCATCGTGCATTCTTGCCAGATAAAGGTTGGCTCCGTAACGCTTCGCCAAATCCCGATGAATAGGTTCTCCTTCGGCCCAGCTTGCGCCAAAACCGTGAATGTATACGATGCTGTAAGGCGTTTTTGCTTTTTTTGTTGAATCGGCCCAAACGATCCTTGCCTGGTTATTTCGTTTCAGGTTTTTGATTCCTTTTTCAGAAAGATCAATCTGTTGTTCCAAAGCAGACAAATCCTGCGGCACGGAAGGTAAAACAGGGCTGAACTGTACAGCCGGAACGGAGGGTCCCACAAAGTAAATAATGGCAACAACCACGACAACGGCGGCAATCCCAAGAATGATCTTTAACATAAATTAAGAGAATAGAAGGTTCTTTTACTTCGAAAGTTCGGTAGTTTTAGGCACAAAATTGTAATTGATAATGACACGAATTCGGGAATAGACGCGAATTTGTGATATTGCAGTGGTTAAATCGGTTAAGATTTTTTTAAACAGCATTGAACTCCTGCGTGTAACCGTTTATCGTTGAAAGCGTTGACAGCAGATTTTCTAATCACCAATCACTTTTACCCAATGCCTAACCTCTTACTTGTTGAAGACGACGCCAATCTTGGAATGCTGCTCCAGGAATATCTCACAGACAAAGGTTTTCCGACGGACCTTGCTACTGACGGGCAAAAAGGCTGGCAAAGTTTTGTAGACAAGCAGTATGATCTTTGCATTTTTGATGTAATGATGCCAAAAAAAGATGGTTTTTCTCTGGCAAAAGAAGTAAGAATGAGCGGTCGTGATGTGCCTATCATTTTCCTCACAGCCAAATCCATGAAGGAAGATACCATGCAGGGATTCCGCGTCGGTGCTGATGATTATGTTACCAAGCCTTTTGACCGTGAAGAGCTTTTATTACGAATCGAAGCAATTCTGCGCCGCTACCGCAAACAACCTGAAATACAGGAAGAAAATAAACTATTCAAGGTTGGAAATTATTCATTCGATTACAGTCATCAACAGCTCACAATCGCAGATAAACCTGCCAGGTTAACAAGTAAAGAATCGGAATTATTAAAACTGTTTTGCGAGAATATCAATCAGCCGATCAGCCGCAGTTATGCCCTGAAAACCATCTGGGGAGACGACTCCTATTTTAACGCAAGAAGTATGGATGTTTACATTACCAAATTACGCAAGCATTTCAGGGAAGATCCTTCGATACAGATTATGAATTTGCATGGTGAAGGTTTTAAGCTGATGGTGGGGTGATAAAGGAAAATGGAGGAACGGGAAGAGGGAAAATAACAGGTAAGAAAAGTATTTATGTGAAACTCTATATATTTCTCCGTGGTTCTCTGTGTAATTAATAATTAACCAGCCTGGTGCTGATCGCCGAAAGCTTATGTTTAACATCACTCGTCGTCCACGGCGTAACAGAAAATCTTCTGGTATCCGGGATTTGGTGCAGGAAACCAACCTGCAGGTCTCCGATTTTATTTTCCCAATGTTTGTCCAGGAAGGCTCCAACCAGAAAGTGGAGGTGAAATCCATGCCGGGTATCTACCGTTTTTCGTTGGATAATCTTTTGGAAGAACTTAAAGAGGTTACCGATCTGGGAATCCGCGCTATTGATTTATTTCCTAATTATCCTGAAAGTAAAAAAGACAAAATCGCTTCTGAGAGTTATAAAGAAGACACATTTTATCTGAAAGCAATAACGGCGATAAAGGGGCAATTCCCTGAGCTGGTGATCATGACCGACGTTGCCATGGATCCATACAGTTCCGACGGCCACGACGGTTTGGTTGAAAACGGTAAAATTGTGAATGATGCCACACTTGAAATCCTGGGAAAAATGTCGGTGGCGCAGGCGAAAGCCGGTGCTGACATTCTCGGTCCAAGTGACATGATGGATGGCCGTGTAAAATATCTGCGTGATACACTGGATTCCAACGGATTTACGGATGTGAGCATTATGTCTTACTCAGCCAAATACGCCAGTGCTTTTTATGGTCCTTTCCGCGATGCGCTTGAATCTGCTCCGAAGTTTGGTGATAAAAAGACCTACCAGATGAATCCCGCAAACAGACGTGAAGCATTACTGGAAGCACAGCTGGATTTTGAGGAAGGTGCTGATATGCTGATGGTTAAGCCTGCTTTGTCTTATCTGGATATCATTCGCCAGCTGGATGAGAATTTTGACATACCAATCGCTGCCTATAATGTGTCCGGCGAATATGCCATGATTAAAGCTGCTGCCCTCAACGGCTGGCTTGATGGCGACCGTGCCATGATGGAAGTGCTGATGAGCATCCGCCGCGCCGGAGCAAAGTGCATTCTGACTTACTTTGCCAAGGAAGCTGCTGTGATTTTGAATAAGTAATAAAACGAGATACCTTCATATTGCCTTGTTGAAAAATATGGCGGCTGAAGGTATTTTTAGCTCATTTAAATATTCAAAACGATGGGTAATGAAGAAATAAGGTGGAAACAAAGATTTCAGAATTTCGAAAAATCACTGAATTACCTTGAACATGCCATGCAGATTCAAAATCCGGATATAATTCAAAAAGCAGGATTGATTCAGTTTTTTGAAATGGGCTTTGAATTATCATGGAATGTAATGAAAGAATATATGGAAGAACTGGGGTTTTTGGAATTGAGATCACCTCGTGACACTATAAAAAAAGCATTTGAGATCCAATTAATTACAGATGGTCATGCCTGGCTTCGGACACTTCAAAACCGGAATTTAACTTCACATACCTATGATGAAGATACCGCAGAAAAGGTCGTAGCCGAAATCCAGTCTGTTTATTACCCTTTATTGAAGGAAATTTACAACAGATTAAAACCTGAATTATAATATGTTCGGTTTACAGGAAACAGATATTCTGGCTATTCAGCATGCCCTGGAAAATTATCCCGGTGTTAAAGAAGCATATATTTTCGGAAGCCGTGCAAAAGGCAATTATAGAAAAGGGAGCGATGTGGATATTGCTCTTAAAGGAGATAACATTTCTTTCTCTCATATTTTAACGATTGCCGGATATCTGAACGAAGATACCATGATGCCATATCACTTCGATGTATTGGATTATGATGCTATACAAAACCAACAATTAACCGAACACATAGACCGTGCCGGTATTTTATTTTACAAAAAACAGTAGTTATTAATATACTTCTGTGCCCGTTAGCGCTTGAACTATCTCACGAATCCCTTTCGATCTAAATGTATTATAAGCTGATATCTATATGAAGAAAACCTACGCTCTATTTTTGCTTCTCGGTCTTTCCCAACTCAGCCTTCACGCCCAGGAAACCCGTTTGCTCCGCTTTCCGGCTGTTCATGGTAACCAGGTTGTATTTTCTTATGCCGGTGATCTTTACACTGTTCCAAAAAGCGGTGGTGTGGGAAGAAAGATTACCAGTCATCCGGGTTATGAAATGTTCCCGAAATTCAGTCATGACGGTAAACAAATTGCTTTCACTGCACAGTATGACGGAAATACCGAAGTATTTGTGATGCCCTCGACTGGCGGAGAACCCAAAAGAATTACTTACACAGCAACGTTAAGCCGTGACGATGTGGCCGACCGCATGGGGCCGAACAACATTGTAATGGGCTGGACTCCGGATGATAAAAATGTGCTTTATCGCAGCCGGGGAACCTCGTTTAATGCTTTTAAAGGTAAAATTTACAAGGCACCTTTGAGCGGGGATCTGAGTGAGGAACTGCCTTTTTCAGTTGCAGGATGGAGCAGTTATAATGAAGATGGCAGCAAACTGGCTATGAACCGTGTTTTCCGGGAATTCCGTACCTGGAAATACTATAAAGGCGGTATGGCGGATGATATCTGGATATTTGATGTAAAATCAGGAAAAACGGAGAATGTTACCAACAATCCGGCGCAGGATATTTTCCCGATGTATTACAAAAACAAAGTGTATTTCCTCAGCGACAGAGACCGTACAATGAATTTATTTGAGTACGATACACAAAGCAGGCAGACCAGAAAAGTAACCGACTTTAAAGAGTTTGACTGTAAATTCCCTTCCCTTGGTGACAACGCGATTGCCTTCGAAAACGGCGGATATATTTACCTGTATGATCTTACTTCCGGGAAAGCAGATAAACTGACGATCACGATTTCAGAAGATTTTTCTTCCGGACGTAACAAACAAACTGACGCTTCAAAAGCAGTGAACAGCTATGCCATTGCACCTGATGGAAAAAGAGCGGCCATTGGCGCAAGAGGTGAAATATATACAGTTCCTGCTAAAAATGGCGTGACGCGCAACCTGACGCAGAGTAGCAGTGCACACGATCGTAATGTGGAATGGAGTCCTGACGGAAAATGGATCAGCTTTTTGTCTGACAAAAGCGGTGAAGATGAACTGTATATTCAAAAGCAGGATGGAACCGAACCCGCAAAACAGCTTACCAAAGGCGGTGGAAGTTATAAATTCAACCCGGTGTGGAGTGCCGACAGCAAATATCTTTTGCTCGCCGACAGAAATCAGGATCTGTATTATGTAGATGTAGCAACTGCGAAAAGAACAGCGGTAACACACAATGACTTTCGTGAAATTGACGACTATGTTGTTTCTCCTGACAGTAGATGGATCGCTTACACTGAACCTGGCAAAGCACGTGAATTTGATGTCATCAAACTTTATAATATTGATACAAAAAAAGCAATACAGGTAACAGACAGCTGGTATATCAGTAATCAGCCTACATTCAGCCCCGATGGAAAAATACTTTATTTCGTTTCTGCGCGTGATTTCAACCCCACATACAGCAATACGGAATGGAACCATGTGTACAACAACATGGAAAAACCCTACATGATCCGTTTAGGGGCCGATGTGAAGTCAGCATTCCAGATTGAAAATGATGAGGTGTTGGTAAAAGATGAAAAGGTTGAAGCGACAACCGCGGTGGTAAAAGATGAAAAAGGCAAAAAGGCTGTTGTAAAAATAGATAACCCGAAAGCTGAGAAAGGAATTATTCTCAAAATAGATGAGGAAAATCTGGCGGACCGGATTGAAAGTCTGCCTGTAACGGCTGGCAATTACTACCGGCTTGTTGCTACTCCTGATGGTCTTTATTACACATCTAATTCGGCAGGGAAAGATCGTTCTTTTAAATATTTCAGCCTGAAAGAGAAAAAAGAAACCGAGATCGGTGATTTTGGAGGTTATGTGATTAGTCCTGATGGGAAAAAGATCCTGGTCCGCAAAATGGCCGACTGGTATATTGAAGACCTGGGAACATCCAAACTTGATCCAAAAAATAAACTGAATCTGGATGGTTTGAAAAACAATACGGATCTGCACGCCGAATGGAAACAGATTTATGACGAAAGCTGGCGCCAGATGCGGGATTATTTTTATGATCCGAATATGCACGGTGTGGACTGGAAAGCGATGCATAATAAATATGCAGCCCTTCTTCCTTACGTTAACCACCGCAACGACCTTACCTATCTCATCGGAGAGCTGATCGGCGAACTGAATATAGGCCACGCCTACACGAACCCGGGCGATCGTCCTGAAATAGACCGTGTTAAAATGGGGTTATTTGGCGCTACCTTCAGCCGTGACAAAAGTGGGTATTATAAAATTGAAAAGATCTTATCCGGACAAAGCTGGAATAAATCGCTTGTTTCTCCGCTCCGTTCGCCGGGAACTGATGTAAAAGCAGGAGATTTTATTATCAGTATTAATGGTAATGACGTTAAAAGCTTTGTAAATCTTTACCAGGGTTTAATAGGAAAAGCAGGACAAACCATTGAAATAGAAGTAAACGGAGCTGCCAGTGCAAAAGGAAGCCGCAGGATTTTTGTTAAACCGATTGCCGACGAGTCCGAATTGTACTATCATCAATGGGTACAGGACAACATCGCCAGGGTAACCAAAGCATCCGGCGGAAAAATCGGATACGTTCATATCCCAGATATGGGACCTGACGGACTTAACCAGTTTGCCCGTTACTTCTATCCACAACTTGACAAAGAAGCATTAATTATCGACGACCGTGGTAATGGAGGCGGCAACGTTTCACCAATGATCATCGAACGCCTGCGCCGCCAGCCGGGCCTGGGTGCGATGATGCGTAACAGTAAATCAGCAACCGTTAAACCGGACGCACAAATTGGTCCGAAAGTTTGTTTGATTGATCAATATTCTGCGTCCGATGGTGATTTGTTTCCTTACCAGTTCCGGTTTTATAACATTGGTCCGCTTATCGGGCAGCGTACCTGGGGAGGTGTTGTGGGTATTCGGGGATCATTGCCATTTATCGACGGCAGCGATTTAAGAAAACCGGAATTTGCCCATTTTGCAGCAGACGGTTCAAAATTTATAATTGAAGGAGATGGTGTATCACCTGATATCGAAGTTGTCAACGATCCGCATGAAGAATATTTGGGCAATGACGTTCAGTTAGACCGCGCGATTGAAGAGATGAAAAAGAAACTGACAGAATCCGGTCCGAAAGGCGTGCCGGGTATTCCGAAGTTTCCGGATAAGTCGGGGAGATGATTTGATGAGAAATTAAACGAGAACTTCCCGTTGGTCCATCAGCCAGAAGTTCTCGTTACTAATTTGTAAAAAAACTAATGTTCGTTGGTTGGTGTAAATAATCTGAACAAAGGTTCATTGATAAATTGAATTTTGCTGCAAGGGATTGAGGACAAGAGCCCCAAGGATTCGTAATTGAAAAAATGTATATTTGAATTACAAAAAACAAAAGTCATCATGCAACACACATTTCAGCTTAATACAGATAATTTAAATTCTAAATTCATAGATTCTGTCAAATCTCTATTTGGTAATAAGGATGTTGAGATTACTGTTAAAGATTTAAATTATACAGCTGCTGATGAAAAGGAAACCAACCATCAGGCTGTGAAAAATTATTTGATCCATAGGGCTGACCATCCATCGATAAAAGTGGTAAGTAAAACTGATTTCAATAAAATTGTTGATGATATAAATCTTTAGCAATGTATTATTTTGATTCAGACGTTATTTTTAACGCTATCACTTTGCAAGATGCGCTTAAAAATAAAGTAGCTAACGAGCTTATCATTGATGCTCTGAAAATGATGCTTTCGTAATTTCAACACTTGTAATTCAAGAAGTCGGATATGGCTTGGCAAGATATGAAGTTGCTAATTCTATTATCAGTCAGGAACTCGAATATTGGAACACACTTAATGTAAAAACGATTGAGATAACAAACATCACAAGAGCATTATATTTAGCTCAACAAATTGGATACAAACACATCAATGATTGTATTCATACCGCACTGGCCGAAAGCTTGAATTGTAATCGATTTTACACTTATAATAAATCTGACTACAAGCGAATCCAAAAACATACTGATCTTCAAATAATTATCTTATAGGATAACCTCAAATTTAAATGACAATTAAAAATACGCTTCTGTTTGTTTTATGCTTTACAGCTTTTAGTCAATCAACCTTTGCCCAGAAGAAAAAAAGCCTGCCTCCGGAATTTTCCATTAAAAAAACCGAAACAGAAGCGCACATGCGGTTTCTGGCGGCAGATGAATTGCTGGGACGACGTACAGGGGAACAGGGAAATCTGGTTGCGGCGCGTTACATCGCTGAGCAATTTCGCAAACTAGGTGTTAAATCAGTAACAGCAAGTACCGGCAACAACGCTTATTATCAGGCTGTGCCTTTTGAAAAACTGGGGGCAGTTGCGAGTGGAGAAATCGTTGCTGATGCAGTAACACTTAAAAACGGGACGGATTGGATACTGATGAGTGGCGACGCAATGGATGTAACTGCACCACTTGTTTATGCAGGATATGGTCTTGAAAATGCAGAAAAGGGTTGGAATGACTATAAAGATCTGGACGTAAAAGGAAAAATCGTGCTGGTTCAAAGCGGAACACCGGATGTACAGACGCCTTCGGAGATCATCGCATCGTCGACTGAAAAACGCAAAGTGGCAATTGAAAAAGGTGCAATTGCTGTGATTGAACTGTTTAACGCCCCGATGCCATGGAACATGGTCAACAGATATTTCACGGGAGAAAAAATAGGTTTAGCACCTGAAAATGTCTCTGCCAAAACAATTCCGCACGCCTGGGTAAACGGAAAAGAAGCTGATATTACACGTGCTTTGCGTGCTGTAAAAGAAGTCAGATTTAAAACCAGCGGAAGAAAATCGCAAAAAGTAAATAGCTACAATGTTGTCGGGCTTATCGAAGGAAGCGATCCGAAATTAAAGGATGAATACATTTTGCTCACTGCACATTATGATCATGTTGGTGTGGGCAAGCAGGGCGGACAGGCTTATACACCGGAAGACAGTATTTTCAATGGAGCGCGCGATAACGCTTTTGGCGTGGTTGGACTGTTAGCTGCCGCCGAATCGTTCTCAAAACTGCCTCCAAAACGTTCTGTTCTCATTGTGGCATTAACAGCCGAAGAAGTGGGATTGCTGGGAAGCCAGTATTATGCCGCGCATCCGTTGCTTCCTTTAAACAAATGTATTTTCAATATCAATTCTGACGGTGCAGGTTATAACGATACGACGATTGTAGCTGTTATGGGACTGAATCGTACAGGCGCAAAAGCCGAAATGGAAACGGCAAGCAAGGCATTTGGACTGGGTATTTTTGCAGATCCATCTCCTGAACAAGGTTTATTTGACCGCTCTGATAATGTAAGTTTTGCAAAAAAAGGAATTCCTGCTCCAACCTTTACTCCTGGTTTCAGAGAATTCAACGGTGATATTATGAAAAACTATCACCAGGTATCCGATAATCCCGAAACAATTGATTTTAATTATCTGCTTAAATTTAGCCAGGCCTACACTTATGCCGCAAGATTAATTGCCGACATGGCCAAAGCACCTCAATGGATTGCAGGTGACAAGTATGAAGAGGCTGCTAAGAAATTATACGGAAAATGATGGTGATGTCTGGTCTGAACGACGCAGTCGGGCTGAACGGAATCTGGCCAAAACCAAAGTTGGGCTTACACATCTAGCCCTTGACACCAATAAAAAACCGGTCAGAATATTTTGATGTTCTGACCGGTTTTTTTTATTAAAACACTCGCTACGTTTTTTGTTCAGCCCGGCTTTGCCGTTCAGACTAAATACTTTTCGTTCAGCCTGGCTAGCGCCATTCAGACCGAATGACAAGCGTTCAGACCGTTTACCTTGCTCCCGGGGGGCAATTCTTTTTAAGATAATCCGTGAAGAGCGTTCTCAAATGCCGGGAAGTTCCTTCTCCTTCTGAAATACTATGCGTCCGGTTTGGATATGGCATAAATTGGAATACCTTATTATTCTTAATCAGTTCATTCACCAGCATTTCTGCATTTTGATAATGAACATTGTCATCACCGGTACCGTGAATATAGAGTAAATTACCCACCAGGTTTTTCGCGTGGGTAATTGGTGATCCTTTTACAAAATCTTCCCGGTTTTCCTGAGGTAAGCCCATGTAACGTTCCTGATAAATATTATCATAAGTCAGCTGATTTCCCACAGCAGCCACAGAAATACCTGTTTTGAACATTTTAGGATATTGAAACATAAGGTTTAGCGTAGACGATCCTCCACCACTCCATCCATGCACCGCAACGCGGCTTGTATCGATGAAAGAATACTTTTCAAACATCGCTTTCGCCGCTCCTGCCAAATCCCGGATATTGATTATACCAATATTTTTATAGATTGATTTCCGCCATGCACTTCCTTTTGGAACCGGTGTACCCCTGTTGTCGACAGAGGCATAAATGTATCCGTCTTCCTGCATGTTACCTGCATATAAGCGATTTCGGCCCGTTCCGTAAGTATCCTTAACAGTGGATGCTGCGGGTTCTCCGTAAACGGTGAACACGATCGGATACTTTTTAGCGGGATCAAAATTGTTGGGTTTCACCATCCAGGCATCAATTTCAATTCCTTCATCCGTTTTTACCTTAAAAAATTCAATATCCATGCTTGCTACACGGATCCGCATCATGGTTTGCTGTATGGATTTGCTTTCGTCAAGTGGCTTGTGATCCGGAAGCGTAACCCATTCAGTCATCGAAGGCATACGTGCGTTGGAAAAACTGTGTATTGCAAATTTGCCTAAGGGAGAAATTTCGTAGTTATGCGTTCCGGCCTGTTCTGCGGCTGATAACCTTTTTGCTTCACCTTTCCCATCCAAAGGAGCTACATACAGATAACTCTGGGTAGAATTATCAGGCGAAGCCATGAAGTAATATGCATTGTTTTTTTCATCGATACGAACCGGACTGATCATATCATACTTGCCCGTTGTAACAAGCGTTTCTTTTTTCCCGTCCCGGCTTACGCGATATGTGTGACGCCATCCGTCTTTTTCACTTACCCATAAAAATTCCTTTCCGTTGCTCAGCCAGTCCCAGCCCATCGGGCCATCTTCCCAGCGGCTTTTGATATCGACCCAGGCATTATCCTTCTCCGAATAAAAAGGTTTTGAAACACCCGAAGCTGTATTGATGTACATCAAAGTACTTTCATTTTGTTTACGGTTCAATTGCTGAATCACAAGTTCATTCGGCTGTCCCGACCACTCCATTCTTGGCACGTAGGTATTCTGTGGATCACCGGGAATGTTCATCCATTTTGTTTTGGCCGTAGCAATATCCACCACACCTATCTTATAAGGAGAAGGCGTTTCGCCAACCTTCGGATATTCCACAGGAATGTTAAAAGAGTAGATCGAATCGGTTGTATTGATCATCAGGAAATTACGAATCTTTCGGGCATCGAGCTGCCAGTAAGCGATGGATTTGCTATCATCGCTCCACCGGAAACCGTCACGACAGTCAAACTCCTCTTCATAAACCCAGTCAAATGTTCCATTAATGATTCGGTCTGTTCCGTCTTTGGTCAACTGAGTAAGTTTACCGCTTTGAACGTCTTCGGAGTACACATTATGCTTGCTTACATATCCTACCTTCTTACCGTCAGGTGAAAATTTCGCATACATCAGTGACGATTCAGGAAGGCCTTTTCCAAGTTTCTTAAGTGTTTTATCCGTCAGGTTCACAACCCAGTAATCACCTCTTGTATCGTATCTCCATACACGTTTTGAATTGGTGTAAATCAAGACCTTATCACCGGCATTACTTACCGTATAACTTCTGATTGAGAGTGGACTGCTGCTTCCCGCAGGCGTTAATTGTGCTTTTGAAATAAATGTTTTCGGTTGCTGGGAAGGTAATTTTACCTCAACAATTTCTCCCTGATCCACATCATGATAGCCGCTGCCATCAGACAGCCACTGAAAGTTTGCAGGAATTTGCGCGAAAATCTGGAATGAAATAAGGGTAAAGACTATGGTTTTTAATACCTGCTTCATCGGGCTTGGTTAAAAATTAAATAGTATGACAACTATAATAGTGCAATTTTAACGAATTGATTTTCAAAAACAGCATTCTACGTATTAGAAATGGCCGACTACTCTGATTGCAACAATAAGTCCAAAGGACTTAAACTTAAATAGCCCCGGATAAAATCCGGGGATTCATATATTTAGCAACCTGTCCACAACCACGAAGTGGTTGAATAGCATTAACAACGCTGTAATTTCAATTAGGTCGTAATGTCTTAAACCAATTCCCCTTCCGGCTCAGGCCCTTTCCCTTTCGACCGTCGCTGTTTTTTCAGCGCTTCACTTAGTAAATATTCGATCTGTCCGTTTAAACTGCGAAAATCCTGTTGTGCCCAGGACTCCAGTTCCTTGAGCATTTCAGGATTAACACGTAAAACAAAAGCTTTTTTCTCGGCCATATCACGGATATAAAGTTCCGGCGTTCAAAACAGGTGTTACCGATTTTTCACCACATAACACTACCAGCAAATTACAAACCATAGCCGCCTTCCGTTCCTCATCCAGCTGTACAATGCCTTTATCCGACAACATTGCCAGTGCCATATCCACCATGCCTACGGCTCCGTTTACGATCTGCCGCCTTGCTGCAACCACAGCCGACGCCTGCTGACGCTGAAGCATCGCTCCGGCAATTTCCGGTGCATAAGCCAGGTGACTGATCCTTGCTTCCAATACATCCACACCCGCACGGCTCAAACGTTCAGTAAGTTCTGCTTCCAGCATTTCATTGATTTTACCGCTTCCGTCACGCAAAGTAACTTCATGAATTTCAAGTTCTTCCGCTTCCATGGTATCATAAGCATAAATACCCGCCAGGTGTCTCACCGCTGCTTCCGACTGGATCTCAACATATTTGATATAATCATCCACCTCAAAAGAAGCTTTTGCCGTATCACCAACACGCCAAACAACAACCGCCGCAATCTCAATCGGATTACCCAGTTTGTCATTTACTTTAAGTTTCTGACCATTCAGGTTGCGGGCACGAAGACTTAGCTTTTTTCTGCGAAACAATGGATTCACCCAGCGCAGACCGCTTTGCTTCATGGTACCCATATAGTCCCCGAAAAATGTGGTAACCACTGCTTCATTCGGATTGATAACAGTAAGGCCGATCAGGATAATAAAACCAATTATTGAAATAAGTACTCCAACAACCGGACTTCCGGTGACGACGACATAAACAACGCCGCCAAACAACATAATCAGACCGACTGCAAACAGCAGGTAGCCCGACATCGAACGTAATTCTTTTTCTTCCATAGCTTAGGATTATGATAGTAAAATGATATCACAATATTATCACTTTACATTCAAAACTTTTTACAAAAAGGTACAAAAAAATCCCAAAGCTTTTGGATGGCTTTGGGATGTGATGAGTGGTGATTAATTATTGAAGCTGAAAATTAATCGGCAGATTAAACTTCACTTTTACTTTTTTACCTCTTTGCCATCCCGGCTCCCATTTCCCACTCATTCCCTTCAGTACACGGACAGCCTCATTGTCGATACTCTCATGTAATCCTTTCAGAACTTTAAAGTCGCACAAAGTACCGTCTTCGCAAACTACAAAAGTTGTAAAAACGCGACCAGTAATATTCTTCTTCGCAGCGTCTTTTGGATATTTTATATTTTGAGAGAGATATCTGTACATAGCCGCCGATCCGCCTGAAAATTCAGGCATGACTTCAACTTCCGTATACTCAAATTTCTCTCCTTTGTCGAAAGATGTACCTTTTGTAAGATTTCCCTTTTCATAAAATTCTTCATAAAGAAGTGTACTGTCCTTTGATTTCGCTATCCAGGTTCCTTCTTTCACACCGTTCCTTACTTCGCCTGTGCCGTCAAATCCCGGTATGGAGTTGCCCTGATCCACAAAATAACCATTTCCATTTTTTACCAGCTGATTTCCACCACGGTCATAAAACTCCTTGATAATACTCGTCAACGGTCTTTTGAATACATCATCAGTCATTTCAACAATCCCTGATAGCAGCCCATTCTCATACCAATGGAAATGCTGATGCTTGTCATTACCATAAATCGTCATTTCTCTAATCGCACCGGTAGAGAAAAAGGATTTGCTGAGCGTTATTTTACCGTCCTCAGCATACTCACTAAAATCGAGAATCATACCTTTTTGATCTCGTTGTAATACCTGGTAAATAGTCGAATTCGATTGCTCATTCCGTGTGCTCAGGCTTACCGCAGATATGGAGTCTGCTTCACCATTTTCGTTAATTTGTTTCCAGAATTCTTCTTTCTTCAAAGGAACAGAAAACTTTGTCAACCATTTAGTCCCTTCTTTTTCCTGAAACAGGACATCCCCGTTTATAAAACCGAAATCATCAACCGGAATACATCTTCTGTTCTTTTGATCATCGATTCGGTTGGAACCACCTTTTTTATCAAAATAATGAACCAGACTTTGTAATGTACTATCATAACTTTCAACAGGATCTGATTTAAATACAACCGGCAATACGACTGCCTGCCGAACTGCTTCTTTTTTTATAATTGCTGGCTTCCAGGCTTTATATAAGCTTAATACACGAATTGCTTCTTTATTACACAGTTCATCAATCCCCCTTAAAACAGAAAGATTTGACAAACTTCCATCCGGTTCAACAACTGCGTTTACAAACACCCTGCCTTTCAAACCTCTGAATGAAGACTTAATTGGCGGCCTTAGATTAGATGCTATAAAATGATTAAATACATCTTCACCGCCGCCAGGGTTTGCCGCCGTTTCTACTTCGGTTGACTGATAAATCTGTTGGGCAAATACGCCGGTAAAACTTGTAAGAAGAAAAACACAGGTTAGAATCCCTTTCATGGCTATTGTTTTGGGTTTTGACAAATATAAAGAAGTATTCCTTTTTTTAAATCTCATTTGACACTTCGTAGAACTATTTCTCAACCGTTATAGGAAGACACTTTTACAACAATCTTAACACACTGATAATCTGCCATTAACATCCAGGTAACATTAAATGAGAATATTTGTAACATGGCAGATACAACTCACTTCCGGACCATTATTATTTCTGACTTACACCTCGGAGCAGGTGGTTCGAAGGCAGAAGAGGTCACTAATTTTCTTAAAAGTTATTCCTGCAAAAAGCTGATCTTAAACGGTGATATCATCGATGCCTGGCAGCTGAAAAAATATGGTGTTTGGAAACGGAAACACACCATGTTTTTTAAAAGGGTTTTGAAAATGATTGAGGAAAACAAAACCAGGGTCATTTATATCAGAGGAAATCACGACGATTTTCTTGACCAGATCATTCCTTTACGCCTTGGTAAAAATTTCCAGATCCGGAAAGATTACATCCTGAATTCCGGAACGCAGCGGTTTTACGTCACACACGGCGATATTTTTGACTCTATCACCAGCAACCTCAAATGGCTTGCTTACCTGGGTGATATGGGTTACACTTTTTTACTTTGGGTAAACAAATTTTACAATAAATACCGCGAATGGAGAGGGTTACCTTATTATTCCCTTTCTCAGAAAATCAAACAGTCGGTGAAACTGGCGGTTAATTACATGACCGACTTTGAAGAAAAACTCACAGAACTTGCCCGCTCCAGAAGCTGCGACGGTGTAATCTGCGGGCATATTCACCATCCGGCCATTCGGGAAATTGATGGTATAAAGTATATGAATTCAGGCGATTGGGTAGAAACTTTAAGCGCGCTGGTGGAAGACTTCGAAGGTAACTGGAGCCTGCTTTACTATGATCAGCAACTCGCTGAACAAAAACCCAAAACGGCCAAATCAGATAAAACAACGGTCATAGAAAATTTTCCGGGAGCAGAAAAACAGGTTGCATTTACCGGTGTATTTCTTGGTAAAAATCAACGGATTATTTAGTCATGAAAATTTTGTTTTTGGTGCAGGGAGAAGGACGCGGACATTTGACTCAAGCAATTGCTTTGGGGCAAATTTTACGAAAAGCAGGCCACGAAATTGCCGGAGCCATGGTAGGTAAATCTGTCGGACGAACCATTCCTTCATTTTTTTCGGAGCAAATTCTGGTTCCCGTTTACGAATTCGCGGCACCCAATATCGTTTACAAAAACGGTCAAATGGATGTAAAACGGACTCTTAGCTCCCTGCTGACCAATTTTTCTTCTTACCATAAAGGACTCAATTTTATAAATCAGACTGTCACTAAAATTCAGCCTGAACTGATCATCAGCTTTTATGAAACTTACGGAGGACTTTACAATGTCATCTTCCGGCCCAGGATCCCAATGGTTTGTATTGCGCATCAATATCTGCTGCTTCATCCAAAGTTCATTTTCCCAAAAAACAATCATTTCAACCGTTTCCTCATAAACCTCAATTCGAAAGCTGCTTCCTGGCTTTCCGTAAAACGGCTTGCGCTGTCATTTCGCGAAATTGAATCAAGAACAGATTTGAAAGTGACAGTTGCTCCGCCCTTGTTACGCAAAGAAGTGCTGGATTTACCTGTTACCTCCGGTGATTTCTTCCTGGTCTACATGACGCACCACAGCCTCAGCAAACAGATTATCGATTGGCACATATCCCATCCGGAAGTTCGGTTAAATTGTTTTTGGGACAACACAGATGCATCCGAGGTTTTCCAATATGACGAAACGCTTACCTTTCACCGTATCAACAGCGATAAATATCTGCTAATGCTCGCCTCCTGCCGGGCATTGGTGACAACCGCAGGCTTTGAATCTGTTTGTGAAGCGATGTATCTGGGTAAACCGGTGATGATGGTACCTGTTCCCAATCATTTTGAACAGGAATGTAATGCGCTGGATGGGGTAATTTCGGGAGCAGGCGTTACTTCCAAAACCTTTGATTTGTCGGTCCTGCAGGATTACCTTCCCAAACACCAGGACCAATCCCGTAAATTCAGGGAATGGTACCGGCGTGGTGAAAATATGTTTGTAAACGAAATAGAAGCAGTAAGTAAAAAAGAAACGTCACCGGCTAAAAAAGCTATTGTTTCCTGAAAACCATTCCTTCTTTACCTGTATTTCGGTAAATTGTTAAGTTGTTTCCTATTCTTTCATATCCAAAAGTAGAGTCAGAAGCCAGCCAGGCCCGGTTGCTCCACGCCGGTTCGCCGACTTTGGTTCCACCAAAAGAAGTGACTTTTAAACGACAATATTCCATCAGCTCGTAAGAGCCGGAAACTGTATTCACAGAAGTATGTCCCTCAATATTTCCGGTTTTTTCATCATCCTTAAAAGTAAAAACAACTCCCTTTGCATTCAAATCCGGATCGATTTCGAGATTTCCGGTACTTATATCCCGATAGCCGGTTAACTTCCAGCTTCCTTCTAAAGTGGGCGAATCACTGCACGGCGGCATTACGCAGCAATCGACTTCTTTACCACATTGAAATGCGCTGATGAGCAAAACAATAAAGATGACCAATAAACTTTTCATTTGTATATCATTTTAAATACTCATTCCGATCCGAACTGCCAGCCGGTTGTAGACCCGGTCCTCCCATCTTTCTGTGCCATTCCAAAGCGGAGGTTTATCCACCTGCACCTGCTGGCGTTTCCAGCTAAGTACGATGGTGAAAGCAGAATTACCCGGCTTGCCATATTTGAGCCCGATGCCAGGATTGAGCATCAGGCCACCTTTGGTTTTGTATCCGTCTAAATCATTATGAAACCAGGCAAATCCATATCCTGCATCTGCCGACGCAAACAGTCGGGCAGCTTTTCCATTGGTAAGATCATACCTTACTCCGGCAGAAACAGGATTTATCAGGGCTGCTTTGTACCAATCGATCGCAACGGTCAATCCGGTCGAAAGACGGTCGTTGAGTTTGATACCACCATAAGATTGAACGGTTAAACTAACCTTACTTTCGGACATTTCCGGGTTATTGTTGGCTACATCTCCGTAATTGACACGGCCAAAAAGCCCGCCAACCTCTGTGTGATTCACAAATCTTTTAACCGGTACAGACTTCTGTGCCATCACCGGGCTCAGTATCAGCAAATGTATTGTAAATAAAAAAAGTGATTTCATCTGGCTATTGTTTAAAGTTTTAACTGTTTACAACACCTAATTAAATCTCTTTTCCAACAGGAATTTTGCTAAGCAATTTCAAATCTTTTGGATTGGTGGCATCGTACTGATAAAATCCATCTTTCCCGATCAGCAGCAACGTTTTACCAAGAGAGATCACGTCATAAGCATCCATGTCTTTAAAATGAGCCAACTGATGATCGTTTACGGCAAATTTATCCTTTACATCAAATACCTTCAAGCCATGCTCCCCTTCACATAAATACAGATTTGGGAAATCGATACTCAGTCCGTGCGGATTTTGCATCTGGTAACTTTTGATCAGCTGCGGAGCAGAAGGGTTACTTACATCAACCAGATCCAGCTGATTTTGTGATCCTACACATGCAGTACCGGTCCGAAGCGTGACGTATGCAATGTCATCATGTACAACCACCGGATCACAGGCGCGGCCATGTTGAAACGAAGACAGTTTTACAGGTTCTGCCGGGTTGCTGTTGTCATAAATAAACATTCCGGTAGAAGAGCCAATAAAAAGTTTGTTCTGATATGGAAAAATGGTTTCAATTCCCCAGCCCATATTGATCGTTTTAAAATCTTTCGGCTCTCTCGGATTTGATATATTAAAAAGCTGAAGGCTGCTTTGACTTACCGTATAAAGAAAGTTTTGATGCAGTGCAAAACGTGCCATAGAACCTGCCTGCCCATTAGAACCGGCAGAGTTAGGAGATGCAGCAGGAGATGAGGAACTGAAAGATGCCAGATCAGCCAGTGCGAAAACCCCACCGCCCCACCACCAGCCAGGCGAAACACCATCTTCGCAGTTCGTGGTAATTTCTTCTGTTACAAACTCTACATTAGAATCATTTATCGATCCGATTGTTTCGTTAAGAGACCAGCCTCCGCCATCGAACACACCATTTTTAAATACATTACGAACCCTTCCGGTTTCCTTTGCATTCACAGGATCGGTGATATCGAGTGCAACCAAATCGGAAAAGCTGTCGGCAAAGAGAATATTATCCCGCACAGCAATATCCCCGTTTCCCGGAATTTTAATAAATGAAACAAACTTGGGGCTGGACGGATTACTGTTGTCGATGATATGAATTCCTTCTTTGATTTCGTTGACAAACAAATAATTACCTTTTACATACATTTTTCCCGGACGTTCCAGGGAGCGGGCGGACTCTGCTTTTACCTGCATACGCAGTTCCATCAAAGAAAGTGTAACCTGTGTAAAACGGCGGGTAACACGTGTTTCTTTACATTGATCATTGCAGGACCAAAAGCCGCAGGCCGCGAAAATGATCACAAACGGAAGTAGTTTTGTTTTCATGGAAAGGTTTGTCAGGTATGAGAGAATACGGTTTTTTTCTTACATATTTCTAAGACTCATTTGTAACTGAAAAGGTTGGAATGAAAACAAAATCGTCCGGAAGCAAAGCCTCCGGACGATAACGCACCCCGAAAATACCGGCAGTTGCAGGTATTTTTATCTTAAATTTCTTTGGTTTCAGAACTGATGAAAATTAATTATTTGCTATCCGGATTCATCATTCTTCCCATGAAGAGTATCGTATTGGAAGTTTTTTCACTGATAATTAAAGCAAAAGGACGATCGCAGATGTACCTGGCATCCTCCGGCCCAACCGATTCGACACCTATACCGACAGTAGTAACGGCAGCCGCTTCAGTACCTTTTTCATCGACTCCGAGATAGGTGTCCTGTTTTACAAAATCGACAAAAAGATCTGCTGTTTTATTAATTTTTCCCAGCTGTGCCGCATTTGTAAAGGCACGGGTAATACCCATTTTCTCAAGTGTAGTATTTAATTTCGCTGAGTAAGAAAATGTAAAACGCGGTAAACCAACCTCCACATTTTTTTCAGTCAGCCGGGTGGACTGCAGTTCGCTCCATTCCTGCGCCGTTATTCCGGACATAACGGAACCAATTGTATTTTGTCCCTGAGGAATCAGCAAGGTTACGTTGAACTGACCATTGGCGTAAGGCAGCTCGATTGCATTGTATTTACTTCCTGCAGCTACCCTGAAATCCGATTTGGTATACATCATCTTCACAGTTTTACTCGATCCGGCTTCCAGTTTAAAATCAGTATCAATGGTATTTTTTGCATCAAACTGATATTTCCAGTCGCCTTTGAAATACAAGGCGTTTAGCAAAAACATCACCTGTTCCGGTTTGATCTGGTCGATCACCTTTTTGATCTTTCCATTTGTTTTTTCACTTGCCCACTGATTGATTTTATCTTTGGCAGCATCATTGAAAGTCAATCCGTTTATCTCGGCATCAAACGAATCCTTCAACACATTTTTAAAATCAGTTTCTACCTGAAATTCACTCCGGTGCCAGACTGAATTTGCCAGCCCGAGATTAACTTTCGAGTCGGCCAGCGGTAGTTCCTTTATTAGCGTTTGATATGCCTTATTTAAATCAGTGAGTGAAATCCCTTCCATTTGCAGGGTTTTTAAAATTTCAGCGGCTGTTTCGTTTTCGGCACCGTTCAGCAGCATCCCAAGAGCCATGTGAAGGCTTAGCGGTGAAACAAAAAGATTTTCGTTTGCAGGTTGCGTAGCTTGTAAATTTTTGAAAAGGTCAAATGCAAAAGTGGTTGTCCCAGCCGCGATATTGGATGGAATCTCAACCGGATTGATTTGGTCATCCGGATTAACACTGTTGCTGTTACAGGCCCAGAATGTTCCGGCCAAAAATGCCGGAAACAAAATGGAGGTTTTAAGAACTTTAAACATGGCTAATAAATTTTAAAGAATCTTATGAAGATGAATGACTGACAAAATCAGGTTTTCTTTAAAAGCTTTTAACCAAGATCACTTCGAAGCAAAAATGGTTGGAACGAAATCGTATTTATTTTAAAAAGAATAACGGAAACCCCAGGAAACACCATAGAGGTAAGGATGCGATTCCAGACTTTGGTTGGCCTTGAAGCCTGAGGAAACTGCTTTCTGATAAGAACCTGTCAGGTTGGCTTTCCATTTAGAACTAAGCCGGTAATTAAGACGAAGACCGGTTGTTGCCGCCCAGTTCATACCGCGGTACACGCCATCGTCGGCGGTGGTAGTAATTGTTTCCCCTGAGGCAGATTCCAGCTGGTTATTGAGAAAGAAATTAGCCATCATACCACCCAATACCGAGTAGCTCAATTTTTTATCAGGATTTAAGGTAAAACCAGCCTGCACAGGCAATTGCAGATACTGGTAATCATTGTTCACCTTTTTATTTACATCAATATAAAAAGCATTGCTTCCGACTATTTGCTGATTTTTACCGGTCGTATAATCCTGGTTGGTTGAAATTCCACTCAAAGCACTTTCCAATACATTGGAGCTTGCGCTGCTCGTAGCATCCAAAAGATACCCGCCGCCTTCATAGCGGGAATTACCTTTCAGATAATTCAATCCCATTTCCATAGACCAATGCTTCGATAATCTCATACCACCCTGTGTTTGAATAGCATAGGAGTTTCCGGCTTCACTTGTACCTGTCACTGCTTTTTGCCTGGATGATGCCATCTGAGAAAAGGCCAGCGGAGCGGCTTTAATCTTCACATCAGGATTGAACGAAGCGGGCATCAAACCCACCGCGGCATAATATTCCGTATGTTTTTTAGGAGCTGGCAGCGGTTCTTCCGCTTTTTGGTCAGCCTTAAAGAAAACATATCGTTTTTGCATGTAAACATCCAGATCGCTATACTGATTAGGCTCTAATAAATCAACCTGGATTTTATTTTCCCGGGAAACCGCCACGGCCTTATTCGGATTAAAATCAGTTTTTGCCGGTGAAATATTTTCTTCGGAAGCAATTGTCTTTATTTCCGGTGACAGGCCGCTTTGCCTGCTGATCCTTTCATTTCCAGAAACGGCCAGGCTACGATCAGCATTATTCCTTGTTGCAAGTTGTTTGCCGGTAGCGATTAATGTTTCGGATGTACCTACTGAGTTTCCTAACGGTTTGTGATCCGGTTGTTTTGTAAAAGCAGTGGATTTTTCGGTTCCCGAAACACTTCCTTTTGTAGAATGATCACTGGCAATCAGCTCGGTACTTTCCTGCTTTTTAACAGCCGGATCAGCTGATTCTTTTCGATTTACTTTTTCTTCCGCCGTGGAAGACGCGGTTTTTGCGGCCATTTCAACCCCAGTTTTATCAGATATTCCAGAGCGGTTACTCAACCACAGTCCGCCTCCTACCAAAAGTAAGGCAGCAATAGAAGCAGCAGCGTACCAAAGCTTTGGCGAACGCCACCAAAGCGGAATTATATCATCTTCCTCACGGTCAAGGCGTGCTTCTATGCCTGCCCACACCGATGGCGGAGGCGTTTCAGAAGCTTCGTCAAAACCCTTTTTCCACTGATCTTCAAAGTTGTGTATTTCGGACGGATCCATCGTCAAATCTTTTTTCTCTGTTCAATTTCTGCTGAAGAATTCCTCTTGCCCGCGAATACTGCGATTTTGAGGTTCCTTCGGATATACCCAGTTTCTGGGCAATTTCATTATGCTGATAGCCTTCTATCGCATATAAATTAAAAATAACCTGACAGCCCGGCGGGAGTTCCTGAATAAAACCCATCAACTGCTGCATCTGGAAATCTCCCAGTGTTATTTCTCTGTCAGCAATGCCGTTTTCATATACTTCAATATCATCAAGATCTTTCAGGTATTTCTGCTGCCGGAGGTGATTTAAAGCCGTATTGACAACAATTGACTTCAACCAGTATTCCAGCGGGCTATCGTTACGGAAGGAGCTTATATTTTCGTAAATTTTGATAAAAGCGTCCTGCAGTACATCTTCAGCATCCGAGCGGTTTTTGGTGTAACGCATGCATATAGCAAACAGCTTCCCCCCAAAAACATCATACAATTGTTTCTGGGAGAATCGGTTGCGCTGCTTACAGCCATTCACCAGTTCCTGTTCGTTAAAGGTCATCCGAAGTTTAGGGGTGCTTCGTTCGGTTTATATATTAATCAGCAACCCTATCCCAAAGATAGTTAATACTGTATTGTTCTTAATTTTCCCTGATAACAGGTATTTGTTATGACACGTTTCTCCTTTAAAAGGTTGTAACACTTTTAAATTATTTTGCTTTTATAAATAAATCATCCCATTATACTTACAGGAACTAAACAGCGGCACTTATCCTTTTATAGCTGAAAAGAATACAAAGGTATTTCTGTACACCTAACCTTCTATCGCCCATGAGCCAATATATGGTTGAAATCCAGCTTCCGGCTGTTATGACGGAAGAATTTACAGCGAAAATACCTGCTCAAAGAAAAAAAATTAATGAAATGATGGAGCAGGGACTGATGATGTCCTACGCTTTATCTGAAGATTATTCTAAACTTTGGTGTGTGGTTAGAGCTGAGAGTGAGTTTGAAGTAATGTCAATTGTTTCTGAGTTCCCTTTGATCGATTACATGGATCCGAAAATCAGCAGACTTATGTTTAACAATGTAGTTGCTTTGCGGTTGCCGATGTTTTCACTGAATTAAAAAATAAATTGCCTTTTGATGCCTCATCACGAAAACGGGTGAGGCATTTTTATGAATAAACTATTGATGCATGATACACCGTTTTAAGTCAGCAACTACGCGGAATTATCTTTTCTGGCTCTTTACGTTTTTTGCCCTTGCCTGTCAGCCGGCAACGGACAATTACCAAAAAACAGCTGCATCTTCACAAGGTGCTATAAGTAAAAAAGATATAAAAAGTGATGTATCTGGGCGACCTGTTAATTCAAAAATTCCGAAAAAAGTCTACACTGTACTGGATTATATCAGAAAGCATGACCGTGCTCCGGACGGTTATGTGGGCGGCAGAAAATTTGGGAATTTTGAAAAACACCTACCTTTAAATGATTCAAACGGAAGACCCGCCAGGTACCGGGAATGGGATGTGAATCCAAAAAAGAAAGGAAAAAACAGAGGTGCTGAAAGGCTCGTTACCAGCGAAGAAAAGGCCTGGTACACCCGCGATCATTACGAAAATTTTGAAGAAATAAAGTAGGCTTAACAGCACATCCTGTTAAGATTTATAAATTTGCCTGTCAAACCGAACATTACAAACGATGAAAAACACACACTTCCTTCTTGCAAACCCGGAAAGCAATATCAAAAAACTTTTCCCCGGCACTTTTATTGGTGAAATTGATGGATTAAAAACATCATCAATGAAGGATTTTCATGAACAGATCGGGCTGGCGATGCAGTTTCCCGACTATTCCGGCAAAAATCTGGATGCACTCGACGAAATGCTGAATGACCTGGAATGGATCAAACAGGAAAAGGTCATTATTTATATTAAAAACTCTGCCGACTGGCTCTCCAAAGAGAAATCGGAAGAAAAGATTCTTAACGTCCTGGATATCTTCGATGCAACTGCGGAAGACTGGAAATGGATGGATGAAGAAGAAGAAACCGCAAGAAAAGAACTTCGTATTATTTTCAGCGATTCTGAACGTATTCGTACTTTACTGGAAGAACAGGAAATTCCGTTTGGGATGGTTGAGTAGCCTTTTGTGAGATGTAAAAGTAAAATGTGAAATGATGCGGAGTTACGCTTTACATTTCACTTCTCACATTTTACTTTCAACAATATCCCGCTTCCACTGTGTATAACCCATTACGGCAAGTACCAGAAAAACAAAATACAGAATGGCGGTAAGGTGAAGATCTTTATAAAAATACATTCCGACATAACAGGCATCAGCAACGATCCAGATAATCCAGTTTTCAAGGTATTTTCTTGCCATCATCCATTGTGCAATCAGACTGGCAATGGTCAGGGCAGAGTCGGCATAAGTAAGGCTGGCATCTGTAAAACGGCCCAGCAAAAATCCCCAGCAAAGCGTTACCACAACAAATATGATTGCGAAAACGGCATAAAACCTGACAGGAGTTTGGGAAACCCGGACGCCATCGTGACTTTTTCCACCATACATCCACATCCACCAGCCATAAATACTGGTAAAAAAATAATAACCCTGTAAGCCCATATCAGCATATAATTGCACCTGCCAGAAAACAGCCGCGTAAAGAACCGCATTGATGATCCCGAAAAACCAACCCAGCACATTTTGTTTTGTGTTGAGATAAACACAAATAGCGCCTGTGAGAAAACCAAGGATTTCCAGAGGTGAAGTAGAAATACCGAGGAATGCGATGGTTTGGTTAAGCCAGTCGATCATATTTATGGAAGGTGGTTAAAATTAACAGGAAAGTATTCGTGCTAATTGGGTTAATTCGTGCTAAAATTAAGTCGTAGCCAACGGGTTTCGATTATTTTCGTATAAAAATTAGTAACAGCAAACAAAAGCAAAAAAACTGTTGTTACGATATTGTGCCGGACGGGAAATTCCCGGAACGGCTTTTCGCATTTCAAAACGAATCTAAATCAGGCTGGTACAAAATTTACATAAAGCTATTTTTCCCGGGATCTGCGCGACAGTACCGGATATTCACCGCGGAAACAGACCGCTCAATTTTTGAAATTACTTGGAAGTTAAAGACTTATTGACGCTATACGGGGGAGACAGTTATCTTGATCTTCTTGTTTCACAAATTACATCAAAAAGCCCGGAAACCGCTCACGTCCAGATAAAAGGGCTGATTGGAAGTCTGGATGCTGTGCTGACTGCCGCAATTCAGCAAAAAAAGAAAGGACCTGCGGTTTATGTTTTAAGTGACAGGGAAGAAGCTGCCTATTTCCAAAACGATCTGCAAAATCTGCTTGGTAAAACGGAGGTACTTTTTTACCCGACTTCTTACAAAAGGCCCTATCAGTATGAAGAGGTAGATAATGCCAATGTACTGATGCGGGGTGAGATTCTCAATAAACTCAATTCGGGCAAACCCGGCGCCTTTCAGATTGTTACGTATCCGGAAGCTTTATTTGAAAAGGTAATCAACAAACGCTCTTTAAAAGCCAATACTTTTTCTGTTAAAGTCGGAGAAAAACTGGATCCTTCTTTCCTAACGGAATTCCTGAATAGCTACGGTTTTGACATGACCGACTTCGTGTTTGAAGCAGGCCAGTTTTCAGTTCGCGGGGGGATTATTGATGTATTTTCTTTTGCGAATGAACATCCTTTCCGGATCGAACTTTTTGGTGATGAGGTTGAAACAATTCGTTCGTTTGATCCTGACACCCAGCTTTCCATTGAAACGGCAAAGCAAATTAATATTGTTCCGGATATCCAGCAGCGGCTCATCCACGAAACCCGTGAATCGTTTTTAAACTTCTTTCCGGACGAAACCATCCTTTGGTTTAAAGACGCTGAACTTACTCTGGAGGTCATTGAAAAATGTTATGAAAAAGCCGAAAGAGCGCTGGAAGAAGTAACTGGGGGGGGCGTACAGATCGTTTCCAATCCACAGGATCTGTTTGAGACCAGACGCGGATTTCTAAATCAGATCAAAAAATTCCAGACCGTCGAATTCGGAAAGCGATTTTATTTCAAATCTGAAAACCGGCTCCCGTATTCTGCAAAACCGCAGCCTTCATTTAATAAGGATTTCAAAAGACTGCTGGACGATTTATCTGAAAACCAGTCGAAAGGTTTTGTAAATATTATTGCCTCGGAGCAGCCAAAACAGCTTGACAGGCTTGAAAGAATTTTCGAAGATCTGGATCCTTTTGTAAAGTTCAGGGCCATGCACATTTCGCTCAGAGAAGGATTTGTGGATGAAAACCTGAAAGTTGCCTGCTACACCGATCACCAGATTTTTGATCGGTTTCATAAATACCGGTTAAAGGACAAATTCAGCAAGTCGAAGGCGATTACACTTAAAGAACTTAAATCTTTACATGTAGGTGATTTCGTTACGCATGTCGACTACGGGATCGGACGATTTGCAGGACTTGAAAGAAAGGATGTTAACGGAAAAGAACAGGAAGCGATTCGTTTGATTTATCGTGATAATGATTTGTTATATGTAAGTGTGCATAACCTGCACAAAATTGCGAAATATACGGGCAAGGAAGGAACACCGCCTGCAATGAGCAAGCTGGGTTCAGGCGATTGGGAAGCAAAAAAATCAAGAGTAAAAAAACAACTCAAAGACATTGCTCACGAATTGATCGCACTGTATGCCAAACGCCGCCAGGCTCCCGGTTTCCCGTTCTCTCCTGATAATTACATGCAGGCCGAGCTGGAATCTTCTTTTATTTATGAAGATACACCCGATCAGGCAACGGCCACTTCCAACGTCAAAGATGATATGGAAAAAGCGCATCCGATGGACAGACTGGTTTGCGGTGATGTAGGTTTTGGTAAAACAGAGATTGCTATTCGTGCAGCATTTAAAGCGGTTTGCGATAGTAAGCAGGTAGCCGTTTTGGTACCGACTACCATTTTGGCCATGCAGCATTACAAAACATTCGCCGACCGCCTTTCAGACTTCCCCGCAAAAGTTGGTTATATAAACAGGTTTAAATCGACAAAAGAAATAAAGGAGACACTTAAACAGGCAGAAGAAGGTAAAATCGACATTTTGATCGGAACCCACCGGATTCTGAACAAGGATGTAAAATTTAAAGATCTCGGTCTGCTGATCGTGGATGAAGAGCAAAAATTTGGTGTAAAAGCAAAAGACCGGTTAAAGGAAATGCGTGTGAATGTGGATGTTCTGACATTAACAGCTACACCAATTCCGCGTACGCTTCATTTCTCCCTGATGGGAGCACGCGATCTTTCCGTGATTGCGACACCACCGCCAAACCGCCAGCCGGTAACTACCGAAGTTCATGGTTTTAGCGAAGAATTTATCCGTGATGCAATTAGTTTTGAAGTGCAGCGCGGTGGCCAGGTTTTCTTTGTTCACAACCGTGTCAATGATATTGAATCGATTGCAAACATTATCATGCGGCTTGTTCCTGACGTGCGCATTGGTGTTGCACACGGACAAATGGATGGAGATAAGCTGGAAAAGGTAATGGTGAATTTTATTGAAGGTGAATATGACATTCTCGTTTCGACCAACATTATCGAATCCGGAATTGATATCCCCAATGCCAATACGATTATCATTAATTCGGCCCATATGTTCGGACTGTCGGACCTTCACCAGATGCGCGGACGGGTTGGTCGCTCCAACAGAAAGGCGTTTTGCTATCTGCTGACACCATCAGTATCTACCCTCGCAAGTGATTCGAGGAAACGTTTACAAACATTAGAAGAATTCTCTGAGCTCGGCGACGGATTTAAGGTTGCTATGCGTGATTTAGACATTCGTGGTGCAGGGAATTTGCTTGGCGCCGAGCAAAGTGGTTTTGTGAATGATTTAGGTTACGAATTATATCATAAAATGCTTGACGAGGCCGTTAAGGAGTTAAAAAATAATGAGTTTAAAGATTTGTTTGCCAATGCATTAGGACTACCTGAAAAACTGGTAGCGGATTGCCAGATTGAGACTGATTTTGCAACTTTAATTCCTGATGATTACGTAAAGAATATTTCGGAAAGACTTTCGTTATATACCCGCTTAGACAACATCGGAACAGAGGAAGAGCTTACGAAATTTGAGAAAGAAGTTGTTGACCGGTTTGGCCCTGTGCCTCACGAAGTTCAGGATCTTTTGAAAACTGTTCGTCTGCGCTGGGAAGCGGAAAATTTGCATTTCGAAAAATTAACTGTGAAAAGCAATACAATGAAAGGATACTTCGTTACTTCGCAGAATGACGAGTTCTTCCAGTCAGCAAGGTTTGGGGGTGTAATTGATTATATTAAGTCACATCCGAAACAAATCTCGCTGAAAGACCAGAAAGGGAAATTAATCCTGATTTGTGAAGAAGTTAAAAATATTGATCAGGCGCGGAAAATTTTGGTAGAAATGACCCAATGATTAAGTTTTAAATAATAATTTCGATTCATTTCATACATTTGCGGTTTCGCATACTATAAAAATACAAAACACTTAAGTCACTTTAAAGCAATGATTTGCATGCATAAGATGGGTATCCGGTCGATCGCGCTGATTCTGATTGTGTTATTAGCGGCCACTTCCTGTAGTAAAAAGAAAAGGCCAACTAGCTTAAAACCGGGCAAAACAAGCTCAAAAACCGGTTTGGCTTACAATGGTAAAGATGGATTTGAAGTAAAAAACTTTAAAGCCCTTCCTGCCGGTCCTGACCTTGTTTATATCGAAGGAGGCCGTTTTACAATGGGATCTTTGGAAGAAGAAGTTATGGGAAGACGCGACAACGAGAAACGCACTGTCAGTATCAACTCATTTTATATGGACCAGACGGAAGTTGCAAACGTCCATTATCTGGAATATCTAAACGCAGTACAAAGAGATTCATCTGAAGAATTTTACGCAAAAGCATTGCCTGATACAAATGTTTGGTACAATGAGCTGTCATTTAATGATTCTTATGTAACCATGTATCTGAGACATCCGGGCTTTCGTCTTTATCCTGTCGTAGGTGTATCCTGGGTACAGGCAAATGACTACTGTGCATGGCGTACAGCTGCTGTGAGCCAGGCTAACAATACAGCCGGACAAGCAGCAGGCAAGAAAAAAGGATTTGCAATCAGTAAGAAAAAGAGAGCTGCCAAAGCTGATGCAGCAGCAGTTGCAAGTAGCGGTCCAGCTCCACAGCTTCGTATCGAAAGTGGATATGTGATGCCTCCCTACCGCCTTCCAACAGAAGCAGAATTTGAATACGCTGCAATGGCGATGATCGGAACACAATATTCTGATGAAAACCAGTCAAATCAAAGAATTTATCCCTGGGATGGTTCTACAATGCGTCAGCCTCGTGGCCGTAAGCAGGGAACAATGCTTGCAAACTTCAAACGTGGTCCTGGTGATTACGCTGGTATAGCAGGTAAATCCAATGACGGAGCGATTATCACGCAAGAGATCAGAGCTTATCCGGCTAACGATTTCGGTTTGTATGACATGGCAGGAAACGTGAGCGAATGGGTAGAAGATGTTTACCGTCCTGGCTCAAACAAGGATGTGGCAGATTTGAACTCATATCGTCGTAATGGTTTCCAGGATGAAGCTAAAAATTATGATACAAAAAATTCTAACTCAATGATCAATGATAATCTGAGAGTTTATAAAGGCGGTTCATGGTCTGACGTTGCTTACTGGTTATCTCCGGGAACACGCCGTTACATGGATCAGGATTCTTCAACAGCAATGGTAGGTTTCCGTTGTGCAATGATTGCAACCGGAACGCATAAAAATTAATAATTCAAACATACTTTGAAGAGCCATTGTCCTCACCCGATAATGGCTCTTTTTTATGCTTTATAATTAAAAACGTCAGTGCTGCGCAACTGCAATTGTGATAATATGAAATTTTTTGCAGCCTGCTGCCTTCAACGCTTCTACACATGCTCCCAGCGTTGCTCCGGTTGTTAGAACGTCATCAATTATAATCACACTTTTTTGATTTATCTTCTCGTTTACTTCAAAAACCCCATCCACATTCTCGTGGCGTTCCTTTTTCGTTTTACCTGTTTGAGTTTCAGTATATTTGTTTCTGATCAAAGCTTTTCCCGACCACGGAATCTGGGTAGCATTGGAAAAACCTTCTGCAAGCAAGTCGCTTTGGTTGTAACCTCGTGCCGCCATTTTCTTTCTGTGTAGAGGAACGCTGATGATCAATTCCGCTTCCGGTAATACCTGCTCTGCAAGCATTTCCTGCCCAAGCATAAAACCAAGTAACAGACCAACTTCCTTATTTCCTCTATATTTTAATGCATGAAGCAGTTTCTGCACTTTCCCTCTTTTTGTAAAAAGTAAAAATGCATGCGTTGACAATACCTCGGGATAAGTGACAAACCGGTATTTCACCCCGTCTGCGTGAATACTGTTTTTCTCAATTCTTGGCAAAGAGATCCTGCATAATGTGCAGATAGTTTGTTCATTTCCTATCAGACTGTGATCGCATACTTCGCAGCAACGGGGAAAAACCAGATCTACAAAATCACTCCATAATGTTTTTAGCTTCATGATTTTAATTGTCAAATAATCAGCAGGTTAAATAAATTCCAAATTTAACAGGTGCATCTTTTTCATTAAATACGAAAAGCCTTCGGTCGTTTTATAAAATCACTTGGTAACTTTACATTGTTATCAATTAAATTCCCTAATGAAAACGCTCATTGTAAATGCCCTGGTGGTAAATGAAAATAAGATTCAGCAATCTGACGTACTAATTGTTGACGGTCACATTCAGAGAATTGGGAATGACCTGCAGCATGTAGCTGCCGACAGAATTATCGACGCTCAGGGATTGCACTTAATGCCTGGAATCATTGATGATCAGGTACATTTCCGTGAGCCGGGACTTACCTATAAAGCAAATATTTACACTGAGGCAAAGGCAGCTGTTGCCGGTGGGGTTACTTCCTTTATGGAAATGCCAAATACTGTTCCAAATACCTTAACCCAGTCTCTTCTAACCGATAAATACAACATTGCAAACGAAACGTCGCTGGCCAATTATTCATTTTTCATGGGTGCTTCCAATGACAATTATGACGAAGTCATGCGGACCAATCCCAGCGAGGTTTGCGGTATAAAAATCTTTATGGGTTCCTCCACAGGAAACATGTTGGTGGATGCACCAGAGGTTCTTGAAAAGATATTCGCAAATGCTCCATGCATTATAGCAACGCATTGTGAAGACGAGCCAACCGTGAAACAGCGGATGGAATTTTATAAGGAAAAGTATGGAGAGAATGTACCCTACAACATTCATGCTTTAATTCGAAACGAAGAAGCCTGCCTGACGTCTTCCAGTTTTGCGGTTTCCTTAGCGCAAAAGCACAATACACGTCTACATATCCTGCATATTTCGACGGGAGATGAAGTATTTCTTTTTCAACCGGGAGAAAGGATAAACGGGCAGATATTACTGGCCGACAACCAACCTAAATTGATTACATCCGAGGCATGTGTTCATCATTTATGGTTCGACGCTGAGGATTATCACCGGCTTGGTAACAAAATCAAATGTAATCCGGCCATTAAAGCACCGCATCACAAGGAAGCAATTTTACAGGCTGTGCTGGATAACCGTATTGATGTGATCGCAACAGATCATGCCCCACACACCATTGAGGAAAAAGCGCAGCCTTACTGGCAGTCGCCGTCGGGTTTACCGCTTGTGCAGCATACGCTTAACGTAATGCTTGAACTAAGCAAGCAGGGAAAGATTTCCTTGGAAAGAGCCATTGAAAAAATGACGCATTCAGTTGCAGATTGTTTCGGAGTAAAAGATCGGGGGTATATTCGCGAAGGATACTGGGCAGATTTAATTCTGGTTGATCTGAATGCAGAGACAAAAGTTACGCAGGATAAGATTTATTCCAAATGCGGATGGTCTCCGTTTGAGGGAACCGATTTTCACTCAAAAGTAACCCATACCTTCGTATCCGGACATTTGGTATACGAAAACGGAAATTTTGATGAATCTGTAAAAGGGAAACGCCTACTTTTTAACCGCTAAATACTGATAATAATTTTGGATAATACCAAGGTCACCATCTGTCCAATCCAATGACTGCAAATCGTCTGGTTCGAGCCAGATGATTTGTTCATGTTCGGTAAGAACAATATTTTCTGTTTTAAGGCTACAGACAAAAGGAACGAGGATAATTTCGCGCCAGCCCTGGTCTATTATTGTAACAGGAAGTTTATCAATAATATGAATTTCAACGCCGAGTTCTTCCATGATCTCACGTTCAAGCGTTTGCTCGTCAGTTTCGTTCTCCTCCTGCTTACCGCCCGGAAATTCCCACTTCAAAGGAAAGGATAAAAATGGGCTGCGCTGTCCGGCCAGTATTTTCCCCTGATGTTCGATAATAGCACAAGGCACTCTCACAACCAATTTTACGGGAACCAGGGTTTCAATCATATGGGCGGTTACACTAATTTTACCGCAAAAGTACAAAAATTTGTATTAAAATAGAAGAGATTGGGATGATGTTTTATTTCGTAATCATTTAATAATGTGAGCGATTAAATGATGTTCCGGCTTACAATAACTTATTCAGGCTAAAACAATTCTCCTGAACGATGTCTTGGTAAAATACCTAAATGACGGAATGCTTTTTCAGTTACTTCCCTTCCCCTTGAAGTTCGTTTCAAATAACCTTCTTTAATCAGAAAAGGCTCATATACTTCCTCGATCGTTTCTGCTTCCTCGCCACATGCCGTTGCAATCGTTGAAAGCCCTACCGGGCCACCTTTGAATTTTTCAATAATGGTACTCAGGATACGGTTGTCCATTTCATCAAGACCATTTTGATCGACATCCAAGGCAAGCAGAGCCATTTCGGCAATAGCGACGGTTACACGGCCATTTCCTTTTACCTGTGCGAAATCACGGGTACGGCGTAGCAAATTGTTGGCAATACGGGGAGTTCCGCGGCTTCTTCTGGCAATTTCAAAAGCGGCATCGTCTTCCAAAGGCGTTCCTAATATGGCCGCCGAACGTTTTAAAATGGTAGTCAAAAGTTGCGCATCGTAATATTCAAGGCGTGCATTAATACCAAATCTGGCACGCAATGGCGATGTAAGCATTCCTGCCCGGGTGGTTGCGCCAATAAGTGTAAATGGATTCAGCCCGATCTGTATGCTTCTTGCATTGGGACCGCTATCAAGCATGATGTCGATTTTGTAATCCTCCATGGCAGAATACAGATATTCTTCTACAATCGGGTTCAGGCGATGTATTTCGTCGATAAACAAGACGTCGTGCTCCTGAAGATTTGTAAGCAGGCCGGCAAGATCACTCGGTTTATCTAAGACAGGCCCGGAAGTGATTTTAATACCTGCACCCAATTCATTGGCAACAATATTAGACAAAGTCGTTTTACCCAAACCCGGAGGTCCGTGCAGCAAAACGTGATCAAGCGCATCCCCCCGCTGGCGGGCAGCCTGAACAAAAATTTTCAGATTTTCGAGAATTTTATCCTGTCCTGTGAAATCATCAAATGACAACGGGCGAAGTGCCCGCTCAATTTCCTTTTCGGTATTTGAAAGGCTTTCTTTATCTCCGGACAGATAATCCTGGCGCATGTTTCTATTAAAAATCAGTTGTTAAGTTGGAGCAAATCATCATTTTCTGTCCAACCATCTAGTCAAAAATAACCGTTTTAATTGGCAAAACCGAACAACCTAACGCACTACAAGAACAGAACCACGCTTCACAACCGGATTTCGCTCGGGGAAATACAGTGCTTCATAAGATATTACGTAGGGATAAACACCTGGTAAAACTTTCTGGCCCTTGTATGTTCCATCCCAGCGATCTTCAATCTCTGTTGTGGCATAAATAACTTCACCCCAGCGGTTGTATATCCTGATTGAAAATTTGGTATAATACGCTCCGAAAACTTCAAGTCTTTCATTATGACCCTCTCCATCTGGTGAAAACGCGTCCGGAATAAAGAATCTTGGTTCACATTTATCAACTACATTTGTTGATTGCTCTGCTACACAACCTTCTTTATTGGTTGCAATAACAGTGTAAGTTCCTTCTGTGTTGACTGTAACCGTTCGTGTAGTATCGCCGGAATGCGGCCATTCGTATTTGGCAACACCAACTCCGTTTGCATCAAGGATTGTTGAGCCTCCGTCAGGTATACATATCACATATTCGGGAGCAAGGTTTAAGATCGGAGATGGTCTTTCACCAACAGCTATTGTATCAGAATTAAAGCAGTCGTTTCTGTCTTTCACAATCACAAAATAAGTCCCTGGTTCGCCGATTGTAACATCTCTTGTTTTTTCGCCGTTACTCCAGTTAAACTCAATCCACCTTTCACTGGCAACAGTAAGCACAATCGAGCTGTCTCTGCATAACGTCGTATCCGGGCCAATTGAAAATGCAGGCGGGCGGCGTAAGGTTATTTCAATCGTATCCGAAGCAAAACATTCGCCGTCTGGTCCGTTGTATGCAATCGCTATATATCTTCCGGTTGTCGTAGCACGGTAATCTCTCTGACGGCCAACCACTCTTCCGCGACTTATCCAGGCATATTTTTCTGCTTCAACATTCACACGTAAAGGAACGTAAGCCCCGCAGGTATCTTTATCCGGACCCAGATTGATTTGTGAAGGTGTTTCGTAAATAGTAACCTGATTAACAATAATCGTGTCCTTACATTGATTTGAAGCACGAAGCGCCACCTGATAAATACCGGGTGCAGTGTAGGTAAAGGTCGTTTTTTGTTCCTTTGACGGAGCAGTAAATTCTGGTGCGGCCGGATCGTAGTTAAAGTCCCAGGAATAAGTGTCTTTTATCGGATCGCAAATAGGGCTTGCCTCGAAAGTAGTTGGCTCATTGGTACAAAAACCTTCTGCCTCAAAACCAGGCCCGGATGATTCCTGACTAAAATCCTGAACCATATTCGGCAATCCCAGCTGACTGTTTTTACCTCCTAAAAATGCTCCTTCGCGGTCATACTCAATACCGGAAAGTGAATTTCCTTCCGGTTCACTAATGGAGGCCAAATAGTCGCTTCCCTGGATAGACATGTATATCTTCCCATCCGGTGCAAACTGCAGTGCCCCGTATTTCTGAGTAGCCGAACTATCTATGGTAATAGCCGTTTCGGTCAGGAGGCTATCCGGCAACGTCAGATCATATTGTTTGAGAACCGATTTGGTCCCATTTTCTCCCTGAAACGATATATACATTTTTTCCCCGCTTGCCGAAAACTCTATACCGTAAGCAATGGGCGGCGCCGCACCCAGGTCAATGGTTTTATCGTAAGTAAGTACCCCAGTTGAATCATTAAAACTAAAAAGTTCGACATAATTCTTTGGCGGACCCGGAATGATTACTGCAAGCCTGCGCTGCCCGGTTGTACTGTCAGGAGAAGAAAATTTCATATAACCTTCCGCTTTATTCAGACTGTCATGAGCCATCCCCAACGATGGTGCGCTGGTTTCTGTCAAACCGCCGGTGGTTGCATGAAAAATGCGAAATTTATTTGTTCCATAATCATGGGAAATAACCCAGTATGTACTGTCACGATCATTACGGGCAGAAACAATTCTTTCCGTTGTTGGCTGCTGTAAAGTTGTATTTTGTTCTATAATGGCCCCTTTTCCATTATTTCTTCTCATATCTACTACGCTTACAGTCAGCAGTTTCTCTCCGTTAATATCCGAAGTTGTGAAGACATTGAACAGATATTCACAACCTTTACAGGTCGGTTGCGGAACAATCAGTACCGATTGTGTACTGTTCGGACTTCCCTTCATAGGCGCACAGGTAGTCCCGAAACAAGTCATCTCCTCTCCGTCCTTATTCCATATTTTTATACCATCGGAGTAGAAGAGTAACTGACCTTTTGAATTTGCTATGGCAGACGTTCCTTCGGGTGTATTAATTTTTCCGTCTGTAATCGGTGTGGGCGGGTTATTGGAAAAATCTAAACCTGCATTTCCACCAAAGAACCACTTAGAACCTTCCTGTGCAGCCGGTTCCATACATATTTTGACATTGACGCGATCCTGTATCTTACATCCGTTTGGAAGGATAACCTCCACCGAATAACAGCCGGAACTATCCACTTCAAGTACCTGGGTCGTATCACCTTTGGGATACCAGACATATTTTGCTCCTTCAGGTGCTCCGTCAGGATACGGATCAAGTTTTAATGTAGTTCCCGGACAAATAGTCGTATCAGTAAACCATTTTTGAAATGCAGGCGGAAGTTCTCCAATTGTTACAGACTGCATAACTGTTTCGGTAGCCCCCCCTGTTTTGGTACGAATCAACGTAACAGTATAAGTCCCGGGTGAAGCATAAGAATGCTGCGCAATCCGCCGGGTATCAGTCGCTCCCCCTTCTCCGAAATTCCATTGCCACGCAATCGCTGTTGTAAGCGTATCGCTAAACGTGGTTGAATCTGCATCGCAATCAGGATTTTGCATGCACTGCCCCTTTACCACAAAAGGAGTTTGCGCTTTCGCATACACTGCCGAAAGCAGCATCAGAAAGAAAAAACAATAAAATTGTTGCGACAATGTATTATAAAATCGACTCATGTTTCGTTACTAGATCAAGCACCCCTACCACTCTTTTTGGACAATCATATTACCCGACTATTCTAACGAAAATAAAATGTTAAAATTTTGTGCGGTAATGTCATAAAAACCATTCTAATTTGAATATTAATACGCAATTTGGTGGCATTTTGTGAAATTATTTTTTGGAATTTTTTTCTTCGTTTAAAGTTAGTGTTGTGAAAAGCGCAGTAATGTATAATATTTATGATCAAGCATATACTTTCTTTATTGGTACTGACACTTCTTTGCCAGAAAGGTTGGAGTCAGGATCCACAATTTTCGCAGTTTTACGCTAACCCGCTGTACCTTAATCCGGCCCTTGCGGGAGGAGCGCTTGCACCACGTGCAACCGTAAATTACCGTAATCAGTGGCCATCTCTTTCTGCCAATTTTGTAACAACCAGCTTTGGTGCTGACGTGTTCCTTCCAAATTACAATAGTGGATTAGGTGTTTTGGTAACTATGGATAGCCAGGGACTTGGTAATCTTAAATCAACTGATATTGCCCTACAATACTCGTACCAGGTTCAGCTTAACGATGTTACGTCTCTGCGACTTGGGATACAGGGAGGATTTGCATCAAGAACCCTCGATTACTTTGGCTTAACTTTTGGTGATCAGTACAACAATGGCGGCTTAATACCGGGCCAGCCATCAGGAGATCCGTTCGCTCAGGGAGCACCAAATGTCAATTATGCTGACTTCGGCTCTGGTTTAATGCTTTACTCTGATTGGTATTGGGCAGGTATTTCAGCTCATCATCTTAACAGACCAAACCAGGCTTTTTCTTCTGTGACTGAGGCGAGACTTCCTGTGAAAGCAAGTTTTCAGGCGGGTTTACGAATTCCTTTTGCCGGATATACTTATCTTGGAAATGAGATTGATAAAGAAAAGAGTATATCTCCTGCTATCATGTATAAAAAACAGGGCAAGTACGACCAGTTTGATGCCGGATTGTATGTAACGCTTGAACCTTTGGTTTTAGGAGCATGGTATCGAGGTATTCCGTTTAAAAAATATGAGCAGAACATTAATAATCATGAGTCTCTTGTTTTCCTTGCAGGTTTTCGTCAGGACAAATTCTCAATTGGTTATAGTTACGATCTGACAATCTCTACATTAGGTGCAAGCAGCGGCGGAGCGCATGAAATATCGTTATCTTATGTATTTGAGCCACTTACTCCTAAACAAAAGAGAAGCAAAAGCAGCAAAAAACAGCTTTCCTGCCCGAAATTCTAGGATTTACTAAACGATGTTGTTTCCTAAAATAAATAATTTGCAGCTCCCGGGTAAAGTCAATAATACGTCGTCTTATTAGCAGTAATATTCAATCCATTTTTATAATACTTCTAATGAAAAAATATTTCAAGCCTGGGAAATTCTTTACATTTCTGATCTTAACGATCTGTATGAGTTCCCTGGCTTTTGCTGCAAAAAGGGAATTTTATGAAATTAAGATTTACCATCTTAAGAGTAAAGACCAGGAAACACGGGTTGAAAACTTTTTAAAAGATGCTTACCTGCCTGCTTTGCATCGTGCGGGGATAAAAAGTGTGGGCGTATTTAAACCAGTACTTACTGATACTTCTGCCGGAAAGCTGATTTATGTGTTTACCCCTTTAAAATCACTGGATCAACTCCTTAAACTTCCCAAATCACTGGATAAAGATGCCGCATATCTGGCAGCCGGTAAAGATTATATCGACGCAGATTACAAAAATCCTCCTTACTTCCGGATCGAATCAATCGTTTTGCAGGCATTTACTGAAATGCCGATGTTTGAAAAACCAAAGCTTGACGGACCAAAAAACGAACGTGTCTATGAGCTGCGCAGTTACGAAAGCCATACCGAGAAAATTTACTGGAACAAAGTAAAAATGTTCAATGTCGGTGGTGAAGTTCCTCTTTTTAGACGACTTGGTTTTAATGCTGTATTTTATGGCGAAGTAGTTGCCGGCAGCCACATGCCAAATTTGATGTACATGACTACATTTCCAAACAAGGCATCCCGTGACGAACACTGGAAAGCCTTTAGTGCTGATGAAGAATGGAATAAACTTAAAGTAAATCCTGAATATCAGAATAACGTTTCTAAAAACGTTCAGCTTTTTTTATTCCCGACGGAGTATTCGGATATTTAGTATTTCAATATTAACATTAAGGAGTTAAGGTTTATTAAGTCTTAATTTTCTTAACTCCTTAATGTTTACTACTTTTTCACCGCCTCAATCGCTCCGCGAACGCTTCCATGTTCTTCAAGCAAAGACTCCGCTTCATCTGGTGAAACACCCAATTCATCGATGATCATGCGAATAGCCCGGTTAACAAGCTTTTCGTTTGTCATTTGCATATCGATCATTTTGTTCCCTTTTACTTTTCCAAGGCGGATCATAACTGCCGTCGAGATCATATTCAAAACCAGTTTCTGGGCAGTTCCTGCTTTCATACGCGTGCTTCCTGTCAAAAACTCCGGCCCCACAACTACCTCAACCGGAAATTCCGCTGCCTTGGCAACCGGTGACCCGTCATTACAAACCACACATCCTGTAAGCAAACCGGCCTCTTTTGCTTTATTTAAACCACCGATAACATACGGCGTTCTACCCGAAGCGGCAATGCCAATGAGTGTATCGTTTTGTGTCAGGGCATAAGGCTCTAAATCTACCCACGCCTGATTCCAGTCGTCCTCAGCATTTTCCACCGCCTTTCTAATCGCTTTATCTCCTCCTGCAATGATTCCTACAACCAGATCGAAAGGAACTCCAAATGTTGGCGGACATTCCGAAGCATCCACGACACCCAGACGCCCGCTTGTACCTGCACCAATATAAAACAGTCTTCCACCATCCTTCATACGCGGAACAATTTCTTCCACCAGGGCCTCAATCTGAGGAAGAGATTTTTGTACGGCAAGAGGTACGGTCTGGTCTTCCTGATTGATGGAATGCAGAATTTCCTGAACTGACATTTTTTCAAGATTATTATATAAGGACGACGATTCGGTAGTTAACATATGAGCTGGTTTTAACTTTCAAAAGTAATTATTTTCCAATTACCATTCTTTTACCACTGTAAATTTGGTATTTATCAAAGAATATTTTCAAAAAATTGCTTCATTATTTGGAAAATAAAAAGAATGACTTCTAATTTGTAACGAAAACATCAAAACAGCGAAATTTCGCTAAACTAATTTTTTCCGTTTTTATCAAGAATTATGAAACCGGCTATGCTCATTTCCAGTCCACTAACGGTCACGTGTACAACGTGAGTGGGACGGTATAGCTAATATCCTGCACCTCACTCACCACCAGGGAGTGAGGTGTTTTTATTTACAATATATTCACCATGGCGACAGAACTTAACAGATTTTCAAAAACCCTAACCCAGGAAGTTACCAATCCGGCAGCTCAGGCGATGCTTTACGGCATTGGATTAAAAGAAGAGGATATGGCAAAACCGCAAATCGGCATTGCCAGTACAGGTTATGAAGGAAATCCTTGTAACATGCACTTAAACGGACTTTCTGTTTATGTAAAACAAGGCATCACGGCCAATAACATGGTTGGTTTGATATTCAACACAATTGGTGTTTCCGATGGTATGACAAACGGTAACGACGGGATGCGTTATTCACTTCCAAGCCGTGATATTATTGCTGATTCGATTGAAACGGTTGTTGCTGCACAATGGTACGATGGGGTTATCGCTGTTGTAGGTTGTGACAAAAATATGCCGGGAGCTGTGATGGCAATGGCTCGCCTGGACCGCCCGGCGATCATGGTCTATGGCGGAACGATCCGTTCAGGACATTATAAAGGACAAAAACTTGATATCGTTTCTGCGTTTGAAGCACTTGGTAAAAAATTCGCCAATAATATTTCCGACGAAGACTATAAAGGAGTAATACAAAATTCAATTCCCGGTCAGGGTGCCTGCGGTGGTATGTATACTGCCAACACCATGGCTGCTTCGATCGAAGCAATGGGTTTAAGTTTACCTTTCAGCAGCTCTTACCCCGCAACACACGAAGGAAAACAGGAAGAATGTAAGAAAATCGGTGCAGCAATGAAAAACCTGCTTGAACTGAACATTACACCAAGAGATATTATCACAAAAAAATCGCTTGAAAATGCATTGACTTTGGTGATGGCATTAGGTGGTTCTACAAACGCGGCATTGCACTTTCTTGCGATTGCACGCGCAGCAGATCTTCCTTTGACATTGGATGATATTCAGGCAATTTCCAATAAGGTTCCTTTTATAGCCGATCTTAAACCTAGTGGTAAATACTTCATGGAAGATATTCTTGCCATCGGTGGTGTTCCTGCCGTAATGAAATATTTGTATTCCAAAGGAATGATACACGGTGATTGTTTGACTGTAACAGGAAAAACATTGGCAGAAGATTTAGCCGAAGCACCGGACCTTAATTTTGAAAACCAGAAAATAATTTTTCCTCTGGAAACTCCGATTAAAGAATCGGGACATATCCAGATCTTATACGGTAATCTTGCACCAACAGGCTCTGTTGCAAAAATTACTGGAAAAGAAGGTTTGACGTTCGACGGCGAAGCAAAAATTTGCGAGCACGAAACGGAAATTATTACCATGCTTTCCAAAGGAGAAATCAAGGCAGGTCACGTGGTAGTTATCCGTAACGCAGGACCAAAGGGTGGGCCTGGTATGTCAGAAATGTTGAAACCAACATCTGCGGTAATGGGAGCCGGATTGGGCGATAAAATTGCACTGATCACAGATGGTCGTTTCTCAGGAGGAACACACGGATTTGTGGTAGGACACATTACACCGGAAGCATTTGACGGTGGTCCGATCGCTTTGGTAAAAGATGGCGACCGAATTACGATTGATGCAAACACACGCCAGCTGATTGTCCATATTTCTAATGAAGAAATGGCAGAACGGAAAGCTGCCTGGATACAACCGGAGCCAAAATTCACAAAAGGAATGTTGGGACGATATATCCGCACAGTGAAATCAGCCAGTGAAGGTTGTGTTACCGACGAAGCGTAAAAATATGGAGAACGGCCAATTCAAATTGAACAGAACAGCTTTTCATGCCGGAACACATGAAGAAACTGAAAAATACTATGCGAAAAACCAACCAAAAACATCAGTTGAAAGATTGATGGCGGCTAATTACCTGAATAGTGTTGCATTTCAATTTGACTTGAACAACCCTCCAAAAATGGATAGAACTGTTTTCTCAATGCGAAAACACTCGGTATAATGGCAAATATTTTCATCGACGACTTTCAAGATTTTTTGAAATCGTTAAATGAGTATAATGTTGAATATATTTTGGTTGGAGGTTATTCAGTAATTCTTCATGGCTATTCCAGAACGACCGGAGACATGGATATCTGGGTAAAAAAAAACGAAGGAAAATTATTTGAAAATAGGAAAGGCTTTTAGAAGATTTGGAATGCGACTATTTGATATGACAGAGTCTAACTTTTTATCAAACCCAGCCTTTGATGTTTTCACCTTTGGCAGAGCACCAGTTTCTATTGATATAATAACAAAATTAAAAGGCTTGGAATTTGACTATGCCTTTGAAAATGCATCAGATCACATTGTAGATAATTTAACAATCAGACTGATACATTATAAAGACCTGATTACAGCAAAAAAAGCTGCCGGACGGCCAAGGGATATTAACGATATTGAAAATCTAGAAAATTCATCCGACTAAATAAGTAGAGGTCATGGAATTTAATGAAACCCAAACACAGACTACCCAAATCGCTGACCAGCCTGTTTCGGTAGCAACACCAGAACTGATCAACGGTTCTCATGCGGTAATTCAGTCATTGATCGCCGAAGGAGTCGAAACAATTTTCGGTTACCCCGGTGGAGCGATTATGCCTGTTTATGATGCAATTTATGATTATCAGGATCAGGTAAACCATATTCTGGTTCGCCATGAACAAGGCGCGGCACACGCTGCGGAAGGATTTGCCCGCATAACAGGCGAGGTAGGTGTTTGTTTAGTAACATCAGGGCCGGGAGCAACGAACCTGGTAACCGGAATAGCCGACGCTATAATCGACTCAACTCCGATGGTTTGTATCGTGGGACAGGTTGCTTCACATCTTTTGGGGACGGATGCATTTCAGGAAACGGATGTAATGGGAATCACCATTCCGATCACAAAATGGAACTACCAGATCACAAACGCAGACGAAATTCCTGAGATCATTGCCAAAGCGTTTTATATAGCGAAGTCCGGCCGTCCTGGTCCGGTGCTTATCGATATTACAAAAGATGCACAGCAGAAATTGATGACTAAACCTTTTTCACACAAAAAATGTGAAAAACTGATTAGCTATCACCCGCGGTTATCTCCAAAAGAGGAACAGGTTGCAGCGGCAGCGAAACTGATAAATGAAGCAAAACGTCCATTCTTATTTTTTGGACATGGTGTTCAAATCGCCGGAGCAGAAAAAGAACTGCTGCAGTTTATTGAAAAAACAGATATTCCCGCAGCTTCTACATTACTTGGCCTTTCATCTGTTTCCGTAGACCATCCTAATTATGTAGGCTGGCTTGGAATGCATGGAAATTATGGAACAAACGTACTTACTAACCAGTGTGATGTAATCATCGCCATCGGGATGCGTTTCGATGATCGCGTAACCGGCGATTTAAGCCGATATGCAACACAGGCGAAAATCGTACATATTGAAATTGACCCGGCAGAAATTGATAAAATAAAAAAGGCGGAAGCGCCTGTTGTCGGTGATGCCAAAAGAGCACTTGAAATGTTGCTCCCACTTGTAAATCAGAACAATCACGAAGCCTGGAGAGCTGAGTTCAAGAAGTTTGATGCAATTGAGGATGAGAAAATTACTCAGCCTGAACTTGCCCCGACGACCGAAAAAATTAAAATGGCGGAAGTGATTCGTACACTTTCTGATAAAACAAAAGGTGAAGCGGTTATTGTGGCCGACGTTGGTCAGCACCAGATGATGACAGCCCGTTATTACCAGTTTAAAAAACCAAACTCATTTATCACATCCGGCGGATTGGGAACGATGGGCTTTGCTCTGCCTGCTTCTTTCGGAGCTAAAGTAGGTGCGCCTGATCGTGAAGTTGTTGCGATAATTGGTGATGGCTGTTTTCAGATGACAATACAGGAATTGGGTACAATTGCACAAAGCGGCTTACCGGTGAAAATCATCATCCTGAATAATAACTTTTTGGGAATGGTTCGCCAATGGCAGCAGCTTTTCCACCAGAAACGCTATTCTTTTGTGGAACTTCAAAATCCTGATTTTATAACAATTGCAAAAGGTTTTGGTATAGACGGGCACACCTGTGGTTTAAGAGAAGATCTTAACGACTCGCTTGATAAAATGCTGGCTTCCGACAAACCATATTTACTGGAAGTACTTGTTGAAAAAGAAGAAAACGTATTCCCAATGGTTCCAACAGGAGCTTGTGTGGCAGATATCAGATTGGAATAAGGTAAATGAAATTTCAAAACCAGTTTACAATTCCACAAGAAATTAAAAGATCATGACTACTTACACCATCTGTGTCTTTACCGAAAATACAATTGGTATTCTCAACAAGATCACAACCATACTTACCCGCAGACGGATCAACATTGATAGTCTGACGGTGTCGGAAACGGAACGTAAAGGAATTTCACGTTTCACGATCGTTATCCGCCACGAATCACGAGAAGCTGTTGAAAAGCTTGTTCGCCAGATCCGTAAAGTTATAGAGGTACTGGCCGTTTTTGGTTACCTGAATGAAGACATTGCCTACAATGAAATAGCCATGTTCAAAATCTCCACACCAATCGGCGCTAAACCACTTGACATCGAAACGATCAACAAAACTTATAAGGCCTGGGTCGTTTACTGGCATTTGACTTACGTTATCATTCAGAAGACAGGTACAGAAGAAGAAATTTTTGAATTCTTCGACTATATAAAACCACATGAAATCCTGGAATTTGTTAGATCAGGACGCGTAGCCGTGAGTAAATCACCGCAAACACTGGTAGATTATCTGCCTGAGGCTGAGTGGGAATATTATCAGTAGCAAATTCATTTTTAGTAATATTGTTTTTAAATCCAGTAATTAATCAATCCAATCAATAATCAATGGCAAAATTAAATTTCGGCGGGGTCGAAGAAGAAGTAGTAACCCGTGAAGAATTCCCTCTTGAAAAAGCACGTGAAGTACTTTCTAATGAAACCATCGCTGTAATTGGTTACGGCGTACAAGGCCCGGGCCAAAGCCTGAACATGCGTGACAACGGTTTTAACGTAATTGTTGGACAACGCAAAGGTGGTAAATCATGGGACAAAGCCGTTGCTGACGGATGGGTTCCCGGCGAAACACTTTTCGAACTTGAAGAAGCTTTGGCAAAAGGTACAATCATTTGCTATCTTCTGTCTGACGCCGCTCAAATTGAATTATGGCCGACTGTTAAAGCAAACCTTACTGCAGGAAAATCTCTTTATTTCTCGCATGGTTTCGGTGTAACTTATAAAGATCAGACTGGCATCGTTCCTCCTGCTGACGTGGATGTGTATCTTGTTGCTCCAAAAGGATCAGGAACTTCGCTTCGTCGTTTGTTCGTAGAAGGAAAAGGATTGAACTCATCTTTCGCTATTTTCCAGGATGCAACTGGCAAAGCTCGTGAAAAATGTATCGCAATGGGTATTGGCGTTGGATCAGGATATTTATTCGAAACAGATTTTTACCGTGAAGTAACATCTGACCTTACAGGTGAGCGCGGGACTTTGATGGGTGCAATTCAGGGAATTTTCGCAGCTCAATATGAAGTGCTTCGTTCAAACGGACACTCTCCATCGGAAGCTTTTAACGAAACAGTTGAAGAGTTGACACAATCATTGATGCCGCTTGTAGCTGAAAACGGAATGGACTGGATGTACGCAAACTGCTCTACAACCGCTCAGCGTGGTGCTCTGGATTGGTGGAAACCTTTCCGTGATGCTACGAAACCAGTTTTCGAACAACTTTACAACTCTGTAAAATCAGGCGAGCAAGCTTCTATTTCCATCACACGTAACTCACAGCCTGACTACCGTGTTAAACTGGAAGTTGAGCTTGCAGAACTTCGTGATTCAGAAATGTGGAGAGCTGGCTCTACCGTTCGCGGATTGCGTCCTGAGAACAGCTAGTTTTTGAACAAGTGATATTTATATGTACCCCTGAGCTTGTCGGTTTGGGGGTACTTTTGTTTTTAAGAGCTTTAAAAATACCAACAATTAGTCGATTAGTTACACAAGACTATTTGAACCAAAGTTCGGATTGCAGCCTGAGTCAAAAAAGCATATATTTGATAAGCAAAAGACACAGAAACATGAAGGAGATTGTTTTTCTTATTAACGAGGCCGAAGAAGGTGGCTTTACCGCCCAAGCGCTGGGTGAGTCCATTTTTACAGATGCAGAAACTATGAATGATCTGAAAAAAAATATTCAGGAAGCAATTAAATTTCATTTCGACAATCCGGCTGATAAACCAAAGATCGCCCATCTCCATTTCGTCAAAGATGAAGTTTTAGCGATTGTATGATAATTCCAACTGATCTTTCAGGAAAAAATTTGCTCAAACTTTGTTTTAAACATTTTGGTTATGAAAAAACCAGGCAAGTTGGAAGTCACATTCGTGCTACAACGACATGCAACGGACAACATCATACCATTCCTGATCACAAACCAATAAAACAAATACTTTACGAGGGATCGTTAAAGATATTGCTGAACATTATGGGAAGGATCCCAAGTACATTTCACAAGTACTTTTTGGATAATCAATTCTCGCTCAATTATAATTAATGATCGCTCCAACTCACTCCGCCCCCACACTCGACAACATTTTTCTCGCCGCCGAACGACTTCGCGGAGTAATCAATCATACGCCATTACTTTACAATGCACACTTATCTGAGCAATACGAAGCAAATATTTATCTGAAAAGAGAAGATCTGCAAACCGTTCGGTCATACAAGATAAGAGGTGCTTATAACAAAATGGCTAGTCTGGGTGCCGAAGCACTGTCAGGCGGTGTAGTATGCGCAAGTGCCGGAAACCATGCACAGGGTGTTGCTTATGCATGCCGGAAAATGGAAGTAAAAGGTGCCATATTTATGCCTACAACTACACCTGCCCAAAAAGTAAAACAGGTAAGGTTATTTGGTAAAGAATGGGTGGATGTGCTTTTGGTTGGTGATACTTATGATGACGCTTACCACGCCTCAGTAATTTATCAAAAAGCAAATAATGCTACGTTCGTTCATCCTTTCGATGATCTTCAGGTAATTGAAGGACAAGGTACAGTTGGCCTTGAAATTTTTAAGGATGCCGATTTTAAGGTTGATTATCTGCTTATGGCCATAGGCGGAGGCGGACTGGCATCGGGCATTTCTACCGTTTTTAAACAGCTTTCTCCCAAAACAAGCCTGATCGGAGTAGAGCCGGAAGGTTCACCCACGATGCACGCATCCATGCAGGCAGGACAAGTGGTGACACTTGACCATATAGATAAATTTGTAGATGGCGCGGCTGTTCGACGGGCGGGAGATCTGACGTTTGAAATATGCAGTAAAAGTCTGGACAAAGTTTTACTGATTCCCGAAGGAAAAGTTTGCTCCACAATTTTACAGCTTTACAATGAAGAAGCGATCGTGGCCGAACCTGCAGGTGCTTTAACAGTTGCTGCATTGGATTTTGTAAAAGAGGAAATAAAGGGTAAAAACGTTGTAGCACTCATCAGCGGCGGGAATAATGATATTACCAGAACGGAAGAAATTAAGGAACGCTCTCTGCTTTACGAAGGGTTGAAACATTATTTCATTATTCGTTTTCCACAACGTTCCGGTGCTTTCCGTGAATTTTTGAATGTGCTTGGGCCAAATGACGATGTCGCCCGATTTGAATATGTCAAAAAAACAAACCGGGAACAAGGCCCTGCCTTAGTAGGAATTGAGTTAAAAAACCGGGAAGATTTTGCACCGCTCATCAGCCGGATGGATGAGCACAAAATTGTTTACGAATACCTGAACGACCAGCCGGATTTGTTTCAGTTCATGGTTTGAACTGCCTGTATTTAATTATAAAATATTAAATTTATATTTTATAATCTACGATCAAGCATGGTTCAGAATAAACAAGAAGTCTTTCAATTGATTCAAAATCACCAACCTGCTATTAAGCAACTTGGAGCTGAAAGGATAGGTTTGTTTGGATCATTTGTTCGCGAAGAACAAAAGGATGGAAGTGATGTTGACCTTGTTGTTGAATTTACAGAAGGAAAAAAAACATACAGAAACTTTATGAACCTTGCTGACTATTTAGAAGCACTTCTAAATCGTAAAGTTGAGCTTGTTACCTGGGAATCGCTAGCTTCATTTGTTAAAAGAAACGTTCAAGAAGAAATCGAGTATGTCACCTTTATTGATTGAGTTTCTACAACACATTGAAAATGAGCTTTCTTTTATAGATAAGAATACTTCCGAGCTCGATTTTGAAGAGTTTGTAAACAATGAGATACTTACAAAGGCAATTGTTCGAAGCTTTGAAATAGTCGGAGAGGCATGCAAAAAGGTTCCTGACGAGATAAGATTCAAATACCCTTTATTCGATTGGCGTGGTTTCGCTGGTTTGAGAGATCGTATGATTCATCACTACTTGGGAATTGATTATGCCCTTCTATGGGATGCAATTAAAACAGAAATACCTTTCAATTTGCTTTGGATCAAATTGATTATTGAAAGAGAGCATTAGTTTTAACCACCTTGCTACGCGTACCCTCAGATATCAGCTCCCAGGAATTTGAATCTCTAAAGATTCAGGACATGACTTTTGTTGCCTATCGTAACGAAGTTTACCCGTCCAAATATGAAGTATTTTTTGAAGAGCATGCGGTGATTGTCGTTCTGGAAGGCGAAAAAAAATTCAGCAGCCCAACGCAGGAAGTTTATGTTGAAAAAGGGGATATCCTTTTTATTCAGCGCGGTTTTTACCTGATGTCCGAATCGATCAATGAGTCTTATAAAAGCCTGGTTTTCTTTTTTGACGAAAAACTGCTGAAAGAATTTGTAAATCTTCATCCTGAACTTTTTAATCCGGAAGAAGCAACCACTACCCTTGAAAACCCGATCTTGCCTCTTAAGGGGAATGAGAATTTTGAAAAGTTCATCCAGTCAGTTTTTCCTTATTTCAAGTCCAGAACGGAATTGAAAAACCACTTTCTCCGTTTAAAATTTCAGGAATTGTTACTTCACCTACTGGAATTGGACAAGTCAAAGCAACTGAGAGCGAACCTTTATAGCTTGTATATCGGAGAAAAGGTAGATCTCTCTTTTTTAATGAACAGCTATTATCTTAAACCGCTTACCTTAAACGAGCTTGCGCGATTATCCGGCAGAAGTCTGTCTGCTTTTAAAAGGGATTTTCAGGAAGATTTTAAAACTTCACCCGCACTTTGGCTGAAAAACAAAAGACTGGATTACGCCGACTTTTTGCTGAGGAATAACACTAAAAACGTAACAGAAATCAGTACTGAGATTGGGTATGAAAGTGTTTCTCATTTTATAAAAATGTATAAAGAGAAATTTGGGGTTACACCGAAAAAGCATGCATAATCATATATCCAAATAGTACTCACCCAATCTATTTTTAAAAATTTCTTAGAAATTGATAAAGATTTCCGCTCAACCTATCCTTTCAAACCAAAATCACTACTTTTTGAACGTTTCCCGTTATACTGTTCCAAGCTATTGTGATGAAATTTGTTCCCCGATCATTTACCAGAAAGATTTTGGTTTAACAGCATCTCTTTAAGATGCAGATCAGTAAAAATAATATTAGTTACATATTCACCATAAATTGAGAATGAGTAATCAAACAAGTACCCTTTTTGACAAAGTGTGGGATTCACACGTTGTACGTAAAATTGAAGACGGTCCTGATGTGTTTTTTATCGACCGTCATTTTATTCACGAAGTAACCAGTCCGGTTGCTTTTCTTGGACTTGAAAGCAGAAACGTTGGTGTTATTTACCCAAACCGCACTTTTGCAACAGCCGATCACAATACTCCAACGATCAACCAGCATCTTCCGGTTCAGGATCCTCTTTCTGCAAAACAGCTGGATGCTCTGGAAACAAATTCTGCGAAATATGGTATTTCTCACTGGGGGCTTGGAAACGCAAAAAATGGTATTGTACACGTAGTTGGACCTGAAAACGGAATCACACTTCCGGGCATGACGATCGTTTGCGGTGATTCGCATACGTCTACCCATGGAGCGTTTGGTGCAATTGCATTCGGAATTGGTACTTCTGAGGTTGAAATGGTGCTTTCTTCGCAATGTATCATGCAGCCAAAGCCAAAGAAAATGCGGGTAAACGTCAATGGCAAATTAGGCAAAGCAGTAACGCCAAAGGATGTTACTTTATATATTATTTCAAAACTGACTACTGCCGGAGCAACGGGTTATTTCGTTGAGTATGCCGGTAATGTGTTTGAAAATATGTCTATGGAAGGCCGTATGACGGTTTGTAATATGAGTATTGAAATGGGCGCACGAGGTGGCATGATCGCTCCTGACCAGACTACATTCGATTACATCAACGGACGTGATCAGGCTCCAAAAGGCGAAAAATGGGACAAAGCCCTGGCGTACTGGAAAACTTTGAAAACCGACGAAGGCGCTGTTTTTGACAAAGAATACAATTTTGACGCTGCCGACATCGAACCGATGATCACTTACGGAACCAATCCGGGAATGGGCCAGGGAATTTCCCGCAACATTCCTACATCGGGTGAAGTGGAAGGCGGAAAAGCAACTTATGACAAATCGTTGAATTACATGGGTTTTCATGAAAATGAATCCATGTTAGGCAAGAAAATTGATTACGTATTCATTGGCAGTTGTACCAACGGACGTATTGAAGATTTCCGTGCTTTTGCCTCTATCGTAAAAGGACGTAAAAAAGCCGATAACGTGACAGCTTGGGTAGTTCCGGGTTCGCATATCGTTGAAGCACAGATCAAAGAAGAAGGAATTCTGGATATACTGACCGAAGCCGGCTTCGAACTTCGTCAGCCAGGCTGCTCGGCTTGTCTTGCTATGAACGATGACAAAATACCAGCTGGTAAATATGCAGTAAGTACATCAAATCGTAACTTCGAAGGCCGCCAGGGCCCGGGAGCACGCACGCTTTTGGCCAGCCCATTGGTTGCAGCCGCCGCCGCCGTAACCGGGATGGTTACAGATCCGAGGGATTTGATGTAAAACCCAGGTATCAGTTATTAAATATTAAAATCTAAACGCTGAACGCAAAACTATTTTCTGTACGCTGGAAAGCTAACAGCCAATAGATAAAAGCTAACAGCTTACTAACATGGCTTACGACAAATTCACCATATTAAGAAGTACGGCAGTTCCCTTGCCGATCGAAAACGTTGATACCGACCAGATTATCCCGGCCCGTTTTCTCAAAGCTACCAAACGTGAAGCTTTTGGAGATAACCTTTTCAGAGACTGGCGCTATAATGGCGACGATACTCCAAAAGCAGATTTCGTTTTAAATAATCCCATTTACTCAGGAAAAATCCTGGTAGGCGGCCGTAATTTCGGCAGCGGATCAAGCCGGGAACATGCTGCCTGGGCGATTTACGATTATGGGTTCCGTTGTGTGGTTTCCAGCTTTTTTGCGGATATTTTTAAAGGTAATTCTTTAAACATCGGCATCTTACCTGTTCAGGTCAGTGAAGAATTTCTTGACAAAATATTTCAGGCGATCGAAGCAGATCCTCATGCAGAACTTGAAATAAATCTTCCGGAAGAGACGATCACACTTGTTGCAACGGGAGAGAAAGAATCGTTTGACATAAACGGTTATAAAAAACATAACATGATCAATGGCTTTGACGATATCGATTATCTTCAGGCTATGAAAAACGAGATCACTGAATTCGAAGCAGCAAGATTATATTAAATGGCTGTCGGCTTTCGGCAATCGGCTTTCGGCATTTTTTTCCGATGCAGGCCGACTGCTGACGGCCGGTTTCCGATAGCCCTATGAGTAAACGCTATATAGAAATAATGGATACGACACTCCGCGATGGTGAACAAACCAGCGGAGTGTCATTTTCCGCTTCCGAAAAACTGACAATTGCCCAGCTCTTGTTACAGGAAGTTAAAGTTGACCGCATTGAAATCGCCTCTGCACGAGTTTCAGAAGGTGAATTTGAAGCGGTTAAAAAGATTACGGATTGGGCAAAAATCAATGGTTTTCTGGACAAGATTGAAGTGCTTACGTTTGTAGACGGCGATGCTTCGATTAACTGGATGCTTCAGACGGGAGCGAAGGTGATGAACCTGCTTACGAAAGGTTCTATTAATCATCTTACGCACCAGCTTAAAAAAACACCTGCAGAGCATTTTGAAGACATCCGTAATGTTATTGAACTGGCGCAGTCGTCTGGTATAGACTGCAATGTTTATCTTGAAGACTGGAGTAATGGAATGCGTAATTCCAGAGAGTACGTTTTTGATGCGCTTGATTTCCTGACTACAATGCCGGTTAAAAGGATTTTATTGCCTGATACACTGGGTATTCTTACTCCTTCCGAGTCTTACGAGTTTGTCAAGTCAATCGTTGATCGCTACCCCAATAGCCGCTTTGAATTTCATGCCCATAACGACTACGATCTAAGCGTAGCCAATGTCATGGAAGCACTCAGAGCCGGAGTTCACGGGCTACACCTCACCGTAAACGGAATGGGAGAAAGAACCGGAAACGCGCCTTTGGCAAGTACCATTGCTGTTTTAAAAGACTTTCTGCCCGAATATGAAACGTCTGTCAACGAAAAGTCTCTCTATACCATAAGCAAACTTGTCGAAACGTTTTCCGGTATCAGGATTCCGTCTAATAAACCAATCGTCGGCGAAAGTGTATTCACCCAAACTGCCGGAATACATGCAGATGGAGACAAGAAAAACAATCTGTATTTCAGCAAGTTAATGCCTGAGCGTTTTGGGCGGCTTCGTTCTTATGCACTTGGAAAAACATCAGGAAAAGCGAATATCGAAAACAACCTTCGGGACCTGGGTATTACCTTAACAGATGCCGATCTGAAAAAAGTAACACAGCGGATTATTGAGCTGGGTGACAGGAAAGAAGCTGTTACGCCGGATGACCTTCCTTACATTATTTCCGATGTGCTTGACAGCAATGCTATTGAGGAGAAAGTGGTGATCGTCAATTATGTACTGACACATTCTAAAAACCTGAAACCATCCGCAACTTTACAAATCCGGTTTGGCGAAGAGCTTTTTGAGGAAAGTGCGCAAGGCGACGGACAGTATGATGCATTTATGAATGCGCTGAAAAAGATTTACTGCAAAAAAGATATCAGCCTGCCTATGCTGACGGATTATGCCGTGCGTATTCCTCCCGGAGGTAGAACCGACGCACTTTGTGAAACGATCATTACCTGGGAAATAAATGGAAAGGATGTGAAAACAAGAGGATTAGATTCCGATCAGACTGTTTCTGCAATTATGGCTACTCAGAAAATGCTGAACCTAATAGGTATACCCGAAAAACCTTTGACTCGGCAGGATATGGCGATGATAAATGCTTTATAAGACGCTAACAGAAAAGGATTCAAGACATTAAATAAACACTGAATATTAATGAAAAAAAATATCTTAATCGTTCCTGGTGATGGCATCGGGCAAGAAGTTACAGAAGTTGGTAAAAAAGTTTTAGAGAAAATTGCCGAGAAATTCGGGCATGAATTTACTTACGATGAAGCACTGATCGGGCATGTTGCCATCGAAGCTACCGGCAATCCGCTTCCTGACGAAACTCTTGAAAAAATGAGAGCTTCTGATGCCGTACTTTTCGGTGCCGTAGGCCATCCAAAATATGATAATGATCCGAGTGCAAAGGTGCGTCCTGAACAGGGATTACTTAAGATGCGCAAGGAACTTGGGTTGTATGCCAATCTTCGCCCGATCAAATTATTTGATGAACTACTTGAAGCTTCTTCGATCAAACCTGAAATCCTGAAAGGTTCAGATATCCTTTTCTTCCGCGAATTAACCGGAGACATATATTTTGGTGAAAAAGGTCGTAAAAATGACGGTGATACTGCTTACGATATTGCTGAATACAGCCGTTTCGAAGTTGAACGTATTGCGCGTAAAGCTTTTGATGCAGCCCGTACAAGAAGAAAAAAACTATGTTCGGTAGACAAAGCGAACGTTCTTGAAACCAGCAGATTATGGAGAGAGGTTGTTCAGCAGCTAGCTCCTGAATATCCTGATGTTGAAGTTGAACATATGTTTGTAGACTCAGCAGCCATGATGCTCATTAAAGATCCACGCCGGTTTGACGTAGTTGTAACAGCAAATTTGTTTGGTGATATTCTTACAGATGAGGCGAGTCAGATTGCAGGCTCAATGGGTATGTTGGCTTCCGCTTCAATAGGAGACAGCACCGGCGTTTACGAACCAATCCATGGTTCTGCTCATGATATTACAGGTAAGGGTATCGCCAATCCATTAGCATCTGTACTTTCGGCTGCATTATTGCTTGATATTTCTTTTGGATTAAAAGAAGAATCTGATACAATTATTGCGGCTGTTGATAAACTTCTGAAAGACGGTTTCCGTACCAGGGATATTGCGGACGCCTCTACGCCGGAAAACATGATTTTAAACACGCAGGCAGCCGGTGAAGAACTTTTAAAAAGGATCTGATTTTACAGAGTTTTTGCCAAATATTATTTGTTTAAAACAAAAGTTATACTTTCTTTGCAGAACAAAATGATAGTCAGCGAAATTTCGCAAACTCAGTTCCATGACAACACACGATCAAAACTTTAATCTGCTTCTTCTCAACATTCCGTGTTAACGGGAAGGGCATTGTTTTGAGTCGTTCAAAAAACCCTTTCCTGTCATCGGGAAAGGGTTTTATATTGTTTGAAAAGTATTAAATTCGTAATTCCATTATAATCAAAATACCCATCAATGAGTCAGCGAGTCCAAATCTTCGACACAACTTTACGGGACGGCGAGCAGGTGCCAGGCAGCCAGTTAACTACTGAAGAAAAGATAATTGTAGCCACACAACTCGAAAAACTAGGTGTTGACGTAATTGAAGCAGGATTTCCGGTATCAAGCCCAGGTGATTTTCGTTCTGTGGTTGAGATATCCAAAGCAGTTCGTGAGCCTATAATCTGTGCACTATCCCGTGCCGTTACAGGTGACATCGATGCGGCTGCTGACGCCTTGCAATATGCGAAACGTGGAAGAATCCATACGGGTATTGGTTCATCTGATATCCACATTCAACACAAGTTTAATACCACACGTGAGAAGATTATTGAAAGGGCAATTGCTGCTACCAAGTACGCAAAAGGTAAGGTAGAAGACGTTGAATTTTACTGTGAAGATGCTGGCAGAGCAGATTTAATTTTCCTTGCCCAACTCGTTGAAGCGGTAATTGGCGCGGGTGCAACAGTTGTTAATATCCCCGACACAACTGGATATTGCCTTCCCGAAGAATATGGAAACAAGATCAAATACATTTTCGAAAATGTAAAAAATATACATAAAGCAATTATCTCTATTCACTGTCATAATGACCTGGGACTGGCAACTGCAAATTCTATTGCTGGAATAAGCCAGGGTGCACGCCAGGTAGAGGTTACAATCAATGGAATTGGTGAAAGAGCCGGTAATACTTCTCTGGAAGAAGTAGTTATGGCTTTAAACGTTCACAAAGAGCTTGGCCTTGAAACAGGAGTAAACACACAGTTTATCTATCCAACCAGCCAGTTGGTTTCCAAAATGATGCGTATGCCTGTTCAGGCCAATAAAGCCATTGTCGGACGTAATGCATTTGCACATTCGTCAGGAATTCATCAGGATGGTCACCTGAAAAATACATTGAACTATGAAATCATGAATCCACAGGATGTTGGTGTGGATAAATCGGATATTGTACTCACTGCCCGCAGCGGACGCCATGCTCTGAAACACCGGTTAGAACTTCTGGGCTTCTCTTTTGACAAACCTGCTTTAGATGAATTGTATACCCGCTTCCTGGAAGTAGCAGATTTGAAAAAAGAAGTCAACGACGCTGACCTTGTTGATTTGGCACGGACGGCAATTCCCGTTTAATTAGAATCCTATTAGAATTGCTAATAGCCTGAATATGAATTTGATGTTTTGAAGATTTTTTTGTAGAATTACATATTCAATAACATCCATCAGATTACAAAAAGCCCTCGGTGATTCTGACTAAGGGCTTTTTTCTATTTTACAGGATGATAGTCCGGTTGTTGTGAATGAAAACCCGGTCGTTAAAAACCAGTTTCAACGCCTTCGACAAAACGGCCTTTTCCGTGTCCTTTCCTAAAGTAGACATATCCAAAGCCGTGTGACGATGATCTACCGGCTTAATGTCCTGTGCGATTATTGGTCCTTCATCCAGATCATTATTTACAAAATGCGCAGTGGCGCCAATAATTTTCACACCTCTTTCGTATGCCTGCTTATAAGGATTCGCACCGATAAATGCCGGCAAAAACGAATGATGAATATTGATTATCCGATCCGGGTAATGATTTACAAAGTCTGCGGTGATGATACGCATATATTTTGCCAATACTAAATACTCCGGACGGTAAACATCCAGCGTTCTTAGAATCGATTCTTCATGCTCTTCGCGGCTTTTATTTTCGTGTGAAATGTAATGAAAAGGAATCCCGAATTTACTTACCAGAGGCTGTAATGTATTGTAGTTGCTGATCACAGCCTGAATATTCGCATCCAGTTCATCGAAGGCATATCTTATTAAAAGCTCACCCAGGCAATGATGTTCTTTGGTAACAAAAAGAACAATATCCTTTTTCTTTTTCGGGTTAAGCCGAAGGTTAATTCCTGCGGGCAATTCTTTTTGAAGTACTGTAAGCAGTTCGCTTGCGTCGGTTTCTCCTTCAAACTCGGTACGCATAAAAAAATATTTGGAAGGACTCACATATTCATCATTTCGGATAATGTTTTGGTTATTTTCAAAAAGGATGCGTGTAACCTTGTATATAAGGCCCTTATGGTCAGGACCATCCATTAACAATATGTGGCGCTGCGTCATTCTGCGTTCAACTTCATAATAAAAGAATCTGCGAAATAACATATTTCATATTGATTTAACCAATATCCTCCATAATAACCAGTTAATTTTTTCGATACTTATTATTGAGACTTGTAACTTTTACTTTTAAATTCCTGTTGATTTTCCATTGAAACTGAATTTTAGAAAAATGGCTGAAGAACTCATTATTCCACAAACAACAGACCGAGAAACAATTTACGACACACTTGTACCGCAAATTGCATCTCTTATTGAATTTGAAAGTGACCTGACGGCAAATCTGGCGAACATCAGTGCAGCATTAAAAGAGGCTTTCGGTTTTTTCTGGGTTGGATTTTACATTGCCAAAGAAGGCCAGCTGGTGCTTGGCCCGTTTCAGGGACCGATTGCCTGTACACGTATCCCGTTTCATAAAGGTGTTTGCGGAGCCAGTTATTCGCAGCAAAAAACAATCATCGTTCCCGATGTTGAAGCATTTCCGGGACATATTGCTTGCAGTTCGGCTTCGAAATCTGAGATTGTATTACCCGTTTTTCATCGTAACGGTACAGTTGCCATGGTGCTGGACGTGGATAGTGACGAACTGAACGATTTTAGTGAAACTGATGCTAAGTTTTTAGAAAATGTGATTCGTTTGATCGAAAAAAAGCTGTAAAAAAGAATACAACATTTGTATTTCAAATTACGTATATTTCAAAAAGTTTCAGATAACCAGTGAACGTTATGGTTGAAGTCATCGAAAAAAAGAAAAAAAGTGGCATCAAATCAAATACAATCCCGGATGTACTGATTTATGAACACTGGAATGGAAAACCCGTTTATTATCAGGGTTACAGGGACGTTATAGCCGGGTTAAAACAACCAGAGGAAATTATGTCTTGTTCTGATGTTCAAAGTGCACTTATTGCCTTAATCGTTGGATATCTATTTAACACAATAGATAGGAAACAATATATGATTAGGACAAATGAAGTGGGATTAAATCTATCAAAAGGAAATAATTTAGGGATTGATATTGCTATCAGTCAAAGGAAACTGACAGAAAAGCTTTCCAGGAATTATTTAAAAACTGCGCCTCAGGTTGTAATTGAAGTGGATATTAAGGCCGAAATAGAAGGGCAACATTTCGGCGACTTCGACTATATTCTAAAAAAATCACAAAAATTAATTGATTCAGGAACGGAAAACGTCATTTGGATAATGACCTCATCCAGAACTGTTTTTGTCATAAGTAATGATGAAGATGAAGGAAGAGTTGTAAAATGGAATGAGGACATTTTTCTTCTTGACAACCATTTTTTAAATATTAAAAATCTTCTTGATGAAGAAGGTATAGAAGTGTAAGAAGCAACGCTACTCAATCTATTTCAAATACCTCTCTCTCAGCATCTTCATCATATAAACATTAATTACCCACTGATCTGCTACAGGCTGTTTGGTATATGGTAAGGTTGGTAAATAATTGGGCGGTCCAAATTCGGTCAGTACAGTTAGCCTTTCTCCACTTTTTACTTTGTGTTCAACCACCTTATCCCACCAGCTCAGATGTGCTTTTACAGCAGCCTCCCATTCCGGAGCGCGGGGATCGCTCACCTGAGGGCCTTCTTCATGACCAATACGCGAATGAATATGGCCTACTCTCGATAATGCAAGTTTCACGGTTTCTTCCTGATCCTGTAACAGACTTTCATGCACATTACACCAGTGCGAAATATCCAGAGTAAGTTTTAATCCCGGATTTTTTTCTATGAAGTTGCGGGTAATGTGAGCAGCGAAAAGCATTCGTCCACGGTGCGTTTCATGATAAATCGGAATACCACTTTTAGCAGATATCTCCGTGGTGTGATCAATAAGGGCCTTATTTTGATCATAAGTAAAGAAGTCTTTTCCACTATGACAATTTATATAAACCGGTTTTTGTCCAAATTCAGTGGTAGCGGCAATAATCGATTTTTTAAACCCATCCAAATGTACAGGATAATCGACAGATGCAGATCCACATAAGAACCCAATCTGAAGATCATATTTTTTTAATGCGGTCAATAATTCAGCCTGTCTTTCCTTGGACCCGGGCCACCACATTTCTGTCCCGTCGTAACCTTCCTTTTTAATGGCAGCGCAAAAGGCATCTGTGTTTCCGACAAAACCCCAGTTTGTTCCGAAAATCTTTAAGGATAATTTATTATCAAACTGAAAAGGTGCTGCCTGTTTTGCGGCAACAGCATCAATGCCCGATATGACACCTGCACTGGCTATGGCAGCGCTTACAAAGTTTCTCCTGTTCATTTTGATATGATATTTTCCGGATATGATTTTAACTCCACGTTATTTCTTGATTTCCGCGGTTTGTAACGTATCTCCACCTGCCTTAACAAAGGTCGCAACTGCCGCTTCATTAAATCCGTTTACAACCGAAAGCTGTGGATACTGTCGCCCTACCTGACTAACCGCACTATCCGTAACTGCCGATTTCCAGACATAAACCGACCGCAAACTTTTCAGGGAAGCAATATTCCGTAAGCCCGCATCAGAAATCTTCGTGTCTACCAGATTTATGTATTGCAGATGTGGTAAGTCTTTTAGACTGACAATACCTGCATCCGTTACGGCGGTATGTTCCAGATGAATTTTATTTAGGTTTTTTAACTTTGAAATTGCCTTCATTCCTTCATCGGTAATCTTTGTTCCGCCAAGTTTCAGCCAGGCGATCTGATCTGATACGGCCATTAGTAAATCCAATTGTTTGTCATTAAAACCGGAAGCATTTACAGCACTAACTTCAATCAGGTTTTGGTCCAGAGATAAATTGTTTACAATTAATCCGGCTTTTCTTAATGCTTCAATGTCCTTTTCATCAGCAGGCTCAACTTTTAATCCGGCAATTGCTGATTCCATGTTTTTAACAACCGGGCCGGAACCTCCCGAACCCAGCGATGCCAAAGCCATTTTAACAGCTTCCGTTTTTTTCAATTCTGCTACCTTTTTATCAGCCGAAGCACCCTGATCGATCCACCAGGATAACAACGTGATCTGCTCATTGCTTAACTGAGGTTTACCTTTGGGTGGCATGTGGTTGTCGTCATCTTCAGGTAGCAGGCAGCGTTTGATCATATCGCTTTCCGCACTTTTACCGGAAATCAAAGCAGGGCCGCCTTTTCCTCCTTTAAGCAAAAGAGCCAACTGGTCCATCCGTAGATCTCCTTTTTGCTTACTTGCGTTATGACACTGTACGCAGCGCATTTCCAGAATTGGCTGAACGATGTCTTTATAAACAATGGCCTCCTCAACATTGGCAATTGGTTTTACTTCTGTAACTGGTTCGGCCATCGGAGGGATGCCGGCCAGGCTCCGGAAAGGTTCGGGCGTGTATTGTGTCAGGTACCCTTCACCATGTGTAAGCGAGCCTCCGTCATGTCCGGCTGTCATCGTAAGAATAGTAGCCAATCCAAGTGCAGGCAGGTAAAATGCAGGACCAAAAGGAATTCTTTTACCCAGTAAATCTGATTTTACAGCCCAGGCAATCCAGGCAAAAGCGGCAACACCTATTCCCTGCCATTTGTGATCGTCCAGTAATTCCTGTTCATATCCTCCGCCAAGAGACAATAAATAACCGGCGATACAGGCCAAAGTTGCTCCTACTGCAGACCACAATAAGATAAATGAAATGGCAGATTCACTTACACTGATTTTTCCGGTACGTCTGCCGATCTCTAGCAGAGCAGCAATAAATAAAAAGCCAATCGGTAAATGAACCAGCACCGGATGGAACCTTCCAATAAATAAAGCCCAGCCTGAATCCTGAAGAAAAGGGTAAAACATAATTTAAAACGACTACGCTAAGCAATGACTTGTTTAACCACTTTTCCTTCTGTATCAGTTAACCTGAAATTTCTTCCCTGGAAAGGATAAGTAAATTTTTCGTGGTCAAATCCCATTAAATGCAGTATGGTGGCCTGCAGATCATGCACATGAACCCTATCTTTTGTACCATAATATCCCAACTCGTCTGTTTCACCATGAGAAAATCCTTTCTTGACACCGCCACCTGCCATCCACATGGTGAAAGCATCCAAATGATGATCACGACCCATGAAGGGCATAACAAGTCCGTTTCTATTTTCCTGCATCGGTGTGCGTCCAAATTCAGCACCCCAGATAACCAGCGTTTCTTCAAGTAATCCGCGCATTTTGAGATCTTGTAAAAGAGCTGCAACAGGTTGATCGGATTCTCTGCATTTTTGTCGTAAGCCACCTTCCACGTTATGATCTTTGGAAGTACCATGACCATCCCATCCCCAGTCAAAAAGCTGTACAAAACGAACGTCATTTTCAACCAGTTTACGGGCCAAAAGACAGTTCATCGCAAAAGTGCCGTCTCCCGGTTTTACACCATACATATCCAGGATATACTGCGGCTCCTTCGAAACATCCATTACTTCAGGCACAGACATCTGCATACGAAATGCCATTTCATACTGGCTTATGCGCGTCAGAATTTCCGGATCCTGTACGTCTTCGTAAGTTTGTTTGTTTATTTCGTTTATTGCTTCGATGGTTTGTTTTCGCATGTCACGGTTCATTCCATGCGGATCGCTCACATAGAGAACCGGATCACCACCCGTTCTGCACTGAACTCCCTGATAAACCGACGGCAAAAATCCACTGCCATAAACACTCTTCCCTGCATCTGGCTGTCCGCCTGACGCAAGCACAATAAATCCGGGCAAATTCTGGTTCTCGGATCCTAATCCATAAGTTGCCCATGCACCCAGGCTTGGCCTTCCTAATCGCGCGCTTCCTGTATGCATCAGAAGCTGAGCCGGCGCATGATTAAACTGATCCGTATGCATTGCCTTCATGAAAGTAATTTCATCAGCAACTGTTTGCAGATAAGGAACATAATCCGACATCCAGGCACCGGATTGTCCATACTGCGCAAATTTGCTTTGCGGACCCAGCATTTTTGGAACACCTTGTATGAATGCAAATTTTTTCCCTTCAAGAAATTCTGCCGGACAGTCTTTTCCGTGATATTTTAATAGCTCCGGTTTGTAATCAAAAAGCTCCAATTGGGAGGGTGCTCCTGCCATATGAATATAAATGACCCGTTTGGCTTTTGGAGCAAAATGAGGAATTCTGGCAGAGAGCGACTCCCCTGCCCTGCCGGTGACAGCATCTGAAGTTCCGCAGGAAGTAAGCAGCGAACCTAATCCCAACGCCCCTAACCCGAACCCACAGGATTGCAGGAAATGTCGCCTTGTCTGGCGCTCCAGTTGTGCGTATTGCAATTCCTTTAACAGCTTTTCCATAGGTTATTTAACCCTTTCAGGGTTATTAATTAGAAACATTTTACTCATCCACCGGGTTTTACCCGGGGCTATTCAAATTGAAGCCTTTTAGGCTTTTTCATTGCCAACATTAATTCTTTTAACCTGAACATCCCTTCTTCCCTACATTTTCCTTCAACCCCTATTCCTTCGTAACCACATTATCCAGATTCAGCATAACATTAGCAGATATCGTCAACGCCGCCAGTTCAGGCGATTTCACTTTTCCGTATATTAACATACTATCCGCTTCCGACGGTTTTTTCTTATAAGACAGTAACGCTTCTTTATAAATTTTTACTAAAACATTCAAATTCTTTTGTCCTATAGGTTGGAATGTAAGCATTCGGTAACCTTCCGTGAGTTGCTGTTCGGGTGTTTTTCCGCGCTTTAACATTTTGGTAGCAAGACTTTCCGCTGCCTCCAGATACACAGGATCATTTAACGTAACCAGTGCCTGAAGTGGAGTATTGGTAAGAATCCGTCTTGACTGACAAAATTCCCGGCTAGGTGCATCAAAAGTTACCATGGAAGGATATGGAGCAGTCCGTTTCCAGTAGGTATAAACGCCTCTTCTATAACGGTCTTCGCCTTCACTTAACGTCCATTTTTCACCGCTGTAAGGAGATTGCCAGATTTTATCAGGCTGAGGAGGCATTACGCCAGGTCCGTACATTTTCTTTGAAATCAAACCGCTGCATGCCAAAGCCTGATCACGAACCTGCTCTGCACTAAGCCGCACGCGCGGACCGCGGGAGATCCATATGTTGTAGGGATCTTTTTCAAGTTTGTCCTTATCCGTTTTTGAGCTTTGCCGGTAAGTGGCTGACATGACAACCCTTTTCAACAGTTTTTTTACACTCCATTGATCCTGCTCCATAAACTCAACGGCCAGCCAATCCAGCAATTCCTGGTGTGTTGGTTCGCTTCCCTGAGAGCCAAAATCTTCAACAGTTTCAACAATTCCTTTACCAAACAACTGCTCCCAAAACCGGTTAACAATGACTCTGCCTGTTAAAGCATTTTCTCTGTTTACAATCCATTTTGCAAGTCCTAAACGATCCCTGGAATATTCCTTTGGCATTGGAGCCAAAAGTTTGGGTACATCCGGTTTTACTTCGGCACCTTTTACCATCCAGTTACCTCTTACGAAAACATTCGTCTTTCTCGCAAAATCTCCCTTTCCTTCCCAAACAACCGGCATACTTTCTGTTGATCTGGTTAAAGCAGTTGCATAATCCGCAACAATTTGGGAATAGTCTGGTTGATCGGCACCAGGTAATTCTTTTTGAAAAGACATCCAGGTAATTCTCACCCACTCTTCCGGCGCTTTCGGGCTGTTCAGAGAAAGATAAATATCATGTTTCCCTGAAACCTTTGCGATCGGTGCAACGAGTACGGTATCCCGCGATGGAAGTTTAATCTGAGACAAAACCGGTCCGTCCAGCTTATCAAGATGTAGGGTCAAAACTGCATTCTCAGCTTTGGTCGACATGTTCATTACCACACTTCCGGCATTAGTCAGGTCAACCTGCGGGATACGGGCATTCCCCTTATCTTTTACGCCATAGTATGAAATCAATAAAACCGTTGACTGATCGCCCTTTATGAAATTGTGAGCGTTGATCTTTGGCTCCATAACATTCATAAACTGAGTAACCTCTTCTACCTGCTTAGGATTATATTGTTTTATCCAATTTTTGACACGTTCCACACGGACTGAGTCTTCACCTTTGTAAAAGCGAAGTTTTGGCCACTCATCCCAGACATCTTCGTCTCTGGAATTATTGAAAAAGGCCATGTACTTGTAGTAATCTTCATGCGGAATGGGGTCGTAAGGATGGCTGTGGCATTGAATACAGGCAAACGTTGTACCCTGCCAGACTTCCCAGGTTGTGTTCACACGGTCAATTTGTGCGGCTGTACGAAACTCTTCGTCATCAGTTCCGCCCTCATTGTTTGTCATTGTATTACGGTGATAACCAGTGGCGATCATGTTTTCCTGCTTGGGAAAAACGTCTTTGCCTTTTGGCATTAAGTCTCCCGCAAGTTGTTCAATCGTGAACTGGTCAAAAGGCTTGTCATCGTTAAATGATTTTACGACATAATCCCGGTAGCGCCACATGGACCTGCCGCCATCACTTTCATAACCTTTTGTGTCGGCATATCGTGCAAGATCCATCCACATTGAAGTCCACTTTTCGCCGTAGGAAGGAGATTTCAAAAGACGGTCTACAACCTTTTCATAGGCATTATCCGACTTGTCACTCTCAAAATCAGAAACTTCTTTTTCTGTTGGTGGAAGGCCTGTAAGGTCCAGGCTAACACGCCGGATTAGGGTTGCACGGTCTGCCTCGGGAGATTTCGATAAGCCTTTTTCATTAAGTTTTTGAAGAATAAAATTGTCAATTTCATTTTTGGCCCACGTGGCATCTCCGACAGGAAGCAACCCAAAAAGATTCCAGATATTTCCCAGGGAAGGAACGTCAGGTTTTTCGATACGTTTATAAGACCAATGCGTTTCCCATTCGGCGCCTTCGTTAATCCAGGTTTTTAGTATTCCAACTTCGTCGTCTGTAAGAGGCGTACCATTTTTAGGCATTTTCTCATCCGGATCATTACTCAGTATCCTCCGGATCATTTCACTCGCGTCCGCGTCACCTTTAACAACGGGAATTTTACCGGACTTACCCGGTTCCAGCATTTCATGTTCAAACAGAAAACTTACGTCACCTGCCTTTTTTACACCACCATGGCAACCCATGCAATGTTTGTTGAGAATGGGCTTCACCTCCGAATTATAATCGACCTTTTTACCAAACCAACCCGACCAGGTGAAGGAAGATAAAAATACTACCAGAACAGCCAAGCCAATTACGATCCTATTTCTCATTATTCATTTCTTAAAACACATCCCGAATGTACCAGAACACTTACAAAACACTGTGTTCTCGAACCCACTTATCGAATTAAAAGCATTTTTGAATATTATCTACTTAAAAAGCAGAAGTAATTTAATAAGAATAAACGGCAGTTCAACCAATGTTATTGGCCAAACCAGCTTTTTTACAATATTATATTTTGAAGATCGGACCAGGCTCTACACCGGGAGTAAATTAAATGATGTGGTTAACAGAAAGCATCTTCGATATGCCGGATATCCAGCGCCCCGGTGGGAAGAATTAAAATAGAGACAATGTCGAAACGGATGTCGAAATGCCAGTCTTTGTCAAAAATGTAGTGTTCGGCGGCTTTCATAATGAGCCTCGCCTTGGTATAGTTTACAAATTCTTCGGGCATTCCAAAGCCCGTTCCGCTGCGGGTTTTAACCTCCACGAAAATCAGCATCTTATTTTTCTTCACAATAAGATCGATTTCCATGTGTTTATGGCGGTAATTTTTCTCAATAACTTCAAAACCTTTTTCGGTTAGGAAGGCAGAGGCTTTTTCTTCTCCCCAATTTCCGGTGTCGTTGTGTGTGGCCATTGTTTTAAGGAATCCATTTTAACAATTCTGCTAAATCCTTATCAGGAATATTTTCTTTTTCACTTTTGTCAAAAATTGTCAGCAAATACACTGTGCTTTCTGAAATTTTCAAACAGGTAATCACCCTGCTTCCGCCAGATTTACCTTTGCCTTTCGATGCAATGGAAAGTCTGATTTTGAAACAGTTGTTACCCAAAGAAATACCCTGAGAGGGATTTTCTTTCAGAGATATAATTAATTCTAAAAACTCAATTTTTAAGGAAGGATATTTTTTTACCAGTTTTTTGAGCTCAGAATCAAACTTGGGAATGGTCTTTACATTAAAGCTCATTGAATAACTCTTCTGCGTCTCTGGCCACCAATTTCCCTTCGCTAACCATTCTCATCTCATCAACTGCCTCTCTGATATCTTCAAGCACCTTCGCTTTATATGGCGAAAGAGGCATAGATTTAACAAATGAAAAATTACCTAGTAGCTCCATCACAAAATCGGCCTTTGAGTCTTTAATATCAAGTATTACTTTCATAACACGAATTTTTAATTTCAAATGATGATTTCCGTACAACGAACATTTACAATGCAAATTAGTGTTATTGTGTAAGAAGAAAAATCACACCTTATTGCTTTTACAAGTTATCGATTTGTCAGAGTTTAAATCATATCCTTAGACTCAGTAATTTCAAAAAGTTTCTTCATTTTCATCAAAACTAAAATCTGCATCTGCAACCTATTAATTAATGAACATCCTCATCAATAAAAAAGTCAAATTTCGCGATCTCGGTCTGATTGATTATCAGCAGGCCTGGGACTATCAGGAGAAAGTTTTTGCAGAAATAATTGCCGTTAAAACTGAAAACAGGAATTTATCCCCAGAAGAACAAATCCCAACGCCAAACTATTTGTTTTTCTGCCAGCATCCGCATGTTTATACATTAGGTAAAAGTGGTAAATCTGATCATTTGCTTTTACAGGAAGACGAACTCGCTGCCAAACACGCCACCTATTACAAGATAAACCGGGGCGGAGACATCACTTATCACGGGCCCGGCCAGCTCGTGGGTTATCCGATTCTGGATCTGGACAATTTTTTTACAGACATTCACAAGTACATGCGTTTGCTCGAAGAGGCAATTATTCTGGTCATGGCAGATTATGGGCTGGACGGAGGCAGAATTCAGGGGCTCACCGGCGTATGGCTTGATCATGCAGATCAGAAAAATCCACGGAAAATCTGCGCAATGGGTGTGAAAACCAGCCGCTGGGTTACTATGCATGGTTTTGCTTTAAACGTCAATACAGATCTTTCGTATTTTGGGAACATCGTTCCTTGCGGCATTCAGGATAAGGCCGTAACATCTATGTCGGCCGAAGTAGGGCACGATCTTAACATGGAAGAAGTATCTTTAAAATTAAAAAATCATTTGGCCCGTTTGTTTGAAATGGAAATTCAACAGGAAACTGTTGAGCGGGTTAGCTAAAAAATATAATTAAAAATGAAAAAAGACATCCCATTTCACCCGGTACAGGGGGTTCAGGTGGCGGTAGTAAGAAGCATCAATGCAGAAAATACGGCTGAATGGAACGTGGTTGTGATTAACAGAAACCCACAGCCGATTACCAACGTATTTGTTACTTCAAAAGGTTACGGAAATACAGAATCGGGACTGAATGCAGGTCAGAAAACTTCTACCCTTCGTCACTTTTTCCCGGAAATACAGTCTGAACAGCATCAGGTTGTTGAAGTTATTATGCCGGATGTGTTCCATCTGAACAACGAATTCTGGATCAGTTATTTTTTGGGAAATCAGATTTATGATAAAAAGTTTATCTTCGTCCCCGACAGCATTGTTGAAGATAACGTCGTTGCAATCAGCCCTTTCGGACTGGAAGGTGTTTTGCATGATTAAGTAAGAGGATTCATCTCCTGCAATTATTTGAGAATGCTTTGTATAAATGCAAAGAACACACAACCCACACACATAATGACTGATGAATTTCGCAGACGCGCTAAAAACCTTTTGCTGCTTGACATAGAAACCGTTGCCGGACATGCATCTTACGACGGACTTACTAAACGCATGCAAAAGCTTTGGGATAAAAAATCTCTTGCCTTAAACAAGGGCGATGAAACTATTTCTTCCGCAGACTGTTTTTATGACAAGGGCGCTATTTATTCCGAGTTTGGGAAAGTCGTCTGCATCGCATTTGGTGCCTTTTATTGGAATGAAAAAGATGAAATTGCTTTCAAGGTTCGCAGCTTCTCCAGCGACGACGAAGTAAAGTTATTGTTAGAATTTAAGGCCCTCATAGAAAAATATCCTGCAGACCAGCTTACACTTTGTGCACATAACGGAAGGGAATTCGATTTTCCTTTTTTATGCCGCCGAATGCTTATTCACGGAATTTCCATACCAAAAGCACTTCAGATTTCAGGCAAAAAACCATGGGAAGTTCTGCACCAGGACACTATGGAGCTTTGGAAATTTGGCGATTACAAAAGTTACACATCGCTGGATCTTCTGGCAGCTGTTTTTGATATTCCGGGGAGTAAAAATGAAATGAGCGGCGACCAGGTTACCCGCGTTTACTACGAAGAGAACGACCTTGCAAAAATTTGCCGATATTGCAGGGAAGACGTTGTCGTACTGGCGCAGATTTATTTAAAACTACATTGCCTGGATATGGTGCCCCAGGAAAATATTACTAGGGTGGGATAGAATTTTCAGTGCCGGCCTGGCATCAGAAAATCGAATCAATTCACTCGGAAAAAATACAAATTAATTAAAGCGCTGAAAGCATATTGCTAACAGCCAAAAGCCAATAATGAGAGATAAAAAACCAAGAAGAGAATCAATTGAAAAAAAGGAAGTGAAAGCTCCTCATACAATTGTTTCCTATATAGACAACCTGAAAGCAGACATTGCTGCTTTCTTTGACCTGAATAGCGAACATTCATTCCGCCCGTTTGACGTACATGATCATTTCGGGGTACAGGATAAAAAGGTTCGCACCTTATTTAATGACATCCTTCACGAGCTCGAGGAAGCCGGCAGGATTACTTTTTCCAATAACGGAACCTACGCAGCGGCACCTCTGAAAAAGGAAAGCCATGGCCTTACAGGCCGCGTCGACCGCGTTAATAAATCGTTTGCCTTTGTCATTATTGACGGCAGAGAAGATGATATTTATGTGGAAGCCGAATTACTGAATGGTGCCTGGGATGGAGATATTGTAAAAATCCAGCCACTGACCAAAAATAGCCGCGGTGGTAAATCTGTAAGAGGCGATTCTGGAAAAAGCCGGACAGAAGGCCGTGTGGCTGAGATTATTGAAAGATCTGCAAAGGAAATTGTTGGAATTATTGAGATCAACCGGGGTTACGCCGTAGTTCAACCGGACAACAAAAAGCTTTTCGATCCGATTTTTATAGAACCGGAGGAAATTAAAGAAGCTGAAAACGGCGATAAAGTAATTATAAAAGTAACCGAATGGCCAACCCGCAGAACGCAGGCAGAAGGTGAAATTACAGAGGTGCTTGGCAAGGCAGGAAATAATGATGTTGAAATGCACGCTATCCTGGCAGAGTTTGGGTTACCTTATCATTTCCCTGAAATTGTAGAAGCCGAAGCCCAGAAAATCCCGGACAAAATTGCAAAGAAAGAAACTGCAAAACGGAAAGATATCCGTGATGTTTTAACCTTTACAATAGACCCTGTTGATGCAAAAGATTTTGATGATGCACTTTCGCTTCGCTATCTGGAAGATGGTAATGTTGAAATAGGTGTACACATTGCGGATGTTTCGCATTACGTATTGCCCGGAACCGAACTCGACAAAGAAGCTTACAGAAGGGCAACATCGGTTTATCTGGTTGACAGAACTGTACCGATGCTTCCTGAAAAACTATCAAACAATCTTTGCTCGCTGCGCCCTAACGAAGACCGGCTGGCATTTTCTGCCATTTTTGAATTAAGTCCAAAAGGAAAAATATTAAATGAATGGTTTGGAAGAACGGTCATTCATTCCGACCGCCGGTTTTCTTATGAAGAAGCGCAGCAGGTGCTGGATACGGAAGAAGGAGACTTCGCCGCTGAGCTAAAAGTGATGAATACCATCGCCAAAATTTTCAGAAAAGAGCGCTTTAAAAACGGGGCAATCAATTTTGATACTCCGGAAGTAAGATTCCGACTGGATGAAAACGGGAAACCGCTGGGGATTTATCAAAAGGAACGTCACGATTCCAACAAACTTATTGAGGAGTTTATGCTTCTTGCCAACAAACGGGTAGCCGAATATGTGTATAATCTGTCAAAAGGAGAGGTTAAGAATACGATGGTTTACCGGATTCACGAAGCGCCTGATCCGGACAGACTGAAAACGTTTGCCACTTTTGTTGCCAAATTGGGCCATAAACTGGAAGTGGAAGAAGAAAACAAAATTGCCAAATCGATGAACAAGATGCTGGCAGAAGTTGAAGGCAAACCGGAACAGAATCTGATTGAATCTCTGGCGGTTCGTACCATGGCGAAAGCACGGTACAGCGTTGAAGATTTGGGCCACTTCGGTTTGGCATTTAAAAGATATTCACACTTTACCTCTCCTATCCGCCGTTACCCGGATGTTATGGCCCACCGGTTGCTTCAGCATTATCTGGATGGAGGTGGTTCGGTTGATAAAGAAACTTATGAAGCCGGATCAAAACATTCGTCTGAAAGAGAGCGTCTTGCAGCCGAAGCGGAAAGAGCTTCGATTAAATACAAACAGGTCGAATTCATGAGCATGATGGACCATGACCGGGAATTTGACGGGATTATTACCGGTGTCACCGAATTTGGGATTTTTGTGGAGATCACAGAAACCGCATCTGAGGGACTTATCCGCATGACGGATCTGGGTGATGATTATTACGAACTGGAAAAGGAAAATTACCGGATCGTTGGTCAGCGTACCAATAAAATATACACTTTCGGGGATCAGGTTAAGGTTAAAGTGAAAGACACCAATCTTGCAAGAAGAAGTATGGATCTTTATCTGGCAGGTACCGTTCCTTCTGCATCGCGACCTCCGAGAAATGACAGAGGCGGCTCACGTGAACGAACCAGAGCGCCAAGGGAAGCTGTAAGCGCTCCAAAAAACAGGAAACCATCAGGCAGTTCGGCACCGAAAGGAAACCGGAAAAGAAGGTAGCAGTGCCACTTACGATCCCTATTGTATTTTTGATACTGTCTTCTATTTTTGCCACGAATACCGATTTATCTTCGTATCAATTAGTGCATCCGTGGCATTTTAAATAATATTAATCATTTTCTGCATCCTATGCATAACTTCAAGAAAATCTTACTTGTTTTCATATTCGTGTCTCAGGGCGTTTTCGCTCAAAAGAAGCTTGAAAAAGAAGAATGGCAATCCCTGTTTAACGGTAAGGATTTGACTGGCTGGGATGTAAAAATTGCAGGTCATAAGGTTAACGACAACTATAAAAATACCTTTATTGCCGAGGATAATATGATTCGGGTCAATTACAAAGAGTATGACAAGTTCACGACGGAATATGGCCATATGTATTACAAACAGCCATTTTCACATTATAAAATCCGTCTGCAATACCGCTTTACCGGTAACCAGGTACCGGGAGGTGCTTCCTGGAATGTGCGTAACAGCGGCATCATGTTACATTCGCAATCAGCGGCAAGCCTGGGTTTAGATCAGGATTTCCCGATTTCACTTGAAATGCAATATCTCGGTGGACTGAACGCCGGTGAAAGAACCACCGGCAATTTGTGTACACCCGGTACGATCATCGATATCAAAGGCAAAACAACAGAAGAACATTGTATCAATTCGACATCAAAAACTTACAACGGCGACCAGTGGGTTACTGCTGAAGCAATTGTGCTTGGCGATTCAATTGTTTATCATTTAATAGAAAGAGACACGGTTTTAGTATTTACCAATCCAAAAGTTGGCGGCGGTTATGTAAGCAAAGGACATACTTTTAAGGATGGTAAAGTCGGCAGTGAAGAGGAATGGGTAAGAAAAGACAACACACCGCTGGGCAGCGGGTATATTGCATTGCAGGCAGAAAGTCACCCTATTGATTTCAAAAATATTCAGTTGCTTAATCTGAAAGGCTGTATGGATCCAAAAGCGACAAACTATAAATCTTATTATGTTTCTCCGGATCAGGCTTCCTGCAAATACAAAAAATAAATAGACTTCGGTTTTTGGTGATTTGTAGCCAGTTTAATGAGTTAATATTCATGTTTTGTTCCGGACAGTAATGCTGAAAACCAATAGCCGACTGCCAAAAGCATTATCTAATTCTTTTCATATTTTTGTTTCAAAAAGGGCGTTCTTGCTTCATGAAAAAAACAATTATCCGCTTTTTGGCGCTTTTGGCTGTTTTAGCTGGTGTTAACTGGCTTGCTTCCCTGATTTTTTTCAGAGTCGATCTTACAGAGGACAAAAGATATACGGTCTCTGACGCCACAAAAGAACTGCTGGCCAATCTTGACAAAAACGTTAATGTCAACGTATATCTTGCTGGTGAGTTTCCGCCCGGCTTTGAACGGCTGGAAAGTGCAACCCGCGAAATGCTTGAAGAGTTTAAGACTTACTCAAATGGCCGCCTGAGCTTTCAGTTTTCCGATCCTTCGCAGGCTACCAGTGAAGAACAGCGCAATAAACAATACCAGAATCTTGTAAACCGGGGATTAACGCCCACCAACCTGCACGCAACCGACCAGGACGGAAAGCGAACGGAAAAAATCATTTTTCCGGGAGCAATTGTTCAGGCTGACACACTCTCGGTTCCTGTACAGCTTTTGAAAGGAAATAAAATCAGCACAAAAGAAGAGCAACTGAACCAGTCCATTGAAGGCCTTGAATTTGAGTTGTCTTCTGCAATCCGGCTTCTGGCCAATTCTGAAAGAAAAAAAGTAGGTTTAATCGTTAGCCATACAACCATTGCACCTGCCCGGTTGAGTGACTTAATTGCAACAATTCAACAGAGTTACGACGTTTTTCTGGATATAAATAATCCTGCATCTTACGATGGCCTGGATGCCATTCTGGTGCTGAAGCCGGACAGCGCATTTTCGGAGGATGAAAAGTATAAGATCGATCAGTATGTTGTTGGTGGCGGTAGTGCCATCTTTTTTGTTGATGGAGCCAAGGTTGACAGCGTAAATCTGGAAGGTACGTATGCACAGCCGCTCGATCTGAACCTGGGCGATCTCTTTTTCCGCTGGGGGGTGCGGGTAAACACAAATCTTGTAAAGGATCTGTACTGTGCACAAATATTGCTGAATGTGGGTAATGTAGGGGACAAGCCTGAAATCAAGCCGGTTCCATGGCGGTTTTTCCCGCTGCTGAATCATTTAGGTACTCATCCAATCACCCGGAATGTCGATGCAGTTTATACCCGTTTCCTGAGTTCACTTGATACAGTCGGTGGTACTTCGGGTATTAAAAAGTCTTCGCTGCTGATGACTTCTCCATACACTCAAATTCTCAACACACCAGCAATTGTAAGTTATAACGAAGCACGTAAACAACCAACGCCGGAAGAGTACCAGGGTGGAGAAAAACTGGCAGGTGTACTTTTAGAAGGATCTTTTTTATCTTTATTCGAAAACAGAATTTTACCCAACGATCCCCGAAGTGCTTCTTTCAAATCCAAAGGCATTGCCGGAAAGGTGCTGATTTGTGCTGACGGAGATATGGTTATCAATGACGTAGATTACAAAAGAAGTGCCCCGTTACCATTAGGTTACGACCGCGCTACCGGCCAGACTTACGGGAATAAAGATTTTGTATTGCACGCTTTAGATTACATGACAGACGCAAACGGGCTGATCACTGCACGTAACAAGCAGGTCAGTATTCGTGCATTGGATAAGATTCAGGTTCAGGAAAACAAAAAGTTCTGGCAAAGCATCAATTTGTTACTTCCTTTGGCTATAATTGCCGTTTTTGGTGCCATACATTACTATTTAAGGCTGAGAAAATTCGCCTGACCATCGTGACAGAGTACTTAATTTTTGTTACTTTTGTCCCCTGCAAAATAGATTTTTGCTATTCCATTTATATTTAATATAATAATACATAAACACTTACGTCAATAATTATGAAGTTTGTCGTTTCGTCATCAGTCCTCCTCAAGCAGCTGTCAGCTATCAATGGTGTCGTTTCTACGAACCCGATTGTGCCTATACTCGAGAATTTTTTATTAAGCCTGGAAGGTAACCTGCTTACAGTAACCGCATCAGACCTGCAAACGGTGATGATTACGGAAATAGAAGTAGAATCTACTGAAAAAGGGGCAATAGCTATCCCTGCAAAATTGTTATTGGATACACTTCGCGGACTTCCGGAACAGCCAATTACATTGCAGGTTAATGCAGAAACTTTTGGTACTGAGATCATTTCTGACAATGGCCGTTATAAGCTGTCAGGCGAAAATCCGATAGATTTCCCAAAAACGCCTTCTGTAAACAGGGGACAATCTGTCGATCTGTCTTCTTCCGCTTTGGGAGCTGCCATTTCAAATACACTGTTTGCAACCAGCACCGACGACCTTCGCCCGGCAATGACCGGGGTTTTTGTTCAAATGGGTGCTGAAAATGCGACATTTGTAGCAACGGACGGGCATCGCCTTGTACGTTACCGCCGGACAGATATTAAGTCGGATGTGGATACTTCGATGATCATTCAGCGTAAAGCACTGAACTTGCTGAAATCTTGTCTTCCTTCTGACGATGTACCAGTTAAAGCTGAATTTACATCTTCAAATGCATTTTTCAGTTTTGGAAATATTCGTATGATCTGCCGTTTGATTGACGAGCGTTTCCCGGATTATGAAAATGCAATACCTACAAATAATCAAAACTCACTGACCATCAACAGGATGGAAATTTTGAGTTCATTACGCCGTATTTCAATTTATTCTAACCGAACAACTCATCAGGTTCGTTTAAAAATGTCATTGAACGATCTGGTAATTTCTGCGGAAGATCTGGATTATTCTAACGAAGCAAATGAACGCCTGATGTGTGAATACAACGGCGACGATATGGAAATCGGCTTTAATGCTAAGTTCCTGATTGAAGTATTGGGAAATATTTCAAGCAAAACCATCACTTTCGAACTTTCCGCACCAAACCGTGCAGGATTGATCATTCCTGTTGATCAGGAAGAATATGAAAGTATTCTGATGCTTGTGATGCCGGTGATGTTGAATACTTATGTTTAGAAATTAGGAGGAAGTAGTTAAGAAGTTATAGAAGTTACGGTCGCTGGAAAATATTTTCAGCGACCTTTTTTGCGATAATATAGTGTTCTTCAACATATTAAGCCGCTCATAACACGCTAAGTACGAAAAAAATCGTACTTAAACTTGCAAGTACGATTTTTTTCGTACACTTTTGCTACGAAGATTGTCGTACCAAATTTATTAGCCATGTATATCAAACCAACGGATTCAGAACTTGAAATATTAAACTATTTGTGGGAGGCCGGGCCTAGTACCGTTCGAGCCGTTCATGACTATCTTGCCGCAGCAAAGGATGTCGGATACACCACAACATTGAAGCTGATGCAAATCATGCATGACAAAGGGTTACTTTACCGGACAGAGCAAGGTCGTTCGCATATTTATGTCGCCTTGCTTGGTAAAGAAGAGACCCAACAGAATTTGCTGGGAAGACTGGTTCAAACTGCATTTCAGGGATCTGCAGCCCAAATGGTGATGCAGGCACTAGGCAACCACACCACATCGAAAGAAGAACTTGATGAAATTCGTGCGTTATTAAATAACATTGAAAACAACCGTTAGCCATGAAAACGATCTATCAATTAATTCCGGAATCTGTTATCTCCGCTTTGGGATGGACTTTGGTTCATTCTGTCTGGCAGGGAATGTTACTTGCCATTTTCGCCTTTGCCGGCTTCTTTATTTTAAGTAAAAAATCTGCTGCTGCCCGTTACAACTTTGGTATTGTTCTACTCGGCTTACAAGTTATCAGCTCTGCGGCTACCTATTTATATTATTATCTGACGACGCCGGTTAGATCATATCAGCCGATAACAACTTCTCTGTCAGCAGTTACCCGAAACTGGCAGACAGTTAATTACGATTTATCTTTAACAGCGAAAGTTCAGATCTGGCTTAACAGTCATCTTTTTGAACTGGTTGTTTGCTGGATAATAGGTACAGGACTTTTGATGCTTCGTTTTGCAGGTGCATGGATTTATACGGAGCACCTTCGTTCGAAAGCAAGCTTTGTAACGGACCAGGAATGGAGGACCAGATTTGGAACGCTTACTGCCAAAATGAACATCTCGCAGTCCATCGAATTCCGACAGACTGCTAAGATTCTGACGCCAATGGTTATCGGCGCATTTCGTCCGGCAGTGTTGATTCCTATTGGTTTATTAACAGGTTTTTCAACTTCACAAATCGAGGCCATTTTAGCTCATGAACTGGCACACGTCCGCCGCAACGACTATTTAGTGAATTTACTTCAGTCGTTTGTCGAAGTTGTGTTTTTCTTTCATCCTGCTTTGTGGTGGATTTCTGAAAGAGTAAGAACAGAACGCGAACATTGCTGTGATGACATCGCTTTAACGATCTGCGGAGACAAAATGGTACTTGCCAATGCTTTGGTAAAAGTTGCCGAATGGCAGTCGGCACCAGAGTTAGCTATGGCCTTTGCATCAAAGAAACCACTTTTGTTAAACCGTATCCGGCGTGTACTTGGTGTCACATCAAAGTCTTCAAGACCTTTTGGCAACATTCCTGCCATGTTTCTGGCGATATGCCTGATAGCCGGAATTTCTTTCTATTCTGTTGCACAGCAGGAGAAAAAGGAAGACAAAAAAGTTGTTAAAACTAAAGAAATTTCACGAAGAGAGGACTTTCAAAAGCTTCAAAAAATTAATATAGATACTGTTATAAGAAGTGACGTATCGAAAGATTCTTCTGTTACAATTGAGGTTAATAATCAGTCAAATAACATCGGTTCAATTTTAGGGGCCTTGCAAAACGTCAATATAAATCAGGAAATTTCAAATTTTTCCAGCTTAAACAGCCAGCTAGCCATGCTAGGAAATGTCAACCAGGAAAGATCCGAAGAACTGGAAAAGCTGCAAAGACGTATGGACGAACTGAATCTGCTAAGCGAAAAAGAGAATTTCGAAATGGAGCGTTTTCAGAGAAAAATGGAGAAGCTGGACTGGAAAAAGGATCGCTTGATGGAATCCCGCAGCAAACTGATAGAAAAACGTGCTTCGGTTTTTAACAGTCCAAGAAACGGACAACAAAATTCTAAGAACAGTGCGCCGGTACTTTCTGAAAGTGAATTGGAAAAACAGCTTGAAGATTTTGAACAGCAGATAAAAGCTCAGGAGCAGCAAATCAGCGAATTCAACTCACAAATTGCGTCTGCGCGTAAAGAAATAGAAGATTATCGGGAAAGTGAGGAGGTGAAAAATAATAGAAAGGAAATGGAGGATCTCAACCGTAAAATAGAAGCTATTCACAAAGAAAGGACCATAAGTACTTATAATTACCAGACGGAAGGTCCTGTAATCATCGAACCTGGAAAACCGCCAAGAATTACCGGACTTTCCAAGGTTAAGATTAAGGGAAAAGGGACAATAAATCCTCCTGCTGCGCCAAAAGCACCGGCAGAACCTCCTACACTCAAATTATCAGCTCCAAAAGCGCCACCTGCGCCACCGGTTGAAAAAAAGTAAACAGTCTAGAGTTCACAGTAATCTACAGATACTGTGAACTCTAAACTAAAAACTGTTAACTTTTACTCCACTTCAATCACCACATCGTCGGTCATCGGATGCGTAACGCAGGTTAAAATAAATCCTTCTTTTAGCTCTGCTTCAGAGAGAGCATCCTCTTCATCCAGATGTACTTTTCCGGAAACGCATCTGCCCAAACAAGCCGTACACATTCCCGCCTGGCAAGAATATGGAAGGTCAATATCCATGTTTAAAGCCGCTTCCAGAACCGTTTCGTGCGGTTTAACCGGTAGCTTGTACTCGGTTCCTTCATAAAACAGGGTTATTTCTCTGGTTTTCAAACTGTCGTCTTCTTCCATGGTTACTTCACCGGGCTGAGCTGCTGTGGCAGTAAGAAAACTTTCCTTCCGAATCTTATTTTCAGGTATAGCCAGAATAGATAGCGCACGATGCGCTTCTTCCATCATATCTTCGGGACCGCAAATGAAATATTCGGCAGTACGTTTATCCAGTGTCGGAAGCCCCTCCATAATTTTCAGAATATGACTTTTATTCAGGCGGCCTGTTTCTTCATTCCACTCAAAAGAAGGCTGACTTAGTGTATGAACAACCTTAAAACGCTCTTTGTATTTCAATTGTAAAGCCTGAATTTTTTCCTTGAAGATGATGCTTTTTTCATCCCGGCTTCCATAAATCAGAAAAACTTCACTTTCCTGCTCCACCATCAGAATTGATTTCAAAATCGAAAACAATGGTGTAATTCCGCTTCCTGCACCTATAAAAACAACCTGGCGGGTCTGATCATCTTCCTGTTTTGGAAAAAAATTACCGGCCGGTTCCAGTGCTTCCAGTACGTCGTCTACTTTTAATGTATCCAAAAGAAGATTCGATGCAAAACCGCCTGGAACACGTTTAATCGTTATTGCCAGCGAAACATCTGTATATGGCGAACTGGACATCGAGTAAGAGCGACGTACTTTTTTATCCTCAGAAGGAAGCAAGAGTGTGATAAACTGTCCTGGGCGATAAGCAACCACTTCATTGAGCGGATGCCAGAAATGTATGGTAGAAGCTTCCTCCGTCTCCTTTTCTATTTCCTTAACTTTTAAAAAATAATATTTGCTCATGATTGGCTATCAGCTATCAGCAATCGGCTATCAGTTGCCGTGCAGTTTGCTTTGTCGTTTAATAGTATATTTTATTCAACAAGAAAGTTTTAAAGGTAATTCGCCTGAATAAAAAAAGCCTCATGGTTTTTAAAATCCATGAGGCTTTTGCTTCCTTTATTTTTATCAGCTCAAAGTTGCAACTGCATCTTTGATTCGTTGAACTGCTTCTGATAAAGCTTCGTCAGCAGCAGCAGTTGAGATACGAATGCAGTTTGGTGCACCGAAACCTGAACCTGCAACGGTAGAAACGTAATATTTATTTAAAATCCAGTTTGAAAAATCATCTGAATCTTTGATAGTTGTAGTTCCGTCGGATTTTCCGAAATAGTAGCTTACATCAGGAAATGCATAAAAAGCACCATCCGGAACATTCACTTTAAAACCTGGGATTTCTTTTAGTAAACCAACAACAAGGTCACGGCGACGGGCGTAAGCTTTTGCCATTTCTTTTGTGGGCTCCAAAGTGCCGTTAAAGGCAACGGTAGCAGCTTTCTGAGCAATTGAGTTTGTTCCGGAAGTTACCTGTCCCTGTAATTTTTCGACGCCTTCTGCGATCCATTTTGCAGCTCCGATGAATCCTATTCTCCATCCGGTCATCGCAAAACCTTTTGCAACACCATTTACAGTGATTACACGATCTTTTAGTGCAGGAATGGATCCGATACTAAAATGCCCCTCTTCGGTAAAGTTGATATATTCATAAATTTCGTCAGCCAGAATATACACATCTTCGTGTTTTTCAAGTACTGCCGCAATTTCTCTTAATTCTTTTTCTGAATAAACTGCACCTGTCGGGTTGTTGGGTGAAGCATACATTACTATTCTTGTACGTGGTGTTATCGCCGCTTCCAGCTGTTCAGCAGTCACTTTAAAACCGTTTTCAAAAGCACCATCCACAATTACAGACTTACCTTCTGCCAGCTTTACCATTTCGGAATAGCTAACCCAGTAAGGAGCAAAAATTACCACCTCGTCACCCGGATTGATTAAAACCTGGATTACGTTGGCAAGAGAATGTTTTGCACCGGTAGAAACTACGATATTTTCAGGTTTCCAATCTATGTTATTATCGCGCTTTAATTTATCTGCAATCGCCTTTCGCAAATCGGGATAACCTGCAACTGGAGAATAACCATGAAAACCGTCATCGATGGCCTTCTTGGCAGCCTCACAAATGTGTGCGGGCGTTTTAAAATCTGGTTCTCCAACACTCAGACTAATCACTTTGTGACCCTGAGCGGCCAATTCACGTGCCATTTTTGTCATCGCCAGCGTCGAAGATTCTTCGAGGGCGTTAATACGGTCGGCCAACCGGGTTTGCTCTGCTACTGCGGACATTGCAACAAAAATTAAGTTTAAGAAAGGATACTGCGATCTGTATCAACAAATTGCCCGCAAAGGTACATGTTTTGCAAGTAGCGTACGAAATTTTTAATATAAAATATTTAAATAACCCCAGCCTCCGCTAAAACACCTCTCCCAAATTCACAAACAATCCTCTCGAACCTTTCACTCCAAATCCATAATCAATTGCGATGTTGGTGCGGGAAGCTTTGTTCACTTTAACCCTTAAACCTAAACCTGCACCTGGAATTACACGGTCAAACTTTGATGAAGGCCAGTTGGAGAAGCTTTGCGCATTGCCAAAAACAACCCCACCTAAAAGTCCGTTTCTAGTTAAAGAAAAGCGATATTCTGTTTCAAAATATAACATATCCGGACTCCGAAAACGCCCCTGAATGTAACCTCTACCGGTATTGTTGGACGGATCCCAGCTTGTACTTGGCAAATCCAGATAGGGCGGCTTACCATCCAAAGTGAGCCAGTTAAAATTCCATAACGCCAGGGTATTCCGGCTTCCGGCGGGGAAGTTGATGTATTTGCGAAATTCTAAAACCATTGACTGCCAGTTCGTATTACTTCCAAGAGCCTTTAGGTTGTTCCGATACCGTGCGTTTGCATAAAAACCTCCCTGCGGATTTATCGAATTCTTTCTGCTGTCATACAATACGTTAGCCAGAAATCCCGATGAAACGGATTTACTGGCCAGTCCATAGGCAGTTACATCTTCATTACTTCCTTCCTGTTTTATTTTCCACCTTTTATCCAGCATATAACCAAAACCCAGATAAAAGGAGCCGGAAATTTTCTTCAAAACGGACTGATGTAAACGAATGTGGGAATAGTTAAGCTTGTCTGCATTCTCTTCGAGACTGTGCGCTCCCAAACCGTAAGTATCTTGTGGATATTTAAAATACCGCCAGTCTATGATGATGTTATAGCCGTTGTCCCTCGTCCAGATATTGGCCTGGACAGGAACGGTGATCTGGTGATATTGAGAATAATTGAAGCTTGTGCTGACACTGGAAATATTGGTGGTCGCGCTATCGCTGAGATAAAAAGCAGCATTGGCACTAAAAAGACCTACAAAACCAGTTGATAATGTATAACCAATGGCTGGAACAAATGAATAAAGAACTTTTCGTTGCACTTTAATCTTTTGCCCGGCTTCCTTCTTTTTTCCTATTCCACGGAGGACATCCATAATATCCACTTCCTCGGTTTTGAGCGGTTTGGGCACACTGTCTTTAAGTGTACGCGCAATGACATAGCCCGGGTCATTAGCAGGAGCATTCTGTTGTGCGAACAGCGCTGTTGCGCATAACAATAAGCAAAAAGTGCTGAAATATGCTTTGGACAAAATCCGGATTTGTTTAATAAACTGAGATCAAATGTAGGGTAAATAACAAATTCTGTGCCGATAAAGAAAAGATCTAAGTTTTTTCTAAGTTATCCAATATTTCAAATTTCAATGGAATAAAAAAAGCCGCCGGTTTCAAATGAAACCGGCGGCCCGCCAATATGTAACTATTTGATTATTATGCCAAAGCAGTCTGCAAGTTGGTATTGATTGCTTCCAGGAACTCTTCGGTATATAGATAGTGCTCACCGTGGTTCACTTTGTTACCATGGATACACACCGCCAAATCCTTAGTCATTGCACCGCTTTCAACCGTTTCGATACAAACTCTTTCCAAAGTCTGGCAGAAATCGATCAATGGCTGGTTGTCGTCCAGTTTTCCACGGAATTCCAAACCGCGCGTCCATGCAAAGATAGAAGCGATTGGGTTCGTAGAAGTCGGGCGTCCTTTTTGGTGCTCGCGGTAGTGACGTGTCACTGTTCCGTGTGCTGCCTCAGCTTCCATGGTTTTACCATCCGGCGTAACCAATACAGAAGTCATCAGACCCAATGAACCAAAACCTTGTGCAACAGTATCCGACTGAACATCACCGTCGTAGTTTTTACAAGCCCAAACAAAGTTACCTTCCCATTTCAGGGCGGAAGCAACCATGTCATCGATCAAACGGTGCTCGTAATGTACTTTTCCTGCGTATTCTGTATCGTATACTTCCTGGAAAATATCTTTGAAACGACCGTCATATTTCTTCAAAATCGTATTTTTTGTAGAAAGATATAATGGCCACCCTTTACCCAAAGCTACATTGAAACAAGCACGTGCAAATCCGCGGATAGACTCATCGATGTTGTACATCGCCATTGCCACACCCGGGCCTTTGTATTCGTAAACTTCGTGCTCAATTACCTGTCCGTCTTCGCCTTCGAACTTGATAGTCAGTTTTCCTTTTCCGGGGACAACGAAATCAGTTGCTTTATACTGGTCTCCAAATGCATGTCGTCCAACAATAATAGGCGCTGTCCAGTTTGTTACCAAACGCGGAACATTGCTCATTACGATAGGCTCGCGGAAAACTGTACCATCCAAAATGTTACGTATTGTTCCGTTAGGAGATTTCCACATTTGTTTCAGGTTGAACTCAGTTACCCGGTCTTCGTCAGGCGTAATTGTCGCACATTTAATACCAACACCATATTCTTTAATCGCGTTAGCAGCGTCAATAGTAACCTGGTCATTGGTTTCGTCACGATATTCCACACCCAGATCGTAATACTTAATATCTAATTCCAGATACGGTAAAATAAGTTTTTCTTTAATAAACTTCCAGATGATGCGGGTCATCTCATCTCCATCCAGTTCTACAACCGGGTTTGCAACCTTAATTTTGCTCATGTCTTATTGCTATACTATAGTTAAAGATTTAAATGCGACCGTGAAAGTACAAACAATCATCTAAAAAGGCGAAAAAAGGTAAAACATTGTTGGCGAACCATTTTTACAATGACTTACGATACAATCTTATTCCTGATTTCAAATACCGGCAGTTTTATTGATCATCGAAGCGAGAATTTACAGGTGGTGTTAAATTATTATGGCACAATTTTTTCACAATATATTACAAATAAGATTCTTCACTTAACCTTAGCCATCATGAAAACGGTAGTCTTCCTCGCTGTTTGTTTAGTGACCTGCAGTATGTCCTTATATTCCTGCCGCACTGTTTATGCCCCAAACGCATTAAATGTCCCGCTTTTTCAGGAAAAGGGCGAATTGAAAGCCACTATAGCAACCAATAACCTTCAAGTCGCAACAGCAGTGACTGAACATATAGGGATTATGGTTAATGGCTATCTTAATGCTTATACCAGTGATGATAAAGATTTTAAAAATAATGGTAAGGGGGCAGAAATCGGGATCGGTTATTTCGGACATTCCGCTAACCGGATAACCTACGAGACCTACGCGGGAGCTGGTTTATACAATGTTAAAATGAAGGAATCAAACAAAGCAAAAACCTTTGATTCCGACGCAGTCAAATACTTCGTTCAACCTGCGGTTGGCTGGGTAACTCAATATTTTGAAATAGCAGCATCTCCGAGATTGTCAGTTATTAAGTATTCAGCTCCGGATATTACGGGATATACTGTTCAGGAGCAAGCTTCTAACTACCTTAACATCGTAGACCAAAAAGCCCATGCCTTTCTCGAACCGACACTTATCGTAAGAGGAGGATATCGCTTTGTGAAATTACAGGCTCAATATGGGCATTCTTTTAAACTTTCTAAAAATGATATCAACTATGATGACGGTGTAGGAAGCATTGGATTAATTTTTGATATTGCCAGCTGGTATAAAACCGGAAAATAACAGCCAAAAATGGCAGAGAAAGCACTTTTACGTTACCAATATCTCTATAAACGAAACCTGCTGACTGATGATGAGCAGGCAGAATTCAACATGCAGATTGCGGAGAAACTGAAAGATTTACTCCAGAATCTATCCGTTTCAACAGTACATACTTTTCTTCCACAATCCGGCAAAAGGGAAATTGATACCTGGAGAATCGTGGAAATAATCCGTACCGATTTCCCGGAAATTCGGCTTGTCGCCCCCTCAATTATTCCCGGAACAAAACGTATGAATCATTATTTACTAACACCGGAAACCAAATTATTGCTGAACCGCTGGCTGATTCCTGAGCCAGATCCCAACACGTCTGAACTCGTTGTAGCTAAAAAAATAGATGCTGTGTTAATTCCTTTGCTGGCTTTTGACCAAAACGGATTTCGGGTGGGTTATGGGGGCGGTTACTACGATCGGTTTCTAGCTGAATGCCGGCCTGATATTTTAAAAATTGGTCTTTCTTATTTTGAACCTGTTGATTATATTGAAGATAAAGATCAATATGACATACCGATGGACATTTGCATCACTCCCTCGAAAGTCATTCGCTGGTAAACTAATTCGGTTACAGCCATCCGAAACGCTGCATTAATCTTTCTCGCTGATTTCTGGCAACCGGAATACTTTGCCCACTACTCATGATCAGATAATTACTACCTCCTTTTACAAGTTTTTTGATTTGGTTGAGGTTTACTATAAACTGCCGGTGAACCCGGAGAAAATGACGTTCTTCCAGAATCTCCTGAACATCCCGAAGTGTCTTTGAGGCTAGCAGTTTATCTCCGTTGGCCAAATGAAATCTTGCATAATTATCGTCTGCTTCGCAATATAAAATGTCATTCAAATTCACAAATGTGACACCGTTTTGATAAGGTAAGGCAATTTTTTCCGGAAGAAATGTACTTGTCAATTGCTCTTTTGCATAATTTATCTGGCTTCGGAACGTCCTTTTATGGTTTTCTATTTTTTTTACCGCTTCCTGTAGTTCACGCGTGTCTGCCGGTTTTAGTAAATAGTCAATGGCGCTATAACGGAATGCTTTAACTGCAAAGTGGTCATAGGCAGTAACAAAAATCAGTGCAAATTTTAAATCTCCGACTGATTCCAGAAGTTCAAACCCGTTCATTTGCGGCATCTCAATATCCAGGAAAACCACATCCGGATCCTGGGATCGAATTGCATGTAAACCCTCCTCACTTTTGCTGCATTCTGCAACAACTTCAATTTGAGGACAAAACATTTTGAGCTGCAGTGAAAGAAGCTTCACACAATCCGGTTCGTTGTCGATAAGAATAGCCCGTAACATATGTTCATTGGTTAAGAGCCGAAATTACGTTTATCGGTTTTAAGTTTATAGCGTATAAATACGTGATATATGTGTCACGACAACGGCTTGTTGCTTTACTCAAAAATCCTACTATTCGCGGGTCCTTTCCTGCCATTCACCTTTCCGACCACTTAGTTGAAATGAGAACTATATAGGTTTAAAGCAAATTACTCTACCTTACACTATACGAAATCACAGCTCCGAAGAAAATTCGCGCGGAAATTCCGTTCTGAAATGAATTCAAACCGGTTCTGAACTTATCTCAACATGGAAACCACTTCAAGCATTCAGATAGGCGCAAAGCTTATTGTTAATCCCGAAGATGTCATCTTACTCATTGCTGATGGCAATTACACCTCAATTCATCTCTTGTCCGGCAGTCGAATCCTCGTGCCGGTAACCCTTAAAGAACTTGAAAAGCGCTTTGTTTGCTGTGGCATTTTCTTTCGCACACACAAGTCCTATCTGGTCAATCTTCATTATATTATACATTACGATACCAAAAGCGGCAAAGCTCTTTTAGAAATGAAAAGCAAATCCGAAATTGTTATTTCAAGAAGGAAAAAGGCTTCGTTTGTGCAGAAGCTTTCAGCTATAACCAGTAAATAATGAGTCCTTTTTTAAAAGGGATGCTCCGAATGGACAGAATTGATAGTCCCAATTACCATTCAATAACTACAACGACCACTTAGTAAGTACTGCTATTTTTCTACAAAACCTTTAGTGAACTTTGTCAGTATCAATTCCTTGCCAGTTGGTAAACAATGGGATTGGCAGGGTTAGCGTAATTATTATTCAGAAAAAAATAAATAAATATTAAGTAATCCGGATAATCTTAATCGTTGACTACTACGTATGTTAAGGGATGAAAAAATGTAAAGAGTGTCTAAATGATGGTAACAACGTTCATTTTGTTTGATCACATTCCAACCTTTTTATCTTTTTACAACTCTTTACTTTAAATTTGCTCAGGTTTACGTCGGTAAATTAACATTCAGCTATGAAATTCTTTTCTACATTCTTTATTGCTTTATTCCTATTCGGGCTTTGTCTGGTGGAAAAAGAGTTAAAAAGACGTGCTTTGGAATCCCAGGGCGCAGAAGAAGATTTTGTTGAAAGCTCGCGGAACGACATTCAAAACTTTCCTGTCCCGGAAGCTGCCTTTGCAGGTCTGCAAAATGACCAAAACAGCTTTACAACGCCGAAACTGCAACTTGCCGTTTCCGATTCTACATCAGCATTCAACGGCAGCAATTCTTCGCTTGTCAAACAGCTTTGATTTAAAATCATCTGTTTGCATATCAGTTAATTGATTTTTATAGAGTTATTAAAATCCGCTACAAAAGTCAATTAACTGAATAATCCCATAATATCTTCCTGACTTAATTTCTTGATAAAGCCGGATTCTCCTCCCACCAGGTCTTCGGCAAGGTCTTGTTTGCGCTGCTGAAGAAGTACAATTTTTTCTTCAATCGTATCCTTACAAATCATTTTATAAGCAAATACCTTCCGCGTTTGTCCAATCCTGTGCGTACGGTCGATGGCCTGGCGTTCAACAGCCGGGTTCCACCATGGATCAATCAAATAAACGTAATCCGCTTCAGTAAGGTTAAGTCCTACACCACCGGCTTTAAGGCTCATTAAAAACACCCTGCACGTTTGATCGTTTTGGAAACGATTCACCCTTCCTGCCCTGTCGACAGTTTGCCCGTCCAGGTATTCGTAAGGAATATTAATTTTATCCAAATGTTTCCTGATCAGATCGAGCATCCCCAGAAATTGGCTGAAAATTAATATTTTATGATTAGAAGCATTTTCTTCTATCTCTCTTGTAATCTCTTCAAGTTTAGCAGATTCATTTCCATAATCTTCGTCTCCTGACAAGATTGAAGGCGAATCACAAATCTGACGAAGTTTCAACAAAGCCTCCAAAATAAGGAAACTACTTTTGTTAAGTCCCTCAGTTGCCAGTTTTTCGGCAATTTCCAGCCGGTATTTTTCGCGAAAAGTGTCATATACTTTTCGCTGTTTTTTACCCATTTCGCAGAACAAAATCGTTTCCGTTTTGTCTGGCAAATCCGTTGCAACTTCCTCTTTGGTCCTTTTTAGCATGAAGGGATAAACCAGCCTTCTCAACTCCTCAGACTTCTCTTTATCCTGATATTTATCAATCGGCGTTGCGTATTCTGTCCGGAAGAAATCAGCATGACCCAACATACCCGGATTCAAAAACTCGAATTGAGCGTACAAGTCAAATGTATTATTTTCAACCGGTGTACCTGTCATTGTCAGGCGGTTGTGAGCCCTAAGCAACCTTGATGCTTTCGACGTCAGCGAATCAGGATTTTTTATTGCCTGCGCTTCATCCAGAATGATATAGTGAAAATCAAAAGTTCTCAGCAGCTCAACGTCACTTCGCATGGTACCGTAGGTTGTCAGAATGACATCATACTCGCTAAAAAATTCAATATCTTTCCGGCGTGTCATGCCCCGGTGAACATATAGTTTCAGGTCCGGTGTAAATTTGGCTGCCTCTGCCTGCCAGTTGAAAATCAGCGTTGTAGGAACTACGACTAAATTCGTATTATCTGGATTCAGGTTTTTCTGCTGCTGAAGGAAAGTGAGCATCTGAAGGGTTTTACCTAAACCCATATCATCCGCCAAACAGCCGCCCCACCCGAATTCATCCAGGAAATTGATCCATTTATAACCTTCTTCCTGATAAAGCCTTAAAGTCGCATTGATATTCTCTGGCAGTGCGACATTAGGTATCTGCTTAAAATTTAAAAGCTTTTGCTTTTTTTCCTGCAATTCCTGAAAAACCTCCTCATTGTCAACTTCGGAAACAAGCTCATCTATAAGAGAGAAATGAATTTTTGACAAATGAATTTCATCACCGTCTACCCTGCCGAATTTAAGCAATGGTTCCAATTTACGGATCCACTCGTCAGGAAGCATACCCAGCGAACCATCTTTTAGCTGAACATAATTCTGTTTTTTCAACAAAGCTTTTTTAGCATCCGCCAGCGAAACCTGCTGATCTCCGAAAGTGATATTTACCTGCATATCAAACCAGTCGATGCCGGATGATGCTTTTACATGGAACTTACCTCTGTTCGGATTAAATCGCATTTTTTTCAAATCCCTGAAACCAAGAAGCTCATATTTTTGCGCCTCAACAGTTTCTACAAATTTGAAAAGCCACCCTTCTTTCATGACATGATCGAAAGGGATATAAAAAAACGGATTGCCTGCCTGGTGAGCAAAATCAGGATGCAGCGATTCAAGCCATTTCCAGAATTCCTGCTCTGCCGGGGCATCTCGTTCCAGCATCGTAATCTTGTTATCCTCAAAGCCTGCCTTGGTTCTGCGTTGGTCATGAATCATTTCCACTTCCGTTTCGGGCTCATCGCCTTCATAAACATACATGGGAACGATCAGCAGGTTTGCTTCATCCTCTTTCAGATAGATACGCTTTTTTAGCAAGTTCAGTGAACGGGATTCAATTGCGTGCCGGGTTTGGAAAATTACATCAAACTGCTCGGTAACCGGCATGATCCAGTCTCTCAGAAACTCTTCGGAATATTCTTTTCGAACACGGATTTTGAAACCATTCTGGCGCATATAGGCAACCATTTCGGCATCACTTGTACCGGCCCAGCGAAACAAAACCTCATCCTGATAAAGACCAAGCCAAAAACTATCAAAAGAAGCAACCTTCTGAAGATCAAGCGGACTGCCCTTTTTGATTTCAACATAGGGATTCAGCGTTACAAACTCGCTGTCTTCAGTCAGCACGAAAAATAGCTTCACAGGTTCGCGGTGAAGCCTTAATTTCGTTAGCTGGTTGTTATTGGTAATATAATCGTTCTCAGAAAGATAGAGCCAGTCTTCGTCCAGATCATTAAAAATCTGAGTCAGCTGTTTGCCAACATAATTTCTTGACTCGTGCTGCTGCTGCTGACTTACATCACTAAAATGGAGGTAGGCATTGTATGACCAGCCTTGCTTACGGATATATTTTTGTAGTCCTTCTTCCAGATGTCTTGCGATACGAACCAGGCGAACCTCTGCTTCCGTAAGCACCGGGATTTCATCAGGAGAATAATAGTGACTCGACCCACCCGCAACATTCCGGATACCGGTGATCTTCTGCGTTTTGCCGTTATATTTTGCAGAAAATGCACCAAACCCAAAGTCCATCAGGTGGTCTTTTCCTTTTGGCCAGAAAACGAACAATGAAATTCTGTCTTCTTCATCCTTGACCGAATCCGAAGATGCCACCTGGTAAGAAATGGCCTGAGCAGGTAAAATACGTTCACGCAGTCCCTGCCAATCCTGGTAAGCACCGATTTTCTGGATAGCCGGATCCAGCTTTACAAGCTGTAATTCTCCATCTTCATCCAGTTTGAAATCAAATTTATTCTGGGTATCGTCTTCGAGTGAATAGCCATATTCGGCAAGCAGGCTGCTTTTCTCAGCAGTGAGGTCGCGCATTACCTCAAAAGCGCGTTCACCAAGATCGTCACGAAGTTTTAATAAAGCTGCAAGCTTATGCTCACAAAGAGGCACCCAAAGTTTTTGATCACAGGAACAGGAAGTCTGCACCTGCTTGGTATTTTTTAAACGGCTGAACTGAACGGTAAAATCCTGATCTTTATGATGAACAACACATTCGGCATCACCCTCCTTTGCAGAGATAATATCTACTTTGGTGATTTCTCCCCTGCTTCGCCAGGTTTCATCGAGTGTGAGGTTTTTTAAATTGTAGTCTTTTATTTCAGGCAGATCGACAATCGTTTTATCCATCTCGTAAAGCACCTGCTTGATACTGGGCATTTTATCGAGAATATACAGGATTGCTGCAACCCTGTGCTTACACAGCCCGCCGTAATTGTAAGGGCAGGTACAGGCCGTACTGATCTGCGGTGTAAGAAAATCCCTGATCTGGATTATGTAATATTGAGTAGAATAGTCGCTCTTAACTTTGAACTCCGCATTACCGGGACCATTGTATTCCAGCTTCGCAACCTTAAAGCCGCCGCTGCTATAAATGGAACGCCCCCGCGATAACACATCCTTTTCTGCCCGTTTTATCAAGAAGTTTGATAATTTCTCCTTCTTTTCGTTTTCCATTTACCCGAGAACCTTGTTAAAATGCAAAAGTACCATTTGTTTCTGTTCTTCAGAAACATACTAGGGTTCTATATTGAATCTAAAACAGGTTTCTACTGAATATAAGGCTGATCGATTACACCAATGTGTGCTGCTTCGGGCTTTCCGTTGATATATCCGAGCAGAAATTTGCCAACGTTCGGATACAAAATGCTGTGATTTAGTTCTGAAAAAGGAAGCCAGACCATTTCCAAAGCGGTTGTCTGATCAGGATTTGGCTCAGGAACACCTGACAAAATTTCCGTTGCAAATACCATGTGAAGTGTCTCTTTCTGTATTTCGTTCCAGATTACCTCTCCGCAAAATACCATTTTACCAATTTCGGTGTGTATACCAAGCTCCTCGGTTAATTCACGTTTAAGCGCTTCTGCGAGGTTTTCACCGGGATCAGGATTACCGCCTGGCAGAGCATACACATTGATATTGCCATAATTGTAGCGTAACGTTAATATGGACTCGCCATTTAAAATCATTGCAGACGGACGTACTTTCATGAGTCAGATTGTTAGTAACAGAGCGATTGACTTTTACGTAAGCTAATGATTTTTGCTTATAATTTAATCAACCAACACCATTCTTTCAATGAGAAGCATAAAAATATGGATCACTTTAATGTGAATTTCCTGAATTCGGTCCGCGTAACCGAAGTGGTCTACACGTATTTCCACATCCGCAGCGCCGGCCAGCTTTCCTCCATCCTTTCCTGACAAAATCACCACTTTCATTCCTTTCGCTTTGGCAGCTTCGGCAGCCCGGATGATATTCGCTGAATTTCCGCTTGTGCTTAATCCCAGTAACACATCCCCCTGCTGACCAAGTCCTTCTACGAATCTTGAAAAAACATATTCATAACCAAAATCATTACTCACGCAGCTGATATGGCTAACGTCAGAAATAGCGATTGCCGGTAATGAGCGGCGATTATCGCGGTATCTTCCTGTAAGTTCTTCTGCAAAATGCATAGCGTCACAATGCGATCCGCCATTTCCGCAGGAAATGATTTTACCGTTATTCTGGATTGCATCTGCCATGAGTGCTGCCGCTTCTTCAACTTTTGCAATCTGTACAGGATCATTCAGAAAACGGTCTAAAACAGCCTGTGCTTCCTGTAATTCCTGATTTATAATTTCCTGGTAATTCATATATTTTTATCGATCCGAGTTAAATTTTTGTTGCTTTCACCACATGGGTTTTTCTTCCGGGACCCTTGTGACGTTTCACTTTAAATCCGCTGGCAGCTAATGCTCTTTTAACAGTTCCTCTTGATGAATACGTTACCAACGCTCCGCCTGTTCTGGTAAAAGCTGCAATTTTGGTAAAAATTTCTTCCGTCCAAAGTTCCGGCTGAGTTCGCGGGTCAAAGGCATCAAAAAAAATGACATCAAAAAGCCTGCCGGTTGCGAAATCCTGCAACAGTATCTCTTCTTTACGAAATGTAAAGTATTCCGACAGCTGATGATCAGCTCCCCAGGAAGAAGTATGCAGTTCAGCAAAGCCGCATTGGCCTGTCAGGCTTTCATAATTCAATAAAACTGCCTCTTCCGGTAGAACAGGAAAAGCGTCAATCGAAGTATAATAAACAGGTTTTTTTAATTGATCGGCGAGTTGCCATGCGAGAAGCGCATTTAAGCCGGAACCCAGGCCCATTTCAAAAACGGAGACCTGGGTTTCAGTATTGTGCAGTGCGGGCCGGAGCCCCAATTCGATAAAAATATGCAGCGATTCTGTTAATGCCCCATGCAGGGAATGATATTGCTGATTGTGTAACTCGCTGTACAGAGAATGTGATCCGTCTTCGGTTACAATAATACGTTCCAAAATGGCCAATGATTAATTTGGCTGCAAAATTACTTAAATCATTCTTTTCAGCGTGAGGCGTGCAAAGAAAATTTCCCCTTGCCGTTTCACCATCAGGTCAATACTGCGGCCATCGCCTCGCTGCATCATTTTATATATTTCACTAACATTCAGCTCAGATGCTGCGTGGTCGTTGATAAACAACAGCTGATCGCCTTCTTTCAAACCGGCCGAAAATGCGGGCGAACTATCAAGCACATGGTTTACAAAATAAGAACGAAGCTCTTTACCGTCTGCTCTGATTTCCATACCACTCATATCATGCTCAAACTTCTCTCTAAGTCGGCTTTTTACAGGTTTAAGAACCATGTAACCTTGTTGGTAATTCATGGTAACTTTAAATCTGCGAAGAAGTTCACAGCCAATATTTCCCTGACGATCGGTCTGGCTGTTTAATTTTCCGCCAAATGCGATGCTGTCAGGAAAAGAAGCAACGATGTTGTCCATTTCATAGCGCCCCAGACGAAGGCGATCTATTCGACCTAAATTGCCGTTAATCACGCCGTTCAATCCCCTGCCGAGCTGTGCACGAAGTACTTTTTCCGGCAGCCTGAAACTTTCTTTTGGTGTGTTATTTAGAAGCAAAGCATGTCCCGCACCTGTGTCGATCAGCACCCTGATCGGATGCGCTCTGCCATCTGCAAACAATGTTACAGCATTGGTGTAGGGTTTTGTGTCTTCAATGACGATAGGATGTTTATCTCCTTTGCTTTTTTTGTATTTATAGCTATCCTGGCGCATCAAAACGATTTCTTTTTTTGAAAAATCGATGGTTACAACAAAGTTGTTGAACACTTCATAACCAAAAATACCATGTACCGGAACGCCCACGTATTCCGACAAATGCAGGAAATCCTTTTCAAGCACAACTATATTCTGATGGTTTGCTTTTAATCTGCCCATCGAGAACCGGTTATCTATCGCAACGTGCGCTGCAATCGAATTCCCCTCGCCTGCACCCACCAGATTTACTTTGCGTGTAAGCCGGAGTTTGTCCGGTTTTAAAATATCCGGGTCCGTAATGATAATGGAGCTTACGCCAGTATCCAGAATAAACCTCAGTGAATCTGAATCATTTATTTTTACATATAAAAGGATCAGATTGGAATGCAGCTCAAATGGAATACGCGCAGTCTTGTAATTTTTTTCTAAAAAGTAGCCATACTTCTCCTGTATCACATCATCGACACCGTTCGACTTTCCAAAAGAATATGTGCTGATAAAAAGTATCGCTATAAACCCTAACCACATAGACGTTTTCATCGTGGCCTCCTTTCTTTAAATTCCTGATTACCTGTTTTCTATTTAATACTACGCTCACCTTTTTGAAAGCACTGCTTTCCGGCATACACTAGCTATCGAAACCAACATATCGATATTTTAACAAGTAAAAATAATGTATTCTTTCTGATTTAAACACAAAAAAATCTTTAAATCACAAAATTATTTTTCACAAAAACAGATAATACTGTAAATGCAGAAAATGTGGTAGTTTTGTTGCGCTAAAACATGATTTCCCATAATAAAAATTAACTCATGCGAAAAAAAATAGTTGCCGGTAATTGGAAGATGAATAAGCTTATGGATGAAGCAGTTGCGCTGACTTCTGAGCTTGTAAATATGGCAAATGATGAGGTTAAAAGTGACGTAAAAGTGATCCTTTGCCCGCCTGCAATTTACCTTACCACGATCAACAAATACATCGAAAGTGCACCTAACTTCTCATTGGCTGCGCAAAATTGTTCGGATAAAGTTTCAGGCGCTTTTACAGGAGAAATATCCGCTGCAATGCTGCAGTCTATCGGTGTGGAATATGTGCTGATCGGCCATAGCGAACGCCGCCAGTATTTTAACGAAGACAATGCGCTTCTTGCAGAAAAAGTAAATACCGCACTTGCTAACGGCATTTCACCGATTTTCTGCTGTGGCGAATCGCTTGATCAGAGACAAAATGAAGATTATATCGGATTTGTAAAAAACCAGATCTCGGAAAGTCTTTTTCACCTGACTGCCGAGCAATTGCAATCGGTTGTGATCGCTTATGAGCCAATCTGGGCAATTGGAACAGGCCTAACTGCAAGTGCAGAACAGGCTCAGGACATGCATGCAGCTTTGAGAGCGCACCTTGCCGATAAATATGGAAAAGAGGTAGCAGAAGAAATTTCGATCCTTTATGGCGGAAGCGTTACAGCCGCAAGTGCTGCCGAGCTTTTTGCTTCACCGGATATCGACGGAGGTTTGGTTGGAGGCGCTTCACTGAAATCCCGCGAGTTTACAAATATTATTAAAGCGAGATAGTCTTTTTAAGTTCACAGTTTTTAGTTTACAGTAAACAGTATGGTTATTTGCAACACTGTGAAATGTTTACTAAAAACTGTAAACTTCTTACCAGAAACTAAATCTCCGTTATCACAAATTCCACCCGGCGGTTTTTTCTGCGTTCTTCCTCTGAGCCCGATTTAACAAGAGGCCGAGTGGCACCGTAACCTTTTGCCTCGATTCTCTTTTCGTCAATTCCCTTTTTGGTAAGGAATTCCTTTACTGATTGAGCTCGCTTTCTGGATAGCTCAATATTTTTATCTGCATCGCCTACATTGTCGGTATGCCCCTCAATCCTGATTCCGATCTCCGGGTTATTTTTCATCATCTGAACCAACTGGTTCAGCTCAGCCGCAGATTCCGGAAGTAACGTAAACTGGGAAGTTTCGAAGTAAATATTAGGCAGCGATATTGTTTCTCCCACAGCGAGTGGAATTAGATAAAAATCTTTTGTCAGATTTATTTTCCCGGCAGAGTCCAAAGCAGTTATCTCAGCACCCGTTCCATAGTATCCTTTGGCTGCTACGCGCAGCTCATATTTTTCTTTTGCGTCAATTCCGATACGATAGTTGCCCGATGAAGAGCTAACCTGTAACGTATCACCTTTTTCAACATACGAAATCCGGGCGGAAACCGGTTCCTTAGTCCTGGCATTGTAAACGGTCCCTTTAACCATAACAATCATTTCCTCTTCTTCCTTCTTTACAGCATCCGGCTTTTCGGGTACCACCGTTTCTTTTTTTGCAGGAAGCGCTTTTTTTGCGGGAACCGGTGTTTTGGTGGTAACATTCGCTTTGTTCAGGGCTTTCTTTGCAGGGTTTTTAATATGTATTCCGTAGAAGTTCCAGGATGTTGTACCGGGTTTACTTCGTCCTTCATAAAAATCAAAAACCTCAATCCCGGGGCTCAATCTTTCAAAGTATGCAACGAAATCAACTTTTTCGCCGGGAGATACTTTTTTTGTGTGTTCAGTTGGTATGTTTTCAGCCCGGATCAATTTGAATTTTACATTAATTTCTCCCGGTTTAAATAACCTTGTGTCAGGATCCAGCCAAATACTGCCAGCATCTGGTTTATTTTTAGGGAAATAGCCGTCCTGTAATTCGGGAGGAAGTGAAAAACCTGGTTGTGTTCCTTTATCAGCAAATTGAAGGTAAATTACAGTGTACTTGTCCGTCAACTCAACACGCTTGATTTTTACATACTCAGCAGACTGCTCTTCAACCCTGGGGGCTTCGGTGATTTGGCCAAAACTTTGGTGCAGCGAAAGGCCAATGGTACAAACAAATACCAGAAGCGATCTTAAATTCATGACAATATCGGTTAATTGGAAATATTTGCAAGAACGTTCTTAACTGCGGGATAGTTTGTTAAAAATTGTTAAAGTCCGTTTACAGGTTCACCTTGATGTAGGCTGACCAAAACTGCGGATCATACCGCTCCCAGGCATGACAGGCAAAGGGGAGTTGATGCCCGGTCAGCTCAAAGGTTGCAGCCGGACTTTTTTCAAAAGAAAAATTCAAAGCTGTTTTCCAGTCTGGTGTTTTCAAAAAAAGCTTCATGGGAACAAGCCTGGTTGCTTCCTGTGAAAAAAGCATATCCTCATTGCCTTTCCATTCAGGATAAAACCGGTTATAAATTTTTAAATAACGAATGAAGGCGGGAATTCTCCGCAGAGAAAATCCGCCATTTAAAACCACTCTATTCCCGGACAGCGCTTTGGCATACTGATCATTTTGAGAAGCAGACAAAGCATCAAATTCTTCCTGATGAAGCGAGGGAGCGCCAATGTAATCGTAACCTTTTTTACACCAATCCAGCAGTTCGTCCCTAAAAACAAAGGCATCAAGCTGGCAGATCAGCATAAATTCATAAGGAAGGAAAGAACGGTAAAAGTCAACCGATGTGAGCAATTTGTTGTAGGAATCCGTTCCTGTAAAAAACGCATCATCAAACGAAACCAGGTCCACAACAGGATATTGTTCCTTAATCTGATCAAGATTCAGACTGCGGGGTTTGACAATTTTCACAGGATACCCTGCCAAAACCGTCATACACTGTTTGAGGGATGTATTTTCCGCAGCAGACATTTCCGACTGATACATGGGAATAACAACAGCAACCGAAGGGTCCCGATTCGTACTTTTCACAATCACTTTAAATTACTCAATTAGATCACCAATGGCAGGCAGCCACCAGTCTTTGCTGCTAAATTTATAATAACCTTTGATCACGTTCTGAAAAACAGGCGAAATTCTTGAAAACCGATTTTCTGGCAGAGATGCCCTGCGATAAAAGTGATTTTGAGCTAAATACAATTTGTTCAGTTTTTCACCGGGAACAGAAGGTAACTCCTTTAACAGCAGGTAAAGTCCATGCAGTTTTTCAGCCTTTTCTTTCAATGGCAAAAGTTTTTGCCCCCGATCGCGCCTGAAACGTTCTTTGATTTTTACATATTCGAGTTTGCTCCCAAATCCTACCTGCTGACTTGCATGCCGCCTGTAAGAAATCAATGTCTCGGGAATGAAGCCTATTTTTTCCTCAAGACTCAAAACCATAGCCATCCATGCATCGTGGATCAGGTCGGGAACATGTGTTGGAAACGGCAACAATCTTTCAAGACATAACTTGCGGATGGCAAGCGTAGCACCGGTCACCACAAATCCGTTAAAGAGAATCTCATGTGCTTTTCCCTTCACCCATTTATCCTGCATGGTTTTATCAAACTCAATTTCCTCCCAAATGGTAGTACCAACAGGTTTAGAATCATCATCGATCATCATCCCATCTGAAAATACAGCATCTTTATCCGGATTTTCTTCCAGGTAAGCCAATTGTTTTTCAACTTTATCAGCCCTCCACATATCGTCCTGGTCACACAGGAAAATGATATCTCCGTGGCAAAGCAACAGACATTTTTCGAAGTTTTTTGTTGAGCCCAGGTTTTGTTCGTTAGAGTGAACAGTTACCGGGAAAGAGCTTTTCGCAGCAAACGCTTTTATCACAGCAATGGTATTGTCCTTCGATCCATCATCGCACACAATCAGTTCGTCAACCGGAATCGTCTGATTAGCAATGCTCTCCAACTGCTGAGGCAAATATTTTGCTCCGTTGTAAGTGCACATAGCTACTGAAACCATAATGTGTATATAAATTTAATAATAAAAAACGGCGCAAGTTAAGATTCCATCGGGTCTTTACGCAAATGTTCCATGGTGATTTATTAATCGGAATAACAGTTTGCTCCGCTATCGTCCATAAAAATGGGAACCTGAACTATCGTGTAAATTAAATACAGCAATATTCCGGAATAAAACGAAATTCCTGTCAAAACAGAGGCGTAAGGCTGCCAATATTTAAAATCAGGCCGATAACAGAGTGCCCGGAAGCACAATTATACTCAGTTCTGGATAATTTTGCCGAAATATTGTTCTTATTACAACTTACAATAAATTCAAGTTAAATACATGCCTATGGCTTTACCGGATCAGCTTAAAAAGGCTATTATACAAATGCCTGTAAAAGAGAAAGATAAATTATTGTTAAGGCTTATTACCAAAGATAAAACGCTTAGTGACCGGCTGTATTTTGAACTACTTGAAGATTCGGCGACGATACCGGAACGACGAGAAGAAATTACCAACCGGATTTTGCGAACATCCAAATTTAACCAAAATACACCTGGCTGGATTCTGATGGACATGAGAAACCTGAGCGGGGACATCAGTTATCATGTGAAGGTAACGAAGGACAAAATTGGTGGTGTGGAGCTCAACCTCTTTTTGCTCAACACCTTTCTGGAAACGTATGCGGGGATTTTGAAAACCTATTCTTCCAAAGCAGATACCTGTGCTTTATACATTGCAAAAAAGGCGCAAACGATTTTGAACGGCCTTAACAAACTGGAAGAAGATTACAGGGTGGATTATGTGAAAGACACCAACCAGATGCTTCGGCATGTCCATGCGCTGTGCTCTAAAATGTACGCTCGTCAGATGGAAATTCCCGTGGAATGGGAATAATAAGGTTATTTACTTCTGAATTTTAAAGCATTTTCAATGATGACTACAACAAAAACGGCCTTCCTTATTATCGATGCACAGTATGATTTCTGTAATCCGAAAGGTACGCTTTACGTACCGGGTGCAGAGAAAGATGTAGAACGGATTGCCGGGTTGATTGCGATTTACGGAGAGAAAATTGACGGAATCTTTGTCACTTTGGATACGCACCGGGTGATCGACATTGCACATCCTCTTTTCTGGGAAGATCCGAATGGCAACACCGTAGCGCCGTTTACACTCATCACATCTTCCGCGGTGAAAGCAGGTAAATGGATTCCTCGTTATCACAAAGAATACGTGATTCAATACCTCGAAACGCTTGAAAATCAGGGAGAATTCAAACATTTTATCTGGCCCGAACATTGTCTGGCAGGTTCCAAAGGTGCTTCGTTGGACCAAACGGTGATGGATGCAATACTGGCCTGGACGCATCGTACAAGACGAGATTATAAAGCGGTAGCAAAAGGAATTAATCCGTTGTCAGAACACTTCGGCGTTTTTAAAGCGCAGGTTCCCGTCGTGAATGCTCCTGAAACTGAACTGGATACAAACTTTCTTGCAGAGCTGGAAACCTTCGATCAGGTGTTTATTGCCGGAGAAGCCCGGTCGCATTGTGTGGCGACAAGCATCAAACAAATTATTCAATATGCCCCGGAGCTGATTCCAAAAGTAACCGTTCTGACAGACTGCATGTCGGACGTAACCAACTGGGGTCATTTGGCAGATCCTATTTTTGAGGAAGCTGCTCAAAAGGGAATGATCTTTTTAACTTCAAAGGAAGTCAGGATTTAAGTTTGAAAATTTATGTCCGTCAAAAAGCTATTTCATTTTTACACGAAAGAGTAAATTTGTCATTGCCTTTGATTGTCAGATCTGCGAAGTAATCCAAACTAAATTGCCCGTTTTTGGGTTAACTTTAAGATCGGGTTTTTAAAAACACCACCCGTTTATTTATCTGATTTATGACGCAATTACCTGTGCCGAGGATTGAAGCTTCCCAGTTTGACGAACTTGATCCGAGACAATATATTCTGATCAAAGGTGCCCGTGTAAATAATCTTAAAAGTGTTGACGTTGCTATTCCGCGTAACAAACTCGTGGTGATTACGGGCCTTTCCGGTTCCGGAAAATCGTCCCTTGCCTTTGATACGCTGTTTGCAGAAGGTCAGCGGATGTATGTGGAAAGTCTCAGCAGTTATGCACGCCAGTTTTTGGGGCGTATGGAAAAACCTGAGGTTGAATACATTAAAGGTATTTCTCCTGCGATTGCCATTGAGCAAAAGGTAAATACGCGTAACCCGCGTTCTACAGTTGGTACTTCAACGGAGATTTATGATTATCTGAAACTGCTTTTTGCAAGAATCGGCCATACATTCTCTCCGGTTTCAGGCGAACTGGTAAAAAAAGACGCGGTTACCGATGTTGTCAATTTTATACTGAGCCAGGCAGAAGGAGAACGGGTTATGATTCTTGCGCCTTTACTTATCCGTGAAGGCCGCACACAACAGGAAGAACTTTCGATTTTACTTTCAAAAGGTTATAACCGGATCATGATCAATGACGAGGTTGCAGCGATTGAGGATGTGCTGGAAAACCCGGAAGGTTACAGCCAGTCGGGAAACCAAATTTTTATTCTGATAGACCGTGCCGGTGTAAAACATGATGATGAAGACACACAATATCGTCTTTCAGATTCTGTGCAAACTTCGTTTTTCGAAGGTGAAGGACTTTGTATCGTGCAGGTTGTAAATGGTGAGAGAAAAGAATTCTCTGATAAATTTGAACTGGACGGTATCATTTTTGAAGAGCCAACCGTCAATTTATTCAGTTTTAATAATCCATACGGCGCCTGCAAACGCTGTGAAGGTTTTGGTAAAATATTAGGAATTGACCCCGATCTGGTCATTCCGGACAAAAATCTTTCTGTTTATGATGGAGCGATAGCACCTTGGCGGACAGAAAAAATGAGCGAATGGCTCGTCCCTCTGGTTCGGAACGGTGTCAAATTCGATTATCCAATCCATCGTCCTTACAAAGATCTTACGCCCGCCCAAAAAGATCTACTCTGGACAGGAAACCAATATTTTCAGGGAATCAATGATTTTATTTCGGAACTGGAATCCCAGACGCATAAAATTCAGTACCGTGTGATGCTTTCACGTTTTCGCGGACGAACCACTTGCCCCGACTGCCGTGGCTCCCGTCTGCGTAAGGATGCATCTTATGTAAAAGTTGCCGGAAGCTCGATCACCGATCTTGTTCTGATGCCAATACAGGATGTGCTTGAATTTTTCAAAAATATTGAAATTAGTGAGCACGACCGGCAAATTGCACGTCGCATTTTAACAGAAATTGAAACGCGACTGGAATATATGACCCGTGTTGGCCTTGGTTATCTGACACTGAACCGTCTGACAAATTCTTTATCCGGCGGTGAATTCCAGCGTATCAAACTGGCTACTTCTTTGGGCAGTGCTTTGGTAGGATCGATGTACATTCTTGACGAACCCAGTATCGGACTTCACCCCCGGGATACGCAAAGGCTGGTCGGCGTTCTGGAATCACTGCGTGACCTTGGCAATACGGTGATTGTAGTTGAACACGAAGAAGAAGTAATGCATGCCGCGGACCAGATTATCGATATCGGTCCGGAAGCGGGTACGGGCGGCGGACATGTTGTTTTTCAGGGAAACTGGGATGACATCCGTAGTCGGAAAAATGAAGGTTCGGAGATTGTGGAAAATCCGGATATGAAATCCCATACACTGGATTTCCTGCTGGGCGACGATACCATACCGGTTCCCGCTGTCCGGAGAAAATCGCTGCATTTTCTTGAATTAAAAGGAGCACGAGAAAATAACCTGAAAGATGTGGATGTGAAAATCCCTTTAAACACCCTGACTGTCGTTACAGGCGTCAGCGGTTCAGGGAAGTCTACATTGATACGGAAAATACTTTATCCTGCTCTGATGCGCCTGAAAGGGGAATTCAGTGAGGATGTAGGCCGTTTTGATCAGTTATCAGGAAGTGTAGACCGGATTGAGTCTATTGAAATGATTGACCAGAATCCGATTGGAAAATCTTCCCGTTCTAATCCGGTTACTTATATAAAGGCTTACGATTACATTCGGCAGATGATGTCTGAACTTCCATTGTCAAAAGCACGCGCTTACAAACCTTCTCATTTTTCGTTTAATGTGGACGGCGGACGCTGTGAAATTTGCCAGGGTGAAGGACAGGTAAAGATTGAAATGCAGTTCATGGCTGACATTTATCTGAAATGTGAAGGCTGTAGTGGCAAGCGTTTTAAACAGGAAATTCAGGAAGTACAGTACAACGGAAAAGATGTTGCAGAAATACTGGATATGACAGTAGATGAAGCGATCGGCTTTTTCAGGGAATCCGAACCCAAACTGGCAGATAAATTAATGCCTTTGCAGGAAGTCGGGCTTGGTTATGTTGGCTTGGGTCAGTCTTCCAACACGCTGTCCGGCGGTGAAGCGCAAAGGGTAAAACTTGCTTCGTTTTTAGGAAAAGGCAATTCTCACAAAGGAAAAACACTTTTCATTTTTGACGAGCCTACAACCGGACTTCATTTTCATGATATTAAAAAATTACTGAAAGCAATCAATGCGCTTGTAGATCAGGGCGATAGTGTAATTATCATTGAGCATAATATGGAGGTAATTAAATGCGCCGACTGGATTCTGGATCTCGGTCCGGAAGGAGGAGAAGCAGGCGGATATCTTACTTTTGCCGGGACACCTGAGGAAATGACTAAACTGGAAGGAAACTATACGGCAGATTTCTTGAAAGAAAAATTGTAAAGAAAAACTTTTTAAAGCGAAGTATGTCATATGCCTTTGTGACATACTTCGCTTTTTATTTTTTGGAATATGGCGGAAGTTAGAATGCTTGCTGAAAAACAGTTTTCTTATGGATTGAGACCTTCGTCCGATCTGACAGTTATTCAAAAATCCCGTGAAGGTGTTTTAAGATCGGTTGCGGATGAGATATCAGGTTTAGTAGGTCTGACAGACAATGACATGGCATACCTTTTAGGAATGACGCCCCGTAACCTGCACCGTATTCCTGCTGATAAACGCCTGAGCACCGATGCTTCCGAAAGGCTACTTCGTTTAAAAAATGTACTTATTCACGCATTAGATACATTTGAAAATAGGGAGCACGTCGTACGAAACTGGCTTAAATCTCCTTTAAGTGAACTTAATGACCATACACCGCTGCAATTAATGGACACAATTACGGGTTTTGGCATGGTCGACGACGTCCTGGGAAGATTGGATTATGGTCTTCCTGCCTGCTTCCAACAGCTATGCCTACGGTCTACCGCATAATCAGAGAAAAATTTCGCGATCAGGCTTTGTCCACAGAAGGAAGCCGGTTTTATGGCGCCCGCTGGAATCCGAAAGGAACCGGAATTTTATACACCACTTCTTCTCCCGAATTAGGTCTTGTCGAAACCTTAGCGCATGCGCCGGCCGTCCGGTATGAAGATTTGCCTGTCTACTGGCTTACTTCAATAGACATTCCTGATAATATCCGTTATTACAACAGACTGGAAATGCCGGATTTTTGGCAGGACAAAAATTATGAAAGAACTCAATTCTGGCTGAACAACTGGCTGCAAAATCCTGACGTACCGGCCATTGCTCTACCATCGGTTATAGTCCCTTTTTCGTTTAACATACTACTTCATCCGAAACACACACTTTCTACAGATATACAGATTCTTGCTCAGGAAAGAATTCCAATCGACCGCTGTTTGTGGAAGGCAGATTAGCCCTGCATTATTTTATTCTGTTTCTTATTTTTGTTCGTAGTCTGAATAAGGTAAAATACTGTATTTAGTCAGTAAAGAATCCTGATTTCTAACTTTGTACCTTAAATATCACATTTTATCAATAGCAGTAAAATACTGATATTTAATGAATTAACAGCAATACAATTCGTATAGATCAGCCAGACCCAATCGCTGCCTGCTAACCGCTAAAAGTCATTTTTATGAAATTATACAAAACAGAACACGGTATTTTACTTGAAAAAGAAGACCTTTTTTATCGCCTGCATGAATCAGACTGGGATTTGGTCGTAAACCGGGATGACTTGTATGAATGGCTTGAACTTCAGACCGAAAATTTAATTTCTCTTACTTTCACTGACGATATTCCTTTTCCTGAAATTCTGCCTCCAATTGGTTCACAGGAAGTTTGGGCTGCCGGTGTAACTTATTTCAGAAGCCGGACTGCACGGATGGAAGAGTCGGAAAAAGCAGGTGGAGGAAATTTTTATGACCGCGTATACGACGCAGACCGGCCGGAGCTCTTTTTTAAATCTACTGCCTGGCGTGTGGTGGGTAATCACGGAACGGTCCGTATCCGCAGAGATTCTACCTGGGACGTTCCGGAGCCGGAACTTACGTTATTTGCTACAACTTCGGGAACGCTGGTTGGCTACACAATTGGTAACGACATGAGTTCACGAAGCATTGAAGGGGAAAATCCGCTTTATCTGCCACAGGCTAAATCTTACACAGGAAGTACAGCTTTGGGTCCATGCCTTTATGTACCGGAAGAACCCTTGCCAGCGGATACAGTTATTGTTTTATCGATTATCCGTAACAATGAAGAAGTGTTTAACGGAGAAATTACTTTATCCCAAATGAAACGAAACCACAACGAATTGCTTGGGTTTCTTTACCGGGAGCTTTCCTTTCCACAGGGATGTTATCTGATGACCGGAACCGGCGTAATCCCTCCTTCAGATTTTACACTGCAAAAAGATGATATTGTACATATTACAATTGAACCGATTGGGACATTGACGAATGTGGTGGGATGATCACAAAAAAAGCAGGACCAAAAGCCCTGCTCAATTCATCCGATAGAATCCGGTTTGTTATGCTTTTCCAAATGTGGTAGATCCTATAAATGCTAAAACAATGCCTTTTACCAGGCCCACAAGCTTGTTTACAATGGAATTATCACTTGCTTCTTCATCTTCGCTTTGAAACAACGCAGCAGGACCTTGTTCCACAACCCGTTGGTTCAGTGTTACCACGCCGGATATTTTGTTTGCAAACTGGCTGGTGAGTGAAACCGCACGCTGACGATCCTGAGTAATTACAGCAGCTTTTACCACCACTTTTACAGGAGCAGCTTTTCTTGCAACCGCATGTCCGCTTGTTACACTGCGTTCTTTTCCTGCCTGAAGCTTTTTGTGAGCCACAAACATGTTGTGAGAATATCCGGTAGCTCCAGCCTGAAGGCTGAAAAGAACAAGAAGAGTGAGAAGTTTTATGGTTTTCATGGCTGTAATTTTTATAAGTCTTTTAGAAATGTCCTACTGAAAGTCGCTGTAACTAATTAACGATACAAATATATATGTTTTAGATGGTATCTTGCAATACATAGTACCTTGTTTTTAACTTTTTTTTAAATATTTTTTTTCTGACCCCTTATTTCCATCCATTTTGAGAACTTTCTCATTGTTTAAGAGATGGAAAATTATGATGAAAGGTTGCATGAAAAAAATAAATTACGCTGAACCGATGATTTTGATATACCAACTGTGCTATAAATGTGACGAAACAAAAAACACCGGAAGAAAAATCTCCCGGTGTCGGCTTCAAAATATTTAAGTATCGCTATTTCTCCCTGAAGAAAATCGTGATCGGAACCCCTGAAAAATCAAAGTTCTCCCGCATCCTGTTTTCCAGATAACGCAAATAGGGATCTTTCACATGCTTAGGGTTGCTACTGAAAAATACAAACGTAGGAGACGGCGTTGGCAACTGGATCATATATTTGATATTGATATACTTACCACGATCTGCCGGCGGCGGATATTTCTCAATTTCTTTCTGCATGATATCATTCAACTTCGAAGTCGTGATCTTCTTCGTTTTGTTCTGATATACTTCCATAGCCTTTTCCATTACCTGGTGAATCCGCTGTTTTTCAACAACAGAGGCAAATATGATTGGCATATAGTTCATCGGAGCAAGTCTTTCTAAAAGGCTTTTTTTGAAAGCATCGGCTGTTTTGGAATCCTTTTCTATCAAATCCCACTTATTAACCATAATCACAATACCTTTTTTGGCTTTGTCCGCCAGACCAATGATCGTCAGATCCTGACCTTCCAGCCCTAAGGTTGCATCCAGCAGAATGATACAAACATCGGATTCTTCCATTGCTTTCACTGAACGCAGCGTGGAATAATACTCGATATCCTCATTCACACGGGATTTGCGGCGTAATCCGGCGGTATCGGTCAGGATAAATTCCATTCCGTAGGCGTTGTAATGGGTATGTATGGCATCACGGGTTGTTCCGGCGATGTCCGTTACTATACTTCTGTCTGTCCCAGTTAAAACGTTCAGGAATGACGATTTCCCTACGTTCGGGCGGCCCATGATCGCAATCCTTGGTATACCTGCTTCCGGATCCTCAACACCCGCTGTCTCGAAATGTTTGATTACTGCATCCAGCAAGTCACCGGTCCCAAAACCGGTTTGGGCAGAAATAGCAAAAATTTCATCTCCAAGTCCAAGCTCATAAAATTCGGCTGCCGACTGATATCTTTCTGTTGTTTCCGCTTTGTTGGCAACCAGATAAACCGGTTTGTTGAAACGACGAAGAACGTTCGCAAAATCCTTGTCCAAATCTGTCAGCCCCGACATGGTATCCACCATAAACAAAACCACAGTTGATTCTTCCAGCGCAAGTTCGACCTGCTCTCTGATGGCTCCTTCAAAAATATCTTCTGAACCGACAACATAACCGCCGGTATCTATTACTGTAAAGTACTGATCTGTCCATTCACCGTATCCATAATGACGGTCACGGGTTACACCGCTCTGGTTATCCATGATCGCCTTCCTGCTCTCAGTAAGCCTGTTAAAAAGTGTAGATTTACCCACATTCGGGCGTCCTACAATCGATATAATATTTGCCATTTGTATAGCCTTTAAAAAATTTGATCCGGAAAGGAACGTTCCTTTCCTCCGTTTTTACTTATTTATTTTACTCTTCATATCCGAACTGGCGAAGCTTTCTTTCATTGCTTCTCCATTCCGGCTCCACTTTTACATATTGTTCAAGAAACACTTTTTTACCAAAAAACGCTTCCATATCTTCCCTAGCCTGCGTACCGATTTTTTTAAGCATTTCTCCTTTTTCACCGATGATAATACCTTTCTGACTTTTACGTTCAACCAGGATTTCGGCACGGATCACGATCATATCGTCACGTTCCTTAAATTCTGAAATAACCACTTCGGAGCTGTATGGAATTTCCTGGCGGTAGTTAAGAAAAATTTTTTCACGTACAATTTCAGAAGCAAAGAAACGCTCCGGCTTGTCAGTTAGTTCATCCTCATCGAAATACGGCGGGTGAAAAGGCAGGCGGGTGATCACCGCATCAAATAACGTCTGGATATTTGCGCTGTGCAGGGCAGAGATCGGAATGATAGCTGCGGGCTGAATTTCAGCTTCCCACTCATCTATTTTCCTTTTCACTTCCTCATCCGACGAAAGATCTATTTTATTTAAAACCACAATAACCGGTGACTGGGTTCTTTCCAGCAAAGGTATCACTTCATGGTTTGATGCCTTCTCTCCTACTTCTGTTACGAACAAAACCACATCCGCATCTTCCAGCGACCCTTTCACAAAGGTCATCATAGAATCATGCAGTTTATATGCAGGTTTTACAACGCCCGGCGTATCAGAGTAAACAAGCTGAAAAGGAATATCTTCATGTTTACCGTTAAGGATCCCCATGATGCGGTGACGGGTCGTTTGGGCTTTGGATGTGATGATAGACATTTTTTCTCCTACCAAAACATTCATTAATGTCGATTTACCAACATTGGGTTTTCCGATTATACTCACAAATCCCGCGCGATGGTTGCGGAGAGGAGTGCTATTTTCTACATTTTCAGTCATAATGATTTCTTTGTAATTCGTTGATCAAGGAGTAAAGTAGCTGGTAACAACGAAATGATCAGGGTTTTACAGTGAGCCTGTCGTCCAGCATACGATTGACATATTGCTGCGCAAAAGCCTTGACCTGTAATTCCATGGGGCCCTGTATGGCGGGTAACTTATCCTTCAAATTGTTTTTTAAAAGCTTATCCTGCTGATAATTATACAAACCTACGGTTTTCTGTCCATCAAATTGCAATAAATAAGGACCATTGAACCATTGATATACACCATCGTAGTTTACAGCAAAGTTAATCGGCGGCTTTTTGAATATATTTTTACCAAATGCGAAGTAAGGTTTATCATAATTCAGATACCCTAAAACGGATGGCATAATGTCAATTTGCTGCACCAGCGTAGACGAATCCCGGCCTGCAACTGTACTGTCTCCCGGAGAATAGAACAAGATTGGGATAGAAAAATTCCCTGCTGATGTTTGATATTCAGGATAATGCGCAAATGTTGCTGCGTGGTCTGCTGTAATTACGAATAAAGTATTGTTGTACCAGGGCATTGTTTTCGCCTTTGCAAAAAACTTCCTGAGTGCCTGGTCGGTATAACCCATCGTCTCATAAATCGGCAGCGGGCCGGTTGGAAATTTACCTTTGTACCACTCCGGAACTTTATAAGGGTCATGTGAGGAAACCGTGAACAGCGTACTCATAAAAGGCTGTCTAAAGGTATTCATCTTTTTTGCCCAAAACTGCATAAATTCTTCGTCCCAGATTCCCCATATTCCGTCATAATCCTCGTCATTGTCATATTCCGACTTCCCGTAATATTTTTCGACACCAATCAGATTTACAAAAGCCTGAAAACCCATTGACCCATTGGGCGCACCATGAAAAAATGAAGTTCCATACCCTTTTTCACGCAACAAACCGGGCAAACTTGGCAGCTTATTGTCGGTATAGCGCATGGTAACAAACGGCTCCTTAATTCCCGGAATACTGGTCAGCACGGAAGGTATCGCTTCAATGGACTTGGCTCCGTTGGCAAAGGAATACCAGTTAACCTTGCTGTGCTGCATCAGCGAATCGATAAAAGGCGTGTAACCATTGTAATTTCCATTATCCAGACCCCGGTTATAAGCCCCGACCATTTCCTTGCCAAAACTTTCCCAAATCAGTATCACAACGTTTTTAGGACGAAAAGCACCCTGTCCGATTTCCGGTGTATGTATCGGGTTAAAAATTTCACCGGCCTGCTGCTCTCCCGGGAAATAGCTGACACGCTCATAATCACTCCGGCGTATTGTTTTGTAGATACAGAATGGCGTATTTAAAACAATAAACATTTCCTTTGGGCGCTGTACATACTCGCCGGCATTACTCAAAGTAATAGGCCGGATGCTGTGCGCAAATCCTCCGCGCGCACCGGCAATAAATAACTTGACAGAAACCGCCAGTAATACGGAATGAATCAGAAAGAACATCCAAAGTGGAAATTTGCTTCGTTCACCTGCCTGCCAAATTTTTGTTATTTTGATGAGAAGTAAAACAAACAAAATCCAGATCACAGCCACATACCAGTAACGCACAATAAACCCTCCAAAAAGCAAACCAAGATTATCCTGATGAGAAAATTCTTTAAGGATGGTCCAGGTTGTCCGTTTTATAGTGAATCTATAATAGATAAAATCCATACAGTTTGCAGACAGCGCAATACTGTTGGTGATGATAAATAAATAATCCAGAAATTTTTGAAAGCCTTTCCTGTACTTAAAAGTAAAAGGAACGAGCATTAAAAAGATGTAGAGAATATTGGTATATAAAACGGCTACAATATCAAATTTAATCCCGCCTGTCAATAAACGGAGGCCAAACTCAAAAGTGATTCCGGGGAAAAAAGCAGTATTAAAAGCATAAAACAGAATGCGGCAGACCATGAACAAAGCCATAATCCATAATAATCGTATCAGCAGCACAGAGTGAATACGCTTCCCCAATCCGGAAGTATTCAATTGAAAATTCATATAAAAACAAATGGTGTCAGCGAAGCAGAAGAGGCATTGAAAAAAATACTTCCTAAACTTTTTACAAAAATAGTTGTTTTTACTGAAACATTTGTTGTATGTTTGCACTCCAATTCAACGACACCGCGGGATGGAGCAGTTGGTAGCTCGTTGGGCTCATAACCCAAAGGTCGCTGGTTCGAGTCCAGCTCCCGCTACGAAAAAAGAGGTCACTATCAAAAGATGGTGGCCTTTTTGCGTTTTACGCAGTTGATAAAACGTTGGCACGAAAGCGACTCATAAAACAATGGTCAATGGTTCGACGGGGCAGGCCGTCCTGGACAGCTCCCGCTACAAAGAAAAAGGTCACTATCGAAAGTGGTGGACTTTTTACAATTTCAAGCAATTCGTAAAAACGTTGGTACGGAACGCCGCCCGCTCATAACACAAAGGTCGGTGGTTCGACGGGGCAGGCCRTCCTGGACAGCTCCCGCTACRAARAAARAGGTCACTATCRAAAGATGGTGGCCTTTTTGCATTTTAGCTCGTTGCTAAAAACGTTGCACTTATAATACAAAGGTCGGTGGTCCGACGGGGCAGGCCATCCTGGACAGCTCCCGCTACGCCTTGGTACGAAAAAGTCTCATTCAATACACACGGTTAAGGTTCTGGTATGATTGTTTAATTCCCAGTGTTTTTGATGTTAAACTTTTCAACAAAGCGAATTATATGGAATCGACAATCAATTTTATTAAGGAAAAAATGCACGACGCTGGCGATAGCATAGAAGAAGTTCAGAACGTGGGTAACACAGAACGTATCATTTCCGTAGTTGCGGGAGCTCTTCTGACGTTCTATGGTATGCAGAAGAAAGAGACAATGTTGGGCAAAGGGTTAACCTTCGTTGGCGGCTTACTAATTACAAGAGGGACAACAGGTTTTTGTCCGGTTAACAAGGGCATTAACCGCAACAGTATTTTGGCATAAATAATATGTTCATCAATACAAAAAAAGCCCTGTAGGCAATTAGCTTACAGGGCTTTTCAGTTACAGGACCGAAATTCTATTATTTCTGAGAACCATTTCCAGGTTTTACGGGACTTGTCGTGCCAGGCGAAGTTGTATTACCTGGTCTTGTCGTATTTCCGGGACGGGTTGTGTTGCCTGGACGGGTTGTGCTACCTGGTACAGTCGTCGGACGTGTTGTACTGCCGGGAACTGTTGTACCGGGAATGACACTTCCGGGAGTTGTTGACGGATTCACTGTACCTGGCACCGAAGTCCCCGGCGTAGTAGATGGATATGTTGTTGTTCCCGGTGTTGTTGATGGTATTGTCGTTCCCTGCGTCGGATTGCTTGGCGTTGACGGATAGGTTGTTGTACCAGGCACTACTGTTCCCGGAATTGTTCCCGGCTGTGTCATACTACCCGGCACGGTTGATGGCTGGGTTGTACTTCCGGGTACTGTTGCAGGATAAGTATTTCCAGGCATTGTCGAAGGCTGAGTTGTTCCCGGAACTGTTGTACCCGGTACTGATGATGGCCTTGATGTTGAACTTGGAACCGTTGATGACGGTGTTGAACTACTAGGTACTGTTGTCTGCGCAAAAGCAGCAGATGATGCAATAATTGTAAGTGCTACGATATTTAATTTTATACTTTTCATGATTTCTGGTTTTTAAGTAATTGTTTATTATGATGATGAACCTAAAATAACCGTACCAGTAAATGGTTGATTATCTTACGTATAGTTCAAAAACCGGTAAATTTCGGTCCGTTTTTTTAACTTTTTTATTTAAAATTAAAAATTAAAAGAGCGCTATTTATTCAAATATTCCCGGACCGCTTTTGCTGACGTTCCAGCTGATTTAACAGCCTTTTGCAGCTCCTCTTCGGTGCATCCCAAGGCTTCAGTCCAGTAAGCCACTTCGTAATCTTCGTTCACGTTGATCCGGCTGCTATCCGCAGGCCCTCTCTTGGTTTTGTCGTCTGCCATATCTCAATCGATTTAGTGATGCCCGGTGTTATCAAAAATTATACCGGACAAAATCGGGATTATTGTTCACCAAAATGAGGGTATTTCAATCTGGCACAAAGTTTTAATTAAGCTAATTCCTTTATTATCCGGTCTTTATACTGATACATCATGAGTCTGGTACAATACAAAAAGAAACGTTCGTTCGACGACACGCCTGAACCAACCGCAGGAAAACCTGCTGATTCACAACTACGATTTGTCATCCAGAAACATCATGCTTCCAGGCTGCATTATGACTTTCGGCTTGAAATGGATGGAGTACTTAAAAGCTGGGCAGTACCTAAGGGTCCGTCAACAGATCCTTCCGTAAAAAGACTTGCCATGATGGTGGAAGACCATCCTTTTGACTACAAAGATTTTGAGGGCAGTATTCCAAAAGGAAACTATGGCGCAGGCACTGTCATTGTTTGGGATGAAGGCACATACGAACCGATTGAAAAGGCGGATAACAAAAAAGCAAGGGAAAAACTGCTTTTGAAACAGCTGAAAGAAGGTTCCCTAAAGTTTGTGCTAAAAGGGAAAAAACTAAATGGTGAATTTGCACTGGTACGGACGAAGGGCATGGAGGATAATGCCTGGCTGCTGATCAAACATAAAGACAAACATGCTTCTGATTCTGATATTACAAAAAAAGATAAATCTGTAAAGTCAAACAAAACACTTGAAGACGTAAAAGCTAATCCGGAGGATGTTTACGGACGTAATATAATTCAGCCCGGAAGTACTTTGAAGGATAAACCGGCAAACACAAAAGACGAAGCAAAACAAAAAATATCCGAACAGATTGAAAACGATGAGAATTCAGAAATTCCGGAACCAGCCAAAAAAGATGTTAAATCAATTTTAAAAAATGCTCCTGAAAAAGCATTTGATCTCGAAACAACACCAATGCTCGCAACTCTGGTTGACGCACCTTTTGATGAAGAAGGCTGGGAATACGAAGTTAAATGGGACGGATACCGCGCACTTGCCATTACTGATAAGAACAATGCTCAGCTTAAATCCAGAAATAATAAATCGTTTAACGACAAATTTTATCCTGTTTACGAGGCCATTCAGAAATGGAAAGTCAATGCTGTCGTGGACGGAGAAATCGTTGTTGTTAATGAAAAAGGTATTTCTGATTTTGGTTCTTTACAAAACTGGCGGAGTGAGGCAGACGGAGAATTGCTTTTTTATGTCTTTGATATACTCTGGCTTGACGGCAAAGACCTGACCGGACTTCCGCTTTACGAGCGAAAAGCCGTTTTACAAAGTACTATGCCCGAAGAAGGTTTGATTCGAAGCGGTTATAGTGTGGAAACAGACGGAACAGCATTTTTCGATGCGGCCAGGGAATTAGGGCTGGAAGGAATTATCGCGAAACGATCGGACAGTCTTTACCTGCCCGGAGCAAGGACTAAGGACTGGCTGAAAATTAAAATTAATAAACGGCAGGAAGTTGTAATTGCCGGATATACCAGAAACGAAGGTTCTTCCAAACATTTCAGTTCGCTTCTCCTGGGAGTTTACGAGAATGGAGATTTTGTCTACGTTGGTAAAGTAGGAACCGGTTTTAAGGACAAACAGCAAAAAGAAATGCTGGAGATGTTTAAACCACTGGTTACCGAAAAAAGTCCTTTCAACGAAACTCCCGACTATAATAAACCATCCAGATTCCGGCCCAATCCACCAAAAGCGAAAGCAACCTGGCTTAAACCGTCCATTGTTTGCGAAGTCAGTTTTGCCGAGATAACTTCCGATGGTGTCTTTCGTCATCCTTCTTTTGAAGGTTTGAGGGAAGATAAAAAGGCGAAAGATGTAATTCGGGAGACAGAAGCGGATGTTGAAGAAGTACTTGATAAGGACGAAAAAAAAGCCAAACATCCTATTATCAAACCACCAAAAGAAAAAACCAGACAAACACTTCTCAATCCAACGGAACAAACACAGGTTAGAAAAATTGACGGGAATGAATTGAAATTCTCAAATTTAAGTAAGGTATTCTGGCCAAAAGAGAAAATAACTAAGCGCGATCTGATTAACTATTACTATCAAGTTGCTCCATTTATTTTACCATACTTACTGAACCGGCCGATGTCTCTGAACCGGTTTCCAAACGGGATTCAAGGCAAAAGTTTTTACCAGAAAGATGTTACCGGAAAAGCGCCATCATGGATTGAACTGTTTCCTTACAGCAGTAATGACAAGGAGCAGAACAAAAATTACATGGTTTGCAAGGACGAAGCCAGTTTACTTTACATGGTCAATCAGGGATGTATTGATATCAATCCCTGGAACAGCCGGGTTGAGGCAGAGGATAATCCGGATTGGTGTATTCTCGACCTGGATCCGGACACGACCAATACCTTTGAACAGGTAATTTTAACCGCGCAAACGATAAAACAAATTCTTGACGACTCTAACATTCCCGGATATTGCAAAACCTCAGGATCAACAGGGATCCATATTTACATCCCGCTTGGTGCCAAATATAGCTATGATCAGTGTCAACTGTTTGCGAAATGGATAGCCATTCAGGCGCAGGAACAGCTTCCGGAATTTACCAGTATCGAGCGCATGACAAAAAACAGAAAAGACGAACTTTACATTGATTATCTTCAGAACAGACCCAAAGCAACACTTGCCGCCCCCTACTCTGTCCGTCCAAAACCGGGAGCAACAGTTTCTATGCCACTTCATTGGGATGAAGTCCAAAAGGGCTTACAGCTAAAAGATTTTACTATTTCCAACGCTTTGGAAAGGTTACAAAAAGAAGGTGACATCTTCAAACCAGTGCTTGGAGAAGGTATAAATCTGGCTAAAATATTAGGTGATATGGCTGGATAGTTATTTTTTTCAACTTAAAACAATTTATTTTTTGTGCCAAAACAACACAAAATCAGCTTTTATAAAGTCATCTTATTGATACACTGACATAATAAAGTTTGCAAATTTTGTCTTAATGATAAATTTATCTACCTTTGCAAGCCAAAATTACGGGTCAAAGAGATTTTATATAGGCAATAATTTGATAATGAGATGAAACGTACCTTTCAACCTTCGAATCGCAAGAGGAGAAATAAGCACGGATTCCGTGAAAGAATGTCTACGGCAAATGGCCGCAATGTTGTTGCTGCCCGTCGCAAAAAAGGCCGTTGGAAATTAACGGTTTCTGACGAAAAACGTCATAAGCAATAATTAAGGTTTAAAGTTTGAGTAGGAAGGTTATTTCAGCAAATTTTTTTGTTGAAGAAAGCCTGTTTGGAACTCCAATCTTACACCGTCTGATTCGTTAGATTTTTCTGACAGATCAGACGCTTTTTTTCTGCAAAAACTTGAAACAAAAATTTGGAAAAAATGAGCGTCTTTGTGATCCTCGTTTAATCGGAAAGCTTTTTAAAAGAGGTAGTTCGGATGTTCAGACGTTCTACCTCTTTCCTTTTCGGGTGCTTTATATTTACGATAAAGAAAATCCCCCGTCATTTCCTCAGGTCCTTTTTTCAGTTTCTAAAAAACAGTTTAAAAAAGCTGTTGACCGAAACCTGATCCGCCGCCGCTGTCGCGAGGCATACCGCCTCAACAAACAATCCCTGGTGACTTCCCCTCCGGAGTCGCGCCCATCGTACATTGCTTTTTTGTATCTTGCAAAAGAAATAACAACTTACGACGTTATTGAACCGGCTATGAAGCAAACCCTCAAGAAATTGGGTAAAGTGCCTCCTGCCCTTCTTAAATCGCAAACCGATAATTCCTGATATAGATGAAAAAGTATTTTCGCTCCATCTGGCTCGCCGTGCCGGTTGTAGTTGGCCTGGCCTTTGTTTCTTTTCGCCAGGATGACCGCCTTTTTGAAATTGCACGAAATCTGGACATTTACGCTACGCTTTTCAAGGAATTGAATGCCTATTACGTAGATGAAATCAATCCAAACCAGCTCATCAAAACCAGTATAGACAATATGTTAAGGACACTTGATCCTTATACGGTTTACTATGCTGAGGATGATATTGAGGATTATATGACAATGACGACCGGAAAATACAACGGAATCGGAGCGGTTGTCAATTCTGCTGAGGGAAAACATACGGTAATGATGGTATATGAAGATACGCCTGCGCAAAAAGCGGGTTTACAGCTGGGGGACGAAATTGTTAAAATTAACGGGACCGAACTTTCCAATAAAGAAGACTTTGATACAGGAAAACTGTTAAAAGGACAAACACAAACCAGTCTGACGCTAACCATTAAGCGTTACGGAATTACCAAACCTCTTGAAGTTACTTTAAACCGGGATATCGTGAAGGTAACAAATGTGCCTTATTATGGTATGCTGAGCGAAGATGTTGGTTATATCGATCTGAAAGATTTTACTGCAACTGCATCACGTGAAGTTAAAACTGCTTTTCAGGAATTGAAGGCAAAAGGAATGAAATCAGTAGTGCTGGATTTGCGTGATAATCCGGGCGGGCTGCTAAACATGGCTATCGAAATTTCCAATGTGTTTATTCCAAAAGGAGAAGAAATCGTTTCGACAAAAGGAAAAGTAACAGAGTGGAACAAGACCTACACTGCATTCAATCCTGCTCTTGATATTGAAATTCCGGTAGCAGTTATTACCAACAATCGCAGTGCTTCCGCAGCAGAAATTGTAGCCGGGGTTATCCAGGATTACGACAGAGGCGTATTGATCGGTCAGCGTACTTATGGAAAAGGATTGGTACAAACCACCAGAGACCTTTCTTATAATACCAAAATGAAAATTACTACTGCCAAATATTATATTCCAAGCGGCAGATGTATTCAGGCTATCGATTACAGCCATCGTAATGAAGACGGAAGTGTAGGTAAAATTTCGGACTCCCTGATGACTGCCTTTAAAACCCGTAACGGACGTACTGTTTACGATGGCGGAGGTATCTTGCCGGATATTATAACGGAAAAAGAAAATTATTCACCACTGGCATCTTCACTTGGACGCAACCGCCTGTTCTTTGATTACGCTGTAAAATATCATTTCGAGCACCCGACCATTAAACCTGCCAAAGAATTTCACCTGACGGACAGCGATTACGCAGCTTTTGTAAAATGGCTTTCCGACAAGGAATATGATTACACGACGCAGGTTGAAAGAGATCTGAACGACCTGGAAGCATCGGCGAAAAAGGAAAAATCGATTGATGTCATCGGCGAGCAGTTAAAAGCACTAAGATCAAAACTATCCCACAGTAAGGATAATGATCTTCAGATTGCAAAAGCAGAGATAAAGAAAATACTGGAAGCTGAGGTAATCAAACATTATTATCTGGAAAAAGGCATGAGAGAAGCTTCCTTCAACGAGGATACCGAAGTCAAAGCTGCACTTGCACTGTTTAAAGACACGAACCGGTACAATGAAATCCTGAAAGGGAAAAAGAACTAATGTTTGGTTAACAGTAGAACAGTTTTTAGTTTACCGTAGTTAGTTCAAAGTATAGAAACACGATAAATCATAAGGAAAATTAAAAGGCACTAAACGCCTAAACTTGATGAAAGTAGCAGCCTCCCGGCTGTGAACTAAACACTGAAAACTTTGAACTTCTGCAATGCGCTTATTAAGTATTGATACTTCCACAAGAGGCTGCTCGGTAGCGGTGCACGAGAACGGTGTTTTGCTTGCGGGATATGATCTTTATACCGACAAATCATCCTCTGCGATGCTTACCACACTGATGAAAAATGCAGTGGAACATGCTGGTTTCGCGCTTCATGATCTCGATGCTGTGGTAGTTGCAAAAGGTCCGGGATCTTACACCGGTTTGCGTGTAGGCGCCTCCACTGCGAAAGGACTCTGCTACGCTCTGGACAAACCTTTAATCGCAATTAATACACTGGAAGCGATGGCACATCAGGTTATTCCTTTCTTTTCAGGAGAGACGCTGTTTTGTCCGATGATCGATGCGCGGCGAATGGAAGTTTATGCCGCGGTTTTTAGTTCTGATGGTTCTGTTGTGCAGGAAACAAAGGCCATTATTATGGATGAACATTCCTTCGGAGACCTGTTAAAAGATCGAAGGGTCGTTTTTTTCGGAGATGGAGCTGCGAAATGCAAAGCATTGCTTGCAGATGATTCGAATGCTATTTTTCTTAACGAAGAAATTCGTCCTTCTGCGCGAACCGTTGGCAGTCTTGCTTTTAAGTCATTTACAGAAAATAATTTTGAAGATCTGGCCACCTTTGAGCCCTATTATCTGAAAGATTTTATGAGCCCTCCTTCCCGAAAAGCGGCATTGACCGTCTGACAAATCAATATTTACTTCCTTCGGTTCAAAACAAACTCTTTCTTTTTGGTGTTGTAATCCTGAATCGAAAATTCAAAAGAAATGGAAACCGAAGAAATTATCAATCGTGTAGCAACCAGTGGCATTATTTCACTGGATCTTGAAGAACTTTATCATCCGGGAGAAAGAATTGTCTACGACATGAAGGACAATCTGTTTCAGGGAATGATTTTACGTGAAAAAGACTTCCGGGAATTTTTAAAGGTACATGACTGGTCTCAGTATCAGGAAAAAAACGTAGCCATCGTCTGTTCGGAAGATGCAATCGTTCCTACCTGGGCGTACATGCTGCTGGCGATTCAACTGGAACCGTTCGCGAATGCGGTTGTTTTTGGTGATTTAAATGTTTTGGAAGATAAGCTGTTTTCCGCAGCTATTCAGAAAATAGATGCAGAGGAATACCGTGGTAAACGTGTTGTTATAAAAGGATGCAGCAAATTTCCTGTACCGATTTCTGCGTATGTTGAGATAACAACATTATTGAAACCTGTTGCCCAAAGCCTGATGTTTGGCGAACCCTGCAGCACGGTTCCATTATACAAAAAACCTAAGAACTGATTTCTTCTACTGAAATAACCTCATCTGCCAGCAATTTAAAGCTCATGCGGTGATAGGAGCATGTTCCATGTTCGCGGATTGCCCGGCGGTGATGCAAAGTCGGATACCCGACATTGCTTTCCCAGCCATAATGCGGAAAACGAAGACCCAAATCCGACATCAGTTCATCTCTGTAATTTTTAGCAAGAACAGACGCGGCAGCTATTGACAGATAATGTGCATCTCCCTGGATGATACACGTATGCGGGATCATAGGATAAGGTGTAAAACGGTTTCCGTCTACCAGCAAGTGTTCAGGGCGGACATGCAGTTTATCCACTGCGCGGTGCATGGCCAGAAAACTTGCCTTCAGGATATTAATTTTATCAATTTCGAGATTATCCACTTCTGCCACGGCATATGCTATTGCTTCACGAATAATTTCCTTTTCGAGTTCAACCCGCTGTAATTTAGACAGTTGCTTAGAGTCATTGAGATAAAGATGGGTATAATCTCTTGGAAGAATTACTGCGGCAGCAACCACCGGTCCTGCCAGACATCCCCTTCCTACCTCATCCAGGCCTGCTTCAACAGCATCTATATTGTAATATGATTTAAGCATCTTAGTCTTCAAGAATGTTGGCCATAAAAGTACTTTTTGTCCCGATTGCGATCAGCAAAAACAGAACAGCCCAGTACAGATAAACCCGATAAAAATCACTGATGTCCCGCGAAACGACGTTCCGGGATTTAACCTTTTCGATCTGATCGATCTGGTTAAAAACCGCGCCCAGCGCCTTGTTATCCGTTGCACGAAAATACTTCCCTTTTCCTAAACCTGCAATATTCTGAAGTTCGTTTTCATCCACTGCTGCGGTTGAAATGTTCAGAGAATCAGAGGACGACTTCTTTTTAACAGTTCCGACAGAAATGGTATAAACTTTAACTCCGAAAGCTTTTGCCAGTTGAGTTGCTGTTGTTGGGTCAAGGTTACCGGAAGTATTGTCTCCGTCGCTGATCAGTATCGCCACTTTGCTGTCGCCCTGGGTTTCACGCATCCTGTTTACGGCAACGGCCAGTGCGCTTCCGATGGCCGTTCCGGCGGTAGGGATCATATCCGGTTTAATTTCATCCAGAAAACCATAGAGCAATTCATAATCTGTCGTCAGCGGGCAAAGCGAAACAGCCTCTCCCGCAAAAATGATCAGACCAATGCGATCCTGTAAACGTCCTTTAATAAATTGTCGTGCAACCTGCTTGGCAGCTTCCAGCCTGTTTGGGCTCAAATCTTTTTCCATCATGGAATCTGAAATATCCATCAAGAGCATAATGTCTATCCCCTCCGAAAAACGATCCGTACGTTCAGAAATAATCTGTGGCCGGGCAAGAGCCGTCAACATAAGGCAAATTGCCAATCCTACACATACGGGCTGCACAAAACGAAGTAATGTCAGCCAGTTTCTTCCCTGATTTACCGAGTGAAAGGTGATGACAAGCCGTTGTTTATGCTTTCGGTGAAAAGCATTCCGAAGCCAAAACAAAAGAGGCACAAATGGTATCAGGTATAAAAAGTAGGGATACACCCATTCGTATGACCGCAAAATGTCATATCCAAACCACTTTAAAGAAAACCATTGCTCCATAAATTAAGGTAGGGGATTATCCAGGATCTGCCTGCGCTTGCTGCGGTACAACCGGGTAGCCCCGCTTTTTAAAACTTCCAGAAAAACATCCATGTTTTTGGATTTCACCTGCCCGTAAATAATTCCATCCATATTTTTCAGTGCTTCTGCTAAAGCGTCATCCGGCATGTTGTCCATAATTTCCCTGGTAGTGTAAGTTGCAAAAGGCTTTTTTTCCAGCCTTTCCAGGTAATTTTTCCAAACGATGATCGCACTTTCAGCGTCTTTGATATTATTTTTTTCTCTTGCATTCCGGAGCAGCCGATTAAAAGAGCGGAGATATTCAAAATGACGTCTCTGAAGTTTTATCAGCCTCCATTGTTTATAAATATCCTTTCCAAAAACCCAGTAAATGGCACCTGTTACACCGATAATCAGTGCCAGAGAACCGATTAATATTGAAAAATTAAATTCGCTGCTTAACGGAATGAGTGCTGTTTCAGGTCGTAAAGCATTTGGTTTACTGACCGGATCTATGTTGCTTTTTTTTAGAAAAATAGAATCCCTGGCTGTAAAAACTGTTGTGCAGTCCTTTTTCTCATAAACGTAAATCGGTACGCGTAATACCTGAGAGGGAGAAACATCAAAAGTAACCAGCTGATAAATGGCACTGTCCAGCGTTATTTTTCCGGCTTCATCTGTGCTTGAAGGAAAACTCTTGCGGGAAATAATTTCAAATGGTGAATAATTAAAAGAAGAATCGGGAAAGAAAACCTCCTTTGCCGGTGCATGGCGGCAGCTCAAAGTATATAAAAAGGGTTTACCTACCTCGATGCTGTCTGTCAGGAATTTGCCTTTAACACTGACTTTTTGCGCCGAAACAGGGTTTGCTGCTACTATAAAAAGTACGCAAACGAATCTTAAGCTTACTGCATTCAGGAACCTTTGATAGGGTCGTTTTTCAATCCGCATGGACAAAAAGTAATCCATCACAGTTATCAGAATCCTTTTTAAGCGCATTTTATAATGACGGTGCTGCTGTTTTTGAATAACGGCGGACCTTAAATAAATGGATAAGGCCGGGAACATAATCTTCCTGGGTGTTAATGGCAATGTAATCCGCTCTGTTTTGATGACATATTTTCTCTAATTCCGAACTTCTTTTTTTAAAACGGCCGGCCATATCTTCACGATATTCCTTGGAAGAAGTATTTACCCAGACAGTACTTTGCTTTTCAGCATCATAAAGCGGAATGATACCCAGGCTCGGCAGATTTGTTTCCCTTACATCATATAAATGAATGACAATGACATCATGCTTGCGACAGAGTGCTTTCAGGTTATGATGATAGTTCTGGTCAATAAAATCGGAGATCAGAAATACAAGGCTGCGGCGCCTGAGGACGTTTAATGTTACTAAAATCGCTTCACCAATATTGGTCTGTGCGGAAGCGGGAATTAGTTTATACAATTCAGAAATAACGCCATAAGCATGCTTCATTCCGTCAGATGGCCTGAAGTACCTTTCATTTCTATCCGAAAAACAAAGTAATCCCACTCTTGTGGCTTCCTGAATTGCAGACAATGTCAGCACGCCGCAAATTTCCTTAGCTATATCAATTTTAAGTTTTTTAATTTCTCCAACCTGCTGGGAAGCACTCACATCCAGCATGAAAAAGGCCGTTTGTTCTTTATCTTCCTTAAATATCTTTACAAAAGTACCATGTCCCTTTGCCGAAGTATTCCAGTCAATCGCCCGTACATCGTCTCCATACTGGTAGAGGCGAAGGTCATCAAATTCAAGACCCGAACCTTTAAATACAGAATGAAAGTTGCCATGGCGTTCACTGGTAACAGCTTTTCGCATGCGTATTTCGTACTTCCGAAGTTTGCTCAAAAACTGTGTAAACATAGGTTTTGCAAAAAAATTACCACCTTTGTGTCATAATCATCCTAAACAAAGATAGGTATTTGAGAGTTATGATCAGACGCACAGTGAATTTCTCATTTCTTTCCTTACTTTTGATGATATGCCTGGTCTTTAATTCCGGATGTTCATCGGATGAAAAGCCACCAAAGGACACATTATCTCAGGAACAAATGGCATCGATCCTTACTGATATCCATATTGCGGAATCAAGGGTTACAAGGATGCAGCTTAAATCATCAGATTCTTCGCTGATGGTTTTTAACAAATTAAAACAGGACATCTGGAAAAAATATAAAGTGGATACGCTGAATTACCGTAACAGTTATACCTTTTATATGACTCACCCCAAACAGATGTCTCAGATTTACGAAAAAGTAAATAAAAAAATAGAATCACGGGAGAAAAGTAACAATTTTAAGCCTTAGGTAATTTCCTTCTTCTTTTGTCAGAACTCAACACAAACCCGCCATTAGCTGTGAACGATAGCATTGTTGTTATTCCAACCTACAACGAGATTGAGAATATTGAAGCAATTATTCGCAAAGTATTTAGTCTTAGTAAACCATTTCATGTTTTGATCATCGATGACGGCTCTCCCGACGGAACAGCCAATATCGTTAAAAGCCTGATGACGGAATTCAGCGGATCACTGCATCTTGAAGAAAGAAAAGGCAAATTAGGCTTAGGTACTGCTTACATTCATGGTTTCAAATGGGCCATGAAGAGGGGTTATGTATATATTTTTGAAATGGATGCTGATTTTTCACATCCACCTGAAGATCTCCTGCGTTTATATCACGCCTGCGCAGTAGAAAAACATGATGTAGCAATCGGCTCGAGATACATCACCGGAGTTAACGTTGTAAACTGGCCAATCAACAGGGTTCTGATGTCCTACTTTGCAGGATATTATGTACGAATGATTACCGGAATGCCGATTATGGATCCCACGGCAGGATTTATCTGTTACACCAGCAAAGTTTTGGAAACCATTAATCTGGACAATATCCGGTTTATCGGTTACGCCTTTCAGATTGAGATGAAGTTCAATTCATGGAAATACGGATTTGATATTACCGAAGTGCCCATCATTTTTACAGACAGAACCAAGGGTGCCTCCAAAATGTCCCGAGGAATTTTTAAAGAGGCGATCCTGGGTGTGATAAGCCTTAAAATCAACAGCTATTTTAAACGTTATATTCCTAAGACGCCAGTTCAGCAATAGCCAGCCAGCTCATCAGACCCGTTGAAATTTCTAGTGCAGATTCGTCAATATCGAAAGTTGGCGTATGTACGCCTGATACTATTCCCCTGGCTTCGTTACGTGTTCCCAGCCGATAGAAGCAGGAATCAACAACCTGAGAATAAAAGGCGAAGTCTTCTCCCGCCATCCAGAGATCAAGATCCACAATGTTTTCTGCACCCATATATTGCGTTGCGGCAGTTCTGATTCTACGCGTCAGTTCGGGATGATTTTTCAGGAAGGGGTATCCGTGAACGATATCAAAAACACAGCTGCCGCCCATGGATTCGGCGATACCTTCCGCCAGTTTTTTCATTTTACCAAGTCCTTCTGCACGCCAGACTTCATCCATACACCGCCATGTACCCTGAATCGTAACTTCGTCGGGAATGACATTGGTTACACCATCTGCAATAAAACGCCCGAATGAAAGTACCGCCGGATTTGCAGGATTTCGGTTGCGACTGATAATCTGCTGCAGTGCCACAATGATATGCGAAGCCATCAGCACCGGATCCACCAGTTGGTGCGGAGCCGCCGCATGGCCGCCTTTGCCCTTTACTGTCAGATAAAGTTCATCGGTGCTCGCCATGTACATGCCTTCCCTGAATCCGATTTTACCGACCGGAATATTTGGTGCAACATGCTGACCAACCATACTGGCCGGCCGTGGATTCTCAAGCACACCTTCTTTGATCATGAGAGAGGCCCCACCAGGCGCTTTTTCCTCTGCGGGCTGAAATACCAATTTTATTGTCCCGTCAAATTCGTCCTTCAACTGGTGCAAAATTCTTGCAGTTCCCAGTAAACTGGATGTATGTACGTCATGCCCGCAAGCGTGCATCACACCAGGAACAAGTGATTTATAAGGAACATCATTTGCTTCCAAAATAGGAAGAGCATCCATATCAGCCCTTAAGCCGACCGTTCTAGATTCTGCATTTCTCCCCTCAATAATAGCAACAACACCGGTTCCTGCAAAACCTTCCTGAGGATCGAGCCCAATAGCACGAAGTTGCTGTGCGACGTAACCTGCCGTTTTAAATTCTTCAAAAGAAAGTTCAGGATTACTGTGAAGATGGCGTCTGTGAGCGATAACCTGTGCTGACTGTTCTTTGGCAAGTGCCTTTATTTTTTCCTGAAGCTGAGACATAATGAAACCAGACTGTTTAAAAAGGGCGGTAATTTCCCGAATTGTCCCCAAAGGTACAAACTAAATAGAATCGGAGATAATGATGAAGACATCAGGGCACGGAATTATACCATTTGCGAAGAAGCCTCGTTTCTTTGAACGATCTTCAAAGAAAAAAAGTAATTTTGAAGCGATATATCAATAAGCAAAATACAAAATGGATCATAAGGAGTTTTTAGAATCGCTGGTTTGTCCACTAACTGGCGGCACACTTACACTTGCCGAAGATGGCAAAACACTAACCAGTGCGGACGGTATCATTTATGAAGTTGGCGAGACAGGTATCGTCAACATGTTATATCCCAAGGAGTTACTTCCCGGTGACGCCCGAGAACAATATCTTTATGATCAGGCATTTCTTCGTTACGACAAAGGCGTTTCCTGGGTTTTTGAAACACTGAATCATTCGGATGAAGCTGCTACCCGTAAGTTCTTTATCGACCTGATGGAGCTAAAACCGGGTATGAAGGCACTGGAAGTTGGCGCTGGAACCGGAAAAGATTCTGCACTTATTCTTGATAAAGTAAGACCCGGAGGAACGGCTGTATTGTCGGACCTTTCTCCTAATATGCTTAAACTGGCTCAGGAAAAACTTTCTACTGAAGATGTAAATGTGCATTATTTCCTTGGAAACGGATCTTATTTGCCGTTTGCTGACGATACTTTTGATGCCGTTTTCCATTTTGGAGGGATCAATACTTTTTCAGAAAGAAAAAGAGCGTTTGACGAATTGACCCGCGTTGTACGCCCTGGCGGCAAGGTTGTAGTTGGTGATGAAAGTGTGGCACCATGGTTACGGAATACCCCTACTTATGCTACTCTCTTAAAAGCAAACCCGCTTTTCCGTGCCGAAGTACCTATTGAAGATGTGCCGGCAAACGTAGAAAATTTCAAATTACACTACGTTTTTGGAAACGCATTTTACATCATGGAGTATCGCGTAACAGCAAAAGCACCTGAAGTAGATATCGACCTTCCTATTCCTGGAAAAGACTTTGTCGACAACTGGAGACTGCGGGCGGAGAAGGCTGTTGATTAGGAGTATTTAGTTTACAGTTTTTAGTTCACAGTTTACCGTGCGCATAACGAGAATCTGGTAGTCATAAGTTTTTAGTAAACAGTTTTCAGTTCGAGGTGAGTATTGGATTTGTGAGCGCCTAGTCCTGTTAGTCATAAGTATTTGAAGACAAGTGTTCTTTATGATATTTGGTATCTTTGGCTTTGTAATAACTTTGCTTTTCGATGGCTTACAGTGATTTCAGAGATTTGATTGCGTTTCAAAAGGGGTTTGATCTTTCCATGAAAATATTTCAGTTGAGTAAAAATTTTCCTAAGGAAGAAAAGTTTTCTTTAACGGACCAGATTCGGAGAAGTTCGCGCTCTGTTTGTGCTAATATTGAGGCTTATCGTAAAAGAAGATACAAAGCTCATTTCATTTCCAAACTTTCAGATTCTGATAGTGAAAACAGTGAGACACAGGTATGGTTATTATTCTCCAAAGAATGTGATTGTATAAACTCGGATACTTTTAATCTTCTTTACAGTCAAAGCAGAGAAGTAGGAAAATTGCTAACTTATATGATGGATCATCCGGAGAAATTTATTATCCCCGATAGAACATAAGTGGAACTAATTAAACTCAAATAATTAGTTGCCGCCACGTATAAATTGTTTACCGCACCGGCGGCCCGGTCAAGACTAAAAACTCAAGGAAAAGTTGTGCATAAAATTCATTAAACTCAAATAACCAGTTACAGCCACCTGTGAACTGTTTACTAACAACTAAAGACTTTAAAAAATGTGGGTTAAAAAAGGAGTAGTATATAAACCGGACGGTACACTTGCTCATAGCTTATCGCATGCTCAGGTTCCGTTTGCATATAAACATAAAGATTTTTTACGCATCTATTTTTCCTCCCGTGATGCGAGCGGACAGTCCCGCCCGACTTTCCTGGATGTAGATTACGACGATCCTCAGAAGATTCTTTACATACACGACAAACCAATACTGGAACTCGGCGGACCGGGCGAATACGATGAAACCGGCGCTATGCCGTCCTGGTTTGTTGACATGCCAAATGGCGAAATCTGGCTTTATTATACCGGCTGGAACCGTACCTGGAACTCATACAGACTTTCGATGGGGCTTGCGGTAAGCACCGATGGCGGGCTTTCCTTCAAAAAAATGTTTGTTGGCCCGATTATGGATCGCAGCATAGAAAATCCGTTATGGGCAGCGCAGCCGTCAGTAATCCGTGAAGACGACGGAACATGGCGCATGTGGTACATTTCAGGTCATAAGTGTGAATACATTCACGGGTATCCTGAGCCATTTTACCGTGGGCAATCAGCAACTTCAAAAGACGGAATTCACTGGGATATCAGCGATGTTCCAACTTTGGAATTTGACGATTTCCTGCATGCAGTTGGACGGCCAAGTGTTTTCAAAGAAGACGGACTTTATAAAATGTATTATTCCTACCGTCATACCAGAGACTACCGCACGGACCGTAACCAAAGTTACCGCCTGGGTTATGCAGAGTCTGTTGACGGAACAAACTGGGAGCGTAAAGACAACCTGGTTGGAATAGCAAAATCAGAAAATCCGGAAGATTTTGATTATCAGATGATCAATTACGCCAATTATTATACCCATAACGGCAAAAAATATTTGCTGTACAACGGAAATGGTTTTGGTGCTGCCGGTTTTGCTTATGCTGTTTGGGAAGATTAATAATTGTTACAGACGCGACTGACGAAGGTCATACGTTTGCACTTTACGAAATGATAGTTTTGAAGGTAATATCTTTTAAAAAGTTGATCATAAAATGAGTACACTTCGCGAACAGTTTAATAAAGACGGATACATTCTTCTCAGAAATTTTCTGGATAAAGAAGAAATAAATGTGATCTATCAGGAAGCCCGGAAAATATTTGCAACACAGATCAAACATGTTACCGGTAAAACAGTTGACATCGATGACCGTGATGGTTTTGAAAATGCAATGTTTGAGTTTTTTGAAAAAGATTTTAATGCATTTGTCAATACCGGGAAAACAGTACAGCATACTTTTTCGCTGCACAGACTTGGCCTTGATCCTAAGATTGAAAATTTATTAAAGGAAGTAGGTTTATCAAATCCGATTATCGGAGCACGTGCAGCCATGCAGTTTAACAGTCGTTTTTTGTCAAAAGATGGCAGTAAACACTGGAAACTCGATGCGCATCAGGACTGGCGCACCGGGCAGGGTTCACTGGACAGTGCCGTGATTTGGTTTCCGATGGTAGATGCAGGTGCAGATATTGGTGCGTTACAGGTTATTCCAGGTAGCCATAAATCAGGTTTGCAGGAATCCAGCACTTCGGGTTATCAGGGAGGAATTACTTCAACTTTAAAAGAAACAGACTTTTTACAAACCGAATTTAAAGTTGGTGATATTCTGATTTTCTCCGCATTTTTGATTCATCAGTCAGGAAACAACATTACGAACAACATACGCTGGTCGGTGCAACTTCGGTATAACAATCTTGACGAGCCCACTTTTATTGAAAGAGGTTATCCGATGGCCTATATCTACAAACCTGAAAGCGAGTTGGTTACACCTGATTTTCCTACAACAAATCAGCTTGTTGAGATATTCAGTTAATTTATTCTGATTTATATTTTAAGCATCAGCCTTCATCCGGCTGGTGCTTTTTAGCTTATGAAAGTATCTGTCTGCGTACCTGCCTATAACCACGAAAAGTATATCGCCCAAATGCTCGATGGTGCTTTGATGCAGCAAACGACGTTTCCGTTTGAAATTGTGATCGGTGATGATGCTTCTACGGATAGTACTCAGGAAATTATCCGGGAATATATAAAAAGATATCCCGGCAGAATCAACGCCTTTTTACACAAAGAAAATCAGGGCCCAACAGAACCCAAAGAATTTGCTGGCAGAAACAACGTACTCGCTTTACTAAAAGCCTGCAGGGGGGAATATGTGGCCATGTGCGAAGGTGATGATTACTGGACAGATCCGCTCAAACTTCAAAAACAGGTCAATTTTCTTGATGCAAATCCCGACTTCGCAATTTGCCATCACAACGTTGAAGTGATTTATGAAGATGGTTCGCCAAGCCATTTTTTCAATAATGCAGACCAAAAACTTGTTTCGACGATTGAAGATATTCTGGAAGACAAATGGTTTATGGCCACCGCAAGCTGGTTATATCGAAATCATTTTCTGATCAATGACTTTGCAGACTGGCATGCATCAGCGGCTGCAGGCGACTGGGCAGTAGTTATTCAGCTGGCAGCGCATGGTAAAATCGGTTATTTACCGGAGAACATGGGAATTTACCGGAAGCATAGTGCGGGACTAAGCAACGTACATGCACAAACCAATATACGGTTTTGGGAAAACAGGAAGGAGATGTTTGAAAACGTCAACAAATGGCTTGATCTTCGTTATGACAATACCATTCAGAAAACGGTTTCAAAATACAACGCTTACCTATCGGAAGCCGAAAAAATTGGAGGTTCCGATTTATAATCTTTAATTTGTACTGTTTTCATCACATTAACCTACATGAAGCTAAGCATCGTAATACCAGCTTATAACGAGGAGGAATCTATATCGCACACGTTAAGATCTCTTTACGGAACCTTAAATAAATACAATATACCTCACGAAATTTGCGTCACAAACGACAATTCCAAAGATGGTACATTAAGAGTCCTTGATGAGCTTTCGCTGGAAATTCCAACATTAACCTACTATACCAATCCGGGTCCTAATGGTTTTGGATACGCTGTTCGTTATGGCCTGGAACGCTTTAAAGGAGACTGCGTCGCGGTGTTTATGGCAGATATGTCCGATGACCCTGAGGATTTAGTAAAGTATTATTTCAAAATGCTTGAAGGCAATTATGACTGCGTTTTTGGCTCGCGTTGGGAAAAAGGTGGAAAAGTAGTAGATTATCCGGCAGTGAAAAAAGTGATCAACCGTGTTGCCAATTTTATCGTAAAGATGGTAATGGGCATTAAATATAATGACACTACCAACGCATTTAAATTATACAAAAGAGAGACCATAGAGGGCATAAAACCTTTTCTGGCTCCGCACTTTAACCTCACCATTGAACTCCCGCTAAAAGCAATGGTGCGCGGCTACAATTATGCCGTAGTGCCAAATAGTTGGACCAACCGTAAATACGGTGAATCAAAACTTAAAATTAAGGAAATGGGTAGCCGGTACTTTTTTATCCTGATGTACTGCCTGATTGAAAAATATTTCTCACAAGGTGATTTTATGAAAAAATCCGTCGCTCCGACGAAGGAGGTGAGCAGGTAATAGTTAAGTTCACAGTTTTAAGTTTACAGTAACAACTTACTTAGTCTGCGAACTGTCTACTAAAAACTTAATACTTCTTACCTGATCCATTCCTGGATAAACGTCATCTTATGCGCCAGATAGGAAATTGCCAGTCCCCAGACAACGGCGCTTATTGACATCCACAAAAAGATAGAAGTACGCGGAACACGAAACGCTACAGCCAGCAGAGGCCCGAAAATCGGAGTAAAAAGCGGGGGTGTTAAAAAGGCAATTCCGATTATGCCAAATTTCTTCCATATCCTGACGGCCAGACGGTTGGTTCTGCTAAACCTTTTTGACGGGGTTTTACGATGTTTTTTTACCAAAGCCTGAACACCCTTTCCTGCAAAAGTTAGCAGTACCACACTGAACATCATACCAAAGGCTGAAAAAAAAGCTGTTTCAAGCCAGTTCAGTTTTAGAATAACTCCGGTTATGGGTCCGCCGAAAAATTTCAGCATACTCGCCAGGGCAACGGACAGATATTTAAGCAAAAGGGTTTTCATTATATTTTCACCGGTATCATTTCAGAAGCAAAACGTCTTGCTGCTTCATTTGTTTGAACATAATCAGAATAGGTTGGATTTTGGATGTATTCAGTCTTAGCTAATGTATCAATGATTACGTCTGAGATTTCAAGAAATCCGATCCGGTCATGAAGAAAAGCATCTACTGCTATTTCGTTGGCAGCGTTAATGATACAGGCCGCATTTCCGCCTTTTTCCAGAACTTCATAAGCCACAGCCAGGTTACGAAAAGTTTCGAGATCCGGTTTTTCAAAGGTAAGCGAAGGAAAATCCGGGAAGTTAAATCTGGGGAAATCTGATTTCAATCGTAATGGATAGTGAAGCGCGTACTGAATCGGCAACTTCATATCAGGTAAGCCCATCTGTGCTTTTAAACTCCCGTCCTCAAACTGAACCAGCGAGTGAACAATGCTTTGCGGATGTACGATAACATCAATTTGGCTTGCTCTCAGATCAAACAGCCATTTTGCTTCTATCACTTCCAGACCTTTGTTCATCAAAGTTGCTGAATCGATCGTGATTTTAGCCCCCATCGCCCAGTTTGGGTGTTTGAGTGCCTGCTGTTTGGTTACAGAAGACAGAAACGTCCGGTCTTTTCCGCGAAACGGCCCGCCGGAGGCAGTTAAAATAATTTTTTCAATCTTATTTTCTGACTCACCAGCCAGGCACTGAAAAATAGCAGAATGCTCTGAATCAACCGGATATATATTGATTTTATATTCTTTGGCAAGATTCATGATCAACTCTCCTGCCACCACAAGCGTTTCTTTGTTTGCGAGGGCGATATCCTTGCCGGCTCTTATGGCATGTATCGTAGGAAGTAATCCTGCATAACCGACCATTGCCGTGAGTACGGTATCAATTGTTTCGGATTCAACCACGGATACCAACGCATCTGCACCGCTGTAAACTTTAACTGGAAAGCCGGACAGCGCTGAGGCAACTTTATCATGCAGTGTTTTATTTCCGATGACAACCTCTCTGGGTAAAAATGTTGCGGCCTGTTTAATAAGTAAATCAGCATTATCCTGCGCCGTAAGTACCTCAACCGAAAATGTTTCAGGATTTGCTGCAATTACTTCCAGTGCCTGGGTGCCGATAGAACCGGTTGATCCCAGGATAGCTATTCGTTTTTTTGTCATAAAAATACTTTCATGTAATGGCCGTCACTGGTTAATTTTAGTCAGCTCATCCGCAATCTTGCGGTCATTGGAAAGGCGCGGAACCTTATTTTGCCCGCCAAGTTTGCCGCTTGCACGCATGTAATCAATAAAGGAATTTTTACGTAAAGGTTTCAAAACCAGTTGTCTTAAAATACTTCCTTTGATCAGATCGTCGTAATAAACATTTAGTTCGGTCAGGCGCCTGTCGACATCCTGTACAAACTGCTCCATATTATTCGGTAAGGTAGCGAATTCTACCAGCCATTCATGATACGGCAGGCCGCCTTGCTCAGGCGCAACCATTGGTGCAACCGTGAATTCAACCACTTCTACCTCCGGATGACGCTCCATGCCATACCTCAGCGCTTTTTCGATTTCCTCCCCTATCACATGTTCTCCGAAAGCAGAAATAAAATGTTTGATTCTGCCGGTCACTAAAACCCGATAGGGATTGGTAGATACAAAACGAATAGTATCGCCAAGTGAATAACCCCAAAGCCCTGCATTGTTATTGATGATCATGGCGTAGTTTTTCCCTATTTCCACTTCTCCGATCGACAGGCGTTTTGGATTTTCATCGAAAAAGTTTTCTGTTGGTATAAATTCGTAAAAAATTCCGGTGTCAAGAAGCAGCAAAAGCCCTTCCTCATCCTGTGAATCCTGATAGGCGAAAAAACCCTCTGATGCCGGATAAAGCTCAATAGAGTCGATTGGCTTTCCGATCGATTCGAAAAGTTTGGCTCTGTACGGTTCAAAATTCACGCCGCCGTAAATGAACAGGGAGAATTCGGGAAATACGTCTTTGATCTTTTTTCCTGTTCGGGCAATGATTCTGTCAAAATACATTTGAACCCAGGGCGGAATGCCTGAAATCAGCGACATGGGCTGATCTATGGTTTCATCAATAATCTTGTCAAGCTTCGTTTCCCAATCTTCTATACAATTGGTTTCGTAGCTGGGCAGCTGATTGGCACGCAGGTAAGCCGGAACATGATGATTGGAAATTCCGGACAAACGGCCTGTCAGCACACCACCAGTTTCGGTAAGTACAGGACTGCCCGACAAAAAAATGAGTTTATTATCCAGAAATTGTGCCTTGCCCGTTTCAGCAATATAAGTCAATATGGCATTGCGGGCGGAGTTGATATGATTTGAAATCGAGTCTTTTGAAATAGGGATATATTTTGTTCCGGAAGTTGTTCCCGATGTTTTTGCAAAATATAAAGGTTTGCCGGGCCATAAAATATTTTCTTCGCCCTCTTTAATCTTTGATATGTAACCTTTTAAATCTTCATAGTCGCTTACCGGAACAGCACTTTTAAAATCCACATAGGAATGAATATCTTTAAAGAAATGATCCTTTCCGAACTGCGTATTCATGGCTTTTTGTACCAGGCCTGTACGCCATTTTTCCTGGACTTCCCTGCTTGCTGCAATCCATTCATGTTGCTGAGCAACGATATAACGAGCCAGGGGCTCACTTAAAAATGCTTTGATTCCCATAGTAAAAACAAATGTACACAGGATTTGTAAATTCTATTCTCAATGCCCTTTCACCCGAAACAGCATTGAGCCTTTGTTTACTTGTTTACATCTTGAAATATTTTGCTTTTCAAAAGGTAAAATAGATAAACATCTATACAAAAACTGACCTGCTTACAACTAGTTTTACATGGCAAAAACAGCCCGTTTTAAGCCCTTTCTAAACGTATAACAATACAGTTGGTGAAATTTATTAAATGCCTTTGTTTGTGGGTAATTATCTGTAATTTTGCACACCTGAAATCAAAGAGAGGGAAATTTTAAAAAAATATATGGGATTGTTTGATTTTTTGACAAGCGACATAGCGATTGATTTAGGGACTGCAAATACCCTGATCATCCATAAAGATACAGTAGTTGTTGATGAGCCTTCGATTATTGCCATGGATAAAACCACCGGCAAAGTGTTAGCGATAGGACACACAGCTATGCAGATGCACGAGAAGACCAACGAAAATATAAAGACGATCCGTCCACTTAAAGACGGTGTAATCGCAGACTTTACAGCAGCAGAAATGATGATCCGGGGTATGATCAAAATGATCGACACCGGGAGCCGTTTTTTCACACCTTCACACAGAATGGTGGTTTGTATTCCGTCTGGTATTACCGAGGTTGAAAAACGTGCTGTGAAGGATTCCTGTGAACATGCGGGAGCCAAAGAAGTATACATGGTTCATGAGCCCATTGCCGCGGCCATTGGTATCGGCATTGACATTACCCAGCCAAACGGTGTGATGATTGTAGACATTGGCGGAGGTACGACCGAAATTGCTGTTATTGCTCTTTCCGGTATTGTCTGCGAGCAGTCGGTACGTATTGCAGGTGATGTTTTCACGCGTGATATCGTAGATTACATGCGCCGTGAGCACAACTTGCTGATCGGGGAACGTTCTGCTGAGCTTATTAAAATGGCAATCGGATCTGCTTCTCCTGAACTGGAAATTGCTTTGGAAGATTACCAGGTTCGCGGCCGGGATTTAATGACTGGTATTCCCAAAGAAATTCGGGTTACATACAGCGAGATTGCTTATTCTCTGGATAAATCCATTTCCAAAATAGAAGAAGGTGTAATGAAAGCGCTGGAAATTTCTCCTCCGGAGCTTTCTGCGGATATTTTCAAAAATGGTATCTGGCTTACCGGTGGTGGTGCCCTTATACATGGTTTGGACCGCCGTATTTCCCAAAAAACCAAATTACCGGTTCATATTGCCGATGATCCGTTAAAGGCAGTTGTAAAAGGTACCGGAGAAGTTCTGAAAAACCTGGAACTTTATAAGCCTGTATTGATTTCGTAGTGTCGGATCGTTCACAGTTTATTCAGCAGGTTCTGTTGAATAAACTGCGGGTGAACATTTAAGCCCATGCTCCAGCTTGTTGATTTCGTTTTCAGGAATCGTTTCTTTTTGGTATTTGTATTGCTGGAAGTTCTCAGTGTATGGTTGATCGTGCGTAACAATTCCTATTGGGGTGCTACCTACTTTAACACTTCTAATTATTACGTTGCCAAAACGTTGACGTTATCCAATTCTGCAAAGGAATACACCAAGCTTGGTGAGATCAATGCCGACCTGGCCAGTGAAAATGCCCGTCTGCATGCACAGCTTGCAGCTCTGAGCCAAAGCAAACCGACAGATGCTCCGGCAGGCTATGTGCCCGATTCTGTTTTCGCTTCAAGGTTTACTTACACGGTCGCCAAGGTAGTCGACAACGAGACTACCAAAACGAACAATGTCATTACCATTGACAAAGGCACAGCACATGGAATTAAACCGGGAATGGGTGTTATTTCAGCAACCGGCGTGGTGGGGAAGGTTCGTTTTTGTTCCGAAAATTATTCCGTCATAACTTCTATCCTGCATTCACAGTTTATGGTGTCATCCAGGCTGATCAGGAGCAACGAAATCGGTTATGCCAAATGGTCCGGGAAAGATCCGAATGTGATCGACTTGATAGATGTTTCGAAGTATACAAAGATTTTCAAAGGAGACTCTGCTGTTACCTCTAATCAAAACTCGGTTTTTCCGCCGGGGATCATGGTGGGCAAGGTTGAGAGTGTTACGGTACACCCGGATCAGACATTTTACAACATCGTTCTGCGGCTCGCCACAGACTTTAGAAACCTTTCATATGTCTATGTGGTACAAAATCACCAACTTGGGGAACAGCAACAACTTAAATCACGTACTGAAGAGCTAAAATGAGTTTACGCGAAACCATTCAATATACTTTAATGATTTTGCTATACCTGTTTCTGCAGATATTCATCATGCGGAATCTGGTTTTATTTAATTATGCCTTCTGTTTTGTATACATCGCCGGCGTTCTTTTGCTGCCTGCCGATATTGACAGGCTGTATTTACTTCTTATTGGTTTTGCAACAGGGTTCGTAGTAGATGTGTTTTCCAACACCTTTGGTATGCATGCTTCGGCTACCGTACTCATCGCATATCTCCGGCCTTTTTTAATTCAGTATCAAACCGACGCAAAGGGTTCAGAACGTCCGGAAGTGGGAATACGGTCTCAGGGTCTAGGCTCCTTCCTGGCCTATATCATGCCACTCATCTTTGTGCACCACGCTATGTTGTTTCTGATAGAAATGAACAATGTCGGGATGATCCTGTACACCACCATACGAATTGCGGCCAGTGTACTTCTTACAACAGTAATGATTGTCATCCTGGAACTTTTTTCAAAACGTTAGTATGACAATTTGACGGGTGTATGTTACCTGGCTCGTTATTTGATGTATATACATGTAATAGCGGTAAATAGCAATTCAAGGTTTTAATAATTTGTCAGTTGGCAGGGTTTTTAAGATCGTAGATTTTTTATCGCGTATAAATGGCTTTTCCACTGCTTCAAAAGGCCATTCATCAAATTTTAATTTGTACCGTTTGGAGCTGTTGTTAATCTTTGTAAATTCAGCATTCCTATGTCAGTTGCCATGTCAGAAACACTAACGAATAATGGATATACGGACGACCTTCGATATGAGGTTTTTAACCGTGAATTCATGCCACATATTGATTCCATGTACAACTTCGCCTTCCGTCTTACCATGGACGAAGACGATGCAAACGACCTGGTTCAGGACACATATCTTAAAGCTTTCAGGTTTATTTCTTCTTTTGAACAGGGTACAAATGCGAAAGCCTGGCTTTTTCGTATCCTGAAAAACAGTTTTATAAACGATTATCGTAAAAAAAGTAAAGAGCCTTCCAAAGTCGATTATCAGGAGGTAGAAACAACCTATAATTCTGAGGAAGCATCGGACACAACGTATACAGTTGATCTTCGTGCCGATGCTGTGCAGGAATTGATCGGAGATGAAGTTGCAAATGCTTTGAACGCACTTCCTGTCGATTTTAGGACTGTTATTATACTTTGTGATATTGAAGGTTTTACATACGAGGAAATGGCCAAAATCCTGGACATTCCGATCGGAACTGTGAGGTCCAGATTACACCGTGCACGTAACCTTTTGAAAGAAAAACTAAAGAGTTATGCGAGTTCAATGGGGTATGATTCATAAGTTGTGAAACTTTTTTTGCAACCTATTTGGTTATAAGGTACAACTGTACATATTCCAAATTCTTTTTATCATTATTGGTAATGAATGCATCTTTGAATACGCCTTCTGTCACAGAAGAAGCGCAAAACAAAACCATGAAGCATAATTGCGAGCATCGTGCTGAATGTATGAAAATCATTCAGGCGATACTGGACGACGAAGCGACCGACGCCGAAAAGGATCATTTCAGAGAAAACATGGATAAGTGCATTCCCTGCATAGAAGCTTACCGGTTAGAGAAATGTATTAAGGATTCTCTTAGTCTCAAAATTCAAAAAAAGCCTTGTCCGCAAAGCATTTTGGATACAATTATTACAAAAATAAACAGTTAATACTGTTCGCGTGAAAGGCAAGCTTATCATTTTTTCTGCACCTTCCGGATCTGGTAAAACCACCATCGTACGGCATCTTTTAAAAAAACATCCTGACCTTCTGGCATTTTCTGTTTCCGCATCTACAAGGGAACGGCGTGATCATGAGATAGACGGAAAGGATTATTATTTCATACCTAAAAAGGAATTCAGGCAGAAAATTGCTGATAATGAATTTGCTGAATGGGAAGAAGTGTATGCCGGCAATTATTACGGTACCTTCAAAACAGAAATTGAACGTTTGTGGAGTGAAGGAAAGCACGTCCTGTTTGATGTCGATGTAAAAGGAGGCTTAAAACTGAAAGAAATTTACCGGGAAAGTGCTTTGGCTGTATTTGTTAAAGTTTCCTCCGAACAGGAAATTATCCGTCGCCTTAGCGAAAGAGGTACAGAAACAGAAAAATCTTTGGAAACGCGTTTGGGTAAAGTCAGATATGAACTTAGCTTTGAAGACAAATTCGATGTTACGCTTGTAAATGATGATCTGGAAGAAACGCTGAAAAAGGCAGAAAAGATGGTACTGGAATTTATCGCTTCCTGACACAAACATTATTCTCTATAAAGCATTTGTAATGAAAATAGGCCTGTTTTTTGGATCATTTAATCCCATCCACATTGGCCATCTGATCATTGCCAATACCATGGCCACAGCCACCGATCTTGAACAGGTTTGGTTTGTAGTCAGCCCGCAGAATCCCTTTAAAAAAAATAATAGTCTCCTCCACGAATTTGACCGCTACGATCTCGTGCAGCGTGCCATTGCTGACAATTCTCTTTTAAAAGTTACTGACGTCGAGTTTCACATGCCGAAACCGAGTTACACCATTGATACGCTGATTCGTATACAGGAAAAATTTCCGCAGCATGAATTTAAGCTGATCATGGGAGAAGACAATTTGTCACAGTTTCCAAAATGGAAAAATCATGACAAAATTCTTGAGTACGTTGGTTTGTACGTTTACCCCCGCCCCGACTCCGCAGCACACAACTTCAAAGATCATCCTTCGGTACGTTTTGTGGAAGCTCCGTTGCTGGACATCTCTGCAACGTTTCTCAGGTCCTGCCTGAAAAAGGGAACATCCATACGTTATATGGTTCCGGAGGCTGTGGAGCAGATGATCCGGATTAAGAAATTTTATTTGTAGATTGTTTGTTTAGACTTTCCAAGTTTCCAAAACTTGGAAAGTCTTGGGAAGCCTAACGTTCACCTCACCTTTTTCAATTCATCCAGCATCGCAGGCCTTCTTGGATATTTAGCCCTGAACCTGGGCTGCTTCCAAAATCTTGTTTTTCCCTTCCGGCATCAGTTTGATGATTTTTTGCATATTGGAAGCAATTTGCGCATACCCCGAACGCGAGTCCGCCTTATCTCCGGCTAGCAGCAGTGCCGGAAAAAGTAAATCGATAAGTTTGGTTTGGTAATCTGCGGCCAGGTATTTCATATAATTCAGCAACACTTCCAGGCTTGGATATGCTTCCACGAGTTCATAAAGTTTGTACCAGTGTTTTTCCTGCACATAAATAGGCGCAAGCCGGTTTAACAAAGCACTGTTTTTAGACCACCAATGATTGTTAAAATGTTTCTCCGCCTCCAATTCAACCTCATCAACTATTTTTTGAATTAAACTACCAAATTCCGCTTCCCATTCTTCCTTTGCGAAAGTCTTCTTCCACTTTTGGTAATACTCTTTTTCAAAACTACGGTCAAAGGCAAAAAGGAGGTTGAAATGTCTTTGCATGATTACATCGCCCTCCAGATCGGCAATTCGGAGAAGCGTTTTTTGCCATTCTGAAACCGTACCGGGATGCTGCCTTTTTTCAGCCAGAATTATTCCCTGGTAAATTAATTCTTTTGCTTCAGTGTACTCTTTTCTATTAATCGCTTCATTAACAACATTCCGCCTCACTTCAACGATATCCATATTTTGCCGGATCAGTTTTTCTGCTTCAGGCGTATTTCCTGTTTCTTGAAAAAACAGGATTGTTTGTTTGATAAAATATTCCGCCCTGTAATTGTCTGCCCATACTTCCGTTCGCTTTTTTACGGAACGATTGCTAAATGACAGAAATGCTTCTGGCCTGTTAAGTTGAACAGACAAATACCGGAATATCTCAAAACAGTCCTCGCCAAAGTCCCCATAGTCAAAGTAGACATCGTTGCCGAGTTCTTTAGCCAGGAAATCATGCATGTTTCCTTTTAGCTCCCGTGCACAAAGCTCCGATTCGGCTATTGATCTCAATACAGAAATTGCATTTGAGATCGTATCGCCAATATCGCCATTGGAATCATCCGCATTGGGAATGACATCCTCCACCAATTGTTTCAAAGCCACCCTTGCGATAATGGAAGCATCTTTAAAGTTTTGGTTTTCAAAAGCATCCTTCGCTTTATCCAGAAAATTATCAATCTTTCCTGATAAATCGCCAGCAGAATAGTAATCGACAAACCCTTGGCTCATAGAGGAGCGGATGGCTTTCTTTATCAATTCCGAGTATCTTTTTTCTAAATCTACCTTCTCATCTTTATTGGCGAAATGAAGTTCAAACTGGTTTTTGAAACTTTTGTCGTTTCGTGCGTAAAGCTCTACAAACCCCTTCAGTTCAGAAACAGTGACTTTTTTCAGCAATTCGCTAAAAGACAAAGCCTGATCTTTCTTCTTTTTGGGTTTTAATTTAATGACTTTGATCCGATCTTTAAGTTCATAAAAAACAGCCACAATATGTTTGCAAACATCCGCATCATGCGGACAATCACAGGAATATCCCTCTATTTCATCATTGTCAGTTAGTTCAACCTCCACCGAATACACCTCCGACCCTTCTACCTCCGCGCACCAGATTCCGTCCTCAGCTTCGTCAAGAATGCTGACGGCACCTTCATCAAAATATGCTTTTCCACGCTGGAGGATGGTAGTTGAGATATGAGATTGGAAGTTTTTTAAGTTCATAGATGCCAAAGGCTATTTTGATTGTTCAAATTTAATGGGATGGAAATGATATTCAAAACCGTTTACATTGGATTGGAGGCTCCGATGGAGCCACGTTTTTTTTGACCTGATTATTTTTCTATAAACAGGAAGTTCCTAACGGAACTTTGGCTGCCAGGAAGACAGGTTGGATGCGTCGGGATTTGGCTTTTAAATAACTCTGTAAGAGTTTCCTGTTTATAGCCATAATAAGCGGAGATAGGTTTTGGCTCCGTAGGTAGCCTCTTGGTTACGTTAAAAGGCGGTTGACTTTGTTGCCGGCTAGTCAGTTTTCCATTGGCAATAATCTCGACTTTTTAGTTATTTCTGGGTAGCCGTATATGCGTTTTTGAGTTTGTGTATCCTCAATATTATCAGTAGTGTCTTTGAATATTCTGAGCCTTGCTTTCAGTAGGTTACGTACATCCTTTCGGAAAACAAATCGGAAGTCCATGTTGTCTTCTACTGTCAAATTTAAAGCTCCAGTTGAATTGTTGTACTTGAAGAAATTGAACGAGTTTTGTGGGTTCATATACCAATAGTTGGTGATCAGACTTCTACCGTGTTCTCTATAAAATTTCCCTTGGTTGGACTCATCGACAATAAGCTTAACTAAATTTATTTTAATGTCTCGAATCCCATGAAAGTTTCTTAGTTGATCTTTTATGGTATTTCCATAATCTTCTATATCAATGCTTTGCCGCGGGTTTGCTAGCTCTGAAATTATCAAAATTTCAATCTGAGTTTTAAGCAAATTCCTGAATCTAAGCTGTTTCAATATCTCAAAGAGATTACTTCTGAAACTTCTTTTATCTTGCAGGATATACCTGTCGCAAATAATGATTGAATTAATTGGATGAGGGAATTTTTGTAAATAATTCCAACTGTCAAAACGGGGGGAACATTCTGGTTCATTAGTAATTGGCAGGCAAAGATCCTCTCTTTCCGCTGAAAAATATTTCCAATCCCTCAAAAGGAGGGTTGAATTGAAATACAGCAAGCCAAAGTTTCTTCTTAAATCATTGATATCATCCCGCTCTAAAAAGAAAAGCTTGTATCCGGTAGTATTTGAGTAAAAATTATCGAGCGTTACCTGCTGATTTAAGTTCGGTAATGAGTTTGTATTAAGCGTTCCACTGGATACAATGTTATTCGAAATTCTTGATGTTTTTCTTTTTGATGAAATTTCTTCAATTGGTAGGTCGGTGAAAATTTCAACTTCTCCTCCATGAAATTTTTTGCAGAACCTTAAAAAGTCTTGAAAATGAATGTCGTCATTGTCAAGCTCGTTATCAATCGCGTCAATAAACTTCTCGTCAAAATAAACCTCGAACCGTACATTAGCCATACCTCAATTATTACGGTTTTTAGCATTCTTCAAACGTATCAATTCCAATTCCCAATTAGCAGCCTCATCAAAGAAACCCGGCCCGAAATCGTCGGATAAACTTCCATCTTCCAATATCTCTATTTTTTTTACTTGTTTTTCTCCTTTGGGTACATTGTTTGGGTCGTGGAAGTAATAGATGACGCTATCACTTGGCTTGACCTGCTTTTTGGCTGTTAGGTATTGGAGCTTACGAATAAGATATTCGCTGTGTGTTTCGACGATGAATTGGATATTGAATGTTTCAGCCGCTTCACAAATCATGTCTGCTAGCATACTTTGATATCTTGGATGAAGATTTGCTTCTGGTTCTTCTAAGATAATGATATAGCTGCTTCTTAGCCTACTTAGTAGACCGGTTTCTGCTATCGACAATATTCTTATTATTATCGCAATTATCTGTGTCATTCCAAAGCCTGTATCTACATGTGATAATCCATTTACAGAATACGAATTTGCATCCAGTTGATCATTTTTATTCAGGGATATGTTTTTTATCCCGAAATTTGCGAACCACTTATCGTAAAATCTGTTTTGAGCAGTCTCTTCACTGATAATTTTAGATTCTTGATATTTTTCAAAATATTGTTTAAACAAGGTGTTAAGGATGTGATTATCCTTTGATCGATAAGAGCGCTCATTTGAGCCTTTTATGGAAGGTAGATAGTTTAAGTTGTTAAAGCTCGGTAAGGAAAAATCAATTGTCGATTTGTTTATAGGAGTAGTAAAAATGACACTTAGAGCATTACTAAAATATTCTATTTTAGTAAGAACTTCATTGGAGAAAGGGAAGTCAATATCTTTGTAAAAGCTAGTTTTTTTGTCATTTTCATATAGTAAAAAACCAAATTGAAAACCTATGTTATGGCTAATTTTTGTAATAAATGATTGCTTATCAATTTCTTGTGGATATTGAAAATCTTCTTCTGCCTCATTGTCATAAAATGTATTTTCCTGAACAAACGGCCCATTTTCTTCATAGAATTGTTAAAATCAATTTTGTTATTGTTCCATTGTAAATTTGAAAATGTGTGGATAAACTCGTCTAATTTTTTGTAAATCCGGAAAATAATACCGAAGCATGACCTGATGAGAGTTCATCTGATATTAATACTTCAATTTCTATCTTTAAGTTTTTGCAAAATTCTAATAGAAGTGGCAAGTCGCAATAAAGTGATAAATTGCGGATTTTGGTAATGCCAAGAATTTTTTGACATTAGAGTTTAAAATTTCTATGTAATCTTGGAATCGTAGGACTGTATCATCTTTTTTATCTTTATATATCCCTAAAACTCTTTCTCTAACAATCTGGTTAATCTTTAAAAATAATTGATTGTTGCTAAAAGTATTATCAATTGGAAGACAATAGGATATATAAGGACTTTCTGAATCTAAATTTATAGTATTTTTAGCACTACTGAGATTATGATCTTCGCCATCATAATTAAAACTGAAAGTATCGGTAATGGGACGGGTGATAACTTTTCCCGTAAATTGGACGTCCTTTTTTAAATTATCCTTCATCAACATTAAAGCCTTATTCAAAGAGCTCTTTCCCGAACTATTCGGTCCGGTTAAAATGGTGATAGGGGCGAAATCGAACCAGGTATAATCTTTAAAAACGCGGAAATTTTCAAGGCCGAAGCCTTTAAGGTGGGTTTGCATGGTTAAAATATTTCCAGAAGCCCGTAAACTTCTGATTGGTAAAATTGTGTAATGTCAGGTAATTTGTTCAGCAGTAGTTCGGAAACGTATCGGGTTGACGAGTTTCCTGTTCTGAGTAAAATCACTTTTGGAGGAAATCCATTAACATTTGCCAAATCCTGAAAATCCTCATCAAATGTTACGATCAGGAAGTTATGGGCTTTTGCAAAATTCCATATTTCGCGATCGGATGGTGGTCTATTTAATCCGGTTTGGCTTACATGAATACTTCCAGGCACAGAGTCGCTTATCTGCTTGACAATGCGATACGAAATGTTTTCATCAAACAAGAATTTCATACAGCCGTTATCAAAATCTTCGTATTCTCCTCCCTGTTAGCTGCAAACGCCAATGCAGCCAGAATATCAGCCCGTGACAATTCCGGGAAATCTTCCAGGATTTCATCATAGCTCATATCGCTCGCCAACCATCCCAAAATATCCCATACCGTTATTCTGGTGCCGGTAATACATGGTTTCCCAAACCTTATTTCCGGATTCAAGCTGATTCGTTCCTGCCAGTTTTGCATAGTAATGGTTCATTTTATCAAATATACAAATTTTCATAAGCATCGGTTTTCACCTCTGCCACCAGTCGCTTCCCTGCTCCCAGCTCGTTACAGTTTCCCTTGCGCGGGTCACGGCGGTGTAGGCATACCGATAGTCATTTTCAGGGAACCAGGGATGCAGCAATACGTGGTTACATTCTCCGCCTTGCGCTTTGTTTCCCGTGAGTCCGTGTCCATAGCGCAGGCGCATGGCTCCCATGTAAGCATCATTGGCGGGATGTGGATTGGCGCGATAATCATGGTTTTTAGCCATGCGGTCGTGTTTCAGGTTTTTAAGCATTTCGCCGGGAATGGAGCCGTTGTCGGTGCGCAGGGTATCAAGTAATATTTTCGTGGTGATCAGCAACGGTTGGTGATCGGGACCACGGAATTCGATTTTTGCGGTTACAAATTCAAGGTCGACACGCTTTTCTACCGCATCACAAATTTCACGCACCAAACCGGTTTCGCCTTTTACGATCAGATGCTGATTGCCAATCCAGTTTTCGTTCAGCACCACCTGGTCGCCAATAGCGAGTGTGCCTGTCAAACCCATATGGTCACGCACGATTTCGTTGAATTTCTGTACGTTTTTGTTCGCACAACCAATCATAACTACATTGTCCGGCCGGTTTGTGTCGTACAGATTCAGGTAGCGGGTTACTCCGGCGGTGTAATTGCCTAGCCGGTTCACAGCGATTTTTCCCAATGCGCGTCCATCATCGCTCTTTCTGCGGATATCGTGCGCCAGTGCCACAATCGGCGATTGGCCGGTTTGGCGTTTTACCTCATTTAGTTCGGCTTGCTGTCCTGTTAACCGATATTTTTTCAGAAAGTAGCTGAGATTGAGTGCAACCGATTCTGCTTCATTTACCGGAGCGAGTTGGTATTTGTCGCCTATGAAAACGATTTTATTATGCGCATTTCCCTGTTTGACAAATGTCAACAGGTCAAAGAGCATGGAATTGGGCGTGATGAAACTGCCACCATTATTTTGTGCATCGCTGATCATAGAAGCCTCATCCACTATGAAAATGCTGTAAGCATCCTGTGTATTTGCCCGGCGATCCATCACAACGCGTTCGTCTTCGGTTGGGATTACCTTGTAAGTCGTATGGTGAACAGTATACGCAAGACTACGGGTTTTGTAGCGCAACACTTTTGCCGCCCGTCCGGTTGGCGCAGTGAGGTAGCAGCTGATTTCCAGTTTTTCAAGATAATCTACAACGGCTTTCACCAGTGAAGTCTTTCCGGTGCCGGCCGCTCCACGCAGAATGAAAACATCTTCCCCGTTTTCCCTGTCAAAAAATTCTTCCAGTTTGTAGAGAGCTTGCGCCTGCTCACGGGTAGCTTCAAAAGAAAGAAAATCAAAAATGGTAAAGGAGGTATTTGTCGTCATCATAGACGTTGTGTTGTTTTAACCATGACAAAAGTAAGCTGGTGTTTAAAGGATTAAAAATATCATATACGGTTTTATTGCCGTTGATGTACCTTTATGAAAAAATAGTTTTATGCCAAGAACCACTTCTTCTGGACCTGATAAGCGACTTCGCAGGGTTTTTAAAATTCATCAGCAGTTACGGACTATGAATTCCTGTTCAGCAGCGGAATTGGTGAAATTTTGTGAGCCCATTGACCCTAACATCAACGGACGTACAGTGCGGGCGGATATTCAGTTTTTAAGGGATCTGGGTGCCTCAATTCCCAAAGGCAACAAGCATCAGAAGTTTTATTACAAAGAGGCTTTTTCTTTAATTAACGCTTTGGAAGGAATAAAATATGAGGAAACAAATGAAATGGTAACTTACCTTAATCAGCTTTATCATCTGGCTCCGAAAGCGGCTTTACTGGATTTGGATAAAGTTTTCCTGGCGCTGGAGAGGCGGGTGAGGGCAACGGACGCGCAGGGGGATCCGCGTTTACAATTTGAAAGAACAGAATATTCGGGCCAGAACTGGATCCGGGTTTTGTACGACTATATCGTTGGCCGAAAGACAATTTTACTGATTTACAAACCTTTTGAAAGACAACCGCAGGAGCGGATTATTCTTCCGATTTTTTTGAAAGAATACAATCAAAGATGGTTTTTGATTGCGTACGACGCGGGAAGACTGGCTTATCAGAACTTTGCACTGGACAGAATTGAAGATGTGAAAATGTCTGATAAAAAATTAGCGTTGGATAAAATGCCCGATCCGGCAACTTATTTCAACAATCTTATTGGTGTAAGTCTGGAAGGAGAATTGACAACGGTAGCTGTCAGAGTAAAAAAGCCAAGGGCGTTTTATATCCGGACAAAACCCTGGCATTTGTCTCAAACCGAAGTTTCCGAAACATCAGAGTATATCGATTTTGAATGGACAGTTTATACAAACAGAGAATTGAAGTCAAAAATTTTTGAACTCGGACCCGATGCAGAAGTGCTGAGTCCTCATTTCTGAGACTTTCCAAGTTTTGGAAACTTGGAAAGTCTGCAACTCATCACAAAGGCCGGTCCTGATAGGTAATTTCCGACAATAACCCCACGGCATTAAATTTCAAAATAACCTTTTTAGCCTTCGAGTTCAGTTTACTATCCTCGCAATGCGTACCTTTTTCTAAAAAATAAACATAGAATTTCTGGTTGCGCTCTCCAAGCTGGTGGATGTCCGGCCGGCCAAGGATAGTACCTACTTCATCGATAAATTTTCCCATAAGCTGTTTCTGCTCAGCTTTGAAGTCTTCTGTTTGGGTAGTCCTCTCGTTTTTGCAGCCGCCGCGGTCTCCGCGCCATTTTTTGAGATCTAAGCGACCTAATTTGTCTGGCTGGGAAGAACACGCTAACAACCCTGTTATAAACCCTATCGCAATAATTTGCCGTATCATGCTAAACATCATGTCAATTTTAATTCAAAGGCGAATCTACTCATATAATTGACGTCCGAAATAGTTTTCTGCGGAAATTGAATTTTCATTAATACAACACGTTTAAAAGATTGCAGATATGTTTGTACCGTGTCTGAATTTTTCACAGCTTTCGAATCCTGATATCATACTTGTTTATTTATTTTATGAAAAAGATAATCTTTTTAACTTTTCTGGTCTTTTCAGGAGTCGTAGTTCAGGCACAGTCAACTGCACAGCCTATCGATGCCACAGATTGCTCTAACCTGTTTTTCAAAGCGCTGCTGGAAGAGAACGGGAAGGCACTTGATAATTTGTTGGCCACCGACTTTTCAATTACAAGTTTTGATGGAAAACCAATTAACCGTGGTCTGCTGATCCAGGTTGTTGCCGAAGGCTATCTCACCATCGAATCAGGAATGCTTTCAGGTGCCATGACAAAGAACCTTGGAGATGTGAGCGTTATTACCGGAACATGGAGTGCAAGAGGCCAGGTGCAGAATAACGGTTTTAATAACGATGTTGCCTACATGACAGTTTGTGTGAAGTCGGGAGGGAATTGGAAAGTTTCAGCTGTGCAGCTTACTCCGATCAGATAAGTATAGCCAAATAAGTAAAAAGGAGCGAACCGAATGCCGGCCGCTCCTTTTTTATATCTAAAAAATGCTGTTAAACATTCATGAGTGACTCACGACGGCGCATTTTACCAGCCGGAATGCCAAACATCATTTTAAAACGACGGCAGAAATAAGCAGTGTCTTTATAACCCACATCCGAACCGATCGCACGAATGCTTTTCTTGGATGTACGAAGTAAATCAACGGCCTTTTCCATACGCTGATATTCGATATAATCCTGTGGATTAATACCCGTAAGCATTTTGAAATACTGCCCAACGTAATCTTCTGAAACGTTGGCAACGTTTGCCAATACTTTGTTGGAAAGATCACCACCCAGATTGTCCTTGATATAAGCAAAGATATCAATCAAACGGGGATCCTTAAAATAGGTACTGTTTGTAACAAGCTGCTCAACGAACAATTTGTTTTTAAGAATGTACCGGATGATTTCAATAACAACTTCTTCCGTTTTGATTTTGATGATACGGCCTTTTCCAGGTGTATCAAGCATATCTTCGCTCAGGATCTGGTTGATCGTTGCTGCAATCTGATCGTCTCTTTTGATCAGGAAAGGCGGAACATCAAGAGATGTGAAAAAGTTAACAGTATCAAATACCTTCGCTTCAAAAGAAATTAAACCAAAAGAGTTTGGCAATTTACCAATCAAGGCAGGATCGTGGCCAGCTTCGATATAGTTATCGCGGTTGGTCATGAACTCTTCGTTTGAAACGGTTTTGGCAGACTGCGAGTTTCCGTAGGTAACAGTGGCATGCTTTCCTCCGGGAATAAAAAGCATGTCGCCTTCCTCTACTCTTTGAGACTCCTCGGTTCCAAAGGAAACCTCTCCGTCATACAGAATTGTTAACGAGTTTTGTACGTCGTAGAAGTTTTTGATCGTGATCGGCTGCAAAATCCGGATATGACGAGCTTTCACAAACTTTACCCCCAACGACTCAATAATCTTATTATAGTCCTCCATGCTTGTATATATTTAACGGCCGAAAAAGCCTGACTTTCTAATTTTGTACAAATCTAATAAATTGTACAAAACTAATACAAGTATATTTCGACAAAAAAATGAAAAATAATGATATTTTGGTATGAATTTAGTCCAAGATTAAGAATAAAACTGACGCGGTTACATAAATGGGATCATTTTAAGAGCTCCCGGGCGATTACAAGTTTTTGTATTTCAGAGGTACCCTCATAAATTTGTGTAATTTTTGCGTCTCTCATGTGCCTTTCTACATGGTATTCTTTCACATATCCGTACCCTCCATGGATCTGAACTGCTTCGGTTGTAACCCACATCGCCACATCGGACGCATAAAGTTTGGCCATGGCGGCCGCTTTGATGTAGTCTTTTCCCTGATCTTTAATCCTGGCTGCTTTGTATACGAGCATACGTGCTGCCTCAATCCGGGTTGCCATGTCAGATAACTTAAACTGAATGGCCTGATGTTCACTAATTGGTTTGCCAAAAGTTTTTCTCTCCTGAGCATATTTTAAAGATAATTCGAAAGCCCCGGCAGCAATCCCCAATGCCTGTGCGGCAATTCCTATACGTCCGCCGTTTAAGGTACTCATTGCAAATTTAAAACCAAATCCGTCTTCTCCAATTCTGTTTTCATTTGGCACATTCACATCCGAGAACATCAGGGTGTGCGTATCCGATGCGCGAATACCCATTTTGTCTTCTTTTCTTCCAACTACAAAACCTTCTGTTCCTTTTTCAATAATAAAAACATTAATTCCTTTATGACCTTTTTCCGGATGTGTATGCGCCACAACCAGACAGACAGAAGAAGAGTTTCCGTTTGTAATCCAGTTTTTGGTACCGTTGATTAAATAATGATCTCCGTTTTCGACAGCCGTTGTATGCTGGGACGTAGCATCCGAACCCGCTTCCGGCTCAGAAAGACAAAAAGCTCCTATTACATTTCCGGATGCAAGCGGCACCAGATATTTTTGTTTTTGCTCTTCCGTGCCGTACATCTGCAACCCCCAGCATACCAGCGAATTATTCACAGACATGATCACACCAGCCGAAGCATCAACCTTGGAAATTTCTTCCATGGCAATGACATAAGACAATGTGTCCATGCCGCCTCCGCCATATTCCGGTGAAACCATCATGCCCATAAAACCCAGGTCTCCCATCTTTTTTAATAAGGCGGGATCAAATTTTTGTTCATTATCTCTTTCAATTACACCGGGTAAAAGATCATTCTGAGCAAAATCCCGTGCTGCTTCCTGAACCGCAAGATGCTCCTCGCTCAGGTTAAAATCCATTCCTGTTAGTGGTGAAGTATAAGGCATAGGTTTTTTATGCTATTAAAATGAAGTAATCAAAAATAGCTCTTAGAAAAGCAGTATGCAAGCATACGAATTTCTAACACGTTAAAACTTTGCGCATTGCTGCCCATTTTGAAAAAAAGATGTCTTAAGTTTGCGGCTGAATTGAGAACCTTACACTATACAAATCACATACTTCATTACCGTTATTAACAACACATGCCCGTTCTTACAGTATTTTACATAAAACTGATCGTCAATCTGATACTCACGTTTGGGATCATCTGGACAATCAGCCGTTCTGATCTTTTTTCCAAATGGCAATTAGAAAAAGATAAACTGATTTTTACTCTTGCTTTCATTCTGCTGCGGCTGATTCCCTGGATCGGCATTTTTCTTGTGCTCAATGAAGATCCACGGGGCGATATTCCGTTTTTCTTTTACAAAGCCGAAGCTGCAAAAAAAGGAGGTTTTGTTTACCGGGATTTCTGGTCCTATCACGCGCCTCTATATGCCTACATTATCAGTCTGCCGGTTTGGATCTGGCATAATTCCCGGGCGATTGTGCTGTTTATGGTCTTTATGGAAACCGGGATTTTATGGCTGACCTATCAAACTTATAAGGTAAAGAGTGCAAAAGCTTTACAGCTGGCTGTTATTTACCTGATGCTCCCGGCAGCTTTTATGTACATCCTTGTCGACGGGCAGGAAGAAGTCTGGTTTTGGGGAGCCGCTTTGCTGATCTGGAGATATACAATTAAGAAAACCGAAAACTACGAAGTGGGAATAGGTTTACTTTACGCGCTTACGCTGTTGACGATTAAAGTAACCTTTATTTTTCTGCTTCCTGCCATGCTGGTGGTTGTAAAACGTCCTGTTAAAATGCTGCTGACAATGGCAGCAATCGGTATTCCGGCCATTGGATTTTTATACTGGCAAATCGGCGATCTTTTTCTAATGCCGATTCAGCATACAGAACAGCTGATGACGCCTAACCTGTTTTCCATTAGTCGCCCATGGGTTGAGCTGATCTTTCATATCAATGAAAAAAAATCCACCATGATCAACTGGATTGGATTGCTTTTTACCGTTTTTGTTCCTGTTTACATGGCATACAAAGCGCGTCACCGTCATATCAATGAGATTCTGCCGGGCATTTTCATAGCTTGTTTTGTTTGTATGATGATTTTTCAGGCAAGCGCAATGGGGGCTTATGTCATTGCCTATTTAATGGCCGTTCTTTTTGAAATAATCGATATTCGTAAAACCCGGCATGTGATTATCCTGCTTGCATTAAACTGGCTCACGGTGGTTCAGCCTTTCATCTGGGTTTATATCAAACAGCCTGCATACCTTTCTCCTGCCATGTTTGCGAACGGTTCATTCCTGTTCGAATATGTTCTGCAGATTCTCAATGTTGCCTGCTTTTTCTGGATTTTACGTGAGACCTATCGTAAAGTTGTGATCACACCTAATCTTGCGGCCGCATGAATATCGTTTTAGCAAAATTAGGCATTAGCATTGTCTCGGTAATTCTCCTGGTTGTGATGTTGCTCAAAAGAACAGCATTGACATCCTGGCTCGAAAATAAAAAAGCGAATCAAACTCTGGCCGTCGGATGGCTTTTTTTTCGTCTGATTCCGTTTGTTGCCATTTATCTGATAGCGGATATGGCGACAACTTCCGACGTTAACGGTTTCTGGGACGAAGGCAGCAAGGCTTCCCAGGGACTTATTGTCTACAAAGATTTCTGGTCGCCGTATTCGCCTTTGTATGCTTATTTTCTTGGCATCTGGCTTAAATTATGGTATGACCCGAAAATGATTGTATTAACCATGGCGGTTATGGATGGAATTGCCGTTTTAATCTCCTGGCATTTCTACAGGCCATTTCAGTCTCGTGGTACTTTTCTTTTTAATTCACTCATCTATTATATCCTGCCAGGTTCACTTGTTCTTTGCATTGTTGGCGCTCAGGAAGATGTTTGGATGTGGTTATTTGTGGCGCTGGCTTATCTGGTACGGGAAAGAAGGGTTAGTGTTGTGTGGTATGCCGTCATCCTGGCAATTGGTTTGCTGATGACAAAAGCCATTTTTGTCCTTATCCTCGTTCCGCTCTTTTTAATCGAAAAAGAAAAAATTCGTTTTCTGATACCGATGATCCTGATTGGTATCGTTTCTCTTGCCATTCTTTATCCATTGGTTGGATGGGAGTTTACGCAGCCCATGGACGAAGCACAGACTTTACGTGCGCCTAATATCCCTTCCATTCTTAATCCCTGGTTTTACAATCACATAGGCGTTGGACAAAAATTCTGGAACTGGATCGGCCTGGTAACCTCTGTTGGCTTGGCCTGTATTGCGGCCTGGAAATTACGAAATGCAGATTTCAGAGTCATGCTTTCACGTGTCTGGATTGTTCTGTATGCTACAATGATGGTTGTACAGCAGAGTGCTTATAGTAATTACATTTTTCTTTTTCTTATTCCGCTTGTATTTTATGTCATCAACTGGAACAGCACCTGGCAGATCATTCTTCTGTTAATATTTAATGTTCTGAGTGTCGTACATCCATCGTACTGGTGGCGGCTTGGCATGCCTTGTTACATGACCCCTTCAGACACCGCAGCCTCATCGGGATTGCTGATTGACTACCTCATGCAGGTGAGTATTGTATTGCTTACCGGTTATTTTGTTTGGCTTGCATTTCCGAAAGGTAACAATCAGGACGTGTAACCGAGTGACCGGAGTTCGCTCTCAGGATTTTTTAGTAATAAACTGCGGCCAATTGGAACGATCAGGTAAGTATCGTCACTTAAATTCAGCACATTTTTGTATGAATGGTCAGATACGAGAATGCCCTTTTCTTTTTTTTTGTCAAGAATAACTTTCGACAACGACTCAACCATGACGGGTGAAATATGTGTAAAGGGTTCGTCGAGCAACACAAACTGAACCGGCGACAGCAGAATCAGCAGCGTTTCAAATAACCTGGTTTTCCCGCCTGATAAATTACGTACAGGTTCGTTTTCGTAACCTTTCAATTCCGGAAAATAGTTTATCATTTCTGCAAAAGAAACCTGATACATGCTGCATAGCTGGCGTACCTCCAAATCTTTGGGCGCAAAAGGTGACTGCGGTAAGTATCTTACAAGTCCTTTTTCGAAATATGGGTGCGAAATGTAACGGCCATTAAGCCGAACAGACTGATTTTGCCCTCTCAATGTCCCGAATATCATCCTGAGCAAGCTGGATTTGCCCGTTCCGTTACGCCCAAGTAAACCCGTTACACGGCCGGTTTCCATTTTTAAGTAAATACTCTGAAGTACCTTTCTTCCATTAAATTCCAGCCACATACTGTCTGCTTCGAGTGTCTGCGTTTTCATTTCAGTAATTCAAAAATAGTTTTACTACGAGTACTAATACCAGAAATGCAGCTACATCAATGACAAAAACGGATACGTAAAGCTTTATTTCGGATATACCCAGATTTGAATAAAAAAACAACCAGGCCGTATTGTGCTTTCTTAGATACCACCAGATCATTGCATCAAAAATATTTTCGCCAGCAAATAAAGAGGAAAGAAAACCTGAAATTTTTCATCTATCGGCATTTCTAAAGCCCACCAAATGGCTACGGAAAACACTCCTCCAAAAATGGCGATCGACAGATAAAAGTAGAATATAGCCAGCAAACGTTGCTTCATTACTTTTTTCCAAAAGGTAGAAAAGTAAAACCTCCACCAGACAGGATTAAGATTAATTAACATCACCGAAACACCGGTGCATTCCCGTTTTAACTTACTTTAACAGAAGCACTTTGGACGGAGTAACTATTTTTGAGCGTATCCAAAAAGTCAGTTATGCATTCTGTTGGCGAACATACCCTTCATGAGCTCCAAATTATATCAGGCCAGCGCATCGATGCTTCCATTTTAAGTTTTTATAACAAGACAAAATCTTACGGCGGCCGTGATCTGCTGAAAAGTATGATTAAAGAGCCAAAACAAGATTTGTCGCAAATAACCGAATTCCAGGAACTTCTTAAATCGATTATGCGAAATCTGGATTTGTGGGAGATTAATGTTTCCCATGCCTACATTGCGGCATCAGAAAGCTATTACGACAGCAACATCACGCATACGATGTCGCAGGATGTATTTCAGCACTGGTATCAAACAATGATATTCTCTTATCGAAACCCTGCAGAATTTCAGCGGATAGAAAGTGGTGTGATTGCCACGATTAAGGTTTTGAAGGCTCTGCTCGATACGATTGAACAAATAAAATACTTTGATTTCCCCGCCAGGTTTCAGGAAGATTTTGATTTTCTCACATCCTTTTTGGACTCGTTGATCTTAAAGACTCATTTAATCAACGGCGGCAGTTTACTTTCCAAACGTTCTGTTTTCTACCTTGATTATTTCTTTCGCAAACAACATAAGAAGGATTTCAGAAGAATTCTGGATATCTATTATTTTCTGGACGCTCATACTGCAATTGTAAAAACAGCGAAGGAACATAGTTTGTGTTTTCCCGAATTCGTTGATACCGATGCCTGTTTCGATGTTACAGATTTGTGGCATCCTTTGATTACCCATTCGGTAAAAAACAATTTTTCGCTCACCGGAGATCCTGGTATCTGCATTCTTACCGGTGCCAATACGAGTGGAAAGACTACCTTTTTGAAGTCGTCCGGCGTTGCCATCTACCTTGCTCATTTGGGCTGGCCGGTTGCAGCAGGCAGTCTGCGGCTTTCATTTTCTGACAGGCTTTTTACCTCAATCCACCTCTCTGATGATATTGTACTGGGATATAGCCATTTTTATAACGAGGTAATGCGTATCAAAGAAATTGCCCAGGCTCTTTACAACGGTGAAAACTGCTGCGTTCTCATCGATGAATTATTCCGGGGTACCAACCAGGAGGACGCTCTGCACTGCTCGAAAACAGTTTTAAATGGTTTTGCCAATTATCCATCTTCTGTTTTCATTGTTTCCACGCACCTGATGGAATTGCTGGATAGTTTTCTCCAGTCACCCGCTGTTTGTTTTAAGTGTTTCAAAACAACAATTACAGGACGCGATTTTATAAACACTTTTAAACTGGAAGAAGGTATTGCCTCCGAAAAAGTAGGCAAGCTGATCATGGAAAAAGTGGGTATACCGCAGCTACTGCTGGGATCAAAAAAATAAAGCCCTCATTTTCATGAAGGCTTTAAAACTTATCATTCATAATAATCTTACTCGATTACATCAAAGCCGCAGTAAGGCACCAAAACAGCTGGTATCCGAACTGTTCCATCTGCCTGCTGATTGTTTTCCAGTAAAGCGGCAAGGATGCGTGGCAGCGCCAGAGCAGAGCCATTCAGCGTATGTAACAGCTGTGTTTTTTTATCAGCGGTTTTAAATCTGAGCTTTAACCGGTTGGCCTGGTAGGTTTCGAAATTGGAAACCGAGCTGCATTCCAGCCAGCGTTCCTGTCCGGCAGACCAAACTTCAAAATCATAAGTTAACGCGGAAGTAAAACCCATGTCACCTCCGCAAAGGCGTAGAATACGGTATGGCAATTCAAGTTTTTCCAGTAAACCTTTCACATGGCCAACCATTTCTTCCAGGGCGTTATATGACTCCTCAGGTTTATTGATCTGAACAATTTCGATTTTATCAAACTGATGTAAACGGTTCAGTCCGCGTACGTGCGCACCCCAGCTACCTGCTTCCCTGCGGAAACAGGGTGTGTACGCTGCGTGTTTAACAGGCAGGTCTGCTTCGGGAACGATCACATCACGGTACAAATTGGTAACCGGAACTTCCGCAGTCGGGATCAGATACAGATCATCCTGTGCATCGTGATACATCTGACCCTCTTTATCAGGTAGCTGCCCGGTTGCAAACCCGGATTCAGCATTTACTACAATAGGTGTCTGTACCTCTGTATAACCTGCCTTTCCGGCTTCATCCAGAAAGAAAGCAATCATCGCACGCTGTAACCTTGCTGCTTTTCCTTTGTACACAGGAAAGCCGGCTCCGGTTATTTTATTGCCTAGTTCGAAATCGATGATAGGCGCCAGATTTTTTCCCAGTTTTTTGATCAGTTCCCAATGAGGTAATGCTCCGGCCGGGAGTACAGGTTTTGCTCCCTGCTCCAGAATGTTTACATTGTCTTCAGCAGTACGGCCTTCAGGAACACTTTCATGCGGAAGATTGGGAAGTTTAACCAGTTCTTCTAAAAGAGTCTGCTCAATTTCCTTGTGTTGTTCTTCCAACTGCTTCGATCTTTCTTTCAAAGCGGCCGTTTCACCTTTCGCCAATTCAGCTTCGGCCTTTTTGCCTTCTTTCATCAGACCGCCAATTTCCTTTGCCTTTGCATTGGATTGTGTCAGTACCGCGTCCAGCTCCTGCTGTGTTTCACGGCGCAAACGATCCAGTTCAATGATCCGGTCCACTGCCTGTTCTGCGTCCTTAAAATGTTTTTTCTTTAATCCGGCGAGTGTCAGATCTCTGTTATCGCGGATGAATATAGGTTGTAACATATTGCTGTCGGCTGTCGGCTGTCGGCTATCGGCTTACAGCTTTTGGTGTTTTAAATTGGTTAGCTAAAATTACTGAGCTGAAAATATATTTTTCATTGCATCTTCGTAGTAGAACAAACGCTCGTTCAGCACGTTCAATGCTTCCGATTTGTATTTCGAATGGATCAAAAGCGACAGGTTGTGTTCAGAAGCGCCGTAAGAAATCATGCGGATCGGAATATTTTTCATTGCTTCAAGCACTTTTAATGCAATTCCCTCTTTATCCGCACTGAAATTACCAACGATGCAAATGATATTCTGGTCACGGTCATGTTCTTCCAGATCCGCAAATTCACGCAGTTCAGCCGTAATCGCTTCCAGGTGATCCGAATTATCAATTGTTACAGAAACAGAAACTTCCGACGTGGTGATCATGTCCACCGGTGTTTTGTATTTTTCAAAAATCTCAAAAACCCTGCGCAGGAAGCCATAAGCATTCAGCATACGGGTCGAATGTATGTAAATCGCCGTTATGTTGTCTTTTGCAGCAATTGCTTTGATTTCTCTGTCTGAAGACTGGTTTGCAATCAGCGTTCCCGGTGCTTCCGGCTGCATGGTATTTTTAAGACGTACAGGAACTCCACGAAGTTTGGCAGGTGTAATTGTACTTGGATGCAGAATTTTCGCTCCGAAATAGGCCAGTTCAGCAGCCTCTTCAAATGTCAGTTCTCTGATCGGGAAAGTACGTTTTACAATCCGCGGATCGTTGTTGTGCATTCCGTCGATGTCTGTCCAGATCTGTATCTCATCCGCACGGATTGCACCGCCGATCAAAGATGCTGTATAGTCCGAACCACCTCGTTTCAGGTTATCGACCTCTTCTCTTGGGTTACGGCAAATAAAGCCCTGTGTAACAATTGTCTGTTTATCGGTATGCTGGTTTAAAATAGTAACCAGTTTCTCCTCAATAGTATTTAATTCAGGTTCACCATCAGCATCAATGCGCATAAAATCAAGCGCAGGCAGCAAAACCGAGCTGTCTCCTTTTTCTTCCAGATAAGCCTGGAACATTTTGGTACTCAATATCTCGCCTTCCGCTACCAGTTCTTTATCCTGTTTAATGGTAAAAGGTTTGATACCCACCAGCGAACGGATGAATCCGAATTCACTGTCAATAATTTCCTGTCCTTTGGCAAGTCCGGCTTCGGTTGAATACAATTCCTTAATAAACAAACTGTAATGCGTTTTAAGGTCGTCTATTTTAGATATTGCCTGTTCTTCTTCGTACGCCTTTACCGACTCGCCAATAGAAATCAGCGCGTTTGTTGTACCGGACAATGCCGACAAAACAACAATTTTACGGTTCGGGTCACTTTCAAGAAGTTCACGGATTGAATGCATGCGCTCAGGTTTCCCTACCGAAGTGCCACCAAATTTCCAGACTTGCATAAATAATTATTGATTGAATTTTAAATGAATAATTTTTGGGACAAGTATTGTCATGCGTTGTCAATTATAGCCATGCGTTGTTACTCTTCACGGTATGGTCGTTCATAAAAATAAATGACCAATACCTGACTATTTCCTGATCATACCTGACAACATTATCTACCTGGTAAAAATTTTGTCTTTCAGACCAACCATCTTAATTGCCGTCATCGCTGCTTCGTCTCCTTTATTTCCATGAACACCACCTGCGCGGTCAACGGCCTGCTGCATGTTATTGGGTGTAAGCACACCAAAAATTACAGGTTTGTTATTTTGGATACTGATATTGGTAATTCCCTGTGCAACGGCATGGTTGATATAATCGTTATGTTTCGTTTCTCCCTGAATCACCACACCCAATGCGATTACTGCATCGATGTCACTGCGTTGCGCATACCAGTGTGCACCCAGCGTAAGTTCAAAGCTTCCGGGCACGTTTCCGCGTTCAATGTTTTCAGCCGCTGCACCGTACCCGATTAAGGTCTGATAAGCACCCTCAAACAGTTTTTCAGTTACTTCGCTGTTCCATTCTGCCACGACAAGGGCAAATTTTTTATTACTGATGTCAGGAAGACCATCGGTTTTAAAAACACTCAAATTTTTATCAGCACTAGACATATTTAATCCGGAAGTTAATGTTCAGCTCAGATTTGATTTACTGAACGTAAAGTTGATTTGTTGGAATTTATATTTACCAGGAACAAAAAAAGGATAAAACCGTTGTCGGCTTTATCCTTTTAGAGAACAGAAATGGTTAACCATTATTTGCCGACCTGTCCTTCTAATAATCCCATGTATTTCTTAGCGTTCACCACTTCCGACGAAAGAGGGAATTCGTCTATAACACGTTTATATGTGGAAGAAGCATCAGCAGGCTGATTTGCTTTTTCCTGAGCAAGAGCAAGTTTCATCAAATAAACCGGCGTGAAAAACTCATTTTTTTCATAGTCAGATGCTTTCTTGTAATAAGAAATAGCCTCGGCTGCCTGGTTTTTTTCAAGATAAGCATCACCGATCAAAGATTGCGCACGTGCATGCAGCAACAAATCAGAGGAGCTGAAAGATTCAAGATGACTAATCGCCTCATCGAATTTACCTTGTTTGAGCAAAGCAACACCCGCATAAAAATTTGCAAGATTGCTTGCATCTGTTCCTTTATAGCTGTCTGCGATAGAAAGCAAGCCTTCATTACCTCCGCTTCCATTCAATGCTTTTTGCAATGAATCTGCTTCGAAATCATAAACAACACTCGAAAGCGCATTCTGAGCTGTTCCCTCCTGGCTATCTATATAAAACCGGTATCCTGCAAATGCGACAACGGCAAGCACGATCGCTCCGCCAATGCCCAGAAGCACTTTACGATTTTTCAGGAAAAAAACCTCTGCTTTATTGATTTGTCCGGCCAGAGCCTCAGGTGTTTCAATAATTTCAAAACCGGACTCGTCCGTGTTTTTCTTGCTCATATCAATTAAAATTCAATTTTGGAGTGCAAAGTTATGAAAACTTTATTAAGTCAAAACATCTTAGCACACAATTCTTTAACTTCTTAAAATTATCAGAATAAAGTGTGCCGGCTGATTGTACGTTTTTATTGTTAGCCAAGACAAATAAATAACGGGCCAATGGTGTTTTCTGACATTAAAACGGCATAGAAACAAGTGATGTTCTATGCCGTTTTAATTAAATACTTTTTTGTATCTGCTTAATAAAGAGGAAATTCCTTCATCCAGTTATTAACCTCACCTTTAATTCCGGCAATTTTCGAATCATTGTCATGGTTAATCAAAACTGTATCTACCAGATCAACGATGCGCGCCATATCAGATTCTATCAAACCTCTTGAAGTCATAGCTGCCGTTCCGACACGGATACCGGAAGTTACCATCGGTGATTTATCATCAAAGGGTACCATATTTTTATTAATGGTAATATCAGCCTTAATCAATGTATTTTCTGCCAGTTTACCCGTCAATCCCGAATCGATTCCGTTTTTAGTACGCAAATCGATCAGCATCAGGTGGTTATCTGTTCCTCCTGAAATGATTCTGTAACCTTTTTCAGTAAACGCTTTCGCCATTGCCTGGGCATTTTTGGCTACCTGTGTTGCATAGTTGTAATAACCTTCGCTTAAAGCTTCACCAAACGCAATCGCTTTTGCAGCGATGATGTGCTCTAACGGTCCTCCCTGTGTTCCGGGGAAAACGCCTGAATCCAAAAGTGAAGACATCAAACGAGTCTGACCCTTTGGTGTTTTAATTCCGAATGGATTTTCAAAATCATTACGCATCATGATTACTCCTCCACGCGGTCCACGCAAAGTTTTGTGCGTAGTTGTAGTGACGATATGACAATAATCGAACGGATCTTTAAGCAAACCCTTCGCGATCAAACCTGCCGGGTGAGCAATGTCGGCCATCAGCAAGGCGCCAACCTGATCGGCAATAGCGCGCAGACGTTCGTAATCCCAGTCACGACTGTATGCCGAAGCACCGCATATTAATAGTTTTGGTTTTTCTCTTACCGCAGTTTCTTCAACTTTATCCCAGTTGATCAACCCTGTTTCGGCTTCAACACCATAAAAAACAGGACGGAAATATTTACCTGAGATATTTACCGGTGAGCCATGTGTTAAGTGTCCTCCGTGCGCCAGGTTGAAACCCATGATCGTGTCACCAGGGTTCAGGCATGCAAGAAAAACAGCTGTATTTGCCTGCGCTCCGGAGTGCGGCTGTACATTTGCCCAGGTTGCTCCAAAAAGTTCTTTCAGACGGTCAATTGCTATTTGCTCAATTTCATCCACAACTTCACAGCCACCATAATACCGTTTTCCGGGAAGCCCTTCTGCGTATTTGTTAGTAAGCACACTTCCGGCCGCCTCCATCACCTGTTTTGACGTAAAGTTTTCAGAAGCAATCAGTTCGATGCCGGATTCCTGACGATATTTCTCTTTATTTATCAGGTCAAAAATGGCTGTATCACGTTCAACGCTTGTGAGTGTAGACATGGGATTAACGGAAAAATGATAGTTGGTTGTAGATTAAGCTGCAAAAATACGAGCAATTCTTGTGGAATGAAAAAATACAACTCACTTTCTGGAAAAAGGCAGGAAATGGCTTCACAGATTTTAATCAGCAATAGCCTGTGTTCTCTTTTAACCTGTATAATGAAAGGAAAGTTATTTTTAAATTTTTTTAAGAATATTGGCTTTGAGTTGTATTTTTGCGAATGAATTCTAATCCGTTTGATTTCAGTCAAACCTTTTTGATCAGGTATGTTTGATCTTTTGGCGAATCAGGAAAGTTAAATACACACTTCGTTCATGACTTTTTGCTATCTGCAATTTTCTATTCTTAAACTCCGAAACAAATTTTAACCAATGGACCATCAGACTGTGAATCCAGAGACAATCTTAATGCAAGCTGCCAGTAATCAAACCGATGGAACGGTAGGACAGCCAATTACTTATGAAAAAATACCTACACAGATCTTTGCCGATTCCAAAGAAGCATCCAATGCTGTCGCTCAGGAAATCGCTGATCTGATACGCAGGAAACAAAAAGAAGGCAAAAGCTGTGTTTTAGGACTTGCAACTGGTTCTTCACCAAAGACCGTTTATGCAAGACTGATAAAAATGCACAGAGAAGAAGGGCTGAGCTTTAAAAATGTAATTTCTTTTAATCTTGATGAATACTATCAAATGGAACCTGATTCTATTTATAGCTATCACAGGTTTATGAAAGAGCAGCTTTTTGATCACGTTGATATTCCAAAGGAAAATTATTTTCTCCCGGATGGAACAGTTCCTCCTGCTTTGCTGCGTGACTACTGTATTTCTTATGAAAACAAAATCAGTGCAGTTGGCGGTCTTGACTTTCAGTTGCTCGGAATCGGGGGAAACGGACACGTTGGTTTTAACGAACCGGGATCTCTGATCAATGCACGCACCAGGCTGATCACACTTGACCATTCGACACGTGCAGCTGCTGCAATGGAATTTGGTGGTTTACATAAAGTACCCCGTAAAGCGATCACATTGGGTGTTGCTCCAATTTTAAGTGCACGCCGGATTGTATTGCTTGCATGGGGTGAAAGAAAAGCTTCTGTAATCCGCGGAGCCGTAGAAGGACCCGTAACTGAGCGTAATCCTGCATCTTATCTTCAGGCACATCCTGACGTCTCATTTGTTGTGGATGAAAGTGCGGCTTCGGAGCTTACAAGAGTAAAAACACCATGGGCTGTTGATTCGGTCGTTTGGGATAACAAAATGATTAAAAAGGCGGTTACCCATTTATCAAAAAGCCTGGGTAAGCCGATTCTTAAACTAACGGATAAAGATTACAATGATAACGGGATGAGCGATTTGCTTGCCCAGTATGGTTCAGGTTATGAGATCAATATCAATGTCTTTAACCAGTTACAGCATACGATTACAGGATGGCCCGGAGGAAAACCGAACGCCGACGATACCAATCGCCCGGAACGTGCTCAGCCTGCAAAAAAACGCGTTCTGATTTTTAGTCCGCATCCGGATGATGACATTATTTCAATGGGTGGAACTTTCCAAAGGCTCGTTGACCAGGGACATGAAGTGCATGTTGCTTACCAGACTTCCGGAAATATTGCCGTTGCTGATGATGAAGCACTTCGTTTTATTGACTTCGTTGTTGATTTTAACAAAGGATTCGGAATTGATAGTCCTGAGGCAAACAAATTATTTCTTGACGCCAAGACTTTCCTGAAACATACCAAAGACAGTGAAATCGATACGCCTGAGATTCGCCAGGTAAAAGGAATTTTAAGAAGAGGTGAAGCAAAAGCAACCTGCCGTTTTGTAGGAATTCCTACCAGCCAGGCACACTTCCTTAACATGCCTTTTTACGAGACAGGAACGGTTCAGAAAAAACCAATCGGAGAAGAGGATATTAAAATCGTTGAAAATCTGATTGAAGAAATCAAACCGCATCAGATTTATGCAGCCGGTGATTTTGCTGATCCGCATGGAACGCACAAAGTATGCTGGGACGCAATCGAAGCTGCACTGGAACGTTCGAAACATAAAAATTTCATGAAAGATTGCTGGGTTTGGTTATACCGCGGAGCCTGGGCGGAATGGGATATCTACGAAATCGAAATGGCGGTTCCGATGAGTCCTGATCAGGTTCTGAAAAAGCGTCAGGGGATTTTCAAACATCAATCACAAAAAGACGGAGTTGTATTCCAGGGAGATGATTCCCGCGAATTCTGGCAGCGTGCAGAAGAGCGGAACAGCGGAACGGCCCATTTGTATGACGAACTTGGCTTAGCAGAATATGAGGCGATGGAAGCCTTTGTAAGATGGAAATTTTAGAAACAGAAGCGATCTGATGCGCTTTTGAGATTTAAGCTTAAACAAAGCGGCCTGGCAAATGTTAATCATTTACCAGGCCGCTTTGTTATTTTTGTTCAGAAGGATGATAATCAGAGATTTCGTTTTTTTAATAAAAAATATCCTGACTGCTCGTTTGCTTTACTTATTCAGGTAACTTAAAAAAGACCTGATTATATTTTATTAGAACTCAAGAATCTTCCTTTCAATTTCTCTGTTATCAAATCTCGTAAAGAGTAATTTTTGAAAGATCAGGCAGGATCATAATCCCAGATCGATCCATAAACGATTAACCATTTTTTCAACCATTCCGACAATACCCTGAAATGCCCCGAAAATGATGCAGATCGGTAGTATTACGGGTAAAAAGATGAGCCATTGTAAGGCCATCGTTGCATTAAATTTTTTAAGACCGGGCGCTTTCATAGGGTATGGGTTATTCACTGATTTTACCTCGTACTTTCAATTTCTGTAATGATAACACAAATTTATTTTAAAACGATTCGACCATCGTTAAAATTTCAATAATAAATATAATTTTTTAACTAATTATATAGATACACACACTTACAGAAACAGAGGCGTTCCATCAAAAATCCTGAGCTCTAAAAAAAATTTTGTTAATTTGTTTATATATAGTAAAACATTCAACTCAATATGACGTCTTCCGACATCATTCAATTATTACCGGATTCAATTGCTAACCAAATCGCCGCCGGAGAGGTTGTCCAGCGGCCAGCGTCGGTAGTAAAGGAGCTTTTGGAGAATGCCATTGATGCGAAAGCAAATCAGATTCAGGTTATTTTACGGGAAGCCGGAAGAACTTTAATTCAGGTAATTGACGACGGTTCGGGAATGTCGGTAACAGACGCCAGAATGTGTTTCGAGCGGCATGCCACATCAAAAATAAGACAATCAGAAGATTTGTTCAGGATAAGAACCATGGGTTTCCGCGGGGAAGCTTTGGCGTCTATTGCAGCTGTGGCACAGGTGGAGTTACGTACCAGGCAGGAAGCAGATGAAATCGGTACTTTAATTAAAATCGAAGCTTCTGAAATCAAAACTCAGGAAGCGGTTGCCTGCGTTACAGGAACCAACATATCGGTTAAAAACCTGTTTTTTAATGTTCCTGCAAGACGTAATTTTTTAAAATCAAATGCTGTCGAAATGCGGCATGTTCTGGATGAATTTCAGCGAATTGCGCTTGCTCATCCGGAAGTTGCGCTCACACTGCATCATAACGATACCGAAGTTTTTAATCTCCAATCAGGAAAGCTGGTTCGGAGAATTGTTGATATATATGGAAAAAGCTACCGCGAACAGCTGGCTTTTTGTCAGGAAGATACATCATACATCAGTGTGCGGGGATATATAGGAAAGCCGGAATTTGCCCGTAAAACGCGTGGAGAGCAGTTTTTCTTTGTAAATGACCGTTACATCAAACACAGCTACATGCATCATGCGGTAGTCAGTGCTTTTGACGGAACGATTCCGGAAGGCAGTCACCCGTTTTATGTTTTGTTTATCGAAATTGATCCCTCACATATTGACATCAATATTCATCCTACCAAGACTGAAATAAAATTTGATGACGAACGGTCGGTCTATGCGATTATCATGGCTGCGGTAAAAAAGGCAGTTGGGGTTTACAATTTGTCACAATCCATTGATTTCGAAGACAATATTAATTTTTTAAGTCCGTCACCTTCGGATCCGAATCACAACATGGTGCCAAGGACTGTGATGCCGGACTGGGCTGCGCAGTCTAAAAAACCGGATTCAGGACAGTCGCGGTCTAATCTTACAAACTGGAATAAATTATTTGAAGGCCTGCAAAATACTGAGGACAGGCACAGGGAATTGGCTGCATTTGAGACCAATGTTTCTTCCGCATCGCGCCCACAGTACCAGGAACAAGCCATGACCGTTGCCAGCAAAGTAAACCGAATGGCTTCTGAGGTGATTGCTGCACCGGAAAGTAATGCAGTTATTTTTCAGCTTCACAACCGGTATATTTTATCTCAAGTGAAAGATGGTATCATGCTGATTGACCAGAAGGCTGCCTATGAACGGATTTTGTACGAACGATACCGCAAAATGTTAACCAACAGAAATGGTGCCTGTCAGCAGTTACTATTTCCTAAAACGATCCGTCTTACCCATTCGGATATGCAGCTGGTACATGAAACAAAGAAGGAAATCAGAAGTCTTGGCTTTGAATTTGATGAAATTGGTCCCACGGAACTGATTATCCGTGGTATTCCCGCCGATTTACCGGAAGAAAGTGAGCAGGATCTTTTTGAGGAACTTATAGAGCAATTAAAACAAAGTTATTCGGATCTGAAACTGAACAAACCCGAAAGTTTATCCCGTTCCTTGGCCCGCCGGTTTTCCATCAGATATGCAGTCAAACTGTCTGTTGTGGAAATACATACACTTATTGACCAGCTGTTTGCATCCACAGATCCAAACCGTACGCCTAGTGGTGAGGCAATTATCGTTTTACTGACGATGGATAAACTAAGCGGGATTTTTAAAGGTTAAGAATACGTTACAATTTGAACACAGATCACCTGATTGATAAAATATGTTATCCATTACCCCAACGGTACGAAATCTGTTAATACTTAATTTACTGTTTTTTGTTGTTGACTCTAAGCTCGGTTTATCCGGCAGTTTAGCTTTAAGGCCAGTGCTGTCTTCCGGTTTCATGCCTTTTCAGTTTATAAGCTATATGTTCCTGCATGCTGACTTTGGACATCTTTTCAGCAATATGTTCGGGTTATTTATGTTTGGGCCTTTGCTGGAAAGAGAATGGGGACCTAAGAAATTTCTGTTTTTTTACTTTTTTACAGGAATCGGGGCTGGATTGCTGTTTTCAGGTATCGGCTATTTTGAAAATACAATGCTGCGGAATGCAATAGATGTATATATTCAGTCGCCCTCGCCGGATGCATTGGTAGATTTCCTTAGTAAACATGCAAAAGGTTTATATGAAGCAAACCTGGAATTTGTAAATGCTTTTGAAGAAAATCCTACGAATTCTCATTATATTCAATCCAGTATTCAGCTTGTTAATATAACTTACGATGCGGTGATTAACCAGCCTATGGTTGGTGCGTCCGGTGCAATTTTTGGTATTCTGATGGCGTTTGGATTGTTGTATCCGAATATGGAGTTATTTATGCTCTTCATTCCGTTCCCTATTAAAGCGAAATATTTCGTTACGTTTTATGGGTTGTATGAATTATATTCAGGAATAAAAAATGCCCCGTCTGACAATGTTGCCCATTTTGCTCACATCGGAGGAATGCTATTTGCATATATATTGTTGCGTTACTGGGCTACCAAGAAAACAAACTATTGAGAGATGAGCAATATTGTAGACGACATAAAAAGGGAATTCGCTAAATCTGAAAATTCACTGGTAAAAATTATCCTCATTAATACCGCTGTTTTTCTCGTTTTACTTTTATCAAAAATCATTCTTACGCTTTCTCAGTCTTCTCATATTTATGGCTGGATTATGGACATGCTCCAGCTTCCGGCTTCCACAACCGATTTTGCATACAGACCATGGACGCTGATTACCTACTTCTTTACCCATGACGATATATTCCATATTTTGTTTAACATGCTGTTCCTTTACTGGTTTGGAAAGCTTGTTGATGAATATTTAGGTGCAAAAAGAGTAATTGCTTTGTATTTGCTCGGAGGGATTTTCGGTGGGATTATTTACATGGTGATTTATAATCTATTGCCGTATTTTCAGCCACACCTCGAACAATCCAAAATGTTGGGGGCTTCTGCCGCAGCGTTTGCCGTTGCTGTGGGTGCATCCACACTTTTACCAAATTATACTTTCAATCTGATATTTCTGGGCCCTATCAGGATTAAATTTATAGCATTATTTTATATTATACTTTCTCTGGCCCAAACCGTTGGACCTAATGCCGGCGGAAATCTTGCTCATTTAGGAGGTGCATTGGTAGGTTATGTGTTTATCAAAATGCTTCAAAATGGTACTGATCTTGGAAAACCATTGTATGCTGTGATGAATGGCTGGTCCAGACTTTTCCGAAAGCGGCCCTCAATGCAGGTTACTTACCGTGAAAAACAGGTATATCGCAGTACGAGCGTTTATTCTTCGGCTTCATCATCAGCTACTATTGAAATGCCAAATCAAACAGAAATTGACACGATACTTGATAAAATCTCAAAGTCGGGTTATGAGAGTTTGACCAAAGAAGAGAAGCAAAAGCTGTTCAAAGCGAGCCAGCAAAAATAAAAATCATATTGATTACCTATTTGATTAATTTTGTTCATGTTTTGGGTGGGATCAAATCTCGAAACTGACTTATAATTGCCTTCAATATGCTAATAACCCCAGGAAAACTGCTCGCGAAGATTGATTCTCCCGAAGATTTACGAAAGCTGGATCGTTCTCAACTTCCGCAGGTATGTAATGAATTGCGCCAGTACATAATCGATAATGTTTCAGTCTATGGAGGACATTTTGGTGCAAGTCTGGGAGTTGTTGAATTAAGTGTAGCACTTCATTACGTTTTCAATACGCCGGATGATCAGCTCGTGTGGGATGTAGGACATCAGGCATACGGACATAAAATATTAACCGGCAGAAGAGACGATTTTCATACCAACCGTACTTATGGAGGACTATCCGGTTTTCCAAAACGCAAAGAAAGCGTTTATGATGCATTTGGTGTTGGGCATTCTTCAACATCGATCTCGTCGGCCTTAGGAATGGCGGTAGCTTCGGCATTGGAAGAGAATTATCAGCGTCAGCATATTGCAATTATCGGCGACGGCGCTATGACAGCCGGAATGGCATTTGAAGGTATGAACCATGCAGGAGCCACGGATTCTAATCTGATTATCATTCTAAATGATAACTGCATGGCCATTGATCCTAATGTTGGTGCTCTTAAAGAGTATTTAACTGATATTACTACCTCACAGACGTACAATAAGTTTCGCGACGAAGTCTGGAATATGCTTGGTAAGATGAGCAACTTTGGAAAAAGTGCTCAGGAAATTGTTTCAAAAGTTGAGGCCGTTATGAAAACAGCTATACTTCGCCAGAGCAATTTGTTCGAATCTCTTGGATTACGGTATTTCGGTCCGATCGATGGAAATGATATAAGTCATTTAACCGAGGTTTTACGTGATTTAAAGAGCATTCCCGGGCCAAAGCTTCTCCATTGCCTTACGATTAAAGGAAAAGGCTACGGGCCCGCAGAAAAAGATCAAACAAAATGGCATGCACCAGGTATATTTGATAAAATCACAGGTGAAATTCAGAAGAAAGTATATGATGTACCTCAGGCTCCTAAATTTCAGGATGTTTTTGGTCATACTCTCGTTGAACTCGCCGAAAAGAATGAGCAGATTGTAGGCGTTACTCCTGCGATGCCTTCCGGATCTTCTATGAACATCATGATGAAAGCAATGCCCGACAGAGCTTTCGACGTAGGGATTGCGGAGCAGCATGCTGTTACCTTTTCAGCAGGGATGGCAACACGCGGTAAAGTTGTTTTTTGTAACATCTACTCCACTTTTATGCAGCGGGCATACGACCAGGTTATACATGATGTATGTATACAGGAATTGCCTGTTATATTTTGCCTGGACCGTGCAGGCTTGGTAGGAGCAGACGGGCCTACTCATCACGGCGTGTATGATATTGCATACATGCGTTGTATTCCAAATATGGTAGTAGCTTCTCCGATGGATGAGCAGGAGTTACGAAATATGATGTATACTGCTCAGCTCGATTCCTTCCAGAAGGGCAGTTTGGCCTTCACAATACGTTATCCACGTGGAAATGGTGTGATGCCCCAGTGGAAAACTCCTTTTGAAGAGATTAGGATCGGTACCGGGCGTAAAATTAAGGAAGGCTCGGACTTAGCTATTCTTTCGTTGGGTCCAATTGGAAATTTTGCTAATCAGGCTTGTGATCTTCTCGATAAGGAAGGAATAGACGCGGCACTTTATGATATGCGGTTTGTGAAGCCACTGGATGTGGTTATGCTACATGAGATATTTAGTCGCTTTGATCGTGTTATAACGATTGAAGACGGTTGTTTACAAGGCGGATTTGGTAGTGCTGTGATGGAATTTATGGTAGATAATGGCTATACTTCCCGCCTGAAACGCTTAGGTATTCCCGATGGAATCGTTGAGCACGGCGAACCGGAAGAGCTATACCATGAATGTGGATTTGATACCGCGGGCATCGTAAAACATGCCATTGAGATAATGTCTGCCGGTGTATCAGTTGCTCATTGAAGTTTATTCATCAGTAGTCCGCAAGTTTCGCTGTTTTAAGGCTTGTTTAGGAGTTTTGGAACACGAGTCTATTTTGTGGTGTCAAATGCTCCTGGGATAAAAAAATAGCTAACTACTTGATGATATAAAAGGCTCAGGCAGCTTGTATTGTCACTCGCGGGTCTCTTCTAGAAATGTGTTTTATTCCCCGCTGTAACACTCGCCTGTAGTTTAGCGATCATTAAGCGCTGCATTTTCAACTTCTTGTGGAGGTTGCTCTGTGTGGGTTCGAATCCCATCTTCGGCACATAATGCCGTTCTCGAAAGAGGGCGGCATTTTTTTGTGCACGCTGATTCGGTTTCGTTGTAATCGTATTGTGGCGACTAGAATGCGCGTCCCGCACCAGGCCTTCCCTCTGCTTCACCATGTTGGACTGCATGGGGCGATATCATCGGCCTGGGCGGCCCCGCCTGCGCGGCCCGGCCTGGGCGGCACGGCATCGGAAGAGGTGAAGACTTCGCGTCTCGGCGAGTCGTCGCACCGTCCAGGCCGATAGTCCTAAACACAAAAAGACCATCCTTTTGAGATGGTCTTCGTTTAATAGTATTGTGGCGGCTACCTACTTTACCAGGTTTGACCCAAGTATCATCGGCGGTTCTGGGCTTAACTTCTCTGTTCGGGATGGGAAGAGGTGAACACCAGGCCAATAGCCACCAACAAGATTTTCTGTTGGTTTATCAACAATGTCTTTTGAGTTTCAATGATTAACATTGAATTTCATGTCATATTGGAAGTAGAAGAGATAAAATA
>NZ_SMFL01000007.1 GCF_004349265.1 Dyadobacter psychrotolerans
TTGGGTAGACAATCTGGCAAGAATCATTTGATGCGGATTGTTGGCCTGATATCTGAACAAAGCCACCTACCTTTTCGACAGGCAACCGCGCGGCCAACTTTTCTTTTCCCGCCCAGTAACCAAATTTGGCTACCGTGATGCCATGTGGCTTGCAAAATTCACTCTGGGTTAGCCCACTTTTACGCCATTCCCTTACTAATTTGAACATCTCTTCCGACTGATCCATTTTGATTGGTTTTTAAGTCAAAAGTAAAAACCACGTTTCTCTTAAGAAATATGTGGTTCATAGGATGCTTACACTGAAACGAATAGTGAAAGGTTTCAGATTCAGCATAGTATAAACGGTAAAGAATGGAACTTACTCCATACCGTATTAGCCTATGGTAACAGCCTTAGTCAAAGGAAATACAATTTCGTACACGCTAAACCTGCTATAAGTAATAATTATTACCGTTTAAAAATGATAGATAAGGATGAGTCATACACTTATAGTACAATAGCTCATGCTTATATTCAAGAGACGAAAGACTTAAACTTTTTTCCTAATCCTGTTTCGGATTTCTTGACTGTCAACATTACAGATTGGTCAAAAGTATCAGTTGAAATATACAATATCTTTGGAAAAATTGTATTCAGATCTAGTCACCCAACTAAAAACATTGATGTAAGAATGTTGCCTCGTGGAGAGTATTTAATAAAAATTAAAAAGATGAGTGCGCTTCCGTTATCTCACAAAATATTGATCGAGCGTTAAAATCAGGACGGAGTTGATCCATACTTTGATTTCGTAATTGACAGCAAAATACAACCAGCAGTCCTTTTGTTGAACTATTTATTTTTTGTTATTTCTTAAGAAAAATAAATATACAGGTTGCAAAATGGATTTAGGAAGTATCCTGGATGGAATTCTAGTGAAAATCGATATAAGTTGTTGTGAAAAATTAAGAAACCCGAGTTTTCTAGCCTCGGCTAGAAATTGTAATTCGTATTTGAGATAAGTCCAACCTTGGCGACGACCTATCATATCATTACCAATTCTGCAGTGCACTAATGATATCTTTAGGTTTTCAATTTGATATCCTTTTTGTAATAATGTTATCCAAAGAAAATAATCGTCAAAGTTGACAAGATCTACACGGTAGCCACCAACTTTTAGAACATCGGATTTGCGAAATACTACGGAAGGGTGATTGATGGGATTACGAAATTTGGCCCATTTTCTGATTTTATCAATAGATGTCGGTGGCTGGCGATAAATACCTAGGTCGCCTGGAAGATGATTGAATTCCTGCGTAGCGGATCCAAGGGCAGACAATGAGGGGTTAGCATGCATAATAGGTATCTGCTCGTGAAATCGCTGCGGATAACATATGTCATCTGTGTCCATCCGGGCAATAAGCTCATGATCGCACTCGAGAATACCTACATTACAAGCGTTCGCCAACCCACGATTTTCAGGGAGTTGTAATATCTTAAAACTTAGAAATTTAGGTTTGAATCGGGCAACTACATCCAATAATTCATCGCGAACAGGACCGTCTATAACAAGAACTACCTGTGGAACTGGTAAAGTTTGCTCCAATAAGCTTTCGAAACATTGTGTAAGAACTTTTGTATCTTCTTTAAAGTATAGTGGCAGTAAAACTGAAAATTTAATGGCTGATGTCATTTACTGAATAATTATTATTATAATAGACTGCACAAGCAATAAGACTGATCGAAAATCCATCCTTATTTGGCACTTAGCACCAAATCTTATGACTCTTTATTTACACCTATGTAGCCATTATCTTGAAAATGCTTCATCATAATGGATAACCCGGTTTCGAGATTTATTTGGTTTTTTAACTCAAATCTTTTCAGCAGCAGGGTTATGTCAAGTACATTTTCCGGTACGTCAAAATCACGACTTTCCAGATAGTTTATTTTGACGCTGGGATTAACCTGTTCTTTTATAAAATCCAATATGTGGTTAATCGAAGTTCCTACTCCGCTTCCTAAATTATAAACCAATTCAGGTGTTTCGATCTTGATTGCTTTAATAAGAGCACTTGTCACATCATTGATGTAAATATAATCACGGATTACCTCACCATTTCCCCATACTTGAATGATTTCCTTACGAAAGGCTTTGTGAAGAAATATAGGTATTACACCCTGCTTTCCAAGTGGATTCTGCCGTTCACCATAAGGATTGGATAATCTAAAAATGCATGCATTCAAGCCCCAAAGCTTGTTATAAAGTGAAATATAGCTTTCAATAGTACGCTTGGCAATGCCGTACGAGCTTATTGGATTCGATGGGTGTGACTCAGACAATGGAAGGTGTTCAGGAATGCCATAAACTGTTCCTCCGGAAGAAATAAAAACAATTTTCTGGATTGAAGCCTGAATACATTGTTGTAACAGAATGATACTGGGAATTACATTTGACTCAATGTCATATGAAGGATTTAATACCGAATTAGAAGGAATTGTAGAACTGACAAGATGATATACAAAGTCAATGCCCCTGAGCGCCGAAGCAATGTCAATAGGGTTCGAAAAATCTCCCTCACAAATCTCAACTTTATGAATAAACGATATAAGATTTCTCTTATCAAAATTACTAATGTCGAATATTCTAACCTCGTAATCATCTGATAGTAAACCTTCGGCTAAATGAGAGCCAATGAAACCTCCACCGCCGATGACTAGACACTTTCCTTTCATGATTTATATTTAATGTTTCGTTATCAGTTTAAGAATTAGCATTTTGCAACTTTGGATATAATCGGGACTTATTTATGCAATAGTATAAGAAACTCAAACTAATTTATATTTCCGATAAATATAATTGTTCATACTTGCTAGCCATAATTGTCGCATTTATTTGATTCTCAATCACGTTTCTACATTCCCTTCTAAGTTTATTGTAATCCTCCTTCAGGATCAAATCCATTTTCTTTGCAAGTGTGATATAGTCCGATGTGGGAAAAGTATAAGGCCAGGAAATAATATCTGCAACTAGTTCCTTGTGGGGATCTATGTCGGATAAGATAACGGGAATTCCACAGCCCATTGCCTCCATCACGGATGTAGGAAGACCTTCGGAAAAAGATGAAGCGATATAAAAGTCAGATGCCCTCAGATAATTCAGTGTCTCGGGTCGGTTACCCAGAAATATTATATTTTTGCTGTCCTTTGCAGCGGTCTTACATTCTTGCATAAGGGGACCATCTCCAATAATAATCATAGTAGAATTTGACTTACTTTGTGATTCTATAAATGCCTTAATGACGGTGACAGGATCCTTTCTATATATCAAAAGTCCCACAAATAAGAAAATAGTACTGGGGATGGGTAAAGCGAGTTCTTCTCTGAGTTTCAATTTTTCTTCTGTTGTTGCTGGCTGGTAACTCTCTTTGGGTATTCCGTTATAGATAACTTTCAAGTCGGCGCCATATCTATCATTTACTTGTTTGGCAACAAATTTAGAGCAACCGACAGCGTCTTTTTTTCGAATTGCGGAAATGTGAAGGCTTGCCATTATACGCCCATATATTTTTCCGTACAACATTGTGTAGTCATCGAAAATATTACTATTAATAGTAGTTACTATTTTCAATTTATTATTCTTGTTTCTTCTTGTAAGCCAATCTCCTCTAAATCCATTTATGTGAACAATATCAATTTTATTAGATTTTACAAAATTAAAAATCTTCGAGGTTGCCCAAAAAAAGCCTTCAATTCTGGATAAATTTAACTTATGGATTTCAACCTCTAATAACTCGAAATCATGCTCTAGACTATGATGATTTGGGTCTTCGGGACTTAGCGTTAGTATAACAGGATAGAATTTGGATCTGTCAAGCTTTGAAATTAAATTGTATAAAACATTTGTAGGGCCAAGTCTTCTCAATGTAGACACTACATAAAGTATTTTTTTCATTGTCTTTTTTTTATATATCTAACTACGCGATTTACATCAAAGGAATATACCATCTTTTCATAAATACCCATCAAGCTAGATTTAAGATTGGTGGAATTACCTGTAATATATTTTAGGTAGTAAATATTTCGATTCACATACTTCTGATATCGGCCAAATTCATTGTTTTTTTCTAATATAGAATCCCAATTTTCAAGTGCGCTTAATTGAAGATTCTGGTTATCTGCACTAAAATTGCTTTCATGTATGTAACCTATGTATAACGGAGCATTTAAATAAATCGGATTTATGAACTTTTGATATTTAAGGAACATAAGTATCCAGAAGAATTTATCATCTGCACCTTTGTGTTTATTAGTCGTAGGAAAATGGATTCCGTTCTGTACCTTCCGACTGAAGATAACCTGCCCTGGGGAACGTATGAAATCATCAAGAATCAGTTCCTTTAAAGACAGTTTGGGCGATTTGAAGTAAAAAAGATGTTCATTAAATCGGCTATTACTATATTTAATAACTCCATTTAGCAAGATGAAATTATTTTGAAATCTCAAAGAAACAAAGTTTGGATAAAGTGCTTTGTCAATTTCGTCATCCTGATCTATAATATGAATAAAATCCCCGGTGCTGAGATCTAGAGCAATATTCCTTGATTTTGCTACACCCAGATTTTCTTTATTTTTAACTAGTTTAAGATTTATAAGTTTGTTCGATGATAAGTGAGAATTGACTAAGTATTGAATATCCAATTCTCTGGTCTTTGGTGAATCTATTATTATAATTATCTCGAAATTTAGGTCTTCTTTCTCGCAGAGTAAAATTGAGTCATTAATTGACTTGATAAGTCTACCAATAAATTCTTCGCCATTGTAGAATGGTATTATTATACTTAAGGTTTGTTTGCTCATATCATACTAGAATTTCCATCATGGCGATTTTTTCTGTCTATTTGTTAGTGCTCAACTTGAATATATAAGAAAGAGCACTTCGAAATAAGCGATATAAAAATATATATTTAGGTGTGTTTTTATAAAATATTTTAAATCTATCTTTTTCAAAATATTTGTCTACTGTTTTTTTTCCAGATTGTCCATCATCATTAAAAATTGCTATAATGAGATTTATAAACTGGAAATTATATTTAGAATTGAAGAAGATTTGTATATTGAGGTGGTAATCAGCAAATATGATGTATTTAGTATTATAGTTAAATTCGTGAAATACACTAGAAGGATAAAAAATAGCTTGATGGCATATATTTCTGGTTGCCAGTTTTAATTTGTCAAATTTACCGTCATAAATCTTTTGTCTTTGTAAGAATAGTACATTTCCATAATATACGGTTTGTGGATCATCCAAATATTTTGTGATTTCCTCAATTACAGTTTTATCAAAAAGTATATCGTCTCCACCCAAAAAATAAATATAATCTCCTTTGGCTAATGTTAAACCTTTGTTCATAGCGTCGTAAATGCCATTATCCGGTTCGGAAATTAGGATGGAAATTTTTTTTTTGTATTTTTCAAGAATGTCTAATGTTCCATCTGTTGATTTTCCATCTATAACTATATATTCAATTTGTTTATAACTCTGTTCGATTACACTTTTTATAGTTTGTTCGATAGTTTGACTGGCATTGTACACGACCGTGATGATAGATATAGTTGGTTGTGTGCTATTCATATTTCATACATTAATGATTTCGGCTTCACTGGTAATTTCTTTCGAAGTAATTGCTATAAGCGTATCTGTTATAAACATGTTGATAATATACAATATAGGAAAAACTATCAAGATATTGTTAACATAGGTAAACCCAAGCATTGGATCGGTGTCTAATAAGGACAGTTTTATGACTAAATAGGTAAAGATAAATCCGTTTAATGAGGAATATTTTAGTGTCCTTGGCAATATATTGCGCAGGAAAGATATGATAACCCCTAATAAATATGAAAATATTATACTTCCAAAAAAACCGAAATAGATCAAGCCAAAAACATTATGTCGCGCGTTCGGTCCGGATACTGTATCACTTGGGTGATGAATATCTTTTAAAGTTATTCCTATTGCCTGTGGAAGCTCTTTGTACTCGTATATACGAAGTAAGCCAAACGCATCTAAGAATAAAGCTTTAAATGATGGTTCTCCGTCAATGGTAAGGTAAATGTTGTTCGGATAGGCATACCAGTATACGTCTCCGCTGTGGATAAACCTCATCCCTAAGGAGAGCAAAGGATTTATTGTCGAGCTTATTTCATCATCTTTGGAATTTTGTCCAATAATAATGCCTGAAACTAAGATCAGCGAAACAACTAGGATTTTTTTATAGTGCTTTTTAAATATATTCAAGAAGTAGCTGATATCTATGCCGTTCATACTAGAATACACCATATAGCACCAGAAAACGCTAAATGTAATTAAAAAGCTGCTTTTGCTTCCACTCAACAGAAGGGATAGAAAAAGAAATATCATAACTAACCATTTAGGTAAATCAGTAATTTTGGGCAACTTTAAGTCGACGGTATCTAAGAAGTAGTATAAGACGAATATTGATGTAACGTCGGTGAGACGTCCAAGAACACCTTCTCCTGTTCCTTCCGCAAACGTATCAAGTCTTGATGCCATGAAAAGCGGTATACCTTTTAAAATGTATATGGCTGTTTGTGATAGAATGAATACAATTGAAAAAAAGTAAAAGGTTATCTCCTTCTTAGTAGTATTTAAATTTGTGTTGTATATTTTTTTATAGGGGCTTAATAAATTACCATAGGTGTTAGCAATGCTAATTGAGTAGAGACCAAGCCAAAATGAAATTTGAGTTAAAATAAAACTACTGAAAAGATAAAATGAAATATTGTTGGATATGTATAAAAGAGCGACATCAGCGACTGAAAATACAGAAGCAACAACGCTTAGAAGATATGGATCGAACAAAGTTGATATAAATTTCTTAAAAACCAGGAAATGAATTAGTCCTGATGATAGTATCAAACATATGAAAAACCAACTGTAATCGTCTAGTAGCTGGTAGAAATCATAATTGTCCATAATATTAATTGGTATGTATTAGCTATTGATAACTCCGTGCGATTTAATCAATTGGTTCGCGGTTAGGTGAGCGGCTAGCAGTATCGGCAGAACAAGAATCCCACAAACAATAGGTACAGCTGCAATTCCCAATTCGTATTTAAACCCAAGCTTGATCAATGGATAAATAATGATTATGCTAACAACCGAAATTATCACTTGTGTATTTATTTTTTCAAAAGCATTTAAAAATACTGTTCCTGTATATGCAATAGCCTGAACAGAAACCAGGAATGCAAAAGGTATGCAATCGATGGTGGTGATATTTATCTTTCCTTGTGTCCAGACTTGTATAAACCAGGGAGCCATAAATACGACCAGTAACGATCCGACAGCAAATAGCATCGAAATGGTCAGAAGTTTTTTGTAAATCAATTGTAACTTAATGAAGTCACCGGTTTCTCTAAGAAAAGCGATTTCGGACCAAAATACAGTAATTATGATATTAAAGAATGTCATGTATAGTGTGAAAACTCTATTTATCGTATCATAGATGGCTGTTGATGTTGGTGTGAGGTTAGAATATACAAAATAATTCCCCATGGTGTACAATATCAGATTGCTAAGTTGTAAAACAAAAAATCTAATTCCGACCAAGATAGTGTTGTCATAAACTAATTTACTTAAAAATTCTTTTTTTGTAGGAAGTTTGATGTCTGATTTTTTACCAGCAATGTAAATGGTAATTAAGTTAATAAAGGTTTGAATAGCGCTGTATCCAATGGATATTAAAATTAAGTTTTCCTCAATCTCAGTTAAGACAAGAATTCCCACAAAAATCGCCCATAAGGCGGCTCTTGAAAGTGTAAGTATTCCTGTAACATGAACAAGTCTAAGGCCTTGAAGAATTTGTGTGCCTAGACTAAATGGAAAATAAATTATATAAGGCAGATATATAATTAGAGCAATATCTTTGTTTTTCTGCAGTACCTCATTTGTGTTAAGTAAATAGACAAAAAAAGCCAGTATTGCGATTCCAAGTATGCAGTAGTACTGGAATGTAATTCTAAAATGTCTATTTAAGGCTTTTTTATCTCCGTCTGCAAGATAACTGGTCACTCTGTTTCGGAACGCCTGACCAATTCCGAAATCTGAGACGAAGATCCAGCTAACTAAAGAAACTAATGTTACCCATAATCCGTAGTCTTCCTTATTTAGATACCCTAAAAGTATTGGTATCATAATAAAACTTAGAATTGAATTTGAAAATTGAGTAAGGAAGGAAAGCATCACCGACCTGAAAGATTTACTCAGTTTTTCGAAACGTTTTAAAATTTGCATGATAAAAGATTCAGCCTTACAGTGAAAATTTTGATTATGTTAAGTAATGAAAGGCCAGTCTTTTGCAAATAAACGAAGTTATATTCCATTGATAGAATCAACTAAATTAAAGAGTCATCGAAGATTTGGACTAAATGTTTGACGAAATAGTTTCTCTTTAATGAAAATGATATAAAGTAGACAGATGAATGCTCCAAGAAATCCCGAAATAATACCGATTCGTAATCTTTTTGGGCTTGATTTGTTTAAGGAAATTTTGGCCGGTTCTATAACTTTAAACACAGGTTTTTCTTCATTAACTTTGATCTTTGCCTGCTCGTATCTGCGCACTAGGTCAGAATATAGCGACTCTGCCAATACATAATCCGATTGTAAACGTTGTTCCTCGATTCTTGCAACATTAAGAAATGGATTCCTGTTTCTGTCCCGGTAGCTCTGTAGGGCCAACTCTGTATTTCTCAGACGTCTGCGTGAGCTTGTAACCTGTCCGGAAAGCATTTGAACTTCCTGTGTAGCTTTATCCGTCCGATACTCTTCAACGTAGTTTATCAAAAATGTTTTACTCGCTTCGACAACTATTGCGGAAACAATAGGATCTTCGGTTGACGCGGTTACTGTCAGAACACCATTTTTTATATCTATTTCCGAGTTAATCAAAGCAAGGGCACTTTTAATTTTCCTTTCTTCTGCTCTTGAATATGAGATAGCCCCTGGTATTTTGGGCGGAATCACAATTTTTTCCTGAGTATTAGATGAAAACACACCCGAAAGCAATCCGGGCTTAATTGTTTGCTGAAGAAAAATGTCAAGTGATTTGTAGGACTTATTGTCTTGATCAATTACGGGTTGCTGTAATAAATATATGCCTAATAAAGAGCTTTTTAGGATTGTTGGATACAATTCGGGCGCGAGTTTTTCCACTCCGTCACGAAGCATATTGGTGTTTAAAAGTGAGCTTAGAGAGTTCTTTTTAAGTGCACCATACTCGGGAAGAAGTATAATTTGCGAATTATACATTTTCGGCAGAGAAAAACTAAAGGCGACTCCTAATATAGCGCTGACAGCTGATACCGCTATTAGTAGAAGCAAGTTTCTTTTTATGAAAGTAATTAAATCTTTCAATCGAATCTCATTGTTCGGTATTGTCAAACTTTCTTTGTTTATAGTGGCGAATTCAGACATAATTTTCTGATTAATAGTTTACTTAAACAAGCTTATTACAGCAACTGCCATAGTAGTTAGCAATGAGATGAGCGCAATTCGCTCACCGGGAGCGGTTTGGCGATCCTGCTTTTCCTCTTTAATAGGAACGGTAATGATAGAACCAGGCTCAAGAGTTGGCCGCGTTGTAAAAACCAAATACTTTTTGGTTCTGAATGTTCTTCCATTAGGATATGAAACATATACTCTGTTTTTCCATGCGTTCTCTCCATACCCTCCTGCCTGAGATATGTAATCTTTATAAGTGAAGGATGGATCAAAGTTAACAAGGGATGGATTTTGAACCCCGCCCTGAATACGTACCGTTTCAGACTTTCTGGGGATGTATAAAGAATCTCCGTCAATCAATAATAAGTTTGAGGCATGAGAAGGATTTTTTATTATAGCATCCAGATCAACCGCCACAAGTTCCCCCCTTCTAAAAAATCGTGATCCGTGTAGATAAGCACCATCTTTTAAGCCCCCAGCTTTTTGGAATAAATTATTGATCCTCTCATGGTTGGAAACAATGGTATAAGTTCCGGGATAATTAACTTCTCCAAGTACTGAAATTGTTTTTTGTACCTCATAGCGAGGTGACTTGCGAATGTAGATTATGTCGCTAGGTTGAAGTTTAAACTGTTGGTCGCGTGTCGTAATTTTTAGATCCTCTGCTACGTCTATTGTGAAAATCCTTACATTTTGTGAAGCGGTTAATCCAACGGTATCTTCTTTTACCCGACGGGAAACCTCGATCCGATAAGGTATGGCACCTTCAGCATAACCACCAGCTTTAAATATCACATCTGAAATTGTAATACCATCATAATAATCCTGAGTTCCCGGACTAATCACCGACCCGTATACTTGCAAACTGTAGCCTTCCTTTAAATCATCTATTGATTTAATTGTCACGATATCCTCCCTTTGGAGAGGAATATCCTCTATTTGGCCACTTAGCATCTTTTCCAGATCGAAAGCTATCAATTCAGGCCTTAAAGTTTTGCTTTGGCGTTGGATTAGAGCTCTGTTTAAAAATGCATCCTCTCGTATGCCTGCAGCACGTTCGATAAGTTTTTTGACCGTATTCGATTGTTCGTCAATTGCGTATTCACCTTCACGAAAAACAGCACCTTCTATGATAACCCTATTTTCAATCCGGTCTAAAATTTTACCAATCTGATATACATCACCATTCTGTGGTATAAAGCTTTTCACATTTGTTCCCTGAATAGTACCTACTTTTAGTTCACTTCCTGTATTACGGCGAAATTGGATTGATGAAGAATAAGCAACGGGTGTATATCCACCCGCATAACGAAGCAAATCGTCAAATGAATCTCCATCTTTTGCTTCAAATAAGCCCGGGCGCTTAACTTCACCTGAAAGCTCCACCCGAGCTAAAAATGGCCTGATTAAAATAATGTCCTGATCCTGTAATGCAATGTTATCCTGGAGATTTGCATCAACTAAAAATCGGTACAAGTCGATACTTCGGATTGTCTTATTATTCCTTATAATTTCGATGTTACGATAGGAACCGTTGGAATTGGGCCCCCCGGCCTGGTAGAGTGCATTAAATGCGGTAGAAAGCGATGACATTGTGTAGCTGCCTGGCCTGGTCACTTCTCCTGTCACCATTACATGGATGCTTCGCACATTGCCCAAAGTGATTGTCGAATAGGTACCGCCACCAGGTCGATTGAGTGATGAATATGCTTGTCGCAACCGGTTAACAATTCGCTCTGAGGCCTGTTCAATCGTGAGACCACTAACCTGAACTGGCGCTAGGTTAAGCATTTTGACGGTACCTTCCGGACTGATTTTTAGACGAAAATTGTCTACCGAGTTGCCATAAATATCTACAACTAATTCATCCTCTGGTCCAAGAATATAATTTCTGGGTGTAGCAATTCTTAAATTAGGCTCGAATGTCATCGCCGCATTCTCGAAAAAATTAGAGCCAAAAGTTGGTTTAGAGGTAGCGTCTTTTTTTACACTTGCTATTTTCTTATTGACTGTAGCCGTGTCATTATTTTTTCGTGTTTCGTCTATAACCGTTTTACCTACCGTTGCCGGAGCTATTAGAGTTGGAGTTTGCTGCAATTTCTTTCGCATTGCGCTTATCTGATCTAACGTATACCCCTTTTGCAGAGCGGCTTGCTCAATATCCATATCCGACATACCGCTTGCTTTTGCCTTTTTATAGTATTCTACCGCTTGCGAGTTTGAAATTGTGGATGGGTCAATGTCCTGCGCATTAACAATGATTGGAGTAAAAATGATTGAGAAAACAAAAGAAATCCCAATTGTAAATACCTTTCGGAATAATGTGCGATGCATGTAAAGCAGGTAAAAGGTTTGTTCTAACGCGATTAAATTATAAGATATTCTCTGCTATCACATTTAATAATAGCAAATTATAGAAGTAAAGTTAGTAATTAACTACCATAGTCTAGTTTGCTGTTAAAATCGACAACTCCTTCAGCTGAACGTCAGAAATTATAGACGGAGAATCTATCATTACGTCACGGCCTGAGTTGTTTTTTGGGAAGGCAATGAAGTCACGGATGGAATCAACACCTCCGAATAAAGAACATAATCTGTCGAAACCAAAGGCGATACCTGCATGCGGAGGCGCTCCGAATTCGAAGGCGTTCATTAGAAATCCGAATTGTTCCTGTGCTTCCTCAGGAGAGAATCCAAGGATGCCAAACATTTGCTGCTGTAGGTCCTTTTCGAAAATTCTTACAGAACCTCCGCCTACTTCTACACCATTGATTACCATATCGTATGCATTGGCCCTTACTTTCCCTAAGTCGGTATTCAGCAGGCTGATATCTTCCGGTTTTGGGCTTGTAAAAGGATGGTGCATCGCAAACCAGCGGTTTTCAGTTTCTCCGTATTCCAATAACGGAAAATCAAGAACCCAAAGTACACGATAGTCGTCCGGGTTACGGAATCCCAGGCGAGAACCCATTTCAAGACGAACTTCATTCAATTGCTTGCGGGCTTTGTCTGCAACTCCTGACATGATCAGAATCAGATCGCCTGGTTTAGCATCAAAAGCTTCTACCCATTTCTTAAGATCTTCTTCAGAATAAAATTTATCGACAGAAGATTTTATTGTTCCGTCTGCGTTGTAGCGAACATAGATAAGTCCTTTTGCACCGATTTGCGGACGCTTAACCCAATCGGTCAGCTCGTCCATTTGTTTACGCGTGTAAACTGCGCAGCCAGGGGCACAAACGCCCACTACTAAATCGGCATCATCAAATACACCAAAGCTTTTGCCGGAAGTAAGATCAATGTCTTCTCCTTTAAGCTCTGTAAATTTCATGTCAAAACGAATGTCCGGCTTATCCGAGCCATATAAACGCATCGCATCTGCATAGGTCATGCGGGGAACTTCCGGAAGTTCTATGCCTTTAACTTTGCTGAACAAATTACGTATAAGTCCTTCGAACGTATTCAGGATGTCTTCCTGTGTTACGAATGACATTTCGCAGTCGATCTGAGTGAATTCAGGCTGACGATCTGCACGTAAATCCTCATCACGAAAACATTTCACAATTTGATAATAGCGGTCAAATCCTGCAACCATCAATAATTGTTTGAATGTTTGGGGAGATTGCGGCAGCGCATAAAACTCTCCCGGATTCATCCGGCTGGGCACAACAAAGTCACGGGCACCTTCAGGTGTGGATTTGATAAGAACCGGAGTTTCGACTTCTATAAAATTAAGTTCATCAAGATATGCCCTTGTGTGGCGCGCTACCTGATGGCGTAACTGCAAATTTTTACGTACAGCATTTCTGCGAAGGTCGAGATAACGGTATTTCATGCGGATATCATCTCCGCCATCTGTTTCATCTTCAATAAGAAACGGCGGAAGTTTCGCAGCATTTAAAATGGATAGCTCTGAAACCCGGATTTCGATGGATCCGGTAGCTATTTTATCATTTTTGGAGAGACGTTCAATCACAATTCCTTTGGTAGAAATTACAAACTCTCTCCCCAAAGAACGGGCTGTTTCCAAGACACTTGCCGGAGTTTTTCCTTCTTCAAAAAGAAGTTGGGTCAAGCCATAACGATCACGTAAATCCAACCAAACCATTCCACCTTTGTCACGGATACGCTGAACCCATCCGCACAATACAACTTCCTGATTTACATGCTCTAAGCTTAACTCACCACAGGTATGTGTACGTAACATATAATTATTTTAATACTGATAAAAAGAAAGTGCCTGATAATAAATGGCGCAAAAGTACGTATTTTTACTAAATCTAACATGATGCGTTCTTTATGAATAAAAATAAAACAGGTATCCCGCAAACCATAACTATGCTGTTATTGCTTATAACTTGTTTTATAATTGCCTGCGATTCCAATCCCGGACCGTCGGAAGGAAGGTCAGATCAGTTTGAAACTGCTCCGCAAAAATTTGATATCACACCGGGTTTAATCGATGAAGCTTCCGGTCTGGCTGCCAGTGTTAATATGGATGGTTATTTATGGACGCATCAGGATTCCGGACAGCCGGCATCCTTGTATCTGGTCAGCGGCGATGGAAAAAGTATTAAAGAATTTAACATTCCCGGCGCGGTGAATCACGACTGGGAGGATATGACAAAAGGCCCCGGACCCAGGGATGGAACGAATTATCTTTACATTGGTGATATTGGAAACAATAACCCCCCAATGACCGAAACCAATATTATTTACCGAATACCCGAAATAAATAATATCACTGCGTCATTTGAAGGCAGCCAGCTTGAAAAAATCACATTTAAGTATCCTGATGGTCCGCGTGATGCCGAAACACTACTTTTGGATCCTGTAACCAAAGATATTTTTGTAATATCCAAAGAATCCGGGCAAACGGGAATTTACAGGCTGGCCTATCCCCAATCTACCACCGGAGTAATGACCGCAGAAAAGACCGGAACAATACCTGCTGTTAACACTGCTACAAGCGGAGATATCGCTTCTGACGGGGCCGAAATTCTGATCAGAACCTATCTGACGACCTATTATTGGAAAAGGAAAACCGGAGAGACCGTTGCGCAAGCACTATCTCAAAATGCTTTAAAACAACATTCTGTTGTTCTTGAACCTCAGGGAGAAGGGATAAGTTTTGACCGTCAGAATAATGGTTTTTATAGCATAAGTGAAAAGGGAAACGCTCAGCGGGTTACACTTAATTATTATAAGAGAAAATAATTATAACAGTAAGTCATTTATTACCGCACATATTTCAATATCATATTCAGCAACTCCTCCGGAACAAAAGGTTTTACTACAATATCGTTAATCCCTATCCCGTAGATTTTTTCATCTACATTTAAAGCAACGCTGGCCGTGAGCGCAATTACAGGTATGGTCTCTCCTTTGGAACGTAATTGTTTTGTTGCTTCATAACCGTCCATAACCGGCATGTGCATATCCATCAAAATGATCTGGTGTTTGGACGAATCCAGGATTTCCAGTGCCTCTTTCCCATTTTGAGCAACTTCGGAAACAGCGCCCCATCGCTTCAAAAAATTCTTTAACACAAGGACATTCATTGGGTTATCTTCAACTATTAAAATTTTAACATTTTCTAATGGGAATTTTCTTTCGGTCTGGGGCTGCACGGCAATAATTTTTTCTTTTAAAATGGGGAATGTTTGAGTAAAGTAAAAAACCGAGCCTTTGCCGGGCTCACTTTCCAAATACAGTTCAATTCCCTGAAGTTCAAGTATGCGTTTGCTGATAGCCAAGCCCAGCCCTGTACCGCTAAAGTTGCGTGAAGAAGAGGAATCAGCTTGTGTAAACCGTTCAAAGACCATTTTCTGTTTATCCAATGGAATGCCTATTCCTGTGTCTTCAACCAGAATTTTCAATGTTATTTCTTCTTCATTTCTGGACACTTCTTTGACGGATAACTTTACATGGCCAGCACTCGTAAACTTTATTGCATTGTGAACCAGATTACTTATGATCTGCGAAGTACGTGTGCTGTCTCCGGAAACCTGTGAGGGGAGGTTGTTGTCAAGATCCAGAATGAAATTTACCGCAACGTTATTGGCGGCTGCTTTGTAGCCCGAAATGATGTTTCTTGCAATGGAAGTTACATCCATCGGGCCCGGATTAAAACTAATTTTGCCTTCTTCGATTGTACTAAAATCGAGTACATCATTGACAATTGTGAGCAGGTTATTGGCTGAAAATAAAAGGACGTCCAAATGCTCCTTTTGATCCGGACGGGGAACATCTTTCATCATGAGGTGTGTCATCCCAATTACAGAATTAAGCGGCGTTCTGATCTCGTGGCTCATGGTACTCAGGAACTCGCTTTTTACCTTCAGACCGAGCTCGGCCGCCTCTTTGGCTTTTTTGAGGGTATAGGCAAATTTGAAAGTCAGGATCAGCGACTGGCAAAAGAAGAAGATCAGGTAGCCAAGGAACATGACAATATCAAACGGCGTGGCGATTCCGTAGTACTCCAAAATGACACAAATGATGATAATGAAAATGGCAAAGGTGCTCACCAAAGCATAGTTTGCCCCGACGCGCTTATTTTTAACTGCTTTCCAGTAAATTATTACTGCAAAAGCGATATAGGCGATGACGATAAAAATAAAAGGATCTATGAGTCGGGTGAATAGGATCGGAGGGGTGATAACCGTAATCAGGGCAAATGCCAGACAAACACCCGTCATAACCGAAAGTGCTCTTTGAGGAGCGTCTTCGGGGTACAGATACCTGGTATACAGTGTAAACATCGCAACGGCCATAAAGAGCGATAAATACTCACAATGAATGGTAAATGTCCAGCTCAGATCCGGAAACATGGATTGCAGCGTGTACTGTCGTGATCCCAGTATCCGGTAACTGTAAAACAAACAGAAAAGGGAAAAGTAAAGAATTGACTTATCATGGCGGCCAAACAGGTAGAGTCCCAAAAAGAAAAACCCGCCCATGAAAATACAGCCCGTTAGAAAATAATCAATTGCACGGTCGACATCGCTATCCGCCTGAAGATTAGTCAGCAAACCAATTTTAATTTCCTTGGAAGCACCACCTTTAAGATGATGAAAATTGGAAATCTGAAGAACGATATTTAATGTATCATTTGAAATCAAAATTGGTTTAACCTGGTCCGACCAATAAGGGACGGTTGTCTCCTTGGTTGTGCCTGGCCTGCCGTTTTTTGCAACCAGTTTACTGTTAACAAACAGATTATAAGAACAATAAACCTCGGGAAGTTTAAGGGCAAGTTGTTCGTTAGATTTGGGCAGCAGAATTTTTAACTCATAGGTAGCAAATCCCTGAGAAGGTATCGACTTATTCTTCCAAAGTGTATTACTCCATAATTTAGGAAAAATGCTGTACTCAAAGTAACCTGTGGTCCTGGCAGGATTTTGCAGTGAATTCCAGAAGAACTTCCATTCTCCGCGAAGCGGAATACTGGAGCGGTCAAGATCTGTTTTTCTTAAATCAAGAATTCCGGAAGTTGCTGCTGGCTGAGAAAATGGTGTTGTGTCGGCGTTGCACTTAGTCGTGTAAAGTAACAGATTTACAAGAAAAAACAGCAGGATCTTTCGATTCCGGTTCATCGGACATATTTTAATTTAGGGCTTATTATCGTATTGTTTAAGGTAAAGAATATTTGATGAAGGTCATGTAGTACTAGTTTTAAAATAAGCTAATCTTTTTCAGATAAAGAACATTCTCTTTGTTTTTTTACCTTTCTTAGGTTACCGATTATTAATTATTATTTCAAATGCGTTTCTTGTATAAGCATTTAGTTTTTCAATAAACTGGTTTACAAATTTTTATATGAATTTTAAAATCGCATCAATGACAGCAGTTATTGCAGCCCTGGCGGGAACAGAGGGATTTACTCAAAATTTAAAATACCCCGTAACACAAAAAATAGAACATACAGATGAATACCACGGGGCAAAAGTACAGGATCCTTACCATTGGCTGGAAGACGATAAGTCTGCAGAAACGGAAGCGTGGGTAAAATCACAAAACGAAGTCACCTTTGGATACCTGAATAAAATACCATTTAAAGGTAAGATTTTTGACGATCTTGAAAAAGCGTATAACTATCCTAAGTATTCTGCACCCAGCAAAAAGGGCGATTATTTTTATTTCTACAAAAATGACGGACTTCAGAACCAATCGGTTTTATACCGGCAAAAAGGTTTGAAAGCGGCACCGGAAGTGGTGCTGGATCCTAACAAACTTTCTGCCGACGGGACAACACGTCTTGTCGTTTTTAGTCTTTCCAAAGATGGTTCTTTTGCAGTCTGCGGTTTTTCTCAGGGTGGTTCCGACTGGCAGGAATATCAGGTAATGGATATGAAAACACTGAAAATGCTTCCTGACAAAGTTGAATGGGTAAAGGTTTCCGGTGCTGCCTGGCAGGGAGACGGATTTTATTACAGCAGTTATCCCAAACCGGACGGCAGTGCATTAGCTTCTAAAAACGAAAATCATCAGGTATTTTTTCATAAAATCGGTACAGCGCAAAAAGATGACAAATTAATTTATGAAGATCCTGCAAATCCGCAGCGTTTTCACACCGTCAGTACAACGGAAGATGAGCTTTATGCCGTTTTATACGTAAGCGACAGAGGAAAGGGAAAAGATGGGAACGGGCTTTGGGTAATGAAAAAGGGCGAAAGCAAATTTGTCCCTGTAAAAGAAGAGATCACCGACTTTAGTTACAGTCTTGTAGAAAACGTTACGGACGGCTTTTTAATTGAAACAAACGAGAATGCGCCGAACAGCAAGGTATTGTTTTATGAATTAAAAAATAAAACCTGGAAAACATTTTTACCCGAAAAGCCTGAGCCATTGCAAGGCGCTGGAACCGCTGGCGGTAAACTTTTCGCATCATATTCTAAAGATGTCACTACGCGGGTTTATGTGTATGATTTAAAAGGCAAACTTGAAAATGAAGTGAAACTGCCCGGTCTTGGCAGCGCCGGAGGTTTTGGAGGCGAGCGGGGAGATGCTTTTGTGTTTTATACTTATACATCTTTCAACTATCCGCCAACTATTTTCCAATACGATATCGCTACACAAAAGAGCACGGTCTTTCGTGAGCCGGAAGTTTCCTTTAAACCGGATGATTACGAAACCAAACAAGTGTTTTATCCAAGCAAAGACGGAACAAAGATTCCTGCTTTTATCACTTACAAAAAAGGATTGAAACTGGACGGAAATAACCCGACCATTCTTTATGGTTACGGCGGTTTTAATGTCAGTCTTCCGCCATCGTTTAGTTCAACGCGCATACCTTTTTTGAATCAGGGCGGCATATTTGTGCAGGCCAACCTGCGTGGCGGAAGTGAATATGGAGAAAAGTGGCATGAGCAGGGAATGAAAGCAAAAAAGCAGAATGTGTTTGACGACTTCATTGCAGCGGCAGAATTCTTGATAAAAGAAAAGTATACATCGTCCGGTAAACTGGCGATCCAGGGCGGATCCAATGGCGGATTGCTTGTTGGCGCGGTAATGAACCAACGTCCTGACCTGTTTAAAGTTGCTTTTCCTGCAGTGGGTGTAATGGACATGCTTCGTTTTCACAAATTTACGATCGGCTGGAACTGGATTGCGGACTATGGCAGCAGCGATAATGCAGATGAGTTTAAAACTTTATACGCCTATTCGCCTTTACATAATATCAAAGCCGGCGCTAAATATCCTGCAACAATGATCACCACTGCAGATCATGACGACCGGGTGGTGCCAGCGCATTCGTTTAAGTATGCAGCAGAACTTCAGGCCAAGGCAGGCGCTACTTCCACAAATCCGTTATTAATCCGGATAGATACTAATTCCGGTCACGGAGCAAGTAATACCAAAAAAGCTTTGGAAACGCAGGCTGATATTTACGCATTTATGTTTGCGAATATGGGGTTGGTTTGGAAATAAGAAGTTTTAACATTTTTGAAAGAGCTGCGCCATAAACAGACGCGGCTCTTTGCGTTTTTAACCTGTTATTCTACCTTCTCCTAACTCCTAAACTTCTCTACGTCCTTCTTTATCTCCCATTGAATCTCAATTTATTACTACATGCAGGATACCACAGGACGGTACCGATGGGTAAGTTATCTAATCTTGTATCGTGTTAGAAGCGTAGTTTTTGTCTCACAAATCCTTTCTAAATAATACCTGATACATTAAAATCGATAATTAAATAAAAGCAAAATATGAGCAGTTCAAAAGCAGACCAGTACAAGTACGTAAGTTATTTATGGGACGATGAAAAAGCGGCTTCCTTGGGTGATGACCAGGTAGCACTTCTTCTTTACCGTTCTAATCTGTTGGGTGCAGATCTTCGTCTGACCAACTATGCTGGTGGTAATACAAGTTGCAAAACAATTGAAAAAGATCCATTGACAGGAAATCCTGTCGAAGTAATGTGGATCAAAGGTTCCGGCGGAGACATCGGAACACTAACAAGAAGCGGACTGGCAGGATTGTATCAGGATCGTCTGCATAATCTGAAAAGCATTTACCGCGGACTGGAATTTGAAGATGAAATGGTTGAGCTTTTCAATCACTGTATTTATGATCTGAAATCAAAAGCACCTTCTATCGATACGCCTCTTCATGGTTTGCTTCCTTTCAAACACATTGATCACCTTCACCCGGATGCATTAATTGCGATTGCTGCATCGAAAGAAGGAGAAGCGATTACAAAAGAATTATTCGGCGGAGAACTGGCGTGGGTGCCATGGCAGCGTCCTGGTTTCGATCTTGGATTGCAACTGGAACAAGCGCTTGCTGAAAATCCTGGTATACGTGGTATCGTTTTAGGTGGCCACGGATTGTTTACCTGGGGTGATACAGCTTACGAATCTTACATCAACACGCTTGATACAATCGAAAAAGCTTCGGAATATCTGGCAGCTAATTACGGCAAAACACGTCCTGTGTTCGGTGGAAAAGTTGTTGAAAATGAATCGGCAGAAACACGTCTTGAAATTGCGGGTAAACTTGCTCCTTATCTGAGAGGACTTGCATCTGACAAACAAGCGATGATAGGGCATTTTACCGATGATGAGCGTGTACTTGAATTTATCGGAAGTGCTGATCTTTCTAAACTTGCTCCTTTGGGAACCAGCTGCCCGGATCATTTCCTGCGTACCAAAATCCGTCCGTTGGTATTGGATTTTCCTTTTGAAAAACTTACAGGAACAGATTCTGAAATACTGGATCAGATCCGTCCGCAGTTTGAAGTTTACCGTGTGGATTATCAGGCCTATTACGACCGCTGCAAGCATGATAATAGTCCGGCAGTTCGTGACCCGAATCCGGTTATTATCCTGTTGCCAGGGGTTGGTATGTTCTCTTTTGCAAAAGACAAACAAACTGCAAGAGTTGCTGCGGAATTTTATACCAATGCAATCAATGTAATGAAAGGTGCAGAAGCGATTTCTTCTTACGTTTCACTACCTGAGCAGGAAGCATTTGACATTGAGTACTGGCTTTTGGAAGAAGCTAAATTACAGCGTATGCCAAAAGAAAAAGCACTTTCACGCAAAGTGGCTATCGTTACCGGCGGATCAGGCGGAATTGGAAAAGCGATCGCTCAGAAATTCCTTCAGGAAGGTGCCTGCGTTGTCATTTCTGATATCGATGATAAAGCGCTAGCTGAAACAAAAGCTGAATTTGACGGTAAATTCGGTAAAGATTTCTCTGCAACAGCCAACGCAAACGTGTTGGATGCAGATCAGATCAAAGCTGCTTTACATACTACAAAACTAAAATTCGGTGGCGTTGATATCGTTGTAAACTGTGCTGGTCTTTCTATCTCAAAACCGTTGGCAGAAACAACGATCAAGGATTGGGATATTTTGCAGGATGTATTGGTAAAAGGCCAGTTCCTGGTTTCTCAGGAATCCGTTGCGATCATGCGTCAGCAGGGATTGGGTGGTGACATTGTCAACATCGCAAGCAAAAATGGCCTTGTTTCAGGGCCAAACAACGTTGCCTATGGAACAGCTAAAGCGGCACAGCAGCACATGACACGTCTGTTGGCGGCTGAACTTGGCCCGGACAAAATCCGTGTGAACGTTGTGAATCCTGATGCGGTTATTTCCGGAAGTAAAATCTGGGAAAGTGGCTGGGCGGCAGGCCGTGCAAAAGCGTACGGAATCAAAATTGAAGAATTGCCGGCATATTACGCAAAACGTACGGTTTTAGGTGCTGAAATTCATACCGAAGATATCGCAAACGGCGTTTTTGTCTTGGTAGGAGGTTTATTGAGCAAAAGCACAGGAAACGTAATCAATGTAGACGGCGGTGTTCCGGCTGCTTTTGTAAGATAGATGTAAAAGTTTTTTAGTTTGAAAAAGTTTGAAGGTTTTGGCCTTTGAACTTTTCATTCTTTATAGCATGAATTAATTAAATTGAAAACAGCTTGTGATCAAGGCGTAGGCCTGAAGGTCATCAGCTTAAAGCTATAAAACATGAAAATCGAAAAATATCAGGTTGATCAGCATAACGACAGCTTATTTTCAAAACATAACAATCAGTTCATTTTTCTGAAAGAACAGCTTGGCGAACAGGGGATTAATGCCAATGATATCGTAAAACAGCTTGAAGCATTTCAGGTTGCGATACCAAGCTGGGCTTTGGGAACCGGCGGAACACGTTTTGGCCGTTTTTCAGGAGGAGGAGAACCGCGTAATCTTGAAGAAAAAATTGAGGACGTAGGTTTACTTCACACCCTGAACCGTTCAAGCGGATCAATATCACTTCATATTCCCTGGGACATACCAAGTCAGGCTGAATCGGTGATCAGTCTTGCTTCTTCCCTGGACCTGACATTTGATGCTGTGAATTCCAATACTTTCCAGGATCAGAAAGATCAGGAATTGTCTTACAAATTCGGATCACTTTCTCATGTTGATAAGGCGGTAAGAAAACAGGCTGTGGATCACAACATTGAAGTAATAAAATACGGAAAAGAACTGGGATCAAAAGCACTTTCGATCTGGTTGTCTGATGGTTCATGTTTCCCGGGTCAGTCCAATTTTGTAAAATCCTTCCAGAACACGCTGGAATCTTTACAGGAAATATATGCTGCACTTCCTGATGACTGGAAAGTGTTTGTAGAATATAAAGCCTACGAGCCAAATTTCTATTCAACAGTTATTCAGGATTGGGGAAGCTCATTGCTTTTCTGCCAGAAACTGGGAGCAAAAGCGGATGTTCTTGTTGACTTAGGCCATCATTTGCCAAATGCAAACATCGAGCAAATTGTAGCTACACTGATGATGGAAGGCCGTCTGGCTGGTTTCCATTTCAATGATTCCAAATATGGTGATGATGATTTGACAGTTGGAAGTATTCGTCCTTATATGTTGTTCCTGATTTTTGTGGAACTGGTAGAAGGAATGAAACGTGCAGGAAAGGGCAGTGATGCCTTTGCCTGGATGATTGATGCTAGCCACAACGTAAAAGATCCTTTGGAAGATTTGCTTCAATCTGTTGAGGCGATTTTGCTTTCTTATGCGCAGGCGTTACTTGTGGATCGTAACAAACTGGAACAGGCGCGTCAGCAAAACGATGTTGTTCTAGCTCAGCAGATCCTGCAAAATGCATTCAGAACGGATGTCAGACCGTTGGTTCGTGAATCAATGCGTTTGAGCGGTGGCGCTTTGGATCCGATTGGTCTTTTTAGAAATCTTCAGGTTCGCTCAGAGCTGATGAATGAAAGGGGAAGAGTAACGGTTGCAACCGGGCTATAATCTGATTTAAACAATATAAAAGCGGTTTGTACCAGGTTTAACAACCGATACAGACCGCTTTTATATTACAACGACTTCCTACGAATCAATGTAAACGGATTTTTAACAATCGCCTGTCTGCCCTCATTAATAAGCTCCGCAGCGGTTCGGCCCATTTGTTCATGATCAGTTGAAATGGTTGTAATTCCGTCGAGCAGGATTTCTTTTAACGGTGTTTCATTGTAGGATATGATACCGATGTCCTTGCCGATCGCCAGCTGTTGTTCCCTGCACTTTTTGATCAGATTCACCAGGTCATTTTCTTCGATAACCACATAAGCGGCATTTTTTTGAACCAAACTGTTTTCATGAAAGTCGTAGATGATCTCATGTTCAAACTGATGCTGAATACAGAAAATCCGGAATCCTTTTATAATTTCCTTGGGATAGGGAATAATGGTTGGGAAAATAAGGATAAGTTTTTTGTAAACCTTTAACAGATCGGTTGCTTCATTTAAAGCAGCAACAATATCTTTCTCGAAATTTTGAAAAACAGATGAATGTTTTTTACTGTTTAAATCAATGTCCTTATCAAGTAAAACCAGTTTTTCGGGCGGAATCATTTTAAGTACTTCAATCGCTTCCTCCGCTTTTTCATAAAAGTGAGGCATGATCACATAGTAGTTGTATTCACCCAGACTATTTTTGATCAGGTTTTTAAAAATATTGATATTGGAATGATGAATGTGCAGATCTACGTTGACATTACGTCCCATGTTCTCTACGAACGCGTTGTAGATCTGTTTTTTATAATTGCTTATTTTATTAAAAACCAGCAGAATACGAACCGTATTTTCAATATCCACCCGATTGATAAAATAACCTTTTCCACGGACAGATATCAGCACGCCATCTTTAATCAGATGTTTATAGGCTTTTTCAACTGTATCTCGGGACAATAAATATTCTTCACTTAATTGGTTAATAGAAGGTATTTTGTCGCCTCTTTTAAGTTTCCCCTTACTAATCGCCTGTAGAAGGGATTTAATAATCTGCATGTACTTGGGTGCACTTTCCTTAAACTCAATGTCAAATTGTATTTCCATTAACACGCCAGCTGTTTAGATACCTTCAAGAGTCTATTTTAACGGAAAAATACCCATTAATTTTCAGCTCAAACAAACAAAAGCCCGTTAAGAATATTTTCTCAACGGGCCGGGTCAGGGGTTTCAGGAATTATCTTGGAGATCTGCTGCTTCTCTCTGAACGCCCGCCACCGCCATTGTTATCAGATCTGGTTTCGCTTCTTCCACTATTTCTCGGAGCAGAATTTCTTTCTGCCGGAGCCGAACGTACCGCCGGGGCTTCACCACCTGATCGTCCTGAATTAGAATTTCCCATTTCTGCTGAACGCCCTGATCTGCTGCCGCGATCAGAACCTGAAGAAGGGTTTCCATATTCACGACGTTGTTCTGCACCTGGATTGTTAGATTGTCTGGCTGGTTCGGAGCTTCTGTTGTTATACACATCCGGACTGCTGGTTCTGCCACGGCCTGGTTCAGTTTGTCCCTGTCCATACTGGCCTGATCTTTCTGAGCCTGATCTGTCAGATCCAGGGCGGTCATAACCAGGATTTGACGAGCCTGTTCTACCGTTTGACTGACCGTATCTTCCGTTGTCATAATTTCTGTCCGCGTCATTACTGTAGCGGCCATCTATGGTTGCTGCTCTTCGGTCGTTACGATAAACCGGTGCGTTGTGATTTGGTGCATCGTACCGATCATTACTGCGACGATCCGTAATGACACGTCCTCTTTGGTTGTTATCTAACTGACGAACAGGGATACTCCTTCTGGTCACACGTTCCATTTCATCGCGTCTTGGGCCGTAAGCATAGACCCGGTTGTTTCCGCGATAATAGTTGTTAATGATCGTGGTCTGGTTGTAAATATGAGTCACCCGGTTGCGTGGCGCACAGTAGCTGTACCAGTTGCGTGTAGCAATGTAACGCTGAGGAACAAATACCCACCAGAATGAAGGAATATTGATCGAAATATTCACATTCATACCCGGGCCCAGCGGAGCCCATCCGTAATAGTCACCACCTGAGCGCCAGTTAACCCAGGCCGGTCCCCATTCGTAACCGGGAATCCAGAACCAGCCATTGTAATCATCAAACGACCAGCGGCCATAATGGAAAGGGGCCCATCCCCAGTCGTAATCCGAAACCCAGGTATTCCCGTACTCAGTCACTTCCCAATATCCATTGGTTGAATAAGGTTGAAAACCCTGGCTGACATTCGGAGTCCAGACCGATCCGTACTGAGGTGAATTGATCCAGCGTCCGTAAGGAGACAATTCATTATAAAATGTTTGAAAAGAAATGGAAACACCGGGCTGGGCTGTCACTTTTTCGTGAACCGATAACCCGGTAAGCAGAAGCAGCGATAAGCCGAATATCCGAAGTCTTTGCAAGGTGTTCATAGCTATATAAATTAATTGTTTTTCTTTAAATTAAAATCGACGGTTGGACTGTCCTTTTTGTTTCGGGTTTAACGACCTTTGTATCGGCAAAAACGTTTAAACCTGCTTGCATAAATGATGTTATTTTAGTCCATTTGGTTGCAGGATTGTACGTGAAATTCGTAAATATTTGATATATAATATTTTACAATTATTTCGGATCGTGTAAACATAGGATTTGCTTCCAAATTATGACAACCTTAAAGCGAAATTCCCCCGGGTTGTCGTATAGGTATTAACAAACCTTAACAATAGTAAAACGAGAAATGATAAACCCTGATACACTTCATAATGAACTTGTCTTTCAAACTGCCCGAAGCGGTGGTGCCGGCGGACAGAATGTAAACAAGGTTGAGACGAAAGTAGAGCTGCGGTTTGACGTCAGAAATTCATCGGTTTTATCCGACAATGAAAAGGAAATACTTTATGAGAAATTAAGTACGAGGCTTACGAATGATCAGGTTCTGATTTTGTATCACCAGACTGAACGTTCGCAGCTGGCTAACAAAGAAAAGGTGGTTGAGAAGTTTAATGACTTAATCCGTAAATCATTTACTGTTCAGAAAAAACGAAGGCCAACGCGCCCGACGCTTGCCTCTAAAACTGAAAGGCTCCAAACCAAACAGCGCAACGCCACCGTAAAATCCCTTCGAAGAAAACCTTCGGAAGAATAAATTAGTAGATGAAACGCTTCTTTGAAATTAAATGGACTCAATCAGCCCTGGTAAATCTTTAAAAATAAGTTCTGTATTAACGCTGCCTGTAATCGTTGCTTCACTGGGTTATTTTGTGGATGTATATGATCTGCTGCTTTTTAATATTGTTCGTGTTCCTAGCTTAAAAGATCTCGGAATGACTGAGGAGCAGATTTCTACGGTTGGCTCTCAAATCTATAACTGGCAACAAGCCGGGCTGCTGACCGGTGGTTTTTTATGGGGCATTCTCGGAGATAGATTAGGCCGGAGATCCGTTTTGTTTGGATCGATATTAACTTATTCCCTGGCAAATATTGCGTGTGGCTTTACTTATAATGTAGAGATTTACTCAATCTTAAGATTTATAGCCGGATTTGGACTCGCAGGAGAACTGGGTGCGGGAATTACGTTAATTGCAGAAATTCTGCCAAAGGAACTTCGGGGTTACGGAGCTTCAGTGGTTGCGAGTGTGGGCCTTGCAGGTGCCATTGCAGCCTTTTTTGCTGTGAAACTTACCGACTGGCGGACAGCTTATTTTATCGGAGGCGGCATGGGGTTTGTTCTTTTAGCTTTACGTGTGAATGTGTTGGAGTCGGTTCTTTTTAATTTAAGTCTTAAAAGGCAAGCAACACGCTCAGTTCCCTGGTGGAGCATTTTTACGAATGGTTCACGGCTGGTCCGCTACATCAGGTGTATGGGAATTGGTCTGCCCACTTACATGGTCATTGGTATCTACGCTACTTTTGGTAATGAGTTTGCAAAAGCTCTGGGTGTTCCTGGAGATGTGCAGGCGGGCAGCTGTGTACTTTATACTTATCTTGGCGTGGTAACCGGAGATTTTTTCAGCGGGATTTTGAGTCAATGGTTTCATTCACGTAAAAAAGCCATTTTTCTAATGATCCTTATGACGCTTGCAGGTACAATCTGGCTTATTTACGGAGGAATACAAACTGCAACCGTTTTATATTTTTGTTATGCCTGGCTTGGATTTTCAATCGGGTACATTGCCATGTTTCTTACCACCACAGCTGAACAATTCGGGACTAACCTGAGAGCTACCGTTACAACTTCGGTCGCCAACAATGTTCGCGCTACGGTTTTGATCAGCCTTCCGTTTTTTCAATTTCTTAAACCAAATTGGGGTGTGCTTCAATCCGGAGCAATCGTCGGTGCCATTTGTTTTTCCCTGGCTCTTCTTTCACTCTGGAAAATGGAAGAAACTTATGGCAAGGAGTTGGATTATGAGGAGGTTTGATGCCTAATTGTAATGTCCCTTAGTAGAAATTATTGTCACAACAATCCATTTTTTCGTCAACAGCATAAACAATTCGATGTCCCGATTAATTCTTCTGGACCAGAAGCCAGTCAAATTGTGTTTCAATTGTTCAGGCTGACCTGTTCCGGTGTACGGATGCTTAATTAGCTCGTCTAGTAGTTTCCTTATTTTTTTGAGTACAGATTTATTTCCTGACATTTTCAGTTTTTAGATTCCCTCCATTGCCTTGGGAGTAAACTCGAGGGAATAACTCATAAACCAAGTAGTTTATTTAAATCAGCCTGATCAACTTTGATTGTCTTACCGTCTTTGTATTGGTTTATACCTTCCTGGATATCAGCCAGCGTTTTAGGATCCATAAAATATTTATCCTCTTTACCAACAGGAGTTAAAGCATAGGCTTTCTCCTTCCCTCTTTGAATAATCACCTGTTCATTTCTATCAACCAAATCCATATATTATTTTGGTTGTCCCTAAACTCTCTTGAGCTGATTACAAGCATTTTATTTAATATTTATGTACAGGATTGGTACGCGAAATTGTAAGAAATAGTTCAGCAAAGAAATTTGAAAAAGTGTTAAAATCGTATCAAACTGATGACTGTCTTTACATAAAAGGCCTATGTAGCCTTGTTTTTCAAAGCAAAGCCTCCCACAAAATTTCAGCCGGATGCCTGGCTTTCCTGCCTGTTCCGTCATGTATCTGATGACGGCAGCTTGTGCCTGGTGCGGCGATAATTACATCCTCAGGTTGCTGGCGCACGGCAGGAAACAACACCATTTCGCCAATTTGCATCGACAAATCATAATGTTCTTTTTCATAACCAAAAGACCCCGCCATACCGCAGCAGCCTGATGGTATAAGCTGAACAGTGTAGTTTTCAGGAAGCGACAGCATCTTTTTGGTCGGAACCATACTGGATATTGCTTTTTGCTGGCAGTGACCATGCAGTTTTATCACACGTTTGTCTTTCGTAAATACGTCTTTACTGATGTGTTTCAGTTCTATTTCTCTGGCAATAAACTCGTCAAACTGCAAAGCATTCTGAGCCAGTTTTTTTGCATCTTCCACCAAATCATCACTTACCAGATCAGGATATTCGTCTCTGAAAGTCAGAATAGCAGATGGTTCAATGCCGATGAGCGGTGTGTCATAAGAGATAATATCTTTCAGAAGGCGTATGTTTTTTTCAGCAATCTTTTTGGCATCCTTCAAAAGACCCTTCGACAGTTGAGGACGTCCGGATGGAGCATGTTCAGGAATAATGACCTGGTAGCCTAATTTTTCCAGAGCCAGAATCGATTTTTTACCAATTTCCACATCATTGTAATTGGTAAATTCATCACAAAACAGATAAACTTTTTTTACCGCTATTGATGAAGTGAAAGGAACTGTAAACTCTGAACTGTTTACTCGTTTCTTCCACCAACTTTTTAATGTAGTGCTATGCAGCAACGGCATCGTCCTTTCCGGATGAAATCCTACAATGCTGTTAGCGATCTTTCTTAATGGCTTATTTTTATAAATCAGGTTATAGGCCCAGGGTACATAACTTGCCAGGCCAGTCATTTTAGAAAAATTCCCGACAAGCCATGAACGCATCGGAACACCATGTACATCATGATATTGCTGGAGAAACTCCATTTTCAGTTTGGCTACGTCCACGTTTGAAGGACATTCTCCCTTGCAGCCCTTGCAGGCCAGACAAAGATCATATACCTCCTTTATTTCATGGTTGTCGAAGCGGTTTTCTTTTGTTGAGTGCGTCAGCATTTCCCGCAAAATGTTTGCCCTGGCGCGCGTAGTGTCCTTTTCGTTGCGGGTCGCCATAAAACTCGGACACATTGTACCACCGCTCATCTGCGTTTTACGGCAGTCTCCCGAACCGTTACATTGCTCGGCATGCTGCAAAATATCCTGGTCATGAAAACGGAAATAGGTTTTGAATTCAGGCGTTTTCTGATCCGCTTCATAACGAAGAAAGGTATCCATCGGAGCGGTATCCACAATTTTGCCGGGGTTAAATATGTGGTTTGGATCCCAGGCATTTTTGATGTCTTTGAATAGCTGGTAATTATGTTCACCAACCATTTTAGGAATAAATTCCCCGCGCAAACGTCCGTCGCCGTGTTCACCCGAAAGAGAACCGTCATATTTTTTTACCAGCGTCGCAATCTCTTCAGCAATCATCCTGAACTGACGGTGGCCTTCACTGGTTTTTAGATTAATAATCGGACGAAGGTGTAATTCTCCCGTTCCGGCATGCGCATAATGAACGGCTGACATGCCGTTTTTTTTCAGGATTTCATTAAAATCACGAATGTATTCCGGCTGGTCATACACGTCCACAGCTGTATCTTCAATAACGGCGACCGCTTTTTCATCGCCGGGAATATTCGATAACAAGCCCAAACCGGCTTTACGCAAAGTCCAGATTTTCTTCGTGTCATCACCAAAAAGCAGCGGATAATGAAAGCCCATGCCAGCCTGCATGAGTTCGGTGGACATTTCCAGTGCGAGCGCTTCAACCTCCTCTTTGGTTTCTCTTGAAAGGTCCACCACCAAAATTGCTGGCAGCGTGCCGTCTGGTTTATCTTTTACAAAAAACGCGTTTTTCTTCTGCTCAACATTAAGCATCGCACATTCCAGAACGTAATTGTCTATGAGTTCAACCGCGTGCGGACCGTATTTCAGTGTGAGAACGGTGGCGCGTAAAGCCTCGTCAATCGAATTGCAGTGTACACAAACCAATCCCTGCGTTTTAGGCGGTAATGGCACCAGGTTCAGTTTTATCTCTGTTAAAAAACATAGCGTTCCCTCTGAACCTGCAATCAGGCTGCACATATTGAATTGTTTTGCAGACTGATTTTCGTCCTGCAAAAGATAAGGTTCCGTGTTCAGAAGCATATCCAGCGCATAACCGGTATTTCTTCTTTCTACACTTGGTTTCGGGAAATTCTTTCTGATCTCCGCCTGATTTTCAGCAGAGGAAAGAATTTCATTGGTTTTTAAATAGATCTTATCAAGCAGACCGGCACTGCCGTTTTTCGATAAGGATTTGGCAATCAGATTTTTATATTCTAATGAAGACAGGCTTTTAAACTGCGCGTCGCTTCCGTCCGCAAGAATGGCTTTTACTTCCAGCGTATGCTCCCGTGCACTCCCGTATACGATTGAATTGGAGCCACAGGAATTGTTTCCCACCATTCCGCCGATCATGGCACGGTTGGCTGTGGAAGTTTCCGGTCCGAAGTATAAACCATACGGTTTCAGAGCCATATTCAACTCATCTCTCACCACACCCGGCTGTACACGAACCCATCTCTCCTGCTGATTGATTTCCAGTATTTTGGTAAAATTTTTGGAAACATCTACCACAATTCCGTTTCCTACCACCTGTCCGGCCAGAGAAGTTCCGGCTGTCCGCGGAATCAGTGAAATCCGGTTTTCATTCGCAAATGCAATCAGTTTTTTTATATCAGCCTCAGACCTGGGAATCGATACAGCCAAAGGCATTTCGCGATATGCGGAAGCGTCGGTAGCATATAGGGTTCGAATCGTATTGTCAAGAAAAAGCTCACCTTCAAGCTGATCTGCAAGTGAATTTAAACTAAGGTTGGAAACAGAGGACTGCAATGTCATAAAAGCAAAATCGGGAATTGAAACGGCTTCAAAGTTACAAACAACGGTGAAGGTTTAGAAGGATTTCTTTCCCGAATATTGACAAAAAAGCTACTTGCAAAAATTAATTTTTTATTAAAGACAATTCCAAAAAGGAGTATTTTGGACTTCTCCATTGTCAATATTGTACAATAATTGGATAAAATCAGGCAATCAAAAAATCTTATCTATATGACTGGATTTTTAAAACAGCTCCATTGTATTATAGGAACTATTTATATTAATTTGCCAAACGGATTACGTAAAAATATTATTTATTAACCATTTAATTCAATTTAAGTTGTGTGATTTTCAGCAATTTAACTCCAATTGATTTGGGTTTTAACTTAATATTAGAAATAATCCGGGCTAATATATAACGATACCTAAATAATTTTTGACCTATGGGGAATTTATTTTTACCCTTTTATCATCTTCATGATGATACAAGAGAAAGTTTGCAATCAGAAAAAAAACAGCGCAGAACGGCAACGTGGTCGTTATTGATTTTTTTGCTGGCTTCAATAAGTTTTGGCAGTGTTCACGCGCAGGATGTGACAATTAGCGGAACGGTCACAGATGCAAAAGGCAGTACACTGCCAGGTGTATCTGTAAGTGTGAAGGGAACTACAAAGGGCTCGACTTCTGATATGGATGGGAAGTATTCGGTTTCAGCTTCACCAGCTTCAGTGCTTGTTTTCAGCTTTATCGGCTTTTCAACAAAAGAAGTGACGGTAGGAAGCGAATCGAAAATTGATGTGGTGCTTACTGATGATGTAAAAGCACTTGAAGAAGTTGTAGTGATCGGGTACGGAACGGTTAAGAAAAAGGATTTGACTGGTTCTGTGGCGTCTTTACAATCAAAGGATTTTAATAAAGGTGTAATTACTTCTCCGGATCAGCTTATTCAGGGAAGAACCCCTGGTGTAATGGTGATCAATAACACAGGACAGCCAGGGGGCGCTGCTACGGTAAGGATACGCGGAAACTCCTCGATTCGCGCAGGCAACAATCCACTATTTGTATTGGATGGTATTCCTTTGTCGGGTAGTTCTGCACGCCCGGGTGGTAGCGGTGGTTTTGGTTCTGATGGAGGTAACCCGCTTGCCTATCTTAACCCAAGCGATATCGCAAGTATGGATATTTTAAAGGATGCTTCGGCAACGGCTATTTATGGTTCACGCGGAGCAAACGGGGTTGTGATCATAACCACAAAGCGTGGAGCATCAGGAGCACCAACGATAAATTTCAATGCATCTGCTGGTCTTTCTACTTTACTAAGGAGACCGGAAGTTTTATCAGCGGACGAATTCAGACAGGCAGTGAAGTATTATGCACCCGATGCTGTTACTAATTCCTATGATTTTGGCAGTGACGTAAATGCCTTTGATGAGATAACCAGAGTGGCTCCTGTTCAGAACTATTCTGTTGCAGTAACAGGAGGAACAGATGCTGGTAAATATCGTATTTCCGCTGGATACATGGATCAAAAAGGGATCATCGAAAACTCCCAGCTGAAAAAATATACGGCAAGTATCAACACCAATTATAGATTTTTGGAAAGCAAAAAATTAGGCCTGGATTTTAGTGTTTTGTTTACGCAAACAGACGAAAACATCGTTCCGATTGACGTCGGCAGAGGTGCTGATGGTAACCTGATTTCAATGGCTCTTGCATGGAACCCGACACGTCCGTTGAGAAACACTGATGGAAGTTTTACGTACATCAATAACATTACAGGTAACCCAATTGCAAATTTGGCGGCATATAAAGACAGAGCAACCGTTAACACGATTGTTGCGAGTATTGCGCCATCTTTCAAAATTACCAATGATCTTGAGTATAAATTTTTGTACAGTGTTACCCGCCAGATGGGTATTAGAAAAGGAATGTTGATAGATGGTATTGTTAACCAAAATACAACAAACAACGGTTTTGCGTTCGTAGGTAACAATCAGGAAACCAACCAGCAACTTACGAACACATTGTCCTACAACAAACAAATCACTCCATCATTGAGTGTTAATGCGGTTGCCGGTTATGAGTTCCTTACTTATGCAAATGGGTGGAATACCGTAAATGCAAGTGGATTCACTAACGTTGGACTTAACTTCTACGATTATCTTGGTTATTCTATCGCAAATAACAGAGGTGCAAGTTCGTACAGAAGTCCAACCAACGAATTACAGTCATTTTTTGTAAGGGCTGGTTTTAATTATCTGGACAAATACTTATTTACCGGTACAGTTAGAAGAGATGGTTCTACGAAATTCGGTGAGAACAATAAGTATGCTAACTTCCCAGCGTTAGCATTGGCCTGGAATGTGTCGAATGAATCCTTTTTAAAGGATAATAGTGTGGTTAATAGTTTGAAGGCACGTATTGGATGGGGTAAAACCGGTAACAGGGAATTTCCGTCAGGTGCTTCAAGAGATCGTTATGCATTTGGTAATCAGAGCGTAAGTCAGGCCAACTTCGGTAATCCGGATTTGAAATGGGAAAGTTCTGAAACGATTAACGCAGGTATTGACTTCGGGCTTTTCCAGTCGAAAATTATCGGATCGATCGATTACTTTAATAAAAAGACAACTGATGCATTGTTTGAAAGAACACTTGCTCAGCCAGCCCCGAGCGGAAGGGTTTGGGTTAATTTAGATGGAGAGGTTAGAAATAAAGGGGTGGAAGTGGCTCTTACCGGAACCGTTTTTGAAACAAAAGACTGGACATGGAATATTTCAGCCAATGCTACCTACCTGAAAAACAGTGTATCTGGCTTACCTGGATTTTATGAAACGGCTCAGTTGAGAGGACAAGGTTTTTCTGGGGTATTAGGACAACGTATGGTTAGCGGTCAGCCGCTTAACGTATGGTATTTGGCAAAGTATGCAGGCCTGGATCCTGCAACCGGAACAAGTATGTATGTAGGAGCAGATGGTAATGCAAGTTCTTCGGTGGACCCCGCTCAGAATAAATACTATGTCGGAAGTCCTAACCCAAAATATCTTCTTGGATTTTCTACGGATGTGACTTACAAAAAACTTTCTGCGGTTGTGAATATGAATGGTGCTTTTGGTCATTATCTATTTAATAACACGTTTGCCACTGTCCTAGGTATAAACAACCTGACGGCAAGAAATATGGCGAAGGAGTTTTATAATACGGACATCAAAGAGTCTACGTCTAACTCAGCTGCACCTTCTACGAGATACCTTGAAAAAGGAGATTATATGAAGATGTCGAACGTAACGTTAAGTTACAGAGTAGGGAACATTGGAAAAGCATTCAAAAACATGAGTATTTCGCTTACAGGTCAAAATCTTTTTGTTATAACAGGTTATAAAGGTTTTGATCCTGAGGTAAATACGGACGGATCGAGTAGTGATATCCCTTCACTTGGTATTGAGTATGTACCTTACCCTTCTGCAAGAACGGTACTGTTGGGAGTAAACTTTTCACTGTAATTTTAAACTAAAGATTTTATGCAATTTAAATCATATTGTGCAACCATTCTGTTAGGAATTTCGCTGTTTTCCTGTACAGATCTTGACGAGCAGCTTAATAGCGATCTGGAAGAAACTTCAACCGGAAACATTAATCCGGCCGGTTTATTAATCAGTGCATATTCCTCATTGAACAACCCTTATCAGCAGGATAACCGCTGGTGTCTGCAGCAACTTTCTTCTGATGAAGCAGTAGCACCGACGCGCGGGGGTGACTGGGACGATAACGGTACACACCGTGCTATTCACCTGCATACCTGGAATGCCGATAACTCTTACATGAGCAATACATTTGGCGGGTTGCTAACAGCAATATTCCAGTCATCCAACGTTTTGCGTTACAGCCCATCTGCCCAGCAGGCAGCAGAAGCTCGTTTTATCAGAGCATTGGCTATGTTCGATGTATTGGATCTTTGGGGAGTTGTTCCTTACAGAGAGAATCTGGATGATTTTCGTGAGCTTCCTAAAACGCTTAGTTCACAGGAGGCTACTGATTTTATTATTTCTGAGGTGAATGCGATTATGAAAGACCTGCCTGATTCGGGTGCGGCTTTCGTAGCAAATAAAAATGCGGCAAGAGTGTTGTTAATGAAAGTTTACCTAAATAAAGGTACCTTTTTGAACAGACAGGCACCTACGTTTGCTGCGGCCGATATGGCGAAGGTTGTAAGTCTGGCTAATGAGATAACAGGTTATACCATTTCTCCAAAAGGTAAGTACTTTGACAACTTTGCTCCGGATAACCATCTTAAATCCACAGAAAATATTTTTACACTCTACAATGAAGAGGGTGTAAGAGGTGGAGGCGTGGACAGAGCGTACTGGACAGTTTCACATTATAACATGACCCCGGGTGGGTGGAATGGATGGGCTGCATTATCCAATCTGTACGATAAATTTGGAGCAACAGATGAAAGAAGGGGTGGCTATTATGACTATTCGGCAGATACCACATCCAATCACAACAAAGGGTATAAAATTCAAAATGCCGGTTTTTTACAGGGGCAGCAAATTAGCTGGGTAACTAATAAACCTTTAATGGCCAAAAACCCTGCAACCCAACCTTTGGTCTTTACAAAAGAAGTAACAATAAGAACTTCCGGCGCCACTCTGGAAACTGCTGGTATCAGGGTTATAAAGTATCCGTTTGACTTTGCGTCGAAAGGCCAGAAAAACAATGATTGGGTAGTATATCGTTATTCAGATGTATTGTTGATGAAGGCAGAAGCCATTTTGCGTGGAGGTACGCCTGGTACGGCTGCGGACGCATTAACGATCGTAAACTCGATCCGGACAAATCGCGGAGCTGCAAATCTTACAGCGCTTACATTGGATGTCTTGTTAGACGAACGTTCCAGAGAACTTTATTGGGAAGGATGGAGAAGACAGGATTTGATTCGTTTCGGTAAATTCTTATTGGCCGGACAAATCAGACCAGCTGATACAGATCCAAAAACATTGGTTTATGCAATACCAAGTCAGCAGATCGCTGTAAATGCCAATTTGAAACAAAATCCGGGATATTAATTTTGAATTTGATTAAAGTAAAAGGAACAGGCACATGACGCGCTTGTTCCTTTTGCTTTTTATAGAGTTAATAAAAGTATTTTCTCCTATAAACTCTCCGTCTTCCCGCCATCCACAGGCAGACTTACTCCGCTAATGCTTCCCGCCGCAGGACTGCATAAAAATGCTACGGCAGCTGCAACTTCTTCGGCTTCGCTAAAACGCCGTATGGGAATCACGGCCTTCATTTCTTCTGCAATAGCTTCACTGGATTTGCCCTGTGATACACTTCTCATTTCAAGAACGGCATCAAGCCGGGCAGTCTTTGTAAAACCTGGCAGCACATTATTTGATGTAATACCAAAAGGTCCCAATTCCAGCGACATTGTTTTAGACCAGCTCGCAACAGCGCCGCGAATCGTATTGGATACACCCAAACCAACGATTGGCTGCTTTACTGACGTACTGATAATGTTGACAATTCTGCCAAAACCCGCTTTTTTCATGGAAGGAACAACAGCCTGTGCCAAAAACTGATAATTCAGTACATGCATCTGAAAGGTTTTCAGAAATTGATCTGTGTCTGCTTCGATGATGGGCCCCCCGGATGGTCCTCCTGTATTATTGATCAAAATGTGCACATCAGGCACCAGTCGCAGATAATTATCGATCGCATCTTTTACATTTTGATTATCAGCAAAGTCAGCGATAACATATCTGTGCAATTGGCCCAAAGAAGTATCAAGTTCATCAACTGTTTCTTTTAATTTCTCTTCATTTCGGGCTACAAGTGTTACGTTCGCTCCCAGTAATGCCAGTTCGATGGCGGTTGCTTTACCAATTCCCTGCGTGCTGCCGCAAACCAGGGCCGTTTTTCCTGTCAGATTCAGATTCATATTATTTCCTGTTTCGATATTTAATATTTTATGACAAATTTCATTCCTTTGATCATCCGGACAGAACTGCAAGCTGTTTACCACAAACTTCAAATCTTACTTCCCACTTCGCCGTTTTTTAATATATCTTTGCGGTTTATTTTTTGAAAGGAGATCGGCGGATTGTCTTGTAAATGAAGTTCATTTGAGTCTTTATTTAAATAAAATCCGGTTTCCCAAAGCTATAATCTATAATCGAACAATGTCTAAAAAAATCCAATCTGCCCTTATATCTGTTTATTATAAGGATGGACTTGAACCTTTGGTTCGTCTTCTGCACGAAAATGGCGTAAAACTTTATTCCACAGGAGGTACACAAACATTTATAGAAAACCTTCAGATTCCTGTAACTGCTGCCGAAGAGCTGACGGGTTACCCATCTATTTTTGGCGGTCGGGTTAAAACCTTGCATCCTGCTATCATGGGCGGGATTTTATATCGACGCGATGATGCCGGTGATGTAGCACAGGCGGCTCAATACAACATCCCTGCTATCGATCTGGTTGTTGTGGATTTGTATCCGTTTGAAGAAACAGTTGCTTCCGGTGCGGGTGAAGAAGAGATTATAGAAAAAATTGACATAGGCGGAATTTCACTGATACGGGCAACTGCCAAAAACTTCAAGGATACACTGATTGTTTCTTCAAGAAGTCAGTATGCCGGTGTTGTTGAATTGCTGGATGCAAAAGCGGGCGCAACGGATCTGGAAGACAGGCGTAAATATGCAGGAGAGGCATTTGGTGTTTCTTCTCATTATGACGGGGCGATTAACAGCTATTTTATTTCAAAAGAAACTCAGGCTGATTCAGCCCTTTACGATTTCCAGAGTTTACCGTCTCAAACATTGCGTTATGGTGAAAACCCCCACCAAAATGCAACTTACTTTGGCGATCTGGAAGGTATATTTGAAAAACTACACGGTAAGGAATTATCCTACAATAACCTGGTGGATGTAGATGCCTGCGTAAATCTGATAGATGAATTTATTGGGTCTGATCCAACGTTTGCGATCATCAAACATACCAATGCCTGCGGAATTGCAACGGCAGCTACTGCGAAAGAGGCTTATGACAATGCATTGGCCTGCGATCCGGTTTCGGCATTTGGCGGAGTTGTGATCACCAATACAAAAGTGGATCTGGCAACAGCCGAAGAATTGAACAAACTGTTTATGGAAATCCTGATCGCTCCTGAATTCGACGAAGATGCGCTGGCTTTACTAAAATCAAAAAAGAATCGTAACCTGTTAAAACGGAAATCGACTCAATTGCCAAACGTGATGTTCAAAACCATTTTGAACGGGGTTCTGGTTCAGGATAAAGATCTTTCGACAGAAACTGCTTCCCAGTTTACAACCGTTACAGAAAAAGCACCGACCGAAGACGAACTGAAAGCACTCGAATTTGCGCTTAAGGTTTGCAAACATACCAAATCAAACACGATCGTTTTGGCGAAGGAAAACCAGCTTCTTGCCAGCGGAACCGGCCAGACCTCCCGTGTTGATGCCTTGCGTCAGGCAATTGATAAGGCCAAAGCGTTTGGTTTTGACCTGAACGGTGCAGTGATGGCTTCTGACGCGTTCTTCCCGTTCGCGGATTGCGTCGAGATTGCACATCTGGCAGGCATCACTTCGGTTGTTCAGCCGGGCGGTTCTATTCGTGATAAGGACTCGGTTGCATATTGTGATGCAAATGGCGTTTCGATGGTAACAACAGGCGTACGGCATTTTAAGCATTAATTAGTGCCAATTGACGTCTTAGATATTTCTGATATTATTAAATATAACCGCAAATGCTTCCTCAGTCATTTGCGGTTATATCTTTTATGGTGCATCTTGCTTCATTGTAATTAAACTTCATTGAATTTGAAAGTCAGTCAGACCTTGATTAAGTACACCACAAAAATTGGTAAGTACCTGTTCATCGGTTTGTTTGCACTCATTACTGCTTTCCTTATTCTATATCCTGAGCTTTTCAACTGCGAGATTATTCGCTCTTCTGAATTCAGAGAAGTAAAACAGGGCATTTTTGTAAGTCCGGATATAACGGCTTCCCAAAGCAGCAAAATTTTAAAAACCGTTCGTCGCTCTGAGGCGCGGGTTGATTCATTTTACGCCGGTAAAAAATCGCGGCCTGTTATTATTATTTGTAGCAATCCGCAGCAGTATGAAAAGTATTGTAACAGTTCAGAAGGGGCGGGATGCAGTCTTGGGACGCCTTGGGGAAGTTCTTTTATTATCCTGAATGCCGAAGGAATGAACGTGGATGTAATCAGTCACGAAATGAGCCATATTGAACTTCTTGCCAGACTGGGATGGTTTAAGACGGTTACGGAAGTGCCACAGTGGTTCAATGAAGGTGTCGCTCTGATGCTGGACAGAAGATTTGTTGAAAACACAGATGTAATCGGTAAATATTTTGGGTATATGGACGAGTGGCTGTATTACACCCGCGGCGGTCAGGAAATTCTGGAACTTGAAAACATAACGTCGGTAAAGGAATTTTTTAATGGCAACCAGCAATACGTCATGCTGGCCTATATGACTTCCGGACTGGAAGTATCATACTGGCTCGCTGAAACAGAAAATACGGGCATACAGAAATTTATTAAACTGATGGACTCAGGTAAATCCTTTGCTGAATCCTATAACACAGCAGAAAAAATGCCCCGGACTAAACGCCGGCCAAGATTGCCCCGAAATCCCTTGAGGCTCCCTTCCCGGGAAAACGTGCGGGATTAAAAGTTAGGTTTTATCAAAAAAATGATTCCGAATAACCTTTTTCATCTAAAACACGAAATTTCGAGTTCCATAGGCGCTTAACTCTTTGCACTATTTTCGGAAAATAGTGTACCTTTCGACTTGAACCAACTTGCTTATCCAACCATCCAATTTATACGATTGAAATGCAACAATTACAGACTCTGGATTACATTGTTTTCTTCTTCTACTTTATTCTTGTATCCGGCTACGGTTTCTGGATTTATCAGCGAAAAAAAACAACTACTGAATCAACAAAGGACTTCTTTTTAGCCGAAGGTTCTCTAACCTGGTGGGCAATCGGTGCATCCCTGATCGCTTCGAATATATCCGCAGAACAGTTTATCGGGATGTCAGGAAACGGGTTTTCGATGGGATTGGGTATATCGACTTACGAGTGGATGGCGGCTGCAACGCTGGTGATCGTTGCTGTATTTTTTATGCCAATCTATTTGAAGAACAAAATTTATACGATGCCTCAGTTTTTGAGCCAGCGCTACAATCCGACAGTAAGTTTGATCATGGCCGTTTTTTGGCTGGCTTTATATATCCTGGTTAACCTTACTTCCATTCTTTATCTGGGAGCACTGGCCGTGTCGGGTATTTCCGGTCTTGACTTCCAGTTTTGTATGATTGCCCTGGCTGCTTTTGCCATTATCATTACAATTGGCGGGATGAAGGTAATTGGTTTTACAGACGTTATACAGGTATTTTTCCTTGTTATCGGAGGTTTGGCAACAACCTATCTGGCTATTAATCTTGTTTCAGGTGAAGCCGGGCTTGATGGTGTGATGAGCGGAATTAAAATGATGCGTGATAACCACGATGATCATTTTCACATGATTTTCCCAAAAACCAGTCCTTTTTACATGCAGCTACCTGGCCTGACTGTTCTGCTGGGTGGTATGTGGATTGTGAATTTGAACTACTGGGGCTGTAATCAATACATTACGCAGCGTGCCTTGGGAGCTGATTTGAAAACGGCCCGTAACGGGATTCTTTTTGCTGCTTTTCTTAAATTGTTAATGCCGGTGATTGTGGTATTGCCAGGTATTGCGGCTTACGCGCTTTACAGCAAAGGGATGTTCCAAAGTGAAATGTTAGGATCAGATGGTTTGATTAATCCTGATAAAGCCTATCCTGTACTATTAAATTTGCTTCCAGCAGGGTTAAAGGGACTTTCCTTCGCAGCATTGACAGCGGCTGTTGTAGCTTCTCTTGCTGGTAAGGCAAACAGTATTTCTACGATTTTTACCCTGGATATTTTCAAAAATTATATTGGTAAAAATGCGGATGAAAAGACGTTGGTTAGAATTGGTCGGTTGGTTGTAGTCATTTCAATGGTTTTGGCAATCGCGGTTTCTCCTTATATGGGAATTGATAAAAAAGGTGGTTTTCAGTTTATCCAGGAAATGACCGGATTACTTTCCCCGGGTATTTTTGCATCCTTTATTATGGGTTTTTTCTGGAAAAGGACCAACTCAGCGGGAGCGCTGTTTGCTATTGTAGGAGGTTTTTTAATTGCCCTGGCAATGCATAACAATTATCTGCCTTTTGCTGACTGGACTCAGGTTCCGTTCCTGGATCGTATGGGACTGGTATTCCTGATCTGTGTAGTTGTAATGTTTATTCTGGGCCTTGTGCTTCCGGATGAACGCAAAGGGTTGGTGATCGATTCTTCCATGTTTGTACCTCATAAAAGCTTTATTATCGGTGCAGCCGTTGTGATTGCGATGATTACTTTTCTTTACAGTTACTTCTGGTAAGATTAAAGAACTGATGATATAAAAAAAGTCCGGAACGTTCCGGACTTTTTTTATATCGACTGAACACTAAATTCAGGCAACTTCTTCTTCAATAATTGTAATTTTCTGAATTTTATCGCCCTGGCGAAGCAAATCTACAGTATCCACGCCTTCTACAACTTTACCAAAGCAGGTATGGTTTCCATCAAGATGCGCCGTGTTTCTGCGACTGTGGCAGATAAAGAACTGCGAGCCGCCTGTGTCACGTCCGGCATGAGCCATCGATAACACACCACGATCGTGATACTGGTTCCCGCCCTTCAGTTCACATTTAATTGTGTAACCCGGACCTCCGCGGCCGGTTCCTGTTGGATCTCCGCCCTGAACCATGAAGTCAGGTATAACACGGTGGAAAATTAATCCGTCATAAAAACCTTTTTTTGAAAGATCAACAAAGTTTTTCACGGCAATAGGAGCATCCTCATCGTAAAATTCGATCAGCATGGTTCCTTTATCGGTGATCATTTCTGCTTTTGTCATGTCAACAAATTTGAATTAGTATAAAAAATGATATCCATATAAAAATATGGATATCCGGTGCAAAGAAAAGCATATCAAAGCTTTTCCTTACTACAATTTAGATAAAACTTGATTGGATTTAAGAATCCGTCTCCAGCCGTGCCAAAATTTTTGGTTCAGGCTTGGCAAGGGCATTCTTTTTGTCGAGGCGTAGTTCTGCCAGACGATCCACTACTTCACCGCTTCCCCATTCACGGCTTCTTTTAGGATTGGAAAACCATTCCTTAACAGCAACAAGTTTGTACATGTACTTTGTCGTTTCCGCGTTGAGTTTGAGCTTGAAGTAATCGTCTTTCTTCTGAGCATTCATACGATCCTGAATGTGTTGCGGACCTGCATTATAAGCAGCTGCAACCAATGTCCACGACCCAAGCTGATGATGTAACCGGCGTAGATATTTTCCGGCAGCGTGGGTGGATTTAACTAAATGTTTCCGGTCGTCTCTGGTGTCATTTATTACCAGTCCGAGAGATTTAGCTGTCAGTGGCATAAATTGCCAGTAGCCTTTTGCACCCCGATGAGATGTAACGTCATCGCTCATAGCGCTCTCTATGATGGGTATATATTTAAAATCGGCTGGTACTCCGTACTTTTTAAGGATGGTTTCAATGGTTTTCATCCTTTTTTCAGTGCTTGTCATCAGCTTACGAAATTTGGGTGTATCGTAATTTCTGATCATTGTTTGATATCGCTGGGCAATGCGGGGTTCTGTTAATGGTACAACCTCGCCACAGAAGTCAATAGCAAGAAGATCTGAATTGATAGTATTGGTTGGTTCTGTCAGTTCTTTCAGTTCTTTCTTTTCCACCTCCACCTCGCGCATGGATATCTTGCCCATTACAGCGATTGAGAAGGCAACAAAGATTAGTCGAATCATGCATGTTTTATTTCGTGAAACTTCATTTTAGTTTGGTTGGCCAATACGATAATTACTTATTGTTATTGATTTCCCGGGGTGCAAAGATAACGGTATTGAATAAATAAAATTTCATTTTTACATAAAAAACTGATTTACAGGCTTTTTAGAATTAATTTTATAGTACTAATTTAATATTGTTGAATTCTGAATAAAAACGCAATCGCACAATAATTTCTTTGATTCTGGTAAAAGAGCGTAAATAATAATCTGTAATTGTACAAAAATGCAAAATGTACTCATTTTCAAAATATATCAATATACCAAGATGAATAAAATTAAAAATTTATTTTGTCATTGATATACAGGAAGTTACATAATTATCGTGATCTGTTTTTAATAAAATATGTTGAAAACGATGGGATTCCCTGATTTTTCCTGCCTTATAAAATTTGTTATTGAAATATTACCATGTAGTATCTTGCAGTTTAGATTAGCAAATTGACATGGTAACAGTAAACGAGGCGAAGGAAAAGATTATTGCAAATACACTCCTATTAGCTACCGAGATCAGAACTCTCGAAACGTCATTGGGTTATGTACTTGTTAAGGATATTTTAGCTTCCTTTTCGCTGCCTTCTTTCAGGCAATCTTCAATGGATGGCTATGCAATTTTCCATCAGGATATTCTGGTAAACGGAACTGCTTTAACGATTACAGGCGAAGCAAAGGCGGGTGAAAGATCAGTGCAAAACGTAAACAAGGGAGAGGCCATTCGTATTTTTACAGGCGCTCCGGTTCCCGATGGTGCCACAGCCGTGATTATGCAGGAGCATACTGCCAGAGAAGGTGGTCAGGTAATTGTTAACGAGTTTCCTGTCCAATCCGGGAAAAATATTCGAAATGTGGGTCAGCAAATCGCGGAGGGAGCAGTTGCACTTCCCGGAAATACATTGTTATGTCCCGGTGCAGTTGGTTTTTTACTGGGGTTAAATGTGGATACGGTTGAGGTCTATAAAAAGCCCAAAGTAGGTATTCTTGTCACCGGGGATGAATTGGTAAAGCGGGGAGATGCGCTTGGATATGGCCAGGTTTATGAGTCAAATTCTGCGATGCTTATTGCCGCTTTAAAACAGGAAGGGATTTACGAGACCGAAGTGCTGTATGCCGAAGATGATCTGGATGCGACAATTGTTGCTTTAGATGCGCTTTCCGGGAGAAACGATGTGGTTTTGGCTTCGGGAGGAATTTCTGTCGGTGACTATGACTATGTGGGTAAAGCGCTGGAAGCCGTTGAGGCACAAACTGTTTTTTATAAGGTGAAGCAAAAACCCGGTAAGCCTTTGCTGTTCGCTAGAAAGGAAGATACGCTGTTTTTCGCATTGCCGGGCAATCCAGCTTCATCGCTGGTCTGTTTTTATGAATATGTGCTGCCTGCGCTCAGAAAGATGTGCGGCAGGCAGGATTATTTTTTGCGTTCTCTTCAATTGCCAATTACACACGCCTATTCTTTTGACGGCGAACGCGACGAATTTTTAAAAGCAACTGCAACTCACGACACAGTTATTCCGTTGGATGGACAGGAGTCGTTTGCATTGCGATCCTTTGCTGTTGCGAATGCAATCATTTATTTACCTGTAACACAGAATGTGGTTGCAAAAGGTGACTTGGTGGAAGTGCATTTGCTGCCTTTTAGTTGATCAAATAAATAACAATATGAGTGTTCATGTGATGTATTACGGAATGCTTGCAGAGCTGACGGGAAAAACGGAGGAATCCTGGATTGCCGGAGAGGAACTTACCGTGGGAGAATTCCGGGCACAGATTTTAGATAAATATCCTGCAATCCGGGAAAAGAAATTTAAAATTGCTGTTAATAAGCAAATTTCTGATGATTTGAAATTAATCTCAGATCTGGCTGAAATAGCGTTGCTTCCTCCTTTTGCTGGCGGTTAAAATGTTAATTAATAAAAACCAATGGAGAAAATCCGAAAGCCGAAAAAAGTATTTGTTCAGGGGCCGATTAGCCCCATGTTCATTACTGAATCAATTGCCAGCCACCAGTCCAAAACACAGATTGGTGCGCATGCGATTTTTTTAGGGCAAATTCGTGCAGATAAAAAAGAGACCGGCGTTGTCACCGGAATTGAGTACTCGGCCTATGAAGAAATGGCGGAAGAAGCCTTTCATCAGATTCGGGAAACCGCTTTTACGAAGTTTGAGCTTACCTGTATGCACATTTACCATAGTCTGGGCGTTGTGCCGACGGGCGAAATAAGCTTATTCGTTTTCGTGTCCTCGCCCCATCGCAGAGCAGCTTTTGAAGCATCTGAATTTATTGTAGAAGAAATCAAGGCCAATGTTCCTATTTTCGGAAAAGAGCTTGTGGGTGAAGTTGGTTACGTGTGGAAGGAAAATAAATAAATGACCTGGTTTAACAACGTTTGAATGGTTGATATTACGCACAAAACAAATACATTAAGAATAGCTACAGCGGAGGCAACGGTTAAGGTTAGCAAGCCGGAAACGATTTTGGCAATTCAAAATCGGACCGTTCCCAAGGGTGATGTATTTGAAATGGCAAAAGCTGCTGGTTTTCTGGCTGTTAAAAAAACACCTGACCTGTTGCCGGATTGTCATCCGATACCAATTGAATTCACCGCAGTAAATTACCGGATAGAAGAATTGTCTGTTGTTATTGAGCTGACGGTAAAAACGATTTATAAAACCGGAGTGGAGGTTGAGGCAATGCATGGTGCGTCTGTGGTTGCCTTAACGATGTATGATATGCTTAAACCGATCGATAAAGGTGTTGAGATTTTTAATATCCGGCTTTTGGAGAAAAAGGGAGGAAAAAGTGACAGGAAAGCTATTCCTGATAATCTTAAAACCGCAGTTGTCGTTTGCTCCGATAGTATTTCAAAAGGGATTGGTGAAGATAAATCGGGTAAAAAAATCGTTGAGAAACTTCACGCTCTCAACATTTCAGTAAGTGATTACAGTATTGTTCCTGATGACAAATTGTTGATTCAGGAAAAGATAAACAGTCTGGTGACCACATCTTATCAAATGATATTGATTACTGGCGGAACCGGCTTGTCTGATCGTGATGTTACACCGGAAGCGGTTGCAGAATTAATTGAGCGCGAAATTCCGGGAATTGCTGAAACCGCAAGACAATACGGTCAGGAGCGTATCCCGACAGCGATGCTTTCCAGGTCTACCGGCGGACTTATAGGCGAAACGCTTGTCATTACAATGCCCGGAAGTACCGGAGGAGTAACCGAATATATGGACGCACTTTTCCCACAGGTATTACATGTTTTTAGTGTAATGGAAGGAAAAAAGCACTAGTTTTTAACTTAATAGAGATCTAATAACTTCATGTCAGCACCCATTCTTGATACATTCGGGCGTAAGCATACTTATCTGCGCATCTCGCTGACAGATAAGTGCAATCTGCGCTGTACGTATTGTATGCCTCAGGAGGACATGCAGTTTATGCCATCGAAATGGCTGATGCAGGCCGAGGAAATTGAGCTTATTTCGGAGATTTTTGTTGAAATGGGTGTAGACAAAATCCGCCTGACAGGTGGCGAACCTTTGATACGCAAGGATGTCGGTCGAATTATTAATAATCTTGGGCAACTGCCGGTCTCTTTAACACTGACCACCAATGCGGTTTTTATCGACCAGTTTATTTCTAATCTAAAAGAAGCCGGAGTTAAATCGCTGAATGTTAGTCTGGATACTTTAAAGGAAGCACAATTTAAAAATATTACCAAACGGGATCATTTTGACAAAACACTGAGTAACATCAATTTGCTGCTCGCTGAAGGATTTGTTGTGAAGATCAATGTCGTTGTGATGAAGGGCGTGAATGATTCTGAGGTAAATGATTTCGTTAGATTAACCCTGGATAATCCAAATCTGCACGTACGGTTTATTGAATTTATGCCTTTTAACGGTAATAAGTGGGATATGTCCAAAATAGTATCTTACGCCGATTTACTCGCCGAGGTCAGTTCAGAATTTGAATTTGAAAAATTGCCTGGTGAGTTGCAGGATACCGCTCACCGTTTTCAGGTAAAAGGCGGAGCAGGCTCTTTTGGGATTATTGGTACGGTAACACATCCGTTTTGTTCCGGCTGTAATCGTATCCGCCTTACTGCTGATGGTAAGCTCAAGAACTGTCTTTTTGATACCACAGAAGTAGATTTACTTACTCCTTTACGTGCCGGCGAGGATATTCGTCCTTTGATACACGGCCACTTCTATAAAAAACACTTCGCTAACGGCGGGCATGTTGGTTTTGATAAACATGATGCAAAAACCGACTATGAGCAAAATCGCACAATGATTGCGATTGGCGGGTGAATTGTTCGGTTAATAGTCATTCCAAAATTGATCGGGATTTCTGTAATGACTTAGGACTGCATGAATACGAATTACTCCTTTATCCTGGAGAACATTGAAGGGTATTGAATACGGAAATATGTCAAGTAGGGCTGTTCTGACATGATTATACCGGATAGAATAAATCATAGGAGTTACCTTTATAAGGAGAAACTTCCTTTTTAATTCATTTCTGAATCTTTTCCCAAGACCTTTTTTTATTTCTTCATAGTAACTGGCGGTGTCGGTTATATCCAAAAGAGCCTCAGGACTAAATAGAAGTTGATAAGCCATTTCTATTATTCATCAAGTATTTTGAATACAGTATCTTCATTGATTAGTAGTTCAGGACTGTTTTTATATTTTTCTATCCTGCGATCCACTTCTTCAATTTGCCAGCCAGGAATTTGTTGTTCGGATATGAACTCGATGGCATCTGCCTTTTGCAGGTCGTCTATTAGTGCAGCTGCATAATCTTTTTTTATCCTGATGTGATAGGTGCGAGCCATAGTTGGTACCAGTTTGAATGCAATCAAAGATAAAAAAATACAAGAACTTTTACTAGCTGGATGTTTTTCAACCGCAAACTTGCGATTAGCGGCTGAAACCGTTCATCCTTTATTTTTTGCCATTTATACCAACGATGCAACATGGCTGGCCTGTTAGGTCTCTTTCGTAAAATCTTTAAAAGTTTTACAACAAGTAACCTTCAATAGCCATGAAAAAATTAATCAAAACCATCTTTGCCGCAGCCTGCGGATTATTGTTATTAAATGCTCAGATTTCAGCTGCTCCGTTTGATACAAAAGCGGAATGTAAGAACAATAGCTGCGAAAATTTCCGTGTTGGTATGTACCGTGTGAAAAACACTTTAACCATGAACTTACTACTGGAAAAATCAAAAGGCCAGCATGTTACCATTTGCCTGAGAAATGATAAGGGAACCGTCCTGCATGAGGAAGTAGTAAATAAGTCTTTCGAAAAATTTGGCCGTAAACTCAATTTCTCAGAAATTAAAGACGGAAATTACACTCTTGAAATCTCGGATGAAAATGAGAAAATCGTAAAAAATATCAACCTGGCAACCACTGAGGTTAAAGAAACAAATGGCCGTACGCTGGTAGCTATGAATTAATTGATTGTATCGTTACAGGGTTGAAGCCGCATTAATCCTGTAACGATTTTACTGGTCTTCCCGTAACCTGGGAGCGATATTGCCTGCCATCATATCGTAGAGGATTTTTATCCAGATCAGGATACACGGCACGGCTTTAATTACATAAGGGAATATCCATTGATTCCGGATAAATTTTGGAAAAAGATCGGTAGAAGATAATCCGGTAAATATCAGAGCCAGAATAAGTAAAACTAGATTCTCTCTTTTCTGAAATTGGGAAAAATACCAGAGTGCCACACCGCTGATTGCAATAATGAATGTAGGTGATTCCGCACGGTGATTGAAGATAACCACCCAGATAAGAATCGAAGCAAGCATCAGAATCCTGAAATGATATCTGGAATATTCTTTGACTTTCAAGAGCGGGATACAAAATAATACAACTCCTGCAAGACTCACATAAGTTTTATTAACGTTCCAACCAAACCATGTTTTCAGCCAGCCTATAACTGAAAGTCCATCGGAAATGGAATGGTCGTTAGCCAGCATATTTGCCCAGCTTTTGTATAAAAAAACAAACTGTTCTGCATCAACAACTACCAATGGTAGAAGTGTAAAAAGTATCGCCCAGAATGCGGTGGTAAAAGTCAGCTTTAACTTGCCCGGATAAAGCAGATATAGCGCAAGGCCTACAATCCCGAATAGCTTGATAAAGATGGTTGAAACGATACAAAATGAAGCCATCCAGTATTTTCCCCGTTCTAAAAAACCAAAAGTGAAAATAAGTAAGCCTGCGATCAGTGCATTACTCTGTTCATTTTGCAGGGTGGTGAGCAGTTCACTGAAAATGAAAATGAGTATCAGTCCTTTTGTTCGGTTATCAATTTTGGGTAAATAGTACACGGAGTAAAAAAGCACTACTGCGTTTAAAATGGCCCAAAGTGAAAGTCCGACTGCATCAGGAAGATAAGCGAGCAGCCCGAAAACCAGTGCAAAGGCAGGGCTGTATTTAAATAAATCCCATTGCTCTTCTACATAAAGTATATATAGGTCTTTTCCTTCAATAAGGTGAAAAAACGACTGTTTAAATATGACGTAGTTGTTGTAACAGGTATATAACCGGCCATCTTCTTCAAAAGTCTTTAATCCCGCAAAGTAAGATTGTAAAGCTGCAAAAATGGCGATTGCCAGAAACAGAAAAAGAATGGCTTTTTGGTTAAGAAGAAAACGGTTTATTGCGGTCATACCAGGCTGATCGGACTTTGAAATTCTAATTTTAGGCCAAATCTATGCTAAACCTGGATTATCCGGGCTATGCTGCTTTAATCTTTTGTCAAAGATCTTCTAAGGAGATTCAATGAAGAATGTTAAAGTTATCCTTCACTGAATCTCTGTTGTTATTAAAACTTATGATCACTTCATATAACCCATTGCTTTGAGCCATCCTTCCATGGCAGCGGGCCAGTTGACAAGCGAGCCTTTTCCTTGGGTTCGGAATCCATAACCGTGACCACCAATTGGGTAAAGATGCATTTCGGCAGGAGTTTTAAATTTTTTCAGGGCTAAATAATATTCAATGCTGTTTTCAACCGGTACAGCGCCATCGTCCATTGCGTGCACCAAAAATGCTGGCGGTGTTTTGGCACTAACCTGCAACTCGTTGGAATAATACTTAATCAGCTCTTCCGATTTTTCAGGCCCCAGAAGATTATCGCGTGAACCACCGTGCGCCAGTGTGGGCGACAAAGAGATAACAGGATAAAGCAGGATTGAAAAATTGGGCTTAGCCTCTTCCGAAGCCTTCTCGCCCATGTTGTAATGTGTTGAAATGGTTGCAGCCAGGTGTCCTCCTGCTGAAAAACCCATTACTCCGATTTTGTTCAGATCGATATTCCATTTGCCTGCATTCTGGCGGATCAGTTTCATGCCTTGCATAGCATCCATTAAAGGAACTTCATGCTGATGTGTCATGGCTTTTTCGTTTGGTAAGCGGTATTTAAGTACAAAAGCTGAAATCCCTCTTTCGTTAAACCACTTTGCAAAATCACTTCCTTCGTGCGATGCAGCCAGAATTCCATATCCGCCGCCGGGACAAATCATCACTGCTGCACCTGTAGCTTTTTCTTTTGGAGCAATGTAGGCGGTAATTGTCGGTACGGTAACGCCGCTAATCCTCAAAATTCCATTCGCATCCGTAACTGACTTTTCTTCAACCGAACTGGTTTTAAAATTAGGTACTTTGCCTTCCGGCCAAAGGTTTATGATTTCAGTTTGTGCCATGGATTGCAATGATGCGGCTGATAAGCCTAAAACAATAAGTATTCCGGATATAAGTTTCATTGGTAGTTGCTTTTTCTGATAAGACGAGAGCGTAACGAATTTACCCTAAAAAAGGGAAGATTAAAGCCATTCCTGTATAGCTAGTTGTAAATCTTCCTTGCTTGTTGAGGTTACGTTTATCAGTGCGAAATTACCTTCTCCTTTTATCATACGCCATCGCCAGTCCAGCTGGCTGTTGGTGTTACATTTATTGTTTGAAAACCACCAGGCGGTTTGTAAATTTTCGTCACCTTTCTGTAAAGTACCTGTATAAATGCGGTTACCCGATATTATTTCCTGTTTCACACTTTTAAATTCATAACCGGAGCCTTTCCAGCAAATGTAAGGGCTGTGGTCTGTGGCGTAAAATCCATTAATATTCTTTACATAAACAAGGGCATGTTTATTCCTGAATTGGGTAATTCCGTTTTCGACGATTTTAATATTGTAGTTTCTACTTTTCAAAATTTCCGGATTTACAGTGTTTAGATGGTTGGCTTCCGTTTTATGAAGAATTAGAAATGCATTTATTACAAGAATTATACAATTTATATACAGACTGTAAGTATTTGACTGACTTGTGATTTGTATCGGAAATGGGCGCGAAAATTGTTTATAGACCAATTTGATCAGGAAGAGGAGAGGTACCCAGACATAAATGACAAGCGATAAAATACCCACGAAATCATGCATGATATCCTGCGGGGGAATATTGAAAATGACGAGTATTAAAATACGTATAAGATTGCTAAATATATTTAGAACAAAAACGATGGTCATTAGTAGCGGCGTTGTAAAAAAGGAGAGATTTTTGCCGGTAACGTGTTGATAATGTTGATTTAAAAAGACACCGGCTAAAAAAGAAAGGCCGATCATACGAAGTCCCATACAAGCGGGGTCAACAGAAAATTCTTCTCCGTTCATTTGAATCAGGTTCCCGGAAATACGCACATCAAATCCTGCCATTTGTAAAATATGACCTGTCCATTCACTTAATTTGATACGGATCGGGAACGTGAAAATTTCACTAAGGTATTGGAATAACGGCGAGATGATTAAAAAGATCCAGAGCAGTAAAGAACTGATCTTTTGATAACAACTCTCAATCAGGAGAATTACAGTAAAGGTAAAAAGCAAATATCTCACAGTTGCAGCATGGACGTAAAAGCCTGCTGCCATAATCAACAGCACTAGTGGCAAAAAGCGTAAAGATCGGTTCTGCTTTCGCTGGTAGCGAAGCACGTAAGGAATCAAACATAAGCCAATCCAGAATGTGGAGTCATTTAGGAAATAACCACTTCTGAAAAACAATAAGAACAGGATAATACAAACAACCGGAAAAACTTTGAACATTAGGAATTTACCGTACATAATTCCTGGATAAAAAGTAAGTTACCATGATAATAAAGACAAGAATCAGAGCCCATTCGTGCGGTTCCGGCACCGCGCCGGATCTTTTTAAAGTGGCATTATCCAGGCTGTTTTTGCTTTTCTGAATGTTGAAACGCTCGTAATCAATGGTTCTTTCAAGAACGATCAGGCTCGATACAGGAGTAACAATGTTTGCTTTGAGTGCCTGTTCTACAAGCGGAGAATTTTCGTCAATGTTTTTCAGATATTCAGGATTTAAATAATTTCGCCCTATTTCTTGCATGATGTGACTGTAAGCAAATAATCTGGCAAGATGGTCAGGAGCATTCCCGGAAGACGTCATCTTACTTTCACGAATGATTATACCCGCAGGTTCAATTTTAACCACTGGGGAGTCATTATCTGCATTCACTTCCGGATCTGCCGGAAAATGTTGAGATATAATTGATTGTTTTATCTCACTCAGTCCAGCTTTTTCGGGTCTTATAATCCGTAGCTCACTCAGTGTTTTTTGATAAGGAGACAACTGGTTACCGATCACGAATGTTCTCAAAGGAGGTGTGTTTGGTAATATCCGGCTCATCGAGTCAGAGAATGGACTGCCCGACAGATCTTTAAGGTTGGGGGAAGTAAGTGTGCCCTTTGTAATCAGTAAAGAAGTTTTGATTGCCGGAATTTTATGAATGGGGAAAAGCGTATAACGTTTGGCAGCAAGCCTTTCAAATATTTTATCTTTATTATCGGTGTTTAGGGCAGTGAACTTGTCATCGTACACGTATGGATTTTTGTTTCTGATCAGGTCATAAATTTGATCAAATTCAATTTTTGTCCATTGAGCATTTATGTCCAGAAAGAAGGTTTCAGGGCTAAATGTTTCCGGTTTTGGTGTGTCCGCTTCTATCAGGTAGGATTTCTTATTAAAGGAAAAGCTGTTTTTGGAAAGGGGGGGAGCTGCAAAACTCAATTCCCATTCGGGCTTGTATTTTCCTTTTGACCTAAAAACGCCACTAATAGTCTCAGTTCCAAAAGGAGAATTTAGATTTGAAACATGCTGACCAAAATCAATCGCAATATTTTCGTTAGCATCTTCATTTTGTAATCCGCGGAAAGTAATGTTTTGGTAAGTGAGTCTTCCGTTTTCATATTTCAAAGGCGAAGTAATTCCGATTTTAACACTTCTGTCCTGCTTTGGAGTACATGGAAAAACTCTCATTTTTACCGTATTGCCTTCCTGCCAGTGAATGACAGAAGGATCTCTTTGCTCCACTCCAACAATTGTTTTATACGCCGAATCCGCCTTCGCCTGGGTTGTCAAGTAGCCCTTTTCTTCTTTGCCGTTCATCCAAAGGGATAATGAACTTACAACCGATCCTTCCGGAAGGTAAAAAGTAAAAAGCGCTTCTTCAGGTCGCCAGAGGGACTTAGAATGATTCTTAACTGTTATTAGTTTTTCGGTATAAGCAAGCCGGTATTCTGGGTATATTTTTGCGCTGGTATTGATATTTTTTATACGCAAATCCTGGCCCGACCATAACCGGTCCTGTGTATAATGACGGCCATCAAATAGCACATTCATCAGCCCGGTTTGCTCTTCCCTGGATAAGTCCGGCCTGCGGGAAACGTAGGAAGCAATTAAAACCAGCGGATCATGTCGCTGTAAATCTTCTAAATTGTTACGTTGTGGCACAAAACTGCCGCCTTCCCCCGAAACCTGATTAATAAGGTTCCCAAGAATGACCTTATCCGTCACCGTTCCGTTTTTCAGCATTTGTCCCAGCCGTATCCATGCCGGAAGCTCTTTTTGATTACCAGTTTCAACCTGGCTTTTTATATTCTGAATTTCATAGGTAACATCAGTCCATTTATTAGAAAAATAAACGATAACAAAAATTGGCAGAATGATACCTGCAAGAATGAAAAGTTTATACTTCTTCCAATTTTGAAACAATATTTTGTTAAGGATAATCACCACAAACAAGGGTACGAAGGCATGTACAGAAATACCCAGAAGTATCAATGCAGGAATAGCGAATGGATAGAACCAAACCAGACAAATACTATAATAGGTCCATAAAACAGTAGAAAATCCAAGCAGAAAAAATAAAAGCCTTTTTTGCCATAACAGCAGCCAGGATCGCCATGCATACAATGCCATTGCCGCTAATGAAATGACAATAGTAACGGATAACCAGGCAGTTGACTCACAGAAAATTTGTATTGATACGTTCAAAGAGAAGCAACTTACCAGCCAGATGGCTCCAAGCAGCAGGCGGTGGAGTTGAAACTCCCGTTTTTGTCTCATCCAGATAAATTTCAGTTTACCGGTACCAAGTAATAATATCGTATAGCAAATAGCAATACAATAATTAAGAACAAAGCAATCGGAAATCAGGGAAATTGATTCTTGTGAGTTTCTGCTAAAAAGAATAAAAAATATACAGCTAAGAAGAAGACAAATCAGTCCGACCTTATGATCCCTGTCTGTAAATGCTGAAATACGAGCTGCCGACGCTTGCGAAATGTGCTGTACTTCATTGAGGTTAACAGGGGGCGTCGCCAGCTTTTGAATATTGGGAGTAAAATCATTTGTCTTCATACTATTTTATTTAAAAGTACTTTGTAATGCAAAGTAAAATTAAAATGTCTGAAAATCCTTGTTTAATCAAACTAAAATTTCAACTGTTAACAACTTAGGATAAGCGCAGATATACGGGGTTATTATTCAGTAAGGTGAGCCGATATGTTTCAAGTGCAAAGGATTTTTATAATTTCAATCCGCTGTTATAAGTGTATATGTTACATTTATAGAAAAAAACTGCATTTCAGTGTAGTAAATGAGAGGTAGTTTTTTTCTTATTAATCTAATTCGGTTGGTGCCAGAGAGTTGTTATACACGGATTGTTCCATTGGAGTAAATCTGTAATCTGTTCCGGCCGGTTCTTCTTTTTATAAATATCATTTTATCACCTCATGAACTTGAAAAAATCTTTTAATCTGCTGTTGTCTGGTGGTTTGTTGTTTGGACTTTCGGCTGCTTTCTATCAGCATTCCAATCCAAGTGGGATTCCGGGCGGAAAGATCGACAGCTTATACAAAGATCTTACCGACGCTCAGAAAAGGTTGCCCAAATATGCAGTTGCCGGGCTTTCTCTGACAGATGGACTGGAAGCTACTTTATTTGCTTCCGAACCTACGATCACCAACCCGACCAATATTGATGTCGATCATTTGGGAAGGGTTTGGATTTGTGAAGCTTACAATTACCGTCCCGGAATCAACGGTAACCCGACAAAAAATGAAGGTGACCGTATCCTGATTATGGAGGATACCAATGGCGATGGGAAATCGGATAAAACAACGGTTTTCTATCAGGGAAAAGAAATTAACTCGCCGCTTGGAATCTGGGTGATGGGTAATCAGGTGATCGTTTCGCAAAGTCCTTACGTCTGGTTGTTTACGGATGCAGATGGTGATGGAAAAGCAGATAAAAAAGAGGTCATTTTTGAAGGCGTTGGCGGAGAACAGCATGACCATGGTATGCATGCTTTTACGTTAGGGCCCGACGGAAAATTATATTTTAATTTCGGAAACGAAGGAGGTCAGATTCTTGACAGAAACGGAAAACCTGTCGCCGGGATAGATGGACAGCCAATCGATTTCAAAAAACTAAAACAGGGAATGGTTTTCCGTTGCGATCCTGATTTTAAGAATGTTGAGGTGCTGGGAAATAATTTCAGAAATAACTACGAAGTGGCTGTCGATAGTTACGGTACAATGTGGCAGTCGGACAACGATGATGACGGAAATAAAGGAGTCAGAATTAACTATGTAATGCAGTATGGTAATTATGGTTATACCGATGAGACGACAGGAGCGGGATGGAGAGCTAACCGGACCAACATGGAAGATTCGATTCCTTTTCGTCACTGGCATTTAAATGACCCGGGTGTTGTGCCAAATTTACTTCAGACAGGTTCAGGCTCTCCGACAGGTATGGTTGTTTATGAAGGCAGTCTTCTACCAAAAACTTTTTGGGGTCAAATGATCCACTGCGAGCCTGGGCACAATGTGGTTCGTTCATATCCTGTACAAAAATCCGGTGCGGGTTACAGTGCCAAAATTGTAAATATTGTAGATGGTAAACGCGACCAATGGTTCAGGCCTTCGGATGTGTGCGTGGCTCCGGATGGCTCGTTGATCGTTTCGGACTGGTACGATCCGGGCGTCGGTGGTCATCAGGCAGGCGATCAGAACCGCGGGCGTTTGTACCGTGTTGCTCCGGCAAATTCACCTTATAAAATTCCTAAATCGGATTTCTCAACGGCAGCTGGGGCAGTACAGGCACTCCAAAGTCCTAATCTTTCTGTTCGGTATCTGGCCTGGAATGCTTTGGTAAAAATGGGTAGCGGCGCCGTTCCGGAACTGGAAAAGTTATTTGCTGTTAAAGAAAATCCGAGGATGCGGGCACGCGGGCTTTGGGCACTGACGCGTATCAATAAAACAAACACCGATTATCTGGAAACAGCTTTTGCAGATCCAAATGCTGATATCAGGATCACAGCATTACGAATAGTAAAGCAAAGCAGGAGTGAAGAAATTGGGAAATACATCAGTTTGTTGATAAATGATCCAGAGCCACAGGTTCGCAGGGAATGTGCTTTGTCCATTCATGGAAGCAAAGTGCCTGGTATTGCCAGCCTTTGGGTGCGTTTGGCACAGCAATATGATGGCAAAGACCGGTGGTACCTTGAAGCATTGGGAATTGGCGCGGAAGGCCAGTGGGATTCATTTTTTAAAGCATGGCAAGCTGTTGCCGGCCCCAACCCGATAGCGACTCAGGCAGGCAAAGATATTGTATGGCGTTCGCGCAGTAAAGAATCGGTAACCATGCTTGCGTCTTTGGCTAGTGATCCTGCGGTTGATTTAAAAAGCCGTTTACGATACTTCAGGGCATTTGATTTTAATCCCGGGGGTAAAGAAAAGTCAGCTGCATTACTTAAAATCATGAAAGGCAATGCGGCAAATCAGAATGAGATTAATGATTTAGCATTACGCCATCTTGATCCTGCTTTTGTAAAACAATCACCGGAAGCATTGTCTGCATTGAAAAAAGTATTGGATGCTAACCTGGGGACTACAACATATATGGAACTGGTATCCCGTTATGAACTTGCGTCAGAAAATAACCGGCTGCTCGATCTTGCACTTTCCAAATCTTCTACCAACATTGGTCGCCAGGCAGGGCAGCTGCTTTTAAAACAGGGCGGTGCTCCCTTGATCTGGAGCACTATTAAAGGGAAAGATGCAGGCAAAGCGGAAGGCATGCTGGCTTCTATCAAAGGCGTTGGAAGCAAGGAATCGCTTGAAATTTTGAAAACTGTCACCCTGGATACAAAGTACCCGATCAATATCAGAACGGAAGCGGTTAAAGCACTGGCAGGTACCGGAAATGGAGAGGATCAGGTTTTAATTTTGCTTAAAGAAGGAAAGGTGACTGGAGATTTAAAAACAGCAGCTGTACAGGGATTAAGCGGCGCATGGAGAAAATCGGTTAAACTGGAAGCTGCCAAGTATATGGAAGCAGCCGGAACAACGGTGAAAAAACATCCGGAGCTCAAAGAACTGATCACCATGAAAGGCAATGCAACAAAAGGCAAAGAAGTCTTTGCGATGTACTGCTCAGTTTGTCATCAGGTAAACGGACAAGGAATGGATTTCGGGCCTAAGCTTTCTGAAATTGGCGGAAAGTTGCCCAAGGAGGCTTTATATACAGCCATTTTCGATCCAAGTGCAGGAATTGGATTTGGTTATGAAGGATTTGAAGTTACATTTAAAGATGGTTCGACCGTGGCGGGCGTGGTCTCCAGTAAAACAGAAACCGATTTACTGATGAAATTTCCCGGCGGATCTACCCAGGAATACAAAATGTCGCAGGTTAAGTCAATGAAACAAATGAAGGATTCCATGATGCCAGCCGGACTTCAGGATGCCATGAGCACCGAAGAACTGGTGAATCTGGTGGAGTATATGAGTGCTTTGAAGAAGAAATAGGGAAAATCTGTTTAATTTTTCAGTTTCGAAAACCAGTTCGTTTGATTCGAACTGGTTTTTGGGTTAAAATTTCATTTGTATTTAAAGTCTGACTATCAACGTTTTCTGTTAAATTGATTAAATTTGATAATGACAACAATCAAAATTGAAATTGACGAAGGAAAAGATCTTTCCGTGCTGGCAAAAGTATTGACAAATCTTGGATTTAGTTTTAGTCTGGAAAACGATGGTTGGGGAAATCTGCCTGCCGCTGCCATAAAAGGGATACATGAAGGGCTAGAAGATTTGAATGCTGGGAATGTGGTAAGCCACGATGAAGCGCTTAAGCGCATCGCTCAAAAGCTTGTCGAACTGCATATAAAACATAGCTGAATAAATTTCCGATCCCGGATATTAAAGGCATAGACTCAGGATTTGTAGGGAACAGCTTTAATTAATTTTAAATTATTTAATTGGCTGATATTCAGTATGTTTTCTTTCGGAATTATCTTTCGGCTTATCCAGTTGTTGACCACCATTGTGTTTTTTAATCCAAAACGTCTGCAATACTCTTTCATAGTTACCCATTCCGTCAACGGGTATTTCTGTCCATTTACCTCAATAGTTACATTTTTGTTTTCGAACTCTGCAATGATTTCACCTGCTTTTTGACGAACTTCCTTAGCCTGATGCAGGATTTGATCCGCTTTTTCGATCAATACCTTTTTAATCGACTCCCGTTCTTCTTCTGTAGCAGTAGAAAAATAATCCAGACTAACCTTACTGGCAGCTTCATACTGATCCATTGTTTCTGCACTTTTTATGGATTGAATTAAATCTTTCATCTTTGAGTGGCTAAGGACTGTTATTCTATAATCTATCAAGTAGAAATTTTAATTTTTGTATTGAATCTTCAAGCTCCTGGATTTCATCTAAAATTTCATTTTGATATTTTTCTGTTAATGCACCGATAACTTCCAGGTTATGCAACAGGATTTTTAGCTGTCCTTATTTTAAGATATGGACTGATATTAATTGTTTAATTTGCTCTTTCACCGAAGAACCGGGATATGAAGATGAAGTTTTTATAAAAGTAAAATTGTTTTGCCATATAACAAAACAATGCTCATGTTTTCTCGTTTTAAATTAATTCCATTTCGTTATTCAGAAAACAACAGGTAATTTTAAATGTTTTTTGATTAAAAATCCGCAACTTTAAAGTACGTTTTGAAACTATTCAATTTTAAAAAGGTTAACGCTTTTACAGTCTTAACCTGTTTTCTTCTAAGTTATTACAGCTTTTCCCAGACTTCTGATTCCTTAATCGTCATTCATCCCGATAGTGCCTATGCACGCCTTACGGAGGGGGAGAAGAGATTTTCGATAAATGCAGTTGCTGGACTTCGGGTTGCTGAGGGGCTGGAAGCTACTTTATTCGCCTCAGAGCCAAATCTGACCAACCCTACAAACATTGATGTAGATCATAGGGGGAGGGTTTGGGTACTGGAAGGTTACAATTACCGGCCTGCAGTTAATGGTAAATCGGAGTTGGGTGTGGGTGACCGGATATTAATTCTGGAAGACAAAGATGGTGACGGAAAGGCGGATGTTACCAAGATTTTTTACCAGGGACCTGAGCTGAATGCACCTTTGGGAATCTGGGTGATGGGCAATAAAGCCATTGTGTCGCAAAGTCCGTATGTATGGCTTTTTACAGATACGGACGGAGATGACAAGGCCGATAAAAAGGAAATTCTTTTTAAGGGTATCGGTGGCGTACAAAGTGATGCGGGTGTGCATGCATTTGTATTTGGTCCGGATGGAAAATTTTACTTCAACTACGGAAATGCAGGTAAACAGCTGGTCGACGGACATGATCGTCCGCTTTTGGATAAATATGAAAGAGAGATCAATTTCAGGCAATATAAACAAGGGGTTGTCTTTAGGTGTGATCAGGAGTTCAGAAAGGTTGAAATTCTAGCAGAGAATTTTCATAATGGTTTTGAAGTTGCAGTGGACAGTTACGGAACGATGTGGCAGTCGGATCAGGAAGAGCCTGGCAACGCCGGTGACCGGGTTTCTTACGTAATGGAAAACGGGAATTTTGGATATATTGATGAAATGAATGGCAATAGCTGGCGTATCAACCGGACCAATCTGGAAGATGAAATACCGCGCCGCCACTGGCATCAGAACGATCCGGGTGTAGTACCTAATTTAATTGAAACCGGGTCGGGTTTTCCAATGGGAATGACTGTTTATGAAGGTGATTTGCTGCCTCGTCGTTTTTGGGATCAGATTATTTTAGCTGATGCAGGACTTGGTTCCTTAAACGCCTTTCCTGTAAAAGATGATGGTGCAGGTTATAAATCAACAGGAATACTTCCGTTGGTGGAGTCAAAAGGCGATAAATGGTCTCGGCCGTCAGATGTTTGCGTTGCTCCGGATGGTTCGTTAATCGTTTCTGATTGGTATGATCCTGTTATCGGAGAAAACAAAATGAAGGATAAGAGCAGAGGCCGGCTTTTTCGTATTGCACCTCCCGGAATTGCTTATAAAATTCCGGTTTATGATTTAAACTCGCCGGCAGAAGCTGTCAAAGCATTGCAAAGTCCCAACTTATCCATGCGCTACATGGCCTGGAACGCCTGTGTCAAATTAGGTTGGAAGGCAGAAGAAGAGCTGGAAAAGTTGTTTCGCGACCCGATTCTGAACCCACGTTTGCGTGCCCGCGCTCTATGGGTTTTAAACAATATCGAGGGATTCAATTATCGTAGTCTTGATGTCGCCTTCCGCGAGCTTAATCCAAATCTCAGGATTGTAGCCCTTCGTGCGGTTCGTCAGCGAAACAGTGATCCGACCGAATATATTAAACGCTTAACCTCAGATCCTAACCCACAAGTAAGGCGTGAATGTGCTTTGGCTATCAATCATAACCATACCTACGAGGCGCTTGATGTATGGCTGCAACTGGCAAAACAATATAAAGGCAATGACCGCTGGTCTGTTGAAGCTTTAAGCATTGGTGCAATTGGTCAGTGGGAGCGAATTTTCCCAGCCTGGCTTGAAAAAAGCGGTCCGCATCCTGAACGTACGGCAGCGGGCAAAGACCTGATCTGGCTTGCACGTACCAGAAAAGCGATTCCTTTTCTGACAGCACTGGCTTCAGACACTTCGGTTAGTTTTAAAAGCAGGTTGAGATATTTCAGAGCGTTCGATTTCTTTCATGCGGGTTATGAAAAATCGCAGGCGTTGCTGCATGTGATGACCGTTCCCGCGGCAGACCGGATCGAAGTGAGTAAGCTGGCTTTGCTTCATTTGGATAAATCATTTGTTTCCAATTCGCAGCAGGGTTTAACAGCCTTGAACAAATTGCTTGATGAAACTTACGGAACAGAAGATTATATAGAGCTTGTAGAACGCTACGAACCTGAAACCGAAAATGGCCGGTTGTTTAAACTTGCTCTTGAAAAATCTAATGAAGTAATAGGCCGTGATGCAGGTAAATTATTGCTTGAACAGGGTGGCGTTTCCTACATTTCAGAGAAATTGTCGAAACTTAGTGAAGAGAAAAAAATCGCCTTACTTGCTTCGATCAAAACATCAGGGAGTACGGAGGCAATTTATATACTGAAAACCGCTGCTTTAAACGCAGGTGAATCAAGAGATGTACAGGCAAGTGCTGCCCGGTTTTTGGGAGGTAGCTGGCCGGGAGAAGAGGTAATTGTAAAATTGCTGAAAGAAGATCGCTTTAACGGAGAAGTAAAAGAAGCGGCTCTCGAAGGAGTAAAAAATGCGTTCAGGGAAAAAATTAAAGATGAACTTGCACCTTATTTCCCCAAACCAGTGCAGGCTGTTGTTGTTCCCGAAGCACCCGTTATTACTAAGGAAAAACGTAAGAAACGTAGATCAAAGTAGGCGATATCTACTTCTTATGGTTTAAAAATGAACATGGAGCGGCTTTTTGCGGTATATTCGGACTTTAAAATTCTTTACCTTCTAAAAACTCTTAACATAACGAAAGATATGCTTCGCAGAAATTTTGTGAAATCTACATTAGGAATGGCTGGTGCTGCGATGGTTGCAGGTGAAACCTTTGCTAATCCTGCTGCCCCGCTTGCTAAAAATCAGTTTAAACTTAAATATGCTTCTCATTTTGGCATGTTCCAGAACAGTGCCGGAAAGGATGTGATCGATCAGCTTAAATTCATGGCTGACCAGGGTTTTATGGCGCTGGAAGACAACGGAATGATGGGCCGTCCGGTAGAAGAACAGGAAAAGATAGCAAAGGAAATGTCCCGCCTGAAAATGGAAATGGGTGTTTTTGTGGTGGATAAAGGAGGAAACGGAGCAAATACACTGGCTGCCGGTAAAAAAGAATTTATTGATATTTTCCTTGCAGGCTGTACAAAAGCTGTGGAAACGGCCAAACGTGTCAATGCAAAATGGATGACTGTAGTACCTGGTGATTTTGACCGTAACCTGCCAATTGGTGTGCAGACCGGAAACGTGATCGATGCACTTCGTCGTGGGGCGGAAATTCTTGAACCACACGGCTTGGTGATGGTATTGGAACCACTAAGCGATACGCCAAATTTATTCCTGCGTACTTCCGAACAGACCTACGAAATCTGCCGTGGTGTCAACAGCAAGTCGTGCAAGATCCTGTATGATATTTACCACATGCAGAAAAACGAGGGTCGCCTGATTTACAATATTGATAAAACATGGAGTGAAATCGATTATTTCCAGATAGGTGATGAGCCTGGCCGTAAAGAGCCAACTACAGGTGAAATCAACTATAAAAATATTTTCAAATACATCTACGAGCGCAGCAAAAAAGAGAACAAGTCTTTCATCATGGGTATGGAGCACGGAAACTCTCAGCAGGGAAAAGAGGGAGAAGCCGCTCTGATTAAAGCATATGTTGAAAGTGACAGCTTTACAATTTAATGGGTATTAGACTCTTAGTGATAAGCAGATAGCTTCATCCTGCTATATCATAAAGTCTTAAACAAAAAAAGCTGAAAACGACCATGGTCGTTTTCAGCTAACAGCTAACCGTGCGACGGACCGAGCTAACAGCTACAATACTACTACCGAATTTTCAGCAGTTGCATCTACACCAGCGGGAACGTATTTGTCTGCTTCCCAGTCGTTTTCCCATTTCGCATCATCCAGGATATAACGGAACTGATATTCTCCCGCTCCAAGTTCCAGACTAGCTTTGAATGAACCGTCTTTTTGTTTTTTCAAGGCGATAGCTTCCTCAGGATTCCAGCCATTGAATTCTCCTACAAGCGCTACTTTTTTTGTTTCAACTGCTGCTTCTGCAGGTACTGTAAAAGTAACTTTGTAAACAGATTTGCTCTTTACAAATGTCTTAGTTAATGCCATGATTTTGTAGTGTTTTTTATATTGACGCTACAAATATACAATCAATGATTATTCAATGCAATGAATATCAATATAATATACGTTTAGAGTCTTCGAATAGTTATATCAATGTGATTAGAAATTTGTTTTCAGTGCAATTTTTTTGGTCATTTTTAACGGAACGTATAGCGCATTCCGAGAAATCCACGGATGCCCTGGTTGGGTGCAAAAACGTAAGAAGGATCAAACGTTAGCCGATTCGGATTGCCAGGTGTGGCAACCACCTGTCCCTGTGAATCGAAGGTTACATTTTTATCAAAAGGATCAAAAGACCTTGCAATGGAATTCGCTGGCGGCGTGAAGTTTAGAAGGTTTTTTATGCCTCCGTATATTTCCAGACCGTTTGAGAATTTCTTGGTCATCTGTATGTTTTGAAGTGACCAGACAGGCGAAGTTGCGGCGCGTGGATCGTCTTCGCTCAGCAGCGGCAAACGCATCGGGCCGTAAATATTTCCGGTGTAGTCAAATGAAATTCCGGCCTTTTCAAATTCATAGGAAACCGACCAGATACCTGTAAATTTCTCTGTCAGTACAGGCCGGAATTTTACGCCGTTTTCAACCTGAAAATTTTCCATGTATGTTCCGCCTGCAATAATTTTCAAGGGAAATGGAAAATTAAAGTCAAGATTCAGGCTTACTCCTTTTGATACTGCATGACCATCGAGATTGTCATAAATGATCTCATTTGGATTGGTGTCGTAGTCCGGTAAAATACGATTTGTGAAATAGGTGTAAAATACGGATGCATCAAACCCTACAAAAGAATTCCCGGTAACGATCTTTTTTACGAAATTGATATTCGCATTCCAGCTTTGTTCAGGGTTCAATGCTTCTTTAACAATAACCTGCCTGGAACCGGTCAGTGCTGCGTGATCTTCGGTAAACAAATTAACGATTCGAAATCCGCGGCCGACATTCAGGCGAACAACATCCGTTTGGTTAAATTTGTATTTATAAGCCATTCGGGGTGTGAAGATACTTCCGTGCCTGCTGTTGTAATCGTAGCGTGCACCCAGCAGCAGAACATGCGCTCCAAGCTTGATTTCATCCTGTACAAAAATGCCGGGTAAGTAAGTTTTGTCTGCATGATCTTTTCCATCCGGATATTTAGTTGCGGGCGTGTTGTCATTATAAAAGGTATAGCGGAATGGCGCGCCAAAGAGAAGATTATGCTTCCCGACCTCCTTGTCCCATAACAATTGCGCAAACGTTATTTTTTGGTCCGCATTAAAAGGAACGTTTCCATAAACTGAATTCTGGTTATGAGAACTGAATGAATATTGCAGTGTAAGTTTTTCTGGTGAAGGCAGTTGGTAGGCACCTAAAACTTCGAACCTGCTTGTGTAAATACTCTCGCCATACACTTCATCACCGCCACGAAGGGATTTGTTCCAGCCCATTTGTCCGCCCCACCGGTCTTCATAATAATATCTGGCTGCAATGCTCGCCATTTTATTGTCAGGAAGGGTGAATGACCATTTATTAAAAACAGAAATTCTTTTTTGTAAAGTTAAGTCTGTAAAACCATCGTTATTGTGATCGACAGGATTTTGGTAATTGAAATAATTAATACCAAGCAAAGAGCTAACCTTTGGTCCCGGCGTTAATTTTACTCCGAGATCCACATTGTAATCGCGCCATGAAGTACTGAAAGCGTCTGCTGAAAATGTTGGTGCTTTGGAAGGATTTTTGGTGATGATGTTGATCAGTCCGCCAACGGCTTCTGAGCCATATAGTGTAGATGCCGGTCCCTTTACAATTTCTACCCGGTCTATCAGGCTATTTGGTATTCCTGATAGTCCGTAAACCGTTGAAAGTCCGCTTACCATGGGCATCCCGTCAATCAAAACCATTGTATAAGGCCCTTCCAGTCCGTTGATGTGAATATCTCCTGTACTGCAGACATTGCAATTTAGCTGCGGCCGGACCCCGTTTACATAGCTCAACCCTTCAAAAATGCTTGGAACCGGATTTTTGTAAATGAATTTTGCTGTAATGATGTCGACCGGGACCGGACTGTCAAGCTTGGAAACTTCTTTCATCGTTCCTGTTACAACAACTTCGTTCAGGGCATTTTCACCGGCTTTCATGACAAAATCTTTTGTCAGATTCTGACTGATCCGGAAATTACGCTCGGTTATAGTTGGATGCGAAACGTAACTGATCTTTAAAGTATAACTCCCGGCAGGAATTGCAGACAAAGTATAATTTCCGGAGGTATCGGCCGAGGTTCCTATTTTTAATTCCTGGATATAAACCGAAGCGCCGAAGGGCGGCTCGGTTTGTCCGGCCAGAGAAATTTTTCCGTTTAGTGTAAATTGTCCAAATGCAGAAGATGTCAACAGGCAGAACAACAATAGTATGCGTGATTTCATATATGCTCCAAATTATAAATTTAATTTCATCTTAATATAAATTTAGGTAAACCTAAAAATAAAACTTGACATATAAAAATTTGCAATAACGATGCAATGAAAAAAGTAGAAACTATCTGAGTACGGAACACCGTTAAGTAATTTTGCCGTTTAACAAAACCATGTGACTTTATGCTGAAAAAGTTTTTAAAACCGATCTCACTTCCCGTGTTGGCCGACTGGGGAATTCTCATTTTACGGGTTGGAGTTGCTCTGATAATGATGACGCACGGATATCCCAAGCTCAACAAATTAATAAGCGGCGATCATGCTTTTGCAGATCCGATCGGAGTTGGACAAGAATTATCGTTGATTTTAACAGTTGGGGCGGAGTTCTTCTGCTCTGTATTGTTATTACTTGGCATAGCTACCCGGGCAGTTTTGATTCCCCTGATTTTTACAATGGCGGTAGTCTTTTTCATCGTACACGGCGAGGACCCGTTTGGCAAGAAAGAATCTGCATTGATGTTTTTGATCCCTTACATCACTTTATTCTTTACCGGGCCGGGAAGATTTTCACTTGATAAAAAATTGTTTTAATAAAAAATCCCGCTGCATGATTTTAGCAGCGGGATTTTAAGTTTTCTATTGCGACCACTGAGTAGGTTCTCTGTCCCAGCGATGCTGTTTTAGCTTATCTGCCATTTCTGTACTCAGGCGTTCGCCATCACTGGCAGATACATTTGACCTGACGTGCGGCAACTTACGCATACCCGGAATTGTGGTATGCACATCCGGATTATTCAAAATAAACCGTAGTGCCATTTCCGGCATGGAAACTCCTTCGGGAAGGTCTTTCCTTAATGCTTCTGCGTGGTCTACACTTGAATTCAGGTTCTCAGGAACAAAATAGGTAGACCGCCAGTCGTCGGCCGGGAAGGTTGTTTCCTTCGTAAGCAATCCTGTGAGTGTGCCTTCATCGAAAGGTACCCGGGAAATTACGGCAATATCCAGCTCCTTGCAAAGAGGGAAAAGATTGTCTTCCGGTGCCTGATCAAAAATATTGTAGATCACCTGAACGCTGTCGATCAATCCTGTTTTTAAGGTTTTAAGTGAATTATCAGGTTCCCAGCGATTAAGACTAAGTCCCCAGCATTCAACTTTTCCTTCTTTTGTTAACTTCTGAATTGCTTCTTTCCATTCGTCTTCCTGCGCCCAGTTATCTTCCCAAACATGGAACTGAAGAAGATCGATTTGCTCTAAACCCAAATTCTTTAAGCTCTTTTCTGCATACTCGATAATGTAATCGGCAGGAAAAACATCTTTTAAAGCAAACTCAGGACGAGATGGCCACTGACGGTTTTTAGGTGGAATTTTTGTAGCAGCATATATTTTTCTGTCAGGATATCTTTTGATCAGATCTCCCAGGATTTGCTCACTTAATCCTTCGGCATAACCCCAGGCCGTATCGAAAAAATTGACACCTGATTCCACTGCCAGGTTTAGCGAGTCATCTGTTTCCTTACGGTCGGATCCGGTCCATCCGGCAAGACCCCACATGCCATAACCGATTTCACTAACGTTCCATTCGGTGCGTCCAAAGCGACGATATTGCATTTTAATAATGTTTAGTGTTTGCGTTGAAAGAAATTTACAGCATCTTTTTAATGTAATAAGAATACTTTTGTTGCAATTTATTATTTTTAGAAGGGCATCCGGCAGGATTTTAAGTTTAAAGTAGAATATTAGTGTTGGGGACGAAAGATGTAGTGCTAATGACTGTGAAAGGAATTGCCGGAATGCTGCTGATTTTCAGCATTTCAGGTTGGACGAATGAAGACAAATACTCCGATAAAATATTAGATTACTGTAATACTTTTCGTCAGATACAAACCGACATCAGAGACTGTGTTATTACACCTGATTCGGCAAAAATGGCCTTTCAGGCAGTGGTGCGGGACATCCGGTCAGAATTCAACAGGGACTCCTGCCAGGCTATTGATTCGTCGTATTTTGTTTACCCAATAAGCGATTATTTACCGAGGGAATCGATAGGAGGAAGGGGGAAAGGGTATCGGGAAAAGGGTTTTGATTTGTTTGATATGAAGGTGAGGGGGAGCCATCCTGCACATGACTTGTTTATACATGACAGAGATCAGGACAACCTGGATGACCGTACCTGGCGCCCTATAGACGTGCTTGCCTTTACTTCCGGTGTGGTGATTGCCGCGGAAACAAACTGGAAGTATGACAGCGAATTACGCGGAGGCAATTGGATATGGATTTATGATCCCTGTATGGATGCACTGATTTATTATGCACACAACAATATTGTCGAAGTGCAGCCCGGACAATGGGTAAATGCAGGAGACAAAATAGCAGAGATGGGAAGGTCGGGTTTTAATGCATTTCAAAAACGCTCGCCAACACACTTACACATGATGTTTTTGCAGCTCAACAGCGACGCGCTGCCCGAACCTGTTAATACTTACGATTGGCTGATGAAGTCTAAAATAAAAGAGTAGGACAGGGGCTGTTCCGGTTTTTACTGTTGGTAAACTTAACCAGAATTTTTGAAATTATTTCTATTCCTGATAAACCAAAGAAATGAACAACCGTCGATCTTTTTTCAGAAAAAGTGCAGCTATTGGCTTAGGCGCATTTGGAGTGAACAGCCTTTTTAATGAACTGCATGCCGCAGATTTTGAGGAAGCAGAAAAGCTATGGGACGCGGGAAGCGGCAGTAATGAAGATTACTGGTCTGTGATACAGGATGCTTATTCTGCCAGCAAAAGTGAAATTATCATTTTAAACAATGGTGGTGTTTCTCCATCTCCGCTGGTTGTGCAGGAGGCGCTTGAAAAATATAACAAACAGGCTGCCCAGGGTCCGTCGTACTACATGTGGCGGGTAATGGATAAGGGCAGAGAACCTCTCAGGCAGCGTTTGGCTAAACTGGCCGGTTGTGATGCGGAGGAAATTGCGATAAACCGAAATGCCACAGAAGCACTGAACACCATTATTTTTGGTCTTCCATTGCAAAAAGGGGACGAAATTATTGGTACCATTCAGGATTATCCGAACATGATCCAGGCCTATAAACAGCGCCAGATGCGTGACGGTGTCGTTTACAAACAACTATCTTTCGATTTTCCGATTGAAAACGATGAGCAGATTGTGAAAGCATTTGCCGATGCAGTAACACCCCGGACGAAAATTATCCACGTAACCCACATCATCAACTGGGTGGGGCAGATTATGCCGGTGAAGAAGATTTGCCAGATGGCACATGCGAAAGGTATTGAAGTGGTTGTGGACGGTGCGCATACATTTGGCCTGCTTGACTACGCCATTCCGGATCTTGAATGTGATTATTACGGAACCAGTCTGCATAAGTTTTTGAGTGCGCCGGTGGGAAGCGGTATGATGTGGATCAAAAAGGATAAAATTGAAAAAATATGGCCATTGCTTTGCAACAGCGTCCCTCAGGGAAAAGACATACGGAAGTTTGAAACACTAGGGACCCGTAGTTTTTGTATTGAGCAGGCCATTGGTGAAGCCATTAATTTTCAGGAAGGCATTGGTACTAAAAGAAAACAGGAACGCATTCATTTCCTGAAAAAATATTGGGCAGAACAAGCACTGCAAATTCCCGGTGTGCGAATTCATACTTCTTTAAAACCTGAATACAGTTGTGCTATTGCTGGTGTGAGTATCGACGGTATGAAGCCGGAGGAGCTGGATTCGAAGTTGTTTAAAGATTACAAAATCCATACTGTAGGGATTAACTGGGAAAATATTCATGCGGTGCGGGTTACGCCCCATGTTTATACTAAAATAAGTGATCTGGACAGACTGGTAGGAGCATTGGAAACAATCGCCAAGAAGGCATAACAAAGACTTTCCAAGTTTTTAAAACTTGGAAAGTCTAAACCGGGAAAAGCAACCTGTTTGAAAGAGCAGGTTGCTTTTTACTTTAAAAGTATTTCGCCATTTATCTTCTTACGAGGTTTCTGGTACAATCATTTAACCACCTGAATAAATAAATCGGTCTGCGGTTTTATAAAGCGTTAAATTTGATAATTCTTCAGGCTATTAAAACCAAAATTAAAAATGACACATTTACGAAAAGGTTCTTTTATCAGAAAGGCAAAGGATATCAGTATAAGTGGAGCTTTGGCTTTGGCAATTTTATCTTCCGGAATGATGATGCCGGGCTGTTCTTCCAACGAAGACGAATCCGATTACAGTTACGAAGAAACAACCTACTCAAAAGGGATCCGTTCGCATATTAAAGAAGTGAAACCTGGTGAATTCAAAATTACAGATGAGGAAAGTGTTGCTGCTGACAAGTCGGTAGCCATTGTTACTTATCTGGACGGGCATACCGATTCGCTGAGTACTGCCGCTGCCAAGGCGCTGATCGATGAAGAGATCCGTACCAATAACTCAAACGTCGGTCATCATAGCGGATTATCCAGCATGTTACTTTATGGAGGAATGGGTTATATGCTGGGTCGTAATATGAACAACGGTTATATCAACAATTACCGTCAGCAGGATAATAATTCACGCGGTTTTTATGCAAATACCGGAGCTTATGGCAAATCACAAAGTGCTGTACAAGATGTAAATGCTTCGCGGTCTACACGTGTGGTTAACACCCGTCCGGCCGGTGGAAGAAATGGATTTTTTGGCCGCTCATCAAGCGGTAGAAGCGGCGGTTGATTTTCCTTATTTTTTAGTTTTAAAAGTCTTATGGCATTCGAAAAAATGGCTTCATTTACTATATATGATGGTTAATTTAAAATCATTACCCGAACATCCGGAAAAGGCCCTGCAAAAGGTAGGATGGAATTGGATGCTTGGAACAGACACCGCTCCCTATGTTACGAGTGACGTTGTTGTTGTCAGCGAACAGGAAGCAACCCAATATTATCAGGCTGCCACGACTTTGTACGATATGCTGGTGGAAGCAGGCCAGCATGCGATCGATCATGTGATGTTCAGGGAAATGGGTATACCTGAAAACCTTGTTGAAATGATTAAACTTTCCTGGGAAGACGACCGCCAGGTACATCTCTACGGGCGCTTTGATCTGGCCGGCGGAGTCTCAGGAGATCCTGTAAAGTTTATCGAATTTAATGCAGACACGGCAACCTGTATTCCTGAAAGCGCGGTAGTTCAATGGGCGCATTTACGGATCAACAATCTCGACGAATCGCAGCAGTTTAATACGTTGTATGAAACACTGGTCGCCCAATTTTTATATATCAAAAGGGCCAATACAGACTTAACCCCATCTATTCTTTTTTCCACGATGAAAGATAATCCGGAGGATGATACCAATGTTTCGATTTTAAGGGAAGCAGCAAAAGAGGCTGGTTTTGACGTGGATTTTGCTTACATCGAAGATGTTGAGTTTTCAAATGGCGAAGGTGTCTTCAAGCAGGATCCGGAAAACGGCAGCTTTATCCGTTTTGACTTTTGGTTTAAACTTGTTCCCTGGGAATTTATCGGAAATGAGGAGCCGGAGCTGGCGCGAATTTTAACAGAGATTGTGAAAAATCGTAAAGCGCTGATTCTTAATCCCGCTTATACCTTATTGTTTCAATCCAAGTACATTCTTAAAGTTTTATGGGATTTGTATCCTTACCATCCGCTTCTGCTTCAAACTGAGCGGTACGTCATTCCGCATAAAAAATCTGTGAGTAAAGTGCTCTTTGGAAGAGAAGGAGCCAATGTTTCCATTTTGGAACGCGGTGGCGAAGTGTCAGAAACGGTAGATGGAGAATACGAGGATCAGTCAAAAATTTACCAGGAATATGTTGAATTTCCTACCGATTCTGCCGGGAATTCTTATCAGGCAGGCGTGTTTTATGCAGGAGAACCTTGTGCACTTGGTTTTAGACGAGGAGGCAAAATATTAGACAATACGGCTCAGTTTGTAGGGCATCTTGTGGAATAACTGAATTCGAGAGTTATCAATCAAAAAATGAGCCAATCTTAGAAATGCTCTTCGCATCTTAAGATTGGCTCTTATTATTACAGTTAAGTGTGCGGATGATGTCTGTTTATTTATCTGATTTATCCTTAAGGTTCTTTTTCTTAACTTCTCCGGGAATAAATTCTCCGTTGATCCATCTTACAAAGTTTTTCGACTGAACCTGGTAGACTTGTGCTGACAATGGTTTGAGGTCTGACTGTTCTATTTCTTTAAGATATCCGGCAAGTAACCGGTTTATTTCCTCCAGATATATGCTTTCGGTTTTCATTATAGTGATGATGTAAATTATTACTACTTGATGGTCATATGCATTAAATGCACTTTAATAAGTGTAAGTTTAGATATTACTTTTTGAACGGAGAATTTTTTGTGGTAAACCAATAAAATCCAAGGGTATAAGGTCGCCTTCGAGGGGTGAACATTTATTGGAATTATGCAAAACGATTGCCGAAGTATTTCGGATTGTAATTACGGCGGATCAAAACGAGTACAGGGAAAGCGATCGCTATCGGTTGGGGGTTGCTGGTTCTGAAAACGCGAAAAAAAATGCCTGGTTTATAGAAATGAACCAACTAAAATTGTTTAAGCAGGGATACTTTTTTAGATAACTCGATTAAATCCGTCACCCCTAATTTGTCAAAAATTCTTCTCTTAAAAGTGCTCACCGTATTTTCTTTGATATTCAGAATAGCAGCTATTTCTTTTGTCCACTTCCCTTCCACAAGTAGTTGCATAACCCGCATTTCCTGTGGTGAAAGGCTCATTATTGGGTTTTTAGCAGTGCTGGTTTCTCCTATATTATTGAGCATTATTTGCTGCACGGTGTAACTGGCATACTTGCCTTTGGTTATAAGAGAGTTAAATGCGATATCAAATTCATCCTGAGAAGTTTGTTTGGATAGGAACCCATCCGCGCCTGCTTGTAAATAAGGCATTGCATAAACCTGCTCATCATAACCCGAGTGAATCAGGATCAGAATATCCCGCTGTTTTCCCCTTATCAGATCTATCATGCCAATATTCTGACCACCCGGAATATCAATATCCAGGATTACAATATCAAACCTTTCCGTATCGAGTGAGGCGAGACCTTCCGGAAAGGTCCGGGACTGGGTTATAGTTGCGGCAGGATCCGACTGGGAAATAAGGATTTTAAGTCCCATTCTTATCAGTGGATGATCTTCAATGATTAAGATATTCATATTGTCTGACTTATAACCTTTGAAGATGTAACGTTAAGTAACTTCTAATATGCGAAGAAAAATGGAAATTTAACAGTGTTCTAATTAATTCATGTCTGATATCCAAATTTGATACCTCAAAACGGAACTAGAAATGTTTCTACAAGTAAGACTTGAGCATTCTATTTACGGTTGAGTTGTAATAGTCTAATTTTGCACAGAAGATATACTGCCTTGAAGCCTGTTGGACTACGCTGCGAAATCAATTATACTATACATGCAATTTCATTACTTCTTTTAAAAATATTCAGAATTTGACTGATCTCATGTTGCTATTGAGGCTGCATAAGAAAAAGCTAAGAAACGTTGAGTGAGACAAATACCCTTTTGATTCTGTCGGAAGGGTTATTTTTTTGTTGGGATGAGCGGTGGTTGTTTGGTTATTAAGTTGAAATTTCAACAACATTGCATCAATGCCGCCCTACAAGGCCTTTTGAATGTTCACGCAAAGATTTTGAATCATAACCAATACCGTTACGAAAAACGAGCACCACATTTTGTATGTCCTCAATTTTCTGGTCTGGTTTACCGGAAACGATTAGCATATCGGCAGCTTTGCCTACCTCTATACTTCCCAATTCTTTTTCTATTTTCAAAAATGTCGCCCCGTCAATGGTTGCCATTTTTATTATTTCCATGGGAGACCAGCCCGCCTTTACCATGCTGATCATCGCGTGATGATTTTGAAACCCTGGCAATAGTCCCGCATCTGCCGCATCTGCGCCTAAGACGACTTTACCTCCACTTTTTATGAATTGTTTTTCAAGGGGTCTTAATTGTTTATCGTTGATTTCTTTCGGTATAAATGGGGGCGGATCTTTCAAATATCCTTCAACCCGTTTTCTTTCATCTACACTCAAATATTCCAGCAAAACAGGATTTTTGTAATCGCTGTCTGAGAAAGGCGTGGCTGTAAGGACAACATTTTTTGCAACCAAAAGGCTGATCAGGTCTTTTACTTCCTTTTGTTCGGGGTCGACATTCCATGTGCTGTCCCATAGGAGCTTTAAATCAGATGAGCAGGAGCCGAAGCTATGTTCAATGTTATCAATTCCGAGCTTTGCAGCTTCTGTGCATGACATTTTACCCAGGTGTCCGGTAACCATCAAATCTCTTGTGTGGGCTTCATCAATCACACCTCGTAAGGCTTCTCTGCTGATATCCGTGTATACTTTGAAAGATGTGCAACCCTGATCTGCCCAAAAAGCGGTTGCCTTGCGTCCTTCTTCATAATTTGAAATAATAAAATCTCCCAGAAAGCCTCCGGATGCATCGTTGAACATAGGACCGGTAACAAAAATTCTCGGGCCGACCACAATTCCCTTATCGATTTGCCTTTTTAAATTAAGGTCGTACATCGGATTTTCAGCACCTGCTGTACGTAATGTAGTTACGCCTGCTGCAAGAAATAATTTGGGAAAACTCACAGGATGAAAATTCCAGACTGCCGCTCCGTTGTTGTAATTCATATGTTCATGAAGCATTACCAGCCCGGGTAAAATCGTTTTGCCTTCCAGATCTATTACCTGAGCATTTTTAGAGACTTTCGTTCCTGTTTTCCCGATACCGCTAATTTTCCCATTTGATATTTGTACCGAAAGTCCTGATAAAACAGTCCCTTTTACAACATCAACAATTCTGGCATTTTCAAGGACAATTTCGCTTTGGTTATAAATGACAAATTTCGGTTTGGGTTGCGTATAGCCAGAATGATGATTTCCCGAAAACAAAAACAGGAATAGTCCTAATTTCGAAAAAAATGAAGTTGTTGTTCCCATGATTTTGTGGATTTTGGAAGATTCCTAAGTATAGATAACTGTTGATCGGAACACAGACAGTGCCAGGTGGTATGCCTGAAAGTCAATTAGATCATGCAATTAAGAAGAAAGAAGGAAGACTATATCTTTTCCGTATGATTTGTTATTTACCGGTAGGACAGTCATTTGTACTGAACCGGAAAATATCTTTTGTAAGAATATTGGAACATTGCCTGCCAAAAACGAAAAAAGGACTTAACGAATTTCGCTAAGTCCTTGATTTTCAAGTGGGCCCACCTGGAATCGAACCAGGCACCTACTGATTATGAGTCAGTAAAAATATGGTTTTTCTTCTTATCGTCTATTTGTCTATTATTGTGCAATATACTGATAATTAGATATTTGTAAAATATTTTTGTTTTTGATTGTTGTCTGTTTATCGTCTAATCCGTAAATTTGTATTGCACATTGTATTGCACAAGAAATTGAATGAATGTTCAATCAAAATTGTAGTATCATGAAACAGGCCACGGTCAATTTGTTCTTCGATACCAGAAGAGACGATAATAAGATTAAGCTTAACGTCATGTTTGAAAGAAAGCAGAAACTGTTTTCAACAGGCATCAAAGTTAGCAAGGCAGAGTGGGAGCGGTTAAAGAAAAACGCTGAGAAAGAATCTCCGGATGGTAAAATCAAGGATGACAATTTTCTTGATGTTTGGCACAAGTTGTGGAGCCGGGAGACTGCCCCATTAGGAATTGTTCCATTTGCACGTAACATCACCAAACAGCTAGGTCCGAATTTTACATTTGATCTGTTTCGTGAATCATTTGAAAATTACGGGAAGGTAGAAGCTCCGCCCGAACGGATTGAATCAGACGACGTGATAAGCATGCTTGATTTAAAAGCGAAGGCGATGGAGAGTGAAGAACGTCTTGGTTCAGCTGCGAGTTACAGAGATACGGGTATTTCCTTGCGCCGATTTATTTCGTCGTTCAATGATGCTGATATGAGCAGATTTCTGAACATTCCGAAACCTACTAAACGGAATACACAGAAACCTGCTACAATTTTAAGATTTGAGCATGTCACTCCCGATTTTTTAAAAGCGTATGAACAATGGATGCTCCTGTATGGTCGTGCTGCAAAAAAGAAGAAATTAAAAAAGGGGGAAGCTGTTGCCATTGATACACCGGCAACGCTTACAACGGTGGGAATATATTGCCGGCAATTACGTAGCGTTTTTAATGATGCGATCACAGATAAGATTGTAAGTTCAGATCTTTATCCTTTTGGAAAGGGTGGATATGTTATTCCGGCCGGTGCAAATATAAAAAAAGCTCTATCCAAGGTAGATGTCATGAAGATCATCAACTATCAAGGCGAGCCTGGTTCATATGAAGAGCGAGGCCGTGATCTGTGGGTATTTTCGTATCTGAGCAATGGGATGAATATTACGGATATCTGCAATATTAAGTGGAAGGATATTGACAGGATAGGGAATAGCTTATCCTTCGTTCGGCAGAAAACAGCACGCACTAGAAAAGGCAATCAGGTCCGGATAAAAATAAACCTGTTTGCTGAAAGCTGGAACATCATAAACAGGTATACCAACAGTTCCGCGCCGGAATCATACGTTTTTCCGTTTCTAGATTCCGAAATGACCGCAAAGCAGAAGAAGAGTACGGTCTCGCAGATAGTAACGATGACCAATCTGCATATCCGAAGTATTGCTAAGAAGTTGGATATAGCGATGGATATCACAACTTACGCGGCCAGGCATTCATTTGCTACGATATTGTTGCAATCAGAGGCGCCGATTGCTTTTATATCCCAATCTTTAGGACATCAGAACATTTCGACTACTCAGGCTTATCTCGGGTCGTTTGACGATGAGAAGATGAAGAAATATCTCGAAGCTTTGATTTGAATAGGACTATGCTTACTCATAGCTTCTTATTTATTTTTTTTCAATCCTATATTAATTAAATACTTAATATAGGATCTGTCTAGCTTCTTTTTATTTTGGAAGTCTTAAAAGGTACGAAAATACGGTGGTGGCCGTTGCACCACTGTTTTTCAAGAGTTCAAGATTTGTGATTATCTTATTCTTTTTCAGAATTGGTGTCTTCGATTTAAATCCAAACCAGGCTTGTAATTCAAGCCATTTCAGCCTGGCCCCTGCATCATTTTGCAGAATCCTTCTTACCTAGTAAAAAATTGTTCAATAATCGAATTTGCATGGTTCTGAAATTCATGCTGGGCTTTTTCTCCAAGCTTTTCAAGTCTTATCCGGTCTGTTTCGTCCAGTTCAACAAAGCAGGTATCATCAAGCTCGGTATCGATACGTTTGTAGATAAAATTTTCAGTCCCCTGTTTATCAATCCCATTTTGTAACAGGCTGATCAGGTTTTGAACCTGTTGTGATTGTCCCTGCATAAAGAGTTCCATGATCCGCTTTCTTCCCTTTATCCAGTAGAGCAAACCCCAATCATTGCGGGAGCAAGCGTCCGTGAATTTCTGATGTCCGGTGCCGATGGAAAGCACCCGCAAGTTGCCCAAGTCCTGACCAAAGGCTTTCTGGGCCTCAATAATAGCCAGCAGTGTCGGGTTATTGGCAAACACGCCGCCATCCACCTTATTGCTAAATGATTGCTCGATACCTTTCAGGTCCTGGTATTTTGCTGAAAACGGATCGAAATACGTCGGTGCTGCTGATGTTGCCAGGGCTGCCTGATAGGCCGGGATGTGATAATCTCGTACAAATCTGGGGTGATATTTGTTCTTCAGCACCGAGGGCTTGCCCTGCATCAGGTCATAGATTGGAATACAAACCGGTATCTTGCAGTCCAGTAGAAGCGGGTCCGTGCCGCCATGTACCTCCCGAAACTTATCCCTGATCAACTGCTCCAAAGCGCTTCTGTCATGTTTTGAATAAAATAGGCTGCTCAGTATTCCCTTCTTTTTTCCAAAGATCTTCTCAGCGTTGTTTAAATAGAGATCATGAATTTCCTTTGCAGGTATTCCCAGCGCCAATGCCAGCGCAATGATCCCGCCGGTTGACGTACCTGTAATGAGTTGGAAATGCTGGAAGATCTGGTGGTTTTCAATTCCTCGGTGTTTGAGCTCCGCTTCCAGGTTCGCCAGTAGCATGGCGGGAAAAACGCCACGAATTCCCCCGCCATCAATAGACAATACATTAAATGATTTCTTTGCTTCCATTATCCTTTACTTTTCGTTGGGTCAGCCGATCTGGGATAGGTTCGTTCCTCTTGGATGCGGCCATCCATTTTGTGAATTTTTAATGATGAATTCGAGTCGCCCAATATTTCTGCGCTCTTTCTGATCGCTTCCTCCTTGTTAAAACCGGCAAAATTTGCCGTCGCCCGGGAAGTGTTTTCCCGTTGGAGTTTCCAGCTTTTTCCATCTTTGGTCAAATGATAATTCTTCATAATTGTCAAAATTTATTGATTGTGATCTTTCTCCGGCTTCGGATCATGCGTGGTGCCGCCTCCGTACCACTGTCCCCCTGGAAGCCATAGTTCGTAGAAATACAGCCATTCGCTGATCCAGGGAATAATTGTCTGGGACATATATTTGCTTTTGTTCCATTCCTTGCCGTCGGGAAAATAGAGGCAGAGCTTCTGTTTTTCTGTCGAATAAACGTGCGGCAGCTTCTTGGTGCCCTCGGCGAGCGCCAGTTTGGGCGATAAAACAAAAACTTCGATGCCATTTGTGCGTGTATAGACGAGCCTCAACCTATATTCTTCACTGACCGCAGTAGGCTGCAAGGTATGCTCCCAGATTAGCGAAGCATCGGCGACCCGTTTAATAGTCGCAGAAGGGAACTGTTGGCGCAGTGCAACTTCCTGCCTGACAAGCGTGATATATTTACTCCCTACCATGAAAATTATGATTTGCCACTTTTGTGCCCACACTTCCCAGTATCCCGGTACCTGCTGCCATTCTCCGGTGGCCCTCTTCCCGGGCAACCCTGGCCTTAATTGCTAACTCCTCGAAAGCCTTGGAGACCTCGCGGTTACCGAATGGGGCCGAGAGTGATTCCTGGATACGATACAATCCATGTTGATTTAGTGACCGCAATACATCCTGCTGTATCCGCTCGAGCCAATTATAGAAATTTTTCTCCTTCTGAGGCTCATCTGGCCACTTATCCGCAAAGTTCTCTTCCGGGTTGATGGGATTGGCGATCCATTTCACGTACCGCTTCCTGACGAGATCGTAGCGATCTTCGATGAATGATGCCATCCTCTGAACCACTTCCAGCGTCGCTGCAGCAACATTGGTTTGCTTTTGATATGCAAGGGCGGCCAAAGTCGTGATGATAATCGATATTGGTTTGTCGCAATCTCCATTATACATCAGGTCCCGATGCCTCTTCAATATTTGAACAACTACCTGCAATGGTAACTTTTCCTTCTCGTATGCCGGCACTGGTTGAACTGCTTCCCTGAGCGACATCGCCTTATTGATATCGAGTGATGCACGCTGTTTAAACCAGGCGCCATATCCCAAAGGATTGCTTTTTAGCCAGAGTCCTGAGTTCGTTTCCCGGTAGTAATTATCGGTTTCCTTATCTGTGATGCGGATAGCCAGCGCTTGCGTATCCAAAACATCCTTTACGGAAAAAGAACGCTCTAAAAGCACTTTGTAATTTTCGCTGATTATCGACGGCAAAATATCCAGGTGAAATTTAGCAGAATCTGCATATTTTAAGGTCCAGCAGCGGCGTCCTTCTTCATCCAGTAATCTTTTGAGCATGCCGTGATCCTTTAACCGGTCCCCAATTTGCTTCTTCAGGTCATATTGTGTCCAAGTGGCAACTTTTCCCTTCAGCTGGCAGACCAGGTCAATATCCAGTTCATCTTCTTCATGGATAGGCTTGGTCATCGTCCCTAACATAAAAGATCCCTGCGGTACTATTTCCGGTTCGTAAGGGGAAAGGCTTGAACCTTCTTGTGCCAGCCATTCACCCACAAACTCATAACTGGTTACTGCTGCGTTGTGCTGCACTTCGGTAATATCCAGGCTTTTGCCCAATTCCTTAAATATTTTATTAAATTCTTCTTTTTGTTCAAGTGTCACCATTTTTCTCTAATTTTAGTTCACATCCATTTTAAAACCCTTCTATACATATATGCTCCACGATATTTATTTTTTGCCACGGCGGTAAAAAAATATTTTTTGGAGCATATCATGTTACGGATATGTTCATCTCAGGAAAATGATTGAACCGAGAACACTCGAAAAGCTTAAGTCCATCCCGGAAGGCCATTGGGGTGAAATTTATGGACGGTTGGTGATTTACGCAGCCACGAGGCTGAAGCTGTCTGGCTTTCAACCAAGATCGGAGATCGATGGCGTAGAACCGGAAGATTTCGTAGGGAATGCAATTGAGAAGATATTCGACGGTACGCGTGCCTGGGACTTTGAAAGATTCCCGGATATTGAGATACACCTAAAAGGAGTGGTAAAGAGCCTTATTTCAAGTCATCTGAAATCATCAGGTCGAAGGCCGATTGTTCAGGAATTGGAACTAGCGGAAAGAGGCGATGACACAGATGATTCCCAACGAGATCAGAGCGATTATGCTGATGAAACGGATGAACTCAGGATTACAGAAGCACATTGGAGCTATATCGAACAACAATTTGTGGACGATGATGATGGATTGCTGGTCTTTTATGAGTGGCTGGACGGTAGCCCCCCGCGGGAAATCGCTGCCAGTTGCAATCTGGAGGTAAAAGACGTCTACAATGTGATTAAAAAGGTTAAAAGGGTGATCAAATCACTATCAAAGGTTTTTAACAATGTCTGAAAAAAGAATAAACATAGAACGACTGGCTGATGCTTTCTGGGAACTCAGCAAAGACCCTGAATTGAGGGAAGACATGCTAAAGTCCGAAGGTTACGATCCGGCAAAGCTGGAAAAAGCCGGTATCAATAAAATTAAAAAGCTACTGTTCCAGCAGGAGGTGGCCTTAAAGAAAGCCAGAACCGCAAACCTGTATGCAATTGCGCTTGAAAAATTACAGGCTGCTGCGTCTGATACCAAAGAAAATCTTTTGAATCTACTCAGACATAGAGCCCCAAGCCTACAATTCAGGAATTTTGAGAATCTTGACGAAGAAATGATCCGCCAGGTATTGGATGAGACAGAACTGTTGGATATTATGGATCAAATCGAAAATGGTAGATTCTAAATATGGCTGTAACTCCAAAGCAAGCTGCAATTAGTGTACTCAGTGAATGTGGGATTGTTGATCCTGCCGAAATATCCATTGAGGATTTGATCGCATTTCACGACGGCATAGTTCAGGAGGTTTCTCTTACCAACTGTGATGGCCGGGTAGTCATGAAGAATGGAAGGGCAATTGTTTCCGTGAACGCAGACATAGAATTCCCCTATAAAAAGAGGTTTGTGCTGGCGCACGAATTGGGACATATGGTGCTCCATCGTCAAAAAGAAGCGACGTTCTCTGATGATTATGAGACATTGGAAGCTTATAAACGAGGTCCACAGGAGACCGAAGCAAATGCATTCGCAGCCGAGCTCTTGATGCCTGAAGTACTTTTCAAGGAAGAATGCTACAAGAAGGTATTTTCTCCCGATCTTGTTCGGGTCATCTCGGAGCGATTTCAGACCAGTATTACGTCAACTGTCTACCGTTTTATTGACTTTGGAAATCACCCGATTTGCGTTTTTTATAGTAAGGACGGCAAAATTAAATACTGGCGAAAATCAGAAGATTTTCGCTATCGGATTTCCGACAGGAACAAACTTGAAGTCCCCTCAGATTCAGTGGCTAATGAGTATTATAAAGCAGGTCGAATCTACAGTAGTAGGGATTCCGCGCAGGTCATCTATAAATCCACTTGGTTCGAGCTGGGAAAATATGACCGGGATACCGAAATGTTCGAATACTGCATTATTACAAAACAATACAATACGGTGCTTAGTGTTATCTGGGAACGATGAAAATTTGATTTTCATCGTTCTTTATCGTCTCTTTTTATTGAGCTTGCAGTGCCGTTGACCACCACAATTCGGAAATTATGAACATGTTATGTCATTTCGGTACGAATTGACCATCTTAATTACTGACTGTTAATTGTTTAATTCATTAATGAAAAGAATGGGTTGGTGGTTTATCTGGAATGTAGTGGTCGAGCCATCCGAATTCTCCACCTTGGTTCGGGAGAAGCAATAATAATGGGGGTGGATCTTCCTATGCCTATATCTGTAAAAGTTGATTTGCCAAGCATAGTGCCAACATCTGATAACCCTAAATTTATAAAGCACAAGGTGTAAAGAAAATCAGGACGAACAATTGAGTCCTTGCTATAATAATAATTCAAAAAATGAAATCTTAATTCATCTGATGAAAATCTCCATCGGGCCTAGCACTACTCCAAATAGGGCCAGCAATCTTGCATTCATTTTCAAATGTAACCTCAGCAACATCTCTAACTTGTCTGTCAAATTGATCAGCAACAACAAATGACTCAGCTCCACGAAGCGGAGCTATTCCTCCCAAATAAGAGCTAGGTCTTGTAGCGCCTGAATTTAAACGACAAAACTTTACGTGAGGATTTGCCTCAATAATATCGCTTGTTGAAAACCGAAATATGATTGGGCGTTCTTGCTCATAACGTGTAAAATGTTTCCAGAGGCGGTCCAATGTTGGCCACATGAAAACCCTATCGTTAAGGTGAAATAGGAAGTCGCCAACGCTCCAATTATTAGTCAAACATTTTGCAAGCGCCTTTTCCGAGATCGGTCTTTGGTCTCTGAGGAAAAAAGTGTTCTCCCCTATAACAATAGTTTGGTGCTCTGCTCTACGAGCTCGCTTTACACCTTGTAACGATTCGTCATTTGTCATATCAATTAAAGTATTTGCGCTGAAAAGACTTTTGGTTGACGAAATATTGTCGGCGTTTTGGCTACTTGTAAGATGATACAGGTACGGCCTACTGATGATAAATTTTTGAATATCCATTAGCTCCAATTTCTACGGTCAATTACAGATCGATAGTCAAATGTAGTTCCAATTAATGAGACTCTAACCCCAGAACAACATTCAATTTCTTCAATAAATCTTTGAGTTTCATCAGTCAGATTTTCGTATCTCCGGGAAGATTCATTTGCTATTGAAAAATAATCAGTAAATGTCAATGCAATATCAGTAGGAGAATTAAGCTCACATGCCCTTCGAAAAAGATCCCAACTAAATTCAGCTATCCTACGGTTCTTCTTTGTCGTAGTAGTAATTTCTTTTCGTAAAAGTTCCTCTGCCGATTTCCCTGAACGTTGAGCAATAATATTCATATCAATTTCATTACTTCCAAATGGTCCAGATTCTCCTCCGACTCTTATAGGATATGTACGAGTCACCATGATTATTTTCCTTACCCGCCTGGCGGAAATCCCCGCTTCAGACAAACAACCTGCCACAGAAGTATCTCGGGATGTGACATGGGGGTAAAGACCGTGATGCAAACTCAGTCCGGAACCTTGTGTACCTTCTAAAAGTATTTTTTTATTTTGTTTGTATAAGTTTTCCAACTCCCGTGAAGTGCTACCAATATATGGCAATAATTCTTTAAAATTTTTTGCCTTGTGACTGCTTTCGCCTAGAAGCCGGGATATTATATTTGACGCTGTAGCTGCCCCTACACCTTGCCCTGTAGAACTTATTTTGTCTTTTACTTTAGTTTCAAAATCAATATCTGTTTGTGAGATAATGATTGCATTTTCATCAATTATGAGTCGTTCTTTTTCGATCTCAAACACTCTAATTTCTTCTAAAATTTTTGGCAAGCTAAGAACAGCACCTGGACCAATTAAGATTTTGGCATTTGGTGCTCTGTATGAACCTGATGGTAACAAATGAAAAACGTGGTTATTAGGTTTCTGGAATACCGTGTGCCCGGCATTTGGACCACCAACTCGCATTAGGCAGTCATATTCCGGAGCAATATGAGCTGCTATTTGGCCCTTACCTTCAGATCCAAATTGTCCTCCGATAATAACGTCAACAAGTTCGTTATGTGTTGGTGGCAAAAGCCTCAGAAAGCTGGCTACTCTAATATATACATCCTCGTCATTGCACTTATCAGTATTTATAACCAAATCGGCTTCTGTACCTAAGGTGTATACATTCGCTTCTGTCTTATCCGCTTTGTATCTTAAATACTTCTCGGTCCGCTCATCTGTAGGTAGGTTTTTTATCTCACCGCGTTCAAAAAAGCGTTCTTTTAAAGTTTCGGGATCAGCCTCAAGATGTATATGATGCACGAAATAGCTGTATGCATCCCGAATGTGCTGAACCTGTTCTATAATCCTTGCAGAATCAACAACATATAAATTTTCTGTGGTAAAATCAGCTCGATAAAGATCTTGGAAGTAATCCAAAACCCACCTACCTCCACCTTCCGTATCCTGTCGCTCACCATATTTTTGTAAAAAGGCTCGCTCAGGAGTATCTCCATTTAATTCTTTTTTTGCAAGGTGGTAAAGTCCTTCTCTTGTTTTACAGTGTTTAAAGCCAATTCTGGAGGCAAGTTTTTCAGCAAGCGTACTTTTTCCAGTACACATCTCACCAGAAATAACAAGGATTATTTTTCTGTCTGCCATGTTGACGACTCTTTAAATAGGGTGAGGGTTGATTTTTGATTTGAGTTAAATGGTTTACCCGGAAGTAAATAAATGTTGACTTTAATACCATAGTTCACAAGCTCATCGTGAATCATTCCAATTATTAAATTCCAGTCCCCCTTTGCATTACCCGCGCCAATAGCTGGCATGTGGACAGAAGCTCCTATTTCTTGTGCGGTTTTCCGCAAATCAATTAAGCAGTTTCTGAGATCATTATACTTTAAAGGAATCTCGTAACCATTCGAATGTAATCCTTTTTGGGCCAACATTTGAAATACAAATAGGTCTTTCGATATTTTAACCAAGTTTGAGGTGCCTAGGATAAATTCCTTTTTGTTAGCCTTCCATTCTATTAATTTATCTTTAACTAACGGATAGTTTTTGCTGAGAGAGTAACCAAATCCTCGCCCGAGAGCTCCGCTAGTATTGACAACTTGTGCAATGATTTTAATCCCTTTGCCCCTTGGCTTGGTAGCGTCTCCGAACTCTAACATAACTTTTCCTTCTTCAATCGGATTTGCTTCTTTATTCATTGGTATGATTAAGATACCAACCCGAGGCTTGTTATCTTTCCGATACGGAGAAATACCAACTGCAAAAGCTTGAAAGGATTGTCCCTTAAAAATTTCCCAACTAATTGTTTCCCTAGAAGTCCACCCAGGTGAAATGCATTCATATGCGATTGAGTTTTTTGGTATTTGAAAGCCATTAGGAATCTTTATATAAAACGACTTTGATGATGTGTAGTAATCTAAGACAATTTTTTCATCGGTTTCAAAAATACCAATAATGACGGCACAGGGCTTGTCAATAACCTCAGTATAGCGAATGAAAACCGATTCGAGAGAAGACTTATACTTCGTTGCTAATTGAAGTAAACCTTCTATGGTGGGATCACTATTATTCGCGTCATGCGAGAACATTGCATATGGAAGCTGAATCTCCGCAGCGGCTGCATTGCATAGTTGTTCTAATTGCCTGTTTTCTGATGGATTTTCTTCGCGATTCCTGATAGTTTGTGCACAATCAGAAAAGAGCGTATGTGCAATCTCATGAGAGACTGAAAAATTCGCCCTAGTCTGCTTTTGTAGTGGGTTATATTGAATTTGAAACGTTTCGAAAGTTAACGGGACAATTCGAGCATCAATTACTTGGTCATTTGGGATAATGTCAATATCGAGATATTTTGCTAGCAGAAACGGATCATAAGGTGGCCCATGCCAACCCATCTCGAAGCCTTTCATCACAAGGTTTCTAGCCCTGGATTTAATTTCGTTGAGAGGATCCGTATTCCCAGACTCCCTCATTAAAAGTTTGACAGAAGGATGGGTCCAATATGCGCCCTTCCGTAAATATTGGCTTTCATCGACATTTGATGTGTTAACTACTTTTTGCTTCTCGTTACTTAACTTTTCTTGAATTTCAGCAATCTTAGCCAGTCCTTTTTTGACTATGTCGTCTAATTTATAACCCTCTCCGGTTAAATATTCCTTGGCTCTCTCTGATGTTGAACTATTGTGTTCTATGTTCGACATTATAAGCCTTAGAAAACTGTCTTTGTCGTATTTTATCTCGTTGCTCATAGATCTACTTCAATATCAAATTTTAATGCTACTTTTTCCAACACGCGATTAAGTCGCTTCATGCCCTTGTCAAACTCTCTCTCGGTTATATTTTCACTTTCGATAATTTCTCTTCGCTTATATCCAAGCTCTTTGGCCAAATGAAATAGTCGAAAAGCAACTGGGTCTTCCTGTGTAAGTCTCTGAACTTCTGCCATAATGGATTGATAGTCAAAATTTTCGTCAAACGATGCGGCAATTACCGGTAACAGTGATTCTACGTAAGAAATTGTATCATCACCTTCATGGTCCAATTTCATTCCAAAAATGTCCTTGTACAGAGTGTTTTCCGGTTTCTTCCAATCGTTACTATATAATCGGCGGAGAATATTTAGCTTTAAATAGTTAAACAATGTACCTCTCGACGGATCAAATCTTTCAGGATTCTCCAAAAATGATGTAATCGCCTCATAAACGTAGTCTTCTTCTTGCTTACCTTGAATAGATGTATCGCAATTTTTACCACGAAACCATCTGTGATGCTTCAAAAGTTGATGCGAATAAGCATGCAGCTTCAATAATATGTCTTCCCAATCAATATTCTCCATTTGCAAACACATTTGATACTTGTGGCGAGGATCTACATGAGTATGCTCTTAGAAAAATATTTTTTCCCTTTGGCGGCAAAAAAAATATTCTGGAGAGCATTAACAATTATAACTAAATATTTATAAGAATGAAAGACTTAAAAGAACACATGCCTTCAATGGTAGATTTAGAATTTAAAATCGATCGTCAGCTGTTTCAAACCAACAAGCAGTATTGGACCGGGGCGGAATTGAAAGCTAAGGTGGGGATTCCCGAGTCGACACCGCTTTATCTTTCAATTTCGGCGCCTTACGAAGATGAATTAATTGAGAATGTTAGTCGGGTGAATATGGCCAGACCTGAAATCGAGTATTTTTACGTGAGGAAAAAATTGCAATTCTCGGTAAATGGTAAGCCGTTTATATGGTATAAGCAATTTATTACCGGTACTGAAATTAGGGAGCTGGCAAATATTCCAACTCAAGATGTTTTGTACCTTGACATAAAAGGTGATTGGGAGGATGATCAGATCCTTGATGATGAGATCGTGGATTTAGCGCGGCCGGGAAAAGAAAACTTCTTTTCTAAGGAAGTAATAGCAGAGATCATTCTGATTGTTAATGGGCGGGATCGCGTTTGGATAAACAGAACAATTTCTTTTGACGAAGTTGTCATCTTGAAAGGTGATGGAGCTGACAACGGTAGCAAAGCCTATACAGTGACGTACACAAATGGTCCGAAAGGGAATCCTTCTGGTGAGATGGCAAAAGGAGACACAGTTTTAGTAAAAGATAAAATGAAATTTTATGTTACAGCGACTGATAAATCATAGTCCAGACCTAAAACGTCTCAGAGACGAAGGTTATGAACTTGAGAGGCGTGGTGGATACTTATGTATCCACCAAGTTCCTTACGTTAACTCGGAAGGGAGAATTTTGAGGGGTACTTTGATTGGTGACATTACATTTGCTGGGGAACAAGCAAGTCCACCTTCTTCTCACACTGTTTATTTTATGGGAGAAGTTCCATGTCATAAGAACGGACAGAGAATGGATGAAATTATTAACTATAGCCCTAACCAAGATTTAGGAAACGACTTAATGGGAAACCATTATTTCTCCAGCAAGCCACAATCAGGTAAATATGACGATCATTATCAGAAGTTTACTCGCTACGCGACTCTCTTGTCCGCACCAGCGAAATCAATTGATCCGTCAGCATCAGCATTGACTTTTAAAACTTTTGCCGACGAGGATGATGAAGTCTTCCAATATTTCGATTCAAGTTCCAGTAGAGCTAACATTGCTCGACTGTCAGAAATTTTTGAAAACCAACGAATAGCTATTATAGGTTTAGGAGGCTCAGGGTCATATATCCTTGACTTTGTTGCAAAAACACGTGTTGCTGAAATTCATTTGTTCGATGCAGACGTATTTTCTCAGCACAATGCATTTAGAAGCCCAGGAGCGCCTAGCATTGACGTGCTGCGGCTAGCTCCTTTCAAAGTGGAATACTTTCGAGAAATTTACAGCAATATGCATAAGGGAATAGTCGCGCACAAGGAATTCATTACTGAGCAAAACGTCCAGATGTTGGCTAAATTTAACTATGTTTTCATTTGTGTTGACAAAAATTCAGTTCGGAGTATGATTACCAGAAGCCTAGCTAATCTGAGTGTTGCGTTTATCGACGTTGGATTAGGAATACATATTCAGGATGGGAGGTTGGTCGGAATCATAAGGACGACAGCCAGCGACGGTATCAAGATTGATCACCTAGTGAAACGGATCAACTCCGAGGATGTGGAGGACAATGATTATGCCACGAATATTCAGATTGCAGATATGAATGCAATGAACGCATGCAAAGCTGTTGAAAAATGGAAGAAGATGTGCGGCTTCTATCTTGATGAAGTAGGTGATTTTCATAGCACATATACAATCAGCGCTGGACTTTTAGTAAATGGAGACTTTAAATAACGATTTCGTTCATTCAATCCCGGAGCGAATATTTCCCGGGATTTTATATATCTCTATGGAACGTTCTGTCGCGATCCATTTATGTGCCTGTGGATGTGGCAACGAAGTTGTTACGCCATTGTCACCAGCCGACTGGCAGTTAAAGTACGATGGGGCAGTAATTTCTTTAATCCCTTCCATAGGTAACTGGAACTTCCCATGTCAATCTCACTACTGGATTACTAATAATAAAATAAAATGGGCGGCCAGTTGGAACAAGAATCAGATCGAGGATAGCCGCGATTTCCATTATAACAGGCGGAAGATGTTAGAGCCTGAAAACAAGGATGCGCCGAAAGTTCAAGATGAATCTTTAATTATTGTCAAAAAGAAACGATGGGCTTTTTGGGGAATTTTACGTTTTTTTAAATTGTAACTTAATTTTCTATAAGAATCAACGCCTCTAGGAAGCAACCTTAGAGGCGTTTTTTAATATTATATAGTCATCTTACATTCAAATCCAGTGGTATCTTAGATATACTTCCCGGGGAACTCAAGGCTCAAATAGTGATATGATATCGATGGTTTGTGGATGATTAATCCGATGTGGAATTCAATTACTTCGACAAAATTAAATGCATCATTTCCGGATCATTTAACAGCCTCTCCATCTCAGTCTGAACGATATCCTGTACATCCTGGATGATCTGATGATAATTCCGTTGAACAATCCCGTCATCAATTTTTCGTATCATCGGTATATTCTGATAACCACCCTCTTCCTTTTTTAAAGCAACATGATCGTTTAAAATCTCGCACTGAAAAGCTTTCAGTTCAATCCTTTGGTCCGGATTGTCTGCAACCATTCCGACGAACTGACCGGAACTGAGCGATGAAATCTTGGAAGGGGGAATTGCGGAATCCAGTTGTTTTGAGCGGCTGATTGATGTATCCGTCCTGTTAATGGAAAAACTGGTTCTGTCCTGCATTATCTTTCCGAAACGTTCCGACAGTTGTTTGGCAGTGTCACCGGAGACCTGACCACTGATAATATTACCTGTGATATTCATGATGACGTCTGCTTGTTCTTTACCGTAGTCTTTGCGTAGCTGTGAGAAATCCTGGATTCCAAGGGTAGTGGATACCTTATTGCTTCGTGCTGTGGCGATAAGACTGTCCATGTGATTCAGATAAATAGTAGGGAATTCGTCGAAGATCAGACTGCTTTTTAACTTTCCTTTTTTGTTGACTAGCTTGATGAGCCTTGTGATATAAAGGGAAAGTACAGCCCCATAAGTCAGGAGTTTCTGTGGATTATTACCCATGCAGACGATTTTAGGCTCATCCGGATTGTTGATATCCAAAGTGAAATCGTTACCAGAAAGAACATAATATAAAGAGTGTGATGCAAGACGGGCCATCGAAATCTGTGCGGAGGCAATCTGTCCTTCCAGCTGCTGGGTAGCGTCGTTTATGAATGCGGAGACAAAGGGACTAATCATTGCCTGGATTTCGGGTTCAGTGCGAAGGATCGTGAAAAGTTTATCCTGCTCAATCTGCATGAGCTCTACTACATGGGGCAGTGTACAGAACGCTCCATCCTGGTATTTTCTTAGAAACCAGATGATCGCTGTCAAAAAATTGATGGGTGATTCTACGAAGAAATCACCCTGCCGCTTGATCCATTCGCGGTTGAGTCCCATCAAGATCGTGCGGGCTGCTTCTGCTGCATCAGTAATATCTATAAGTCCTGCCGGATCTAATGGATTACATCGGTGGGTACGGGAGAGATCATCGAAGTTGATCACGTAAAACTGTGGTGGAACTTTGTATTTATCCTTGTTTTTAAGCCAGGTATTGTAAGTGATTTTTGAAAGGTCGTCGTACTTGAAATCATATACAAACATGGAAAAACCTTTCCAGATATGCTGGGTGATCACGTGCCGGATGACAAAGTAGCTTTTACCTGAACCTGGTGAGCCGAGTACGAGAAGGCCACGGAACGGATTGATGAAATTGATCCAGCTTTTTCGGATTTTTCCTTTCAGATTGTATCTGGCAGGAAGGTTGATGGAGTATTCATTGTCAATCAAATGTTCATGCTGCGGGAAGGTTTCATTCTCCTTGTTGAATATATCCTGACCGTTTATTTTTAAACGTATTACTCTGGAAAGCATCGTTCCGCCTGACAAAATGAGCATGAAACCAATGGCACTGACAGCAATATAAATGGTCGAAACAAAGACTGGCTGCGCTGGCAGCGAAAGGATCCAACGGTTAAAAAAGTAGATCGTTACACCAATGAGAATGTAGATCAATGATGTTTTGGTACTCAGTTTTTCCTCCTTCTTTCCCTTGGCACCGAGCAGTGAAATAGCGAGAAAAGCAAGGGCAATTAGTTTGGTTCTGTTAAACGTAGTGAACAAACCGGTTCTGAAAATATTTTCAAGAATACGGTCACTGAATGTGGAAACCAGCTTCCACTGCACAAAGGCGGTGTAGCAAAAATAATAGAAGTGCAGACCTAAAAGGGCAAGGCTAATCAGTCTTGTCATGTCCAGGATCCGGCGTAAAGCCTGATCATTTTCTCCTGTATTTGATGCCATAATGGTAGTAGATTAAAGTGAATGAGATTGTTTTTGCTGTTTTCTTCTGCGGCTTTTTCGTAGTTGCCAGGGCGTTGAATCGGGGGAGAAGGTCGGCTGAAAAAGTATGTCGAGTGAATTATCAGAGCCTAAATTCTTGTCAGACGATTCGAGGAATACCTTTGTTAAAGGGCCATTTTTTTGCGTGTTATCTCCGGAATTATTTGTGTTTGGAGAAGTGATCTGGCGCTGAGTATTTTCGTGTTTCTCAGATTGCTGCTGCTGGTAACCGCAGCGTTCCGACATAGCTTTGGCACTGTACTGTTTTCCCAGATCACTTCCGTTAAAGACACATTTTGTGCGGAAATCCACATAGGTGATTCCGTAGATCTGGCCTTTGTCATTCTGGCGAAGCACCGTTTTGATCCCGTCTTTTTCCAGCGCTTGAATCAGTTTTTCAACATCAATATCTGAACGTTTTAATAGAGCAAAATCAATGGCATTTTTGACGCGCGCTTTGTGTGGTTGCCTGGTCGTTTCATTAAGTTCAAAGCGTTGTTGGATATACGGCAGGGTGGGTTTATTATAAAAATCGCTGGCCCTGATTGGTACTCCGATTTTGTTTCCACGCTCATCCAGAATGCGGTAAGTCAGACCATTTCTTTTGTAAGTACGAGAATCCTCGCTGCCACGATCAGCCGCTACATTGTACTGTCTGAGCACTGCATTCAGCTCGGGTAGTGAAGCATATTTGTAAGTCGGAAGTATTGCGTCAAGCACCGTTGCAATGGCCCGTTTGGTCTGACTCTTGCCATACTGAACCCTCTGTATATTGACAGGTTTGAGCTCATAAACCTTCCTTTGTCTACTATCTTCGGCGCGGACCAGTCCGTGCGCCAATTCAATTTCTTTACGCGCTTTTTCAGAGAGATTCCTGCCGATGTTCTGTGTTTCTATCCTGGTACCATCAGGCCTTATTTTTACGGAAACAATGTGGATGTGGGGATGCGCGGCATCCTGGTGCTGATAGACCAGATAGGGCTGCTGGCCAAATCCGATTTTCTCCATGTAAGTCCTGGCAATATCGCTGAGCTGGTCCTTTGAAAGCTGCTCTGACGGATCAAAATTCAAAGAGATATGCACACTGTTTCGTGTCACATTTTCATTCAGGTTAGCGAGTTTTAAAAGCATATTCAGCCGCTGATTTTCGCTCAGTGAATCGAAGTCAGCAGGGTAGTTGCCAGCAGAAATACACTCGGCAACCCCCTCTGTTACCTTGTTTTCATTGTAGTAAAAACTCCTTCTCAAAGAGTTTCCTGTCTTTATGATTGCAACCATTTTTTCGATGTTTCAGCAATATGGTTTTTAATCTCTTCGATCTGATCCAGGAGCTTTTGCTTATCGGAATCGTACGCTATCAGCCAGTCACGGAACTGTGAAATCTGACTTAGAGAATTGAGTTTTTTGACAGCCTGATTGAAGTTATTTCCGGCAGCGGTCAGCTCATTTCGAAGCTTAATTAGCTCGGTCATCAACTCATCGAGCGACGCATTCCGGTAGTTAACAGTCACTGGTTTGGACAGTAAAACCTTTCGGGCATATTCGCTGAGTTTACGGGCAGTAGTTCTTTTAAACTGGCTATGAACCTTCGCGTATTCGTCGGGGCTTAGTCGGAGGTGAATCCATTTGGTGCGGTTGTTGTTGTCTTCATTCATCACAAAATCATTTTCACGGTTTCAACAATTTTCTATTTTTAGGACTCACCTGCCCACGACTCCGGAGTGACAGGCAGTCGGCAGCCCCGCCGGCGGCGCCAGATAGGTTGTGATACAACCTGACATCTGGCCGGAGTCTGTAAAGCTGGACTCCTCCAGACTTTTGAAAGGCCTTAAAGACTTTCATTAGGATTCAGTCCTCTTTTTAGATTCAAGTATTTTCGGTGCACGGATTCAAATGAAACCAGCCAGTCATTTAAATCTTTATGACGTTGATAAAGACTGCTTTTATCCTGGTATCTATGACCTAGCGACACTGCATACTGGGTTTGGTCCATGCCTGCCTTATCCCGGTCCAGATAGAGGTTGATCTTCTCGTGGGTTTCGAGAACCGAGCGGGCTTTTTCGAATAAGGAAATAGAATTTAAAACAAGAATGCTTTGCTGCAACTTTCCTGAATTATTGTAAAGAGCCTGGTAAGAAAGCATGTCAAAGAAACCTTCAAAAACATGGATGTCTTTGGAGCCTTTGTCGATCAGGGTGAAGTCTTTGGGTGAGCTGGATAATTTTACAAAAGCATTACGCAGTTCGTAGCCACCGGATTTGTTTCCAAAACCGATGGCATAATAATGTTTTCCTCCCAAGTCATAAACGACTTCTTTGCAATGTATGCTTGCAATTTTTGATGGAATTTTTCTCTCTGACAGATACTGAAATAACGGAGTTGAAAACAGTGGTTTGACATCCAGGATCTGGATCTTATTTTCCTGCTCCGTGTGTGGTTGGGCGGGATAGTGGTGAACCGGCTGATCAAGAGCAAGAGCACTGCCAAGCTTTTGAAGTAATTCACCGACTGAGCAGTTGTAATACAGAATACCAAAATCAACCAGGTTTCCGCCTTTTCCAGGACCGTGATCAAACCATTTGTTTAGTCTGCGATTTACTTTGAAGGAAGCAGTCCGCTCATTTCGCAGTGGTGAGCTGTACCAATAATCGTGGCCCCTGATTGTTGACGGCTGAAAACCCAGCTCATACAGGAAGCTGACCATGTCCGTTTCCTTAAAATTTTCCAATGGGCTTTTTTCGTTTCTGAAATCCATACCTCGCACATTTTCCTTTTCCACAATTCAGATATCGAGGTCAAGTTAACTAAGTTGAACCGCCCAAACCTATCCTGAAAGTATTTTCGGCAGGATACATGGCAATTGTATTAGTATTTGGCACTGAGCATTTCCAGTAAATCCAGACTGGATTTTCGTTAGGATAAAGTGATACGGATAAAATAATTTTGTCTCAGTTCAATGATGTAAAAATCTAAACTTTGAAAAATGGAAACGACGATTGAAATGAGCAGAATGTATGAAACACTTCTGGCTGCTCCGGGGATGAATCAAAGTGTAAAGATTTCGCTGACAATATCCAGAAAGACAGCGCTGTTGTTAAGCCAATTGATTGAAAATGGCATCGTGCAAAAAGACAAGCCAGATCAACCCGGAATTATAGCAGCACTTCCAAAGGAATGTTTTCAGGAAATAGAAGTAATCAGCATGGAGCTTCTAAGAAAAGCAGATATGACCGAGCTAAATGAAAAACTTCAAGAAATCGCACAAAGCTAGCTATGGAAAACAACGTGATGTCATGGAACCAAGGACTGAGAGCGGGGCACAATCCTTCGGAGTATCCCTTTATTGCCACATTGGTGCAGACCGGTCAGTTTGAAGCCAAGCTTGATTTTAAGATCTGGGCCAAAAAGACCATGGGGATTTGCTGCTATTTTACAGAGAAGAGATATGGAAGGAAATTTCAACTGACTGTTTACCGGAGGAAAATAGATGAAAGGTATATGATTGATGGTAGCGAAATTGATTTCGCTACATGTGAGACTGAAATGTATTACATCCTTTCGGTAATCGATGCTAGAGGGAAAATATCGTTTGCGAATGCTTGGGAGCAGGCTATGTTAATTTAGAAGCAATTGGACGTGTTACAATCAAGGTAATGTGTGCTTAAAGAAACAGCAGGAGTATTCTTACATTGACTTACTGGATATGATATTGTTAGTTATTTCAAAGTCGACGGTTTTGATAACGGTAATTCTCTCGTTTCTATCTGTCAATGAACAAATTACAAGCATGGAAATCAGTAACGTTAGCCTTTACGTCTTCTTGTAAGCGCCTGGGAACTGAAAAAAGCCTATAATCTGTTACCTAGGCGATTAAATTGATGATTGCGTTATGACAAAAAAGCGTTCAGCCCCTAATAAGACTGCTGCAAAAATAAGAGCAAGTAGACCTGATATATCAGACTTTCTTTTTCACTTTACAAAGAATTCGAATGGCCTAACGACACTGGAAAAAATAATAGAGGATCGGAAATTGCTTGATTTCAGTGGTAAGCATCGCATTTGTTTCAGCGAGGCTCCCCTTCTTCTTTTGGATGGGATGTTCAAAATTTTTGACGCATATCCCGATCCGATGTATTCTCGATACGGAATTGCTGTTAACAAGCAGTATATGTACAAAATGGGTGCGCGGCCAGTGTTTTATAGTACAGAAGAGGATTACGATAAGTTACCTGATGAATTAAAATGGATCTTTGAAGAGTTAACAGAGGAGAGTGATTTTAGTTGGCTAAGAGAGTGGAGATTGCCTAATAACTCTTTTGACCTTGATCCAGACCATTGTTTTATAGTTACTAACACCACGGATGAGTTGAAAGCATTGGCTGGAGACTGGAATAGTGAGGATGATATCCAATATTGGGGTGAAAATGAAGATGGTCGGATTGTCGGGGAAGCGTTTGCAATTGTAAAAAGAGATTTCAAAGGAGTTTCGTTTGAGCAAATTAGAGAACTAAATAGCATTTCGGGTGACGCGCTGCAGGATGCACTAAATAACCAACATATAGGTGAGGAAATAGGATTCTGGAGCTTAGGAGGATTTGCTCATCCACCTCTTGAACCTATTTCTCTGTCACGTGCTGCGCTTGAAAACATAAAAAGAATGATTGGATCATCATTTGATAGATCAGCTTGATGGCTATCGTACACAACGAGTTTGATTGAAAATGATCACAGAATGCATTTGACTATCAATTTTATGGAAGGAACTAATTCAATGTAAAGTACAACATCGCTTTTAACAATATCACTTTTCAAAAAACGTAGAGAATTACCTACCGGTGAAGGCGAGTATGTTTTGCCGCCGGTAGGTGCAACTACAAGTTATCAAGGAGCAAAAAAAGGGCCGAAGCCCTTTCTTTTAATAATCTGCAAATACATGCCCTTCAATCTGCGTGTATCCATCCATAAACAGATCTTTTGCGAAAGCTTCATAATCAAAGTATCTTTCAATAGTTGGTGAGACGTCTGTGAGCAGTCCTGTGTCTTCTACGTATTGGTAAGCATATTCAATTTGAGGATCTTTCATAGGGCCTCCGTAATATCCATGATAGCAGTCATTGAATTCTTCAAGTAGCTCTTGGAAATATTTATCCTTATCAGGCCAGCTTGCTATGTCCTTACAATAGATTTCAAGTGCCCTTGCTCTGTCTTCATCCATTCCGGTGACTTCTTCCAGATATTCGAAAGTATATTCATTCAGACTGCTTTCTGAAATCAGAAAGTCCGGAATGTATTCCCAGTCCTGAAACATTAGCTCTGGGTCTTTTTCGTCCTGATGTAATTCTAAACAAGCTTGATAAAAATCTTTCAGATCAATGTAATCTGAGAGATCCATCCATTTTCCGAAGAGCGATCCATCATTGTACTTAGCGTAAGTACCAACATAAATGCGAAATTCAACTGAGGTTTTCATGAGTGAAAAACATTTAAGGAAACAGGGCCCCGGCTTCGTGCCAAAGGCAATCGCTGCTTTCCCACGAAGAAAAAATGACGGGTTTACCCCTTGGGTGCAGGCCCATCCGGCGGTTTAAGGCGGGGCGCTAAAAGCGGTGGTAAATAGCCGGATGACGAAGTGCAGGCTTGCAACCGTCATTTTTAGCTTCGTAACTTTCGGTTGACTGACTGGCAAACGTGCGGCTGGCGTCTTAAAAGCATGGATAGAGTCAAACGTGCTACTAACGGATAGTAAGTTTTATCAGTGGCAAAAAAATCCCTTGTGACCATAAACGATCACAAGGGCAGACTGTCGGGCTATATTTCGTATTTGAGTTTATAATATTACCAGCTTTCAGCTGGAAGCCTTTTCGTAGGCCCAGTCGATTATCTGTTTGAGCGTTCTGTGCAGCTCTTTCATGTCGCTTTCTTTGCTGATGTCAATTCCACAGAAGGTACTCCCGTTTACCATTGCATGAAGGACAAAATAGTAAATGCCAGCAATTTGTAATGCTAATAACGCACGGAAGTTTACTTTGGAGCCCCTGAAATACGGGTCTGTCAGGCCCAACATTTCTTCTCCAAGCCTTTCGCGGGCATCGGATATACCCCGTGAAATTTCATTCTTCTCGCAGATCTCCCAGCGTATCACCTGCTGCATTTCTGAATTGGAATAAAAATAATCAAGTTGTTTTTCCAGAACATTTTTTGCCAGGTTTCTACCGGAATCCTGCTGGTTTTCTTCCAGAATATTATCAAGGTTTTTATGATAAAAGCTCCAGTAATCCTGTTTTAATATGTACTCTCTGAAAAGCTTCTGAACGCTTCCGAAATAGCGGTATATCAGGTTCTTCTGGACGCCTGCCTGCCGGGCGACTTTGTTAAGCTTAATTCCAGCATAACCATTGGTGCGAAACACTTCGCCTGCTGCTGAAATAAGCCGTTGCTCTGTCTGTTTTCTGTTTCTTCTGATTATATCTTCCATGGTTGTGAAGAGTTAAATGGTGTCAGATGATTGTAATCAGCACTATGACAGTCTGTTAAGCTAATTTAATAAAAAAATTATTATGTAGCCGATATTCTACTTAATGTGCAATAAGTTTATCGTCAAATTGACACTTAATTAAGAAAAGTGGCAGATTTGGCAACTTTAATCAACAATCACATGCAACACCCATATTCTCTTGAATGGTATGATTTGCTGGTTTGTATCACATTAAATCCGGCAAAAACCGATGTAACAGCTATTACGGAGGCTCAGGCTGACTCCATCCTGAAAAGGGCGGATGAAGAAAAAGAGAAAATTAAGGTTCAGCTTAAAAGAGAGGTATACGCACTCAGGAATCACACGCAGATAAAGCTGCTTGTCCGGCGCTACCATTCTGATCTGATCATCCTGCTTGATCAGGCCTGTGAGAACAATAATCAGATTCCGGCTGGCGCGCAGGAGCTTAAAGTTCTATCGGGTGTTATTCAGGAGCAACTTGATGAACTGCTATCCTTTATTGAAGGAAGATATCTGAAATTTCTTGGACTTGATGAGTGGATTCCGACCACCTACCTGCACATGACCAGAGAGGAATTGAAAATCAGGGTGGATCAACTTAAAGCGAAAATTGGACGAAAGATCAGTGATAAAAAGCTTATTGACATTGTATTTGATACACTCTATAAGTTTACAAGTGAAGAAAAGGGCCGCCGGGTCACTTTTCGGGAAGTCGTGTATAAAAAAGAACTTGTCAGAGGACTTGAAGAAATTGCATCCTACAAGGGTGAAAAAGCGCTTTATAATGCGATCATTGAGCTGCTGATTTACAGGAATTTCAATAAAAAGGCCTATCTGAATTACTATACAGAAAAGATAGCAGGCAGGATCAACTCCTTCGTATCGGTTACGGATAAATTGGACCAACTACTTCTTGCTTATAAGGAGTTCAACCAAATGCATCTTAAACCGGGCGTGAGGTTAAATCCAAATTACAAAGGCGTCAAAAATGTAGTTGGAAACTGGTTTGCACAGGAGATTAATTATCTGGAAAAGAAATTTCAGTGGGATGTCAGTCCGCTTGAAGTCAAAAAGCTACCTGAAAGAACAAAACCGGCTGATCTGAAAATTAGGCTATCACTGAATTCGGACCAGATTGCTATCCTGCTGAGAGCATTTGTATACACCGGTATTTTGGAGCGCGGCTCTGTTCACGCTGTTTTTAAGGCCCTTATTCCATTATTGTCATCTACCGAAAGAGACGACCTTTCCTGGGATAGTGTTCGTAAAAGATCTTATGCTACGGAGGATAAGGATAAAAAAGCGGTGATTGTCATGATGGAAAAGACCATAGCAGCCATAAAGAAAATTGATATGATATAACTTTCCAACCCATGAATACAGAAAATTTGATCTCATATCTTTCCTCACTTCATTCTATTTCGGATGATTTTCAACAGTTTCTTGCAAAGCAGACACAGGAGTACAGCTTTAAGAAAGGTCAGCCTTTGAAGGATACCCTGCGTAGTTCGAGTGTATGGTATGTGGAAAAAGGGATGTTGAAAGCATCTTATTTTGATCAGGATGGCAAAGAGCGGGTAACACGTTTTTGGCATGAGGATGAAATAATTCTCATCGAATCAAATGCATATAAAGGTATTCCGTCGGCAGATTATCTGATCATGCTGGAGAATACAACCCTTTTGTTATTGCCTGATAATAACATTGGATATGCGCTCAGGCATTTCAGAGAAGCACAAACGCTCAAAAGTATCATTTTCCAAATGGACCGGGATAAATCAGAAGTCTTAGCCCATCTTTTACATCTCCCACTAAACCAGGCTTATGAGAAGTTTGAAACAATTTTTCCGGTAAACCGTATTCCGGTGCAGGATGTTGCGCACTATCTGGGCACTTCTCCCAAACGGATAAGCGAAATCCGCGGCAGGAAATAGATCGTACTAACAAAAAAACGTAATTCTCAAATAGCATAGAGAGACAAAATTTGCCCCGTTTTCAGTCTATGTTACCGGCGGGAGCAGCGGTAGCTTTATATCGTAATTACAACCGGAAGACAAATGCCGGTTGAATAAATGCGAGATTAAATCATAACGAACGTCAGGCAATGAAATCAATTTCAAATCACGGGCTGGTTTCCCAACGAAAGTTCAAAGCAGTTTTTTTGCGTTCCGCAACCGCTGTGCTTGCTTTGCTATTTTTCTACGCGGCCATCAGCAAACTGCTGAATATGGAAGAGTTTGGCAAACAGTTGGCCAATCAGAATATTCCGGAGTGGTCAGTATTGCCGTTATTGTGGCTCATTCCCTATGGCGAACTTGTGATAACCTTTCTTCTGATTTTTGAGCGCACCCGATGGATGGGCCTTTATGGTTCTGCGTTCTTTATGCTACTTTTTACCGGTTACATAGGTTTGGTTCTTTTGAATGTATTTGACAGAATTCCTTGTAATTGTGCGGGAATCGCAAGATCAATGAGCTTTTTGACGCATTTCTTTTTTAATCTCTTTTTTCTGATCATTTCCATTCTGGCTGTCAGATTGCACACTTCTAAGATGCAATGACACATTCCAAAAAATATTAGCCATCTATATGCCCGGACGGGATGTCTGCCATATGGATGCCAGGGGGTGACCATGCTGATCTGAGTATTTGCTCGATCAAGCACGGCCTGCTGAAAACCTGAAAACAGAGTAAGCAGTAATTTATCCTTTTCACCTTTAAATTTGAAATCATGAAAAAGTTAAAGATTGATTACTTATTGGCTGCCGCATTAATGCTGGGCGGAGGTATGGCCGTTGCAACGCAAAGTCCAAAACAACCCGGGAATGCGCTGATCACCCAGTGGCAACGCGTAGCGCAGGATGCACAGGATGAGGGGCAATGGCAGCCTCTGACATCGGCGGAATGTGAGGCTTCGGATAAACTTTGTAAAGCCAGCTTTGCTGATGGTTATGACCCAAGGGAGCATACTGAAGCTGAAAATGAAAGCGCTGCTATTCCGGCTACTGTTGAAACGGGATTTGTTCCGCAATAATTTTTTGAACAATCGATAAATTCCAGACAGGCCATGGCTTGTCTGGAATTTTCTGTTTACCTCGGATTCTGTTCAATACCACTGCTCCGGATCTCATCATCGGGAATCGGGAAAACATAGCGGCTATCGTTTGCAGGCAGAGTCAACTCTGATGCGGCAAAGGTTCGTTTTATGGTAATGGCATGTTCTGGTTCTTTATTGAGTCTTCGCAGATCAGACCAGCGCAGACCGCGCGCGAAAAGTTCTTTTCTTCTTTCGAGCAAAACCAGATCCAGGATGCTCTCTGCCGTGGCATTGGCAGCTACAAGTTTTCCGGTTTTAAACCGTTTGGCCAGAACTGTATTCAGGTCCGCAAGGGCCAGGTCGGTTTTATTCTGCCGGGCGTAGCCTTCGGCTCTGATCAAGTATACTTCACTGGTGGTCAGCCCGCCGAACAGCGTGACAGCGTTTACATAACTTCCTTTATATCCAAACAGCCCATTGGCCCTGGCAACAAAAAAGCAGCTTCTTCGAAGATCATCTGCGTGATAGGTTTTAAACAAAACCGAGTCCACACCGGAGAGCGCTGAATTGACAATGGTGGAATAGGACTGCAGCGTACTGTAAAAGATGATCTCAGCATTTTCACCCGAAAAGGGAGCCGGCAGGGGCCGTGCAGCCGATGGGGTGAGCGTGTTGTAATCTAGCATCTTGCTGTGAAGCTCCAAACACCGTGATGCCATTTCTGTCGCCTTGTCATACTGGCGCATACTCAGATAAATTCTAGCCAGAAGTGCCGTGACAGCGGGCTGTGACGGCCGGTTGATATAACTTACCTGTGCCGGCAGCTTTTTCTCAGCATCAATCAGATCGCCGATAATGCGCTCATAGGTCTGCTGCAAAGTGCCCCGGCCTACGGTTTCATTGACATCCATGGAAAGCCTGACAGGTATTCCCGGCAGCGCGGATGCGGTGGGCTGATCATAGGGAGCTGCAAATACCTGGGCCAGGTTAAAGAGCGCATTGGCGCGGTAGAAAAGCGCACTGGCCTGTAACTGGTCCCAGTCTTTCTCATTAGACGCATCCCGGCTGATTTTGCTTAGCCCTTCCAGAACGATGTTGGCGTTAAAGATCTGTTTGTAGGGATACTCCCAGTCGCGGACGCCATTTCCTTCAAAGATGTCCTTGGCCCAGGTGTAGCTGTTGCGGTCCAGAAAGGGAATGTTTGCCAGGTTTGATTCCGGGTGATAAAATTCATCTGTGGCCAGCACCTGGATTCCCGGCGCGGTATTCATCGAGTTGGAGACACCGTCGAGCAGTGCCTGCAGATGCACCATACTTGTGGGTACAACCAATGACTTACTGGGTTTTTTGTCAAGATAATCGGCGGTGCAACCAGACAAGCAAACAGCTGCAATCAAAAAGTATATTATTTTCTTTTTCATAGATTAATCTGTTAGAAGTCCACTTTTATGCCCGCCGCCAAACTACGTGCAGCGGGTGGTGAGGTTAAATAATCCGGGTCCAGACCCGAGCGGGTCCTTTTGTAAATAATCCCGATGTTATTCGCATACAGATAAAACTGCGCTGCCTGTACAGGGAGCCAGCCCGAAGTGTTTTTGCTAAGGGAATAACTCAGGTTGATATCCTGCAAACGGATGTGATCACCCTTCTGAACCAGCACAGAGGAATAGGTGTAGAACTCATTTCGTGCCGAGTTGTTCACCAGCGGCATGGAAGGAACGTGGGTAAGGTTTTCGTCCCCCGGATTCTGCCAGCGGAAATTGTAGTCGGCATGACCGCCCTCGCCCCTGAGGATCTCTGCGTAATTAACCGATGGGGTTCTGATGTAATAGCCTAACCGGTAGCTGATGTTGGCAGATAAAGACAGGCCTTTGTAGGTAAAAGTATTGCGGATAGCCCCGAAAACAAGCGGACGCAGCGTTCCGTTGTATTGAAGCTGGTCCAGGGTGGTGGAAGATTTTATGGCCAGATAATCCTTGCTCACTTCTCCGTTCAAAAGGCCCTGCGGGTCACCGGTGGCAGGATCGAGCCCTGCCCAAGGGTAGCTGTAAACAGCATACAGGGGCTTACCTTCGGTGGGTATCACCGATGCGGTGGTCAGATAAGAACCGGCAACCGAGGTGGGTTTGGCCAGATACCGGGTCACCTTGTCTTTTGCATAGCTTAAAATAAAAGTGGTTTGCCAGCCCAGGGTTCTTCGAAGGTTTTGGCTGGTCAGGTTCATCTCGAACCCGTTTCCTTTGGTATTGGCTGTATTGCCCCGGAAGGTGGTGATGCCTGTCTGCGGCGCGAAAGGTGTATCGCCGATAAGGTCCATCCCTTTTTTTAGATAGTATTCCATTGCCCCTGATATACGGTTATTCTTCGTTTTGAAATCCAGACCAAAGTTTACGATTCTGGTTCTTTCCCAGCGCAGCTGCGGGTTAGGTGGGTTGGCAACCACAGCATACGGAAGACCTGTCAGCGTGGATGCACCAAAGAAGGTGGCGGTGGTATAGGCTGAAAGCGATTTGTCAATGTTTCCGTTGTAGCCATAGGTCGTTCTCAGGTTCAGGTAAGAAAGCCAGTTCAGACTATAAAATTTTTCGCTTGAAAGTTTCCAGGCAAATCCTGCCGAGTACAGTGGCACACCTTTCTGATTTGTTTTCACACCAAAAAGATTGGACTGGTCAAGCCTGGCGCTGGCCGAGACAGTATACTTTCCGCTGTGGGTGTATGCCGCATTCCCGTAATAGGAAATGTATCGGTCGGTCAGATCTGTCACCGAAGCATAAGAAGGGATCTGGTTATAGGCAGAGGACGGGTTTACATAGGATTTAAAATAGGAAAGATAATCAACCACACTGCTGGTTGCCATTTCATTGTCAAATCCGTAGTAAACCGTTGAATATCCCTGGGTATTCATTCCCCGGATCTCTGCTCCAACCAGTGCAGTCAGATTGCCGGCCTTACTCCAATCCTTGTTGTAATTCAGTTGCGTACGAAGCGAGTGGCCGGCCGAAGAGACCTGATTGATATCCAGAATATCGCCTACGGGGACAGGTCTTGTCAGTGTGCCATCGGTATTTACGATGGTAAACCGGTTGATCATATCGCGGGTGTACCAGCTGTCGTTGCTTTGCCTGTTACGCGTTAGATTTGAGCTGCCCGAATACTGGTAAAGCGCCTGCAACGTGATGCTCTGGCCGATCCGGTAGGCAGCATTCAGATTCATCCGGTAATCGTTCAGCCGGGTCGTGTTGTCATTGGCGTTAATTTCATTTCGCGGATTGTAGGTCCAGTCCAGAAGGCCCTGCTGCGAAGCGGTGTTGATAAAACTGCCACGGTAGGTATGCGTCACGGCCACAGGATTTCCAGCATCGTCTGCAAGACGCGTGTAAGGTGGGAGCGGTTTGCCATTGGATATATTCATCTCGGCAGCTGAAACCGCGTTGCTGGTATTTTTAGAAGAGGTGTAATAGAGCGCGGTGGTGATTTCCAGTTTCTGTTTGAGCAAGGAGAAAGTATTGTTGATATTTACCGTCGCCCTGTTAAAGGAATTACCAAGTTGTGCGGCCAGATTTTTATCATAGCCCGCCGATACAAAATATTTGCTGGCAGCACTTCCTCCACGGATGTTGACTGCATACTGCTGGTTCAGACTGGTTCGGTACAAATACTTTTCGATATCTTTTCGCACATCGTTTTTTCGAAGCGCCTCGATCTGAGCATTGGCCTGTGCAGCTGTGATTTTGCCGTCTCTTTCAGCGGTCAGCAGCTCTACTACCGGAGTTAATGCTGTTTTAACATCATCGTTTTCAAAGGTGTTATAGTAGCCTCTCCCAAAAAGCATTTTCTCAATATCAATATAATCTGAGCTACCTATCCGGGGCAGGTAGAACTGATCAGGCTTCTGGGCGGCGGTCACGTTGGCATTAAAAGATACCTGAACAGGCTGGTTGAATTTCCCTTTCTTGGTGGTAATGACGATCACCCCATTCGAAGACTGCGCACCCCAGATCGAAGCTGCCGCCGCATCTTTTAAGATCGTCATGCTCTCTACGTCATTGGGATTGATCGAAGCCAGATCACCCGTATATGGAAAATTGTCAAGGACGATCAAAGGATCTTCCCTACCGAATAGCGTGCTTTGCCCGCGGATACTGATGGCGCTCTGCGCGCCGGAGCGCTGTGCACCACTCCGGTTGAAGACCAGACCAGGCACGTTATCTTCCAGCCGGCTGATAATATCGGGGCTGATCCGCCGGTTAAGAAGCTGATTGTCGACCTGCACAAAGGAGCCGGTTGCCCGCTCCCGGGGAAGCTGCTGATATCCGCTGGAAATGATCACTTCTCCGAGCTGATTGGGATCAGCCTCCAGCTCGACCAGAAGCGGGGAAGAACCGGTTGCCACAATTTCCTTTTTGTTGTATCCGATAAAAGAAACAATCAGTGCAGGGTCGGATGCCGGTATGACGATACGGAAATGACCAGACGAGTCGGTGGAAACGCCTTGCAGACTTGCTTTGTGAACAATAGATGCACCAGCGAGCGGAGATTTATCCTCCAAGGATAATACTCTGCCTCTTACCGTCAGCTGCTGGGCAAAGCAGGCCGTGGAAAGCAAAGTGTACAGGACAAGATTTAAAACTTTTTTCATAGGAGTGTCAGAATAAATGTGCTTAGTGAGCTGTGGGCTTTTTATTGTCAGCAATCACCAGGACGGGCAGTTCAAACTGTTTTTCGATCAGTTTAAGCCCGTAACGCGAAAGCTCTGTATTGGTAGCAGCCAGATCGGACATGTCAACAGAGATGCTCAGATCAACCGGCGTTTTGATTCCGGTCTGATCCATAAGGGGAAGCGAAAAACTCTGGGTTTTGTTGAAACGCTCCAAAACGCTTGTCAAGGTTGCATTTTTGATCTCCCATCCAAACCGGTCGATTTTCATCTCCCTTTTACCGCCCTGGGACGCTGGCAGCAGATTCGGTGTATTTTCAAGCCGGATCAGCGCAAGGCCGCGTTTCATACGGTTTTCTACTTTGGCTTTATACTGAGGAAAAAGGTTGATCAAATCCTGCTGCATCAAAGCGTTGGTTTTATCCTGGATTGCGGCAGGCACAATCAGCTCATAGCAAAACCCGTTGTCGTCTTTGAGCCAGTCGATATAATTTTGTCCGTGCAGCTCGGTTGTCAGCGAATTTGAATCTGCCGATTCAATGACCACATTAGCTTCATCAAACCACTGGCCGGGTTTGGCGTATGCAATTTTATAGAGCCATAAGCGGCTGCAATTCGTTACAGTGATCCTTCTGCCAAGCTTTTCATCAGGTCTGTAAGAAAAACCTCTTTTTAGTCCGGGGGTATAGCGGCTCAGAAGTGAATGATAGAGCAGACTGCTGCCATCACCACCGTTTCCGTCGACCAGAAAAGGACGAGTTCCGTCATAAGCAATCCGTTTTTCATCCTTCTTTTCTTTAAGCTCAGTGCTGTTTTTGGCAAGGAATGCACTGATGTTTTCAGAGGTGATCTGAGCCATTTCCGTTACGGCGCCGACAACGCCGGTCTGATCAATCCAGACGTAGTGGGGCAGGGCATTATGATAAAAAAGTCTTCGTAAAACCGAGTCGCCTGCCACTTCCGGATGCTCTATACGTTTAGGGTGACGTTTGAGATATTTGGTTCTGAAATTGGCCACTGCCTTCTCGTTTTCGGAGGTGACTGCCAGAAACTGAACCCTGCCTTCAAACTGCTTTTGGAGCGAGTCCATGCGTGGGATCATGTAAACACAGGGCGCGCACCAGGTCGCCCAGAAGTCTACGATCAATAGTTTTCCTTTGAAATCAGAAAGCCTGGCCGTTGGTGTTTTGTAGTGCAGGATGTTTTTAATTACTACATCCGGCACGGTATCACCGATTTGCAGTGGTTTGTAATTCACGGTACTCTGTGCCCTCACCGGTTTCCAGCACCAAAGCAACAGGTAGAGCAGTGAAAAATAGAAAAGATAGGGCAGTATTCTGCCTGGGGAGCAAAAACGGACGTTCATTGCAACAATAATTTGAAAGTAAAAATGAAAAAACAGAGTATCTGCCGTCGGTTAAGCAGAAGTAAAAAGCATAGCGAGACACTACGATTCAGGATAGAATCGAGCACAGGTTAAGCCGGGAGCGCTAAAACAACTAGCTCACTGGGGCTTGCGGATAATCAGTTTGTAAAGAAGGCGATTACTCATACGCGTAACAATGGTTAGACTTCGTCACCGAAGCGTGGAACATTGGTGAATTGTTACTATTGAGTCTTTTATGGTTGGAGCACACATACAGTGTGGGGTCTACAACCATAATCGCTCTAAAGTTTCTGACGCCTTACATGATATGGATTTTTACAGCAGACCCCACACTTGTTCTACCGCACAAATATAATGCATAAAACAGTGTTGGGGTATTATTCTGCTGTCCTACATCACGGCGTCAGAAAGCGATTGTAAGACTTTTGTTTAATACCTTATTGTTGAATTGCTTAAACTATTGATATTGAGCGATCGAGCCACTCATTAACCATGATGTAAATATAGTAAATCATTTCAAAAAATAAAAATATATAGTCAATTTGAAATGATTTGAGTCTGTCAATTTGACTTATGGAAACTTCTGTAAGAAAAATTATTGGCAGAAATGTTAAAGCTTTGCGAGAAGCTCTCGGCCTATCACAAATGAAATTTGCCATCCTAATAGGAATGTCAAGAGCGAGTGTAATAAATATTGAGTCAGGGAAAAACGGTTATAACCTCAATTTACTGGATAATATCTTGACGTTCTCAAATTATAGACTTGAAGATATTACTAAGCAGAGTTTCGAAATGCCCGAAAATATACGAGAAATTTTAGCTGAACATTACAAGGAAAGCCTTGATTTATACGCAACATTAACTGAAAAGCCTACCATTGTTTATGCGATAAATTACAGATTGATGAAAAGCCATTTTTTAGATCACCCAAAAGAAATAAATGAAATAAAAGTCTTTTTTGAAAATATCGGCTGGAGCTTTAAAGGAACGTCAATTCAAAACGCTTTAAAGCGAATGCCACAATTAATTTTAATTGAGAAGCATAAGTTAAAGGAAAACACATTTGTATATTCGAAGCGATGTTTAAATGGATAAACCACACGGTCAATTACGGAAACAAGCGGGTCTCTCAAACGCATATAATTGAAGTCATCATAAGTTCTGAATCATCTTGAGGGCATAGCTTCCTCGAAGTCATAACCTCAAGCGTTGCATATTAAGTTGTTCATGTATAGAAGCTACGATCGAATCAGTAATACAATCACTATCTTTTATTCTAAGAATATTTTGAATGGAGCTTGATTCCCTAATGTAGACTGCCTGGTCTGAATCGAATGATAGATAGCCCTGGCGGAAAAAGCGTTCTTCCATTAGATTAGCAGCACTCATAGATAAAAATTCCAGCGGTGTTATCTTTAAATCATTCTTGTCTATCAGCATCCATTTGTAAACGTCAGATTTGGTAGCGTCTGATGGCATATCGGAACGTTTTATTTCAAGAATACAAATCTCCTGATTCTCGAACAGGTATAGATGATCAAAAGTTGGCAACACTTATAGTATATTTTAGTTTGAGGCGGTAATTAAGCAAACAGCTTCCAAAATAAAAAATCTGGATAGTGCACTTGTGATCAAAGACTGATCAAGTCGCAGCAATAATCGAAACTTTCAAATACTGTCTAATCTGTTGACATACAATAGAAAACAAGAATCCTTGTGAATCGGTAAGTTGTGCTATACAGGTATTTATGTGCAGATTCAGGATAAAATTTTACTTTTGCCTTCTTCGGATGAAGAGGCATTCGATTATCACGACAACCATAAAAACCAGAACAATGGAAAAATTCAGTAAAATAAAGCAGCTGATCACCGATGCAGAAGCAGATTTTTCAGCATTTTACGAAAAAGGAAACAAGGCAGCGGGAACCAGGGTTCGTAATGTAATGCAGGAACTTAAAGTTCTGGCGCAGGAGGTTAGACAAGAAGTAACGGAGAAGAAAAGCGAAGTCAAATAAGTAAAAATAGAACAATCAACTCCGGACTAAAATAGTCCGGAGTTGATTGTTATGGCACTTTGAATTTGATGCCAATCAGAAATATATATCTTCCCAATGCTCTTTTCGGTAGACCTTATAAATGAAATCGGTTATACCTGTCATGTAAGCCTGTTGATCGTCGTACATGGAAAGATGGCTTCCATTAGCACAGTAAAGAAAGGTTCCATTCTGAATCTGTGATGCCATCCATTTTATATGCTGCGGATCCATGAAGTCATATTTTGCGCCAACGGTCAGGGTTGGGACAGTAATCCGCGCTAAATCTGCACTGCGATCCCAGTTGGCTAGTTGCCGGGAAATCTGAACGGAACCAGGCCCGCCCAGGAAAATATTTATAGAGTCATTCTGTATGTTAAAGAAGCTTTTGACGGGGCCCTGGAGCTGGTCCGGTGGTATACGGCAAACATGCTTTGAGTTGAATTCGGTAAGCTGGGCCTGATCTTTGGAATTGCCATTATTTGGTTTGGCTTCTTTCTGATCGACTTTGCCAGTGGTCTGTACAGGCAGCCGGTTTGAAGTTAGTTGCCGGGCATAACTGTTGTATACTTTGGAACTTGATACGATGTTCGAAAGAATCAGTGCTTTGAGATTATTTTGGTGCTTAAGTGCATATTCCATAGCCAGCACACCTCCCCAGCCATGTCCAAAAAGGTAAAAATTATCCTGATTCAGATTTAATGCTGAACGTACCTGTTCGATCTCGTCAGTGTAACGCGCCAGATTCCAAAGCGTTGTATCATTGGGGTTATCTGAGCTTCCGCTGCCCAATGGATCATAGTAAATAAATGAAATGGCTTTTTCCGGGAAATAACTCTCTATGCATTGAAGATACTCGTGGCTCAGGCCTGGTCCGCTGCCTAGAAGCAATACTTTTATCTGCTCATTATGACCAACGGTTTTTGTCCATACCTTGAAATTTCCTTTTGGTGTACTGATGGGAATAATCCTGACACCTCCTGTCCGGACTTTGTTACTGGTATCGCTAAGATAATTCCGCATTTTTGATGCAGACCTGAGATCATACATTTCAATGTTGCTCCGGCAGCTGAATACTGTCATACTGCCAATAAAAATGAACGACCATGCGAATGTCGAAAGATTTTTCATCGTGAAGTGGAGTAAGTGGAATCATTAAGTTAACCAAAGTGACATTTTCTGTCAAGCGAATTTGAGTTTAATTTCTTTAAGAAATGTATAAATATGTTTTTGTTTAAAAATAAATTCACAAAGTGCAAAAAAACAAAATAGATAGTGTTCAATGCCAGTGAGTTAATTTAACTCTGTCAGCATTTTAGCTGATTGTTTATTATTTGAAGTCAAGCGTTTCATTTAGAAAGCTGTGCTGGTGTACTGGCAAGTAATTGTTAAATTTAACGCGGATGGAAACCGTTCTTAATTTGAGTTAGAATGCTGATTTACGATAAACTTTTACTTTTGACTTCCTTGAATGATCTTTGAGGAAGAAAACTCACAGACCTTTTGGTATTCCTTGACTTAAACCGGAAGGAATTACGGGCAGAAAAGCTGGTATTGACCAAAGATCTTGTCCCATTGAAAAATAGCCGAATGACATAAGATATTAAGATTAGCAGCGTATGAGCAACGACAAACCAACAGCACCGCATCTGGACGATGCGGAATATGGAGAAATATTAAGGCAGGCGATTAACCAGATCCGTACGGCTCGTTTTGTAATTGCCAAACAGGTAAACAGTAGTACACAGTCCATTTATTGGAGTCTGGGAAAATTACTCTCTGAAAAGCAATTGGAGGAAGGATATGGCAGCGGCGTTGTGAAACAATTATCCATAGACCTGAAAAACGAGTTTCCGGATATGGGCTTGTCTCCGAGAAACCTTTGGAATATGAAACGCTTTTATGAGCGTTATTATCAGGCAGATACAAAACTGCTACAAGCTGTAGCAGTTTTGCCTTGGGGACATAACCTACTATTGATGGACAAGTTGCAGTCTTTGGAAGCAGCCCGATTCTATGCAAACGAAACTCTTACAAAAGGCTGGTCCAGAGATTTGCTACTCAATGCCATCAAGATGGACAGTTATAGCCAGGCACAAAAGCAGATCAAAACGCATAATTTTGATCATACGCTTCTCGAGGCACATGCTGAATATGCCAATGAAGTTTTTAGGAGCACCTACAATCTGGGGTTTTTGGGTATTACCGAACCTGTCAAAGAGCTGGAATTAGAAAACAGGCTTATTGCCAAGATCAGATCCTTTATATTGGAATTGGGTAAAGGATTTAGCTTTATAGGCAACCAGTACCGCCTGGAGTACAATGCCAAGGAATATTTTGTAGACATGCTTTTCTTTCACAGAGGTCTTCGTAGCCTGGTGGCAATCGATCTTAAAATCGGAAGTTTTAAAGCGGAATATGTGGGAAAAATGAATCTGTACCTGTCGCTGCTCGACCGGCTGGAAAAAAGTGAAAACGAAAACTCATCCATTGGCATCATTCTCTGCGCGGATAAAGACCACCTTGATGTAGAAATAGCTTTGCAGGATATTAATAAACCCATAGGTGTAGCAGAGTATCAGCTTCTGTTACCAAAAGCGGAATTACAATCCTTGATACTGAATGAATTAAATGCTGCTAAATAAGTAGTCGGCAGTCGGCAGGCCTTATTAAATAGAGGAAACCTGGGCTCAGGAGTAGTCTCTGACCATTGGATGCTCAAAGACTACCTCTGAAATTCAGTTGAACCTGGCTACCATAGACTGTATCTGCAAAGTAGGCGTTGACAGAAATTTTACAGAATTTGATTTCATGCCTATGTTTTTAGCGGAACTTCCAGGCTTATCTTTATCATTAAGAATTGGTGCTTTAATTTATTGAGATTTTAAGCACCTTGTCAATATCCTCAAAAGCATTCAGTGCTTTGTCCAGGTGTTCTCTGGTATGAGTAGCCATCAGACTCATTCTGATGCGCGCGTTCTTTTTTGCCACGGCCGGATAAAGAATCGGGTTGGTGTAGATCCCAGCCTTTAACAGCATAGTCCCGGTATCAGAAGTTTTATGTGGATTTCCTATCTTGACCGGTATGATCGCAGACTGCGTGCTACCCACATCCATACCCAGACTGATCAGTCCGTTTTTGAAATAAGCAATGTTCTCTGCAAGTTTAGCTCTCCAGTGCGGCTCCTGATCAATGAGCTCAATTGCCTTGATGACGCCTGCTACCGCAGGTGTGGAAGTTGCCGAGAAGATATGCTGCCGGGATTGAAATTTAAGGAAAGCCGCTACCTTGGGTGGAGCGATCACATAACCGCCGAGTCCGGCAAAGGTTTTACTGAAAGTGCCGGTAATAAAGTCCACCTGGTCCATAATCCCGTAAAGCTCCATAGCTCCGCGGCCTGTCTTGCCCAGGACTCCAATGCCGTGCGCGTCATCGACCATCAGATACGCTCCATAGCGGCGGGTCAGCTCCCGGATCTTGTCAAGCGGCGCTATGTCGCCATCCTGGGAATACACGCCATCGATGATCACCATTTTAGTCCGGTAGCGGCTTTGCGCGTCTTTCAGAATCCGCTCCAGAGATTCAATGTCATTATGCAGAAAACTTTTCCGGTTGGTCAGAAGACACCCTTCGTAGACACTTGCATGTACCGCGGTGTCCACAATGGCGATGTCTTCTTTTAAAAGCAGGCTTTGTAGTGAGGCGCTGTTGGCAGTATAGCCGGTCGTATAGATCACGGCTGAATCAGTGCTTCGTCCGAAAAATGCGGCTATTTTTTCTTCAAGCTGCTGGTGAAAACTAAAATGTCCTCCGATCAGCGGCGATGCGCCCGCGCCCGTACCGTAGTTTTCTATGGCACCTATCACCGCTTTTTTAACCAGCGGATGCTGTGTAAAGCCCAGATAATCATTGGAAACAAAACTTACATATCTGCCTGGGGAACCGCCGCTTTGCGGTGTGAGCACATCCATCTCAGGCCCGCACCCGGACTGATTGACCAGGCGGTAGTTCATGTGACCGCTGTTTTTCATGAACCCTAGAAAGTCGTAAAATACTTCTGCTCTTGCAATGGCATCCAGACCGGGAATGTTTTCAAAATCCCGGAAGCTTGCTTTGGTAAAATCAATGTTCATAGTTAGATAAGTTTATGTGAATGGTAAGTAGAGCTCAAACTAAGGGTTGTTTTTTTCGAAATCGGCTACATAGAAAATTATTTTGATTCCGGTATTTATCGCAAGGTCAGACAGTCAACGTATAGTGGGTTGAGGATTTTGATGTGTTTACAGGTTTGAAAAGGGTGTGATTTTGGTTAAAACAGGGCCGGATAAGAGATTTTTTCGCTGAAAGAGGCAGCAATTCCGGCATGAAATTCAATGTGTCTTTTATAATTGATTGTATTTCAATTGCTTAGTAAAAGCTACCGGAGCAACTTTCTCAGTCTTTTGGCCTAAAAGCAGTGCTGATTGAAAAAATATTGATTTATTTTCTATTGATAATCAGAAGGTTATTGCATCAAACCGGCAGGCGCAAGGGGGGAGCAGGAAAAGTTGCGCTTTTGCAGCGTGAGCCGCTGCGCTTACTTTGTAGCCATCAATCAGGATCAGCGCAGCAATGGATATGATTCTGGATTTAAAAAACCATAAACTATACAGTTTTATGTTTACGACCAACCCCTGGGCCGTATATGTCTACGTGGCAGGCCCTGTGATCGCAGGTTATTACCTGTTTGCTGTTGCCAGATTTTACCGCCGGGAAATCACAGTAAGGATCAGTTCCCGGCGGAGTCTGAAGACTAAGCTGGTAGAGCCCTGGAAAGAAACAAACGAGCCGTTAGCACAAAGCGAGCAGCAGCAGATCGATTATTCACAGACATCTGATCAGCCGCTTGGTGGATCAAAAAAGATCTTTCCGCCGGTTAGTCTTTGGAAAAACAGGGTCTTACATGGACAGGAACAGAGCCTGGCAGAGCACCTTACGTATCTGATTGAAGAAGCGCATGAAAAGGATTACGACAAGCAGGAGCTGATACTGCTGCTGCAGATGACGATAAGAGATTACGTGGATTTAGAAGGTACGCAATTTCAGTCTGCTATCAATGAATGCATTGAGACTGAATGCGCAAAGTACGGCTCCATACACCTGGGTGAAGAGGATAAAGCGGCGATATGGAATAGGGTGTAGTGGGGCTGTGTGTTTGACCGGGTCAGACTTTCCGCCACTCTGGCGGAAAGCTGCCGGCAAACCATGAAAACAAGCATGTTCAACTTTTAAATATGTGTGGTATGAAAAGCAGGGTTATGATTTTAAAAGTCAAACGGCATTTGCTGTTGACGGCAGCAGCTGCAATGACAGCAGCAGCAGCATTCTCGCAGGACGGGGCGGCCGGGATCGAAGAAGCCAACACGCAGGTACGATCTTACTTTGAGCCGGGTACGAATCTGATGTATGCCATAGGTGCTGTGCTGGGTCTTGTGGGTGCTGTCAAAGTATTTCAGAAATGGAATGCGGGTGATCAGGATACTGGCAAAGTAGCTGCCGCCTGGTTTGGAAGCTGCATTTTTCTGGTGGTGGTAGCGACCGTTTTGCAATCGTTCTTCGGATTGTAAAAGCATTGATTGCAATGAAAATATACATATCAGAAAGCCACTGACCACAAGCCACCGGATTTATATCCACTGCCATCCCGGAGGACTTTACAAAGAATATTTCTTTGAGAGAAAGTTTGCTACGGGTAGGAATATAGGGCTTTGCTGGCAAGCAGACTGATAGGTATGGATCTGGCAAAGGGGCCACAGCGGCCCCGCCAGATCTAAAATAACACCAGCAAATATGCTCGCTGTGAATTGTGATGTGATTAGAAGTAATGGGGAGCGAGGTTGCCGGTAAATTATGGGTTGACAACGGGAAGGGCAAATGCAAATAGTGCTGTCAGATCATCGCCACATTTAAGAACTTGGCTAGTACGTATAGCTTAAACCGGTACTGTAAAGAATGAAGTTAATTTCAGTTGAAAGGTGTTGAAAAGTAAAATTTTAAATCAGTTCAACCATGGCAAGAAATCGCTACGCGATCAATAAGGGGGTCAATCAGAGCATCGTCTTCAAGGGCCTGAAAGCGCAGTACATCTGGTATATGGGCGGGGGTATGTTTGCGCTTTTGATCATTTACGCGGTGATGTATATGGCAGGGGTCAACACCTACATCAGTCTGGCCATAATAATTTGTCTGGGTGGCCTGCTTCTGATCGGAATCTATCATCTGAGCAGTACCTATGGCGAGCATGGACTTCTCAAAGCGCTTGCCAGACGAAATATTCCTGTTGTCGTCAAATCGAATTCGCGAAGAATTTTTATGCAAAACAGAAAGATGACAGGCTCTGTCAGGAAGTGAAAAATGTGGATTGTTCACGATTAAATGAGTGTGCAGAATGGAAAAGTTGATTGATGATTTACTTCCGATACTTGATGTGGAAAATGGCTGTATCCTCTCTAAACAGGGAGATGTAACCGTGGTCTTTCAGGTGGAGCTTCCTGAGATTTTTAGTTTGTCTGATAAGGATTATGATGCGCTGCATCAAAGCTGGGTGAAAGCCTTGAAGATGCTACCTTCGGGTAGTGTTTTCCATAAACAGGACTATTTTATTGACAGCCGCTACAAGCCTGATTTTAGCGGGGAAGATACCAGTTTTTTGTCTTTGAGCAGTGAACGCTTTTTTACTGAGCGGCCGTATCTGGCCCACAGCTGTTATGTGATGCTGACGCGCAAGCCCAAAGGTCGCAGGGTATCAAGCTCGCTTTTCTCGAATCTGATCCGGCCTACGCTGGTGCCACAGGACACGCTGGATGCAGTAGCACACCAGGATTTTATTGACGCAGCCGATCAGTTCAGAAGGGTTCTGCAGGACAGTGGCTTTGTAACGCTTCATCAGCTGGGCGACAATGCACTATTAAGCCAGGCGAAAAAAGCCGGGCTGATTGAAAGGTACTGTTATCTGGCCACTGATCAGAATGCTGCAATGATCCGCGACATGGAGTTTAAAGACGGCATCAGAATAGGGGAGCAGTACTGCCAGCTTTACAGCCTGGCCGATACGGCTGATCTTCCGGGTCAGTGTGCTGCGGCAAATACCTACGAGAAGTATTCGACCGATAAGACCAAATTCAGTGTTGGTTTCGCCTCGACGCTTGGGCAGCTCTTGTCTTGCAACCATATATACAACCAGTATGTATTTATTGAAGACAGCGCAGCAGCGATCAAACGGCTGGAAAGCAAAAGACTCAGGCTTCAGTCGCTATCGGTTTATGCCAGGGAAAATTCGCTGGCGCTGGATGCGGCCAACGAGTTTTTGAATGAGGCGATCAAAGAACAGCGCCTGCCGGTCAAGGCGCATTTCAATGTGCTGGCCTGGACGGATAAACGCGCTGAATTGCAGCAGATCAAAAGTATGGTATCCTCGGCCCTTGCGCAGATCGATGCTTCGGTAAAACTGGAAACAAGTGGTGCCCCGCAGATTTTCTGGGCAGGTATTCCTGGCAATGAAGCTGATTTTCCCATGAACGAGGCCTTTGATACTTTCAGTGAGCAGGCCTGCTGTTTTCTGAATCTGGAAACCGGTTATGTGTCCTCGATCAGTCCGGTAGGCATCAGGCTCGGTGACAGACTGACAGGAAAACCCGTGCACGTCGATATCAGCGATGAGCCGATCCGGCAGGGAATCTGCACGAATCGTAATAAATTCATTCTGGGCCCCTCGGGCAGTGGGAAATCATTTTTTACCAACCACATGGTCCGTTCCTATTACGAGCAGGGTGCACATGTGGTGCTGGTGGATGTGGGACATTCTTATAAAGGGCTCTGTGATCTGGTGGAAGGCTATTATTTTACCTATGATGAAAAGCATCCGATCCGCTTCAACCCTTTCTACATTGAAGGCGGAAGCAAGCCAGACACGGAAAAAAAGGAAAGTATCAAAACGCTTCTTTTGGCTCTGTGGAAAAAAGATAATGAGGTTTTTAAAAGAAGTGAATACGTGGCGCTTTCAAACGCGCTGACACTTTATTATGATTTTTTGCAGGAGCATCAGCAGGTTTTCGCATCCTTTAATTCCTTTTATGATTTTCTCAGGGACGTCTTTGTAGATGTATTGCAAAAGGATCAGGTCAAGGACAGGGATTTTGATGTTGCCAATTTCTTGTATGTGTTAAGGCCCTATTACCAGGGCGGAGAGTTTGATTATCTTTTAAATGCCAAAGAGAATCTGGATCTTCAAAACCAGCGGTTTATTGTCTTTGAGCTAGATGCTGTGAAAGATCATCCGATCCTTTTTCCGGTGATCACCATCATTATTATGGAGGTGTTTATCTCCAAGATGAGAAAGCTGAAAGGGATCAGAAAAATAATACTCATAGAAGAAGCATGGAAAGCAATCGCCAAAGAAGGGATGGCAGAATACATCCGTTATCTTTTTAAGACGGTTAGAAAGTTTTTTGGTGAAGCGATTGTCGTTACCCAGGAAGTCGAAGATATTATCTCATCGCCGGTGGTTAAACAGGCCATTATCAATAACTCAGACTGCAAAATCCTTTTGGATCAGAGCAAATATCAGAACAAGTTTGATCAGATCCAAGAGCTTTTGGGGCTCACTGAAAAGGAGAAGGCTCTGGTACTATCGGTCAACAAAGCCAATGATCCGCTTAGAAAATACAAGGAGGTTTTTATCAGCCTGGGCGGAATGCTCTCGAAGGTTTACCGCACCGAAGTAAGCACCGAGGAGTATTACGCCTACACGACCGAGGAAACCGAAAAGATGAAAGTAGGCGAATATGCCCGCAGATACGGAAGTATAAAAAAAGGTATTGCCGCGCTGGCAAACGAAATCAGATCACAGAAAAAATGAAAAAGCAGATGGTGTTCTTTATGATTCTGAGCCTTGCGGTGCTTACCCCTGTGCAGACCGCGCAGGCCGCAGGGCCGTGGGCTGCGATCATCAAAGCCGCTATAAAGAAGGTGGTCAAAGCGGTCGATCTTCTTATACAAAGAAGGCAGAATGCGGTCATTAAATTACAGAATGCGCAGAAGGCCCTGGAGAATACAATGGCCAAAATGCACCTGGACGAGATCACGAGTTGGGTCAAAAAACAGCGGGACCTTTACAAAGAGTACTACGATGAGCTCAAAAAGGTCAAAGCGGTTATCGCTTATTATTTCCGCGTCAAACAGATTGCAGAAAAACAGCTGCAGATCGTGCAGCAGTACCAAAAGGCATGGAAGCTGTTTCAGAATGACCGACATTTCAGTTATGGGGAGCTAATCTACATGCAGAAAGTGTACGCGGGTATGCTGGAAGAAACGGCAAAAAACGTGGATATGCTCACTAGTGTGGTAAAATCTTTCAGCACACAGATGAGTGACGTGAAAAGACTTGAAATGATTGACCGGGTGGCCAGACAAGTTGACAAGGTTCATGATGAGCTGGTAAGCTTCAACCGGCAAAACCAGATGCTGAGTCTTTCCAGAGCCAGAAGCGAATTCGATGCAAAGGTGGTAAAAGAGCTGTACGGAATCCAGGATTAAGATAAACGTGGCACAGATGAGAAAGACAGTGACCATACTTGTGTTGATGCTGGCGACCCACAGCTGTTTTGCCCAGAAGTTCAAAGAGTGGTTTCGCCAGAAAAAAACACAGAAAGAGTATCTGATCGAACAGATCGCGCATCTGAAACTATATCTGGAGCTGACTGAAAAGGGTTATAAAATCGCCAAAGAAGGGCTTACAACGATTGGTGAGATTAAAAGAGCAGAATTCAGACTACATAAAAACAGGTTTGATTCGCTTCTGATCGTTAGTGCTGCTGCCGGCTCACATCCACGGCTAAAACAGATCACCGATCTGCACGGGCAGATAAATCGGATCTGCGAGCAGCTGCCCGGGGAGCTGACAGGGCGGGGTCAGTTCTCCCAGAGCCAGATGGGATACATCCGGCAGGTTCTGGGTCTGGTCTACGATGATTGTCAGGGGATTCTTTACGCAATGTTTGATGTAGCGCGCAGTGGCAACACGGCCATGAGTGACGATGAAAGGATCAAAAGGATTGATCTGCTTTGTGATCAGATGCAGGATAATTACCTGTTTGTAAAAAGCTTCGCCGAGCAGGCCAGGCTTCTGAGCTCACAGATTGAAAATGAGAAAACGGCCATTGAAAACAGCCGCGCTTTGCACGGCATAAAATAACGGGGTATGAAAAAGACAGTTTTAAGTTTGCTGTTGCTGCTTGGCGGGACATTACCTCTCAGCGCCCAGACCGCCGAGGTGACCCAGCTGGTGCTCAATATCGAGAAGCTCAATCAGCTTCGGAAGATCTTAAAAGAGCTTAAGACAGGCTATGAAATCCTTTTTAAAGGATACAGTACGATCCGCGATCTTTCCAAAGGAAATTTCAAACTGCATGAAGCTTTTCTGGATGGTTTGTTGAAGGTCAGTCCCGCGGTGAAAAATTACAGCCGGGTGCAGGGCATCATCGGATGCCAGCTGGCCATTATCAATGAATACAAATCGGCTTATCAGAAGCTGGCCGCTTCGGGCAGCTTCTCAGCCAGTGAGCTGGATTACATCACCCAGGTTTACAGCAGACTCTCAGAGCGAAGCCTTAAAAACCTGGATGCGCTCACGATGGTTCTGACCGCAAAAAAGCTCAGGGCCTCCGATGATGAAAGGCTCAGTGTCATTGACAGCATTTATCAGGATATGACCGATCAGCTTTCATTTCTATGGCATTTCAATTCGAATGCGGCACTGCTTGCCGTGCAGCGGAAGGATGAGATAGCGGATACTGAGCTTACCCGAAAACTGTACGATCTGAAACCATAAACTACAACGCGTGTGAAAAAGAATCTGATGATCACCATACTGGTGGTGCTGGTAATATTATGGCCTGAGCATTCGCAGGCCCAGGGTTATGAGCAGCAGATCCGGGGTCTGAACGGTGTGCTCGATGAGCTTTACAAGGAAATGCTGCCTTTGTGCAGTAAGCTGATCAATGTGGGAAGAGGTATTGCGGGTTTTGCGGCGATCTTTTATATCGGCAGCCGCATCTGGCGCCATCTTGCCAGCGCGGAACCGATCGATTTTTATCCACTGCTGCGACCTTTTGCGCTGGGTTTTGCGATTCTGATCTTCCCCTCTGTGATCGCGATGATCAATGGCATTCTTTCGCCCACTGTCCGGGGTACGGCCAGTATGGTCACAGACTCAGACAAAGCGATTGCTGTACTTTTAAAAAAGAAGGAAGATGCGATCAAAAGCTCTGATTTCTGGCAGATGTATGTAGGCGATGATCAGAAAGGCAGCCGTGAGAAGTGGATCAAGTATACCTACGGCGATGATTATTCGGAAGGTTTTACAGACGGGATCAGTAATGATATCAAGTTTTATATGGCCAAGCAGTCTTACAATTTTCGTAATTCGATCAAGGCGGCGCTCTCAGAAATTCTGCGCGTAATCTTTGAATCAGCAGCCCTTTGTATCAACACGATCAGGACCTTTCAGCTGGTGGTGCTGGCCATTATCGGGCCGATGGTATTTGGCATTGCAGTATTTGATGGTTTTCAGCATACGCTTACTGCCTGGATTGCGCGCTATATCAATGTGTTTTTGTGGCTCCCGGTCGCCAATATTTTCGGAGCAATCATCGGAAAGGTCCAGGAAAAAATGATTGCGCTGGATATCAGACAAGTTCAGGGCAGCGGCGATACTTTTTTCAGCGCCCAGGATATGGGATATCTGATTTTTCTGATCATTGGCATTGTCGGATACTTCTCAGTCCCTTCGGTGGCTGGCTACATTATCCAGGCTGGTGGCGGTAATGCGCTGCTTAATAAAGTAACGTCCGTTTTTGCTGCCACGGCAGTCGCAGTAGGCAATAAGGCATTTCCAGCCGGTGGCGGATTTGGCCGCTACCCCAGGCCTGAGACCAAACCTGAATCAAAATCCTAACCTTTAAAGATCATGTTTTCAAAAGCGAAAGATATAGAAAGAGCGTTCGGGCATATCCGGATTTTTACGCTCCTGGTTGTATGCGCCAGTTTTGCCTTCTGCTGTTTTGCCGTTTACAAAAGCTATCAGATGACCCAGGCGAGCGCCAGCCGGGTTTATATTCTGGCAGACGGAAAGGTGCTTGAAGCATACGCTTCTGATCGGCGCGACAACATTCCTGTCGAGGCGAGAGATCACGTGGCGAGTTTTCACCGGTTTTTCTTCACGCTCGATCCGGATGAAAAAGCGATACAGGCCAGTGTTGTAAAAGCGCTTTATCTGGCAGACGCTTCAGCAAAGAAGCAGTATGACAATCTGCGCGAATCCGGCTTTTACACCAGCATTATATCGGGCAATATCAGCCAGCAGATCGTCATTGACAGTGTAGCGGTCAATACAAAAGCGTATCCCTACTATTTCCGCTGCACGGCTTCTCAGCAGATCATCCGGGCGACGAGCATCGTCACAAGAAGCCTTGTTACAGAAGGCTACCTTCGAAACGTTTCACGAAGCGATCACAATCCCCACGGATTTCTGATCGAGCGGTGGATGACGCTGGAAAATAAGGATGTCAGTATCCGTAACCGCAGCGCCGGACTAAGCCCGTTTTTCTAATCTTTAAAGATATAAGTCATGTTCTACAACTTCAATGCCCATAAGAAACCACCCGAGTCGCCTGGAAAACTTAAGCGGGCAGCACAAAGTATTATTTCCAGGATAACCAGCCTGCAGCGTAGGTGGGTGATGTTTGCAGGTATTCGTACGGGCGGCTTTGCCAAAATACTGCTGAAACTGACGCTTGCAAATCTGGGATGTGCGTGCGTGCTGTTTTGCCTGGTTGTTTTGATCATTGACCAGCAGCCCACAGCAGTACTGCCAGTTTATGACAGGATCTCAATACCGACATTGCCGGATCAATTCGCGCAGCAGGAAAATTTACAGCATCAGACAGATTTTGAACTTTATCTGGATAGTCTCGAAAAGGCATTTCTCACCGACAGCATTAATGATACACGAACCATAAACAATTAATACGATGGAAAACACAGCTTATTCTGCCCGGTTTTTACAGCAGCGAAAGTTTTACATGATGCTTCCCTTGCTGGTTTTGCCTTTTGTTACCTTGATCTACTGGGTGCTTTTTGTGAAAGGAACAAAAAAGCAGCAGCAGACCACGCAGAGTCAGGGTCTGATCACGAGCCTTCCTGATGCGATGCTTAAAGAGGATAAAGAGGTTAATAAATTAAGCTTCTATGAGCGTGCAGCGGCGGATTCAGCCAAACTTGGTGAGCTGATCCGTAAAGACCCTTACCGCAGTGACAGCCCCGGTTATAAGGATTCGCTACAAACCGGTCAGCTGGCAGGACTTGGCGCACCTTTTAAGGCAAAGGCGGGGCAGGTAAATTACCAGGGAAAGACTTCTGTGCAGGCTGGTGAAGAGAAGGTGTTAAAAAAGCTCAAAGCGCTCGATGATGTGCTTAGTGAGACGAGCCGGCCTGAATTCAGCAGGCAGGATATGAAAAGCGAAAATTCCCCGCGGGGTGATGACAACAGCGGCAATGAAACAGCCGACAAGCTCGAAGCACTCATGGCTGGTCTGAACCAGCAGTCTTCCGCGCCGGACGTATATGAAGACCCGGAACTTAAAGAGCTCAGTGGAATGCTTGATAAAATTATTCAGATCCAAAATCCGGAACTGGACTCAGAGAAGATCAAAGAGCAGTCTGAGAAGAGCGTAGGCCAGGTATTTGCTGTCCGGCAGGCGGCAGGCGCGGATCCGGTGAGTTTGCTTGCGACTGATTCAACCGAAGATTCTGTGGAAGCGGATCCGGTCAGATCCATTTCTTTTGAGCAAAATGGTTTTTTTGGTCTGGATGAAACGCTTATCTCTGCTGATCAGAATGCAATCCCGGCTGTGATCGCTCAGACCCAGACTGTGGTGAGCGGCTCAACGGTGAAGCTCAGATTGACCCAGGATGTTTATATAGCAGGTGTTCTGATCCCGAAAGAGAGCTTTGTTTACGGGATTGCAAACCTGAACAATGAGCGGTTGGTGATCCGCATTGAATCAGTCCGCCATGAAAACAATCTTTTTCCCGTAAAGCTGTCTGTGTATGATCTGGATGGGATTGCAGGCATTCATATCCCTGGCGCTATTGCGCGCGATGTAGCCAAACAGTCTTTAAGCCAGGATATACAAGGGATCAGCATCGGCAGTCTTGATCCATCGCTGGGCGCACAGGCGGCCAGCGCGGGTATTCAGACCGCGAAAACGCTGATAGGTAAAAAAGCCAGGCTGCTGCAGGTGACAGTCAAAGCTGGTTACCAGGTGCTTCTCAGAGACGGAAATGCCAGCAGCTAGTCACCTTGAATTAATCCATTTCAAAAATATTAAAGCTAATCATTATGTATCATCCTTTTAAATGGATCTTCCAACTGATCCTTCTGCTGGAGACTGCAAGGGTATTTGCCCAGGATCACAGCATGCAGATGTTTGTGAGCCAACCTTTTCCACTTGAGCTGACCACATTGAAGACTACGCACCTTGTTTTTCCTTATGATATCGTCAGTGTTGATAAAGGGAGCCGCGATATTCTGGCGCAAAAGGCCAAAGGAGTCAGCAATATTCTGCGGGTCAAAGCCCAAGTAGCTGATTTTCACAGCACCAGTCTGACCGTGATCACTTCGGATGGAAAGCTGTATGGTTTTACGGTGGACTATGCCGCGGAGCCTTTACAGCTTACTATCGCATTCACCGGGGCCAATTCAGGGCCCAATGCATCGCTTGATCAGTTTCAGCCGAACCAGGCTGAGCTCAGCAGGTTAGCCGGCCGGGTAAAAGCGCAGCCAAAGCATATACGCAGCATCAAAGGCAAAAACTCCGGTTCGGCTCTGGCACTGCATGGCATTTACATAGATCAAGAGGTGATGTTTTACCGACTTGAAATGACAAATAGCTCACAGATTAGCTATGATATCGGTAGTCTCAGGTTTTTTATCCGCGACAAAAAAAGAGCGAAACGAACAGCAGTGCAGCAGCTGGAGATCAGGCCCGTGTATATCAAAGGCGACACTGCGGTAATCGCGGGTGAATCGGCACACTCGTTTGTGTACGCGCTGCCCAAATTTACGATCCCTGACAAGAAATATCTGGCCATTGAGCTCATGGAAAAAAACGGCGGGCGTCATCTTGAGCTGGACATTTCCGGCAAGACCCTTCTGAGGGCCAGAGCTGTGGCAGAATAAAAATCAGATAACCTGTAAACAAACACAATCATGAACCAGAAAAATTTTGATTATCTAAAAGACCAGATCAAGTATACCGGGTTTGGTGAAGGGCTGGAAAGCCAGCTGAAAGAGAATATGAAAAGACAGGCGCCGGAGTTCACCCTGCAGCACCAGAATACTTTCGGCAGGGATGAAACCACGACAGCGCTGCACTTTAAAAAATCGCCGAGCAGTGATATGTATTTTTTTAACAGCTATCTGGTTTCGCTCAAAAAGCAGGATCAGACCGAGAAGATGAACCAGTCTTTTTATGTTGAGAAAAACAATAACATCACTTTAAAGGAAGCATTTAATCTGATGCAGGGCAGGGCGGTGAACAAAGATCTTACTAATAAGGAAGGGCAGCTTTACAATGCCTGGGTCCAGATGGATTTTAAAAACACGGACAATAACGGCAATTATAAGCTTAAACAATTTCACCAGAACTACGGTTTTGAGCTCGAAAAAGCGCTGGGTAAACTACCGATCAAAGAGCTTGGCAACGAGCAGGATAAAAGCCGTCTGATAGAATCACTCCATAAAGGCAACCGACAATCGGTGACATTCATCGAAAATGGCACCGAGCAAAAACGGATGATTGAAGCGAATCCACAGTTTAAATCCATTACCGTCTACGATGGTAATGCGCAGCGTATCCGTCAGGACCTGACGGAAAAACAAGCAGAAAAACAGACCGCCACTCAAAAGCAAGGTCAGCAGTTAAAGCCAGAAACTAATGAAAACGATGCCACCTCGGTCAAGGCCGGAAAACGAAAAGGACTCTCGGTCAGCCAGTGAAATTTCAGAACTAAGCCCGCTGGCTGATTTTTTCAAAGCCATCGAAAAAGACCCCAGGATTGGCAGCACGCATATCGGCGTGTATGCATCGCTGCTCAATTACTGGAATGCACAGGGACGCAGCAGCCCGATCCGGGTTTTTAGCCATCAGATGATCGGGCTGGCCAAATTATCTTGCCGGGATACTTATTTTAAGTATGTCGGTGAGCTGAGCGAATATGGATATATACGGTATGAGCGTTCCTTTAACCGCAACAGGCCAAGTGAGATCTATTTCACTTGTGGAGAATGAGACGAAACCAGGTTAGAGATAAGGTAATCTAAACCACTGAAAAGCGATGGATGAGCTTGAAAAGATAAATCCGTTTCATATTCTTGCTCAGCGTCTGACAAGGATTGAGCAGATGCTGGTCCTTTTGATGGAAAACACCGATTTGAGTCCTGATCCTACCAAAACACAGCAGCCGGAACTTCTAAGTATCTCCGAAGCTGCCCGGTTTCTGGGACTGAGTAAACAGGCTGTTTACCGTCATATCGGAAAAATATCCCATTATAAGCGAAACGGGCGGCTTTATTTTAAACGTCAGGAGCTGGTTGAATATGTTGAGCAGGGCAGACGGATCGCACGCAAATACGGGCCAAGCAGACGGTGAGCGGCATTTTGATTCAAGCATCAGGTTGCCGCTGAACGAAAACCTGATGCAAAGTATCGAAATACTGGCTCATGCCAGCTCTATTGCTGAAAGCGGTCTACCAGGATGTAATCAACCTTTTTATCTTTAAAATAAACACGTACCTGTTCTGTAATGCCTTGCGCATGTGTGTCATATATAAATGCCCAGGGCAATTCCGCCTTCTTGGGATCATACAGGGCGTACTCATATTTTGCACCTAATACAACGCGCTGGAATTTGTGCTTGTAGTCTTGCGAGCTGCTCAGCACAACCAGTTTTCCATACAGGACTTCCAACGCATCGTCAGTTGCTATTGCCTTTTGTGAACCGGCTGCTTGTGGCCACTGGCTTAGCTGTGTCCCGTTATTGAGACGAATGCTTTTGACCTTGCCAGAAGCAAGCTGAAGCTGCACACCATCTGGGGTATCAAATGTCTCGTCGAGCACCAGCCAGTCGAAAAACTGCAGACGATCCTTCATGTCAGTGACATCTGCAAAATAATTATTGACTGCACCCAGATAAACGATAGTCTTATTTTTCCGGTAGCCTTCCAGTATTTCAAAAGTCTCGTTGGTGGATGTATTAATGGCAATACCCCTATAATTTCCCGTTGTAATGCTGTCCCTGCCTAAATAATTAACGCGCGGCTCCGGCTCGGGCCCTACGATGGCCGGCTCATCCTGATTCACTTTGCAGCTCATGAGATTAAGAACCACTAGCAAAAAGAAAGGTAAAAATAAGGCAGCTCTCATAATAAAAGTGTTTAGTTATCTTCCAGTGACACATTTGCATACAATTCAGTTGGATTCGTAACATACTTTTCAGTAAAAGTGAATAATTCAATTCTCACCATTTATTCATTTAGGAGATAGATTTCCTATTTATTTTCTTTTATTCTGCGAAATTCAATGCACTACAAGTTAGGAGCTTCGCTGCCAGCGTATTTATTTTCTGATTTTCCTTTCATGATCATCCGGATACCTGTTGTTGTTAGCCAGGTGGCCAGTCCGGCTACGAAAATTCTAAAGCCATACAGATCGGTAAAGTTTGCCTTCGACAGAATACAAATTAAGCCAAAACCCAAAAGTGATAAACCAAGATATCCTGCCGCCTTGGGAAGCCTCTGCGTTTGGATGATCAGCAGACACCAGATTAATATCGAGATGCAGGTAGCAGAAATGAAAATATTCGCCATGGAAACATTGATGTGATGACCATAACGGACAATGGAATTGACTATAGACTTGTCCACTGGCCTGGCTGTCAAATCAGACAGGAATTGTGGCAGGATCAGCCCATTGACTGCAGCGGCTATCATGGCTGCAACCAAACCGAGACAAAATACAAATAGAGAAAGCAGGGAAATTTTGCTGTCTGTTTGCAGAAGACAAGACAAGCTCCAGGCGCCAAAGCCCATAAAAGGCAGGCATGCAATGCCTAGTGCGTGGGAAAAAATAAGGACATGCTGGATTCTGATGATGTGCTCAACACTTCCGCCAGCAGGATGAAGCACCATGGTAATGACCGAAATAAGCGATCCAAAACAAAGGCTGACCCCGGAAACTTTTGTAAATGACTTATGCATTTTGATACCAGTTAATTTGAAAACAAATATGGCTGGTCTGTGGCGCGATGCAGCTTGATGCAAATCAAGAAATTCCGGTTATTAAAAACAGCTTCTGACCCTGCTGAGTGTTTCCGGAGTCATATTCAGATACGAAGCAATGAGTTTTAAGGGGAACATCTGCAGAACCAATGGGCGGTTTTTAATCAGATCGTTATATCTTTTTGAGGGCGACATGGAGTTGTCCAGACAATATGTTCTGGTTGTTACTCCTTCCAGAATTTTTCCCAGCTGGAGAAATACCGGCGATTGAGCAATCAGTTCATGTATAGCCGTCACATTGAGCTCGAGCGCAGTTGTTTCCGAGTTTGTTTTAATAATATTTTGAGAAGGGGCCTGGGAAATAAAACTCGAGTAATTCAGACACCACTCGTTTTGAAGATGAAGATCCGTTACTTTTTCTTCAATATCTTCATAGCGGAACTGGTAGGCAGATCCCGATGAAATAAAATAAACAGCGTGGCAGATCTGACCCTGGTCAAGCAGTATGTCGTTTTTTCCTAATTGTCTTTGCACGAGGTATCTCGTTAGTCGGTCGAAATCACACTGGGAAAATTTGCCGATTTTATCAAGGTCAGTTTTTAACATGTGGGTGCATTGGCTTACTAAAATCTTCGTAAGTATATGCGATTTGTCTGAAACCTGAATGAAATTTCAACTCATTTTGTGTGAAATTCACCAATGTGTCAAAGAATTCCAGACGGATCATGTAAAAAACATTCTTTTCCCCAATCTTCTATCTGGACCTGTGATAATCTTACTCCGCCATATTTACTGACCAGTTCCATCGCTGATAATTCCTGGTGGTAACGCTCTACATTTTCTACTTCTAAAAAGATCATGGTATTTTCAATCCAGTCTTTTACGTAAGCCCGCTGGAGATAAAAAGCTATCTGGTCAAGCTTGAACACGGAAAGATCAGGCGAAAGCACGGTTTCCTCAAATCCCCAATCCTGATAAAAGTGCCTGGATAATTCAAAATTTTTAGCTCCCAGGAAAGGTCGGATCGATTTTGCTGTCTGTGACATAAGTATATATTGTTTAATAATGATCAGGCGGCAAAAGTAGAAGATAACACTGATTTATAACCTTGATTGAAATCAAGAATGAATGCTGTTCTAACCAGAAAGATATTTTTTTTCATAAACCTTGCATCATTAATCACATACTGCGCATTGTTGAATGTGAATTACAAGATCATAATTGTGCTGGTATTGGAAGTTGGTATGACTGATTAAAATCCAAAGTTACTGGCGATCCAAAATGTTTAGATGGGTGAAACTATATATTAGACAGGTTCCGGGGCGAGCAAGATCATCTGCTAAAATGAAGCGAGCCGAGTAACTTTGCGCATACAAACCGAATTTCTAATCGAAACATACATTTTCATCTTAGGCTTTTAGTATTTAAGATAGCGGATTCAGACATGGTTTATCAGTGTGAAACTTTGATATATTTATGCAGGATACAAAGAAGATTACGATTGCCGACAGAGCAGTAAGTGTAACTGACCAACGCTCAGATTTGTCATCTGGCTGGGTAAAAAAATCAACCAGGGTGAAGTTAAAAAGAAGCCATGATTTATACGATTGCGCCTGTCAGCCCGCCAGACATCGCTACGTAGTTTGGAGAACAGCTCAGGCAGTATGTAAAATAATTATTTAGGAAAAGCGGTATTCATCTGTATTAAGAACACAAAAAATATCATTGCCGCTAGACTTGATGTTGACCTTGCAAGCGTGAGCATCAAAACTTATCACCAAGATATACCGATTCTTCATTGGTAGTGACCAGGTCGATCAGTGGTTTGATATCAGGTGAGATTTCTGGCCAGCAATCCTGGATATTTTACGCAACAATGAGTGAAATGTACGCAGGCATTCCACTCATTGTTTAATAGTAATTACTCGGCATCTAGCATATATTGTCCCTGAATCCGAAGGTTTACAACGATTTCTTTATCAGTCTTATTTTTGAAATACCACCCGTGACGCCCTTCAAAGGGAGCTAGAAATGTCCCGATCATGTTGTTGGAATAAGCTGCTGTATAGCTATCATAGTACTCATCTTTACCAGGGTTAGCCTGCTTGGGTTCTCCATGAAAATCAAAATAAAGTACACCTTTATCAGTAACCCATTCGTATTTTACCTGCCCGTATTTTAAGACATTCATTTTGTATTCAAGTCCTTTGCCAGCCGGTACCCGGATTGTTACAATGTCCTGGCGCTGCTCAAACTGTTTGGAAGGGGCAGGATTGTAAACCTCTTTTGGAGTTGGGACATTCGGGCCGGATCCAAGTTCTTCAAGTTTTAGCACCGGATAGGCTTTTGATACATCTGTTTTAACAGTTGTATCTGCGATCGGTGTATCAGGTTGATAAAGACCACTAAACCCCAGTAACTTACCAGTTCCCAGCGGATCTAATCCATACTCGGCGGGCAGGACAGCTATCACAAAAACTACGCTTGCCAGGATAAGTGCGCCGATTGTCGCTTTGATTATTTGTCTGGTCTCTAAAAGAGGTGGATTGATATCTTTCATGATCTTTGGGGTTTATTGTGAAAAATAGCCGGTTAACTGATAGCCGATCAAAAGAAATCCAGCTGCCATCAGAAGTGTGTTGGTCAATGTAGAGAACCGTTTGAAACTGTCGCTATAACGCCAGGCGTTTATGACCAGAAGGACTAAAATAAGGGAAAGGAACTGGCCGATTTCAACGCCAATGTTAAAGCCGATGAGGTTAGTGATCAGCCCCTCTTTTCCAAATTTAAAGTCCTGCAACTTACTTGCCAGCCCGAATCCGTGAAATAAGCCAAAGATCAAAACGGCGGCTTTTGTATTGGGCTGTACGCCAAATATCTTTTTGAAACCACCCAGATTATCAAAACCCTTATAGACAATGGAAAAGGCAATAATGGCATCAATCAGGTACGCATTGATCGAGGTGTTGCTCAGTACACCCAAAAGTAATGTCAGACTGTGCCCGATGGTAAAGAAACTCACATAGACCAGAATGTCTTTTGGCTTATAAAGAAAGAAGATCACCCCAACCAAAAACAGAATATGATCGTAACCGGTAATCATGTGTTTGGCGCCAATATATAAAAAAGGAATAAACGCTGCGCCTTCATTACCAATTAAAAAAGACTTGGTCTTAACATCGACGCCATGGGCGGAAATACTGCTGGAAGCTAGACTGAGCAGGCATGTAAGACTGAAAAATAAAAGTTTTTTGTGCATCATGTAAATAAGAATGGATGTGTAACAAGGGGCCCCGGATTAACTTGTTTCTTCAAAGCAATTAATCCGGGAATCCCTCATTACCTGCGAATATATCTAAACTCTGTTAGTGTTTGTCGTGGCTGTGGCCATGGACCGTTGTGTCTGTTTCAGCCTTGTCGTGGCTATGACCATGCGCAGTAGAGTCGGCGTGGTTAATGCCAGTAGAATCTGTCCCAGCTGTCATGGTGGAATCAGTGTGATCCGCGTGCACTTTACCGTCATCATGGGTATGTGTTCCTTTTTCGGATTTAGATGAACATGCCGTCAAAAAGCCGAAAGACAACAGAGAAAAAATAAGCATTCGTTTCATAAAAATTGAGATTAGATGAGAAACTAGTAAGATTGTTTGGTAAGTTTTTGTTTTGAAAAAGTATACTTATCCCAGTATCCTTTTGCCGTTTGAGGGTTTAGGCCGAAAAAAAAGAAAAGCGGTAATCAGCAGTCCAAGTGTCAGCATACCACCATATAGGAAGTCTTTTCCGGGAAAACTACTTCCCCAGAAACCGGCAATGGGATAAGCAATCGCCCACCACAAATGGGAAAAAGCAAAGTGGGAACCGTACACTTTTCCTTGCTGGGCATCTTCAATGTTTTCCCCGATCAGTGTTTCTGATGGTATCTCCGCCAGGCTTTGGCCTAAACCGGCAACAAGCCATAGCACCAGCAAAACCGTAAAACCGACATAGTTTGCCGTGATAACGGCCAGTCCCAGAAGAAGGGCACCTGATAAAAGCGATAGCCTCCGGCTCTTACTTTTATCAAAACTGCCTGAAAAGAAAGCGGCAATGGATGCGCCTATGCCAAATGCTGCCATGACCCACCCATAATGCTGATCGGTAAGTTTTAGTCCTTCTTTTACATGCCCGACTGTTTTGACCAGAATCTGCGCACCTGCAATGGCAGATATGAATTCTATAACCAGTGAAAAACGGATCAGCGGATTTGAAAAGAGAAGCCTGGCACCATGCAGAACATCCTGCCATGTTGAAATCGTTTTTTCAGCAGTTTCAGTTTTCGAATTTCTTAAAAGATCAGCCGGAAGCATCAGGATCAAACTCCCTGCAAGCACGAAAGAAACCGCATCGACCAGAAAGATATTTCTTGCGCCAAACCAGACCGCCATGATCCCGGCAAGCCCCGGCCCAAGAACGCCCAGCAGCTGGAAGGTAGCACTTGAAAGCCCGATCGCCTGCCGGTACTGATCCTTGGCAACTATATGCGGGATAATAGAGCGGTAAGTTGGTGTAAAAAAAGCATTGAAGATATTCAAAAGAAAAACAAGCAAATAGATCTGCCATTCCTTGGTGATAAACACCATACAGATCACAATCACCATTCTGATACAATGGGTGATATACAGGATTTTTTTTCGGTCAACCCGGTCGGCTAACACGCCTGCAAAGGGAGAAAAAATGATGAAGGCAATTACACGTAGCGTCAAAGCAGTCGATAGGATAATCGCAGAACGCTCCATACCAAACTGGTAGGAGAGAAGCGCCAGTCCGATCCAGGTAAAAGCATCACCAAGCAGACTGATCGTCTGAGCAAAGTATAGTTTGGCAAATACGCGGTTGCGTAAAGCTTTGAAAGGCTCGGCAAGAGCAGTGACTGCGCTATTTTGCATATAATCCGGTTTTAAATCGAGCTACTTTTACGGCTCGTATATTATTCTTCTTGTGAGGCGTTGATCAGGGCCGAAAGCAACGTATAGGCTCCCTTTGTCACAATAATAGCATCAGATGCAACCGTGGAAGGAAACGTTACCTGGGTGAGATTATCCTGCTGGATTCCTTTTTTTACGGGAACCATCTTGTAGGTAAAGCCCTTTTCCGACTGAGCTGTCTGGATGAAAATATAATCTTTGCCTTCTGATTGAACGACGGCTTCATTAGGCAGAATCGGCACAGCATCAGCGGCCTTTTCAATCCAGGCTTTGACATACATGCCTGGCAGCAGTCCTTTGGCTGATGATTTAGGCAAGTGACAGTGGACCGGGATCATCCGGTCGTCTGCGGTCGCTTTCCCGATCAAAAATACAGTGGCCGTGCGGTCTACTTGCTGCTGGCTGCCCAGCCCGAAACGGATGGATTGCCCGACACGGATCTGGTTAATGTCTTTTTCAAAAACATTGAGAGCCAGATGCAATTCGCCATTTTTGGCCAGCTCAAAGAGTACATCTGTGGGATTGACATACTTACCAATATTGATGTTGCTTGTGCGGACATATCCAGTAATGGGCGAGTATAAATGCGCTGATGGCAGGATCTTACCTTCTGATAACGCCGCTTTATTGATTCCAGCCATAGATATTTTCGCTTCCAATGCGGCGAGCTTTGACTTCATCACCTGCAGATCAGAAGTTACCTGCTGCAAGGTTTTCGCCGCATTGACATCCTGGCTTCGAAGCAGCTGCTGACGGTCAAATTCCTTCTGCAAAAGTGTCACCCGGCTACTACTTTCCAGGTACTGCTGTTGTATATCAATAAATTCAGGGTTTTCCAGTGTTGCGATAACCTGTCCTTTTTTGATGGCTTGGCCCGCAAGAAGGCCCGCACTTTTGATGTAACCGCCAAGTGGTGCCGATATCGTCACTACACTGGAAGGCTCTACATCGATCATACCGGTCGCTTTGATAATGCTGTTCAAATTGCGTGACTCGACCTTTCCGGTTTGAATACCTGCCATCGTGTACTGGTCTTTGGAAAAGGTAATTTCATCGGCTTGGGCTGACAGCGCGGTGCTATCCTTTTTTACAGCATCTTCACTGGTAGTGTCTTGTTTTTTACCACATGCACTCAGCAGTATTAGTCCAAGGGCCGAACTTAAAAGGATGCTTTTTATATTTTTCATAAATCAGAGTTTTGAAAGATTGTTTACTGGACACCTGATAGGGTCTGGATCTGCTGAACGGTCAGGTTATACAAATAGAGTTTGTCCAGGTTATCGGATTTAATCCGGCTGGCAACCGAAACGCTTTGCAGCAGCTGGGTGTAAGAAGTTTCACCGCTACTAAAACCTGCTCGCGCCTGGCTAATGATCAAGGCGGCCTGCGGCAGCGCAGTACTTTCGTAATACTCCAGAGCAATCCGGTTTTTGTTAAATTCTGTAATCAGCGATTTTAACTCGCCGGAAAGATTAGTAGCTTCATATTCAAGCTGAGTCCTGGCGATTTGCTCTGAAATCCTGGCGGCGCTCGCCGATGCACGGTAACCTCCCGGAAGTAAAGGAATTGAGACACCAGCGTGCAGAACATGGAACCGGTCAGCGAGCGAAAAGGCTTCCTGGATTCCTGTTGCAATTTGCACACCGCGGAACGATTGGTTGGTATATCCCAAAACGATTTCAGGCAGTTTCTTCTGCCGCTCTACCTGAAGCTGCTGCTGACTGACGGCAATTTCCTGTTTTAAATACTGTAAGACAGGATTTTTGATTATTGCAGCGCTATCGACTAATGACAGATGAAGCGACAGTTTGGTAAGGGTCTGCTCGGAAGCTGTGATGGCTTCATTCGTATTCAGAAGCGTTTGCAGCTGCTGCTTCGCGATGGTGATATCAGCCTGATTCTGCCGGATCAGATTTTGAACCTCCATGGCCTGTGCCGCCGATGTAGCCTTTTCCAGATGGCTCGTTTCTCCGGCCTGATAGCGAAGATCGCTCGCTTTCATAAGTCCCGAATAAATGCTGTTCTGTTCAGATAGAACCAGTCCTTTGGCCTTAAAGTAAACCAAACTGCTGTAGGCGGACTTCACATCCCGGATCAGTTCATTACTTCGAACGGCCTGCCCGAGCTGGCTGCTTTCAATGCGGGCCTGTGCCAGTTTTTTCTGGCTTCCATAAAGTGTTGGAAATGCTAGTCGCTGGGTCAGATTAAAGGAGTTGTCCCGCTCCTGGCTGTTGATGTTTCCCTGTGAGAAGAGAAAATCGGTTTTTGGAAGATTGACAGTGCCTTTGAGCAGTGCCTTTTCACGGTCGGTGGCCAATGAAGCTATTTTTTGCCCGCTGTTATTCTTCAAAGCCATCTCAATGGCCTGCGGAAGGGTTACTGTTCTCGCTAATGTTTCGGATTGTTGCACCGGCGTTTGCGCCATCAAGGGACTGGCAAGTACCACAGCTAAAAGTAAGGCGATGGCAGCAGCAGGCACTCCTTTATTTCCCTTGGGCTTAATCGAGCCAAAATAGATGTAAAGCACAGGCAGCACGATCAGTGTTAAAAGGGTGGCTGTGATCAGACCACCAATCACGACTGCTGCCAGCGGTCTTTGCACTTCAGCACCTGAGCTTTGGGAAAGTGCCATGGGAAGAAAGCCAAGAGAAGCGACGGCCGCAGTCATAAGTACCGGCCTAAGCCTGATCTGTGTACCCTGAATCACCCTTTGGTAGATGTCTGTGATACCATCTTTTTCAAGCCGGTTAAACTCGCCGATTAAAACGATCCCGTTCAAAACCGCTACGCCAAAGAGCGCGATAAAGCCAACTCCCGCCGAAATACTGAATGGCAGACCGAGAATGTAAAGAGCGAATACCCCTCCAATCGCGGAAAGCGGGATGGCTGAAAAGATCAGCAAACTTTGTTTAAGCGAGTTAAACGTAAAATAAAGCAGTAACAGGATCAGTGTCAAAGCCACCGGAACAGCAATGGATAAGCGCTCTTTGGCTGCCTGTAAATTTTCAAACTGACCGCCATAAGTCACATAGTAACCTACCGGCAGTTTCATTTTCGTATCAATAATTCCTTGAATGTCGGCAACGATGCTTTGCACGTCGCGGCTTCTGACGTTGAAGCCCAGTGTGATCCTTCGTTTTGCATTGTCGCGCTGGATCTGGTTAGGGCCTTCCTTGTATTCAATGCTGGCCAGCTCCTGCAAGGGGATCTGTCTGCCGGAAGGGGTGCTTACATACAAGTCCCTGACATCTTCGATTTCTTTCCGGCTCATGCTGTCCAGGCGCACCACCATCTCAAACCTCCTTTCGCCTTCATAAACAAGGCCTGCATTTTCACCTGCAAAACCCGTGCGGATCACCTGGTTTACATCTTCAATGTTCAAACCGTACATCGCGATCTTATCACGGTCAAAATCAATTTGTATCTGGGGCTGACCAGTGACTTCTTCCACGTACAGATCCTGTACACCGTCCACGTGACGGATCAAGCGGCCGATACTGCCAGCAAGCTGAGAGAGCACATCCAGGTCTTCACCATAAACTTTCAACACAACATCCTGTTTTGCGCCGGTGATCAGTTCATTAAAACGCATCTGGATCGGCTGTTGAAAACCAAAAGTAGCATTCGGGATTACGGCCAGTGCTGTCTGCATTTTTTCAGCCAGCTCTTCCCTGGAAGATGCAGTAGTCCACTCTGATTTATCTTTGAGAATGATCATCATATCACCGGCCTCAATAGGCATCGGATCAGTCGGGATCTCACCCGAACCAATCTTGTTGACCACCTGTTTGACCTCCGGAAATTTCAGGATGATTTTCTGTGCTTTTTTAGATACATCCAGCATCTGGTCAATCGAGCTTCCGGTCAAAACGCGGGTCTCAACAGCAAAATCACCTTCGTCTAACTGTGGTATAAACTCACCGCCAAGAGAAGAAAATACGAAAAGGCTTAATGCAAAAAGTCCAACGGCAAGGATCACGACAACCGCCTTGGCCCGCATGGCCGCTTTGATCACCGGGGTATAGAGCCGCTGAAAAAACTGCATCATTTTATCAGAAATATTAGGTGTATGATCGGTCTTTTTGCTTAATGCCAGCGCTGCGATCATCGGCACATAGGTAAGTGAAAGTATGAAAGCACCCAGGATAGCAAATGAGACGGTTTGGGCCATAGGCCGGAACATTTTCCCCTCAATGCCGACGAGTGCCCAAAGGGGCAGGTAAACCATCAGGATAATTATTTCCCCGAAAGATGCCGAGCTTCGGATGTTAGTAGTTGCCTGATACACTTCATCATCGATTTCATTTTGGGAAAGGCGGTGGGTATATTTTTTTCCGACAATGTGGTGAAGGGTTGCTTCGACAATAATTACCGCACCATCGACGATCAGCCCAAAGTCAATCGCGCCCAGACTCATCAAATTACCCGAAACACCAAACAGGTTCATCATCGAAATGGCAAAAAGCATCGCCAATGGGATAACCGAAGCAACAACAAGGCCGGCCCTGAGATTTCCCAGAAAAAGGATCAGGATGAAAATGACGATCAGCGCGCCTTCAATCAGGTTTTTTGAAACCGTATGGATCGCTCCATCGACAAGCTTCTGACGGTCTAAAAAGGGCTCGATCGTAACGCCTTCCGGCAAAGTTTTTTTGATCTGTTCAATCCGCGCTTTCACATCATCGATGACCTGGGAGGAATTTGCTCCTTTGAGCATCATCACAATCCCCGTCACCGTTTCACCTTCACCATTGCGGGTAGCTGCCCCGTAACGGACGCTGCTTCCGAAGCGTACCGTAGCCACGTCACGGATGAAGACGGGTGTGCTTCCGTTGTTTTTAACTACAATCTTTCCAAGATCTTCCAGGCTTTTAACCAGACCTTCACTGCGGATAAAGTAGGCCGTTGGATTTTTGTTGATGTAAGCGCCACCGGTGTTCTGGTTGTTTTTTTCAAGGGCTGTAAAAATGTCGGTCATCGTTACGCCCATGCTTTGCAGCCTGTCCGGATTCACGGCAATCTCATACTGTTTGACATACCCGCCAAAGCCGCTTACTTCGGCTACCCCGGGCGTTCCAAGAAGCTGCCGTTTGACAATCCAGTCCTGGATCGTGCGAAGCTCCATGGCGTCGTACTTATTTTCGTAGCCTTTTTTGGGATGGATTACATACTGATATATTTCTCCTAGCCCTGTTGTAACCGGTGCCATTTCAGGGTTTCCGACCCCCTTTGGTATTAGCTTCCCGGCTTCTACGAGTCTTTCGCTGATCTGCTGGCGGGCCCAGTAAATATCCGTGCTTTCTTTAAATACGATGGTAACAATTGAAAGGCCGAAGCGTGAAAATGACCTGATCTGATCAATCTGTGGTATACTGGCCATGGTCTGCTCGACCGGAAAAGTGATCAGCCTTTCCACTTCCTGGGCCGCAAGCGTGGGGCTGATCGTGATAACCATTACCTGGTTATCGGTAATGTCGGGAACCGCATCGATGGGAAGCCGTGTCAACGAATAGCTTCCCCAGGCGATCAGCGCCAATGTGAAAATGCCGACTATAAGTTTGTTATAGATCGAAAAATGAATGATTCGGTCAAGCATCCTGAATTATTTAATAGATAGAATAAATCAATCTACCCAAGATGCAGCCAGTGCACCCTGAAAAGAATTGTTATAACAGAAAATTAAATGATCAGAATTTTGGCGGTTGCCAGATGGAGTAAGAAAAGCTGGAAATCAGCCTGGAAATAAAGCTAAATTTTGGCCTTTCAATAGCAGCATAGTGCACTGGCTGAAAGACAAGACTGTAAATAGGTGTGAAAAAGTAATTAACAGCTGTGCTGGGATGACTGTGATGGAATGGAAGATTTTCATGCCCGGCTGAGTTTTTGTGGTGCTCGTCTGCATAATGCATACTTAAAAACTCCAAAAAGCTGATATTATGATGGTCATTATCATCGAGATCATCATCATGGTCAGCATGCTCGTGCTCGTGCTCCTGATAATGCTCTATCAGATCTGCGATGCCGGAAAGTTCATGCATATCCTGGTTTGGTAAAAAATTTACCAAAAGCAGTCTCAGGCATAAAATCAGGGCTAATGCTTTCATTACAGTCAAAAGTACTAAAATATTTCCAAGAGGATTGGGGTTGTTGCACATTTAAGTCGTTGCGCTGCAAATAATGTGTTGAGTAAGCAATGCCCGTGTTAACCTAAAGGATAGTTTTGCCTTGAACAGATGTTGGTTAAGGCTTAGTAAGTTACCATGGTGAATAATTACACAGGCTAATTTTAAAATCAAATGGTTCTGCGTTAGGTTAGATATTCAATGAAACTACATGGATGACATCTTTTGCATTATTTAGTAACTGCCTGCATATGAACTAAGATGCCTTATTTTAACCTTTTTCTCAGCTTTATTATAATTGTTTGTAATTTTATTAAGTGACTCAATACCAGACATATCAGCGGCCCCGCTTTCAGAAAATCAATTATAGCTTCCTGTGGATCTGTTAAAACCTCAAACTTTTCGCTGAAAGCGTAACTGATCCAAAAAAGAGGCCCAAAAATCCTGTGATGTTTTACCCCATTTATTGTACTTAAGCCATAGTGTATTTGTTGGATAAATTGGTGAAGGTTATTATTAAATGAAACGTATTATTAAACAAGAGGCAATTCTGTTTTAAAGTATAACTACTCCCATAGGTAATCGAGTATTTGCCTTCAAAAGTCTGTAAACATGCCAGTAACGAACTGTTTTGTCACTGCGTTTCTGAGTAATGCTTGCTGCTTTTTCGATCCTACTGAACGAGTTACCATAAAGTTGATTTGGATCGACAAAATTATTAGAAGGCGAAATGTAATATGCATTTGCTCCGGGCTTTATCGATCCATACATCGAATTCAGCCATTGGAATTTATGTAGATCGTTCAAATTTCCTAATCCAATAAATCTCATTTTCAGAGGATAAGCGACGTAATGGTAAATATGTCCGCCAGGAAACCACTTATGTGTAACTAAGGGGTCGTTTGGGGACATTCTGTTATTGGCAATATCCTCCTTTCGAAGTTTATCAAAAGCCGGCAGCAGGTCATCCCAGCCGTGTAGGTCGAGTGTTGGATCATTCAGACCAGTTTCGAGAGAAGCCGTGTCTGAGAGTGTACCCGGATAAAAGTAGATAAGCAAAGGACCAGCAACGCACACAAAGCTGGTTAAAAAAATAGCCGCAGTTAAAAACTGATATGTTTTTCTTGAGTATTGATTTAAGGTATAATCGATGTAAACAGCTGCAATAATCATCAATCCCAAAAATCCAGGCCCGCTCCAATGTGGGAGTGTATTTCTGAATAAGGAAACCAGCGTTGTTGCAAAAATGATCGGAACGCTGCACCATAGCAGCAGTTGAAGATATCGATTGCTTGAAAACTTTTCGTGTCTAAGTATTGCGGCAAGAGAAATCATGTAAATCGCAAACTGTATTGGATTTGAATAAACGATCTGGCCGATTGTTGTCACCAGAAATGATTTGAAATTAATACCATGCTGCACCGTAATTCTTTCGCTGTGAAATCGCCATGTAATAAAATCGTTGCCAAAATTCCAAAAAAGAATAGGTGAAACAAACAGAATGGTTATCAATAAGGCCAGATACAAAAACGGGCTTTTTAATAAGGAACGCTGGTGGAAGACAATAAAGCCAAAGAAACCAAACCAAAGAAAAATGCCATGAATTTTGCTCATCATCGCCAGCCCGATCCAGAAGCCAATTAATATGATCTTTTTGTTGTGGTTAGCTTTTTGTGGTGCACTGACCATCTTTAACATATTATAAAGTGCTGCCATCCAGAACATAAGCTGCACCGAATCCGGTAAAATGAAAAGCCCGGAAATAAGACTCGTGTAAATGGAGGTATTGTAAAGAATAGCTGCAAAAGTGCCTGCTCTTTTACTGGCTATCTGTTGGGTGCACTTTGCAATGAGCCATGTGCTTATTGCCGCTCCAAAAATCGCTGGCAAGCGCATTGATAGGTCGTTAATCCAGTTTAGGTTTAGTGTAGTGAGCCTGATAAACAAACCGACTAATGGCGGATGGTCAAAATGATTCCAGTCGGGTTGGACGGCATAGGTAAAATAATACACTTCATCGTTGCCAAGGTTAAGACCATAGGCCAATACAATGCGTATCAGGCTTGTTATGACAATAATCTGAGCTAATGAATGGGAGGGGAATTTTGTTTGAATCATTAGTTAACCGGAATTATTATTTTGGTACAAGCCATTGGCTAGAATAGCGGTGGGATTTTTTGCAAAGAAACACTTTGCTCATCACAAGCAGCCATATAAATAGAATTATTACTCCCAGTGAACGGAATAAAATGGTTTCCGGAAGATTTTCTGAAATTACATGATGATTTATATCGTCAGAACCGGAATAAAATACCGGGTTTAAAAATAGCCTTGTGCCATTTTTGTATCCAAATGTGGCCCTGGCGTAGTGATCTTTCTTATTGAGTACAAATTTAACCTTTCCAAGACGAGTAAAGGATTGTAGGGTTTTTCCGTTCTGACCTGTAATCAATATGTCTGCAGCGGCCTGACTTACTTCAATCGTGATTGTGTCCGTATGAATTGTCAGGCTTTTGAGATAAGGAATAGAATCAATATTCTGATGATCACCAATTACAACACCATAGCTATCTCCGGATTTAAGCGCTTTCAAAACCAGATCTTTGTTGTTTTCTTCAACGTCAATAAAGGTACACATCTTTCCAAGCCGGTCCTTTGAAATAACATTGTGCAGGTCATCGTCGCCTATAACAAAAACCTTTTTTCCAGCAGAAAGGGCAGCATCCCACTGACCAGTAGAAATAACAGAAGGGTTTAAGACTTCCAGACAATCGTAACCGGCTAATGAAGCAAAGTCGCTGTCGGTGTAGCCGTTTCTCAACTGGGGATGGTTTAAAACGATAATGGAATGGGATGATTTCAAATGATTGAGTACATCCTGTTTATTATTGAGTGTTTGAGGGAAAAGGTAATCGAGCCACTGCACTTTTGTACTTCCGAGCACGAGCTGGTGCGTTTTGTTGATGTTGTACCCATGTTCGTATGCAGAAATATAACTCTTTTCCATACAGCCGGTTGTATCAATATTCTGATAATTGGAAACACAATGAACACCATATTTTAATGATTTGTAAGCGCTGTTAATCATGATGGCAGTGCCATGTCCATTGGTAATGCCGTTCCAACTCCGGGCATGTGCGTGAAAATTACATTTCACCCAATGGTGTTGTTTTGTCGATTCATACGGGTTGTAAATTGTTTTTCCACTAAAGGGAGCTGACTTATAGAACTGAAACCGTGGGCAGAAGAAAAATTGGTTAACTGCTAGTAAAACCACCAGCGTAAACAAAAATATGAAGGCGGAGCGGAGTATTTTCATGACGTACTAAAATTGTATATAGATATTAGCGGAATTAACCCACGTTTGAGCAGTCATAGAATTCCACCAATGGAACTGATATGATAAGTTCTCATCATTACGAGATGATGTAATGAAGGGTGGGGTGCGGCAATGAATTTTTAAATAAAGCTGAATTTTTCAACCTTGTTTAGGACAGGGCAATTTCTAAGAGACTCAACACACAGTTGGCTTTTTTAAAGCCTATCCCAAAATACTCCAGTATTGCATGTTAGGTTTGGTAATTACTTGGAAAATGGGATGATTTTGAAATTTCAGGATCTGCTGTTTATCAATATATTATAATTTGTACCAGCGCGGCGTGGTTATGTTGTGCACACATTACAAAAGGAACCGATGTTTTTTTCAGAGTTGTTTTTATTTCTAAGTTCAATATTTGCGTTTTCTGTCTCTGTTGTATGTGGAGGAGGAGCGGGGCTGCTTTTGATACCGATTTTAAAATCTATGGTACCCGCCGCTCAGGTACCTGCTGCACTGTCAATTGGAACGGCATCGAGTTCATTATCCAGGATTGCTATTTTTAGATCACATATTGATTGGAAAATTGTTGCACGGTTTGTTCCTCCTGCCTTGCCTGCTGTCTGGCTTGGTGCATGGCTGCTCAAATTCATTAATCCATTATATCTGGAGCTGATCCTGGGTTTATTTTTGGTTGGCAATCTTCCGACGTTGCTCAAAAAAGGAATAGTATCGGAGGAAAGTGATTCGTTACCTGTTATTTACCTTTCATTGATCGGCCTGGCGGCTGGCTTTGTTTCCGGACTTACAGGCGCAGTCGGCTTGTTATTCAACCGTTTTTATTTGCGGTCTGGCTTGAGTAAGGAACAAATTGTAGCAACCCGTGCAGCCAACGAGATTCTGCTTCACATAATCAAGCTGGCTTTATATGCTTCCTTTGGTTTGCTTACGATAAAAGCAATTGGCTTTGGTGCGCTTATTGCCGTTGCAGCCTTGGGGTCATCATGGATAATGAAGTGGCTTTTGCCAAAAATCAGTCCTTCTTTTTTTAAACGAATCGGCTATGCGGCGATGGTGATATCCGGACTAAGTCTTTTTGGTGGTGCCGCAAGCCGCCTGGTACAGGATAACGGGGCGGGCATCAGTTTGACACCTGTCTCAGGTGGCATAGAAACTCAGCTGCAATGGCGGCAGGGTTATTTTGCTTTGGAATTTCAATATGATGAGGGGATAGAATTTGAGAACAAAATAGGCATGAACGAATTGCCGATTGAAAAACAAATAATTGCCAGAAAGCTAATTAGAGGCGCCGATAAATTCATTCTGGAAGAAGTATTTGGTATTAGCAAGCATTATTATGAAGTGTATATAATTCGTAAGGGAAAGCTTGAGAAATTTGATATCTAAAAGAAATTCTTGCTTTTAACCCCACCTGCCGTATCTGATTTACGTAAAGGTAGTTAGCTGACTAAAATTCAAGTTCCAATAAAATAGTGCCCACTAACAAAGCGAACGCAAATGACCAGGACCAGAAAAATTACCTATGGAGTATTTTTGTACCTGGTTTTTAGTGTTATTTTCTGCCATAAGACCTTGGCTCAGGTGATTAAACTACAAGGAGAAGTGATTGAGAAAACCAGCAAATCAGCCATTCCATTTGCTACGTTGTACTTTTTACATGCCAAAACCGGTGTCGTGTGTGACGAAAACGGTAAGTTCCTGCTTCCAATTCCTTCTTCCAATGATTCTTTACAAATATCTGCGATGGGTTTTAAAGCTCAGACGATTTTAATCACGGGATCAAGGACCGATCTGCAGGTAGAATTAGAAGAAAATACAGGTGAGCTTGCAGAGGCACAGGTAATCGGATACAAGGATCCGGGAAAAGCTTTGATCAAAAAAGTGATCGCCCACAAGCTGGTCAACGATCCTGACCGGCTAAGGAGCTTTGAGCGGAATGAATATCTTAAAACAGAAATTGACCTTTTAAACCTGAAACAAACGTCGGGGAAGGGAACCTTGCAATTAGCCGCCAGGATTTACAACCAGATAGCGGCAGATAGCACAGGCGGCTATACACTGCCGGTTTATTTTACTGAACAACTGTCGTCTTTGTATCATACCAAAGCCGGAGATACAAACGTCAGGACGCTTTTGTCTAAAAAGACCATGAACCTTTCAATGGACCAGCTTGGTCCCAAGTTTGATAAGTTTTATATAGTTCCTGGCATTTACGACGGAATTATCCCGATCCTGAAAACCTCATTTATCGGACCGGTATCCGACATCGGGCTTGGTTTCTATCATTTTGAGATTCTGGACACGCTGGCAGGACCCGTACATAGGACTTTACAAGTCAGTTTCACACCAAAATCATCTAATGAAAATACTTTTTATGGCCAGCTCTGGATAGAAGAAGATACTTATGCCATCACGAAAGTATCCATGCAAACCAGTGAAAATGTCAACCTGAATTTCATCCGGTCTTTTAAAGTGGAGCAGCAGTACCAGCAAATACAGCATCCTGACAATGATTTAACAGAAGAGAAAAAAAACAAGGCGGGATCCACGCCGGATTCAGTTTGGGTGCTATCTGCCAACAACACATCTATCCGTTTTCACAATGGCTTACAATTGTTTGGCTTACCTATTGGCGAAGACACTACTGGAAAACAGGTGGTATTGAACAATAACAGTGTATTTTCCGGATATAAACTAAATATCGGCCAACCAACTATGTTGGGGGTTTCACAAGGCGAAGGACTTTTGACGGAAGATCAGCGGCTAACGCCATTAAGCAGCAGGGAACAGGCAATTTATACGGCGGTGGACTCGCTTCGAAATAATAAAGACTTCAATAGAGGTATCAAACTCACCACTTTGATTGCGACCGGATATTGGGATTTTGCTAATCGGCTAAGAGTAGGGCCGCTGTCTTCGCTGGTCAGCGGAAACTTTGTTGAAGGTACGCGTATAAGGCTTGGAGTTTGGACTTTGGAGGGTTTCAACAAACAATGGAATCTGAATGGATACCTGGCTTACGGTTTTAGAGATAACAGATGGAAAATGGGGGTTGGCATAAAATATCTGCCGTCGAGAGCTCCGTATAGCAAGACCGAATTTATCCTAAGGCAGGACTATGACATGATCACTGAAAATGATGATGAAATGGATATGGATAATATTTTTACGCTTGGGCTAAGAAAAAATATTCCCGCGTATCAGGTCTTTACAAGGCAACTTAAAGTGCAGCAAGAGTACGACCTGAATCACAACTGGTCGGCCAAATTTTTCCTGAATTATAAGGATATGAATCCTACCTTCCCATTGAATTATCACCCGGAAGGTTTGGCAGATATGTCACCTTTGCTTCACACAATCAGTACAAGTGAAGCAGGGATCAACCTCAGATATGCACATAATGAACGGACTACGATTTTTAATTATGATAAAATCCGGATTTATACCCGCTTTCCCGTGATTAATTTTCATTACGTAAAAGGCTTCGAAATGCTTCCCGGCAATCATTTTGATTACGACAAAATCAATGTTGGGCTTATGCAGGAGTTCAACATGCCGATAAAAGGATCCTTTTATTATAACCTAAATTTCGGTAAGGTTTTTGGTACCTTGCCTTATTTACTATTGAATGTTCCAAGAGGTAATCCTTATTATGTTTCAAGTAAATACGCGTTCAATAACATGCGGCCTTATGAATTCGTAGCCGATCGCTACGCCAGTCTGATGATGCGTTATTCTATGGGTGGGTTAATATTAGATCATGTCCCTTTGCTTCAAAAATTTCATGTGCGTGAGCGCCTTATTGGCAATTTATATTGGGGTGACATGAATGCTGCAAACAAAGAACTAAATAAGATCAACCCCGTACAGACAACTGGTAAAACGCCTTATGCCGAGGCAGGTTTTGGCTTTGAAAACATTTTCAATGTGCTTACTATTGATGCGGTATGGAGGTTGAATCACAACGGACAGAATATTGGCGGTCGTTTTGGGATATTTACGGGTGTAAAGATTGCATTTTAAATAATATTAACCTCGTTATTTCGACCTGTTGATATCCCAAAATCTTTTGAAAAGGGCAGCGCTAATATTTCCAATTGAACTGATCAGCAGTGTATGGATCTTATCGCAAAATCGATAAAGAACAGGAATGTGGAATGGATATAGGGGTAATAAATCATGTTTTCCCAATCTATCAAAACAATACCCGTGATCCAGGCCCTATGCCGATTCAGGTCGGGAAGGAAAAATTACGGAACCTGAGAATCAGCTAATATTGAATGTCCATTACCACCCGAGCGCTAGGGTAAGCGTTATTGAATGCGTTAAATAAAAATTGATGATTTGAGCTGCTCATTTTCGCATTCTTGTCCTCTTGAAGTTTCCTATACTCATCGCGGCCGAACCTCACAATCACCAGCAGAATCACAAATCAGCCGACGTCAATGAAACGATTCAAAATAGTGCCAAAATGTTGTTTTGTTGTATTGTTAAGACTGAAATGGCAAGGCCAATTATTGAGAAAATATTCAGTAGCGAAAGCCTCAGAAGTTGGATACTTGCCAGAATTATCAGAATAAGACAGGCTTAATTAAGATAGAAGATTACGCAATTGGCAAAGACGATTTACCCTTAGTGAAGCGAAAAGCCATTGAAATTAAAGTGCGACGCATTGCCATTAATGACAAGTGTCAAATAGATCAGACACGCTAGAATGTGTGATGTCAGCGGTAAATATTTTTCGGTCTTACTAACGCTCATTGTTACATTCTGCATTAAGATGCTATTATACGCATTAGCCAGCCTATATTTAAATTATACCGTTAAAGCACTGATTTTTCCTGTCGACGGGAAAGTTGTATCTGCGAATATTGTTGTTTGCTGGCGTTCTGTTACTTCAATTTATACAACACCTGCACCCTGGCGCCCCAGGAAAGGTCTTCTTTGGAATATTCGGTTCGCCGCAATTGTGGGGTTAAGTAAGGACTTACCCTAAACAGGAAATTGTTCCAACGACGTTCCAGGCCTGCATTTATTGTAAGATCATTAAAAGGCTTTACCGCTAATTTTGCATTGTACTCGCCCTGATCAAAGGATTGACTGTTTTCTTTATAATCAAAACGGATGAGTTTTTGGGAGTAGACCGAAAGATCAGTTCCTAATCCGAAGCGTATGGCCCAGTTAGGAAATATTTGATAATGATAAGCAATTGTTAGAGGGATTTGCACAAGCTGGTAATTTTGTTCGATATTCAACAAATCTACATTTTGCGCGACATATGGAGCATATAGCGTCCGAAAATCACTACCAGTCTGTTGACTGTACTGTTCGGCTGTATAGTAAGTGTCGCCAGTGAGTTGAGTCCAGCGTACACCTGTTTGAAAGCTCCATTTGGGTGTGACCCGAAGCTCTCCAAGAAGTGATCCTCCAACCTGACTATTACCTGCGTCAAAGCTTCCCCCCACGAAATAATCCATTTTTTTCAAAATAGGTTTGATCGATTGAGCATAGTATTTGGGCTTGTCTTTGGTGACTGAGGTTAATCTTTCCGGAGATTTTAAAACGGGTAGTTTCAACCCGATAAGCGTCGGATATAATTTGGTAATCCTGCTTAGTTCCGACAGTAACCAGTTTCTGCTTCCATTAACTATATTTCCCTCATTTGATCTGATATTTTGGATATTTTCCTCAGAATTCTTTGTTGGATTAGTTGTCAATAACTTATTCATGTTATTATATACATCTTTGTTAATAGGGTTATTTTCAGTACTTTTTATTTGAGAATATTCTTTTTTAATTGCTGGATTGCCTGATGCATTGTTCTTTATTTCTAAGTCAGACACATTATTTTGATCCGATGATTTGCTTGATAGACCCGCCGTTCCAGAGCCCGTAATGCCAGACGAATCAGGTGCTTTGAAGTTTTGGCCAATGGCCGATTCTCCAAGGGATACGCTATTACCTGGCTGCTGGGTTTGATAGGGATCCGTCTGCTGGGCATAGAGCAATTCTTGATTATTTTCAGGCGCGATGTTCTTTTCTATATATCTATTAATGTATACAGTATCAATACGCAGGGCCGTTTTTTGAGGAGTATGTTGATCAATTGAAGTGATTCTGCTTTTTAAAGAATCCAGAGAAGAAAAGAGTTGTCTATTGGTAAGGTTTTGAATGTAATTAAAGGTTAATGAGCCGACCAATAACGAAGCAGCTAATCCATACAATAGGAACTTGGTCCATGGGAAATGGAGTGCGATTTTACCGTTCGAAGAAACATAATTGTGTATCCGATCGACTTCGTCTTCGTTTGTTACCGGCTCTATCCCCAGTAATTTTTTCCGGAATTCTTCGTCAAATTTCTCAGTTTGCATTAAATCCCTTGTTAGGCCAGTTATAAAGTTGGTACAAATGAGGAAAGTTTAGTTTTATCATTCCCTGAAGTTTTCGCCGTGCATCCCTAAGATTGGATTTGGACGTCCCTTCCTGGATACCAAGCATCCCTGCAATTTCCTTGTGTGAGTATCCGTCAATTACAAAAAGAGTAAATACCATTCTGTATGCAGGAGGAAGCCGTTGAACGAGCGCCAATATTTCCTGGGCCGATATTTCGTTTAATATATCATGACTACAGTCTGCGACCTCCAGGTCATCCAAGCTAGCTTGCCCCTGCCATTTAAGATTCTTTCGATAATAGTCAATAGCTGTGTTAATAACAATCCTTCGAAACCAGGCTTTAAAAGGTTGGGCAGCATCGTAGTGTTCTAAATTTTGAAATACCTTTAAAAAGCAGTCATCAACTATTTCTTCGGCTTCCTCAAAAGAAGCAGCATATCTTACCGAGATGCTTTTCGCATATCCTAAGAATTGTCTGATCAGACATCGTTGAGCCTGATGGTTTCCGATTTTACAGGCATCCAAAACGCTTGGCAAGTCCTGTTCATTAAATAGAGTCTTCCTTTTGAAAAGCAAGGGACGGTCAGTTTGACATCACATTCTCCATACGGAGGGTGGCTAACAAAGGTGTGGTACGATTCTGTATTTTCTTTGGAGGAAAGATTTTTTAGCATTCACCCCACTATTTTTCCGGACAATCCGTAATGGCATTTGAAAACAGTGTATCCCTGTTTTGTTCTCTATGATGGTTTGTTTTTTTAAAATGGCCATGTCGGCCGCACTTTTTATTTCGTTAGCTGGCGGTACTTCACTCTTTGCCCAAGACAACATTATCCTAAAAAATGGCATGGAATTGCCCGCGAAGGTCCTGGAAGTTTCTGCCTCTGAGATTAAATATAAAAAACAGGATAATCCTGATGGACCTGTGTATACCTACACCATTAAAGACGTTTTGCTGATCAAGTATGCTAATGGAACCAAAGATGTTTTTGGCAAACCGGGATATGTAATTTCTGTTGCCGGCAATGACACCATACCAAAATTAAATAGTGTATTGGTGGATCAGATTCTTTACAAAAGGGGATTTTTTGCCAGCCAGTTTGCGACTCCACAGGGTAAAAGGTTGTCAGGTGACGAAACCCGCTCTATTCTGTTGTTGGTACCGAATGCAAATGATTCTTATCAGCGTGGCAAAGCATTGCGTATCGGTGGATATCTTACTTCGGCAGCCGGTTTAGGGCTGATAGGTGCAGGATTAGGTCTTGCAGTACTCAGTGATGGAGGTGGTAGTGGTAGTGAACATCACGGCGATAACGGCATAGGTTCGAACAATACCGACAACGAACGCGGGCAGGATCATCACAATAATGGAGATTTGAGAGATGTAGGTTTTGCTATCGCAGGAGCAGGTATTTTAACCGGGATTGTTGGGATCTGGCTCGATCATCGTGCAACAGTACAATTTCGAAGAACAAGTGAACGCTTCAATACCAGTCATCCTGCAAGCCTTCATTTTGGTCCAAGCCGCAAGGGATTGGGAGTTGGTTTGGCGTTGAACTTTTAGAATAATTCATCCCCAATTCTGTTAAATCGAAAGGCATGAAAAAAATACTTGCCATGGCTTCTTGTGCCATAATCATTTTTTCGTGCAGCAAAAGCAAGGATCCAACACCAGTTGCTGACGCGGGAACCACGATTGCAGGCACCTATGCCGTCAGTTATATAAGGCTGGATTCCGCGGGAATAGCACTGTATGAATATAATCTGCCTGTGACGCAGGGACCAACAACACTTTCTGGCCAGGTAGTCGCCAGAAAGGATTCCGCTTCGGTCGTTTTTCTATCAGAGATTATCAAAGTAACAGGGCAAACCGACCAGCAAACGGTAATTGGTCAGGTAAAATTGAAGTCTAACGGAAGCATTTACGACATGCTTATCAATAACATAAAGATTGGAACTGCGGACGGAAAAATGATAAACATTGACGATCAGCAGACAGATTCGCAAACCAGCATCGTCTATCGTTCATACCTTAAAGCTCAGAAAATTTAAGGTATAACCCTAAAGCGGCTCAGTCAAACAGACTTGCTTAGACCCTTATCCTTTTTTCAGTAAACACCCATAATTTTTATCATGATAGATTACATTCAATCCGCGCCGGATGAAATCAGAATTACCATATTAATGGTCTCCCTGGCTCTTTTATGGAATGCTGAAAACCTGACTGGCAACTATAATAAATGGAGCCATGCGCGTAGAAATGCGATGTTCGTACTCACGGCAGCACCGGTCCAGTTTGTTTTGGGTTTGGCGTTTGTAGCGGTATTTCATTGGAATCAAGTACATCATTATGGTTTGTTAAACTGGATTCCATTTCGTCAATCGTTACTGGCAGAATTTGTAACAACCTTCATCATGCTTGACCTGTTCGAATACTTTTATCATGTGCTAATGCACAAGTACAAAATTCTTTGGCGGTTTCATCTGGTTCATCATAGCGACGAGGTTGTCGATGTTTCTTCAACGCTGCGTGAGCATCCTGGCGAAACAGCGATTCGCTTACTTTTTACAATACTTTGGATCGCTATTTCCGGAGCAGCATTTTGGGCGCTGATGTTAAGGCAATTCATCCAGATATTCTCAAATGTCCTTGCTCATTCCAATCTCCGACTTCCTGAGAAACTGGACAAGATCTTAGGATGGGTTTTCATTACACCTAATCTTCATCACGTACATCATCATGACACGCAGCCTTACACGGACATGAATTTTGGGGATGTTTTAAGTATTTGGGACAGACTGTTTGGCACTTTCGGTAGGCTCGATGTCCATCAAGTTCGTTTTGGCGTTGATACGATCCGGGACGAAAGTGAATTGGACCGTTTTAATAAATTACTGATAATGCCATTCCGTCCGATGGATGTTAAAGTTGAACAGGACTCTAAACACATACCGTTACAGGTTTCTGAATCTGTTTGGGAATCAGGAAAGTCAATTCAAAATTATTAATCGATATGAAATTCAATTTGAGCACTCTCAGATATCACCTTTTTATTCAACAAGGTATACTTCCCGAACGTGTTAGCCTTGAAACTAATTTCAAGGTAGATTTAAATATGTCTGATAATCAGATCCGACGGATGCTTGGTTTTGTCCAGGCGCAAACCGGAGTTAATTTTCCAAAGGATATTGTACTCTATCTGACCGACGTTTTCGATCTGATGATCCATATTATGATTCGCGCTGTCGAAGTGGAAATAAGTGAAGAATATTATAATACAATATCAGAGCCTGTTTGGCAAAACTTCCTCTGGACAAAGTTCACGATTCCCATGTATGCACACCTTAACTAACAGGTAATGATCAAACATTTGTATTTTTTTTGTCTGCTGGTTTTTCCGCTGAGCGATCTAATGAGCCAGTCGGTTGTATTAAGTGGGTATGTGAGCGATGCCAAAACGGGTGAGGCACTGATAGGTTCGGCGGTTCAAATCGCATCTCAGGGAATCGGAACCACAACTAACAATTTTGGATTCTATTCTTTGAGCTGTAGGCCGTCGGATTCACTCGTGGTTGTAGTTAGCTATGTTGGATATAATAACCTGCTGGTATCACTGAAACGCCCTAAAAGTCAACGGCTTGATTTTTCAATGGAAGAAAACTCAACGGAACTTACAGAGGTTACCATCAGAGAGAATCAAAAAGATAATATTTCCGGCACGCAAATGAGTGCCATCAGTATCCCGATGCGCCTGGTGAAAACACTTCCTGTATTGTTTGGTGAGCGAGATATTTTGAAAACTGTACAAACGCTTCCCGGCGTTCAGGGCGGGCAGGAGGGAACTACCGGTTTCTATGTCAGGGGAGGTAATAGTGATCAGAACCTTGTATTGCTTGATGATGCGCCTGTTTATAATCCCAATCACTTGTTTGGGTTATTCAGCACATTTAATACTAATTCACTGAATCAGGTTAAACTTATAAAAGGCGGCTTTCCGGCACAATATGGAGGAAGGTTATCATCAATATTGGATGTTACGATGCGTGAAGGAAATAAGAAAAAATTCAGTGGACAGGCAGGGATCGGGCTTATTTCTTCTAACCTTACATTGGAAGGGCCGTTATCAAAAGGCAAAGGTTCATTCATTGTTTCTGGCCGAAGAACCTATCTTGATTTGTTGTTAAAACCTTTTCTCCCCAAGAAGAACCAGACCAATTATGTTTTTTATGATCTGAATGCGAAAATCAATTACAGTTTTGGTCACAAGGACAAACTTTTCATTAGCGCCTTTACTGGTAATGACGACGCACAATACACTGGAGTAAATAGTTTAAATTATGGTATAACATTCGGTAACAGTACCGCGACGGTCAGGTGGAACCATTTGTTTAACCAAAAACTATTTGTGAATACCTCGGTGCTGATCAACAAATACCAATTGAGTTTGTCAACATTACAGAGCGGCTATAATTCCCAGATTTATACAGGTATCCGTGACTATTCATTCAAATCCGACTGGGAATATTACCTTTCACCGAAACATACCATGCACTGGGGAGCTACATTAATCAGGCATGCATTTTCACCACTATCCGCTTCTTCCAAAATACCCAAGAGCGGTAAGATTCCGGCATTTCCATTAGATAGTATTCATAGGCAGAATGCCAGCGAAGCCGCTCTTTATGTAAACGACGACTGGAATATCAGTAAGCGTATAGCATTATCCGTCGGTTTACGGATGCCCTCTTTTTTCAGAAGCACTACCACCTACGTCCGTCTTGAACCACGGGTATCAGCCAGATATTCTATTTCTGAGCATTCGTCTTTTAAAGCATCCTTTACCGTAATGAATCAGTTCCTTCATCTGGTGCCAAATTCCACAGCATCGCTTCCAACAGATATTTGGATAGCCAGTGGGGCGGCGATTGCGCCTCAGACATCACGTCAATTTGCCATTGGCTGGTTCAAAAACAGCAATGATAATATGTATGAATTCAGCATTGAAGGCTATATCAAAAAGATGGAAAATCAGGTCTTATTTAAAGAAGGAACACAGCTTTCCACAAGTAGCGATATTGAGCAAAACCTTGTTTTTGGTAAGGGAAACAGTACAGGCCTTGAGTTTTATGCCAGGAAAAACACTGGCCGCTTAACAGGATGGGTGTCTTACACTTTATCCAAAACAACGCAGCAATTTGACAAGCTGAATAAAGGTATTGCCTTTCCATTCTCATATGACAGAAGGCACAATCTGGCCGTTGTTGGAAGTTATGAGTTATCTCCTAAGTGGACCGTGGCCGGTAATTTTACATTTTACACAGGAAGACCTTACACACTTCCTGTTGGAAAAGTCCAGGTTGATGAAGGCAGCTCGCTATACAATTCCATTTACTCAGACTACACCACCAGAAATAATTACCGGATGAGGGTGTATCACAGATTAGATGTGAGTTTGACATACAAAAAACAAAAGAACTGGTTTAAAAGGAAAATTGATACGGAGTGGGTTTTCAGTGCCTATAATATTTACAGCAGGCTGAATCCATACTTTGTATACACTACTACGGATGATTTCACCCGGCAGCCCGTCGCTCGTGAAGTGTCACTACTTCCCATTATTCCATCGGTTAGTTATCAAATCACTTTTTGATATGAAAAAAAATAAAAATGTCTTTAAGAGGTCGTTCTTTTACGTTGTGATAAGCTTTGTTGCTATTCTTATGTGTATCGGGTGTGAAAAAAATATTAACGTTAAAATTCAACCATACCAGGGAATGTTGTCGATCCAATGTATGCTGGTTGCAGGTGAGGTTCCCAGGCTATATCTAAGTCAATCAACAGGGTTTTTCTCTTCTCAAATCACGCCGGCAGATCTGTTCGTTCCTGGTGCACGGGTAATTATCAGTTCACCGGAAACAAGAGATTCGTTGATCACTACTATGGGCAGGGATTCGTTTTACTGTCAGGATACCTATTTTTATCAGGGAAAATTCCAAGTGAAGCAAGGGCTAACCTACACCATGGAAGTTAGTTACGAAGGAAAGACTTACCGTTCTACAACAACGGTAAACCAGTTAAAACCAAAGATTGACCAGGTAGGGTATATTTCTGCATTTAAAGATATCTATGGAGAGCACGAAGGTGTAGTAGTCGGCTTTACTGATACTCCCGGGCAGGTAAATGCCTACCGCGTGGAAATGTCCCGACAGATCGACAGTAGTGCTCGCAAGACGGAAACGGCTTACAAAAGTGAATGTAACGGTGCTCATTTTTTTACAGTCAAGGAGGTTGGTCGAGCCATTTATTTTGATACTGGGAGCGGAGATGGCAGGCAGGTAAGTGTTACAGTCGAACCCACTTATTCGCACCGTAAAGGTTCGATTGCCCAGGTTTATCTGCAGGCTATGGATCCGTCTTCAGCACGGTTCTTCGATCAACTTGACAAACAAAAACTGGCTACCTCAAACCCGTTTGTCGAACCCGTTTTTTTAACCTCAAATATTGAGGGTTGTATTGGGGTATTTGGCCATTATATCCGCTCGAAGCCTGTGCAGTTTATTTATCCTGAATAGCAGAATTTTTAAGAAAATAAAGTCAATTAGAACTAACCAAAGAGAGATAATGAGCTTAATAAACAAGCACTCAGCGTCGGTAATCAGCTCGTGTCAAAAAAGATCTTTTAGAATCCTTGCTCTACTGTTTTTACTCGTAACAACAATTAATGCGCAGGCAAACTATACTGTGATTAGTTCCAGTGTGATCGGAAGAAAAGCAATCAGCGATTGTGTTGACCAGATTTATAAATTCAATTTCATGAAGGCTGAATTTTTGACAAAACAACTGGCCCAGCAATATCCTGCACATCCGGCGATCAGCCTTCTTTCTGCTACCAATAAATACTGGCAATGGTATCCGGCACGGGGCAATAAGCAACTGGAAGAGCAGATCAGAGGATTGTTAAATGAAGCATCAAACAACTCATCAAAATGGCTGGATGGCTCAGGTAGGGATGTCCCGGAGGCAATGTTTGTTTATTTTTCAGCAGAAGCACTTTTGGCAAGGATGGATAATTTTCAACACGCCACGATTGCTTCCGTCGGGCATGCAAAAAATGCCTATCCGTACATAAAAAAAAGCTTTGACCTGCAAAAGACCTATCCGGATTTTCTTCTTGTCGCAGGGCTTTTCAATTATTACCGGGAAGAATACGTGCAGATAAAGCCATTTTATAAAACATTTGTCTGGTTTATGCAGGATGGTGATAAAACGGAAGGATTGAAACAACTCAAAATGGCTTCACAAACATCGATGTTTTCTAAGGCGGAAGCTGGTATCTATTTGGCTCATATTCTGACTGATTATGAGAAAAAGCCAAATGAGGCGCTGCCGGATTTGTTCTCGCTGGCAGAATCCTATCCCAACAACTTGTATATACAGGGGAAATTGGCAGAAGTACTACTTAGCGCAGGCAAACCTGCAAAAGCACTGGTCTATATTCAGAATTTAATGGTCAGTAATGTCACTGGCTACAAAGACCTTGCGTTGGCCAACCGGGCAAGATATAACCTTTTGACCTCAAATTTAAGCCAGGCTACTAATGATGCCAACCAGATTTTAGATGCCAAAGTGAAAGATGAACATTTACTTGCATTGGCCCACCAGGTTTTGGCAGCTGTTGATAGTAAGCAAGGCAGAGTCTCGCAGGCTAAACTGCATTACAAGAAAGTAAAAGAACTTTCTGAATACCCGATACTGACTGATGAGGCCGATAATTATATCAGAAACCATTGAAACTCATTGTGTATTATTTTTTCTGGCAGAAATTATTTCTCCAATAATTCTCCAGAATCAGTTTTTAAGTTTGAATCAATATCCAACAAAATTATATAAATCATGAAACGTGTTATTTTGGTAATGCTGATTGCAGCTGGCTTCGTATCGGTATCGAAAGCTCAGGAAAAGAAAGTAGGGAAAAAAGACGCGCCGCCAACTTCAGTATCTGCGGCTTTCAATAAAGCTTTTCCGGGCTCTTCAAATGTAAAATGGGAAAAGGAAGAAAGCGACTATGAAGTAGGTTTCATGCAGAATGGCAAGGAAATGTCAGCTGTATATGATACGAAGGGCAGTTTGAAAGAAACAGAAGTGCTAATGAATGTCTCCGAGCTTCCGCAAGCAGCACAGGATTATGTCAAAAAGAATTATAAAAATGCCACTGTTAAAGAAGCTGCTAAAATTACAAAGGCTGACGGAAAAGTAGTTTATGAAGCGGAGGTTAACAAAAAGGATCTGATCTTCGATACAGCCGGAAAGTTTTTAAAAGTGCAGGCAGAATAAGATGGATGTAGTTTAAAAGAGCAGGGGTGAAGTTGACCCCTGCCTTTCCTGATTTTAGGGCTAATAGTTGACCGAGCTGAATATTATGATGTATCCAGAGATTCTTAAAGAGGTCGAGACATACGTCACTGACATTTTTAGGAATAATAGAATTGAAACCTTGGTGTTTCATAATCTTGAACATACCAGAAATGTTGTTTTTCATTCGAAGGAGATTTGTAAAAATCTTCAATTAGATGAAGAAAGATCCTTTATTGTAATGGTAGCGGCATGGTTTCATGATATCGGCTATTTAATAGACGCTGATCCATCCGGGCATGAAATGAGAAGTGCCGACATTGCATCGAGTTTTTTAGCTGAATTTTTGTCCACTAAAATACTGGCTTTGATCAGGGATTGCATTCTCGCAACAAAGATGCCTCAAATGCCAAAATCGATACTTCAGGACATTATTTGTGATGCAGATTTATATCATTTTGGAACTTGGGATCTATTTTCGTTGAATGAATTAATGCACAAGGAAACAGAAATAAGATTGCAAAAAAAAATTACAACTGAAAAGTGGATACAAGAAACAATTCAGCTATTGCAATTTCACAGATTTCACACAGAATATTGTATGCATCTGTTAAACAATCAGAAAACGATCAATATAGAAAGGCTTAGGGCCATTCTGAAGCTGAGAAATAGATGACACCCGTCTCATTAAGTTGGTTTCGACATGTTGAAACCATGATAATAAGGATAAGAAAATATTTTGCCTATTAGCCTGAGTTAGACTAATATTTGGTAGGAAAACTAGAATTTAAACTTGGTATGATTCGATATTTCGTGTACTCGAATATCTCACATTCAAAATTATAGGCAGAGATAGTTAAGAATATTGCCAAGAGTTGAATTACTTAAATTTTCTATTTCGTATCAGGTTTGGCAGTAACTGTGGACAAAAAGGCAAACACCCCTGGCAAGAATGCATTATAAAAAAATGAAAGTATTTTTGGAATTTCCCTTGCAGATTGATGAGGCTGACGCATATTTAAGATGTCATTGATACACAGACAGCAAGCAACATCCTAGTTAAATCCATTGAGTGAAAAACACCTGGTCAAAGTTTAAAAGGAAATGGTATTGACATGATACCCATTCTTGTATACTGAGATAATTAAATATTCCTTTTTTTTCATACTGGTTGTGACTATGTACTTTACACCATCATTATAAGGTGTACTTTCATTAAAGGCATGTTGATGTCCATAAATTGAAATCTTAAAATTGGAATCAGCTCTAAGTAATTCAACATATTGTTTTTCCATATTTTTGTTAAAATTTTTGTCAAAAGGAGGAGTGTGCGCCAAAACTATTGTTGCTTTATTGTCAGTATTGTTACTAAGCTGAGATTTTAACCAGGAAACGTTGGGCACTAAACCATCGTTGTTATTCACGCTGGAGTTAGTATTGATAATAATAAATTTAGCATTTGCAATCTCAAAAGAATAATCTTCCATGCCGAACATTTCATGGTAAACAGCTCCTTTGTCCATTAGGTCCGTTTCTCCGGCTGCAGTCAAATACGGTACATTTAACCCAGACATTATCTCGTAAAACCATTTATATTCCTGTGCGATACCAGTGGAAGAAAGGTCTCCTAGGTGTATAACAAAAGATATACTCCTTTGTGCATTGGCACTTTTTACAAAATCAGCAGTTTCATCAAGCCATTGATGCGTGTCTGATGCAACAATAAATCTTACCGTATCGGTTGCTGCTAATAGCTTGATTCTTTCAATGTTTTTTGCGGTGAGATTTTTTTCTGTGTCTTTTAAAATGATCTGGTTGGGACTAAATTGGAAGGTGCCTTTACACGAAAATAATTCAGCTGCTAAGAGAAGAAGAAAAAAGTTGTAATGAAATTTCATCATAGGTGTTTTAGTTTTGACGTATATTTAAAAAGGTAACCTTAAAACGCAAACCCAATCAGCGCACCAATATTAATAACCGCAATAAACCGTTTGTCGTTCAACTAGTTGTTGGATAGCTCTATTTATATCCAACACTGATCCCACCTCTAAAGCCAAATGGCATGACTGATTTGTGATCAAGTAAAATATTAATCTGCTGGCTTTCCAGGTCAACCAGCTGGGTTGCTGTCAATACGCTGCCAGTTAAATTAGCCGAAGGAGTTCGGGCTCTTGCAATACCACCCTGAATATATCCATCAATCACGAACTTTTTTATTTTGGCATATAAAGTCGGGCCGATTAAAACCGCTCCAAAAGTTCCATTTTGACACATCACTTTGCCAGCCATATTTGTTGCCGGTGACAATAGCATAAGAATTCGCCTTGGCTATCATCGGACCCAAGTTGGTGCTGTTACTATTTATTCTTCCTGAGAAGCGAACTCTCAGCCCTTTCCGTATTGGGCGCCCATAGTTGATCTGGTCATAAAAACCGGATCCTGCCAATCCTGCCAACGGATCATTTGGTTTTGGGTTGGCAAATTTTCCAACTGGAATGCTATAACCAGCTGAAAAGGTCAAGTTATTCAGAAACTCCTGCGCACTGGCTTGCACGGTCAGAAAGAATAGAGTAACTACTAAAATGGTTAATGTACAATAATATTTCATCAGTTAACGGTATGATGTTTCTTGCCCCACTTATATCGATGTGTCCAATATGATGCTTTCATAGCTAAAAAGCCAATTCCTGCCCCAACAAGCACATCGCTGATATAGTGGCGATTATTGGCGACCCTAAGTAGCCCAACCGATGAAGCGATCGTGTAAGAAGCATAAGGCATCCATTTGTAAGTATCCTTGTATTCCTCACTCAAAAAAGTAGCAGCTGCAAAAGCCTGGGTTGTATGACCAGAGGGAAATGAGTTATGCGTAGTTCCGTCTGGCCGCAAGGTATGAAACGCTCTTTTTAGTACCATAGTGGTTCCTATTGCCAAAACTTCCCCTTTGACAAGTATGACTGACCGGTTAACAAAATCTGTTTTTGATTTTACACCAAAGGCGTCCAGGCCATATGCAATCGCAAGCGGAGAAAATTGCAAATAGTCATCCAGGCTCGTTCTGAAATGCGGAATATGCTCGTTACGTTCTTCTGCAACCTCATTTTTGATTGATTCCTGTGAATGTCCGTTGGCTATAAACCCTGACAAAACCAGGGATGCTGGCACATAAAGTTGTTTAAGTGTAAATCTGGTCGGGCTAACCCTGCTCTGCTGAAGCTTGATTTCTTTTACAGTTGAATCTGCATTTTGAGAAAATCCCTGAGCCTGAGAAAACATCAGAAATGTCAGAGAAATGATTAGTTGTTTCATGATAAAATCAGTTGTCAAAAAGAGGTGGATTAATTGTCCGTACTTGGGGCGCTATGTAGAAAATCGTTGCTCTGATCTTTCCCCTTTTTGAATTCCAGTTTTCCGAACTTGTAGGTGAGGCTGATTCCAAATGAGCGGTAAGGGACAAGAACATTGTTGGTCGCAATGTAATTTGCAGTTCTGATGGTCGTAACCTGGCTGATGTATTTGGTAAATGGATTAATCGCTGTGAAACCTATGCTTGCGTTTTTATGGTAAAACTGCTTTCTGAAAGCGAAGTTGTAAGTTAGCTGTTGCGGTCTTTTTCCCTGAATGGTGTTGATCGCCGAAGAATAATTGCCAAACCCTTCCAGGATCAGATCTTTCGGCAGTAGGTAAGTCGCATTTAAATTAAAACGCCAGTTGGTTCCGTTGGTTACATTGTCGGTTAACAGCAAGTTGTTAACCACTCGTTTTTGAGTCACGACAAAATTCCCACGCAGATTAAGGTGATCCGTTAAAGGCATTGAACCCGAGACACTTACGCCCGAATTGTACTCGGTGCCAATATTTTGACGGTTGGTTACCGACACATTCTGGTAAGTCGAATCCCCGATCAGATAGGAAGGATAAAAAGTAGTGTAAGGTTTGATATCGCTTGTATTGATCCTTTCTACTAAAGCGATGTACACACTTCCGCCGTTGTTGAAAGCCTTGTTATAACCCAGTTCAAAGTTGTTTCCAATCTCGGGTTTTAACAGCGGGTTTCCGGCCGTGATGTTATATGGATCGCTCAGGTTCATGAACGGATTAATTTCCCGGTATTCTGCCCGCTCGATCCGGCGCGTGAAAGCCAGTTTCAGTGACTGTTCGTCTTTGAAATTATGTGAGAAAATCAGTGACGGGACCAGGTTGTTGTAAGAAGGAATAAAGGTATTCGGATAATCTATTTTTACATCTGTATGCTCAAATCGGGCTCCCGCCTTCACATTCAGCCAGTTAAACATGGAAAATGTGGTGGACAAATACCCCGCATAGATCTTCATATTATAATTCAGATGATATGATTGTGTCAGATCAGGAACAAACTGGTTGAGTGCAGATTTCAACACCCTGACATCCGCGTTACTGTTAATATCCTGCAAAACCGTTTTTACACCCGTTTCAATCAGGAATTTCTTTGTGACCGGATGCGCATAATCGATCGAAATGTTGGTTTGTTTATCGTTTCCAGGCGTGTTTCCTGATGTACCGGAATAAGGAATAGCTTCTGAACTGTAATTCTGGATCTGGCTGTAATTGTTAAGCGGTCTGCCAAAACTGGAACTGTAAAGTACATTCAGTTCCTGACCATCTTTTTTGAATTTTTTGATATAATTCAAAGACCAGTCAATCGCGCTGATACCTCCGTTGCTGTTAGAATTACGGATTAAATCAGTGGAAGAAATTGGTGCATTTGCCGCATTAAAAACCGTCTGGATAATGTCGGTAATGCCCGCGCTTTTGCTGCTGAAATTGTTATATCCGACAGCGCCGATCAGATTGTCTTTTTTTGACAAAGTCCAGTCGAAGCCAATTCCCGAACGGTAACCGCTTCTTTGAAAATCCTGATAACCGTTTTGCAAAAGTCGGATAGTAGTCGTATCGGAAATATTTGTAGAAAGGCGATCCTGCGTACTTGGTGTCCTGGAACTGAGTTGTTTATTGCCACTAAAAAAGGCATTTACACCAAAATTATTACGTCTGAAATTCAGGTTGACCGAGCCGTTTTCCAGCCTGGTGCCGCCCGACAGGTTAACATTTCCATTGATACCCTGCAGGCGGTTGTCTTTTAAAATAATATTGATAATCCCACCCGTTCCCTGTGCATCATACTTGGCACCCGGACTGGTAATGGCTTCAATGCTTTTGATCTGACTGGCCGGAATGGAGGCAAGCGCATCAGTTAGGCTGTTCCCAAACACGCTAGACGGTTTCCCGTTAATTAAAAAGCGCACATTGGGGTTTCCCTGTAATTCAACATTCCCGTCGATATCAACAGAAACCTGTGGTACTTTTTTCAAAACATCAAGTGCTACACCAGACTGGGAAGTAATGTCATTGCCAGCATTGTAAACGATTTTGTCAATCTGGTTTTCCACAATGGCTGCGTGGCCCGAAACCGTAACTTCTGCGAGCATTTTCACAGAAGGTGTCATTGCTATCGTATTAAGTAAAAGTGCTTTACTTCCATCCTTGATGAGGATATCTTTTAATTCTTTCTTTTGATAACCGATGAAATCGATACTAATAGCGTAGCTGCCCGGCATAACACCAACAATTTCAAAGAAGCCCGTGGTATCTGTAACAGCACCGTTTACAACTTTATTGGTAAGTTGATTTGTAAGGCCAACAGATGCATATTCGACAGGTTTACTGGTTGATACATCGGTGATTTTACCGGTTATTTTAAGTCCGGACTTGGATTGGCTGTAAGCATTTGCAAAGACAAAAAGTAAAAGGAGTAAGGTAGAAATCAGTGGCTTCATTACAGGTACGTCAGATTATACCACAAACGTAGAGGCCAATTCTGGAGAAAGTCTAGAGAAAAGTTAAAGGAGGGATAATTATTAAAAAATTAATCCCACTTTAATGTGAATCTGTGAAGATTATTTACAAAACTATATTTGATTTCAATATCCAGTTGGTCGCAGATTTGCTTTACTATGGATAAACCTAGCCCATTATGCTGACTGTGCTGGGATTCTTTATAAAAACGCGTGTATAATTTTTGTGAGTCTAGTGAGCTCAAAGATCCCGTGTTTTCAATTACGAAAGTATTTTTATCGAGGTTGACGAAAATAAACCCGTTTTCCATGTTGTGTCTGCCAGCATTGCTGATTAGGTTACTAAGCAAGATGTCAAAAAGCTCCGGATTTGTGTGTATCGCAGACGGTTTAATGGTTGCAGTAAATTGAACCTTACTGTTTTGCCAGAATTCCTGGAACTGATCCAGTTTTTCATTTACTTTTTCTTCAACGTCCACATTTTCTCGTCCGGCGAACTGATGATTCTCAATTTTAGCAAGAAGAAGAAGGGATTGGTTGAGCTTGGTAAGTCGCTTGATTCCTGAGTAAATACTGGAAAGTGCCAAAGTTTGTTTCTCAGAAAGGCCTTCCTCCTGAATAACGAGATCTAGTTTGGAACGTATTATAGCAAGAGGTGTCTGTATTTCGTGTGATGCATTCTCAGTAAATTCCTTTAAAATCTGGTAGTCGGCTTCCGCACCTGTGACTGTGTCTTCCAAAAGAGTGTTCATGAAAACGAATTCTTCAATATTTGTTAAGGGGAACTCCGGTACCTGCTTTTTGCCTAATTTAAAGGTCTTCATGGCTGCTAAGGAGGTGTAGAAAGGCTGCCAAAGCTTGCGAAGAATTACCTGATTAAGCACTATCGATGCTATGATGATGACAAGTAGCATCAAAATTGTGATCGCTACTACAGTTCGGGTCAACAGTTTTGTACCTTCGATTGGCTTAGCAAGAGTTACACAAAAAGAAGCGCCCCCAACATCTTGGGAGTAGGTCTTTTGCCTGTAATTATGCCATTCGTTTTCCAATGTGTCCAGTCGACGTAAAGTTTCCATGCGTCGGATTGGCGTAGTTAATCGATTTAATTTTGAATAAGTTACGATTGTTTCGTCCATCAAAGCCACTGGTGGCAATGTTCCTTGTTTTACAACGTAGTTTTCAATTCTGAGCTGATAGTCTTCAAGCGCTTCGTCCAGTTCATGGATTAGCACATAATTGATTATAAAGTAGTAGCTAATGCCGGAAAGGACAAACAGCAAAACCATCAAAGTCAGGTTAATGCGGTTATATCTGGTAAAAAGTTTCATGAAATGGAGTTGTTTAAACTGAATTTATACCCCATTCCATAGACTGCCTTTATATAATCCGGGCAGCCGGAAGCCATCAATTTCTTACGTAGGTTTTTGATATGGGAATAAATGAAATCATAGCTATCGGCCATATCAATGTCATCGCCCCAAAGATGCTCCACGATCGCTTCTTTGGTCACAACCTTATTTTTGTTGCTCAGCAAGTATAATAACAGTTCATACTCTTTCCTGGTTAGAGTAATTTGCTCATCACCGGATCTTAAAATACGTTCTGACAAATCCAAGATGAGAGGGCCCACGACTATATGGGTTTTTCCTTCAAACGATTTTCTGCGAACAATCGCTGCTACTCGTGCACCTAGTTCCGATAAATGAAAAGGCTTGGTTAAATAGTCGTCAGCGCCGCTGTTAAGGCCTTTGATTCGGTCATCCAAGGAGTTTTTTGCACTAATAATCAAAACGCCTTCCGTCTTATTTAATAATTTTAGCTGAGTTAAAATATCCAGACCGCTTCCATGCGGTAGCGTTAAATCCAGAATTATACATGCATATTCGTTAATCAAAATTTTATCAAGAGCAGAATGGTAATCGTAAGCTGTTTCGCACGAAAATTGCTCGGAACCTAAATATAAGCAGATACTATCGGAAAGGTCTTTCTCGTCTTCGATAATTAACAATTTCATGTTCGAGATTTATAATGTGTTTAATTCAATGACTGTGTCCTTTACTCAAAGGTGATGAGTAAATCTGTATTATTTCTGGAGTACTCTGATCGGTTATTGTTCCGCAGCTTATTATTTTGAAGACTATGGGCATACATTAAGTTGACAAGGTGGTACTTGGAGAGGAGGTCAATTTTCTTTTTGATCAGTTCTTAATCGCATTTTTAGAGTTGCAATTGTAATTAAAACAGCAAGAATTACAAATAGGATTACAGATGAGCCGATCGTTCCGAAATTCAATCCTCCTTTCTCATAAGGCTTTGTAAGTAGATCGCCAAAAGTTGCACCAAAGGGGCGGGTGAGTACAAAAGCAATCCAGAATAATGCAACCTTGGACATTTGAGTAAAATAGTGCGCTAAAATAATAACAAGGAGCAGAGTGCCAATAAGAATAGCACCTCCTGCAAAGCCTAGCCCAGAATCGTCTGCCATGAAATCTCCAAGTGCTGTGCCTAATGTGTTAGAAAATAGAATTGCAGTCCAATAAAATATTTCGCCCCGTAAAGATTTTACACTTGCAACAGATAGGGATTTCTCTGTTGCAAGCCAAACCGCCAGAGTGGCAGCCAAGAGAAAAGTCAGTATTAATGAGCCGGTTGCATACCCCAGCCCCATTGTTCTATCCATAAAGTCTGAAATGGTCGTTCCAGCTGTGCTTGTCGCCAGGATAACTGCCCAATAAATTACTGGATGAAATCTTTTAGAAGACAATTGAATCAATAATGTCACAAAAAAAAAGCTGAGAAGTATTGCAGAACTTAAACCATACCCGACATTTAAAGTCATAGATAGGAGATCTCCGGCCGTTTCACCTAATGTTGTGGCACATATCTTCATCAGCCAAAACGAAAATGTAATCTGAGGTAGTTTGCTAGTGGTTATCATCCGAAAGTTTTGTTAATTCAATTTATGTTTTTTCCCAGATCAAAATGATTGGGGCAATCTTCCAGACATTACACCAGCTATTTTTTTGAGATATAGGTTTTTTCAAGAGCTAAGGTAACGACAATGTGATAACAACCGCTCCTTGACAAAAAAAAGGTGATATTTAAAATGTTTAATATTGATCGATACAGAAAAGATCATTATCAGTGATGTTGATATGCCCGGAATGTAATGAAAACTAACGCTTTAACTTGAATATGTTAACAGCTATGATGGATTTCCCTTTAAGAAGACTTTGGTATAATTTTTGTTTCCATGACCAGTCTATTTCTAGTATCAGTCAAATGTGTTACAATCTTCTCATTTCTGGTAAAAACCCTAATTTAGGTCCGTGGGCTTCTATAAAAGTACAAGTTAGATTGTTCAATCTTAACGATTTGGTTTGGGGAATTCAATGGGTTTGGGGAAAGTGCCATATAATTCTTTAATTTACATTCAATAAAGGAAATGTTGTCTTCCTGCGGAAACCGCCTTAACACCGCTGATGGCGCCTATTAGGGTCGAAAATTCTTTGTTCATCTGATAGGTATATATCAATGTCAGTATCACGTTTCCGTCTTACTTCCCGGTTTGTTCCGTTTTTCTGGAAAAACCCTATTGGTTTTTCTTATTTAAGTGGTTGTTCATTTCTGCCGTAATCGTCCTGCTGGTTGGATCGGCATCGGCTCTTTTTCTTGTTTCTCTGGAGTGGGCTACCAGATTCCGTGAAAGCCATATCTGGATTATTTGGCTTTTACTGGTAGCTGGTTTTGTAACTGGCTACCTATACTACTATTTGGGCAAGGATGTAGAAACAAGTTATAATCTGCTGTTGGATAATATTCACAGTCCTTCAAAGATTATTCCGTTGAGGATGGCCCCATTGGTGCTGATCAGTACAATTATTACACTCCTTTGGGCGGCTCAGCCAGCCGTGAAGTGACTGCCCTGCAGATGGGTGGCTCGATTTCAGATCAATATACCAAGATATTGGGTCTGCGACCCAGGAACCGCAGGCTAATATTGATTGCAGGGATTTCAGCTGGGTTTGGATCAGTTTTTGGCACACCATTGGCTGGGGCAGTGTTTGGCCTGGAAGTTTTTTAGTGGGACGACTTAGCTACGAGGCGCTGCTTCCTGCATTTGCTGCTTCGACAATTGCTGACATTACTACTAAGGCATGGCAGATGGGACATACACATTACCACATTCCTTTTATTTTGGAACTGTCGGCAATGAATTTTCTTTATGCCGTTTCAGCAGGTAGTTTTTTTTGTATCTGTTCAGTTGTTTTTAGCGGATTGATCCACAACATCAGCAATTTGTTAAAGGAAAAAATTTCCTTTCTACCGTGAAGGCCCTTAACAGGAGGTATTGTCGTAGCAGTAGCCGTTTTTTCATTAGGTACCAACAAATACATTGGGCTCGGCATTCCGACTATTGGTGAATCTTTCACTACTATGCTTTCTGTTTATGATTCTGCACTGAAAATCCTTTTTACCGCGGTAACCCTTGGGGCGGCTTTCAAAGGCGGTGAAGTTACTACGCTATTTTCCTAGGAGCGACACTTGGTGACTCGCTTTCCTATTTCATTGCGCTTCCTACCGGACTTTTGGCCGGTATGGGCTTCGTCGCTGTCTTCGCAGGAGCAGCAAATACGCCATTGGCGTGCATTCTCACGGGAATTGAATTATTTGGTTCTTCGTGTGGTGTTTATGTGGGTATAGCCTGTGTGATCGCTTATTTTGTTTCAGGTCACTGCGGCAATACAGTTCGCAAATCCAAGCATTTGGTTTATAACCGGCACGAAGGTAAAAGTACTGCCAGCCTTCAGGCAGATCCCAGGAAAGCGGCGCATGAAAGATCAGTTTCTGTTTGTGATAACTCTTCAAACATCCCTGATCAGATTAACTAGAATTATTACGGAAAAAAGTATGTTTCTTGTGCTGTTTTTTCTACTCTTTTGCCGGGCTACTGCTTATTGCCTGGCAATGGAGATTATTAAATTAAAACAGTCTATGGGCTTGGTTATCAATGGGTAATGTAAAACGCAAACTTCTTCAGGAAACACTTAGGAGGTATGGTTTATATGCTGTGCTCATTCTACTGCTGAGCACACCCTTTTTCTATTTCCTGATACAAAAACTGCATCTGGACGATGTAGACGAAGGTCTGGTTTTGAGGAAAGATGAGTTTAAATTGTATACTTTACCTAAACTGAATACTTTGGAGATAGGTCAATGGAACCGTTTCAACAGGGATATGAAAATCCTGAAGGCAGATCTTGTAATCAAAAAAGACAGTCTTTCATTTCAGTTTTATTACGATAGCCTGATCACAGAATTGGAACCATACCGCGTTTTGTTGTCGCCAGTCAAAATAGAGGGCCGGCCTTACATATTGTCAGTCAAAAATGATCTGATAGAGTCTGAGGATTTGATAACAAGTCTTGCCTTGTTATACAGTGGTTTATTGTTGGGGTAAACTAAAGAAAGGGAGAAAAACCGTCACGACTTTGATGTAGTATTTTTATCGTGCCGTAATATGGTACATTCAATTCTGAGCCTTGACGCGAATCAAGGACACAACTTATAATAATCTTTGGTTGTCCGAAATACTACATGGTAATCATAAGTCAAATTTTCCACGCAAACAACACCGGTCCTCACAACCAGACCAGTATCACCACTTACATTTTAAGACCGAATTTGGCAATAACAGAAGCAGGTCTTGCAAAAAGCATAGAAATAACTGAGAATGAAACCCATTTTTATATAAAATCATGAATGCTTATTTATAACACTGTTCCAGTGAAATTTAAGATATGGGTAAAGAAGATGATATAAGCCATAAGCAGCTATCAACCAAATCAGAATGATCATCATGGCAAACCACCAGCTTGTCGGGGTTTGTTGTGACGCACGTAGATCTGCTTTAAGCCGACTCTCGATAAGAATTTCCGGAGGTATAATGCTGATCGACCAACGGATCAGTAATGGCACTAAAATCAGATCGTCCAGAATGCCCAGTATTGGAATAAAGTCAGGTATCAGATCTATTGGACTAAATAAGTATCCTATCGTTACTGCAATTAGGCATTTAGCTTGCCAGGGAGTTCTTGGATCAAGATAGGCGTAGTAGAGAGTAAATGATTCATTTTTAAGCTGTTTGGCCCGGGTTTTTAAATTTTTCAATAAGCTCATAGGCGATATTATTTGAAATTGAAACTTTTGGTCCAAATTCAAATATAGGGGTATTGATAATAAGTTAACAGGATCCGGTGTTCGCACGGCTACTAACCTAAAATATGATTGCGAAAGAAATACGGTCACCAAAACAAAAGCGGGTATTTAATCATAGGATTGTTAGATGCAGCTGTTGCACTAATTTCCTTTTGGCTCGATGGTATTCAGATGTCATTGAGCCTACCTATATTTGTGTCTATGAAAAATGTATGGTATAAATTTTTGTATATACTGGCTTTTACCTTTTATGTGGTTTCTGCATTAGAGGTGAATGATTTTGGTATAAAAAATACATTTTTTGATCAGTATGATTCTTATATAGAAAGTAGCCAACAGGACATACAACCTGTTGTCAGTCAGGAAAGGGATAAGGATGACTGTCCTCCGGTTTTTCAAACATTCCAAAGCATTTCCTTACTATCCTCAGAACTTAAAAGAGAGGTGTTAAGCCTCCAAAAATTGCTTACCCAAAAATACATCCAACGTCATCAGGGGCGAAAAATATTTATATTTCATTCTGTCTGGATTATCTGATTACCCCTCTTTTATTGCTGCCCCTCCCTTTTAACAGGTGGAATAATAGTCAAGAGGTATATTAGTTTAATCAAGATCACAAATGAAAACAATCATCATTGTGGCTATTGGCTTATTTCTAAGCCAGGTAACGGCTGCACAAAATAAATTTGAAGCGTTGATCAAGGACCAGTTGACAAGCCAGCCACTCATTGGTTCATCAGGCGTAGTGAAAGGGACGACAAACGGAAATAGTTCAGATATAAACGGTAAGATTCTCATTGAGAATATTCCCGGTGGCAACCATGCAATTATCTTTAGCTTTATCGGTTACCAGACCCAGGAATTGGTTTTTAACTTCCCCTTGGCCGATAGCCTGCGGGGACAAACCATCTACTTAAAATCAGAGGAACATGATTTGGGGGAAGTCACAATCACGTCAACTACAAGAAGCAGCAGGAATATTGCCAACATTCCTACACGTATAGAGACAATCGCCGCAGGTGAACTGGAAGAGAAATCAGTTATGCAGCCCGGTAATATCAAAATGCTGCTTACTGAAAGTACCGGAATACAAACGCAACAGACCTCACAGGTATCGGGAAGTGCCAGTATCAGGATCCAGGGGCTGGATGGGAAGTACACCCAGTTGTTACAGGATGGATTCCCTTTATATTCCGGCTTTTCAAGCGGGCTAAGCATTCTACAAATACCACCACTTAATCTAAAAAGGGTTGAAGTAATAAAGGGATCTACTTCCACTCTGTATGGAGGTGGTGCTATTGCAGGTTTAATAAACCTTATTTCAAAAGAGCCGCAAGAAAAAACAGAGGCCTCGGTGCTGGTGAATGCTAACCAAACTTCCGCACTGGATATAAGTACTTTTTATGCAGAGCAGTACAAAAAAACAGGAATGACAATCTATGCAGCAACAAACTTTCAAAAAGCTTATAATAATAACGGCGATGATTTTTCGGATATACCCCGGTTCGCCCGGTACACGATCAATCCGAAGTTTTTCTATTATCCCAACCAGAAAACGACACTCAGTGTCGGGTTGAATGCAGGCATTGAAAAAAGAATGGGTGGCGATTTGAGCGTAATAAACGGCCATTCCGACTCGAAACATGTGTTCTTTGAGAAAAATAACAGCAACCGGTATTCTTCTCAGTCAAAATTTGAGAGGATTTTTTCCAATAATACCATTTTGACAGTTAAAAACAGTGTAGGCTATTTTAGCAGAAATATCAGCAGGGCAGATTATAACTTTGACGGACAGCAGGTTGCGACTTTCAGTGAAGCCAATTATCTTGTCCCCGGTGATAAATCAGAATGGAATATGGGGCTGAATTATGTGACGGATCAGTTTAAGCAGCTTCACAGCACTTCCAATAAATTAGATTACTCAAATACCGCGTTGGGCGCATTTGCCCAGAACAGTTTGAATCTCACAAGTAAATTCATAGTAGAAAGCGGATTAAGAATAGATATGACTAATCACAGGAATATATTTGTATTGCCACGTCTGTCCCTGCTTTATAAAATCAACCCGAAACTAACTACCCGGATCTCTTCCGGACTGGGATATAAGATGCCGACCGTTTTTTCAGAAGAAGCGGAAGAAAAAGCATTTAAAAATATATTGCCTATTGACTTTTCACAGATAAAACCTGAAAAATCATATGGGCTTAACGGTGATATCAATTATAAAGCAACGCTACTGGAAAACATCTTTTTTTCTATTAATCAAATGTTTTTCTATACCACCATTGAAAAACCACTAATACTTAATCAGCTTCCAGCCACCGATCAACTGATATTTGAAAATGCTACTGGAAATTTTCAATCAAAGGGTTTTGAAACCAACGTTAAGCTCCGCTATATGGGCTTTTCTACATACCTCGGTTATACTTTTATTGATGCTTCAAGAAAAGTAAACAACACAAGAACAATTAACCCATTAACTGCAAAGCATCGCATCAATGCAAACCTGATGTATGAGTGGGATGAAAAATTGCGCATCGCTTATGAAGCCTTTTTCGTTGGAAAACAACGCCTTAACAGCGGAGAAAAAACCAGAGATTACTGGGTAATGGGGCTATCAGGAGAATATAAATTTAAGCATTTCAGCTTATTTCTGAACTTCGAAAATTTCCTTGACAGCAGACAGTCACGCTGGGGGCCGATGTATTCCGGTACCATTCAAAACCCTATATTTCATGAAGTCTATACGCCAACAGATGGCTTTATTTTCAATGGCGGTTTTAAACTAAATTTATAACCGATTATAATCAGCGGTAACGAACGCAAAAAGTTATCTAAAGTGAAACTTTTGTTGGCGTGACGTCTAACTAGGCGGCTGCCGTTTTTGCTTTGGGGATAAAGTAAAAAAAGCAGTCACCCGTCACCGGAGCACCGGCCCAGCGAAAAATCTGCCACGGCTTTTAATAAGAAGTTTTCTAAACAAAGCATAGTCTAACCAATTCTAACAGGCATATGTTCAGTTTAAATTTTAAATCTTTTTGGCCTAGTCAAATATAACCAGTTTTCGGTTGTCCAGATTACTACATGGATTTTACTGATAAGCAAGATCTCTTGCTATATTGCCGTATCTTTCTTTACTTTGTATACAATTACAGGAAATGGTGTCTTCCTGCGGAAACCGCCTTAATAAGGCTGATGGCGCCTATTAGGATCAAAAAGTAATTTTGTTCATCTAATAGGTATATATAAAATGTCAGCTTTCCGTTTCCGTCTTCCCAAGAATCTCGCTTCTTTTTTCTGGCGCAACTCCATTGTATTTTTTACGGTTAAATGGCTTCTGCTATCAGGATTAGTCGGCGTTCTGGTTGGTTCTGCATCTGCATTATTTTTAGTTTGTCTGGACTGGGCTACCCATTATAGAGAAAGTCACGTCTGGATCATTTCACTACTTCCGCTGGCAGGATTTGTCGTCGGATGCATGTACCATTATTTTGGAAAAGAGCTCGAAGCAGGAAACAATCTTTTGCTGGAAAACATCAACCGTCCCTCCAAAATCATTTCTTTAAAAATGGCACCCTTCGTTCTGATCGGGACGATTGCCACGCACTTATTTGGTGGGTCAGCCGGCAGGGAAGGTACCGCTCTGCAGATCGGGGGATCTATCGCAGACCAGTTTACAAGGATCTTCGGGCTGCGCCCACGGGACCGCAGGCTCATTCTCATTGCAGGAATTGCCGCTGGTTTTGGCTCGGTGTTTGGCACACCACTCGCAGGAGGCATATTCGGTCTTGAAGTATTTTTGATTGGCCGGATAACATATGAGGCGTTAATCCCAGCTTTTGCTTCTGCCATACTTGCCGATATGACTACAAAAGCCTGGCATGTGGGACATATACATTATCATATTCCATTAGTGGCTGACCTCTCTGTTTCAAGGGTATTATGTGCTGTAATCGCCGGATGTATCTTTGGCGCCTGCTCGGTTCTGTTCGGCAGCCTTACCCATTTTATAAGCAGTATCTTCAAAAGAAAAATTTCATTTCCACCCTTCCGGCCCATGTTTGGTGGCGCCATTGTTGCCCTTGCTGTACTGGGCCTTGGGACCACCAGGTACATAGGTCTTGGTATCCCAGTCATTTTAGAATCTTTCACAACGCAGCTGCCACCGTATGATTTTATGCTTAAGATCATTTTCACAGCACTCACTTTGGGGGCAGCTTTCAAAGGTGGTGAAGTCACGCCATTATTCTTTATAGGCGCAACCCTTGGAAATGCACTTTCTTATTTTATCCCATTGCCTACAGGGCTTTTGGCGGCAATGGGGTTCGTGGCTGTTTTTGCAGGTGCAGCCAATACACCGGTTGCATGTATACTGATGGGCATTGAATTATTTGGCGCCGAATGCGGCGTGTATGTTGCTATCGCATGTATAATTGCCTACTTCTTTTCCGGACACCGCGGCATTTACGGCTCCCAACTCATTGGCCAATCCAAACACGTCCTATACAGCCAGCATGAAGGTAAAAACTTGGCTGACCTAAGGTCTAACCCTAAAAAAACTGCTCATGGAAAACACTGATTTTATTTTGCTCAGGCAAACTACACTGCGCATTTACCTTGCGACCGGCCAAGGCATTCCGGGTTTAACCTTCTGGCAGCGGCTGTGGCGCAATAATCTGGCAAACTTTATATTAAAGAAGGCAAAAGAGTCCGGCATACGTCAGGCTATTATGTTTCCGGTACGTGCCGGATTTTTAACGGATACCAAACTTGTTTTTGCAACGACCGAGATTGTGCCCCCCAGATTGCCGGTCTGTATCGAAGTAACTGGTGAGCCGCAGCAGCTGGCATCATTTATCAGGCTCAATGATGACCTTCTCAAAAACACTTTCATGGTTTTAGAAAACCCTGATACCTATCAAATCGTTTACCAGTCCAATCAATAATGTTATGGAAAAATGGGTTTCTTATGCCGTTATTTCGATGCTCTTTGCGGGGCTCACCTCGGTCATTGCCAAATTTGGGCTTAAAAATGTAAGCGGCGATACCGGACTTGCCGTCCGGACAATTGTCGTTTTTATCTTGATATGGGCAAATGCTTTATTTTTCCAGGATGTCAGGCAGTTTCGTAGCCTGGACAAATCTGCGGTTTTTTTTTTGGCCGTTTCAGGTATTACGACAAGTTTGTCATGGATCTTTTACTACCGTGCCATTAAAATAGGTCCGGTATCACAGGTCGCTCTAATAGATAAAGGAAGTATCGTGATTGCGCTGCTTTTGTCAGTTTGGATATTGAAAGAGCCGCTTTCAATCAAAACAGTAGCAGGGGCTGTTCTGATTGTTGCCGGACTGCTGGTCATCGCCTGGAAATAGTATTACTAGACAGGTTTTCCCAGTAAATAGTCACCGGTTATCGCTGTCGCGGATATGATCCAGAAATTCTTCAAAATTAGCCACTAGGTTTGATCCATATTTGAAAATAGTTATGGCGACCCGCAAACTTTTGACTGAAATACAAAGCATTATTGTCAGCCTTTATGAAAGCTTTAAAGACCTGACGTTATTTTTTCATACTGTAAACCATGTCATGCAGGTAGTCACCCATGTGCAGGAATTGTGTGCTTATTATCAAATCAGTGAAGCAGATACCTTTGTTGTAAGTACCGCAGCCTGGTTTCATGATCTGGGCTATTTGACGGTTGGCGCTGCGGGACATGAGTACAAAAGTGCTGAGCTGGCTGGTAAATATCTAAGTGAAAGGTTGCCGGATGCAGACATGCTTATGCAGATTCAACAGTGCATCCTGGCAACAATTTTACCGCAAAGACCGCAGACCATACTCGAGCAGATTATCTGCGATGCGGACCTGTATCATTTAGGCACAGAAGATTTCTTTTACCATGACGGTTTGATGCGAAAAGAAACAGAACTGCGGGTTGGCAAAATCGATGATAAAAAATGGCTTACAGGCTCCATCGATCTTTTGGAATCACACAAATTCCACACGAAATATTGCCAGCAGAATTTAGGCAAAAAGAAGCAATGGAATCTGGATACATTAAAAGAGATGCTGCAAAAAATTGAGTAAATGCCTACTGGGGCCGTAAGCTGACACGAAGGACAGAAATAGGGACGTATTTTCTACCCGGAGTTGTGGATTGGTGGTATTGTCCATGAAAATAGTTGTTAATTAATTATAACTTTCAAAATGAAAGTATTGCTTATAGAAGATGAAGCCGGATTTGCCCACGATGTGAAAACGTATCTGACCAGTAATGATATGACCTGCGAGTGGGCAAATACCATTGAGACAACACTGGAAAATATTTCTCTTTTTGAATATGATTGTATCCTGCTTGACCTGTCGCTGCCGGATGGAAACGGGATGAAAGTGCTCACAGAACTTAGAAAGCAAAACAAGACGGAAGGGGTGATTATCATTTCGGCCAAGGATACCTTGGAAACCCGGCTCGAAGGACTTCAGCTTGGAGCGGATGACTATCTGACCAAGCCTTTTCATTTGTCTGAGCTGCTGGCCAGGATCCAGTCTCTTTTCAGAAGAAAACATTTTGAAGGAAATAATATGCTTCAATTGAATGAGATCCAGATTGATATGATGGCAAAGTCAGTCAAGGTTAATGATCAGCTGGTAGAAATGACAAAAAAAGAATTCGAACTGATCCTGTACCTGATAGCCAACAAAAACAGGATACTTTCCAAATCATCGCTGGCCGAGCATTTATCGGGCGATATGGCCTACATGCTGGATAACCATGATTTCGTCTATACACATATGAAGAACTTAAAGAAAAAACTAATTAGTGCCGGTTCAAAAGATTACATCAAAACGGTCTACGGGCTTGGTTATCAATGGGTAATGTAAAGCGTAAACTTTTGCATCAAACGCTGAGAGGGTATGGTCTGTATGCTGTGCTGATTCTTTTACTGAGTACTCCGTTTTTCTATTTCTTGATACAAAAGCTGCATCTGGACGATGTGGATGAAGGCTTGGTGCTCAGAGCTGATGAGTTTAAAATGCATATATTACCAGGCCTGAATGCATCGGAGATCGATCAGTGGAACCGCTTTAACAGGGATATGAAAATCCTGAAAGAACCTGTTATTAAGGGCGATTCGCTGTCTTTTCAGTTTTATTATGACAGTCTGATCACAGAACTGGAACCCTACCGGGTCTTGTTGTCGCCGGTCAAAATAGGTAACCTTCCCTACACCTTGTCGGTCAAAAATGATTTGATAGAATCGGAGGATTTGATTATGAGTCTTGCCTTGCTTTACAGCGGTCTATTGGTCGTGCTTCTGGCGGGCCTGTTCTATATCACAAAATATTATTCAAACCGGCTTTGGCTCCCTTTTTATAATACCCTGGATTCGATTGAGCAGTACGAAATTGATAAAACCCACAAACCTGATCTGCCGGATCCTGCCATTGAAGAGTTTTCAAGGCTTAACCAGTCCGTCCAGAACCTGATCGATCGTAGTAAAGTAACCTATGAAAACCAGCAGGAATTCATTGAAAATGCAGCACATGAACTTCAGACACCCCTGGCTGTGCTGCATGCAAAGCTTGATAGTTTTTTACAGCTGCCAGACCTGACAGCCAGCCAGCTGGCGGCGCTGTCTCCGTTGTACGATTTACTGGCCCGGTTAAACCGGTTGAATAAAAATCTGCTTCTTTTATCAAAAATTGACCATCAATCCTATCACACAGCCGAACGTTTTGATCTTGCCTTGGTCGTTGAAAAAACAATCGATTTTTTCGAGGATCAGGCCACAGAAAAAAATATCCGGTTTGAGCATGTTAAACTGGAAAGTCACTGGGTCGTATATAATATGGCGCTCGTTGAAATTCTTGTCAGTAACCTGCTTTTGAATGCGCTCACCCATAACCGGGAGTATGGTGTAATTCATATCGAATTAAAAGGCTCAACACTGATCATCAGCAACACGGGGGCAACCAGCACAGTCTTGGCTGCTGACAAGCTCTTTCAACGCTTCGCCAAAACTGGTAACGCTTCAAAAGGAAACGGCCTTGGGCTTGCCATCGTAAAAAAGATAACGGATCTGTACGGTTGGAAGATTGGCTATTCTTTTGAAGATGGTCTTCACTGTTTTAAGGTGCGTTTTTAGGTTAGCTTATTTGGCTATGACCGGCAGCGGTTGCATCACAGGATGATTTGCTTTAAACTGTTTGCCTGCCAGTTTTGCAATGGTGGCTGCAATTTGGCCCTGGTAGTACTGCGCTTTCAGAGTGCTTTCTCCCTGGAAATTAATGGAAGGACCTATTAAGGCAATCCAGATTTGATCTGAACCATCGACTTGCCTTCCATGGTCTTTCCATAATCCCAGTTTGGCCTGGCCCCGGCCATGATCCGTGGTGATGATCAGCGTCGTTTTGCCCGCATAAAAAGGATCGGACTCAATATGTTCCCAAAGCTCTTTGATCCAGGCGTCCGATTTATGTGCGGCATCCAGGTAAAAGTCGTAGAGCCCGCCATGGGCAAACTCGTCAGTGTCCCCAAAACCGAAATGAATCAACTTGGGCTTGTTGATTTTCATGTATTCGAGTCCGATTCGGAATGTGGCCACATCCAGCCTTTCGCTGCCATGGAACAGGTCTGGCAGTTCATGTTGCAAACGGTTCAGGGCGATCTGCTTTTCGGTCAGCTTGCCAGGCAAATCCCTGAAACCATCGTTAACCAGAAAGCCGCTGCGTTTTTCATTGAAAATGGAAGAGAAAACATCCCAGGATGCAAATGATGCTGTTTTGCCTTTAAATTCAGGCAACTTGTTAAGAAACTCGAACACGTTTTCATTTTTGTTTGGGATCTTTGCATTTGAATTTACCGTGGAGTCGGCAAAACCTGTAAAAATCTCATTGTAACCGGGGTAAGAAAACCAGTGTGGGTTGGATACATTCACCTGACTGCCGAGCGTGCGGTTACCCAGTAAGACTCCTTTTGAAACGATCCGGGTCCACATAAAGGGCATCAACTTTTCTCTTCTTACTTTTGATGAACCGGCCCAGAACTTGCCTTGGATGTAACGGGTATTATAACCGGCAGCCTTGTCAAATGTCAAAAGGCTGTCTGCGCCATTAAATAGCTCCTGCCATCTCAGCCCGTCAAGGGTCACGACAACAACGTTACCGGGTGTTTTTTGTGCCGATGCAAGCGTGCTTACTGCGGCTAACAGAACAAAAAAGATGATTTTTTTCATTGATATATTCTCTGGTTAGGATTTAGTAAAAATAGCTTAGATCAGCCAGTGGGCGGTATGCTTCACAATTTTATAATATCAGAACCAAAGTGCCTCCAACGATTAAAAGAGCGCCGATGGCTGCTTTCAGGGTTAATGCCTCTTTCAGGATCAGAACCGAAAGCAGAATGGTTAAGGCGACACTGAGTTTATCCACTGGGGCCACTTGTGATACTTTTCCAATTTGAAGCGCCTTATAATAAAATATCCACGAAAGACCGGTGGCCAGCCCGGATAAGACAAGAAAGATCAGGGTGTACTTTGAAAGTTCATTAATGCCCTTGAGTTCACCTCGGGAGAATACAATTCCCCAGGCAACGATCAAAACAACTACCGTACGGATGGCTGTGGCCAGATCAGAATTGACCCCCGTGACACCGACTTTAGCCAGTATGGCTGTTAGAGAAGCAAAAAAAGCTGATAATAAGGCATACGTCCACCACATATTATTTATAAATTTAATTGGCTAATCATTTAATGCAAGCTCTTATTTGCGCTGATATGCATACAAATGAACCGGTAGTTTCTTGTCACTTTCTTCGCTCAGGGTAAGGTAAGCAGATGCATTTTTTGTGAAGGTCAATGCTTCTCCCTGAGCTTCTAGCGAGTAGGGAAGAATCGAAGCGGGACGCACAAGTGCCTGAGCAATCGTCTCATTGCCTTTAAGTCGCCAGTGATAGATATGCAGGTAACTTTTAATGATAATCTGTGAATTATCCAGCGAGACGTTGCCATCGGTGATGTAGGAGCCTACATCGGTTCCTGGGGAAAAGGGCATTTCGGCTATAAATTCAGCTGTTAGGAGCCGGTCGTACACTTGTGGGAAAGCCAGTCGGTAGAGCCGCTTTTTGTTTTCCCTTTTGGAAAGTATATAAATATCTTTGCTTTGGTGATCGATAAGTAAACATTCTGCATCGCGCGGGCCATCCGGGTATTGAAATATAATTTTTTGGGCCCTGTCCGTGCTTGCCACTCCATCAGCAGGCTCTGCAATGCGGTAAATACAGTAGTCCCCATACGTATTGTCATTATCTCCAATATCTCCGATGTAAAGAAAGGTGCCTTCGGGAAAAGTAGTCATGGCGATGGCCTCCCAGTCGCGGTTGACCCCGCCTTCCACAGTTACTGATCTGGTCCCCTTCCCCAGACTGTCAATGGCAAAAATCCGGTTTGTATCCCCTGAATCGTTGTGGGTCCAAAAAACATTGCTGCTTAAACCGCTGGTCACAATCCCGGAAGCTTCGCTGATCTGAATATTTTCAATAACGCCCCTATCAAGAGCTGTTGAAAAAGAATCTGATTGGGAACCGGAGCTGACCGGGTCTTTTTTACAGGAGATAAAAAGTACCAACAGGCAAATTTTGCAAAGTGATCTTTTCATAGGGAAACAATGTTTGAGATGATTGCAGCGATGCCTGGCGCACGATTGTGTACGTCAGGCATCAACAATTTATTTATCAGTCAGCTGCTTTCTGTAAATCAGCCGCATAAAGGTTGGAAATACCAGCAACAGCATGGGAAGCCCGAAAACAAATCCCCCAATAACCGCCACGGCCAAAGGCTGCTGCATCTGCGCGCCCAATCCGAGTCCCAAGGCAAGTGGCATTAGGGCGAGAATAGCGCCAATCGCTGTCATGAGCTTTGGCCGGATCCGCAGCGCAATTGCATAATTAATCGATTCGTCAAGTTCACCGGACTGCGCCATATTCGCACGGAACTGGGCTACGGTAAAAATGGCATTTTCGGCCAGGATACCTACGATCATGATGATGCCGGTGTAACTGCTGACATTGAGAGGAATATTGGTTAAATACAATCCGGTAATACATCCGCAAATCCCCATTAACGAAATAAATAACAACAAAAACGAGAGCAGCCATTCCTTGAAAAGAAACATAAATACCCCAAAAACGAGCAGGGAAGCAAGTACCAAAATCAACAGCAGCTCCTTGAAGGATTGTTGTTGTTCAGAATAGGCGCCCCCGTACGCGATAGTGTATCCTTTTGGAAGAGCGAGCTTGCTCGTCAGCTCTTTTTGTATCTCTAAAATGGCGCTTCCTAAATCCCGGTTGTTCAAACGGGCGGTTAGCACGACTGCCGATTTAAGGTTTTCACGGCGCTGCTCGGTCTCATCGGAAACAATCTGAACTTTACTGAAAAAGGTAAGCGGACGGGTTGTTCCATCCGGAAGAAAAATCAACTGGTTTTTAATATGCTCCAGATCGTTAACTTTCAATTCAGCGAAGCGCATCACAATCCGCCGCATCTGTTCTCCGTCCTGCATCTGGCCCACCTGGATGCCCGCCGTCATGGCTGCCTGTGCCGGAGAAGGTACTGGCTGGTTGGCATTAATCCCCAGTGTGACTCCACCGGTATAGGCGGCCAGTTGGTTTTGAAAATCCAGCAGCGAGATTTTATATTGGGCAAGAAGCGCCTGGTCAGGGGTAAAAACTAAGGTCGGGCCGGCGACTCTGAGACCATCGTTAATATCTTCCAAACCGTTGATCTTTGAAATGATACCTGCGGCCTGCTGTGAGATTTTTTGGAGCGTAGCGTAATCATCACCAAAGAATTTGACTTCAATGGGCTGCGGTGTACTCATCAAATCCCCGAGAAGATCCGCAATCCGCTGTCCGAAAGAAATGTTAAGTACAGGTTGCTGTGAACTGATTTGTTTTCGCAGCTCATCGATCACATCCACCGTCTTTTTGGTCCGCACCTTTTTCAACTGAATAGAATAGTCCCCGTAATTCTGCGGTACGGTGCTAAATGACATCCGTATGCCGGTCCTTCGGCTGTACGTTTCCACGTCGGGATGGGCAATGATCGTTTTTTCTACCTGCCGAAGTACACGGTCTGTTTCAGGAAGCGAGGTACCCGCAGGCATAAAATAGTCAAGCACGATCGTGCCTTCATCCAGATCCGGCAGAAAACCCGTTTCGAGCTTTCCATAGCTCCACCAGCCGCATAACATGAAAACGATCACCAGCAGGGTTGCCACAATGGGTTTATTAAAAAACCAGGTGAGCCACCTTAGATTTTTCATTTGCTGCTGACCAGTAACATGATGAGATTTTTTAGGCTCTTTAAAGCCGATCAGCATATGAAAGACAGGTAAAAGCAGCCAGGTAACCAGAAAGGACGTAACCATTGTCAGCTGCATGGTATCAGACAGTTCCCGAAAGAAGCTTCCGGCCAGTCCGCTCATCAGCCGGAACGGAAAGTGGATCACGATCGTGGCCAGAGAGGAGCCGACCATCGCAGGAAATAGTTCGTGAATAGCCTCTTTAACGACGCTAAACCGGTCCTTACCGGGATGGTCTTCGTGCTTTCGGTATATCTGTTCAATAATAACAATGGCATCATCAATAATAAGTCCGATAGAGGCCGCGATTGCTCCCAGCGACATGATGTTGATCGATATGCCGGCCAGATAAAGTACCAGCATGGTAAAACCCAGCGTAACAGGAATGGTTAACATCACAGCAAGACTCGCCCGCCAGGAGCGAAGAAATACGATCATAACCAAAATGGCAAGAAATAATCCTTCATAGATCGTCTTAATTACACTATCTATGCTATCTCCTACAAAAGAGGCCTGGTTGTAATAGGGTTTTAACACCATGCCTTGGGGAAGCTGTTTTTGAATTTCTGCCGCCTTCTGAGAACATTCTTTGGCAAAATCGATCAGATTAATACCCGGCTGCTTGATCAGGTCAATGAGCACAGCATCATGGCCGTTGGCATTGACAATCAAAAATTCCACCTGCTCTTTCACTTCGACTTTCGCAAGATCTTTTAGTTTTACCAGCCGGCTTCCGTCGTTTTTAATTACCAGGTTTTCAAGCTCTGTCACATCAACTAACCTGACATCCGTTAGCGACAGATAAAGACGGTTCAGGTCTTCTACCGGTCCATTGGAAAGCACATAGTTACTGTTATTGAAAACCAGGCTGATCATCGAAGGTGTAATGCCCAGCAGCGACATTTTAACAGGATCCGTTGTGATGACAAACTCTTTGTTTTTCCCGCCCCTGACAACCACGTTGGAAATTCCCCGAACCTGAGAGAATAAAGGCCGAACGATCAGGTTCGCCTTATCGCGAAGGGCGACCAGACTGTGTTTTTTACTCTCCAGGGTATATCCATAAACTGGAAATACAGATTGATTCATGGCTTCGGCAGCAATGCTGACTCCAGCGGGCAGAAAGTTTTTAATTTCATTGATCCGGCTTTCTACCTGGGTTTTTGCGCCATAGACATCGGTGTTCCAATCAAAGAACACGTCTATGACACAGCTGCCGCGGCTGGTAGAGCTTTTTACGACCTGAACACCTTTTACTTTCTTGACCGCACTTTCCAAAGGTTTGGTTACCGTGATCATCATACGGTCAATGGGCTGCTGTCCGGCATCGGCAATCAGGGTGATCCTTGGAAACACTACTTCGGGAAACAGGTTCGTTTCCATTTGGGTATAAGAAAAAATACCTGCCATCGTCAGCAACAAACCGATAAACAGAATGGGTTTGCTGAATATCTGAAGATAATTTTTATTCTCCATGGGTTTGGCCGGTTATGGATCCGGCGTTAAAAAAATGAGCAGTTAAACGAAAATAAATGCTGGACGCTCCACAGGAAAGCAGTGGGCTGATCATCAGTGGAACCAGTACATCCGAAGGGAAATGGACTCCCAGATAAACACGGCTGTAAGCCACCAGAAATGCCCAGGTAAGCATGATCAGTGCAGTCATTGTCACTTGTTTTCGGGCCGTGAAAATCATATAAAAACTCAGCGAGAAAACATTCATCGCATGTGATGAGACAAAACCATACTTACCGCCCCGGTACTGGTTCACGTAATGCAGCATATGTTCAATGCCAGGTGTATGACTGGGTCGGAGCCGGTGAAAGATGGGTTTAATTACCGAGGAAGCCAGCTGATCGCTGATCAGTATCAATAGGGCTGCAACAAAAAGATGAACAATGGCCTTTCTTCCCAGATCTTTGATCCAAAGAATAATAATCAAAAGATAAAAAGGTACCCAGGCAATTCTGCTGCTTACCGTCCACATGATACGGTCCAGTAGTGGTGCGTGGGCTGCATTGATTTTAATCAGCCAGGCCATGTCCAGGTAATTGAATATTTCTGTCATTTGCGCCGGGCAGCTAACCGCTGATTTATTTTGTAACATAAATAAGAGGTGCCTGCTCCGATGATTGCACCGGCCAGTACATCTGTCGGATAATGCACCCCAAGGTCTACACGTGAATACGCAACTGAGGACGCCCACAGGTAGGCAGGGGCGATCACATACCATTTGGGACAGATCAGACTGACCGATGTTGCCAAAGCAAATGCATCGGTGGTGTGCCCGGAGGGGAAAGAAGGGCTGCCGCCTTGCGTAGCCTTTTGAATAAATGCGTATGTCACAAAAGGACGGTCTCGGTGAACCAAATATTTAAGGGCATCGGTCACTACCGAAGCAGAAATCACCGAGACTCCGATGTAAATCGCGTTTCTTTTTAAAAGAGAATCTTTCTTTAATAATCCCAGGCCAAGCATTGCGATCGGAATGCCCAAACTTACAGGAGCCGCAGAATTTGTTATTCCCCGGAAAAAGCCATCTGTACCCGTGTTCCGGTGCAGGTTTACAAACTTCAACAGGTTGATATCTGCATTTTGTGCATACGCTGTTTTGAGCAGCATCAGGGAGAGCAAAAAGAGAACAAAAAGTGATTTTTTCATTTAGAGATGCTGATTTGGGCTGTATCGGGTAATCCGTAGCTTCCCGAGCTGATAATCCGGTCCGATAGCGAGAATTTAGGAGAGATGATTTCGACGTTTTCGCTGTTTCTGTTTCCGATCTGAATGGGTACTTTAACGGCGGTGCTGTCATTAATGAGTTTCATGACCCAGTATTCGCTCATCATTTCATCGGTTAATACCGCTGATTTTGGAAATACCTGCTTGCCGGTCGAACTGGATTTGGACACCATCACTTTTACGATCATGTTTTCGGGAAGAAACAGGCTTTGTTTTGTTTTGGCCAGAATCGTCTGTGTCTGTGCCAAGACATTCATCGCTGTAAGCGCCGTTGAAAAAGTGCCCGGGTAAGATTTATTATCCGGCAGGATGATTGTACAGCTCTTACCCGTTTTGGCAAAAGCGGCATATTCAAAGGGAACATTGACCATAAAGGCCAGATCACTGCTTTCAGCGATCGTGCACAGAGGACCACCTTCCAAAACGTAATCGCCCGGCTGCTGTTTGTCCAGAGTACTGATAACCCCTGATGCAGATGCCCGGACCTTGATGATGCCAAAGCCTGAAAGGGTAGAATCAATCTTGACGGCTTCTGTTCCTAGCGCCCTGCTTTCTTTTGATTGCAGGATGTAGAGAATATCACCTTTAATGACCTTATCACCCAGTTTTACGTTGACACCCGTGATAAAGGCGGGGATCGGGGCAGTCACAATGTTTCTTTTCAGGTAGTAGGTGGTAGCAAATAAGGTCAAATCATCGGAAATGGAACCTTGCCGCACATGAATAACTTTGACCTGAGCTTTGGGTGCAGACTCTGTCTGGGCAGCATCAGGTTTGGTTGCCGGAGTACAGCTATCTGTCAAAAAAGGTAAAACCAGGAAGAACAAAAGAATACGTTTCATAATAGTTAAATTGGGTTTTACCAGTTCCAGTAATTGTAAGCGTTTATCAGTATCTGCTTTTGGGCAGAGAGCAGCGCATAATCCCGCTGGATAATCGCCCTGTTTTTCAGAGTTGTCAGGTAGATAATGATTGAGAGCTGACCTGTTAAAATCTCCTTTTTGTAAGTGTTTAAAAGCGTTTCGTATTCGGCAAGTTGCTGTTGGGCAAGGCTTTCTCTGAGGCCGTAAGAGCCGAGTTCTGCAAGGATCTTCGCTTTCCTGACTGTATTTTGATTGATGAAATTTTGCCTGGAAAAGGAAACTGATTTTTGTAGCACCTGGGTTTTATTTCTGGTAATGCCCTTTTGGTGGCCATCAAAAAGGGGGTAAACAAGCGTAAGCCCGACACTGGCTCCCAGACGCCGGGGGATAGTCGGAGCATAAATGGCATTGAGTCCGGCATTTGCATTCAGGTTGAGCTGCGGTTTGTATTTGAGCTCAAACACATTTTGCAGTGCGGCCAGGTTAGCACTATCTAATTTGTATTTTTCCAGAAATACTGAGTTTTCAGCCTCGCGCGCGAGTTGCAAATTTATTGGTTGAAGATTAACCAAAGTCGTGTCGTTGATACCACTCAACACGTTCAGGTCCATCAGGTCTCTTCGGTAACTTGCCCGGAAAGCAGCCAGCTGCGCCAGCATATTTTCGTATTCAAGATTCAGAAGGCTTAAATCGGATTGTTTGTAAATACTTGATTCCACAAGTTTTCGAACCAAAGCCCGCTGCTGCGGAAGCATCTGGGAAAGTTGATCCAGATAACGGATTTGCTCTAAATCCTGCTGGCACAAAATGTACTGATCTGTAACCAGTTTTTCCACGTCATGCCCTGACAGGGCAACCAGATTCTGGTTGATCTGCGCACTGACCTTAAACTGCTCACCTGCAATCCGGGCACGCGGCTCGTTAAACAGCGGCTGTGTAAGCGTAAGCTGGGCAAGGTACTGACCGCCGTTAGACGCCCCGATATCGTAACCGAAATACCGGTTCGCACTATTCGAATTGGGTTCGAACCGGGTATGGCCGTTATCGGAGGATACAATCGGAGCAAAAAGGTAGGTGGCAACAACACCGATTTGAGGTTTGGTGTAAAAAGCTTTCAACCGCTCAACCTCTATCAGGTTCGCTCTACCAAGATTGACATTGTCGTTGACCAGCGGGCTATTTTCTCTGGCTCTGCTCGTGTAATAGGTCAGGTCGCGTTGCGCAGAAAGCGGATGTAAGCTTCCCAGAAAACTAATTACCAATAAATATTTGAAAAAAGACATAAACTGGATCAGGTTAGGAAGGCATCAGTCGGGTTCTTCTGCTATGAAATTTCCGGCGGTATCGAAGATGAGCTCTTTTCCGGTAATCTGGATTTCATACGTCGTATCCCCAGCGGTCTTGACAATTTTCTCACAACGAAGAATTCTTTCCTTAGGATAGTTAGCCGTTATATATCCCTTAACAGCTTTAAGATTGGGTAGTCGGTTCTCAGCCAGTATTAGCTCAGTTTCAGTAACGGTATTATTCATATCGAATGAAACAGCTCCTTTTTCAGCTCCTTCGGAATATTTCGCTTCCCAGATCGGGGATTCATCATTCCATTGTTCAATGAATGCGTTTGGATGTAGGGTCTTAAAGGCTTCAACCGTTTTTTCGGGAGGAGTTGTACCTTGTTTTTTTTCGGTACAGGCAGCCAAAATTACGAAGGCAAGCAGTGGCAACGTTTTGTTTTTCATGTTTTGCGATCATTAAGTTGTCACAAAACTCAGAGGCAATTTTGAGGAATTTCTGTTTGTGGAAATGAAGTGACGAAACATTCAGAATTTTCCTTCAAAGAAATTGCTGAACTGATTAGAGTATGATTGATCAGTTATATTTGAATAGGTCAGAGAATAAAGGGCTAGATTAAAAGATTGCACCGTAGCGGTCGCTATATTTTTAGTTCTAAGACATAATTATACACGGTTCCGTAAGCTATTGGAGAATCCGGATGTCTTGACCACGTGATTACGTGGCAAATTGACCACCAACAGACAATTGTTTATCAATAGTTAAAGAGATATAAATCAATTATTTAGCTTGGGCAATTTCAACCGAACCGACATGTCCTTAATTTCCGAATTGTGGTGATCTGTGGCTCTGAATTCTCCAGTCAGCCAGTGAAATCCAGCGAGCTGAGCACGCTGGCTGATTTTTTCAAGGCCATCGAAAAAGCCCCCAGGTTCTGCAGTACACATATTGGCGTGTATGCATCCCTGCTCAACTACTGGAATGAGCAGGGCAGGATCAGCCCGATCCGGGTTTTCAGTCATCAAATGATCGGGCTGGCTAAGTTGTCCTGCCGCGATACGTATTTTAAGTATGTCGGTGAGCTTAGCGAATATGGATATATCCGGTATGAGCGTTCCTTTAACCGAAACAGGCCAAGTGAGATCTATTTTATTTGTGGCATATGATATGAAAAGGGATTAAGGATGAAGTAAACCAAAACCACTGAAAAACGATGGATGAGCTTGGAAAGATAAATCCGTTTCAGATCCTGGCAAAAAGCCTGACAAGAATTGAGCACATGCTGGTTTGTCTGCTGGAGAACACCGATGTGAATCCTGCATCTATATCACCGCAGCAACCAGAGCTGTTAAGCATCACAGAAGGTGCCCGGTTTCTGGGACTAAGTAAACAGGCTGTTTACCGTCATATCGGAAAAATACCACATTATAAAAGAAACGGGCGGCTTTACTTCAAGCGCCAGGAGCTGGTTGAATATGTTGGGGAAGTCGCTATGTATCGAACGTAGATCTGCGGTTAAATAAGAGGTCAAATGCGGCTTGTTATAGACAGGTAACCATTATACGGCAATTCAGGAATCTGTGACTGGTTATTCTTTAAATTATATTCATTTTTTATAGATCCGATGTAAACTTTAAAGCATCCCTCTCTGAAATTAGTCTCGTTGGCTCCAATGTTGTAATATAAATTATGTGATATGACTAGCTTCATGGTACAGTAAAGCCGTTAGGTGGCCCGGAGACAGACGGGCCACGGGGGGATTATTTCGTTATCACATACTTTGCTGTTTAGATTTTCTGTTTGAGACTGTCCCATGCTCCGCCATTGTGTGCATCGACACCGGCGGATTTCAGTATGCCCACGGCCATGCCGCTTCTTGCGCCACTGCGGCAGCAGGTGATCACCGGCTTTCCTTTTTTGAGCAGCATATCTGCTTTTGCTCCGATCTGATCCAGCGGAATATTGGTACTTCCCGTGATATGCCCGCTGGCAAACTCCTGTGGGGAGCGGACGTCAACTACGACAGCGCCTTGCTCCATCAGCGTCTTGAAGTCTGTATCTTTTAATCCGAATAATGATGACAGGATTCCCATAAGTTATTTTTTTCTTTTTGTAGATATACCCAGAATAGTGTAAAGCGGACAATAATTTATCAATGAAGTCAAAAGCAACACTGCCCCGACTGCAATCAGTGCGATTCCCATTATGCCGGATGTTACACCTGTAAAATATAGCACCGCAGCACCTACCGCCAATAACACACGTACTATTTTATCCGTACTTCCTAAGTTCGACTTCATGACAACCGGGTTTAATGATTTCAATAAAGATTTTTTTACAACATGGTACTTGGACACACGTACTCGCTTACCTGCACAAGACCGGAGTCTTTAATGGCTTTAAAACCTCCCTGCACATCAATCAGATTGTCGTATCCTCTGGATTTGAGAATGGAATTGAATATCATTGACCGGTAGCCTCCTGCACAGTGAACCAGGTAGGTTTTGTATTTGCTGATCTCCGTGAAGTGATCATTCAGATAATCCAATGGTATATTTTCCGAGCCGACTACATGCTCAGAAAAATGCTCACTTGCCTTACGTACATCAAGCACAGTCAGGGAAGGGTTATTTTTTATCCGCTCCGCCATTTCAGTGGCAGTGACGGACTCGATCTGATCGATTTCCTTCCCCGCATTTTTCCAGGCTTCAAAACCACCTTTCAGATGCCCGATCGTGTAATCATACCCAACGCGAGCCAATCTGGTGACGACCTCTTCTTCCCGGCCTTCGTCGGTGATTACCAGTATTTTCTGTTTGATATCAGGAATCATCGCACCAACCCAGGGAGCAAAATTTCCGTCAATGCCGATATTAATTGAATTTGGGATAAAACCCTGGGCGAACATCCGCGCTTCGCGGGTATCAAGCATAACTGCATCAGTTTCGTTGGCCGCTGCTTCAAAGGCATGGGGATCAAGCGCATGGTTTCCGCGTTCGAGTACTGTGTCAATACTGTCATATCCCCGGATGTTCATCATTACGTTTTCCGGGAAATACGCAGGCGGCGGCATCAGCCCATCGGTTATTTCTTTTACAAACTCCTGTTCAGTCATATCAGCACGTAAAGCATAATTAAACAACTTTTGGTTGCCCAGTGTATCGGTTGTTTCTTTGCTCATATTTTTACCACATGCACTACCGGCGCCATGCGCAGGATATACAATGATATCGTCGTGAAGAGGCATGATTTTGGTCCGCAGGGAAGTAAATAAATGCCGGGCTAATTTGTCCTGGGTTAGCTCTGCCACTACTTTTTGTGCCAGATCCGGGCGTCCTACATCTCCTATAAATAAAGTATCACCTGTGAAAATGGCTGTATCTTTTCCGTTTTCATCAGTGAGCAAAAAACAGGTGCTTTCCATCGTGTGACCGGGAGTATGCAGAACTTTTAGCGTAATATTACCAACTTTCAATATTTCGCCATCCTGAGCCACATGGGCTGCAAAAGCTGGTTTAGCAGTTGGTCCAAATACAATCTCTGCACCGGTTTTCTCTGCCAGATCAATGTGACCAGAAACAAAATCAGCATGGAAGTGCGTTTCAAGCACATACTTGATCCGGGCCCCATCTTTTTCGGCACGGGTAATATAAGGTTCTACTTCGCGAAGCGGGTCAATCACGACTGCCTCTCCATTGCTTTCAATATAATATGCGCCTTGTGCAAGGCAGCCTGTATAAATTTGTTCGATTCGCATAGCCTTTTTGATTTTGATTTTCTAAATGAACAATACAAATTTCGCAAGAAGTCAGAGCTCCGTCAGTGATAATTGTCACGTAGGGAAGAAATTCTTTACCCCAAACGAACCTTGCCGTTTATCGGCAGGTGATGCTCAAATAACGCTATGTGCACATTCATCATTTTAAGGAGGATGTATTTATGGATAATGAGCCTTGTAACTAGCATTCAATGTGACAAAAGTCACGAACAATTACATCCCGGATACTATAATTTGCAATCTCACAGATACGGGCCACAAGCTACATCTTATGTTAGGATATGGAAAAATCAAAAAATAAGTTACCGGTATTTTGTCTTGGCATGTATCCTGCCTGCCGGGAGAACGAGCCATTTTATATGATTAAGCTTGAAGAATTGTCAAAAAGCGTAAAAGGTGTTGATCGGGCACATTCCCATTCTTTTTATATGCTGATGATTGTCCTGAATGGTTCTGGTAAGCACCATATCGATCTTCATAGCTATGATATTGAAAAAGGTCAGGTATATTTTCTGAGTCCGGGCCAGGTCCATAGCTGGGAACTGAGTGATGACATTGCAGGATACAGCCTCTTTTTTGAAAGTAATTTTCTTACCAATCAGTATCCTGAGCGCCTTTATACCTATTCTTTTTTTAATTCAAAGGGCCGGTCTCCGCTTATAGAGCTGGAAGATGAGGCGGAATTAATTTCACTATTGTTTCACCAGGCTTACAGTGAATTTGAAAACCATCAGGCGCGTAGAAATCAGGTTATTTTATCTTTCCTTAACATACTGTTGGAAAAGGCAGACCGTATCTATCTTAGACAATTTTCGGATCATACATACCTCCCGGGGCATGCGCTTGTGCAGCGTTACGAACAGGAAATTGATCGGCATTATCGAAGTCATAAAGAGGTAATGTACTATGCTGGACTTTTGAGTGTTTCGCCAAACCATCTTAATTTCCTTTGCAAGAGCGTCTTGGGTAAAACCGCAAGCCAGCTGATTTATGAAAGAATAGGAATGGAAGCGCAGCGCTTACTGGTTCATACCGGAGTAGCAATTAAAGAAGTTGCCACAGCGCTTAATTTTGAAGACCCGTCTTATTTTAACCGTTTTTTCAAAAAGCAGTTTGGTATGTCTCCTTCTGAGTTCAAACAAATTTCATGATATCGTTGATCTGTCCCGATGATGCCCTGATTTTACTATATGATCACGGTACTCTGCCAGGTAATTTTGACCTCTCTTTAACCGATAAGTCAAAAAATGGAGAATCCAGACAACATTCCCGTAAGTGCTCAGATAACAGATCACCAAACCGAACATAGCCAGAGCTTTTGGACGAAATATATTTTCAGCACAGACCATAAGGTCATTGCCAAGCAGTTCCTTTTTTCCGGAATTTTCTGGGCACTGATTGGAGGCGCTGCTTCTATGGTCATCAGACTCCAGTTAGGTTTTCCTACAATGAATCTGGGGTGGCTAAGACCAGTTTTAGGGAAATGGATTAGCGACGGCGGGAAACTTGATCCCTCTATGTATTTGGGACTGGTAACAATGCATGGAGCTATTATGATGTTTTTCGTTCTGACGGCAGGGTTGAGCGGGACATTCAGTAATCTTCTTATCCCGCTGCAAATCGGAGCACGCGACATGGCTTCCGGGTTTATGAACATGCTTTCCTACTGGTTTTTCTTTGCGGCCAGCGTTGTCTTATTTTCTTCTTTTTTTCTTCAGACAGGTCCCGCTATGGGAGGGTGGACGGTTTACCCACCTTTAAGCGCGATGCCGCAGGCCATTTCAGGCTCAGGCATGGGGATGTCTCTTTATCTTCTATCGTTCGCTCTCTTTGTGATTTCAACTCTTTTGGGATCCATAAATTATATTACGACCGTCATAAATCTGAGAACAAGGGGAATGTCTTTTAATCGGTTACCGCTGACAATATGGTCTTTTTTAATTACGGCTGTTATAGGATTGATGTCCTTTCCTGTTTTGTTATCTGCGTTTTTACTTCTTTTCATGGACCGAAGTTTTGGGACAAGTTTTTTTCTTTCGGACATATATATCAATGGACAAGCATTACCTAATGTGGGAGGATCTCCGATATTGTATCAGCATTTGTTCTGGTTTCTTGGTCATCCCGAGGTTTATATTATTTTTCTGCCTGCACTTGGGCTTACGTCTGATATCATTGCGACCAATTCGCGAAAGCCGATTTTTGGGTACAGGGCGATGATCGCCTCGATGATGGCCATCATGTTTTTATCGTTTATTGTCTGGGCTCACCATATGTTTGTAACCGGGATGAACCCATTTCTTGGATCCGTATTCATGTTTCTGACACTTATCATCGCGGTCCCGTCCGCAGTGAAGGGATTCAATTACATTACGACGCTGTGGCGTGGGAATATTATTTTTACGCCAGCGATGTTATTTTCCATAGGCATGGTATCATTCCTGTTTTCGGGAGGTGTCACAGGTGCAATACTTGGAAACTCGGCACTGGACATACAGCTGCACGATACTTATTTTGTTGTAGCTCATTTTCACCTGATCATGGGGTCTGCGTCTTTCTTTGGCATGATGGCAGGTATCTATCACTGGTTTCCAAAGATGTTTGGCCGGATGATGAACAGAACACTGGGCCAGATTCATTTCTGGATTACTTTTGTTGGTGTCTACATGACTTTTATTCCGATGCATTATTTGGGCATAGCCGGATTTCCGCGCCGTTATTATGCATTTACCAGCTATGATTTCACGACGAAATTTGTTGATATGAATGCCTTTATCAGTGTGGCCGCCATTCTGACTTTTATAGCACAGTTTATTTTTCTGTTCAATTTTATCAAAAGCATCTTCCTGGGAAAGAAGGCATCGCTAAACCCATGGAACTCGAATACATTGGAGTGGACTACGCCATTGTTGCCAGGTCATGGAAACTGGCCTGGAAAAATTCCCTTTGTTTACCGTTGGCCGTACGATTATAGTAAGCCTGGCGCCGAGCAGGATTTTATCCCGCAAAACATCCCTTACTCTCAGACGCCAGGTTCAAACTTTCCTCATGAAAACGAGTTGATCAGCACACAGGAGCCGTTGATTACTAATTTTGTGACGAAAGAAGAACATTAGAGGTTGGTTTTATATTTTATTCGAGATATCCGGAGAGCACTTTTGTCGCCTTCGGATATTTTGTTTTATCCATGTTCTGGCGCGCCGGCTATAATAAATGGCCTATGTGACAAAAGTCACCTTATCGAAGCAGTGAAAGTCCTTGCTTTGCATGATTAAAATATTAATATGGAAATTTTAGCTTACGTAGCGTCGGTACTTATTGGAATTTCACTGGGCCTGATCGGCGGGGGAGGGTCAATTTTGACTGTACCGGTACTGGTGTACTTATTTGGGATCTCGCCACTTTTGTCGACGTCTTATTCGTTATTTATCGTAGGTTCAACGAGTCTGATAGGTGCATTCAATAGTTATAAAAAGGGGGCTGTAAGTGTGCGGACCGCACTTTTATTTGGCGCATCCTCCATAACGACTGTGTTTGTGACAAGAAAGTTTCTGATCCCGTTGATTCCAAAACAGCTGTTTAAAATTGGCGATTTTCAGGTAACTGAGCCGATCTTAACGATGATCCTGTTTGCATTATTGATGATGGGAGCCTCTTTTGGCATGATCAGCAGCGAGGTACAGAAAACACAGCGCCCGGATAAAGCAGGCGATAACTATATCAGACTTTTTGTATTTGGTGTCGGAATCGGGTTGACGACAGGTCTTCTTGGTGCGGGTGGCGGTTTTTTATTGATCCCTACACTTGTCCTGCTTTTGGGGATGCCCATGAAAAAGGCAGTGGGTACCTCACTTCTGATCATTGCATTAAATTCCTTAATCGGCTTTGCAGGAGATATCGGGCATTTTGAAATTGACTGGCCGTTTCTTCTGAGAATCACTGGAATTGCCATCGCTGGCATCCTGTTTGGTGGCATGATAAGTAAGTATATCAATTCAGATCAGCTGAAAAAAGGGTTCGGATGGTTCATACTGGTGATGGGAATCTATATTATTACACATGAGATCATAGCGCTGTAACCGGCATTCAAATGAGAAAAATAAAAGATATGGTCTTTGTCAGCGTTCAACTTGTTTTGTTTGTACGCTTTTATGCCTTCTGTGCTGACATTTTCAGTGAACAGGGTTGGCGAAATTGCAGGAGGACTACTGGCGCTGGCAGGTCTGATTGTAATACTCATATCGGTATATCAGATCAGAAGTAGCCTGACCCCTTTTCCGTCTCCTGTAAAAAACGGGCAACTTATCACCTCCGGATTATACCGGTACATACGCCACCCGATTTATTCAGGGATCATTCTGGCCGCCGCCGGGTATGGACTTCATACCGCTGATACAATTAAAGTAATCATTGCCCTGTTTCTTTGGCTGCTTTTTTACTTTAAATCAAAATATGAAGAGAGAATGCTGATGGCTTTTTATGATGATTACAGCCGGTACAGCAGCGGTACCTACCGCTTTTTTCCATTTTTATAACCAATTTTAAAAAAACAAAAACAATATGTTAGAATTGTTAAGACAACCCTGGCCGTGGTATATCTCTGGCTTTGCCATCAGTCTGATCATGGCCATGCTTTTATACTTTGGAAAATCCTTTGGGTTTTCTTCTAATCTGAGAACGATCTGTTCCATTTCCGGAGCGGGACAGAAAGTCAAATTTTTTGATTTTAACTGGCGCAAAGAAATATGGAACCTGTTATTTTTAGTGGGGTCGGTTATCGGGGGCTACATTGTTTCCCAATGGTTAAGCACCCCCGATCCGATGCAATTGTCGGCCTCTACGATTAATGATCTGAAAGGGCTGGGGATACACTTTGATGGCGGACTTAATCCCTCCCAGCTCTTTGGCAAGGATTTCGCCACATCTCCAAAAGGATTTTTCATCCTATTGACCGGAGGCGCGCTCGTAGGTTTCGGCTCACGGTATGCCGGGGGCTGTACATCCGGACACGCCATCAGCGGGCTTTCCAATTTACAGGTTCCTTCCCTTGTTGCTGTGATTGGTTTTTTCATCGGAGGCCTCGTGATGACGTATTTTCTGTTCCCATTAATTTTCTAAGATTATGAAAGGTTTAAAATTTATTTTGACTGGTATTCTATTCGGGGTGATCATGGCCAAATCTGAGGCTGTTTCCTGGTACCGTATTCAGGAAATGTTCAGGTTCCAATCCTTTCAGATGTATGGGATCATTGGAACGGCAGTCGTACTAGGGGCCATTTTTGTATTTCTGATCAAAAAATTCAACATCAAAGATTTCAGTGGGGAACCGATAGAATTTAAGGATAAAGACAAAAACTGGTCGCGTTATTTGATTGGCGGATCGATATTCGGATTGGGCTGGGCGTTGACAGGGGCATGCCCGGGACCGATGTTTGTCAATCTGGGTTACGGTTATTGGCCGATGCTCATTGTTATTGCAGGAGCCCTTGGCGGAACTTATGCCTATGGAATTGTTAAAACATGGCTTCCACACTAAAAACAGCATAGTGAGATCTGGTTTTTATCGTATTATACTTAAAAAAATTTATATTGGCTTATGTGACATAAGTCACTGTTGAGCGATCAGACCGTTGGTAGATTTGGAGTATAAACTAATCCAACGACAATGAAAACGAACATGGGAGTATTTGACCGGGTTTTCCGCATACTGATTGCAGTCGCTATTTTGATTCTTTATTTCACCCATATCATTTCTGGTACCGTAGCGGTGGTTCTGCTGGTTGTGACCGGCATTTTTATCCTCACGAGCTTTATTGGTTTTTGCCCGTTATATAGAACATTCGGTCTTCACACCAACAAATCAAACGATTAATATGATGAAAAATCACTTTCAGATTTTGGTTGTTGGTGGTGGCAACGGGGGGATTTCAGTTGCAGCCCGGTTATTGAACCATGACAGTAAGCTCGATATCGGTATCATTGAACCGTCCGATAAACATTATTACCAGCCTGCGTGGACGCTTGTGGGTGGAGGCGCTTATGATATAAAAAAGACGGTCAGGGATCAGGCAGATTGCATTCCCGAAAAGGCGCATTGGATCAAAGACCGGGTTGTGACTTTTGAGCCGGACCAAAATGCACTTACCTGTGCGGACAGTGGTAGAATTACCTACGATTATCTGGTGGTAGCACCTGGTATTCAGCTGGACTGGGGCAAAATCAAGGGGCTCAGGGAGAATCTGGGTCAGTTTGGTGTATGCAGCAATTATACTTTTGCGTCTGCGCCCTATACCTGGCAGACATTACGCAGTATAAAGCGCCCGGTTAAGGCCATATTTACGGCACCCAATACACCGGTAAAATGCGGCGGAGCTCCGCAAAAAATTATGTACCTGGCTGCGGATTACCTTAAAAAACAGGGTCTTCTATCAAAGTCTGAGGTGCACTTTTATAGTGGCGGTGGCGTAATATTCGGTGTGAAAAAATACGCTGATGTGCTAAATCAGGTGGTGGCAAATTACGGAATACACACGCATTTTAATCACAACCTGACTGAAATAGACGGCCGCAACCAGATGGCTTTTTTTGAAACCAGGGATCAGGACGGAGAAATCCGGCAGGTGGTCCAGAAATTTGATATGCTCCATGTAACGCCGCCGCAATCAGCACCTGATTTCATAAAAAACAGTCCTTTGGCAGTTATTGGTAACCCTCTTGGCTGGGTTGACCTGGATAAGGATACTTTGCAGCACAATCGTTTCAGGAACGTTTTTGGTCTGGGGGATGCAGGCAGTACACCTAATTCCAAAACCGGCGCAGCCATTCGTAAGCAGGCACCCGTTCTGGTCAAAAACCTGCTTGCGCTGATGCAGGGACAAGCGTTGGGGCAGGTTTATACGGGGTATGGTTCTTGTCCGCTTGTTACCGGTTACGGAAAGCTGGTTCTGGCCGAATTCGACTATAATAACAATCCCATGGAAACCTTCCCTTTTAATCAGGCTAAGGAAAGACATAGTATGTGGCTTCTGAAGACCAAAGTGCTTCCATGGCTTTACTGGAATAAAATTTTAAAAGGAACAGCTTAATTGCAAAAAAGAGTATTTTATGAAGATCCAACAGTTTGAAGATAAATTTCTGGCGCATTACAGTTATGCCATTCTGAGCGAGTGTGAATCAAAAGTGGTATTGATCGATCCGGGGCGTAACCCGGAGCCGTATTATGATTTTGCAAAAGAGCATTATGCGGAGATTATCGCCGTTATTGAAACGCATTCCCATGCTGATTTTGTGAGCAGTCATCTGGAGATTGCTCAGACGACCGGTGCTGCCATTTATGCGAGTAAAAAAATCGAGGCTAAATATAAACTAACACCTTTTGACGAGGGGGATGTACTTGCGTTTGGGAAAATTATACTGAAAGCGATCAATACGCCGGGCCATTCGGATGATAGTATATCGGTTCTTTTAGAGCATGATGGTAAACCCAAATATTTGTTCAGCGGGGACACCCTGTTCATTGGAGATTGTGGCCGACCGGATCTGAGAGAGTCTGGCGGAAATATGGACGCGCAAAGAGAAAAGCTGGCGGCCAAAATGTATTATTCTCTCCGGGATAAACTGATGCTTTTGCCTGACGATGTGATCCTGTATCCGGCGCATGGAGCGGGCACTTTATGCGGAAAGGCTTTAAGTGATGCCGCCAGCAGCACGATGGGGGAGCAAAAGGCAGAAAACTGGTCACTTCAACCCATGAGCGAAGAGGCTTTTGTAAAGGAACTGACATCTGACCAGCCTTTTATCCCAGCCTATTTTCCTTTTGATGTTGAATTGAATAAAAAAGGGGCGTCCGGATTTGTTGATAGTACCGCTCAGGTAAAGGTTTCGGATTTAAAAACTGATCAGCTGGAAACTGGTATTTGGATTGTAGACAGCCGCAACCAGCAGGATTTTAAAAAGGGCCATCTGTCCGGATCGATCAATATCATGGATGCAGCCAAGTTTGAGACCTGGCTGGGAAGTGTGATTGGTCCCTCGGAGGAGTTTTACCTTGCTGCCCGGGATACAGAAACTCTGGAGAGGCTTATAGGGCGCTCAGCATCCATCGGATATGAAACCAGGATCAGGGAAGCTTTTGTATTAAAAAGTGGCGAACAGACCATGCAGCCTTTGGATCTGGAAGATTTTAAAGAAAACCAGGACCTGTATACGATTGTTGATATACGGAACGCGTCGGAAGTATCGGCGAATAAAATTTTCAGCAGTAGTATCCAGGTTCCGCTGGCTGATTTAAGAAGCAGGATTGACGAAATTCCTCTTGATAAACCCATCGCTGTGCACTGTGCAGGCGGATACCGGAGTGCGATAGGCAGTTCATTAATCGCTTCTTTAGTCGGAGCGCATATCCCCGTATTTGACATCGGTGAGCACATTAACGAATTTGATCAGCAGCCGGCAGCTCATTAACGGTAATATTTTTCAGGAATTTTTTCTGAAAAAAACTATTTTGATTCACTAAAACCCGATCGTTTGCGTTAATAAGATTAAAGCAAACGGTCGGGCGGTGTAATCAGATACTTTTTCGTCTTGCATTATTAATCTTTTCAGTGAAACAATACGACAAAAAATATGAGATAAAGGGATGCAAGCCTGTCAGGGCGGTTATCTTTCTGTTTTTTGCTTTGTTTTTGTTGTCTAACTGTCAGGTTAAGAAAACGCTGAGTACTGCGCTTTTAAATCATTCGGGCGCAGGGCACACATCGGAAAGAATTGATAAGGGGTTGCCGGTTTCAGTAAAACTTTTAGAAAACGAGCCGTGTGCTTGTCAAAAAGGCTCAGCGTATTCCGATCCGGATCTACATATGGTATCAGCGACTGTCACGCTGCCATCCGCTTCACTTTTTTTACTTTCCTATTTACCATTTCTGCTGATTTTTGACGGATTTTCAGGTGACTCCCATGTCCCTTTGACAAATCTGTTTAAAGTTTTACCTGCCGCAAGCGGCAGTCCTATCTACATCAAAAACAGATACCTTCTGATTTGAGCCTTTTTGTTTTTTCTGATTTTAATACGCATGTCCGGGTTGTCTAAGCCCGTGCCTGTTGTCGTTACATTTTAAACAGATTAAATATGATAAGGCATAAGCTTTGTCTGTCAGGCCTTTTACTGGTGCTTGTCAGTTCTTCTTTGCATGCACAAACCGGTCTGAGACTCTCCGAAATCTGGGACATGACTCTTTCGGACTACCCTGGGATCGATTTGAAAGAGGCGCAGTTGGAAGAGTCCCGGGTTGTAAAGCAGCTTACCAGAAATAATAATTTTTTGCCCTCCGTGCAATTGCAGCTCCAGAATTCTATGGGAAGCTACCAGAGCAGCAGCGGCTCCTTTTTTCCATTGCCGGGCGTGATCAACACCAATGGCAGGGCTTCCACGCTGCCCGGACAACCTGAGGCAGCTTTCAATACCTTCGGTTCGGTAGTGGCCGACTGGAAGTTTTTTGAATTCGGCAGAAAAACTTTGGCCACGAAGGCCGCGGATCAGGGGGGTGAGCGTGCAACAAGCGATCTGAATGCGCAGCAGCTGAAACTCAGAGCCCGGTCTACACAGCTGTATCTGAATATACTAAACAGTAAAGTTAATTTGATCTGGGCCTTGGAAAACGCAGCACGGACAAAGCAGATTTTTGAATTGTCAGCAAGTTTATCAGCAGCCGGCTTAAAACCGGGGGCGGATAGTTCTCTGGCGCTTTCATCGTATCAGCAGACACTTTCTGCTCAGGAGCAGTGGACGGCAAAGCTTGGATCGGATCTAACGGAGCTGACAGCGCTTGCGCAGAAAGCCGATACTGCGCAGGGGCTGGCTTATGGACCCTACTTAAATGCTGCGACTTTCAGAGATGACCAGGTTCAAATTAGCGCGAATCATCCGTATTTGCAGGTGCTGGAAAGTACTGTCGAATATGGCCAGACCCAGGCAGCACTAGCGGGTCGCCAGGCATTTCCAACGGTTTCAGCAATTGGAGGGCTTGCCCTTAGAGGCAGTGGCATTGGGCCAGACGGGCTAGTCGACAACCGCCTGGCGGCAGGCTATAACAACGGGTCTGCGAATTATCTGGTGGGTCTTGCCGTAACTTTTAATATTACTGGCGCCTTTAACAGCAGTCTTGAAAGGGAACGTATAGCGCAGAAAGTCAGGGCTGATCAGGCAAGTTATGACATGCAGAAACTGGATCTGGAAACAAATCTGAGCTCGGTAACCAAACGTATCGCAGGGCAAAAGAAGCAGATTGTCAACGTTACGGCAGCGGTCAAAAATGCCCGGCTTGCTTACGATCTGTATATGTCAAGATACGAAAGCGGACTGATCAGCCTGACAGAACTGTTACAGATTCAGTCGATTTTACAACAGGCTGAAAAAACCAATATCGATGCCCATCAGCAGTTATGGGAACAGATCCTGATAGAATCAGAGGCAACCGGAGATTTTTCCTATCTGCAAAACCAATTTAATTAGATACTATGAACCTTATAAGGCTTGCTTTGCGAAGACCTTTATCAATAATGGTAGCTGTTATTGGTATTGCCTATTTTTCCTTCACTGCGATAAGAAAGATCAACGTGGATATTTTCCCGAGCGTGCAACTTCCGGTGATATACATTGCTATGCCCTATGGAGGGCTGTCACCAGCCTACATGGATGGCTTTATGGCTAACGAGTTTCAGAAAGTCCTGATTTTTGTCAGCGGTGTAAAAGATATTGACTTTAAAAGTATTCAGGGTTTTACGCTCATGAAGCTCACTTTTTATCCGGGCACGGATATGGCCCAGGCCTCCGGTGAGGTTTCCACGCAGGTATCCAGGGCGATGGGGTTTCTGCCGCCGGGCGCGGTCCCTCCCCAGGTGGTGCGTTTTGATGGCAGCTCAATCCCGATCGGACAGCTGGTTTTTGAAAGTCCGCAAAGATCGATCACGGAACTTCAAACGATGGCTCTGACCAAGATCAGGCCTATGTTTGTTTCCATTCCGGGCGTAACTGCCCCCGCGCCATTCGGAGGAAATATCAGAACGATGGTCGTCAAGGTCAATGCGGATCTTATGCAGTCTTATGGTCTTTCTGCCGAAGAGGTGACAACAGCTATTGCAAAGAATAATTTTCCGGCGCCGGCAGGAAATATCCGGATTGGGAAACAGAATCTGATGAGCCCGCTCAACTCGATTGCCAACGATCCGCAGGAATTTTTAGATATTCCAATCCGTAAGGGCTCAGGCACCAACGTGTATGTCAAAGATATTGCCAGCGTAGAAGATGCAGCCGACATCACGACGGGTTATGCCATTATCAATGAAAAGCGTTCAGTGTATTTGCCTGTGATCAAAAAAGCAGATGCGTCTACGCTGAAAGTGGTGGAAAACCTGAAAGCGGCCATACCCATGCTCAAAGCGGCATTGCCGGAAGATGTAGACATTCGTTACGTTTTTGACCAGTCGGGTTATATCGAGCGTTCGCTTGAAAATCTGATCCATGAAGGCATACTCGGGGCGCTGCTGACCGGACTGATGGTATTTCTTTTTCTGGGTGATTCCCGCGGCTCGCTGATCGTTGTGATGACCATACCGATTGCAATCCTTTCGGCTGTGATCATGCTTTACATGCTCGGGCAGACCATTAATGTGATGACACTGAGCGGACTTGCGCTGGCTATCGGAATACTGGTAGATGAAGCTACGGTAACCATTGAAAATATTCACCAGCATTTTGAAATGCACAAACCTAAGAAAAGGGCAATTCTTGATGCACTGCTGGAAATATCGGTTCCAAAGCTTCTGATCCTTTTATGTATCCTGGCGGTTCTGATCCCTTCTTTTATGATGAGCGGCATTCCAAAGGATATGTTCATGCCGCTGTCGCTTGCAGTGGCTTTTGCAATGATTGCATCCTTTGTGGCTTCTCAAACCTTTGTGCCGATCATGGCAAACTGGCTAATGAAACCGGAAAATTTAAAAAGCCATAAAAAGGTAAGAGGAGCCAAGCGGGCACGGTTTGACTCTTTTAAGACCCACTATTTATCGCTGACCCGGCGCTTGCAAAAAAGACCAACAGCGGTTATTATGGTTTATGCAATTCTGGTTAGCATTATGGTGACAGGATCTTTTTTGACTGTCGGTACTGATATTTTGCCAGCCAGTAATAGCGGCGATATCCAGCTGCGGATTGTGGCTCCCGAAGGCAGCAGGCTTGAAAATACGGAAACTTACCTGAAAAAAGTAACCAGCACCATTAAGAATGAGCTTCCCGAAAATGCCATTAAAATCAGTTCTGCCTTCGTAGGACTTCAACCTTCAGCCACAGCCATTAATCCGATCTTCCTGTTTACAAGCGGGTCGCATGAGGCCGTTTTACAGCTTTCCATCGATCAAAATATTTTTAAAGAGCCCATTGCCGGCTTGAAGGAAAAAATCAGAAATCAGGTAAAAAAACAGTTGCCCGAGCTAAAAATTAATTTTGAGCCCATGGAACTGGTCGAAAAGATCATGAGCCAGGGGGCGATGACACCGATACAGATCAAAGTGGCGGCTGGGCAGTTGAAAGTAGCAAATCAGTATGCGATGAAACTGAAACGTGAGATGGATGGCATTCCTTTTTTGCGGGATGTGCGCATTGCTGAACCGGTCAACTATCCGAGTGTAAAAATCAACGTGAACAGACAGCTTGCAGCGCAGTTTGGTCTTACCATGGAAGATGTATCCCGGGCGCTGGCGGTTGCTACATCATCAACCCGCTTTACAAATAAAAACCTTTGGGTCGATCCCAAATCCGGTCTTGTTTTCCAGGTCCAGGTGCAGATTCCCGAATCGGATATGGACTCGTTGGACAAACTTCGGTCATTACCTCTTAAAGCAGGTGAGCCGCGTCCGGTGCTGGAAGATGTCGCCAGTCTGGAAATGGTAAAGCAAGCAGGGCAGGTGAACCGTCAGGGAGCCAACCGGTATGTGACGATCCTGGCCAATACAGATCACAAAGATCTGGGGGGAGCTTCCGTAGCGGTCAGAAAAGTGCTGGCGGACGCTGGCGATGCACCCCGTGGCGTGATCGTTTCTACCGAAGGGCTTATGCAGCTGCTGGATGAGACGATGTCAGGACTTCAAACGGGTCTGGTGGTCTCGGTCGTTGTTATTTTCCTGATGCTTACGGCCTATTATCAGTCCTTTAAAATCTCCGCGCTGATCCTTGCGGTGGTGCCGGCGGTGATTGGCGGAAGTATTCTGATGCTTCTTTTATTTGGTAGCACCCTCAATCTGCAATCTTACATGGGCATTATTATGTCGGTGGGTGTGTCGGTTTCCAATGCGGTCCTTTTGATCAACCAGGCCGAATATAACAGATTGACCCTGGGTATGCAGGCCCGGCAGGCAGGACTTGCTGCAGCTTCTTCCCGTTTGAGGCCTATTGTGATGACCACACTGGCCATGATTGCCGGTATGGTGCCAATGGCTTCCGGCATGGGAGAAGGTGGCGAGCAGGTAGCCCCGTTGGGACAGGCTGTTATAGGTGGTCTGCTTCTATCAACACTTACCGTGCTTCTGGTGATGCCGCACCTGTTTACGAGTGTGATGCGCAAAGCTGGCAGGGATAGTCCATCGCTGGACCCGGATGATGTGGATGCCCAATTAATTGAACTTACTAAATGAACCAATCAAAATGATGCATATAAATAAAAATTCACTGGTTCTTTTTCTGGGCGCGCTGCTCAGCATGGGTATAAATGGCTGTGGCAGTGAACCAGAAACCGAAAATCAGGCTAAACCAGAAGTGAAAGGTCCTGCGATGGTACAGGTTATCACGCCCATAGAAGACCAGCCCGACTACAAGCTGACGCTACCCGGCGAGCTCAAACCGTATGAACAGGTGAGTTTATTTCCAAAAATAAAAGGGTTTGTTAAAACTATTTCGGTGGATCGCGGAAGTCTTGTCAGAAAGGGCCAGGTGCTGGCTGTTTTGGAAGCACCCGAAGTTTCACAGCGCTTTCAGTCCGCCAGATCGGACCAGCAGAAGTTTTACGAAGAATATCAGCTGAGCCGTCAGACGTATGAAAGGATTTTGAAGGCTACCCAAAAAGACGGATCCGTAGCCGCCATTGAGCTGGACAGGACCAAGAGCAAATTAAGAAGCGACAGTGCTGCCTATCAGTCAGCTATATCAAATGCACGGTCTTTTGGTCAATTGGAACAATACTTAAAGATCATCTCGCCGTTTGATGGGGTCGTTGTGGAAAGGAATGTATCGGTTGGAGCGCTTGTGGGTGAAAATAATACCATGCCGCTACTGGTGATTGCCCAGAACAAAAAGTTAAGGTTAACCGTAGCGATCCCCGAAAAACACGCGCAGTCACTTGGTGAAAATACCCGGGTCGATTTCACTGTTTCCAATCGTCCGGGAAAAATATTCCATTCGGTTTTATCCCGGAAAAGCCAGGTTTTGGAGCAGCAGAACCGCTCAGTGACAGCAGAGTTTGATGTTGAGAATCAAGATGGATCGCTCGATGGCGGAGAATATGCGCAGGTGACCATGACCCTGTGGCGGCCCGATTCAACCTTATGGGTTCCTGCCAGCAGTGTAGTACATGCGCAGTCGGGTACCTTTGTGCTTGTTGTTGAAAACGACAGCGTAAAAAAAGTAGATGTTTCTGAAGGGACCCGGAAAGATTCACTTCAGGAAGTTTTCGGGTCATTGACTAATAAAGATAAGGTTGTCAAAAACGGGAGTGAAGAGCTGCTGAACAACGGGAAAGTTAAAGTCAATTAATGTACCTTTTCAAACAAATCTATATTATGAAAAAGAAATGGTTTTCAGTATCCAATATCATTACGGCAGTGATGGTAGTATTTTTAGCTGCCATGGTCATAAGCCCTGAGGTAAAGGGATGGACAATCCAGACGCTGATGAAGGTAGGCCTGTTCCAGCCCAAAATCGATAAACAGCCCGGTGAAGCTTCGGCGGAAGCTTTACCGAATGTTTACTTCCGGAAGGGCGATGGTAAAACGGTTGATCTGGCCTCCCTGAAAGGAAAAGTTATATTTATTAATTTCTGGGCTACCTGGTGCCCACCCTGTATCGCCGAAATGCCCTCGATCAATGTTTTGTATGGCAAATTCAAGGATAACGAAAATGTTGTGTTTTTAATGGTCGATGTGGATGGGAATTATCAGAAGTCGGACAGTTTTATGAAAAAGCACCATTACGACTTAGAAGTGATAAGCCCGGCCGGTGAAATCCCGCCTGTATTTATGCAGGCGGCTGTTCCCACCACGGTGATCCTGGACAAAGAAGGGAAAATGGTTTACCGGCAGGAAGGAGCAGCGGATTATAACAGTCCTGAGCTGGTGGATATGATCAGTAAGTTGGCTTTTTAGTGTTCTGTGACAAAAGTCGCCTTTTTTCATAGCTGATTGGATGAAATTTGAAAAGCCAGTTCGGCACGATTGATTCCCATAATATCTTAGATAAATTGTAGATTATGAATAATTTACGAAAAAGTAAATCGCCGGTCGCCCATAAGATAAACCGCACGCTGATCATATCTTTTTTAGGTAGTTCCGTTTTCATTCTGATGTTTCCGGCCGTTATTAGTTCAGGTAAGTCTGGGGGCAATCAGCTGAAAGCGCACACGCTGACAAGGCAGCAAACGCCTGCTATTCATCAGACATCCGATACCAACGACATGAAATTGATCCTATATGGTAAAGATCTGATCGCCAACACATCCAAGTATTTGGGCCCAAAGGGCAGCGTCATGCACATTTCGAATGGGATGAACTGCCAGAATTGTCATCTGGATGCAGGGACAAGGCCAATGGGCAATAACTATTCGGCCGTTTACTCAACTTATCCCAAGTACCGGGCTAGATCCGCAAGTAAGGAGACAATCGTGAAGCGGATATCGGACTGCTTTGAAAGAAGCCTGAACGGAAAAAAGCCTGATAGCTCAGGTAGGGAAATGAAGGCCATGGTGGCTTATATGAAATGGGTAGGGAGGGGCGTACCGAAAGGGCGTGCTCCCAAAGGTGCCGGAATGACTAAACTTGCTTATCTTGACCGGGCGGCCAACCCGAATACGGGTAGCATGCTTTATCAGGAAAAGTGTGCGGTTTGCCATGGGGTAAAAGGGCAAGGCATCATCAATCCGGATGGAAAGTCTTTTATCTATCCGCCTCTTTGGGGCGCCAGCAGTTACAACGATGGGGCAGGGCTATATAGAATTTCAACCTTTGCTGGTTTTGTGAAGGACAATATGCCGTTTGGTGCAAGTCATGAAAATCCCATTCTGACTGATGAGCAGGCCTGGGATTTGGCGGCATTTGTAAACGCTCAGCCCCGGCCCCATAAAGATCAGGCGATGGACTGGATGAATATTTCTCAGAAACCAATAGATTTTCCATTTGGGCCTTACGCAGATGAATTCTCAGAAAAGCAGCATAAATATGGTCCATTCAAGCCCATTGCAGCAGTCAAAACAATTAAATAACTAATATTTCAATCTAAAATTATTCAAAAATGAAAAAGATCGCATCCGTTTTATTTGCAGCCTCCTTACTAATTTCAGTTGGCGTCCATGCTCAGATTAAGGCCGTAAACCCAGCAGAATTTCATGGGGCTGTCGCTGATAAAAAGTTGTACAAAGTCGTTTACCAGCTCAATAGTGACGATGACAAAGTTATTAAAGCCACGATGAAAAACATGATGAACGCACTGGAGGATCCACGACTGAAAGGGAAACTGGAAGCAGAGCTTGTTGTCCATGGAGGAGGCGTGGCTGTCTTCAAAAAAGAGGGTCCTTATGAAGCGCAGTTAAAGGCATTGCAGGCGAAAGGGGTTATTCTGGCAGAATGCGAAAATACGCTTAGAGAGCGCAAAATCAACAGAGATGAGCTCTTTGATTTCATATCCTTTGTTCCCAGCGGTAATGGGGAGCTAATTATTCGTCAACAGCAGGGATGGGCAATGGTGCATCCTTAGAACCCACCAGGTTTTGTAAAATAAAGGGCAGTAGATTCTCAGATTCTCGCAACTTTCGAGTCTGAGGGAGGCAATAACGAATTGTTTTATGGTCGGTGACATTTGTCACCAATCAAGCCCTTTGAATATCCGAGATTTGTACATGCTGATGCTGGCAGTAATCATTGCCTGGCACGGTTGACATTTTATAACATTAGATCAAATGGAAAATCTCGAAAAGGAATCACGTATGCCTCGTATTGGCGATCAGGCACCAGATTTTGAATCCATTACCACCACTGGTAAATTAACATTTTCTGACTACAACAAAGGTAGCTGGGTGATCTTGTTCTCGCATCCGGCAGACTTCACTCCGGTTTGTACCACAGAGATGACAGGGTTTGCCAAAGAGAAGGATTTTTTTGCGGAGCACAATACCAAATTGATGGGGTTGAGTATTGATAGCATTCATTCCCACATTGCGTGGGTAAATGCAGTTTACGATAAAACCGGAGTTTTATTTGAATTTCCTATCATCGCTGATCTGGATATGAAAGTTGCAAAGCTGTATGGGATGCTGCAGCCTGGTGAAAGCGAAACGGCAGCTGTGCGCGCGGTCTTTATTATTGATCCATTGGGGAAAGTAAGACTGATCATGTATTACCCTTTGAACGTAGGCAGAAATATGGAAGAAATCAAACGATCGCTGCTTGCTCTTCAGACTTCTGATGAATACAAGGTCGCAATGCCGCTCGACTGGAAACCTGGTGAAAAGGTAATTATCGGCGCGCCAAAAACGGTTGAGTCACTTTTGGAAAGAAAGTCATCTGATTTAGAGATGGTAGACTGGTATTTGGCGGTCAAATCCATCTAACCGGAGAGGTAGATTAATTGATAATCCAAGGCTGTGGTTAATTCTAATGATGAAATGCAGCAAAAAGCATTGATCGCAGCCTTGAATATTTTACAGATATTTTGAAAGCAATTGAAATTTCTGTCCATAGGTTATTATCTGTAATAGAAAAGTATGAATCAGTTTTGGGATGAACGGTACGGTAGTGACGAATATATCTACGGAACAATGCCAAATTTATGGTTTAAGCAGAATTTGGGCATATTGAGGCCCGGAAGTTTGCTTTTGCCTGCCGAAGGTGAGGGTAGAAATGCTGTATTTGCAGCGACGCAAGGTTGGAATGTCACCGCGTTTGATACCAGTGAGGTTGCCAAAAAGAAAGCACTGCTGTTGGCTGGCAATAAAAAAGTATCAATAGATTATAGAGTAGGGGTTCTCGAAGATGTTGTCCCCAGGAATGAAAGATACGATTGTATTGCTTTGATCTATGCCCATTTACCCTCGCGGGAATGGTCTTTGTTTGCAGAATATTTGATCACCCTGCTGAATCCCGGGGGTAAAATTATCTTTGAAGGATTCTCCAAACAACAGCTCGAATATCAGGAGCGCTATCAGTCCGGCGGTCCGAAGGATATTGATTTTCTTTTTTCAAAGGAAGAGATTGAGTCCGGTTTTAAAGAACTGACCATTACCTACCTACGGCAAGAAGAGATCGTTCTGAAGGAAGGTAATTATCACCAAGGTAAAGCGTCTGTGATCAGGATGTTGGCAGCAATCTAACCAGACGATCTTGTAAACTGTTAGAAAAAAAATGAAAAATCCGAACACAAAAAATCACTGGGAAAAAGTTTATGAAACTAAAAACCCAGATCAGGTAAGTTGGACGCAGCAAATTCCTAGAACTTCGCTAGACTTCATTTCTTCTTTTGGTCTGAAAAAAGATGTTAAAATCATTGACGTTGGTGGTGGCGACAGCAAACTGGTGGACTACTTGCTTGACGAAGGTTTTGAACACGTAACCGTTTTGGATATTTCCGAAAAAGCACTTGAAAAAGCCAGATTTCGTCTGGGCGATAAGGCCGAAAAAGTTAATTGGGTGGTTAGTGATATAACAGAATTTGAACCAGACACCACGTTTGACATTTGGCACGACAGAGCAACATTTCATTTTTTGACCACAGCTGAACAAGTTTCAAGATATATGGAAACAGCCAGGAAATCTGTAAATGGATTTATGACAATCGGCACTTTTTCTGAAAATGGACCCGCAAAGTGTAGCGGACTTAACATTAAGCAATACACTGAACAAACTTTGACAAACGAACTTAAAAATGGTTTTGACAAAATTCGTTGCGTAAAGGAAGATCATACAACGCCATTCAACACGACACAAAATTTTCTGTTTTGTAGTTTTAAAAGACAGGTAAATTAGAAGGTTAAGTGGACAGGAGCAAATTGGGTAAGAGCCGTGTGCTGATAAATTGAATTAAGTGCGAAGCTCACAGCAAAATTTTAATCAAGTCAGTTGCAATAGTGAAAGTCTGGCCGCGATTTGGTTGATGTTCCGTATTTTGAAATAATGCAAAGGTAAGACAGCCGAAGTGATAAGCTTCATTTATAAATCTATAATTTTAGCATGATTATTGTAGTCCTTATACGGACCGGTCGGTAATGTTTTACATTGTCATGATACTGATCAAAGACGCAACTATGCATAAGGATAAGAAGTTGTTTTATTGCCAGGGGCATCAGTTTCTATGCCGGAACCAATGATAGAAAATATAACCATCGATGAATTTCTGGATTTAACCGGTGTTATAGCCCTGGTTGATCTCCGGACACCTGCTGAATTTGCCCATGGCCATATTCCAGGAGCCTTCAATATACCTTTGTTCAGTAATGAAGAAAGGGTTTTGGTAGGCACAACTTACAAGCAGGTCGGCAGGGAGCAAGCCATTTTGCTGGGTTTCGACCTGACAGGACCGAAATGGTCGGATTTTATCAGGCAGGCATTGGTGATAGCACCTGGTAAGAAAATTGCAGTTCATTGCTGGCGGGGAGGAATGCGCAGCGGGACGATGGCCTGGGCACTGAATCTTTACGGTTTCAAGGTATATTTAATTGAAGGCGGTTATAAAAGTTACCGTAGATGGGCCCACCGTTTGTTTGCAAAGCGTCGGTTGGTCCGGATACTCGGTGGCATGACAGGATCTGGAAAAACGAAGTTACTGCATGAGCTCCGAAAAATGGGAGAACAGGTAATAGACCTTGAAGATCTTGCCCGGCATCAGGGTTCTTCCTATGGAACGATGAATAGCATGATCCAGCCGTCCCAGGAACAATTTGAAAATAATCTGGCAGAACAATTAAATGATCTGAATCTGTCCCGCCCGACGTGGATAGAAGATGAAAATCTGAATATAGGTAAATTATCAATTCCAAGACCATTTTGGGAGCAGATGAAAAATGCCACTCTGATTAACCTTGAGATTGCGCCGGATCAGCGTGTCCGTGAGTTGGTGGTCGATTATGGAGAGCTGGATAAGGATTTTCTGGTAATCTGCACCGAGCGGATCCGCAAACGGCTGGGGCCGGTACAGACGACACAGGCGGTAGCAGCGATCAGAGAAAACCGGATGGCTGATTTTATTCGGCTGGTATTGGTATATTACGATAAAACCTACCGGAGCAGTTTGCAGAAAAGAGATGTAAACCGGCTTTTTACACTAGAGCTGGCTGGTGAAGACAAATCAGAAAATGCAAAAAGGATTCTTAATTTCGCCAGTTCGATTGCTGAAACGCGGCAGGAATTATAATTTATGGAGACGATAGACATACAGTTGACGCAGTATTCCCACGGTGCAGGATGCGGATGTAAAATAAGCCCGGCCATTTTAGATAAAATTTTGCATAGCCCGATCTTACATCAGGCAGATCCGCGGCTTTTGGTGGGGAATGACAAGCGGGATGACGCCGCCGTACTGGATCTTGGTAACGGCACGGCACTCATTTCGACAACGGATTTTTTTATGCCAATCGTGGATGATGCCTATGACTTTGGTCGCATCGCATCAGCGAATGCGATCAGTGATGTGTATGCAATGGGTGGCAAGCCGGTATTGGCGATAGCGATCCTGGGATGGCCTATTAACAAACTTCCTGCCGAAGTAGCCCAAAAAGTGCTCGAAGGTTCCCGGGCGGTGTGCGCAGAAGCGGGTATTACGCTGGCAGGAGGCCACAGCATCGATTGTCCTGAGCCAGTTTTTGGACTGGCGGTAAGCGGGATGGTGGATATAAAATCACTCAAACAAAATTCCACAGCAACAGCAGGTTGCCGTTTATACCTGACCAAACCATTAGGCGTAGGGATTTTATCGACAGCACAGAAACGAGGGATTCTGCTGGAAGAGGATGCGGTAATTGCGTTAAAAAGCATGGTAACGCTCAATAAACTTGGTGAGGTATTCGGCCGGATGGAGGCGGTAAAGGCGGTGACTGATGTGACCGGGTTTGGTCTGCTGGGACATTTGTCAGAGATGTGTGAAGGTAGCGGATTATCAGCAGTAATTGAATTTAACAAAGTGCCGGTTATTAAATCTTTATCATACTATATTGAACAAGATTGTTTTCCTGGCGGTACTCAAAGGAACTGGGAGAGTTATGGTCATAAAGTTGGAGACTTAACGGATTATCAAAAATACATCCTCGCTGATCCACAGACTAGTGGCGGTTTGTTAGTCGCTGTTTGTAATGAAAAAGCAGCAGATTTTGAGAAGGAACTCGACTTGTTGGGTCACGAATTAACTTGCTTCGGCTACTTAAGATCGCCAGATAGTGGACCCATTATTACAATAGTTTAGCCATCATATTATTATCCTCGAAGTCTTTTTTGATTTAACAATTAACAAACAAAACAATGGTACTTAGAAAAACATCATCGATCATTCTGGGATTTCTTTTCATGGCATTGTCATGGATGACAACGCTGGCGCAAACCACTGCCGAGCCTTGGACAGATTCAGAGCTGAAACCTACCAAGGAACTTGCTGACCAGATTAATGCCAGTGGAAAAAAGAAACCGCTGATCATTAATGTTGGGCCGCAGGCCGTTATTCCTGGCTCATTGGATGCAGGGCCCGGAAGTGAAAAGGATAATATCAAAAAACTGGAAAAGATTCTTTCGGCCCAGGATAAAAACCGGGAGGTTGTTATTTACTGTGGTTGCTGCCCGTTTGCTAAATGTCCCAATGTCAGACCTGCATTTAAAGTTGTTAAAGAACAGGGCTTCACGCAGGCCAGATTGTTGAATATCCCGAAAAATATAAAAACGGACTGGATCGATAAGAATTATCCGGTCCAATAAAAGGATTTTGAAATGCGTAATATTAAATTATTTATTGGTTTAGCAGGCTTGCTTTTTTTACTGAATCAGGAAAGATCATTGGCTCAAAAACCAATAGAAGTAGGGGGGCTGGCACCCGAAATCGAGCTGTCCACGCCCGGTGGTAAAATGGTATCTCTTTCGTCCCTGAGGGGTAATTTGGTATTGATCGATTTTTGGGCATCGTGGTGTGCCCCATGTGTTCAAGAGCAACCTGAGCTTAAAAAGTTATATGCGAAATACCATCGCCCATCTCAAACGGGTGTTAATCTGGATATTTATGCAGTTTCTCTGGATAGTAAAAAAGATGCCTGGGAGAGGGCTATTAAAAAACTGGACTTGCCATGGACACAGGTAAGCGATCTGAAATTCTGGACATCTCCAGTCGCCAAAACTTATCAGCTTGAAGGAATACCTTTCAACTTGTTGGTGGACCAAAAAGGATATATCATTGCCCTGAACCTTCACGGCGAACAGCTGGACCAGTTTTTAAGCAAAAGGGTTGGTAAGTAATTCGGCTATCATACAAACAGACCTTTTACTGTTCGTTTTCGAACTAGCAAATCCTTACTTGGGCAGGCTTCGGAAGATGAACTCTAACATATGCTAATATCAATTCGTGCTGTTCTTATTTCTAATAACCTTTCCATTTATTTCATAGGAAAGCAGATTCAATTTTCCAGCCTGGCTTCGCACCAGTTTGCGTATTCTTAATCTACTGTCCGTAATAAGTTCTTCGGTGCTTAATATATTTTCACCTTCAATTGCCATACGCCACAAGCTCCCCCGGAACAATCCTGCTATGATCAGATTACCATTCCATATCGGAGAATTCAGAGCCATTGATCACCCAATTCGGAAGTTGATGACAGGTAGTTTCGATCGGAGTTGACCAGTTTAAGTAAATTATTGATAATAATTTAGCGTATAGTTAGTAATACTCAGGTGATGGTCAATCTGCTGCCACGGAATCATATTTTCAACGCGTCCGAATTCTTCAATCCGGACCGGGAATGAAAGTTCTTTGATCCAGATTCATTGTGTGAAAGACATAAAGTCGGAGATTTTATACAAAGGGCTCAAAGCGCTAGGCGTTCGGTTACACCATGTACGATAGATTTCACCAACTTTCTTGTTTAGCGTGAACAGCTCCTTTGTTTTATATATTTCTTTTTAGTTTATGACATGTAGGATTTTATAATTTATAGAAAAGCCTTTTCATTTATTTATCATCAATCCCGTATCGGGTAATGTCGCAACAGTCCTACCGCGCATTCCCTCGTTGACCAGGCGGGCCAGAAAGTTAGCAAAAGGTTCTATGTTCTGTTCTACGCTGGCTTTTTCCAGCGACTGCATATATTCGTCGCGACTTTCCACAGGTATTACGGTCCACAGATATCCTCCCGAAGCAAGCATAGTATTCATCAGGAATCGCCCTATACGTCCATTGCCATCCATATATGGGTGAATAAATACAAATATGAAATGTCCTAATACCGCTCTGACTGATGCTTCAGGTTCTTCTTGCATAAGCTCGAACAGTACTGGCATAGCATCTCTCATGGCATCAACATTGAGCGGGACATGTTTGGAATTGCCGATATAAACCTGATGGTTCCTGTATCCGGCAAGGTCTGCTGGCTTTAAGAGACCTGCCGTTACACTAGGATCAAACAATTCCCTATACCATTTCGAGTGATCTATATCTGCTTGCATTCCCGCATTTTTTCCTTGCAAAATGGCTTTGATACTCTCCTTCACAGATTGAAAAGCCTGGTAGTATCCTCTGGCCGCCATTGCGTCGCGTTGTTTGCGGTCTTTTTCATTTTCGTTGGCATCCCACGCTCCTGAACTTACCTTAGCAATCAGTTCGGGCGTTACGCGGTAGCGTTCAATGGATAGTGAATGATAGGCATCAGTTATATAGATATCATCTATATTTTTCAAATACACCTGGTGGTTATCAGGAATTCCGGGTGAAGCTGGAAAGCTTGCGATAATAACCTGACGCATCTGGACCCACATCAGGCGTATTCGGTTAGCATATGGTGAGCGTTCACGAACAGACAGTTTCAGGTCTAGTTTGCTCTCAAAGGGATCTTCTTCACGGATATCATAATCGGCTTTCTTAAAAGTATCAACAATCTGGTCGGCAGTTTTATCCCTGCTGATATTCCTGAAAGCACCTGCCAGACGTCCGGCTAATGTGGTATGCCCATTTTCCAAAAGAATGGGTAATAATTCTGAAGCATCTCTTATTAAAGACAGCGTTGTGCGAGCATCAATGGCATTACGCGTATATATTGTTGGAGAACTATAAATTAGTGCTGCCTGGAGGGTATACATGCGGAGGCCGTTCACGGTTACCATAAGTTGTCCCTGCTGCGGCAGTTCGCCCCGAATGTTAAATAGCGATGTTTTGTGCGGTAGTGGTGTGGGATTGTTATTCCCTTGAGGGGATCGTACAAGCAATTGTTGGGGAACCACATGATTGCCTGCATGGAGCAGCAGGGACTGATCGGCAGACAATGACCAGTTATTGCCGTACCTGCGTTCAAGAAACACCGCAACAAAATCCCAGTAGGAGCTATACCAGGCAGTGGTTTCTCCATCCTTTTCTTCGGGATTAATAGCAATGTACCAGCCTTTCGTTACTTCCCGGATAAATCCATTTTTGGAAAGTATTTCCCGATACTTCCTATTGGGCATATCATCAGTATGTATGCCTACAATTCCTTTTTGCTGCAAATCGTGCAGGAATTGAAGGGCCTCTACAAATCTTTCGCGTGGTGTTGCCATACCAGTTTAATCAGGGGTGTGGTTAATTTATTGAATTGTGGTGTGCTAGTATTATTAAATTGAGATGTGACAAATATATTAAACAATGTTGTGATATTTTTATTAAACTGTGTCGTGTTGATATTATTAAACCGTGTTGTGTTGATCTTATTAAACCTCGACACGTCACTGCTGAATAGATTCGAGATCTTGATTACGAGTTTAAGAATGGGATCTCACCATACACTAAATCGCCTGGTTTAATGTATAATTAGATCGGACTTCAACATGTAGTATTGATGCTAACCTTAAATAGGCCGAATTTTAACGTTAGCATTATATAACTGACGTCAAAGAAATGCGAGCTGCAATAGCTAACATTAAAAAAGACGAATTTTAATGTTAGCTATCTAGTCGCTCCTTAGGAAGCCAATTTAACTGTACTATTTTTTAGATGACACCAATACAGGAATGACTGCAAGAGCTTCTCTTTAAGCTTTTGCATCATTTTTTTGAAGTTCCAACCTGCTGCGGCAAGCATGGCATTTATTTTGGGCGATTTCTCTCCATGAAGGTAGTTCTGGGCCATTCGGTGATCTGTTTTTAAGTGAGAAATAACAGGTTCTATTGCCGCTCGCCTTCTGAATTTTCTGCGTTTCTTTTGCTTCTGATATGCACTATCTCTTTTTAACGGCTTGGAAGGAGTTGAAATTTTTACACCCATAATTTGAGATTGGCCTTTTCCTCCCCGATCATAAACGATTTCTCCCGGCAAGTATCCTTGCAGATCTTGCATTTGTTCTAACAACGGCTGTATTGTTTTGCTGTCATGAGGGTTGCCTTCGAAAGCATCTATCGCCTTGACCACCAATGTCTTGGAGTTGATAACCAAGCCCACCTTATTACCGAATTCATACTGTTTATGCGCTTTTCCTTTGGCAATACAGGCAGTAAAGGGCTTGTGCAGACTATAGACCTTTTTGCTACCACCACGGGTCTGTGCCAAAACCTGTTCGTACAAGCCGAGTTCTTTATCCAATAATTTATCAAGGTCACTCCCTAGTTTTGCTCGTAACTCCCGCAACTGTCTACCAGCCAGGGTCTTCAATTTTCGCATAGCCTTTTGGGCCTTTTTTCTCCTTTTAGGATGTTTAGCGTTGTAGGTCTCCCGTACCAATTGCTTGGAGGTACGCCGGTATGTTTGCCGTTGAGCCACCCCCAACTTCTTGGCTATCCCATTACACCTATCAATAATTTTCTTTGCCAGCTTGGCATCAGTCGGAAATGTAGTGTTGTTTTCCTGAACAGTAGTGTCCGATATTTCCATTTTGCCCGGATCTTGTTTGCCATGGATATTGACCGAATGTTTGAATATCAGGGAAACACCTTCTTCACCAATGCGCTTGCGAAAATGCACGAAATCGCTTGGATCACAAGGAAAACGATGATGAAAATGGGCTTGTCAGCAGAAATACTGCATATAAGGATTCATCACCCAGGCGTGGGCAAGTGTCTCATCGCCAAGATTATAGATCCGTTTTAAAAGCAAACAGCCCACCATAAAACGAATTGGTAGGGCTGGTTGACCTGTGTTGGAATAAAAGCCGGCAAATGATTTGTCAAAATAAGCCCAGTCTATTTTATTGGCAAGCAAGACCAGCTCATGTTTAACATCAATAAAATCTATCAGCAAGGGCTGGAACAAATCGCGTTGCGTTTGACGGGGAGATTTTCCTATCATTTTCTGCAAGGTTTATACCTAAAGATACACATTTGCTTGCAGTTTTTATGCTCTATTATTAAATTTTTTACGATTTTATTAACTGACAATCAAATGGTTGTAGTGAAGTTAAGGAGCGACTATCTAGGGTGATAGGATTAAATGCTTACAGAATATGGATGTTGGAATTACATTCAATGTCATGACCTGCGAAGTCCTTTATCATAAATAATATTCTTTGTCTCGATCCATCAGGTATGGTCTATTTATCCTCTGATAGGTATGAGAAATCTGTGCAGGAGCCATTGGATTGTTTGGGTGTCGATTGATATTTATCCTAAAACTTGTTCAACTACCTTTAAGTGCCCATTAAACCGGAGAGTCGGCCATATTTATTCAGGAAGAATCATATGTTCATTTAATTGGCTTGTTCGTGTTCAGTGAACAAGCGGAAATAATGAACAAAATAAATATTTAAAATTTGGCTGAAAGATTATTCTCAAAGCCAAGCAGGTTAGGTGAAGGCGTAAGGACTCATCAAAATTTCAAAGAAACCTGAGTAGGATCAGCGACATTTTACATCGGAAAATTTACGTATCAATAAGCTTAGTAAAGTTTATCAACGAAATTTTAAAAATGTTTTGCGAAATGAAAGTGCGTCATCCGATTTCATTGCTACTATGCTAATCAACAAATTTGTATTGCACATTGTATTGCACATAAAAGAAAAAGGACTTAGCGAATTTCGCTAAGTCCTTGATTTTCAAGTGGGCCCACCTGGAATCGAACCAGGCACCTACTGATTATGAGTCAGTTGCTCTAACCGAATGAGCTATAGGCCCGAAACAGCTAACAGCTAAACCAGCTGTTTGGAGTGCAAAATTACTAAATCCAAACAAATCTCCAAATCATATTGATAAGAATAAGTTCTTTTCTCCGTTGGTAGTTTATTATTTTTGCAAAAAAAAGAGTTTTGAATAAACGAAAAATCATCAATGATCCTGTTTACGGGTTCATTACCCTATCTTCCGATCTGCTTTTTGATTTGGTGGAACATCCTTATTTTCAGCGGTTGAGAAGAATCAAACAGCTTGGCCTTGCAGATGTGGTTTATCCGGGAGCGCTGCATACCCGTTTTCATCATGCTTTGGGTGCAATGCATCTGATGAGCCTGGCTCTTAAATCTTTACAGGAAAAAGGACATCTCATCTGGGAGCCGGAACTGGAAGCTGCCCAGGCCGCTATTTTACTGCATGACCTTGGTCACGGACCATTTTCTCATGTGCTCGAAAGCGTGCTGATGCCCGGCGTAGCGCATGAGTCTGTTACGCTGGTGATGATGAAAGACCTCAACCGGCAGATGGATGGACGGCTGGAGATGGCCATTCAGATGTTTGAAGGCACTTATCCGCGTAAGTTTTTTCACCAGATGATATCCAGTCAGCTGGATATGGACCGGATGGATTACTTGAAGAGGGACAGTTTTTATACCGGAGTAATTGAGGGTTCGATCGGTGCTGACAGGCTTATTAAAATGCTTGATCTGAGCGGTGATACGCTGGTAGTAGAAGAAAAGGGATTGCTGAGCATTGAGAATTTTCTGCACGCGAGGCGGCTGATGTACTGGCAGGTTTATCTTCATAAAACTTTGCTGAGTGCGCAGGCCATGCTCACGTTGCTTCTTCAAAGAGCCCGCACATTGTCACAGCAAGGTGAAGAATTATTCGCGACACCTGACTTTTCGAGGTTTTTGAAGAATACGTTTTCTCTAATTGATTTTAAAGTACAGTCTGATCTCCTAGGATCATTCAACGGGCTTGATGATAATGATGTTTGGGCATCAGTAAAGGGCTGGACTGTTCATAAAGATCCCGTTCTTGCTACGCTCAGTAAAATGCTTCTTGACAGAAATTTATTCAAAATAACCTTCATGGACTCACCTCCTGATGATATGGTTTTGGATCCTTTGCGTCAGCAGCTGGCAGAATCGGGAATTTCGCCGGAAGAGATGCCATATTTTTTAATTACCGGCGAAACAACCAATTGGGCATATGAAAAGGAACAGGATCCGATTCAGGTCAAAATGAAAGATGGTTCATTGCTTGATATTGCCGACGCTTCCGACATTCCGACTATCGACGCCCTGACCAAGATTGTACGTAAGTATTATGTATGTTGGGGTAAAAATGTATCTTTGCGTGGTTAGTCAGGACGTAAATTCGTTTCTGATAAAAAAAGAGCCTTTTTTGTAAAATAGCTTTAATAACGTCCAACTACAATACCAGAAATTAGCCGAAAAATATGAAATTTACTGTCAGCGAGATTGCACAAATGCTTGATGGAATTATTGTTGGTGATGAGAAAGTTACAATTGATTCGGCTGCGAAAATTGAAGAGGGAAGGCCCGGTTGTATCTCTTTTCTTGCCAACAGTAAGTACGAATCCTATATATATACCACACAGTCTTCGGCAGTAATTGTTAATCGCGACTTCACTCCCAAAAAAGATATTGCTGCTACTTTAATCTATGTAGACAACGCCTATTCTGCTTTTACGATTCTTTTGGAAGAATATCAGAAACGGATTGCTAATATAAAGCAGGGAGTTGAACAGCCCAGTTTTATAGGGGACAATAGCACAGTTGGCGTCAATGGTTACAGAGGCGCTTTTTCTTACATCGGTAAAAATTGTAAAATTGGCGATAGAGTCAAAATATATCCAGGAGCTTATTTAGGTGATAATGTAATCCTTGGTAATGACTGCTGCATCCATCCCGGAGTCCGGATCTATGACAATACCGTGATTGGCAATAATTGTAATGTTTTTGCAAATACGGTAATCGGCAGTGATGGTTTTGGCTTTGCTCCGCAGCCTGACGGGTCCTATAAAACGATTCCACAACTTGGAAATGTCGTTTTGGAAGATGATGTCAGCATCGGCGCGAATACCACGATTGACTGTGCAACAATGGGTTCTACCATTATCCGCAAAGGTGCCAAGGTGGATAATCTTGTTCAGATAGCGCACAATGTGGAGGTGGGAAGTAATACCGTAATTGCAGCTCAATCGGGTGTTTCGGGTTCCACACAGATTGGCGAGCGTTGTGTTATTGCAGGTCAGGTTGGTATTGTCGGACATATTTTTATCGCCAACAATACTAAAATCGGAGCACAGAGCGGTTTGGGTAAATCCATTAAAAAAGAAGGGCTTTCGCTTTCGGGTTCGCCTGCAAGAGATCTTAATGAGCATTTGCGTACGATGGCCGCAACCCGCCGTCTTCCCGAAATGGAACAGCGTCTTAAAGAACTTGAACTTAAACGGGAGACGTCGGTAATTCAGGAAAGAGATTGATTTGAAATAATTTATAACAAAGGCAAATTAGCTGCTACAATTTGCATAAGCAACCCCCGTCGCCTTTAAGCAGATAAGGAGAATATAATGAACGAAAAACAACAAACCATTTCCAAATCAGTATCCGTAACAGGAGTAGGTTTACACACAGGAGTCGTTGCCACGATGACCTTCGTGCCTGCTGCTGCCAACCATGGATACAAGTTTCAGCGTGTTGATTTACCAGATCAGCCAATTGTAGATGCCGACGTTGACAATGTTGTTGATTTGTCGCGCGGAACAACGATTGAACAAAACGGAGCACGTATTCATACAGTTGAACATACACTTGCCGCGTTGGTTGGCTTACAAATTGACAACGTTTTGATCCAGCTGGATGGCCCTGAGCCACCAATTATGGATGGAAGCTCTATCAATTTTGTTGATGCGCTACTGGACGCAGGAATTGAGGAACAAAATGCTTATCGAAATTATTTTGAAGTTCCTGAATATGTTCATTATAAAAATGCGGAGACAGAACTGGTAGCCTTGCCGCTTTCTGATTATCGTCTGACGGTGATGGTTGACTACAATTCTACCGTAATCAGCAGTCAGCATGCTTCATTAAATGATATTACCTTATTTAAGGATGATATAGCAAAATGCCGGACGTTCGTGTTTTTGCATGAACTGGAAGCACTTTATAAACAAAACCTGATTAAGGGCGGAGATGTAACCAACGCCATCGTGATTGTAGATCGTGATGTGAGGGATGGTGAACTGGATCATTTGTCACAGTTGCTTAACAAGCCAAAAGTTAGCGTTGATAAATCTAAGGGGATACTTAATAATGTAGACTTGCATTATCCTAATGAAATGGCACGCCACAAGCTGCTGGATCTGATAGGAGACCTGGCATTGATCGGACGCCCCATTAAAGCACAGATTTTAGCAGCACGCCCCGGACATGCAGCCAATGTAGCGCTTGCTAAAAAAATCAAGAAACTGATTAAATCCGGCAAAGGAAACATCCCTCAGTACGATCCGAACAAAGCACCAATATTTGATATTAAACAAATCGGTGAGTTATTAGCACATCGTTATCCGTTTCAAATGATCGATAAAATCATTGCTTTGGATGAAAACAGCGTTGTAGGTGTGAAGAATGTAACGATTAACGAACAGTTTTTTCTGGGTCATTTTCCTGGTAATCCGGTTATGCCCGGGGTTTTACAGCTCGAAGCTATGGCACAGACAGGTGGCATTCTGGTACTGACAAGCGTGCCAGATCCCGACAATTACTGGTCTTATCTGATTGGTATTGATGCATGCCGTTTCCGTCGCAGTGTGGTTCCCGGCGATACCGTTATATTTAAATGCGAATTTACCTCTCCAATGAAAAGAGGTATTGTGAAAATGAGCGGCCGCGGATACGTCGCGGGTCAGCTAGTATGTGAAGCAGATATGATCGCAAGCCTGGTAAAGAAAAAATGACAGATTCGTTAGCATATATTCATTCTGATGCGAAGATCGGCCAGAATGTAGAAATTGAGCCTTTTGCCATGATCCATAAGGATGTGGAAATTGGAGAAGGTACGTGGATTGGTTCACATGCCGTAATTAATTCAGGAGCCCGTATTGGGAAAAACTGCCGCATTTATCCGGGCGCTGTTATTTCAGCAACGCCTCAGGATTTGAAATACAACAATGAATATACTTTAACCGTAATTGGAGACAATACGACCATTCGCGAATACGCGACCATCAGCCGCGGTACAGAGGAGCATTGGAAAACCGTTGTTGGGTCCGACTGCCTGATTATGGCATACGCACACATCGCACACGATTGCCGTGTAGGTAACAATTGCATCATTGGTAACAATGTGCAAATGGCAGGGCATGTTCATGTTGGTGAATGGGCGATTGTAAGTGCGTTAAGTGCTGTTCATCAGTTTGTTAAAATTGGGTCGCACTCTTTTGTTTCGGGTGCGTCGCTTGTTCGTAAAGATGTTCCGCCATTTACCAAAGCTGCAAGAGAACCTATTTCTTACGCCGGTATAAACTCTGTCGGACTAAGAAGAAGAGGTTTTAGCAACGAAAAAATTGTTGAAATTCAGAACATTTACCGCTACATCTATATGCGCGGACTTAATAATGCGGAAGCTTTACAGAAAATTGAACTTGAATTACCTCCGTCTAACGAAAGAGATGTGATCATTAATTTTATCCGTAACTCGGAAAGAGGAATTATGAAGAGTCCGTTCCAGGCCAACGGAACAGGAGAATCGGAAGCTCAGCCTTAATAATAAAGATTTTTTTTTATAAGATAAACCCGCTTTTAAAAGAGGCGGGTTTTATTTTTCTGTTACAACAACAAGTTGATCTCCTTCACGAATGGTCCCGAAAGTTTTGGCAACCACATCCTGGCCAAACATGATCTTCTTTTCCTGTCTTCTGTAAGTTGCCAATGTTTTCAAAGGTTCGTGCCCCTTCACGCCTGTTATGGGATTGATCGTCGTCAGGACACATCGCGCACAGGGCTTGACAATCTCGAAATCGAGGTCTCCGATTTGTATTTTTTTCCAGTTATCTTCTGCATGAGGCGGGACACCATCAACCACCAGGTTTGGCCTGAAACGTTTCATTTCAACTGTTTCTGCAAGTTTTTTATTTAAAAAATCCAGAGAACCCTGTGAAATAATGAGAAAAGGGAATCCGTCTGCAAAACTTACATTTTCATCGTCAGTAGCATATTTTGGATCCGCTTTCCGTTCCGACCAGGACGGCATAAATACCAGCCTGACTTTTCTCTCCAGCTGCCGGCTCAGCCATTCATCCACTTCATCACATACCGTAACTGCCGTCACATAATCATCCCAAACTTTTACGTTCATTTCCTCGGCACTAACCGGTTCAAAAGGAACGATAATATATTCCTGGTTTGTCCGCTGAATTAAGCGTAATCCTTCAGAAGTCATTTCAACATCAATAAAAGCCATTTTGGTCACAAGACGCTGCGTCAGGAAGATTCCGGCTTCATCAACAACCATCCAGCGACGGTCATACTTCAAACCTTTTTCCTTTACTTCTGATTCTTTTAATCGTATGCCGCCTAATGATTTGACGGGGTAAATCCATATTTCTGAAAGTATCATATTTTTTGAAGTGTTGTTTTCAACTGATTCTACCTATTTTTTTACGGGCTGATCTTTATAATATTTTGTAAATCCACTTTTCAAATTCATTACAATGGATAGAGAACTGCTTCCAAAACCCGGTGTATACTGAGCTCTGCCGTAACTTATTTCAAATTTTTTAACTCTTAACCATGCACCAAACGAAAATCCTGCCAGAGCGCCCCGGTCGGTAAGGCGAAGTTCCTGTCTTCTTAAATGGTCGTATCCTAAAAGTACCCGGAAGTTTTGATGAATTAAGATTTCAGCACCTAATGAAAGATGTCGTCCAAGTTTTTCAGCCAAGCCAACTTTTCTTGGTATTTTATTTCCATTGGTATCGTAAGTAAAGAACAGATTCGGATCATTGTAAACCATGTCAAACCTGTTGAGATGATGTGCGGTGGCTGAAAACCGGATGGGCATGTAGAGTGGTTTAAAAGTTACGCCGGCCCGGATGTCCAAAGGCAGAACAGGATCGGATATTCCTGAAAAATTCTGTTTTAAAAAGCCCAGGTTTTTTAAAACAAAACCAATTGTTAAATCTTCTCTGGGATGCCTGAAAACGCCTCCCCAGTCCATTGCCAGTCCCCAGACCGTATAAGATTCAATGGAAGAACCCACGAGTTTTGCTGTTCCTCCCAAAGTAAATGCACCGATTGTATGCCCATAACCAGCCGAAAGACCATAATCTGCAGCCCGGAACTCACCGATTACATTTCCAATATCATCCGTTTCCTGCATGGTACCATAGTTGAGGTACTGCAAACCAACTGCCCAGGTCCCTCCGGTTCGTTTCAGCCCTTTGCTGTATGCAAGGCTTATAAATTTGGTATCAGCCAGATAAGGCATCAGGTTTATGGAAACATTATCGGCCATATTGGAATCCAGGAGAGCAGGGCTTTGCAGGAAAAGGGCGGGGTCATGGCCGGATGTTGTGAAGTGATTGTTTCCAAGTGCAGTGCTTTTGGCTTGTGCAGGTAATTGTAAAAAGTCAAGTTTGTTTCTCCCGCCGGCAGACTGCGCCATGATCACGCTGCTCGTTACAATGAGTAACAAGGTTAAAACAAGAAAGCACAATCCGGCGCGCCTCATTATAATACAATAATTTCCTGAATCAATAAAAATGACGCTATATTTATCATCTGTTCAAAAACAAATGTAACTATATCGTCTGTAATACATGGAACCAGTATCTTCTGCGGCTTCAAAAAAAGAAATTTTAGATAAAAAAAATGCCGAGGCTGCACTTGGAGGTGGAGAAAAGCGGATTGCAGCGCAACATGCAAAAGGAAAACTGACTGCCAGGGAGCGGATTGAGGTACTGGTTGACAAAGGTTCGTTTGAAGAAATAGGGAAATTTGTAATGCACCGCAGCAGGGATTTTGGTTTGGATAAAGAGCATTATCTTGGCGATGGCGTGGTAACAGGTTATGGCCAGATCAATGGCCGGCTTACCTACATCTATGCTCAGGATTTTACTGTGTTTGGCGGTTCGCTATCGGAAACTCATGCCGAAAAAATAATCCGGATTATGGATCTGGCGATGAAAAACGGTGCGCCGGTTGTCGGGCTTAATGATTCCGGAGGTGCCCGTATTCAGGAAGGAGTGCTTTCGCTTGCCGGTTATGCTGATATTTTTTACAAAAATACGCTGGCGTCCGGCGTTGTGCCACAAATTTCGGCGGTAATGGGCCCCTGCGCGGGCGGAGCGGTATATTCACCTGCCATCACTGATTTTATTTTAATGGTTGAAAACACCAGCTACATGTTTGTAACCGGGCCAAATGTGGTGAAAACCGTTACGCATGAAGATGTTACTTCCGAGGAATTAGGCGGTGCGATGACCCACGCAACCAAGTCGGGTGTTACGCATTTCGTTTCTCCTAATGAAGTAGAATGTTTGCTGGTAATTAAAAAGCTACTAAGTTATATTCCCCAAAATTGCGAGGACGATGCGCCAAGGCTTTCCTATCAGGAGACCAATGAAACGCGGCCCGTTTTATCCAATATCATTCCTGAAAGCCCAAATCAGCCGTATGATATCCGTGAAGTGATTTCAGAAATTGCCGATTCAGATAGTTTTTTTGAAGTACATACCCATTTTGCAGAAAATATTGTTGTCGGTTTTGCGAGGCTGGCCGGTAGGAGTATAGGTATTGTTGCTAATCAGCCAGCTGTTCTGGCGGGTGTTTTGGATATCAACGCAAGTCAGAAGGCAGCGAGATTTGTCCGCTTTTGTGACTGTTTTAATATTCCTTTACTGGTTCTTGAAGATGTTCCCGGTTTCCTGCCGGGTACCGACCAGGAGTGGAACGGGATCATTACCAATGGCGCTAAGCTGCTTTATGCGTTTTGCGAGGCGACCGTTCCGCGAATCACAGTCATTACCCGAAAAGCCTATGGCGGAGCTTATGATGTAATGAATTCCAAGCACATTGGTGCCGATATGAATTTTGCCTGGCCAACTGCCGAAATTGCGGTGATGGGTGCAAGTGGTGCAGCGGAGATTATATTCAAAAAAGAAATAGCCGAAGCAGAGGATCCGGCTGCTAAATTGCAGGAAAAGGTAGAGGAATACACCAGGAAGTTCGCCAACCCTTTTCGTGCAGCGCACCGGGGTTATGTGGATGAGGTAATTTATCCGGAACAAACCCGGGAAAAACTTATCCGCGCCTTTGCTATGCTGGAAAATAAGGTAGCCACATTGCCAAAGAAAAAACACGGCAACATTCCATTGTAATAGATATAAAAAAGCACACCACATCACTGCCGTGCTTTTGTCATTTAGGCAAATCGGTATCCCGGATTTTGTGCCAGTTTTACGGGGATAAAAAAGGCTGGTTTTTTGATGATAAAAGCCAGTGTTCTTTCAATAGGTTTGTCGATCCCAGCACTTTTACCTGCAAGTGCATAATCTTGGGTGTAACCCTATGACATTCCTGCGCAAATTTTCCGGAATTGATAAGACTCATCACAAACGTGTGAAAACGACTGGATTTGAAACAGGTATTTTCCGGCTGACTATAGGGCCAGAAGCCTGTAGTGGCCTTAGGCTGTGAATTAAAAAGAGTTATGAAGTAGGGTCGTGAAGGAAAAACTAGTCGCTGATTAAGTAGAAGTGAAATAAAATTGATATTACATCACCAGACGTTGCTACATTATAAATATTGTCCTAATTTCATGGCTACTTTTTAAAATTTTTAAATTTCCTAAACATCCCCTTAATCAATGAAAGAAAAGGAAGGCTCTTCAGCGTCCAGACGAAACTTTATCAAAGGTTCTCTGGCAACGCTGGCCACATTTTCAATTGTTCCCCGTCATGTGTTGGGTAAAGGCTTTATAGCCCCCAGCGACCAGTTAACAAAAGCAATCGTCGGCGTGGGCTCAATGGGTCGCGGCCATATCCCTTACGCAGGAACGAAGGTTGTTGCGCTTTGTGATGTAGATAAAAAACACCTTGAGACAGCAGTTGGCATGGTAGATAAAGGCGTTAAAACCTTTTCAGACTATCGCGAACTGATCCAGCTTCCTGAGATTGATATCGTTCACGTCGCAACACCTCCGCATTGGCATGGTATCATTGCCGCTGATGCTGCCCGGGCAGGTAAAGATGTGTGGTGTGAAAAACCGATGACCAGAACAATCGGTGAAGGAAAACGTTTGATTGAGGCTGTTCAGCAGCACGGGCGCGTGTTTCGTCTGAATACCTGGTTCCGTTTTCAGGATAATTTTTATGGTATGAAAACAACCGTAAAACCAATTAAAAAATTGGTTCAGAGTGGATTACTTGGCTGGCCTTTGAAAGTTACCGTGAGCAAGCATACCGGGTTTGACTGGAAATTTTACTGGGTAGGAAAAACCAATAACGCACCTGAAACCATTCCGGCTGAGCTGGATTATGAAATGTGGCTTGGACCTGCTCCGTACAAACCGTACAGCGCGCACCGTGTACATCAGACTTTCCGTGGTTACTGGGATTACGATGGAGGAGGACTCGGTGATATGGGACAGCACTATATCGACCCTATTCAATACTTCCTCGGTAAGGATGATACAAGTCCGGTAAGTGTTGAGATCGACGCGCCCCAGCAACATACAGAAGCCGTTGGTACCTGGCGCCGGATTACTTATACCTATGCCGATGGTTGCCAGATTGTTTTGGATGGTGAGGCGAAAGATGAAAAAGTAGCCTATATAGAGGGGCCGAAAGGAAAGTTGTATCCTGATTTTAAATCGGATATTCCTGATCTCGAAAAGAAACTGGCTGCGTTTCCTGACCCTGAACCACAGGTTACTGACTTTGTTGATGCGGTTAAAAACAGGAAGAAATTTGCTTTAAATGAAGAAAACGGACATCGGTCATGTACCATTGTGAATATGGGGCTCATTGCGCTGCGCCTTGGCCGTTCATTGAAATTTGACCCGGACAAGCAGGAATTTATTGATGATGAAGGTGCCAACCGCCTGATTGATCAGCCTATGCGCGGTCCGTGGACCATGTAATGTTCGATTCTGAATTAAACCCGTTTTCAATTTTAAAGCTAATTGCTGATCGCACCTTGCTTTCGGCTGAATGATATGAAAAAGCACTTATTTTCGATACTGGCTCTTTGTCTGATAATGTCCCAGACAATGGCTCAATTGGATAAAAACAGGACGTTGACAACAAAAATTGCTGATTTGCTGGCGCAGGTCCCTGCTGAGAATGCAGCGGGAATGAAAAAAAATATGGAAGAACTTGCCGAACTCGGAAAGCCCGGAATCGTGCAGATTGCTTCGATGATGACGGCACCGGGAAAAGGAGATAACTCCAAAATCCAATATGCACTTGGCGGTTTTACCTATTCCGCAACACAAAGCGGAAAAGAAGTCTGGCGTAAAATGGCAGCGGAGGCTTACGGCGAAGCTTTGTCAAAAGTAAACGATCCTGATAGTAAAAACTTTCTGATCTACCAGCTTCAGACAGTCGGCAAAGACGAATCAGTTGATGTTTTGAAATCGTATTTGACAGATGAAAGGTTGTCGGGCCCCGCTTCAAGGGCGTTGGCACGTATCGCAACACCTGCATCGGGAGCTGCTTTGCTTCAGGCTTTGAATACTGCAAAAGGAGGAAGCCAGCTTTCTATCATAGAAGCACTTGGTGAAAGCAGATACAAGGAAGCCGCTTCTGCGATTGAGAAAACGGCTGTAAGCCCGGACTTAAATCTGCGCAAGGTAAGTTTATTTGCACTCTCTGAAATCGGATCACCATCTTCCGAAAGTATACTGGCAGCGGCTGCACAAAAAACGTTGTACCGTTATGACGAAGCTGATGCTACGGCAGTTTATGTAAAATATCTGGCGCGACTTGTTCAAACCGGTAATGCTGCGATAGGAGAAAAAGCGGCTTTGGAACTGATCAAAAATACACCTGCTACTGAACGAACACCTACCCGTTCATCGGCTCTGAAAGTTTACTCAGATAGCAAAAAACGTGAAAGCGTTCCTGTATTGGTTAAAGCTCTGGAAAGTACTGATCCGCAATATCGTGCTGCTGCATTGAAACTGGGCCAGAAATATACGATGGCAAATGGAACTGCTTCCTGGCTCGCCGCTTATAAAAAAGCAAAACCTGAGGTACAGGCGGAAATTATAACCATGCTGGGACGGGCAGAATCGAAGGACGCTTTACCTACTGTTTTAAAAGCACTGTCATCAAAAGATTCGCGTGTTAAACTGGCTGCTATCTGGGCGTCGGGTAAGATTGGTGAAGAAAACAGTGTCGCCAGCTTAATTCCGGTATTGAAAACGGGTAATGCACAGGAAATACAGGCAGTGAAAAGTACATTGCTGACAATGAAAGGAAACGGTGTGGTGGATAAGATTGCTGCAGCGCTTCCTTCATTACCTGCTTCGGCTCAACCTGCGGTAATTGATGTACTTGCTGCCAGAGGAGCCAGTTCAAAAATTGCCGTGGTAAGTGCATTGCTGAAAAGTACAAATCCAGAAGTGAAAAATTCAGCTTTTAATGCATTGAAATCTCTTGCAACTGCAAAGGATTTGCCTCAGCTGTTTACCCGTCTGAATGCCGTTAACAGCGCTGACGAAGTTTCGGCAGTTCAAAAAGCGATCAGCGCCGGTATTAAAGGCTTGGGTGCCGCTTCTGCACAGACTGATTTAGTTCTTAAGCAAATCAGCTCATCTCCGGCTGATAAACAGTCCAATTACCTTGCGGTTTTAGCAAGTATCGGTGGAAAAAAAGCTTTGGCTTCTGTTGTAAAATCCTTCAATACGGGTGATGCAGCGACGAAAAAAGCAGCAATTGGTGCTTTGTCAAACTGGTCGGATGCAAGTGCTGCAAGCGAGTTGCTTGCGATTGCAGGAAAAACTGCTGATGCGGAAGAATTGAATTCGGCTTTAACAGGCTATGTTTCTGCAATATCCAAATCGCAAAAAACGCCTGCGATTAAGGTTATCATGCTTCGTGACGCTATGGTCATGGCTAAAACGGATTCGCAGAAAGAGGCTATTTTGAAAGAACTTGTTAGGTACAAAACATTTAACGCTTTACTTTTTGCAGGAAAGTATCTGGATGAACCGGGCGTACAGCAAGCCGCGGCTCAGGCCGTTATGGGAATTGCCCTGGCAAATAAGAACTTTTACAGTGCTGAAATCCGGTCTTTACTTGCGAAAACAGCTTCTGTTTTAAAAGGTCAGGACTCGGACTACCAGAAGGAATCAATCCGCAGGCATTTATCAGAACTTCCTGCAGGGGAAGGCTTTGTTGCGTTATTTAACGGAAAGGATCTTTCCGGCTGGAAAGGATTGGTTGAAAACCCAATTGCACGCAGTAAAATGAGCGCGGATACCTTAGCTGCCAAACAGAAAAAAGCGGATGAAGTAGCCAAAGCCGGCTGGTTTGTAAAAGATGGGGAACTGGTATTTTCAGGACATGGTGATAACCTTTGTACTGTAAAACAATACGGAGATTTTGAAATGTATGTAGACTGGAAAATCCTGAAAAACGGGGATGCCGGAATTTATCTTCGCGGTACGCCTCAGGTTCAGATCTGGGATACTTCCAGAGTAGATGTTGGCGCACAGGTTGGTTCTGGTGGTTTGTATAACAATAGCAAAAATCCAAGTAAGCCAAGAAAACTTGCCGATAACGCAATTGGTGACTGGAATACGTTCCATATCACCATGATCGGCGACCGTGTTTCTGTTGATCTGAATGGTGAAAATGTGGTTGATAATGTAATTTTGGAAAATTACTGGGACCGCAAATTGCCAATCTTTGTAAAGGAACAACTGGAACTTCAGGCGCATGGCAATCAGATCAATTACCGTGATGTTTATGTCCGTGAAATTCCTCAGGCAGAAGCATTTGTTTTGCCGGAAGCTGAAAAAAAGAATGGATTTAAAGTCCTTTTTGATGGTACGAACATGCACGAATGGATTGGAAACACCCAGGATTATTTTATTGAAAATGGAGAAATGGTCGTAGATCCTAAGCGCGGGGGTAACGGAAATTTATATACAAAAAATGAATACAGCGATTTCGATTTTCGCTTTGAATTTCAGTTAACACCAGGGGCAAACAACGGATTGGGTATCCGCACGCCATTAGAAGGCGATGCGGCTTATGTGGGAACTGAAATTCAGATTCTTGATAATGATGCGTCGATATATAAGGACTTGAAAGAATATCAGTATCATGGCTCGGCTTATGGAATCATTCCTGCCAAACGCGGCTTTTTGAAACCGCTTGGTGAATGGAATTATGAAGAAGTGCGGGTTCAGGGATCTAAAATAAAGGTGACCTTAAATGGAACTGTAATTCTGGATGGAGATCTTGCAGAAGCAAGTAAAAATGGAACAGCAGATCATAAATCACATCCGGGCCTAAGCAGATCAAAAGGATATCTGGGATTCCTGGGACATGGTTCTCCTTTGAAGTTCAGAAATATCAGGATTAAGGATTTAACTGAAACTGTTGAAGCTGCACCGCCTGCTCCAGCTAAAAAATCGAAGAAGAGGAAATAGAGTCATTTGTTTTAATTCAATATGCCCGGTCAGATCGTTTCTGGCCGGGCTTATTAATTTAAAACAGTTTTATATTCCAAAATAAAGTATAAATTTGTATTGAATTAAGTATGATATTGGTCTATGGAAAAGATCCTGAAAACGGCGGATAAAAGAAAGTCATATTCTTTGGATGAAAAGATGGTTGCAGCTCAGGTATCAGATGCACCTGCTCCCGTCTACCTGGGAGGGAGAGGTAATTATTTGCCGTTCCATACATCCAAGCCGCAAAGCAAAATGACCGCTTTTGAAAAAATTGGTCTTATTCGCGATGGAATAAGCAAAAAAGATTTCGAAGGCTTTAAACAAAAAGCAGGTCTGGATTATGACCAGTTGGCCGCTACACTTTCTGTTGCACGTGCAACGCTGATCAATAAAAAAGGTACTGAGAAATTTAATCAGACTTTGAGTGAAAAAATTGTAAGCCTGGCGGATATCTATGCTTACGGTTACGAGGTGTTTGAGGATACAGAGCGTTTTAACAACTGGATCTTTCGGCCTAATCAGGCGCTCGGCGGGCTGCCTCCTTTTGATTTTCTTGATAATCAATATGGAAGGGAAGAAGTAAAAGATCTGATTGGTCGTATTGACTATGGTGTTTATTCATAATTCCCGTCTGATGTATCATCAGAATTTCTTCATTTATTAATGCTTGTTTACAGAATAGGACGGACAAAATTTGCAGAGGATCTCACAGGCGAGGGTGCAAGGCTAAACGGCGGACGCTGGAATCATAAGTTAATTCCCTGCATTTATACATCCGAAAGCCGGGCCTTGGCTTTGCTGGAATACACTGCCAATGTGAATATTGAAGATATTCCAAGGGCATTGAGTGTATCTGTTTTTGAAATTCCTGATAACGAAATTTTTGAAATACCCTTATCCGGGCTTCCAGGAGACTGGGCGTTGTCACCAGCTCCTTCATCTGCCAAAGAATTGGGTTCTGCGTTGCTGGCTACACATTTAGTCGTTAAAGTTCCTTCGGCAATTGTGGCAGATGAATTTAATTACCTGTTAAATCCAAGGCATCCAAAGAGCTCAGCACTGAAAATTCTGAGTATCAGGGATTTTGTTTATGATGTAAGACTGAAGTTGAAATAATTACAGAAAATGGTCTCAATGCATTACAGGCATATATTTTTTACGGCTTTGATAGTATAATAAACCATAATAGATGCTTTCCCCTTTGTAAGGCATATAATCCATAACGATATGAAAAGTAAACACTTATTTTTAACAGCGGCTTTAACGACTTTTTCAGTAATGTACGCAACGGCGCAGCATTCATTGCAGCGTATTTGGGAAACCGAAGCTTCTCTGCCCATACCAGAATCCGTTTTGTACAATGCACAGGATAAATTACTTTATGTTGCTCAGATTGATGGCAAAGCGGGTGAAAAGGATGGAAAGGGTGGAATCGCGAAAGTTGCTCTTGACGGAAAGGTTATTGCGAAAGACTGGGTTACCGGTCTGAGTGCGCCGAAAGGAATGGGTAAAATCGGAAATAAACTTTATGTAGCAGATGTAACGGAAGTTGTTGAAATAGACATAAAAAACGGTAAAATCTTGAAAAAGTATGAGGTCGAAGGTGCTAAATTTTTGAACGATCTAACAATAGATTCAAAAGGTAATATTTATGTTTCCGATTCAGATACCCATAAAGTTCATTTAATTAAGGATGGAAAAGTTTCGACTTACTATGAAGAACTAACCCGTCCGAACGGCCTGCTTGCGGTAGGTTCTGATTTATTAATTGCTGACAGCGGAGCACTAAAGAGGCTGGGTACCGATAAGAAAATTACAACTATTGCGGAAGGGATGGACAAAAGCACGGACGGAATCGAACAGGTCAAGCCGGGTGAATATATCGTTACAAGCTGGGCCGGGATGGTTTATTATGTAACCGACAAAGGCGCTGAGAAATTACTTGATACAAGTGCAGATAAAATCAATTCTGCCGACATTGGCTACGATGCCATTAAAAAAATCGTGTATGTTCCGACATTCATGAAGAATAGTGTGGTAGCATATCAGTTAAAATAAATATATTTATAACTTAATCAATCAAAAAAAAACAGGCATTTCTATGGACATTTTTGTTGGGAGTCTTTCTTTTAAGTTGAAGGAAAGCGAGTTGCGTGAAGCTTTTGAAAAATTTGGTGAAGTGAGCTCCGCAAAAATTATTATTGACAAAATTACACGTCAAAGCAAAGGATTTGGGTTTGTAGAAATGCCTGATGAAGAGCAGGCCAAACTTGCTATAAGTGAATTGAATGGAGTTGAAATGTATGGAAGGCCTTTGGTTGTAAATGAATCGCAGAAAAAAGAATCGAGACCGGCGGATAGCAGCAGACCACGCACTGATGCACCAAGAACTTTTAACAGAGACAAGCCAAGTGGCGGAGGTGGATACAGCGGCGGCGGATATGGTGGCGGCAGTGGAGGTGGATATGGTGGAGGAAGCGGATATGGCGGAAAACCAAAGTCGGATTATGACAAAGACAGATTCGGAGGCCGTGGTGGTGATTACAAAAAAGGCGGGGGATCAAAAAGAGGAGATAGCCGCGACCGGGATGACTGGTAACAACAAATTAGCTGGTAGCTTTTAGTTGACGGCTGTTAGTTTTATAAACAGGTATATCATTAAAAAAGAGGTTCTGAAACAGTTTCAGAACCTCTTTTAGTTATGAGAAAACCTTGTTTACTTCTTAAAGATAAAATACACTGCCAATACCAGAAAGACAAAACCGATTAAATGATTCAACCTGAATGTTTCTGTTTTAAAAAACAATAAGGTAAACAAAGTGAAAATTACCAGCGTAATTACTTCCTGGATTACTTTCAACTGCACGAGAGAGAATGGACCGCCATTTTCATTAAAGCCAATTCTGTTGGCCGGAACCTGGAAACAGTACTCAAAAAGAGCAATTCCCCAGCTGATCAGAATGATGGAAAACAATCCTAATTTACTAAACCAGGCAAGCTCCTTAAACTTTAAATGACCATACCATGCCAATGTCATAAAGGCATTTGAAAGGATTAGCAGACCAATGGTCCAAAGTGATTTCATTCTGCGGTAGCTCTTACTTTATTATCTTTAAAGAAAAGCACAAACAAAATAAGTACTACTGCTGCGATCCCTGCCGGAACCATCCAGATGGCTGTCCAGTTTTTTACACCGTTGACGGTATTCATATCAGCAACCATACCTGCGATCCAGGAACCTATTCCCTGCCCAATACCAAGTGTGGCCAGTGTTATTAAACCCTGTGCAGATGAACGGTATTTTTCTCCTGCTTTGCTATCTGTGTAAATCTGGCCTGTTACAAAGAAGAAATCATAACACACACCGTGCAGGATGATAGCGATGTAAAGCAGCCATTCGTTTTCTATAGTTCCGTAACCAAAAGCCATAAAACGTATGATCCATGCAATCAGGCCAACGATTAATATCCATTTTACGCCAAATCGCCTGAATGCAAACGGAATAAGTAACATAAAAACGAATTCCGAGGCTTGGCCCAGTGACATTTTATTTTCAACGTTTGTCATGCCGGCATCTGTCAGTGACGGATTTGCCATAGCGTAGTAAAATGACAAAGGAATGCAGATCAATAAGGAGGAGAAAAAGAAAATAGCAAAAGACCTGTCTTTAAATAATTTAAATGCATCTAGTCCCAGAATATCTGAAAATGAAGTGCTTGTACTCGGTTTTGGTGGCGTGCTTGGTAAAAAGAATGAATATACCCCCAGAATGGCAGCTGCGAACATGGATAGCCTGAAAATTGTCACACTGTCACCAAACCCATAATATCCAATAATGTTTGAAACCACAATCCACGCCACTGTGCCCATTACACGAATTGGCGGGAAGTCTTTTTCCGAATCTTTCACATGTTGCATGGCAATAGATGTGGTGAGAGCCATTGTGGGAGCAAAAGTGATACAATAGGCCAGTATCACCCAAAAGAAAGTATCAGGATCAGTTACACCTGTTATAACATAAAGCAAGGCAGCACCTACAAGACTAAATACGCCCAGCACTTTTTGTGCTGCGAAATAACGGTCGGCAATCATCCCTACGAAAAATGGTGCGATGATCATCGCAATCGAAAAAGCTGCATATGCATTACCAACCTGAGCTCCGGTTGCTCCAAGCGTGGTAAACATATATTTACTCATCTGGCCATACCAGGATCCCCAAATAAAATACAGGAGAAACATCATGGCCATTAATTGAAAACGTGTCGTATTCTTCATTTAATGGGAATAGGTTAATAAAAAAAATCTAATTTACTCCGTATTTTGGATTGAGCACTCCTTCTTTTCCTGATCTTAATTCTTTCTTCTATTTCTTAATAATTTTCTGAAATTCATTCAATTTCAAAAGGGCTTCTATCGGAGAAAGTGTATTTACATCCACGAGGGTCAGTTTTTCCTTCAATTCTTCAAGTCTCGGATCAGCGGGTTCGAAGATGCTGAGCTGGAAGTTGTTTTTCGGAATTTCTTTTACACGTTTTTTGTGCGCTTCCGTTACATGGTCTTTTTCCAGATGGTGCATGATTTCACTTGCACGCAAAACGATAGGCTGCGGCATCCCGGCAATCTGTGCAACATGAATACCAAAGCTGTGTGCGCTTCCACCGGGTTTAAGCTTACGGAGAAAAATAACTTTGTTGTCAACCTCCTTTACGGCAACATTGAAGTTTTTGATGCGGGGAAAGTCGTCTGCCAGCTGATTTAATTCATGATAATGCGTGGCAAACAAGGTTTTCGGTCGATATTCAGGCTGGCTGTGAAGATATTCCGTAATTGCCCATGCTATGGAAACGCCATCATAAGTACTTGTTCCACGGCCAATTTCATCCATCAAAACCAGGCTTCGGTCGCTCAGGTTATTAAGAATGCTCGCCGTTTCCGTCATTTCTACCATGAAAGTACTTTCTCCACGGCTTAAATTATCGCTCGCTCCAACCCGTGTGAAAATCTTGTCGACCAGTCCTATCGATGCCGCCTTGGCAGGAACATAACTTCCCATCTGCGCCATGAGCACAATCAGCGCTGTCTGCCGCAGCAGAGCCGACTTACCTGCCATGTTGGGTCCGGTTATGATAATGATCTGTTGTGTGGTATCGTCAAGATAAAGATCATTGGGTACATAGGTTTCACCCAGCGGTAACTGCTGTTCTATTACAGCATGGCGGCCATCTTTAATATCCAGCTCTTTGCCTTCGGTAATGACCGGTTTTACATAATTGTTTTTCCGGGCGATTGTGGCAAATGAACCAAGCGCATCCAGAGTAGAAATAACAAGGGCATTCTGCTGTATTGTTCCCACATACTCCGCCGCAGTTAGCATCAATTCACTGAAAATGCGGAATTCGATCGTTGAGATTTTATCTTCCGCATTCAGGATTTTTTCCTCGTATTCTTTTAACTCAGGCGTTATGTAACGCTCGGCGTTCACCAGTGTTTGTTTCCGGATCCAATCTGCCGGAACCTTGTTCTGATGTGCATGGGTTACTTCCAGGTAGTAACCAAAAACACGGTTATAGGCAATCTTTAAGGACCCGATTCCGGTGCGTTCAATTTCCCTGTTCTGTAATTTTAGTAAATAGTCTTTTCCCTCGTAAGAAATTGCATGCAATTCGTCAAGATCAGAATCTACTCCGCTTTTGATCATACGTCCCTGGTTGGAAAGAACCGGCGCATCGTCACGTAATTTGGTTTCAATTTCGTCAATTAGGAAACTGCATGGATTTAGCTGATCAGCATATTTGTTGAGAACAGCATAGGCCGAACCTGACGTTTTTCCTGCTTTTACTTTTTTTTCTTCCTGAACAAGTCCTGCCAATAACTCTTTAATTGGTCCGATTTGTTTCAGCGATTTTTTTAGCTGAACAAGCTCACGTGGATTTATTCTTCTGACTGCAACCTTGGAAATCAACCGTTCCAGATCTCCGATGTGTTTCAGATATTGGGTGACGGCATCATGGAAATCTTCGTGATTAAGATAATGTTCAACCGTGTTCAGCCGCTCTTCGATTGGTAGTTTTTCTTTTAAGGGTAAAACAACCCATTTTCTTAGTAGCCGGGCACCCATAGGCGTAACAGTCTGATCCAGAATCTGTATCAGAGGTACGCCGCCTTCCTGCTGAGGAAATACCAGTTCGAGATTTCTTACTGTAAACCGGTCAAGCCAAACATATTTTTCTTCTTCCAGACGGGTTACACGACTGATGTGACTAACTTCCTTGTGTTCTGTTTCACGCAGGTAATGCAGGATAACACCGGCAGCGATGATGCCCATCGGCAGGTTTTCAATTCCAAAACCTTTTAATGTCGCTGTCTGAAAATGTGTGATCAGCTGATCATATCCATAGTCATATCCAAAGCACCAGTCTTCCAGCTGAAAAGTGTGATATTTTCCGCCAAATAGCTGATTAAATTCCTGTTTATGTTTTTTACAAAAAAGTACCTCTGCCGGACTAAAACCCTGCAGCATTTTATCCACATAAGCGGCATTGCCCTGTGAAGTCATAAACTCACCGGTAGAAATATCCAAAAAGGCAACGCCATAAACGTCGTCATCACCAACATGAACCGCTGCCAGATAATTATTTCTTCTAACGTCAAGCACATTGTCGTTCAGAGAAACACCGGGCGTAACCAGTTCTGTAACACCACGTTTAACAATTCCTTTGGCAGTAGCCGGATCTTCAAGCTGGTCGCAAATCGCTACACGCTCTCCGGCACGAACCAGTTTTGGGAGATAATTATCAAGGGAATGGTGTGGAAATCCGGCAAGCTCTTCATGTGATCCGCCATTGTTACGCCGGGTAAGTACAATTCCGAGAATCTTGGAGGCGCGTATGGCATCTTCGCCAAATGTTTCGTAGAAATCGCCAACGCGAAATAGCAGCAGCGCACCGGGATACTTGGCCTTAATCTGATTATATTGTTTGTTAAGCGGGGTTTCCTTACGTTCCTTTGCCAAGTATTTTTAAGTTAAAGGTTACTGTGCCACAACAAGATAAAGCTGTGATACGGTGGGACTGAATCAAAAATTGAAACAGGTCAGTTACAAAATTAACCCTTCTATCCGGTTTGTCAAGGTTGCCGGAATGTTTTCGTAAGGTGTGCGTAATACATAGGGTAGTCTATATGGACATAGACAGGTTTCACTATACGGATGTCTTTTTCAATTTGAAGACAGCATCGGCCATTAATATACAGATACAATGTTTGACAAAGCCTGGACGAGAAGCCTTTAAGGATGGGACTATTGCCTTAATCAACACGGTGGACTGATTAAGAGCGTGTTTGGGAATTGAGAAGAGTGGAGATCGTACCAGCTTTGCAGTAACCAAACGTTAAAGAGTTGATTAACATTAAGAAGTTTCGAACCTGATGATGTTGAGGACCCTAACAAGAGGATTGGTCAGGTGTAGAGCAATATCCGATATCGAGTGCAGGCTAAGATCGGATAGAATGAATTACAATTTGTATGTGATCGTAAACTTAGTAGAAAAGGATATGATACAGGAAATGAAATCAGAATAATTTATATATGTAACCAGCCGGTAAGAAGTGGCTCAGATATGTTGGAATTTTATTTTATGTAAGGTTCTATCAAAAATTTAAATAGAACCTTACATAAAATAATTTATTTAGATGAAATATTAGACTTTTTGTTGAGTTTTACCAGGATAATATCTCCGGTTACTCCTACGAATATTGACAATAAAATAGAAGCCCAAAATCCAAAATCATGCGGATCAAAGCTACCCCAACTCATAATCGCCATAAATGGTTATGGAAAGGACCATAAGTTTTGCCTTACATGAGTGCTGTTCCTGAAACTACTGATAAAGACGTTTAACTTCCTCTCCCTTAATTTCCCATACAGAACCGGGCTGATTTTGTTCCGGATAATTGGCAAGTGAGATATCGCCAATTGCCCATCTGGCGAGCCTTAATGTAGGGAAATTTACGGCAGCTGTCATTTTTCTAACCTGCCGGTTTTTTCCTTCATGCAAAATAATGGCAACCCAGGAAGTGGGAATATTTTTTCGGAAACGAATTGGCGGATTTCTTTCTGGAAGTGCCGGCTCATCAAGTGGAACCGCCTGTGCAGGAAGTGTACGGTAAGTTTTACCGTTGATGGAAATATTCACACCAGAGGCCAATTCCTTACATGCTTCGCTGGTAATTGAACCTTCAACCTGAACATAATAGGTTCTCTTATGTTTGTTCCGCGGTTCGAGCAGTTTTGTTTTTAAAAAATTATCATTGGTAAGCAGCAGAAGACCTTCGCTATCGGCATCCAGTCTGCCCACGGGATAAACATCTTTGGGAAATTCGAAATCAAGGTCGGCAAGTGTTGCATGATCGCCTTCGCGTGTAAATTGCGAAAGCATGCCAAATGGTTTGTAAATGAGGAAGTACCGAAACAAGTTAATAAGAGTAATGGCTTTTCAACAGCCGTGTGTTAATTTGATCAGGATATACAATCGGAAAGAAACATAGTAAGTTATTCTATCTCCAGCCAAACCGGGCAATGATCAGAGTGCACGGCATCATTATATTGCCTGCTTGCCACGATGCGGTCTTTGATGGTATCGGCAACGGAAATATAATCGATACGCCAGCCTTTATTGTTGGCACGTGCGCCGGAGCGGTAAGTCCACCAGGAGTATTCTTTCAAATCAGGGTTTTTAAACCGGAATGCATCCGTATAACCGTTGCCAAACCATTGGGTCATCCATGCTCTTTCCTCAGGCAGAAAACCGGAAGACTTTTTGTTTCTGACCGGATCATGAATGTCGTTTTCAGTATGTGCAATGTTATAATCACCGCAGATAATCAGGTTGGGACGCTCTTTACGTAACTCATTAACCCATTGATAAAAATCTGCCAAAAAACTCATTTTTACACCCTGGCGAATTTCTCCGCTGGTGCCGGAAGGAAAGTAGCAGTTCAGTAAAGTAATATCACCAAAGTCTGCACGAAGGATTCGGCCTTCGATATCGTAAACAGGGAGATTGGCGCCAATTGAAACAAAATCCGGTTTAATTTTCGAAAAGATTGCCACGCCGCTGTATCCTTTTTTCTCAGCCGCATGCCAGCCTATCAGTTCGTAACCAAGTTGTTCAAAGCCTGAAAGATCCACAACATCAGGTGTTGCTTTTACTTCCTGAAAACAGAGAACGTCAAAGTCTTTATCACTGAGCCATTCCAGCAAACCGTTACGGATTGCGGCGCGGATACCGTTTAAATTATAGGTAAGAATTTGCATGAAACAGAATGATGATCAGTATAAAAATATTTTTTTACCGGTAAATTTAGATTCCCACTGACCAGAATTTTCACCTTTTTCTGACATCATCCAAAGTTCATATTTGCCAGCCGGAAGTTTGGTGCGGAAAAGTGTATATTGATATAAGCGATCGTAGTAGTTTTTTGTTTTTACAAAAGCTGAAAACGAATTTGGCTTTGGAAGTGCGGGTAAGAGAAGCGTATATTTTTCTGACACCAGAACAAAGTATGACGGTTTAACGCCATTTTGTTCTCCGGCCAGAAAATGGATCGATTTTGGCGGAATTACCTGTTCATTTTCACGAAATTCAATTTGAACATCCACTTTACCCTTATACTTTTCACGTCGGTTTTCTGTCTGTTTTAAAACCTGCTGATGCGGTGGAAAAAGATCAGATTCGTACAAATTGCTGAGACCGTTCTTCTCAACCAGAGTCACCAATTCTTTCATCCGCGTAGGATGGTTCCAGAAAGGTATATCACCGAAATGAATACCTGTTGTAAGAAAAGTAGCAAAATTCTTGTAGTAAAATCCATCCAGTGAAAGTTCTTCGTACTGCTTCCGCATTTGAGGAAGTGACATGAAATAACTCAGGCCGTTCATTACCAGAAAAAACATCATGCCGATAAAGGCAATTGATATACGTGCTGTTTTAAATGTTTTGGCAAGAATAATCATGGCAACATACATGGTTGCTATGATGACGACGCCAAAAATCATGTAACGTCTGGAAAAAATGCTTCCGCCAAACATCAGATAGTTACTGAGCGGCCGGCTGACCACGAACATGCAGCCCGTACCCATGACAAACATAAACGCTCCCAGCAAATACCAGTAAGTCCATTGTAGCTTTGGCAGGATAATGATCCGCAGAAACCAGACAAAAAATACAACGCTGATCATTGCCCCAAGCAAGACACAAAGAATCATGTCCTTATAAAACGAGGTAGCAGAAGGGTGGGGAATATCCAGGTACATTCCGTTTCCAAAAAAACCAAGAACGTAAATGGTGTTAAAAATCGGATGTTTCCAGGGTTTTTCGCCGTTGGTCGGGATGAAATAATAATCGAATAGGAAATAGAATGCAATGATACCAGCAGCGAATGCCAGCCACTGAAAAAGCAGTCTGTATTCTTTTTGTAAAAACAGAATTATTACTCCTATGATCCACGCCAGCATTCCGCTTCCGCTGACAAAGGTGACGGTAATGGCAGCCAAAAGACCAATAATCCAGCCTTTGCGATCCTGCCTGCTTAGCCCATAGGCAGACAAAAAAGCGAAAAATATGAGCGGTGTATTTTGAATGGCAGCAATTCCCCAGAACGCGTTTTCATAATAAACGAGATTGAAAAGAATATAAGGAACCGGGATAAAATAATACCAGGAAATCTGCTCTTTTTTGAAGGTTGCGAAAAACAGGTATAGGATGCCGAGCATAAACAAATTACCCAGAAAGATCTGTAATTTGATATTAATCGTGCCCGTAATAAACACCATAATGAGCATCACTATGCGCTCAAAAGCAAAACGATGCTGATTTACCTGTTCAAAAAGGATTTCGATTGATTTTACAAAATCAGTTTCCTTTCTGAAATTGGCAATTGTTTCTAAAAGATTGTAGTCGTCTGTAAAGGGAATGTTGAGCGTGTGTGCCTCTAAGATCAGATAAAAGTAGATAATCGGGGTAAGGATAAGCCCCAAACCGATTGCCGGCCTGATCACCTCCGTTTTTTTTAACAAAAAGGTTACGCCAAAAAGAACAAGCAGGATTGATATCAACCCAAAATATTCGAATAAATAAGGATTATGAAGAAGAACGTTATCCAAATCGATGAGTTTAAATGGTCCGGCTTCTTTTTCAAAAAACCGGAAATAATATTTGTGGATAGAGAAGACTTATCACAACATTTTTGAAAATGCTGTGATAAGTCTTCTCTACTATTTTACAATTCCTGTGATCATACTGCTGGTAATCTCTTTTTCAAAGGTAATATAGCCTGGATAATTTACCTGCTTTCCTGCCAAATCAAGTGTAGGTTTTACCTTAACCGTAAATTTAGTAGGTTTTGAGGTTGATTTACCGGTTAAAGACATGATCATGTTTATAAACTCGTCACGCGTTTCATTGTTATTTATCAGCTGATAAATATTCGCGTTTAGTTTAATAGGAACACGGGTGCTGGCTGTTCCGGGCAATACTTCGATAAGCTGGTTAAGAAATCCGCTAAAAATTTCACTTTTGGTAAGCAAAACCTTGTATTCCAGCTGATTAATTGCAGCACGGTTTCTGGTTGGGTTGGTAATGTCCAGATTTACCCGAAGATCCAGCGGAACATTTTTTCTCAGCAGGGCAATGGCAACACCGGGATATCTTGCAAGGTCAAGGTCATTGAAACTGCGGATATTTTTAAATTCACGGATGTCTATTCCGGCAATATACACACTGTCAATCGATGCGAGATCATATTTGCATTCAGCAAATGTCTTTGCCGCGGAAACCTGTTTGCCTACGCCGCAGCTGATAAGCACTGCGGAAGCAGCTATAACTGTTGTAAATAGGATTACAGCCAAAAAAAATTGTTTTCTCATTATCAGGGATTATTTGTTCAAAGTTAAACAGATGGTATCAGAACGCGAATAGCGCTGCTTCATTATTTTAGCCGGAATATTTTTCAGCTCTTTGTTTTGGATGATACATGGTGCAAGTTTGGTTTAGAATTTTGACGGCGGACCTTGTATCGGTCACTGTTTCGTGCGGATTTGAAACTAACTTTTTTAACACAACTACCCTTGCTTGGTTTCCGGCTAGCACATACCTTTGCAGCCTTTGTTTCAGGTTTTAAAATCACACAATTTATGGCAAGCTGGTATTTAGGGAAAATACGTTACCAAAAAGAAGACGAGGCCGGCAGCCTTAAAACATTCAATGAAGTTTATCTTGTTGATGCCATTTCATATACAGAATCTGAGGCTAGATTATACAAACAAATTGTAACCGGAGCTAGTGATTTTAGCGTTACGGCAATATCACGGATGCGTTTGGCCGATCTTTTTGCCTATGAAGAAGGTGAAAAATGGTTTAAATGTAAAGTGATTTATTTTTCGGTTGACGAAAAAAGCGGGAAGGAAAAGAAAGTGGTAAACTACATGCTTGTGAATGCAGATGGTATTGATCAGGCATTGGAAAGAATTACGGAAAGTCTGCGTACGATGTTGATTCCGTATGAAACGACTGATATTAACCTGACCCCAATCCTGGATGTTTTCCCATATACAGCAGAGGAGGAAGAAGTTGAAATTCCTGCAAATATGCGTCCATTGTCAGAAGTAATGGCAGAACGTGAAGCAGCTGAAAGCATTTAAAAAAGATCATCCGCGTATGGGCGTAATGCGCTTGCGCGGATGATTTCAGTTTTAATCCATTTTTACTTCCTGATAATTTCTCGTCAAAGCCAAAAAAGGATCTGCGTTGATACCTGTCAGTTTTAATTTCAAATCCTTGGAGTCCAGTTCACTGATCAATTGATTAAGGCCAAGCAAATAAAGATAATCAAGCGAAACAGGCAGGCTGGCAGCAACCTCAATGAGCTCAAAGCCGTACAGCGGATTTACATTAAATGGTACAGTCGTAAGCCAGAGTTTGTCCTTGTTTTCAGAAGTCGCGTAGGACAGTATGTATTCTACACTTTCAAATCCGGCATCAGTTCTTTTGTTACCGGTTGGACTACAATAGGTTTCAAAATTTTCTTTTTGCTGATTTTGTGTTTCTGCGTCAGGTTTTACGTCGGTAACCTTCTCGGTCGTCCTTATTTTCTTTCCATTTTCATCCGTACCACAATGGATAAAACGTCCATCTGAAAAGGCAAGAATAAAATCATAGGCTTCACCAGACTGACCAAAACTGCTTTCCTTTCTAAAACACATAGCACCACTGATCGGATCCAGATATATTTTGATCGCCCCTTTCGTTTTTTCTGTTTTATTTTCATAATTCAGAACCATGGAGTGACTAAAATAATACTGTCCTTTTTCGGGTTTCCATTGAATCGACCTTTGCTTGTCTGCGATCAGCTTTTTTGCGACCTGTGCAACCGCCAGTCCTGACTGAACGAAAACAGCGAAGATTAACAGGCAGCTAAATTTTTTGAGTTTCATTTTGTTAGTTGAATCGATGCATGCTGAGGTTAACAGGTGCCAAACTTACTAACCGTTTACGACAAAATAAAAACACAAACCAATGTCCGGACAGACGATCAATTTGTGTTCTGATAATTTAATTTGACAAAAAAAGAGACTTGAAATTATAAAAACAGATTTTACCCCAAACCCCAAACCTAAATCTTCACAAACTCAACCCTTCTGTTGCTGGCTTTACCTTCGGCCGTTGTATTGGGCGCTGCCGGAACTCCTTCTCCTTTACCATCTGTTTCCAGCCGGGTCTTGACTATCCCGAAATCTTTGAAAAGAGCTTCTTTAACAGATTCAGACCGTTTTTTAGAAAGAGTTAGGTTTGCCGCATCGTCGCCATCCGCGTCTGTATGTCCGATAATTTGTACTCTAACAGCAGCGTTTTCGGTCAGTACAGAGGCAATCTCTTTCAGAACCCCGTAGGACTCAGGTTTGATGTTTGCAGAATTGACATCGAACAAAATTCCGGTAGTAGAAAATTTGCCTTCTGTAATCAGTTTGCTGCGTGTATCCGGAGCACCAACGGCAAGACGGAGATTTGAAACAAAATATTTATCTGCCTCATCATGATAGGTGTGAGTTGAAAATCCAATAAAGTTGTAACTCGTTTCGGGATTGAAAGCCCTTGGCAGATCCCAAACTTTGTAGTCATCCACATAAAGTCTTAATCGTGTTTTTTGCCGCCAAATAGAAACCTTAACAACGTTATGTTCCGGTACATGAAACGCAGGAAAACTTTTTTCGTTTTTCATCATCGACTGACCGGGAGTTTCTGCGAACACATTGAAGGCCGACATGCCCTGTACACCGCCTGCGTCTTTTGGATGCAAACCCACTTCCAACCCTTTGAATTTGTTGCCGTCATACCATTGCCAGCTCACAAAGTCTTTTCCGGCGTTGGTTACCTGTGCAAAGATGGTACGGAGAAATCCGGAATAGTAGCTAAATCCGGATGTAGTAGCAAGGTTAAATTCGAAAGTGAAGTTTTCCGGAAGTTTGCTGACAAATTCAGGATAAAAGACACCAGACGGGCCAAGCAACAGCCATTTACCTTCCGTTCCCTCGATCGTTACAATTTCCCCCGAGGAATTTGTATTCCATTTTGAAGGAAAATCACCTACTGCGTCTTGTGAGAAATCTTCTACGGCAACAATTTTTTCTCCTGGAATAAAGTCAAATTTGCTGTATGATTTCAAGGATGGCTTTCCAGTCTTACCACCTGTAGATTCTTCATTTGTCGGGTCAACGGAATTAGTTTGTGAAGTATTATTTTCATTGCTGCTTTCAACAGGCTGGGATTCTTTTTGTGTTTTGCCGGCTGTTTCTTCTTTTGGCTTTTTTTCTTTTTTCTTAAACAAATTTCCGATTCCTTCTTCGACCTTGTCAAATCCTTTATCCACAGCCTGGTCCACTTTGCGGTTCGCCCGGTTTTCTGCCTGGCGTTCTACTACTCTCCCGGGATCGTTGATTCTTATCTGTGCATAAGATGCACAGGAAGAAAAAATGACAAAAGCCAAAAGAGCTGTTTTCTTATTTTTTGACATGACGTAGCAGGTTATTTATCCAATGAAATGGCGTTAAACCTACAAAAAATCCTGACGGAAGTCCAGGTGAATTGATTTAACGGTAAAGCCATATTCGCTGTAATCACCAGTGTATTTAACAGGAAGATTGTAAATTGCCATGCATTTTGAAACAGAGCATGAATTTTAAGTTTGAAAAAAGGTCAATTGAATTAAAGGAAGGGCTAAAGGCCTATTTTTCTTCTGATTATCATTTAGGAGTTCCTACGTTGACCAAAAGCCAGGAGCGTGAAAAACTCATTGTAAAATGGCTGGAATCTATTGAACACGACGCTCAGGTGATTTTCCTGGTGGGTGATATATTTGATTTTTGGTTTGAGTACAATCACGCGGTACCGAAGGGATTCGTCAGGATCCTTGGTAAACTGGCGCAGTTGTCCGACAGAGGAGTAGAGCTGGTAATTTTTACTGGAAATCATGACATGTGGATGTCAGGTTATCTGACGGAGGAAATAGGAGCTTCCGTTTACCGAAATCCTGTTCACTTTGAATTTATAAATCATCAGGGATTAACAAAAAAAATACTGGTTGGCCATGGTGACGGTCTCGGGCCTGGTGACAGGGTTTATAAAATTTTAAAAAAAGTTTTTGAAAATTCTTTTTTTCAGCTGATTTTCCGTTTGGTGCATCCGGATGTTGGAATCTGGATAGCGAAGGAATGGTCTAAGCGAAGCAGGCTTGCCAATGTCAATAAAGGAGAAGAGCGCTTTATGGGCGAAGAACGCGAATGGCTGCTTCAATACTGCAAAGAAGTTGAATCATCTGAGCACTTTGATTACTACATTTTTGGCCACAGACACCTGACTCTCGATCTGAAAGTAAGCGAAAATAGCCGTTACATAAATCTTGGAGAATGGGTTACACAGCACACCTACGCACGTTTTAACGGTGCAGAGCTACTGGTTGAGAGATTTGCCAGAATATAAACTCTGATAAATCAGTTTTGCTTTTTAGTGTCCTTATCCGGATCCGTAAAAGGAATAAAATCCTGCTGTGTAATATTTTCGCGGGGCGTATTTCCTAAGTCCTTGCGGTAATCTTTTTGCTTAAGATCACCATTTTTAACTGATTTAATAAACCGGCTCCAGGCAAAAGGATTCAGGAAAGGAAAGCTGGTGGCGAAGTTTTTATTCCCCGCAGCCTCACGACCAAAAATTTGCTGGTCCATCGTATAGCGGAAGTTGGTTTGCGCATTATTAGGCATGGTTGCAGCCATTCTGTTGATATAATCAATATCTGTACTTTTTGCTAAAGCATCACGGTCTGCCTGATCTGGCAATTTGAGCGCCAGGAAAGCCTTTTTAAATTCTTCTTCAGTTGCGTAAGGGTAAATTTTAACCTCAGAAAGCAGTGTCACATCTTCCTGCATGGCAACAATGGCGGAGTAAGTACCGGCATTATATCTCCGAGGAATAACATGATATTGGTTCTTATAACCTACATAGCTAAAAACGATGCTGTCACCCGGAAGAACAGGAATGTCGAAAGTTCCATCACTTTTGACCAGAGTTCCCATTCCCGCTTTAGGAATAAAAATATAGGCTCCAGGCAGACGGTCACTGGTTTTTCCTGCAACGACCATACCGCTAAAAATAATGGCCTTCTGTTGTCCCTGAGCAAAAATATCCTGGCCGCAAATGACTCCCGCCAGTATCAATATGATTATAAAAAAATTCCTTTTCATTCGTTCCGGATTGTTACAAAAGACCAGTACCCCGGCCGCTATTAGGACTTATTACTTTGAATTATCAGCTGTCGTATTCAGCAACAGTAAAAAAATCTAAAAAACCATTCCTGAATAAGAACGACCTATAGTTTCAGGCATTGCCTGGTTGTTAATATAAGACTGTTTCTCAGGAAAATAACTTCAAAAAAGTTATTATAAATGGTGCTGAAAGCAGCAATCCATCAAAACGGTCAAGAAATCCCCCGTGACCGGGAATGCTGCTGCCGGAGTCTTTTATGGCAATGCTTCGTTTAAATAAAGATTCTACCAAATCTCCGTAAGTGCCAACGACAACAATGATGGCTCCAATGCAATACCACTTCCAGGGTTCGAATGTAAGGAAATATTGTCCTAATACAAAAGCGATCAAAGCTGCAAAAGCCGCTCCGCCCATGGCGCCTTCCCAGGATTTTTTTGGAGAAATCCTTTCAAAAAGCTTTCGTTTCCCAAATTTTGTTCCTGCAAAATAACCGCCGATATCCGATGCCCACAGTAATAGAAGGCTTCCCAAGACAATCTCGTAATTGTAACTTCCACCCCGCATGGCCATTACGACAATTAGGGAAAAAGGAAGCGCAACATATATGATCCCAAGAAAAGTGAATCCAATATTTGTAAAAGGTTTCAGGTCATTCTTTTTATATAATTTGATAAAAAAGATCATTGACAGCAAAGGGCTGATAATGAAGTAATTTTCAAATGCTACCTTTTCCATTTCAATCAGATACGCAAGGAGCATCATAACTGTGCCGCAGAAGGTGCCATAATATGTAAGCGGCTGATTACCATCCAATCCTAAAAGTTTATAGAATTCGAGCTGGGTAAGGGCACTTATTGTACAAAACAGAAGCAGGCAGGTCCAGTCACTGTAAACAATACATCCAATGATGACAAATACGCCCGCAAGAGCTGTTATGGTGCGTTGTTGTAAATTATTAAGATTGTCTAAACGCTTCTGCATCTGCTAAAATAGTTTGAGCCTGAGCCAAATCACTTGCCAAAACATGTACCTCGCACATGCCAAATATCGGATAACTGCTATCCTTTTTGTTTACAATTACCGCTGCAATTCCACTTTGATCCAGAACTTCACGGGCAAGTTCAGCCTGTATCATTTGTTCACTTTGAAATGCTTTCGCCCAACTTTCTTCCATAATTTGATGTCAATTATTTATTTCTTTTAACTTTTTTTAACTAATATCTTTTGTCCAAGGCTGTCTTTTCTGATTGTAAAAAGAATCACCGCCGTTAGAACCAACGAAGAAATGACACTTAACCAGGGCATCGTTTTGGTTTCTTCGATATTCAGATTCAGAACTCTGATGTTATATAAATAAACCATCACCAGCACAAAACCATTGTTAATAAAATGTGCAAAAACGGCAATCCACAAACTTCCCGTCCAATAGTAAAGGTAACCAAAGACTGCGCCAAGGAGCATTCTTGGTAAAAAACCGTAAAACTGAAAATGAATGGCGCTGAATATGGCAGCAGAAACCCAGATTGCAATATGCACATTTCCCCACTGCTGGCCTAGTTTTCGCTGAATGATACCGCGAAACAATGTTTCTTCTCCCCAAGCCGGCAGAAGTACCACCACAAATAACGCAATGAGTAGCTGACTAAAACGATCGTAGGTCGTAAGAAACTTTGTAAGTACAGCCAGCTGTTCCTCTTTTTCTTTCATCCAGATTTCCAGTCCGGATAAGGCATCCGGGAAAGACATAGCGGCGTTCCACTCAATAAATTTACTGTTAAGCGGTATAAAAGCCAGTACCAGTACAAATGCCAGCAGCCAGATTTTAGGATCAGGTTTAGTTTTAAATACGAAATCCTTTAAGGTTTTTCTTTCAATGAAATACCAGTAAAGAATAGAGGGGAAAAGATACGAAAAGAAGTGAACGGTTCCCTGTAACATCATCATGGCGTACCATCCGTTTTTAACCTGCTCAGGTTCGGTAATGAGTTGATTTAATATTGTTGCCACGCTACCAAAATCGGCGGACAGGTATATTGCCAAAATGATAAGTGCCAAAACATTCCCGATTGCCATGCCAATCAGCACGAATCCGATCAGAACCAATAAACTACCCCAGGTGCCAGGTACACGTGAATCGACTAAATTCAGATTACTTTTTTGCATAATTGGTGTAAATTTACAGTTTATTGTCAATTTAAATACAGAATAAACTGCCGGCAGAAATATTGGACTGATTAATTGTCTGTAAAAATCATGCAAGCAGTATGTAAAAAAGGAATAAATGGTAAAAATCGGAAATATAGAATTGGGTGATTTTCCTTTGTTGCTTGCTCCCATGGAGGATGTAAGCGATCCGCCATTTCGTGCGGTTTGTAAGGAAAACGGGGCGGATCTGATGTATACGGAATTTATTTCGTCAGAAGGACTGATTCGTGACGCGGCAAAAAGTGTGCAAAAGCTGGACATTTTTGAATATGAAAGGCCTGTTGGTATTCAGCTTTTTGGAAGTGATATTGAAACGATGGGGTCATGTTCTGAAATTGCATCAAAAGTCAATCCGGACCTGATAGATATCAATTATGGCTGCCCTGTGAAAAACGTGGCTTGCCGCGGTGCGGGAGCAGCTTTGCTGCAGGATATCCCAAAAATGGTAAAAATGACTGAGGCAGTTGTGAAATCCACACATTTACCGGTTACAGTAAAAACCCGCCTTGGCTGGGACGAGAGTACCAAAAATGTGCAGGAGGTTGCTGAGCGCTTGCAGGACATTGGAATTCAGGCATTATCGGTACACGGAAGGACCCGGGTGCAGATGTATAAGGGTTCGGCGGACTGGACACTGATCGCCAAAATAAAAGATAACCCGCGAATTACGATTCCGATCTTTGGAAACGGCGATGTGGACACACCCGAAAAGGCAGTAGAATATCGCGACAGGTTCGGCGTGGACGGTATCATGATCGGACGGGCAACGATTGGGAATCCCTGGATTTTTAATGAGATAAAACATTATATGAAAACAGGGGAGAAGTTAACCCCTCCGACTTTGGCAGAACGTGTAGAAGTTTGCAGGCGACATCTCGAATTTTCTATCCGCTGGAAAGGTCCGGTTGCCGGTGTGTTTGAAATGAGAAGACATTACACCAATTACTTTCGCGGGCTTGAAAACTTCAAACCTTTCAGGATGCGTCTGGTTGAGGGAATGTCGTTTGAAGAGCTGGATGGAATTCTGAATGAGGTTGTCCATGAGTTTAGCGAGCCTGTATGTTAAAAGTTACAGTTGAAAACGAAATTGCAGATCAACCCGGAGCTTCGTTCGAACTGGAGCAGCAGCAGGAAAGCTGGACAATTGATAATACATTGTTTGACGGAGATGTCGTTCGTCTTTCTGAAAACCATTATCATGTGATCTGGGCTAATAAATCGTATAATGTTGAAGTTATCCAGTCAAATCATCAGGAAAAAACCTTCCAGCTTCTGATCAACGGCCTGTTGGTCAAAACATCCGTTAAAGATCAGTTTGACCTGCTTTTGGAAGGTATGGGTCTGGAAGCTAAGGCCGTGCAGAAGATAAATCACGTGAAAGCGCCTATGCCGGGATTAATACAGTCCATAGCTGTTTCTGAGGGTGATCATGTCAACAAAGGGGATACTTTGCTGGTGCTGGTTGCGATGAAAATGGAAAATATTATTAAGGCTTCCGGAGACGGAATTGTCAAATCACTTAAAATTAACTCCGGAGATACGGTTGAAAAAAACCAGGTTATGTTAGAGTTTCATTAAATAACTTGTTTATCTAATCTCCCAACATGTATTTTTGCGATCAAAATCACCTACATCACAACCATGCCTGAACCAAAATACAAACGCATACTTCTCAAACTCAGCGGAGAAGCACTTAACGGAGGAGACAAAGGACAGGTTATCGATTTTAATATTCTCGATAATTATGCCAAAGAAATCAAAAAAATTGCTGAAGTCGGTGTTCAGATTGCGATTGTGATTGGCGGCGGAAACATATTTCGCGGTGCATCTGTGGAAAAATCCGGCATAGACCGCGTACAGGGCGACCACATGGGCATGCTTGCTACGGTTATTAACGGCATGGCGATTCAAAGTTCTCTGGAAAAACACAATTTGAATACACGGCTGATGTCAGCCATTAAAATGGAGCAGGTTTGTGAGCCGTTAATTCGCCGCAGAGCAATTCGCCATTTGGAAAAAGGGCGCGTAGTTATTTTCGGTGCAGGAACCGGAAATCCGTATTTCACGACTGATACCACGGCCGGGCTTCGGGCAATTGAGTCAGAGTCAGAGGTGGTTTTGAAAGGAACACGCGTTGACGGTGTTTATACGGCTGATCCGGAAAAAGATCCTTTGGCTACCAAATACACCCAGCTGACTTTTGACGAAGCTTTATCCAAAAATCTTAAGATCATGGATTTAACGGCTTTCACACTTTGCAAGGAAAACAATGTGCCGATCATCGTTTTTGACATGAACAAACCGGGGAATTTGTTTGATCTGGTTATGGGCGAGGAAGTGGGTACCTTGATATCGAATTAACAGAATTAAAATAGCTTACATTAAATCATGGAAGAAATAGAATTATATCTGGACGACGCCAAGGAAACGATGGAAGGCGCGATTAAACACCTTATTATTGAATTGGGTAAAATACGTGCCGGAAAAGCATCACCACAGATGCTGGAAGGTCTTCAGATTGAATATTATGGCTCAATGACGCCTATTCAAAACGTCGCAACAATTAATACGCCTGATGCCAGGACGATTGCAATACGGCCTTTTGAGAAAAAAATCATCAACGATATCGAAAAGGCAATCCGTAACGGGAATCTTGGTTTTTCTCCTTCCAATGACGGAGAAATGATCCGTATATCGGTTCCGCCTCTTAATGAAGAACGTCGTCGTGAACTGGCCAAAAGAGCTAAAAACGAAATTGAAACGGCAAAAATTAATATCCGTAATATTCGTCAGGATGCAAACAATTCACTTCGTAAGTTAACCAAGGAAGGTGTTGCAGAGGATTTAGTTAAAGTAAGTGAAGACCGTGTTCAAAAACTGACGGATGGATTTGTTTCAAAAGTTGAGCAAATTTACACTGCCAAGGAAAAAGAGATCATGGAGGTTTAGAAAGCCGCATGAAGTTTGTTGTGCTTTGAAATACGCTAATTTCATTTAAAGCAAATATTAAATATCATGGAAACGACACTTCATTTTGACACTAAGGTAAGTTTAAGCCAATTGGCGCAAATTATTCGTGAGCAGTTACCAGCCAAAGACAGACTGGCTCTTGCCAACATGCTGCAAACGGAAGAAGATGACGAGCCTACAAAGGAGCAAATACTGAGTCGGTTAAAGGAAGATTATATAGCTCTTCAAAATGGGACGTTAAAAACCCGTACGTTAAAAGAAGTCTTAGATGAGCTTTGAGGTCATAACTTCTTCGAATTTTGCTAAGCAATTAAAAAAGCTGTCTAAGAAATATGCTTCTCTGAAACAAGAAGTTTTTCTGTTAGGAGAAAGCCTTTCCGAGAATCCAACTTTGGGAACACCCATTGGAAAAGAATGCTACAAAATTCGGTTAGCGATCAGAAGTAAGGGAAAGGGTAAAAGTGGTGGAGCAAGAGTGATAACTTGTGTTGTGGCGCTAAAAGAATCGGTAATTCTTCTATCTATTTATGATAAGTCGGAACAGGAAAATATTGAAGATAAAGAGTTGGAACGGCTTTTGGATGAAAATATCCTGTGAAGTTTTTATAAAAAAATCCCACTTTCGGTGGGATTTTTTTATAAGTCAGCTATTATTTGCCTGCACTAAAACCTTCGAAACCGCGGTGATTTGATTCTTCGTACAATCTTTCTTCCGGCAGATTGCGGAAGTAGTCGTAAGTGATGCGCAAACCTTCTTCACGTGTAACTTTCGGTTCCCAGCCGAGAATTTCTCTGGCTTTGGTGATATCCGGCTGGCGTTGTTTAGGATCATCCTGAGGAAGATCTTTGTAAACAACTTTCTGATCTGTTCCGGTCAGGGCAATAATTTCTTCTGCAAATTCTTTAATCGTGATTTCAGCAGGATTACCAATGTTCACAGGGAGTGAATAATCACTTAGCAACAACCGGTAAATACCTTCAACCAGATCATCTACGTAACAGAACGCACGTGTTTGTGAACCGTCACCGAAAATGGTAATGTCTTCACCGCGCAACGCCTGTCCGATGAAAGCAGGAAGTACCCGTCCGTCATTGAGGCGCATTCTAGGTCCATAAGTATTGAATATCCGTACGATACGGGTTTCTACATCATGATAACGGTGGTAAGCCATCGTGATCGCTTCCTGATATCGTTTTGCTTCGTCATAGCAGCCGCGTGGCCCAATTGGATTCACGTGTCCCCAATACTCCTCAGTTTGCGGATGAACCAAAGGATCTCCATAAACTTCGGAAGTAGAAGCAATAATGAAACGGGCCTTTTTCGCAAGTGCAAGTCCCAAAAGATTATGCGTTCCCATCGCACCCACTTTAAGAGTCTGGATTGGGATTTTCAGATAGTCGATCGGACTGGCCGGTGATGCGAAATGAAGGATGTAATCAAGCTCACCCGGCACGTGTACAAATTTTGTAACATCGTGGTGGTTAAACTCGAAATTGGGATTCGGCATCAGGTGCTCAATATTGCGCATGTCGCCGGTAATCAGGTTATCCATCCCGATTACATACATACCCTCTTTTAAGAATCGTTCACAAAGGTGCGAACCCAAAAAACCTGCTGCTCCGGTTATTAAGACACGTTTCATTAACAGTGAGATGATTAGATAAAAACTATTTTATAAATGTCAGGCTGGTACTACCTTTTCTCTTCCGATGCTGTAATAGGTATATCCCATTTCACGCATTTGTTCCAATTCGTATAAATTCCTTCCGTCAAAAACGACTTTGTTTTTCAGAAGTTTGCTCATTTTTTCAAATTCCGGTGTTCTGAACTGAGGCCATTCTGTAAAGATCATCAATGCGTCCGCATCATCTAAAGCAGCATAAGGTGTATGGCAAAAAGTCACTTTATCTCCCAAAATACCCTTTACATTATTCATTGCTTCCGGATCGTAAGCAGTGACCTTCACACCTGCTTCAAGTAAAACTTGAATATTTTCCAAAGCCGGAGCTTCGCGAATGTCATCGGTGTAGGGTTTAAATGCAAGTCCCCATACCGCAATCGTTTTGCCTTTTAGATCACCGTTGAAATAGCTGTTTACCATCGGTAAAAGTTTTTTCTTCTGATCATCATTCACTTCCATTACAGATTTAAGAATCCGGAAATCGTAATCAAAGTCCTGCGATGTTTTGGCCAATGCCTGCACATCTTTTGGAAAGCAACTTCCGCCATAACCAATTCCCGCAAAGAGAAAACGTTTCCCAATCCGGCTGTCGGTTCCGATGCCGCGGCGTATGTCATCCACATTGGCTCCAACCTTTTCACAAAGATTGGCAATTTCATTCATAAAGGTGATCTTCATCGCCAGGAATGAGTTTGCCGCATATTTTGTCATCTCTGCAGAGCGCTCATCCATAAAGATAACCGGGTTTCCCTGACGAACAAGCGGAGCATAAAGTTTCTCCATCACTTTTTTTGCCCTTTCGGAAGTTGTTCCTACAACAACTCTATCAGGCTTCATGAAATCTTCAACGGCTACACCTTCCCGTAGGAATTCCGGGTTTGAAACAACGTCAAACTCTACTTTTGCATTTTTCGCAATCGCGGCTGTAACCTTTTCCGCTGTACCAACAGGTACCGTACTTTTATCGATTACTACTGCGTAATGATCCAGAATATGCCCCAGATCATCCGCTACTTTTAAAATATATTTCAAATCGGCAGAGCCATCTTCTCCCGGAGGAGTGGGCAATGCAAGAAAAATAACCTGCGCTTCTTTGATCCCTTCTTTAAGATCTGTCGTAAATTGTAGACGACCTTCGGCAACATTCCGATCAAACAAAACATCAAGACCCGGTTCGTAAATTGGAATATCTCCTTTTTGAAGACGTTCGATTTTATTTACGTCTATATCGACACAAATAACCTGGTTGCCTGTTTCAGCAAAACAAGTTCCGGTAACAAGACCAACATAACCTGTACCTACTACTGCAATTTTCATAAATGTAATTTAAACTATATAGCTGTGATGAAACTAATTAGCAGCAGGGTATAATTGGACTAAACCAAGCTGCGTATATTAAGTCTTTCGCAAAAGTAATTTTTTTAAACGAATCCTTCCTGCTCTATTTTTGATTTGTTTGTGAATAGTACCCGGAATGTATCTATTTCTTCTTATTATTGAATTATACAAATTTCATCATCAACATATATGCAAGCAACAGAATCAAATATAACCGAAAGCCACAGGGAAGAAACCTGTCAGATGATCCGGGAAACGGTACGGGATTTTGCCGAACAGAATATCCGGCCCTTTATCAGAAAGTGGGATGACGAACAACATTGCCCAAAAGAAATATTTCAGCAATTGGGAGCACTGGGCCTAATGGGCATGCTGGTGCCGGAAGAATTTGGCGGATCAGGACTGGGTTACAAAGAATACGTGACGGCGATTGTAGCACTTTCGAAAGTAGATCCTTCTATCGGTCTTTCCATGGCGGCTCATAATTCTTTATGTACCAATCATATTCTGATGTTTGGAAATGAGCAGCAGAAGAAACACTATTTACCCAAACTTGCGTCCGGAGAGTGGATGGGAGCCTGGGGATTAACAGAACCTAATACGGGATCGGATGCTGGAAATATGCAAACGGTTGCTGTGAAGGAAGGAGATGATTGGATTATTAATGGTTCCAAAAATTTTATAACCAACGGTAAAAGCGGTGATGTGACTGTGCTTATCACAAGGACAGGCCAGCCGGGCGACAAACACGGTGCTACCGCCTTCATTATCGAACAGGGAACGGCAGGTTTTACCAGCGGTAGAAAAGAAGATAAACTGGGCATGAGAGCTTCCGAAACCGTCGAGCTTATTTTTCAGGATTGCCGCATTTCTGACAGCCAGAGGCTGGGTGACGTTGGGGACGGCTTTATTCAATCATTAAAAGTGTTGGACGGAGGGCGTATTTCAATTGCAGCGCTCGGTGTAGGTACTGCCCAGGGAGCTTATGAAGCTGCTCTGGCTTATTCAAAACAAAGGCAGCAATTTGGTAAATCGATATCCGGATTTCAGGCTATTCAGTTTAAACTGGCCGATATGTACACCGATATCCAGGCATCTTCTCTGCTGACTTTTCATGCCGCGGAATTGAAAGACCAAGGTGAAAAAGTGACGTTGCCAAGTGCTGTTGCAAAATATCATTCTTCCGAAACGGCCGTAAGAGTCGCTAATGATGCCGTGCAGATTTTTGGTGGTTACGGTTTTACAAAGGATTATCCGGTAGAAAAATTTTACCGCGACAGCAAACTTTGTACGATCGGTGAAGGAACGAGCGAAATTCAAAAGAAGGTTATTTCAAAGGAAATTCTCGCTGATTAAACCATTCATCACAATTATGTACCGATGAGCGTCACTCCTGCTCGTTGGTACTACATCCATAGGAAACCAGGGCGTATATGGTTATTTTCGCATACCATCTAACCTGGCTAAATCTATGACCGCATTAATTGTACTTCTTGTTTTGGTTGTGCTCACCGTTTTGATGACTGTAAAAGTAATCCCGCAGCAAACAGCCTACATTATGGAAAGGCTTGGGAAATTCTATGGTGTGCTTCAGCCCGGAATTAATTTCATCATTCCTTTTTTCGACCGGATTGCTTATAAATATACTCTGAAAGAAACCGCTTTGGATATTCCTGAGCAGATATGTATAACCCGTGACAATGTGCAGGTACGCATGGACGGCGTCATTTTTATTCAGGTTATAGATCCTAAAAAAGCAGCTTACGGTATTGCTGATTATTCTTTCGCCGTAATTCAACTTGCTCAGACAACCATGAGGAGCGAAATAGGAAAACTCGATCTTGACAAAACATTTGAAGAACGCATGACGATTAACCGCGCGGTTGTAGAAAGTATAGACGAAGCTGCAATCGGGTGGGGTGTGAAAGTTCTTCGTTATGAAATTAAGAATATCACTCCGCCTTCGAGCGTGCTTATTGCCATGGAAAAGCAGATGCAGGCAGAAAGGGAACGGAGGGCTGTTATTTTGCAGTCAGATGGAGAGAAACAGGCGGCGATAAATGTTGCCGAAGGTCAAAAACAAAAGGCAGTTCTGGAATCGGAAGGTTTGCGTTTACGTCAGATCAATGAAGCGCAGGGTGAAGCTTCAGCGATAAAATCTGTTGCGGAGGCTACTGCGGATAGTATCAGGGTCATTGCGGAAGCCATTCAGTTGCAGGGCGGAGCCGAGGCTGTTCAACTTAAGGTTGCAGAAAGTTATATTGAACAATTCGGAAAACTGGCAAAGGCAGGTAATACATTGATTCTGCCTGCAAATCTCGCTGATATGGGTGGGTTGATTGCCACCGCTTTGACTGTTGTTAAATCCTCTGAAGTAAAAAAATAATATGGATTTGTCGCTTCCCCAAATATGGCTTATTGTAGGGCTGATCATGCTTCTAGCAGAACTGGTAAGTGTTTTACTGGTATTTATATTTTTTGCTATTGGTGCTCTTCTTACAGCCTTGCTGGCTAGCGTCGGTATTTTATCAAGTCCTGAAATGCAGTTGATTGCCTTTTCGGTTATTTCTCTTCTATCATTATTAATTTTAAGAAAACATGCTCGCCGGCTTCTTGACAACAGAGGAAAACAACATGAATACAACGAGTTCGTAGGAGAAACGGCATTGGTGATCAGGGATATTCCCTCAAATGGAGAAGGTAAAATATACTACCGGGGGGCAGAATGGAAGGCTACTTCTTTAAACAGCTCTTTGATTATTGCAGGAAGCAAAGTGGTCATCATCAGAACGGATGGAATTGTATTGATTGTTGAAGAATCCTGATTTAAATATTTTAAATTAATAGAAACAGCCGGCCGAAAATTAATTCGGGCCGGCTGTTTTCGTTATCTAGAAATTTACTTCTTCAAAGCCTCCTGAACTGCATTTCCGATGTTACCGCTTCCCGGCAAAATGTGAAGCAAAGAAGCAATAGTTGGTGCGATATCGGAAACAGAAGTCCTTTTTAACGTTTCACCTTTATTAATTCCCCATCCGAACATCACGAAAGGAACCTGGGTGTCGTAGTTGTAAGGCGTGCCATGCGAAGTACCGGTTGAACCACCATAAAACCAGCCCGGCTGGGTAATGATCTGAATATCGCCGCTGCGTTTGGCATGAACATTATTCTTGAACAGTTCAAGCTGATACGTATTCAGCGGTGCTTTTCCCATGTTGGTTAAATCCAGAATGTCTGCAACTCCCGGCACTTTTAAAACAGCTTCGCGAATAACTTCTGCTGCAGCAGCAACAGTAAGCTTTTTCTTTTTTAGTAAAACATGATCAAAATAGAGCTGGTTATTATCGGTAGCAACAATATATTTTTCTGTTCCAAAAGCTTCGTTAAGAGCAACGGTTACGGCGTCGGTCACTAATTTTCTTTGCACAAGGCCGGAAGGTAATTTGTGTTCTTTTGCAAATCCCGGAACGTCTACGACGCCATGATCAGCGGTAAGGAAAACAGTGTATTCACCTTTTCCAACCCAGCCATCCAGAAAGTTAAAAAGATCGGCAAATTCACGATCCAGACGAAGAAAATCGTCCTGCTGCTCCACGGCATTAGGTCCTACGCTGTGTCCGATTTTATCAGGTGAAGAAAAACTGATGGCAAGAAAATCGGTATCTTTTCCTTTACCCAGATTTTCACCTTTCACGGCTGCAATCGCCATTTCCTTGGTAAGCGTGTTACCCCAGGGTGTATTGGTTACAGTGCCAAATGCATCACCGGCAACTCCTACGAGCTCATAAGGGAAAACCGGTTTGGTAGCGCCATAAAGTTTACCTTCCCAGGCCACATCATCCGGAGAGCTTTGGTTATACTGATCTGCCGGTAATAACAGCTGCCAGCCTTTTTTCATATATTCAGCCGGCATTTTCTTCGCATTGTAATCCTTCGCCCATTGTGGCAGGTCATTCATATAATAGGTGCTTGTTACCCAGTTTCCGGTTTTTGAATCAAACCAGTAGGAACCGTTTGCGGTATGTCCGGCCGGTAAAATGGAGCCACGGTCCTTTATGGCAACACCGATTGTTTTTGAACGAAAGTTGGTGGCGATCCTTAGCTGGTCTGTCACAGTGCTTGTTAGCAAATTACGCGGTGACATTTTTCCCACACTTGTATTGGTGCTTCCAACGGTAGTTACAGAGCTGTCTTCAACACAGTAAACACCTTTTCCGGTAATGTTATCATGCCAGTCGTTGCCAACAATACCATTAATAGCCGGTACGGATCCTGTATAAATTGAAGCATGACCAGCTGCTGTTACGGTTATTCCATAACTGTAATGGTTGTTGCGGCAGTTGAAACCTTCATTCATCATACGTTTGAAACCACCTTCCACATATTGATCATAATAGCGGTAAAGATAATCATAGCGCATCTGGTCGACTACAATACCAACAACGAGTTTTGGGCGGGCAAGGGCTGTGGATTTGGCAGGAGCCTTTTTTGCAGTCTGCGCATTGGCAGAAAACATCACAAAAAGACCCAGAGCCAGGAAGGATATTTTTTTCACAAGTCAATAATTTGATTTACTAATATAAAATGGTTCAGGAACGAAAATCTACTTTTTTAACGCCTCTTCTACCGGATTTCCAACATTTCCACTTGGAGGTAAAATGTGCAGTAAGGCAGAGATCGTAGGAGCAATATCCGCAATGGTTGTGCGTCTTAAGGTTTCACCTTTATTAACTCCCCAGCCATATAACAAAAACGGAACATGGGTGTCATAGTTATAAGGTGTCCCGTGATCGGTCCCGGTAGCATAGGAGGCAGCAAACCAGCCTGGCTGCACAATCACCTGGATGTCGCCGCTCCGTTTTGCATTGATGTTGTTTTTATACATTTCCAATTGATATGTATTCAGAGGGGCTTCTCCGATATTTTTCAGATTTAAAACATCAGCTACACCCTGCATCGGCAACAAAGCAGTACGCAAAACCTGATAGGCATCTGCCACCGTGACTTTCTTTTCTTTTAAAAGCGCATTATTGAGATAAATCTGGTAATTCTCAAAAGCCTGAACATATTCTCCTTCTCCAAAAGCATCGTTAAGTGATTTCACAATATTTCTGGTCAGTGTTGTCGGGCTCATCAAACCGGCGGGTAATTTATGTTCCTGCCAGAACGCAGGCACATCCATCGCTCCGTGATCGGCGGTAAGGAAAACGGTGTAGTTGCCTTTTCCTGTCCACGAATCCAGAAAATTGAAAAGTTCAGCAAACTCCATATCCAGTTTTAGGTAGTTATCTTCCTGTTCAACAGAATTTGGGCCGAATGCATGTCCGATCCGGTCAGGTGTTGAAAAGCTAACTGCAAGAAAATCGGTATCCGCACCTTTTCCCATATTCTCACCTTTAATCGCTGCGATCGCCATTTCTTTTGTCATCGTATTTCCCCATGGAGAAGTCGTTACTACAGTAAACGCATCTCCTGCAGTACCAATCAGTTCATGAGGAAAGACAGATTTAGGTTCGCCGGATATTTTTCCTTCCCAATTAACATCATCAGGAGAACTTTGAGTATACTGTTCAATTGGTAAAAGTGTTTTCCATCCTCTTTTTGCAAACTCACCCGGCATTTTTTTGTTGTTATAATCCTGCACCCATTTTGGAAGTTCGTTGGTATAATACGTGCTGGTTACAAAATTTCCGGTTTTAGAATCAAACCAGTAAGCCCCACTTGCTGCATGACCTGCGGGAAGAATAGAAGCCCTGTCTTTAATCGCTACACCAATGGTTTTGGATCTGAAATTTGTAGCGATTCTAAGCTGATCAGTTACGGTGCTGGTTAGCAGATTTTTTGGCGACATTTTCCCAACGGTCACATTTGAACTTCCAACCGTTGCTACAGTTATGTCGTCTGTGCAATACACATTAGCTACGGTCGATTTGTCAAACCAGTCATTTCCGACAATTCCATTTACTGCCGGAAGAGCTCCTGTGTAAACGGCCGAATGCCCGGCTGCGGTAACCGTTAATGCGTAATGGTAGTGATTGTTGCGGCAGTTAAAACCATCGTTCATCAGCCTTTTCAAACCGCCTTCCTTGTATTTATCGTAGTAGCGATATAGATAATCATACCGCATTTGGTCAACTACAATACCAACCACAAGCTTTGGTCTTGCAAGTGCAGATGTTGTGCTTTTAACCGTGGCCTGTCCTGTTACCGCAGGTATAGTAATGAGGCATAACAGACTAAAATTCAGAAAGGACCGGAACGTTCGTTTCATAGTTTAGGAATAAATGAAAAAGATAAATATAAGGGAAGAACTTCTCGCAGCGCTGAATTTAAGCGTTTTTCTAATCGAATTTTAATGTCAGCTTAAAAGAATACCATTCAAACCCGAAGATGGACTACCACTAAACGCAGAAAGCCGGATTGCATTTGCTGCAACCCGGCTTTCAAATTTTAACGTCAACTATTTCTTTTCACTTCCTCCCAGGGATCCCGGTGCTTTTTCAGCAGCGGCTCCCGCTTTTCCTTTGGCAAAATCTCCTGCTTTGATAATGCTTAGTTTTGAATAATCAATATGCTTTTGCATGGCAGCCTTGATTTTTTCGGGAGTGAGCGCTTCAAGATTTTTTTCGAAATCAGCATCCCACTGCATGGTGCGGTTTAAGTAAAGGTTATTGGTCAGGGTATTTGCAAGCGAAGCATCCTGCGCTCTTCCTACCTGTCTGGATTGCAGATAACCTGATTTTGCAGCCTTAATTTCGTCTGCTGTAAATCCTTCTTTCAATACTTTATCAATTTCCTCTTTAAATGCAGCTTCCAATTTTTCAGCATTCTGAGGAGCATAAATCGCATAAGACATAAACGATCCGTTTTTATCCAGCGAACTGGCGGAAAACTGCGAACCAACGCCATAGCTCAAACCTTCTTTCTGACGGATACGTGTTGCAAGACGTGAATTTAAAAACCCGCCGCCTAACATATAATTACCTAAAATTAGTGCAGGATAATCAGGATCAGTGTCTTGAACGGGCATTGCCATTCCGGCTACAAACATGGAGTTTGCCTTATCTGGTGTTTCAAACGATTTGTTTTCTGCTTTTACGACCTGGTAGGGTGAAGCAACACGGGTGAATGCTTTGGCGCTTTTCCATGTTCCGAACTCCGTGTTAAGTATTTTCTGAACCTGTGCCTGATCAAAATCACCCACCACTGTTGCTGAGGCATTGTTGGCACCATAAAAATCTTTGTGGAATTGTTTCAGCTGATCAATTGTGGCTGCTTTTACGCTGGCTACACTTTCATCAAAAGTTTCAACATAACGAATGTCTCCTTTTGGATACGGACTTACGATCCGGCGGTACTGGTTAAAAGCAATTGCCTGCGGCTCGCTGCGCTGCGACTCGATTCCGGCAAGTTCTTCCTGTTTTAGTTTTTCAAATTCATTTTCATCAAATGCAGGATTTTTCAAAACATCCGCTACCAGCTTAAGTACAGCAGGCAGGTTTTCTCTCGTTGTTTCAATATTTGCTCCGGCGGTATTGCTTGCTCCAAAGAAAAATACCCTTGCCTTCAGCTTATCAAGTTCATCTTTTAATTGCTGACGGGTTTTTGTTTTTGTTCCTTTATCAAGCATTGATCCTGTCAGGTCAGAAATTGTAGCCTTGTTCATCAGACTTTTTTCGTCACCATAACGAAGTGTGATTTTTGCGGCTACGACATTGCCACGGGTTTTCTTTGTTAAAAGTGCCGTTTCAATGGTGTTTGGCTTTTCAGCACGAACGGTGCGGGTTTCAATGTTTGCAGGAGACGGGTCAAACGCCTCGCCTTCTGCTACCACAGCTTCTCCTTTGTAATTTTTTACAAGATCTGCCACATTCGGAGCAGAAGGAATTTCTGCACGCTGAGGATTTGATTCAGGAATAAATGTTCCTAGTGTACGGTTCGACGGCTTGAAATACGCTTGTGCTACACGGTATACATCTTCGGGAGTAACCTTACGGACGTTATCTCTGTGAAGAAACGCAAGCCGCCAGTCTCCGGTTGCGATGGATTCGCTGATATTCAATCCGATACGTTCAGAATTACGGAATTCAAGATCCCAGTTTTTTAGCAGATTGGTTTTAGCACGTTCAACTTCTTCCGCGGAAGGTTTAGCAGTTGCAGCCGAATCAAGCGTTGCTGTAAAAGCCTTGCGAGCCTCATCAAGTGATTTTTCTTTCAAAATTTCGGCACCAAACAAAACAACGCCCGGATCAAATAACTGAAAGCTGAAACCGAATTGTGAGGACGCTTTTTTCGTGTTTACGAGATTTTTGTAAAGTTTTCCGTTAGGCTCCGAAGTAAGCACTTCTGTTAGTACTTCCGTAGCAGGATAGTCGGCATGGGAGCCAGGGGCAATGTGATACGCAGCCATAACCATTTGTACGTCCCCGGTTCTCTTTAATTCTACGAAACGTTCTCCGTCCTGGGTTGGCTCAACGGTATAGGATTTTTGAATAACACGTGTTGGTTTTGTAAGTTTTCCGAAATATTCATTAACCAAAACGATTGTTTTTGCCTCATCTATTTTTCCGGCAACTGTCAGCACCGCGTTATCGGGTTGATAGTATTTTTTATAAAAAGCCTGTAAGTTTTCAATAGGAACGTTTTCAATATCAGACCGGTTGCCGATCGTTGATTTTCCGTAGTTGTGCCATAAAAAAGATCCTGATAAAACCCTTTCCATCAAAACGCTGAAAGGACTGTTTTCGCCTGATTCAAATTCATTACGTACCACACTGAACTCACTGTCCAGATCTTTTTTGGCAATGAAGGAATTTACCATTCTGTCTGATTCCAGATCCAGTGCCCATTTCAGGTTTTCATCCGTTGCAGAGAAAGTTTCGAAATAGTTGGTTCTGTCATACCAGGTTGTGCCATTTGGCCTTGCACCGTGTGAAGTAAGTTCTGCGGGAACATTCGGGTGCTTGGGAGTTCCTTTAAAAACCATGTGTTCCAGTAAATGGGCCATTCCTGTTTCGCCGTAACCTTCATGTCTTGAACCTACCAGGTAGGTCATGTTAACCGTAATAGTTGGCTTCGAAGGATCAGGAAACATCAGGACTTTTAAACCATTGTCCAGATTGTATTCGGTGATTCCTTCAACAGAAGTGACTTTTTTTACTCCTTTGGGAAGTTCCTGTGCAAATGAAGGGCTGGTAAGAAGGGCGGATAACAGCACGCTGGCAACGACTGCAATGTGACCCTTTTTTGTTTTTTTAGACCTGATGATCATTCTAAATAAATTAAGGTGGGATATGGCAAATTATAGCATGAAAATAGAAGAGATATTTTAAGTAAACAACCACTTCATGATAAACGGTAAACTATTGTTATAACAATTGAAATTTTTAATTTGCGGTGTTGGTGCAACACTCGGTCTGCTAAGTATTGTATGGATTGCTATACCTATATTTACCTTTATTTTCTTCCAAATTGAATAAATCTGTTCTCAGTTTTATTTAAGATTCTAAAACGTTTATCATGATTAGTTTAAAAAAAATTAGCCGGATTATATTTTTCCTGTCATTCGGTGTTTTTCTCGGCTGTTCCAGCGGTCTTCCAATCTCTACCGGTGCCAAATATCCGATAGAGGTTTTGTATGATAACCAGCCTCTGGAGCGTCCCTATTCTGAAATTGGTATGGTTGAAATCAGTAATGAAGATACACTTAGCGCAAAGCAGACACAGAACAAGCGTATGATGTTTCGTGGTAATGATGCCAGCACAAAGGAACTGCTGACTGCCCGGCTTGTACTTAAAGCACAAAAAATTGGGGCGGATGCGATCATTCACGTAAAATATCAGTATTACGCCTCGGTAAAAAGTGAAGGATATATGTTAAGCGGACTTGCTGTGCGTTATCGGGGAGAGTAAGAATTAGTTTAAACTGTTTAAAAGTTAGGTTGTTTTTGTGTAGAACAGATATCAATCAAACAAAATTATTATACAAAAAAATGCTTTTTACAGCCAACTTATCTGACATGCCGGTTGAGGCGGAATCAAGGGTGATCATCCGGTTTCAGGATTGTGATCCTTTGATGCATCTGAATAATTCAAAATATTTTGAATACTTTTTCAATGCGCGCGAAGATCAGGTTTCCAAGCTTTACGGATTTAGTTACGAAGCCATGTTCAGGGAGTTGCGTACGAGCTGGGTGGTATACCAGCATCAAATTGCCTATGTGCGTCCTGCGCTGATCAGTGAATGGGTGAGGATCACTTCACGCGTGATTTATTACAATGAAGATACCATGGTCACCGAATATTTTATGACCAATGATCAGCATACAGAATTAAAAACATTGCTTTGGACAACCTCAAAGCATATCAGCATCACCACGGGCAAAAGAACACCACATCCGAAAGAAGTCATGGATTATCTCACCGCGACCTGCGTGCCCGATCTTGATTTTCCTAATCTTGAATTTAACAGCCGTATTCACGCAATCAAACAGGAATTGTCAGCCGGGATTAACGGTTGAGGTCTTTTCTGGAAAGTAACTTTTTGTCCAGAGAATCGCGCGTTGTGGAATCCATTGGAATGTATGGGATGTTAACAACCGGTTTCGGTATTGGAACAAAGCGGTTGAAACTATGCGTAAACTGTACGCTCATGCCTCCGGTCGTAACGGTATTACTCAAAGAAAAAGGACTTTGAATGTTACGGTTATAGGCCTTCACCCGCACCGAACCTTTTGGATTGAGCCAATATTCCAGGGTCCATTCGCCCAGTAAACTTGCTGCGTCGTATTGCGTAGTCGTGCCTGTTGTACCGGAACTGATCCGGCCATCCCGGGTTACCCTGAAACGGTCGTTGAGAAAACGATAGGAGAAACGCAGCTGTAAATTGTTAAGTGCATTCTGATCAAGTGAAAGTCCCGAAACACCCACCTCAAGGTTTTCATTTATGCCTGATGCCCATCGGCTGATCTGATTGGAAACAAGTTCGCTGATGCTGTTACCCAGAATGGACGTGCTGCTTGCCGTACTGCTGCTTTCAGGCAGAAGTTGATTGATAACCAGCAAGCTGCTCACCTGACGGCTTAATTCCTGCTCATCGGATTTTAGTTTGTTTTGAAAAGCTTCAAGCTGTCCGCGTAAATTATTCAAAGAAGGATTGTCGAGTATTTTAAGATCATAGCGGATCTGCGGAGCCATAAGCCTGTCGGATAAGCCAATGGTAACTTCAACGGGGTAACGTCTCGACAAAATTTCCTTGTCTTTTTCAGAATCCGTAGTGTTTGGTAAAACGCCCATCAGTGAAACCAGTTGGGTATAACCGGCTTTCACATCCAGCATGGCACCGTAAGGGTCTCCGGACCATACAATCCTGCTTCCGGGTTTGATGTTAAACTTTTTATTGATGACGTTTTGTAATGTAAAGTTGTAATCGCCCTTATCGATTTCATAAGTCCCGGTCATCGTAAAGTCACCTTTTGTATCGATGTTCAGGTTTAACCTTCCGTTTCCGTTGGCTCTGATTATGTCGCCAGTTTGCCGGTCGAAAATAATTTCGCAGGCTGCATCGGGCGTCAGGTTAAAGTTAAAATCCATTTTTATCCCTCCCGAAACCAGCCTTTTTGCTTCTTCGCCCGATGCAGTTTCAGTACTATCCTTTGCGGGCATCTGGCTTACAAACTGGATATAATCCTGTGTAACAACCTCCGTTGCGCCATCCAGCGGAATATGAATACGCGTTCCTTTGTTGCTGGTGACGTTTGCTTCAATATTAAGATTATCGATGGAACCAAAAACCGCAACCGGACCTGTAACGTAGGCGGTTCCATAAAAAACGTCGTTATCCTTTGCAGCCGTGTTTAATATTTTGAAGTTTCTGAGATCGGCATTAAAACCTAAAGTGAAATATTTAAAACCTTCATGAAAAACACCGCCGCGAAGTGTAGCTGTGTTGCCGTCCTGATCGGTAAGTAAAATATTGTTTCCGCTTATTTCACTTTCACTAAAAGTAATTTTATCATTAAATGTAAAAACCGATTGCAGATAATCGAATTTCATTTTTCCCTGTTCCACCGCAAGAGAACCTTCCAGAACAGGCGCATTGACCGTTCCTTTAATTGTTACGGTTCCCTGCGCTTTCCCGCTTACGTCAGAAACCAAACCTTCGGCAAATGGTTCAATTGCCTTAAAATCGATTTGGTTAAAAACTGCTTTCAGATTTAGTGTATTAGCTGCAAGTTTTGGGCGGTAACCCCCTGTCAGATTAAAAACTCTCTTTGCATTTTTGCTAAGCTGGGCATCAATTTCAAGCTGGCTCGTCTGTGTATCCCATTCTCCGGTTCCTGCGAAATTCCCAAACTCATATTGCGCATAACCCAAACTTTCCACATTAAAACTGGCATCAAGAACAACGTTGTTGTATGCATCTTTTACCTTTGCCGTTCCATCCATGATTCCGGCAATTTGGGTATTTAATACTGTATTGAGTGTACCTAGTCTAAAATTCCTGATATCCAGGATCAGACTCTGACTTGGGTCGTTTGAAAGAACGCCGTTGACTGTCAGGCGTTGTCTTCCGCTTATCAAGCCAAGATTTGTAAAGTTGACGTTGGAGCCTACAATGGAAATCAGACTTTCAGAGGGAACGTTCCATTCTTCATCAAGAAGATTCAGCTTTGAATTTTTGAAACTGATGTCCAGGCCAGCCGGCAAAAAGCGGATTTCACCTCCCAGGTTTGCCCGGTTGGTGCTGCTGATCTGGCGGATGCCTCCGTTAAAATCAATATGATCTACATCCCAGGCTCCTTCAATTTCCAGTTTTTCCGTAGGAACCAGAGCGCTCATTTTTTGCTGTTCGGAAGTAACCAGGGCAGATGCGAGGACTTCGGCGCTATTCACGAATTTGGAAGTTGTAATATCAACTTCCGAAGTTATAAACTGGTTTGTTCCGTATTTAAGTGTGTCTGCAGAAGCTGTTAAGGTTAAAAAAGAGGTATTATCCATCTTGAAAAAACCTTCAGCTTTTGCTCCTTTTGAAACATAGATGTCCGGACTTATAAATGCCAGGAAACGGGATAGGTTTCTTGTTTCCAGTTCATAGTCAATCTGATATTTATTGTTAATCTGCTGGATTGGTTTGTTGGCATAGTATTCCTGGCGGTTTTTCTCGTTATCCAGGAAATACAATTTATATTCCTCTAAAACTTTGCTGAGATCTTTCCAGGCAACGGTTGGCAAAAAATCGCCCTGAACCCTGGCGGTAAGGAATTCACTTTCAAGTTTTAAAGTACGTTTATCAAGATTCTGGACAGAGGAAAGGACCAGTGTGTCAATCACCAGGTTTCTTTCTGTTTTGGTAGTTACCAGATATGTATTTAATAATTTGGCATCACCGGTTAGTTCATCAATGGTGTTACCGGCAACTTTCACATCAAGTTCCGTACGCAGCGTGATAGAATCCTTAATAAAACCCAGCGCCTGTAAATTGGCTTTTTCAATAACTCCCCGTACATCAAAGAAGTTTTTTGGCCGGGATAGATCAAATTCACCGTTCAGATTTACAACCAGATTTGAATCTTTTGCAGCTACGTGACCATTAAAATACTGGTTCTGAATATTTCCTTTCAGCTTAATATTACGGTAATTGTAGTTCCTGAAACCAACCCTGGTTACGAGCGCATCCATATTGGTAGATGCGAATTTCAGTTCGAGTCCCTTTCCGAAAATTTTACCTGCAAAATCAAGCTTTTGCCAGTTGTCCTCATCATCCAGCAAAGTGCCAAGTTCAAAATCCGTTGTGGTGACCTCTCCTGAATAAGTTGTTGTTTTTGCATCTGCAATGTGAAATACAAGATCTCCGGAAAGCTTTCCCAGTGCAGATGAAACGTCTGCATCAACAGCAAAATCTTCCAGTGTTCCTTTGAAAGTTCCGTCAAGAAGCGTGAGTCCGAACTTCGCCAGGTCGGGATGTTTGTCCCATTCAGGATAATACTGAACAATGTCAGCCGGTTCCACTTTTGAAAGCGAAAGCCGGATGTCCATGATACAGCCTTCAATTTTTGGTAAACCCTTAAAACCAATATCACCCAGCAAACGACTATTTTTCCCAAAAAACAGATCCGTATCCGACAGCACAAAGTCATCAACCTTTCCATTGAAATTTCCTGAGATTCGCCATGTTTCGTTCAGATCGTCGACATATTCAGAAAACAGTCCCAGGTCTTTCGAGCTGATTTCACTTCCAACCAAATGTCCTTTTAGGTAAACCTTATGATTAAAATCGCCCAGCTCACCGGAACGGTTGTAAAAAAAGGAAATTTCATCTTTCAAGTGGGAATCGCCGATGTGCGCGTCGAGCTCTTTAAGCTCCATTTTTTTCTGGCAAAACAAAAAACGGGTATCCAGATCTTTTACATTCAGCCCTGTCTGTTTGTCCACCATTTTTAAATTTCTTCCCAAAAAAGAAATGGTATCTCCCTGAACAAGAAAGTCTTTCAGATCCCCGTTCAGCTGATTTAGCGTAAAATGCGAGTAGTCGAAGATACGGGCACCTTTTCTTTTTGCCTGGCGCGGATCGTCGTAGCTAAAAGTGCCATCCGTAATTCGAGATTTGCCGATAGTAAAAGGGGTATTATTTTCCGGTGCGTTGGCAGGCCGTCTGACTTTGGGAGCGGTCAGTTCGTTGATTTTATTAATAAATCCGTCAATATTCAGATCGCCGGTTTCAGGAACAACCCTTAGATGCACATTGGGCTGATATACATTGACTTCATCCAGATGTATAACCCTGGAGGAGTTTTCAATAATTTCACTCAGATTGAGATTTACATCGATACGGTCCACATCGATCATCTGCTGCCGGCTGGTATCTTTAACAGACACACCTTCCAGGGAAACAACATCGAACCATTTAATGTTAACGCGTTCAAGACTAAGGGGATAACCCATCGCTTTCGAAATTTTTCCGGCGGCAGTCTGGACAGCGAAAGTTTGTACAGAAGGAATCTGAAGGGCGATTGTAGCAATCCCCAGCGCAAGCAGCGCGAAGATCAGGACCACTACAAAGCTGTTGATGACTACCTTCAGGAATTGTAACATATATAGCTTCTCAGCAGATACAAAGTATCGTTTTGTAAGTATCGGATCTTAATTTGCCAGGAGTTTTGTGCCACCACATTTCTGAATGGAGTTGAGCTCTGGAAATTAATCGTTCTTAATTGACTATTTTTGCGAATATTTTCAAAATGTATGAACATTCTTGCCATCGAATCGTCCTGTGACGAAACCTCAGCAGCCGTTATCACTAACGGAGAAATTCGCTCCAATGTTGTTTCCACACAGCTTATTCACACACAATACGGAGGTGTTGTTCCCGAGCTTGCATCACGTGCGCACCAGCAACACATTCTGCCTGTGGTGGATAAGGCATTGAATGATGCAAAAGTAACAAAAAAAGACCTGGATGCCATTGCATTCACAAAAGGACCCGGATTATTGGGTGCATTACTGGTCGGAACGTCCTTCGCAAAGTCGATGGCACTTGGGCTTGACCTTCCTTTGATTGACGTAAATCACATGCAGGCGCATGTTCTGGCTCATTTTATCTCAGATCCAAAACCGGCATTTCCATTTCTTTGTCTTACAGTTAGTGGCGGACATACACAAATCGTTAAGGTAATCAGTCCGGCGGAAATGGAGATTATTGGGGAAACAAAAGATGACGCGGTGGGAGAGGCGTTTGATAAGACCGCCAAACTGCTCGATTTACCTTATCCGGGCGGTCCGCTTATCGACAAATATGCCAAGGAAGGAAATCCGCTTGCCTACTCTTTTCCTTTACCTGAAATGTCAGGATTTGATTTTTCTTTCAGTGGAATCAAAACCTCGTTCATGTATTTTCTTCAAAAACAGGTTCGTGCCAATCCCAATTTTATTACTGAAAATCTAAAAGACATCTGCGCCAGTATCCAGTTTACGCTGGTTAATATTCTTTTGAAAAAATTAAAAAAAGCGGCGAGGGAAACAGGAATTAGAGAAATAGCCATTGCCGGAGGTGTTTCTGCCAATTCAGGATTACGGACAACATTGCTGGAACTTGGAGAGACGCTGGGTTGGAAGGTTTATATCCCTGAATTTGAATATTGTACCGACAATGCGGCGATGATTGCCATGGCAGCGCATTACAAATTTTTAAATGAAGATTTTTGCGACCAGACGGTTAGTCCGGCCGCAAGAATGGAGTTTTAGGAAATCGTTTCCAGAAGCATTTTATTTCCGGCCAGGTCGAAATAGACGCATGTCATACTGGCTGTATCGACCGTCCATTTTTCTACACCAGATTCAGCGGCCTGCTTGCCAAAGGTCATGTAATCCGTTTGTCCCTGCTGGTGTATTTTGAGACAATGCTTGAGTGTTTTTATGTCACTGAGCGGTGCTATCTGCAGGTTAGCATATTTTGCTTCTGATTCTGTCGAAGTGCCGTTTCTGTCTTTGTAAGTTGTGTGGCCGTCGGATACAAAAGTATCGTAACTCAGGACGCCAAGGTTTTTGATTTCCTGCACATAACCGGGAAAATCCGCTCCGCTTTTCACCTTCGCATGTGCTTCTCTGATTTGGTTGATCGTGAACATAACTGCTGTTTTTAAATTTATGCAAATCTGGCACTTCAGAGATTGTCTCAATTGTAAAAAATCGTTTTATTTTTTTTTGAAATATTTTTCAGGCGGTTCTCCGGTGAAGGTCCTGAATTCTTTAATAAAATGGGCTTGGTCGTAATAGCCTGCTTCATAGCCCAGGCGGGTAAGCGTTTCAATTTCCCGCTGTTGTTCGATGACGTTTTTTAGCCTCACGATGGAAGCAAATTTTTTTGGCGAGGCACCCACCGCCTGGCGAAAACGTTTTTCGAGGGGGCTTTGGCTAATATGTAGCTGATCGGCTAAGTCTTTGATCCTGATAGTGCCTTTATTTTTGTGAATGATGGAAAGTGCGGCAACTACCAGTTGGTCGGTACTGCCTGGGTTCATTCGCGCAATGAGGAATTGTTCTACTACCCCAATTTTTTTCTGGTCGGTACTTGCTTCACACAGCCGTTCTTCCAACAAAAGAAGTTCGGAGCGGAGCATAAAATTATCCAGCGATACACTTTCACGAAAAAGCTCATGGAGGGGGTTTTTAAAAAAGGCCGCCGCACCACCTTCTTTAAAAAATACGAGAACGGTACCTGTTTCCGGGGTATTTTTAAAAATACGGTAACTATTTTGCAATCCGGTAATTCCGAAAGTTTCAAGCGGAATCTCGTGGCCGTTTTCAAGATAAGACAGCTTCCCTTTAAACTGGAAACCAATTACCAGACTGGTGCCAGGCAGCACTTTATATGTGCTTTCATTTGCATTTTCCTGAATCGCAAATGCCTGTACGTAGGATTTTAGAATTTCAGACGGGAGATGCATTTCGAACCTCATAAAGCCTGCCGTTTACTGGTTTACAACCTTTCCTTTTTCCAGTTTAAAAAAATGAGTCACACAGGAAGGAATTTCGTGTGGATAGTGCGAAACATAAATTAACGTTCTTTGCCGGGATTCGCAAATCGCGTCGACGACCGATTTGAAATACTCAATCGCTTCGGTATCAAGTCCCTGGCAGGGTTCGTCGAGGATCAGCAGAGGCGGATTTTTTACCAAAGCCCGCGCCAGCAAAACCAGGCGCTGTTGACCTTTTGATAATTGGGAGAAATCCTTTTCAATCAGGTCATGAACATGCAGCAGCTCTGCTACTTCGTGTACTCTTTCAATTTGAATATCTGTAAGCTTTTTGAAAAAAACACCTGTTGCGTCAAAGAAACCGGATGCGATGGTTTTGAAAACGGTTGTGTTTCTTGGAAAATATAAGTGAAGTTCCGGCGAAACATGGCCGATCTGTTGTTTGATGTCCCAGATGGAAGCACCAACGCCACCGCGCTTTTTATCGAAAAGATCAAAATCATTGGCAAAACGCTGTGGGTTATCGGCAGTAATGATGCTTAGTAAGGTAGATTTTCCTGATCCGTTTGCGCCTGACAACGCCCATTTTTCACCCTTTTTTATTTTCCAGCTAACACCCCTCAAAATTTGCTCTTCTCCATATTTTACATTTATATTCCTCAGATTAAGGGCGTTTCCAAAATCTGTAAAAACAGGCTGTCCGAAATGAAGAAGTTTGGCCGCTTCCGGTTTTGGCAAGCTGTGCGGAACTGTTTCCTGTTTTCGAAAATCCTGTATGAGCGATGTGCGTTCGATTTGCCCTGCGTTCAGTTCCAGTACGTGTGTGATGCAGAGGGGAATTTCGGTGGAAGTTGTGGCCATGATGACTGTAACTCCGGTGGCCGAAAGTTCGCCAAGGGCGTTTCGCAGGACTTCTCTGGAATGTACATCCAACCCGCTGAAAGCGTTGTCGAGCAATAATACTTTCGGGTTTTTAAGCAAAGACTTAGCCAGTAACATTCTGCGGGTTTCACCGTTAGAAAGTGTTACGAAAGGGTGATCCAGCAAATGTGTCAGGGAAAGCAGGCTAGTGATCCGTTCCAGGTTTTCTGTTTTGATTTTTGAAGGTGGAAGCTGAACGGAATTGTCATCGATCGTACCTACCGGTTTTAGCTGGTCGGTTAAAATGGCCCGTAAGGTTGGAGCCCGTTCTGCTTCGTATGCATGGAAGCGCTGTTGGTAATATTCGGCTCCGGCACTTACAATTCTGTTGAATGAATAATCATTTGAAACCAGTTCGATAAATTCCCGTAACGGGCGGCTGTCGTTGTACTGAACTTTTCCTTTCCAGACAGGCCATTTGCCGGCGATGATGTCCAGCAATATGGTTTTTCCGGAACCGTTCTGGCCAATTATCGCCCAGTTTTGCCCAGGTTCAACGAACCAGGAAACATCAGAAAGGACAACGGAATCATATTTACGGACGAAAACATTTTCAAGAGATAAAACAGCCATGCAGAAATCAGGATCAATTAATAATCCGGCATACTTGACCGGATGTAAACTTTAAGGTAGCAAAGATTAAAACTTTGCCCGGAATGTAAAAGAAAAAGCGTCCCGTTTCCGGAACGCCTCTCACGCTTACTTAATAAAGGGGTGATCTACATTAGATTTTTATCGGGTGCGGTATCACTTTTAAGTATGCTATTGTTGTATGTAAAATAAATGTAATTATCAGATATGCTGTACCTTGAGATTAAATTCTTTTAAAATCTGACTCGTGAATGCCGGGAGGTCATCCGCGTTCCGGCTTGTGATCAGGCTGTTGTCCACAACCACATTTTTGTTTATCCAAATAGCTCCTGCGTTTTCGAGATCAAGCTGAATAGAAGCAAACGAAGTTAATTTTCTTCCGATTGCAACATCTGCATTAATCAGCAATTGCGGTCCATGGCAAATTGCCGCCACAGCCTTGCCCGAATTAAAAAAAGATCTTACAAAGGCAATTGCTATACGGTTTGTCCGCAATGCATCTACGCTCATAACACCCCCTGGTAGAATTAACGCGTCGTAATATTCCGGCCGCGCCATGTTCAGAGGTACATCTACTTTGTGGTCATGTCCCCAGTCTACCCGGTTCCAGCCTTTTACTAAATCCTTATTCGGCGAAATAACATGCGTAGTTGCACCATTTTGATTTAGTACTTTTCTGGGGCAAGTCATTTCCACCTGTTCAAACCCATCTGCAACCAGTATGGCAACCCTGAATGAATTTGATGTTTGTTCCATGTGAATACGGTTGAATGTGGGTTAGATTATTTTCTTAAATAATTGTACAAAAATCATGCCATTTCTATTTGTTCCTATGTTTAATATCTTTTATTACTAAGTTGTAGCACGCAAGCCACAACTGTGTAACTGTGGAATGACTTGGGGATCAGCCATAAAAAAACAGGAGCTACCATGAAGCGGCTCCTGTTTTAGCATAATATCAAGATTAAATCTCTACGCTCCCCACGTTTTCAAATATCAGATCACCCTTTGCGTTCAGCTCCATCATGATTACCGAATCCTTCGCAACGATTCCGCTCAGAATTCCTTTTGAAAGTTCGTTCAAAATCCGGCGCTGTAAAACTCTTTTTAAGGGGCGGGCACCAAAGGCAGGATCAAACCCATCTTCTCCAAGTTTGGTCAGCGCTTCATCCGTTGCATCTAATGTAATTCCCTGTTCGAGAAGCATCTTCTGAATTCCTTTAAACTGAATGTCCACAATCTTGCGAATGTTTTTCATTGACAAAGGTTCAAAAAGAACAATCTCATCAATCCTGTTCAGGAATTCTGGTCTTACCGATGCTTTCAGAAGATCAAGAACAGCTGTTTTTGCTTCTTCCAATATCAGCGTATGGTTCCACCCTTCATCCTCTGCAAATTTCTCCTGGATAATGTGGCTTCCGATGTTGGAAGTCATGATGATGATCGTATTTTTAAAGTTCGCAACCCGTCCTTTATTATCTGTCAAACGTCCTTCGTCTAAAACCTGAAGAAGAATGTTCCAAACGTCCGGATGCGCCTTTTCAATCTCATCCAAAAGAATCACACTGTATGGTTTTCTACGTACGGCTTCGGTTAGCTGTCCGCCTTCATCATATCCTACATATCCCGGAGGCGCTCCCACCAGCCTGCTTACTGCATGGCGTTCCTGGTATTCACTCATATCTATACGCACCATGGCATTCTCGTCATTAAAGAGATATTCTGCCAGGGTTTTTGCAAGTTCAGTTTTACCAACACCGGTTGGTCCAAGAAACAGGAAACTACCAATTGGTCTTTTCTGATCCTGTAATCCGGCACGGCTGCGACGTACTGCATCAGAAACAACTTCTATTGCTTCATTTTGCCCGGCTACGCGCTGATGTAAATGTTCTTCCAGCTGCAAAAGTTTCTCCCGATCGCTTTGTAGCATTTTACTTACCGGAATACCAGTCCATTTGGCGACAACTTCCGCAATTTCTTCCGGACCAATTTCTTCCTGCATCAGGCTTTCAGCATTTCCAGATTTTTGCAATTCTTCCAGTTTCGCCTGTGCTTCCGGAATTCTGGCGTATCTTATTTCAGCAACTTTTCCGAAATCGCCGGCACGCTCTGCCTGTTCGGCTTCCAGGCGAAGCTGTTCAGATTGTTCTTTCAAAACCCGGACTTCATTTACTTTGCCTTTTTCATTTTCCCATTGCGCTTTCAGTGCATTTCTGCTTTCGCTCAGGTCGGCAATTTCTTTATTAAGGATCGTTTCTTTGTCTTTATTGTTCTCACGTCGGATTGCTTCACGTTCGATTTCCAGCTGCATGATTTTCCTGTTGAGCTCATCGAGCTCTTCCGGAACACTGTCCATTTCCAAACGTAACTTCGAAGCAGCCTCATCCATTAAGTCAATGGCTTTGTCCGGCAGGAAACGGTCGCTGATGTAACGGTTGGAAAGCTCTACGGCGGCAATTACCGCATCATCCTGAATCCTTACACCATGGTGTAATTCATATTTTTCTTTGATACCGCGAAGGATACTGATGGCGTCCGGAATGTTCGGTTCGTCTACCATAACAGCCTGAAAACGACGTTCCAAAGCCTTATCCTTTTCCATGTATTTCTGATATTCTTTCAGTGTTGTAGCACCGATCGCATGAAGTTCTCCTCGCGCCAAGGCAGGTTTCAGCAGGTTGGCTGCATCCATCGCACTTTCACCGCCACCACCTGCACCAATCAAAGTATGAATCTCGTCAATGAAGAGTATAATCTCTCCTTCGGCATCCGTTACTTCTTTAATAACTGCTTTCAGACGTTCCTCAAACTCACCTTTATATTTCGCTCCCGCAATCAGAAGTCCCATATCCAGCGATACAATCGTTTTGGATTTGAGGTTTTCAGGAACATCTCCCTGCACAATCCGCTGTGCAAGTCCTTCAACGATCGCAGTTTTACCAACACCCGGTTCTCCCAAAAGGATCGGATTATTTTTGGTTCGCCTGCTTAATATCTGAAGAACGCGTCGTATTTCTTCATCCCGGCCAATCACAGGATCAATTTTTCCGGCTTTGGCCAGCTCATTCAAATTTTTGCTGTATCGTTCCAGAGACCGATACTTTGCTTCTGCATTTTGATCTTTCACGGGGTTGTTTTTTCCTCTTAGTTCTTTAATGGCGTTAATCAGGTCTTTTTCTTTAAAACCCACTTCCTTTAATACTGTTGCCGTAGAATCTTTTCCTGCCAAAATTCCAAGCAGCAACAATTCAATGCTAATGAATTCGTCTCCGAATTCCTTAAGATAATTTTGTGCCTTTCCGCTTGCAGCAGCCATGTCATTTCCAAGATAAGGCTGTCCTCCGCTCACCCGCGGATATCCGTCCAGAATTTTCTGAAGACGTGTATTTAATATTTCAGGACTTATATTCAGCTGGTTAAGGATAAAAAGCGAAGTGTTTGGATCCTCTTCCAGTATCGATTTTAGCACATGGCCGGTTTCAATTGCCTGCTGCTGGTTGCCTTGGGCCATTTGAGCAGCATGCTGTATTATTTCCTGCGCCTTGATGGTATATTGGTTAAAGTTCATGGCGTTAATGTTTTGTTGATTCGTTTTTAGCTAATAGCAAAAAGGACGTACCAGAATCAATAATCGGAAATTTTGACCGAAAATTTCAAAATTATGCTTTTAATGTGTCATAATGTCCGGTTGCACAGTACAAAAGCGGCTGGTCCGTGCGAATTGGTATAAATAGAAAGGTATCTGTTTTGTTATAATAATTTTATAAAAAACTATTGTAATTTATAGATTGATTTCTTTTATTTTTGATCCGAATTTTGCCTCAGCCTTATGAACCTATCTTTACATCGTTTTGATGCTTCCGACGATACAATGATATGGCAGCGTTTTATCGCTGGGGAAGAGAGCGCTTTTGATCAGCTGATGTCTTCCCATTTCCGCGCACTTTTTCATTATGGCAGCAAATTTTCACGGGATAAGGAGTTTGTCAAGGATTCGATTCAGGATCTGTTTTTAATTCTTTGGGAAAAGCGAAATAATTTAAGCACTGATATTGCTGTAAAACCCTACATGATGGCTTCCCTGCGCAGGCTCATGCACAGAAGTATGACGTCTCAGTCGCGATTGCTTGACGAGCCTTTTGAAAACCAGGAAGGGACTTTTGAAATCGAATTTTCGGTGGAACAGGAGTATATTGAGCATGAATCTACGCTGGTGTTAACAGGTAAACTTCAAAAATTACTGGACGAACTTCCCCGCAGGCAGAAAGAAGTTATTTATCTTAAATTTTTTCAGGAGCTGGAAAGAAATCAGATCTCCGAGATCATGGACGTTTCGCCGCAAACAGTTTCAAATCTTCTTCAGATCGCCATCAAACAGCTTCAAAAACATTGGAAAGCCGAATTCCTTACGCTTTTTTTAATTCATTTATTTATATAAAAATACCTGATAATGATATCAAAAACAGTGTTTTTATATTTTTTTTAGAAATAGTTTAAAATTTATTGGTATCTGAACTGGATTTTTGTCTATCGTAGTATAGATACAGAAAACCCGAATGGATCAGTATAAAAATTTTAAAGTTGAGGATTTTGTCTGGGACACTTTTTTCCGGCAGTGGATCTTGTCACCTACGCGGGAAAGCGACCTGGCCTGGAACCAATGGCTTACAGAAAATCCGGAAACCTCGGCCCTGGTTCGTCAGGCAAGAGAGGTTGTTTTATCCCTTCATGTCAAAGAACCCCGTTTGTCAGATGAGGAAATACGGCTTGCAGTTCAAAACACCTTAGCAATAGCCAGAAAGCGAAGAATCGAAGAAACAGACGAAGATCGTCCGAAACGAATTTACCGGTCGATATGGTTTCAGGTTGCGGCCTCCGTGGCAATACTACTCGTTGCCGGCTGGTGGTTACAGTCTCATCGAGGTCAGTCGCTTGCCGACAGGCCCGGTAATTCCACAATCGACCAACCACTGTTCGCCGGAACTGAACTAATTGAAAAAGTAAATAAAACAGACGTCCCTTTACGTATACAGCTTGCGGATAACAGCGCGATAACGCTTACACCCGGAAGCAGCCTTCGTTATCCGGAAACATTTCCTGGTGCTAAAAGAGAAGTTTATTTGGAAGGTGAGGCCTTTTTTGATATTGCAAAAGATCCGGATCACCCTTTCCTGGTATATGCTAATGAATTAGTGACCAAAGTTCTGGGTACCAGCTTTATTATTAAAGCGTACGAAAGATCCAGAGAAGTGACGGTAGAAGTAAAAACCGGGCGTGTTTCTGTTTTTGCGAAATCGGATCCGGATTTACAGGCAAAAATTACCCGTCGCGAGCTGGAAGGCGTTATTCTGTCTCCAAACCAGAAAATTATTTTTGAGCGTGACCAGATCAGAATGGTGAAAACACTGGTTGAAAATCCGGAAATAATCGTTCCAAAATCTCAGATTCCTCATTTCGAATTTGAAGATACCCCAGCTAGTGAAGCTTTCGCCTCCATTGGTAAAGCCTATGGTATTGACATCCTTTTTGATGAAGAACTTTTGAGCGGCTGTCCGCTGACTGCAAGACTAGATAATCAGCCACTTCATGAAAAGCTTTCGATTATCTGTAAAGCTGTGGAAGCAAGTTATGAAGTCCTCGACGGGCAGATTATTATTCACAGCCGGGGGTGTAGGAATTAGTTGAGAATGAAGAATGATTAATTAAGAATTGAAATTCAGTAAATACTTTTTAAAACTCATAACCCATTAATCCTAAACCTTTAACAAAATCAAATATTAAAAAGAACCCAATTAATTAACCTAAACCCTCAAATCTATACGAAACAGGAAAAATTACTGAATGCAAAAAGAAAGAGCCGGCAATGTTCCCGCATCACCGACTCCCATTATTGTCCCCTATGATTGACGTCATTTCTCCTTTCGGAGCGGGGGGCGTTTTGCCAACTTTTCAATTTTACAAAACAATCAAATCTATGAAAAAACCTTTAAAGTACCGTAAGGTATTACTGTGGACGATGCGAATAACAGCTACACAACTCATGTTTGCCCTTATTTTTATGGGGACCGGTTATGCACGTGAAGGCAGCGCGCAATCTCTGCTCAGCCAGAAGATATCGATTACTGCCACTGGAAGTGAAGTGAAAAAAGTGTTGAATCAGGTGGAAAAACAGGTGGATATACGGTTTGTTTTCAGTTCAAAACTGATCAAGTCGGCCCGGAAGGTAACCATCTCTGCACAGAACAAACCGCTTTACGAAGTACTGGATAACGTTCTGACACCACTTGGGTTACAGTATGAAGTTTCAGGCAAGATAATTATCCTGAGAAGACAGGAAAACCTGCCGGAAGTTGCTCCGCCTGCCGTTGCACCGAAAAAAGACATCTCAGGAAAAGTGCTGGACGAAACAGGAACAGGCTTGCCGGGTGTAAGTGTGGTAATTAAAGGAACGCAGACCGGTACCATAACCAATACCGAAGGAGATTTTCAGCTTAATGTACCGGACGCAAATGTTGGACAGGCTACGATCGTTTTCAGTTTCGTGGGTTACAAAACACAGGAACTGGTATTGGGCAGTCAGTCGGTACTGGAAGTGAAAATGGGACTTGAAGATAAATCGCTGTCTGAGGTTGTGGTCGTAGGTTATGGAACAGTGCAGAAAAAAGACCTTACCGGAGCGGTGGCAACAGTTTCAGGTGATTTGATTGCCAATCGTAAAACAACGCAGATTTCCCAGGCACTTCAGGGTGCAATGCCAGGTGTGATGGTTACAAGAAGCAACAGTGCTCCGGGTGCAACTGCAACCATCCGTGTAAGGGGTGTTACTACTATCACAGATGCAGGGGCTAACCCATTAATTATTCTTGACGGAGTACCGGTCGATGATATCAATTCCATTAATCCCAATGATGTTGATAACATTTCTGTTTTAAAAGATGCGGCATCTGCTTCTATCTACGGATCAAGAGCAGCTGCGGGTGTAATCTTGGTTACGACCAAACGTGCGAAAAACGGACAGTTAAACATGGACTATACTTTTGAATATGGTCTGGAAAAAGCAACACGTTTGCCGGATTATGTTAGTGCACAGCGGTATATGCAGTTAACCAACGAATTAAGATGGAATGACAATAACAATGGTACAAACGAGTATCCGACTTATACCAAAGACGTTATTGATAATTACACCCAGCTTAATAAAGATAATCCGGATTTGTATCCTGATACTGACTGGAGAAAATTGGTCCTTAACAACTCGGCGCCACGCCGGACACATTTGTTAAGTATTTCCGGTGCAGGCAAGACTTTACGGTCTCGTGTATCATTGGGTTATGACAAAACGGATGCGCTGTACGATGGCCGTACTTATGAGAGGATAACTGCCAGAGTCAACAATGATATTACAATCAACAAATATCTTTCTGCAAGTGTTGACTTTAACTTCAAGCGTACCATTTCCAAGCAGCCAACAGTAGACCCGCTTTATAAAATTGGGGTGATGCCAAGGGTTTACGCCGCAGAATGGTCTGATGGACGTATTGGAGCTGGTAAAGATGGTGCAAATATTTATGCCGCGCTTAAAAACGGAGGTTTCAACAACACATGGTATAATCAGGTTGGCGGAAAAATGAGTATTGACTTTACACCCATCGAAGGATTGAAATTGTCGGGAATTGTTTCTCCATTTTTAAATTTTGATAAAGGGAAAGTCTTTAATAAAAAGATTCCATATACCTCTTTTGCCAACCCTGCATCTGTTTCAGGTTTTATAGAAGGCGGAACAGAGACGAAGTTGACAGAATCGCGTAACGACAATTATCGTTACACTACACAGCTTTTGGCTAACTATACTAAACAGCTTGGAGATCATAACATCAACATACTTGGTGGTTATGAATTTTATAAGGCTTCTGACGAACTCATGGGTGCTTCACGCGGACAGTATACACTTACCTCGTACCCTTACCTAAACCTTGGGCCTCTGGAATTCCGTGATAATAGTGGAAGCGCATTTGAAAATGCCTATCGTTCTTATTTTGGACGTATCATGTATAACTTCAAAGGAAAATATTTGCTTCAGGCTAACATTCGTTATGATGCATCATCACGCTTCGCCAGTGCTTATAGATGGGGCTCCTTTCCGTCAGTTTCCGCAGGTTGGACGGTATCAGATGAATCTTTCATGCAGCCAACTGCGTCGTGGTTGTCGTTATTCAAATTACGCGCATCGTGGGGATCACTTGGAAATGAACGGATAGGAAATTATCCATATCAGGCAATCCTTAATTTTGAAAACAGTTCTTTATTTTATCAGGGGAACACGGTTGTGTCTGGTCAGTCAGCAGCTCAATGGCAATACGCAATTCGTGATATTTCCTGGGAAACTACGCAATCGTATGACTTTGGGATAGATGTTAATTTTCTCAACGACCGACTTCGTTTTACGGGAGACTATTACAAAAAAACGACCAAGGATATGTTGCTTCCCCTTGAAATTCCTGACTACATAGGCTTCGACAATCCAAATCAGAATACAGGAAAAATGTATACAAATGGGTGGGAAGCGCAAATTAGCTGGTCCGATAAAGCAGGTGATATCCGTTATTCTGGATCTTTTAACCTTTCCGATTTCAAATCAAAAATGGGTGATCTGGGTGGTACTGAATTTTTGGATAACCAGGTAAAATTCCAGGGAAGTCAGTTTAATGAATGGTACGGATACCTATCCGACGGTCTTTACCAAACTCAGGGTGAAGTAGATGCATCGCCAAAGCTGAATGCTAATGTGAAACCGGGCGATATTCGCTATAAAGATGTCAGCGGACCAAATGGTACTCCTGATGGTAAAATTTCTCCTGACTATGATCGTGTTTTGCTGGGTGGTTCATTGCCTAGACTAATGTTTGGTGCTAATTTTTCAGTAGGTTATAAAAACTGGGATTTCGCACTGGTTCTTCAAGGCGTTGCCAAGCAGAACTCGCGTCTTGGTCCCGATATTATCCAGCCGTTGCGTGAAAACTTCGGTACATTCCCTGCGATCCTTGATGGTAATACCTGGAGTAAGTATAATACTGTGGAGCAGAATGCAGCGGCAACATATCCGCGTTATTCTAATACCTCTGCATCAAACAATTATGCTATGTCCGATTACTGGCTGATTAACGGTGCTTATTTCCGCTTGAAAAACATTAGCCTTGGTTATAACATACCAAAAGTGTTAACCGACAAAATTCATATTCAGGGAATACGGTTGTACAGCACTGTGACTGATCTTTTGTCTCTTAATCATTTCCCAAAAGGATGGGATCCTGAGCAAAATTCACTTGGTTATCCGATCACTACTTCTTTCGTTTTCGGAGCATCTGTTAAATTTTAAAACTGAGAAATTATGAAATTGAAAATATTCATTACGTGTATTTGCACGATCCTGATAACCTCTTGTGGTACACTGGACTTAAATCCTTTGTCTGATGGCTCTAGCGAAACCTGGAATTCCACGGCAGAAGAAATAGAAATGTCTTTAAACGGTTTGTATAAAGATGCTTTTTGGATGGTCGACAGCGAAGAATGGGCCGACGATTACATTTACAGGGATGCCCTTTCTCCAATTACAGGTTCCAGCCTTAACGGTCAAACGGATTTTGTCAAAACCTGGTGGACAAATACCTATAAAGCGATCGCTCGGGCAAATATTGTTATTTCAAGCGTCGATAGGGCTGCTGCAGTTTTGTCCAAAGCTCAAATTGACCGGTACGCAGCAGAAGCACGTTTTGTACGTGCCTGCCAGTATTCTCGGTTACTTTCGCATTATGGAAACATCATTTATACAGAAAAAGACCTTGATATCGAGGAAGCTTTAACACTGAAACAAGAAGACAAAACAACGGTGTTGCCAAAAATCTATGCTGATTTTGATTTTGCCGCTGGGACCCTGAAAACAACTTATGGCAATTCGGAACTGAAAAGAGCTTCTGCGGGTGCAGCTTATGCAATGAAAGCAAGGATTGCCTTGCAAATGGGTGATTGGGCGACGGCGAAAACTGCTGCAAAGGCCTGTATGGATTTAAAACTTTATAATCTGCATAGCAATTTTGACAACCTGTTTATTTCAAAAACAAAAAATTCTGTTGAAACCATTTTCGGGCTTCCGCGTTCCATTGCGTTGAAGGTTGTTCAGGGTGATACACAGAATTATGTTACCAGAAATGCTGGTGGTTTTGCAGCAAAAGATCCTTCATGGGATCTGTTATGCTCTTTTCTTTGCACAGATGGTTTACCAATTGATAAATCACCTCTTTACAATCCCCGCAGGCCATTTCTAAACCGTGATCCAAGATGTAAAGCGACAATCGTTGAATTTCAAACCAGCTTTTTGGGATACACCTACCAGCCGCATCCGGATTCTCTGACAGTTTTCAAAGTTGCAGATAACAAATATGTTGAAAACAAAGACACGCGTTCGGTAGCACAGTTTGCTTCTTTTAATGGTTTGGTTCTGAAAAAAGGTGTTGACAGTGACTGGCTTTTAAATTCGTGGTCCGTCGAGCCCGATAAAATCCTCATTCGTTATGCTGACGTTTTGCTTATGTATGCAGAAGCGAAAATTGAGCTTAATGAAATTGACCAGACTGTTCTGGATGCAATTAATACAGTTCGTGCACGGGCTTATGGTGTAGCACTATCTGCCACAACATATCCTGCTGTTAAAACACAGGTTCAAAGTGAATTGAGAAAAGCGGTACGGATCGAACGCCGCATGGAATTTGCTTTTGAAGGGATCCGGTATATGGATATTATCCGCTGGAAGCTGGCCGAAAAAGTATTGAATAAAATCAATTACGGTCTGTTGGATCCCGCTGATCTTCGCACGAAGGTAGTAAAGCCAGGTCTTTGGTTTTTCCCTTCCACACCGGTTATCGATGAAGATGGATCTGCTGATTTTACACCGATGTTTACTGCCGGTTTAATCAAACAAATTGCTGTTCGCAAGTTTGACGCAACGCGCCAGTATTTATGGCCGATACCAACCACTGAAATTTTAACAAGTGGCCTGAAACAAAATCCAAACTATTAAATTTCAGGAACACGCATGAACATCAGAAATGTTGCACTAGGGCTTTCACTAAGCCTGTTTATGTCCGGTATTGCCTTTGGACAAACAAAAAAGCCTTTGCAGATCAGCGGTGTTTATCCGCATTTGGCAGCATTTAATGAAGGAGATGGTATTCCCTGTATCAAAAATCCCGGAAACGGGATTGAGATCGGGATAGGTGCGGTGGTTCCCTGGGCTGGCAAGTTATGGATGATCACCTACTCGCCGCATTGTCCGGAAGGTAGTTCGGATAAACTTTATACAATTGACGATAAGCTGAATATGGAAATCCGCCCGGAAAGTGTGGGCGGAACTCCTGCTAACCGGATGATTCACAAGGAATCCAATCAGCTGCTGATCGGTCCGTATCTGATTGATGCTTCAGGCAAAGTAAGAACAATTCCACCATCACAGATGCCGGGAAGGCTTACCGCCACGGCGCGACACCTGACAGATCCGGCCAACAAAGTGTATTACTACGAAATGGAAGGAGCGCTTTATGAAGCGGATGTAAACACTTTGAAAGTCAATAAGCTGTTCACTTACCCCATTCCCGGCTGGCACGGCAAAGGCGGTTACACGGCTCAGGGACAGCTTGTTTTGGCAAACAACGGTGAACGTGCAAACTGGAACCTGGATTCAAAAGACTTACAGGTTGGCGGCGCTCCGAAGTCCAAAGAGGATATGGGCGTTCTGGCTTCCTGGGATGGAAAGGATTGGAAAATCATCGAGCGTAAACAGTTTACCGATGTGACAGGGCCGGGTGGAATTTATGGTTCGCCGGATGATAAAAGTCCGCTCTGGAGCATTGGCTGGGACAAACGTTCGGTAATACTGAAACTGCTTGACAGCGGAAAATGGAGCACATACCGTCTGCCAAAATCAACCCACACCTACGACGGATCAACCGGTGTTTATACCGAATGGCCCAGGATCAGAGAAATCGGGAACGGAAAAATGCTGATGGACATGCACGGGATGTTTTATAATTTTCCCAAAACATTTACTGCATCAAATACATCCGGCATTTTGCCGGTTTCCAGTCATTTAAGATACATTCCTGATTTTACCAACTGGAATGGGCAGCTGCTTCTTGCCTCTGACGAGACCAGTCTTTTACAAAATCCAATGGCCGGCCGTTCGCAGTCCAATATCTGGTTTGGTAAGTCGGAAGAACTCAAAGAATGGGGAGCAGCCAGTGGCTGGGGCGGAATCTGGATGAATGATCAGGTAACGGCCAATACAGCTTCGGACGCTTTTCTGATCAATGGTTTTGGTAAAAAAATCCTGCACCTTAATCAGGATTCGGGGAAGGATGTAAAGTTTACCATTGAAATTGATGTAAAAGGAGATAACAACTGGAAAGAGTATTCCAAAATCACTGTTCCGTCTTCCGGTTACCAATATCATATTTTTCCTGACAACTTTGCTGCAACCTGGGTTCGTATCAAAAGCGATCAGAACTGTGTCGCTTCTGCTTTTTTTCATTACCAGGGAAAAGGGCATGATTCGGCGGCCTCTGCCAAAATGTTTCAGTCACTTGCAGGAATTGATGAAACCGGGATGGTTACAGCAGGGCTGATCCGTCCGGCAGCGTACAACAAAAACCTTCAGTTCCTGGATATTTCCTCTCCTGCACCTGTTTATTATGAAGTTGACGAAAAGCTTGCTTTCTCCAAACCTGCCGAAAGCCGGGAAAAGGAATTGGCAGAACTTTGTAAACTGACAAGAGAGTTTGAAACCGATGAGGCTTCTGTGATTGTAAAAGACAAAACCGGTACTTATCGTTTGCCTAAAACTTCTGCCAAGTATGACCAGCCATTTACCGCAGGCTGGCCGAGAGATCGTCGCGAGCTGATGTCGGAACGGTACATGTTTAACGCGCACGGCACTTTTTATGAAGTTCCCCGTGATGCCGGATTTTCATCGATGCGCCCGATCACAACCCACAAAAAACAAATCGTTGATTTCTGTACCTGGCGAGGGCTGCTTGTACTAAGCGGAACAGGTCAAACTTCCAAAGCAGACGGACACTATTTTGCTGGTCAGAATGGACAGTCGGGACTTTGGTTTGGGGCAATTGATGATCTGTGGAAACTGGGCAAACCGATTGGTGAAGGCGGCGTTTGGAAAAATACTCAGGTGAAAGCCGGTGAAGCTTCGCTGCCTTACCTGATGACTGGCTATGACCAAAAGAAGGTGACATTCAGTTCGGATAAGGATGCAGTGTTTACAATAGAAATTGATTTTGGACACAACGGCTGGAATAAATATCAGCAGATCAAAGTGCCCGCAGGAAAAGAGGTTGTCCATGTTTTTCCAAAAGGTTTTAACGCACATTGGGTACGTGTAACCTCCGATAAGGACAGCAAGGCAACCGCCTGGTTTAAATACGAATAGTCAGAGTTTTTAATAAAGTGAATTTTAGAATATGAAAAAAGAACGGAAAGTAATATCCGCAATTCTGGCAGCTGCAATGGCTGTTACAAGTCTTAATCCATTACAGGCACAAACAGCAAAACAGCCATTTATCAGCGGGGTTTATCCGGGGTTGGCAATGTACAACAATGAGGGCGAATGCGGAACGGGTGCGGTTGTACCTTGGGCCGGCCGTCTTTGGGTAGTTACTTACGGGCCCCACCTGCCGTTCGGTTCATCCGATAAATTGTATGAGATCACGCCGGATCACAAGCAGATCGTACGGGAGGAAAGTATAGGCGGAACGCCTGCCAACCGCATGATCCACCCGGAGAGTAACCAGCTCTTTATCGGACCATACGCCATTGATGCAAAAGGAAAAGTACGCGTCCTTCCATGGGAAACCATGCCCGGACGCCATACCGGAAATGCAAGGCATCTTACAGATCCGGCCGGTAAAATTTACTATGGAACAATGGAAGAAGGTTTTTACGATGTGGATGTAAAAACATTAAAACCTACGATGCTTTATGAAGACGGAAACGTAGCCAATAAAAAGAAGACAGATTCCTCACCTAACCCGGCAGGTTTGCTATTGCCAGGTGCACACGGAAAAGGTCTTTATTCCGGACTGGGTGTGATGGTATTTTCCAACAATGGAGAGTCCGGTCCTAAGGCACTTACGCAATTTGATATCGAGTCAGGTTCATTGTCGGAATGGGATGGTAAAAACTGGAAGGTTGTTCGTCGCAACCAATTTGTGGAGGTAACCGGGCCGGGTGGTATTTATGGAAATAAAAATCCGGCAACGGATCCGATCTGGGCAACTGGCTGGGATCACCGTTCGGTACTTTTGGGGGTGCGCGATAACAGCAACTGGACATTTTACCGTTTGCCAAAAGCGAGCCATACTTACGACGGAGCACATGGCTGGAACACCGAATGGCCGCGTATACGTGATGTCGGGACTGCAGCCAAACCGGAATATCTGATGACGATGCACGGAATGTTCTGGCACTTTCCCGGAACTTTCACCTCAAAAAATACAGCCGGAATTCGTCCGAGATCGGCGTATTTGAAAGTGATCGGAGACTTTGCACGCTGGCAGGACCAGATTGTTTTTGGCTGTGACGATTCTGCCCAGAAAGAATTTTTGAACAAAAGAAAAGCAAAAGGTGATATCGAAGGTCCGGGACAATCTAATTCCAATCTTTGGTTTACGCCTTTGGCAAAACCCGATCAGCTGGGGCCAAACACGGCAGAAGGTGCTATCTGGATTTCAGAAAACACGGGAACAAAGCCTTCTGAACCTTTCCTTTTTGCAGGCTGGCAGCACCGCATGGGCTGGGTTTTGAATGAAGGAACCACAGCTGTTTCTTTCAAATTTGAAACGGATAAAAACGGTACAAACCAGTGGACAACCATCAAAACAGTAAATGCAGAGCCTGGAAAAGCGGTTTCCATTGTTTTTGATGCAGCTGAAAAAGGGGAGTGGGTTCGCGTAACAAGCAGCCAGTCGACCATAGCTACGATTCATTTTTCATACACGGATACCGGAAGATTTACGAAAGCTGCTGATCCGATGTTTAATGGCATTGCCGCGCTGAGCAGCACAGATTATTCCGCAGGTTTGATGTATGGTTTAGGTGATAACCGCAGAGGACTTGGTTTGCTTGCAGGGAAAGTTTCCAATGGTAAATTCTCGGAAAGCGGTTACTACGAGTTAAACGCCGCCATGCAATTGGAAAAGAAAAACGATACTAAAACGGCTTCTTTCATCCGTGAAAAATTCGCTATTCCAACCAATGTCGTAACGATTGATGAATCTTCAGTACTTATTGTTGATGACCTGAAAAGAAGATGGAGGCTGCCTTTGGGCAACGCCGCTTTCACAGGCAAGACAAATGAAAACCTGCTTAGGGTTGCCAGGGAAGTGGCTACGGAGCGTGATCTGATGAACGTGCACGGTACTTTTTATGAACTGCCTGCTGAAAATGCAGATGGTTTTGCCAAGATCAGGCCGGTTTCCTCTCACCAGATGGGTGTTTATGACTTTGCTTCTTACAGAGGTTTATTGGTTATGACAGGTTTGAACAGCGATGCCAAAGCAGGTGAGCACATTATCAAGTCAGCGGATGGCAAGGCGAGTGTCTGGGCCGGAACGATTGACGACCTGTGGAAACTCGGTAAGCCGGTAGGGCAGGGCGGTCCGTGGAAAGACAGTCAGGTGAAAAAAGATGTCGCTTCCGATCCGTACCTGATTGGGTTTTATGATAAGAAAAAACTAAAACTTTCGCACGATTTGAAACAGCCCGTAACATTTAGAATTGAAGCCGAGCCGGTTGGACATGGTCCGTGGATGACTTATAAGGAAATAGTGGTACCTGCCGGCAAAACGGTGGATTACGTTTTCCCTGATTCCTTCCAGTCGCGTTGGATAAGGTTTGCAGCAAACCAGGATTGCAAAGCAACTTCCTGGCTGATCTACGAATAGAATTGATAAAATATCCCGCCGGATCTGGCAGGATTTACATTAAAAGTGCATCACCGATAATCGAATGATCAGATCAAATGTCTTCGGTCAACAGGTGATGCTCTTTTTATATTAAAATTAGTTAAGGTTCATGCACTGTTTTTATCGTCACATTTAATCATAAAAAACATCAATTTTTTTGTATGCTTTTATTGATGAAAACTTTAAATTTTAACATAAACAACTTCTAAATTCTATGAAAAAACCACTACAGGGTCGTAGGGTATTGGGATGGATGATGCGGACTGCTTTTTTACAGCTGATTTGCATTTTGTCCTTTACGATGATCAGCTATGGCCGGGATACGAATACTGGTAGGAGAGCTGCTGTCAAAAGTATTTCAGGAAAAGTGCTGGACGAATCGAGCCAGGGTTTGCCGGGAGTAAGTGTTGTGCTTAAAGGAACGCAAACCGGAACGACTACAAATGGGGAAGGTGCTTTCCAGCTTGATATTCCTGAGGCGTCTACGGATGCTGTACTGGTTTTCAGCTTCGTAGGTTACAAATCACAGGAGGTCGTGCTGGGAAGCCAGACAGCCATCACCGTGAATATGGCGCTGGAAGATAAATCATTACAGGAAATTGTGGTTATCGGTTATGGTCAGGTTAAAAAAAGCGACCTTACCGGTTCCGTAGCTTCTATCAAATCTACTGAATTAAATGCCTATCCCGCGACTAATTTGATCCAATCGCTTGCCGGCCGTGCTGCGGGCGTGTACGTATCTCAAAATACAGGAGCGCCCGGAAGTGCCATCAGTGTTCGTGTGCGCGGAACCAACTCTATCCAGGGAAGTAACGAGCCGCTTTATGTGGTCGACGGATTTCCTTATTCTGGTAACCCGACACTTCTGAACAATGCGGATATCGAATCGATTGAAGTTTTGAAAGATGCTTCTGCAACGGCAATTTATGGTTCGAGGGGAGCAAACGGTGTTGTTCTGATCACAACAAAACGCGGAAAATCCGGAAAAGTTACTGTTGATTACGATGGTTATTACGGTGTGCAGTCAGTCCGTAAAAAGATCGATCTGATGAACGCTACGGAATATGCAAACTTTTATAACGAACAGGCTGCTAATGACGGTTTACCTGCGCACTTTACTCAGGATCAGATCAATGGTTTTGGTGAAGGAACCGACTGGCAGGATGTTGTTTTCCAGAAAGCACCGATCCAGAATCACTCTTTAACGGTTAGCGGCGGAAGCGACAAAACACGGTTTTCGGTTGCCGCCAGTAATTTTAATCAGGGAGGTATCGTAAAAGGAAGTGATTACGTCCGTAATGCACTTCGTGTCAATCTGAGCTCAGATATTGGCAAGAAATTTAAATTTGATCTGAGTTCAATTTTAAGCCGGATTGACTCAGACCGTAAAAATTCAGAGCGAGGTAATCGTGGGGGAACACTGATGTCGGCGATGTTGTCCGGTTATCCAACCATTGCACCGACTTTGCCTGACGGAAGTTATTCAAGGCTGGCAGAAGCGTATGCCTGGGGGTCTAACGTGATCACCAATCCATTGAACTATCTTGAGCAGTTTTCAGACAAGATTCGTTCGAACAAAATTCTGGCCAATGCTTCTGTAACCTTTGAACCAATCAAGGGTTTGCAACTTAAAACGTTAGCGGGTATTGAAACCACCGATGACAAAACAGATACTTACACAACTACCAAATTTGTAAATTCAAAAGGTGCAGCAAGTATCGGAACGGCACAGGTAAGCAACCTGCTTAGTGAGAATACAGTAAGTTATCTGAAAGATTTTGGCAAACACAGCATTTCAGCTGTTGCTGGTTTTACTTATCAGGATTATACCGCAACAAGTTTTAATGCTTCGGGAACCGGGTTTATTAGTGACAATCAGGAAACTTATGACATTGGTGCAGCTGCAACGCAGAATGTACCGAGTTCTTCCTATTCCAACTGGGCTTTGCTTTCTTATCTGGCAAGGATAAATTATACTTTTAACAGCAAAATTCTGGCAACCGTAAGTTTCCGGGCCGATGGTTCTTCCCGATACAGCGAAGGACAAAAATGGGGTTATTTCCCGTCCGCTGCTCTTGCATGGAGGATATCAGAAGAGAATTTTATAAAAAATATCTCCTTTATTTCTGACCTGAAATTGCGTGCCGGCTATGGTGAAACGGGTAATACGTCCATCAATCCATATTTTACCTTAAACCAGCTTGCTTCAAATCAAGTAGTATTTGGTGATGCACTTAACATCTATTATGCTCCGGGAACAAGGCTGGCGGGACCTTTGAAATGGGAAACAACTGCTCAGGCTGATTTTGGAGTTGATTTCGGTGTGCTGAACAACAGATTCACTTTGACGGCGGATTACTACATCAAAAACACCCGCGATCTTTTAAACAACGTGTCGCTTCCGTCTTCGCTGGGTTACACGTTCACGATTCAGAATGTGGGTAAAATTCAGAACAAAGGTTTGGAACTGGGTATAAATGCGGCTGTGCTGGAAGGCGCTTTCAAATGGAACCTGGGTGGAAATATTTCGATCAACAAAAACAAGGTTGTGAAACTGTATGGCGGAAACGATATTTTGGGTTCGACCATTGGTGCAGCTGTAAACGACAACGTGAACATTCTTCGCGAAGGTTATCCGTTGGGTTCTTTTTATGGTTATGTTGAAAAAGGATATGACGATAAAGGTTTTATCGCTTATGAGGATTTCAACAACAGCGGAACGCGTGATGCAGGTGATAAAAGGATAATTGGTAACCCGAATCCTAAGTTCACTTACGGACTTAACTCCACCATGACCTTCAAAAACTTTGATCTGACCGTATTTGTTCAGGGGTCGGAAGGAAATGATATTTTCAACCTGAGTTTACAGGGACAGGGTTATGACTACGGCCAGGCTTTGAATATGCCAAGAGAAGTGTACCTGAATCACTGGACACCCACAAATACCAACGCAAAATATCCGATCATCAGAACGTCTTCTCAGGCGCAGATGTCAAATCGTTTTGTAGAAGACGGTTCTTATCTGCGTTTCAAAAACATTTCGCTGAGTTACAATCTGCCGGTTTCGAGCCTGAATATCAAATGGCTGACACGTGCTCAAATCTATGTAAGCGGACAAAACCTGATCACATTTACCAAATATTCATGGTATGATCCGGAAGTAAACTCTTACGGCAGTGGAAACTCTTTTGTTCAGGGAGTTGACCATTATGTATACCCGGCTGCAAAAACAACTACGGTTGGACTGAGAGTAGGATTTTAACACAGGTTATCACATTAAAGAAATATAGATCATGAATAAAATACTGACCTGCTTATTTTTAGCGACAGTCCTGGCGTCCTGCTCGGATGTGCTTGTGGAGCATCCAAAGTCGCTGGCGTCTGAAAACTTTTATAATACCGCAGCCGAAGCAAAAGCTGCGGTTAATGCCATTTATGGCCCGATGAGAGCTGATAACGGTCTTTCCACCAATTACCCTGCACAGCTTGAAGGATTGGCAGATTATGGAAATTCACGCGGAACGCAAACGGCTGTGAGTCTGTACCAGGGACTCGACAACACCAATATCAACCGGGTAGGTGTGATATGGGATAACTTTTATCAGTCGATCCGAAATGCAAACCTGGTGATCAGCAATGTACCAAAAGGAACAAGCACGACGGCTGCTGAAAAAGCAGTTTTTGTGGCCGAAGCCAGATACCTGCGTGCACTGATTTACTTTGCAATGGTTCGTAACTGGGCCGGAGTTCCGCTTCGTACGGAAGAAAACATGACGGTGCCCGATGTTCCAAGATCAAGTGTGGCTGACGTTTACAAGTTAATTCTTGCCGATGCACTGGAAGCAGAGAAGAGTTTGCCGGATGCCCCGATGGAAATAGGAAGACCTACCAAGTGGGCGGCGAAAACGCTATTGGCCGATGTTTACATGTATCAGGAGGACTGGGCTTCTTCCAAAACAAAATCAAAGGAAGTTATTGACGGAAATAAATATTCGCTGGTTGAAGTAACAACTTCGGAAGATTTTCAGAAAATATACGGTCCTGAAATCGTGAACACGACAGAGGAAATATTTTACTTTAAGTATTCACGTCAGCAGGGATTTGGGCTTGTAAGTTATGCGCACCGTAAAATCGGGCCTTATGCTTATTACGGGCCGGGTGGCGTGTATGCACAATACACCGATTCAGTTTCAAATTCTGTGATAAAAAAATGGGATGGAAAAGATCTTCGTAAAGCACATATCTTGTATAATGTTGATATCGGTTTAGGGCCAAATTCATGTTTGTTTAGAAAATACAGAGATCCTGCCGCAACCGCCGGTGCAGGTAATGACTATCCCTGGTACCGTTACGCCGATCTGCTTTTGTTCCACGCAGAAGCAGATGCCCGTGCCGCCAAAGCACCAACCGCTGAGGCACTCGAAAGTTTAAACAAAGTGCACCGCCGTGCTTACGGAGTTAATTCAAGAGCAGTTTCTGCGGTTGATTTTAAACTTTCCGATTTTCCTACACTAACATCGTTCATCGATAAGGTGGTTCAGGAAAGAGGTTACGAAACCATGTATGAAGGCAAACGCTGGAATGATCTTAAACGGCTGGGTATAGCAAAACAACGCATTCTGGAAGTGAAGAATATCGTCGTTGCGGATAAACACATGTTGTGGCCGATTCCGAATTCCGAACTTTTGTACAACAAAGCAATAACAGCAGCGGATCAAAATCCTGGTTATTGATATGGGGAATCAACATTGAATTTTGTCAGTATAAAAACTATTTGAAATGAAAATAACACTGGCGCATACCTTCTGTTTAATCGCATTTCTTCTATCGGGGTTTCAGTCAAAAACTGAAGCCCCGGTTCAGGTTGACATTTGTATCTACGGCGCCACTTCCGCTGGGGTCATTGCTGCTTACACCGCCAAAAAAATGGGTAAGTCAGTGGTGCTCATCGAACCCGGGACACACCTTGGCGGGATGACTTCTGGTGGTTTGGGGCAAACGGATATCGGGAACAAATACGCGATTTCGGGCCTTTCACGTGATTTTTACAGACGCATCGGTAAACATTACGGCAAATTCGAGCAGTGGATCTTTGAGCCGCATGTTGCTAAAAAATACCTTCAGCAATACCTTGATGAAGCCGGAATCAAAGTGCTCTATCTGAACAGGATCGTTTCAGCTCAGAAAAATAACGGAAGTATCGAATCGATCGTGTTGGAAAATAGCATCAAGCCGGAAGCCTCTACGAATCAAACCATTCGTGCAAAAGTTTATATGGATTGCACTTATGAAGGCGACCTGATGGCCCGTGCGGGGGTATCGTATGCGGTAGGCCGGGAAGATAATGCAGATTATAAGGAAACCATCAATGGTGTTCAGCTGATGACGGGACATCAGTTTCCCAATGGAATTGATCCTTACAAAATTCCGGGAAAACCGGAAAGTGGTTTGCTTTGGGGGATTTCAAATGAGAACTTACTGCCAAACGGTACGGGGGACAAAAAAGCACAGGCTTACAATTACAGGATCTGTCTGACTTCTGATCTGAAAAATCAGGTTCCAATTACCCGGCCCGCTGGTTATGATTCTACCAGATATGAACTTTTGGTCAGGCTCATGAACAAACAGCCTGAGAGGAAAACCCTGAATGATTACTTTATCTGGAGCAGGATGCCGAACAATAAAACGGATATAAACAACCGCAACGGATTTTCGACAGACATGATCGGGATGAATTATGAATATCCCGATGGCGACTATAAAAAACGCGCAGAAATCATTCGGGACCACGAAGTTTATACGAAAGGGCTATTGTACTTCGTCGGACACGATTCGCGGGTTCCTCAGGAACTTCGTCAGGAGATGCTGAAATGGGGGTATCCAAAAGATGAATACACCGATACTGGTAACTGGTCGCCACAATTATACATCCGCGAAGCCAGACGGATGGTTGGCAATTACGTCATGACTCAGGCCAATTGTGAAGGTAAGGAAAAAGTGGAAGATGGTGTCGGAATGGCTGCTTATACAATGGATTCCCATAACATTCAGCGGATTGTAGTAAACGGAATGGTGAAAAATGAAGGAAATGTTGAAGTGGGTGGTTTTGGACCGTATCCCATTTCTTACCAATCCATTGTTCCGAAGGAAAAAGAGTGCAGCAATCTGCTGGTGCCGGTTTGTTTGTCGGCGACACACATTGCTTACGGTTCAATCCGCATGGAACCTGTGTTTATGGTTTTGGCGCAATCTGCATCTGTTGCAGCTGTGATGGCCATTGATAAAAAAACGAGTGTACAGAAAGTTGATGTTAAAAAGCTGCAGGCTCAGCTGAAAGTAAATCCAATGTCGAACGGTTCGAACGCAGATGTGCTTGCAGACAATGAAGATAAAACGAGTGTGGTCGTTACAGGCAACTGGAGCATTCAAAACAAAGGAGGCTACGGTCCTACTTTCCTGGCGTCTGACGCTGCTGCCAAAGACCTGCAAACGGTGAAATTCACCCCGAAGGTTGAAAAAGCAGGTAAGTACAACGCCTATATTTATTTCCCGAAACTACCGAATATGTCATCTCAGATTAAGTTGAGTTTGTTTGACGGTAAGACAAAAAAGGAAATTAATGTAAAGGAATCTGATATCGTCGTTGTCGGACAGACCTCAGGTGAATGGTTTCATCTGGGAACTTATAATTTCCAGCCTGGAAAAAATGCTTATGTTGAAATTTCAAACAGCGGAACAGATGGTCTTGTTTTCGCAGATGCCGTGCTTTTGGTGCCCGATTTCAAGTAGCAATTTTGAATTAAGATATCTTTTTATGCAGAGGTTACAGATTTACAGTTCTGGTCTCTTTAAAATAAAAACTCATGCAAAGAAGACAGTTTTTACAAACGACCCTTGCAACATCGTCACTGGCTTTAACGGCTGATTTGTCGCTGTCGAATCCTGTTGATGAAAAGCCTTTTATCATTAATTCAGGAGTAGGAGGGGAAAATACCGTCGATCTGTTAAAAAGAATTGACAAAAGCTGTTTGGCTTACAAACCCGATATGACGATTTTGATGATTGGGACAAACGACATGAACAGCCGGAAGTATATTCCTTTTCCTGAATACGAAAAAAATCTCAGAAAGATTATCGAGACGATTCTGGGTGCTAAAAGCCAGATTATGCTTATGTCTATATTGCCTGTTCATGAACCTTATGTCTATACCCGCCATCCTCAGACTTTTTATGGAACCGACGGTCACCGTAAGCGCAAGGATGAAGTAAATGCCGGCATCAAAAAGGCTGCTGAAGACTATAGACTTCACTTTCTGGACATGCATCGGGTGTTTGATAAGGTCGGAAATGTAGGTGAAGAGAGTAGCAGTTTGATCCAGAATGCTTTGAACAGTGAAAAGACCGACGGTGTGCATCCAACTCCTGACGGCTACCGTGTAATGGCAGTTGCGATTTACGAGGCGCTGATCCGCACCAACGCATCCTACAAAAGGCTTGTTTGCTTTGGTGACAGCATTACCAACGGCGGCGGCGGGCTTGAAGGTAAAAGTTATCCGGCCTTCCTGAAACGTCTTTTAGAATATTGATTTTCAAGAATATAAATACAGATCTATTCCTTTTTTTAACTTAAAATAATTAACATGCTTTTAAAAAATTCGGTAAGTAAAGTTCTTTTGCACTGCTTTCTGGCAATGTTTGCGATAAACGCGACTTCATGTACTGCCAAAGAAAATAAGGATGGAGCGGGAGAAAATAAAGAACAGATATTTGATGCAGACGTTATTGTTTATGGCGGAACATCTGCGGCTGTTACGGCTGCTGTTCAGGTAAAAAAAATGGGAAAAACAGTAATTGTCGTTTCTCCTGATAAACATTTGGGCGGGCTTTCATCAGGAGGTTTAGGTTTTACTGATACCGGTAATAAATCTGTAATCGGAGGACTTGCGAGAGAGTTTTACCACCGTGTTTACATGCATTACGATACACCCGAAGCATGGAAATGGCAGAAGAAGGAACAGTACGGTAACAAAGGACAGGGAACGCCGGCCATGGATGGCGCAAATAAAACCATGTGGATTTTTGAACCGAGTGTTGCCGAAAAGGTTTTTGAAGATTTTGTAAAGGAAAACAACCTTAAAATTTATCGTGACGAATGGCTTGACAGAAAAAGCGGTGTTGTTAAAAAGGACGGCAAAATTGTCTCAATCAAAACGCTGAGCGGTAAGACTTTTAAAGGTAAAATGTTTATTGACGTAACCTACGAAGGTGATTTAATGGCTTCTGCGGGTGTGAAATACCATGTGGGCCGTGAAGCAAACAGCGTTTACAACGAACAATGGAATGGTATTCAGGCTGGCGTATTTCAGCATGGACATTATTTCAAAAAGAACGTGAGTCCTTATAAAGTGGAGGGTGATCCGAAGAGCGGTTTGTTACCTTATGTTTCATCTGAAAAGATTGGTAAAAACGGAGACGGTGACAACAAAATTCAGGCTTATTGCTTTCGGATGTGTTTATCGGAAAATCCTGACAATCTGATTCCGTTTGCAAAACCTGCCGGTTATGACCCTGCTAAATATGAATTGCTTGCCCGGGTTTACAAAGCCGGCTGGACAGAGACATTTGAAAAATTTGATTCTATTCCAAACAAAAAAACCGACACAAACAACCATGGTCCGATGAGTACCGATTTTATCGGTCAAAACTATGACTACCCGGACGCAACTTACGAAAGAAGAAAGCAGATCATTAAAGAGCACGAACTTTATCAGAAAGGACTGATGTACTTCCTGGCAAACGATCCGAAAGTACCTGCGGATGTCCGTAAAGAAATGAACAGATGGGGATTGGCGAAAGACGAATTTAAAGACAATGGAGGCTGGCCGCATCAGATTTATGTTCGCGAAGCACGCCGCATGATCGGGCAGAGCGTAATGACGGAAAATGAAACTTTGGGTAAAAAAGCGGTTTCTGAACCTGTTGGAATGGGTTCTTATTCGCTGGATGCACACAACGCCCAGCGTTATGTAAAAGAAGATGGTTTTGTTCAAAATGAAGGAGATATCGGTGTGCACCCGAAAACGCCTTACAGCATTTCTTACAGTTCCATAATTCCTAAAAAAGCGGAATGTCAGAACCTGTTTGTACCTGTTTGCTTGTCAAGTTCGCACATTGCTTATGGTTCAATCCGTATGGAGCCTGTGTTTATGATTTTGGGACAAAGCGCTGCAACAGCTGCTGTTCAGGCAATTGACCGCAATGTTTCTGTGCAGGATGTAGATTACAAACAATTACAGGATCAATTGTTAAAAGATAATCAGAAACTGAAATTGTAGTTTTTTTGCCAGCGATTTTAAATTATTAACCTCAAAAGTCAGATAGCCGTAGAGAAAATACGGCTATCTTTATACATTCCTATTCCTGATAAATATTATTATTAAAAATGTCGACGCTTACAGCACCACGATCCAATTTTTCACACCTTTTTAGTGCCCCGGTAATTGTCGCCGCTCTGGGTTATTTCGTAGATATTTATGATTTGCTGTTATTCGGAATTGTCCGTTTGCCCAGTCTTGCATCCCTGGGATTATCCGAAGCAGATATTTCGCTTGTAGGAGCCAGTATCCTGAACTGGCAGATGACCGGTTTGCTTCTCGGAGGTATTCTCTGGGGAGTTTTGGGAGACAAAAAAGGTCGCTTATCCGTTTTGTTTGGTTCTATCATTACTTATTCCCTTGCTAATATTGCCTGCGGTTTTGTACAGGATCCTACTACCTACAAGCTGCTTCGTTTTGTAGCAGGTGTCGGTTTAGCGGGAGAGCTCGGAGCGGGCATAACGTTGGTTTCTGAAATACTTCCGAAACATCTTCGCGCGATTGGTACTTCACTTGTTGCCGGAATTGGTTTGCTTGGTGCGGTTGTAGCCTATTTCACAGTTGAGTTTTTTGACTGGCGTTACGCTTATTTTATCGGCGGCGGACTGGGTATTTCGTTGTTGCTGCTGCGTATCGGTGTTTTTGAGTCGGGCATTTTTAAAGATGTTAAAGAACAAAAGCACATTCAGAAAGGAAATTTCTTTTCTCTTTTTACAAACAAAGACCGGTTGATCCGTTATCTCAAATGTATTGGTATCGGCCTGCCAACCTGGTTTGTAATTGGTATTTTGGCAACTTTTAGTAATGAATTTGGCAAGGCTCTTGGCATTGCAGAACCGATCAAGCCGGGGCTTTCAATTATGTGGTGTTACATCGGGCTTTCGGTTGGTGATCTGTCAAGCGGTTTTTTAAGTCACTGGCTCGAATCAAGAAAGAAGGCTGTATTTTATTTGATGCTTTTTACGTTTGTATTCAGCATTATTTATTTTTATGCAGGAATTAATACTGCTGCAAATCTTTATACAGTTATCGGTTTGTTAGGTTTTGGAATTGGCTACTGGGCTATGTTTGTAACCATCGGTGCAGAGCAGTTTGGGACGAATTTACGTGCCACAGCAGCTACGACAGTTCCTAACATGGTTCGCGGTACGGTTGTAGGAATGACTACTTTGTTTGCCATTTTTAAAGATTCGTTCTCGGTAATCAATTCCGGTGCACTGGTAGGGGTAATTTGCTTTATTATAGGTCTTTACTGTATTCAGACAATTCCTGAAACACATGGCAGGGATCTGGACTTTCTTGAAGAATAGAAGTGTTGCCAAGGATAGTCATAAGTGGTCAGAAGTTGTCATGCAATAGTCAGGATTGCCATTAGTATTTATTTGGTGTATTCCCATACCTGACAAATAATGACCATAATTGACAATACGTGACCATAATAATAGTGTAGAGAGTTTGATTGTAATTTAAATTATAAATAAATGGAAAGACGCGTAGCGCTTAAAGGAATGGCTGCGGCTGTTGGCGCAATGGCAGTTTTGCCCTCCTGGGCATCCGGTTGGAACAAAAGCTCGTTATCAGACGGGAAAATGCTTTCGGCAGATCAGTCAAAGGTTTTGGCGGGAGTAGTAGAAACGATTATTCCAAAAACGGACACACCGGGAGCTGGCGAATTGGGAGTTGGTGGTTTTGTGCAGAAAATGGTGAAGGATTGTTACGACCAGAAAGCACAGGCGAATCTGGCAAAAGGAGTGGATATTTTGGAAACACAAAGTGTAAAAAGCTTTGGAAAATCGTTTGCTGATGCATCCAAAGAGCAAAAATTACAGCTGCTTCAGGGAATGGAAAAAAGCAGCGATCCGGATCAGAAAGCATTTTTTGGTACAGTAAAGAACCTAACGATCCAGGGTTATATGTCATCCGAATACGTGATGACCAACCTGACGCATTACGAAATGATCCCTGCGCGTTATCATGGTTGTGTACCAGTTAAAAAATAATAGTTAAGGAGTTTAAAAGAAGTTAGAAGTTGTTATGGGTTGGTTTCAAATCGATTAACTATATAATTTCTGTCTCCTTATTGAAAATTGTGATTTTGAAGTAAAGAGGTTTTGCACAATCCAAATCCTTGACTTCTGGCTACTTTAACTTCTTCCTTAAAAAAATGGCGAATTTTAATATTGATAGTAAAAAAGCCCGCACTTATGACGCCATCGTTATTGGCTCAGGAATAAGCGGCGGCTGGTCGGCGAAAGAGCTGACTGAGAAAGGGTTGAAAACCCTGGTGTTGGAACGTGGGCGTGATGTACAGCATATCAAGGACTATCCCACCACCAACATGATGCCCTGGGAATTTGAGCATCGTGAGCGGCTGCCTAAGGCGGTTACGGATGCCAATCCCATAGTCAGCAGATGTTACAACTTTAAGGAATCGTCCCAGCACTTTTTTGTAAAAGACAACGAACACCCATACGTACAGGATAAAGACCGTCCGTTTGACTGGATTCGTGGTTATCAGGTGGGTGGCAAATCGCTGCTTTGGGCACGGCAAACCCAGCGTTGGAGCAAGTATGATTTTGAAGGTCCGGCGAGGGATAAATTTGCAGTCGAATGGCCGATTGGATACGATGATATTGCTCCCTGGTACAGTCACGTTGAGAAATTTGCCGGCATCACCGGAAACAAAGACGGAATTGATGCGCTGCCGGATGGAGAATTTTTGGCACCGCATGATTTGAATTGTGTTGAAAAATATTTCAAAGAGCAGGTTTCAAAACAGTATAAAGATCGACACATCATTATTGGCCGTGCTGCCCACATTACGGAACCTAAACAGATTCATTTGGATCAGGGCAGGGCAAAATGCCAGCACCGGGTGATGTGCGAGAGAGGTTGTCCGTTTGGCGGATATTTTAGCAGTAATGCTTCAACCATTCCCTGGGCGATGAAAACCGGTAATATGACACTCCGTCCAAACTCGGTGGTGCATTCGGTTATTTATGATGACAAAAAGCAAAAGGTAACAGGTGTACGCGTTATTGACGCAACAACCAAGGAAATGATGGAATTTTATGCAGAAATTATTTTTGTAAATGCAGCAGCTTTAAACACAAACCTGATTCTGTTAAATTCAACTTCTTCCCGTTTTCCTGAAGGGCTGGGAAATGATAATGGTTTGCTTGGAAAATATGTTGCGTTTCACAATTACCGCGCTACCGTTTCCGGAGAATATGAAGGATTTCTTGATTCGACCACTGACGGCCGCAGACCAAACAGCGGTTACATTCCGCGTTTCCGAAATGTTTACAAACAGGAAACAGACTTTCTGAGAGGTTATGCTGCAGGCTTCGGTGCCAACAGACAGTCCTACAACGACAAAAGCGGAATGGGTGAATCGCTGAAATCAAATCTTTTGGAAACGAAATATGGCAACTGGAGTGTTGGCTCGCACATGATGGGCGAAACGATTCCCAAGGAAAGTAACTATGTAGCCCTTGAAAAAGGTTTAAAAGATCCTTTTGGTATGCCTCAGCTCAAAATTTCTGTCGCTTATGATGATAACGATGAAAAGATGATCAAGGATTATATGACGCAGGTGAGCGAGATGTTTGCCAATGCCGGATTCAAAAATATTAGAACAAATGACAACGGCAGAAACCCGGGTAACGACATTCATGAAATGGGTGGTGCAAGAATGGGTAAGGATCCCAAAACATCTGTTCTCAATAAATGGAACCAATTGCATGTTGCCAAAAATGTTTTTGTAACAGACGGCGCGTGTATGACCTCTACCTCTACTCAAAATCCGTCACTGACCTATATGGCATTATCGGCAAGAGCAGTTGACCATGCCGTGAAGGAAATGAAGGCGAAGAATTTGTAGGTTTTTCCTGCAAAACAAACACACACTATAAAAATGAATTTTTTATCACCGGGTCGTTTTATCGATCCATTCACAGACTTTGGATTTAAGCGATTATTCGGAACGGAGCCGCATAAAGATTTATTAATTGATTTTCTGAACCAGTTATTAGGCAAAAAAGCAAATAAAAGATCTGGTTTATAATAAAACAGAGCAATCGGGAGAGTCACCTGACAGTAGAAAGGCGGTATTCGATCTGTTATGTACAGGCTCTAATGGTGAGCAGTTCATTATTGAAATGCAGCGAGTCCGCCAGGAGCATTTCAAGGATCGATGTCTTTATTACACTTCCTCTTTAATCAGAGAACAGGCGCCGCAAGGCGGAGCAAGATGGGATTACCAGCTTCAACCGGTGTATATGATTGGGTTGATGGATTTTATTTTTGATGATACACATGTTAGTCAATATTTGCATAAAGTCCATTTGATGAAAACGGATACATTGGAAATATTTTATGATAAACTTGGTTTTATTTTTATTGAGATTCCAAAGTTTAACAAGCAGGAAGGAGACTTATTATCGGAACTGGATAATTGGTTATTTTTGTTAAAGAATATGAGTAGATTGGATAAAATTCCTTCAATATTGAAAAAACCGATTTTTAGTAAATTGTTTAACATTGCAGAAGTAAGCAATTTAACCAGACAGGAAAAGATGGCCTACGAATCAAGCTTAAAAGAAAAGTGGGATTATAATAACTCACTTGATTACATTTTAAAAGAGGGTTTAGAAAGAGGAATACGCGAAGGTAGACTGGAAGGCAAAATCGAAGGCAAAATCGAAGGTAAGATCGAAGGTAAGCTAGAAGGTAGGTTAGAAGTTGCAGCATCCATGAAGAAACGTGGTATGGAAATAAGTTTAATCCGTGATTTGACCGGATTGTCTGAAGGTGAAATTGAAAAATTATAAATAAAATTATATCCGGATTGTACCGGTTAAGTAATTGAAGCCGTCACTTGAAGTTTGTGATGGCTTTTTTTACAAACTTTTTTTTATTGTATAAAAAAAAGTTTTTATTTTTTCTTATCAAGACTAAGGGGTAATTAGTGCAAAAAAGTCTTTTCATTATTATAAACGAAAAGACGTAATGCAAGATCCTTTGTTAAGCGAAGACCTTCAGTCCGGAAATCTGTTTCATATCTCAACAGATGATTCTGAGCGGCCACAGTCCAGGGAAATGAGCGCGGCTCTGTTTCTGAAAACAACATTCGAAGAAAATCCCGGCAAAGGGTTGGAACTACTTTTTCGAAGATTTTACAACCCGCTTTGCAGCCATGCTGTCAGGTTCGTTTATTCAAAACAAATCGCCGAAGATCTTGTCAGTGAGGTTTTTTTTCAATTTTATCGTACCAGAGCGTACGAAAACATTACGTCTTCCTATACAAGTTATCTGTTCCGGTCGGTGCGCAATGAGTGTTACACTTACATGCGCAGGGAATTTGGTAAAACCGATTCACTTGATACTTCAGCAGAAACAACAATTTCAACATACCATCAGCAGCCTGATGCCGAAATTCATTACAACAATCTTTTTTTGAAAGTGAATGAGGTGATCGGAAAACTTCCGACCCAATGCCAGCGCGTATTCCTCATGAGCCGGTTTGAAAACAAGAAATACAACGAAATTGCGGATGAACTACATATTTCTCCCAAAACTGTAGAAGTGCATATCTCCAAAGCACTTAAGTACCTGCGTTCTGCCTTGCGTGGTGAATGGATGATTTCCTGGTTGCTTACACTGTTAACTTCTTGTTTTGTAGCCGCCTGAGTTGCCTTCCTGGTTCAAATTGACTATCGAAAGACATTGAAATGAAAACATCTATAACTAAATATACGCTTTTCGAATACTTGTCGGGCCGGTGTAACCCTCTGGAAAGGCAACTGGTAGAGGAATGGACAGGCAAGGATGAAAATACCGAGATCTTTTACCAATGGCTGCTTGAATACGAAACACGCTGTCCGCAGTTTGTTGCTGATCAGGAAAGTGGTGTCGTTGGTCTGATGAAACGGATTGATGAAATTGACAGAACCGTCATAAGTAGTAAGGTCACTGAGGGATCGGATATTTATACTTTGGATAAAAGGGGGAATTTTAGGAAATATCTGCTGATAGCTGCGACAGTACTACTGGTTTTGGGTTGCGGCTGGTGGTTCCGGGATTTAGTGAGATACAAAACTTATCAGACGGGTTATGGACAGACCACAAATCTGTATCTGGAAGATGGAAGTAAAGTTGCTTTAAATGCAAATTCCTCTCTCAAAATTCCGCGGTTTGGGTTCGCTGATAATGTGAGAGAGGTTTTACTGGAAGGTGAAGGAGAGTTTACTATAAGCCACACAATTGATAATAAACGGTTCGTGGTAAAAACGTCGGAGGCATTCCAGGTTGAAGTTTTGGGAACCGTATTTTCGGTTTTTTCAAGAGCGAGAGGGACAAAAGTTGCTCTCAAATGTGGCAGTGTACGAATTGATTATGCGCAAAAAGAACAGCGGCGGGAGCTGATGATGGAGCCGGGAGATCTTGCTGTACTAGACAAAACAGGAGCAGTTCAACTGGAAAAGCATCAGGATACAAAAACATTCGCTGCGTGGACAGAGCAGCGTTATATTTTTAACAGCACGCCGGTAAAAGAAATATCGGCAATGATCGAGGATAATTTTGGCCTGCGCGTGAAAACAGGCAGTAAGGAAATAGCTGAGCGGACGATTACCGGGAACTTCAAAACAAAAAATGCCGGGGAGCTTTTAAAGACAATTTCAGAAGTACTGGATTTGACAATTCAGGCTTCGGGAGATTCCATTCTTTTAACCAATAATTAAATCAATCCTAACAACTTTAACTATGCACCTAAATTTATCCGCCAGGCAATGGGTGGGAATTGGGCTCGTTTGTATAACACAATCGTATCCCGTCGCCCACTCCCAGACTCTCGCATTTGCTGCCATGCCGGCAAAGCAGAGTGTTTCTGTAAGACAGGAAATGAAACTAAAAAATGTGCTTCTGGACCTTCAGCGGCATTACAGTGTTGAAATCGTATTTGAAGATCGGCTGGTAGGCTCAATAAATGTAATTCCAGGTGCACTAAACCTGAATGATCCGATTGAAAAAAATCTTGATTTGTTGTTAAAACAGAATGGGCTAAGGTTTAAAAAAACCAGGAAAAACACTTACGTGATTACCGGGGACAAAAGTAAAAGCCAGGAAGCTGTCAAAGATGAAAAAAAAGAATCGGCGTTTTTGCCTGAGCCTGGTGACAACCAGCAAGTAGTAACAGACCCAACCGCAGCGATTGACGTAGATAAAACAATAAGGGGAAAAGTTACTGATGAAGGGGGATCTGGTCTGCCGGGTGTAAGTGTTGTTGTGAAAGGAACACAGCGGGGTACTTCTACGGTTGCTGACGGCACCTATCAGTTGGACGTTCCGGATGAAGGACAACCGATTCTCGTTTTTAGTTTTGTAGGTTATAAATCGCAGGAAGTAAATCCCGGTAACCGAACAGATGTCCATGTAAGCATGACACCGGATGAGAGTTCACTTGAAGAAATTGTTGTGGTTGGATATGGTGCGGTGAAAAAATCAGATTTAACGGGAGCAGTTGGTACAGTTAAAGCCGAAGTTTTGCAGGAACGCCCTGCATCTTCACTAAATCAGGGGCTTTCCGGGCGTATCACCGGCGTTAACGTTTCATCTAATTCCGGCCGGCCTGGAGGAAGAGCCAATATCCGTATTCGGGGGGCAAGTTCGGTAAGTGTTTCCAACAACCCACTTTATGTTATAGACGGAGTTATCCTCAATTCAGTCGATCTGCAGAACGGAAGTACACCCATTGATTATATCAATCCCAATGACATCGCTTCGATAGAGGTCTTAAAAGATGCTTCTTCAACTGCAATTTACGGAGCACGCGGTGCCAATGGTGTAATCATGGTTACAACCAAACGAGGAACAGCGAACGGCGGCCGGGTAACCTATGACAGCGATTTCAGCATCGGTATTGCCCCTAAGAAACTGGATTTATTAAATGCAAAAGAATTTCTGGCGGTTGAAGATCTTGCCTATCAGAATGCAGCGAAGTATGATCCGGCCGGGTGGGCATTGGGAACCAAATATGTTGATCCAAAAACCAAAAGAACCAATCCGAAATTATTTGATGCCCAAGGAAATCCTTTATACGACACGGACTGGCAGAAAGAAACTTTTCAGAAAGCCTTTACCCAAAATCATCAGCTGGGGTTTACCAATGGTAGTGAAAAGGGAACTTACGGCGCTTTCATCAACTACCGTAACGAAAACGGAATCGTAAAAGAATCCTGGCAGAAGCGGTTTTCGGGGCGTTTTGTTTTTGATACACAAATAAAAAGCTGGCTGAAAGTAGGTGGTAGCCTGGGTTATACCGATCAGAATGAAAAACAGGTTGATCAGCTTGGAGGTGGCGGTATAACAACAATGCGTCAGGTATTGGAAGCGCTTCCAATTATTCCTGCAAAATATCCGGATGGCACCTGGGCCAGCAACCGGGATTACCCCGGCATGGAAGGCGGTGATAATCCGTTGCGGGTTGGTAAGGAAAGGTTATATTTTCTCAGAACCCAAACCATGCTGGGAAATATGTACAGCCAGATCAGGCTGGCTGACGGGCTTGAGTTTAAAACCACGATAGGAACCAATGTGATCAACCAGAGGCTGGATTATTACGGAGGAAAGGCCTTGCAATATATTTCTGCCAGTCAGAACGGAGCTGCTTCGGTAACAAACAACAGATTCAATTCATGGCAGTTTGAAAACTACCTGACCTACAATAAGGAATTTGCTAAAATACATTCCCTCAATGCACTTTTAGGTCTTTCCTGGCAACACATTGACCGTTTTGAAAACGTCGCCAGTACACAGAATTTTGGAGATGATTATTTTCAGTTCTATAACCTTGGAGCAGGTGCAAGCCCCCAGGCACCAGCTTCATCCGGTACTGCTTATGGTCTGAATTCATACTTTGCCCGGGTAAATTATGGTTTGCTCAACAAATATCTGGTGACCTTCACCGGACGTGTGGATGGGTCTTCAAAATTCGGAGCAGCCAATCAGTATGCATTTTTCCCTTCTGCCGCGCTGGCCTGGCGGGTTACTGAAGAAAGTTTTATGCAAGGTATTCCTGCGATTTCGAATTTAAAGCTAAGGACAAGTTATGGCGTTACCGGTAACTCGGAGATTGCGGCTTACCGCGCTTTGGCTGGTATGGCAAGTTATGATGTCATTTTCGGGGGCTCCCGTAACATCGGAATCGGAGTGAGTCGTATGGCCAATGCAAACCTGCAATGGGAAAAAACACATCAGTTTGATTTTGGTTTAGAACTTGGTCTGTTTTCAAACAGAGTAAATTTTGAACTGGACCTGTACAGAAGAAAAGCAGTTGACATGTTGCTGGATGCTCCTTTGCCTTTGAGCAGCGGCTATCCAAGCATTACAACCAACATCGGAAGTATGGAAAATAAAGGAATTGAATTTGCTGTAAACTCAACCAACATCAAAACCGCCAATTTTACATGGAGTACAACTTTTAACATTTCAGTTAATAAAAATAAAGTACTGGCTTTGTCCGGGGGTAGTGATATTTACTCCGGTGCTACGGTAATCCGTGTAGGTGAGCCGGTTGGTTCTATGTTTGGCAGGGTTCACCTTGGCATCTGGGGGACAAGTGAAGTCGAAGAAGCAAAAAGATACAACAGTAGACCCGGCGATGTTAAGTATCTTGATTTAAATAACGACGGTGTAATTAACGATAACGACAGAACGATCATTGGGAAAGGTATTCCCGATGGCTTTGGTACCTTTCTAAATACTTTCCAGTACAAAGCCTTTTCGCTGACCGTTGACTTGCAATACATGTATGGCAATGATGTTTTGGATAGAAGTATTCACTCGGCTGAGGACAGACAAGGTATTGCAAACAGTTACAAAACGGTGCTCAATGCCTGGACCGAAACCAACCAGAATACACCAATTGCCCAGGTTAGGCCGATCGCGGCAGGGTATACTACCAATAACGACACGCATAAAGTTTCGGATGCTTCTTTTATCCGCGGACGCAATCTATTGCTGGCTTACACATTTCCTGTAAAAGTCAGCAACAAACTGAAACTTGACCGTCTCCGGGTTTACGGGTCCGTACAGAACTTCTTTGTCGCCACCAAATATTTTGGATTCGACCCCGAAGTTTCCAACTCAGGTTCGCCGTTTGATCAGGGTTTTGGACTATATGATTACCCAAAACCGCGGGTATTTATGCTCGGGTTGAATATCGGTTTGTAATTAAATGTTGACTTTTAATAAAGCTACAATGAAAACAATATCAAATAAAACAGGTTTGCTTGCAATGATGTTTGCTGCATTGTTTGTTACAGGCTGCTCAGATTTTTTGGATGAATCAGATCCCAGCAATTTTACGGTTGAAAATTATTTTACAAAACCCGAGCATGCCAGAAGTTCGGTGAATGCTATTTATGCTGCGTTAAGAGATCCTATGACAAGCGGCTTCGGCGGTGGAACCTGGATGATGACGGAGTTTGCCACGGGTCTTGCCGCAACAGATTTAGGTCAGGCTGTAAACAGTTATTTTGTGAAGGATTTAAAAAACACTTCGGATAATGGTTACGGACAAGCCTATTGGCAGGCTTACTACAAGGGAATTGCCAACGCCAATATTTCAATTGCCAAAATTCCAACCATTACCATGGATGCTGCGGAAGCAAAGAGGCTGATGGGTGAAGCATATTTTCTAAGGGCATTTTATTATTTCAATCTTGTAAGGATGTTTGGAAGCATTCCGCTGATAACCGATGTGGTGAACCTGCAATCAGAACAATTAAGACCTGCACAGGCTACTCCTGATGAGATTTATAAACTCATTGTTGCTGATTTGCAAACCGCGGAAGCTTCCGGCCTTGCCTGGACTGACGCAACCGGTAAGGTAAGTTTAGGTGCAGTGAAATCTTTGATGGCCCGAGTTTACCTTACCATGGCTGGATACCCTTTACTAAAAGGCGCTGAATACTATACCCTCGCAGCCAAAAAAGCGGAAGAAGTTATTGATTCAAAGCAGTTTAAGCTGTTTTCTTCTTACAATGATTTTCATGATCCAAATAAGAAAAACATTGAGGAGAATATATTTATGATTCAGTATAAAACGCAGATCATTCCTTCTCAGTGGCAGGTAGCCATCATTCCATATAACAAGAACATTTCTCAATATTCTGATGAAACCGGCGGAATTTATGCCACCGCCGATTTCGCGAGATCTTTTGAAACGGCAGATTTACGCGGAAAGGAAAAACAGTTTTTTTATACAAAATACACTTTGGAATCCGACCGGACTAAGGAAATTGATTTGGGAGGTTATTTTATATGGAAACACTTTGATGTTACCGCCCAAACCAGTACGTCTAACAGTGACCTCAACTGGCCGGTGATTCGTTATGCCGATGTTTTGCTCATGTATGCCGAAGCATCAAATGAAGTAAACGGACCGGGTGCCAAGGCGTATGATGCAGTGAATGCTGTCAGAACCAGAGCACAATTGGCGAATCTTGCCGGGTTGTCTAAGGATGCATTGCGTGAAGCAATCTGGCGTGAACGCTGGTATGAATTATGTTTTGAGAATATCACCTGGTTTGATATGGCCCGGCTTCGTAAAGCCTTTAATGTCAGCACCAAAAAGTTTGATGATTACATCGGTCATAAATTTTCCTACGGGCCGGTTCTGGCTGAAAAGGAATTATTGTTTCCGATTCCAACCGTCGAAATCAGGAACAATACAAAACTAAATCAGAACAAAGGTTATTAGTGAAACCAAACTGGAAGGCCGCCTGAACATCCTTCTGGCGGCCTTCTTCTTTAGTATATGATTGTCCGCAATTAGTATACAGTTTTCCACAAATTACAGTAATTAGGCTTCTGAATGCCAGTGGTACCATATTTTCGCGGTTTTGTTTAAATCAAACATAAAAACGGTTATGAAAAGGATAGCAACTATATTTTTGTCAAATGCAATTTTGGCCGCCGGGCTAATGTTAACAGCTTGTAATTCGTCAACAGATAAGGATCGAAAGGAACTAGCCAATGCGGAAGAAGAGGCTTTGGAAAAAGCAGCTGAGGCTAATGAAATGGTACCGCAGGAGACGGATTCCAGCGACATGGCCGATGTAAAAAAGGATCTTGAAAAAGCAAGTCAGAAACTGTCAGAAAAACAGGATAAATATCTTGCTTCGCTACGCGAAAAAGAAGGAAAGCTGAATGACAGGCTGAAAACGATCGGTGAAAAATTAAGCTCTGCGGACGGAAATGCAAAAAAACGTTTGACAGAAAAACAGGATAAACTCATTAAAGAAAGAGACCAGCTTCAGGCTAACATTTTAGAAATCCAGAGTCCGATGACAGATCAGCAACTTGAAACGGTGCAGAAAGAAATCAATGTGCTTATTGCTGTTATTGACAAAGAATTGAGTGTGGATTAATTATTAAAACCATGAAAAATAGAGATGCCGTCCCAGTAGTTGGAGACGGCATCTTTGTATCTAATCTAATCCGGATTTGTAACCTGGATTAGATGAACCTGTTAATCAGATTTTCAAGATATTCCTGTCTTCCGGAAGTGGTAGCAGGTTCGCCTTTGCCAGCAGCCAGATCAAACAGATCTTCCAGCTTCAAGCCGCCTTTTTCAAATTCAGAACCTTTTCCTGAATCAAAACTTGCGTAGCGATCTTTACGAATTTTATCGTATTCTCCGTTTTGAATGATTTTATCAGCGGTAACAAGTGCACGGGCTACAACATCCATCCCGCCGATATGTGCGTGGAAAACGTCAGCTACATCTGTTGAATTACGACGGCGTTTCGCATCAAAGTTGATACCGCCACCTTTCAGGCCATCTGCTTTCAAAATTACTAAAAGCGCTTTGGTCCATTCCGCGATGTCATTCGGGAACTGATCTGTATCCCATCCGTTTTGATAATCACCACGGTTGGCATCAATCGATCCCAAAATACCTGCGTCTGCAGCAACCTGTAATTCGTGCTCAAATGTATGGCCAGCTAAGGTTGCGTGGTTCACTTCAAGGTTCAATGCGAAATCTTCAAGTAAATCGTGCTGACGAAGGAAACCAATTACAGTGGCAGCATCGTAGTCATACTGATGTTTTGTAGGTTCACAAGGTTTTGGCTCAATAAAGAATTTACCTTTGAAACCATTTGCACGGGCATAAGCAACAGACATTTTTAACATCTGAGCAAAATGTTCCTGCTCGCGTTTCATGTCGGTGTTAAGCAGAGTCATGTAGCCTTCGCGGCCTCCCCAGAACACATAATTTTCTCCGCCTAATGCGATTGTTGCATCCAGTGCCATTTTGATCTGAGCACCTGCGTGAGATACAACGTCAAAATCCGGGTTGGTAGAAGCTCCATTCATGTAACGGTGGTGGCTGAACAAATTGGCAGTTCCCCAAAGTAATTTTACACCCGAATCTTTCTGCTTTTGAGCAAGATATTCTGTAAGTGTTACGATACGTTTTTCATTGGTACGAACATCATCATCATAATCCACAACGTCCACATCGTGAAAGCAGTAGTATGGTGCACCCAGTTTTGTGATCAATTCAAAAGCTGCATCCGCTTTATCCTTTGCGCGCCCAACAGCATCCCCCTTTTTATCCCATGGGTAAAACAAAGTCTGTCCTCCGAAAGGATCTCCGCCATTTCCACAGAATGTATGCCAGTAAGCGATAGCGAAACGAAGATGATCTTTCATCGTTTTTCCACCAACGATACGATTTTCATCATACCAGCGGTAAGCTAAAGGATTGTCCGATTCAGGACCCTCATAAGCAATTTTACCAATACCCTTAAAATACTCCTGATCTCCGAGTAGTACGCTCATTTGTTGTTATTGTTAATCGTTTTGTAATATTAAAAAATCCAACTGCTGCAATGGTCATGCTGAATAGCTTTCCATTAAAACCGGTAATTGACTACTTCTAACTCCTTAACTACATTTGACTTCTCTCCATACGGAGCAATATAATTAATAAGTGTACTATTGACATTTCATACTGCAATAATATGACTTTTTTTTAAAAAAATTGCAGTGTAAAAGAAAAAGAGGAGCAGAAATAAATTCTGCTCCTCTTTTTAGGAATTTTATTTTAAATGTTTTATCAGAAGAACTTAGCGCGACGGTCTTTTATTTTGGCATTTTCACGAATTGCTTCGTTTACCAGATAAGACATACGGCTTTCCAGAGATTGTGTCAGCTGCGTTTTGTACTGCGTGAAGTCAGCAATTTTTGGCGCATCTGTTTTGCTGATCTGTTCCATGATGAACACACCGTTTTCTCCTGTAAATACTTTGGATTTCTGTCCTGCTTTAAGACCGAAAGCAACACCCAAAGCGATAGGATCAAAACCTGCGCTGGTTAGAAATCCTGTTGCAAGTGAAATATCCGAAGCTGATTCTACGAGTGCACCTGCACCGTATTTTTTAGCAATAGCTTCTAAATCTCCTGTTGCGCCTTTCAGCTTGGCAGTGATTTGTTCTGATTTTTTCTGGTTACGTACTTTGGTAGTAAGCTCGTCACGGAAATCTTCCACTTTCACATCATCCTGCTCTGACTTACCTGTCAAAACTGCAACGATATATTGTTCGTCTGTTTCAAAAACCTGTGAAACAGAATTTATTTTAGAATCATCTTTAAATGCCCAGCGAACAATGTCACGACCATTTTGAATTGCGTTTACATTCGTTGCCGACTCAGGAATACGGTTGGCAGTTGCAACAACCAATGCTTTGTTTTTCTTTACAGCCTCGTCAAATTGTTCTTTTGACTTAACAGAGTTAGCAAATTCATCTGCTTTACGGTAGGCTTCGTCACGTGTTGACTGGCTTGGTGCAATCGTTTTACCAATTGCTGCAATACGGTAAAGTATATTTGATTTTGGAGCAGTTACTTTAATGATATGGAATCCGAATTGACTTTCAACCAATTTGTTGATGAGTCCCGGAGCACTTGCAGAAAAAACAGCCTCTTCAAAAGGTTTTACCATCGCACCGTTATTCTGGAAATATCCAATATCTCCGCCGCGTTGTGCTGATCCCGGATCTGCGCTTGATGTAGCAGCAAGGGCTTCAAAATTGGCGCCGGCACGAATCTGAGCCAGAATACCTTCCGCTTTCACACGTGCAGCAGCTTTTGAAGAATCAGACTGGTTTTCGGCGCGAATCAAAATGTGGCTTGCTCTTGCAGATGAAACTGTATCTGCTTTTGTTCCGCCATATTTGTAGATAAAATAAGTATTGCCTTCGCGATACGGACCATAAACGCCGCCCGGTACAAATGTCTTAACTGCCTCTTTAAGCTGGTCCGACATAGTTGCCAGTGACATATTCACAGGCAAAGCGATATCCGAATTCATAGCCGCGAATGAAGAATCATTTTGTGCAGTGGCAAGTCCGCGGGCAAGTTCTTTAATTTCTGTATAAAGCGCAGCGCTGTCATCTTTGGCAGGCTGAACGGGAAAAGTAACATATTCAATCGAACGTGTATCAGTTCCTTTATATTCAGAACGGTGAACGCTCAAATAACTTTCCAGTTCCGAATCAGTAACTTTAATAGTGGTATCTACAATGGAAAAGTAAGGCACATAAAGGTAACGAAGCGTTGCCTTTGTATTTTGCGCCATATATTCTTTTTCAGCCTGTGCTTTCGGCGTGTAAGCCGAAAATTTCAAAAGGTTTTCGTATTTGCTGCGAATACGTTCCTCACGGAGGCTCTTCTCAAAATTCTCCCATGATTTTTGTTGTTCAACAGGAAGCGTTTTAAGATTTTTTAAATAATTAATGACAGCAGTTTTATCAAAACGACCCGTGTTAGGATCTGAAAAAGCCTGCATAATAGAAGGGCTGATGTGATTTCCCTGGACCATGTCAACCAATTCGTCATCAGTAACCGTAAGGCCCAGTTTTTCAAACTGTTTTTTGTAGGCGATATCAACTATAAACTGGTTCCAAGCCTGATCGCGTAAACCTACGAGTTCATTTTCATTCAGACTGCGGCCTGATTGTGCTTCATAATTTTGACGAAAGCCATCAACCCGACTCTGGAAGTCTTTGATATTGATCTCTTTACCCGCTATTTCACCAACAACCTGATTGTTGCTGCCTCCCAGCATGGAATTAGGTCCTAAAAGGTCACCTCCTACCATGAAGAGGATTAAACTGATAGCAATTACCGTAACCGCGATTCCGGACTTCTCTCTGATTTTGTTAATTAAAGCCATTTTCTCTTTTCGAATTAGTGCGCAAAATAAAATCTTTTCTGCGTGGAATGCAAGGGCTTAGAAATCTATTCTGATTTCATATTCAGAATTTTAGATTTTCTAAACGCTGAGTTACGTATTTTTTGAGTTTTAAAAAGGCAAAAACGCAATTTTTATTGCAGGTATTTAAAATTGATGGCGTAAAAAATGGCCATGAAAACGCTGAGAAAAATACTTGAGGCCGCTGTTATAAAACCCAGCCATCCACCGATTAAAACAATGGGTGCAAGGAAGGCCACCGCAATGCCAGCCAGGTATAAATAAAATCCTCTTTTCTCAAGGTTGTACATTAAATAAGCAGCAAACAGAGAAATCGATTCAAAAACCAGCATAATGATGGCGCTTGTGGTAATTGTTTCCACTGTTGTATTTTCAATTACGGAGGCAAACATTTCCTGCACGACTTTGGTATCGGCTCCGTTTGCCTGTGCTTCAACATTTTCTCTGACTATCTCAAAGGTTTCTCTGGTTTTATCGGCCGTGATGCCCGGATTCCATAATCTTTCAGATTGGCTCCAAAGGCCGGATACCGCGCTCATGAAAGTTAGGAAACAAAGTACCGTTAAAAAGGTAGGACGACTGATCGGTTCACTCATTATTTAGCTGGAGAAATGTGGGTCTTAAAATAAGGGCGCAAAATTTGTAGTTTTACAGCGAAACACCAAGAGCATTTGAATATTCTTCTGAAGGAATATACATTTGTTGCTTTGATACAACAAAAAGTGACAATATAAACAAATCAAAAGTTAAATTATATGAGCCTGCAAATTCTTACCGACCGTATCGTGAATATATTGGGAACCGATAGCGGACTGGATGCTACTGTAAAATTTAAAACAGAAGAAGGAAATGTTTTTATCAATAGTAAAGTAGTACCTAACACGGTGTCCAATGAAGATCTTGAGGCCGACTGCACATTTGAAGTTTCTACTAAAAACGCACTTAAACTAATCGACGGTGATTTGAATGCTATGATGGCTTACATGACCGGAAAGCTAAAGATTGACGGTGATATGGGAACCGCAATGAAAATTGCCCAGACTTTCGGAGGGAAGTAATGTTACTCCGGCCCAGGCCAGACTTTCCAAGTCTGGAAGACTTGGAAAGTCTCTGAATACGGATTACAATTCGAGTTCTCTCAGATACATCTGAATCGTATTTTCCAGGCCAAGATACAACGCGTCTGCGATCAAGGCATGGCCGATGGACACTTCATCCATCCATGGAATGCTTTGTTTTAGAAAACGAAGGTTATCCAGGCTCAGATCATGGCCGGCATTGACGCCCAGTCCAATTTCCCTTGCTTTTTCAGCTGCTTTTATAAATGGTAAAACTGCCTTTTGCCGGTTTTCAAAATATCCGGCGGCGTAAGGTTCGGTATAAAGTTCAATCCGGTCGGCACCACAGATTTTGGCACCTTCCACCATGTCTTCGTCTGCATCCACGAAAACAGACACACGGATGGATGCACTTTTAAATTCCTGTATCAAATCGGTCAGTTCACTGCGATTTTTTATAGTATCCCAGCCCGCATTGGAGGTAATCGCGAGCAGTGCATCAGGCACCAGCGTAACCTGATCGGGCCGGTTGGCCAGTACAAGATCGATAAATTTACGCTCTGAGGGATTTCCTTCAATATTGAATTCGGTTGTAACAACTTCTTTCAAATCGTAAACATCCTGGTAGCGAATATGCCTTTCATCAGGTCTCGGGTGTACGGTTATTCCCTGAGCGCCAAAACGTTCGCAGTCCAGGCCTACTTTAATCACATTGGGATTATCTCCGCCGCGGGAATTTCGTAAGGTAGCAATTTTGTTGATGTTGACGCTGAGACGAGTCATGAAGGTAATGGTGAATGAATGGATGAGAGAATGACAATTTCTGTGATTCGTGTAACTTTACGGTCTTTACAGGCAAATTTAACATTCGCACATTCAAAATTTACTCATTATCTCATTTAATTATAAAATATATGTCACTTAAAAGTCAGGTTGAATCAGGTATAAAAGACGCGATGCGTGCGAAAGACACAGATAAATTACGTGCTTTACGTGCTATTAAATCTCTGATTTTGTTAGACGAAACCAAAGCTGGCGGTACAGGCGGTGAGCTTTCGGCCGATGATGAACTTAAATTGCTTACCAAAGCGGCCAAGCAGCGTCGCGAGTCAGCGGATATTTACAGAGCTCAGGGCAGAGAAGATTTGCTGGCAGTTGAGGAGGCGGAACTGGCAATCATTGAGCAGTTTTTGCCAAAACAATTAACAGAAGAAGAAATCAAAACCAAATTGCAGGAAATTATTGCCCGGGTAGGAGCCAGTGCGCCTTCCGATATGGGTAAAGTGATGGGCGTTGCTACCAAGGAATTGGCGGGGCAGGCCGACGGACGTGTTGTTTCTACATTGGTTAAGAGTTTATTGGCATGAAGCTACTGGATGTTATCATCCTTCTTCCCCTTCTTTGGGGAGCATTACATGGTTACCGCAAAGGTTTGCTGATTGAGATTATCGGAATTGCAGGCATGGTGGTAGCCATGATTTTAGGTTTTAAATTTCTGGGGTTGGGAATGGATATTCTGACCCCCTATTTTAGTGATAGCACGGCTAAGAAAATTCTTCCTTATGTAGGTTTCTCAGCTGTGTTTTTCCCGACAATCTTTTTGCTCAACCAGTTTGGTTACATGATCCGAAGATCCCTCAGGTTTTCGATACTGGGCACTTTTGACAGGTTCGCAGGTGCACTCGTGGGCGTGTTTACCTGGGTTTTCGGAATTTCTGTTTTTTTCTGGCTGGTTAATCTGATTGGTATAAAAATTCCTTCCCACCGGACAGACGATACTTTTTTATATCCGCTTGTCGTGCCTGTTGCGCCGAATCTCATCACCAAAGCATTACAGATCATGCCCAAAGGCACAGACCTGATCAAGGAGTGGAAACGGGATTATCTGGATGATGCAGAAACAAAGCCTGATTCCTCTGATGTAGAAGCGGAGGTGGAAGAAGTTGAGAAGGAGTAAGAAAAAGCATTTTACTAATTCTGTTTTAGAATACTCATTCCCCCCACTTTGCTTAAAACTCTGCTAACCCAGCGTTTAACTCAAAATGAACTTTCAATATCCCGCACAGGTTAATGATCAATAGTTGATTTTCAGTACCTTTGCAGCAAATAGTGTTAAAAGATAATGACCGGATTACAGGAAAAACAGGATATACGGAAAATGAGTGTCGATCAGCTTAAAGGCTGGATGACTGAGAATGGAGAGAAAGCTTTTCGTGCAAAACAGATATATGAATGGATCTGGAAGAAATCGGCAAACTCATTTGCTGAAATGACGAACCTTTCGCTTGCAACCAGGCAGCTTATTGACAATCATTTTGTGATACACTCCATGGATGTTGCCAAGCAGCAGCAAAGCAACGACGGTACGATCAAATCCGCATTCAGGCTTTTTGACGGTAATCTGGTAGAAGGTGTTCTTATTCCTGCTGCCGACCGCATGACTGCCTGTGTCAGCAGCCAGGTGGGGTGTTCACTTACCTGCAAGTTTTGTGCAACCGGCTACATGGACCGCAAAAGAAACTTGGAAGCAGGTGAAATTTATGATCAGGTTGTTGCGATAGCAAAGCAGGCAGAATCAAGTTTTAAAGCGCCATTGACCAACATTGTGTACATGGGAATGGGCGAGCCGCTGTTGAATTATACAAATGTCCTGAAATCGATCGAGCACATTACTTCGCCGGAAGGATTAAATATGTCGCCAAAGCGCATTACGGTTTCCACAGCCGGTATTGCAAAGATGATTAAAAAACTGGGTGACGATGAGGTGCGGTTCAGGCTTGCACTTTCTTTGCACGCAGCAAATGATACCAAAAGGAATCAGATCATGCCGATCAACGAATCAAATTCGCTCGATAATCTGGCAGAAGCGCTTAATTATTTTTATCAAAAAACCGGTAACCGGATCACATTCGAATATATTGTCTTCAATAATTTCAATGATACTTTGCAGGATGCAAAAGAACTTTGGGAATTTACCAAAAGGGTTCCGGCTCGGGTAAACATCATTGAGTACAATCCGATTGCAGAAGCTGATTTTACAAACACAGGAGCTGACAAACTGGATAAATTCGCTGGTTTTCTTGAAGACCGTGGTGTATCGGTTCATGTAAGGAGAAGCCGCGGCAAAGATATTGATGCAGCCTGCGGACAGCTTGCCAACAAAAAAGTAGAGAACGAGGAGGTAAATTAATTTTGGCCGGGATTGTTGTGTTTGCAGGAACCGGGATAGGAGATTTGAAGATTGCTGTTTGAGTACAAACAATTTAACAACTTCCGGTGAAACTGAATTAACAATTTGGTAACATTGCAACCATAAACAATCAGTAGTTTTGCCCGGAAAATCTGTTTTCGCAGATTGAAGTTGTATCAGGCACGATTGATTTATAACCTTTTAAAACCTGGTATTTATTATTTATAACTTATACTCTCTTTATGTTTGGTCTCGAAACCGACATTTTCTTACTCCTCGCTTTCAGTATCTTAGCGGCTTGTGCATTTGAGTTTGTAAATGGTTTTCACGATACAGCCAACGCTGTTGCAACCGTTATCTACACCAATTCTTTAAAACCGAACATCGCAGTAATGTGGTCGGGCTTTTGCAACTTTCTGGGCGTTTTTCTGGGAGGAATTGCCGTAGCCATGGGAATTGTGAATCTTCTTCCCGTAGAAATGCTGATTGATCAGGATGTGTATCATAGTGTTGCAATGATTTTCGCCCTGCTTTTCAGTGCCATTATCTGGAACCTTGGAACATGGTATTTTGGTTTGCCAAGTTCAAGTTCTCATACGCTTATCGGGTCCATTTTGGGTGTAGGCCTTGCCTTTACCTTCATGCCGGAAAATACACAGGGTGCCGGTGTAAACTGGGCCAAGGCAGAAGAATTGTTTACTTCACTTCTTACCTCACCCATATTTGGTTTTGCGCTCGCAATTATTATTATGTTTTTGCTTAGGCGTTTGCTTTCAAAACCTTTACGTGATATCGTTTTTAGTGAACCGAAAAAGAATCAGGCACCGCCTATCTGGATCAGAGCTATTTTGATCACAACCTGTACGCTGGTTAGTTTTTTTCATGGTTCAAATGACGGTCAAAAGGGAGTAGGTTTGGTAATGCTGATTTTAATTGGGATTGTGCCGGCCCATTTTGCACTCGACAACAGCATCGATCCTATTGAAATGAAGGCTGATCTGATTCGTATAGAACAAACTGTAAGCAGAATTGACTCTATGAAGCTTTCTGCTTCTGATCGGTTGAAACTGCATTCAATTCACAAAGAAATTTCATCTCTTACGTCAGAAATCAATAAACCGCTTGCAGACCATAAACTTCCTCTTGAGGAACGGATGAATGCGCGTCGTTCGCTGCTTTTGATCAGCCGAAACACCAAAACGATTTTAGATAACGGGGACGCAACACTTAACACGGAAGATAAAGCCTACCTTAAGATGCAGTCTGCGAGTGAACAAGGTATTAGACGTTATACAGACTACGCTCCGGACTGGGTCATATTAATGATTTCACTTTCACTTGGTCTTGGTACCATGGTTGGCTGGAAACGCATCGTTGTGACGATTGGAGAAAAAATTGGTAAACAACATCTTACCTATGCGCAAGGTGCTTCTGCCGAGCTTGTAGCAGCGAGTACGATTGGTGTTTCCTCAATGCTTGGGTTACCGGTAAGTACAACACACGTGTTATCTTCGGGTATTGCGGGGGCTATGGTTGCAAGTAAAGGCGTGAAAAATTTGCAGGCCGGAACGATACGTAATATCGTAATCGCCTGGGTTTTAACTTTGCCCGTTACCATGGTTTTATCAGGATCGTTGTACGCTTTTTTCCGTTGGATATTCTAAACAGAAAATAAGAAGTTAAGGAATTCAGAAGTTAGAATTTATTATAAAAGCTGAGTAAAATAGTTTGGACTATTTTGCTCAGCTTTTTTGATTATTGATAAATAGATGACACCTGTTTGAACTGTCTTTGGTTTTGCAATGGTTATTATCGTAATTCGTCATGGATTTTTAATGATCAACAAAAAGCCAATTATTCACCATAATGACAAAAATTGAAGAGCAGGTTAGCCGTTACGGTTATGTGACGGAAGCCATTGCAGATGATATTGACCTGATTGCAGAAATTAACCGGTTAAAAAAAGAAAAAAACGCTGTTATCCTGGCGCACTATTATGTAGATGCTGAAATTCAGGATCTGGCAGATTATATAGGAGATAGTCTGGGGCTTTCCCAGCAGGCTGCATCAACCGAAGCAGATATGATCGTTTTCTGCGGCGTGCATTTTATGGGAGAAACTGCCAAGGTTTTAAGTCCCAATAAAAAGGTCGTTATTCCTGATTTTAATGCAGGATGTTCCCTTGCCGATTCAGCTCCTGCGGATAAGTTTGCAGCCTTTAAAGCACAGTATCCGGATCATATCGTAATCAGTTATATCAACTGTTCTGCGGAAATAAAGGCGTTGACAGATATTGTTTGCACGTCATCAAATGCTTTGCAGATTGTAAACAGTTTGCCAAAAGACCAAAAGATCATTTTTGCTCCGGACGCTAACCTGGGTCGTTACGTGGCGCATAAAACAGGACGGGAAATGGTTTTGTGGGATGGTGCCTGTATCGTTCACATCGATATTTCGCGGGAAAAATTAAAGCAGCTGCGGGAAGAAAATCCTGATGCATTGCTGATTGCCCATCCGGAATGTAAGGAAGATATTTTGATGCAATCGGATTTTGTGAGCTCTACAACCGGTTTGCTGAAATTTGTGAAGGAATCGGAGCATGATAAGTTTGTTGTTGCGACGGAGGCCGGGATTCTGCACAAAATGAAACAATCGGTTCCACATAAAAAGCTGATACCTGCACCCGGATCTGATAATAATACCTGTGCCTGCTCTGAATGTCCGTACATGAAAATGAATACATTAGAAAAGGTTTACAACGCGCTTTTGTATGAGCAGCCTGAAATTTTTGTTCCCGAAGATATACGTCTGAAAGCCTACGAATCCGTTGCCAGAATGTTAGAATTAAGCAAAGGGATTTGAGGTTTGGAATGCTGAATTAAGAGTTAAGAATGAAGAATGAAAACCAATTAGCCTGAAAGGCTTACATCCCTCAGCCTGGGGCAACGCCCTGGGAAACAACGACGGGAAACAACGACGGGAAACAACGACGGGAAACAACGATGGGGAAACAACGACGGGAACAACGACGGGAAACGATGGAACAACGCCCCGGGATTAAATGAACGGAAAACATTGGAACAATTATTTATCAAAACCAATTGTTTGCCGAATGCCGAATGCCGAATGCTATTTTACAACGCTAATTACAAAAAATGCCTCAATTTGATTTCCTGATTATTGGATCCGGTATTGCCGGACTTAGTTACGCCGCCAAACTGGCCAGGCATTTTGAAGCGGTGGAACAGGATATTTCCATTGCGGTAATTACCAAAGTTCAAGCCGATGAAACCAATACCAAGTATGCACAAGGCGGCATAGCGGTTGTGTGGGCAGAATCGGATTCTTTTGAAAAACACATCCAGGACACCATGGATGCCGGTGATGAAGTCAATAAAAGGAATATCGTTGAAATTGTTGTAAAAGAAGCTCCGCAGCGTATACAGGAATTAATCGATTACGGCACTCGCTTTGACAAAGAATCCGGAGGGGAATATGATCTTGCCAAAGAAGGCGGGCACTCTGACAACAGGATTCTGCATTTTAAAGATATTACCGGAGCAGAAATTGAACGTGCTCTTTTGGAAGAAGTTTTAAGGCATAAAAGCATTCAGGTTTTCACACATTATTATGCCGTTGAGCTGATCACCCAGCATCATTTAGGCGCAACAGTTTACAGGTATCAGGAAGATATAAAATGTTTTGGAGCTTATGTTCTAAATCGTCGTACAGGTGAAGTGGAAAAGTTCTTGGCTAAAACGACCATGCTGGCAACCGGCGGAATCGGGAATATATATCAAAGTACAACCAACCCAACCATCGCAACCGGCGACGGAATTGCCATGGCATACCGTGCGAAGGGTATTTGTGATAATATGGAATTTATACAGTTCCATCCTACCAGCTTTTACCAGCCGGGAAAAAAACCATCGTTCCTGATTTCAGAGGCCGTCCGTGGTTTTGGAGGAATATTAAAACGCGCAGACGGAAGCACTTTTATGGAGCTTTACGATGATCGTTTGTCGCTTGCTCCACGTGATATTGTGGCCAGGGCAATTGACTCGGAAATGAAAAAGAATGGGGTTGATCATGTTTATCTGGATGTGCGTCACTGTGATTATGAGAAATTTCTGGAACATTTTCCAAATATTACGCAGTATTGTCTTGATGCAGGAATTGATTTAAGAAAAGAAATGATTCCCGTTGTTCCTGCGCAGCATTATATGTGCGGAGGTGTGCGGGTGAATGAATGGGGTAAAACAAACATCAATTTTCTGTACGCAGTGGGAGAGTGTTCCTGCACAGGCTTGCATGGCTCCAATCGTCTGGCTTCCAATTCCTTACTTGAAGCAGTTGTTTTTGGTCACCGGGCTTATGAAAGTACATTGTCCAGCTTTGATGAGGCAATTGTTCCCGACAATATTCCGGAGTGGGACGATTCCGGTACGACACATCCGGAGGAGAATGTGCTTGTGACAGAAATGACACGTGAGTTAAACAGTATCATGTCCAATTACGTAGGCATCGTCCGAACCGACCGACGCATGAAACGTGCTTACGACCGCCTTGAACTGCTTCACCAGGAGCATGAAGAACTTTACCGTGAATCCAAGGTTTCGGTAGCTATTTGTGAGCTGAGAAATATGATCTCGGTTTCTTATCTGATTATCAAAATGGCCATGGCCCGACGGGAAAATATCGGCTTGCATTATAATGCGGATCATGTGAAGGGGTGAAAGCTTATTTCTTTAAAGCATATTTAAGGTTGCCGAAGAACCGCTGTATGAGTCTTCGATCGTTCGTTATGATATCTGCTGAGCCCTTTACCTCGTATTTTACATCTAATTTGGTACCATAATTCGTTTTTAATTTCTCAGGAAAGTCAATGGTAACCAGATAAGTCTCAGCGTCTCCCTGAGCTGTTTTGATTGCATTTGTAGTTAGCGAAATAGAGCTTACTTTTCCTTTCACTGACCCGTACTCGAGGTACGGATAGTCTTCCAATTTTACAATTACCTCCTGGCCGATTTTTACTTTCCCCGCTCCAACTGCCGGCAGAATAACCTGGCCATAAAGTTTCTCTTGTTTGGGGATAATGGTGAATACCGGGTCTCCAGCTTGCACAAACTGGTTGTTGTTCCAGAATTTTAAAAACTGAACTCTTCCGTTAAACGGACAAACGAAAAGATACTTCTGTTTCCACGCCTTAATTCTCTCTATAAAATCGGTGTAAGCAGTTAATAGATCCAGATGGAGCTGACGTTCCTTCTCAGTTTTAAGAATTTCAATTTCTTGTATTTTACTTTCTGTCTGGCTTAGCTGTTCCTCCGCGTTGGCAATATCCCGCAATGTGGATTGATACTGATCTTTCGACGTAACAACTTTGATTTTCGTAACATCAAATTCAGCTTTACTGATGGCACGGTTTAAGAGTAAAGTAGAATCACGATCATAAAAGCGCTGATAAAGTTTTTGCCCTTCCAAACCAATTTTGGCGCGGGTATGGGATACAGTCAGTACTTTCTGTTGTTGCAAAAGCAATTTTTGAAACGCAAAACTCTGCTGGTCGTAAACGTGATTATCCTGATAGTCTGCCAATTGTTTGAGGGCATTCAGAAAGGCAAAGTAATTTGTGCTGAGCTCTCCCAGCGATATTTCCTGTGGAAGAGTGTTATAAATTTTCGACGCGCTGTCAGTTGGAAAATGTATTCTGTTAACCAGTGTTGAAATTTTATTCACATCATCCGGGTCGGCCGGATTTTCCAGTACAGCGATAATCTGATTTTCAGCAACAGTATCCTGCGACTTAATATTTTGTAACTGCAATTTCCCTGTTCCGGCAGCAATCAGTTTCAAAGGGGCCTCGCTTGCATTAATTGTAACCTGTCCTGAAACAACATCCGGATATCGTACTTTCCATCCGAAAAATAGTATTAGTAATATAATAAAAAGAATAAGCGTTGTAATTCTTGCCCCAAATTTGGTGGGCATACGCTCAATGATTTCCTGTACTTCCTCAGTACGCTGTAATTTTTCTGTTGATGATGTAGTATTTCTATCCATTTTGAACAGAGTTGTTTTTTTGTAATTGCCCGCTGATGAAAATTAATTTGTACCTGCTGTCACAGCCCGGCTACCGCAGCCCCGGCTGCCGAAGTAATGCTGCTTTGTAAGTCCGTTTGTGTTTGCACCAGATTGGGGTAAACTAAAGAAAGGGAGAAAAACCGTCACGACTTTCGCAAAGAACTTTTATCCGAGCTAAGTGTGACACAGCAAATTCTCAAGGTATATCAATGGATTGATCTGGCTTAATAGAAGTTTATCTTTGTCCGAAATGCTACATCAAGCGTTACTATATTCGTTCTTAAATAACCCTCAGTGCTCATAATTAGGAAAAGAATGACGTGCTAATAGTTAAAATATGTAAACAAAAAAGACCATGGCAAATACTTTTATCTCTTAAATACTTTATAATCTATGTCTACGAAACCCACAGTTGTTTGAATGTATTAATCAATGGTTTGAATACCTTTAACCTTGTACAGGGTTCACATCGTAAATTTGCATTATAATTAGTTGATCTATATATCTGTAAATCATTAAGATAGTAGGTTTAAATTGCAAATTTACCCAGGAGAGTGATGAACAAGCAGACAAACCCCATATTTAAGCCCTTTACTTTTAATAAGGGTATAACCTTAAAAAATAAGGTGGCAATGGCTCCCATGACCACGTGGGCCAGCAACGATAATTACACTATCTCAGCAGATGAAGAAAGGCATTACAAAGCCCGTGTAAATGGTGTCGGTATAGTCATTACCGGTTGCAGCCATGTTACCCCAAGCGGCATTGGTTTTACTGATGAATTTGCGTCTTACGATGACACATTTTTACCAAGCCTTAAAAAGCTGGCGACGGTAGCAAAAAGTGGCGGAGCGCCAGCCATACTTCAAATTTTTCATGCCGGCAATAAGGCACTAGCTCAACTGATACCTGATGGTGATCTGGTGAGTGCCAGTGCAATAGAGGCTGGTGAATCTTCTTTTGTTAGCGAAGTAAACATTCCCCGTGCACTCTCGCATGAAGAGATCCTTGATATTATTAAAGCCTTTGGCCAGACGACCAGAAGGGCTATTGAAGCCGGTTTTGATGGTGTAGAACTTCACGGAGCACACGGGTTTTTAATCCAAAACTTTTTTTCCCCTTTGTTCAACCAGCGTACGGACGAGTGGGGAGGATCTTCACAAAATCGTATGCGATTTGCTCTTGAAGTGGTTAAAGAAGTTCAAGCCGTTATTGCGGAGCATGCTACGCGTCCGTTTTTACTAGGTTACCGGATATCTCCTGAGGAGTCACATCCTGAAAGCTATAAGCTTAAAGACATTTTTCCATTAATTGACCGCCTTATTGAGCTAAAAGTCGATTACCTGCATGCGTCTCTGGCTAATGTGCTTGAATCAAGACCTATTGGCACTAGCGAGGGAAAAACAATTGCGCAATTGATCCTGGATTACGTATCGGGAAGAATTCCTGTGATTGCTGCCGGACAAATTAAAAACCCGGAACAGGCTGCCCGGGCCGTAGATATGGGATTGGCATTTGTAGCGATCGGGCAGGCTCTGGTTATCAACCCAAACTGGGTAGAACTGGCGGCCAGGGGAGAAAAGATTGCAGATTCATTAAGTATCTCAAAGCTCCCGGAACTAGCCATTCCGACCAAATTATGGAATGTCATCGATGCAGCCAAAGGTTGGTTTCCCATCTCAAATTAGATCTGCTGTTTTAGAGGAATTGAGAGATAACAAGAGTGATGTCCATCACTGAAAGATTAAATTTTAACCTGTTTAACAATGGAAGTAGATCAGCAAATAAGCTCGGATCATCAGGATCAAGCGCAGGATAAAACATCGGTTACAAATCAACCGCGTGGATATCTCATTGCAAACTATACCATCCATGATCAGGCGACCTATGCAAAGTATGTGCAGGCTGCGGGTGCATTAAATGCTAAGTATAAGCTCCGGCCTATGATTTATGATGCAGCTGTAAAAGCTGTGGAAGGAAAGCCTGAATCCGTCATTGCAATAGCTGAGTTTGAGAGTTTTGCTGATGCCCAGCGGTTTTACAATTCGGTTGAGTATCAGCAGGCAATGAAATTTCGGCTCGCTTCGACCGAAGGTTGGGTCTTTCTTGCAGAAAGTGCCTTGATGCCTTAACAGCAAATAAATTTTTTTAAAACAGCATGTCAGTTTTGACGATCTGGCTGACACTATTCATCAAATAAAACAAATTATGGACTACGTGAAATTTGGAAATACAGGTATGATGGTTTCGCCTTTGTGCCTGGGCACAATGAGCTACGGCGGACCCACAAAACAGTTTCCGTGGGCCTTGACAGACGAAGAAAGCCGGCCATTTATTAAGACTGCCCTGGAATCAGGTATCAATTTTTTTGATACAGCCAATGTATATAACGAGGGCGGCAGCGAGAAAGTCCTTGGGAAAGCGCTACGGGATTTTGCAAAACGGGATGATTATGTGCTGGCAACAAAAGTGTTTAATCCTGCCGACGGAATTGGTGGACCTAATAAACAAGGCTTGTCGCGTAAACATATTCTGAGTGCAATTGATGCGAGCCTAACACGTTTGGGGACAGATTATGTCGATCTGTATCAGACACACCGCTGGGATGAAAATACACCAATAGAGGAAACGATGGAAGCACTGCATGATGTAGTCAAGGCAGGGAAAGCCAGATATATCGGCGCATCATCTATGTACAGCTGGCAGTTTGCGCAGGCGCAATACATTGCTCAGCTAAATGGCTGGACACGGTTTGTCTCTATGCAGCCCCATTATAATCTGATCTATCGCGAGGAAGAACGAGAAATGATCCCGTTTTGCGTTGATCAGAAAATTGCCATTATTCCCTAGTCACCCCTGGCAGCAGGTTTGCTTGGCCGCAGTAACCCGAAAGACAAAGAGGAAACCAAACGTGCCAAGACCGATAATTTCAGTGGTGGTTACTATAACTCGCCTTCTGATTTTGAGGTAATTGAGCGTTTGCAGCAGCTGGCAAAAGAGAAAGAGATCCCAACTGCGCAGTTGGCTTTGGCCTGGATGATGAGTAAGCCTGAAATTACAGCCCCGATTGTGGGAGCGACCAAACCAGGGCATATTGAAGATGCCGTATCTGCCTTATCTGTCAAACTATCTGCATCTGAAATCAAGCATTTGGAAGAGCTCTACCAGCCGCACCGGGTGATTGGCTTTTGATAATTAAACAAATCTAATTGATAGACAAGTAATCAAAGGTGCCCGCCAAACGTGCACTATCAATAACCAGATAACAAAATGGAAAATAAAGATCAAGTTAATGAGCAGGAAAACGCTGGCATCAGCCGCCGCGGATTCATTACCAAGACTGCCCTTGCAGGGGCCGGTTTAACAGTCATTCCGCTTTCATGGGCAACTGCCTCGGTTCAGGAAAATAACAGCTTTGCAAAAGATAAGCTAAAAACCAGGAAACTTGGCAAACTGCAGGTATCCGAACTTGGCTCAGGCTGCATGAGTATCAGTGCCAATTATGGTCCTGCTGCCGACAAGAACCAAGGCATTAAAACGCTCCGTACAGCTTATGAAAATGGGGTTCTTTTTTTTGATACGGCCGAAGTTTACGGTCCGTATACCAGCGAAGAATTGGTTGGGGAAGCCTTGGCTCCTTTTCGCGATAAAGTCGTTATAGCCAGTAAATTTGGCTTTGACATTCCGGCAGGAGGTACTTTGAACAGCCGCCCGGAACATATAAAAAAGGTAGTTGAAGAGTCGCTTAAACGACTTAAAACAGATCGTATTGACTTGTACTATCAGCACCGGGTAGATCCAAATGTGCCGATTGAAGATGTAGCTGGCACAGTTAAAGAGTTAATCCAGCAGGGGAAAGTCTTGCACTTTGGTCTTTCTGAGGCAAGTGCCAAGACAATTCGCCTGGCACATGGCGTGATGCCTGTATCAGCTGTGCAAACCGAGTACTCAATCATGGAAAGAAGCGTGGAGCAAAATGGCGTACTCGCTGCATGTGAAGAACTTGGGATCGGATTTGTACCCTGGGGACCTGTTGGCATGGGTTATTTAACCGGGAAAATAAATGCAAATACCAAGTTTGACCCTAAAAAAGACCTAAGGTCAGGGTTTGAGCGTTTTTCTGCTGAAAATATCGCAGCAAACCAGCCGATTGTAGATTTGATCAAACAATTTGCTGCTAAGAAGAATGCCACACCTGCGCAGATTTCACTGGCTTGGCTGCTGGCTCAAAAGCCATTTATCGTACCGATTCCCGGAACACGCAGTATTGAGCATTTGACAGAGAATCTGGGAGCAGTCAATATTAAACTGTCCAGTTCCGATTTGGCTGAGCTTGATACTGAGCTTGCAAAGATTAAGGTGCATGGCGGTCGGATGAATGCCTTGCAAATGAAAGTAGTAGAATAACTAATAATGTCTTATAGATGGATTAAGCAAAGCGCGCAGTATCCATGCAGCACTGCACCGATTTCTACCGCTGCAAATCCAGCAAAATACCATATAACATGAATACGAATTTAAATCCTGTATACAATTTTCAGGGACAAGTTGCCCTGGTTACCGGCGCGAGTGCTGGCATCGGACTGGCAGCAGCCCAGGCGTTTGCCAAAGCTGGTGCAGTTGTTGTGCTTGCAGATGTCAACGAAAAAGAATTAAGTGCAGTTACTGCCGAGCTGACCGAAGCAGGCCACCAGGCCATCGCGATTGTTTGCGACGTATCTAATGAAGCGCAAGTGGAAAGTATGATCCAGCACGTTGTTGCTGCGTTTGGAAAATTGGACATGGCCTTTAACAATGCGGGAATTGCAGGGCCATCCGGGGCGCTGACTGATGAAACCGAGCAGGAATTTGACAAGGTAAATGGGGTCAATTTCAAGGGTGTTTGGACTTGTATGAAGCACGAGCTCAAACAAATGCAGATACAAGGCAGCGGCGCAATTGTAAACTGTTCGTCGCTTGGCGGGCTTGTAGGACAGGCAGGCCGTAACGCTTATCATGGCACCAAACATGGTGTTCTTGGCCTGACCAAAAGTGCTGGACTTGAATTTGCCGCCCGAGGTATACGTGTGAATGCGGTTTGTCCGGGCGTGATCGATACACCGATGCTGGCAGATTTAAAAGAAAGATCACCTGAGGCAATGCAGGAAGTTTTGCGGGACCAACCCATTGGCAGGCTCGGTCTCACCAGCGAGATTGCCCAGGCGGTTCTGTGGCTTTGCAGTCCTGCGGCAAGTTTTGTAATCGGCGCAGCGCTTCCGGTTGATGGCGGCTTCACTGCTCATTAAGGATCAGTAGCCTGAAATGATTTGATTACTACTTAAAAACATAGTAAAAAAAACAAAGATATGAGTACTAAAAAAGTTTGGCTCATCACCGGCGCAGGGCGCGGTATGGGCGTTGATATTACCAGAGCCGCACTGGCAGCGGGGCACAAAGTAATCGCCACAGGCCGAAACCTGGATAAACTAAAACAGACGCTTGGGCAGTCTGATGGGCTTCTGCTTGTAAAATTGGATGTGACCAGCCCGGCAGATGCCGAATCAGCGGTTAAAGCCGGAATAGCCAGGTTTTGGCGGGATTGATGTGCTTGTCAACAATGCCGCTAATTTTTACGCGGGCTATTTTGAGGAGCTTACATCCGAGCAAATTCATAAGCAGCTCGAAACGAGCCTTTTCGGTCCTATGAATGTGACACGGGCGGTCCTTCCGCTTATGCGTAAGCAGCGCTCAGGGCAAATCATCACCATTTCGTCCACAGCTGGTTTTGCCGGCTTTGAGTTTGGTACTGCCTATGCTGCTTCCAAATTTGGCGTTGAAGGCTGGATGGAATCGTTGCAAGCTGAGATCGAACCCTTTGGGATCGATACCATTATTGTTAATCCGGGTTTCTTTCGAACGGAGCTTCTCACCGAAGAGTCTACAAACTATGCCGAAAATCCAATTGAAGACTATAACGAGCGCCGCACCGAGCAAATGAAGTTCTGGACCGGTGCTAACGGTCAGCAGCCTGGTGATCCGGCCAAGCTTGCCAGCGCATTGGTCTTTATTTCTGATCAGCCACAACCGCCGCGCCGCTTTCTTGCAGGAGCTGATGCCATAGGACAAGCTGAGCAAAAAGTAGCCGAGCGCCAGCAGCAGATTAAAGCTTACCGGGAGCTTTCAAGTTCGCTTGCTCACGAGTAGGGGGTGCTAAGATGCGGTACAGTTAATCCAATTTTGACACCACTGGCCGGGCTTCAGAATTGAGTCTTCAAAGAATATAATAGAAAGTGATTTTGCAACTGGACTTTCAATTATTTGATTGTCTTAACGATTGGTTTGAATAGCTTAAACTTTACGGCTACGGGTTATCTACCTTGTGTTTACGCCATTGTGATTCACTTGAAGGTAAATTACGCTCAATAAAATCGATGTTTTATGACCAAAATGACTTTAAAAATTAACGGTAGTGACCACACACTCGAAGCAGATCCGAACATGCCACTACTATGGGCGATCCGTGATTTGGTGGGCTTAAAAGGGACCAAGTATGGTTGTGGGGTAGCGCAGTGCGGAGCCTGCGTTGTGCATTTGGATGGCGATGCGATTCGTTCGTGCGTGACCAAAGTAAGCCGGGCAGAAGGAAAGCAGGTTGTTACAATCGAAGGATTGTCTAAGAATAATGATCATCCGGCACAGCTTGCCTGGCAGCAGCTTGACGTGCCGCAGTACGGCTATTGTCACTCAGGGCAGATTATGTCTGCAGCAGTGTTGCTTAGGGAAAAAGCAGATCCGACCAATCAGGATATCGACGATGCCATGGCAGGAAATATTTGCCGTTGTGGTACTTATCTGCGTATTCGTAAAGCCATTGTTCTGGCGGCAGAGTTACAGAAAAAGACTGTCAAACAAGGGTGATCCCGGAAAAATTAGATCCATGAAAAAGCAACCAAAGAAACTGATCTCCTTTAATATAAGGGCAGCCACAGCATTGACATTTATAATTTTCATCACGGCTGTAATAGCATCTGCATTCAGGAAAAAAGAGTATGATCCTACAAGTGCTGTACGTTTTGATAAGATCAACCGTGATAGTGTTGAATCGGCAAAGGCATTTTTGAAAGTGTACTCAGTCTTGATGAGCCCGCGCTGTATGAATTGTCACCCCGCAGGAGATGTGCCCCTACAGGGAGATGACAGCCATTTGCATACGATGGCACCCAAAAGGGGCATAGATGGAAAAGGTGTTTATGCAATGAAATGTTCAAATTGTCATCAGCCAGCCAATACGCCTGGTCTTCATACGCCGCCTGGTAATCCAAACTGGCATTTACCACCAGCAGATATGAAAATGGTTTTTGAGGGTAAATCGGCTCATGAGCTTGCCAAGCAACTTGTAGATCCTAAACTAAACGGCCATAAAGATAAAAAGAAGCTGATCGAACATGCCCATGACGGGCTGGTGCTGGCCGGTTGGAACCCCGGCGATGGAAGAACCCTTCCGCCGATGAGCCACAAGGAATTTAATAAGGCATGGTTGACCTGGCTTGAAAAGGGGGCGTATGCGCCACCGAAGGCCCACTGATACCCAATCTTAATCAAATCACAGCTGACCATGAACAATAAACAGGTATCAAGAAGAGATTTCCTAAAAGCTTCTGCCGTGTCCGGAGCGGTGTTCTCGCTAGGCTTCTATTTGCCTGGGAGTGCTAACAATGCAGAAATTATTAGTGTGGCTGAAGCTGAGAATTATGGTATTGAACTCAACGCCTGGATACATATTGAGACATCGGGTAAGGTGACCATTTTCAGCCATAGGTCCGAAATGGGTCAAGGAGTTTACCAGGCAATTCCACAGATTATTGCCGAAGAACTAGAGGTAAACCTGGCTGATATTCATGTAGTCTTTGCAAAAGGGAATCTTAAAAGATACGGAAGCCAGAATACCGGGGGAAGTTCGACGATTCGTGAGTTCTACAAAATTTTACTTAACCTGGGTGCATCTGCGCGTGAGATGCTTTTACAGGCAGCGGCTGGAAGCTGGGGAGTTTCGAAATCAGAGTGTTATGCCCAGGGAGGATACGTATTTCATAAACCCTCTGGCAGAATCGAATCGCCGAAGCGACTCCATTACGGGCAGCTGGTTGAAGCTGCATCCAAACTGACGCCTCCGAAAGACTATGTTTTAAAGAAACGTTCGGAATATAAGCTTGTTGGCAAGCCGCTTTTACGGCTCGATACGCCATTTAAAACCAACGGGACGGCCGTATTTGGGATGGATAAAGTACTTCCTGGAATGCTTTATGCGGCTGTCGAACGTAATCCGAGGCTGCGGGGTAAAGTAAAAAGTTTTGATGACAGTCAAACATGGAAGATTCCAGGTATCAAACATGTGATTAAGGTCAAGATGGTGGTTTTTGATACCTACCGGGAAGGAATTGCTGTTGTAGCTGATTCTACATGGGCAGCTATGCAGGGAAAGAAAGCATTAAAGATAGAATGGGACGACTCCGGCTTTGAACATTTGAACTCGGAAGAAATATACAAACGTCAAAACCTTGCCTTGCAGACCCAAGAGGGTCTATCCTTCAAATCGCAGGGGGAGGCTTCCGAAATCATTTCAGCATCTGCCAATAAAATTGATGTTGTCTATGAAACGCCCTATCAGTACCATGGCTGTATGGAGCCAATGAATTGTACAGCATATTACCAGGAAGATAAGCTCGAAATTTGGGGGCCGACCCAGAATCCTGACATGGTGCAGGAATATATCAGTAAGGATATGAATATTGCCAAGGAAAAAATCATCGTAAACCTTACCTTTCTGGGTGGTGGTTTTGGCCGTAAATCATTTATGGATTACCCGCACGAAGCTGCCGTTATTTCCAGGCAGATCAAGGCCCCGGTTCAGGTTGTCTGGACACGGGAGGATGATGCCACTCAGGGGCCTTTCCGCCCCGGTATATCTTATCGCTGTGAAGGTGTGATCAAAGATGGGAAAATCGATGCTTTCAAATACCGGATGGCCGGGCAAAACAACATGCACTGGCTTACAGGTAAAAAAGATGCTGTTAATGGAAGCACTTCGGAAGGTTTTCTAAAGCCGTATTACGAAACGATAAAAAACCTTTCTATCCGTGATGTTCCTTTTGCAACACCGATCCCGACAATGTGGTGGCGTTCAGTCTATGCTTCAACCAACGGATTCGCATTTGAAAGTTTTATGGATGAGCTTGCAGCAGATGCCGGTAGAGATCCGCTCGATTTCAGAAGAGCTCATTTGAACGATGAGCGTCTGCACTTACTAATCGATAAAATGGAAAATGTCTCTGGCTGGAAGGATAAAAAGAAAGGTGAAGGATATGGAACAGCCATTACCGAATGCTTTTCAACGACCGTAGGCGAGGTGGTAAAAGTATCCAGGCAAGCAGACGGAAGTATTAAAATTGATCAGGTCTGGGTAGTGATGGATTGTGGTTGGTATGTGAACCCGGATACGATCCGTGCCCAGATAGAAGGCTCTATCGTGATGGGGCTTGGCGCAGCGACGATGCATGAGGTAAGGTTTATTGATGGAAAAGCGGTTGATACCAATTTCAGCACCTACCAAATGCCCCGCATTACAGACATACCGCCGATTCAGATTCATATCATGGAAAACGACGAAGTTGCAGGTGGTGTAGGAGAGCCGGCTTTACCACCGTTTGCACCCGCATTGACCAATGCGATATTTGATTTGACGGGAAAGCGCATACGGAAACTGCCATTTAGCTTGGCGAGTGTTTAATCAGAAATTATAACCTAGGCTGAATTTACTTGTTTAATTGGAATAGATGAGCCATTAACCAAATGGAATCATCTATTCCATTTTCTCTAACCGCGATCCAGTTACCAGTGACGTAATTCAACAGCCATTAATTAGGATTTAAATGAATCATATTGTGGATACAAGCGATAAAAGCTTTCAGCAGCTGGTCAGAACCAGACATTCATGTCGCGCCTTTTTATCTAAACCAGTACCTGAAACGCTTATTTATAACGTTTTACAGGACGCACAGCAATCTCCCTCAAATTGTAATACCCAACCCTGGAACGTGCATATTGTTTCAGGAGAAGTAAAAAACACTTTATCGGAAAAATTGATTGAAGCATATAATTCTGAAACCTATTCTTCGGATTTCAGCTTTGATACAGGCCATTTTACGGGGCGTTATAAGGAAAGACAATTTGCTCAAGGAAAGACATATTACGAAGCGTTAGGTGTTGCCCGTGAGGATAAGGAAGGGAGAAAACAAGCTAATCTTTATAATTACAAATTTTATAATGCTCCCCATGCGGCATTGCTTTTTATGCCGTCCGTGGGGGATCACGTCAGGGTAGCTGGTGATGTTGGTATGTATGCGCAAACCTTTCTTCTATCCTTAACTGCTCATGGCTTGGCAGGCGTACCGCAGACAGTTCTGGGAATGTTTGCAGATGTAGTAAGGAAACATTTAGGAATTTCGGCCGAGTATAAGATGCTATTTGGCATTTCATTTGGCTACGAGGATCTGACTTCCAAAGCCAATAGTTTCCGCTTTGAAAGGGATCCTGTTTTGTCAAATGTAACGTTTCATCAATGACCGGCAAAAAAAGGAGTTGAAGAAAATAGATGTTTTTGGAATCTATATGGCTTTCGAAATCGAATTCGTTAGTTTTATATAGGTATTGTTTGATTTTATTAAGATAAGATTATGATAAAAGCAAAATCGCAACAGGAAGTCTTTGGAGACAAACTACCTAATGTAGGTAGCAAATTCAATATCTATGAATGTGATGATTTCCGGGCACGGCCAGTGCCATATAGTCGAAGAGATTTCTATAAAATAACACTGCAATTCGGTACCAGCCGGTTGGAATATGCCGATAAAGGAATTCTGATCGATAAGCCGGCCTTACTCTTTACAAATCCCAGAATACCATACTTTTGGGAGCCAATATCAGAAGAGCAAAAAGGATATTTTGTCCTGTTTACCGAAGAGTTCTACCAGGAAACCAACGCGGATGCTGCTCTGGAACACTCGCCCTTGTTCAGGCTTGGATCTGACCCGGTCTACTACATCGATCCGGATCAGATCATTTACATTAAACAGATCTTTCAAACCATGTACAAGGAGTTTAATTCCGATTATGTGCACAAATTTGATCTGCTGCGTAATCATTTGAACGTGTTAATGCATGAGGCGCTCAAAATGCAGCCCCTGACAACGTATTTTGAGCATCAGAATGCAGCAACGCGGATTGCTTCCCTGTTTATGGAACTGCTCGACAGACAATTTCCGGTCGATCCGCAAAGACCATTGACACTACGGACACCCAATCAATATGCGGATCTTTTATCGATTCACGTAAACCACCTAAACCGGGCTGTCAGGGATGCAACCGGTAAAACGACAACAGAACATCTGAATGACCGTATTATTGCAGAAGCCAGGGCACTGCTATTAAATACGGATTGGAACGTTGCCGAAATCTCGTACAGTCTTGGCTATGAATACCCTACCTATTTTAACAACTTTTTTAAAAAAAGAACGGGCACGAATCCAACCACAGTCAGAGAGGAGCACGCGCTAACAACAAATGTTACGACATAGAAAATAAAAGTTCATACATAAGCAATGAGTTAATTTTCAGCTATTTTGAGTTTGATAAATAAATAGTATTCTTATTTGATCTCCGGTGAGCTATTCCCCGGAGATTTTTTATTTAAAACAGCCGGATCTAAAAAGCACGTAGCTCTTCGATTAATCATCCATTGATACAGCTCCATAACCGGGCTACTCTCCTGTTTGCTTGCTTCTTACATCTTAATCTGTTTGAATGTATTAACCTTCTGTTTGAATACATTTAACATCGGCATATATCTCCGCTGTAATTTTGTATTATCATTCAGCTTGTAAGTGAAAGTTGTTCAAATGTCTATGTTTTAATTGACACGATCATTTTTAGGGCAGATAATCAAATACACGCGGTTCTGACTACTATGAGTGGAATTATGCAATTTTTTTTAAATAAACTTTTGTTATGAAAATCAATTTACTTCTGTTAGGACTCATCATCCTGATGATAGCGGCTTGTTCTGGTACAGGTAATGAGCCCATTGAGCCAATCTTAAGCGAAACCGAAAATCCTCCTGTCATCCAATCTTTCATGTTGACACAATCCTTATTGGATTCGGTTACAAGAATTGTCACTGCCGGGGATACCGCTATTACCGGAAACGGCTTTGGGGTCCGTACGGATGGGTCAGATAGAAATATTAAAGATATTTATACAAATAAACCATTAAACCGCGCGGTTCAGGTGGGTGATATTTTTGTGATACGAAGTTTTCAAAATATAGACAACCAAAGAGGTCCACTCGATTTTATCGATATCATGGTGCGCCGCGAGGCTGGTTATAATTCAGCAGGTGCGGATTTTGAATATTTTCGGATAGACTTTGATCCTGCTACGAATTACAATCAAAACCCTAATGGACTCGTGCCGATTCTGGCCAATAGCCGTGACCGTGGCCTGGATATTGCCAGAGCGGGCTGTGTGGGTTGTCATCGTTTTGCGGCGGGTGTTGATTTTCTATTTACAAGTCGTTGATATGCATGGCTTTGCTTACTGATGATACTTATTCGGAAATTGATTTTAGGTTTAGTATTCTGGTCAAAAAGTTAGACATGTTTGAAACACATGTTGAAATATTAGCGGATCTTTCATATGATCATAAATATAAGTCGCAGGAAACGAATGTAAATAATGACGAATTACGGTCAAAAGTGATTAGATTTTTAACTTAGTGCTTAATTGATTTTGTCAATTAGCATAATGGATTTCTTAATCCGAGAAGCCTTAATGATATATAAATACTTAATTCCGAGAAATGATAGATAGCAAGCAACAAGAAAAAAGGGAAGTTGCATTGAAAGCGGCAGAACTGGTAAAAGACGGAAATATTGTTGGTCTTGGCTCAGGTTCGACTATGGACTTTGTAATAGTGGAGCTCGGAAGGCGGATAAAGGATGGCTTACAATTTACCGGGGTAGCAAGTTCTCTGAAAACAGAAAGGCTAGCGGACTCATACGGTATTTCAATGCAAGAATTGGGTATGACTAGCGGCATCGATATCAGCATTGATGGAGCAAATGAATTTACAGAACAACTTCATTTAATAAAAGGTGGTGGTGGCTCTCTATTCAGAGAAAAAATAGTTGCTTCGTTAAGTAACAATACGATTATTGTTACCGATTCAACTAAGAAAGTTAATCAACTAGGCCAATTTGGCGTGCCGGTTGAAGTTGTACCAAGTGCTTATGAATTTGTGAAAAAACAATTAATCAAATTGGGTGGCAACCCCATAATAAGAAAGTCTCTAGCTGAGAATTTTATCACTGACAATGGCAATTTTGTTTTTGATGTTGATTTCGGAATAATAGGTAATCCAGCTTGTTTGGCACAACAACTTGATGGTATTGTTGGAATACTGGAACATGGACTGTTTGTCAGTCTAACTACAAAAATATTGATGGCAAATGGAAACGAAGTAGTCACTTTTACCTAAAAGTGAACTTAATCAATCAAAATTGTCTAAGTCACCCAAACATCTGGGAAGAACTATGGTACAAAACATCATTGCTGAATTTTAAGTGGATCGCAACAACTGACCTACAGATCCAAGTTTCAGCTTTTACTACTGATTTTTACTCCACGGTGTCTTAGGTATTTATACAACGTCATTTTAGAAATTTTCAAATCGGCTGCAATTTCATTTACTCCCAACTTACGTTCATTGTACAACGTTTGGGCGAGCATGGCTGTTTTTTCTGCTTCTTTGGTTAACCCTCTGGTTCGTCCACCCTTTCGCCCTCTGGCTCGTGCCGCGTCTAATCCAGATTTTGTCCTTTCCCTGATCAGGTCTCGTTCAAATTCAGCCAATGAAGCAAAAATGTTAAATATGAGTCTCCCTTGAGCAGTAGTAGTATCGATATGGTCATTAATTGAGACTAGGCCAACTCCTCTTTTTTCAAAATCCGAAGTCATTTCCAAAAGATGTTTTAGAGAACGTCCTAACCTGTCAAGTTTATAAATATAAATGACATCACCCTTCCGAAGTACCTGCTGCATAGCAGCAAGCTCAGGTCTATCGGATTTCACTCCGGAAGCTTTCTCCTGAAAAATCTGCTGGCAGCCCGCTTTCTCTAAAGCATCGAGCTGCATTTCTAAATTCTGATCTTGGGTTGACACCCTCGCATATCCAATTTTCACTTTTGTATACTTTAATACATCTATGAGGCCAAATTTAATGTACTTAGATTGATGTACAAGTTTATTTTACTAAATTGATAGAATATGCTTGGTTTTAAGTTCATCTTAAAGCTCCAAAAGGCAGCACAGCTTTGTACATTTTGAGTAACGTTTTTTTATACAAACAAATCGTGTCATGCCAAGAAAAGAATACCTCACTTCCGAAGCCAGGCAACGGTTTGACCATCCTCCTGTTTTAAGTGCTGACCAGAAAGCGATTTTCTTAGACACTCCCCAATGGGCAGCTGAATATGTCAAAACTTTGCAAACACCTTCCAATAAAGTTGGCTTTCTTTTGCAAGTCGGATACTTCCGGATTGTCAGCCGGTTTTTTGGATCAAACCGCTTCCATCAAAGTGACGTGGATTATGTAGCTGAAAGAATTTCAGTTGATGTCAACGCAGTACAGATGACCGGTTACGAAGGACGGACTTCGCTCAGGCACCGGGAGGACATTCTTGGATATTTTGGTTTTGCCGCCTTTGAAAAATCTTCGGTTGAAGCGTTGACCGAAGAAATCCAGAGACTGGCCCATGTACAGACCAGGCCATACCTGATATTTGAAGGTATGGTCGGCTTTCTTCAGGCACATCATATTGAAATCCCTACATACCAAAGCCTGAAAACAATCTTGGATAAAGTTCTTGCCAGTTTCGAGCAGAATCTAGAATCCATTTTAAGTAAATATTTAACTGCGGCTGATGTTTTACTTTTAGAGCAGCTTCTAGTCGAACACAGTTCTTATCAGGAAGACAGTAGAAAGCATTTAAAGGTGAAACGTTATGAGATTACGTTTTTTAAACGGGTTTCGCAATCCATGGAGACAAAACAGATCCGTGAGCGTGTGGCAAACTTTCAAAGCTTAAAGATCATGTATTTGCAGTTACTACCGGTAGCCAGGCGCTTAAAACTGTCTGATGCGACCATTCAATTCTACGCTGAATATGTCATCAATAACCAGGTAACACAAATAACTACACGCAGCACCAACCGTTATCTGCTTTTAATATCCTTTATTATTCATCAGTACTATATGTTAGGGGATGCACTTATCCTGACCTTAAATAGTGCTGTTACAAATTTTATTAATGGTTGTGAAAACTCAGTAAAACAAGAGCTTTATCAAAACAGGATGCAGACCGCGCAGCTAGTCAGCAGTGTTGCCCAGCGTAGCGGTACCCATATTGATATTTTAGGAGCTATTGAAAAAATCATTGCTGATACTACAATGGAACCTTTGGCCAAAGTGACGTTGATTGAACAGGTTTTTAAAAATAAACGGTTATCTCAAAAGCTGTTGCAGGAAGACCAGCAGCGCCTCAAAGCCTTAAAGGAAGCCAACCAAAAGATAAACGACCGGGAAGATTTTTATCAAATGCTTGAAAAAAATACGTCTAAATTAAATGGTAAAGTAAGCGATATTGTCAAAGCCTTGATCCCGAGCGCCACTTCATCAGGGAAGGATATTCTTGCTGCGGTCCGGTACTACCAGGAAAAGAATGGTGCTATTCTAACGCGCGCTTCAGTACCAACAGATTTTTTAGGTTTAGAGCAGCAGCAGCGAGTGTTGACCCCGGAAGGTAAATTGCGTACAGGTTTATATAAAGTATTCCTTTTCCAGGAAATCAGGGATAATATCAAGTCTGGGGCACTTCCAATTGATTCTTCCTATGATTACCGCAGTTTTGATGAATATGTAATACCACCTGCGGTTTGGAATAAAGAAAAGGAAAAGCTGATTGAACAAGCCGGCTTGACAGCCTTTGCTGATTCACGGAAAACCCTGCTTAAATTAAATGAAAAGCTCAATGCCCAAATTAAATTAACAAATGAACATGTAGAAAAAGGCAGTAACAAACAGGTATACTTAGATTCCACCGGTGACTGGCACCTGATGAAAGATAAACGTTTGGAAGAAGAAACAGACTTGGGATCATTTTATCCGCAAGAATACGTCATTCCATTGGTGGAAGTTCTTTCAACTGTCCAAAATGCAACAGGCTTTATTTCCTCGTTTATCCATGGAGGAATTGATCATATACCTAAGCGTCCGGACGAGAAATTGTTCTTTGCAGCAATTCTTGGGTTCGGGTGCAATATCGGTATTCGTAAATTTTCTTTCATGTCCAAAGGTATCAGGACCAGTTCACTGGAGACAACGGCAATCCAATATTTTTCACCAGAGACTGTAATACAAGCAAATGACAAAGTACTTGCATTTAGCAATGCCTTACCACTTACCGGGCATTTTAGAAAAGATGCAGACTTTATTCATACTTCAAGTGACGGCCAAAAGTTCGATGTGTCCGTTGCTTCGCTGGTTGCTTCTCCTTCCTTTAAATACTTTGGAAATGGCAAGGGTGTTACCATGTATTCCTTTCTGGACGAAGCCGGGCAGTTATTCTATTCAACTGTATTTAGCGCAGCTGAACCTGAATCACATTATGTCCTGGATGGCCTAACTCACAATGAAGTGATCATTCCAAATGCGCATTCGACAGATACACATGGTTTTAGCGAACCCGTGTTCGCTGTAACGGGTCTTTTGGGTATTGAATTTCGGCCCAGGTTTGCAAGGTTTCATCATCAACAGCTTTATTCAACTGACGAAGCGCGGACTTATCGTGAGCTTAATTATAAGATTGTTCCAGGTCTTAAAATTAATTTGGCACACCTGGAAAATCATTGGGACGAAATTTTAAGGCTTGTTTGTACAATCAAGCTGGGTTATTCGAAGGCATCAACGTTGTTCAGGCGTCTAAATTCATATTCAAAACAACACCCGCTTTACAAGGCCCTCAAAGATTTGGGAAGGCTTTATAAAACATCATACATCTATCAATATATGGATGATGAATTAATCCGGAAATCAGTGTCTGGCTCACTTTCTAGAATTGAAAGCAGCAATAACTTTTCAAAAGCTATCACGATTGGTAACAACCAGGAATTAATCTGGGCCACCCGGAAAGAACAATTAACAGCAGAAGGCTGTAAAAGACTGATAGCAAATGCGATAAACACTTATAATCTGTTGTTATTATCTGAAAAGCTGGTAGCAGCTGAGTCCGAACAAGACAGGCAAATCCTGTTGAAAAAAATCCTTGCAACTTCTACCCACAGCTGGGCACATATTAACATGGTGGGAGAATACGACTTCTCCGATGGTAAAGATTATAAAATCTTTGATTTGGGCTCAATCATGGATTTAAATCTAGCGCCTTAGGATTCAATATTCCCGGCTAATAGTAAATAAAAATCCTACGCGAAAGTCGTGACGGTTTTTCTCCCTTTCTTTAGTTTACCCCAGATTGTAGTAATGTCCCTTTCTTTGAAGCAGCGAATCGTGATTGCCAACTTCGGAAACCATCCCGTTTTGCATGACAACGATCTGGTCGGCTTTCCGGATTGTACTCAGTCTGTGTGCCACTACGATCACAGTTTTTTCCTTGAATACTTCGTCAAGCGCCTGTACAATTTTCTGTTCGTTAATCGTATCCAGTGCGTTTGTGGCTTCATCAAAAAACAGATAATCCGGATTTTTGTACAACGCACGGGCAATCAGTACACGTTGTTTCTGGCCACCACTTAATCCACGTCCCTGCTCACCCATTTTAGTCTGATAACCCAGCGGCAGGTGTTCAATTTCAGAAGCAATGTTTGCAGTTTCTACCGCTTTGCGTAATAAATGATAATCCGTTTTTTCGTCATCCAGCACAATGTTGTTTAAAATGGTGTCATTAAAGATTTTACCATCCTGCATCACGGCCCCGCATTTCTCCCGCCATTGGCGCAGGCTGACATTATTGATGTTCATACCGCCGATCATAATTTCTCCGTAAGAAGGTTTATATAGTCGAAGTATTAGTTTGAGTAAAGTGGATTTACCGCTTCCGCTATCTCCTACAATTGCCGTCACTTTGCCCTGAGGAATAACCAGATTAATACCGCGGAGCACAGGGGGAGAAACCGACGTATATTGAAAAGCGACGTTTTTAAGTACAAGATCTTTGCTTTCCGGCAGCTCAATGCTGTTTTGCCCGGTGCCCTCGTCTTCATCATGTAACTGATGAATTTCGTTGAGACGCAAAAAACTGATCTGGGCAAACTGGAAGGAGGCCATAAATTGTATAAACTGAACCACCGGACCGTTTAGCATTCCGATGATGAACTGCGTGGAGATCATCACACCAAAAGTGATGTCGCCCTGTATGACGGCACGCGCACAATAAAATGTGATAAGCAGATTTTTTACGCTGTCGATAAACTGTCCGCCCAGGTTTTGCGCATTATTCACGGTCATGACGCGCATGTTAACCTGATACAACCTCGCCTGAATATTTTCCCATTTCCAGCGTTTTTGTTTTTCGTAATTGTTGATTTTGATGTCAGTAATACTTTCTACTGTTTCAACCCAATAACTTTGATTTTTTGAAGTTAATTCGAAATACTCCCAATCCAGTTTTTTTCGTATTTGTAAAAATCCAAGTACCCACAATACGTACAAAGTACTTCTTGCAAAAAAGATGTAAAATATATTCGCATTAAAAATGAGTAGTATAATTCCGAAAATCCGGAATGTGAGCGCGGAGAAGACTAAATTAAGCGAGTTGTTCATGATGAAACTTCGTATCCGCTCATGATCATTGGCCCGCTGGAGAATGTCTCCCATCATTTTATTTTCAAAAAAAGTAACCGGGAGCTTCATCAGTTTGATGAGGTAATCGGATATCAGTGCAATGTTGACTCTGGAAGTCAGATGCTGTAAAATCCAGTCTCTTACCGCGTTGCTTAGGGTGATTGCCACGATGATCGCTATGTTGGCAAACAACACAATGTTGATAAAATCCAGGTCGTGGGTCTGGATGCCGACATCAGTTACCGCTTTGGAAATGAAAGGGAGCAAAGCCTGCATGAGCGTAACCAGCAGCATGACTACGAACAGATTCAAAAAGCTCCTTTTATAGGGCGTAAAGTAGCTAATGAAATTCTGTATCGTCTTTTTACGCTCCGATTTTTCTCCGGCAAAGCGTTGTTCGAAATCTGCCTGCGGCTGCAATACCAGAATGACGCCTTTGTACTCCGTTTCTTTTATCCAGTTTTGTTTAAATGTCCCGGCATCGTAGGTCACCAGTCCTTTTGCCGGATCGGATACGTATATTTTGGCTTTGGATAAACTGTCCGTTCTTTTAGAAAACCAGCCACTGGAAGCTTTGACGTGATACACAACAACGAAATGACTATTCTTCCAATGGATAATGGCCGGAAGCGGAATTTTGTACAGAATATCTTCAAGCGTACATTTTGCTGACAGGCTTTTGAGACCTATCTGTTCAGCTGCATGTCCCAGGCCAAGCAGTGAAACACCCTCCCGGGATGTTCCGCTTAAATCGCGTAAATGCTGAAGAGAGTAATATTTGCCATAGTATTTGGCAATCATTTTCAGGCAGGCAGGACCGCAGTCCATCATATCCATCTGCCGGTCGCATGGGAACGGTTTTAAGTGCATTTAGTGTGTGTTGATGTGTATTTTTGTAAATATTGTGATATTAATTTGGATTATACATTTTTTTATAAATACATTTGAAAAATTGATTCACACATTTATCTTAAACAATCATCGACATGAGAACCAAGGCAGAAATGGCCTTCGACTTGCTGGAGGCATAGTTGGAGGTTTTAGACAGCGTTGCGCAAAGTGAAATTTTAGGCGGAGAGTATGAGTGGTGGGTCATGGGAAATGACATCTACTTTAAGGAACAAGGCAATGACACCTGGAATTACTGGCAAAATCTGAATGACGTAAACATTTATGCATCCGGGAACGGTTATGGATCAAGCGGTGACGGATTCAATAATGGTTACAGTTCATGCGGTTATCCTGACGCTCCTGGCGCAAGTGGTAGTTTTAATGCCTGGTATGATGAGCATTATAGGGGGAATAATAATGACGGTGGATATAGTGCACCCAATTCTTTCGGTAGAGACTTTGTTGACAATGGTGTAGCTGCAAATCCCAATGATCTCAAATTTCAAAAGGTAAACGGACAGGATTACATTAGTTATGATAACGGCGCTTCCTGGGAAAAACTGCTTGGCGAGGTAACAATTCACGGTAAGGCCGATCAGAATATGACGGCCTGGGATTTAGGCTGGGAATGGTTAACGGGAGTTGGGCCCAGAGACAGGACTTTTGTTGATGGTGATTTGTTGACCGAACAGTTAAAACAGCACAGCCATATTGAAGATACGAAGAATAAAATCAGGTTGGATATTTCGCAGGGAATACCTTCTGGTGAAAATGATTATAATTTATCAGGTGTGGATGGTGTTCCTAAATATTTTGGAGATTATTCAAATTTAATCAGTGGAGGAAATACCGGTAACTTGGCTGTCACATATTTAGGATCGTATGATTTGAAATACGTTGTTAATTCAGTGGATGGAGACTATGCTACTGTAACCTTTACTGTCAATAATGCCTCTACAATTGCATCGGCTACACATCCGCCAGTTATAGGTTATACTCCTGAATGGAATGAGTACATAGGTACCCCCCTAAATGATCTATTTTCGCAAAGTGGAGCGCCAATGTCTCAAACTACTCAAACTTTCATATGGACTGAAAATATTAAATGGAGATGACTAAGGTAGCCTCATTAGCAAAATTGATTCTGATAACCAGAATATTTTGCGCTTGTAACAGCCAAAGTCCTACAACTGAGCACCTGCTAGGAAAATGGCAAAATACAAAAGATGGTGGAAACATAGTGTTGCTCAAAAACAATATTTTTACAGCATCGAATCTTAATTCAGAAATGTTTCACGATGGAAAGTTAATAAAACTTAAAACGACTGATGGAGAGGGTACATGGGAACTTAGCAATGAAGGTTCGGGCTGGAAAGTGGAACTGCGTTTCAAAAAATTAAAAGGTTTGGAGAAAGGATATCACTTACCTGTAAACATTTCTGAAAGATTTGGTGACTACGGACTATTTGTCTGGAAGGGGGATCCTGACAGCGGAAATAGGTATTCCTTTGAAAAGAGATCGGACTGATTTTTACAATAGCCTGGCTAATGGGTTTAAAGACTTTGACGGTATGGAACGAAATTCTGTTACTGTCAAAGTTCTTCTCTCAAAGTGGTGAGCCGTTGTCTGAAACTATCAAACCTTCACGTGGACTGAAAACATTAAATACAAATGACACATAGCAGTCACTCTAAGTATTTCATTTTAACTATTACATTGCTCCTGACATTTTCTTGTGGAAACAACGAACCTTCGCATGATGAATTAGTTGGAACATGGTTTGAACCGGAACAAGGTGCTAAAATCGAATTACTAAACAACGAAAAAGCGATAATAACCGGCTTAGGGAGTGACCTGTTTGAGCATAGTGGTTTCAAGATAACACAGCCCATTCATGTAGATGGTATGTGGGAATTAGTCAAATTGTCAGGACGTTGGAGAGTTCTATTGACATTAAATAAAACAGCCGAGTTAACAAGAGGGTATGGTCTCCCGTTAGATATTTCTAACAATTTTGGAAATATTATACTAATTTCAAAATAAAAAGTCGTATATTTATATATGAAATATGCTGACATTATTAAGGAAAGTATAGCTGATTTGCTTTTCATGGAAAAGCGTGAAAAGAATGCAATGCGTCGTGATCGAATTCGATTTATAAGATCGCTAAAAATGGGAGAGTATCGTAGCCAAGCTCGTGCAGGTGCTGCGATTGGATTGGGCGAACGACAATCACAACGGCTTTGGAATAGTTATGTTAAGGGCGGAATTAAGGAATTACTATCAACATATTCAGACCGTTGGTGGGGCAAACTCAGCAGTGT
>NZ_SMFL01000008.1 GCF_004349265.1 Dyadobacter psychrotolerans
CGACGTTGATAGGCTGCAGGTGTATGTATAGAAATATATTCAGCCGAGCAGTACTAATTACCCAACAGCTTGCACATTAAATCTCTTTATTTTATCTCTTCTACTTCCAATATGACATGAAATTCAATGTTAATCATTGAAACTCAAAAGACATTGTTGATAAACCAACAGAAAATCTTGTTGGTGGCTATTGGCCTGGTGTTCACCTCTTCCCATCCCGAACAGAGAAGTTAAGCCCAGAACCGCCGATGATACTTGGGTCAAACCTGGTAAAGTAGGTAGCCGCCACAATACTATTACAAATCAAGCCATCCTGAAAAGGGTGGCTTTTTTGCTTTAAGTAGAGACCCTAAGTTTTATATTAATAGAAATAGGGTTTATTTTCTTCGGGGAGTGGCGCAGCCCGGTAGCGCATCTGGTTTGGGACCAGAGGGTCGCAGGTTCGAATCCTGTCTCCCCGACACTATTGAAACAGGGAAGAAATCTGGTTTGGGACCATAGGGTGCCGGCTGGCGTTCGAATCCTGTTTCCCAAAAGAAAAAGAGTCAAACAACAGTCGAATCTGTTTTTTGATTCTTTTTTTATTATAGCTATAAGTAAGTTCTGTTATGGTTTAGGTAAATCTATTTGAGCTTCTCCAAATCTGCATAACCCGGAAAGGCATTCGCTTTAATAGCTTTTTGCAGGTTTATCTGGAACGTCAGATTCAGGCCTTTTTTCGTTTTCCAAAGGACGGCGTAATTTCCCGAAAGTACCAAACCAAATTTTACCTCTTTTTGTTTTTCTGTCTCCTTTTCTCATTCTACAAGTTTTTAGGATTGTAAAAAAAAATAGAAGACAAAATAATGAGCGTCACAAAATTGTACAGTCCAAAACAGAATTTTTTATTCTTTTGTAGATGATACCTTATTGTACCGACAAATCCATACCAAGATAAGCTGAATACTTTTTTGCAGCGATTTCAATTTGGTTCAATGTGGTTTTGCTGAACTTCGTAAAAGGCAGTAGTGCGAGTAATATCTTCTCCTTTGTTAAGGTTCTTCTCCAAAGTCCTTCAATCTTACCATTAATTACAATGGTCGGCATAAACATCCCATTATTTCCGGGGACGATTTTGGGCAGATGTATGTGGTCAACAACCAAAGTACGGTCGGTATAACCCAGCATATATTCATCAAAACCGGGTAGCAAATGAACTGACGGGCGGGAAGTATTTACCAGGTCCGGTAGAGAACGTTCCATCCAATAGGTTTTTTGATCAATAATAAAAGATTCAAGCTGATCAAGTACAGAGTTTAGTCCTTCTTTCGCATCGGTTACTTTTAATCCGGTCCACCAGATGAAGTCCTGCAGTGTCGCCGGGCCATGACTTTTAAAATACTTTAAGGCAATTTCCGCCAATGCTTCTTCTCTTGACAACTTCTTTGAAACAGGTATCCATTCATCTAAAAGTACATAAGTAGCCTGTTTGTCGTTATGTATTCCATGGCATAACAACTGCTTTTGTGCTAAATAATTTATGATATGAATGCCTCTCTGGCCAGTTGTAGAAATAGCATTGCTTTCCAGTAAGGCATAAAGCTCACTTCGCATAAGCTGTTTTCCGCCTTGCAGTTCTTTGGATAAAAGATCATAACTTTTGTTAAAAATACTATCATCCAATTCCAATTGACGATACCGGCCGGCAGCTCCTTTTATGATCCGTGGTGTAAGTAAAGTAAGCATCCAGTGGACAACTTCCGAAGCAATAAAGTGAAGCGTTCCCCGCATAGGCCAGGTCCTAACGACAGATCTTTCTGATATTGCTTTATCAATATCTTCTTCAGAATGAGCTGGAGCGCGAAGACCCAAAGACCATTTGGCCCCGGCGTAGTCCTGAGCCTGTACAGCACCAAGCCACGAGACCACATCTTTAACTTTTTTAAAAGGGTGGTGGAAGATTAGCTGATTATGAAGCCGGAGATTGACTAAATCGTTTATTTTCATATTCTGACATAAGTCCAATTTACTCAGGGTATTTGAAATACCTGTTTTAAGTATTCTTTATGAGGTAAATTTCTGCCCAGCGCAGATCTTCCGGGGTAGTGATTTTAATATTTTCATAAGCGCCTTCTATCAGATGAATAGAATATCCGGCTGATTCCAACACACTGGCACAATCCGTAAATGTTGGTTGATAGGATTGAGAAAAAGCAGTTCGCATCCAGTCCAGACGGAAAGTTTGGGGTGTCTGTACCAACCGATAAGAACTTCTATCGAGTGCAGTATTTTTACCTTCTGCACTGATTTGCCGTAGGGAATCTTTCATTGCGACTGCCGTAACCGCAGTTCCGGAGATAAGCGCTGTTGTAAAGCTGTTTTTTATAATCTCTGTGCTGATTACCGGGCGCACTCCGTCGTGGACAGCGACTAATCCTTCTTCTCCGCTTATATGGCCTAAACCGTTCTTTACTGAATCAAAACGTGTTTCACCACCCACCACCAACTGATGATCTGTTTCAAACCCGTATTCCATGCAGAGCTCTTTCCAAGACGTTAATTGTTCTTTAGGAAGTACTACGTTAATAAATATATTGGACGAATAACTTTTAAATGCATTGATTGTGTGCATCAGTATTGGAAGTCCGTTCACAGCAATAAACTGCTTAGGGATGTTGCTCTTCATCCTGCTTCCGGATCCGCCTGCAACTATGATCACATATTCCTGCATAGAAGTTGTGTTAAATGATATAAAAAAAGTCACTTACTTTCAGGAGCGTTTTACATGCCTGGTGGTAAGTGACAAAAATATATTTTTAAAACGATTTTCAGATGATCAGCATCGCATCACCATAGGTGAAGAATTTGTATTTTTCTTTAATCGCCATTTCGTAAGCTTTCATAACCAAGTCAAATCCCCCGAAGGCACATGCCGACATCAGCAGAATGGATTCAGGTAACTGGAAGTTAGACAACATTGCGTTAGCTATTTTGAAATCGTAAGGAGGGAAAACAAATTTATCTGTCCAGCCTTCAACTGCCTTTAAATGGCCGCTCGCAGAAACAGATGATTCAATTGCCTTCAATGATGTAGTTCCAACTGCACAAACACGTTTTTTTGCATCAATAGAAGCATTAACAATATCGGCGCTGGCCTGTGAAATCCTGTAATTTTCAGAATCTGTTTTGTGTTTGGTTAAATCTTCCACGTCTACTGTACGGAAAGTACCAAGACCCACGTGAAGTGTAACCGGAGCAAAGTTCACACCTTTAATTTCAAGGCGTTTCATCATTGCTTTTGTAAAATGAAGACCGGCTGTTGGTGCTGCAACCGCTCCAACGTGCTCAGCAAAAATAGTCTGAAAACGTTCACGGTCAGCAGTTTCAACCTTACGACGGGAAATAATTTCCGGAGGAAGCGGTGTTTCGCCAAGTTCATCCACCAGTTTCATAAATTCATCGTTATTACCATCATACAAAAAGCGGATAGTACGTCCACGGGAAGTAGTATTATCGATTACCTCAGCAACCAGGTCGCTATCGCCAAAATATAATTTATTACCAACACGGATTTTACGGGCAGGATCTACCAAAACGTCCCATAAACGCATTTCCCTGTTGAGTTCTCTCAAAAGAAAAACTTCAATTTTTGCACCGGTTTTTTCTTTCTGACCATAAAGGCGGGCAGGGAAAACTTTGGTATCATTGATTGCCATTGTGTCGCCGTCATCAAAATAATTGATCAGATCGGCAAACATTTTATGTTCAATTTCTCCTGTTTTACGGTTTACAACCATAAGGCGTGATTCGCCGCGGTCGGATGGGTGAAGTGCAATAAGACTTTGAGGTAAGTCAAACTTAAATTCGGATAGCTTCATAGCTGATTATTCAGTGAAAGTCGATAGTCGTTCAGACCTTGGGGCGGCCAAATGTGACAGTTATATTGGTATTATCAAGTAATCTGTTTAAACAAAAAAATAAGATTCAAATGACCGTATTGCACAATACAACAAGAACAAATATCAATTTGAATACTTTATTTCAATTTAATTTTTAACAAAATCACATAATTATCTGAATTTGCAAAAAATTAAGACCGCAAAAGTAGGAAAGTTTCGGAAAGAATCCTAAGGAATTGTTGGATTTAGTTGCTGTTCAGCTTCCTCGCTCGCCATTTTGATACAATGGCAGCATCAGGTTCCATTTGAGTAGGCCTGGCTATATCCCCCGCAGCAGAAATTTTGGCTGTCATGAATGCAGCAAGCTGCAAAATGTGGGTATCAGGTTGTTTCAGCAGATTTTTAGGAGTAAAAAATTGATTAACAAAATTGGTATCAAATGTTCCGTTTACAAACACTTCGTGCTGCATCACAAAACGGCAGAATTCAAGTGTTGTCTGAACACCTGAAATCTGATATTCGTCGATTGCCCTGGTCATCTTTGAAATTGCCTCTTCCCTGTTCTCGCCGTATGTAATCAGTTTTGCAATCATGGGATCATAATATATCGGGATCTCCATACCTTGTTCAAAACCGTCATCAACGCGCACACCGTTGCCCTGAGGCCTTACGTAAGTTTCGAGCTTTCCCACATCCGGCAAAAAATTATTGGATGCATCTTCGGCATAAACGCGTACTTCGACGGCGTGGCCTTTGATGAATAAATCCTCCTGTCTGATAGCAAGCTGTTCTCCCTCTGCAATTTTAATCATCTGTCTCACCAAGTCTACCCCGGTAATCTGTTCTGTAACCGGATGCTCAACCTGAAGCCGGGTATTCATTTCCAAAAAGTAAAAATTACGGCGTTCGTCCATGATAAACTCAACGGTTCCGGCTCCGTAGTAACCGCATGAGCGGGCCACATCAATGGCACACCTGCCCATCGCTTCCCTGATTTCAGGAGTAACCGAAATTGATGGTGCCTCTTCTATTACTTTTTGGTGCCGTCTTTGTATAGAACATTCTCTTTCAAATAGATGAATAATGTTTCCATGCTGATCACCAAGTACTTGTATTTCGATATGCTTTGGGGAAGTAATATATTTTTCGATAAAAACAGCTCCGTCTCCGAAAGAAGAAATCGCCTCGCTCACGGCACGATCCATTTGCTCATCAAATTCTGCTTCATTCTCCACAACCCGCATCCCTTTCCCGCCACCTCCTCCACTCGCTTTAATCAAAACAGGGTATCCGATGGAAGCAGCAACTACTTTTGCTTCCACACGGTCGGTTACTGCAGAAGAAGTGCCGGGAACCATGGGGATGTTATACTTTCCTGCTGCCTGTTTTGCAGCGAGTTTGTTGCCCATAATCTCAATGGCGTGTGCGGATGGTCCTATGAAGATCAGGCCGGCTTCTTTCACCTGTCCGGCGAAATCAGCATTTTCTGAGAGGAATCCGTAGCCGGGATGAATTGCATCCACATTTAATTCCTTAGAAATTTTAATAATTTTATCAGCCCTCAAATAGGACTCAGCCGAAGGAGCAGGACCAATGCAAACAGCCTCGTCTGCATAGCGCACATGAAGCGACTTCCTATCGGCTTCACTAAAAATTGCAACCGTTGAAATGTTCATTTCACGCGCTGTACGCATTATTCTCAAAGCGATCTCCCCCCGGTTAGCAACCAGTATCTTTTTTATTAACGACATGAAGAACAGAACGGATAGTGGTAAACTGTGGAATTTATGATTGCTATTTAAAGCAGTATTTTTTATTATTTTACTAACTTACGAACTGCTTGACGACGAAGTCATTATTAAGGTAATGTAATTTTTTTTATTTTTGCATTTATCTAACATATATAATCATTGGTTACCCATATAAATTAGAAGCGAGTGGATATTTTTGAGAAACTGCAAAACAACTCCGGGCCTATCGGCAATCCTGCCAAAATGCTGAACAGCCATCACTATTTTTCATTTCCGATGCTTGAAGGCGAGCTGGGGCCGCGTATGCGTTTTATGGGACGGGAAGTGCTGAACTGGAGTCTGAATAACTATCTGGGGCTGGCCAACCATCCTGAGGTAAGAAAAGCGGATGCTGATGCAGCAGCGAAATGGGGGCTTGCCTATCCGATGGGAGCAAGGATGATGTCGGGAAATTCAACCCAGCATGAGGAGTTTGAAAAGGAACTGGCTGAATTTGTAGGAAAAAAAGATTCTTTCCTTTTAAACTACGGTTATCAGGGAATTATGTCAGCCATTGAATGTATCTGTGATTACCGCGACGTAATTGTTTATGACGCAGAGTCTCATGCATGTATCATTGACGGAATCAGGCTGCACAAAGCAAAATTGGGCGAATACTACAAGTTTAACCATAACGATATGGAGAGCCTGGAGAAAAACCTGAAACGTGCAACCAAACTGGCCAATGAAAAGGGCGGAGGCGTATTGGTAATTACAGAAGGCGTCTTCGGAATGTCCGGCAAGGTTGGTAATCTTAAAGCCATTGCTGAACTTAAACAAAAATATGAGTTCCGTTTACTTGTTGATGACGCCCACGGCTTTGGTACAATGGGAGAAACCGGTGCCGGCGTAGGTGAGATGCTTGGGGTGCAAAAAGAAATTGATCTTTATTTTTCAACGTTTGCAAAATCCATGGCGGCCATCGGAGGTTTTATTGCTTCCGACGATCCTGAGATTATCATGTACCTGAAATACAACATGCGGTCCCAGACTTATGCCAAAGCTTTGCCTATGCCTTATGTTGAGGCAGGACGGAAACGTTTGGAAATATTAAAATCAAATCCGGAACTGAGAACAAAACTTTGGGAAAACGTAGCAGCAATGCAGAATGGTCTGCGGAGTCGTGGTTTTAACATCGGTTCAACAGAATCACCGGTAACGCCTGTATTTTTACACAGCGAAGGCGGGGTGCCCGAAGTAACACGCATGGTTCGTGACCTCCGTGAGAACATGGGTGTTTTCTGTTCAATCGTTGTTTACCCGGTAGTGCCTAAGGGGCAGATTATGCTTCGTATCATCCCAACAGCTTCGCATACGCTGGAAGATGTTGAATATACATTGAATGCATTTACTACCCTGGCAGATAAATTAAAGAACCGGGTGTATCAAATTGAAGATGTGCAGGAGGTTGTTGAATAGATAAAATATGCATTTTTTGCGTTCAAGAGGCATTTTGAAAAAAATGTCTCTTTTTTTGTGTTTTTTCTAAATAAATATTTTTATTTTAAACATCTGATTATTAAGTAGTTGTAAAAATATCAAAATTAAATTGCATTATAGAAGTGTTTTTTTTTGTTTTTTGGATTGCGGTAATGTTTTTAATTACTAAATTTCGGGCAAAACATGCGTTTCTAGCCTGTTTTGGGCATTTTTAAACTAAAAAAACAAATAAAGAACATGGCACGATTTGATGAAGTAAAAGACTTGATTCTTTCCCTGGAAGGTGACTTTGATAAGTTCTACAACAAGGAAAACCAGGCTGCTGGTACACGTGTACGTAAAGGCATGCAGGATCTGAAAACACTTGCTCAGGAAATACGTTCTGAAGTTCAGAACAAGAAAAACGCTGCAGAATAGTATTTTAAAGCACACCAAAATTTTGGGCCCGGTTCGTCAGAACCGGGCTTTCTGTTTAGAAAAGCTTTTCGTTGATCATCGTTGCAATTCCCCTTGTCACTACCTTCTTAGTGTTAACATCAAAAATTTCGGTGGAAATTTCGGCAATGTGTTTCTCAGGTTGTATTGTCTTAATTGTAAAAACAGCTTTATAATCGGTTTCAACAAACATAGGACGCAAAAACTCCAGGCTTTGCTTTAGGTAAATGGATCCAAATCCGGGGAATTGTGTTCCCAGTACTTTGGTAAATACTGTTGCTCCAAGCATACCATGGATAATTGGCCGCTTAAAATTAGTTGTGGCCGCATATTCAGCGTCCAGATGCAGCGGATTGTTATCGCCGGTCAGCTCTGCAAAGCGTACAACCTCATCCTGAGTAAACTTAAACAGATGCTCAAATGAGGAATTTACTACTGGTTCTATATTCATAATTATGTATTTCTTTTTTTCAAAAATCGTTTAAATATCGGTTTCCTGCAACCGAAGAGGTACAAAAAAAGGGAAGTTGCCGCTCTGGCAACTTCCCTTTCATATATATGATATGAATATTATTCTTCAGTTTCGTCGGCTATAACAGCGATGGAGGCTTCTTCATCATCCACTACTCCGTCAACAGGTTTGGCTGCCCTCGAAGCGCTGCGCTTGTCTTTAAATTTGATAACCTGCATTTTTAATGTATCTACTGCGAGGTCAGTTGCTTCTTCAAACGTTGTTCCTTTTTCCGTTACGAAAACGGTTCCTCCGGGTACGTAAAGTTTAACTTCTAAAAGTTTGGTATGTAATTTAGCGTTATCGCTCTTGTCTAATTTCAAAAATACCTCTCCACTTGTAATCCTGTCATAAAACGTATCGAGTTTATCCAGTTTCTGTTGGATAAATAATAATAATTTCGGATCAGCATCGAAGTGAATTGCTTGCATCTGCAGTCTCATAAGCACTTAGGTTTAAGGTAAAACATTACTTTAAACCATTCGTCACAAAATTTATACCCGAAGATTGCGACGGTATGTATCAGGTCATGAAATAGTACAAACCGATGCATTTTCCGGCAACTGCCAGGACGAATGGTATATTAAATAAAGAAAATTAATACCTTAAAGTCAAGTGCGGGACGAGGTTTGTTTGAATTAATTCGTAACATTCAGCTGATGCACGTTTTAGCTCAGGCCTCTTCCAAAAGTGTACGAAATGATACGTATTGTCCGTTAAATTTCTGATGGTGTTTCTCCTGAAGCTCAGACTGGTGATTTGTCTGGTACGCCAAAAAGTCCTCCATAGTCCTAAATAAAAATTGTGACGTATAGGTTGAGCCTTCGTTTTCAATTTCCGTTAAAAGACGAAGTAGTTTACATTCCAACGGAAGTTTTGTCGCCAAAATTTCCGGAATGTGAGTTTCTTTCATGTAAGCAAGCCATTCTTTTTCAGCAGCGTAACTGATATTGACTGTTATGTTAAAAATAATCATTTCTTGTATTCGTTAATTTTTTATACTTACTGCAAATATTGCAATTATAATTTTAGCATTCTGAATTCCCTCTATACCTGATTTCGGGACTGATTACATTTGGGAGAAGGTGTTTTGAGACTTACCTTTGTATACTTTCACAAGTTCACCATAACTCGTTTTACCTTTATGAATATTCTTTTACGTGCCCACTCGGGCCTGCGGTATGTAGTATTAGGATTACTTATCGCAGCTGTTTTTGCTGCATATTCCAATTGGCAGAGCAACAAACAGGGAGACAGCAAAATTTATCTTTTTGCACTGATTGCCACGCATACTCAGCTTTTGATCGGCCTGATACTTTACTTTATGAGCCCGAAAGTGGATTTTAGTCTGATCAGCAATAAGGTTTTTCGGTTTTATTCTATTGAGCACGTTTTTATGATGCTTATAGCGATTGTGCTGATCACCGTAGGGCGTGTCCGTTCCAAAAAACTGGAAGGTGCTGACAAACATCGCACCGTGCTTTATTTTTATGCAATGGCATTGGTTATCATTCTTGCAGCTATTCCTTGGCCGTTCCGTAATCTTGGATCGGGCTGGTTTTGATTAGCTATTAGCGGTTAGCTGTCAGCTTTTAGCAGACAGTTGACCGCTAATGAAAAAACTTTCAGCAAATTCACATTTAAGCGAATTATGGCTGATAGCTAAACCCCGGAAGCTAACAGCTAACCAAATAAATCACTTGAAAGATAGCGATCTCCCCGGTCGCAGATGATAAATACAATGACGCCGGAAGTTAATTCTTTCGCAAGTTCTACTGCCGCCCATGCTGCGCCACCGCTGCTCATTCCGGCAAAAACTGCTTCTTCTTTTGCCAGTCTACGGGTCATATTTGTAGCATCTTCCTGCGTAACTTCTATTACCCGGTCAATTCGTTTTTTATCAAATATTTTTGGCAGATATTCTTCCGGCCATTTTCTTATTCCGGGAATGCTCGAACCGTCAGCTGGCTGACATCCCACAATCCGGATGTTTTCGTTTTGTTCTTTCAAATACCTCGACACACCCATAATGGTTCCTGTTGTTCCCATAGAGGAAACAAAATGTGTGATTTGCTGATCCGTATCCTTCCAGATTTCGGGGCCGGTTGTATTGTAATGAGCTTTCCAGTTATCAGGATTTGCAAATTGGTTTAACATAAAGTAGCCATTTTTTACCGCTTTATCTTCTGCATAATCCCGTGCACTTTCCATGGTTTCAGTAAGTGTTACTGTTGCACCGAAAGCCTCCATCGTCAGCACCCGTTCGCGTGTGGAATTCTGAGGCATAATCAGTTCAATTTCAACGCCAAACAAACGCGCTATCATTGCCAGGGCGATACCGGTATTTCCGCTGGTTGCTTCAATGAGTTTTGTGCCCGGTTGAATTTCTCCCCGATCCAGTGCTCCTTTGATCATACTATATGCCGCGCGGTCTTTGACGCTGCCGCCCGGATTATTACCTTCCAGCTTACCGTAAAGTTTTACAAGAGGATTCGGATTGATATGCGTTAATTCAACAAGAGGCGTATTGCCAACTAAATCAAGAAGTGAAGACATTTTAAAATTTGAAAACGTGAGATTATTAAGAAACAGATTTTACGATTGCTATACAGCAACATCGTAAATCACTTTTTCTCACGTTTTTATTAGTTGTAGAGTGCCTGGAGGCAATCGATTTTTGTAAAAACATATTTAATCTATCCATTTAATGGACAACAAATATAATTGATAAAAATCACTTCGTCTCGGTAAAGAAGGTATATGTTCCCAAAAGAAAGGGCGTAACAGAAGAAGCGTGGGTTCCTCCTGCAACTGTGATCAGTTCAACGTTAGGTGCTCCAAGCTTTTTCATAGCCGTAACTGCATTGACCGAATTGAAGTAAAAAACCAAAGGATCTTTATCTCCATGATATAAACGGGTCGGAGTTTTCGGCTTCCAGTTATAAACATTATTATCGGCCACTGCATCCACAAAGCTTTTGTCAGTTCCGTCGTTCAAAGCTTTTTTAAATGAATCGGTCAGGATCGTATTGAAACTCTGCGCAATCGAATAACCTGTTCCCAATGTGCCAATTTGCGTCGCGTAAGGTTCTTTAAAGTAATATGAGGCCGGTTTGCCGATTTTGTAAATCCGGTCATAAGTTAACATGACCCACAGATACAGTCTGTTATAATTTGCGATACCATGCGTAGTGTTGTTAACGACCTCATTCATAAAAGCGGTTTTATCATAAGCACCCGCACCGCAGCTGGAAGCTCTCAAATTAAACTCGGCGGAAGCTTCTTCTTCTATTTTCTTTTGAAGAGACATTGTTGCGAAACCACCTTCGGAATAACCTCCGATATATAATTTTTCATCCCACTTCACCTCGCTCTGATTTTTTAAAAACTCCTTAGATGCGCGTAACATATCCAGCGAAGCGGAAGCAAGAGAAGCCCTGTGTTCGTACGGATGAGGATAATCTTTTGAAGCGCCATAACCGATGTAGTCCGGGTAAGCCACAATATATCCAAGTGCACCAAACAGTGTTCCAAGGCTGGTGCTTTCCGAGTTTACACCATAATTGGACGGGGCTTCTGCATCGGAGCTAATTGTGCCGTGCTGAATACTGATCAGCGAAGCTGCCTGACTCGTAACAGGAACGATTAGCGCGCCTGAAGCCGTGATTTCGGCTCCGTCGGTATTTTTTGTTTTATAAGTGATGCGGTAAGTTTTTACACCATTTTTTACATAAAGCTGTGCGAAAAGCTTTAATGCCTGGTCCTGAGCGGCTGCTGTTTGAATTACTGTTTCTTTTGAAATAGTCCCAACCTGCGTACTGCTTACCAGAAGGGGTGTCTCATCCGGATCGGGGGTGACCTTATTATCATTATTACATGCACTCAGGAAAAGTAAACACCAGATAAGTGAAATGTAAATTTTACGAAATGAAATAATAGATTTAGAAACTTGCATAGCGTTGAAAAGATACGGGTCAGTATTCAGTTATAGCTAACGAATACAGACCCGTTTTAGATCAAAATATTAACTTTAATTAGAAGAAATTTTATTCATGTACCAGTTTATCATTCTGGATGTAGCGTCGGGGCGTTCTATCATACCCATATGACCAGCTTCTGCCAGAATAAACGGGTAACTTTGTTTAGGATATTCCGACAAACTGATACAGCTTTCAAAAGGAATAAGCTTGTCTTGCATACCGATAATAAACAAAACGGGAAATGGCATGTCAGCCAGAACGGAAGTCCTGTCAGGACGGTTTTTCATTGCTACGATCCCTGAAATTAAAGCCTGAGCCGGTAGTTTTCCATAACGCTCAATGTGTTTTTGCAGAAGTTCAGGATGTAACTCTTTGAACCTTTCTCCAAACAGGTTACCTGCCGTATTTTTCACAACTGCCTCGGTTCCGTGATTTTTTAATAGTTCAATGGTTTGTTCGCGCTGCTGTTTTTTTGCTTCATCATCCGCATAGGCTGTTGAATGAAATAAACCAAAACCTTCCAGCATTTCAGGATATTTTTCAGCGAAGGCGAGCGCAATATAACCGCCCATTGAATGACCAATCAGCGTGAATTTATTAATATTTGCATTGGTCAGAAAGCGATGTACTTCTTCGGCATATTCCTCAACAGACTGACTGGATGTATAAAGTGAAATGTTGGGTCTGACAATAGTAAAATATTCGTTTAACGCAGCATCAAGATTGTCCCAGATTGTATCATCCGCGCCATGACCATGCAGTAATACCAGGGTTTTCCGGTGTAGATTCATAATTATTTACTTTCAAGGTTTATATACTTGTTTGGTTAAATATACATAAAGGTCATTCCAATGTGGCGCTTTAGTGTAATTGATTTGATAAATATGAAGCAGAAGACTAAATAAAAAGGCCCGGATTGGACATCCGGACCTTTGAAGTAAATTTAAAAAGAAAGCTATTTTGTCTTAGCCAACTCTTCTTCTCTCAGCGCTCTTCGAAGAATTTTACCGACGTTTGTTTTAGGCAATTCTGCCCTGAACTCAATTTTTTTCGGACATTTATAAGCAGTCAGGTTTTCCTTGCAAAAAGCCTTTACCTTTTCTTCTGTCAGTTCAGGATCTTTTTTTACGATAAAAACTTTCACAAGTTCTCCCGTTTTTTCATCAGGAATCCCAACGCAGGCAACTTCCAGAACACCGGGACATTGTGCAACGACATCCTCAATTTCATTTGGATATACATTAAATCCCGATACCAGGATCATATCTTTCTTACGGTCTACGATCCTGAAAAAACCGTCCGGGTCTTCAATCCCGATGTCGCCTGTCCGGAACCAGCGACCGTTTTCATCTTCAAAAATAACTTTAACCGTTTCGTCAGGGCGGTTGTAGTACCCAAGCATGATCTGCGGACCCTTAGCGCAGATTTCTCCTTTTTCTCCAAGTTCGGCCCAGGTGTCGTCGTCCCTTAAAATGCGAAGTTCCGTACTCGGAAAGGGAAGACCGATTGTTCCCAGATGATGCTTTCCGTCCAGAGGATTTACCGATAACACGGGAGATGTTTCAGAAAGACCGTATCCTTCCACCAACACACAGCCTGTGACTTCTTCCCAGCGTTTGGCAACTACTTTTTGCAAGGCCATGCCTCCGGCAATGGTTATTTTCAATCCGCTGAAATCGATATCCTTGAAATCAGGGTTGTTCAGCAAGCCGTTAAAAAGGGTATTGAGACCCGGGAAAATATTAATTTTGTATTTTTTTAGCTCTTTTACAAAAGCCGGAATATCTCTTGGATTGGTGACTAGAATATTAAGAGCGCCCCATTTGATCCCGCAAAGGGCATTGATAGTCATTGCGAAAACATGGTACAGAGGCAATGCACCCACCATTGTTAACGAACCTGAATGATCAGAATTTCGCATTTTTGACATCAGCCATTCATTAACGCCCTCCACATTAGCCACCAGATTACGGTGACTAAGCATGGCTCCTTTGGAAACACCAGTAGTTCCTCCGGTATACTGGATAAAAGCTACATCGATACCGGAAATATTCGGTCGCTTATAAGTTACGCCTGCACCTGTTTCCAGAGCGTTGTTGAAGGAAACGCTTTTTGAAATATGGTAAGCAGGAACCATTTTCTTTACATACTTAACCACTGAATTAACAATCAGCTTTTTGGGAAAACCCAGCAGATCACCAATTTCAGTAACAATGACGTGTTCAATGACCGTACTATCCAGAATTTTTTCCAGATTGGCAGCGAAGTTGGCCATAATCACAATTGCCTTTGCACCGGAGTCGTTAAACTGATGCTGCATTTCGCGGCAGGTATAAAGCGGATTGGTATTAACGATTATCAGTCCGGCTCTCAGCGCACCAAACATCACCACTGGATATTGCAGCACATTAGGCATTTGAATCGCGATACGGTCTCCTTTTTTCAAGCCGACGCTTTGCAGATATGCAGCAAAATCACCGGATAACTGACTTAGTTTTTTAAACGTGATCTGCTTACCCATGTTGGTATAAGCAGCATTATCAGGATATTTTTCAAAACCGGTTTCAATCAGATCCAAAAGCGAAGTATATGCATCCGGATCGATTTCATAAGGAATGCCCTCAGGATAATGTTTCAGCCAGGGATATGTATCTTTTGATATGGACATCATAATTACGGTCAGTACAGGTTATTGTTTAGGGTATCTTTATATTAAACAATAAATTAAGATAAAAATTTATAAAAACAGTGCAATTAATTTATGAAAATAAGATTTGCAGTGATTTCAAAGGTGTCAACGGGCGGTTTCAACAAGGTTTTTTAATTTCCCAGCGCCAGAGAGGACCTTCATCAGGATCGTTGACGTCTTCTGTTTGAACAAAACCTACTTTTTGAAGTATGTGACCGGAAGCATTTTCTTCGGCGAGGGTGTGTGCCACCACTTTATGTACGCCGCTTTTGGTGAAGGCATGTTTTACAAGCCCATGTGCAGTTTCCGTTCCGAGACCTTTAAGACGGTGAGAAGGCATAATTTCATAACCGATTTCAACCATTCCGGTTGAATCAGGTTCGCCTTTGTAACCGCAGGATCCGATCAATTGATTTTCCGGAATGTGTATTATGAGGTAAACCCACCATTCACGAAGAGGAGGATGTGCTTTCCAGCGATGATAGGATGGGGTAAAAGTATCGCGGAATTCTGTCCACTTTTTTGGGACGTTCACACCCATAACGCGGGCGAGGGTATTGTTGCCCATTCGAATGGCATCGAAAAGGGTATCGTCGCAGGGAACAATTCTTAAATTGGGGGTTAAAATCATATTATTGGTATCCTAAAAAGATCTGAACCCCCAATTTAAGTAAAATCATTGTGAGTTGTTTTCATCGAAGCGATCTGTGATCGCTTTACGGATCGCCTGATGCGGACGCATTCCGTTGCTTCTTGCCCTTGTAACCGCTCTGTCAGATGAGGCATTTGATTTTGCACGCATAGCCAGATCAGATACGGTCAGGTGACGATTTCGCCAAGAATCATATTCTTCTTCATTCATGACCTCACGGGTAACCTGCCCACGAGCATAACCGTCTCCGAAAGAATGAACTCTACTTTCAGTCAGCGCCTGTCTGCGCTCTTCTTCAAGTTTATCTATGGCAGCAATTATCTCTTTTTCATCTTCTTTCAATTCTTCCCGGGATGGAAGTACGGAAAGCTCGTTTTCAAGAATATTTTTCTGTGTACGATGATTGGACAAAGTATTTAAAAACGGCTCCATTTGTTTCATGGTTTTCTTACGTCTCCGTCGCAAACGCCAGAGCTTCGGATCAATCTGGAGCCATCGGTACCAAAATCCTTGTAAGACAGGCAATGCCATACCGAGAGAAACCGCACCGGCAATGGCAAACAAAACACCGCTCAATACGAATGAAAGTAACGCCCATGGACTGTTGACCAGATCCAGATTCAGCTGATCAGAATTTTTGAGTGCCTGTTCGATTTTGTTAGTAAGTTCCGGGCTGCTGATCGGTGCACCGGTCATTGGATCGACCGCATTCAACTGAAGGTTTTTGACCGACTTGTTAATCGCTTCTTTCAGCTTGTCAGTCCGGTAAGCTTCATAACGGAACCAGCCTAATACAATCAGGGTCACGATTGCAAAAATAGACAGAATGAGCTTAAATTTTGCATAACGGGACTTGGCTTTCTGCGTATCCTCATTGTGATAGGGTTCCTCAATCAGCCGGTCATATGCCGGTTTAAGTAAGACCGATAGCATGGCAAGGCCAATTGCAAATGCCCAGGCTTCGTTTGAGTTGCGGATATTCAGGGCGTAGGCGACTATTTCGTGGGAGATAATCAGGTCACCAGCTATAAAAGAAATACCGGCAGCAAGAAAGATAAGACCGGCTATCAGGGAATATGACGGTCCCTTATCTTTTCTTTTTTGTTTTAAAACTTCGGTTTCAGAGTCGATTGAGGCAACCGTTTTTTCAAGTTCCTGAACCTGGCGTGAGCTGCGATCCAGGCCGGTTAGCTCTTCCTGCAATTTATCAAAAGAAAGCTTCTGTTTGTTTACAGTTTCCTGATGTTTACCACGGATGGTATTAAGCTGTTCTCTTTTCTGATTAAGATGGTCATTAACCCAGTCATGATTAACATTGCTGGATAAATATGTTTCGTACGACTGCCGATCCAGTCCTTCTATTCCGCTGGTGTAACCGTGCTGGTAGTCACCGTTCTGGTTGGGATTTTGCTCGTCCATATTATTTAAATTTTGAATGAGAGAATGATTGAACAGGAGAATGAGCTAAAATGTGCCCGGTTACTATTGGCCTCCTTTTTGAATATAGTTCAGTTGTTTTCCGGTCAGCTGATTTTTCATGCGTCTTGCAAGAAAAAACTCACTTTCGAAAAGTTTAACCAGCATATCGCGGCGGGCATTGATGCGATCCCGCTCGGTTTCTGCCGTACTTTGTTCACGTAACACCTGCCACTTTTTTACACGCAGTTCATCCACTTCTGCCTGTAAATCCAGCACTTCGGATTCCCAGTTGGCAGCATCATCAGCAAACTGTTTGCGGTTGCGAATGGTTCCCACCCAGGATTGAAGGTCGTTGCGGAGAACCGTAATATTGCTCAGGAAAAGTTTTCCTGCGAATAGAAAAAGGAAAAAGATAAATACGAATAGAGCACCTGCCTGTAACCAGCTCTGTGTGGGAAGTACGTTGGCAAAAACAAAAAGCGCTGCCGCAAAAGGCAGACCAATTTCTTCCAAAAGCGGACGCCAGGTTACCTTCGATTCTGAATCATGAAACATCGATATCCTGCCAAAAAGGCTAAACATCCCAGCCAGAAATATTCCAAGTGCGATCCAGGAGCTTTCAGTAAAAACCGGGCGGAGCGATTCACGGATCAAAAAAAAGTTCCCAACACACATTGCAGCACATAAAGCCAGGCCAATCAGTGTGCGGGGCAGGTGATGGTCAGATTCTGTTTTTGCAATGGTATTCGTATTGAGTTTGTCTTTCAGTTCTTGGATCCGGTTCGTTTTTTGGCCGATAAAAAGATTGAGTTCCTGAATCCGTTCATTATGCTGCTCAATCTGGCTGATAGGTTCAGCGGCCAGATGAGAAAAATATTTTTGAATGATGTCGGTCTTTTCCGTTGGGTCGGATTCTGATAAGCCAAAAAGAACACCTTCGTCTCTCAATGTATCTTCATCTTCAAGCCAGTAGGGAATGGTAACTTCCGAAACCGGTTGCGATTCGATGTATACAGAATGGTTTTGCAGAGGCATAACATCGGCGAAACCAGCCTGGGGTACATTGGTTTCTACAGGTTCGTCGTCATAGTATTGTTCCTCGTCGGCTTTGGACGTACGGAAAAAGGAGGAAAGGTATTCAGTGAGTCTGGCCATAGCGTTTTCATAGATTAGCCTGCGATTATCCATGAAAACAGGGAAGTAACCTACATTATTGTGATGATCGGTCAGAAAATAAGGTAAGTTGCTCTTAACTAGGCTTTTTCAAATATTTTTTGTAATGCCTGCCAGAGTTTTCTTTTAAGGTCACGATCTGCTTCAATTACTACAAGAGGATCTGTCAAAAGAAACCAGATACCTTCCACCAGCTTTGGCGTGTAAGGTACAAGCAGCAAATCCAGATTGAGTTTAATCAGTGGAACTCCGAATGTAATAAAGTAATTTGTCTTTTTCTCTTTAAGCACGTTTCTGGCATCCTTTCCAGGTAAAAAACTGAAATTAATGATGTCGGCATTGCTAACAGAATATTTGACAGCCTTTAAAATATTATCCAAAAACAGCGATTCAGAAGCCAGCATTTCCTTATGCTTTGGTTCGTCTGTTAAGATTAAAATTTTATGATTTAAAGTCGGGAATTCGATTACCGGATCGGGCGTTGGGGTTTTAGGAGCAGTGATGGCAACTGGTTCTGTATCAACCTGAATAGGCAATGCTTTCTTTACAATTACAGCAGGTTGCGAAACTGTATCAATTACCGGTTTATCGGTTTTTATAACAACTTTACTTCTTTCTTCATGTGTATGAAATAAAGTTTCGTTATGAAAAAGTATCCGGAAAAGTGCCGCCTGCGAACTCATATTATTTTGACTGATGTTTCAGAGTTTACCCAAATTTACCTGCTCTAAGCTCCAAATCCCAATTTTTTTATTCCTGGCCTGAATTTCCAGATTTGAATATTCGGCACTTGAGGAATATTTTTTGAAGTGAACGGCATAGCCCTTTTTGACAAGCTCCTTATTGAGAACTTTTCCGTCTGGTAAAACCAATTCTCCCAGCAACCTTCCATAGCGGTCAAAATTGCCTTCATGCCTTATTTGCACTACTTTTCTGAAACACAAATCGGAGGTAAACTGCTTGGCTACTTTATAGTATGGCTTCCCGCGTTCTGGACTATTCACATGCAGGAAACGTATTCTCAACGGCATATCCTTACGATGTCCGGCTTTTTTTCCGGTAAAAACAAATTTAAGTTCAATGGTGTCGCCGTCCTGTATGCCAATTACCTCTGCTTTTAGAACCTGAGGAAGGACATCACTTGTGGTAATTGTTCCTTTGGGATAAATTAGTTTTGCTTTTTTCTGGCCAAAAGAAGGCAAAGCAAAGATGAAAATAAGAACGAAAATGTAAGCGGTTCTTATTCTGTAAGTTGATTGTAAAATAATTGACACGCGTATTAATTCATAACAGATGAGACTTTAAAGATAGCCATTCTTAAATGTCCCGGGTTATAAAAAAGCAGATTACTTTACTTCAAGTTTATACCATTTAATATCTTTCAGAGCTTCGCGGCGTGCAACTGTTTGAGTAGGAGCATAGTACTTTTCAAGATAATCAAGAACCTGTTTTTCGGTTTCTCCCAGGTCCCACAAATTATGGTTGGCCTGCATCCATCGTATTTTTTGTTTCCAGCCGTCTCTTGTAAAATGGTTGGCAATAATAAGTTTTGACGAATGGCAGCTTGTACATTGTGCCTTCACCATAAACAAGTCTTTATCCACAATTAGCCCGGTTTCTTTGTCTTTTTTCAGCGTATCACTCACCGCGGCAAAACTTGAAGGTATGGAGCCATTGTCAGTTCTTTCCGTAAAAGAGCTGGCTAAAATGGAGAAACCAATAAGTATAATTAAAAGGAATTTCATGTTTTATATTTTTATGAACCAGCGATCAGTTCTTCCCAAACCCAAGCCTTACTCCACTTTCACAGCAATTCGCTCACAGGCATTGTTCAAATATCCTCCCGGGTTCCATGCAGGAGAAATCATTGGCTGTGAAACGCCCTTGGCATCTGTTGCGCGTACCCAAACTTCATAATAACCTTTTTGGGGTAATTTTACTTTTGTATTCCAGTGCTGCCAGGCAAGCCGGTTTGCCGGAGTTTCCAGTTTGCAATTCTGCCAGGTAGCACCAAAATCAATCGAAATGTCAACGCTTTTTACCGCGACATCACCCGCCCATGCATGCCCGCGTAGCGGTAATTCCGTACCAGGGGTTAATACTGCACCAGTTTTGGGATAAGTAATGATCGACTTAACCGGCATCGATTCTATAATTTTAAAATATTCATCCGTCTGCGGTACGTCCTGGCCGGGAGCAACCGGATTTTTTGGCATTTTATAACTATGCCCATCCATTTTTGCACCATCGTGGACTTTGTTCCGGATGGAGATAGAACTTAACCATTTTCCTGAGACCGAAGCCGGCCATCCGCCGATAACCAGGCGTAAAGGATATCCGTGAAACTCGGGAATGTCCTTGCCATTGACAGCCCAGGCGATAAGCGTCTCATCTTCCATCGCTTTGGCAATAGGAACGCCCCGGGAAATGGATTCTTTTTTCGGATCACGGCTCAGGTGAATGTCTTTGCCATGATATCCTATGTAAACAGCATCACTTTTTACGCCGACATCATTCAAAATGTCTTTCAAACGGACACCAGTCCACTGCGCGCAATGTACAGCTCCCTGTCCCCAGGCATTTCCTGAAGTCTGCGGCTGAAAACCGGAACGTCCGTTTCCGCCGCACTCCAATACAAGCTGGTATGTATAAGTTTTGAAACGTTTTTTTAAATCCTCCAGAGTGTAGGTTTTAGTTGACTTTGAAGATTCTCCGTCAATTGTTAACGTCCAGTTTTTGACATCAACCTTTTCAGGAATTAGTCCGTTGTTTCGGATAAACATTTTATCTATTGGCGTCACTTTATCATCCAAAAGATAAAGCGGCGTTTCGACATTCCAGGGTTTGTCTCCCTGTACGATCATATCGGGATTTTTTCCCTTTAAAGCATCTTTCTCATCAAAAACTAAGGGAATGTAATTCCTTGGAAGTTTATCAGCAAAAACAATTTCACTTCCCAGGGCAGCAGTGATTGCTGCAAGACTGGTTTTCTTTAAAAAGCCGCGTCTGTCAAAAGCAAATTTCATAGTTCAGGATTCAGGTAATTCACAAATTTACATGTTAGGCTCACATATAATATTATTCAGGAATAAATATATATATGTTAACAAGTGTCAGATACTGGCTGCCTTAAACAAAAGTAAAGGTTACCCGTAGCCGGATAACCTTTATAATATTATAAACCCAATGAATCAGAACTTTGCTTTTTCAAGCAAAATGTGTGCAAATGTTCAACAGGCTGTTAAATCTTACTTAAAGAACGGTCCTGCAATTGCTAAAACTGTCGCTTTTGGCAGTGTTTCGTCAAATGCTTCAGAAATTGCCGCATCCGATTTTCCTGCTAAGCCTTTAAGATTTACTCCACCCTGAGTAAGGTTTTCTTCACCATCGTAAACAGCCTGTACCAAAGGTATTGGAGACTGATTTCCAGTAATCCAGCCTTTTGTAGCTGCTGATGAATTTACTACTGCAAAAATACGACGAACCTGTGCAGCGTGACGTGCTTCAACAGAATGTACCTGAAGAGCAACTTTAAGAATAGCCGGATCCATCATCAATGCACCAGCCTGACCTTTGTATGCGCGAACACCAGTATCTTCCAAAGCGCAGGCAACAGTGATAAACGTGCTGAAATTAGTGAAGGTATCTGTAAGTTTTCCTCCGTATGTCCAGTCATAGCTCAATGTCATTTTACCAACTGCTGCTTCAAGATATGCAACGTGTTGCGCTTCATGCTTGCTGATCTGAGTTATAGAGGTAAGATATTGTGCAGGGATTTTACCCGCTTTAATACCTTCTTTATAAAAAGCGTCCTCCAGATATTCCAGAGTTAAAGCAAATTTCAATACATCAACTGCCGCCGCAGATTGTGCATATGCTTTGTTAAGAATCGTACCGAAAACCATCGGTGCTGCAACCGTAGCTAGTTTGCTGCTTACACGATTCATAAAATGACGGCGCGAAGCATGCTCAATGCGGCCCACTGCGTCTCCGTCAATTTTAGTTAATTCGTCAATTATTTTGAAAATATCCATTGTTTCTGAAATTGAAGTTGTGTTGAAAATTATTTACCCACGTTTGATCCATTGATCGGATTTTTGATATACTTCTGAACCGCAGCAAGAATAGTTGCAGGATCAATAGCTTTATCTAAACCACTTGTATCAACCACATCATCACCAGCAAAATCAGCAGTATTTTTGTTTATCAAATCACGAATCACAGATGCGTGACGAGCTTCAACTGAAACAATTTTACCTGCCAAAACAAGATAATCAGCAGTTTTAATCAGATTTCCTGCACCATTATAAGCAGCAACACCTGTATCTTCAAACACTTTTGCAGTACCTAGTACAGAAGTTCTGCTCTTAAAATCAACTGTCGAAAAGTCAGGGGTAAGTCCCGGAATAATTTGAGAAGGAGCGGCAGCTGTCAATGCAGCTTTAAAGAAATCTCTGTGAATAACTTCGTGATCGCGGATGTCAGTAAGAATTGTCTTTTCTTCCGCAGACATATTGTCGTAAGGAGTGTCAATAACCTGAATGTAGAACGCTGCTTCAAGTTGTTCCAGTGCGTATGCATAGTTAAGTACACCAACGTCACCTGCTCCCAGATTGACTGTTGTACCTGTGCCAGGGGTTGGCTCATGATCCTTAGAACAAGCTACCATTGCTGCTCCTACGGATGCCGCAATCCCTGCTGACATCAAAAAAGAACGTCTGTCAACTTTTGATGACACTTTTTGTTCTTCTTTATCGGAAGTGTTTTGTGAATTAATAATTCTGTTCATAACAAAAAAGGTTTATGTTTCCTTTCGCCCATCGAAAGACAATCTGGAAAAACATACGGGCTTAATTTTGCTATAGATCAGAGCGGATGAAAAAGAAAATATAAAATAGTTCAAAACTGAACTGCGTATATTGCAATTTTTTGAAACTTTACTGTGTGTAATACTCTTTTATTCAGATAGTTGTATAATATTTCCCTTGAAGTGAAAATTATTATATTTTATTTTGAAAAATGCAGAAGTTAGTAGCTTATCGCTTTTACCGGGCTATTAAGAATGATGTTTTATAGAATAGCTGGAAGTCATATAACAAAAAAGACCTGTTCCCAGGCCTTTCATGCAAGATGACTAACGGATAAGGTAACGTTGAGTAAAACTATTCGGACAAGGCAGCAACGGGAAACATTTTTGGATATTTCACGATTTTAATGGATTTTGTGGAGATTATTCGTTACTTGTTACAAGTAGTTCTACAAATATAGAAATTGTGTTCATCAGCACAATACGTTTTGAAATTTTTTCTTAAAAAAAATAGAAGTTTTTTAAGTTGGACACAATAAATTTATTTATTGACCTAATTTTCTCCAAAGTGTTGCGGCAAAATATTGAAAAAATTACACGTTATGATCTCTACTTATTCCCAGATAGGTTTTTGGAGAAAAATTTTGCTCTGGCATCATTATGGTAGGTATCACATGTAAAATACGTTAAGTAGTAAACATTTGACTAATCAAGATCATGAAAAAGCTAATCATATCAGCCATTGCGCTAACACTTATATCATTTGCAAATGTTCAGGCCGGTACAGTCCAACACCTTAATACAGTCGTAACCTTATCTCAGGAAAAAGTTGCTGTTAAACCGGAAGATTTGCCTGAAGCCATTAAAACCACTTTGGGTGGTGATACTTACGCCGGATGGCAGGTGACAAGTGCTTTTTTGGTTACCAAAGAAGATAACTCGCAATTCTATGAACTTTCTTTAAAAAAAGGAGAGGAAACGTCTACACTCAATCTTGATAAAGACGGAAAGAAAGTTGAGTAATCACCACCTTAGAAATTGAAAACTAGAGATTTAAGAGAGCCGGAGATTATTTCTCCGGCTTTTTGGCGTTAGATTTTATAATTTTACATTTTTTAAGATCGTTAAGACAAATAACTTTTTAAAATTTATCATAGTAACATGGCTCACCTGCTCCTGCTTGAAGACGATACCACATTTTCAAAATTGCTAAGTACTTTTCTTGGTAAACACGGACATAAAGTGCAGGTTTGTTCTACACTGAAGGATGCCAAAACCGCTCTTGTTAACAGTCTGGATGAGGGGAGTCCTTTTGACGTGCTGATGCTTGATTACCGCTTACCGGACGGGAACTCAGTGGATTTTCTTAAACAGGTAAGAAGCGACGGAAATCGGACACCTGCGTTTATTATGACCAGTTTTCATGATGTGCGAACGGCTGTTAATGCCATGCAGAACGGTGCATTTGACTATATCACCAAACCGGTTCACCCCGAGGAACTGCTTATGGTTCTTGGTGAAGCATTACAGAAATCGGATACTTCCACGAGTATAAAAATGGCATCACCTGCAAAGGGCGGCAAAAAACTTGAAAAGCAGTCCTCTGATTTTATTGAGGGGAAAAGTAAAATTTCCAAACAGCTTTATGAATACGTTCGCCTCGTCGCTCCAACGGATATGTCGGTAATTATTCTTGGTGAAAGCGGTACCGGAAAAGAGCATGTAGCCAAATCCATTCACAGACTTAGCAAACGTAGCAATGGTCCGTTTGTAGCCATCGACTGTGGTTCACTTTCAAAAGATTTGGCCGCCAGTGAATTATTTGGTCATAAAAAAGGGGCATTTACCGGTGCTCTTATGGACAAAATAGGACAATTTGAGGCGGCCGATGGCGGAACTTTGTTTTTGGACGAAATCGGAAATTTAGGATATGATGTTCAAATTAAACTTCTCAGAGCCTTACAGGAGCGCATTATCGTTCCGATTGGAAGCACGCAGCATGTGAAAGTTGATGTGAGATTAATTGCTGCGACCAATGAAGATCTGATGACGAGTGCTTCGACCGGTGATTTTCGTGACGATCTCTATCATAGGCTAAATGAGTTTAAAATAGAAGTTCCTCCGTTGAGAAAACGAGGAGAGGATCTTCCGATTTTTATCCAGCATTTTGTGGATAAGGCCAATGAGGAGCTTGATAGAAATGTCCAAAGTCTGTCAAAAGAAGTGATGGAAGTTTTCCAAAAATATGACTGGCCGGGAAATCTCCGTGAGTTGAATAATGTAATTAAACGTCTGGTTTTATTATCTAAGGAAGAAATCGCCACACTAAACGCATTGCCGGCAGAAATGATCACTTCCATGGAAGAACCGCAAAAATCCACAGGTTCGGACTTAAAAGCTTTGCAGGAAACGCATGAAAAGGAAATGATCGAGAAAGTGCTTCAAGAGGTACGTTATAACAAAAGTAAGGCTGCCAAGTTACTTAACATTGACAGGAAAACGCTTTACTACAAAATCGAAAAATATCATATTGAGTAAGATAAGGCTTTCTCTTCAACCTGGTCGATAAGTGAACCGGCCAGGTTGATTACTTCCCTGATCTCTTTCTGTGAAACTTCCTGCCCATTTTCACGGATAGCAATTTCAAAATGACGGAATTTTGATGATAAATCTTTTGCTCCGATTTGTCCTGTCCTTCCTGCCATACGATGCATGAGTTCATGCATTTCCTCAGTTTGCGCATTTTCAAGTAATTCAGTCAGTAAAGAAAGATCCTGTCTAGAATCTGTCACAAACTGATCCAAAATCTCCCGCATCACACTTTCATCGCCAAAGGTCATCTGACTTAAAAGTGAAAGATCCAGTTTTTGCTCAATTTTTTTTGCAGGTTGTTTTTTGATACTTGACTTTTCAAGCAACTCAAGCAATTCATTGGAATGAAAAGGTTTCATTAGTATCCCGTCAAAACCCATATTCATCAGTTTGCTGCGTTCTTCCGGAAGAGCCTGTGCGGTTAAGACATAAAATTTTACAGTTGGCGGTGCGACTTCCCGAAGTTTTTCACACAATTCGGCGCCGTTCATACCCGGCATACGCATATCCGTTAGTACAAATTTTACATTGTCATCCCAGGGTTCGTTTAAAACCTGTTCTGCGGAGGAAAAACACGAATGTTCAATGTGATACATTTCCAAAACAGAAGCACACCATTTAAGAATAAAAGTATCATCATCAACCAGCCAGACTTTACCATTGATCTGATAGGTCTTTTGTTCAATTTCTTCCGGTGTAACAACAGGTGTTTCTGCTTTTTTAAGAATTATATTTACAAAAAACGTGGTACCAACACCCAGATTGCTTTTTACCTGGATTCCACCATCCATGCACTCAACCAAAGATTTTACAATACTCAAACCCAGACCGGTGCCTCCATATTTTCTGGTGATAGACGGGTCTGCCTGTTCAAACTGGTGAAAAACCCGTTGAGCCTGTTCCGGTGAAAGTCCTATTCCTGTATCAGCAATCTGAAAATTAAGGGCAATTCCTTTTTCGGATTCAACAGATGAAGCCTGCAGACTTACCTCTCCCGTTTCGGTAAATTTTATCGCGTTTGTTAACAGGTTATACAAAATCTGACGCAAACGAAACGGATCTCCTTTCAGAAAAAGATTATTGTCCAGCTCATTTTTCAGAGAAAGTAAAAGTCCCTTTTGCTTCGCAGTTGGCCGGAGCATTTGCACGACTTCATTCAGTAACGGCGTGATGGCGAAAGTTCGTTCTTCAAACGTGAACTGGTCCGAAATAATACGGCTGTAATCCAGGACTTCATTTACCAGGTAAAGCAGATGTTCCGAAGCAGAATGCAAATTGTTGAGGTCCTGCTGATTTGGTTTTTCGTCTTTTTTTAAAGCCTCCGTATAACCAATGATTGATTGCAATGGAGTCCGGATCTCATGGCTCATATTGGAAAGAAACCGCTGCTTGGCCAAACCATGAAATTCCGCTTCATCCTTCGCTTCTTCCAATTCATTGCGGTAACGGTTGCTTTTGGTAATGTCAGTAAAAATAAGGTAGGCCATCAACGCGGTCAGGAAAAAGAATCCAAGCATAACCCATTCAATCCTGTCGATACTTGCACCAACCATTTGTTTTGTTTGGGAGCTCTGAGTATTGGATTGCAGTACGACCTTATTTTCGACTTCCTGCATCACCTGAAGCAATTGGCTAACCAGCGAATTTCCTGCGGTAGATAATTCCTGTTCGCGGTCAACAAAGCTTGTTGTTCTTTGTTTCTGAGATTTTTCAATAGCATGAACTGCCTCTCCGACCAATTGAATTGTGCTGTCCTTCGGCGCCACAGTCAGGGTGTCCACCTCTACATTAACTTCTTGTTTTTGAACAATTTTGGATGGAGGCTGCGGAGGATCTTTCTTCGCTTTTTTAGAAGAAAAAACCCGGTTGAAAAAACCTTTTTTTTCTTCTTCCGCTTTCCGGAACGAATCAGCAACTTCTGTATAAGTTGTAATTGTGGTGGTCCTTTTTTCTGTTTTTACAACGGTGCTGTCCGGTTTCAGTTTGTTGGTTGTAATCAGGCCGGAAATGGATTTTACTTCATCTGAAAGATCCTGATTGCTGACAAGCTTGGATCTAACTTTAACATAATTTCCAAAGATTTCTTCCCTTCTTTCCAGTATCCGTTTCATTGAATCGATCCTGATAATCTGGTCAGCATCATCAATACTAAGCTCACTTAACGAGTCCAGCGTCGATATCAGTTCGCGGGATTGTGCAAGAAAGAGCTCTTTGGTATCCGATCCCTCTATGGAACGGGCATTCTGCAGATGATCGAGCGTCAGAATACTCTTAAAAACCTTATTAACCAGCCGGAGTTTGTCGTTGGGCGCGGAGAGCACTTCCAGTTTATTCAGCATATTCTGGAAAGCCACCTTGCTGATAATCCAGGAAGCCCCCAATGCAAGCGCAGCAATGAAAAAACCCAGAAGGACCTTTCCTTTGACAGAACCGGTAAAAGATGATTTACGCTGGGATGGCATTATTGAAAAATGTTACGACAAGTTGTAACGAAATTTAAGAAAGAAATGGGGTATTTCAATAGAATATTTGGCAGTCGTGCACTCGCATTTTTTATCTCGCAAATATAAAATTGAATATACCGGTTTTCTTTGTGCCATTATTTATTTGATAAATCGCTGCTGAATTCTGCTGTGATTTTAAGAATTTCAATGTTTGATTCTGTGCATCTGTAACGGTAAGGATATTTTTTCCATTCACTGGAAGGGCAACGACAATATTCATATTACTTGTCTGTCCGGTCATTTTATACTTTACCTTAACAGATTCAGAAGTTGAAGCGATGTAAATGTTCAGACGATTGCCGTCCGGAAGCATGAGCTTCTCCAGAGCGATATCTTTTCCGGTCAGTAAAGAACTTAAATTAGGTCGGATTGTGATCGTTTTGGTAAATCTGTTGTAATCGATGCCAAAAATATTTTCTATCAGGATCTGGATATATTGTGCTGCTGTCCATGCATAACGTTTTACACCCTGACCGCTTGCATCCGAAGTTTTAAGGAATTCAGTATAATTAGCATTAAACATTTTTACAGTTTTTAAGCTTAGTTCAGAGGCAAGATCATATCTCCCGATGTCTTCAAGTCCTTCAATAACCGCTTCGTTTCTAAGTGTCCAGATATCGCCTGACCAGGCCGGATTTCCGTTGTAATCACCAACGGTTTCGTTGTAAAGCTTATCGGTTTTGGATACGCTTGTAAGTGCATTTTCGTCCCAGTTGAAGTACCGGTTATCGGTAAGCATGTTTGTCATGGCAGGAAATCTTTCGGGAGATGCAATCTGGTGTCTGAATGGATCGAAAGTATAACAAATTAACTTATCATCCAGCTTTTGCTCATTTACCAGATAAGCGTAAAAAGCGCCGGCAGATTCATTCCACATGTATTTGTTAATACTTTGTTTCAATCCTTTTTCCAGCAACCTGAATTTTTTTGCATCTTCTTTTAACCCCAGATAATCCGCAATTTTAGCTACATAATGGCAGCCGGCAAGTACTTCCACATTCAGATCGACTTGGGCCACTGCTTTCAGTCTGTTTTCAAAAGGGGGAAATGATTCTTCAAAAATACCGGTGATCAGTCCGCTTTCTTTATCGAGTCTTTCATCTGAGAACCACCAGTTCAGATAGTTTTTTAATGTATAATAGGTTTCCGCAATCAGCTTTTTATCCTGTGATTGTTTTAACACATCATAAGCGCTTCGGAAAAGTTTTGGCAAAGAACTGCAGGTAGGGAAATTAGGTACGTTATCATGACCGTAAAGCGGAATCCGGCCATCCGGTTTTTGAACTGCAGCAAAACCCCGCAGCATGTTCTCCGAAAATTTTTGATTCACCCATTTAGTGCCCTGCATACTGATGGAACCATCGAGTTGCCACCAGCACTGTCCATAATGACCACCCGGCGCAATAAACGGATATGTAAATCCAAAACCGGGATCCATTACGAGGCATTCATTGAGAACGTTAAACGCATCTTTGAAATCTGCCTGTGTAATTCCCGGGAAGGTTAGTACCGGAACAACATTGTCACCGTTAACATTTTCTCTTTTTCGCACCGAATCTGCTGGCGGTACCATGTTTGGGCAAGAAGCATTTGAGTAGTTATCAAAAGCTATGATTATAAGTACTAAAAGAAAGAAACGTTTGAAAGGCGTCATCAGCAGTTTTTGTTACTGCTTTATTAAGGCTGGGAAAGGAGAAAACTACCGGGCTGGCAGTTATGTGAAAAATCTGATTTCCTGACAATCAAATAAAAACAAAGGCTACTTCGCGAATGAGGCAGCCTTTATCAGTTCAAATATTACTTCGCCAAACTATTAATCCAGGAAGCAATTTTCATGGCTTCGGCTTTTGGTACTTGTGGCAGCGGAGGCATCGGCGTAGCGAATTCCGGCCAGTTTTCCGGCTTCGGCGAGTAGATAAGCTCAACTATTTTTTCATTGGAATACTTGCGTTTGGCTAATGTTGAGTAGTCGTCATCATCCTTCTGATTTGGTAAAACAATCGTTCAATGAGTCTCAAATCTTCTGTTACAATTTCTGCCGAAGCTGTCATTCCTGTCTTGTAGACCAATGTTTTATTAAAATTTGTAGTAAGACCATTAGGCAAAGACATAGTAGCTAAAAAGTAGGTGTTGTCCTGGGATGGTACTTTTGCAATATTGGTTATGTTACCTTCGACAGCACCATACTCTTCAAATGGATAGCCCTGGAATTTCACAAGAACGCGCTGCCCTTCATTCACACGGCCGGAATTGATCTGTGGAATACGAATTTCACCCATGTAATTCTTCGTGCCAGTACCGATATACATTACCTCAATTCCGGCTTTAAGAGATTGTTTTTCCTGTAGCGTAGTTGCAAAAAAAACGTTTCCTGTTTCCGGTGCTGTCAGCAGATATCTGGACTTCCACGATTCAATTGCGCTGCGAAGGGTGTTAAGTGCTTGTCCAAAATTCTCTGTCTGTTCATGAACGGTTCTGTCCAGTTCAAGTATTTCGTTTACTTTTGTATTCTTTTGATTTTCATTATTGATACGTAAAGTTTCTATATTTTTTATCGGAAGAAGTTTCGCCAGTGCTTTACTTTCTTCTCTGTATATGTCAACATCAGCTATCACTTTTCCGCTATAAAGTTTTTTATGGACATCATATTCCTTTTCTGCCAATTCCGAATCACGTAAGTATATAACGCGCTGTTCATCAAGCTGTTTTGCTGTGGTTTCTGAGCGTTCAATGTCATTTAATAGCAACCGCCGTTTTTTTGCATAAAAGCCATCTCCATATAGCGTTTTGATTTGCACGAAAATTTGTTGAAAACTCTGGTAAGCACCTTGAACCTCTCCCAAATGTTCAAAATCGTTTAATCTGACCAGACTTAAACGTGAAAAATCCTTTCCGGTTACAAGCGCTTTTATTTCATTCAATTCTTTTTCAAGGTCGAGTATTTCACGATGATTGGAAGTACTTTCTATGTAAGCCAGAATATCTCCGGCTTTAACCTTCTGATTCTCTTTTACAAATAATTCTTCAATAAGACCGTCTGTTTTAAGCATTACTGCTTTGGGTAGATTGTTTGATATAAGCCGGAATTCGGCACGAACAATAGTAGGATAATGAATAAACCAGCTGATTGCGAAAGCCACAGATAAGATCAGGCATAATGATAGTGTTCCCCAGCGGATAAGCCATTTGGGTGGCTGATCCATAAAGTCCCGGACAGCTTCACTTCTCATGTCAACGTCTTCCTGTGCCTGTTCCATTAACTGCCGAGTTCTAATTGATTCTTTACCAGGGAATAATAATAGCCTTTACTTGATACCAACCCGGCGTGTGTTCCCTTTTCGATGATTGTACCTTTGTCTAAAACGATAATTTGATCCGCATTTTTAACAGTACTGAGCCTGTGAGCTACCACCACCACTGTTTTTCCTTCAAAAAATTCTTCCAGATTTTTCATGATAACAGCTTCATTGTTAGCATCCAAAGCGCTGGTAGCTTCATCAAAAAAGATATATTCAGGATCTTTATAAACTGCTCGCGCAATGAGAACACGTTGTTTTTGTCCACCACTGATACCCATTCCACTAGCTCCAATTCTGGTGTTATAACCGTTAGGTAGCTCGTTTACAAAATCACCAATATTAGCAACATGAACAGAGTGTGTAAGTCTTTTACGGTTAACTGCACCATTTTCATCTGATTCGCTGATGTTACGTGCAACTGAATCTGCGAAAATATATCCTTCCTGCATAACAACACCACATTGCTTCCGCCAAAAGTTGTAGCTCATATTTTTAAGATTTCCATTACCGATTTCTATTTTTCCATCCGATAGCTCATGGTATTTTAACAGCAGTTTTAATAATGTTGTTTTACCACTTCCGCTGGCACCTACAATGGCTGTAACTTTTCCCTGTGGAATTTGGAAGCTGATATTATTAAGTACCAATGGAGAACTGCTGCTGCCATACCGAAAATTTAATCCTGAAATCCGGATTGTCTTATCATCAGGCAATGTACTGATCAATTGTTCGTCAGGGTTTTCTTCATTGGTTTTGTTGTGGATTTCAGCCAATCGTTCAAGACTTAATTTTGCATCCTGATAACTTCGGATAAAAGAGATAAAATTATTAACCGGCACATTCATTTGCCCGATGATATATTGCACGGAAAGCATTGCACCCAATGTCAACTCTCCATTAATAACCGACCTCGCCGCGATATAGCTGATTAAAATATTTTTAACCTCATTAATAAACCGTCCTCCCTCATTCTGGGATTGTGATAATGATAAGCTTGCCATATTTAATTTGAACAAACGTGCTTGAATTGCTTCCCATTCCCAGCGCCGGCGTTTTTCAGATCCATTCAGTTTTATCTCCTGCATACCGTTGATTAACTGAATGGTACTGCTTTGGTTGCCTGATGCCTGATCAAAATACTGGTAGTCAATCTTGGCTCGTTTTGCCATAAACAACAGAACCCAAGCCATATATAACGCTGACCCTGCTATAAAAACAAGAAAAAGTTGTGGATTGAAATAATAAAGTATGGCTCCGAAAATGGTTAGTGTTACCGTGGAGAAAAGTACATCCAATGTAGTTGCAGATAGAAATGACTGCACACGGTTATGATCCTGAATTCTTTGCATAATGTCACCGGTGGACTTAGATTCGAAAAACGAAATTGGCAGGTTCATCAATTTCATTAAAAAGTCCGATAGCATTCGCAGGTTAATCCGGCTTGTCACATGTAACAATATCCAGTTTCGTATCACACTCAATCCGGATTGTGATATAAACAATACCAACTGAGCTACCAATACTAATGTGACAAAATTTAGATTACGTGTGTTGATACCAGTATCCACAATTTCCTGTGTCAGGAAGGGCAATCCGAGTTGAAGCAAACTGGCAAGAAACAATCCCAAAATTAATTGCCAAACGTGACGCCGGTAAGGCCTGAAGTAAGGAGATAAGAACCCTGTAATTGATTTTGAAGAAACAGTGCTGCCTTTTTGAGCAAAAAAAGCAGGTGTAGTTTCAAAAAGCAAAATAATTCCTTCAGAATCATTCTCAGCATTTTTTTTGGGAATCCATCCTTTCACAAATTCCTGCCGGGAGTAAGTAATGAGTCCGTAACCAGGGTCTGCAATCACTACTTTGGAAGGAGTCGCTTCATAAACTACTACATAGTGCCGCTGGCGCCAATGTGCAATACATGGAAGTGGAATTTGTTCGGCTAATGTCGTGTAGTCAGCACTTAGCGCCAATGTGCTAAATCCGATATCTTCGGCAGCATCAACCAGGCCTCCCATTGTTGTACCATCTCCTCTTAAATTAGCCAGCTCTCTTAAATAAGCCCCGTCATAAGATTTGCCATGAAACTTACTGATCATGCGGATACAAGTAGGGCCGCAATCCATTCGGTCATATTGGCGGTAAAAAGGGTATTTCTTGCTCAAAGACTTGTTATTTAATTTCAACCATTTTTTTAAGGTCTTCAAAAGTCCCAAATTCCTTTTGCCCTTTTAGCGGCCACGAAGTGTAAATTTTGTCAACCGCAAGATTTTTAGATGTAATCAGGTCATACACTGCTTTTCCGCGTTGTCCCAACGGAGTTATTCTGCCGTCAGAACGAAAAGAAAGTAAATCGCCCGTCCATAATAGTTTACTTTCCGGAATATAGTAGACCAAATGTTCGTCGGTATGGCCGGTAGCTTTTCCAATCTCATAAGCAACAATTTTGTTCATAAATGTTCTTTCCCCATTCAATGACACGAAATCAAATTTTAACTTTTGTACTTCGTCTGTATTTGTATTGCTAAGCGAATGCGGGCTTTTCATTAAATCTTTAAAATATTCCTGATTTCCAATAGTCGTAACCATTGTAATGGGTAATGATGTATAAGCTCTGACGCCACCAGCATGATCCGGGTGATGATGTGTTACAAACAAATACTTTAATGGTTTAGTCGGATACTTCTTATGCAGTTCTTCCAAAATCTGGCTGTTTAATTCAATTCCGGCCGGAACCTCAAACAAAGCAATGTAGTCTGCAAATTCTACAAGGAGCATTTTGTTGTTTTGTGATTCGATCCTGATCAAATCAATATTGGAGGCAATGTTCTGAAAAATTAAACTGTCTTTTGTAACTATACTTTCCATCATTTTATTTCTGAAATTTTCAGGAACCGATCCAATTTTCAAATCAGATGTATCGGGTTTCACATCTGAACGCAAATTGCCATACGTAACTTCTCTTTCCGGTTTGCCATATTCATAGTCAATTCGTGACAGCGGCATTTTTATACCCTTCTCAATTTTTTGTCCTTTGTATTCAGTAGCGAATATGACATCTCCATATAAGTTGTCGTAAGCCAGATACTCTGTTTTTTCCAGAAGCTGCGTTTTCTTATTAATAAATAACGTAACAGGTTTTGGGCCAAATGAAACCCAGTCATATAATTTATCTCCGCCTAAATACCGCAAGGAAGCGCGGGATGTCCATGCCAATTGCAACAACTTAACAGGAATTTTCCGGGCAAGCTCAAAGATTAAATCCGTATTTTTTTCTTTGGACATTTTATTCTCATAAAATCCCTTGTTATACACAGAGTCCTGCTTGATAACAGCCAGCTCTACAAAAGAATATTTGTTGTTAAGCATCGTGCTACGCATGTAGCCGGATTCTTCTTTTTGAAAGAATGCATCTGTTTCTTCAAAAGGAATATCTTTTGTTTTACCAGGAACTTCATAATGTCCTAAATTATGAATGACACCCTTCGAAGTTACCAACAAGTTATTTGGCACCTGACTTCCCGTAGCATTTATCGAGTTTTTTAATATGAATATTGCTTTCTGATAATTGGCTGTGGTTTGGGAAAACGAAATAATAGGTGTCAATATAATGATGAGCGTGTATATCCTGGCTTTCATTCAATGAGTTTCGTTTGTGATTTTAATATTTTGCGGGGATTGGATTTAATTTTTGAAAAAGATCATACTGAAAGGTATATGGTTGATTCCTATAATCAAATTGTGAAATTTCCTTACCATATCGTTCCGTCATTGTCTCAAAACCTTCTGCAAACTGCCGATGAAAATCGAGGCCCTCTTCCGTAAGAATTTCCGGGTTATTCATGAGTTTAAGGTCTAAATAAAATTTGTTCATGTAGAAGCCGATGCGCCCCAAAGCCTCATACCTCATTATTTCAGAGAAATGCTGACTTTGAAATACATGATGCAGCGCATGTAATATGCAGGTGTAAGTAAATAAGCCATGAAATGCACCGTACGCACCTCGCATTTCACCAGGATTACTCGAATACTTTTTAAGCGGATGATCTTTTGGAACCTTTAAATATTTAGGTGTATCCAGGGTAAGTACATTGAAAATAATATGTCCGCATTGATGCGCAATATCATCAATGAAAAATACGGGCGTTTGAACCTTATTTTCGGTGTTGAAATATGCGGTACCATGATGCATAATTCCTGCAAATGAATTGTGATTGGGGCTACTAAATACTACGAATTCTCTTGTAACTGTTTTTATTATAGTCCAGAAATCAGATAGTTCCTTTTGAAAGAAATCGGTTGCTAAAAACAAAGATTCTTCATTTTTGTTCAAAGTAATTTCAATTGATTCATGAAATTGAATATTGTCCTGATTTCCCAGCAAATCCGTTGGATGCAGACAAAGACGAATTTGACTGTTTTCTATGAAACGATTAGGTATAAATTGTTCACTTAGATTAGTTACATCGATTGAAATAGTTTGATTAGGCTCTGTTCGTAAATATCCTAAATTGGGCAGGTTGATCATTCCAAATCTATCGGCGGAGAGAGATATTATAGCAAGCCTTTTCTCAACAGGAATATAACCCACTACCGATTGAAGCAGGGGAATTTTATTCGTTTTGCTGATATCGGACAGGAAATAGCAAAATAATGAGGGATCTAAAAATGTAAAATCATCTTCGAAGTCGAGCTGTTCAAAAAGCTTTGGATCTTCTTTATGGAAAGCCATTCTTATTGTATCCGAAAGAGCACCGTTCGTGGCTCGTAAATGGGTAATTTTATACCATGATAATCGATCCATTAATTTTGTCTGGAAAAGTTGCTTATAATTAGAATACCTATAAAATTAGACATGGAATGAAGAAAAATGGAAAGGATCACTCCATATTTTAATCTGGCATAGCTTAGAGTGATACCGGCAAGAATCTGTGGTAAAGTAAGTAAAGGAGTAAGCAACAAAGTCATTGTACTCCAGCGGTAATTCAGAATGTGAAAGAATGCAAAACAAAGAACGGATGTATAGAATATAATTTTAGGGTAAGTGAACCAGAAATTTATTAATAGTAAATCAATGTTTTTAAACTTTTTCAAACAAAGAAAATGGATGCTACATATAATCAGAGTTATAGTTACTTTTAGAATAATTAGTCTATTTTCGTTTAAATTGACATTAGTATTAAGAATGTATCCTAAGCCAAAAAAAGATAATGAACCAATCATTAGTGTCAAGTTCCATGATGAATACTTTAAACACAACCTCCATGCTACTTCTTCAAGAATAGGTGCCAATAAACATCCCATGATAATAATATATATCATCCCATTCTCAATAATTAGGTCTTGAAAAGGTTTCTGACGTATTACTAAATTCAATGGCTTGAGAAAATAGAAAATAATTATAGTAAATATCATTCTTGCAATTTCTATTAGTACAAAAAGCAAAAGAAATTTATATATAGATTCTGACTTCTTAAACTGGTCATTTATGACAACTCCATGCCTTAATAAAGAAAATATTTCGGTTGCAAAGGTTTTCATTAGGTAGTAACAAAAATGAAATAAATAACTATATTACAAAGAGACTGAACATGAAATAAATATAATATTATTCACAACCCATTCGTCATCCAAAAGAACACTTTATAAGCCTTTCTGAACAAAATGAAATACCAATATATGTGCGAGATAGATTTAATTTACATAGAATTACAACGTTTAGAATATGTCCAATTTTAAGTTGGACATATTCTAAAACTATTTACTATAGTGAACGAAATTGTATAATTAGTGTGTTGAATTATACCAGATAATAAAGTTAACTACATCTTCACACCATCCACAGTGGCAATCTGCTGCGTCACCACCTTTTATCGCTTCCAGACTCTCTTTAACCTGATCAGCCTTCTGAGCCTTCAACTCTTCCAATGATAATCTCTGCATTTTTATTAGATTAAGATAAGTAAAAACCAACCTTCCCACCTCCTGGCCAGGTATTGTTTCGAGCTGTGATGCAAAGCTGAAAAACTTTTTTTTGATCTTCTATTACTTTGGTAATAATCTCAGGCGAAGAACTAAATCTATTACAGGTGTAATAATATATTTTATTTCAAAGAATAAAATATATTGATTTATATATGTAACTTTATGTTAATCAATGTGTTATATATTTATGTATAAAATTCGACTTCAATCGGTTGAGCAGGTATTTTATATTGACAATTAATTAAGCTTAATTTGTTATGCAACGATATGGAAGATTTTAGATTGGTAGAAGGGTATACAGTACTTTATTACTCAGAAGTAAATCACAAAACAAATCCGTTGCAGGATGACAGCAGGAAGCATTACATACATACTACAAGAAAAGCGGATGCTCTCAGCCAGAGATCGCCGCAAGGTTAGAAGTCAGCCAATCGGCCATCCACAATTGGCTAAGCGGAAAAACTAAAATTCCTATGGAGTATTATCAAAGCATAGCTAAGCTTTGTGGGATTAAGCTAACTGAAATATTACCTGAAAGCTGGAAAATCACTCTTGGGTATGAAAAAGATTTCTAGTTTTTTTATTAATGTTAAATATAAAAAGGCCGCCTGAACAAATCTCAGACAGCCTTTAATACTAATTAATCGTCTCTTACTTCGCCAGAGAATTAATCCAGGCAGCAATTTTCATGGCTTCGGCTTTTGGTACCTGTGGCATAGCGGCCATTGGTGTTGCGTAATCAGGCCAGTTTTCCGGTTTTGGGTTGTATATCAAATCAACAATTTTCTCATTGGAATACTTGCGTTTGGCAACGTCGGCATAAGAAGGACCAACTACTTTTTTGTCGGCTGCATGGCATGCCAGACAAGTGTTTTTTGTAAGCAACGGTTTTACTTCTTCCCAAGTTGGTACTTTTGCAGCTGCTGTTTTTACAGGTGCTTTAGCAGGTGTTTTGCCTTTTCCATCTGGTGAAACGTGTTCTTTAACCGGAGCGGTTTCCACAGCAGCCTTCATGTTTCCTGAACGTGTCGTTTTCAGGTCAGATATTTTTAGCTTTTCTCCGTCAGGAATATTATTTAGCGTGTAATATGCGTCAGGGTGTACAAGCGACCATGAATTAGCCTCTGCACGAACACCTTCCAGCTGAATTTTATGTACATAATACTGACGGATACCGTCGATTACCAGCCTTACTTTTTTACCATCTTCGGATACTTTCACACCTTTGATATTCAGGTTTTCTGTATTCACCATCGGACTTCCGTAAACAGGGAAGTGTTTGTAGATGTAACTGCTTACTTTGTAAGAATCCAGGTCTTCTGCTGATTTACGATCAACAGGCATGGTAAATTCAATTTCAAAACCATCAGGCATTGCTTTCACCGTGTACATTTCGAAAGGCATTTTACCATTCCAAACCAAACGCTGCAAGCCCTGATTTGCATCCCCGGCCGAACCCCAACCGCGGTTGGTTTCACCCACGAACATTGAGCCGTCTTTATCAAAAGCCATACGCAGCACACCCGACTGGAAACCGCTGCGGAAACCAATGGAAGCACCCTGATATTCACCTTTTACTTTTTCAAGCACCACACGCATGATGTTACTTTGTCCCTGGTCACCTACGAAAACCTGACCGGCAAACGGGCCAAAGTCTCCTTTGGTATTATCCATGATCAGCTCGGAAGTTGAAACTCCGTGAACACCATACGGTAACCAAACGGCAGGAAGTCTTACTGCATCATACTTTTCTTTTAGCTGATACAGAAATTCAGGTTTTTCATCTACGATGTTTTCCGGTTTGATGGCCCGGTCCTGTGCATTTCTTTTCTGGCGGTTATCACGTTCAGCAAAAAATTGTTTTTCCGTCAGTTTCACGGGGGAATTTGGCAGGCTCGACCATTTTAATCCGGCCGGATGGCCCATGAAGTCTCCTTTTTTTACCTGAAAAATACCACCGGTTCCCATCCAGTCACCCTGGTTGTCGGTATAAAAAAGCTCTCCGTTCAGCATACTGATACCTGCAGGGGAGCGAACGCCGGTTGCGTAAGGTTCATATTTACCTTCATTGGTGATATGGAAAATCCATCCACGGCCCGGAACCCGGCTTTCGCCTCTCCACCATTCTTCATCCCCAAAAGCTACGTTTCCACTGACAAAAAAGCTGCCATCCGGTGCCAGTTTCGGGCCAAATGAATATTCGTGGTAGTGTCCGGACAATGGCCAGGCATAAACGGTTTCATAAACGTCCGCTTTTCCATCTCCGTTTTTATCGATCAGTTTGGTAAGTTCACCGCGCTGTGCACAGTAAAGCGCGCCATCTTTGTAGGCAAGCCCAAGAATTTCATGAAGACCTGTTGCGAACTTTCTGAAAAAAGGTGAACGGCTTGTCGGGTTATCCACGATCCAAACCTCACCGCGGCGTGTGGAAATGGCCAGCGAGCCATTTGGCATGGTTGTCAGTCCACCTACTTCCAGAATAATCCCTTCGGGAATTGACGGTGTTACGATTTTATAAAAATCCTCTTCTTTCGGAGACTCCTGCGCGCGAACGGCGGTTAGGGTTGTCAGGAGGATAAGTGCTATACGAGCAATTTTTTTCATGTTGTTTTTTAGCTTTCGGTTTTCAGCAATCGGCTTTCATGCGCACTGCCGGAATCCATTGATTGGTTTATCAGAATAGGATAGAATATTTTACTTCGCCATTGCTTACCGGAATCAGTAATTCCTGCTGTCCGTTTGCACTTCTGATCTCAGGTTTTACATTTTTATCAGCCAGCTGGATATAATACGATTTTCCATTAACCGAGTACAATCCGTCGGAAACCTTCTCGATGGAAGCGCCGTCGGCTACTCTTGCAACCAATCCTTTTGTTGGATTGCTTACTTTGATGATACGTTCGAAGTACTGATTATTTACAACAGAAATATAGTCTGTTACCGGTGATCCAAAAGCCAGATATTGGAAAGTAGGTACATCATTAGCATCTAACACATAACCCTTTGGACGGTAGCCGCTGCCGGTTGTGTCACTTTCCCATTTCGATTGTCCGTTGATTTTACCTAAAACCATGTCGTCACCCAATAGAGTTACACTTCCGCGCGGTCTTGACGAACCATCTCCGCGATCGTGCCACATAGGTGTTGCGTCCAAAAATTCACCACGCCAAACCTGAAAGATTGTTCCTTTATCCAGGTCGTAGGTGTAATGCAGGTTTGCAGGGCTTCCGACTGAAACGGCATGAACAACGCGTGTTCTTTTTGCATCGTTATCCTTTTTGTAATCCATAAAACTGCGGGTGACTGTGTTTGTTCCTGCAGTGATCAGGATCGGATCTGTTCCGCCGCCGCCTGTTGAGGAGCTTACCGTGTTGTAGGCAACTTCTCTGAAGCCGGGTCCGGTAACCCAAAGTCCAAGCGCAGGTTTCAACCAGCCATCTCTTTTGTTATTGAATATTTCAATTGTATGATCACCGGCTTTAAGTTCGACAGACCCGAAACGGTTATCAGCATTACCTTTGTATTCCTGAGCAATTACCTCCTTGCCGTCAACCTTCAGATAGGCATGGCCGGCAGCCTGTAAACGGAATTTGTATGTACCAGCATTTGGGACATTGTATTTTCCGTTGTAAACCAGCGAGTAATTATTATTGTCCTTTAAAACTTCCCAGGTAAGTGCTGGAATTGTTCCGGATTGTGTTACTTTTTGTTTTGACAAATCTTCTTTTTCTGTCAAGCCGCCATAGTAAAGCTTGTAATTCAGGTCCGACAACGTTCCCGGCTTGCGGTCAAAATTATTAACCTTTATGTTTTTGATAGCCAAAGAACCGTGGTCACCCTGGAAACGAAGCGGGCCCATTGCCACATCTTCCGCAGTTAGGGAACCTCTCGTCGGTCCGCTTACTTCCACATTTTCATGAATAGTTACGCCATTCAGAACAACAGAAAGGAAAACCGCATTGGAAACTTTTTTACCATTTGCATCAAAACGAGGAGCCTGGTAAGAAATCTTGATGTTTTGCCAAAGACCCGGCGCTTTTGCTACATTAAAACGAGGTGCATATCCTTCATAGCCTTTTTCACCTTCCGGTTTCGAATCGTTCCAGCGTTCGTAAATTCCGCCGCAGTCACTGTACTGCGCTGTTTTTTTACCCCAGCTATCAAAAAGCTGCACTTCGTAATTTCCCTGTAAATAGATTCCTGAGTTGGATCCTTTCGCCAGCATAAAGTCAAGCTCGATATCCAGATCGCCATGTTTAAGATTGGAAATCAATTCAAACTGGTTTCCATATTTCCCTTTTTCATGGATACATGCCAAAACGCCCTTGCCGGGTGTGGTAGTCAGCACGTTTTCTTTAAAAATATCCACCTTTGCATCACCCACAATTTTCCAGTTGTCGGATTTGGTTGTAAATGCACTGAGGTCGTTAAGAGGGATGGCTTGCTGGGCAAACACCGACGGCGTCGCGAGGGCAGTCAGCCCCAGCATTAAAAATGATAATAAACGATGGTTAATTTTAAACATACTGTCTGCAAGCTTAGGTTTTAGATTAAGGTGCCGTTCATGGCGGTGCAAATTACGGTATAAGATTTCGAATCTTATATTTAATTAGACGAGAATAACATTTGTTAATGCTTTTTACTTAATGTTGTGTTTTGATTTATTTCAATGAGTTATTAGACTAAACAGTTATTTTCCAAAAATGAAAAAGTTAATCCTAACCGCGTTTGGCTTTGCAGCCGCTTTTGCTGCACATGCTCAACTACAACCTGCTAAACAAACACCCGAATCCAGCGAATTGTGGAACCCGGTTCCGCGTGTAGTAACACCAGGGAAGCCGAATCCGGCAGTTTCCGGTTTTACAGCACCTTCCGACGCCATTGTTTTATTTGACGGTAGAAATCTTGACAGCTGGGTTTCAGCAAAAGCGGGCAGTCCGGCTGCTCCCTGGACAGTCGGCGATGGCGCCATGACTGTTGCTCCGAAATCAGGTGATATACAAACAAAACAGTCTTTTGGTGACTACCAGCTGCATATCGAATGGCGTACACCTGCGAAAGTAGAAGGTAACAGCCAGGGACGTGGGAACAGCGGTATTTTTATGCAGGGAATTTATGAATTGCAGGTTTTGGATAGTTATAATAACCCAACTTATTCAAACGGACAGGCCGGTTCTATCTACAAACAGACAATGCCGCTTGTAAATGCAACCGTAGGGCCAGGCGAATGGCAGGTTTATGATGTGGTTTATACCGCACCGCATTTTAACAAAGACGGGCAAATGGTTATTCCTCCGTACATCACCGTTATTCACAATGGTGTTTTGGTTCAAAATCATACGGCCATTCAGGGAACAACTCCTTATGTGGGTCAGCCAACAATCGAACCGCACGGACGCGGCCCGATCAAATTGCAGGATCACAACAATACAACCAGTTTTAGAAATATCTGGATCAGGGAGTTGTAGAAAAAGGAGTTAAGAATTAAGAAGTTAAAAATGAAGAGTTGCAGAATCATTTAAGTTATTCTGTCACCTTTTAATTGATCTGTTTCTGCTGATTCGGGAATAATATTTGTTTAGACTTAAATGATGCTGGACATCATTTAAGTCTTTTTTATTTTTCAAGAAGTATTTAAAGTAGCAAGAGGAGATATGCAGGAAATAGAGCCATACTACAACTGGGAAAAACATTATGTGGCCAGCCGAGATAAACGGTCGCCTTTTTATGGCCGTACCTACAATCTTGACTATTACGAAAATGCGATCTATGGTTATTATATCCATCCGCTCTGGGACGAAATCGGTTCTGAAACGCTGTATGTGAAGATTCTGTTTGCAGATTATGATAAAAAATACGTGATCATTGAGATGTTTGGCGAGTGGAATGATGCCCTGCACAACGATATTATGTTTTTTAAACGCCAGGTAGTTGATCCGCTGGTTGAAGAAGGAATCAACCAGTTTATCCTCATGGGAGAGAATGTATTGGATTTCCATGGGGCACAAGACGACTATTATGCGGAGTGGTTCGACGACGTTGAAGATGGATGGATTGCTGCGGTGAATTTCAGGGAACATGTCGAAGAACAGTGGAAAAAGTTTCGACTTGATTATTACATCAATTTCGGGGGAACATTACAGCTCAATAACTGGCGGACTTTACAGCCGGACCCTTTTTATGAATTTGTTAAAAAATTGATGATAAGAAGATTAACATAAAGTAAAAGGTGTGTCAATTGTTTGCAACGTTGCAAACTCCTTTGTAGCTTTCGCATTCATCCTGTTTTATCCACATAACCTTAAACATTGTTCACAATGGCAGAAAATGACGAACCAATACCAAATGATGCGCAAGAATCACTGGATAAAAAAATCGAAGAACTGAAAGTTATAACATCCGATGCAAAAGACGACGTGTTGGATAAAACTGCGGAGGTGAAAGAGGAAGCGGTCCATGTTGCAGAAACTGAAATTGCATCAGCTGAAATAGCGGCGGACGAAAAGATCGAGGAAGTGAAAGAAGGTGCTGCAGATGTTAAAGCTGAGGTTACAGAAAAAGCCGAAGATGTTAAGGAATTCGCGACCGAAAAAATTGATCAGGCGCAGGAAACTTTTGCAGAAGTGAAAGCAGAAGCTGCCGAAAAAGCAGAAGAAGTTGAAATTGCTGCGGACGAAAAAGTAGACGAAGCCAAGGAATTCGTTCAGGAAATTAAGGCCGAAGCATCTGCGAAAGCGGAAGAAGCCGAAGTGGCTGCAACAGAACTAAAAGAGGAAGCAGAAGCAAAAGCGGCCGAGGTAAGCGAAACGGTTGAAACCAAGGTTGAAGAGGTTAAAACAGGTTTTGCCGCGAAAACAGAACAGCTACAAAATGAAGTGGAATTGAATATTGCTGCCGGAAAAGTAAAAGCGCAGGAAATTGCTGATGACTTTTCAGACAAAGCTGAGGACCTGAAAGCTGCCGCTTCTGAGAAATTTGACGCTGCGAAAGTAAAAGCACAGGAATTTACCGCAGAGACATCGGAGAAATTTGCAGATCTGAAGGAAGACGCAGCCGAAGCTTACGAAGATGCAAAAGAAATTGCATCTGAAAAACTTGCGGAAGCGCAGGTAAAGGCAGCAGAACTAAAAGCGAAAGCCGAAGTGGAACTCGATGAACTGAAAGAAGCAGCTTCGGAAAAATATGAAGAAACGAAAACAAAAGCAAAAGGTTTTTGGGCCAGGTTGTTTGGCTGATATCAATTGGATTACAAACTAAAAAGTGCCTGTTTGATTTATTTCATGCAGGCACTTTTTAGTTTGATACGTAACGCTTTTTCTTGGCTAAGGCCGCAACTGTGAATTTGGATCAGTGTCCCCGGGCTAAGGCCCGGAATTAAGTTGTATTTTTCTTTCTCACAACTGTGGAGGTCTATCACATAATTCGACGGGACATGCACCAAGTATCGCATTTCTGAGTTATTACTCCACATAAAATGGTTATCCATTTAAGCCGTAAAATTAAATTTTGCTTAATGTGTGTACGAACACATTAAATTGTGTTAGTTTCGCCTTCATGAAAATAGGGACTACACTTTTCGGAATTTTCCTGCTGACATCTCTCAGTGTCCTTGCGCAGGAGGTGATTTACAAATCAGGCGCTGACCAGTGGAACGGCGACTCACTAGGGAATCACCGGGTAGTGGTACATGTGGCAGCTAAGGAGGATGTTTCAAAAGCACAGGTTGAATGGCGCAGAAGAGATCATCATACTGATGCCGAAATAATCGTAGTTGATGCGAAAACGAACAAAAGAATCCCAAATGTAAAAGTTGGAAATGTCAACCGGGAATCTGGTGACATCTTCTTTCAGCCTGTTTCTGGCGCCGGGGAATATTATATTTATTTTCTTCCGTACAGCGTTCAGGGGCGTTCTAACTATCCCAATGCATTTTACCTAAAACGAACGGACACCGCCAATCCCGAATGGCTTAAAAAAGTTTCGGGTACGCACCCTGCCGCTCAGATACTTTACATAGAGTCGCTGAACGAGATGAATAGTTTTTTTCCGATGGAGGTCATAGCGAAGGCGGCCGAGGTAAGTTCGCTGATTAAAAATAATGCCGGAAAAAGCTTTCTTATTTTTCCGGAAGACCGTCTTCATCCTATCAAAATGACTGACGATTTACCTTACAGATGGATTCAAAAAGGAGTTACAGGAAAATTTGATGATTCGGTTTCGCCAGGTGAGCATTATTCTTTTCAGCTTGGTATCTTTCCGTTAAAAGATCTAAAAAATGTAAAGGTCAGATTTTCAGATTTAAAGGATAAAAACAAAATAATTCCTGCAAAATTATTTTCATGTCTCAATACCGACGGCACTGGCTGGGATGCAAAGCCGGTTAAAATAGAGGTGAATGTAGTCAAAGGAAAAATTCAGGCTTTATGGTGCCTGGCAGATATTCCTGCAAATACTGCTTCCGGCGAATACAATGGCGTTGTGTATGTATCTGCCGACGGAGTTGCTGAAACACCCGTTCAGTTAAATATTCTGGTTAAGAAGGAAATCCTGAAAGACGGCGGAATTTCCGAACCGGTTAAACAAACGCGTCTTACCTGGCTGAATTCTACTATGGCCCAGGAAAATACGGTAATCAGCCCATACATACCTTTGAAACGTGAGAATAATAGCATTTCACTTCTTGGCCGTAAACTGACGCTGGGCGAAAACGGTTTTCCTGTAAAAATCGAGACATTTTTCACTCCGGAAATGACCGGTATGACCAAAGAACCCAAACAGGTTATTCAGGCGCCCGTGCAATTTGTTATTGAAGGTGCAGGAGGTGAAATCGAAAAACTGGTTTCATCAGGATTAAAATATACTTCACAAACAGCAGGTACCATCGGCTGGACTTCCAACAGTACTTCTGCAAACATGTCGGTTGACGTTCAGGCGTATGTGGAATTTGACGGATTTGTCGCTTACCAGGTAAAGGTTACTGCGCTCAAAGATGTAAACCTGACCGATATTCGTTTGGATCTGCCGATGCACAAAGATGCAGCCAGATACATGATGGGATTGAATCTGAAAGGTGGAAACCGGCCTGCTTCCTATGATTGGAAATGGGATGTGGTAAGCAAAAATCAGGATGGCGCATGGCTTGGAGATGTAAATGCCGGTTTAAATTTTTCTCTTCGTGATGAGAAATACGTGCGTCCGCTGAACACCAATTTTTATTTGCAAAAGCCTTTATTGCTGCCGTCTTCGTGGGGAAATGAAAACAAAGGCGGAATCCGTATTTCAGAAAACGGTGATCAGGTTTTGGTCAAAAATTACAGCGGTGAAAGAAGTATGAAAAAAGGCGAAAGTCTTTATTACAATTTCACTTTCCTAATTACGCCTTTCCACGCTCTGGATACGGATTTTCAATGGAAAACAAGGTTTTATCATAAATATGAAAACGTAGATTCCATCAAAACCAAAGGTGCTACGATTGTTAACATTCACCACGCCAACGCGATAAACCCTTTTATCAATTATCCTTTCATCGAGCATAAAGCCATGAAAAATTACATTGATAAGGCACATCAGGTTGGGCTAAAAGTGAAAATTTACAATACGGTTAGAGAGGTTTCAAACAGCGCTTACGAACTGTTTCCGCTAAGAAGTTTGGGACATGAAATATTTTCTCCCGGAAAAGGTGGCGGTTATTCATGGCTGCAGGAACATGTCGGTGAAGATTATATTGCTGCCTGGTATGTACCGGAAATCAAAGATGCTGCGGTGGTGAATTCTGGAATGAGCCGCTGGCACAATTACTACGTCGAAGGCATGAACTGGCTTACGAAACAGGTAGGCATCGACGGAATTTATCTTGACGATGTTGCCTTTGACCGTACGACGATGAAACGTGTAAAAAGAGTGCTTACCCAGGATAATCACCCTGGCGTTATAGATCTGCACTCTGCGAATCAATACAATAAAAACGACGGATTTAATAACAGTGCCAACCTTTACATGGAGCACTTCCCGTACCTGAACCGCCTCTGGTTCGGAGAATATTTTGACTACGAAAAAAACGAGCCTGACTTTTACATGACCGAAGTTTCCGGAATTCCGTTTGGACTAATGGGCGAAATGTTACAGGATGGCGGAAACCTCTGGCGGGGAATGGTTTACGGTATGACCAACCGGATGCCTTGGGGCGACGGCGACGATGCCCGCCCGATCTGGAAGGTTTGGGATGAGTTTGGAATTCAGGGAAGCAAAATGCTTGGTTACTGGACTAAAAGCAATCCTGTAAAAACCGGCCGTGCCGATGTGCTGGCAACCAGTTATGTCAAAGATAAAGCGGTGCTTGTCTCCGTCGGAAGCTGGGCGAAAGAGAATACTTCTTTTAAACTCAACATAGATTGGAAAGCACTTGGGCTTGATCCCACCAAATCAACCATTTATGCTCCGCCAGTAAAAAACTTTCAAACTGAGGCGGTTTTCAAAGTTGGGCAGGATATTCCAGTGGAAAAGAACAAGGGCTGGCTCCTTATAATTTCAGAAAAAGGTAAAATATAGTTTTTGTGATTATCAAAACAGTAAAATTTTCTTCTAAAACCTAATAATGCAGGAATATTTAATTTTGTGTGTGTACGAGCACATAAAATTTATATATTTGTTTTGTTCCTTTAAAATATTTGTATTCAAGCACTTCGGAAGATGAATTTCTTCCGTATGGGCAGCGCTTTGTCAAAACAATTTATTTCTAACCCCAAACACAGTTTAAATGACACCCAGACTTTTATTTACACTCATTTTTGTTTCACTCTTTTTGTCCGGAAGGGGTTACGCCCAGCAGACGAAGCCGGCTGCGGGTGACGCACGCCGTGTGTCGGGAACTGTTTCGGATGCAAAAGGAGGTGAGATTCCCGGTGCAAATGTTTCTATTGTAGGAACAAATACCGGAGTGCTTACCGATGCGAAGGGAATGTTTTCCGTGGAGGTACCAAACAGCCAGGCCGTACTTCGTTTTTCTTTTATTGGTTACAAAACGACAGAGGTTACCGTTGGTAATAAAGACCAGTTTTCCGTCACGATGGAGGAGGATGCCAAAACCCTTGATCAGCTTGTAGTAATTGGTTATGGTACACAAAAGAAAAAGGACCTTACCGGCGCGATCAGTTCGGTTTCTCATGAAAACCTGAATTTGGGAGGTGTGACTTCCAACGTTGCGCAGGCTTTGCAGGGGCGCGCTTCCGGTGTGCAGGTAAGCCAGGCGAATGCGGCTCCCGGCGGTTCAACCGTTGTTCGTATTCGCGGCGGAAACTCAATTTCATCAACAAACGAACCTCTGTATGTAGTCGATGGCTTTCCCTCAGAAACAGGAAAAGACATCAACCCAAGTGACATTGAGGAAATTCAGGTTTTGAAAGATGCTTCTGCAACGGCCATTTATGGTTCACGTGGTGCAAATGGCGTTGTTTTGATCACGACAAGAAGAGGAAAAGCTGGTAAAACGGTTATTGAATACGATGGTTATTATGGTATTCAGAAGATCCGTAAAAAACCGGATTTGATGAATGCACAGGAAACAATGCGGGTAACCAACGAGAAAGCTGCTGAACTTGGAAATCCTGCGGAATATTCAGCAGCGGAACTTGCAAGCAACGTGAATACGGATTGGTTTAAACTGGCAACACGCAGTGCCGTTGTACATAACCACAACATCAACATAAGCGGTGGAAATGATAATACCAAAATCTCGCTTTCCGGTAACTATTTTGCTCAGGACGGCGCTTTGAAAAAAACGGATTATGATCGTTATTCGGCACGTTTGAATGTGGACAAGCAATTCGGCGACAAATTTAAGGCCGGTGCGAGCATGTACGGTTCACGTTCATTTTCTCAATACAAAACCTACGATGGTAACATTGTACCTTCCAATGTACTTTATGGTTTGCTGTTAACATCTCCTGCAATCCCGGCTTATAATGCTGATGGAACTTACGGAAGACGGAAAGGACGTGACAATCCTTTAGCATGGTTACTTGAACCAACTAACGACCGTTATGTTAACAAGCTGAATGCAAACGTATTTGCTGAGTATGAGTTTATTGAAGGACTTTCTCTGCGCGTAAACGGCGGTACTGAATATGCAACCACGAAAGAAGGAAATTACCTGCCAACTACTTTGGTATCGGGCGAAAAGGTAAAAGGACAAGCAAGTGTAAACGATATAAGCACTACACGAAACCTGCTTGAAACTTACCTGACTTATAAAAAGAACTTCGGAACAGTACATTCATTAACAGCTCTTGCAGGATTTTCCCGCCAGTCGGATGTTCGTGATGCGCACTACACGCAGGTTCAGAAATTTACTACCGATACCTATTTATACTACAATCTGGGTGGTGGGGCGGAACGCATTGCGGCAACGAGTTCAAGAATTGAAGCAAAACTTGCTTCCTTTTATGGTCGTTTGAATTATGGTTTTAAAGATAAATATCTGGCTACTTTCACACTGCGTTCAGATGCATCTTCCCGTTTCGGGCCTAACAACCGGGTGGGTTACTTCCCGTCGGGTTCGGTTGCATGGCGTGTGATTGATGAGGATTTCATGAAAAGTAACAAGGTTTTTTCTGATCTGAAATTCAGAGCAGGTTATGGAGTTACGGGTAATGACCGCATCGGGGATTATATCTATATGTCTACCTTCGGGCCGACTGGTGTTTCCCTAGGTACAGGCAGCGATTTGTACGGTGGTGTGGTCGCAACAAGAGCTTCCAATCCTGATTTGAAATGGGAAAGTACGGCACAGACGAACGTTGGTGTAGACATGGGATTCCTTGGCGGAAAAATTACTGCAACAGCTGATTACTACCACAAAAAAACCAATGACCTGATTATGGATATTCCGATCGGACAATGGTGGGGATTCAGTACACAGACTGTAAATGCTGGTTCTATTGAAAATAAGGGGGTTGAATTGTCGGTTACTTCAAGAAACATTTCTACCAACGATTTTAGATGGACTACAACGCTGAATGTTGCTTACAACAAACAAAAAGCAACGGATCTGGGCGGCAGGCCATACATCAGAACGCAGACTGCCAACCCAGACGGAGCTGTACCGGCAGCAGATTTTACCGAACTGGTTGTAGGACGCGAGCTGAGCGAAATCTTCGGTTATGTATATGAAGGTGTTATTCAAAAAGGCGAAACCTACACGCCTCAGCCACTGTCGAAAGCAGGAGAACCAAAATACAAAGATTTAAACGGTGACGGAGCCATTACCACAGCTGATCGTCAGGTTCTTGGAAACGCAAACCCGCATTATATTCTTGGTTTCAATAACGATTTGGCATACAAAGGTTTTGAGCTGAATATATTCTTCCAGGGTGCTTTGGATTACAGTCTTTACAACATGAACCGTCTTTTAATGGAAACCTACTCTGGTAAAGACGCACTGGATCGCTGGACGCCGACTAACACGGATACGGAAATTCCTTCAAACGGATATTTTACTTCAAAATACGGTGGTTATGTTAATTCGCGGTTTGTTGAAAACGCATCTTATCTGAGACTGAAAACACTTACACTAGCCTACAATGTGCCTTTGAAAAAACTTGGCATGCGCAGTTTACGTGTTTATGTAACTGGCCAGGATCTGTTGACATTTACCAATTACAGCGGTACCGATCCGGAAGTAAATACAAATGGCGGCGATGCAAACCTGAGAGCTGGTCTTGATTTCAACGCATATCCTGCTTTCCGTTCTTACACTGTTGGTCTGAAATTGAATTTTTAATAAGGTGATTTAAAAATTATGAAAAAGTATATCATTCCTTTCTTTGCTGTATTATTTCTTTCATCCTGCGAAAAACTGGCAGAACCGAAAGTATACAGCTCCCTTACAGATGAAAACGCCTTCCGCTCCAAAGCGGATGCCGTTGCGGCTGTTAACGCAGTGTATGCAAGATTAAAACAGCCAAGCGGTATCAGTGATTCGTATCAGTATTATGCCGGTTTTCAAATGGCTATCACTGATTTTACTACCGATATTGGTCACTCTTTCCAGGCGGGAGATATTTCACAGCTTTCGGACAGCAAGTGGTCGACGAGTAACAAGTATGTAAACTTTGCCTGGCAGCATCAGTACAAACTGGTTGCCGATGCAAACAATGCTTTGTACTACGTTCCAAAAATCGCTACCCTTACTGAAACGGAGAAAAAGCAGTTTTTATCTGAAGTAAGATTTCTTCGCGCGCTGGGTTACATGGACTTAACGGATTCGTTTGGGCCGGTTATCCTTATGACAGAAAAAGACGTGGAAGCGCCGGCTTATGAATCCAAGCCTGAACCGACACCGTTGGCAGATATCAACAAGTTTATCATTGCGGAACTGGAATATGCGGCTGCAAACCTGCCTTTGAATTATGTTGGCAATGCGGTTTATCCAACCAACGATGTGGGCCGTGCGACCAAAGGTGCAGCGCTTTCATTACTCTGTAAACTTTACATGCGTGAACACGACTGGCAAAAAGCAGCAGACGTGGCCAAGCAGGTGATGGACCTGAAACAATATGAGTTGTTCCCGACTTACGGCGGTTTGTTTGCAGAGAGCAACAAATGGTGCAAAGAGTTTATTTTCAGTGCTTTGGCAGATGCATTAAATGACGGAACCGAGTTGATGAATCACTTCGGTCCTTTGAATAACCCGATCGTAACAGATCGCTGGCAGTATTATGCCGTATCGTGGTATTTCTGGAATAGCTATGCAAAAACAGACGAACGACGTGAATCATTTTTCTATGACTACATTGGTTCTGATGGATTGCGTTATCAGCAGCCCGTTGCCGGTCAGACAAATCCTCCGGCAGGTGTTTATTTTCTTCCGGATGTGGCTACCAAAAAGTACGCAGATCCGGCAGGTTCCAAAACTTATTATGATGGGCACGGTATTCCAATCCTTCGTTATGCCGACATTTTGCTTTGCCGCGCAGAAGCGCTGAATGAGTTGAACGGACCAAATGCAGAAAGTATTTCGCTGATCAACCAGGTAAAAGCCCGTTCAAAAGCAACGGTTTTAGGTGCTGCTGCGACCTTCACAAAAGATGGTCTGCGTGATGCTATTTTGCAGGAACGCGGATGGGAATTTTTCTTTGAATGCAAACGCAGACAGGATCTGATCCGCATGGGCAAATATCAAAGTGTCGTAAATACCTATCTGACGGCTGTTGGAAAACAGGCTGCAATTGATATTTCAAAACACAAATACTTCCCGTATCCACAAGCGCAGGCTGATATCAACCCGAACCTTGTCAATACAGGCAGACAATAAGTTTTAATACATTTCGGCGGGCAATGTGCATAAGCTGCATGTTGCCCGCTGTCTTTTTAGGCTGTGTCTAATAAACCTTTACTTCGCGACTTTCCTTTATATTTACAAAACCGGAAAAGGTCATTACATATCTGATGAAATACATTTTTAAAGGAATAATACCGCTGCTTTTTATCTGGTTTTTAGCTGCCTGTTCAACAACGGGCGAAATAGAAACCATCAGCATGAGTGCGCCGGATCATAATACTTTAAAGGTCCGGATTGATGTAAAAACAAAAAATACACAGGATGTCAGGATAGAATACTGGCAAAAAGGCGATTCGCTTCAGCGGTTTGTTTCCTTGGTTTCAAAACAAACTAAGGACCATCGTTTGATGTTGACCAATCTTCGTCCTAAAAAAGAATATAATTACCGTATCATTACATCAAAAGACGGTTCTGAATCGAAGAGTAAAAGCTATACTTTTTCCACACCAGGCTATCCGATGTGGATTCAGGATTTTTTCAAAGTTACCGCTCCTGATTCCAATGTGATTCCCAAGGTTTTTAAAGAAGGTTATATCCTGATTTCAAGACGGGAAACGCCGGGGATTATTTTTATCCTGGATCAAAAAGGTGAAATCCGCTGGTACCACCAGGTGAACGGAACGGGCTTTAAAACGGTGCACTTTACACAAAATCAAACATTGCTTTCCATTTTAGGAACTGAGGAATATCCAACCAGCTACGGAAATGAAATACTGGAAGTTTCGATGACCGGAGATACCCTTCTTCATCTAAAAAAGGGTGAAAAGGATTTTAAAGAAACAATACACCACGAAATTATTCTGAACGATAAAAACCAGATCGTCACATTAAGCGTCCAAAAGAAAATATTTGATCTTAGTAAAATTGGCGGGACAAAACAGGATACCGTTAAAAGTGACGGAATTCTGGTATTGGACCGGAAAGGCAAAAAAGTATGGAGCTGGTCGGTGTTTGATGAACTAAACCCGCTTGACGACAAAAAAATCCTGGAAGAGAAAAAAGACTGGATGCATGCAAACAGTGTCAGTTTTGATAAAGATGGCAATTACCTGATCTCATTTTACAACAACGGACAGATATGGAAACTGGATGCAAGGTCGGGGAAGGTCATCTGGAAATTCGGCAGGGGCGGAGATTTTGTTATTCCAAAAGAAGGTATTTTTGATCAGGGACACGCCGTGCATCGCAATGTCAATGGTGAACTGATGCTGTTCGACAACGGAACAAGCAAACAATTATCCAGGACTCTGGCGTTTAAGCTGGACGAAGCCGGTAAAAAATCAGAACTGACTACCAATATAAATCTTCCTGTTTCAATTTATACTGCACGCATGGGAAGTGCCTATCAGGTTGATCGTGATGCCATTCTTCAATGCAGTTCCAAAACAAATACCGTTGTACTGACAAACAAGGCTGGCAGGTTCCTTTGGATGCTCAAGAGTAGCATTATGCCTTACCGGGCGGAGTTTATCAAAAAAGAACAACTTTTGCCGTACATTGTAAACTAAAATTTATACAGCATCAAAAAAGCGATTGGACTTTGCTGTACTTGTTTTGGCCGGAAAAAAGAAAACGCTGTTGCTTCGCCCGACGTCCATTACTTTTACTTTCCTGCGGACTGCATACTCAATAAAATTTAAAGAATGAAAGTAACCCTGACCTATCTTTTTTTTACATTCCTGCGAATAGGTGCAACCTCCTGGGGCGGGTTTATGGGCGTGATTTCAATGATTCAAAAAAGGGTAGCAGAGAAAGACGGGAAGATTGAAAATGAAACGATTATGGAAGGTATTTCACTGGCTTCAGTTCTTCCGGGGCCAATGGCAGTGAATGTGGTATCTTTTGTGGGATATAAACTTGGTGGGATCAAAGGCGCCTTTGTCAGTATTATCGCCGTTTTGTTTCCGTCGTTTGTACTTATGCTGGTACTTTCCCATTTGTATTTTAAATATGGTGATATTCCTGCCATGAACCATTTTTTCAGTGGTGTTCTTCCGGCCGTTGCGGCGGTGATCCTCAGCGTGGCTGTGAGTATGGGAGAGAAAAATATTAAAGATTGGCCACAGGGTATCATTGCCATTGCTGCCGCGGCTATCGTTGCTTTTTCAAAATCTTATCTGACAACATTAATTGTTTTAATCGTCAGCGGCCTGATTGGTTATTTTTACTACAACCAGAAAAAAACAGCCAAAACCGTTAAGGTAAAAAAGAAAGATAAAAAGGAAGTAGTGGTGATTGAACAGGCTGGAAAAGGAATTACCTATTCCATTATCCTGATTACGGCGGTTGGCGCATTTGTCTTTTTTTACAACGGACAAAATGTTTTGCTTAACCTGCACAGACAAATATTTCTGACTTTTTCCTCGATGAGCTTAACCCAGTTCGGTGGCGGATATGTAATTATCCCAACGATGCAGAAAATTATCGTGAACGGGATGAAGTGGTTAACCAACAAAGAATTCGTGGATGCAATTGCTATGGGACAAATTACTCCCGGACCTATTTTCGTCAGCGCTACTTTTATCGGTTACAAACTTTCCGGATTTTGGGGAGCTTTAAATGCAACGATTTCCATATTTCTTCCCACGGCCATCCTGACGATTGTTTGTACCCGATTTTTCAATCAAATTAGCAAATCGACTGCTTTGATTGCGGTTTTCAAAGGGCTTCGCCCAGCCATTATCGGCATGATCGTTTCGGCGGCTTATACAATCATGGCAAACAATGGTTTTACAATTTTTACCGTGATCATTTTTGTTATTGCCCAGCTTCTGGTGATGAGGTTTAAAGTTGATCCGGTTTATCTCATACCTGCGGCGGGAGTTGCAGGATTATTGATTTTATAAAATGGTTTGTATTCAAATGATCGGTACCCAGCGGTCGGGTTCCAACTTGCTGCGCCTGATGTTAAATCAGCTTAAAGGAGTTTCTGCACCGCATCCGCCTCACATTCTGGAAAGGTTTATGCCGCTGCTTCCGGCTTATGGAGATTTAAACGTCCCCGGTAATTTGGCGCAACTGGTTGAGGATGTGTGTCTTTTAGTGGAGTATAATCCTGTTCCCTGGGCGGGAGTTCTTTTGGATCGGAAGGTAATTATTGATAGAGTTACAAGTCCGACCCTTATTGAAATAACACGTGTCATTTACGAAATAAAGGCAGAAAGTGAAGGTGCCTGCATTTGGATGTGTAAAAGCATGGCCAATATTCGTTACGCCGAAGAGCTGGAAAAATATGCAGAAAAACCTTTGTATTTACACTTATTCAGAGATGGAAGAGACGTTGCTTTATCATTTAAGAAGGCGATTGTAGGTGAAAAACACATTTATCACATTGCCAAACAGTGGAAAACAGAGCAGGAAGCATCAATCAAACTTCGGGAGTTATTAGGTCCTGAGCGGGTCATTCAGGTGAAATATGAAGATTTGCTTGGCCGGCCGCAAACGGTTCTGGAAGAATTATGCAGTTTTATAGGAGCAGAATATTCCGATGAAGCCATGGAATACCATCAATCCAGTGAATCCAAAGAAACAGCGAATTCAGGGTTGATGTGGCAGAATGTAGTGAAGCCTGTTTTGTCCGATAATCATAACAAATTTCTGAAAGAACTAAGCGAAGAAGATATTCTGATTTTTGAGCAGGTTGCCGGAGACACGCTTGAAAAACTGGGATATAAAAAATATTTCCGGAATGAAAACGAACGCAACTTTACCCCCGAAGAAATAGATACTTTTTCTGAAATTAACCATAAAATGAAACAGGAAGTAAGGCAGCAGCTGAAACCTGAAGATCTGTTAAAGAGAAAAGCGCAGGAAGAGTTGTTGCGTTCGGTAACCAGCAGGATGTCGGCTCTGTAATCAAGCTAAAACAATGATACAAATAGATATAAATGAGCTCTTGTCTATCGCGAGGGAAGCCGGAGAAGCGATTCTGAAAATTTATAACGATCCTGAAAAATCGGATACCGTTACTTACAAATCGGACGATTCGCCGCTGACACTTGCCGATGAAGCTTCCAATGAAGTGATCACAAAAAGGTTAAAGGCTTACTTTCCTGAAATACCAATTCTGTCGGAAGAAGGACGTCACATTCCTTACAACGAACGTAAAAACTGGGATTATTTCTGGTGTGTGGATCCGCTGGACGGGACCAAGGAATTCGTAAAAAGAAATGGCGAGTTTACCGTAAACATCGCTTTGATTTATAACAACGAACCTGTTCTGGGTGTGATTTATGTGCCCGTTACAAACATTATGTATTACGGAAGCGACTCTGACGGCGCCTGGAAAATCGATGCAGAAGGAATCAAAACACCGCTAAAAACAGATACGAAATCAAGTGATTGGACAGCTGTTGGAAGCCGTACGCACAGTTCTCCCGAGGAGGCAGAAATGCTTGCAAAATTTCCGGTTGTGAAAAGTGTATCGGTTGGAAGTTCTCTGAAGTTTTGCCTGCTGGCAGAAGGTTTGGCTCATATTTATTTCCGCCAGGGACCAACAATGGAATGGGATACCGCCGCCGGGCAGGCCGTTCTAACGCATAGTGGAGGTACAGTAACCAAGCCAAATGGTGAACCGTTTTTGTATAACAAAGAGTCGCTTTTGAATGGGAGTTTTCTTTGTTTAAGCTGATTGTTTAAACGCGGAGTTTCGGAAGTTCAAAGCAGAGTTTCGCTTAATTGGGATTTGCGGTATACTGAGCTTTTTCCAAAGCACCTTAAATATGATCAGACAGTAAGTACACCATTAATGTAATATTGTTCCAGGATTTTTAGACTAATTTGTCGTATTCAGGTCTATTAGTGAGCCGGTATTTAAAACGTAAAAAATAAATTTCGAAAGTATGATAGCTTATTACACTGACAAGCACAACAGCAAATAAAAATAATATGATATAGGCCTTAGAAAATACATATTTATTTTCTAAGTAAACATAAACCCCTCTGTACAAAAGCCAATGATAAATGTAAATGCCATAGGAGTATGTGCCAAAAAATGTGAGAAATTTAAAACTTAAAATTCGGTTTATGAAAATTCCAACTTGCTTTGTGTCATAGATAAATGCGATAATACTCGCAAATAATAAAGCAAATAAAGTATACCCACCTCTTACAAAGTATGGATTTCTAAAATAAAGGTTGGGAGAGATGTAACAAATTATTGACAATGATATTATTGTGGTTAAAAAGATAGGTAATGCAATTTTATTCACCAAATTATTATGTTTGCGTATTAAAATTGCAAGTATAGATCCAGTACTTAAAGCATCCAATCTGGAAAATGTAAATACATAACTAAAGTCACTATTCACATTGTAATTTCTTATCGATAAGGCTGTTACGATTAGTGCTATAAAGATGCCAAGTGCTTTTGGAGTATCCAGATAAAAAATTATAAATGGACAGACTAGATAAAACTGCTCCTCAATTGCCAGAGACCAGAAATGATTAAGAAGATCCGTTACTCCCCAACCCTTAAATGAAAATAGTAAATTTGGAGTGAATGTCAGGTAATAAACACTATCTTGAATTAATCGTTTGTCAAATACGGGGTTGATATTGTTTATTCCCGGGATTGTTAGGGCCATAAACACTACAAAGAGAGTTAAGTAATAAAGTGGAAATATTCTTAAAGCTCTTTTAATAAAAAAAAATTTGAAATAGTTTTCTTTTCCTTTTGCGTCAATAAGTATTCCGGTAATTAAAAATCCGGAGAGAACAAAAAATAAATCTACTCCAACCCATCCTATTTCAGAAATAAAATTTAATGGATAGACATTAATATTTCCGCAGCAATGAAAAGAAAGCACTAACAATATCCCGATTCCTCTAATGCCATCCAATGAATTAATGTGTCCTTTTTTGAAATTTATACTCATCCAAATCACTAGCTAACTAAATACTCAAAAAAGGTTGCTGTTAAGAACTGTGTCATTCTAAACCAGCAAATAATAAATTTACAGTCAAGTACAGATTAAAACTGCTGGCATCTTTGATATTTGGATGCTCTGTTTTTTTTGTTATATTCTAAACCCACATCAGCTAACCTTGTCGGCAGAAAATATACTAAGGCAAAATGTGGAATGCTCCTGAGACATTTGCAAAGCTTCTAATTGTTTAATAAAAAAGCAAGATAAGAATAATAATACTGATGGTTGTATAGATTTGTTGAAGAGGAAGGAAGTGCAAGGGATTATTTCAGGTAAGCGGTAGAATGGTGGATTAGTGAACGCTGAATTATATAAGTTTAACGCAGAGTTTCGCTGTTCTATTTAATTGAAAATCAGAGAAACTCCGCGTTAAACTCTGTGTAGTCAGTGGTAAATTAGAGTTTATTTTTTCTTTTTATTCCAAAACCAAATTCCGGCGAGTAACGGTAAGCCAATCAAAAGGGTTGTCACTAATTCTTCGATAAAGTCCTGCCAGTCTATTTCCCGTAGTAGTATCATGAATGTTTAGTGTGATTATTATGTGAAGTGAAGATACGTATATTATTAAATTTCAGCGCAATGGCATAATTTTATTAGATTAGTTGTTTTGATTTTTCAAACTTTGCTAACGCTAATCCACTGATAGATGCCACAAGCACCATTTTCACTCCCATATAAACATCCCTTCATCCCGGATAAAAACTACAAAAAGTCAGTCGCGTATTTTTCCATGGAGTTTGCCGTTGACCAGGCACTGAAAATCTATTCAGGCGGTCTGGGATTCCTGGCTGGTTCACACATGCGCAGCGTGTATGCACTCAAGCAAAACCTGATTGGCATAGGAATGCTTTGGAAAAACGGCTATTACGACCAGGGCCGCAAAGCCGACGGAAGTATGCAACCTGAATTTCACGAAAAAATTTACCATTATCTGCAGGATACAGGCATCCGATATCAAATCCCGATTCTTGGAAAACAGGTTTGGGTAGCTGCATATTATCTTCCGCCGGATACTTTTCAATCGGCGCCGTTGTTCCTGCTCACGACAGATACCGATGGTAATGATACCAGCACACGGGCAATCAGCTATTCACTTTACGATGCTGATGTAACCATGAAAGTGGCCCAATGTATGGTGCTGGGAATTGGCGGTGCCCGTCTTTTGGAAGAATTAAAATATGAGCCACAGGTTTATCACTTCAATGAAGCGCATGCTGTTTCTGCTGTTTTTTATTTGTATAAAAAACTAGGCAAGGTGGCGGATGTGAAGAAAAAGGTCGTGTTTACTACTCATACGCCGGAAGAGGCAGGAAACGAAAAACATAACATGCAATTTCTGGAAGGACTTGGTTTTTTCTCGGGATTATCACTGGATGTTGTCAGGAAAATAAGCGGGAATACAGGTGATGTTTTCAACCATTCACTTGCTGCACTGACATTGAGCAGAAAAGCAAACGGAGTTTCAAAACTGCACGGTGAAGTTTCCCGGAGCATGTGGAAGGCATATCCGAAAATTGCTCCGATCGATCATATTACCAATGCTCAGAACAACACTTACTGGGTAGATAAAACGCTTGAAAAGGCCCGTCTGACAAAAGACGTTGAAACGATCTCTTCCCGGAAAAAAGAACTGAAGACAGTTTTGTTCAAAACGGTTGCTGACCAGTGCGGGAAATTATTTGATCCTGACGTGCTGACGATCGTTTGGGCACGCAGGTTTGCTGCGTACAAACGGCCTGACATGCTTGTGTGGGACATAGAGCGTTTGAAAAAGATACTAAGCAATACCGATCAGCCGGTGCAGATTATCTGGGCAGGGAAACCATATCCAAAAGATGACGGTGCCATTAATACCTTTAATCATCTCTTTTACCTGAGTCATCATTACAATAATATGGCGGTGCTGACAGGTTATGAACTTGCACTTTCGAAACTATTGAAAGACGGCTCGGACGTATGGCTGAACACGCCTGTTGTCACGCGTGAAGCATCCGGGACGAGTGGTATGACAGCCGCTATGAACGCTTCGCTAAACCTATCAACCTATGATGGCTGGATCTGCGAATTTGCAAAAGACGGTGAAAATTCATTTATACTACCTGTTGCGGAAGGAAACGACATCAACAAAACAGATTGCGACAATTTGCTGGATAAACTCGAAAATGAAGTGATTCCAACGTATTATGAGAATCATAAAAAGTGGCAGGAAATGGTACTGAATAGTATGAACGACGTCAGTGAAGAATTTAATTCTGATCGTATGGCCAGGGAGTATTATGAGAAATTGTATTGATAAAAATCATGATATTATCAGGCATTTTTAAAGTGCTTGATAATTACTAAATTGCCATTAAAACAATAAGAAGGATTATGAATACGCCCGTTACCCTGAAAGTTGGGGATATCATGAGTGAGGATGAGTTTTTCCGGTTTTGCCTGATGAATGATATGCTTGACTTTGAACGGGATAGTAATGGAAATATAATATTTATGTCTCCAACAGGAAGTTTTACTGGCAGCTTTAATTCAGATATTTTAATTGAACTGGGTATGTGGCTTCACAGCCAAAAGATTCCAGGAAAACTGTTTGACTCCTCAGCCGGTTTTACACTTCCTAACGGTGCTGTAAGATCTCCGGATATATTCTGGATTGCCCGGGAGAAGTGGGATGTGCTATCGGCCGAAGACAAGGAAAGATTTGCTCCGGTTTGTCCTGATTTTATCGTTAAAATTCGTTCCAAGTCCGATGACCTGAAATATCTGAAAAAGAAGATGGACGAGTATATGGATAACGGGTGTCAGCTTGGCTGGTTAATCGACAGGTTTGAAGAAAAAGTGTATGTTTATTCTGAAGGTAATGAAATTTCTGAATATGCTGGCTTAGATATGCAGCTTTCGGGAGAACCATTATTTCCGGGATTTTTACTGGATCTTTCTGCAATTGAAAAATAATGATCAATCTGTTTTAGTAATCGCTTGCTCAGCCAATAAGGCAATTCCTTCCCGGAATGTATGCGGTTCATAACCCAGTACGTTTCGGGATTTTTTTAAATCAAAACCGGTTCGGGGTGGACGTTTTGCAGGTTGTGTAAAAGCAGAAGCATCCGTTGGCGTTATCAGTGATTTTTCCAGACCAAAATAATCGGCAGTCATCACTGCCATTTCATAAGGTGTAAGAAAATCCTTTCCGGAGATATTAAAAATACCCTCAGCTTCCTGTTTTGCAATTAAAAAACATCCCTCTGCAAGATCTTCCGCCAATGTTGGTGTACGAAACTGATCCGTTACAACCTTAATTGCTTTTCCTTCTTCCAATGATTTTTTAACCCACAAAATAATATTACTGCGACTCATATCATGGGCAATACCGTATACCAAAACAGTCCTTGCAATAGCCCAGCGAATGTCGGAGCTTGTGACAAGTTTTTCCGCCGCGTATTTGCTCCATCCGTAAAAGCTAACCGGATTGGGCGCATCCTCTTCCTGATAAGGTCCGGCTGTTCCGTCAAATATGAAGTCGGTAGAAAGATGCTCCAGGAAAACATTGTATTTTTTGCATGAAGCAATAAGATGTTCCACTGCCGTAACATTTAACTTCCAGCAATTTTCTTTTTCCATTTCACACTGATCCACATTTGTCATGGCGGCAGTGTGGATAATCACATCCGGTTTAGTCTTGCCAATAACATCATCAATCTGAAGCGGATCTGTAATATCCATTTCATGATATTGATAACCATTGGTAAAAGGCAGCCGGTTTTTCCCGGACGCAGTGGCTATGGTATCGATATCCGGTTGGCCTGTCAGTAATTCAACCAGTTTTTGGCCTAAAAGTCCGTTAGAACCAGTGATGAGAATTCGTTTTTTAGTCAATGCAGTTGTTATTTACGGGCAGAAATTCCAGTTTCATAGTTCCATCCGTACTTCTTCATGATCTTTTTCTTTTTTACTTTTTTAACAGAAACCTTCATTACAATATTTTTCTCCGGACGGTCACGATCATCACGCGGGTAAGAAGTGATTTTATCGATGACATCAATACCATCGATCACCTGACCAAAAACAGAGTAAGAGCCGTCGAGATGAGGTGTTCCTCCAACGGTTTCGTATACAGCTTTTTGTTCATCTGTAATTTTACGGGCTGCCCTGGCGGTTTGTTTAGCAAGATCTGCCTTGTTCCACTTTTTACCCTGTACGATATAAAACTGGCATCCGCTCGATTCCTTCGTTGGATTGTTGTCACGAGCGGCGGCAAGTGCGCCTTTTTGGTGAAAAAGCTTCGGGCTGAATTCGGCAGGAATTTTATACCCGTTATCACCTTTTCCAACCATGTCGCCGGGTTTGGCATTTTTAGATTCCGGGTCGCCGCCCTGGATCATGAAACCTTCAATAACACGGTGAAAAAGCAATCCGTCATAGAACTTGTCTTTTGCAAGTTTTATAAAATTGGCTTTATGTTTCGGCGTTTCATCAAACAGGATCACCTGCATGGTTCCCTGTTCCGTTTTGATCGTTACCAGATCATCCTTTTTTGAGCTTTTTTGAGCAAATGTATGAATAGACAAAAGGCATAAAGATGCCAGTACTACGGATTTAATGGTTTTCATGTAATAAATTGTCGTTTACTTAATTATTATTTGGCCGCAAGCACCGGTTTGCCAGCCGGGAAAAATTCGAATTTTAATCCGAAATCTTTTCCTTTTGATACGTCTTCCATATTCACACGAACGGCGTTTTTGCTGAATGTCAGTATCTTACTTTCTTCTTTTGGTGCATCATAGCTTTTGGTGAAATGTGCTTTTCCTGCATTCCAAAGCTGTTTCGTGGCTTCGGCGCTGTTAAGATACACATCTACTGAAATTTTATTTACCTTTTTATCTTTATCAGCAGTTAAAAAATACTGCACATCAATCGTTTCAAGCTGCGGCGTCTCCTGGGTATAACCCAAATGATCAGCTGTTTCTTCAAACATTTCAAAGGTTTCAGTTGCTTTTACCTTACTTACCGGATCTCCGAAAGATACGCCTCTGATAATTACGCCGGGATTTTGCGCAGTCGTGCCCAGAATGGCCTGTAGCAATGAAGACTGGTCACTATTTAACTCGGATTGTGCAGGGTTTGCCAGTGCCACCGAATCAGTAACTGTTTCGTCTTTTTCTTCCTCCGTTTTGGTACTACAGGCTTGAAATGTGAGCAGGATCAGTGCAACAGCCAGAGGTTTTTTTAACAATCTTAAATAGCTCATTGTTGTAAAAATTGTATTCATTGTAGTGATGTGAAGTGTTTGGTTAAAAATGTATGCCTGGTTGCCAAAACAATTATTCGTGCAAATTTAAAATATTGGCTGAGTTTCTCCTAAGGTGGGAAAAGAATGTTTGATAACCAGAACGATCAAACATAAATCAACATTTTTAAAATTCTCTGGCGATGTTAAAAAAGAATCTCCGGTCGCCCTGTGCGTTGATGTTGAAGTTAAATCTGGCAACGATATTGTAGAAACTCACGAAGTCGACTCCGGTTCCTGCGCCGTATAACAGCGAGTTTCCAAGTTTGGTATTACTGAATTCCGGATAATTATTCCAGACGTAACCGGCATCAGCAAAGGTGTTGATGTATGCAGCAAGCGGTATCGTATTAAATTGTTTTACTGGAATCCAGGAAAAATGTTTTTGGATTGAAAACAGTCTGTATTTTATTTCATTTTTAAAAAGTGCATAATCCTGTCCGTCGACAACATAAAGCTCGTATCCCCTTACGAGATCGTTGCGGTATCCCAATCCGATTGTCTGCAAGTAAGGCTGGCGTTTTGGGATAGACAATCTGGTGCGAATACCTGTGTTAGCATACCACCTTTTGCTGATCGGAAGATATTTTCTGAAAGAACCATAAAAATAAGCCTGATCGATATTGTCAGAAGGCAAAAGGCCGATTTTGGAAAACTGAACAGCTCCGCTTTGTCCCAGCAATGGATATTGGGTGTTATCCCTTTTGTCATAGCTAAATGAGTAAGTCAGCTGAAAATATTTTTGAACCGTCCTTCCATTCAGTAAATAATTAGGATTCATAACAGCAATTGTGTCCGCTATTTTTCCGTAACTGTACCGCAGATCGACGCTGTGAAAGGTATAATATTTGTTTCTGCGGGTTAGTGTTACGTAGGAGTAAAAGCGTTCCTTATTAATGACCTCGCTGCTGAGATAGTCCAGTTTATCGTTCCAGGTGCGAAAGGCCATGGTTTTATTGGTAGAGTAAGAACTCCCGATTGTGATACCGGTTTTTTGTGCCTTGTCGATGTAAGGCAGCGAGTAAGCAACTTCAAATTTTGGTATAAAACCAAACTCTGCGATAAAACGCAGTTTGTCGGCCCTGCCTGTTACATTTCCATAACTGAGATAAACGCCATAAATGGTCCGCTTAAGATCGCGGTTCCGGTCGTACCACCATTCGTTGAAATTTCTGTCTGCCAGCTGAAAAACGGGGAGTATGATAAAATACCATCGTTCTTTCACAATCACGCGAATGTCGGTACGCACAGAATCCGGGTTTGTCTTTGTGAGCAGTTCTGCGGTTACAAATAAATTTGTATTTATTATCTTGCGGCGGTCAATTTCCAGGACATTGTGAATCGTTGCCCCGGTAAGTGTATCGCCCGATTTAACTGCCATTTCCCGGTAAATAATGCCTGCACGGGTTTTATTGTTTCCCTCAATACTGATATCACCGATTATCAGACTGCTGTCTGGCCTGATAGGAATGACCTGTCCGGCAGCTTTTCCTGCAAGTGAAAGGATTAATAAAACGAGAAGATAATGTATGGACCGTAAGGGTTTACGCATTCTTTGTCGGCATTTATTTGGTTTCATGCTTTTGCGCAAAGCGGGCATGTTTATCAAAAATACGGCTAAATCGGGTCGGTTATTATAAATGACAGAAAATTACCGGATGCTGCTGTTGAATTTGACAGTGTTAAGTGATTGTTAAGTTTCAAAAAAACAGCAGGTGCAGATAGTCTTTTATAAATGGCAGACAGTATCATACACAACTAACCAGCTAATTCTATGTCACTTTCCCGGGCAGAATACTTGATCAACAGGCTGATCAGCAACAACCTCTCCGGTGAGGAACTTTCCGAGCTGCTGGAAGCAGTGGGGAACGAAGAACAGCAGCATAGTTATTCGGATGTTCTGGAAAATTATTTCTATCGGCTTGTGCAGGAGAGTGAGAATGATGCAGGATCCGACAGTAAGCAGTAGCGACAGCGAAAAGTAACTTTTAAACAAACATGTTTACTATGAATAGAAAATAATAAGAAATGTTCAAGAGCCATGCGACAGGTAAGAAATTACACAAACAGTCAGTCACCATATTAGCTTACCTGGTACCCGCGGAATTCACACGTATTTATAACCTCAGACAATTATGACAAATTTTACTAATCTAAATGAAAACTTCTATGTCAACCAATAGAAAGAGGATATGCTTCCTCATTGGCGCGTGGCTCCTTTGCGCAGGTGCCGTCACCCCATTAGCATTTGGAAAAGGAACGGAGCCGAATGGCAGCAAACGCAAAGCAGATCGCACCATTAAAGGAAGAGTCTCTGCTGAAAAAGACGGCTCAGGACTTCCGGGTGTAAATATCCTTTTAAAAGGAACCACTACCGGTAGCTCAACTGATGCAAACGGCGATTACTCCATCGTTGTGGGCGAAGGAGTAAATCAAATTTTAACCGTTTCTTACATTGGGTATGTTTCACAGGATCTGTCTATCGGCAATAATTCCGTAATTAATGTAAGTCTGGTAGAAAGTACCGAAACCCTGAATGAAGTTGTTGTTACCGCTTTGGGTATCTCGAAAAATGCGAGAGAACTTGGTTATGCAACCAATTCTTTTAATGCAAAGGATGTCGAAGCGGGCGGAACCTCCAACCCTTTAAAATCATTAGATGGAAAAACTACCGGCGTTCAGATAAACAGCCTTAACTCTTCTCCAACTTCCTCGGTGATGTTCAATATCCGCGGAGCTACCTCGCTGGCCGGGATTATGAAAGGAAATGATGCTACCAGTAATATCAACAATGCAACCCAGCCATTGATCGTACTGAATGGTGTGCCTTTGATGTCAAACAGCGTTGGAACCACCGCAGGTATCGATGTCGGTAACTACATGAACTCCATTAATTCTAATGATATCGAGAGTATTTCTATTTTAAAGGGTGCCAGTGCTTCTGCACTTTACGGTTCAACGGCAGGTAATGGCGTAATTTTGATTACAACAAAATCAGGAGCACAAAGTAAAAGAGGCCTCGGTGTTTCGATAAACAGTGCTGTCTCTTTTGATCGCGCGTATAGCGCACCACCGGTTCAAAGACAATTTTTTCAGGGTGGAGAAGAAGGAGAAGCACTAACCAGCGATAAAAAGGGTTTAGGCTGGGCAGTGGACGATAAAGTGAATAACGTTACACCCGAATGGAGATGGGATATTGTTAACCAGAAATGGGAAAAGTCAATTCTGGAAGCGCGCGGTGATCAAAATCCTTTGCTTGCTTTTCTTAAAACGGGTATGATGCTGGATAACAATGTGGCTGTAACGGGAAACTACGATAAAGGAAATTACAGAGTCAATGTAGGTAACATGACCTATTCAGGTGTAATTCCGGGCAATAAAACGACTCGTACCAATGTTTCTTTTGATGCACAATACAAAGTCAACAAAAAAGTCTCTATAACTTCTCAGGCTTCTTATTCACGGATGTTTGTTCCTAACGCATCGCACATCCAGGGTAAAAGGGAAGATAATCCGCTTGCTCACGCGATGTCTATGCCGATTAACATGCCAAAGATGTCGGTATGGAAAGATGCCAACACATGGTTAACCGACTGGACCGGTACTTATCAGAATACGCCTTATCTGACAAACCCGGGAGAGGCTCGTCTAAGCAGAGTAAACGCCACCGGATTTGATAACGCTGTTGGTAAAAACGGTCCTTATTTTGCTGCTGAGAATGTGATCAGAACATTTGCCAAAGATATCGTTTTCGGAAAGCTTCAACTGGATTGGAAACTTATTGATCCCCTTAATTTTATATTACGCTCAGGGGTGAGCCATGAAAGTTTCGCTTTTGAAAGAAAAACGCCATGGGGTTCTGAAAGAGCGTTAAAAGGGGGATATGAACAAGAGAATACCAATAATGTATCTGTTAATACGGATGCATTACTTGCTTTTAACAAAAACTTCCTGAATGAACAGCTGTCAGTTGATGCTTTAGCAGGTTTTTCATACAAATTTGGAGAGGCGAATAAGACTAAATTTGGTGGAAATGAGTTGACTACTCCAAATTCATTCAACTTCGCTTCGCTTCCTGCTACCGTGAGACAGGCTGCTGAATTTAACAGAGGTTATTCTACCAGAAGTTATGGCGCTTACGCCACTGCTACACTGGGCTGGAGGAGTACAGTTTATCTGGAACTAACCGGACGGAATGACTGGGTTGGTATATTAGACAGTGAAAAGGCAAGCCATTTTTATCCAGGTGCGTCTTTAAGCTGGTTAGCTTCTGAGACATTCAAAATGGGACCGGCCATTAACCTTTTAAAACTGAGAGGAAGTTATTCTCAAACGGGCTATGGTATCGGAAACTCGCCTAATCTGGACACTTATGGAATCGGAAGCACCACGTGGGGTGGTGTTACAACCGGAACCATTGGTGGTAATCTTGTGGATGCCAATATCGATCCAGAGCTAAACGTAACCAAGGAAATTGGTCTTGATTTCAGAGCACTGAACAGCAGAGTAACAGGTGAATTTACTGCTTATTCTAAAAATCACATCAATCAGATACAAAACCTTCCAGTGGTGGGTTCATCCGGTTTTAGTTCTGTGCTGACTAATATGGGATCTGTAATATCAAAGGGTATTGAGCTTTCTTTAAGGGTTGTACCTCTGCGCACCAAAGATTGGGAAGTAGGTATTGCTGGAAATCTGTCAACTTTTAATGCTAAAATCGACGAGTTGGATTCCCGGTTTGCAGAAAAGTTTTACGGCTATGCCGGTACTGCAAACCTGTCTCTTTTCAAAGGATCTAAAGTGGGCGACTTGTATGCACAAAACCCGATTCCATATATCCAAACCGGAAAATACAAGGGGATGATGCTGACTGGTCTGAGTGGAATCATAGAAGAATCGGTTACAACGACCGACCATATCAGAAAAAATGGCTACCTGGGTAACATGAACCCGAAGGCAATTATGGGTTTTAATGTGGATGCTAAGTTTAAAAATTTCAAGATTAATGTGGTTTCCAGCTTAAGAGTCGGTGGCGTATTTATATCTGAAACACAGAAAATTATGATTGATGATGGTATGGCAGACATCAAGAAAATCTATGGCGACGACTATGACAAAATGTTCACTGGCGGTCGTTTCGCAGGTGGTTTGCCAAGTATGCCAAACGTGAATCAAATGTTCACAGGCGATGGTTTTGAAGATTACAAAGAGAAAATGCAAAGTACAATGACACTCTACAACGGTGACCCAAGGTACTTTGGATACTGGAATGCAGTGTATATCGATCCAAAGATTGACTTGTCCTCGATGACTGCGGAACAAAAACTAAGTCTTCCGGATGAGGCGTATATCAAAAACGGTGACGATCCTACCAAAACGATTTACTTGAATCCATATGCTATGGAAGGGAATGAATTATGGTCGGGTGCACAGTTCAGAACGCATGATGCTACTTCCTTTAAAATTAAAGAAATTAATTTAACGTATCAGTTCAACAAATCTCTTACCCAGAAACTGAAATTACAGGATGTATTTATTACTGTTTTTGCCAAAAACGTAATGTTCTGGGCTAAAAACAGGATGAATGAAGATCCTGAAACGGCTTTCAATGATGGAGTTTCAGGAATGGGTGTGGCGCAATTTGGTTTGCCTCCGATGCGCTCAATGGGAGTAAAGCTTGGAGTTAGCTTTTGATGAACTATAAAACAGATACTATTATGATCAAGTTAATAAAATATGTTGCCTTATGTTCGACACTGGTACTCGGTATATCCTGTACCGACCAGCTGCGACTGGATGAAAGGGAAACGTCCTTTAATAAAGATTACTTTACCTATTCCCGTTATCAGTTGACAACTTCAATTTTAAACGTGGCCAAAAGTTACGGTAAGTCCGCGATAGACGCGCCAAAAGGACAAGCTGCGCTTTATTTTATGGATACTTACAGCGCGGACCAGATTGCCGGATTTTACAACAAAACGGATGCAAACTGGTCGTATCAGGACGTGAATGCTTACGCTGGTACGGGTGCGGACGGAGCAGGTCAGCTTAGAACGCTCGAAGCTGTAACGAAGCTGGCAACAACTGAGGGCAACATGGCGAATGTGGCTGCTGCTGATATCATGAAATGTGTAGTAGGCGCTTACCTTACTGAGAAATACGGCGACATTCCATTTACTGAGGCGGTTCAGGGCAGAGCGGGTGAGCTATTTCCAAAATTTGATTCGCAGAAAGTTGTTTATGAAACCATGTTTGCGATGCTGGACAAAGCGGTCGCTATTTTGGCAGATCCAAATAGCAAAGGTTTACCGGCCGATCACGACGTACTTTTTAAAGGAGACAAAACAAAATGGATCAAGTTTGCAAACTCCCTGAAATTTCGTCTGATGGTGCATTCTTATGATGCATTTAAGAAAGCAGGTAAGGATCTGGGAGCCGATATGCAGGCGATTGCCGGAGGTACCAATTATATGTCGACCGTGGCTGATAATGCTGGCCTTACATTTCCTGGTATCGCAGAAGCAGACTCTTGGTACATGCAAAGAACATGGGGAAGCGGAAATACATTCACTGAGCAAAAACCAACAAAATATCTGATTGACCAGTTAGTCGCTCTGGATGATCCGCGTATGTACGTTATTTTTGCGCCTGTTCTTTCTCCTTTGTCAAGTAAGCCAACAAAAGTTGATGAAACGATAAAAATAAACGGTTTTTCATACGTCATCAATCATTACCCGGCAACTGCGGCTGACGCTGCGGCATTAACAGCAGCCGGAAGAGACTTAAATGGCAATGTAACATCTGTTCCTTATGTTTTGGACGCCAAATGGTTCGGAACTCCAAACCCGACTAACGTTCAGTCGCTGTATGGCGGTACCGGTTTGGCCGGAAGTAACGGTTTTTATGACAATCGCCGCATTACAGGGTTCTCAAACCTGCTTGCAAAAGCAAGTGATCCAAGACTTAAGGCAGTATTAATGGAAGCCGATGAGATGGCGTTCCTGCTTGCAGAAGCACGTCAAAAAGGTTGGATTTCAGCCGGAACTGTAAAAGGTTATTACGATAACGGTATCAAATTATCTTTTCAAAGATGGCAGATTGAAGATGGTACGAAGCCAGCAACGCATATAGGCTCTGACAAAATAGTTGACAACTTTGCTGCTTATACTGCGAAAGCAGGCGTTGCGCTGGACGGCACAGCTGCTGATCTTGACAAAATTGCTTTGCAGAAATGGCTGTCTATGCTGATTACCAATCAGACAGAGGCCTATACCGATTACAAAAGAACCGGAAAACCTGCTTTTGTTGGTAAGATAGCCCAATCCTTTGGAGCTTACACCTATCCTCAGCGTTATATGTACCCATTGGATGAAGCAAGCAATAATAAAGCAAATTACGACGCCGCAGTCAGTGGCTTGGGAGGGAAAGACCTGCCATCGGCTAAAATGTGGATTCTGAATTAATAGGTCATAACTTTTAAATGCAAAGGAGTACTGTCATTTAATTGGCGGTACTCTTTTTTTTGCAAAAAGTTGTGAGTCGATAGTACTATTTGTTGATTGTAAAGTATTGTTAGGAAATGAAAGTGTTGGCTTCCGGGTAGTCAGGATATATTATTTTTTTGATCAAAAATAGTATGCATACATAATATAATCATAATATACACCACATAAAAACATCTCTGCCAATGCATTAACATTGCGCCTTATTAAACCAATCTTCCACCTTCTTTTTATCATTTATGGTTCATGTCATCTACCTAACATATTCAAATTTATGAGATTAGATTTTACAAAATGTAACCAGCAAATTCCGGGTATTTTGATCCTTTTGTAATTAAACTTTAAGTAGTCTGCTAGCATAACAATGATTCCTATTGAGCATTTTTTAATTGTTAAAAAACAACATGAATATGATAAAAAATGTAGTGTCCGAAAATGTATCGACCTTAACCAAACCATCATCAAAATAAATTTAAACCCAGTCAATCTATCTATACTATGCAAAAACTTGTGCCCAAATTAATGTCGGTCATTCTCATGGCAGTGATGTTCACCTTGGTGTCATCGTGCGATGATGATAATGATAGCCCGGTGTTTCCGTTTCATGCGGAGATTTACAACACGCTTCAGGGAAAGCAGGTGGCTTTTCAGGGGCTTACCCACAGTGCCGTAAGTTGGTCGTGGGATTTTGGCGATGGTAAAACCAGCACCGAACAAAACCCTGTTCACGTATATACAGCAGGAGGTTACTATGTGGCCAAGCTCACTGCTAAGGACAGTAAAGGAGAAACCATTACCAAAAGTGTCAACCTTGCTGTGGATTTAAGACCTTACGATTACCTTGTCGGAGACCACACCACAGCTGGTTATGCAGGTAAAAAATGGAAATTGACAAAAGCCCATACTGCCGCAGGCGACTACCTCGCTAACGCGGATGCCACTTTCACAAGTGCTACTCCCTACAATCCTATTCCTGACGGGATTTTTGCCACGAGCACATTTAATATGGGAGCTATTTATGATGACACCTATACCTTTTTCTATGACGGTAAATATGTGCATGATGTGAAAGCCGATGGTGCCGCATTTGGTGGCCTTGTTTATCAAATTGCCACAGGAGGCTATCCTGCCAATGTTTTAGTTGGTAACGCAACCTATGGCCTTTGCATTGCTAAGTACACGCCCCAGGCCAATGCCAAATTCACTTTTGTGGAAAGCGAAGATTTCAAAGTTTCTTCGGCTTATACCAGCGCTGGTCTTACATTTAAAGGTACGAAAACTCTTGATTTTTCAGGAACAGAGTTTATCGGCTTCCGCGATTTTCAACGTAAAGTGGTAATGAGGTCTATTTCCAACACACGTATGCAACTCATTATGTTCATGGCTGCAAGCGACAAAGCCGTGGGTGTAAATACGCATGCACTGATTCTTTCTTTTGAAGCTGTAAAAGAATAACCCCAACCCTATACATTTTTATTATGAAACAATTCTGTCAAAACATGATGAAGTCGGTTTTGGTTATTCTTTTCCTGACGTTGTCCGTGAACGCGCAAGCGCAGGAACGAATCGTATCAGGAAAAATAACCGATGCCAACAATGCGGCCATTCCTGGTGCCAGCATCCTTAAAAAAGGAACCACCACCGGAACAAGCGCCGATGCTGATGGAAAATATACACTTTCCGTTGGTGCCAAGGATGTACTTGTCGTTTCATTCATTGGTTATAAAACACAACAAGTAACCGTAGGTACACGAAGCGTCATTGATGTAAGCTTAGAAACCGATGTGAATGAACTCAGGGAAGTAGTGGTAACCGCCCTGGGTATTCAGCGCGAAGAAAAATCGCTGGGTTATGCTATTGGTAAAGTAGCTGGTGTTGAATTTACGAAAGTGGCACGCGAAAACTTTTTAACTGCTATGCAAGGTAAAGTGGCCGGGGTAACCATCAACGAAACCGGTGGTACAGGCTCCACCGTTAATGTGGTTATCCGCGGTGCAAAATCATTGAGCAATGATAACCAGCCTTTATATGTGGTTGATGGCGTGCCCATGTTCAATAGTGCTAACAACGTAAGTGGTTTTGGAAGCGGTAACAGTACGGTGGATTATGGAAATGCCATTTCAGATATTGACCCTGAAAGTATTGAAAGCGTATCGGTGTTAAAAGGTGCGAGTGCCACGGCACTTTACGGCTCGCGTGCCTCTAATGGCGTTATGCTCATCACCACCAAAAAAGCAAAAGATGGCCAGGGAATGAAAGTGAGTGTATCAACCAATAATACTTTCGATTTGCCGCAACGCTATTTAGGAGTGCAAAAGCGATATGGTGGTTATATTGTCACCACACCTGAGCAAAACGGAGGCAGCCAGATAATGAACCCATTGATATCACCAATCGGTCTGGGTGCTGAATTGGATAAAGGCTATTATGCGGTGCAATGGAACTCGCCTTTGGATGCTAACGGAAAACCCATTCCGATGGAATTGAAGTCGTATCCCAACAATGTGAAAAATTTCCTTAGGGATTACGGCTTCACCACTACCAACTCGGTACAGGTAACCAACGGTGGAAAGATGGTGAACATGCGCATAGGTGTAACGAGCATGAAAAACAAGGGGTTGATCCCGAACACCGATCTTAACCGTAATAATTTGTCGTTGTCACTTTCGTCAAAGCTCACAGAAAGACTTACTGTTAGCACCGACATCAATTATGTAAACAGCTTTGCTAAAAACCGGGCTTCAGGCGACCGCGGCACAAACCCCTTGCAATGGGCTTACGTCACTCCCGCTTATGTCAACATCATGGATTTAAAAGATTACAACATCGGTCAGGGTAATAACATTAAAAACCTGCTGCCGGGCGATAGCAACAATCCGTGGATGTTGGCTTATGATGTCAACAACAGTTTTAACCGTAATCAGATTTTCGGAAACTTAATGGCAACGTATAACTTTACCCCGAAACTTTCGCTTATGGCACGGATGACGATTGATAAACTGGACGAAGTGCGTGAATCAAAAATCGGGCAAGGCTATTCACAAGAGGCGAAGAACGGTTCTTACGGTATTGGCAACCTCAATAGTTTTGAACGAAACACTGATGCCTTGCTTTCATACAAAGACAATTTTGGTGATTTCGCGGTGAATGTTTCGGCAGGTGCCAATGTGCGTTACAGCAAATCGTCCAATGTAAGGAATTCGGCAAGATCAGGTGCAGGTTTGATTATTCCCAACCTGTACACGATAAGTAACATTTCCAATACTGCATTGGATTATAGTTCGGCCCGCGCTGAAAAACAAGTGAACAGCGTATACGGTATGGCCAACTTAGGATGGAAAGATGCGATTTACCTCGATTTGACCGCACGTAATGACTGGAGTAGTACGTTGCCCGTAGCTAACCAATCATTCTTCTACCCATCTGCTTCATTAAGCGTGTTGATTAATGAATTTATACCCATGAACCATGTTGACATGCTGAAAGTAAGGGGAGGCGTGGCGCGCACTGGGTACGATACAGATCCTTACAGATTGTTGAGTTCTTATGGCAACGGAGGCAATTGGGGGGAGGCAATTATGTTATTTAAACAACCGGGCTTACTTAACCCTAATTTGAAACCTGAGCAAATTACTTCTCAGGAATACGGAGTGGAAGCCAAAATGTTTGCAGGCCGCGTTCGCTTTGACGGAACCTATTACATTATGAACGACCGTCAACAGATTTTCGGCGTTCCGCTTGCACCATCGACAGGGTTCACAAGCATTAACATCAATGCAGGGTTGCTGCAAAGTAAAGGGGTTGAACTTATGATTGGTGGCACACCCCTAAAGACCGCTGACTGGAATTGGGATTTGAACCTGAACTTTACCAAAAACCAGACCAGGATATTGGCGCTTGCCGATGGTATCCCCTATGTTGAACCGTGGAACCAGGCCGGCGTTTCGAACAGAGGGTATGTGAAAGGAACAACCTTGCCCGATGGCTCTAAAGCCGATGGGTTACTAGGTAATTTATATACACGCAAAACACTGCGCGTTACTGATAAAGAATCGCCTTACTATGGTTACCCGATTATCCCCGGAAATCCCAAGACCGGAAATTTTAGTGATGATCCTGAGTTGACCAACTCAAACATTTATTCCCAAACCGGTAACTACAACCCTAAATTTATCATGGGTTTGCAAAGTTCGCTGACCTGGAAAGGCTTTACACTTGGCATGACGTTCGATTGGCGCCATGGCGGGCAGTTTGTATCGCAAACTTTTCGCTACATGAACGATGATCAGCTCACCCAATACTGGGCAGACAAAACCGTTACTCCGGGTGTGGCAGGCGGCCCCAGCGATGAACTTCGCAATTGGGTAGTTCAAAATGCCAGCACGTTGATTACACCCGAACGTGTTTATCCAATCGGCGGTCCTACACCCGAAACAGGGGGCTTTCCGGAAAGTTCAAATATGCCTTTTCCCGGCACTAAGGACGGCGTTTTCTATCCTGGTGTATTTGGTGAAATGGGCAGCGATGGAAAGTTTACCCTTTATCAGGAAAATCTTGGAAACCCAGGAACAATATTCGAACCGTGGGGTGCAAGCAACCTTTGGTCGGTTGGTTCATACGCGGTGTTTGATGCCGATTACCTCAAACTTCGCGAAATTTCGTTGAGTTATGACCTCCCAAAAGCATGGGTGAAGAAAGCGAAAATGGACAATGCTTACATTTCAATTTACAGCCGTAACATTATGCTATGGACAAAGAGCGGGTTTGGTGTTGACCCTGAACGGGCATTTCAACCTTCAGGTAGCGGAATGTTTCAAGGTGTTGAACGCTATAACGTTAGCCCGTGGATTGTTCCCGTTGGTTTCAAAGTTGGTTTTACATTCTAATCACAAAGAGAGAAGTGTATGAAAAAGTTTAGTTATAAAGTCATAACCCTATCGCTGAGTTTACTTTTCATGCTTGGTGCATGTAAAGACCTGGACGATCTAAATGTTAATCCCAACTCGCCCTCTCCTGAAACAACCGACCTCAACTTGTTATTGCCAACCGTAATTACATCGTTAGGTAGTCAGATCGTTGATCTGGGCTTCGGAGACCTTGCTGGAGTAATGCAGCATATGCAGAAAACAGGTTGGCAAGGTGGTTTCAATGCTTACGACTGGGCTTCGCCCGGCCAAAGTTGGACAGGATACTATGGAATTTTGCGCAATGCCGATGAGTTGCATAAAAAAGCCGTGAAAGACGGATTCAAGTACCATGAAGGCGTAGCGCTGATTATGAAAGCCTATACCTTTGGCCTGATTGCCGACCTTTGGGGCGATGCTCCTTATACCGAAGCGTTGCGTGCGGAAGAAGGTTCAAAGTATTTCAAACCCGTGTTTGATAAGCAGCAGGATATTTATCACGGTATTCTTGCCGAGCTTGAAACTGCCAACACACTTTTGTCACAAGAAGGTGGCAAGCCTATCAACGCAACTCAGGATGTACTTTTTGCAGGAAATGTTGCCAAATGGAGAAAGTTTGCCAATTCCCTGGCACTGCGTTATTATATGCGCTTGCAGGCCAAGGAACAAGCTTATGCCAAAGCAGGTATTGTTAAAATTGCTTCTGATCCGGCGAAGTATCCGTTGATTACTTCAGCCGCAGACGATGCCAATGTGAGTTACCCGGGAACCGCCAATGCGGCATGGCCTACAAACATGGTGTTCAATAATTCACCCGATGGAGAATATATGCGCAGAAAACCAGCTTCCATATTGGTAGAGGCGCTTAAAAGTTTAAAGGACCCGCGCATTGCCGTTTGGTTCGATAAAGTGCCGCAACCGCTGGTGCTTGTACCAGGTACAAACGTCAGCCGGGCAAGCGCCGACGGTAAAACATGGGAGATTTCGGCTGACAAAGCAAAAAATTATGAAACCACCTACAACACCCCCCTGAATTACAGCACCGATTACATTGGTATTCCTCCGGCAATTGGAGGGGCAATGTTTTACAATCTTCAAATGGAAGGTGGAGTAAGCGGGCAAGGCCGCTACAACCCGCACATATCGCAAATAAACAGCATGTACAAAAATGCTGCAGGCGATTTGCTGAAGATGCGACTTATATCAGCGGCCGAAGTAAATTTCATTTTGGCCGAAGCAGCATCCTACACATGGATTACGGGAGCAGAAACATATTACGCAAAAGGAATTCAGGAGTCGTTTAACGCATGGGGCGTTGGCGCCGCTTTTACAAGTTACATTGCCGGAGCGTCTTATAATGGTCTTCAAAGCATCATGCAACAAAAATGGATAGCCAGCTGGAGTGCTGCAGCCGAAGCCTGGTTCGACTGGCGCAGGACAGGCTTGCCGGCATTGAACGCCGGCCCTTCGGCCGCAAGGTCAGTTTTACCACTTCGTTTTTACTATAGTCTTGATGATGATTTAAATACCAATACCGATAATGCTAAAGCGGCCATAGCTAACCTTGTGCGTACGTCATATGCGGGCAGCGACCCTACTAATAACAGCGCATGGTCAAAAACATGGCTGTTGGAAGGAACAGGAAAGCCTTATTAATAAATGAATAACATTGGAATAAAATAACGGTGCGGGTGATTGAAAAATCACCCGCATTTACGTAACAATCTGCACCAATGAACAAGAAAACACTTATAACCCTCCTTTATTTTATTTGCCATATTACCCTGGTGAGTTACGCCCAGCACTTCAAAGCAGGTGCGGCATTCCGAAACATTACTCCTGACCCGCTTTTACCCGTTTCCGGCGGAATTGGAACACCAAAAAAAGCAACTGAAAAAAACGGTGAACTATCCGTTCGCGCGATCGTTTTTGAAAAAGCAGGTACAAAAGTAGCAATTGTGAATGTTGACAATCTGGGATGGCCGGCTGCGCTTGGAAACAAATCCCGGGCGTTGATCAAAGGAATTGCTCCGGAAAACATTTTGATAGGTGCCACGCATACACACAGCGGACCCGATGCCTATGGATTTCCAAATGAAAAGGGCGAGTCTTTTGCCGACTTAAAGTATCTGGACGATTGTATCAAAAAAATTGCAGATGCCGTAAATGAGGCATCTCAGAAGCTGGAAGATGCTTCTCTCAAAATTGCTGTGGGTGAGGCAAAAGGCAAAATTGCCTACAATTATTACGCAGATCAGCTTTACGACCCCCGTTGCGGTGTGATTCAGGTCATTGCCAGTTCGGGATCAAAAAAAGGAAAAGCCATTGCAACGCTTGTTAACTATGCCATTCATCCTGAGGTTATTGGGTCTGGAAGAGGTATTTTAAGTCCTGATCTTTGCGGACCTTTGTATGATCGCATTGAAGCGAAGGGGGGAGGAACTGCAATATTTATGAATGGTGCACAAGGTGGAATGGTGACGGTAGATAACCGCAGGGAAAATAAAGAAGAAGCAAATAACTGGGAGGAATGCAAACGGATTGGCGAGTTGCTGGCCGACGAAGCATTGCGCATTGCCGACGCCGCGCCTTTACAGGAAAATCCTTCACTTTTCTGTGCTTCGCGCCAAATTGAGTTTCCCGTAGATTCTGAAATTATGCGTTTTATCCTCAAAAATTCACCGATAAAAAATAAAATGTCGGGAGAAAACAGAGTTTCTACCCAACTGAATCTGCTGAATATAGGAACGGCTCAAATCCTGTCGGTCCCGGGCGAAGCTTTGCCGAATATTGGTTTTTATGTAAAACGAAAAATGAATACCAAGCAGCCATTTCTTTTCGGACTGACCAATGATGCTTTTGGTTATATGCTGACAAAAGTTGATTTTAATAGTTTTAAAAGATACGATTACGTAAGTCGTACCAGTCTGGGCGAAATGACGGGAGAGATTTATATCGAGCAGGCATTGAAGCTGATCTCAGAAAGTCCTTCGCCGGACGGTTTCCGGTCTGAACGGTAACGGGCTGAACGGGTTCAGGGCCATTTCGTTCAGACCGTAAAAATATGTTCAGACCGAAACGTAAAATACGTTGAGGCCGAAACATAAAAACGAATCAAAATAATATTTTTAGTTAAACCAAAAAACCTCTCCAATGTTTAAAAAGATCACGATTCTCGTAAGCAGTTTTTTTCTGTTACAATCCTTTACTTTTAATGTAAATGCACAAAAAACAATAACGCCTGAGACTGCCCTCCAGAGTTATCTGGACAATGGTGATAAAACTTTCAAATGGGAACTGAAAGATTCCTACACGAAGGATGATCTGACGATCTATAACATCCTGCTAACTTCTCAAAAATGGCGTGAGTTCACCTGGACGCACCAATTGACCATCATCGTTCCAAAAGAAAACAAACATGACGGCGCACTGCTGTTTATAACCGGGGGCTCAAATAAAAATGAATTGCCCAACTGGAACAGCAAAAAGGATGATAAACTAATTGCTTCTCTATCAGGTGTAGCAGCGGCCAACAAAGCCATTGTCGTACAATTGAAACAAACTCCCAATCAGCCCTTTTTCGGAGACCTGACCGAGGATGCACTAATATCTTATACGCTTCATAATTTCAAAAAAGACAAAGATTACAGCTGGCCCCTGCTTTTTCCAATGGTAAAAAGTGCTGTCAGGGCCATGGATGTGGTACAGGAATTTTCAAAACAAAAACTGAATCATGAGGTGAAACGCTTTGTCGTTTCAGGTGCTTCAAAAAGAGGATGGACAACCTGGTTAACCGGCGCAAGTGATAAGCGTGTAGCTGCCATTGCTCCAATGGTAATTGATATTCTGAATATGCCGGTGAGCCTGGATTACCAGATAAAATCATGGGGTGACTATAGTATTCAGATTGAAGATTATGTAAAACTGGGTATACCTCAAAACAGCAACACGCCCGACGGTTCGGCTATCACGACGATGATTGACCCTTATTCCTACCGCGCTAAACTGACGATGCCTAAAATGATATTTATGGGTACAAATGATGAATATTGGGTAGTTGACAACATCAAAAATTACCTGAAGGATATTCCCGGAGATAATAGTCTGCATTATGTACCAAATGCCGGGCACGACCTCGGCGGTGGAGCGCAGGCAATGGAAGCACTGGGTGCATTTTATGGCGCTACTTTAAACAAAACACCCTACACGGTTTGTGACTGGAAACAAACTGTTACTAAAAAGGGTGTTCAGGTCGATATTAGAGCGACTGCGAATCAGTTGGTGGATGTGATATTATGGTCGGTAGATTCACCTGACCAGGACATCCGGAATGATAAATGGACGAGTAAAAGTCTTGGTATTAAAAACAAGTCAAAAGTTGAAGTAACAGAAGCATTTCCATCAAGTGGTTTTCGTGCATTTTATGTTGATCTGAAATATAAAAATTCTACAGGAGGAACCTTTACGGAAAGTACCAGGGTATTTTTGACAAATGAAAAAGCGGTATTGTAGGACAGGAGTTAGGGAAGTTAAGTAGTTAGGGGGAGTTAAGTATTAGAAGAAATATGTAGTTAAAGAAGTTCCAGGAGCCAGAAGTAGGAAGCCAGGGACCAAGGATTGTTCCGGGACCGAATTAAATTAACCCTGGGTTTTAACCCGGGGACCAAAACAGATACTAATCCCCCAACCCTGAAAGGGTTGAATAACCCATGTTTTAAGGGTTTTAGGCAGATATGGGACCAGTCTTTTTCTTGCTCCCAAACGATTTATTTATAAATTGGATTTCCAATCCTTTTTATAAACTCAATTTCATGCACTCAATGTTAAAAAAATTATTGCTGTCTCTTAGTCTTATAAGTATCATTTTCCAGGCGTTTGGCCAGGATTCCAATAAGGCTTTGGTAAAAACAAATTACGTGAACAACCGCTCACCGCTCCGTCAGAATGCTTATCTGGAATTACCTCTCGGCGCCATCAAACCCCAGGGCTGGCTAAAGGAAATGCTGGTTCGCCAGAAAAACGGAGCAACGGGAAATCTTGATAAACTATATCCTTTGGTAATGAATGAGCGCAACGGCTGGCTTGGTGGTGATGGCGACCAATGGGAACGTGGCCCGTATTGGATAGACGGCCTTTTGCCTCTTGCCTATATTCTCGACGACAAAGAACTCATCTCAAAAACAAAACCATGGGTGGAATGGGCGATCAAAAGTCAGCAGCCGGACGGTTATTTCGGCCCTTCAACTGATTATCCGGGCCAGGCGGGCTTACAGCGGGACAACAGTCGTGACTGGTGGCCAAAAATGGTAACGCTTAAAATCTTAAAACAATATTATTCAGCAACCGGTGATCAGCGGGTGATTACCCTGATGACTAATTATTTTCAATATCAGCTTAAAGAATTGCCTCAGAAGCCGTTGAATAACTGGACTTCCTGGGCGAAATTCCGGGGTGGTGATAACCTGATGGTTGTTTACTGGCTCTATAATATTACCGGAGATAAGTTTCTGCTCGAACTGGGCGATCTACTGCATAAGCAGACCTTTGATTTTACCAATGCTTTCCTGAATACCGATATGCTCTCAAACCAGGGAAGCATTCATTGCGTGAATCTGGCCCAGGGAATGAAAGAGCCTTTAATATATTATCAGCATCATCCCGAACAAATATATCTGGACGCCATGAAAAAAGGGCTTCAGGATATCAGAAAGTACAATGGACTGGCACATGGGCTTTATGGCGGAGATGAGGCGCTTCACGGAAACAGCCCCACGCAGGGATCCGAACTGTGCAGCGCGGTCGAAATGATGTTTACGCTGGAAAGTGGTCTGGAAATAACCGGTAATACGGATTATGCCGATCGTCTCGAAAAAATAGCGTTTAATGCTTTGCCGGCTCAAACGACCGACGATTATATGGGCAGGCAATATTTTCAGCAGGCAAACCAGGTTATGGCAACAAGGCTGATGCGCAACTTTGCCGATAATCACGGAGGAACGGATGTATGTTTTGGTTTGCTGTCGGGTTACCCATGCTGTACTTCCAATATGCATCAGGGCTGGCCGAAGTTTACTCAAAACCTCTGGTACGCAACGGCTGATAAAGGTTTGGCTGCATTAATTTATTCTCCCAGCGAAGTAAAGGCGTTGGTGGCTGACGGTACAGAAATTTCTTTTAAAGAAGAAACGAATTATCCTTTTGAGGAAAGTATACGGTTTACGTTAAGTCTGAATGCAAAAACAAAACAAGTTGCTTTCCCCTTCCATCTGCGCATTCCTGCCTGGTGCAAACAGGGAATTGTAAAAATTAACGGGCAGGAATTTCAAAAAGCAGACAGCAGCCAGATTGTGAAGATTGAGCGGACATGGAAATCAGGTGATGTGGTCGAATTGCTTTTACCTATGCATGTTTTTAAAAACAAATGGGCAGAGAATTCAATGTCTGTAGAACGAGGGCCGATTACTTATGCGCTTAAGATCGGGCAGGAGTTTAAAACTGTGACGAATACAAAGGATCCTGTGGATTTTGGAAAAACCTATGTGGAAGTACGGCCAACTACACCGTGGAATTTTGGGATATTCGAGGTGCCGGATGCTAAAATGAGTGATTTTTACAAAGTTGAAAAAACAGGTGTTTCAACAAACTTTCCCTGGAACCTGGAAAACGCGCCTTTGCAGCTAAGAACAAAAGCCAGGAGAATACCGTCCTGGCAGCTTTACAACGAGTCGGCCGGGCCGCTTCCTTTTAGTACAATTTACGGAATGGAAACGGCAAAGGAGGAAGAAGAGGTAATATTAGTGCCGTACGGTTCTACCAAACTACGCATTTCACAATTTCCGGTTGTCGGGACAAAAAAATAATTTAGAAAATGAAACGGATTAGACTTACCCTCCTCTTTTTAATTGTTGTATTAGCTGTTTTGTCCTGTGGCAAAGAGGAGTCAGATCAAAATGTATTAGTCAAAACGGTTATTGACAATGCAGTTACGCGTTTGTATGAAAAACTAGGTCCTTCACAGCTGGATACAATTTCTGAATCATATATAAGGAATTTTCTGTCTGCGGATGAACTGGAAGTTCTTGGCACTAAATTCTGGACTTTTGAGACCAATGTCCCGGTTACGGTTTCTTTAATGCGGGACACAGCACAAAAAACGATTCCTTTCTGGATTGAAGAAAGTGGTTTTAAAAAAACGAATCTTTTTGTTAAAAATGAAGAATATACCTACGAAGTATGGCAGAAGGATTTTGATGCAGGAAAGGTCGGACTGGGAATAAACGGTTTTGACAAACACAGGCCGGTTTACTTCGTCAGTGTTGCACCACAGGATACAAAAAAGGAACTTCAAATAACCAACGTATATCCGTCGGAGTATAATCTTGATACAATGAGAACCGGCGCCTTTACTTATCATGACTGGGATGGGCTGATATTGACCGAAGTTCCTGAAAAACTTAAAGGTCAGGTGTTATTTACAACCGTTCGCGGACGAGCCAGGGAAGCGCATCTGGTTGGTGCTTTTCGGAAAACAGCGACTCCGTCATCAGCGAAACCCGACCAGCTTATTCTCACCTGGAGTGCTGATCCTAAAACAAGTATTGATGTACAGTGGCGTACTAATTCTGCGGTAAAAGATGGAGTGGTAAAATATTGGAAGGAAGGTTCAAAAGACACTTTGAGTGCCAATGCAGTTGCTTTCAAGATGGAAGACCGTCTATTGCAGAATGATCGTTACGTACAAAGATTTACTGGCAAACTTAATAAACTTGCACCAGGAACAACTTATCATTACAGCGTTGGTTCCAAAGATGGCAGCTGGTCTGAAACGGCAAAGTTTAAGACTGAGCAGGATGAGAAAAATGGTTTTTCATACATCTGGTTTGGAGACACACATCACTCTCCGGTTTGGGGTGATATGGCGCAAAAAGCTTTCAACAGACATCCTGATGCCGCTTTTTATTCTATTGCGGGTGATTTGGTAAGCACTGGTTTACATCGGAACGAGTGGGACGAATTGTGGAGTCATCCCGGAAAAGTATTTAGAAACAGACCTTTAATGCCGGTTCCCGGTAATCATGACAGTCAGGATGGATTGGGTGCCTGGATGTATCAGGAAATGTTCAGCCTGCCGGAAAACGGGCCGAAAGATTTACCAAAGGAAATGACTTATTCATTCGTTTATCAGGATGCTTTGTTTCTGATGATTGATTGTACTTTACCTGTTCCGGCCCAAACGGCCTGGATTGAAGCACAGTTAAAAAACTCAAAAGCCAAATGGAAGTTCGCCATGTTCCATTTTCCGCCGTATAATTTCGTTGAGCCTTATGACGAAATTATGCGGGAGTGGTGTTCGCTTTTTGACAAGTATCATCTGGATATGGTTATGAACGGTCACATGCATTATTATCTGCGAACAAAGCCCATGTTTAATAAAAAGGCCGTTGCAACTCCTGCTGAGGGAACAATTTACACGATGTCTATTAGTATTCCGGGTAAACAGGAAGAATGGCCTGCCGAGGATTACGCCGTGGTCCGCTATCCCGACGGCCCGCTGTATCAATACATTTCCATTACAGGTAACAAGCTGTCTTACAAATGTTTTGATCCTGAAGGGAAGCTGAAGGATGCTTTTGTGATTGAGAAGTAAAAATAACGGTTGAATGGCTTAGTGTAACGCTTCGTTTTGTGTGTTACTCTAAAATTTGCAATTCTCCGATCCGATTGAAATGTTTAGTGTTTAACGTAGCGATAGGCAAATCGTGAGCGATGGCAGTTGCTGCGATGAACAAATCGGCAATCCCAATTTGTCTTCTGTCCCTTTTAAGTCTATTATTTATTTCTACGGCCACTCTAACCATAGACTGATCGAAAGGTAAAACCTTGGTGTTTAGCAGAAATTTTTACTAGTAGTCAACTTGCTCAGGTGTTGTTCCTGAATAAATTTCATACTCTGTAATTGCAGAAATACTAATTGAATAACCCTTTTGAACCAAGGCAACAAGTTTTGAATGTGCTTTGTTTGTCTTTCGGAAAAAATCAATAGGTATTGATGTGTCAGCAAGGATTAGTTTTTTTGCCATTCGTTGATAGCTTTTCTTGTCTCTTCAATCTCTTCCAGTTATTTTTTGCTGTACACCGGACCTGACAGGAGTAAAGTTTCAAAATCTGACGCTTCATCCTTTACTGATAATTCCTGCTCCACTTCCCGTTTCAGTTTTTGCCACTGTTTTTCAGGAAGTTTTTTTGCTATTTTAACAAGCTGCTCGAATCCAATATCTATCTGTACCTGCATAAATCAAAGTTAAGTTTTTTTTGAAGAAATTTTAGACCATATCCCGTTAGAAATCATTGATTCGATAATGCTAATAACATAAACGGAATCCAAAATAACCTCACCAAACAAACGGAATCAACCCCTTCACCCGCTTCCTGTAAGTAACATACTCCTCCCCAAACTGCTCCATTAATACCTTTTCTTCGATTTTAATCCGCATGATAAAAACGGTTATGACAGAAACAACCACCAGAATAAGACTGATCCAGTTGTTGAGCGAAAGGCCAAACCCGACAAATGAGAACAGAGAGGCGAAATAGGATGGATGACGGAGCAACGCATACAATCCGTCTTTTTTAAGCTGATGCCCTTCGCGGATTGTCACATCCACAGTGAAAAACCGGCCTAGTGTTATTATGGATGCGAATCTGAGTACAATACCTCCAACAATTACAGCCAGTCCGATGTAACTTATTATACGGTTAGCCACAATAGGTAGGTAATACATCATCGCAATGGCGTTCGCGGCAGAAATAGCAAGGATAATTACAATCCAGATAACACCAAGCGAATTTTTATCTGCGTGCTGCTTGTCGGTGCTTTTTGAATGGAGCATTCGGTTAAGTGTAACTTCCGAAATAAGCCAGATCGCATAAGTGATAATAAAAGTGATGTTCATAGTCAGGTTGAGATTAATGTTTTGATATTGACCCGTGACCAATTTAAAGAAAATTCTAACGCCTGCTAATTCGAATCAGCCTCCAAATTTAAGATATTTATAAAGTGCACAATTTCAGGTTTTTAGTGTATTTTAAAAACAGTATACAAACAGTTACAAAAAGAATTAAATGTCAATTTTGACAAAATATAATTTCTATAAAATTTAAATTTGTAGAATAATCAATATTATTTATAGGTAAAATCAATATTAAATTTCAGATAGTTAATTCTGTATAAGTATCGGTTAATATCGGTTGATTGGCGGGTCATAATGTTTCTTATTATTGTGTAACGGTTACTTGTAGCCGATTACCTAACTAATAAATATTATGAGAAAAAATCTACTGCTGAGCTTGCTCATGGTGTGCTCCTGCTGGCTTACGGTGTATGCGCAGCAAAAAAAGATTACCGGCAAAATAACTTCTGCCGACGGCGCAAGTGAACTTCCCGGCGTATCGATCATTGCGAAAGGAACCAGCATTGGAACAAATTCCGGCTCGGATGGAACGTATTCCATTAGTGTTCCAAGCGGAACTACTTCTTTGATTTACAGTTTCGTGGGAAGTATTACCCAGGAAATTGTAATTGGGAACCAATCGGTGATTGACGTGAAACTTGCAGATGATACCAAAAGTCTGCAGGAAGTTGTAGTTACAGCACAAGGGATCGCGCGTGAAAAACGGGCACTCGGTTATGCAGTGGCCAACATCGACAAGAAATTGATTGAGGACAGACCACAGTCGGATATTGGACGTACACTTCAGGGGAAAATTCCTGGCGTAAACATCACTTCCACTTCCGGTGTATCGGGTACCGGTACCAACATCATTATTCGCGGTTACTCCTCCATCACAGGTTCTAACCAGCCGTTATTCGTTGTAGATGGTGTGCCTTTTAACTCAAACACCAACTCCCGGGGTGGATTTACCAGCGGAGGGCAGTCGTCATCCAGTCGTTTCCTCGACCTTGATCCTAACGGGATTGAAAACATCAGCGTTTTGAAAGGTCTGGCTGCGACCGTATTATATGGTGACCAGGGACGTAACGGTGTTATTTTGGTAACTACTAAAAACGGCACGCAGAAAAACAGGCCAACTGAGGTTTCTGTTTCTCAGTCGATATTTACAAACCAGGTTCATTTGCCTGATTACACAAGTACTTATGCCGGAGGTTTTCAGCAGGCGCCGGGCTACTTTTTCAGTAACTGGGGGCCAAATTTTAATGAAGTTCCTGCAGGCTCACAGCTTCACCCGTTTACATATTTAACCAATGCATCTTTAAAAGCAGCTTTTCCTGAATTGGTAGGAGCACCTTATGATTTCCGCCCTTACACGGATAACGTAGAAAAATTCTTTCGTAAAGGTATTATCTCAAATTCTTCCCTGAACATTTCAGGTGGCGGAGAAAAGGTAAGTTACAATGCTTCGGTGGGTTATAACAATGAGCAGGGATACATTCCGGGTAACAACCTGAAGAAACTGAATATTGGGATGGGGATTAATGCCCAGCTGAATAAAAAGATCAGTTTGATGACATCCTTCAACTTTGCCAATACAGATCAGGTATCTCCTCCTTTGAATGCTGGCCAGGGTAACAATACCTTGGGTGGTTTCCCTTCCATTTTGGCTAACGTGATGTACACACCTCTGAGTGTTGACCTTTGGGGGATGCCTTTTGAAAGCCCTGTTGATAACCGCAGCGTTTATTTCCGGAGCGGAAACGATATTCCAAACCCACGTTGGATGCTGAAATATTACAGTAATACCGGCAAAGTAAACCGGTTATTCAACTCAACTTCATTACGTGCCGAACTGGCAAAAGATCTGACACTGCTTTATCGCGTTGGTTTGGATACTTATACTGAAAATCAGGAATACAAGTACAATAAGGGAGGGGTCGATTTTGTAAACGGATGGTACAGTACCAATGATATTACCAACACGATCTGGGATAACAGCCTTATTTTGTCTTATAACAAAGTTGTAAGCGACAAATTAACTTTCTCAGGAAAAGTAGGCGGTAACCTTCGTAATGACCGTTTCCGTTCAATCACAACGACTAGTGATAACCAGCTTGCTTTTGGTTTGATGCGCCACTCTAACTTTATCTCAACGGTAGCAACCAATTATGAAGAGGAACAAACCAGAATGGGTGTGTACGGGGAAATTACCGCCGATTTTGGTAACTACCTGTTTTTGAACGTCGCCGGTCGTAACGACTGGACTTCAACAGTTGAAAAAGAAAACCGCAAGATTTTCTATCCTTCGGGAAGTGTCTCTTTTGTTCCTACGTCTGCTTTCCCTGGTCTTGAATCTGAGGTTATTAATTTCCTGAAAATCAGAGCAGGTCTTGGAACTTCCGCAGGTTTCCCTGGTCCGTATAATACAAGAAATATCCTGAATCAGGTTGCACGTGGATTTGTAGATAAATCAGGAACAGTTTCTTCAACGCACTCAGTAAGTGATGTACTTGGTAACCCGAATCTTAAACCTGAGCTTTTGACGGAATATGAATTTGGTATTGAATCAAAATTGCTGAACAACAAAATTGGTGTTGACCTTACAGTCTATCGTCGTGATACAAGAAATCTGATCACAGCCACACCGCTTGATCCTTCAACAGGTTATACTTCCACGACTATCAACGTAGGTAAGCTTCGCAATGAAGGAATTGAACTGGGCCTTACCATAAACCCAATTACCGGCGAGGGTTTTAACTGGGAGATGAATCTGAACTATACCAGAAACGTTGCAATGGTTAAAGAATTGGGTGGCGGACTTGAAGAGGTTCAGGTTGCAGGTTTTGGTGGTGGTTTAGGAAACTATGCTATTCCTGGTAAGCCTTTTAACATCATCAAAGGAACGGCAATTCGCCGTGATGCAAACGGAAATCCGATCATTGGCAGCAACGGTTATCTGCTTTCTGATGCCTCACCTGCTATTCTTGGTAATCCAAACCCTGCTTTTACAAGTGCTTTGATCAACACTTTCCGTTACAAAGGAATTTCTCTGACATTCATGATTGACTATCGTCATGGTGGTGCCATGTATTCCACAACTGCGGGTGCTTTGCTTGGACGCGGTTTGACAAAAGATCTTGACTTTGATCGTGCACAGTCGTTCATTTTTCCGGGTGTGATGCAGGACGGACAGCCTAACACTACGCAGATCACGGCTTCCAACGTTTATTTCGATAACTACTATTTCTTTGGTGATGAAGGCCGTATGTACGATGCTTCTACTATTCGTCTGCGTGAAGCTTCTATTTCCTATTCAATTCCAAAAAAGCTTTTGACCAAAACTCCTTTCAAAGGAATATCACTTTCTTTTTCAGGAAACAACATCTGGTACAAAGCGTTGCATTTCGAAAAAGGCCTGAATTTCGATACGGATAACCTGGGTCTTGGGGTAGGTAACGGAATGGGCTTTGAGTTCCTGACCGGGCCAAGCTCAAGAAGAATGGGTGGAACTTTGAAATTGTCATTCTAACAGAATTATTAAAATATTATGATAAGAAAAATCAAAATTGTGTGGCTTGCAATGTTTGCATTGTGCGTCACATCCTGTAAGCTTGACCTGCTGGACAATCCCAATGCGGTTACCACAAGCAATACAAACGTGAACTTCCTGCTGAACCGTATTCAGCTTAATTATGCGGGCTTTTTCAACAGTACTTCCGATATCGGTATGCGTCTTACGCGTATGTTAAACCAGGGATCTGCGCTTTATGAAAATGCTTATTCTCCTTCGGGGGGTGACGGATTGTGGACGAACTCCTATGCCAACATCCTGAACGACGTAAAAACGTTAATTCCTTTGGCAGAGGCATCCAACCTGCAAATGCACGCGGGGATCGCTCGTTTGACACGTGGTTATGTTTTGGCTACCCTGGTTGATTATTATGGAGATGTTCCTTTGTCAGAAGCATTGAATTCTTCCAACTTCAACCCTGGCGTTGATCCTGCAACTTCGGTGTACGCAGCAGCGATGAAAGATATCGATGATGCGATAGTAAACTTTGCTGCAACATCCTCGGCAGTTCCGGCAGATTTCTTTTATGCAGGAAATGCCGACAGCTGGACACGTGCGGCAAAAACGATGAAGCTTAAATTGCTGTTTACGAAAAGACTTTCGGATAACACGGTTGCAGCAGCTATCAATGCGTTGATCACAGAAGATAAACTGATCAAAACAGGGACACAGAACTTTACTTTTAAGTACGGAACTTCGCTCTCAAACCCTGACAGCCGTCATCCGAAATATGGCGGACAATATTCTCCGACAGGTGGTGGTGATTACCAGGCTAATTTTTACATGTGGCACCTTTATTCCGGGAAAGGTTTTCCTGACCCGCGTATCCGTTTTTACATGTACCGCCAGACGCTCACAAATACAACTACAACCAATGAGCTGAGCTGTATCAACAATCAGAAACCTTCACATTATGCAAGTGACATGGTGTTTTGTGTGCCTACTTCGGTTGGCTACTGGGGACGTGACCATTTGAGCAATGAAGGTATTCCACCAGATGGATTGCGTCGTACTGCGTGGGGATTGTACCCGGCCGGCGGATTGTATGATAATGATGCAGGACGGCCTGTTGCACAGGGAGTTGGTGCAGGCGGCGGTGGGATTTTGCCAATCATGATGTCATCTTTTGTAGACTTTATGCTTGCTGAATCTGCGCTGACAATCAGCACGACCGGTGATCCGCGCGTTTTGCTTGAATCAGCTGTTCGTAAATCCATGACGGATGTACGCAATTTCGCTACTTCAACCATTGAAAATGCAACGATTACCTCCTTTGAAACAAGCAAAGCGATTGTTTGGACTCAGGAAGTAAATCAATATGTAACCAAAGTATTGGCGCTTTACGATGCGGCTGCTACAACGGATGCAAAACTTGACGTGATCGCAAGAGAATACTGGCTGGCACTTTATGGTAACGGAGTAGAATCTTACAACATGTATCGCCGGACTGGCAAACCTTCCAAAATGCAGCCTGCGCTGGAAGTAAGTCCCGGCGGATTTGTGCGCTCACTTTACTATCCTGCGGCTGTTGTAAACAGAAACGGAGCGGTTGTACAAAAGCCAAATGTTACGCAACCTGTGTTTTGGGACAAAAATCCTGCAACCCTGACTTTCTAACCAGTTACGTTTTAAAAGAATTTTATATGAAAAAAATAATCATAGCTTTTATGTTTCTGGCCATGGTGTCATGCGAAACAGAAATAATAGATAAAATCGATGTTTTTGCACTTCAGACCGGAGCCTACATGAGAACCGTTGCTCCCTGGCCGTTAAACGTTGCCAACGGAATTGTTTTCTCAAAAGCAGGGCTGGCTGCTGCTAATGTCAAAATGACTATTGAAGCAGTAGATCCACAGCAGGGATCCACGCTGTCGTCCTACGATCTGACAGTTCGTTTTGTAGACAACACACCGGCTAACGGAACCATGTCAAAAGCCTACACAGCTCTTGAATCTCTTCCGGCTTCGAGTTTTACAAAAGATGCAGCATCCGGTTATCCAAGAAGAGATCTGACTTTTACGGCTTCTAATTTTATGACCAAACTTGGACTTACTGCTGCCGACATCAGTTCGGGAGATTCGTTCGAAGTGCTGGCTGTGATGAAACTTACCGATGGCAGAAGTTTTACGGATGTCAATTCCGGTGCTGAAATAAAGGGGGGAGCATATTACAAATCACCTTTCTTTTACCGTATAGCGATTAATCCATAGTTTTTTATTACCTCATACTCGTATTGCTTAAACGTCCTGGTTTTACCGGGACGTTTTTTGTTTTAATTAAATCTTACCTGCATACCTTTTAATTCTTCATGTGAACTGACAGCCACTGCGGTAAATAAGGCAATCACGGCAAGCACGAAAAGAAGATTGATTGCCCAGCGGCTGAGATTAATTCCTCTGTTGGAAAAGGATGGTTCAAATTTGCCGATCAAAAAATAGATAACGACAATATTGACAAAATAAAGATACTGCTCAATCCGGTAGAGACTCTGAAATGCACCGGTAATCAGTAAACTAAAAAAGGCATACAGAACCAGCAGCGAAAAGAAAAAAGCGGATGTTTGACGAAAGTTAATTGAAACTTCTGTTTCTTTTTGTTTAAAATAAAAATGATAAATCCAGTAAGCCGCAGCAACCAAAACCGAAACAATTGCTGCCCACTGAATATATGTTGTAAGTGATAACGTATCGGCAAGCGGGTCAATTCCTGTAAGCATTTCAACAATCCGTTTTGTCTCAAAGGTTTGGTCCCATACGATAAAAGGAATAAGAAGGATCAAAATAAGAAGCGGGGCAAGAAAGCTGTTGCGATTTGCCGTGGTTTTAGAGTCTTCCCACTTTGAAGTAAAGGTGCCGTAAGCCATACCGGTTCCTCCAAAAAAACCTATTGAATATTCCATCACATTCCAAAAATTGAAATGTATGCCGGACACACTTCCAAGGACTTGCATAAAATTTCCGAATGCAAAACCAAAACCGCCTCCCAGTCCTGCAAAAACCGAAACTCTGAGCGCGGCATATTGTTGATGCCGGATCATGTACCAAAACATAGCGACAGCCATTCCAAAACACGCTGCCCATGCTTCTGAACGTGGCGGTGTCATGAGCCAGCCCAGTTCTTCAATCAGCAGGTAATAGAAAATTATTGCTGATGCTGTCATTTCGACAATCAGCCGGTGCCATTTTACGGATTTCAGAGGATTGTCAGCCAGCATTAGGCCAAATAAACCTCCGCCGAGTAATCCAAAAAGTCCGCCGATAACGAAAAGCATCAGCAGGCCGTAATATACATTGCCAAAATCTGTCCCGCGTCCATACCCTACCACAACTCCATAACTGATAATTCCCCCGATTCCCCAGCCGGCGGCGGAAGCTAGTGTAAGCTGAAATACTTTTGCATACCAGTCAGGTCTTTTGGCAAGAAGAATGATGCTTAATGCACCGATACCGCCTGCCCAGGCTGCACCCTGTTCGTGACCAAACTGTCCGCGAATGGCCCAGGCGGTACCTAGCGACATACCTGCAATAAGCAGTGAATAAAGCAATTGCCTGTTGTTCATAGCTGAGGATTTTGGCATATTACTGTATGAACCTAAAATCAGGCTACGACTTGTCATGTATCAATAGCCTGAAACAAATTATGGCCAGTAATGTATGGAGTGAATATGATTCAGATTTAAAGAAAACCCTGCATGAAAGAGCATCTGGCAATAAACGGAGGAGACAAAAGCATCACTAAAAACTTTCCCTGGCCGATATACGATGAACAGGAAGTAGAAGCAGTTGCAGCAATTGTCAGAAGCGGTAAGTGGGGAAATCCGGATTGCGGTGATGCCGTGGAAAAATTTGAATCCGAGTTTGCAGCCTTTTGTGGAAGTAAATATGCAGTAAGTTGTGTAAACGGTTCGGTTTCCCTCCGTCTTGCGCTGATTTCCTGCGGTGTTAAACCAGGAGATGAAGTTATCGTTCCGCCATATACATTTATCACCACGGCTTCTTCCGTGATCGAATGTAACTGCGTACCGGTTTTTGTTGATATCGACCCGGAGACTTACAATATGGATCCTAAGGCTATTGAAGCTGCCATCACGGAACGTACCAGAGTAATAATTCCGGTTCATTTTGGAGGGCTGGCTTGTGACATGGATGCTATCATGGATATAGCGAAACGTCATGGGTTACGCGTGATCGAAGACGCCGCTCATGGGCACGGAGCAGAGTATAAAGGTAAAAAGCTGGGTTCAATCGCAGACGTGGGCAGTTTTAGCTTCCAGTCATCCAAAAATCTGACGTCGGGTGAAGGTGGGATTGTGATTACTGATGATGATGATTTGTATGCCATGATGCGATCGCTGCGTAATGTAGGAAGGATTGAAGGAGGACAATGGTACGACCACTACAATCCCGGATGTAATTACCGGATCACCCAAATGCAGGCGGTTTTGCTTTCCAGCCAGTTGAAAAGACTGCCGGAACAAACACAGCGCAGAAATGATAACGGTTTTTATCTCAACACTTTATTGGAAAAAATAGAAGGAATTACCCCTTTGAAAAGAAGTGAGGAGATTACGATGCATTGTTATCATATTTATATTTTCAAATACGATGCGTCTAAATTCGGAGGTTTATCAAAAAATCAGTTTGCCGAAATGCTGACAGCGGAAGGCGTTCCCTGTTTCAAAGGTTATCCGCACCCTTTATACAAACAGCCGCTTTTCCAAAATAAGAACTTCATGTGTTACGCCATTCCGGAAACTGCGGATTATAGCCAGGTAAACTGTCCGGTTGCCGAGCAGGCATGCAGTACGGATGCGGTCTGGATTTTACAGCATGCTATGTTAGGAGAGCCGGAAGATATGGAAGCCTTTGCGGGGGCAGTCCGGAAAATTCAGCTGGCTGCTATTTAGGTGTAATCAATACTACACACCAAACTGCGTCAGATGATGATCCAAATGTTTGTAAAACATTGTGTTCCATTCGTCCTTATTTAAAACACCGAAGGAGAGAGATTCTTTTCCATCAAAATGGTTTTCGCCCAGGTCTTTGGTTTTAATGATGTAGCTGATCAGCCGGCTTTTTTCTTTGTCAAAATTCCGGTCGTCTTTAATTACAAATGCGGGTGCCGTCTGGGAGTTTCGCTTGTATGGAGCATCTCCCGTTACCGTTTTTTTTATAAACATTTTCAGGATAAACCGCATCAGGAAATTCGGTTTCGGATGTTTGCTTTCATACACCATTTCATAGGTAACACTGCAATGAGCCAGCATCTGCGCCGAATTCATTTTTCCCCAGTCAGGAAGTGTACCAGGTTTCAAATTGGCGATCCTGCTGATCACTGCTGCTGAAACTTCGTCGGTAAAAATGTTTGGAAAAGCCATATGGAGGGTTGTTTTAGTTTTAATTTTGATGATATTTTTTACTAACATAATAAATTATTCTTATGAAACCTGCTCATAATCAGTAAAGAAAATAATATTTATAAATATTTGACAATTAAACTTTCAGTTATTATTGAAAGTTTAAAAACTTAATTATATTTGTACATGGAATTAACTGAGGCAAAACATAAGTTTATCGAAGCCTGGGGCAAACTGGGATCTGAATGGGGGATCAACCGCACCATGGCTCAGATACATGCGTTGCTTTTAATTTCACCAAATGCGCTTACAACCGAAGAAATTATGGAAACGCTTAGTATTTCAAGAGGTAATGCGAATATGACGCTGCGGGATCTGATCGGTTGGGGCCTGATAGAAAAACAACACAGGGCGGGGGAGCGGAAAGAATACTTTTATGCTGATAAGGATACCTGGAACATTGCCAGGCAGGTTGCGAAGGAAAGAAGAAAAAGGGAATTGGATCCGGTTTTAAAGGTTTTAGAAGAAATAAGTAAGGTGGAAGGAGATCCGAAAGATCCTGAATTTGCGACTTTTTATAAATCGGTTACCGATATTAATAAACTTGCTAAAAACGTTGACAAAACCCTTGATACGATGCTGAAAGCTGAGGAAAGCTGGTTTTGGGGTTCTATTTTTAAAATATTCAAGTAAAGTCTATTTTTTTTGATTAGTAGTTTCATTAATTACTGAAAGTTCAATATATACTATATGAAAACGCTGGTTAATCATCAGATACTTTTTGATGCGGAATGTCCTATGTGCAAAATGTACACAAAAGCGATCGTAAACGCCGGGATACTGGATCAGGATGGGCGCGCAGCTTACCAGGACATCACTGAGGAAAGCTGTCCCATGCTGGACAGGCAGCGGGCAGTAAATGAGATTGCACTGGTAAATCAGGAAACGGGTGAGGTTACGTATGGCATACCAAGTCTTTTTAAAGTTATGGCAGTCGCGTTTCCGGGTTTGAAAATGCTGTTTACGTTTAAACCGTTTGTCTGGCTGATGGCGAAAGTGTATGCTTTTATTTCCTACAACCGCCGGGTGATCGTTCCTCCACAAACCACCACAGATCGTTTTCAGTTGCAGCCAACTTTTAAATTAAGCTATCGTATAGCCTATATCGTTTTGACCTGGTTTGTGATTAGTTGTGTTATTTCCGCCTATGCCAATTTACTGGTTGGTGTGCTGCCGGCGGGTAATGCTTACAGGGAGTATGCGATCTGTGGGGGTCAGGTGTTTTTTCAGGGACTGGTCATTTATCTTGTTGACAAAAATAAAGTATGGAGCTATCTGGGGAATATGATGACTATATCTTTTGCAGGAGCTCTGCTTCTACTTCCAGTCTTACTGATTTCCATATTTTTTACAATTAGTCCGGTCTTTTTTGCTGCATGGTTTTTGGCGGTAGCAGGAGCGATGTTTCTGGAACATATTCGCAGAAGCAGACTTTTGGGATTGGGTTGGACTTTAACAGCAAGCTGGGTTTTGTATCGGTTAGTTATTCTGTTATTCATCTTCATTTAATGGTTATGAAATATAAAAAAATAGTACTTGCGGGGGGGAATGGCTATCTGGGCCGGGTTTTGGCTGAATATTACAGATATCTCGCTGATGACATAATTATTCTGAGCAGAAGAAAAATGCCTGTTGATGGAAATATTAAGACAATTGTTTGGGATGGTAGTAGTGAAAGTGATTGGGTGCAACACATTTCTGACGCTGACATGTTGATCAATCTCTGCGGGAAGAATGTTAACTGCCGTTACACCAAAATTGCACGAGCGGAAATTATTAATTCAAGGACTGTACCCACCGAACTTCTGGGAAAGGTGATTCAGAGAATGACCAATCCTCCAAAACTCTGGATTAATATAACCTCTGCCACTATTTACCGTCATGCAGAGGATCGTTTTCAGGATGAAATGAACGGAGATTTAGGCTACGGGTTTTCTGTTGATGTCTGCAAACTTTGGGAAAAGGCATTTTTTGATGTCGAAACAAAAAACACACGCAAAGTCGCTTTACGCATGGGCATTGTGTTTGGAAGAGCGGATGGTGCGTTTCCAAGATTATTGAACCTGGTAAGATTTGGATTAGGAGGAATGCAAGGAGATGGTAAGCAGTATGTCTCCTGGATTCATGAACAGGATGCTGCAAAATGTACGGAATGGCTGATGAATAATAAAGAGTTGGCAGGTGTCATAAATTGTACTGCTCCCCAGCCTTTGAAAAATGCAGACCTAATGAATTGCATACGTAATGCTTATGGAGTTAAAATAGGATTATCGTCACCTGCATGGTTATTGGAAACCGGAGCAATGGTTATCGGAACTGAAACAGAATTGATATTAAAAAGCAGGTGGGTCATGCCGGGACGATTAATGGAAAATGGATACAAATTTCTTTTTCCAAAAGCCGAGCATGCAATAAAGGACATTTTAAGTATTCAGATATGATAGCGCTGCAACCTGATATCCAAACCTTCCTTTTCGTCGCAGGAATATCCCAGGTTATTCTTGTAATCGGCAGTCTTGCCATTCCAAAGGTACTCAACTGGGAAAGTGAATTGAAAAATGTACAGACTTTGATCAGGCAAATGTTCTGGACTTATGCAGCTTACATTCTGGTGATTAATCTCTGTTTCGGATTGCTGTCGGTTTTTGCTTTTACTGAATTGACGGATAAGTCTTTGCTCGCAAAGGTGGTGACGGGTTTCATTGCGGTTTACTGGATTTCAAGGGTGCTCATTCAGTTTCTCTACTTTGACAGAAAAAGTTTTCCTTCCGGTATTTTAAACAGAATTGCCGAAGTATTGTTGGTGACGCTTTTTGTAGCGCTAAGTGCTGTTTACAGCTGGTCATTTTATGTGAATTTTATCTGATCCGCTCATGGAAACGGTGCTTTTTTATTTCGTTCTGATCAACATTTTTACCATTCTGGCCGGGTATGTTTTTGTGCGAAAATCCATGGTCTGGCCAAGCTGGCTGCTCCTTGTTCTGTCTGTGCTGATCGTTCATATTCTTTTTCTAAATCAGCCATCTGTTCTCAGAATGTTTGTGCTGATTACAACTGCTTTCACCGGCATGAAGGTTGTTTCAGCAACGGTTGGTTATCAGGATAAAACCAATAAACTGACTTTTAAACAATGGTTGTTTTTCTGCCTGACCTGGGCAGGAATGAAGGCTGACATATTTGAATCTTTGGGGGCCAGTCCATTACCGGGTGGTAGACAAATGATTGTTTTTGGTACAAGCAGAATCGGAATTGGTCTGTTACTGGTTTTTGGAGCGCATAGGGTTGTTCTGCTTCCGTTAAATCCTGATGTAAGTTATGTTTTAACCAGCCTGATGCTGCTGGTCGCGTTTAGTTTGATACTGCACTTTGGACTGTTGAATATCAGTGCCGGTATCTGGCGGTTTTTTGGTGTAAATACGTATTTCTTGTTTAATGCACCTTTGAAAGCATCAAGTCTTACGGAATTCTGGAGTAAGCGGTGGAATGTTGCATTCAGCGAGATGACTTCCATCACAATCTTCCGGCCACTGAAAGATAAGTTGGGCAGCGGGCCCGCGCTAATCATTGCGTTTCTTTTCTCAGGACTGTTACATGAGCTGGCCATCAGTGTTTCGGTAAAAAACGGTTATGGTTTACCCATGCTTTATTTTATAATCCACGGCTGTGTTGTATTAATTGAAAAAGTGCTGTTTAGGAAAAACATCCTTTTCCTGCAAAACAAAATTTTTGCAAAACTTTGGGTACTTTTCTGGCTTGTTGCACCGATTCCACTGCTGTTTCATTATAAGTTTATGCAGGAAATTGTGTGGCCGCTCGCTGGATTAACTTTAAGATAGTTATGGGAAATTTTATTTTATATACAGAAATTAATGCTTCGGTTGATCTTTGTTTTGACCTGTCAAGAAGCATTGATCTTCATTTGACTTCAATGGAAAAAACAGATGAAAAAGCGGTATCAGGAGTAACAGAAGGCCTGATTGGATTAAATGAGCAGGTTACCTGGCAAGCAAGACACTTTTTCATACCAATGAAGCTTACTAGTAAAATAACTGAATTTTATTATCCACATACTTTTACTGATGAAATGGTTGAAGGGCCGTTTCAAAAGATGAAACACAAACATTCATTTGAGGAAAGGAGCGGTCATACACTTATGACTGATGAATTTGAATTCAGCTCACCTTTTGGACTTTTAGGTAAACTGGTGGATTTCATTGTTTTAAATAGTTACATGACCGCTTTGCTTCGCAAGAGAAACGAAGTAATAAAGTTGCATGCCGAAAAGGATTATCACAAATTACCCGAAGCCTGACTGAGCAACTTTGCCAAAAGATTATAATCCACTTCCTGTCCCTGTTTAATCGTAGCTGTTTTACGATCGGGACTGGTTGTTGAAGCAAAAAAACCTTTAATGTCTTCGAGCTCACCGGCATTGAAAATACTAAAAGAAACTTTGTCCTTGGCAATAGAGATAACCGCAGCGTAATGACCGTTTTTGAGATAATGCGGTTTGCCATACTGCACCCGTTCCACAATTTCAGGAACCGTATCGTAAACTGCTTTGCGAAGGTTTTCACAAATTGCAGACTGCCACTCCGGCAGCTTTTGAATATAATCTGTAACTTCCTGGTTCATTGATTTTTAGATTTAAAAGTTTGGTTTTTGGATTGATATCACAATAGTGAATAGAACTGGAAAAGGAATTCGAACATTATCTTTTACAATTCCGTGTGAGTGCATTTGTATATCCTTCGGTAATGTGCTTGCTTCCCAGTTTTTTGCAAACATCATAAAATTTCCATGCATTGTCGCACTCCTTTTTTGTGAAGTAAGCCACGGACAGTTTGTAAGCTGTGTTTTGATTTAAACTATCAACCTCATATGAATTATTAAAATAGTCAATGGCATTGTTAAGTGCTGTTGTATCTTTCTCATTGTGGTACTTACTCATATAAATGGTCCCTTTATCCGTTAAAATATTTGAGCTGCGGGGATTTAAGACTAGTCCTTCATCAAACTGTTTTAACGCATTGGGGATATCCTGAAATGAATAATAGATGGCGCCAAAACCCCAGAATGCATTTTCATTTTCGGGATCAAGAAGCCATGCTTGATTGAATCGGGACATGGCGGTCTGTACATCGCCCTTGTAAAAAAGGTTAAATCCATTTCTAACAAACGCTTCTGATGCTTTGCGGCGGGTGCCTTCCCGGGCAATACTTTCATCTATTAATTCTTGATCCGCAAGCTTTTGCTTATCATTTTTTGGTTGATTTCCATATTTGGGTAAAAGTCGCATATCCGTTTTGGCTTGTTTATTCCAGTCTTTGTAACTTATTGTTTGAGAAAAAGAGATACTTGTCCAAAGAGTAAAAGCAGCAGTCAGAAGAAATTTCATGTTTGATTGGGAGGTTTTGAGTAAAAGCGAAGGCTAAATTAAAGATTGTAGGTTAATTCATGATGTTATTGACGGCTTTGGGCTGAATCAGTACTAAATAAATTTTTGTATATTTAAACCTAATAATCCATTTTGAGAGCATTGTTTAAAGATAAATCGCGCTGCCATGATCAAAACAATTGTTACGCCTGAGAATTCGAATATTTCTATAAAGATTCCGGAGTCCTATATCGGGTAGCAAATTGAAGTGATTTTGTATGCCGCAGATGAGCTTGTCAACCACGAAAAGCCAATTCGTAAAACGTCAGAATACAGAGGTAAATTGAATTTAACCGCAGAGCAATACGCTGATTTTCAGAATTCATTAAAGTAATCAGATCCGAAGAAACTTGAACAATCCTGATTATCTTTCATCACTTAACCTGAATCCGCACTCCCTCACTATGCGCTGTAAACTCCGGCGCGTACATACATTGCACAGTTGTGATGCCGTTACTGAAATCGCCGTCGTGGGTTACGAAAAGCGAATATTCGAAGACGTAGGTTCCTTTTTGTAAGTAGTTAAAAAAGAAATTGGTGCCTGCATCTTTTGTGCTTTCATAATAACCCAGTCCTCCCTGCCATTTGTAGCCGCTCAATACATTCACCGGTTCAATTGCGGATGCGCGCATGTCTTTCATGTGTACATATTCCATATCGCGGTCTACACGCAACTCAATTCGAACTTTAATTTTATCGCCAACATGCAGCGCAGTGCTTTCATTAACTGGGGACAATACCGGTCCGATATCCGAATTTTTCTCAATAAATAGTTTCTTCGCTATTTTGAGCGGCGTTTCAGCAAAAGTGATTTTGTCCAGATCTTCGAAATACTGCCAGTAAACAGCACCCCAGCTTGGCAGGTTATTTACGGAATTATTCATGAGATCCACCTTAATGTTACCCATAGCAGATTTTATGTCAGCAGCTTCAAAAGTTTTTTTCAAATAACCGGTACCGGCTTCCTGTTTTTCTTGGCCGGATTTAATGGTTAAGTCTCCCAGGCTAATCTGTACATCGGTTTCTCCGGAAAGCCATTCCGTTCCTTTCAGCAGCATGGCGTAACAGGCTTCGGCGGTAGCTTTACTACTTTCCCAGTGGTTGGTTTGTTTGTTTTTTAACAGCCAGGTTCTCATGGCATCCACCGTTTTAGTGTCGTTGCTTATTTCATCGAATGCTTCTATCAGCAATGCCTGACGTTCGATCGGTGCCTGGTACCACCACCATCCTTTGGCAGTTTCCCAGGTCATGCCTGTTTCTTCATTTACAATAGCGGTTTCCTTTAATGATTTCAGGATGGCTTTTGGGGTACTTTTGTCTTTTGAACGGTGCAGGGTGAGTGCAATCATTCCCTGCATGAATTTGGTTTGTGAAACCCAGTCTTCTTTGAGTTGTTTTAGAAAATAATCATGTGCAGTTTGAAAAGCCGATGGAACTGCATGGCCCGGGAAAAAGCTGCGCATATATAAATACTGCACGATCAGCGGTGATGGCCGGTGCAAACTCAGGTTTGTTTTGTTTCTGATCAGTTGGTTGTACTCTTCCTTCATTTTTAAATCAAGAAATCCTATTGCCTGCCATAGTAAACTGTTTATTTTTTCTTCCTGATCTTTTTGAATCGCGTTTATTTTTTTCAGATGACCAATTCCCGTCGTGATATATTGGGTCATATAGCGGTCAGATGTTCCGCCTTTAAACCAGACAAACCCGCCGTCCGGATTTTGTGATTGTTTAAGTTTGTCAAAACCGGAACTGAGCTCACGGCTCATGCGCACCATATCAAAAAGCAATCCGATATTACGCTTTTGCTCCGTTTCGGATTTCGCAGTCAAAAGCCAGGGCATTTCTTCAAGTAAAACTGATTTTAATTCCTGATTCTTTTCCAGGTTGCTTTGAAGAGCGGTCGTATCCAGTGTTTTCCATGTATCAAAAACCTTTCGGATTTTGGACGAACTGTTTGCCACAAGCGCCGCAAGTGAATTGGCATAATACCCATTCCAGGTTTGTTCTGCACACTCATTTTTAAACTCCATCAGCGTTGGCAATGCCTGCACCGCGTACCAGGCAGGATTTGAGGTATATTCGACAGTCAGTGATTCATTAACCAAACTTTTGGAATTACCTGAATTAATCAGTTTTTCAAACCTGAAATTCCTGCTCCCCTTTCCGCTCATAGGCAGCGGCATACTTTCCGTCACCAGCATGCGGTTGCTAAGTACAGGTAAAACTTTTTCTTCTCCGTCCGAAAATGATCCTGCTTTGGCAACGATGCGCCAGGTTAATGTTTTTGTAAAATGAAGCGGAACTTGCAAGCTAAATTGGATAGGCTTGCTTTCCCTGGCATTCAGAGTGATGTTTTGTTCAGGATAGAGATTTTGGAATATGTCGTCAACAGCTTTGTTTGTTTCAGTATCGAACAACTGAAAATTGACTGTGCCTGTAAGCACTTTATCTGTTAAATTAACAACCTTAGCACTGAAACTAATTTTGTCACCCTCGCGCAAAAACCTCGGCGGATTCGGCTGAACCATCAGATCTTTTTGGGTGACAATTTCCCTGCTGCTGTATCCGAATGCAAGATCTTTTGTATGTGCCAGTGCCTGAAATTTCCATCTTGTCAATGCATCCGGCATGGTAAACGAAAACTCAATTTCTCCCTTTTTGTTGGTTTGCAAGTCGGGAAGGAAAAAGGCTGTTTCGTTGAAGTTCTTCCGAATGCTTACTTCCTTGGAGACATCTTTTTTCTCCTGTGTTTCCGCTCCAGTCAGATCCTGTTTCTTTTGAACTCCATATCCAACTACTACAACTTCCTCCAAAGCCTTTTGGTCATTCAATCCAATGCCGGCAACGGCTCCTGCCATACTTCGCATTTGCGGCGTCATGGTTCCCCTGATCATAATCCGGTTGTTAAAATCGAATGTCAGCAACTGATCATATCGTTTTTCAAAGTATTTATAACTTACAGGTTGACCATAACGGATCAGTGCTGCAACCTGGCTGAAATTATCATTGGCAGTCCAGCTGCTACCCGCATAACTTGCCCATACGAATGGTTTCCGCCATTGATGTTTATAAAACTGATCCAGTGAGATGTCGTACATGGATCCCAGCATTTCGGCGGCTACTTTATCTGTTTTATAACCTGAAATTTTAACCTTCCATTTTTCCTGGCTGCCCGGAAGCGTTTTGTCGCGGAACGACGCATATTCAATTTTTAGGTCTTTGTTTGTCCACGGAACCCTTATCGTTTCCTGAAACTGGAACACACGGTTGTTTTTAACAAATACATAATTCACTCCGTATCCACCACGGTCTTTCTCCGTCGCTGTGAAAACAAAGGTTCGCGACTGAATATTGAGGACAGAAAAGTCGTAAGATTTGCCTGCTACATTTTTTCCTGAAACATTAATGATCAGAAAAATATCATCAGCTGATGATCCTATTTTTATGCTTGTCCTTTCTCCCGGCTCAATTGGTTTGCTTTCTTCTGTATATAAATATTGCGGCTGGTTTGGCCTGTCACTTTTAGGATCCGTAAGTTCAATGTATTTGATGTCCCTTATATCTTCACCGGACGGATCGCCGGTGCTTATTTCGATCTTGTAAAATCCTGGCAGAAACATTTTTTCGGAAACATCAAACTTTTGCTTTACCGAAAGTTGGGCCGTTTTTTCAAGAAAAATATCTGCCTCAGGCCAGTTTTTAAATTCTGTTTCCCCGTCATATTCATCGTTTGGAAAGCTCTTTATATATTCTTCTTTTGACATCACGAATACGTCCGGACGTCCCCAATACCTCGGTCTGATCAAACGGGTTTCGGGCAGGAGTTTAGTCACCTTCACTTTAATTTCACGCGGCAGAAACATCCCGTTCATATTTTCGGTACTGATCGCCAGATTTTTCAGGCTGTCGGCAGCAAGTTTTTCCGGAATTAAATTTTTTAATAAAAGTGATTTGTAGCTTACAGATACAGTCGTCTGGCCGCTTCTGGTTTCGCCATTGCTGTCGGTGATGTCTGCGTAAATGGTGTAGTTAAATACCGGATCCAGTTTTTGGCTGATTGATAAATCTGGTAACGCTTTGAAATTGATTGAAAATTTTCCGCCGTTATCTGTCACCGTAGTTCCGTTTGTTATTTCCATCGATGAGGTTGGCGGGAACCATCCGCGGGAAAATCTCCGTAAATAGGGGAAATGGGAATTTCTGACAACACGGTAGGAAACCTTTGCTCCGCTGATAGCATTTCCTGCATAGGCAACGGCATTTCCGGCGATTTTTATTGTGTCGTTAACTTTGTAAGTTCCTTTCAGTGTATCGTAGGAAACTTCAAATTTTGGTCTTTTATAGTCTTCTACATGAAATGAAATCTGGTCATCCTCATTAGCTTCAATTGTGAAAAGGCCATTTAGCTGTCCAGCCGGCAGGGTAAACTGTCCCGAAAAGCTTCCGTATTCATTTACCTTTTTTATTGTCTTTTCTATTTCCTTACCATTAGAATTTAGCGTTACAACAATTTCCTTATTTCGATCTTTTAAAACTTCATTGCCTTTTCTGGCAATTCCTTTGTAATGAATAACCTGCCCCGGACGATAGAGGCTCCGGTCGGTAAAAAGAAAAACTTTTTCTACCGGTTGGTTGTCGTCGGCTTCCTGGCTGTTGTAATAAGTATAAACCTGATGTTCTGTAATAAGCGTGTCCTTTTGATACGTTATTTCCAGCGTCTCATTACTTTGCAAGTTTATTAAATACTCTTTTTTTCTAACAAAATACCCATTGACATTGGAAGTGTAGGTTTCTCGTTTTTGTTTTTGGTATGAAACCGTTTTGGCATCATATCGGCTGGTCCAAATTGTAGCTTCCGCTCCGGATAACGGCTGCCCGGTGTTCCTGTTTAATACAAAATAAGAATCTCCGCGTTGGACAAAGCTGATTTCGGATACGGAAAGTAATCTGGCGCCCATCGTTTTTTGTCCGATATCAAAATTTGCATCGGTTCCTGCAAGTAATACATATTCTCCAATGGGTAAGGCATCGACGTTGACTTCAACACTGTGAGCCTGGTAATCTTTGAGATCCGGCAGCGTTTGTTCCCAGCGGCGGACGATCGGGGCCAAGGTCAGTAGGTTCCATTTTTGTTCCTGTGCGCCTTCATTTAAATATGCCTTAATGGTTTCGGTCGCTTTAATGAGTCTGAGATGAAGCTTTGATATGTTCTTGTAGGTTACAAAAACGCGGAATGGGTTGTTCGGAAGATTTACGCTTTCTGCTGAAAATTGAAGGGTTTTTTCACGGATACGGCTTAACAGGTTGGATGCATTAATGCCACCCTCGGAATCCGGACTTGCTTTGGTAATTTGTTCGCAAAGCAAAGCTGCTTTAATTGTTTCAAAACGGGATGTTGTATCCTGTAATGCCTGAGATTGCATCGCCTTGTCAAAATGACTGGATGCAATAAGGTAAGAAGCCTGAGCAGCTGCCGGGAAATTCGGATACTGGCTTACGATATGGTTGAGAGCTGTACGGTAAAGTTGGTTTTTATCAGGATGAACTGATTTTTGACTGACATACTGTAATCTTAGGACATCCACATCGATAAGGGCATCCGGGTTTTTGTCGGCGAGATGAAAGGCAATCAGACTTTGATAAAGACGTAGTGCAAGCAATTGCAGCGATGCCGAATCTTTACTTTCAAACTTTCTGTTTACAAAATCCGCCGCAGGTTCAAAGGCAGAGGCACTGCTGATTGCAAACGAATATGCCGGTTTCTGAATATCCCTTTCATCGGAAGAAAAGTATTTTAAAGCCTCATGTGTGAGCAGGTCATACAGCGTCGGGCGAAGTTTAGGGGTGTTTCCTTTTACAAGAATATCACCATATTCCTCCAATTTTAGCAGCTGAAGTTGTTTTTCATTTTTTATAGAAAGCAGATAAAGCTCGCGGATTTTTTCATGAAAATCTTTGGTTCCCCAGGTTGCAAAATCATCGTTTTTAAAATCGGTTGTTTGCGTTCGGTTATAGAGATTCCAGCGAACACGGTTGTAGTGGTTAAGATATAAGCCGGCAAGCACACTGGTTAAAACAGACTTGACAGGTTCCTGGCTTAGATTTACCTCTTTCTCCATTTCTAAAATGAAAGGTGAGTTACCTGTTTCATTGGTTTCCGGCTGGAAGCCTGCCATGTAAATTGCCGCTTTAATCAGCTGCGGGTTATTCTTTTCTTTTTTGGCTTTCTGGTAAATGTTCCTGACTTCTTCCAGTGCGGATTTTGGCAGACCTTTGTTCTGAAAATCATCGACAGTTTTCCAATGGTTATGGTATGTTTTGACTGTATTTTGCCCTGTCGCCGCAAGTGCAAAAAGAAGCATGATCAGAAAAATGCTTTGTATGGAACGGCAAAGTGATTTTTTCATGGCTTGTGAAGCGGAGGTAGTAAATCGGATATTTTTTACTGGATGCAAAAGGAATTAATATTCCATAAAGTCCGGCAAATTTTATTGATCGTGAACAGAAATTAGTTTGCGACGGAATAATATACAGAAATTAATCAATTGTAAAAGTAAAAATGTAACCCGTTGCCACTTTGTACAATATGAAGTATCTTTAAATAGCTCTTTTACAGAAATGTAATTTATAGTTATACAAATTGAACAGAAATTAGTTTCAACGTTTATGCGTACAATATTATTGATTGGTGTGGTGATTGTGGCCCTTGTGATCGGGAAACTTTTTATTTTTTCAAAACCCGGGGAAGGCAAAGAAAGTGGGAAGGTTGGGGAGGGAAATAAAAGTGGGAAGTCTGGCAGTGCGATTCCTGTGAATGTATATGTGATAGAAAGAGAATCTCTTGATAATCAGATATTCGCCTCAGGTACTGTTGTTCCTAACGAAGAAGTAAATCTGATGGCAGAAATATCGGGCCGCCTTGTAAAGCTTGATATCCGTGAAGGATCATTTGTACAAAAAGGGCAGCTCATTGCGAAAATCAATGATCGTGAGTTAAAGGCGCAGCTTCAAAAAATTGGTTACAATCAGGAACTGGCACAAAAAATAGAAACCCGCCAAAAAAAGCTTTTGAACGTAGAAGCAATTAATTTAGAAGAATACGATGTTACCAATAACAACATCCGGGTGCTGGAGGCGGAAAAAGAAGTAGTTGAATCGCAGCTGGAAAAGACAGAAATACGTGCCCCGTTTAGCGGAAGGATCGGTTTGAAAAATATTAGTGTTGGTGCTTATGTAGCTCCCGGAACTTCAATCGTTACACTTGTACAAAGTAATCCAGTAAAAATTGACTTTACCGTTCCTGAAAAATATTCTCCTGATATCAGAAACGGGAATGTAGTTCGCTTTAAACTGGACAATGATCCTTCCACATACAATGCAAAGGTAATTGCTATCGATCCGAAAGTGGATGAAAACCTTCGTACGCTTCGTGTAAGGGCGGTAGCGTCGAATCCGGCCGGAAGATTTGTACCGGGTATGTTTGTAAAAATTATGGCAAATCTGGAAGCTAACAAATCGGCATTGATGATTCCGACAGAAGCGATCGTGCCGGTTTTAAAAGGTAAAAAGGTTTATGTAGTTAAAAATGGAAAAGCTCAGGAAGCGATGGTCGTAACCGGAGTTCGTACCGATAAAAGAATACAGGTTATAGAAGGTCTTCAGCCGGGGGATTCACTTATCACATCGGGTATCATTGCGCTGAAAGCCAATGTTGCAGTAAAAGTGAAATAAGCTCTTTCAACCACCATCTCATTAATTTCCTGCAAACATGAGTATTTCAACGCTCTCTATTAAACGTCCTGTTCTGGCTATTGTGATGAACCTGCTCATCATTTTGTTTGGCTGCCTGGGATATACTTATCTGGGAATGAGAGAATTCCCGTCTATTGATCCGCCCGTTGTTTCTATCAGGACCAACTATACCGGAGCAAACGCAGACATCATTGAATCGCAGATTACCGAACCGCTGGAAAAACAGCTGAATAGTATTGAAGGTATCAAATCAATCAGTTCTACCAGCAGCCAGGGTGTAAGCCAGATTACGGTCGAATTTGATATCGGTGTGGATATGGAAAGGGCTGCTAACGACGTTCGTGATAAAGTCGGTTCATCTTCAAAAACGCTTCCGCTGGATATCGACGGTCCGCCTTCTGTAAATAAGGCAGATGCAAATTCGGAACCGATCATCGTACTTACCTTTAAAAGTGATACACGCTCACAGCTTGAAGTGAGTGATTATGCTGAGAATGTTATTGCACAACGACTTCAGACGATAGAAGGCGTAAGTGAGATCAGAATTTTCGGTCAGAAAAAATACTCGATGCGGATCTGGATGGATCCGGTTAAAATGGCTTCGCTGGGCATTACTACCCAGGATGTTAAATCGGCTCTGGATAAAGAAAACGTAGAACTTCCCAGCGGAAAACTTGCCGGGGATAATACCGAACTGACAGTAAAAACGATAGGGCGTTTCCGTACGGAAGAGGATTTTAATGAGCTGATTGTTAAAAATTCGACTACACAGACCATCCACCTGAAAGACATTGGTTTCGCCCAGCTTGGTGCCGAAAACGAGGAAACGATGTTGAGGCTGGATAACATCCCGATGATTGGACTGGCCATTTCCCCGATGCCCGGAGCCAACTACATATCAATAGCCGAAGAAGTGCACAAGCGAATGGATGAAATCAAAAAGGAGCTTCCGAAGGACTACAAGCTTGATACCCTTATTGACAATACGATTTTTGTAGAACGGTCTATTGAAGAAGTGGGTGAAACACTGCTGATTGCGATTATATTGGTGGTATTAATCATCTACCTGTTCTTCCGCGACTGGCTGATTGCATTCCGGCCTTTGATTGATATACCGGTTTCGCTGATTGGTACTTTCTTCGTTATGTATATTATGGGATTTTCCATCAATGTACTTACGCTGCTGGCGATTGTACTGGCAACCGGGCTGGTTGTCGATGATGGTATTGTCGTCACGGAAAATATTTTTAAGAAGATAGAGCAGGGGATGAAACCCGTGGAAGCGGCTATCAAGGGTGCCAACGAGATTATTTTCGCGGTTCTTTCCACGTCGATTACACTAGCTTCTGTTTTCCTTCCTGTAATTTTTATGCAGGGGTTTGTCGGGAAATTGTTTAGGGAATTTGGTATCGTAATTTCAGCAGCGGTTTTAATTTCAGCATTTGTATCACTCACACTGACGCCGATGCTGAATGCTTACCTGGTTCGTAAGTCGGATAAAAAGAGCTGGTTTTATGAAAAAACAGAACCCTTCTTTGAAAAAATAACGAATGATTACGGTACTGCACTAGGCCAGTTTCTGAAAATGAGGTGGGTGGCAATTCCATTGGTAGGTTTGACGTTGGGTATGATCTGGTTTTTTGGTAAAGATCTGCAATCCGAACTTGCACCCCTGGACGACCGGAACTGGTTCCGTATCAATATGACTGCGCCGGAAGGTTCATCCTATGAGTTTACCGACAATTATGTAAAAAGTGTCAGCGATATGCTCATGGATTCAATGCCGGGTAAAAAGGGGTTGATGTTAATTACTTCTTCTGCGAATTCAGGTTTGGGGGCAGCTAATACAGGAAGCGGGCGTATTGCGCTCGTTGATAAAAAAGAGAGAAAGGAAACCCAACAGGAAATTGCAGATTATATAAACAAGAAACTGAAGCAATTGCCGGATGCGAAGTCTTTTGTTGTGCAACAGCAAACCATCGCGGTCGATTCACGCGGCGGATTACCAATTCAGTATGTAATTCAGGCTCCTGATTTTGAGAAGCTTCGTGCTTATCTTCCTAAGTTTATGGAAGAAGCTTCCAATGATCCCACCTTTTCGATTACGGATGTAAACCTTAAATTCAGCAAGCCAGAGTTGCAAATTTCGATTGACAGGGAAAAAGCGAAATCTCTTGGTGTATCTGTTGAGGACGTAGCGCAAACAATGCAGCTGGCTTTTGCAGGACAACGTTTTGGTTATTTTACAATGAATGGCCGCCAGTATCAGGTAATCGGACAGTACGACAGGACAAACCGCGACGAGCCGCTGGACTTAAAAAGCATGTTTGTCAGAACCAGCAACGGGTCGCTGGTGCAGCTTGACAATATTGTGAAGGCAGAAGAGGAAAGCAGTCCTCCGCAGCTTTTTCACTTTAACCGTTACATGAGTGCAACGGTGCAGGCTTCATTGGCTCCCGGAAAAACGATCGGTGACGGAATTGCAGCCATGGACAGGATTAGAGATAGCCTGAAAGACGAATCGATCCAGACGGCATTAAGCGGCTCATCAAGGGATTATGCTGAAAGTTCTTCCAACACGATGTTCTCCTTTTTTCTTGCCCTGATACTTATTTATTTTATCCTTGCAGGCCAGTTTGAAAGTTTTATCGATCCTTTGATCATCATGTTCACAGTTCCGCTTGCAATTGGCGGTGCGGTGTTCTCGCTGTGGTTATTCGATCAGACGTTAAACATATTCAGCCAGATCGGGATGATCATGTTGATTGGGTTAGTGACGAAAAACGGGATTCTTATTGTTGAATTTGCCAACCAGTTACGCGAAAAGGGAATGGGCAAACTAGAAGCTGTACAGGAAGCTGCGACTTTACGTTTCAGGCCAATTTTAATGACAAGTTTAGCAACAATCCTGGGTGCTTTACCCATTGCTATGGCATTAGGCTCGGCAGGCAGAAGCCGGATGTCGATGGGTATTGTAATTATGGGCGGGTTGCTTTTCTCGCTGGTTTTGACGCTTTATGTAATACCTGCGATCTACACTTTCCTGTCACGAGAAAAGAATTTTGATAACATGAGAATGATTGAAAAAATCGAGCGGGAGAGCGAATTTGAAGAAGAGGCGCATGTGTAGTACGAGGTAATCACCACTTCATAATTGGTTTGTTGCACCGTCAATAATTAGAAAATGTATTTAGATGTAACTTGTCCGGCTGATTAAGGCAGATATCATCCAGTAAATCAGCTATAAAACAAAGCGCCTGAAACTACAATGAAAGTTTCAGGCGCTTTTGTATCGTTAAAAATCTTATTGTCAAATCAGGCTGGCTGTAATTCCGGTTTGTTGATCCGAACCTCTGTTCCCATACTTCTCAGCATGCGTACATGTGAACCCAGTGCATTGATAAAATCTTTCTTTGCATTGTAATCATAGCCAAATTCAGCAGCAGTTGCTTTCACAATTGGAGACAGCGCATGGTAATGAACGTGCGATATCGATGGAAATAAATGATGTTCGATCTGGTAATCCAATCCGCCGATGTACCAGGACAGAATGCGGTTTTTACCGGCAAAGTTTGATGTTGTCTGGAGCTGATGTACAGCCCATGCATTTTCTATATTTCCCGAAGTATCCGGTTCGGGCTGTTCAACGCCTTCCACCACATGTGCCATTTGAAATACGGTGCTTAATATGATTCCGGCCGTGCAATGCATCGCTAAAAATCCTGAAAACCATTGTCCGAAAGTTATTGGCAAAAAGTATAACGGGATAACACAAATGAAAACAACGTAAGCCAGTTTGCTTATCACCAGCCTGATCAGTTCTTTACGCGGAAATGGTTTGGTCATTCCGGATTCGGACATTTTATTAAACAGAGAAATTTCCTTGAAATCTTTCCATAAAAAGGAAATCGTCATCAGACTGTATAAAAAGAATGCGTAGATGTGCTGAAAACGATGGATGTATTTCTGCTTCTCCTGATAGGACAGGCGTAAAAGAAACTTTCCGGTGATATCTTCATCCACCTCGTGTATGTTCGTGTAAGTATGGTGGAGCCTGTTGTGCTGAACTTCCCAGTTATAGGCATTGCCACCCAAAAGATAAATGGAGCCACCCAGAATTTTATTGAGGATCTTTGAAGTTGCCAAAGAACCATGAATTGCATCGTGCATCACCGACATGCCTACGCCGGCAACACCAAGGCCCATAACAACAGTCAGAGCAAACATAGCCAGGTTTGAAAATGCTCCGGACATAATCAGAGAGTACGGAATGAGATAAAGGCTCAACATGAAAATAGCCTTGTATAAAATACCTGACCCGCCGGATTTACATATATCGTTAGCAGAAAAATACTGATCTACACGCTGTCGGAGGACTGGGAAAAAAGTTGATTTTTCCCGGTTCGAGAATTTGATTTTTTGGTATTGCATAACGAGGAGGCAATGTATGAAGCCCGCAAGAAGATTTTCTTCTTCAACCTATATGGAACGGTGTTTACTTCTAATTATTAGCTAAAAGTATGGATAATTTCGCCGATTCAGAAAGTTATTCTAAAATAAAGAGTTTGTCCCCAATATTATTATGCAAATCTGAGATACATGTTTAAAAAAATAGGCCGACTGTTATGCCGGCCTAAATTGTATTATCTAAGTATTATTTTTAAAGAGCAAATTTCTCTTTGATTTTATCAACGAAGTCCAGCTTTTCCCAGGTAAACAATTCAACTTCAACTTCTTTTTCTTCTCCGTTTGCACCTTTGAATGTTTTCTTCACAACCTCATTCTTCCGCCCCATGTGACCATACGCAGCAGTTTCAGAATAAATTGGGTTACGAAGTTTCAGGCGTTGCTCAATAGCGTAGGGGCGCATATCGAAAATCTCAGCGATCTTTTCTGCAACAGCTCCGTCATGGTCAGCAATCTTTGAAGTTCCGTAGGTATTAATGTACAAACCGCAAGGCTCAGCGACACCGATTGCATAGGAAACCTGTACCAGAACCTCATCACAAAGCCCGGAAGCAACCATGTTTTTAGCGATGTGACGCGTCGCATAAGCGGCAGAACGGTCTACTTTCGAAGGATCTTTTCCTGAGAATGCGCCACCACCGTGAGCACCTTTTCCACCGTAGGTATCAACAATAATTTTACGGCCGGTAAGACCTGTATCACCATGAGGACCACCGATTACAAATTTGCCGGTTGGGTTGATATGGTGGGTGATTTCTCCTGTGAAAAGTTTTTGTAATTCAGGAGTAAGTTTTGCCTTCACGCGGGAAATGACAATATTAATGACATCTGCTTTGATCTTGGCAAGCATTGTTGCTTCTGAATCGAAATCATCATGCTGTGTTGATACAACAATCGTGTCAATGCGCAGAGGCACATTTTCGTCGCTGTACTCAATCGTCACCTGAGATTTTGCATCCGGACGAAGGTATGGGATCAGATTTGGCTCGTTGTTACGGATGTAAGACATCTCCTGAAGAATCTTATGTGCCAGGTCAAGTGCAAGCGGCATGTAGTTTTCAGTTTCGCGTGTTGCATAACCGAACATCATTCCCTGGTCACCTGCACCTTGTGCATTGGCTTTATCTTCAAAACTTTCTGATTCTACCGCACGGTCAACACCCTGGTTGATATCTTCACTTTGATCATGGATCGCAGATAAAATACCGCAGGAGTTAGCTTCAAACATGTATTCACTCTTGGTGTAACCAATTCTTCTGATTACTTCTCTTGTTATTTTCTGAACATCCAGGTAAGTAGTAGTTTTTACTTCACCGGCAAGTACAACCTGGCCTGTGGTAACCAGTGTTTCGCAGGCAACCTTACTATTCTTATCCCACGCTAAAAAATTATCAATCAGTGCATCTGAAATTTGATCTGCTACTTTATCGGGATGTCCTTCAGATACGGACTCCGAGGTGAATAAATATGGCATAAAACTTACTTTTTTTGAATGTTATTTTTATGTGTGAATGTCTTTTGTATGAAACAAATCAGGTCACAAAATTGAACTTTTTTGTGAGATTAAACAAATTTTAAGTCTGGTTAATCTCGAATAACGTAGTGGAGTTAACCTATGTAGAAACCATATATGATAAAGCCTTGCACGTTTCGCGGGCAAGGCTTTATCTGTATGTTATAAATCAAATCAAATTGGAACATTAACGTGGCGCTCTGCATGATAACTGGAGCGAACTAATGGGCCGGATTCAACGTATTTGAGTCCGCGTTTCAAACCTTCCTCACGATAATTGTTAAACATTTCAGGTGTTATCCATTCAATCACCTCATGATGCATTTTGGTAGGCTGTAAATACTGACCGAGCGTTAATATGTCCAGGCCGTTTTCTACAAGGTCGTCTATTGCTTTAAAAACTTCATCCTGAGTTTCTCCTAAACCAAGCATAATGCCGGATTTCGTGCGCTGACCAAATTCCTTTGTTCTCTTAATCTGCTCAAGACTTCTGGCATATTTGGCTTGCGGACGTACAGAGCGATAAAGACGCTCAACTGTTTCCATATTGTGGGAAACCACTTCCTGGCCTGCTTCTATCATGTGAATTAAAGCGTCCCAGTTATTTTTTACGTCAGGAATCAATGTTTCAATTGTCGTTTCCGGTGTATTTTCTTTTACCTGTCTGACAGTCTGATACCAGATCTCTGCGCCGCGGTCCTTTAATTCATCCCTGTTAACAGAAGTGATAACCGCATGTTTAACCTGCATCAGTTTAATGGCTTCGGCAACGCGTCTTGGTTCATCAGCATCATATTCGTTAGGGCGGCCTGTTGCAACTGCACAGAAACTGCAGCTGCGTGTACAAACATTTCCTAAGATCATAAATGTAGCGGTACCGGCTCCCCAACACTCTCCCATGTTAGGACAGCTTCCGCTTTCACAGATCGTATGAAGTTTGTAATTATCTACTAATTGGCGTACTTTCCTGAATTCGGGGCCGGCGGGAAGTTTTACTCTTAGCCAATCGGGCCTTTTCCTGCGCTCCGACGGAATTACTGGTAATTCAATCATACTTTGATAAATGCGGATAGTCAGATCTTTGCGCTCTGATATCGGTTAAAAATTCTACTATCTTTTTTTGCTTCCAAAATACAGGGTAATATATCCTGATGAGAAAAAGCTTTTGTTTTCTGCGTAAAGCATGATATTGGGTTTGCGGGCAAATGCTTCCGCAAGAAATCCTATTTCGACACCTGTTACATTTTCACGAAAGGCGCTTAACTCAAAACTAAGTGCTGTTTTCAGGTGAACACCGGGTACAAAATTCATCTGGCCGAAACCCTTGAAAAAGCTCCCGGAACCAATAAACCCTTCATAAGGATTAGCAGCATCTGCGTCAATTGATTTGGTAACCACACGGCGGTCCGTTCCTTCAACCTGAATCATGTAGGGCTTTTCCAGGCCAATCGTAGGCCCAACAGCAACAATACCGCTGATTGAAATTCCCTCATCTTCATGCCTGCTAAAAAAAGTAACTTCTCTGCCGTATTCCGGCCTCAATGAAAAAAGGTAATTAAGCTTCCCTTCAACAAACCGGGCTCCTGAAACAAAATTCTGCTGAGCAAGTTCTTTCGGATGTTTCACATTTACCAGCTCCACCGCAAGATATCGATACTGATTTTTGCCGGAAAACTTCGAAGAAAGAATAGAAGACTGCCGAAAAACAGCACCACCCAGAATTCCTGAGTTGGTATTGGTTGTTAATCCGAACGATGTAAAGGTTTTATAACTATCCTCCAAATCTTCTGTCTTGGCGCGGCGCTGAGCAAAAAGATCTGCCGACAGGATGATCAGGAAAGAAACAGAAAGTAAAAGTTTTGCACGAATCATATCATATTGTGTATATCCTGTGACGAATCATAACGGAAACGAACGGTGAAATTACTAATTATTGATTTATCACTGCTGATCTCCGTTCCTGTTTAACGGTTTTTTGTACATTTATGTTCTTTAAGTTATAAAGAAAATATTTGTTACAAGGTTTCGACCTTTAATTTACAAAATATATCTGAAAAGCGCCGCGGTTCATTCTCTTTCTCAGATTTTTAAATAAGCCAAAATTGTCAGAATTCTTTTATCAGATATTTATCATTGCGTTCCAGGGCATCATGCGCGTCGCTGCCTGGTTTAGTCCAAAAATCCAACTGGGCGTTGAAGGCAGAAAGAACTTACTTCAAAAACTGGAAACAGTTTTACCTGGTTTGATAAAAGGTCGTCCGGTTGCCTGGTTTCATGCTGCTTCTTTGGGTGAATTTGAACAGGGAAGGCCAGTTATGGAAACCTATCGTAAAGAATATCCTGATCATTTTATTTTACTAACATTCTTTTCTCCGTCAGGCTACGAAATCAGGAAGAATTATGCGGGTGCAGATTATATCTGTTATCTGCCTATTGATACAAGAACAAATGCACAAACCTTCGTCAGGATCGTTAACCCGCAGATTGCTTTTTTTATCAAATATGAATTTTGGTATAACTATCTGGTTGAGCTCAAAAACCGGAATGTTTATGTTTTTTCTTTTTCAACGATATTCAGAGCGGGACAGGTTTTCTTTAATTCATACGGCGGATTTTACAGAAAACTGTTAACCTACTTTGATTATATTTTTGTTCAAAATCAGGAATCTGTCGATTTGCTCCAAAGGATCGGAATGACCCGCTTTGCTCTGGCAGGAGATACGAGATTTGACAGAGTCGCTGAAATAGCTGCACAAACTAAAAATTTACCGGTAATAGATAATTTTGTTAAAGGGCAGATGTGCCTGGTTGCCGGTTCGGTTTGGGGAAAAGACATGGAAGTTTTAATCCCCGCATTAAATGCGCTGAAGCAGCCAGTTAAAGTCATCATAGCCCCACATGAGATCAAAGCGGATGAAATCGAAAACTGGCGGAAGCAACTTTCGGGGAGCTCGGTACTTTACTCGGTCTATAAAGAAACGAACGGCGAAGAATCCTTTGACTATTTATTTATTGACAATATCGGGATGCTCTCGTCATTGTACCGGTATGGAAACATGGCATTTATCGGAGGCTCTTTCGGGTCAGGATTGCACAACATCTTAGAAGCTGCAACTTTTGGATTACCGGTAATTTTTGGTAACAAGGGTTATCACAAATTTCAGGAGGCGGTGGATCTGGTAAAACTTGGAGGAGCAAAAATCGTTTCAAATTCCACAGAAATCGTGGCTCTACTGGAAAACTGGATGATTGATGCTGAATTGCTTTCTGCTGAGGGAGCAGTTAGCAGGAGATACGTTGAAGAGAGAAAAGGTGCAACAGAGAAAGTAATGAAAGAAGTGAGAAAACTTCTGGTTTAAGAGCGAAATACGCGGATTGTATTTCGCTCTTAATTATTTTAATTGGCAAATTCCTTTGTTATCAAATGTTCAAACAGATAAGCCTGCGTCCCCAACAGACGCGCGCTTGCTCCCAGTTTTGAAATATGTATCGAAAGTGAATTTTTGAAATCTGAAAGGCAATATTTATTGATGGCCTGCTCAATAGGATTGGAAATAAATGGCCCGGCTTCTGCAAGCAAACCACCTACAATAATTACTTCCGGATTAAAAAGATGAACGGCAGTTGCCAGTCCTTTTCCAAGTTCGGTACCCACTGTACTCAGCAGATCAATAGAAAATTCATCTCCCGAATGAACTGCTTCGATGATGTGTGAAGTATCTAGTAAATCCAGATTATTGTTGACAATCTGAGTTAAAATAGTTGCTCGTCCGTTCTGTATTTCTTCTTTTGCCTGGCGGATCAGCGCCATAGCGGATGAGATGGTATCAAGACAGCCTATCTTTCCGCAATGACATAACAAACCATCCGGTTTAACCTGAATATGTCCCAGCTCACCGGCAAAACCGGAAGTTCCGTTAAAAACCTCTCCATTGACAATAATTCCCAACCCCACACCCCAGTCGATATTGATGGTCAGTACATGTGACTTGTCCATCGCAAAGCCAAACCGGTGTTCGCCTATTGTGGTAGCTTTTGTATCGTTAAAAAGATAGGTTGGCAGTTTAAAATGTTTGTTAAGATATGCAACAAGCGGAGTGCCGCCGGGAGTAAGATTTGGGTATGTCAGATTAACACCCTGTGAGGTATTAATCAGTCCTGGCATAGCCAATCCGATTCCCCATAAACTACTGTAACTAATATTATTGAAACTTAAAAAATCATCTGTAGCAGCAAAGAGATTTTTAAGGAAAGAAGAAGAATCATCAAGTTTGATATCGACTTTTCTTTTAACAACCAATTTATTATGAAGATCAAAGATGACCAGTTGTGTGTCATGGCGGTTGATGTCCATGATCAGAGTCAGATATTTTTTAGGATTCAGTCCGTATAAAACAGGGGGTCTTCCTGCTCTTGCCGGGCCGGTACCGGATTCGATGATCCAGCCCTCTTTCATAAGGTCATTAACAATACCGGTTGCAGAAGGAATACTCGCGTGAAACATCCGGGCCATCTTGTTGATGGACGTATCACCGGACTGATAGAGGTGTAGTAAAAGATTACTTCTTACGCGATTTTTTCTAATATCTATTACGGAATTCGGCTCCTCAGCAACTAGGTTCATAACGGGCAACAATACATTAACATTTACTAAATATACGGCAATTATTAATATTTCTTAATAATTAGCTAAATATATGGAAAATGTGTCAAAAAGTACTTACCGTAAAAGATTTGTTTGTAAATGCCTGATAAGTGTCATAATAAATTCTGTCTCATCATGATTCCCGTTCAACCTGTAACTTTCCGTAAACAATATTAGTTGCATATTTGCAAACGGCAAAATGTATTTTAAATAAAAACATGGAACTAAAAAAAACTACTTTCTTTATTTCTATTTGTTTTCGTTTTTATTACTGATGCAACACAGAGGAATAAACTTCTGTTATATTCGTCATTGCTAAAAAATATTTAAAGAATGTTATTAGAAAAAGGGCTGGTACTTCGCTCCACAGGTTCCTGGTACGAGGTACGGGATGCGCGGGACGGACATATCTGGCAGTGCAGGTTAAAAGGCAAGTTTAAAAATCTTGGGCTAAAAGTGACAAATCCGATTGCGGTAGGGGATCGGGTCCGGTTTGAGATAGAAGATGAAAATCAAAATTTTGGGATTATACATGAAATAGTGCCCAGGGATAACTATGTAATCAGAAGTTCGGTACATAAAACAGCACATGCCCACCTTTTGGCAGCCAATGTTGATCAGGCCATATTGATTGCTACATTGATTTTTCCTCGTACATCATTAGGTTTTATCGACCGGTTTCTGGTTGCTATCGAATCGTTTCGTATTCCCGGCGTGCTTGTTTTTAACAAACAGGATTTACTGAATGACGAAATCAAGGATTTTCAAAATGAGCTGATGGAATTATATGAAAGTCTTGGGTACAGGTGTCTGACAACGAATGCTATTGATGAAGAGGGTGTTCAGGAATTAAAGGATCTTTTAAAAGGAAAAGTTTCACTGTTTTCCGGTCACTCCGGCGTAGGAAAGTCTACACTTGTAAACGCGATTTCGCCCGGTTTGACAATAAAAACACAGGAAGTCTCCACCTTTGCCAACAAGGGAGTTCATACAACTACCTTTGCAGAAATGTTTGAACTTGAAAAAGACACTTTTTTAATCGACTCACCCGGAATTAAAGAGCTGGGATTGGCAGACATGAAACCGGAAGAAATAAGCCATTACTTTCCGGAAATGAGAGAGTTGTTAAACAAATGCAGGTTTAATAACTGTCAGCATATCAACGAACCGGGATGTGCTGTAAAATCTGCCGTTGAAGATGGAGGAATTGCATTTAGCCGTTATGAGAGTTATCTGAGCATGGTAGGAGGAGGAGATAACCGAAAATAAGAATCAAAAGCCTGACTACTTTAAACATGTTTGTAAACGTTGAACATATCGGTATTGCAGTAAAGGAATTGGCTGAGGCCGAGAACTTATATTCCCGTCTGTTTAGTGTTTTGCCTTATAAAAGAGAAATGGTTGAATCGGAATCTGTTTCCACTTCCTTTTTTAAGATTAATGAAACAAAAATAGAGCTTCTTGAAGCGACAAGCTCCGATAGTGTAATATCAAAATTTATTGAGAAAAAAGGCGAAGGTTTTCATCACGTAGCCTTTGAGGTCGACGATATTGTATCAGAAATGGCTCGTTTGAAAGGAGAAGGTTTTACACTTTTAAGCGAAACGCCAAAACGCGGCGCCGACAACAAACTGGTTTGTTTTCTGCATCCGAAAAGTACAAACGGACTATTGATTGAACTCTGCCAGGAGATACGTCAATAGTCCGGGAAATTCTTAGAACGGCAATCCAACTGCAATATTCAACACAAGGTTCTCCTTTCGCCAGGTTCTGCTGCCAAAATTAATTTCCTTAAATACCCATGGATTTTTATACTGAACAGGGGCATCCGGATCAAACGGAGCGTTTGGATCTGAATCAGCCGGAGTAACGGTGTACCACGGTTTTCGGAAAGGAGTTGCCAGGTCAAGACGGAAAACAAGGAAAGAAAAATCCAGGCGAAGACCAATCCCGCCGCCAACAGCCACCTGATTTAAGAAACCCTTTTTGAATACAGATTCCGCGCCGTAACCATCTTCCGCACTTCCACGATATGACCAGATATTACCGGCATCCACAAATACGGCACCATTTATAATATCTGTGAACTTCACACGAACTTCTGAATTAAATTCGAGCCTAATATCTCCAAATGCATTATATCCAAACAGACGGACTGAAGTTGTATCCGGATTGTAGGCACCAGGCCCCAAAGCCCTAGCTCTGAAAGCACGCAAACCAGTACTACCACCTGCAAAATATTGTTTAAACTGAGGTAACTGCATGGTCCTGGAGTTGCCAAACGGAATGGCTACGCCGCCAATAAAACGATTTGCCCATTTAATTTTTGAATTAATGGTTCTGTAGTAACGAACTTCTCCATCAAATTTAGCAAACTGTAAAATTGGTGTTTTCAAAAACTCCTTTGGAAGACTATCGACCTTATTTTTTCCGGCAAGAAGGCTTAGTAAATTCCCCCCGTAGTCCACACCACCTAAAAGAATAAACTGATTTTTGCTAAATGGTCTTGGTTTTGGACGAAAGGAAATGTTATAGTTTGAGCCCATAATAAAGAATTGCTGATCTATGAGCTGAAAATACCGGTATAGATCAAGAGGATTGGTATTCGGATTTTCAGCAATTCTGCCTAAAAGCTCAGTATTTACATTGCCCGTCCGCACGTAGTTCCAGGCAATCGGTGTAAGTGTGTGTTCAAGCTGTGCACTTTTACTCCATACATAAGCCCAGTCTGCTCTTATGGATGTGGTGGTATAAAATCCCTTTTGAACTCTGTTTTCGTAATTTAAAGAAAGTACGGTTTTAGGGAGAACCTGGCTTTTTTCAGGACGTACTCTATAAAACGGAATTACAAATCTGGGAAATGAGAGAGCTGCTCTTGCACCATATCTGGTAAATTCATTACCAACCCTGTTAGGATTTTCAATTCTGTTACCGCCTAACTGAATATCAAAACCATAGTATGCTGTAAGCGTAAGAATTTCTGCACCCCTTAAAAAATTGCGGTTTTTCCAACTGACGTCAATTTGAGAGCCACCTAAGTTGTTCGATTTGGTACTGGCACTCAAAATGGTTTGAATGGATTTTTTCTTTAATGGTGCTAACTCATAAGTTACATTCAGTAATGCCGAGTCAGAACGAGGGACCAGCTCAAAGTTGTTTTTGACAAATTTGAAATTCGAGAAATTAACCAGTCTGGTTAAAGATAATTCCTGCGTTTTATTGTTGTACAAATCACCCTTTCTAAATCCGATCGCGTCGTAAAATATTCGTCGCTTATATAATTTACCAGGATCGGTCACCGCAATTCCTCTTCTTGCAGGGCCTCTGTTTACCGCGCTGTCTGCACTTGTATCTTCATTTGTTCCTGTATTTACAAAAATACCGTTTATGTAGTATTGCTTTAAAGCGGTTTGAGCCGTTTCTTTTTTTACTTCCAGATATAAATTAACCTGTTGAGGAGCCATCGTGGAATCCTGCCGGCCAATGGTTGAGTCAACTCTTACGATCAGATAATCTGGATTAAAATAATAATATCCTTTACCTTTCAATTCCTGATCGATGCGCACACGCTCAGCAGTAGCAACATCCAGACGGATCGGATCTCCTTTTCTGAAATAAGTGTTTTTATTTGTTAAGACCAGGTCTTTATTAAAAGTTGAACTGTCAGGTACAACGAATTTTATTTCATTAATAAAATACCTTGGCATTACATAGGCTTCATATTCTGCGGTGGCCGTTTTCTTTTTACTATAATTCAATTTACCGCTTGCAGAAGATTTGTAATAACCTTCGTTATCCATAAAAGAAACCATGTTCTTTGCATTGATGTCAACAATCCGCTGCGATGCGTAAATTGGTGGTTCTCCCAATTTTTTACGAAACCAGCTGCGAAGGCCGCCTTCATCCTTTGGCTCACCAATAAAATAATAAAACCATACTTTCCAGGGGAATCCAAACAGGGTTTTGTTTGGAGCAGGTTTTATAATCGATTCAAGGTTATCAGCGAGGTCTGATACATTTGGTTTTGTAATGGTATCTGCCTGTACTTTAACTTTATTACCTACATACAAGGCTTGCCCCTCCGGCACATATTTTTGTACCGAGCAGCTGTTTAACAAAACACATATTATCAAGAAGGCTAAGGTATTAATTCTCATTTTTTTGCTTTTGAAAAATTTCACGGAACAGGTCATAATCTGCCGTTATAATAAAACTCACACCAGTTTCGACAATAAAACCTTCCAGAATAGACTGATACTGGTTTTTTCGATAACCTCTGACAAGGTATCTGCCGTCTTTGGTAAGGGTATAATCCAGTGCAATGTTATCAACTACTTCGGTAGAACTAGGTGTTTGGCTTTTACTTTCAAGTTCGAAGTTTTTACCAACAGAAATTTTAAGTCTGTCACCCAAAAATGCCTTACTAAGCCCTACATTCAAATCCGTACGGGCACCTGCCTGCTGGTCGGTAGTCGAGTTGAGGGCAAGATCCAGATTGACGCCTTTTACTAAATCTGAGGCAAGATTGTTAAGCTGGTCGCTTAGCAGCTGACTTACACTTTGGCGTGCAAGAGCTTCCGCACTTGAACCAATATTGAAACCGGATGATGTCTGATCCGTTATAAATTTGTTGGTGATCAAAAGAGCAAACGCCTGTTTATTCATTTCGGAAGGATTGTTTTTCATGTCATTCCAAAAGGTCTGCCCTTCAATATCCCGCACAACGTTTTGTGATACTTCCGCTCCGGGTTCTACATTAAAGGTAATGTTAGGTGTTGCCAGATTTCCGGTGATGATGATCTGAACCTGGATCGGGATCTTTCTGTCACCTTTGTAGTTGTTATCAATTGAGCCGGGATCCACCATCACCTCGTAAACCGCAGTAATGTTCAAATCCGCTTTCATTGGATCACCCGTCCAGATCAGGCTGCTTCCTTTTTGAATCTGGAATTGCCTTTTAAGAATTTGCAGTGTCAGGTCATACGAACCCTGCGTTACGTCGTAAGCACCAATCAGATATAATTGCCCATTGGGGGCTATTCCGGTATTTAACTTGGCATTTCCCTTAAGCTTGATATTGTCACCATTCAATTCGTCGATTACAACTTTGAAATTTGATTTGTCATCCACATCGATATCGAGAGAAATCTGAGATGCAAAATCAACCATGATCTGCTGGGTTTCGATGGAATCAACTTTAGCAACCTGTGTGGAATCGCTCATATCCACAAACTCGATAACACCTTTCTGAGCATCTCCGGCTTCGGTAGCATTGTCGGCAAGTACAACCGTAATATCACTTCCCGAATCAACCTTAACATCACCATCTACTACCGATTTGCTGCCTTTTCCTTTTACAGTCAAATTCGCATCAATCGACGCTTTACCATAAAACAGTTCATTTTGTTTTTGGGTAGAATTTAGAACTGTAAAATCTTTGGCACCAATGGTCAGGTTATATGAAACATCAGGCAACGTAGCAATGTTTACATTGCCATTAATCTTCATCTGCCGGCTTAGTGAGTCAGCGATGGTGAAATTATTGAAATTGATATTTTGCTGATTAAACTGGATGGCCTGCTTATTCAAAGAATATCTTGAACCAAGCTGCGTAACGTTGAATGCAACGTCATCAAAATTGATTGCACCGTCAAGCTTGGGGCTGTCTGTTGACCCTGTGATTTTTGCTTTACCAGTTAAGTTACCGCTGGCTTTCTGAAGCTGTCCAAAGCTAAAAGCTTCAACCGTGGAAGCGCTCAGCCTTTTAAGATCCATGTTGAAATTGAGGGCATTAGCAGTTTCTTTCAGGTTATAGCTGCCACCCATACGTATGTCATTTTGGTCACTCACAAGCGACATTCCGACACGTATCAGGTTTTCGGTTTCATTGGTGGACCTTAAACTTAAATTCCCAACGGGTATTTTCATTACCGCAAGGCTGTCAATTGTAAGCTGCCCTGTGTAAACCGGCGCTACCATGTAGTTACTTAGCAGGACTTTTCCTTTTAACAAACCGGTTGCCATGGTAGAGTCGCGAGTCACAATAGCGATCATTGGCCCGATAGAAATATTATCCATCTGAATATCCAGCGGGCTGTTCGGTTCCGGTGTGGTAGAATTAATGCTTAAAGATTGCTCACCATCGCGGATGACAAAATTTTTAACAAAGACACTATCCGTTGCATAAGAAATATAGCCGGAAGTATCTGTTTGCCAATTTCGGTAATTCAGCAAGAGATTGTCACGCAAATTCAGACGGTAACTGTTATTGGCAACAAGCAGATCTCCTTTTACTGAATGCTGATCAACATTGACGGAGTCTTTTACAATGAAGTCAAATTTCACATCATTGTTGACGATCTCACTGTTGAGAGAAGCATTTTGCATTCTGAAACTTCCTGTATTCACCAGACCAACCTGTGCATCCAGCGCAGCATGTTTGTCCACGTTACTGAAATTTACATAAACCCTTTCTGTATGTATACTATCATATTCAACAACTGGTATGGTAAGTCTTGCAACAATAGATGAATCCTTTTGATTGTCTACTGCGGCATGAAATGTAACCGGATTAAGTTTCGTAAGCTGTGGAGCTAAAATTTTGAAAACCGGATGGTTAATTACTGTGGCATCTACGGTAAAATCAACCGGCTTGGTGACGGGAGTGTAAGTCAGGCCGGGTGCTTTGAAGTGCTTGCCAACCTCCGTAAACAACACATCCGCCAGTTCTGTGTACACAAAATTACCTTCCATTTTAGCTTTCAGAAAGGGAGAGTCGATGCTTGCCTGACGCTCTCCACTTGAATCAGTCAAAGCTACATGCATATCAGAAACGCTGATGGGTCTGCCGTGATGTGTTAAAACCAGATCCGTAACATCAATATTTCCCAGCGGATTCTCGGGGTTCGTTGAAGGCATATCAACTTTGATATCACCTTTTACCTGCAGGGAGTCAGCATAAAGATTAAGGGCAGTTAAATTAAGGTGACCGATATTTACATCTCCTTTTACAGAAGGGAATTCTTTGGACATATCTGCCTGACCGTCGATACTAACCTTTATGTTTTGATCATTCATTTTGGCCGAAACATTTGCAAGGCCTCTGTTAATGTTGCCGGACAGGGTCAGATTATTGTAAACGTAACCTTTGATATCGGCGCTTTGTACTGTTCCGTTCAGGCTGGCCACCATTGTTTTCGGGGCATAACCAACACCGTTAAAGTCCGTACTGAGTGTAAGCTTGCCAAATTGTTCAGGAGGCTGTTTCATCAGTTTTCCTAAATCAAAATCCTGAAAACTCAGTGTACCGTTATATTTAGCTCTTACGCTATCTGTGATGTCCTTAAGGTTGCCGGCAAAAGTTCCTGTTCCGAAAGAGGTATTTATGGTAGTGTTAACAGTAAGATTAGCCATTGAACCATTGACCTTACCTGAAATTTTAATGTTTTCCGGAATTTCAATGGAAGCAGGAACAGCACTGTCAGGTAGCATTTTCAGCAGATCCTGTTTGGTCGAAGACAGCTCACCGATATTCATATCCACCGCCAGTTTATCAGCATTGGGTAAACCTTTGATACGTCCGTCCAGGCTTAAAACTGTTCCGTCCAGCATGCTGAATCTTGCTTTTGAAATAAGCAAGTCATCAACTGAACCTGTTATTAGCCCTGTTCCTTTTAACATTCCGTTTGGTTCTTTATCAAACGGTGGCGTTTTTGCAAGATCCGGTACGAGTAACAGTATGTCAGAAAAAGCAACCTGGCTATCTGTTAATTTCAACCGGATTTTTACTTTCGCAATGTCTTTTGAAAGCTGATCTAAATTTTCGTAACGAAGAACGAGCTCATCACGTAGAAGTGTATTTGGTGTTTTCAGGAAAAGATTTCTCAGGTATGTCTGCTGACTTCCGTAAGCAAAATTTGTTCTGAACTGTTCTATTCTAAAACCGCTTTTGTCTTTAAAAGAACCTGATTTAAGCGCACCGGCAATGTTTTCCGGAGAGAAGATGAAATCCTTTAAATCAATATCCAGGTCACTGATGTCTAAGTGCGCATAATCCAGACCTTTTGGTTGCTTTGATGTGTTAAAGTCATCGTAACGAAGGCTGTTATTTACTAGATTAATATCTCCAACCTTAACATTCCATCCGGGCGCCGCTTTGGCCGATGCATTTGCCGGCACTTCCTCTGGGGTGGTAGTTGCTTTGTCAATTTCTTCGCCAACTTTCTCTGCACCGCTTTTTGTTTTTTTTGCAAATTCGGCATAGGCAGTCATATTTTCCAGCTTAATATTCTGGATATCCACCTGCTGGCCGCCCATGTAAATTTTGTTAATCTTTCCTTCAAGCTTACCTACTGTAACGCCATTTTTCAGACCGGATGTTTCATCGGTAAAAATCCAGTTAAACTGACGAATGTCTACGTCACCTAATTTGAGGTCAAGCGAGTCAGATGGGTTGGATTCTGATGGCGTCGTTTCTTTTTGAAGTGCAGCATAGATCCGCAATTTTGCTCCGCTGTTGAAAAGCGTGATTTTAGTCGGATGATATTGAGAAGTGGACGGGTTAAATTTATCGAACTGAACAGAAGCAGAATCAATGTTTGCATCCGCGTCCGTTCCGATCACGGCATCATGGTAAGCCAGGCGGACATTTTTCATTGAGATTCTGTCCAGTCTCATTTCCATGGGTGCAGCCGTTGTATCAACAGGTGCAGGATCTTCGGTACCCGCGAAAGCATCTACAATAAACTGAAAGTTAAAAACCGTATCCGGTAATGTGCGGTGAATGTTGGCAGTTATGCCTTCCAGTTCAATTTTGTTGATTCCCACATTGCCTTTTATAAGGCTGTACATGTCGATATCCACATACAGTTTTTTACCTGCAAAAAGCGTATCACCTTTTTGGTCGGCAAAATAAACGCCTTCCAGAAGAATCCAGTCGGGGACGTCAAATCTTACTTTTTCAATATTAAGATTTGTTTTTAGTTTTTTTCTCAGGTAAGAATTTGCCTGGTCGGTGAGAAAGTTTTGGCCTGTCGGAGTTTGAATACCCCATATCAGAACGCCTATCAATATTAATACCGTCAGGATTATTATTGCCAATACTTTCAATACCTTTTTCATTCTTTCAAGTTAAACCTCGCCGGTGAAGGTCGGCGCAGGTAATGTATTCAATAAGTTGCAAAAAAACTGGATAGCTATTTTTGAATAACTATCCAGCATTAAAATATTGTACCCGCTAATTTACCATTCTATCGTTTGAACAGCTCAGCATTAACAGCATCATTAATTGTGATGGCAGAAGTAATCGTTACAGGTTTCTTATCCACACTGTTTATTTCAACTAATTTGGCAGGATAAAGCAAACCATACCCTGATTTTGTATACGCCGACAAATCTGTCACTGTTTCAACACCCCCGCGATTTTCTTTCTGACGAATAAGCAGGCCGCTTTTGGCATCAAAATACAAATTGTATTTTGCTCCGTTACCCTGCAATTCTACCTGATTTACAGATACTCCGTTTAAAGTTTCAGTACCCACGGTTGTTGCAATAAAACCCCGGTTTTGGTAATCTATGAAAGGAGCGAGGTTATCATAAATCTCTGTTTTCATGTTTTGCTGTTCGGCAGCGCTCAGATCTTTCACATCCATTTTGTTGCCAAGCGGTACTTTAATCCAGCCTTCATTATCCTTTACAGTATAAACGAAGCTCCTTTTCATAATTGTTTTTGATTTGTAAATCGACTTTTCAGGCACAGAAACCACTATATTGGCGTCGTAAGGTGTCGATGTCGCCGTAGCGTAGCTTCGCTTTATATTATACGATTTGACTGCGTCCCATAATCCCTTGCCACCGGTAGCAGTATAATATTTGGCGAAAATTGAATCTGCCGGTAATTTTTGAGCGAAAGTCAATGTATTTATCAGCAACAAGGCGATTGATATTCCTAAGATCTTTTTCATAATGACTGTTTTTATTTTGTACAATAGTAATACGAATAAATTCATCAGAAGTAATTGTTCTGATAAATTTTAGAGCGTAGATTATATACAGGGTTTAAATGTCTACCCGGCTGTTAACCTTTGTTAACCATTGAATAAGGGCAAAAATTATTCCAGCCCTTACAATATACGTTTTATGTATCAAATGCGGTTGTACCAACAGGTTTATGCATCCTGTGTAAGTCATCAGGAATTGGTAACTGGCAAAATATGCTTGGTGAATGCCCCAACAATTAAGGGTAGCTGATGTCGTGATCAGCTACCCTTAATTCCTTAAATATCAATATTTAACTTGCGAACTACGCACCATTTGCCGGCCGGGTTGAAATTTTCCCAAAACGATAATTAAAACTAATATTAATAAGTCGGTTGGTCTGATGCCAGAGAGAATATTGGGAATAAGTTGCTGTGTTCAGCTGACTTTTATAAGTTCTTGATAAAAACACATCCTGGATGTTGAAAGAAACTGTGGCTTTTTTTTCCATTAAATCCTTACGAATCCCCATATTGGCTATAAAAACACCGTCCCGGGATCCCTGTGCTATGGCTCTTGGACCTTCATAATTTACATAAGCAGAGGCACGGAAATCCATGGGAAGCTTTATGAAAGCGTTTAAATTTCCTGAATAACTCCATGCCCTGTTGTCGATCTGTGCCATTCTGGATACTACTTCGCTTCTGAAAATACGACCGCTGCCATTGATTTTTAGAATTTCCCAAAGTGTGCTGTTAAAGTCTGTTTCAAGTCCGTAGGACATTTCTTTTCCAACGTTATCATACCGGCTCAGTGAAGTTCCGTTTTCATCAATAGTTCTGATTCTGGTGATGGCATTATCGGAATAATCCATAAACAGAGACGGTCCCCAGCCGCCGTTTGTTTCGTAGCTGGAGTAGCCAAGTTCGGCCTTGTGTGTGAATTCAGGTTTAAGATTCGGATTTCCTGTCTGAACATTCCTTGGGTCAGAAAGATCGGTGAAAGGGTTTAGCCAATCTGCTTCCGGGCGTTGTACTCTCCGGCTATAGTTTAGTTTAAGCTGTGAGATGTCACTCAGTTTTCTCGTTATTGCCAAAGATGGTACCAGTGTAAGAAAATGAACGCCAAACTGCCGGTTACTGCTGATCTGGTTGATATCCTGATTATAATCTGTTATCCTTAAACCTGTTCTGATTCCCCACTTTCCGGTTTTTTGGGAAAAAGTTACAAAACCCGTGTACGTTTCGTCCTGATAAGCAAAAATGTTACTTAGTCTGGAGTTGAATTCAAATTCCTGATTTTCTGAATTCAGACTGTAAAAGGCGTTGGTGTTATCATTGCTGTTAAACCGCGAGCGAACCCCCACTTCCAGCGTTGCTTTTTTCGTGATGGGCCAGGTATAATCGGTGTTCAGGAAAAGGGAATTCCGGTTGTTGTTTCTCAGGTTTTGCTGATGTCGATCCAGGCTGTCTATATTACTTTCCTGATCAAAATAGGATTCACCATCCGATACGCCCATTGAGTAATTCGCAGTGAACGAAAAGAGCTGATCTTTTTTATCGAATTTTTTGCGGTAATCAAAACTAAAATTCATGTTGCCGCCATCGCCGTTGCCTTTGTTGATACGGGTAAACTCTTCTTTTACTGTACCGTTCTCAAACGTGGTTCTGTTTAAAAGATCACTGTAACTTTCATTTTTGTAGCGTGAGTAATTTGCACCAACTTCGATCGTGTTTTTCTCATTGAAGTCATAATTCATTCCGATTCTTCCAAAGGCGTTTTTGTTGCCGTTATCCCCGGATCCTGCTTGTTTAAGGAATGTCGGTGTTTCAGATACAAAGTTCTCCCTGTCCAGTGTGCGCTCCCAGTATTTGTCACCCATCTGACCGCTTACAGATGAATTTAGTCCAAACTTGCCGGCCTTGTAGCTCACATTGGCCGATCCTGCATGCGTGTTTGTATTACCAAGGCTAAGGCGGACGCCGCCGTTTGTACCACGAATTTTGACTTTTTTTGTTATAATATCGATCACCCCGGAAGCGCCTTCACCTTCGTACTTTGCTGATGGAGTGGTCATTACTTCAATCCGTTCGATCAGGTTGGCAGGAAAGGATTGCAAAATCGTTGGTAGATCACTGCCATATAAATTGGAAGGTTTGCCATCAATTAATACCACCACATTTCCTTTTCCTCTTAACTGCGGGTTACCGTTTTCATCCAGGGAAACCGCAGGTAGCTTTTCAAGCAGATCGCTCACATTGTTACTGGCAGCCAGCATATCCTGCCCAATGGTGACAATCTTTTTATCAATATCATCCACAATCATACTTTTTTCAGCGGTGATTGTCACTTCACTTAGTTTTTGCGCTTCGGACGTAATCGTAAGCGTTCCAAGATCGACCAGGTTAGCCTCCGTTGCAACTCTGACGTTGGCAACATATAGTGTTTGGTATCCAAGGTTGGTTACCCGGAGAATATAATTACCGGGTTTTACATTGGGAACGTTAAAAATCCCATCGAGGTCAGCGATGCTTCCCTGTACCACGGCAGAATCCTTTACAGTAAGCAAGGCAATTGTTGCAAAACTGACACCGGTATTATTGGGAGATTCCACAATTTTACCAACAAGCTTGCCGCCGTCAGCATAAATGGATTTTTCCGCGGATAGTGCGTTAAGTGCCGGCAGAATCAGCAACAGAAGGACGTACAGCGGGTTTTGAAAAGTTTTTCTTCTCACAGTAAAGAGTTTATTATACGTTAGGGGTTTTTAGGAATGCTATTTTGTCAATGAAGGAGGGTAGTATTCGCGGTTTCTAAAAAACTGTAATTATAAATATGCCGGTTTTCAGGTCAACGCGTTTTTGCTGCAATATAATATATGAAATTGTAAATAAAGAAGGAACTGTAGTATTTTAAACGGTGGTCCCGGGATTGTGCATCTATTTTAAAATGTTGGAGTTTGAAGATGACATATAATCGATGATCAGGCTATGAGGCAAGCAATGCGAGAGGAAAGAGTTAGCTTTTTGTTATATTTACGACGTGCATATTGAAGGAAGCGACATGGGAAAAAAGCGAGCAATTACAATTTATGATGACATGGACGGTCCATACCTGGAATCGCTACGGCAAGGTATGACTGATACTGTTGAAGGGCGCTACTATAAATTTTTCGAAGAAATAAGAAAGTTTAATAAGATAATGGGGATAAAGAAAGATCCGAATGCACGACGTACCATTGAAATTAAGGGATTAACATGGATGTGAACTGATATTTCATTCCTCCCTCCATAAAATAAAAATCCCCCTCTATTCCCCGCTTCCCCGCAAACCTCCTATTTTTGCAGCATGTATAAATATCTGGTTGCACCTATCCTTTTTCTTTTTGACGCTGAGCGGGTTCATTACTTTGTCTGCGAGGTATTACACATTGCTTTTAAGATTCCGCTCGTTCCCCAGCTTTTACGTTCCATGTATACCTATGAGCATCCTGATCTGGTTCAGGAGGTTGCAGGTTTGCGTTTTCGTAATCCGGTTGGTCTGGCTGCCGGTTTTGATAAAAATGCCGAAATGGTTGATGAACTGGAAGCGCTGGGATTTGGATTTATAGAGATCGGAACCCTAACGCCCAGAGCTCAGCCAGGTAACGACAAACCGCGTTTGTTTCGTTTAAAAGAAGATAAGGCGCTGATCAACCGGATGGGTTTTAACAACAAAGGGGTGGAAGTAGCCGCTGCAAAACTTCGGCACCGTAAATCTAAAATACTGGTAGGAGGCAACATTGGTAAAAATAAGGATACCCCTAACGATCAGGCACTCAGCGACTATCTGATTTGTTTCCAAGAACTGTTTGATGTGGTGGATTATTTCGTTGTGAATGTAAGTTCTCCCAACACGCCCGGCCTTCGCGAATTGCAGGAAAAAGAACCGCTTACTGCGTTACTTGGAGAATTACAGAAACGTAACAAGGAGAAATTTACGCCAAAACCGATCTTTCTTAAAATAGCACCGGATTTGACAACAAGCCAGCTGGACGATATTATTGAAATAGTAAAAGCCTCCGGAATTGCTGGGGTAATAGCAACCAATACAACCATAAGCCGTGATGGTTTGAAAACTTCTGCTTCTGAAATTGCAAACATCGGGGCGGGAGGGTTAAGTGGCGAACCGTTGGTACATCGTGCGACGGAAGTAATTCGTTACCTTTGTGAGAAGTCAGGAAACGCTTTTCCGGTAATTGGGGTGGGAGGGATATCTCTTCCGTCACAGGCACTGGAAAAAAGAAAAGCCGGAGCCAGCCTTGTGCAGATTTATACCGGGTTTATATACGAAGGTCCCGGACTGGCCAGCCGGATTTGCAAAGCAATGGTAGGCCATTAATTGTTTTCTTACTTTATAATTACCACTTCACACATCCTAGTTTAGTAATAAATGGCAGTTAATAAACCCCGGGGAAATACACAACGGCAGCAGGAAGAGAAACCCGCGGGATCCCGTTTCCGCTTTTCGATAGATTGGGAAGGCATATTTTCCAGCCCAAAAGGTACTCTGGCATGGGGTATCTTTTTTATGGTGCTCGGTATTATTATGGAAGCTTCTTTTGTTTCCTATATCTTCACCGGCATTAAAGACCAAAGTATAGTTGACGGGTTAGGACAACAGTCCATCCGTGATGCAGGCAGGCAAACCCGTAATGTTTTAGGTGTTCTGGGTGCAGCCATTTCCCACATTTTTGTTTATCGCTGGTTTGGTATCAGTGCGATTCTACTGCCTGTGATCTCTGTTTTGGGAGGCTGGAAAATTGCTTTTGGAAGAGAGCCTTACTCCCTGACCCGGGTAACAAAAGAAGTTATTTTCTTTCTTTTATGGGGAAGTACGCTGATGGGTTATGTGATCCTGATGAGCAATATGGAGAGCAACCTCAGCTTGATTTCCGGAGGCCTGGGATATGCGGTAAACGTTTTTCTTTTCGACTGGCTTAAATGGGGAAGTATCGTTCCGATTCTGTTTGCCCTTTTTGTCTTCTCAGTTTATTTTTATGATGTAAGAGATGTTATTGATAGCTGGCAAAGCAAATATGACAAGGAAGATGAACCTGTTTTTGAAATGCCGGAGGAAGTTATACCGGCTGTAGAAAAGCCGGAAGAAAAGGAAGCGTTAGTGGAGACCACTTATGTTTCCGTAGTAAACGATACCTATGACGATACAGACGATCAGACGGAGCTTATTGATGAAGAACCGGAAGAGGAAACAGAGCCTGAACCTGAGGTAATCCTGCCTTTGCCGGTTGTGATGCCTGCCCGCCCGGCTGTTCCGGGAGTTCTGGAACTGGAAGTGGAAGATACACTTGTTAAGGAACCGGAAATATTTGTTGAGGAAGAGGAGGATGTGAACGCCTCTATCCTGCGGGAGTTTGGACAATATGATCCTACACTGGATCTGCCTTCCTATCAGTTTCCCAACGTTTCGCTTTTAAACGATGCTGTTGATAATACGCATGAAAAAGTGTCCCAGGAGGAACTGGAAGAGAACAAAACCAAAATTGTTGAGACGCTTGGCAGTTATGGGATCAATATCTCCAAAATAAAAGCAACCATCGGGCCGACAGTTACACTTTACGAAATCATTCCGGAAGCAGGTGTCCGTATTTCAAAAATTAAAAATCTTGAAGGAGATATCGCACTGAGCCTTGCGGCACTTGGAATACGTATCATTGCGCCAATGCCTGGTCGCGGTACAATTGGTATTGAGGTTCCCAACAAAAACCGGGAAACGGTTTTTATTCGTTCCGTTTTGTCCAATGAGCGTTTTCAAAAGTCGACGTATGACCTTCCGGTTATTTTAGGTAAAACGATTTCCAACGAAATCCATATTGCTGATCTGGCCAAAATGCCCCATTTGCTGATGGCAGGTGCAACGGGTCAGGGTAAGTCGGTAGGGCTTAATGTTATCCTGGCTTCGCTGATTTACAAGAAACATCCGGCAGAGCTGAAATTTGTACTTGTAGATCCTAAAAAAGTAGAATTAACCCTTTTCAATAAGCTGGAAAGGCACTTTCTGGCTAAACTTCCAAATTCCGGAGAAGCGATTATTACCGATACCAAGAAGGTAATTTTTACACTGAATTCTTTGTGTATCGAAATGGATTCCCGCTACGATTTGTTGAAGGAAGCATCTGTACGAAACCTGAAAGAATACAATCAGAAATTTGCGCAACGACGTCTTAATCCGGAAAAAGGACATCGTTTCCTGCCGTACATCGTTCTTGTTATCGATGAGCTTGCAGATTTGATGATGACGGCTGGCAAGGAAGTTGAAACGCCTATTGCCCGTTTGGCGCAACTTGCCCGTGCGGTTGGGATTCACCTGGTTGTTGCAACACAGCGCCCATCGGTGAAGGTTATTACGGGTTTGATCAAGGCCAACTTTCCGGCCCGTCTGTCTTTCCGTGTAACTTCCAGTATCGATTCGCGGACCATTTTGGACGCAGGTGGAGCGGAACAATTGGTTGGACAGGGTGATATGCTTTTATCCATTAACTCAGAAGTGATCCGTTTGCAGTGCCCGTTTATTGATACCCGGGAAATTGAGGATGTCTGTGATTTCATCGGATCGCAGCGTGGTTATGACGATGCATATGCACTTCCTGAATATGAGGGTGAAGACGGTGCAGAAGGTAAAAGTGAAGTCAATGTAGATGATTTTGATGGATTACTGCCTGACGCTGCCCGTTTGATCGTTACCCATCAACAGGGCAGTACATCGCTTATCCAGCGCAAAATGAAACTTGGATACAACCGGGCAGGACGTATTATGGATCAGCTCGAGTCAATTGGTGTCGTCGGACCGTTCACCGGAAGTAAGGCAAGAGATGTGATGTTCATGGACCTAAGCAGCCTTGATGATCATCTCCGCAATATGGGCATCAGCTGACCCTCATCTTTGTACCAATTCTTTTGATAGTCAATTTATCGCTTTAAACCATCCTATTCTTGTTTGGTCTAAAATTTGTAATAATTTATTTTAACAGAATACCCGTTAATTAACCTGCTAAGAACCAAATTGTTTGTTATGAGAAAAATAAAAATTTCAATCCTTCTGCTGGCGGTTTCAGTTTTTCTGACTGTTGCTTCGTTTGAGACCCGCGCACAGGGTGATAAAAAAGCTACGGCGATTCTGGATGCTATGAGCAGCAAATACCAAAAAGTGAAATCCTTCAAAGCACTGTTTACTTACACACCGGAAGGCGGAAAACCTCTTAAAGGCGATGTGACAACAAAAGGTACCAAGTTTCGTTTGAAAATGGCGGGGCAGGAAATTTACAATGATGGTAAACTGATGGCGACCTATATCAAAGAAACCAACGAAGTGAATTATCAGGATTTCGATCCGACAGCTTCGGGTGACCTTGATCCGACCAAAATATACTCGGCCTACAAAAAAGGGTTTAAATATGTTTTTGTAGATGAGAAAAAAGTAGGAGCGCAAGTTCTGGAAACCGTAGAACTGACACCCACCAACAAAAACAGCCAGGTGAGCAAAGTACAGATTCAGGTTAATAAAGCTGATAAGTCCATCAACAACTGGAAGATTTTCCAGAAAAATGGTGAAAAAGTGACTTATAAACTGGATCAGTTTCAGCCGGATGTAGCCGTTGCCGATAATTTTTTCACTTTCAATGCCAAACAATATCCTGGTGTTGAAGTGGTTGATTTGAGATAATTCTCAAACCAGCATAAAAAAAACAGGTCAATGCTAACGCGCTGACCTGTTTTTTTTATGCCCTGATATTTTTTACTTCTTCTCCTTTGCCTGTTTAAGCGCAAGTGTTGTTGTGTAATATTTGGCGATCATATTCGGAACTTCCCATTCAGGTAATTTGCCCGCTTTCAGGTATTCCATGTATTTATTTGCAACCTGAGCAAAGTGTGACTCGTGGCCTGTATCATATTTCGCAGGAATCGTTATTTCCCATCCGGCAGCATTTTTCTTTAATTCAATACCCGGAAATTTCTCCTGAACAGACTTAAAGCCGGTAGCAAGCGCATCTTCGTAAGCTTTGCTTTTGTCAGTGCTTTCGATGTACAATACGGGTTTGTATTTCTGATCTTTACCCTGGCGTACGATCAGGTTTGCTTTTGAACCTTTCATGATCGAGTAATGCGTGTCGCCGGTTCCTTCAGGTGCCTGAAAATTCCAGATAACGGAAACTTTTGCATGAACACCTTTTAATGTATAATTCAGTTCACCGTTCGAATAAACATTCAAAGTAGTGTCTTTTACATCCTTTTTAAGAAATTCAGGATAAGTATCGCTTTTTGTCACCAGCTTAAACTGAGAAGGAGTAATTTGTGTTGCGGAACGCTTGGTAGACAACAGTTTAATGTCATTTTTGTAATCCAGAGAAACATTTGGAAAACAGCTCCATTGAACCAGATCAACAAGGTGAGTTGTTACATCCACCATTCCTTCACCCTGCTGATTAACATCAAAAAACCAGGTCGGGCGTACCAGTGCTTCTCCTGAAATGTACTTGAAGAAGTGGTGAACACTTTCCTTTACAACGGATGGATTCGCTGGTGTTCCTTTTTGTAATTCACCAAAAATATCCGGAAGTAAAGCAAGTTCACGCTGAAGCGTATTGGTGATCTCATAACGTTCAGTCATGATGTCGTACAAAAGTACTTTGTTTTTTTCTGCACTGGTGAATGCTTCCTGCAATTTATCAAAACCTGCTGCGTCAATCGCCATCGGTTTGTCTGCAAGTACATTTAATCCTGCATCCACCGATTTTTTAATGAAGTCTGTTTTTTTCTGATTGTTCCCGGCCAGTACCACTACATTACCTTTCTTTTCGGAAATCATCTTGTCAAAAAAGTCGGTACCTGTGTACACTTCTTCTTTCCAGTGTGTCGGATCTTCAGGGCGGGTATTATATTTTTCAATTTTGTCAAGATACGCTTTTACGTCCGGACCTTCGGAAGCATATACGTGGACAACAGAATCAACATCTCCATACATGGATTTTTGAACCAAAGCAGCATGAAAATGACCCGGTTCTACCACAATAAGGCTCAGCGGCTTTTTCGACTCACCTGTCCCTTCTGCTTCTTCTTTTTTTTGATTACATCCCTGGTTCAATGCAAGTATGCCCGTTAGAGCGATCATAAACAGTTTTCCCTTCATTTGATTTTTGTTATAAGTCAGCGGCTGTATGTTAATAACGGATTGAGATTACAATTTTACTCTATTTTTTTCGGCCAATTCTAATTTTTTGCGTCCAAACGGTTTCCGATAACGTTTGAAGAAAACCGTAAAAATGAATATTTGTAATATCAGGCCTGACTATACGACGAGATTTCACCCAACTTCCCTGAACTGTCCTTATCAATAAACAAGGTGATACCGTGATGTTTTCGTAAAATGGTAGATGGGAACTGTTCGCTGATATCTTCTGCAACCGTGTTTAAAATGGCCTGTGCTTTTTTCTCACCCGGGACGATACAGTAACCATGTTTGGCTTTTAATAGAGAAGGAATTGTCAGGGTAATGGCATCTTCAGGAACTTCTTCAAGCGATTCAAAACATTTATCATTAACCTGCTGCTGACGACTCGCTAAGTCTAGCGCAACTTTTTTTACTAAAAGCGGATCATTAAAATCTGCAACGTGCGGATCATTAAACGCGATATGACCATTTTCTCCAATTCCCAAACAGACAATATCGGTGGGATATTCCGTAAGCAGCTTTGCATAACGTTTGCACTCTTCCTCAATATCGGGAGCGTTACCGTTGATATAGAAAACCTTATTTACGTCAACTTTATCAAATAAATTAACTTTAAGAAAATTGCCGAAATTCTGTGGCGCGTCAGCGGGAAGACCAACATATTCGTCCATGTGGAATGCATTTATTTTCTCCCAATTTATACCTTCTGCTACCGACAACGCTGCAAGAAATTCATTTTGAGAAGGAGCCGAGGCAAAAATTATATTGACATAATCCTGATTTTTCTGTAATTCCCGGATCTTTTCAGCTGCTTTTGCTCCTGATGCTGCACCCATTTCCTCCCGGGTTTTAAAAATCAGAATGTCTAGATTGTCAACTTTCATGTGTTGTGTTGTTTAAATTTTAACGCGGAGTTCTCAGGGTTACACGATCTGACGCGGAGCCTGCTTTGTTTTATTAATTAAAATTTGCTGTCATAGACTAACCGGCCGCCTACAAAGGTTTTTTCTACCCGTATATTTTCATCAAAAATGATGATGTCGGCATCTTTTCCTGCAACAAGCGAACCTTTGCTGTTTTCTACTTTCATTATTCTTGCAGGCGTTGCCGTGATCATGCGTACGGCATCAAGAAGCGAAACATCGGCCATTTGAATCATGGTTCTTACAAGTCGGTCGGAGGTAGAAACACTTCCTGCAAAAGAGGAGCGGTCGGGCAGCTTGGCTACGCCGTCTTCTACAATGACTTTTAAGCCGGTTTTTAACGGCCCCAAAACGCTTTCGCCTTCCGGCATACCCGCAGCCCGCATGGCATCGGTGATCAAAGCAGTTTTGTCGGCTCCTTTAATTTTGTAAATCAGTTTTAACAAAGGTGCGGGCAGATGTACACCATCAGCGATAATTTCTACATCCATATCCAAAAGAAAAGCGCTTTCAATAGTTCCTGCAAAACGGAAGGCATTTCTGCGCGTCACACCCGACATGGCCGAGTACAGGTGCGTTGCCAAAGTGTATCCATTTTCATAAGCATCAAGCACTTCTTCGTAGATCGCATCAGTATGTGCCACCGCTGCCAAAATACCTTTTTCATGTAACCTTTTACCAAAAGTTATTGCACCCGGTAATTCCGGCGCTGCACTCCATCGGGTAATAGAATTAGAGTAGGCAAGTACTTCCTCATATTCAGCCGGATCGGGGTTTCGGATGTAACGCGGATCCTGGGCACCACGCTGGCTGAGTGCAAAATAGGGACCTTCCAGATGCATGCCCAGGAATTGGGCACCTTTCAGGTTATGTTTATTTGCTGTTTCGTAAATATCCAGGGTCTTTAACAAATCCTCTTTTTCACTGGTGAGGGTGGTTGGTACCATGGCCGTTGTTCCGTAGCGGGCGTGTATTTCTGCAATTTTTAAAAATGCTTCTTCCGTTCCGTCCATAAAATCATATCCGCCGCCGCCGTGAATGTGCAGGTCGATAAACCCGGGAGATATATACTTCCCTCCGGCATCGATGAGCGTTGCATCCGGGAAATCCAGGTCTCCTTCCTTTACCGCTACTATTTTGCCATTTTCAACCAAGACAGTTCCATTGCGGATATACCGGTAGGGTGTAATGATTGTTCCGTTGGTTATTTTTAGCTTCATGAATTGGCGGTTAGCTGTGGGCTTTTAGCAATTAGCTTTTGATGTGTTAGATTGATTCATTAGAATCACCATTTTCGTAGTTTATGTCCTTTTACAGCATAAAAAACGAGATAAAGATAACAGGGGAAAAGCACCCAATAAGCTTGACGCAAATCGTAAACGTCGGCAAAATGTCCGTAGAAAAGTGGCATGATCGCATTTCCGCAAAGCCCCATAATCATGATTGAAGCCCCAAGTTTGGTAAAGCGCCCCAGATCATCCAGCGCCAGAGGCCAGATACCTGCCCAAACCAGCGAATTGGCAAGACCAAGAAGCACTACGAACCAAATGGAAACATCAGTTTGGTGACCAAGAAATGTAAATTCCCCTTTGGTGAAAATGATAAGTAAAGTAAATACGGTACCTAGAATTGTGCAGATTCGTAACGCATTAACCTGACTGATGAATTTAGGAATTACTGTAATCCCGATCAGGTAACCGCAGATGGTGCAGAATAGGGTATAAGAGGGAAATACTTTTGCTTCCAGTAATCCAATTCCCATAGATCCTGCATAACCGATAATCGTGTCGATGGCAATTACCTGTGTGCCAACATGAAGAAAAATTGCTAAGGCGCCGAGAATTAAATGCGGAAACTGAAAAATACTTGTTTTGCCCGCATTTGCAGTTGCCAGACTTTCATCTTCATGTTCGGTGTCTATTTCGGGAAGTGGCGAGCGGTAAACCAGAATTCCAAGGATAAAAAGGAAACTGCCAAGGCCGATATAGGGATTGATCACTCTGCGTATCAGTTCGTCCAGAGCAGAACTTCTTTCCACATCGGTCATGGAGCTGAGCTGAGCGAAAAGATCTGTATCGGTCGGTCTCAGAATGACTGCTGCGAAAACAATCGGAGATAAAATTCCGGCTGCCTTATTACAGATTCCCATGATACTGATCCGCTGTGCAGCCCGGTTTTTAGGTCCCAGAATGGTGATATAAGGATTGGCGGCAGTCTGTAAAATGGCAAGGCCAATACCGATCGTGAAAAGTCCCAAAAGAAAAATTTCATATGTTCGGGTCATGGCAGCTGGCACAAAAATAAACGCCCCCAAAGCCATTGCCCAGAAGCCAAACATCATTCCCTTCTTAAAACCCACCGCTCTAAGCAGATACGAAGAAGGTACGGACATTACAAAATAGGCGATGTAAAAAGCAAAGGCAACCAGATATGCTTGAAAACTAGTGAGTTCGCAGGCGATTTTAAAATACGGAATCAGGATGGAGTTGACCCACGAAACAAAACCGAAAATAAAAAACATCAGCCCGATCAGTAAGATAGACAGCATGGTTTGCCCTTTGGTCAGGGTTTCGACTTTGATTGCGGCGGACGCAGTTTTCATTTATATCGGGGTCAAGGGTTGGTAGTAGCAACAGTCCCGAAGGGACCAATTTGAATAGCCCCGGATGAAGCCCGGGAGCGAATTAAACAGTAGGTTCCCAACCTTTCTGATATTCTCTCTTCCAGAGTTTCGCAGCTTCTTTATTGTTTTTGATATGACCATTTTTCGGATCAACTTCCAGCATTCCACCGGTACGTACAGCAATATTGCCCAACTGACATAACAGCGTGCTCTGATGCCCTCCAACGATTTCGGCGTTCAGCGCTGACCCTTTTTTAATGCCATCAAAGAAATTCTGAATGTGGATTGCATCCAGCGCCTGCGACGGGTTCATTTTATTTCTAGGATCGATTGGCAGGTCATTCTTAACATGTTTTACCAACTTGTTATCCAGGTCGTAAACTTTATATTCGTTTCCGCCGTCGATCTGAACTGAACCTTTATCGCCATAAAATACAACCCCGACGCTGCTTCCTTCGATGGTCCGACCATTGCAGCTTCTTCCTTCCCAGGTCATTGCGGTATTGTTGTCAAAATTCCAGTTGATAACTTGTGTATCAGGTGTTTGCCAGTCATCCTGATAACGGAAACGGCCTCCCGATGAAGTCACATTTGTAGGATATTCAACGCCAAGACCCCAACGCATTAAATCGACCATGTGGGTTCCGTTGTTGAGTGCTTCGCCGGTTCCCCAGTTCCACAGCCAGTGCCAGTTGTAATGGATCAGGTTATCTTTATAAGCCACGCGGGGAGCAGGACCCTGCCATAAATCGTAGTTCAGCCATTCCGGAACAGCCGTTTCTTTCCCAATTCCGATAGATGCCCGGTTATTGGTATACCATCCTTTGGCAAAATAGGCACGGCCAATAACTCCGTTCTGAACTTCTTTTACGGCAGCAGCAACATTCGGCCAGGAGCGGCGCTGGTTGCCCATCTGAATTACATTTTTATATTTTTTTGAAGCGGCAACCAACAATTCACCTTCATTGGGATTGTGACTGCAGGGTTTCTCCAGATACACATGTTTGCCTGCTTTGGAAGCCAGAATTGCCGCCGGTGCATGCCAGTGATCAGGCGCAGCAATTACCAATGCATCCATGTCTTTATTTTCCAGTGCTTTTCTGAAATCCGGAATGTTGGCTGGCTTTGATTTCTGGAGACCTTCAACGGTTGTTATACACTTAACTGCCGCACGTGAATCCACATCAGAAATAGAGATAACCTCGCAATTAGGCTGCAGTGCGTAATTACTGGCCAGAGCCAAACCGCGGCTGTTAACGCCCATCATGCCTACCCGCACTTTTTCATTGGCACCGATAATGTTTGCATAACTTTTTGGACTAAAACCCGGAAGTATTCCTCCAAAAGATAAGAGTGCTGTTCCAGCCAGTGTTTTTTTTATAAAGTCTCTGCGGGAGTCGTTGCTTGAGGAGGTATTATGGCTCGCCAAAATTTCCTGATTATCTCTTTTTTCTGACATAAAGGTTAAGTTTTTAGGTTCAACTTGAATCGAAATCCGAACTTGGGTTAAATTACTTATGACGGTATCAACTTCGTAATAGATACGAAATCTGTTTTATATTAAGTTATTCACAATCTTTTACTTAGGTATCGTTGTGAATTCTTTCAACTACTTTTTTGCTTTGTTCATTACACTTTCCAGCGTAACATTTTTGCCGCCTTGTCTCTTACTTTCATCGGCTGCTTCCATGAATGCAAAAATTTCAATGGTTTCTGCGGGTGTAACCGGTACTTGTCCTGTCTGAAAGTATTTTATAATATCCGCCAAAAGTGGTTCATATCCGCCATAAGGCCCTAGAACTTTGTTGCCATCCTGGGTAAAGACTGTTCCGCCATAATCATGTTTTCCTGTACGTGTACCACGAAATGTACCTGTGCGGCCATCCGCCCAGATCCCGACAACGATGTCTGTGTCCGGCGTGCTTACGCGCGTTACACTTTTGCAGCCCGTTCCCATAACGGTATAAAGTGTTTCCACTCCGTGAATTCCATACCAGAAAAAATCAGGGTGTGTTTTTTCCAAAACAGCGGGACTATATGTATCTGCACCCAGGACTTTGGCTGTATCAATGGCCTCTATGCCTTTGATGTAACGAAGTGAAGATGCAGAGAAAACAGGGATTTTATATTTTTCAGCGGCTTTATATATCGCAATTGCATCTGAAAGCGAAGCAGCAACAGGTTTGTCAATAAACATTTTTTTACCTGCTTTCAGTACTTCAAGCGCTTGTGCAAGATGAAGCCGGCCGTCGTTTGTTTCAAGCAAAACCACATCTACTTTCGAAAGCAGCTCTTTGACGGAACCGGTAATTTCAACGCCGAGTTTTTTTACATCTTCAATATATCCGGGAATCCGTTTGGTGCTTGATTCAATATCCTTGCTGCCGTATGGATAAGCAGCAACGACTTTATAACCATCATATACCGGGTTAGGATTTTCAGCGTTTAGCCCTTTTGCAAAAGCTACGCTATGCGAAGTATCCAACCCGATAATGCCAACGCGTTTACCGTCAGCGGCCCTAGCCGACAAGCTATCCAGCAAGCCAATTGTAACGCTGCCGGCTATTGCTGAGCCAATAAATTTTCTTCTGCTTAGAATATTCATTATCAATTAAAGAAACGGGTTAGGAATAGCTTAATATTGATGGGTTCGGGTACGTACCCGCAAATTTACGATTATTATGTAGACTTCATGGATTTTTGGAAAAAAATTTACTTTTTATTTTGTTAAAGGCGCATTTACTGGAAAGAATTCTACTCTCTTAATACTTTAAGCAAAACTATTGCTGTTTGAATAATTGCCAAAGGAGTCTAATTCTGGTAAAATGCCTGGTTTTCCCGTGTGACAATATCAATAGGCATGAAGTGAATTTTTTCAACCGTTCCGCCTATTACCAGATTTTGATATAAAGCCATGATGCCGCGATAGCCCTGTTCCTCGGGTTTGTGACAAATAAGAAAGTCAATTACCCCGCTATTCAGAAAATCAATATTCTCTTTTAAGAAATCATAACCCACGAGGGCAATGTCGGTTCGATTACTGTTTGTCAGGAATTTAGCGACGGAGAAAACCCTGGAATTGGTCACAAAAATAGCTTCAATTTCTTCATTTTGGTTGAAAACCTGAGTCAGATGACGCGCTACGGAAAGGTAATCCGTATCTCTGATATCAATCCGTATTATTTCGTTTAATTGTTTTTGATCTTTGAAATAGGACCGGAAACCATCCTCGATCTGAAGATAATTGTAATTGTCTGTTTCCGCAGAAATATTCACGACCAGTACCTTTCTGTCTCCTTTTAGTCTGTAAGTCAATAGTTTAGCGCCAACATAGCCGCTCTGGAAAAGGTGCGGGCCGATGTAAGATAAATTGTGCTGATCCGGAACGTTGCTGTCAATAAAAACCAGAGGTATTTTCTGTTTGTGGCATGCTTCGGAGAACTGTTTTGCTTCTTCCAAAAATGATGGGGACATTAACACACCATTTACGTCTGCATCCAGAATCAGTTTACACTGCGTTTGAAACGAATCTTTATCGTTTAGATCAAAGAAAAATGTAGTTAGCTGAACACCGTATCTTTTAACCTCATTACCAGCCCGTTTTACGCCACGCAAAGGTGATTCCCAAAAATCGGTCTCTTCCGAAACCTTTGGAATTAACACGGCAAGCGAGATGATTTTACGCGAAGCCAGCCGGCTGGCCAGAATATTTGGCTGATAGTCGAGTTCTTTGATAATGTCATTTATCTTCTTTTTTGTCTTTTCCGAAACACCCGTCCGGTTGTGAAGTACCCGGTCCACGGTAGCTATCGATACGTTGGCTCTTCGGGCGATTTCCTTGACACCCAAATATGCATTGTCTTTTTCCATTCAGGAATTCAGAATTTTAATTTTAAAGAGGCTAAGTGCAAATGACAGCAATTGCTTTGAATATCACCAAATAAAATGTGCTTTTATCATACAGGATTGTTTTTCTTTTCTGTTAGTGCCCTTTATGCTTCTTCTTTCCTACTGTTTATTTGGGCTTCATTGATTATTTTTTTAGACCTTGCAAAATCATTATTTGAACATAAAGATGCCAAATACGAATCAGGCTAATTTTTTTGATGGATCCCGTTTGTTATTCAGATATGCAGTAATCTGTGTTTTTTTATTGGCTGCCAGTCAAATTTCCGCTCAGCCGGTCAAAAGAGACAAGGTTCTGTATAAAGATGATTTTGAGAAAAGTTTGAATACAAAAACCTGGAAAGTCGAAATGGTGCCGGGTCCTACTGCGTCTGTTTCAACAAAAAATGGCAAGTTGATTATAGATTCTCCAGGAGGGGTGAGTGTATGGCTTAATCAAAAGCTGTCAGGAAATATAAGCATTGAATACGATTGGAAAGTAATCGCTGATGGTGGTAAAAATGACCGTCTTTCAGATCTGAACCAGTTTTGGATGGCGGTTGATCCTAAGAACGCAAACCTGTTCACCAGAAATGGTGTCTTTGAAGCCTATGATTCTTTACGTTTGTATTATGTAGGCATGGGCGGAAATGCAAACACAACAACCCGTTTCAGAAAGTATCACGGCAATGGCAAACGGCAGCTTTTAAAGGAATATACCGATAAAGAACATTTGCTGAAACCAAATCAGACGTATCATATTAAAATCCTGGTTTTAAACGGGCAAACCAGCTTTTGGGTTGACGGCGAACGTTACTTTGAGTACAATGATGAAAATCCGCTTACTGAGGGTTACTTCGGTTTTCGGTCAACCTGGTCGCGACACGAAATTGATCATTTTCAGGTCAGTAGAATTAAATCAGAGTAAAAGGCTTTTTAGTAAACCTATATTTCTGATCATACGCCGCTTGGCCGGCATTGGGTGCTTTCTCTACTTTTGTAAAAATTGAATAAAGCTGCTTATTAATTTAATTAATCCAACATTTTTTTAACAATCCGATAATTCTGCCTACGAAATCACAAAAGCTCTTGTTAGTTTAATTTCAATATATTTACTTTGTCTATCTATTAAGTAGATTATGAATTAAGGGCTGTTAGCCACCAGCAGTTTTCGATTTTTTCAATCTTGATTTTAAGATTAAGCAGGCAATGAAAGCAATTTCCTTGCATGGGAAAATTATGTCTGGTTAATAGGAAAGCCATTTTTCGACTGGAAACAGTCAAGCTAAATATCTTTTACCCCGTTCTTTATACACTATTCAGTATAATCCACTCCTGATACCCGGGAGACAGCACATGCCGGACTTGCCGGATTTTCGGTGGTTGTCAATTCATGCTTGCCCGGCCTGACTGTCGCAGGGTATCAGGAGTGGTCATTCAATATCTCTATTCAGCCCAAGCACCGTATTTAAGCGATTCAACGTCGCATTTTTCAATAACCCATATGCTCAAAATATTATTAAAAAATCTCCTGTCTCAGAGGAGACTTCTCATCCTGTATGTTCTGGTATTTTCTGGTTTGAAGGTTTACGCGCAGCAAATTACCGTGAAAGGTAAAATTACCTCAGCATCCGATAAAACTGAAATACCGGGCGTTAATGTCGTTGTCAAAAATTCGACAACGGGTACGTCATCCGATGCGCAGGGAGATTATGAACTCCATGTCAGTTCCGGTGCAATTTTAGTTTTTTCAGGAATCGGGTATGTCACTCAGGAAACTGTTGTCGGTGGCCGTACGACCATTGATATTTCGCTTGTATCGGATACCAAACAACTCGATGAACTGGTTGTGGTAGGTTACGGAACTCAGAAAAAGCGGGATCTCACCGGAGCAATTTCTTCCATTTCAGCAAAAGATTTAGCCGAAACACCCGCAGCCAACTTTCTTGCCAACGCGCAGGGACGACTTGCTGGTGTGGATATTGTAAAAACCAGCGGAGCGCCCGGCTCTGATTTTACGATTCGTATTCGTGGGAACCGTTCTATTAATGCCAGCAACAACCCCTTGTATGTCGTAGACGGGATTCCAACGGATGTCAATATCAATGATTTTAATCCCAATGATATTGAGTCCATGGAAGTACTGAAAGACGCAAGTTCCGTTGCTATTTACGGTTCACGCGGTGCGAACGGTGTTATCATTATCACAACTAAAAAGGGAAAAGAAGGCAAGGCGGTGATCAGCTATGATGGTTATTATGGTGTCAAAAAAGCAAAGAAAGATATAAACCTGATGACCGGTATTGATTTTGCAAAATACATTCGGGCTTCAAGAGGCCTTGCGGCTGATGACGCCAGCCAGGATGCATCGTTTTTAAGTGGTATTGAAATTGAGAACCTTGCCAAAGGCGTTTCTACCGACTGGCTGGATCTGATCCTTCGCGACGGCGTGCAGCAAAGCCATCAGTTATCGGCAAGCGGAGGTAATAAAAACACGACCTATTATTTGTCAGGATCTTATTTTAACGAAAAAGGAATTCAGCAAAAAAGCGATTACAAACGATATTCTTTCCGCACAAACATTGAAACAAAACTAACGGAAAGGTTAAAAGTCGGACTGAGTGCAACGGTAACCAATGATTTGCAAAACACCATGTCGAATGCGCCTTATACGAATGCATTGTCATTTTCGCCGCTGGTATTACCTAATGATGCGAACGGCAAATTTGTAGCTTATCCCAACCCGCGTGAGGGAAATGCAACCAATCCGCTGCTGGAATATCAGCCCAACCAATATGTGAATGAAAGAAAGAAATATCGTGTTTTCGCTAACATTTATGGAGAATATAAAATAGCGGAAGGACTTCGCTACCGACTTAACTACGGGCCCGATCTGAACACCTCCCGTATAGGAAATTACAACGGAACACTTGCAGGAAGTACCAATAATGCGGCAGTTGACAACCAGCAAAACTTTGCCTACACACTTGAAAACATTCTGAATTTTGACAGGAAATTTGACAAACATGCTCTAAACGTCACAGGGCTTTTGAGTACGCAAAAAAACCGGTATGAATCTTCGCTGATCAGCGTGCGTGACATCCCTATCGAAACCTCTTCTTTTTACGATGTAGGAAGTGCCGTTGAAATTTTAGACAAACGGAGCTCGCTTACACAATGGGGGTTACTATCGTACATGGGCCGGGTAAACTACGGATTTAAAGATCGTTATTTGCTAACGCTGACCGGCAGAGCTGATGGTTCTTCACGTTTGTCAGCCGGAAACAAGTGGGCGTTTTTCCCTTCCGTATCTGCGGGCTGGGTTATTTCAGAAGAGTCATTTTTAAGTAAAGCAAAAGCTATTTCTTTCCTGAAAATCAGAGCGGGATATGGACAGGTTGGCAATACTTCCATTCAGCCATACCAAACGCTTGGAGGTCTGAACCGTTCTAGTTATGCATTTGGCTCCGAGCCTGCATTCGGTTATGCACTGAATGTTATTCCTAATCCTGATTTACGCTGGGAAATTTCGAAAACAATTAATGTCGGTGTGGACTTAGGATTCCTGAACGACCGGATTTCGGGTTCCCTGGAATTGTACGACACCAAAACAAGCGATTTGCTTCTCAGCAGGCTGATACCGATTACTTCCGGGTATTCTTCAATTTTACAAAACATCGGTTCTACCAGAAACAAAGGCTGGGAGCTGACATTAAACGGCAGTATTATCAATTCATCTACGGGTTTTAAGTGGGACGTAACGGCAAATGTTTTTTCCAACAAAGAAGAAATTGTTGAATTGTTCAACGGTCGCGATGACGATGTAGGAAATCAGTGGTTCATCGGTCAGCCGATCAGTGTTTTTTATAGTTTTAAACAGGCAGGAATCTGGCAAAGCAGTGAACTTACCAAGGCAACTGAAGCTGGTCAGCGCCCGGGAGATGTCAAAATTGAAGATGTAAATGGCCGCGATGCAAAAGGAATACTAACCAAATCACCGGATGGTAAAATCAATGCAGATGACCGTACAATTTTGGGTTCAACGGTTCCAAAATGGAGTGGCGGAATTACAAACCGTTTTAGTTTCAAAGGCGTTGACTTTTCGTTTCTGGTATTTGCCCGTCAGGGACAAATGTTACGGAGCGATTTTCACAATCTCGGAGGAAATCAATGGCAGGGAAGATATAACAGTATCAATTTTGACTACTGGACGCCAACCAACGAAACCAACGAAATTCCAAGACCTTATGCAGCGTCAGCTCCGTTGTATGCCGATGCAGTTCGTTATTTCGATGGTTCATTTGTTAAAATCCGCAACATCACTTTGGGTTATAATTTGCCAAAAAGTCTGTTGGGCAAAACAGGAATTTCGAGTCTGCGTATTTACGGCACAGCCGACAACGCCTTTATTTTCTCGAAATACAAATTGGTTGATCCTGAATCGTCGAATGGCATCGTAGGAGGAAGCACACCGATGTCCGCAGCGACCTATGTCTTGGGTATAAACCTTAAATTTTAACAAACTATCTAAAAGGCAAATATCAGCAAAACAGTTGATCGCGCCTGTCCGCTAATAGCCAACAGCTAACTGCTAAATATATGAATAAGATAAAATACATTCTCATTTCGATCATCTTCCTGGGAAGTTTCTCTGCCTGCAATGATATTCTGGAAGAAAACCCGGTAGGTTTGGCTACGGCTGAAAGTTACTACGCAACACCGAAAGGAATTGAAGACGGATTGAAAGCGGTTTATACTACGCTTCGTAAGTTTTATGGTCAGGAAGAAAGTTTTTTCCTCACCGTAACCGGAACCGATGTTTTTACCAACGGTTTTGGTGGTGTAACCAACTCGCCGGATATCAATAATTACTCGGTAAACTTGCTGGGTACCAACGCGATGATAACTGCTGTCTGGAACAATTTCTATATCGGAATCAACCAGGCCAACGCGGTGATCAGCAGGGCACCAAAAGTGCAGGGATTAAGTGAGACTGAAAAACAGCGGATCATTGCAGAGGCGCGTTTTATCCGGGCACTCTATTATTTCCATCTTGTGCAGCAGTTCGGTGATGTTCATTTTTCGCTGGAAGAGACCATCGGTGTACAGACAACGGCCAACAGAACGCCGGTCAAAACTATTTATGACCAGGGAATTATTCCTGACTTGCAATTTGCAATTGCTAATTTGCCTGCCAAAGCAGCGAAATATGGAAGGGTTACAAAACCTGCTTCGGAAGCCTTACTGGCGCGAGTTCAGCTTACTTTGGGAAACTGGGCGGAAGCTGAGAAGCTGGCTTCTTCGGTTATTAAAAGTTATGATTTTCAGCTGCTAAAACCGTTTTCAAGACTTTGGGATATTACCAACGATGTTAATTCGGAAGTGATCTGGTCTGTGCAGTTTACAGCAGATCCGCTCACAAACGGGGATGGAAATCAGAGTCATTTGTTCTTCATTTTTGACTATGCCCAAAATCCGACTATCATACGTGATTTGGCAAATGGCCGGCCTTATCAGCGTTTTATGCCGACAAACTATCTGATCAAACTTTTTGATCCGGCAAAAGACAGCCGCTGGGACGGTACTTTCAAAACGGTCTGGATAGCGAATAACAAAGGAACAATCAATGGTAAAACGGTCTCACCAGGTGACACAGCCATCAAAATTGTGCCTTATCCCGTAGCTGACGCCGTACAAAATGCAGCACCGTACTGGCTGATCGACTTCAACGATAACTGGGTTGGTGGCACCATTACAAATCTGGAATTTGGTGGCGGGCAGCGGAGGCGTTTTCCTGCTGTCAAAAAATACCTGGATCCTTTGAGAACAAGTATCAACGCCGTGGATGGAAGACGAGATTTTACAGTGCTCCGACTTGCTGAATTGTATCTCATTGCAGGAGAAGCGGCATGGCGTCAAAGTAAAAATGCGGAAGCGGCGGCTTATTTCAATGTTGTCAGAACGCGGGCTGCCATTGAAGGAAAGGAAGCTCAGATGCAGATCACGGCTGCCGATGTCAATCTGAATTTTATTCTGGATGAAAGAGCGAGGGAACTGGTTGGAGAGGTTGACAGATGGTATGACTTGAAAAGAACAGGTACGCTGTTGGAACGCGTGAAAAAATACAATCTGGATGCAGCTCCGAATATTAAAGAAATGCATTTGGTCCGTCCGATTCCTCAGACACAACTTGACAGGGTAACTAATCCGGGAGAATTTGCTCAGAATCCGGGATATTGATATGTTGACTTAGTCAGCTAACTTTTATTACCCATCCGACGGTGAAAAAACCGTTGGACGGTAACAAACTACAAAGAAAACCAGGCATTTTATGCTAAAAAAAATTATTTCAATAAGTACATTGTGTTTTGGGCTTTATGCCGTTTTCCTCACATTCGGTGCTGCGAAACCAGCGGCCAAAAAGCCCAACGTACTGTTTATTTGTATAGACGACCTTCGTCCGGACCTGAAAGTTTATGGCAATCCGATTGTACATTCTCCTAATTTGGATAAACTGGCGGGGCAGGCAACGGTTTTTAGGAATCAATATGTTACCCAGCCAACCTGCGGGGCATCGCGTTACAGTCTGCTTACGGGAAGACTTCCCAGAAGACCGGTCGAACTAAAAAATGAGGCGATTGAACAGCAAATAGCAGGCAAACGCCGAACCGATAAACCAGAAACCTTTATCGACAACCTTCGCCGGAATGGATATTACACCGTCGGAATCGGGAAAGTCAGTCACTCCGCGGATGGTTATGTGTATGAGTATACGGAGCCCAAAAGCGATAAACTGGAATTGCCAAACAGCTGGGACGAAATGCTTTTTGATCCGGGAAAATGGCAAACGGGCTGGAATGCGTTTTTCGCTTATGCTGATGGTTCAAACCGGCAAGCTAAAAAGGCGGAGGTGAAACCTTATGAAAAAGCGGATGTTCCCGATGAAAGTTATCCGGATGGACTGAGTGCAAATCTGGCTGTTAAAAAGCTAAAAGAACTTGCCAAAAAAGATCAGCCTTTCTTTCTGAGTGTAGGCTTTTTCAAACCGCACTTACCGTTTACAGCACCTAAAAAGTACTGGGATTTGTACGATGAATCGAAAATTAAGCTTACCGATTCGCCGGATGTTCCCGAAAATGTAAACGAAGCAAGTCTTCATCCAAGTGTGGAATTTAATCAGTACCAATTAGGAGAAGAAAAAGCTTCCCTGCAAAAACCAGTTTCCGATGTCTATGCAAGAAAACTCAGACATGCTTATTATGCAGCAATCAGTTATACGGATGCTCAGGTTGGTAAAGTTCTGGACGAATTAAAAGCACAGGGCCTGGCTGAAAATACAATCATTGTGGTTTGGAGTGATCACGGCTGGCATTTGGGCGATTACCGGGTTTGGGGTAAACATACGATTTTTGACCAGTCACTGAGAAGTGTATTGATCGTAAAAACGCCTGGGAACAAAAAAGCAGCGGTTCGGGATCAGATAATCAGCTCTGTGGATATTTATCCGACACTCATGGAGTTATGCGGAGTAAAAACGCTGCCTGAACTGGATGGTAAAACTTTTACTGATCTTTTGAAACCAAAGCCCGGTAAAAACTGGGAAAATGTGGCTTACAGTTATTACAACAGAGGAATTACGGTCAGGAATGATCGTTATCGCTTTACAAAATATTTCCGCGAAAAACAGCCCGTTGTTGAATTGTACGACCACAAATCGGATCCGCACGAAAATCATAACGTAGCTGAACAACATCCGGAAGTTGTTGCTGAGTTGACCAAAATCTGGGAAAAGGGGAATACGGGTGTTTTTAACTGATCCTTTTATTTTTTTTTATTTAAATTGAAACAATGAAAAAATACCTATTGCCGGCTTTGATCGTTGCCGGTTTGTTTGGGAATAATTTAACTGCCCAGACGCAAAAAGCACAGCGTCCGAACATCATTTTTATTCTTGCAGATGACCTGGGTTATGGAGATGTTGGTTTTAACGGACAGAAGCTGATTAAAACACCAAACATTGACAGGCTTGCCAGGGAGGGCGTTAAGTTTAATCAGTTTTATGCCGGTACGAGTGTGTGTGCACCATCCCGATCGTCGCTCATGAGCGGCCAGCATACCGGGCATACCTACATTCGTGGCAACAAAGGTGTGGATCCGGAAGGGCAGGAGCCCATCGCGGATTCGGTTGTTACCATTGCTGAGGTTTTGAAAAAAGCGGGCTACGCTACAGGCGCTTTTGGGAAATGGGGACTTGGTCCGGTGGGCTCGGTTGGGGATCCGAATAAACAGGGTTTTGATCAGTTTTATGGTTACAACTGCCAGAGTCTGGCGCACCGATATTATCCGGACCATCTTTGGGATAACCAGAAAAAAATCGTTCTGGAAGCCAATCAGAACTTGATGTACAACAAACAGTACGCGCCGGATCTGATCCAGAAACGGGCACTGGAATTTGTGGATTCCAAAGACGGGAAACAGCCTTTCTTTTTATTTCTGCCTTACATCTTACCACATGCGGAATTGCTCGTTCCGGAAGACAGTATTTTTCAATATTACAAAGGTAAGTTTCCTGAAAAAGCGCATAAGGGGCTGGACTACGGTCCTAACGCAACAAACGGAGGCTATGCATCCCAGGAATATCCGCATGCAGCTTTTGCAGCAATGGTGTCACGGCTTGATTTGTACGTCGGGCAGATTTTGGCAAAACTGAAAGAAAAAGGTCTTGAAAAAAACACGCTGGTCATCTTCACAAGCGATAACGGGCCGCACATAGAAGGCGGAGCAGATCCTGAATTCTTCAACAGCAGCGCTGGTTTTAAAGGTGTAAAAAGAGATTTATATGAAGGCGGAATTCGCGAGCCTTTTGCAGCCCGCTGGCCGGGTGTGATCAAGCCGGGAACGACAAACGATTATATTGGTGCTTTCTGGGATCTGCTTCCAACATTTGCCGAACTGGGCGGAGCAAAAGTTACTTCCCGAATTGACGGAATCCCTTTCACTGCGGCACTTACCGGAAAAGGAACACAGAAAAAACATGACTTTTTATATTGGGAATTTCACGAACAGGGCGGCAGACAAGCCGTTCGTCAGGGGAACTGGAAGGCTATCCGACTGAAAGCAGCAGGTAATCCACAGGCTCGGGTGGAACTTTATGACTTATCGAAGGATCCCGCAGAAACCAAGGATCTTTCAGCACAATTTCCTGACAAAGCAAAGGAATTGGGACAGATCATGAACAGATCGCATGTGCCTTCGGCTATTTTTCCTTTTGGAAAAGAGGAGGGTAAATAAATTTTAAGAGGAGGACACAGATAAGTTTTGTTTTTGAGATAGTCAGGGAGCCTGGGCGATATGCCAGGGCTCCTTTTTGCTATCTGCTGGTGTGTATAAGTTTTATCTGATAACAGTTAAATTTTTGTAACTTAATTCACTACCAATAGTGTTAAAAAAACAACTAATTAAGAGGATTTAAATGGAATGCTCTGTTATACATTGCTGATAGTCAGCTGGTAAAGATTTTGTTCTGTAAATTTCATAACATCTCATCAACTTCGCTATACCCGGTAGCGGGTATTTTTGGGTAAATCGTTGTATTTTACCTTAGTAAGTGTTAACTCTTTCTATGATGAAATCTTTACGCGGTTGCTTCTGCACTATTTTACTGATCGCTGTAAGTAACGTTTATTCCAGTAATGTTTTGGCCCAGTATAGTTTCCGGCACTTAACAACCCGTGACGGACTTATACAGGGTTCTGTTTATCATTTCCTTGAAGACAACCGGGGTTATATGTGGATGAGTACACAAGCCGGGCTGAACCGTTTCGATGGCCGGGAGTTTGCTTCCTACGTGCATGATGATCTCAATGCATCTTCGATCAGCAAAGGAGAAGTTAGAGGAATAGCCCAGGCTCCTAACGGGGATATCTGGGTTGGAACCGAGGTAGGGCTTAGCAGATTCGTCGCCAAAACAAATCGTTTCGAAAACCATTATTTAAAAACAAAGAAAGGGAAAGCAATATATTCCCAGCATCTGGCTTTTTATGCCGATGATTCTACTGTTTGGTATCTGAATGACAGACAGGGAATTGTTCGTATGAACTACCATTCAGGTAAACAAACGATCTTGTTTGCAGATGCAAATTTTAGTTATCAGTTCAAAACACAAATAATTCACTTTGATCCTGTTGGACAAATAATATGGCTTATCCAGCCAACCGGCATACTTAAACTTAATAATCGCCGCAGAAACATCAGCTTTTACTTTACCGGAAAAACGAACGGCGTTCTGGACACAAAACTTATTGTTTACGGTATTTTCTCAAAAGATAATAAGACAATCTGGCTAAGTACTGATAAAGGGCTGGTTGAGTTAAAAAACGAAGCGTACACGCTGCATCCGGTAGAGATCAATAAGGCCGACGATATTGTTTTCTCGATCACAATGACCAATGGACATCTTTGGCTGAGTACTTCGAAAAGAGGGATTCTGGTCTATGATCCGGTAAAAAAAGTCGTAATTCAAAATATTACAAATGATCCGCTCAACGAAAATTCCCTTGCAGTAAATCTGGTTTCAACCTTGTACACCGACAGTAAAGGTGTAGTCTGGGCAAATGCAGAGCCACGATCGGTTGATCTTGTATTTACAGACTCTCTGACCATCAGCAAATATGACGATCATGTAACCAATCCGCAGGGTTTTAATAAGGCATCTATCCGGGGTATTACACAGAATGCCGGCGGCGATCTTTGGGTTGGTACCTCAGGTGCGGGCATTCGAAAGATTACCAAAAGGGGCATCGAAAAACCCTTTGATGTTTACAATGGCTTTCCTCAGGCCTCCGTACGCAATATGCTAACAGATTCTTCGGGTAATATCTGGATCAGTACCGTAGCGGGACTGGTAGTGATCCCAAAAGATGAAAGTGCCCTGAAAACGGTCCACTTCACAGGGCCGGATCCCGCTAAAAGTAATTTTGTCCGTGGTGTTTTACAAGTTGGCAAAGATCATTTTCTGATTCTTACGATGGGTGGTATGTTTCGTTTGAGAAACGGGGTAACCACTTTGCTGTCGGGTTCAAAAGAGGCTTACACAGGTTCAGTTTATTATGACTTAAAACGAGGTGAGCTCTTTGTTGGGCGAAGTGAGAGAGATTTGCGCTGCTACCATTTTGACGGAGAACACCTGACCTATCTTTATGATGCCCTTCCCGGCCACAGCATTCTGAATATGACGTCTGAAACTGACCGGGCTGGGAAAGCTGTACTTTGGGTCGCTACTGATAACGGTCTGATCAAATTTGATCCTGAAAAAAGAAAAATTTTAAAATCCTTTTCAACACGTGACGGACTCCCGGATCCGGTCGTTTATGCAGTAATAGCCGATAATGCAGGCGGAATCTGGATGAGTACGAATAAAGGCCTGGCACGGCTGGATTCCAAAGAAGAATTCCAGCGTATACGGCATACAGAAGGAATCGAATTTAATAGTTTTGCTTCGTTAAAAGCCAGGGATGGCAGTATCTATTTTGGAAGTGTAGCAGGGCTCTTTCGCGTCATGCCTGGTGCGTTGGCAAAAGCTTCTTCAAGGGCACTCGCTGTTACAGGTATTTTTGTAAACGATTCGCTCTATCATCCGTTTTCAGATTTTGCCGAAATAAACGGGTTGGCACTTCCTGCCAACCAAAACAACATTACTTTTCAGCTTGCTGCCTTGGATTATTTGTCCGATATACCAGCCATTTATGAGTACAGGCGGATAGAATTAAATGAAAAAGGTAACTGGGCAAAGTACGGTCCCTCATCTTTGATAAATTTTCAGAACCTGCCTGCCGGCGACTACCATTATGAGTTCAGGGCGTTGGATGCAAACGGGTTTTATACGGATTCAAAAGCCGTTTATTTTTTTATCAAATCTCCTTTCTGGCGTACCTGGTGGTTTATAACTCTGTTGTTTCTGGCCGGAGCCGGTTTGTTATATTTATTGGTACGTCTTTATGTAAACCGGCAGCAGGCTATCCAAAAGGAGTTGACGGGCCGTATCATTTCTGCCCAGGAGTCAGAGCGGTTCCGGCTGGCGATGGATATTCATGACGATGTAAGCAATACATTGGCCGCAGCTAAAAACTATCTTCACAACTACAAAAAAAACGACCCGCAGCTTTACCAAAAAGACATAGATCTTTCTAAAGAACTGATACAAAAAGCTACTGAGGACCTCAGAAATATCACCCACGATCTGATGCCGGTGGAATTTGAGAAATATTCGCTGCCTGATGTGGTAGAAAAAAGGGTAGAAGAGTGGAATAACGAGGGAGAAATTATGTTTACGTATATTTTTGCCGGAACTTACACACAGCTTAATGTCAATTCTGAACTGATGATTTACAGAATTGTAACTGAAATCGTCCAAAACATCAGAAAACATTCCAAGGCAAGTGCTGCCATCATTCAGGTCATTTATCAGGATCAGGAGCTAATTTTGAGTATTGAAGATAATGGCATAGGTTTTGGTAAAAAACAGACCAGTAGAATTCATTCGCAGGGAATTGGTTTAAAAAATTTGAATACCAGAGCAGAGTACCTGAAAGCCGATCTGCAGTTTAGTTCTGACCAGGGTGGTGTATTAGTTCATTTAATAGTTCCTTATGCCGGTAACAGACCCGATTCGCGTTATTTTGGTTGATGACCACCACTTGTTCAGTGATGGTTTAAATGCAATGCTTTCCAATTATCCTGTTATAGAAGTTGTAGAACAGATTTTCCATAGTCCGGATGTTTTGTCAAAAGTACACAACCTCAATCCGGATGTCATTTTGCTGGATTTCAACATGCCGCGTATGAATGGAATGCAGGTAGCAGAAAGACTTCTGTCCGGTAATTCCAAGTATAAAATTCTAATGCTGAGTATGTACAATGAGCTGCGTCTGATCGAAGAATTCAGGAAAATCGGTGTAATGGGTTATCTTCTTAAAACAGCAACCGTAAAAGAGGTAGTTGAGGCAATTGAAACGATCAGCAAAGGTATTCCCTGGTACCCGGCGGACCTGGTACCAAAAACGGGAAACAATCATTCAGACGATTATTTTTTGAAAACTTTCAAATTAACCGGCCGTGAACTGAATATTATCAGGTTGATCCGCGAAGGACTGTCGTCGCAGGAAATTTCTGAAAGTTTGTCTATTAGCCTTTTTACTGTGGAAACGCACCGCAAAAACATTTCAACGAAACTGAATCTAAAAGGCCGGAACGAATTATTGCGGTTTGCGATTGAAAACGATTTGTAGATAAAGGCAGTGTAACTTAAAGTTTTGCCGCTCCTTCAAAGCCGATCTTTAAGGGCTGTTTGCTGTCTCCTTCGTTACTCATGCCGTCGGGCTGCAGAGTTACGTTACGACATTTGAAGTAAAGGAAATCTCCTGATTTTGAAACAGTAATCGTACCGGCTCCATCTGCGCCTGACCAGTTTTTTATCTTTTTATTGGCTACATCTGAAAAAGATACTTTCACTTTTTTAGCTGCTTTATCTTCCTTTTTACTGATCTGATAAACTCCCAGGGCGGGCTCATCTGTACCGAAATCCATGGAAAATAATTGTAGTTTACCGGATTCGGTCAATATAAAAACCTCGCTGTTTGTGGTGAGCCCTCCTTTGAAAGTATACTTCAAAGCTGCTGAATTAACTCCTTCCGCTCTTACCTCGCCAAAGTTCCACCAGCCATTTGGTCCTGCATAAACGGCACTTTTAGGATTGGTATAACGGTCATCCGGTGATTTCGGAACATTCAACCAGGAATCAGCCGCCGTTTTTTGTGCCAGAGAAGGTATTGAGAATAAAATGATCAGGATCAGATTCAGCAAAGATTTCATAGAGGTGTTTTTGAGTTGGTTTTTAATATAAATGCCATCATTTAAGTAAGTTAACTCAAAAGGCATTATTTTTTATTCTTTTACATAAAAACAATAAAGCTATGGACAACACAGATTTTACTGCTGCTTTCCTGAAAGAACTGGATGCAGAGTATACTTCAACAAAAAAATGTCTGGAACGTATCCCGGAATCGCTGTATGGTTTTAAACCGCACCCCAAATCTATGGAAATGGGTTATCTTACGTTGCTGGTTGCAGAAATCCCTCTCTGGATTTCATACATGATTGAAAAGAGCGAGATTGACTTCGTAACCTTTCCGCATTTCAAGGCAAAAACAACGCAGGAATTGGTGGATCATTTTGAGGAAAATTTCCATAGCGCAAAGCAGTCGCTGCAAAACGCTACAAGGGAAGAAATGGAAAAACCATTTTCCCTGAAAAATGACGGGAAAGTACTTTACACAGCACCCAAAGTGGACGACATTGCTACCACGATCAACCATTGGGTACATCACCGCGGACAGCTTACCGTTTACATGCGAATGAACGATATTGCGGTTCCATCGATTTACGGGCCATCGGCGGATGAAAAAACCTTTGATAAATAACAAAAAGAGCGGAGACACCTTTTGATGTCCCCGCTTTAAAAATTTCCGATTATTACCAGCCTGGGTTCCACATGTAGGCTAAACCGGCAAAACAATGGTCAAAATAGATTTTTCGCCTAACACAAAATTAACGCCGGCTGGCATTAACTGTTCTCCCGAAGTATAAATAAAGCAGCGTACCTAAAACTGGCAAGACCATGATAACCGTTATCCATATCACCTTTTCCAGACCTTTCAGGTTGTTGTTTCGAAGAATGTCGATTATCGCCCACATTACGACAGCGAAAAATGCAACTCCTAATAAAATGAGTAAGGTTTCATTTCCTCCAAGGCTGATTAATATTGATTTCATGTGATTCAGGTTTTAGCTGTTTATATTAAGAAGTGTAATTTGGGTAAGTACGTAAATTTAATATAACTTCTTAAAATAAAATGCTGTTTGTTAAGCAGATAAAAACAAACAGCCAGCTCCCGAAGAATTATTGCCTCGAAATTTATTTGTCCGTTTAATTATGATAACAGCTCATCAAGATTTTCCATACCTGCGGTAAATCCTTCTTTAAAGCCCATTTCAATTGTCGTCTCCAAATCTGAAAGTTGTTTATATTTTATTTCAATGGAAACCAGCGTTTTATCTGATTTTTCTGTAAAGCGATTCGTCCAGATAGAGCGGGGGAAATCCGTATTAATTTTTCCGTTTTTATCACAAAAAGCATCTTCTGCAGAATAGCTTTTTAAAGGTGTGATTGCTTCATAATCGGCTCTTGCCCAGTGTTCTTCACCTTCCGGTCCAACCATCGCGTAAAGCCAATAACCTCCCACACTGAAATCCATAGTTTTGGTTCGTGCTTTCCAGGGTTTGGGAGCCCACCATTTATCCAGAATTTCACTTTCTGTCCACGCCGACCACACATTTGCAAGTGGCGCGGCAAATTCCCTTTCTACTAAAATCTTCTTATTTTCCTTGTCTACAGAAAAATTCATTAAAAGGTCATTTTTCATTTTTACTAGAATTTAGGTTGATTAATACTGCGTCAAGCTGGCTGAAACGATCTTCCCAATGTTTCTTAAACTGTTCAAGCCAGTGGTCAATTTCTTTCATTTTACCAGGATTGAAATGGTAATAAATTTCTCTTCCTGCTTTATTCTGAGTTAACAAATCACAATCTGCCAGCACTTTGATATGTTTGGATACCGCCTGCCGGGTTGTATCAAAATGTTCTGCCAGGGCATTCGGAGTCATCGCTCGTGTGGCAATGAGCACTAAAATGGCTCTTCTGGTCGGATCGGCAATGGCCTGAAAAATATCTCCCTTCACTATTGAATTCAATTAAGCAACTAATTGGTTGCAAATATAAGCAACTTTTTGGTTGCGCAAAGTGGCGCGATAATTTTTTTACTTAACATTATGAAACCGATGTTATTTTGCCAGCCACTCCAGCAACATTCCCGCCACAAATTCCGGCATCCGGCTTCCTTCCACAGCGGTACAGATCTCACCGATAAATGACCCGTGGATACCGGGTAAAATCATCAGTTCGGCATTTGGAATGATACGGGAAATTTCCAGTGCATGCTCATTTATTACGGCATCACGGTCTGCATTGATGATGAGGGTAGGGGCATTTATGGCCTTCAAATTACTTTCCGGCCAGTCTTTGAAGTTGATCATCCGATCCCGGTCTTTGTCGTGCATGATTTTCAGACGATTAGGATCAGGAGCTACTTTGAGATAAGACTCCTGCAATGGCTGTGGCATATTTTCCAGAGATGCACTTTGCATCATGTCAAAAAAGCCCGGAAACATACCTTCTCTTTTAAAAATAGCGGAAATTGCAATCAGCTTGTGAACAACATCAGGATGCCTGATTCCAATCTGCAGTGTTGTACTTCCGCCGTTGCTGAAACCCATGAAGTTCGCCTTTTCTATTTTCAGATGTTTGAGTAAAGCCGCGACATCATCAGCATCCTGTTCAAATGTTTCCTCGCTGTCGCGGTCACCGGAATGACCGTGTGCCTGCAATTCAACGGCAATCACTTTCATTTGCTCAGCGAAAAACGGAAGTATTTTGCCAAAACTGGTTTGAATCGTAGAACCTCCGCCATGAATAAGAATCAGAGGAATTTCTCCGGATCCGTGTATTTCATAGTAGATTTTCAATCCGTTTACGAAGGCGTAGCCAGTTTCAAGTGTCATGGCGATAATTGACGTTTTGAGTTTGTTCTTCCAAAAATTTAAGAATCACTGTCCTGCGGAATTATCGTAATAAGTGAAATCCCCGGCAATTAATCCATTCTCAATCGTGAAAACAGTACAAATGGGTAATTCGAATTTAGAGCCGTCCGGCGCCGTGCCTGTTGATATAAATTCAACAATAAGGTGTTTTTCACCGGAAGGATATATCGCTGTGATTTTATCCTGTACATCAGGAAACATGCTGCCCAGTTCAGCATATTTATTTATGATCTGCTGACATGTTTGTTTTACTATACCAGGCCCAAGTGAAGGATCTTTAAAATCAGCAACGGGCGTGTACATTCCGGCCATTTTATCCCAGTCGTGCTTATTGAAATATTCGAAGTACTGTTTTACCAGCTTTTCATTTACATCAGTTTGCCGGTTACAGGAAACGAAGAAAAACAGGATGAAACAAAATGTCAGGGAGAATTTCACTATTTATATCGTTTAAATACTTTCAGCGTATTTTTTGAAATTGTTCATAATCGCCTGCCAGCCACCTTTTTGCATCTCAATCGGGTTTTGGTCCTCTGCTTCAAAGCTTTGGGTGATATGTGTCTTCGAACCATCAGCAGCAAAAATAATCCTAACTTTTCTTTGGTCACCAAGTGTATAGGCGATCAAAGTTTCAGGTTCTACTTCATCATAAATCCCCCAGAAATCAAATCCAAAACTGCCGTCTTTGGCTTCCATACGTGACGAAAATTTTCCACCGACGCGCAAATCGTTTTCGGCTGTCGGGGTATGCCAGTCTTCCGAGGCAAAGCTCCACTGTTTTATTTGCTCAGGATTGGTCCATATTTCCCATGCTTTTTCTACAGGAATATTAACGGTAACTTCTACGGTAATGACCGTTTTTTCGGGTGACTGCATAATGGCTTCAGGTTAAGATTTTTGTCCTAAATTATTATTCGTTTTTCGAACATCAAAACAATGTCGGGAGTAAGACAGCAACACCTTTAAAAAGGAGACACGACCAGGAGAAAAATTTTCCGATAGATAGAAAGCAATCAGAGATTTTAATTAAACTCCGGCAAATTTCTGACACGTGCATATTCAAACTTCGCAAGCTTGCCGACCTGACTGTAAGATTCCAGCCCGCTCACGCAAACATCTTTCACAGCTGACAGATCTACGTTTCCGTCTTCGGCTATAATTTCCCCCGGCAGAATGAGGTATTCTATTTGCCCGATAATCATGATCGTACCGTTGAGCTCAATAGGCATTTCCTGCAGGAACTTCATACCTATCTTCACTTTGCTTTCCTGTACAAACGGAGCATGGAAATCTGAGATATATTCAGCAGTTAGTTTAACCGCATCAAATTCAGAATCTGTTTTATCAAAGTTGGCAGAGGTAAAATGAGCCTGCTCTACAAATGCTTCATGAATGTGATTGATGGTATAAAAACCTGTCTCCAGAATATTTTCATAGGTATGGCGCGGCACGGAAGCAGGTCTGACGATCATACCGATTAAAGCCGGATTTGCGCCCAGGTGTACCACAGAACTAAATACGGCAAGGTTTGTTTTTCCATCCGCCGATTTTGTTCCAATCAGGTTTGCCGGTTTATATCCGGTTACGGAATTGATCAGATTGGCTCTGTAATATTTACTTAATTCCTGAATATCCTGGCTGCTGAAATTTTTCATTAAAATGTTAATTGATTAAAAGCATGTAGTTGCAATGAAGAGAAATTTCGCAGATTTTCCAATTTGTACTGATCCTTGCGATTACTTCAAACCGGAAACCTGCCGGCCGGGGTTAGCCAGCGGAACGGTTGGAATGTAACCTTTGGTTCCGTCTTCCAACTCCACACGGTAGCCTTTTGCCATTTCTCCGATCAGTTTTACCAGGGTATTTTGTGGTAATGTTGCAATTTGTCCTGATGGCAGAAATAAAGCGGAAGAGAATAGATTTGCCTTTTTACGGATTCTGACTGTATCTCCAAGCCAACGCGATTGCTCCGGCAATCCGGGAATTTTTTCCTTGCGGTCGTTGATAAACGGAAGAGGATTAACGGCTCCTGAACCTCTCGCATAAATACCAAAGTGCAAATGGGGAGAGGTAGTGATGGCGTTTCCTGTATTGCCAACAAGTCCAAGTGTATCTCCTGTCACAACCCGTGCTCCAACTGACACCAGCTGACTATCCAAATGTGCATAATATAATGAATAAGGACTGCCGCTTGCAGATAAAAACACGATTTTGCCACCAAGATTGTTGGTACCTGTTTGTGTAATAAATCCGTTTTGTGCAGCAACTACCGGCGTTCCGCGTTTTGCGCTGATATCGATTCCTTCATGAGAACGGGCGCCACGGTCACGCTCTGCACCCCATACACTAATGACGCTATTCATACCATGACCTGCTACCGGAAATGATAAACTGGGAAGAGTGGTGAGTGAAAGCGAAACGACAAGTCTCTCATTGAGGCCGGTTTGTAAGCGTAAAAGCAAGGTATCGCCTTCATGATTGGTATAAGAAATCGTCTGCGCACCATTATTGAGATAATCAATTCGTTGTGGTTTACCGTTTGATTTGATTTTATATAGCTCTACAAAAAGTCTGGAAGAGGTATCGTTTTCATTCCGCAAAGGTGTGATGGTAAGCTTTCGTCCCTCCGGTATTTTTAACCTGATAGCTTGTGCAGGCGTGGAGTCACCCAAAAAAAATCTTTCCTGATAAGGCGCGACCGAAAATAATGAATCATTTAAAACGGACTTGCTTACTCTAAACCAGGTTTGACCTGCCTGGGTTTTTTCCAGTTTATCTTTGTATAATTCCTTCTCATAATACTCCTGTGGCGTTACCGGAAACCAGTGTGAAACGGGAACGGGTTTACAACCGACAAGATAAACGGTGATGATGAGGATAGAGAAACGAATTGAAAATCTCATTGGGTAACTTATTGATCTGATTTTGTGATCAATAAAGTCATGCCATTGGCGGGCGGGCAGCGGTCTGAACGGCGGAGCCGGGCTCAACGCGTAGTTGGTGAGGTGCCGGGGACTTTCTGTTCAGCCTGACTTCGTCATTCAGACCGGATCAGTTTTGCCCGGCTTTTGCTTTGCCTTTTTCTGACAGTGCACCGAGTGAGTTTCTTTTCATTGTTTTAATAAAATCGACTTTTTTGAAACGAAGCGCGCTCCAGTCCTCATCAATAGCTACCATTCGCACAGGTTCAAGCTCATAGTTGCCCATAATCGCCCAGCCTGTATCCCGGTTGAAATCGCAGTTATATTTTTTTGATGTACCTTTCGGATAACACATCCATAAAATCGCATCTCCTTTTAGCAGCGGTGCGATGTCCGGTATTAAATTGTCAATTTCCGACTGCTTTTGTACAAATAACACAGCAAATTCAACTTCGTTACCCAGGTCCGTTTCAATTTCAGTTTCTTCACGGACGCTATCCAGATTGACGCTGAAACTTTCAGGAGAATTAAGTACCAGAATCTTTTTCTGACCTTTGAAATTTAGCTTTTTAAAAACTGCATCCATTAATTGATAAGATTTTCGCTTTGAATTAGAATTGAATGTAAGAACAAATGAGGTTTTTTTAGGAGTCAAGATTGGTGCTGATCATCCAGATTTTACCAAAACGGTCGGTAACTTGTCCAAGATAGGCTCCCCAAAACTGTTTTTCAAATGGCATCGTCACCCTTCCACCTACTGCCAGGTTGTTAAATATGTTGGTCGCCCGGTCTTCATTTTCAAAACCAACAGACAAAACAATTCCGTTACCGTTATTTATTTTCCCGCCTGGAAAAGTGTCGCAGGCCATGATGCTGTTGTTTCCAAAATCGAGCTGACAATGCAATATTTTGTATTTATATATTTCCGGAACTTCCATTGGAGCAGAGCCATAGAAATCTTTGTAGGGAACATTTCCCTCGAAAATTACACGGTAATAATCAATTGCTTCTTCGCAGTTTCCTTCAAAATACAGATAAGGAATCAGTTTCATATTTAACGGCAAGTTTTACAGTCCAAAAATAAGTAAGTCGCTGAAAAAATATAAGGGTATGGGCAGTCAAAAATATGGGGTATTCGGGACAAAATATTAACTTGGGATTTCTTTCGAATTGTATTTTAAAGATTAGGAATATAAAATTATACTTTCAGGAAGTATGGTAAAGCTGGCTTTATTAATCACCAGGAAACATCGTTTGCTTAGTGTAGCAGCAATTCTGGATGTTTTCGAATCGGTAAATCGCTTTTATGAAATCGATGGGGAACAGCCATTTTTCGAAATTAATCTTTACGACCAGGAGGTAGAATACATTTCATCCTACGGTAGCCATAAATTCAAGAACTTTAACGATGCTGTTGATCCGGATCTGATATTTATTCCGGCATTCTCGTCGGAGGATATTTTTCAGGCTGTTATTGAAAATGCAGCTTTTATGCCCTGGTTAGAAAAACAGTATCTGAGAGGAGCCGAAATAGCCAGTTTTTGTACGGGTGCTTTTCTACTCGCAGCAACAGGGTTATTAAACGGAAAAACGGCTACGACCCATATTAATGCAACGATACCGTTTGCATCTGCTTTTCCGCACGTTTTGTTAAAAGCCGATTCAGTTGTTACTGACGATGAAAGGCTGTATACCAGCGGCGGCGCTACAAGCAGTTTTCATTTGATGTTATATCTCATCCGGAATTACTGCGGAAAAGAAATGGCCTTGAGAATTGCGAAAATGTTTGCCATTGACGTCGATCGTAATCAGCAATCCTACTTTGGAACTTTTGAACCTGCCCAGGATCATGGGGACGGACTGGTTAACCTGGCTCAGAAAAGAATTGAAAAGGAGTATCAGGAAGGAAGTACAATCGAAAAGCTAATTCAGGATATTCCGGCCAGCAGAAGAAATGTGGTGCGCCGTTTTAAACAGGCTACGGGTGTTACACCAATAGAATATCTTCAGAAAACCAGAATTGAAGCCGCGAAAAAACTGCTTGAACAAACCGATCAGAGTGTGCTGGAAGTGATGCTGAATTCTGGCTATAATGATCTTAAGTCTTTCCGGCAGCTGTTTAAAAAAAGTGCAGGATTAACTCCCAAGGAATATCGTGATAAATTTAATGTTGCACGGCTTGCTATGGGTAAAAGAACAGCCGCAATTAATTCAATATAAATTTGAGCTTGTTCCAATTTTGAGGTTACATTTCGAGGCTCGCATTGGTGCTTACCGTTGAGCTGAAATTTATTGATTACCCACTCTCACAGGAAGTCGTATCTTTGCAGGAAATTATAGAACTGGTTACCATGTTATTTAAACAAAAACATCTTGAAGGAATAAAATCCGGTAAAATCTCGCTGGCTTTTCGAAAATGGAAAAAGCTTACAGTTAGTGAAGGAAACCTGATCAAGACGAGTGTAGGAAATATTAAAATTGTTTCAGTTGAAGAAATTGCTCTTCAAAATATAAGTGACGAAGAAGCTGAAAAGGCAGGATTCAAAAATGCATCTTCACTGGTTCAGCTTTTGGAAGAACAAAAGGAAGGTGCTATTTACAGGATAGGGGTCGTCTTTGATTCGGAAGATCCCCGGATTGAGCTGCGGGAAAGATTTCAGTTTGAAGAAGGTGAACTCGAAGGCCTGAAAAGTGAACTTGAAATTCTGGATAAATACAGTAAAATAGGAAAGTGGACAACCAAAACACTTCAGGTTATTCGTGAAAACCCTAAAATGAAAGCAGCTGACTTGGCTGTAAAAGCAAAAAAGGAAAAAGAATGGCTGAAACTGAATGTTCGTAAACTGAAAAGTCTGGGACTTACAATCAGTCATGAGCCGGGTTATACGCTCTCTCCGCGTGGAGAAGCCTACATGGATTCGATAGAAAAATAAACTAAAAGCCGCAGAAACTCAATTCCTGCGGCTTTTACATAGATTACAATCCTTTAACAACCTTTCTGAAAGCGCGGTCATTTCCCTGTTTAACTTCAATGATATAAACACCGGTAGGAAGAGCCGACAGGTTGATTTTTTTCACAAGTGCATCACCTGACTTCTGAATTCTTTCCTGTTTGTGAAGTCTTCCTATTTGTGCATCAAAGATTTTTACTTCAACATCAGCAGTGGATATGTTTGACAAATCAATCGTCAGATAGTCGGCCGTTGGGTTTGGATAAACCTCTACTGCATGATGTAAAGGTTTAGTTTCCTCTGTATCTAGAAGTGGCGGAGCGATCTCAGCAGCGGCAGTCCGTGCATTGGAGGTGGAAGCTTTCATTACAAACATGGGCGTTTCCGTAGCCGTCACTGTTACGCGCCCGTCTACCAACGGAAGTTCTTCCATGCTCATATTATCACTTCCTGCTACCGGCCGGTAAATTCGGGCAATTCCTGTTCCTCCCAGGTTTACTGAATAATTTGCCGTTCTTCCGGTTTCATCCGGAACGGTCAGAATAAACACTGATTTCCCATCAAGTTCGTATCTGTCCACAATCGGATCACCGTTGATGGTTTCTTTGTAACGATATTCACCGAATACTTTATTGACCTGTAAAAGATAATCGGCAGCCGGACGACGGGTTTGATTGGAGTTGAGCAACCCCGATGAACCGAACATGCCTCCGCCGGAATTATCATCATACATTTGGTAAAAGAAAACTTTGTCAATTCCAAGTCTTGCAGAAAAAAGCGAGGTTCTTAAAATCCAGTCTCCCTGTGTTTCCAAAGCAGATTTATTCCCAATCGGGATAGCTTTAATCGGACTGTCCTGGTGCACGTCAAATCCGGTTTCTGTAATCCAAACCGGCATGTCGTAGCATATTTCATGTGCAGTTTTTACAAAATCTTTTACAATCGCGTCAGCCGGTGTCATTTCGGCTGCCATGCCGCGGGTTGACGTACCGCTTTGCGCAGATGACGTATTGTCTGTATACAAATGGAAGTTAATTACATCCCAGCATAGGTTTACAGTGCCGTCCGGATTGTAACCACGATATTCTTTGCACCAATCCACCATTCCTTTGATATAATCCGGGCCGGTAACCAATCCTGCAATAACGACTTTCATAGAAGGATCTGCATTTTTTACACCAATTGCCGGACCCATTGAATTTTTATGACCATCATAAAAAGCAGATAAATTGGCTGCATATTCACGGGCAGTTTGATATCCCATACGGCCCTTCCACCATTTGTCACGCTCGTTATCGCATTCAATATACTTTACAAGATCAAGACCAATTTTAACCGTGTTAGGATTATCACCCGGCCATCTTGGCGTACTGTGCACACTTAGCAACGCAGGATTTACACCAGTATTTCTTCCGTAACGTGCAGTAAACTGAAATGCAAGGCGAGCCTGTTCAATATAAGAAAGCGGATCTGCAAAACTTTTCCCATAACGAACCGGAACAAATTCACTGTCACGCTCCCCCTGAGGATAAGTCTCCTGCATCCATGTTGGCTGTGTTTTGATACAAGCCAGTACATCAATTCCTTCCTGCTTAAGGCGCTCATACATCAGGTCATAATGCCAGCCGCCTGCCAGCGTCGGATTATAGGAATAAACGCCTTCATGAGATTCAAGCTTGTCCCAGTCCATATAATGTCTCACTCCGGTAAAACTTTTGGCAACACTAAACATCGCCTCATCATTTTGCCAGGGTGTTGCGCCATGCTGGAAATTCCATTCATAACCGTTTACACCAAACATGTCGCCGAGTTTAACCGCTTTTGCAGGAACCGGAGTCACAGTTTGGGTTGCTGGTGTATGGGTTCCAAATATTTGCATTTCGGTTGGCATGATACCTCTCACGCTCAGCACCAGATAGCGAATATTGCCAACAGGGGCATCAAGTTTGAATTCTGCATTTCCATCTTCCGGTAGATTTCTTTCCGGATAAGGGCCAACCCATCTGCCATATGTTGAGCCGGTGAAAGTAGCAATCTGAATGCGTTCCCACTGGTCGTTGATGATCGAAAGCGTTGCTGGATTATCCTGCGTAGATCCCATTAAATCAAAGAATTTCAGACTTTCGATCGTCATTTCTTCTCCGTCCAATAAAGGATAATAAGCATCGTAATCGTTGATTACTTTACCCCAGCCGGTCTGAAGACTAACCTGCGTTTCGCCGTCGAAAAGAGGTTCCAGTCCGCTCGTTGCATTGGTCAGCTGATACCAGCGTTTAGGATCTATGGTTATTTTGGCAGCTGTTGAAGGATTGGACGGTACCGTTGATGCAGCCTGGATAACCTGTGTTCTGGTTACACTTTCTGCTGATGCAAATGTGCTGTTGCCCGCCTGCTGAGCAGTGATCGTCGCGGATCCTTCCGAAACTGCGGTTGCTTTCCAAATTCCGTTTTGATTTGAAACCGTAACAATGGCTGGATTGGAGGAAGTAAAGGTGACCGGACTTTCAGAATTGTTGCTGGTTGCCGACAGGTCAAAAGCAGGATCACCAACTTTTCTTGCAGACAGTTCACCAAAGCTGATTACTGACTGAACCGGACCGGCAATCGTACCACCTTCTGTCACCTCAAACCAGTTGAAATTGAAAGTGCCTTTTCTCGCAAAAATTCTGATAACCTGATCTCCGGCAGGAAGAACAGCCGCTGTATTGATTGTTACATAATTTTGCCATCCGCCGGTTCTCGGTACATTTGCCTGTCCCAGGATTTCTCCGGCCGCATTTTTTATCTCAATTACACCGTTTCCATAACTGTTTGCCACACGGAAATGAAAAGTGTGAATTCCGGCTGAGGCAACGGTAACATTGTAGTCCATCCAGTCTTCGTCATCGATATAATTTACATTCAGACCGCCGCCGGTGTCTTCCGTAGTTTCGGTACGGACATCGGTAGTGATGTCAAAATTTTCAGCCTCAATTTTTCCGGGCAGCGACTTTGGAGAAACTGCTTCAAACCAGTTTAAACTAAAAATTCCCTTTTCGGCGAATACCCTCAGCGTTTGATTCCCAGCCGGGAGAGAAGCAATCAAATTTACTGTTTTCCAGCTTTGCATTCCACCGGTTCTTGGTATGGCAGTTTGTCCGACAACGGTACCATCTGCTGTTTTTATTTGCAGTAAAGCATTGTCGCTGAACCCGTTGGCGATTCTTAGTTTGAAAGTATACAAACCTGTATGTGCAGTACTAACGTGGTAATCCATCCAGCTGCCGTCTCCAATCCAGCCGATTTCCTGCCCGCCGTCAGTATCTTCCGTATTCCCTCTATCAACCCCGGATTTTTCAAAAAAGTCTTCTGCCTCAACTTTACCCGGTAAGAGTGCATATCCTGGTAAAACGACCGGAGCAACAGGAGCGGCAGGCGGAGCTACCTCAAACCAGTTAAAATTAAAAGTGCCTTTGTTTGCGAAAAGACGAATTTTTTGGTTTCCGGCTGTCAAGGTAACTGTAGTGCTTACAGTTACGTAATTTTCCCATCCACCGGTTTTAGGAATATTTACAAATCCAAGGATATCTCCGTTTGTATTTTTTATTTCAAAAATCCCATTGCCATAGCTATTGGCTACCCGAAAGTTGAAAGTATGCTCTCCGGCAGAGGTAACATTTACATTGTAATCCATCCAATCGGCATCATCAATGTAGCCCACCGTTAAACCGCCATCTGCATCGTTCGTATTTTCTGTCCTTACATCGGAAGCAAGGTCAAAATCCTCAGCCTCAATTTTACCTGTCAGGTTTTTTGATGCGGAACAGGTAAACCAGTTCAGACTAAAAATTCCTTTTTCTGCAAAAATTCTCAAAGTTTGATTTCCTGCTGGGAGGGTTGCTACCAAACTGGCATTTTGCCATGATTGCATGCCTCCTGTGCGCTGAAGACCGGTTTGTCCGAGTACAGTACCGTTGGAGGCCTTCAACTGAATAGTTGCATTGTCACTAAATCCGTTTGCAATTCTGAATTTGAAGGTGTAAAGGCCAGCCGATGGGATATTAACCTGATAATCTATCCATTTTTCATCTCCAATCCAGCCGATGTCTAATCCGCCTCCCGTGTCGTCGGAAGATTCGGTAGAAATGCCGTCCATGCTGTCATAGTTTTCAGCTTCTATTTTTCCCGGAAGTGTTGTGAAAGATTGGGCCTGAATGCCAAAAGAAGATAGTATTAAGAAACAAAGTAATAGAAGTCGTTTCATTTCCCTGTAATGTTTAAATTTTTAGAGGCTGATAAGTTGAACGCGTAATAATAGCGGTAATGTAGAAATTTCATTACATATTATTTGAATAAATTTATTTCGATTTAAAATAAATTATTGTCACAGTCGTTTTAGTTCACCAAAAATTCGAACAACGGCTTCTTTATCTTGTAATTTCTTGTAGTTTTTATAATTGTAGTAGTGTGAAACTATTTTGATATCACTTCGCAATGATTGCAGCTCGGCGCTTATGAAGAAGGAAAGACGTAAGTAAGGAGGGAAGAAAAATTGACTTGATGAGTTAGGTCCGTTGCCAGATAAGTCTCAACACAGGTAGAAGTCCCACCATTGTGATAGTGAATATCTTTAACGACTTTCTCCTGCGTCAGGAGGCAAGAGATATCACCGGAACTATTAAGTTCTATGGCACTTTTCAGTTTGATATACTACCGGTAACTAATGAATCAAAGTTTGTTCAAAACAATGATTAAAAGAATGCAGGTATTTCAGGCTCCTGTCCGGGGCCTGGCAATGGTTCTGTTTCGGGAATAACGGGTTCTACCGGGGGAAGTTCCGGTTCAGGCTGATATGGTGGTGTTTCCGGTTCCTTTTCGTAAGGCGGATTTTCTTCGGGAACATTAGGGACAGGCACCTCAGGACGTGGGTCGAAAGGCGGTGTTTCGTCAGGACCGGATGGGTACTGGTTGGAAGGGCCTGAGTTGTTATAACTTTGATCCCAGAATGCGGTTGCTATTTGATAGATGTCCATGATGGTTAGACGTAGGTTTGTTGAAAAGTTACATACCAGAATAAAATAATTGTGCCCGCTAGAACTATTCCATTGCAAAAAATAGTATGAATTCTCTTTTCCAGTTTCTTTCCGGTTTTGATTCCTAAATTTACCGTCTATGAAACTACTGATTATTGAAGACGAGCAGGATTTAAGGGAGGTCATTCAGCAGTCGCTGGAAATGGAAAAATTTCTGGTAGAGACGGCAATTGATTATAAATCAGCCCTGGATAAAATCATATCTTTCGATTACGACTGTATACTGCTGGATATTATGCTTCCCGGAGGAAATGGTCTGGATCTTTTGCAGGAACTAAAAAACCTGGATAAATCAGAAAATGTGATCATTATTTCGGCCAAGGATTCACTGGATGATAAGTTAAAAGGGCTTAATCTGGGTGCAGACGATTATCTGACCAAACCTTTTCACATAGCTGAGCTTACCGCGCGGGTTAAATCGGTATTAAGAAGAAAATCATTTCACGGAAAAAATATTATTGAAGCCGGTAACGTAAAACTGGATCCTGAGGAACGGACGCTGTTCATCAACGAGAATCCTTTGTTATTAAATCGTAAGGAATTTGACATACTTACCTATATGCTGGTCAATAAAAACCGGCTTGTGAATAAAACTTCATTGGCGGAGCACGTCTGGGGAGATCATATGGATGAAGCGGATGATTATGAATTTATTTATTCCCAAATCAAAAACCTTCGTAAAAAGCTGAAAGACAACCAGGCTACTGTGGAAATTCACGCCGTTTACGGGATCGGATATAAACTCGTTCAGGGATGAATTTACTCAATTACACATTAAAATATCTGGCCTTTGCACTGTTCGGTATCATCAGTGTCTGGGCGGTTATATTTTATGTAAACATGCTTGATGAGGTATATGATAGTCTGGACGACGGCCTGGATAATTACAAATTACTGATCATCGAAAAAGCGCATCAAGACTCGTCAACATTAACAAGAACTGAATTTGCAGAAGGAAACTATGAAATCAGGGAGATATCGGAGAAAAGTGCACTGCAAATGAAAGATGTGCATAAGGACACACTTATGTACATGCAATTTGAAGAAGATCTGGAACCTGTACGGATATTGACCACCGCTTTCAAAAGAGACGACCGGTATTACGAGCTGAAGGTAATTTCTTCGATGGTGGAGGAGGATGATCTGATTGAAGATCTTTTTTACTCATTGATCTGGCTCTACATTGCCATGCTGGCAAGTATACTGATTGTCAATAATTTTCTTCTCAAAAAAGTGTGGAAGCCCTTTTACACTTTGCTTGACCAGCTTAAAAACTTTCGTCTTGGCAAGAACCAGACAATCGGACCTGTTGATACTGATGTGAAAGAATTTAAAGTGTTAAACGATTCAGTCATATCCCTGATTAACCATACGCTTGAAATCTACAACAGCCAGAAACAATTTATCGAAAATGCGTCACACGAAATTCAGACGCCGATTGCTATCAGTATCAACCGGCTGGAACTGCTGGCCGAAAAAAGTGAAATGACGGAATCCGGTCTGGAAACCGTTGGGCAGGTAATACAGCACCTCGAAAGATTAAAAAGACTAAATAAATCGCTGCTGCTACTTTCCAAAATTGAAAACCGGCAGTTTGAAGAAACGGAAGAAATTAATATCAATCAGGTTATTAATGATCTGAAAGAAGAATTTACAGATTTTGCTGACTTTAAGGATGTTATAATTTCAATTTATGAAAAAGGACAGCTGAAAGTTATCATGCAGAAAGATCTGGCTTCGGTTTTAATATCCAATTTATTAAAGAACGCTATTGTTCATAATCATACTTCCGGGAATGTTGATATAGAAATTGGTGAGGGATATTTTAAAATCATTAATTCAGGAAGTACCGTTGCTCTGGACGAGAATAAAATTTTTCGCCGTTTTTTTAAGGAGTCTGCAGACAAGAATAATACCGGCCTGGGATTAGCCATAGTAAAGGCGATTGCAGATCGGTATGGGTTTAAGATGCAGTATTTGTTTGATGGTAGACATGGTTTCGAAATAAATCTTAAATCGTAATCCTTTTCCCAATTCCTTCCGGTTTTCACTTCTAACATTGTATCAAAAAATGTCAGAAGTTATGAAACACATGATTTTCCTGTTTCTCTTTTCGCTTGTCAGCCTGCCATCTTTGGCGCAAAACGATAGCATACAACCAAAACGGCCTCTGAAAATCCGGCATGCCGAACCACTCTATATGGATTTGATCCGCGACCTTGGAGCGCGTAAAGGTGAAAAAGAATGGAATGTTGGCTATGGGATTGAAGGCCATAAAGATTATACAATCAATCACTCCTTTGTTGAATACGAATTTTCACCCATGAACCGTCTGGGATTGGAAGTTGAAGTTCCCTTTGCCTTTTACCGGACTGTAAACGGGTCCGAGGCAACCGATATTCCCAGGAATAGAATAGAAGGCCTGAAACTGGCAGCTCAGTATACCTTCCTGGTTTCGGAGAAACATCAAATGTCGATGGCCGGGGGGTATATGCATGAATTTCGGACACATTCTTTTTATTCCATTGACCATGGGCGGGGAATGCTTAAAGGCAATACGATGAGTCCGTTTTTGATTGTTGCTAAAAAATGGGGTAGCCGTATCAACAGCATGGTTTATACCGGACCTGAGTGGGAATTCACTCCCGGAGAAGTCAAACGGGAATTATTTTATCAGGTAAATGCGAGTGTACATTATGTGTTGCCATCGGGAAATTTTGTTGGAGTCGAGATGAACGATGAATTTACAGATAAGGTAAATAGCCTGGTTTTCAGGCCGCAGATGAAACTTATTCTTAATTCCAGGCTGGCACTGGGACTCGTTACCGGGATTCCTACGAATTTTAAGAATAATGGCATGAGCTTCATGACACGCATTATCTACGAACCACGCTCGAAGAAGTAGTAAGGCTTGGTTAATTACCAGTTATCCATAGCTAACAGCTAAGGGCCACTGGCTATTAGCCATCAATTCCCAATTGTTTCCGGTTTCCTGTAATCTATTTGTATCAGAATTATTAATCAAACCAAAATTTAACAATCATGAAGAAGATCATATTTTTAGCCGGCAGTTTATTTTATTCAGCAATGGCCTTTGCACAGGAAATTCACAAGGACGAAGTTCCTTCCATTGTGCTGAATAATTTCAAACAAAAGTTTCCAAAAGCAATGGATGTAGAATGGGAGCTCAAAAACCAGCTTTACAAAGTAGAATTTGAGATTGGCCGCAAAGACCACGAGGCCTGGATAAACAGCACAGGTGGCATTGTGAAACACAAACAGGACATTACAGCAAGTGAATTGCCCGGGGAAGTTGCTGCCAGTATCAGCAAAAGTTATAAAGGTTACCGCATTGATGACGTAGAAAAAATAGAATCCAACAAGAAGTTTTCTTATAAAGTTGAATTAAAAACTTTATCTAAAGAACAGGAGGTTATTTTTGATCAGAGTGGAAAATTGGTTGAAACGTATTGATAGGTAGTGTTTTATGTTTTAAGGGTTGCTTGTTGAGCGACCCTTTTTTTGTTTGGTGACTTATATTTTACTTGATGTATTAATATTCTTTTTCAACATCAGGGAATTATTTTAAACACATAAATGTATTCCTCCTGATTCAATATATTAATACATTTATATTCATCAATATATTAAAACCATGGATGTCCGCAAAGTGGAAAGAATTTCCAAAGCATTAAGTGATCCCAGCCGGATTGCGATGCTGCAGCAGCTGGCCCAAAAGGAAAATTGTTTGTATTGTCATGAAATATCCGATTTTGTTGATTTATCGCAGCCTTCAATTTCACATCACGTAAAACAATTGTCAGACGCAGACTTGATTTTGGTGGAAAAAGAAGGCAGACAGGTTAAGTACAAACTGAACAAAACCGTTCTTGATGAGTACGTTGCTTTTTTAAACGGCTTGAAAATTTAAAAAATTTCCCCAAATATATTGATACATTTCAATATATCAATAATGTAACCGTAAGTATCCTAATTTCTTAAAACAGTAAAACACGTGCTCGCTGCCAAAGAGCGCTAACATTCCTGAAAACCGCCAAACAAGATTTATAAACATTCAAACATTTAAATATTTAAATATTTCTAAAAATGGAAAAGACAATTCAATCCACAAAAATCGTATCCGGGCTTATACTTGCAGGGCTCGTTCTTGGCAGCGTATTTCTTAAAGGATATACATCAAAAGGAACTGCACCGGAAAAAGTCGTTGCTGAAAACAAACCCGCCGGCATACCTGTTGACGGACAAATTATTAAATCAGGTTCTTTGAGTGAAGAAATGACCGTCTCCGGAACGCTGATGGCTTTTCAGGAAGTAAGTATTATGAGTGAGCTTAATCGAAAAGTGATTTCGGTACAGGCCAAAGAGGGGAAATTTGTAAACGCCGGAGCTTTGTTGTTCAAACTTGATGATGCCGATTTGCTGGCAGAACTGGAACAGCTCAAACAGCAGGAAAAACTTGTAACGCTCAACGAGCGCAGACTTAAAGATCTCGTTGACAGAGAAGCGGCAGTGCAACAGGATTACGATCAGGCATTTACAAACCTGAAAGTATTGCAATCCAAAATTGAGCAGCTGAAAGTGATGATCGCCAAAACAAACATTCGTGCACCATTCAGCGGTTATCTGGGCATTGTAAATGTATATTCCGGCGCTTACGTTTCGGCAGGAACGTCACTGGCACAGCTCACCGACAACAGCCGTTTGAAAATTGACTTCGCCATTCCTGAAAAACATGCCAACACTTTGAAAACAGGTGATGAAGTTAAATACTATGTTGAATCCAACGTGAAAATCCATACTGCCAGAATTGTGGCGCATGAATCCAGCCTGGATCCCAAGACAAGAACTTTGCTAATGCGTGCAATTGGAAGTAATTCCAGCCATGAGTTGCTGCCGGGTCAGAGTGCACGTTTGACTATACGTTTAAACACATCCGGTAGTGCTTTGATGGTGCCAAATCAGGCATTGATCCCCTCTTCGCAAGGTTACAGCGTGTATGTGGTAAATGGAAATAAGGCTGAAATTAAAAGTATAGAAATTGGGCAGCGCGGTGCTTCTCTGGTTGAAGTTACCAAAGGACTGGCCAGCGGTGATACTGTGATTACCAGCAACATGCTGAGACTTTCACCTGATTCTCAAATAAGTTTGGTTAAACTTCACTAGTCACTTTATCTTTTTTAATTACATTTCTATCTACCAAAAGAAGCTAATTGCTAACAGCTGATAGCTAACAAAAACATGAGTTCTATTTCACAAACAAGCATTTCCCGGCCTGTATTGGCCGGGGTTATGTCCGTACTGCTTATACTTTTCGGGATTGTAGGTTATACATTTCTGGGCACACGTGAATATCCCGTAACGGATTCGCCCATCGTGATGGTGACAACCGTTTATCCCGGAGCCAGCGCAGATATCATCGCTTCCCAGGTAACAAAACCATTGGAGGAAGCCATTGCAGAAGCAAACGGAATCCGTTCAGTTTCATCCACTTCCAGAGAGCAGGTTAGTATTATTACCGTTGAATTTGAATTAAACGCCGATCTGGAAGCGGCTGCCAATGATGTCCGGGATAAAGTTTCGAAATCGCGCCAGCAATTACCAACCGATATTGAACCAACCATCGTTGAAAAAGCCGGACCCGCTGATTTTCTGGTTTTCCTGACCGTTCAGAGCAAAACAAAAAGTCTGGAAGATGTTACCGATTTTATCAATATCAATGTCAAAGAGAAACTGCAGTCTATTTCAGGAGTACGTTTGGTTGATTCATACGCAGGTAGAAAACGTGCCATGCGTCTGCGGATGGATCCTGTGAAACTGGCTGCTTACAGTCTGACGCCAACCGATATTCAAACTGCTTTACAGCGCGAAAATGTGGATTTACCGAGCGGGCGTATTGAAGGGGAAAACACCGAAGTTACGCTACGCACACAGGGGAGACTGGTTACTGAAGATGATTTTAACAATATGATCCTTCGGGAAAGTGGTGGTGCGATTGTTCGTTTTAAAGATGTTGGAGAAGCCATTATGTCTTCACAAAATGAACGCACTGCAATGATTATTTATAGTGGAAAAACAGCTAACTATGGCGTGGCAACGGGTGTTAGTCCGCAGCGTGGTGCTAATTCGCTTGCCATTGTTGATGAATTTAAAAAACGTTTTGAGGTGATTAAAAGAACAGCTCCCAATGATTATGAAATTGTTCTGGGAAAAGATTTCACTGTTCCTGTCAGAAATTCATTGTCGGAGGTTGAAGAAACGTTACTTCTTGCTTTCGGACTGGTTTCACTGATCATTTTTATCTTCCTGCGAGATTGGCGAAGCACAATTATTCCACTCGTCGCGATTCCTGTTTCGATTGTTTCGGCATTTTTTATCATGTACATCGCCGGATTTTCAATCAACGTTTTGACCTTACTTGGACTAGTCCTGGCGATCGGACTGGTGGTGGATGATGCGATTATTGTTCTCGAAAATATTTATAGTAAAGTAGAGCAGGGTATGTCGCCCATCATGGCAGCGCGCCAGGGTTCTGCTGAGATTTATTTCGCTGTAATCTCAACAACCATTACGCTGGTTGCAGTTTTCCTTCCGATCTTATTTTTGGGCGGATTAACCGGACGGTTGTTTAAAGAATTTGCGATTGTGGTGGCAGGTTCGGTTACAATTTCGGCCTTTGTCGCACTAACACTGACACCTATGATGAGTGCTTATTTGCTCAAACCGGGCACATCACATAGTTGGTTATACAAAAAAACAGAGCCTTATTTTGTTGGTCTAAACAATGCTTACGGACGTTCTCTGGCAGCATTTATGAAAGTTCGCTGGCTGGGTTTTGTGTTACTTGCGGTTTCATTTGGCATGGCATACTGGCTTGCTCCAAAGCTGCCTTCTGAACTGGCACCACTGGAAGACCGTTCGATGATTGGTCTGGCTGTGATGGCTCCGGAAGGAACCTCCTACGAAAGTATGGAACACAGCATGAAGGAAATCGGCAATTACATCAGTGATTCTATCCCGGATCTTAATGCTGAACGAACTTACACCGCTATTGCTGCGGCGGGCGGAACATTGGCCCAACCGGTGAACGGCGGATTTCAATGGATATTTTTGAAAGAACCCAAAGATCGTAAAAGCGGCTTGTCGCAGCAGCAGATCTTTATGAAACTGGTTGCAGCTTCCGGGCAGTTTAGGAATGTTCTGATTATTCCTGTACAAACACCAACTATCGGTGGTTATGGAAATTCGCAGCCGGTTCAATATGTAGTGCAGGCACCCGGATTAAAGGAATTGATGAGTGTGATGCCAAAACTGATGACTCAGGTTGGCGGTAATAAAAAACTGAATTTTGCTGACGCAGATTTTAAAATAAACCGTCCGGAAATCAGTATTTCCATTGATCGCCAGCGTGCTGCCCAACTCGGCATATCAACTCAGGCTATCGGGCAAACTTTACAATTGGCGTTAAGCAGCAGAAGATACGGTTACTTTATTCACAATGACCGTCAGTACGAAGTTATTGGACAGCTCGACAGGGAAGATCGTTCGGCGCCATATGATTTGAAGTCGCTTTACCTGAAATCCGGCAGCGGAGAAATGGTATCCCTGGATAACGTCACAAAACTGAATGAAGGAATCAGTCCGCCTGCGATTTACCGGTACAATCAATCTTACAGTGCCACCATTTCGGCAACGCCTGCCGCAGGCGTGAGTTTGGGAGAGGCCATTAAGGAACTGGATAAAATAACAGCGAAAGAATTACCAAAAGGGTTTAGTACTGCGCTGGCAGGTCAAAGCAGGGATTATTCAGAAAGCAGTGACAGCTTGGTTTTTGCCTTCATTTTTGCAATTGTTCTGATTTACCTTGTGCTCGCAGCCCAGTTTGAAAGTCTGATCGATCCTTTTATCATTTTACTAACAGTGCCTATGGCACTCACGGGAGCTTTATTAAGTCTTTGGTTTACAGAACAAACAATTAACATTTTCAGTCAAATCGGGATAATTATGTTAATCGGGTTAATTACCAAAAATGGTATCCTGATTGTCGAGTTTGCCAACCAAAGCAAAGAAGAAGGACACAGCATTATTGAGGCCGCTAAAATTGCAGCCGTGTCCCGTTTCCGTCCGATCCTAATGACAACGCTGGCCATGATTTTCGGAACGTTACCGATAGCATTGTCGCTTGGTACTTCTTCAGGCAGTCGCCAGTCGTTGGGAATAGTCGTGGTAGGCGGGTTGATTTTCGCCGGAGTGCTGACACTTTATGTAATTCCTGCGATTTACTCTTATTTCTCAAGAGCGGTGAAGCCTCATTCTAAAGAAGAAAGTAATCATCCGGCAGAGGAATTGGTCCATCATTAATTAGTTCGTAAAGACAGACTTTCCAAGTCTTCAAGACTTGGAAAGTCTGAAAAAACCAACACCCAAATCATGAAAAAGATATTTTTTAAAATAAACAGCCGGATGTTAAGTCTGGCAGTTTTACTGACCTTTCTGTCAAACATTAGCATTGCGCAAAACCAATCGCTTTCTCTTCAAAAAGCAATTGAGCAAGCCAAAACGAACAATCGGGATCTGCGGATCGATTCTCTGAATATTTCAAGATCGCGTCAGCAAACTGAAATTACAAAAGGTTTTCTTTTACCCAATGTCAGTCTGACCGGGCAATTCCAGCGTTACTTTCAACGGCCTGTTTTTTTTGGATTAAACAGCGCTCCCTCTTCCGAAGGGATTGCTTACAGCCGTTTTGGCGGGCAGGAAATTACAGGAGCACAGGTTACGCTCATGCAATCTCTATATAACTCTGGTGCTAAATATGAAATTCAAAGAAGGAAATTACTTGAAAAACAAAGCCGGCTTTCTTACCAGGAAAGGGAAGTGAATGTGGTCGCTCAGGTAAAACAGAATTACCTACAGCTTTTGGTTCTGCGTGAGCGGCTTAGGTTGCAAAATGAAAGTATCCTCCGTAACAAAAAAGCGCTGGCAGATTCGCGTTCCCTTCTGGCTCAGGGCCGTGCACTTCGCGTAGATACATTGCGTGCATATACCTTAGTTAGAAATCTGGAACCGGATGTTTTAAGACTGACTTACGCTTTGCAAATCAGCCAGCAGCAATTGAGCATATTAATAGGCAGCGATGCTGAAACGCAATATATCTTATCCGACTCACTGCAATTTAATCCTGCCGATTCAATTCCGACAGAAAACGGAACATTAAGGACTTCAATTTTGCGCCGCCCTGATTTTCAAACATTAAGTTTAAACAAAGAAATTAACGACAAACAAATTGATCTTTATAAATCTGCGCGGCTGCCGGTTGTTAGTTTTGTGAGTCAGTATCAGCTGGTGACACAAACAAACAATTTTCGCTTTGATAAGGCTGGCTGGCCGCCTGTTTTTTACGCGGGAATCCAGGTTGCCGTTCCACTTTTCAGCGGTATGCAGAATGTTAATAAAATTGCTTTGGGTAAGATTGAAAGACAGCAAAGTGATATGATTTATCAGAATGCTCAGGAGCAGTTAAAAACCGAAGTAAAACAGGTTGTGGCCGGTTTGTATGAAGCGTCTCAAAGGATTAAAACGCAGCAAAATGTTTCAGAAACGGCAGAGTTAAGTTATTCAATCACAAAGTACCGTTATGAAAAGGGTGTGGCCTCGCGGCTTGAACTGATGGACGCCGAGTTCGCACTGACAACAGCCAAATCTAATTATCTTGAAGCCGTATTCGATTATTTATCTGCAAAAATTGAAATAGACAGAACAATGGGTCGGGTGGATGAGGAGCTATAATCAGCTGCCTGACCGTTTAATAATTTGTACTTGTGAAACAGTGGTTATCAGGAGAATCTGAGAACCAAACCAAATTACATTCAGTTTTACAACTACATGAAGATAGTCTTTATGTGGTTGTAAAGCTGAATGTAATGTTTTATATCACTGTAATCGACGATCTGGGAAAAGTTCTGACAGAACTTGAAGAGCTCGATTATGAGTCCTTTATTATCAGGTGTTATAATTTTAGGGAAGATAGAAGTCTGGACTTTTTACAGGTATATTATTCAGAAGATACAGGCAAAAAGCATCGTCTAAGTTCAGAAACCTTAAATGAAATGATAGAAAGCTGGCTGGATCCTGACTTTATGTTTACCATGGGTTACCCTTTGCCGCATTGGTAGATTTGAATTCTCATACATCATCTTCTTTTTGTAAGATTCTAATGTCTTTAACAAGCTGCTCAGCTTCGAGCTGTAACGTCCCGTTATAAATTCCCCTGATTCTTTTGGTTTTATCAATAAGCAGGATATGTTCGGTGTGAAGAAATTCGGAACTGTCTCTGGTAAAACCCAGGTCTTCTTCAGCAAAATATGACTTTCTGGCCAGATCATAAATAGTTCCTTTGCTGCCGGTGAGCAAATGCCAGTTTGGTGATGTAATTTCATTTTTCTCTGCGAAAGAATGGAGCCGTTTTACATCATCAATCCAGGGGGTGACACTAAATGAAAGCATTTTAACTTCTGTATCATTTTGAAATTCCGTTTGCAGGATTTTCATGTGTTTGGTCATAACCGGACAAATGCTGACGCAGCTGGTAAAAATGAAATTGGCAATATGAATTTTCCCTTCAATATCTTTTTCTGTAACAATGGCTCCGTTTTGGTCGGTGAAGGAAAATGGGGCAATGGTATGGCTGACCCGGGCATCGATTTCATCTTCTGAATTAAGAAAAACGGGTGTAAAATCCGGTGTGTCGTAATAAGGCAGGTGAGTTTCACTCCCCTTATCTGTACACGCAAAAATAGTTAGAATTAGAAGTAAACGACTAATTTTTAAAAACACTGTCTGATACATTGATACAATTTTTAGTGCCCAGTAAGCCAAATCTTCTGCCGTTTACGACCCTGTAGTTTGATCTGACTTTTCCATTATCATAAAACATCTTTTGGGATCCGTCTTCATGTCCCTTCCTGTAAGTCATTTCTTTTGTCAGTTTACCCAATGCATTCCATTCTCTGCAAACGCCTTCGTATTCATCATTTTCAAATGAATATTGCAGTTTCGTATTCCCGTTTTCCCACCAGGCCAGGTAGGTCCCGGTTTTGCGACCGCGATTGAACTCTCTTTGTTTTGCTATACTTCCATTTTCGTAAAACGCTTTCCAGATTCCGTGTTCAAGCCCTTCCTGATAAACACTGATATCTGCCGTGTCCTTTGTTTCGGGATATAAAGTGAAAAGCGTTCCTGAAAACGGTTTGCTGTTGATAAACAACATTCCGTTTGACCAGGTTTTTATTTGTAATGTGTAATCTAACTTAACCTCAACCGACCGCTTATCGGATGGAGAACAGCAAATCAGTAAAAGAAAAAAAGTAAACAGGAAACTATTGTGATACCGTACCGGCCGTGCCGTAAAATCCGCTTCCATTGATGTAAGGATCAGTGCTGGTGATATGATAATGATAAATTCCTTTGGGATAGTCGGCTGTGATGCCCGTATGACCGTGGTATGCGTCCAGCGCGCTATTTAAAACGACGGTGCCATTTTCCTCAGGACCATAAACCGGAAAACCATCAAGCAAAAATCCCAACAGCGAGGATTTCGTAGCTTTTACGGTTGTAAGATAAAGTGGTTCTACATGATAATGGTATTGTCCCGTTTGCTGCGGGTGTCCCCAGTATTGGTCAAAACTAACAATTTCACTTGTAAGCGGCTGGCTCGGACCTGCATATTGATTAAAGATCGGAACACCATTTAAGGCAACACCAATCGGACCAAGCGGTGTGGCTGCATGAGAGGAAGCAACCTGAGGATTTAATGGGATTTTGAAAGTTAAAGTCTGGCTGGAAATAGTATTAGGGTTTTTGGAGAAAGTATAATTGCCGAACGTTGTACCGCTGAATTTTTCATATAAACTATTGCTGGTTGCATAATAGGCACTTTTATGATCTGGCAAACCATTGGTTTTAATTGTGATGTAACTCCCGTCAGACGTAATGCTTGAGGCACCGTAAATTTTTGAATATACGGCAGGCACCTCATTGCTGGTGGCCGTTACGTCATCATCACCGTTGTTGCAACCGGTTAGAAGAAATGGAAAAAATGCAAAATAGAGGAGTACTTTTGTCATTTTCATGATTCGGATTTTTAAATTATAAAACAACTGGTTTTAAGTTGTTTACGCGAAATTGCCTGGAAAGTAACAAGGGTTATTTTAGGTTACGCGAAAATTTGCATAACTGTGAAGAACGTGTCAAATTTCAAGTGACTTTATTGACTTTTCCTGACAGACCAGACAAACTAACTTCCTCACTGGCAGATGTCAGCTAAATTTTTGTTATTGCTGAAAAGACAGGTTATGGCATTGTTTTTGTTGTGTTTGCCTTACTAAGAGGTATTATTTCAAATGCATCTGAAAATAAGCTATATGAAATCACTTACAAAAGAAGGTCAGGAATTGCTTAAAGGAATTGCTGATCAATACAATTTACAGTTACAAAGTGTAGAAACGATGGCGGAAGCTGTGGTAAAAGGCAATGGGACTATGGCTCAGTTTAACATACCCGAATTAGGTGGAAACGGTCAGTGGATGAAAGGCGGAATGACGATGGTTGGCGATATGTTCAACAATTCACTAAAAGCCAAAGTTGACAAGCTGTGTACTGAACTGGCAAATCTTGTTTCTACCAAGCTCATTTTTGAGGAAGCTTCTGAAAGTTCAGGAAGTATAAAATCAGGCTCTTCCAATGGTTCATGGCCATCGGTATTTGGTAGTCCAACTTCGAGTGGAGCACAAAATAATTTTAAATATGCATACTTTGGTCCGGCACGCCGCCTGGTTATTGAAGAAGATGGAAAGCGGAGCATTTATGATACAAAACATCATCAGATCTCAGGAATTTCACAGCAACAGGGCAGCAACAGGTCTTACCAGTTCACCAGTCAGGACGGCCCGGTTGATCTGGCAAATCTGGCTTTAATTTCAGAGCCCGTAGAGCAAAAGCAGGAAACACCTGAACTAGCCTATGATGTAACGCATGCATATAGCTCCAATACGGTTCTGCCGGATAAAACGCCGGAAGATATCATCATTTCAACGATTGAAAAGATTAATATACTTTTCGAAAAAGGACAGATAACAGAAGAGGAATTCAAGACTAAAAAACAGGAGTTACTCTCAAGATTATAGCAGATAATTCCTGAAACAATTTGAAGAGGTTATTCCGATTGTGGGGTAGCCTTTTTTGTTTGGCCGGATACAAAAAAGGGTGCCCGATTGGGCACCCGATTTAACACTTGTTAGTTGTCATTCCATCCACAAGCTGTTATGGCATTAAAACTTTGTCGATTACGTGAATTACACCGTTTGACTGGTACACATCCGCAATTGTAACCATAGCTTTATTTCCTTTTGAATCTGTTACCCAAACGTCCTTACCTTTTGTGGTAAAACTAAGTTCCTCTCCCTGAACTGTTTTGGCCATAGCTTTGCCGTTACCGTCTTTGATCATTTTCATAACCGACTTTGAGTCAACTTTGCCAGGAATAACGTGATACGTTAAAACAGTTGTAAGCATTGCTTTGTTTTCTGGTTTCAGTAAGTTATCAACTGTCCCTGCCGGCAAAGCAGCAAAGGCTGAATTAACAGGAGCAAAAACCGTGAATGGGCCTGCACCAGACAATGTTTCCACAAGGCCTGCGGCTTTCACAGCAGCAACCAAAGTTGTGTGATCTTTTGAATTAACTGCGTTTTCAATAATGTTTTTGGAAGGATACATTGCTGCTCCGCCAACCATTACTGTTTTCTCTTTTTGAGCAAATGCTCCGAAACTTGCGAACAAAGCGATTGCTAATAGTGTGCTTTTGATTTTGGACGTTTTCATCGAAATAAGTTTGTTTTAGTTTTCGTGATATACGCCTTGAAATCCTTGCCGGATCGAAATGTTTATAAAATATATCAGGTAAAAACAAATTTAGGATCTAATCAGGCTGTCAGGTAGCTATTTAACTCATGGAAGCGGATCACCTGCTGTTTTTAATTTCGGATCATAAATGGCAACACCTACCCGCGAATCAGCACAACCGTAATAAAGCAACCATTTCTTTTTAAAATGAACCATTCCCTCAATAAACACGGTTCCGGCTGCATATTGACCACTTTTTTCAAAGGATTCCATTGGACGGAAAAAAGGAACATCCAGTCTTGAAATTACTTTTGTAGGGTCATTTTTATCAAACAAAACCTGTCCGGCACAATAGCTGTTGGGTGTATAACGAAGATCTCCGTCTGCACCTTTGTCATTTTTTCCATTGTATAAAAGCAAAATACCTTTCTCCGTTAAAATTGCCGGAGGTCCGCATTCGGTAAGATTACTGTCAAAAAAACCTTTTCTCGGTGAAATCAGATTCACAGTATTTTGATTTTTATCAACAACCGGTTCCCAATTAATCAGATCCGTAGAGGTTGCTACGTTCACATTTGCTTCACCAAAATAAAGCCAGTATTTGCCGTTTACTTTTGCAATCACCTGCTTGTCATTGACCAGCCGTGTAAGTATCGATCCTGATTTTGTCCAGATATTGTTGAATTTTCCATTGTACGCTTTTGCAAATGCCGGCCCATGCTTTTGCCATTCAACAAGGTCACGTGATGTAGCCACTCCGATTCTTGCTTTATCCTGATTCCATTGTGTATAAAAAATGACATATAAGCCGTCTTCGGTAACTGCCACGCGCGGATCTTCGCAGCCTCCAGGCCATTCCATTGCTTTCTGACTGTCATCGGCGGGGAATAAAACAGGTGTTTTTCTTCTTTGAAAACTGATGCCATCTGTACTTTCGGCATAGCCAATCCGGGATGTGCGTTTTCCGATTGCTCTGCCTGCCTTATCCTCTGCGCGGTACAGTACAATTACTTTTCCATCCTTAATCGTCGCCGCGGGGTTGAATGTATCATTGGATTCCCAATCGACCATTTTTTTATTCATGGGACACATAAACCGTGATGTGCTGTCGGGAGAAATAACCGGATTCACGCCTTTGGGACGAACAAATCCGCCAAATGCCCAATCCGGTAAACTATTACTCTTTTGTGCATCTGCCACATTACCGGCCAGAATAAATAAAATGAAAAAGGTGAATAATGAATATTTCATAAATATTTCCTGATTTAATTGATCAAGCCAAAGATAAAACCATTTCTTCTGAACAGATTTATAATGTTAAAAATCGGCCACAAAAAATCCTGTCCGATGGAATCAGACAGGATCAAAGTCATGTTAAGGATCTGCGGCTCAATTATTTGTTTGCTACAAGATTAACGTCAAGAGTGAAGTCATTATCAATCGCTTTATCGCCCAGGTTTTCGAAGAAATTGGATGAGCGGAATTTGATATCATATTTGGTTCTGTCTACTGAGATTTTGGCATCAGCAGTTACTTTTTTGCCATCTGATTTAACAGTCGCAGGAAATTTAATGTCGCTGGTAATACCTTTGATGGTCAATTTTCCGGTGATGTCATAAGCACCAGCTCCTTTTGCAGTCACAGAAGTAATCACAAACTTAGCTTGTGGATGCGCTTCAACAGCAAAGAAATCTGCATTTTTAAGGTGACCTGTCAGTTTTCCGTTCATGTCAGCATCCTTAACGTCTGTTACGGTAAGGTTTTTCATGTCAAGAACAAATGTTCCGCCTTTCAGTTTATCTCCGTCAACGATCAACGAACCGCTGCTTAGGGGTACAGTTCCTGCGTGTGTACCGGTAACTTTTTTAGCTCCCCAGGTAACTGTGCTGCTTTTGGTATCCACTGTCAGTGTTTTGTCAGCAAGTTTCGCCTTATCGTCGCCGCCAGCCATTGAGACGGAATTTACTAACATTCCTGCCAAAAGAAATACAAAGATTTTTTTCATAATTTGTTCGGTTTAATTTAATAGTAATAAGTTAATTGGATAAAAACTGCACTAAGATAAACATATATACGTCCTAAAAATTGTGTTGGTTAAAATGTAAATCAGGACAATTCCTGAACTGTCTCTTTTGATAGCTCAAAACTACTCAGCTGTTCCAGTATCAGCTTTCCTTCCTGCCAGTCATGCAGCTTCGAAACCGCGTTAATATGCCCTTTTCTTCCAATGTTAATAAATTCACTTCCCCAGTTCCTTGCAAAAATTTCCGACCGCCCGATAGTGGCATATATGTCATTGTTACTGGCTACGACAATACTTTTAAAGGGCAATTTTAAAGTGGGAACAGGAGTGAAGCCTACAACAAAATTAAGTCTTTTGGATAACTCTGCGTCCGCTGGCGCCACAAGCAAAGCACCTGAAATAAATTCTGAGGTATATTCCTGCGCCCAGTGTGCTACGGTGATACAGCCCAGGCTATGTGCAACCAGCACAGTAGGTTCTGTCAGTTTACTGATTTGTTCCTGTAATTTAACTACCCATTCATCTTTCACAGGCCAGTCCCAGTTTACCTGTTCTGCGCGACTGAACAGATGCGGATATTGTACTTCCCAGATCGTCTGCCAGTGATTAGGCCCTGAGCTTGCTAATCCCGGAACAGTCAAAAAACGCGTAGTCATAAAGATTGATGATGAATAGAAACCTAATGCCTGTAAAAATAAATTCCAAGTTCTGAATTTTTAAACAGTAATAATGAGTTGACGAATTTAAAGTCAAAATTCTTAATGTCCCTTAATTTCTTAAAGTTAAATATTAATCTACTTTTTATTCATCACACAACGAAAGCCAAGGTTATTGCTTCCGCTGGTTACTTCACCTTTTCCTCTGCTGCCTGCTTTGTATCGTATGCAATAATCGTCGCTGCACAAAAATGAACCTCCGCGCTGTACTCTTTTAACCGCGCCCGGCTCATCCGGATCATAGCTGTCCGATGGTCCCTGAGGATTTCTGGAAGCACTTTTCTGATAATAATCGGGACGGTACAAATCCTGGCACCACTCCCAGACATTTCCATCCATATCGAACAATCCATAATTATTTGCAGGAAAAGATTTAACCGGAGCTGCACCTAAATAACCATCCTCTTTTGTGTTTTTGTCAGGAAAGCTGCCCTGGTAAATATTGGCTACCCATTTGTTGCCAGGTTTGAGCTGGTCGCCCCAATAGTAAGTGTGGTTTCCCTTTCCTCCCTGAGCCGCAAATTCCCATTCTGCTTCTGTAGGTAAACGTTTCCCTGCCCATTTTGCATACGCCGCTGCATCCTCATACGATACGTGAATGACAGGATAATTTTCTCTTCCCTTTATCGAGCTGCCTTTTCCTTCGGGTTTTGCCCAGCTTGCATCGGGAGTATAATTCCACCATTGCAAAGGGTTATCCAGTGAAACAGCTGTTGCCGTAGGTGTAAATACGGCCGAACCCGGCACCAGTTTATCTGCCGGAACTCCGGGATAGTCGGCAGGATTAAGTGGTCTTTCAGCCACAGTCTTATAATTGGTTGCTGCTACAAAACGGGCATATTCTGCATTGGTTACTTCATGTTCGTCCATAAAAAAACCATCGACGGTTACATCGTGCATCGGTCTGGAATCCGGAAATTCATCGGAACCCATTAGAAATTTTCCTCCGGGAATCCATTTCATGCCCGTTGTGTCACTTTTTTCCTCTGTAACATTTCCGGCATTTTGAATGGCCGCTGCTCTTGAAGGAATTCCATCCGCGATGCAATGTGCCAGGCTGTCGGCTGTTTTTTCGGCAGCGGTTTGTTTTTTATCACAGCCAAAATTAATTGCTGCAATTCCTATAATAAGAGCAATTGCTTCACTTCTAAACATCATAACTTTTGTCTACGCTGTCTTTTATTATTTCTTCGCTCCGGCCAGTATCTGCAGCGCTTCTTTGTCCTGATATTGATTCATCAACTGTTTCAGTTTTACTTTAAGATCCGCTGTAATTGCTTCCGAGCCTTTGCTGCCATAAATGTTTGCGATTTCTGTCGGATCCGTTTTCAGATCATACAGTTCCCAGGAATCGGCGCCGTTGTAAAAGTAAGCAAGTTTATAACGATCTGTACGTATACCGAAGTGTGGAAACACATGGTGCGGTTCAGGGAATTCGTAATAATGATAATATGCTTCTTTCCGCCATGGCACTTTTGCGGTGGCCTTTGTGCCGTTCAGCAATGGAAAAAATGATTTTCCCTGAATGTCGGACGGGATTTTTACACCTGCAATGTTCAGAACAGTTGGTGCCCAGTCAATATTTAACACAAGATCATCAACCTTAGATCCCGGTTTGATTACACCCGGATAACGAATTACGAAAGGCGTTTTAAGAGATTCCTCATAAATAAAGCGTTTGTCAAACCATCCATGCTCACCCATGTAAAAGCCCTGGTCGGAAGCGTAAATCACAACCGTATTTTTAGCCAGTCCCGATTTGTCAAGGTAATCAAGCAGTTTACCGATATTGCGGTCCAGGGAGTTGGCCGTCGAAAGATAATCTTTCAGATAACGCTGATATTTCCATTCCGTTAACGCTTTTCCGGTCAGTTTTTTTTCTGCCGGTTCTTTTGAGATCTTGTCGTAATAGGCTTTAAATACCTTTTTTTGTTCCGGGTCAAAACGATTGTAAGTCCAGTCCTTATCATAGTCGGCGTCAACCTTTAGGTCCTGTTTCAGTCGCATCGTTTTTTCGATGGTCATATCCTGTTGCTTCGCAGCTTCTCTTCCTTTATAATCATCATAAAAAGTGGAAGGCAGCGGGAAGTTTACATTGTCATAAGCACCCAAATCCTGCAAGTCCGGCAGCCATTCTCTGTGGGTAGCTTTATGCCCGACTATAAGAAAAAATGGCTTGGAATTATCCCGTTTGTCCAGCCAATCGGTTGAAAACTTAGTAATGATATCTGAAACATAACCTTTGTAACGGGTTGTGTCGTTGGGCTGGCTTATGAAATCCGGATTGTAATAATTGCCCTGTCCAGGTAATATATTCCAGTAATCAAACCCTTTCGGCAGACTGTTGAGGTGCATTTTACCAATCCAGGCAGTTTGGTAACCGCTTTGTCTCAGCGTTTCAGGAAATAACGTCTGATTGGTATCAAATCTTGTCCTGTCGTTTCTTTTGTAGCCATTGGTATGGCTGTATTTTCCGGTAAGTAATGTTGCCCGGCTCGGTCCACAAATCGAATTTGTAACCAGGTTATTGTTTAATAATGCGCCTTCTTTTGCAATACGGTCAATGTTAGGCGTCTTGGCAAATTTGTTTCCGTAAGCGCCAATTGCCTGATAGGCGTGGTCGTCGGAAAATATAAAAATGATGTTTGGTCTTGCTGCCGATTTGCCGGATTGAGCGTGTACCCTCAGGCGTGTTGTTGTTAATAACAGGAAAGCAACTGCGAAAAGGAGTAAAATACGGAATTTCATGTCAGGATTCAGGACTTAGATCTTTGGTAAATATTAAATGAAACACATAGTCTACAAGGTGAGTAGACAAAGTAAGCGTTAACTTTATTGAATAACAAGAATATTAAATTATTTAAGTGAAAATGATCAGACACTACAGCAAAAAGCGGAAGCATGCTGCTGCATACTCCCGCTCTTTAAATATGTGCAAAATGTTACTTCACAGCATCCTTCATCGCTTGTGCCATTTCCAGGTGGTGCTGTAAAGTTGGTACTTTCCCAGCCGCCCAAGATTTGATATCAGCATCTTTGCCATCTTTTGCTGCTTCCTGAAATTCGTCAATATCTTCCTTATGGTCATCTACCATAAAAGAAGCATAGGCCTGATCGAATTCTTTTCCTTTTTTCTTAGCTAAATCGTCGTATTTCTTTTGTTTATCGTCGCTTAGTGTCGCAGGCAAAGTAATATTTTTCTGCTGCGCCAGCGCTTTAAGTTCGTCACCAGCTTTTGAATGATCCTTTACCATCATTTTACCAAAATCCTTAACCGCCGAAGAAGAGCCATTGGTTTGTGCTAACTCTCCAAGTTTTACTTCTATCATACCACCATCCGCAGCGGCAACAGCAAATTCAGTATCATCCTCTACCTTAGTATCCTCAAATTTTTCTTCATTCTGTTCTTCTGCTACCTCTTTGCTATCCTCTTTTTTTTCAGAGTTGCAGGCAGAGAAAGTCATCATGGAAGCTATTAGCAGTGCACTTAACGTGATCCTTTTCATAATTAGTGATATTTTTTTGTGATATAATGCTCTTGAGGGGTAAAAAAGCATGCCAGTTGGATTAATCAAAAAATAGCTGGTTGGATTAACTACTAAACTCATCTAATACAAATTTGAATACGTATATTTAGATTAGCAGATATGTAGGATGCAGCACTTATCTAAAAAATCTTAAAACCAAACCGGAAGGAAGCAAATCGCTGAAAAGTGATGCTGAAGATGTCTGCTTGAAAAAGATATATTAAATTTGATTTTTATATTGTAGTCCTGTTAAGGACAAAACAAACTTAGCTGGTAAGGCGCAGCCCCATTAATCATCAATGAAAGAGAATAAACCCGTCCACATTTTACTGGCGGACGACGATGAAGACGATACCTCTTTATTCCAGGAAGCGCTGGAACAAATACAGATTTCCACCAGACTTGACATTGCAGAAAATGGTATGGAGCTGATGCATACACTGGCGGATAATCAGCATGTACCTGACTTGATATTTTTGGATATGAATATGCCAATTAAAAATGGCCTGGAATGTCTTGTCGAGATCAGGAATTCCGACGATTTTAAGGAAATTCCGGTTGTTATTCTTTCAACATCGGTTGCAGATTATCTTCTGAAATCTGCCTATCAGGCGGGAGCAAATCTTTATATTCAGAAGCCAACGAGTTTTTCAGGTTTAGTACAAATCATAGAAAAGTGCCTTAGCCGGAAGGAGGATTTGAAAAATACGACGGATCTGGAACAATTTTTGATCAGGAACAACAATAATTAAGTTTCAATATTCGCAGCATGAATGAATTAACTGTTTCTAAACAGAATCAGGATGTTTTTTTAAGTAATCTCAGGCAGGAAACGGCAGACAGCCACAGACAATTAGAGGAAAATGAATTCTCAAAAGCGATCCTGGATCCTGCGGTAACATTGAACGGCTATCAAACTTATATTGCCAAACTCTATGGTGTTACATTTGCCTGCGAAACGGAAATTTACCCTATCTTAGAGCCGGTCTTAACTGATCTGGCACAAAGGAAAAAATCTCAATTAATTATTAGGGATCTTTTTAATACTGGAATTTCCCCCGAAATCACAGATAAACTTCCGGGTTATCATTTCAGAGCCAACGGAATTGCAGAGGCTTTGGGTGTTATGTATGTGCTTGAGGGTTCGACATTGGGAGGGAAAATTCTTTACAAGCATATTAATAACACACTGGGATTAGATGCTTCTCACGGTGCATCGTATTTCTGGGGATATGGTACAGAAACAGGGCTACTGTGGAAAACATTCATCTCTTCTCTTGCTGCATTTGCAGTTCAGAAAAGTTGTGAAAAAGAAATTATTTCAAGTGCGGTTCAAACATTCACGGCAATAAATAATTGGCTCGACCAGGCCAGGATCAATTGGTAAAATGAATATTACAGATATTGTTAACCGGGATATTGTAAATCTGACAAACTGCGAAAGTGAACCGATTCATATCCCGGGAAGTATTCAGCCGCATGGCTTTTTGTTGGGTTTAAAAGGACAAAATCAGGTTATTGATTTTTGCAGCGCAAACAGTGCCGAGTTTATTCTGCTTTCGCCCGAAATGCTGCTGGGAAAATCGTTAACAGAAATTTTTGATAAAAACCAGGCGGATAACTTTATTGTTTATTCGATTGAAAATCAAATTGATCCGGCAAAGCCTTTTGTGTTTACGTTAAACGATATTCCTTACAATACGACAGTCCACCAGAGCGGAGACACACTCATATTGGAACTGGAACCTTTCCCGGACGGGACGCTTGATCTGCCAAATCTTTACAGCCAGACAAAGAACTTTGTATCCTCCATGGAAAGGCAAAGTTATTTGCCGGAGTTGTGCGCGGATATTGCTGATCAGACAAGAAACATTACCGGTTACGACCGGGTAATGATCTACCGTTTTGATGCGGAGTACAACGGTGAAGTAATAGCGGAAAGTAAAAGGGAGGATCTTGAATCATTTTCGGGACAAAAATATCCGCATACCGATATTCCTGCTCAGGCCAGAGAGCTTTATATTAAAAATCAGCTTCGGATGATTGCAGATATAAATTATCAGCCGGTTCCCATCCTGACTTTAAATAGCGTTGGCGATAAGGACAATAAATCTCTCGACCTCAGTCTTTCCATATTAAGGAGCGTTTCTCCGATTCATGTTGAGTATCTCAAAAATATGGGCGTTGGTGCTACACTGACCATTTCGCTTTTGCAGAACAATAAACTGTGGGGGTTAATCGCCTGTCATCATTACAGCCCGAAGGTATTGCCGCATTATACCAGGTTATCCGCATTGCTTCAGGGGCATTTTCTTACTTCGCAAATCGCTGTCAGGGAAGTTGCCGAAGAGTTTGAGATCAGTGTATCCGTAGATAAAGCATTGTTGGATTCATTGGAGTTACTCCATGAAAATGAGAACTTTATCGAAGAGAATTTTGAGTCACCTTCATTATTGAAACTTGCCAATGCAACAGGTTTCGTAATTTATCATAAAGGAAAATTATACAAAAACGGGAATGTTCCTTCAAATGAGGAACTGGTTCCGTTGTTGAAATTTTTATCTGAAAATTACCAGAATAGGGGATTGCATACCGAGCAATTAATAGATATTTATCCCCAGGGAGAAAGTTTATCAAAATTTGCTGCGGGTATTATCTATCACTCCATCGCTGCCGGAACGCCTGACGGAATACTCTGGCTTAGGGCAGAAAGACGGGAAACAATAAATTGGGCCGGCAATCCGCATAAGGCAGTTATTCATAATGAAGAGGGTGTAGCAAGACTTTCCCCTCGTAAATCATTTGAGTTATGGCTGGAAGAGGTGAAAGATAAAAGTGCCGCGTGGAGAAAATCGGAGTTGGGTTCTTCGTCCAACTTTGCTTATTCCATACAAAAACATATTAATTTGAGATATGTCAGAAGTCAGGAAAATAAAAACCGTCTCCTCAACGACGAACTCAAAGCTGCAAATAAGGAGCTCGCAAACCTGAACTGGATCAGTACACACGATTTAAAGGAACCTTTGCGTAAAATTCAGATTTTTGCATCTAAAATTCTGGATCGCGAACAGCCTGACATTTCCGCTCAGGTTAAGGATTCGGTAGAACGAATGCGTTTTGCTGCGGAAAAAATGCAGTTGCTGATTGAAGATATTTTAAGTTATTCCAAGGCCGGAAATATGGAAAAGGTTTACGAAACCGTAGATCTCAACCTGATCCTGCAAAAAGTACTGGAGGAACTAAATGATAATATTGATGAGAAAAAGGCGCTGATAACTTCGGCAGAGTTACCGGCACTTAGTGTGATTCCTTTCCAGATACACCAGCTGTTTGTCAATTTGCTCAGCAATGCAATTAAATTTTCAAAAGAAGAAAAGAATCCAGCAATAGTAATTGACGTCCAGATTGTAACAGGTAACCAAATCCTGAAAGAAAGGACAGAAGCTAATGCCTTACTTCCTTTTTACGCCGTATCTTTTCAGGACAACGGAATCGGGTTTGAGAAAGAGTATGAAAGCAGAATTTTTGATGTCTTTCAAAGACTTCATCCGGCAAACAAATATCCAGGAACGGGCATAGGGCTCGCGATCTGTAAGAAAATTATGGAAAATCATGGCGGTTATATTACGGCCGATTCTGAACCGGGAGAAGGATCGCGATTTACATTATATTTTCCTTTTGAGAACGAAGGCTGAGAACTGAATTTTTCTCATTTGAGTACATTGTTCCTCATCAAATTAACCGGAAAGGTTGTTTGATGAGGATTTTTTAAGATTGTATAATAATGAATAGAGGCCTGATGCTTTTAAACGCCATAACCTAATAAAGAGGTTTTTCTAAAATTATCTGGTATCAAATTTATTACCATTAACGCTTACATTTAATGGTAGTAAATTATGTCATCAGCACCAGCAGTTGGAACGTTAACCGAACCACCGGTTATCACTGCAAAACAGATTAAGAAATTAAAAAAGGATCCCGCACTGACAGCCGCTGCCGCCGGACTTAACTATATCACTGCCAACGCACCTGGTTTTTTTCGGAAGGGAAAAGCGCCTAAATTCCATTACTTTGATCAGCAGGGTAATCGCTGCAAGGACAAAAACGCGGTTAAAAGAATAAAAGCACTTGTGCTTCCGCCCGCCTGGCGTGAGGTGTGGATCAGCGAAGACCCGGAAGGTCATTTGCAGGCAACCGGTATAGATGAAGCAGGGCGGAAACAATACCGCTATCATCCGCACTGGAACCTGATCCGTAATCAGACCAAGTATTACAGGCTGCTCACTTTTTCGGAAGCTCTTCCTATGCTTCGTGAGCAGGTAGAACATGACTTGAGGAGAAGATCAAACGATCTGAATAAAGTAATTGCATTGGTTATTAAACTGATGGATAAAACCTGTATCCGGGTTGGTAATCAGCGCTATAAAATAAAACATGGTTCATCGGGCATTACCACGCTTGATGCACGCTGTACAACCATTCAGGGAAGTAAAATCAGGTTTAAGTTTACAGGTAAAAAAGGGATCAAGCAGGATATCGTTCTGCGTGATGTGCAGCTGGCGAGATTGGTAAAACAATTTAAGGAAATGCCCGGAAAGCGTCTGTTTAAATATACAAACGAAAATGGCGGACTTTGCGCCTTAAATGCCGGACAGGTAAATGAATACATCCGGCAACATACAGGCGGAAGTTATTCTGCAAAGGACTTCCGCACCTGGATGGGTACAGTTACAGCCTTTGAATATTTAAGCGGGCAGGAAAAATGTGAAACGAAGCGGCAGTTTACCCGTACGGTAAATACCTGTCTGGATGTGGTTGCAGCCCACCTGGGTAATACCCGGACGGTCTGTAAAAAGTATTATGTTCATCCTGCGGTCTTCCGGGCTTACGAAAACAGTAAAATTCAAAGGCTTTTAAATAAGGAAGTACATGAAATGTCGCATTTGTCAAATAATGAGCAGTTGGTGAAATCATTGTTAGCTCATCAGGTTTGAAACACTGGATATGCAGATTGGCATCAGGATCAATCTGCATATTGTTTTCTGCCGTATATGGGAAGCTATGTATAAAACACCGATCCTGATTTTCTTCCTGCTTCTCCCTACTTTTCCATCTTTTGCTCAGAGATCGGATAATACGGCTTCGTTCAGGAACGTAACCGGTGATAAGTACTTTCGTATTCATTACGACAACGATTTCTTCACCAAAACCGATTACTATTACACCCAGGGGTACAGTCTGGAAATGGTGCACCCTTTTTTAAGTAAAAATCCGGTTTCTAAAATATTACTTCAATTAAAAAACAGCCGCTCCAAGTCCGGCCTCGCCTTCGAACATTATGGTTTTACACCCACGAGTATAAAAAGCAATGACATTTTAAAAGCAGACAGACCATTTGCCGGTGTCATTATGCTGAAATCTTTTTCAATTTCTGTTGATACCATTCGCAGGCAAAGACTGGCTTCGACTTTAAGTCTGGGAATGATTGGTCCGGCGGCTTTTGCAGGGAGAATGCAGGCAACCATTCACCGCTGGACGGAAGACCCGCAACCACTTGGCTGGCAATATCAGATTAGAAATAACCCGGTTATTAATTACGAACTTGCTCATGAAAAAGAGCTTGTTAATGTACCGGATATTCTTTCGGTAAATACAAATGTTCAGGCGAGACTGGGAACACTTTCCGACAAAGTCATGGCAGGTTTATCTCTTACCCTGGGCCGTTTTGATTCTTCATTTGGTAAGCGTGAGAAAAACCACAAAAGGAATTTCCGGATATATGTATACAGCCAGCCTATGGCTGGTCTGGTGGGTTATGACGCCTCTTTGCAAGGTGGATTTTTAAGCAGAAAAAGTCCTTACACGGTTAAAAGCACGGATATTAATAGAATCACCTTTCAAAATAATTTCGGAGTGGTCGTTAATGTCTGGAAAATTTATGCGGAATATTACCAGATCTATTTAAGTAAAGAATTTAAAACCGGAAGGGATCACCAGTGGGGCGGAGTAAAATTTGGCGTTGCGTTTTAATGAGATTTTTCTTCTCAAAACTTAACGGCTGACAATTAGAAATCATTTGGTGTCTAAGATTTCGTGAAAATAGTCAATCATTCGGGAAAAAACGGCAACATATAGGACAGATAAATCTGTGAAAACAACAGTTTCATATTATTTAAATACTGGCATAGGTTTTTAAGATTACAGATCAACAAACGATCATTAACATTAAAAACTATAAAGTTATGGAAACCAACGAAAATCTTGTAGAAGTATTAAACGACCTGATTAAGATTAATAATGACCGTATTGACGGTTATGAAAAAGCACTGGTTGAAGTAGAAGACATTGACGTCGATTTGAAAGCAATGTTTCAAAAAATGGCCAACGAAAGCCGTGAATATGTTGCAGAGTTAAGCCGTGAAGTAGCTGCACTTGGTGGAGAAATTGAAACAGGAACAACAAATTCAGGTAAGATCTACCGCGTTTGGATGGATATAAAAGCAACATTTACGGGCCATGACAGAACATCGGTTCTTGAAAGTTGTGAATATGGTGAGGATGCAGCTCAGGAAGCATACGAAGATGCGCTGGCAACAGACGCGGATCTTTCAGTTGAAATCAGACAGCTCATCACTGATCAGAAAGCTTCACTTAAAGAATCACACGATCTGATCAAAAAATACAGAGATATGCATCAGGCTGTAAACAGCTGATCATAAACAATACACACATTTAAAAATGGGATTCGATTCATTTCGGATCCCATTTTTTTGTTTAAATATTTTGTAGAAAAACAGTTTTTATGTTTAAACTCCGGCATAAAACATGGTAGACTTTAGCTTTAAAATGCTTTGATTCTTATATAACTGGCCTGATTCGTAATCAGGGTTTGTTGTATTAAAAATTAAAGTACTACAAATGATGCTGCGGTCTGTTCTGCTTTTTGCCTGTTTGCTGTGTTGTATCAGCGGATTTTGCCAGGATCCCCTGTATCCGGGTAAAATCCCGAATAGTAAAAACGTGACAAACGAGGAAGAGATTAAGACCAGCCCGGGCGGAGATTCTCTTGCTTATAAAGTTTCCATTCCAACAATCCAGGCATTTCTTCCTTCAAAGGACAAAGCAAATGGAACGGCTGTAATTATTTTCCCCGGTGGAGGATATCATACTTTGGTATTGAAACGGGAAGGAAGTGATATGGCGCGCTCGTTCAATAAGCTGGGCGTGGCTGCATTTGTTGTAAAATACCGCATTCCGGACGACAGAACGATGGACGACAAATCCATCGGCCCCTTGCAGGATGCGCAGCAGGCAATAAAAACGGTGAGGGAAAATGCGGAGAAATGGAATATCGATCCTCAGAAAATTGGGGTAATGGGATTTTCCGCAGGTGGCCATCTGGCAGCAACTGTGGGTACACACTTTGAAGAATTTTATATTGATAATAAATTAAATACCAGCTTAAAGCCGGATTTTATGCTGTTGGTTTATCCCGTAATCAGTTTTACAGATAGTTTTGGACATACGGGTTCGAGGAAAAATCTTATCGGAACAGACCAGAATAAGATCCGTCTTTTCTCCAATGAATATCACATTTCTAAAACAACACCACCGGCTTTTCTAATTCATGCAGGTACAGATGTGGTTGTACCGGTTGCTAACAGTATTGTATTTTACCAAAACCTGCAAAAGTTCGGCGTTTCGGGGGAATTACACGTTTATTCAAAAGGTGAACATGGTTTTTTAACGTATCCCGCATTTGATGAATGGTTTGGCAGGTGTACTACCTGGATGAAAAGTAAGGAACTCATTCGCTGAAAGCAGCGGATGCCGAAAGATTAATTCAAAACAGGTTAGTACAGGATAGTGTGACCGATAATTTTAGGAATTTTTGGATATAATTTTCTTCTTTTTTAAGACTATTGAACAGAATGTGCTTATTTAAGAAGTGTTTATGACGAGTGAATATTTCTAATCCTTAAAACGTAAATAATAATCCAAGATGAATTCTAAAGTAAATAAAGTATTGGCCGGCATGGTGGTGGCACTTTTTATTACCGGCCAGATTTCCTGTGTTGCACAAAAAAAGGAAAAAGGATTCGTTCAGATTTTTGATGGTAAGTCGTTGAAAGGCTGGGAGGGAGATACAAAATACTGGAGAGCTGAAAATGGAAATCTGGTGGGAGAAATTACTCCGGAAACACTTTTGAAAACAAACTCTTTCATTGTCTGGAAAGGCGGACAACCAGGTGATTTTGAATTAAAAGGTTCATTTAAAATAACTGAAAAAGGAAATTCGGGGATCAATTACCGCAGTGAGCAACTGACTGACATTCCAAATGCATTGAGAGGTTATCAGCTTGACATCGACGGAGCCAACAATTATACAGGCCAGAATTATGAAGAGCGTAAAAGAACAACGCTTGCTTACCGCGGAGAAATTGTGTCTGTAAACGAACCAACAGACAAATCAAAAGAAGCTTTTGGTGCAAACCTAAAAAATAATGCGTGGCTTGGCAGAACAGTAACCGGATCATTGGGGAAATCGGACGAGCTTAAAACTAAAATTAAAAGCGGAGACTGGAATGAGTTTCGTCTTGTTGCAAAAGGAAACCGTCTGCAACATTACATCAATGGAATTTTGATGAGTGATGTGACGGACAACGACACAATGAGCGGAAAATTGACAGGTTCACTGGGAATTCAGGTGCATGTTGGACCGCCAATGAAAGTTGAATATAAAGACATTCAGATTAAGCAGTAAATAACTTAAATACGGCTGTTCGTATTTTGCCGACAGCCAAAAGCTTTTCAGATGAATAAAATAGGATTTAATGTACTGGCCTGGACAGCGGCAGTTTCGGACGATTTATTTCCAACGATAGACAGGCTCAAAGGCATTGGTTACGATGGCGTAGAATTTTATCTTGGCGCACCCGATCTTTCTGCCTATCAGAGAATGGGGAATTATACCAAAAGCGTTGGTCTTGAAACGACTGCTGTGATGACATTGGGAAAAGATGAAAACCCGGTAAGTCAATCGGCTGATGTTCGTGAAAAAGCGCTGGATAAAATAAAATGGGGCGTTGACCGTGCGCATGCCTTAAATGCAAAGATCATTTGCGGCCCGTTCCATTCAGCCCATACCATATTTGTAAACCGTCCAGCGCTTGATGAGGAATATATACGGGCGGGAGAAGTGTTGCACGCAGCTGCGGAATATGCCAAACAGGCTGATATTGTATTTGCTCTGGAAGCGCTAAACCGTTTCGAATGCTATCTCTGCAACACGATGGAACAGCTTACCAAGCTTATCAGGGCCGCAGATCATCCGAATGTCCGGGCAATGTTTGATACGCATCATGCCAATATTGAGGAAAAAAAATACGGTCCGGCACTTCAAACCATCGCTCCGGTTTTAGCACATGTTCACATCAGCGAAAATGACCGTGGAACTCCCGGCGACGGGCAGGTCCTTTGGGATGATGCTTTTGCCGGACTCGCTAAAATTCAATACAAAGGCTGGCTCACTATCGAAGCTTTTTCAAGAAATGACCCTGATTTTGCCAACGCAATAGGCGTCTGGCGGGAATTTTCAGATCCATGGGATATCGCTGAAAACGGATATAAGTTTATTCGGGAGATGGGTGAGAAGCATGGACTTTGAACAGTTAAAAATTAATAATGAAGAGTTAAGAATTTCGGTTGAGGAAATATTAATTCAAACATAAGTCCGACGGACTTGAATATGAATAGCCCCGGGTGTAACCCGGGGAATTGAAATCGTAATACTGGTTGTATCAACCACAAAATGGTTGAACATTCCGGCACAGGTTTAGCTAACTGCTAACCGTTAAAACCCAATCGCTAGCAAATGTCAGAAAAACTCCCGTTTCGTTTTGGCTCTGAGGTTTATACCTGGTTTATGAGCAACAGCGGACAAACGCACCAGGGCCGTTTGGGCCACATGATCGAAGTTATATCAAAAGCAGGATTTACCGGAATACAGCCAATTTTCACCTGGATGGGAGACCTGATTGATCCCGATCTTTTAGAGGCAAAATTAAAAGAACAAGGTATTGAGCTTGCAGCATTGGCTCTTGCGCTTGAGTGGAACGAAGCAGAAGAAACCGAACGCGAACGCGAAGTTGCAGATCACGCGATCCGTGTGCTGCAGCGTTTTCCGGGTGCTGTTTTAAATACAGTTCAGATTCCAACAGGCCGTCATCATCTTGCGCAGCGCCAGGCTAGTCTGGTAGATATTGTTAACCGTGTTTCTGCAAGAGCAGCCGAAAAAGGTGTTCTGTGCAGCTATCATCCCAATTCACCCCATAGTTCCATTATCCGGACAGAAGAAGATTACAAAATTGTTCTCGAATCTTTGGATTCATCCGTAACAGGCTGGACACCCGATGTTGGTCATATTATCAACGGGGGCATGGATCCGCTTTCCAAAATGAAAGAATACCAGGCGCTGATCAATCATGTTCATTATAAAGACTGGAACGGAGATCCAGAGTTTGCACTGATGGGAAAAGGAAAGGTTGATCTGCCCGGAATAACCCAATGGCTGAAAGATATCAATTATACAGGCTGGATTATTTGTGAAGATGAAGGGGAAGAAGCATTGGAAGATCCGGATTTTGTAACACTCCACGATGGGAAATGGATTCAGGAAGAATTGATCCCGGGATTAGTTTAGGCTGTCGGCCTTCTTTTATGATAAAAAACTGTGACCAGGGCAGTAGTGAAAAAGCATGCTCAGGCATGTATGTAAAGATTTACTAAGCTAACAGCTAAAAACTAATTGCTAAAAGCTAATCCATGCCAACTATTAAAACCAACGGAATACATCTGCATTACGAGGAACGCGGTTCAGGTGAATCGCCCGACGACATACCTTTACTGCTCATCATGGGTATCACGGCCCCCGGGTCAGTCTGGAATGTTCATTTGGCTGATTGGCAGCATCATTTCAGATGTATTATTGGTGATAATCGTGGCGTCGGTCTTTCCGACAAACCTGCCGGGCCTTATTCCACGGAGCAAATGGCTGATGACTATGCCGGACTGCTGGATGCTATCGAAGTTAAAAAAGTAAAAGTTGTCGGCTGTTCTATGGGAAGTACCATTGCACAGCAGCTTGCAATCCGTCATCCACATAGGGTTGAATCTCTGGTTTTGATGTGTCCGTGGGCAAGATGTGACCATTATGCTCAGGCTCTTTTTCAGCATATCATGAACAGCAAAGCGCGATTCAGACCGGAGGAATTCAGTTTGTATATGCAGCTGCTTATTTTTTCAAAATCATCCTGGGATGACGCAGAGAAATGTGCCGAACTGGAGATGGGGCGCAGGCAGGATGCCACAAATCCTTTTCCTCAACCTTTACATGGGTTGGAGGGCCAGGCTGCGGCATGCATCAGTCACAATGTTCTAGCTGATTTAAAAAAGATCCACCAGCCAAGCTTAGTAATCGGAGGGCGGGAAGACATTTTCACACCTGTCTGGATGGCCGAAGAAGTTGCAGGCGGGATTGACGGTTCAGAACTTTTTCTTTATGATAAACTGGGACATGCATTCCATTTTGAAAACACGGAAGACTTTAATCCCAGAGTCAGAAACTGGCTGCTTGGGAAAAACTATCCTGCTGAAACTTTAAATTAATAAGAAAAAAGTGGTTAAATAAGCCGCTTTGCGGTCTTTTCTTATTTGGATAATATTTTTAAATAATACAAAATAATGGAGAGTGCCGATTCAACAAACCAGGGCTGGAAAGACAAAGTATCAAATCATGCCCAGATTGGGGGAATTGAAACTTCTGTGCTGGATAACGGAGCAGGAAGAGGAACACGCATTGCCTGGATTAACACAGGTACTGGTCTAAGATATAAGGTGGTCATTGACAGGGCAATGGATATTGCTGACGCCTTTTATAACCAATACAGTCTGGCGTGGTTGAGCCATGGAGGAATTGCCTATCCGCAGCCATTTGCCGATAAAGGAATTGACTGGCTGAGAACCTTCGGTGGCGGATTGCTTACAACCTGCGGACTTTCCCATGTTGGCGGACCAGAATCTGACGAAGTCGGGGACAGAGGTTTACATGGTTTGATCAGTAATAGTCCCGCAGAAATTATATCGGTTATTCAGCCAGATCCACGAATAGGTCAGCTGGAAATGAGCATTACCGGTATCATTCGTGAAACGAAGCCGTTCGGACCAAGTCTGGAATTAAAAAGAACAATATCTGCAACGCTTGGAAAGGCAACAATTCGTATTCATGATGAGGTAATTAATAAGGCAAATACGGCGGCACCGCACATGTTGCTTTATCATTTCAATTTTGGCTATCCGCTTGTGGATGAAGGAACAGATTTGTTATGGAATGGTACATGGTTCCCGCGTCACGGTGAAGAAAATGCCAGCATATTTAAGGAAGGAAATGATTTTAAAAAATGTCCCGGACCAATTGAATCTCACCTGGGAACGGGAGAAGAGGTTGTTCTGGTAGACATTGAAGCAGATATTTTCGGACAAAGCGTTGCGGGTTTATATAACTCTAAACTAGGACTTGCCGTATCCATGAACTTCAAAAAAGAGCAATTACCCTGGTTCGCCAACTGGCAGCATTGGGGTAAAGGTGAATATGTTACCGGTCTGGAACCAAGCACACATCCGCTTTCCGGCCAGGCGCAGGCAAGGAAAGACGGAACATTGATATTCATTGAACCGGGTGAGAAGCGGGAATATGATTTGGAGTTGGAGGTGATAACTGAGGAGGATGGGATTAAGGAGTTTTTGCTGAATTACAATCAGGCAATTTAGGTGCCGGTGCTTTGCACCTGACTACTTAAGTAATTATTACCAGTAGATAGGTTAAGAAATGATCGATCAAATCTGTTACGACGATCTGTTAAATGTTAGAAAAGGTGCAGAGCACCGAAAGATTTGTAGAAATATAATTTCAGATAAGATAGTAAGGTGCAGAGCACCGCAATAAGATTTTTCAAAAACCAGAAAGTAAGATTAATAACTAAACCAATTTTTAAAATTAACCGATGGGACTTTCAAGTATAGCCGGGAAGGCATTAGAACAGGGAAAAGGAATATTACGCTTGGCTCCGACCTGGGTGCCGCGTTCGTTTTGTGTACCTGGTCGAAGAATAAAATTACATCCGGACGATTATTACGTGCTTGGCGGTGAGCGTGGCGGTATAGACGAGCGCTGGTTGTCTTCAACAACTCCGGCGGAGAATGGTCCGCTTACAGGAGAAAATGAAGGTTTAAGCCAGATCGTTTTTGAAGATGAATCAGGTGTTCAGAAAGTGACATTGAAGGACGCGGTAAATGAGCTGAAAGGTGAAATTATAGGTGACCGCCTTTGGGATGAATACCAGAGCTGGCCAATGTATTCCAAGTTTTTCGACAACATGGGCCCGTTACCCCACCATATTCACCACAGAGATGAGCACGCTGCGATGGTGGGCCAGAACGGAAAGCCGGAGGCATATTATTTCCCTCCGCAACTCAATAACCACGGCGGCGATTTCCCATACACATTTATTGGTATTGCGCCTGGCACCTCGAAGGAGCAGATCAAGGAGTGTCTGATGAACTTCACCAAGGGTGATAATAAGATTACCAACTACTCGCAGGCGTTTCGTTTGGAGCCTGGAACAGGATGGGATGTTCCTCCTGGCATGTTGCATGCTCCTGGTAGTTTGTGTACCTATGAGCCTCAAAAAGCATCCGATATTTTTGCAATGTATCAATCACTTGTTAATGAAGCGATTATTCCGGAGGAATTGCTTTGGAAAGGAACGCCAAAAGACAGAATCGGTGATTACGACTTGCTAATGGAAGTGATCGACTGGGATTTGAATGTGAATCCTAATTTGATGGAAAAGCACTTCATGCGCCCTAAACCGGTAAAGGACGTAAAAGAAATGGAGGCAGAGGGATACAGCGAAAACTGGATTTGTTATAAAAGCGAGGCTTACAGTGCCAAGGAACTTACCGTTTTTCCGGGACAGACTGTTACCATTACTGATGCAGCTGCTTACGGATTGATCGTCATGCAGGGCCATGGTAAGCTTGGTGTTTGGGATATCGAAACTCCTGCGCTTATCCATTACGGACAACTGACAAATGATGAATTCTTTGTGAGCGAACGAGCTGCACAGGAAGGAGTCGTGATCAGCAATCCGTCAGCAAATGACCCGATTGTGATGTTGAAACATTTTGGTCCGCTGAATCCGGATCTGGTGTTATGAAGCTATTATCGATTAGCTTTTAGCTGAATACGGCATTTAAAGTTAATTCAATAGCTGATGATTTGAGCTCTATTTGTTTTTGATAGTATATATTTTCTTACAAGATGTCTGTTAGTAGTCGGCCGCGGCTGATAGCTAACAGCTAATCGCTAAAACCTATAATCCATGCCAGAAAATAATTATCCAAAGCTTCACAATGCCACATGGCCTGGTATTGTCGGCAAAGGTTCAGATTCTGAACCTATCATTCCTTTTGACACATTGCTAGAAAAAACTGCTGCCGCTGAGGTGAGCGGTGTGAAATTTGACGGCGTTGATATCGGTCTTTTTGATGAGCATCTAGGTTCGTACTTACATAGCGAGGATGGCGCATTCCGTCTTGCGGATAAAGTGCGTGGCTACAATCTTGAGATTGGAAGTCTTGTAGCCAATGTGTGGGCTGGTTCTGCAATGGGTGCCAAGGAGTCCCGGGATATTTTTGTAGAACAAGTACGTAATGCCTGTATTTTTGGTCAGAAACTTCGTGAAGCTGGTGTTAGAAATGGTGGCGTGATCCGTATTGATTCAGCGGTTTCTCCGGAGGTCTGGTCAAAGGATCCCGCAGGAAATACAAAACAAATCGCTGAAACTTTCAGAAAGGCCTGTGACGTTGCGGCTGATTTTGGTGAGAAACTTGCTGCTGAAGGTGAAATCTGCTGGGGAGGTATGCAGAGCTGGAAAACGATGATTGAAACAATGGAAGCTGTGGATCGCCCGAACATGGGTTTTCAGGCGGATATGTCACATACATTCCTTTATCTGCTTGGTTATAACAGTCCGGAGGATCGTATTCTACCAGTGGATTTCCAATGGGGTGACAGAGCTGCTCTGGAAGAAGGACTGAAAACGATGACCGCAAAACTTCGTCCCTGGACATTCGATTTCCACGTTGCTCAAAACGACGGTACGGTTCATGGTACAGGTTCACATGATAAAACGGGTCGTCACTGTCTGGCAACGGATCCAAATGGAAAACTGGATATTACGCATGATGCCGGTTACTGGTTACGTAACGAAAATGGTGAATTGACTAAGGCATTCCGTCATATATGTTGGGATGGTTGTATGTTCCCAAATACGGTTATGGGCGATCAGCAAACCTGGAATGACATACTGTCTGCCTTAGTAAAAGTTCGTCAGGCTCATGGCTGGTATCAAGAGTCTTAATATTTTCAGTTAGATAATTTATTGATAAAAAGGCTAAAAGCTAACAGCCAATTGCTTTAAAAATATGTCAAACAAGAAAGAGATAAGAATTGCACTCATCGGAACCGGATTAATGGGCCGGACGCATTCCAATGGCTATAACAGAATTGCCAACTTTTTTCCTGAGCTGGAATACACGCCGGTTCTGAAAGTAGCCTGCTCCCGCAATGCAGAAAAAGCAAAGGCCTTTGCAGAGCAATGGGGTTATGAATCATTTGAAACGGACTGGAAAAAGGTAATTGCCCGTGACGATGTTGATGCTGTCGACATTTGTACGGCCAATGATACGCACGCCGAAATCGCGATTGCTGCCGCAGCTGCCGGAAAGATGATTCTTTGCGAAAAACCTTTGGCAAGAACATTGGCAGAAGCGCAAACCATGGTTTATGCAGTTGAAAAAGCAGGTGTTAAAAATACAGTCTGGTATAACTATCGCCGCGTTCCTGCTGTGACTTTGGCAAAACAAATTGTTGATTCCGGTAAGTTGGGACGCATTTTTCATTACCGTGCCAACTTCCTGCAGGACTGGACGATCAATCCGGATGTGCCACAGGGCGGTACTGGCACCTGGCGCCTGGATGTGGATGCTGCCGGATCCGGTGTAACAGGTGATTTACTTGCACACTGTATCGATACAGCGATGTGGATTAACGGGGGGATTAAAGATGTTTCTGCTGTTACTGAGACATTTATCAAAGAACGTGTTCACGCTGAAAGCGGTCAGGTTCAGAAAGTGGGGATTGACGATGCCGCCATTTTTCATTGCCATTTTGATAATGGTTCTCTTGGCCTCTTCGAATCAACACGTTATGCACGTGGCCACAAAGCGCTTTATACATTCGAAATTAACGGAGAGCACGCTTCCATTCGCTGGGATCTGCATGATCTGAACCGCCTGGAATTCTTCGATCACAGCGACGATTCAATCGTTCGCGGTTGGAGATCTATTCTGGTTACGGATGGTGATCAGCCATATATGAAAAGATGGTGGATTCCCGGAACAAGTATTGGTTATGAACATTCCTTTATCCACCAGGCCGCCGATTTTTTTGAAAGTCTGCAAACCGGAAAAGACTGTGCTCCAACTTTTAAGGATGCTTTGGAAACTCAGAAGGTTTGTGAGGCTGTTATTGATTCTGCGAATTCCAGGAGCTGGAAGGATACGGGAGTGGAATGGACTGGGTCGTGAGTGTCTAATGTAACGAGAATCCGATAACGAATACCCAGGGCGGTGCCCTGGGCTCAGGAATGGAACCCTTTCAGGGTAAATGGATTATTTGCTGCCCTATAAGGGCTTCGTCTCTCAAGATAGGCAGCGCCCTATTTTGTCGCCATAATATCACTATTATCCACACACTAATATGTCGCAATCACTATCAAAAATCTGTACACACATCGTGTTCAGCACGAAATACCGGCTGCCACTTATCAATGAAAAAATCGAAGAGGAGTTATGGAATTATCTGGGTGGGGTATGTAACGAACTTGAATGCGTCTGTATCAAAGTAGGCGGTTATGTTGATCATATATTCACATCCTGTGCGTATTGTCCAAAAAGATTCCGGCAATGAAACTTTTGCAGGCACTCAAACAGAATTCTTCGAAATGGATCAAGACAAAAGGAAGAGAATATAGTGACTTTTACTGGCAGGACGGATACGCCATCTTCTCAGTAAACCCGTATGAACTTGATGTGGTAATCCGGTATATAACGAATCAAAAAGCCCATCATCAAAATAAGGATTTCAAAGGTGAACTAAGAAGTTTCCTCAAAAAATATAATATCGAATACGACGAACAGTACATATGGGACTAAAATGTTAATTATCCAACTCGCCTGAAAGGCCTACATCCCTCAAGATAGGGCATCGCCCTATTATTTAGCGATACGCCCTCATCTCAGACCGCAGCTCATGTCCATCCTCCAGATCACCAACCTCACCAAATCCTACTCAGGAATAAAAGCCCTGGACAATGTACAGCTATCTCTAAAAAAAGGAGAAGTACATGCCTTAATGGGCGAAAACGGAGCCGGAAAATCAACCCTCATGAAAATCCTGGTAGGCCTGACAAATCCTGATTCAGGACAGATCGTTTTTAATGGAAACTATCTTGGAAACAAAGGTGTGAATGATAAACTCAGGAAAGGTATTTCGATGATCGATCAGGAAATCCTGATCATTCCAGAACTTACCGTAGCTCAAAATATATTTTTGGGTAGAGAAAAAGAAATCGGTGCATCAACGTCAGGATGGCTGAGAGATAGCAACATAAATTCCAGAGCAAAAGAGCTTTTAAGTCAAATAGGTTTGGAAATTGGTGCAGACGTCAAAATGAAACATCTGAGCGTCGCGCAGATGCAGATGGTTGAAATTGCAAAGGCGATTTCAAATGAGGCGCAGGTTATTATTATGGATGAGCCAACTTCTGCGATCTCAGATAAGGAGGTTTCAACTCTCTTTCGGATTATTCGCGAGCTAAAAAGTAAAGGTGTCTCAGTGATTTATACTTCTCATAAAATGGATGAGATTTTTGAAATTGCAGACACGGTAACTGTGTTACGCGATGGAAACTATATCGGTACAAAATCAGCGTCCGAACTTGATAAAAATGCACTGATATCAATGATGGTGGGCAGGGATCTCGACGACATGTTTCCAGAGCGTCGGGTGGAAAAAGGTCAGGAAATTTTATCAGTTAAAAATTTAAGCCGCAAGGGGAAGTTCTCTGATATTAGTTTTGAGGTACATGCAGGCGAAATTCTCGGGCTTGCAGGTTTAATGGGAGCAGGAAGAACTGAAATAGCCAGAGTAATTTATGGAATGGATCAGGCTGATTCGGGGGATATATTTATCGGTGGAAAGAAAACAAAAGTTAACTCGCCACGTGACGCAGTAAAAAACGGAATAGGTTACGTAAGTGAAGATCGTAAAGGCATTGGTTTTATTCCTGCGCTTTCTGTTAAAGAAAACATGACCTTAGCCAGTCTCTCAAAACATAGGAAAGGGATTTTTATTAATACAAAAAGCGAAAAGGAAGTAGCAGAAAAAATGATTATTGATCTCAGAATCAAGGTTTCAGGCTCTGATCAAAAAGTGATGCACCTGAGTGGAGGAAATCAGCAGAAAGTGGTCATTGCCAAAGTTCTTTTAGCATCCCCCAAAGTTATTATTCTGGATGAACCAACACGTGGAATAGACATTGGCGCCAAATTTGAAATTTATAAATTAATCCAAAATCTGGCGGCAGAAGGTATTGCTGTGATTCTGATTTCTTCTGAATTACCTGAAATTCTTGGTATGAGTGACCGGATATTGGTTTTGTCAAAAGGAAGAAAAACAGCAATGCTTAGCAGGCATAAAGCGACTCAGGAGATGATTATGAAGTATGCAGTTGAGTAGCTTTTAGAAATTAGCATTAAGCCATTGGTTGCTTTTAAGACCAAAATACAAGTCTAACCTAATATCAAGTGGTAAGTAACACTCAAACGAAGTTTAAAAATTTTGGCCAGTATGGAATATTCCTGGCTTTTGTTATCATTTGCCTGGTCCTCGCGTTGAGCACACCACGGTTTTTTACCATACCTAATCTGCTTAATATCGGTACGCAGGTTTCAATAAATGCACTGCTGGCCTTTGGAGTGACATTTGTGATCATCACTGGCGGTATCGATCTTTCCCTGGGTTCAATGGTGGCGGTTACCGGCGTTATTGCCGCCACATTTGCTCACCCCGACACCTATCCGGTGATTGTTCCTGTTTTTGTCGCGTTAATTGCAGGTTTGGCCTTCGGCGCATTTAATGGTTTGGTGATTACGAAAAGTAAAGTGCCGCCATTTATTGTGACACTTGGAACCATGACAATAGGCCGTGGTCTGGCGTTGATTTTAAGTAAAGGCAGGCCGGTATCCAATCTGTCAGATTCTTTCAATTTTATCGGCGGAGGTAATTTATTTGGAATTCCTTTCCCGATTATTATTCTCATTCTGGCTTTTATTATCTGTTCTGTTATTCTTAATAAAACAATACTGGGAAGGTACATGTATGCCGTCGGAGGAAATGAACCAGCTGCCAGGGCTTCGGGAATCAGGGTGAACAACGTAAAAATGTGGGTATATACCATTTGCGGTTTGCTTTCTGCAATAGGAGGAATTTTATTAACCTCCCGAATCACGACCGGACAGCCTAACGCAGGAGCAGGTTTTGAACTGGACGCTATTGCGGCAGCTATCATTGGCGGAACAAGCACATCAGGCGGAACCGGAACCATGACCGGAACACTTGTCGGCGCGTTATTGATTGGCGTAATCAGCAACAGTTTGGATCTGCTAAATGTCACTTCATATTATCAACAGGTTGTAATGGGAGCAATTATCATTGGAGCTGTGGTTTTGGATAGTATGGGGAAGGAGAGATAGAAACGGGTTTGGGGCAGAGGGAATGGGGAAGAAGGGAAGGATGGACGAGGGAGGAAGGAAATAGCAGACGAATTACGGAGACTAAGAGGTAGAAGCAATATATTAAGAAAGGCAGCTTGCCCAACGGGCATTCATCCCTCCGCATCGGGCATCGCCCGATGAATTAGATTTAATTTATTCAATATCAATCAAATGAAAAATATTTTTTTGTCCGGAATTTTGTTGTTTTCCGTATTAATAACTGGTTGTAATCAATCGAAGACCGACGATTCCGGGAAGGCTGATTCGGGGAAAAAGCTTGTCATTGGCGCTACTATGCTGAGTATGCAAAACGAATTTGTTGTCAATGTCGCTGATGAAATGGAGGCAAAAGCGAAAGAACTGGGCGTTGAGTTGATTGTAGTTGATGCGGAAAGGTCATCCCTGAAACAAGTTGAGCAGGTGGAAAGTTTTATTGCGCAGGGCGTTGACGCGATCATACTAAATCCATGCGAAGTTGAAGCAAGTTCTCCGGCAGTAAAACTTGCTTTGGCAGCAAAAATTCCGATCATTAATGTCAATTCAGAAACAACTGCGAAGCCGACAGCCTTCGTTGGCTCCGACGATGTTGAGTCGGCCAGGATTGCCATGAAATATATATCAGAAAAACTAAGTGGTAAAGGGAATGTGATTATGATGCATGGTTACATGGGACAGGCGGCTCAGCTTAAAAGGGACAGGGGGGCGAAGGAAATACTGGCGGCAAATCCCGGCCTGAAATTGCTTGCAGAGCAAACCGGAGAGTGGGACAGAGCGAAAGCAATGTCGCTGACGGAAAACTGGATACAATCATTCGGAACAAAAATCAATGCGATTTTTGCTCAGAATGATGAAATGGGAATGGGTGTAGTAAAAGCACTTGAAGCAGCCGGGTTGAAAAATAAAATGATAGTCGTAAGTGTTGACGCCATTCCGGATGCACTACAGGCAGTAAAAAAAGGAACACTGGACGCTACCGTTTTTCAAAATGCAAAGCAGCAGGGCGGTAAAGCCATTGAAACGGCAGTAAAAGCCGCAAAAGGTGAAAAGTTTGAAAGTCAGGTTTTGATTCCGTTTCAGTTGGTGACTAAGGAAAATGTTGGGGAGTTTCTGAAGTAAGGTGTAATAATGTCTGAATTGAATAATGAGATTTGCAAATCGCAAATTGACTGTTTTTTTGTTAAATATTCGCTGAACGTTTTACCAGTAATCACCAACTTTCCGGTAAAAAACTATTCATTCGATACCATCATTCACCAACAAAGTGAATTCTTAAATAGTATACAGCCTTTCCAAATCACTTTTATCATCAACTGATTTTCAGCCGCACATTTTCACTGAAACTTTTGATTGCATGAATACTTTCAATATAAATCGTCGTCAATTTTTATATGGCGCCACGGCTTCTCTTGCACTATCTGCCTTTGGCGCCAGAGGAATGGATTTAATTAATCCGGCAAAAACACTCCGGGTTGCTTTGATTGGTACTGGTTGGTACGGGAAAAGTGATTTGTTTCGGCTCATACAGGTTGCCCCTGTCGAGGTTATTGCGCTTTGTGATGTTGATAAAAATCAATTGAATGAAGCGGGTAAGCTCGTTAGCCAGAGACAGAAATCGGGTAAAACACCGAAGCTATATGGTGATTACAACAAATTATTAGCTGAAAATGAATTAGATATCGTGCTCATTGGCACCCCTGATCACTGGCATGCTTTGCAGATGATTGATGCCGTGAAAGCAGGGGCTCATGTATATGTTCAAAAACCGATCAGTGTTGATGTGATGGAGGGTGAGGCAATGGTCGCTGCTGCGCGGAAATATAAAAAAGTGGTTCAGGTTGGGACGCAGCGAAAAAGTACACCTCATTTAATTGATGCCAAGAAAAATATTGTAGACGCAGGATTGCTTGGTAAAATTTCTCACGTAGAAATGTGTTGTTACTATCACATGCGAAACAATGGAAACCCGCCGGTTGAAGCTGTTCCTGAATTTTTGGATTACGAAAAATGGACCGGACCTGCACCACTAAGGCCGTATGACGGTATTCCTCATATCCGCTGGTGGAGGACTTTTATGGAATATGGCAACGGAATTACGGGGGACATGTGTGTGCATATGTTTGACACGGTTCGCTGGATGCTGAAACTGGGCTGGCCTAAAAAGATCAGTTCTACCGGAGGTATTTATATGCAGAAAGAAGGGAAATCCAATATTTCAGATACCCAATCAGCGATTTTTGAATATCCTGAGCTAAACTGCGTATGGCAGCATCGTACCTGGGGTACGCCCAATAATCCGGACTATCCATGGTCGTTTACTTTGTATGGGGAAAAAGGCACATTGTGGGCCAGTACTATGTCTTACGATTTTATTCCCCAGGGAAAAGGTGAGAAGATCCATAAGGACGTTGTTTACGAAAAGGAGAAATATCCGGAAGATCTCAAAGAAGAGCGGATTGAACTCAATGCAGCTCCTGCGACACGCCTCCACATGTTAGATTTTTTGACCGCAATTGACAATAGTACACGCCCAATTGCTGATATTGAAGAAGGCCACATTTCTACTGCGAGTTGTATTTTGGCCAATGTCTCAATGAAAACCGGAAGGTCTGTTGTATACGATCCGGTAAAAAGGGAAGTTGTCGGAGATCGCGAAGCGACTGGTTTGCTGGCACGTGCCTACCGGGATCCTTACAAACACCCGGATTATAGGAAAGTATAAATTCAAGGGCTCTTGCGGCCCGGAGCAATGGATCACAATGGTTTTTAATTGCGCTTTATTGCGTTTTCCATTGTGTCTACAGCGTTCAACTTCACATCTAACCGCTCTGAAATAAAATAAATTTCTGAACCGGTATACCAACAGCATTTGTTATAAGTTTTATAGATATCTTTTTCCGGTGTTTCAACCATTTAATCCGGGAAGGTGTCAGATAATTAATAAACTAAATATTCAACAACAATGGGAAATATAGTGAAGTGGACAAAATCCATCGTTCTGGTGGTAGCGGCGGGAGTTCTTATGCTGGCTTGCAGCCAGGCACTCCAGGTTAGTTATGACTATGACTCCTCAGTGAACCTAAAACAATTTAAAACCTTCAAAGTAGAGTCTGAGCGAACTATGGAGCAGGATCCTTTGCTGGGCAGTGAGCTTAACCGAAGAAGGTTGGGAGATGCAGTAATTGAGGTGATGAAAGGCAAGGGTTATACTTTGGATCAAAGCAGTCCTGATATTATTGTACGTTTTATGACGGATGTAAAAGATCGTCAGCAGGTTCGTTCAAATAATATGTACTCACCTTACATGTGGTGGTACGGTGGCGGGAACAATATTTCTACCTATAATTATCAGGAGAGCCGTTTCATTTTGAACATTTATCAAAAAAATAACGACAAAATGATCTGGCAGGGATGGGCTTCTGGTAAAGTAAAAGCGCCTACCAAAAAAGACGACCGCGAATCGATGGTAAAAAATACAATGGCTGACATTCTGAGAACTTTCCCGGAAGCAACATTGGATACTTACAGCAGAAAGTAAAACTTGAGTTGGAATGTAGAGGCAACGGAAACGCTGCCTCTTTTTTATGCATTTACAGCTTAGTTTCTTGAAAATGGATTTTGAAATAAAACATCAAAAGACACATAAGAAACTGCATCAAAATGTCCGCCCGTTTTAAATTGTTCCATCACACCCAGATCCAGAACGACATCTTGTCTCGCAAAAATATGTCTGAAATAAACGGAAAAGCGATCTTCTGTAAAGTGATACGCTGACCAGTTATGTTTGTGATCCGCGGGAAGGGCGTTTGTATATTCATCAATGGCTGTAAGTAGCTCGTTGCCGCTTACAAGAAAGTTCGTTTTTGCCTGATTGATCGGAACGCTTGTCTGTGCTTTTAACCGGAAACGAAGTTCGACAGGCATTGTTGCAGGCTGCCAATCGGGGGTGTAAAATGTACGAAATTCGGGACGAAAGGAGTAATTCATAGCAAAATGACCCAACTGCTGTTTGTAGTAAAGTCTTCCGTAGTGACGTAATTCCCAGCGGTAAGACGGATCCTTAGCTTCATAAGGCGCTTCTTCATCGTATTTGTTTTGAACACGAATACTGTTGCAAATTGAAGCCTGCCAGTTTGGACTGAATTTATACTGAAATTCATGATTGTAAACTGCAATACTCTGCTTTTCAAAAGGTGACCAACTATCAGGATCACTCATTCTTGCACCTCCAAGATAGGCAGTAACCGTCCATTTCGGACTTAGAACCTGACTAACGCCAACTGCACCCCAGGCTGCAATATGTGTTCCGTCGAGTCCAGGGGGCGAGACTTGAGCAAATGCGGTAAATGATGATAACAAAAAGGCAAGCTGGGAAATAATTTTTTTCATTCAAGAAACCAAAATTAAATGTTTTAAAATATAAAGATAGACAAAAGATAAATTCAAGTTACCACTTGTTTACTTCAAAGCCCTCTGAATATCAGCATCCAGCGTTTTGTTATTAGGGAATTCCTGTGGTATCCAGCGATTGACAATTTTTCCTGCGGCATCAATAACCAGAAATGGGTAGCGAATATCTATGGCGTACTTCTCTTTTAGTACATCAATGTTTTCATCCGACGCCCAAAGATGTTTTGTGTTGGCACGTTCCACAGCATATTGTTTCCAGGTGTGAAGCGGAATTCCGGATGTAACGGAAACATAAGCGAACGTTACTTTGTCTTTGTATTTCTCTTCAAGAGCTTTCAATGCCGGCTCGTGCTGCCCGATACTGAATGAAAATACCATACAAACAGGTTTTCCTTTTAACTTACTAATGGCAACCGATGTACTGTCACGATCCAGCAGTGTAACATCCGGAGCCACTGTTCCCGGCCGGAGCGTTTCTTTTGTTTGAATTAGTTTAGATATATATTCTGAGTACTCAGACTTTGGAAAAGTGGCTTTATAATCTGTTAAAAGCGATTTGCTGGTTTCGAGTGTGGGAATAGCAGTAGCTGCGTAATTGAGCCAATATGTGAGCAGATATTCTTTTTGCCTGGGATAATTTGCCAGTTTCTCTTTACTGAAAGCGTAGACGTCTTTTAGGGCAGCAGGGCTTATTTCATAGTTCGTTTCTGCTGCCAGTGGAAATTTTCTGGTTGAAGGAATCAGCGCCCAGTTCCTTAATTCGTCGCGGTAAGACTGACTCAGTAATGCATCGTCAGGCAAAATCTTAAAATCGGCAAGTGTCAGATCTTCCAGCTCTTTCTTTTGTGCCGGGTCCAGTTTGGTCACACGGTTGCGTCTCATGATTTTTTCCTGGATCAGCCTGCGGATCACCGATGGCTCAGTTTCCGTAGTTGCAGTCACATAAGCCTCAAAAGCAGGATTTGCAGGATTGGAAGCCTTGAATTTCTGATAAGCATTGACGCGTACTTGTTTCAGGCTGTCACTTTGTTGTGTTATACTTTTGTTTTCGATCTGAGCCGGTTTATAGCCGAAAACAGGCAGATATTGATACTGATTTTCCAGAAAATGACTTTGAAGAAAACTTTGGTAGGCGGCATTCTTTCCAACGAACGTTACATCACCGTTACCGGGAAAAGCGGCTGTCAGCTCATCACCGGGTTGTACAAAAAGCATCCAGGTTTTATTTACGCCGCCACCGCTGTACTGGAGCCGCATCATTTTTGGTTCTGAAATTTTAACAGTAGCTTTTTCACTTGTAGCATCCATGAAGTTGACTGAGGCAATCGTTTCGAGCTTTGCATCTGCCAGGCCAATTCCCAGATTGGGGTTAAAGTGAACATCTTCCAATATCAGCGTTACTGTTGCCTGAAAAGATTTTGGGGTTGTGAGAGTTATCGTTGCCGTATTCTGAGCGTAGGAGATTAAGCTGAATAAGGAGAGGATCAGTACATTTAATTTTTTCATAAATCTTTAACCTGAAAAGTATAGTATAACAGCAGGGATGTAAAAAGTGTGCCAATATACGTTGGTACTGTCAACGATGGCTGTATACAAAAGAAAAATGGCATTAACTCTTTCCTGCCATCTTGCGTAATGAAAACTTATTCTAAATTCCAAAAATCAGGTAAATGTAAATTTTGATACATTAAATTAGCTTTTTATTTCCGTCGCTTCCAGATGAATCGTATATCGCTATTTCAATTTAATACACTTCGTTCGCAATTTGAAGGAGAACTGTATTTTGACGACTCCACTTTACATGCAGCACAAAGAGCCATTTATGCAACAGATGCATCGGTGTATCAGGAAATGCCTCTTGCCGTTGCACTGCCAAGAACGGTAGAAGCAATTCGCCTTTTGATCAAATTTGCAAATGAACAAAAGCTGACTTTGATTCCGAGAGCAGCAGGCACATCACTGGCAGGACAAGTAGTTGGTAATGGAATTGTGGTGGACATTTCCAAGCATTTTGGAGCAATTCTGGAAGTGAATGAGCAGGAAAAATGGGTTCGTGTACAGCCGGGAGTAATCCGCGATGATTTGAACAAACATCTTGCGAAATACGGATTGCTTTTCGGTCCGGAAACTTCCACTGCCAGCCGTGCGATGATTGGGGGGATGATCGGAAACAATTCCTGCGGTTTGCATTCGATAACCTGGGGAAGCACACGTGATCATTTATTGGAGGTAAAAGCTTTACTGTCTGATGGCTCAGAGGCGGTTTTTAATAACCAGAGCAGTGGTGAGTATATAAAAAAGGTTTCAGAAAAAAACATTAAAAGTAAACGTCAGCAGGCAATTCTGGCAGGAATGTGGGGGATGCTGTCAAACCCGGTTGATCAGAAATTAATTAAAAAACAGTTTGCGAAACCTACCGTAACACGTCGGAATTCAGGTTATGCGCTGGATGCGCTGGTTGATAATTTTGCCAAAGATCAAATCAATCTCTGCAATCTAATTGCCGGTTCGGAAGGTACGCTCTGTTTTGTTACAGAAGCAAAAATCGCATTGGTTGATGCCATGCCGGCTGCCGTTGGTGTAGTATGTGTTCACGCAGCCTCACTTGCAGAGTCACTGCATGCAAACCGGGTTGCTATGAAGTATGGTCCGAAAGCTTCGGAGCTGGTTGACAGATACATCATGGATTTTACCAAAAATCATACAGTGTATTCCCAGAACCGTTTTTTTATTGAAGGCGATCCGGCTGCCTTATTAATGGTTGAATTTTGGGGTAATACCGAAGAAGAAGTGCTTACACAGCTCAATCCGCTTATTGCTGAACTTAAAATGGCTGGACTTGGATATGCTTATCCGGTTCTGTTTGGTGACGAGGCAAACAAAGCCTGGGAAATCCGCAAGGCTGGTTTGGGTTTGATTCGTAATCTGCCCGGAGATACGCAACCCGTTAACCTGATCGAAGATTGTGCTGTGGCCGTTGAGGATTTACCGGAATACATCGGCGAACTCGAAGTTCTCCTAAAAGGGCATGGATTACATGCTTCCTATTATGCACATGCAGGAGCAGGTGAATTACATGTGGAACCAATGATTAACCTGAAAACCAGTGAAGGAAAACAGAAATTCAGGGATGTGCTGGCCGATACGGCAAAACTTGTAAAAAAATATAACGGAGCACTTTCGGGAGAACATGGTGATGGTCGTCTGCGCGGCGAATTTATTCCCTTTATGATGGGCGAAGAAGTGTATGAAATGTTCCGCCAGGTGAAAAGAATCTGGGATCCGAACGGAATTTTTAATGCCAATAAAATCGTCGATACGCCGCCGATGAATGAATTTCTGAGGTATGGGCAGGATCAGCCCGCTCCGGAAATTAAAACTGTTTTTGACTTTTCAAGCCAGGAAGGAATGCTTCGCATGGCTGAAAAATGCAGTGGATCGGGTGATTGCAGGAAAACGGAGCTAACAGGCGGGACAATGTGCCCAAGTTACATGGCAACCCGGAGCGAACGCGATACCACACGGGCGAGAGCCAATATTTTAAGAAGATATCTTACACCGGAAACAAAAACGTCTGAGAACCCGACTTCTCAGGAAATGGTAAAAGAGGTGCTGGATCTTTGTTTGTCCTGCAAAGGCTGTAAGTCAGAATGCCCGTCGAGTGTTGACGTTGGGAAAATGAAAGCAGAATTTACCCAGCAGTATTACGAAACATATGGAGTTCCGATGAGAAGCAAACTGATTGCCAATTTTTCTAAACAAATGAAAATGGCATCTATTGCTCCCTGGGCATTTAATGGTGTTTTCGGTACAACGGCTCTTCGTAAAGTGGCCAACCGCATCGTAGGTTTTCACCCGGACAGGTCCATGCCCGAACTTGCCGGAACTACTTTATTAAATTGGTATAAAAGAAGGAAGAAGGAAGAAAGGAGGAAGGAGCAAAGGACGACCAATGTCCAAAACCCCGAGCCCTCCGCACGTTTAGTCTACCTTTTTTGTGATGAATTTACCAATTATAACGATGTTGAAATTGGTAAAAAAGCAGTTGAATTGCTGGAAAGGCTCGGTTATGAAGTTATCATTCCGGAACATACAGAATCGGGGAGATCATACTTATCAAAAGGTTTTGTTAAAGAAGCGCAGAAACTGGCGATTGAAAATGTAGGTTTTTTAAAAGATAAGGTTACCTATGACACACCTTTGATTGGAATTGAACCTTCTGCTATTCTGTCGTTTCGTGATGAATATATTGACCTGGTGCCAAAAGAATCCAGAGAAGATGCTGTCCGTATTTCGAAAAATGCACTTTTGTTTGAAGAATTTATAGCCAGAGAAATTGACGCAAAGAGGATTAGTAAAGTTGCTTTTAGTGCCGAAAAACGACTGATCAAACTTCACGGGCATTGCTATCAAAAGGCGTTGTCAACAATGACCGCTTCTAAAAAGGCGCTTTCAATTCCGGAAAATTATCATGTTCAGCTTATCCCATCCGGTTGCTGCGGAATGGCAGGATCATTTGGGTATGAAGAAGAACATTATGAAGTATCAATGAAGATTGGTGAACTGGTGCTTTTTCCAACGGTACGTCAGCAGCCTGAGGAAGTTATCATTGCAGCTCCGGGAACAAGCTGCAGGCACCAGATTAAGGATGGAACAGGACGTAAGGCTAAACATCCTGTTGAAATTTTATGGGAGGCACTGGCTAAATAAGCCAGTGCAATTTATTTGGTACCCCGCACACTTTTCATGATCGTATCAGCATCCACATTGCCGATTGTATCGGAAGCAATGCTGTCGGCTGCTGGCTGCGTGGTTTCAGATGGTGTTTCTGATTGTTCGAAACTTTCGTTGTGATTAAAAAAGCCGCCCCAAAAAGCGATAGCCATCAGTACAATACCAACGCCTAAAATCCATTTCCAAACATTTTTCGTGTTTTTGGTAGCTCTGGTTTCTTTATCTGTTTCTTGCCTGTTCATGACGTTTCTGATTTAGTTTACCAAAGCATACTACCATTTTTATACCAAGCCTGAATTTTATACTGCGGGAGCAATATTTATAAGATTGTGTTGATAAAATTTCCCTAAACGAAGTATTTAAGCATACTGTATAATAAAACGGTTTGGATTGAAGTTAGCTTAGTTAAATTTGCCAGCTTTAAAAATTACCACGTTTCACAAACTAGATTGAATACTCATCATCCATGAAAATCCATCGTTATCTTATATTTCTGTTTGCATTTGTTGTCACAGAAAGTTTTGCCCAAAATAATAACCGCAATTTCTTTTCTGTGACTGCGGGTTACAGCCTGCCGGTTGGCGAACTGGCGAGAGAAAAACTAAATGACCCATTTGCTGGTTTAACCGGCTCTGGATATTACGGACAAATCAATTATGATTTCAGGATTGCACGCTGGGTTGGTTTGAAAGTTTCCGGGAGCATGAACCTGAATAAAACCAAGCCGCAGCCAATTATTGACCGTGCAAATCAGAGTGTGAATGATATAAAACCATTAATAAATGAAACAACCAATCATAGCTGGCAGTCCGACGTCTCCCGGTGGAAATTTAACGCAATTATGTTCGGGCCCGCATTGTATCTCAATATCAACAAAGTTCAGCTTGAAGCTCATGCCCAGGGCGGATACGTGCAGGTAACATCTCCGTCGGTAAATATGGTTGGTACTTTTGAGTCTGGCGAAAATACAATCAATGTTCAATTGTCACCCGCGTCGACCAAAGATTTTGGCGTAGGTGCAGGAGCAAGTCTTCGTATCCCACTTGGAAACACACTTTACTTTCACTTATCCGGGGATTTTCTTGCCACAGAAGCTGAGCTAAAAAATGTCGCAATTAATGTCAAGGTAGGTAATTATCCTGAGCTGAAGATGCCGGTTAATGAAAAGCGATTTGTCGGTGTCGCAAATGTGGGTGCCGGGTTCGGGATTATGTTCTGAACAGTGAATAATAAAATTAGAAGCGGAAAGCGACAAATGGTCCTTTCCGCTTTGTTGTTTTGAAGCATTTCGAATCAATTCTCGATTGTAACAAAATTCATGACTCTTTGCGAAATTGGCGATAATTTAGGTGATTTCATGCAAATTTTTATAACTAAAATGATAGCTAAACCTGCGTTTTCCTGTCTGACATGAAGCTCGCCGCGTTTGAATTGTTATATTTGCACCAAAATTAAAAGAGGTGGCTTTAAGCCATTTATTTCTCAATCTGCAGTAATTCGAATTAGCTTAAATGAAGGTTCTCAAATTTGGCGGCACATCTGTCGGTTCGGTCGATAGTATCAAAACGGTAATAGAAATTCTTGAAAACAACCTCGCTAACGGTGAGCAGGTTGCAGTGGTTTTTTCAGCCATGGGAGGTGTCACGAATCGTTTAATAGAGATCGGAAAAATGGCTGCTGCCGGCAACGCAGAGTATATCGAATTCCTGAAGGTCGTGGAAGAACGTCATTTTGCCGTTGTCAGAGGAATGATCAACGTCAAAAATCAAAGCGGTACGTTTGCTGCGGTACGTGGACTTTTTAATGAATTAGGCGACATTTTGAGAGGTGTTTCCTGGATCAAAGAACTTTCCGAACGAACACTGGATCTGATCATGAGTTTTGGAGAAAGGCTTTCTACACTGGTTATAACCGAAATACTTAAAAGCAAAGGAATATCTGCTGAGTTCTGCGACGCCCGTAACATCATTCACACCAATGCGACTTATGGAATGGGCGATGTGGATTTTGAAGTAACGAATAAGCAAATTCTTGAATATTTTGCGAAAACAAATGCGTTACAATGTGTTACAGGTTTTATCGCATCCACTGCTGATGGCGTTACGACGACGCTTGGCCGCGGAGGTTCCGATTACACTGCATCCATTATTGCCGCTGCGGTTGACGCCAGTGTTATTGAAATCTGGACCGACGTGGATGGTATGATGACCGCTGATCCTAGGAAGGTAGCTAATGCTTTTACTATTCCTTCCATTTCTTATGCCGAAGCCATGGAGCTTTCGCATTTTGGAGCAAAGGTGATTTATCCCCCTAGTCTGCAACCCGCGTTTGCTAAAAATATCACGCTGAAAGTTCTCAACACATTTAATACGGATTTCATTGGCACGTTTGTTCAAAAAACGGCCAATAAAAAAGATTACGCTATTACCGGTATTTCATCGATTGATGAAATTGCACTAGTAAATATACAGGGAAGCGGGATGATCGGTGTGGCGGGGATTTCAGGAAGATTGTTTACGGCTTTGTCACTCAACGACATCAGTGTAATCCTGATTTCACAGGCGTCTTCAGAACATTCCATTTGTTTCTCCATTGATCCCAAAAATGCTCAAAAGGCAAGGGAAGTATTGGAAAAGGAATTTTCTCATGAAATAACATTGGGTTATATCGATGGTATTTCAATTGAAAAAAGTCTTTCCATCATTGCTATCGTTGGAGAAGGGATGAAAAAGAGCACCGGCGTTTCAGGTAAGCTTTTTTCTGTTTTAGGTAAAAACGGTATCAATGTTGTAGCAACTGCTCAGGGTTCTTCCGAGCTGAATATCTCCGTTGTGATTTCAAAAAGCGATTTGTCCAAAGCGCTCAATTCGATACATGGCGTTTTCTTCCAATCTGAAACACGTTCGCTGAACCTGTTTATTGTGGGGGTTGGATTAATCGGCGGAACGCTGCTGGAACAGGTAAAAAATCAGACAACTTACCTTCGGGAGGAAAAGCTTTTGAATCTTAACATTGCCGGACTTTCCAATACGAAAAAAATGCTTCTGGATCCTGACGGAATCGGATCGGAACAATGGCGGGAAAGAGTTAATGAAGAAGGAGTTAAAACGAGTTTGCCTGCTTTTGTACAGCGCATGATTGAGTTGAATCTTCCCAATAGTGTTTTTGTGGATTGCACTTCGGACAAAGATATTGTGCAGTACTACAACATGTTGCTCGATGCCAGCATTTCGGTTGTAACGCCTAATAAAGTAGCCAATTCCGGATCTTATGCCGAGTATATTTCACTTCAGCGCACGGCATTAAAACGCGGCGTGAAATTTTTATACGAAACCAATGTTGGAGCTGGTTTGCCTATCATTAATACCATCCAGGGTTTGATGGCCAGTGGTGATAAATTTCTGAAAATTGAGGCCATTCTTTCCGGTACGCTTTCCTTTATTTTCAATTCATTCGGGCCGGGAGTACGGTTTGTTGATGTGGTGAAAGAAGCAAAAGCAAAAGGGTTTACCGAGCCGGATCCAAGAGACGATTTGAGCGGAGCGGATGTTGCCAGGAAAATCCTGATCCTCGCCAGAGAAGTGGGTGTGCCTTTGGAATCCAGTGATGTGCGGGTTGCTCAGCTGCTACCTGAAAACTGTCTGGCCGCTGCAACTGTTGAGGACTTCTTTCAGGAGCTGATAATTTCGGATGATTATTTTGCCAAACTGCAATCCGATGCAGAAGCGAACGGTGAAAAACTTCGTTACATCGCTACATTAGAAAACGGAAAAGCGTTTGTTGAGTTGAGAACAGTCGATGCCCAACATCCTTTTTATACCCTGTCGGGAAGCGATAACATCATTTCATTTACTACTGAACGATATAAAGACCGCCCCTTGGTAATAAAAGGTCCGGGAGCAGGAGCAGAAGTTACCGCTTCGGGAGTATTTGCAGATATCATGAGCATCAGTAGCTATTTGGGATAGAAGGTTTTAAATTGTTGAATATTTTTCCGAATACCATTCTCTATTTAAAGGAAAATTAATTTTTACAGTGAATTATATAAAAGCTTTTGCCCCTGCTACAGTTGCCAATGTGGCTTGCGGTTTTGATATTTTCGGTTTTGCTATTCAGGAACCGGGTGATGTGGTGGAAGTGCGGCGAATCGATAAACCGGGAATTGTAATTAAAGAAATTACGGGTGACGATGGTAGATTGCCCCGTGCAGCCGAGAAGAATGCCGTAACGGTCGTCATGCTGCATTTGCTGAAACATCTGGGTATTACAGACCTGGGTTGCGAAGTTACTTTGCACAAAAATATGCCTCTGGGCAGCGGAATGGGTTCCAGCGCTGCCAGCGCGGTAGCAGGTGTTGTAGCAATAAATGAATTGCTCGGGAATCCGCTCACGCGAGGAGAACTGCTCCGTTTTGCGATGGAGGGCGAACGTATCGCATCCGGTTCTGCTCATGCGGATAATGTGGGGCCTTCGTTGTTGGGAGGCTTTGTCGTGATTAGAAGTTATACGCCTCTTGACATTTTTTCTATTCCCGTACCAGACGATCTGTACTGTACACTTGTACATCCTGATATTGAAATTAATACCAAAGATGCAAGATACATTTTACGGAACGAGGTGTCGCTGAAAAATACAATTGCACAAATGGGCAATGTGGCTGGTTTGGTTGCAGGGCTCATGAAGGCAGATTATGATCTGATCAGCCGGTCAATGGTGGATGTGATTATTGAGCCGGTACGCTCTATCCTCATCCCTGAATTCAACGAAGTGAAGAAGGCGGCGATTAACAATGGGGCATTAGGATGTAGTATTTCAGGATCTGGTCCTTCTATTTTTGCGTTAAGCAGAGGAATGGAAAATGCCAGAAAAGCAGGTGAAGCCATGAAGCAGACTTTTGCAGATGCAGGAATTGATTCAACATTACATTTATCCGGAATTAATCAGGGAGGTGCCACCGTTCTGGAAAGAGAATAAGCCAGGGAACGGTACTTCAAAGTTCATTGTCCTTTTTTGAATTTTGGTGAACTTTCTTAAATGATCCCGACGTTTACTGGAAGCAAGCATTAAATAATAGATTGACTATGGTAACTGTAAGCGAAACAGCCAAAAACAAAATTGTAGAATTACGTCAGGCGGAAGGCCAGGATGATTATCAGATCCGGGTTGGTGTATTAGGAGGCGGATGTTCAGGTCTTACTTATAATCTTGAGTTTAATTCTGATAGTAAGCCAACTGACATGATCTTTGAAGATAAAGGTGTAAAAATTGTAGTTGATAAAAAGAGCATCTTATATCTGGCCGGAACTGTCCTGGATTTTTCAGATGGTTTGAACGGTAAAGGGTTTCAGTTTGTAAATCCCAATGCAACAAGGACTTGTGGTTGCGGAGAAAGTTTTGCAGTCTAAAAATATATAAAGTTAAGATCAGGCGTGGTGAAATTTCATCACGCTTTTTTTATGCCTTTATTTACAAAAATGATGTTTTCAATTTATAAAATCAGGTTTGGCGTGTACGAAAACGCAAATTAGGTAATTATTGACTCACTAATTCATGCGTCCTGTATGGTATAGTTTCGGTAATTTATTGTTTTTTTTGTGTTCTGAATCGCCGGAAACCACGGAAGTTCGTTTGACCGGAAACTTGCTTTTAACTTATTTATTCACACTTTCAGTTATTATTTATACCATTTTTAATGAAACCAACACTTTTGATTTTGGCTGCGGGAATCGGCAGTCGTTACGGAGGCATCAAACAACTTGATCAGTTTGGCCCAAATGGAGAGACAATTATTGAATATTCTTTATATGATGCCATTCGCAGCGGTTTCGGTAAGGTAGTTTTTATTGTTAGGGAAGAAATAAAAGATAGTGCGGAAGCTTTGTTTGCACCTAAACTAAAAGGAAAAATAGACTACGATTTTGCCATTCAGGGCGTTCAGTCTTATGTTCCTGAAGATCTTGGTAAGGTTGATCGTGTGAAACCCTGGGGAACAGGGCATGCTACTTTGTGTGCATGGAAGCAAACCGATACGCCTTTCGCTGTTATCAATGCAGACGATTTTTATGGTCGTGAAGCATTTGCAACCATGGCTGAATTCCTTCAGAATGATTCAGATGATACCCAGCATGCAATGATCAGTTATGAACTGAAAAGAACCTTGTCAGAAAATGGAACTGTATCCAGAGGTATCTGCGTGGAACGCGAAGATCACAACCTTGAGTCTGTTGTGGAACGTACTAAAATTTTTGAAAAGGAAGGTGCCATTTATTTCGAAGAAAATGAGGAGCTGACAGAACTGGCACCTGAAACTCCGGTATCGATGAACTTCTGGGGCTTCAAACCTTCCATGTTTGCCATCACAAAAGATTTGTTTGAGACTTACGCAAGAGAAAATCTGCATTCCCCAAAAGCAGAATTTTATATTCCAACTGTCATGAGCCACATCATCAAAAATGATCTGGGGAATTGCCGTGTTTTCAAAAGTGCTTCTGATTGGTTCGGTGTTACTTACCCCGAAGATAAACCGAAAGTTCAGGCCTCACTCTCGCCTCTTCATGAGTCAGGGGAATATCCTGATAAGCTTTGGGAGTAGCAAACAGGCTGCACGGTAATACCGTGCAGCCTGTTTGCTAATTTGTTTTCACCAACGCTTCCATCATCCTATCTGCCAGAAACTTATTCCCTTCATCAGTAAGGTGTACACGATCAGAAGTTAACACGCCTTTCTCTTTGTTTTCGGGATTGTTTTGTGCTAAATAATCGCCAAAATATTTTCGAAGATCACACAGCTGAACATTGTTGCGCGTAGCTATTTCCCGGATCAGTTTGGAATAATAATTCAGATCGCCATCCTGAGCGTTGGAATTGTCGTTGCGTTCACCGATTACGGTGGGCGTACAAACAATAACCCGAATGTTCTGTGCCTTCATTTTTTTTATCAGTGCCTCATAAAATTTTACGTATTTGTCCGGATCGGTACCAGTTCCATGAGAGGATTTATGCCATACGTCATTGATACCTACATAGATAAAAACAACATCAGGCTTTTTTGAAAGAACGTCATCTTCAAGTCTTAAATAAAGGTCGTAAACCTTATTGCCGCCAATCCCTGCACCTATTAATTCATACTGCCCGCTCTGGTTTTTGATTTTAAGCATCTCGGTCATTTTGGTAATATAACCTGTCGGCCCGACACCCGCCTGTGTAATAGAGTCACCAAAAAAGATGACACGAAGCGGCTTATCCTGACGCATAGCAAGTAGCGGTATTGCAATTAAAGCAATTTGAAAAATCCTGTAAAAACTGCGCATAAAATTGTAAAGATTAGTTTTGAAGGAAAAGACGTTTTGTTCCGGGAATTACCCTTATGCCATTAAAATTGCCTCTTTTCAAAAGCTCCTTTCCGCGTATAGCAAATAAGGTGTATTCAAAAATTATGTTTTTTTGTCTATTTTTTATAAAATTACTTCAAAAAGAGTGTATTAGCTCTAAAAAAAGGAACACTGTTTTCTTGGCAAATATTTAACGTTTATAGTATCTTTATTAAATTCCAGCGCTTTTATGCGGTGTGTTCGACAACATCGGTAACCGCTAGCAAAACCCGGATAAGCTTAAATAATAAAGCAATTCTGCCCTTCGTAAAGATACTGTAGTAAAATTCAAACCGGAAAGCCAGAAGTGGCTTCGTTATGACTTCGTTAAAATGATGGTAAGTAATAAGTATCTGAATGATATGTTTAGGCTACTGCCTGTTGCCGGTTTAGTCATTCAGCCAGATCAGGAAAGGTTTACAATCATTCAGGTGAACGACGCCTTTTTTGGGTTTTTCGACTATAAACAAGAAAATTTGGTATATGAAGACTTCCTGAATGTCTTTAAGGAAAACCTGATTCTCAACTCAAATGACTGGAAAAGTCTGTTTTTAAACATTATTTCTGAAAGAGTCGCCGAAACGACTTCCGTCTTAAAATACAAAAATAAATGGAATAAGGACGGTTATCTGTCAATAAATCTGGCACCAATTCTTAATGAAACTGAGGAGGTAGATTTGATCATGATTTCATTCCTGAATGTTTCTGAACCTGAACCGGATCAGCGCTTTCACACTCTGATTCAAACTGTTGAGGGTATTGTTTGGGAAGCTGATGCTCAAACTCTGGAGTTTACTTTTATAAGCGGTCAGGTAAAGAGTATCCTGGGATTTTCGCCGGATGAGTGGCTGTCCGAAAAGGATTTTTGGCAAAACCACATTCATGCGCAAGACAGGGAGCAGGCCGTTCGGTACTGTCATTTTCAATTACAGGATGGGAAAAACCACACCTTTGATTACCGGATGATTCATCAAAACGGACGTGTTGTATGGATCAAAGATGTAGTCTCGATCATTTATGAAGGCGGCCAGCCGAAATGGCTTAGAGGGTTGATGGTTGATATTACGGAAACCAAACGCTTTTCAGATTTAGAGCTTCTGGAAAAGCAAATTCTGGAATTGAATTCCCAGAAAGATTTTCCCCTGGAAAAAGTATTGTACACTTATGCAGAGGGAATTGAGCGTGTATTTTCGGGGATGCACTGTTCCATTTTACAAATTAAAGATGGTAGGATGCACAATTGGGCGTCGCCTTCCTTGCCAAAAGCGTATGTGGAAGGCATAGAAGGTTTGGTAATTGGTGACTATGTGGGTTCCTGTGGTTCAGCAGCTTTTTTGGGAGAGAGAGTAATTGTAAACGACATTGCAAATCATCCCAAATGGACAGATTACCGTGAACTGGCATTAAGCAACAATCTTCATGCCTGCTGGTCTCATCCAATAGTTAATAGTGAAGGTGGGGTAATTGCAACTTTCGGAATTTATTATAAAGAAGTGAAGATGCCGGATGAAGAAGAGCTTAAAATCATTGACCGATCCGTTGCTATACTCAAAATCATCCTGGAAAACAGACTAAATAACGACCTGATCCGTGAAACAACTTTGCTGATGACGCAGGGACAGGAACTTGCACAATTTGGTAACTGGCAGTGGGATATTGCAAGTGATGTTATAACCTGGTCGGACACTTTGTTTGCCATTTACGGCTTAAATAAAACTGCCTTTAAGCCTTCTTTTGAAAGATACAAGAAGTTGTTGCATCCGGATGACCGGGTAAATATTTGTTTGATAATCCAAAATGCGATCGAGTCAAAGGTTGATGTTGAGTTTGAAGAGCGCATCATTCGTCCGTCCGGTGAGTTGCGGTATGTGAAGTCCTGGGCGAAAATTATAGTGAATCAGGAAGGCGAAGCAATAAAACTTATCGGCGCCTGCCTTGACATTACTGAAAGTAAGATTATCCAGGAAAAACTGCTGGCAAGCAAGGCCCGCCTTAGAAACCTGGTTGATGCACAGACGAACTATGTTATCAGAACAGACCTGGAAGGAAATTATACTTACTACAACAACAAGTACAGGGAAGATTTTGGGTGGTTTTATGCTGACAATAATTTCCTTGGAACCAACTGTATAGATACGGTACTGCCGCATCACCATTCCAGAGTGGTTGAAATTGGTGAAAGATGCATTGAACGGCCGAATTCAGTCGCTCCCGTGGAAGTAGATAACGTCAAGGAAGGAGGAGGAATAAGATCTATACTTTGGCATTTTGTTTGTCTTACGGATTCTGAGGGTGAGCCAAGTGAAATGCAATGTATCGGAATTGACATTTCTGAATTGAAACAGGCAGAAAATGATCTCCGAATCAGTAATGAAAGATATGAGTATGTTAACAAAGCAACCAACGATGCCATCTATGATTGGGACATTGTTAATGATGATATTATTTGGGGCGAAGGTTTTGGAAGGTTATTTGGTTGGGATAACAGCAAAGGTAAATATCCGGTTAAAAAGTGGTTTGCACGAATTCATCCGTCTGACCTGGACAAAACGCGGCAGAGTCTGCTGAATACCTTAGACAACAGCGGAGAGCGTAATTGGGTGATGGATTATCAATTCCGAAAGATAAATGGGGACTATGCCTATGTAGAAGAAAACAGCTATGTCATCAGAAATGAAGAAGGCGAAGCTGTCAGGATGATAGGTGTACTCAGAGACGTCACCAGGCAAAAGCAGGAGGAACACAGGCTTAAACTGATGGAGTCGGTAGTGACGGATACCAATGATTCTGTCCTTATCGCTGAGTCTGATCCATTTGATAAAACAAAATTGAAAATTATTTATGTCAACGAGGCTTTTACCAAAATCACCGGCTATTCAGCGGATGAAGTAATGGGCAAAAGTCCTTTGATTTTAAGCGGGAAGAATCCCGATATCAAAGATTTCAACCGGATGCTGAAGGCAATCAGAAACCGCGAATCTTTGGAATTTGAAACGATCCAGTATAAAAAAAACGGTGATTATTTTTGGGTGAGTTTGAGTCTTAGTCCTGTTGCGGACGAAAAAGGAATAAGTACACACTGGATTTGCATCGGGCATGATGTAACAGAAAGACTGAATTACATCAGGGCGATTGAAAAGCAAAACAAAAAATTTCAGGAAATCACCTGGATGCAGTCACATGTCGTCAGGGCACCGCTCGCGAGGCTTATGGGGCTTGTAGATCTTATTAAAAACTACCACAATTCAGATGCAGAAAGAAATGAATTATTAGATCACATTTTGCTGTCTGCCACTGAGTTTGATGGCATTATCAGGGATATTTCAGATAAAAGCAGTCAGCTTTATTGAAAACCGTTTAGTTTTTGATCAGCATTATATCCGAATCACCAGGATTATATCGCAGTGCAAATGACTTTCCGGGTAACAGGTCGTCAGCCATGTGAAGCGGTACATATATTTCCTTTATATGCTGTCCGATCAGGGCACGCAGCAGGAGATTTTCCTTTTGTTTTTGGCATGAAAGAACTTCTCCATAAATTATAATACCTTCGGAAATATCCTGATCTGAAAGATAAACCTCGGCAGGTGTTCCCTGTTTCAGAATTTTTCCGTCTTCAATAATAATCACCTGATTAGACAGCCTGAATATTTCTCCCAAATCATGGGTAACGATAATCATTGTGAAACCAAATTTCCTATGAAACCTTAAAAGCAAATCCTGAAGGCTGGCCCGCAATGAATGGTCCAGGGCTGATAAAGGTTCATCCAAAAGCAGTAAGTCTGGTTTGCGGACTAACGCTCTTGCCAGGGAAACTCTTTGCTGCTGTCCGCCGGAAAGCTGATGAGGTTTTCGGTCGGCAAGCTCTACCAGGTCAACCGCCTGAAGAAGTTCATCAATAACCTCTCTGCCGGCTCCTTTATCCAAAGCAAATGAAAGATTTGCCCGTACACTCCAATGCGGAAAAAGCGCATAATCCTGAAAAACAAAACCAATCCGGCGATTTTGTACAGGTAAATTAAAGGCTGATTCGGTATTTAACCAAAGTTGTTCTCCGAATTTTATATGGCCCGAACGCGGCTGAGCTAATCCGGCAAGCTGTCGCAAAAATGTCGTTTTGCCTGAACCTGATGGCCCGGTCACTGCCAAGATACTTCCCACCGGAACCGACAATGAAATTTCCATTGGCAGCGTTCCGTTAGCAGTTTTAAGCGAGTGATTTATTTCTATTTCAAGCAGTTTGTCGGACACGAAGCAGGCGGTTATTGATGGAATAAACCATCAGTAAAATAGCAAATGTAATTGCAAAAAGTACCAGGGCATATTGGTTTGCCGCAGCGTAATTCAATGCTTCAACCTCATTGTAGATCGCAACAGAAGCGACTTTTGTAACGCCTGGAATATTACCTCCGATCATTAATACCACCCCAAATTCACCGACCGTATGCGCAAAAGTGAGGACAAATGCAGTTAAAATGGCTGGCTTACAATTGGGTAGCAATATTTTATAGAATGTTTCAAAACGGCCTTTTCCCAGAGTATAAGCTGCATCCTGCAAAGAAACCGGCAGAGATTGCAACCCTGCTCTTAAAGGATAAACCATAAAAGGCAGGCTGTATATCACCGAAGCGATTACCAGGCCGGGAAATGAAAAAACCAGCCGAACGCCGATCAGATTTTCAATCCATGCTCCAACCCAGTAAGAAGGACTGAATGCCAGCAAAAGATAAAAACCAATGACAGACGGAGGTAAAACCAGGGGCATTCCGATAACGGCTTCAACAATTCCACGTCCTTTGAATTTTCCAAAAGCAAGCCAGTATGCCACTGGCAACGCAATCACCAGCAAAATAAGCGAAGTGATCGTAGCGAGCTTGAAAGTCAGGAAGAGGGGCTGCCAGTCCAAATTAAGTATTGAATTAAAGTGTTTAGTTTACAGGCCTAATTGAGTTTAATAACAACTATTTATAACCGTATTTCTTAAAAATTTCCCTGGCTTTTTGTGAATATAAAAAGTCGTAAAACTGTTTGCTTGTTTCTTTCTTTGGAGAATCCTCGCTGTGACGAAGCAAAATAGCGGCTTGTTCAATTGGTTTGTATGAAGTTGAATCGATCAGAATCCAGTGGCCTTTGTCTTTCATTTCAGGTGAAAGTACAATGGACAAGGCATTAAAACCTGCTTCCACAGATCCCGATGATATATATTGAGCCGTTTGGGAAATGCTTTCACCGTAAACCAGCTTGTTTCTTAATGCTGTTGCATATGGTTGTTTTTCGAGAGCCTGCAATGCAGCTACACCATAAGGAGCCAGATCCGGATTTGGAATGGCGATTTTTTTAACTTTTTCGGTATTTAAAATTTCGAGTGTTAACTCCGGAGCATCAATATCTTTCGACCATAAAACAAGTTTCCCTAATGCGTAAATTTTCGGTTTTTCATCCGAGCCGCCTTTTGAATAAATTTCCTGGGGATATTTCGTGTCTGCGGAAACGAATACGTCAAAAGGAGCACCTTCACGAATCTGGGTTGTCAGTTTTCCTGAGGAGCTGACTACAATTTCAATTTTTTTACCTGATTCTTTTTCAAATTCTTTTTTAATGTCCTGCATCACATACTGGACATTGGCAGCGGTGGCAACGATGATTTTTTCAGATGGTTTGGAACATCCGGCTGCAAAAAAAGAAAAAAGAAGAATAATACGTTGAAAGTTCATGCTGCTAATTTAACAGTTTATAGGTAATACGTGCTATTTGTTTCAGGCAAGAAATTAAAGCGCTCTCTTCATTCTTCAATGTCATTGGGTTAAGCTTATGTCCGTTGTAGTAAAAGTCGTAAATTGCGCCCCGTTTGGCAACTTTCCTCTTGCAGAGGAGATGAGTCGGCGAATTATAAATTTTTGATTGAAATAATGATTATAGAAACTGCGCATCGGACCCGGCAAACAGCGGAATATTATTTTTCTGTAAAGCTGGCTGAGGTACGAAAACTGATTGCGGAAGGGCATGACGTAATAAATCTGGGAATTGGAAATCCGGATATGATGCCCTCTGAACAAACTATTAATGCTTTATCTAATGCTGCCCACAAGCCGCAGGCGCATGGTTATCAGCCTTATGTAGGGACAATCACTTTTCGGAACGCTATTGCAGATTTCTATCAAAGAACCTATGGTGTAACATTAAACCCGGCTTCGGAAATTTTGCCGCTTATTGGTTCGAAGGAAGGTATAACGCATATTTCGCTTACTTTCCTGGATCCGGGAGACGAGGTTTTAGTGCCCGAACTGGGATACCCGGCTTATCGGGCCGTGAGTAAAATGGTAGGTGCTGAGGTTAAGGAATATCCGCTTAGGGAGGATCACGGCTGGCAGCCCGACTGGGAGGCCATGAAAAAACTGGTGACACCGCGTACTAAAATCATGTGGCTTAACTATCCGCATATGCCGACCGGTGCCCCGGCAACCATCGAACTTTTTGAACAAGCTGTTGCTTTTGCAAAAGAGCATAAAATTCTGCTGTGTCATGATAATCCTTACAGTCTGGTGCTGAATAAAAAAGCTCCGATCAGTTTGCTTTTAGTTGAAGGAGCAAAAGATGTAGCAATTGAGCTGAATTCGATGAGTAAGTCTCACAATATGGCAGGATGGCGAATGGGCTGGCTTGCCGGTGCAAAACCTTATATTGATGCAGTCCTGACTATAAAAAGTAATGTCGATTCCGGTATGTTCTGGGCATTGCAGGAGGCTGCGGCGGCGGCACTACAGAATAGTAATGACTGGCACAGGGAAAGAAATGCTGTTTATCAGGGCCGTCTGGAAGCCTCGGAGGCATTTTTGAATACCATTGGTTGTACCTGGGATCACGCTCAGGAAGGTATGTTCCTTTGGGGCAAGCTTCCCGATTCGGTAGAGTCGGCAGAGAAACTGGTAAATAACCTTCTGATAGAAAAACACGTGTTTATTGCACCTGGTTTTATCTTTGGGCCCAAAGGTCAGCGTTACATCAGGTTGTCACTTTGTATGCCTAAGGAAAGAATTTGGGAGGCTGTGGAGAGGATCAGGGCAAAGGTTTAAGGGCAAGGGTGAAAGGAGAAACAAAAAATAAGCTGATAGCTGATCGCTAAAAGCTTATAGCTAAATAAAAAATAATGGTCATTAGTATCATCGGTGTGGGTTTACTTGGCGGGTCCTTTGCTTTGGGGCTTCGTGAAAAGTATCCGCATATAAGATTTATTGGTGTTGATAATTCAGTCGTAAACCAGAAAATCGCACTGGCGAAAGGTATTGTCGATGAGATTACAACACTTGAAGAAGCACTTTTAATCTCTGAGTTAAATGTACTGGCAACCCCGGTTGACGTGATTAATATGCTGCTGCCTTACATGCTGGAAAATCTTCCTGATGGCAGGACGATCATGGATTTAGGCTCGACCAAAGAATTGATCTGTGGTCTTGTGGAGAGTCATCCAAAACGTAGACAGTTTGTCGCAGTTCATCCAATGGCGGGTACTGAAAACTCAGGTCCCGGTGCGGCCTTTAAAGAGCTTCTTGATAATAAAAATGTAATTATTTGTGATAAGGAAAACAGTCATCCGGATTCTCTTGGTTTGGTTGAAGCCTTTCTTCGTGATGTAGGAATGAAAATTCACTACATGACACCCGTTGAACATGACCTTCATCTGGCCTATGTTTCACATTTGAGTCATATCAGTTCTTTTGCGTTGGGATTAACTGTTTTGGACAAAGAAAGAGACGAAAGAGCGATTTTTGATATGGCGAGTACAGGTTTTTCGTCAACCGTACGTCTTGCCAAAAGTTCACCGCAAATGTGGGCACCGATTTTTGACCAAAATAAAACCAATGTGTCAAAGGCGCTTGGTGACTACATTGAATTACTGAAAAAATTCAAGGATGCCATTGATAATAAGGATCTTGATACAAGCCTTTCATTTATGAACCGCGCCAATGATATCGGAAGAATCCTGGCAGGAATTGAGAAGAAGTAAGCAGTAATTCAGCTATTCTTCTTAAATTTATTGTTGATAAAACGATGATGTTATGGACCTCCCATTGAAAATACGTTCTTTTGCGAAGTTTACAGATGATATGTTTTTTGATCTCTGTCAGGCAAATTCGCAGCTCTTCTTAGAGCGGGATAAAGACGGTAATATTATTGTTATGGCACCAACCGGATCTGACACAGGTTTTTATAATTCAGATATAAATGGCCAGATTTGGCATTGGAATCGTAGTAACGGTGCAGGTTATGTCTTTGATTCTTCGGCCGGCTTTACTTTACCAAATGGCGCAGTACGTTCTCCGGATGTTTCCTGGATTGCCAGGGATAAATGGGAAGCCCTTTCCAAAACTGACCAAAATAAATTTGCTCACATTTGCCCTGATCTTGTTGTTGAAGTAATGTCTTCAAGCGACAGCATCTCCGAACTAAAGAATAAAATGGAGGAATACCGGTCCAACGGATGCAGGTTAGGCTGGCTCATTGATCGTGCCGGCAAACAGGTTCATATCTACCGGGCAGATGGTTCTGTTGAAATAAAAGAAGGGAAATTGATTAAGTTAAGCGGGGAAGAGGTGCTGGACGGGCTTGTTGTCGATGCCGGTTTTTGATTCGTATAAATAAATACGCAATGCCCTTCTTACTGAGCATTGCGTATGGTAATTTTCTAATTCCTATTTCAAATCTTTCATAATCTCTTCAATCGCCCGATCCAGCTGCGGATCCTGATCATTCAGTCTTTCAGTAAAAGTCTGTTTGATGTAAATATCGGGAGAAACACCTTCCTGTTCCAGATTTTTGCCATCCAGCGTATAACAACCCCACGACGGCAGGCGGTAGAACGATCCGTCAACCAGGCCTTTCCCTGACGTAAATATGATCCAGCGGTAGGTTTCAGTGCCAATGATTTTACCCAGTTTTAACTCTTTAAATCCGGCAGCAGTTACCTCCGCATCGGAAAGTGACTGTTCATTAATGAGCAGGATGATTGGTTTTGCAGCGACGCCAAAGTTGGGCTGTGTCGTTGCCACGCCTTCCCGGTATTTCCATTTCATATAAGGTTTTCTGGCAAGAAAGTCCAGCACCAAATCGTGCACATTACCGCCGGTATTGTATCTTAGATCAAAAATGAGAGCGTCTTTTTTATACCAGTCGCGCGTCATATCGACTACAAATTTCTCATACTCCGACAGACCCATATTTTTCATGTGAACATAAGCAATACGATTTTTCCCTTTTTTGTCGACATAATTTTGATTCCAGTCTATCCATTCATCATACAGGTTTCCATATAGCGAACCTTGCGGATGTATTTTCACTGTGTAGGAACTATCGGCTCCTTTACGTTTTAGTTTGAGTTCAATTTCTCTGTCAGACGAAGGTTGTGTAAAATACCAATCCCGGTTTTTGGAAGTGTCTACTGCAATGCCATTTACGTGCGTTAATAAGTCTCCTGCAAGAATTTTCTTATCCTCTTTATCAATTGAACTTCTTTTAATCACACGCTGCACCACATAAGGTTTTCCCGGTTCGAAAAGCAAACCTGTTTCCATCGTGCGGCTTTTGTAGTAAACCGATTCTTCTTTTCCACTTGAATAGAGGCCAAGATGGGAAGCATTTAGTTCGCCAAGAAGATCGTTGAAAAGAATCCGGAAATCATTTCTGCTGGTAAGGTTTGGAAGGAAGCCGGCATATTTATCCCGCAATGCTTTCCAATCGGCTTTGTGAAAGGTTTCGTTGTAAAAATTTTCCTCAATTCCTGCCCATGCTTCATAAAACATCTGGTGGAACTCATCCGAAAGGTTTTTACGGAATGTAAAACTGATATCGATGGCCTCCGTTTTTCCTTTGTCGAAATCCAGCGTTTTTAGTTTACCATCTGCCAGAATGTAATATTTATCTCCGGCGGAAGCCACTTCATATCCGTTCGCGTCGTCTACTTTTTCTGTTTTTGTAGGTTCAAAAGGTTCGTAGGTTGTTTTCCAGATGCTCGTTTTTCCTTCACCATGATCTGAGGTATAAAAGACAAAAGTTTTGTCATCCTTCTGAATCACATAAGGAGTTCCCTGGCTCCCAAAGGAAGGACTGACCAGTTCCAGCCGATCCATAATATCCACCATGTCAATTTTGATGGGAACAAGCGGTTTGTCCTTTTTCTTTTTGTCGGCAGTTTTTTTATCTTTTTTATCTTTTTTACCTTTTTTATCCTTGTCTTTTACGTCCTCTTTTTCATCCTTTTTGTCTTCTTTTTTGAAGAGTTCATCGAACTTGTCTGTCCGGTACGGTTCGTCAAGCTTTGTCAATTCCAGCCGGTAAATCTTTGGGCTTTTTGGTCCAAAAGGATAGGAAGGATTCATCCGGTCGGATGTGAAGTAAAGATATTTGCTATCGGGAGACCAAACGGGATTGTTCTCCGAAACGCCTGTTTTCGAAAGATTAACCGTTTCGTTTTTCTTGATATGATGCAGGAAAACGTCAGTTTCAAAGTCGCGGTAGGCAGTGAAGAGAATGTATTCGCCATTCGGAGAAAAAAGTGGAATATCATTATAGAATCCCCACAATTCTTCTTTTAAAATGGTTTTACTTTCCATTGTTTTAAGGTCAATCGTGCGAACTTCATTACGTCCGCTCAGATACACACCCATCTTTTTATCCTTGCTGAGTGTCAGATTACGATTGCTTTGCGTGTCTTTGGTAACTTGTTTTTCCTTCCCTTTACCATCCGCGCTGATCGTAAACCAGTTTTGGTAACCGCCAACGGTCTGGCTAAAAAGCAGCGTAGTGCTGTCACCAAGCCATTTTACCTCCATTGCCCGGCCGTCAATTCTTGTCGGTAACTGTTTTGCGAATTTTCCTTTCGTGTCAGATACAAAAAGCTGTCCTCTCGATGTGAATGCCAGTTTTTTGTTATCCGGAGAAATATCAAATGCAGAAATCTCATTTTTTACATCAAAGTCCTGCAACTTAGGAAGTGTCATGTTCCGCATCAGACTCATTTTCAATGGCTGGGATTGCTTTGAAACTACATCATAAAGCCATAGCTGATAATCTTTTTCAAATACAACCTTACTTCCGTCGGTACTTACTTTCGGACGTTTAATTGACTCAGTAAAATGGGTCAGCGCGGTTTTTTGTCGGTTCAGAAATGTGTAGAGATTGTAATTGCCATTTTCTTCATCAGATACAAAATAAACATTTCCCTTGCTGTCCGTGGTAGGCCACATGTCCTTGCCGCGATAATCTGTATAACGTTTGTACTGTTTTGTTTTAAGATTGTAAGATTGAATATCCGGGTTGAAGTCTCCCTTATAACCTTTACGCATTGCCTGGCTGTCGCTTTCCCAGGTATCATTAAAAAAAACTTCATTATCAATTGACAAAGCTACGTTGTGTATGCAATTGAAGAAATGCTGAAACAGTCTTTCAGGTGTTCCGCCACTTAAAGGTATTTTATAGGTAGTTCCACCGTTTTGCGAACCAGACTCAAAGTAAATCGTTTTTGAATCCCACGACCAGGTTTCAACATTGTCGTAAGTGCTGTGATAGGTTAGCTGACGGATTGTTCCGCCTTCTGCCGGAACTACATACACGTCACTGTTTCCATTCTCGTTACTGCTGAAGGCGATCCATTTTCCGTCGGGAGAAAACCGGGCGTTGGTTTCATCGCCTTGCATGGCTGTGATACGTGTGGCTGCTCCTGTGTTTACGTCTGCTTTCCACAGGTCAGATTCATAGCTGAAAACCACAGATTTAGCGTCAGGGCTTAAAGTGGGAGAAGATGTAAAGTAAACTTCGGAAGATTGTGATTTTGCGCAAAAACAGGAAAAGAACGCCGTAACCAGGAGTAGTACTTTTTTCATGTGACATATATGAGATATGTCTGCGAATATACATGATCAGGGCTGTAAAGGCAATGCGTTTTTTACTGAGTGGTATTTTTTTAATAAAATAAAAAAAACTAAAAACCCTGTATACAAATTCGACTTTGTTTACAGGGTTTAACATCTTTAATAAAAAAGATTAAAGGCTGGTCATGATGCCCAGTTCTCTCTTCTCACTCCACTTGCCACGGGTAAAATCGGGGAATTTTACGGCTGAATTTCCTTTGTTTACGGAAACTTCCGACAATGGGATAACAGAACTCCAGGTAGCAGCATCGTACACGTCCATGTCCATCGGCCGGCCGTTATTAAGCGCATCAATGATACGGTAGATCAAAACGAAATCCATTCCGCCATGGCCTCCGTTCACTTCTATTTCCTTTTTCAGCTTGTCCCAGATCGGATGTTTGTATTTGCTTTTATATTCGTTATAATCCGCTTCTTTTAAAAATGAATGGCCTTTGTCCAGAATCGATAACCGGCTTGGATAACCTTCATGATAAGCATGTGTGCCTGCCAGAGCATTAATCCTGTCATAAGGTCTTGGCGTAACGACATCATGTTTCAGGGTGATCATCCGCCCTTTGTTGGTTTTGATCAATGAGGTATTCATGTCTCCGTGACGAATTTTACCTTTGAAACCGGCATAGGGATGATCAGCAGGCAGTTTTTTCATACTCTCAGACAAAGATGCTTCCAGGCTGCTCATCGAAACGATATGCTCAAATCGGTCACCGCGAAGGATTTCAAGATATTGGGCAACTGGTCCGAGTCCGTGCATCGGGTAGAGGTTACCATCATGCGCGATGTTTTCCTTCAACCGCCAGAATTCATAATAACCTTTCTGGCTTAACATCAAATCGGTAAGATTGTGAATGTAAGCTGCTTCTGCATAGGTTAGTGTTCCGAAAACTTCTTTCTGTACCATATTCAGTACCCAAAGCTCCTCATCACCATAACAAACGTTTTCCATCATCATGCAGTTACGCTGTGTTGCTTCGGCGGTGTTTACAAGCTGCCAGCACTCGTCAAGTGTCAGGGCTGCAGGAACTTCAATCACGACGTGTTTTCCCTGCTGCATGGCATAAACCGCCATCGGAGTATGGTCTCTCCATGGTGTCGCAATAACCACAAGGTCTATATCATCTCTTTTAAGCATGTCTTTCCATGCCTCCGGTTTGCCGGAATAAGCGACTGCGTCCTGACCTTTTGCTTTTAACTGATCAACAGATTTTGCAGCACGTTCAGGCAGAATGTCACAAACGGCTACCACTTTTGCTTTGTCAGGAAACAACGAAGCAAATTGCATTACGTGGCCGCTTCCTCTCGCTCCTATACCAATGAGAGCAACCCTAACCTGTTTGATGGGAGCTACTTTCAGGCCCACAACAGACTTTCCAACAGCGGGTGGGGACTGAAAATCCGGGATATCATAACCATCCGGATTGTTTTGTTCCTCATTGGAAATGCCATAAAGGCCCAAACCTCCAAGCAGACCTTTTTTAAGAAAACTTCTACGTTCTTGACCTGATTTCATCGATGTTAGGAATAAAAGTTAAGAAAAAGTGGCCGGTGGTTAGCCGGCCTGATGGTTAAAGGTTGATCAGCACTTTAAGGGTGATGATCCGGAATAATTATGGGTTAGGAATAATCGGGTATTCAGATAAAAATTATCGATGAAGCATCCGCTGCGTAGTGCCTTCATCGACTTTGATCAGATATGCTGCTCCTCCTGCTTTTTCAATGGCCTGAGCAACTGCTTCCGGGTTTTCCGGTGCGTATGCAAACATACATCCGCCTCCGCCTGATCCGTTGATCTTCGCTCCGTATGCACCTGCATTCAAAGCAGAATCGATCATTCCGTTTATTTTTTTGGTTGATACCTTTTTTGCATCCCGCAGACTTTCCTGATGGATTGTAAGCAGTTCCCCAAACCGGTGATGATTAATTTTATTGCTTCTGAACATGGCCAGTGCTTCTTTCAAAACTTCCCTGTCGGATAAATTTCCTTTCAGAAGCGTATACTCGTCGTGTGTCAGCAGGTTTTGAAAATCAGGGGCCAGTTCCGCCGGAAATGTGTGCAGCGAAAATGACGGATCCTTCTTCTTTATTTTATCAATCGCATCCAGCATTCCGAACTTTACATGTTTCAGCACACCCAGTGTATCTTTTGCCTGTTTTGAATCACCCAAAACGAATGTTCCCAGGTTAGGTTGAAAAACTTCAAGTTTGATCTCTGGCTGCGATTCCAGATAGATAACTTCTCCTACCGACGTGGAGTAATGGTCCATCATTCCGCCCGGTTCGCCAAATTCCAGTACTTCCGCACGATAAGCAATTTCTCCTATTTCTGCCCTTGTTTTTATTACTGGTTGATCCGACATGCTGATCAGCCAGTTGATCCAGGCGACCAGCAAAGCCGAGGAACTCGATGTTCCCGAGTTTATCGGTATGTTTCCATGAACAGTTACTTCAATTCCTCTTGAAAAGCGGTGTCCGTCGCGTACAAGAATATTTATTGCACTTTTGAAATAGTCACGGGGACTTGTGTATGGAATAACCGGAAGTAATTCGAACGATTCCAGCTGATCGATGTCGGGCAAATGAATGATTACCTGATTATCAGAGCGGTATCCGCCGGTTATTGAAATTCGCCGCGAAATAGCCGCAGCAATTACGGGTAAACCCAGGTAATCCTGATGTTCTCCAAACAGACATATTCTGCCGGAAGCAGAAGTGGTCAGGGCGGAGGGCATTTTACTTACAGTATAAACCGGGTTACTAATAATTGATTTATCAGAGCTCATGAACAAATTTAAACTCCTGTTGCCAGGAAATGAATACGCACTATGAATAAAAACGGCTATTCCGCTTTGCGCAATCGTTTGCACAAGCAGGCCAATCGTTTGCGCAAATTTGCAAATAAAGTACTTGAAACCTAAAAAGTGCAGAATTAACCGGCCATGGCGATCATTCTCATGAAATATTATACACTAAAATTTTGCGATTGGCCGAATAAAAATTGGCAGTGTAGATGAAAAGGATTAGAATACTATTATCTAATGATCAGTTTGGGTTCGACCACAATTTCTCTCGGCTGGTACGTGTCTGGTGTTTCCATCGCTTCGAGAAGCAGACCGGCAGCCTGGGCACCCAGTTCAGCAGGGAATTGCTCCACCGTTGCAATAGGGGGATTGTCAAGATAAGAGCAAAATGAAAGGTTGGAGAAAGTTACAAAACTGATATCCCGATTTATTTGCAAACCTCTTTCCTTACAAATCTGCATGGCATCCAGTGCGATATAATCGTGGAAGGCAAGAACAACTTTGGGAGGATTTTCCAGGTCAAGCAGTTCATTTATTTTTAAAATGGTATCCTCTTTGGTCAGATTCAGGTTTTTGATGTAAGAAGCGCTGACCGGGATATTGTATTTTTTTAAACCATCAATATAACCTTTTAATCTTTCCTCGGTCGATTGAAGTGAATTGGGGCCGTTCATGAGAGCAATTTCAGTAAATCCTTTACCGATCAGGTATTCCATTGCATCAAAGGCCGCCTTGGTAATATTGCCATAAACTGCGCTGTAACGGGGATGTTTCAGCACCCGGTCAAAAAAGACTATGGGGACTTTGTGTGTGGCGTTATTGAAATGCGTTTTGTTGTAAGTTTCAGAAGCCATTGAAACAAGAATGCCATCCACACCATGTTTAATCAATGATTCGATGGCGGCAGATTCACGTTCATAATCGTTCATGGACTGCATAACCACCATGCTGTATCCCTTTGACATCAGCGTTTGTTCAATACCGGTAAGTGCAATGGAGAAATACTGTTCCGTCAGATAGGGAAGTACCACACCTACGTTGAAAGACTTGTTATTCTTGAAATTGATTGCCCGGCTATTGGGTTGATAATGAAGTTCTTTTGCCAGTTTCTGAACCTTTTCACGGGTAAGCGAGCCAATTCTGGGATGATTTTGCAGTGCGCGGGAAACCGTTGAAACAGAAACCCCAAGTTCCTTTGCAATTTTCTTCATCGTCAGATTGGCATTCTGCATGTTGAGTGGGTTGTGCTAAATGGCTGCTATTCGTACTGGCTTGCTTTGTAACAAAGATAAAGATATAAAATTTGGTGTCTGGCTTGAGATAATACCTAAAACCAAAAACAGCAGACACCATAAGCATCTGCTATTTAACTTTCCTGTCAAATATGTTTTAAACCGGCTTATCCTTTTTATTTCTGATTTCCACAAAACATGCACCTGCAATCAGGGCTACCAGAAGGACAGAACTAATCAGGTCCACTTTGTGGCCGGCTGCGACAGAAACGGGTTCAAATCTGAAGGTAATGTTGTGTTTTCCGGCAGGGATACGCAAAGCGCGTAAAATATAATTGGCACGAATCAGATCAGCCGGTTTGCCATCGATGGTTACCTTCCATTCGTTACGGACGTTGTAATAAATTTCAGAAAAAACTGCCAGGCCTTCACCTTTTGAATTGCTTTCATAAACAAGCTCATTGGGTTTGTAAGTGATCAGGCTGATTTTATCCGTAGAGTCAGCCTGCAGGGTCAGACCTTTGAGTTTGTCTGCAAATTTCTGATCAATAACCGCTTCCTGTTTTGGTTTAAGCGAGTCCAAAGCGGCCATTTCGGCATCGGCATTCGGTACAATTTTGAAGCTTTTTACAAACCAGGCGTGACCGAAAGCCTCCGGATTTATTTGTACAGACTTGTTTCCCTGCTGATCGGCTGTGATGATATACTTGGTATTAAGCATATTCAAAACATTGATGTTTGGAGATTGTTTGTTGATCTGGCGTTCAAAGAGTTCCTGGTAGCGGCGAAGTTTTGCTCCGTGGTAACCTCCCAGCGACTTATGAAAATAAGATGCGTCGGCACTATTAAAGGGTCCTTGCCGCGAAGAAACATCATAAACCTTATAATCAGGATCGGTATCTCTCAATATTTGCTCATCCGCCGCACTTGGTGTAGTGGTTGACTGCGCTGCAAAGCTGCTCACAAAATCTTCATTATTCAGATATCTTTTGTCTATTCCAAACATGTCAAAAATCATCAGCAATATCAAAGTGCTGTATAAAATGACCGGTCTGATCTTTTCCTTCATCCAAAGCCAGACCAAGCCTGCTGTGATCAGGATAAAAATAAGACCTCTCATCGCATCTCCTTTCATCAGTCCGGCGCGGTCTTTTACAATCGAATTAACTATTTCCTGAGCAAAACCTTTGTCCTGGGTCATTTGTGCAAACTGTTCAACATGTTGAGCGTCGCTGGCAGATTGGAAACTAAAAAATACGGATGGCATAATAGCCAGAATCAGCATTAATCCGCCTGTAACACCCAGTGAAATCAGAAACGGGCGTTCCAGTTCTTTCCAGGATATTTTCTTTTGGACGATCCTGGTAAGTGTAAGAATCGCAAGAATAACAATCAGTAATTCCGCCAATACAATTACCATCGTTACTGCCCGGAATTTGTTGAACATCGGGAAATAGTCAAAAAACAGATAGTTAATTCCTGCCAAAGTTTTCCCCATTGCCCAGATCAGATAAAGCAATGTAACACCCGCAGCCCAGGATTTTAACGGACTTCTGATAATAAACAGTCCTAAAACAAAGAAGAAAAATATCATTGCACCCATGTAATATGGTCCGCCCATGATCGGCTGCTCTCCCCAGTAAAGCGGCAATTGCTGAATCACATTTTGCGCCGTTGCAGCATCTACGCCGCGGTTGGTCAAAGTTTTATAGGTGTCGGAAGAGTTAGTCAACGGTCCGTATGTGGCACCACCATAGGCATTCGGGATTACCAGTGTAAGGATTTCTCCTATACCGTAGCTGTATTGAAACGCATATTCTTTATCCAGCCCATCCTGTTTTGGGGCTGTACCCGCCGTGCTTACTGCGCTTAATTCCGACTTTCCGCGAATCGTTTCTTTGGTATAATCATAGGCATTCCAAAGTCTCGTAGTATGCGCTCCTACCGCAACTGCGCCCGCAAAAGCCAATCCTGCCAGGATCATTGTCAGCTGTTTTATTTCTCCTTTTTTGATAAAAGCAAGACTTTCAACGATAACAAGAACAATAATGCCTACTCCCAGATAGTAGGTAATCTGGACGTGATTGGCATAAAGTTCGAGAGATAGAAACAAGGCTGTGAGGGCCGATCCGGCAAGCCAGTTTTTCCTGAATGCCAGAAAAACACCAGCCAAAACGCCTGGTGCATACATAACCGCAATAATTTGCGAAACGTGGCCGGCTTCGAGGTTGACTATATTAAAAGACGAAAAGGCAAAAGCAATGGCTCCCAAAGCCGCGACCCAGCCGCCTGTACCCAAAACAAGAAATAAAATATAGGCACTTACCATTCCCGTCAGCAGGTAGTTGGCCGGAGCAGGAAGAATTTTATTAATAGCCTGGCCGAGTTTGGTGGGTAAGCTGGTTGGATAATCGCCTGCGATCAGATAAGCGGGCATTCCGGCAAACATGCCGTTGGTCCATTGCGACCACTCACCGGTTTTTTCATGATAGGTTACAATTTCCTTTGCGGCAGCTTTGGCCTGCTGGTCGTCAGTCATGTTCAGTTTTTTACCCTGCAAAACCGGAGAAACGTAAATGATTGCCAGAATCATGAAACCAACGATTGCAATTAAATGAGGCCAGATACGCTGCCAGGAAAACAAATTTTTCATTTTGATAATATTAAGCTACCAGTCTTTTTAGGATTTCGGCTTTTGGGACCGAAATTTTTTACAAATATGACTTTTCAATCAGGAATACCTGATATGCGTTTTGTCATTCGTGTTAAATTTTTATTAATCAGCGCAAATATAGAAGTATTGATATATGTTTGGGATGTTAAAATTGAATCTTCTTTTGGTATTTTTTTAATAGAATTGAGAAATAGGTCGTATATTTTAGAAAAATACCAGATAAATTTGCGGAAATTGTGCCTTTAAGGTTAAAATGAACTGTTAAGAGATCGAATAGAAGTAACCCCAGAAATAAATGAAGAGAATTGGAGTTTTTACCTCAGGAGGAGATGCACCCGGCATGAACGCGTGTATCAGAGCCGTTGTCAGAGGGGCTGTTTATCATGGAATCGAAGTATACGGAATTAGAAGAGGATATAACGGAATGATTGCCGGTGACGTCTACAAAATGGAGTCGCATTCGGTAAGTAATATTGTTCAAAGAGGAGGTACTATTTTAAAATCTGCACGGAGTAAAGAGTTTATGACTCCCGAGGGAAGGAAAAAAGCGTACGAAAATCTGACGGAACTGGGCATTGAGGGATTGGTTGCGATTGGCGGAAACGGAACCTTCACCGGCGCCATGATTTTTGGAAATGAATATGGCATTCCAACCGTTGGAGCACCCGGAACGATTGACAATGATTTGTACGGTACCGACTATACCATTGGTTTTGATACGGCCGTAAATACTGCTTTGGATGCAATCGACCGGATTCGGGATACGGCGAGTTCACACGACAGGATCTTTTTTATCGAAGTAATGGGGCGTGACTCAGGTTACATTGCTGTGCAATCCGGAATCGCCGGTGGTGCAGAACTTGTGATGGTGCCGGAAGTTCTCACGCCAATTTCTGAGGTTGTTGAAACGTTGAAACAGGGATGGAGCCGTTCAAAATCTTCATCTATCATTATCGTTGCCGAAGGTGATGAAGAAGGAAGTGCAGCCGAAGTTGCTGAGAAAATTAAACGCCAGGTGAGTGAAGATGCGGATATCCGGGTAACCACACTGGGGCATACACAACGCGGAGGACCACCGTCAGCCTATGATCGTATACTGGCAAGCCGTTTGGGACTTGGCGCATTGGAAGGCTTAATGGCCGGACAGAAAAATGTGATGGCAGGGATCATCAATAATGATCTTGTTTACACCCCGTTTGAAGACACGATCCGTCTGCCAAAACCTATTAATGAAGACTTGCTGAGAATGGTTAAAATTCTGAGCGTTTAATGTTTATACAGGATTTCATTCATTTCTGATCGGAAATGAATTTATAAAATAGTCAGGGATAGTCATTGAAAATGGTACTCCATGATCAGGTGATTATATCCTATGACTATTTGTCAACAATAGCCCATCAGTTTGTATATCAGGTACCCAATCCATTCGTGCCACAACAGATCAAAATTGGCCAGTGCATCGGGTTTTGGAACAATGAGGTTATCAAAATTTAGTATCCTTCCCCCTCCGTAAAAGTCTGCCGGGAACGGCTCTGCTTTTATACCAGCTTTGGCAAAACATGCAATTGCCCTTTTCATGTGGAATGAGGAAGTAATTAACAGACAACGGCTTGAAGGCAATTTCGATTGCAGAATTCGGGAAGTATAAATCGCATTTTCACGTGTATTTTTTGCTTTTGTTTCCAAAATAATATCTTCCGGTTTTACTCCCCACTTTATCAGCAGATTCGCAGCCTGACCGATTTCTCCTTTATTATGAACGGTCAGAAATTCAGGACTAAAACCTGATAGAAGGATTTTTTTAATTTTTCCGGCTTTGTAAAGCAGGTAAGCCTGAACGAACCGGTCGCTGTGGGAGCCGATGGAAGGATGATCTGAGGTCAACGGGCTAACACCTATCAATCCGCCTGAAAGAACAATTCCGATGTCATATTCTTTTTCCACATTATCAATATTAACGTATTCGAATTCCCACCAGTTGAACATCTTATTCACCAGATAACTGTTGGAAGTCAGAACCAAGCAGCAAAACGAAATAGTCAATAAAACTTTCCTTCGCCTGCTGTTGTTTGAAAGCAGTCCCCAAGCGCATAGAATAAAGAAAATGCTAAACGGCATTACCAGAAAATCAAGCGCTTTGGACAGAAAATAAAACATTTGGATAAGAACCTGACAGAAGTTGTCGTTTTGAAGTTAATTTTGTCTGAAAGATAAAGGTTGAAATAATTAATTAACAGTCACAAGCAAACAGGATTTTTTCTGATGAAATATTTTATCCGGTTATCAGTTTTATCACTATTCACGGCATTCACATTTATTACAACAGGGCTTGGCCAGGGCTACCAGATCGAAGCGCATATAAAAGGGATCAGAGACTCCTCACTTATTCTGGGGCATTATAGCCGCAGCAACACGCAATTTGTTCCCAAGGACACAGCAAAGGCTGATGCAGATGGTAATCTGGTATTTAAAGGGACGACGAACCTTCCGGGTGGCTTGTATGTCATCCTTTTTCCTGGCAACCGGAGTTGGGTAGAACTGGTTTATTCCGGCAAGGAAAATAACTTCTCATTCACTACGGATACTCTGGATGTGATAGGCCATATGAAGGTGAAAAACTCAAAAGAGAACGAGCTTTTTTATACTTATCAGAATGAGTTAAATAGTAAAGCTAAACACATTGAAGTACTGAGAAAGCAAAATGGTCCGGATTTTCAGAAACAATTGATAGCTTCTCAGGAAGAATTTAAAGCATTTCGTCAAAAATTTCTGACTGACAACACAGAAACATTTACAGTAAAACTGCTGAAAATGTCTTCTGATCCTGAAATTCCTGCTGCGCCGAAACTTGCTAACGGTAAATCGGATTCTATTTGGGTTTTTAATTATTATAAGTCACATTATTGGGATGACTACGATTTCTCTGACATCAGGATCATGAACACACCTTTCCTGGAACCAAGGCTTGACAGGTATTTTAAAAATCTGGTCGTTCAGGTTCCGGATTCAATCATTAAAGATGCAAATAAAGTGGTGGCAAAAGCTTCTGCAAACAAGGACATCAAGTCGTTTGTCGTTTATTACATTACCAACCAATACGAAAATCCTAAAACTGTTGGAACTGAGGCCGTGTGGGTACATATGGCGCAGAAGTATTACCTGACTGGTGAAATGGGTGTTGCCGATGACATTAAAAAACGTATAGCCGAGAAGGTGGATACGATGAAAGATCTGCTGGTAAATAAAACATTTCCTGCCCTGACTTTAACCGATCCGGAAGGAAAAAAAGTCAGTCCGCAGGCTTTAGCTGCCAATTACACGGTGCTGTTTTTTTATGCGCCTACCTGTGGTCACTGTAAAGAAGCATCGCCCAAGCTGAAAGCTTTTTATGATAAAAACAAAGCGAACGGAATTAAGGTGATGGCTATCTCAACAGAACACGACATGAAAGAGTGGAAGTCGTTTATTACCACCTATCATCTTGAAGAACTGGTGAATGGCTTCGATGCGCTCAAACAAATCGATTTTAACAGAAAGTTTGATGTCGTTACGACGCCAACTATTTATATCCTTGATAAAAATAAAAAAATAATCGCCAGGAAAATGCCTGTTGAGCAGCTTGAAGATTTTCTTAATTACTATCAGAATAAGATGGCTAAGAAGATTTAGTTTTTATTTCAAAGTTAACAAGACTCAAAAACCTCCGCTTGAAACAATTTAAGCCGGAGGTTTTTGTTTATAAAAAAGTTACGCAAATCGGCGCCTTTACGGAGATGCTTTCCTGTTTAAAAGTCAGTTTGCCGGTTTGCGGGTCGACCGTGTAAACCACCAGATTATTGGCATCCTGGTTGGCCACGATCATATACTTCCCGGTTGGATCGATGTTGAAATCCCGGGGAACGACAATGGATTTTGTGATTTCATCTACTTTTTCCAATGTACCGTTTGGGTTAATTTTAAATGCACTTACTGAGTTATGGCCGCGATTGGAAACGTAAACAAACTTTCCGTTTGGGTGAAGACGAATGGCAGCGCTGGTGTTGTTGCCGGTAAAATCTGCCGGCAGGGTAGGATAGGTTGCGATGGTTGTAATCACTCCTTTTTTATCTATTGAACAGGCTGTCAGCGTAGATTCCAGTTCATTCAGTAAAAACAGATTTTTGCCGGAGGGATGAATGACCAGATGCCTTGGGCCGGAACCTGGTTTGGCGGTATAAAAAGGCTGGGCAGGATTAGCTGTTAGTTTTCCGGATTTCAGGTCTACAGTATAATTCATTACCCTGTCACTTCCTAAATCCACCGAATAAACATTTTTGCCATCCGGACTTGCCGTTGAAAAATGGGCGTGCGCTTTTTCCTGCCGTTTTGTATTGGGCCCCGTTCCGCTGTATTGTTCGGTATAGGTCGCCGGGTTCACTTCTCCGTTTGCGTTCAAAGTATATGCAGAAAAACTTCCGCCGGTGTAATTAGCAATAAAAGCCATTTTACCGGAAGGATGTACGGATACATGACAGGGATTTTGCCCCTCAGAGGATTGACTATTCAGGTAAGTGAGTTTGTTGTCACTGCCAATAGAAAAAGCGCTGATTTTGTTATCCCCGGATGCTGCATAAAGATTTTTTTTGTTAGGAGAAATACTCATATATCCCGGCCCTTTGCAATTATTAAAGGTATCAATCAGCGTTATTTTTCCGGTTGAAAGATCAAGCTCACAAAGTGATATGGATGAATTTTCGCCTTTGTCTCCGGTTCCGATGTAAAATGGAATTGATTTCTTTTGAAATGAAAGAATAGAGAAACAGGCCAGGATGATTATTAAGAAGCTTAGCTTTTTCATTTGTGCAGATTAACTTTCGGGATTATTATCTAAGGTTAAAGTAAGACCTTTGCCATTTATAACGTAAAAATCTGTTTTTTGCCAATTCAATATTAATTACCAAACTTTATGAATACCATCACCTGGCAGGATTTTGAAAATGTGGACCTGCGCGCCGGAACAATCATTCGTGTCGAAGATTTTCCAAAAGCCAGAAAACCAGCCTACAAACTTTGGATTGATCTGGGAACTGAAATTGGGATTAAACAAAGTTCGGCTCAAATCACTGCACGATACAGCAAAGAGGATCTGATCAACAAACAGATACTTTGCGTGGCTAATTTTCCAGTCAAACAAATCGCTGACTTTCAATCTGAGGTGCTCACCACAGGTTATGTGCTTCCTGACGGAGAAGTGATTCTTTCATCTCCCGACTTTCCCGTAGAAAATGGAACCAGGCTGGCATAAATGCTAATCTTGTAAGGTCGGGACATAATTCTGTAACAGTTATATCTGGTTAGGTAGGTACTTTTGTATCAAATACATAAGTTATGGAAACGACAGCAGATATTAAAAAAGCAATACTCCCGGTAACAGGCATGTCTTGTGCCGCCTGTGCGGTAAGTGTGGAGTCGATGCTGAAACATACTGCAGGTGTTGCAGATGCTGGTGTGAATTATGCCAATCAGTCGGTATGGATTGATTATAATCCCAAAGCAACCTCCTTACCAGATCTTGATAAAGTGCTTCAGGGCATCGGTTACGGCCTGATTATCGAAGATGACGAAGAAGATGCGATCGCCGAACAGGAAAAAATCCAGCGTGACCATTACGAAAAGATAAAAAGAAGTACCATTGCTTCTGGTTTGCTTTCCCTGCCGGTTGTAATCATCGGCATGTTCTTCATGGATAAATTTAAAGCGGGCAACTACATCATGATGTCGTTTACTTTGCCTGTTTTAGTCATTTTTGGTAAAGAATTTTTTATCAATGCCTGGAAACAGGCGCGGCACGGAAAGGCGAATATGGATACGCTCGTTGCCCTCAGCACCGGAATTGCCTTTTTATTCAGCGTTTTTAATACATTCTTTCCGCAGTTCTGGCATGCACGAGGCCTTCATCCGCATGTCTACTTCGAGGCGTCAGCCGTAATTATTTTCTTTATTTTACTGGGTAAATTATTAGAAGAACGCGCTAAAACGAATACTTCTGATGCACTCAAAAAACTGATTGGTTTACAGCCCAAAACCGTTCGTATTATCGTAAACGGAACGGAGACCGAAATAACCGTAAGGGAGGTTCATATCGGTGACGAAATAATCATTCGTTCGGGAGAGAAAATTCCTGTTGATGGAAAAGTGGTAAGCGGGCAATCATATGTGGATGAGAGTTTAATGACAGGCGAACCCGTCCCTGCTGAGAAGACGGCCGGAACGCAGGTTTTTGCAGGAACCATAAATCAAAACGGCAGTTTTAATTTCGTAGCAGAAAAAGTTGGAAGAAACACTGTTTTGGCTCAAATCATCAAAACGGTTCAGCAGGCACAGGGAAGTAAAGCACCGGTTCAACGCCTGGTCGATAAAATCGCCGGCATTTTTGTTCCGGTTGTAATCGGGATTGCGGTTTTGACATTTTGTGCCTGGATATTTTTCGGAGGAGAAAACTCCCTGACACATGCTTTGCTGGCTGCCGTCTCGGTTTTGGTAATTGCCTGTCCCTGTGCGCTCGGACTGGCCACACCAACGGCCATCATGGTTGGTGTTGGAAAAGGAGCACAGAACAATATTTTAATCAGGGATGCTGAAAGTCTGGAAAAAGCACATGCGGTGAACGCCGTAATTTTGGACAAAACGGGAACACTTACGGAAGGACATCCTGAGGTTACGGAATGGAAATGGAGTGATTTGGTAGAAAACCAAGACCAGCATTTGTCTGCTATCCGTGCACTGGAAAGCCGGTCGGAACACCCTCTGGCACAGGCGGTGGTAAAATATTTACGGGAAAGCGAGTCTGTAAAAATGATAGATTTCCAGTCGGTAACAGGTAGCGGCGTGAAAGGAGTGGTCGATGGCGAAACGTACTTGATCGGAACACTTACATTTTTGGAAAAGGAGGGTGTTTTATTAGATCAGGATTTAACACAACAGGCTGTTTTACTTCGTGAAAAAGCGCAAACAGTGATTGGCGTGTCCTGCGGTAACAAACATATCGCCCTTATTGCCATTGCTGACAAATTAAAACCGACATCTGCACAGGCTGTCGCCGCATTGCAGAAACAGGGTATCACGGTGTATATGCTAACCGGCGACAATGCGCAGACTGCCGCAGCCGTTGCCCGGGAAGTTGGTATTACTGAATTTGAGGCCGAGGTAAAGCCCGATGATAAAATGTGGTTTGTAAAAAAATTACAGGCAGAGGGAAAAGTAGTGGCGATGGTTGGTGATGGAATTAACGATTCACAGGCGCTGGTGCAGGCGGATGTAAGCGTAGCAATGGGAAAAGGCTCAGACATTGCGATGGATGTTGCCAAGATGACGCTGATGACCTCCGATTTGATGGTTTTGCCCAAAGCACTAAAACTTTCGGGACAAACAGTTGCCACAATAAAGCAAAACTTATTCTGGGCATTTATTTATAACCTGATCGGTATTCCGCTGGCAGCCGGTGTGCTTTATCCCATCAACGGGTTTTTACTTGATCCGATGATTGCCGGTGCCGCCATGGCGCTAAGTTCGGTATCGGTTGTTACCAACAGTCTGCGGCTGCGCAGTGCGAGGTTATAAATTAAAAACATTAAGGGGCGAGGTTGTGATTTGAAGTCATGAAGGTAACAGCTGTGATACGAGCAGCCGCTCAACTAAACTTTGCTCTTATGAAATCCGTGGTAACCATTTTTGTTTTTCTTTTAATAAGCGTTTCTGCTTTTTCCCAAACCAATCCGTTGGTAAAAGAAATCCGCCAGACGCTGAAAGGCAAAATCATGGACGATGCCAGCTGGGCCATGCAGCAAAAACCGATTACCGTTACCGCCGAAAGCTGCCCAAGAAGCGCAGGCACCAAACATGATTTTTATTCCGAAGGAGATTACTGGTGGCCTGATTCGTTCAATCCGAATGGCTCGTACATCCAGCGGGACGGGCTGACCAACCCTGAAAATTTTGTGGCACATCGATTGTCAATGATTCGTTTTAGCCGGATCGTGGGTGCTTTGGCATCTGCTTATAAAATTACGGGAGATAAAAAGTATGTTAAAAAGGCTTTCGAGCACATCGATGCCTGGTTTGTAAATCCTGAAACCCGGATGAACCCGTCGCTGCTTTATGCACAGGCAATTAAGGGAAAAGTGACTGGCCGGGGTATTGGTATTATTGATACGGTTCATTTGATGGAAGTTGCCCAGGCGATTCGGGTTATGCAAAACGATCCTTCGGTGAATAAACAGCAGCTAACGGCTTCCAAAAGCTGGTTTGATGAATACATTTCCTGGCTGACAACCCATTCCTACGGCAAGGATGAGATGGAGGCAAAGAACAATCACGGAACCTGCTGGACGATGCAGGTGGCTTCGTTTGCCGTTTTGACGGGCAATCAGAAGATGATTGATTTTTGTAAGGAAAGATATAAAACGGTGTTGCTGCCAAATCAAATGGCGGCAAATGGCAGCTTTCCGCTGGAATTAAAACGCACCAAACCTTATGGTTACTCGCTTTTCAACCTGGATGCGATGGTAATGATTTGCCAGATTCTATCGGATAAAAATGATAACTTATGGAATTTTCAGACCACCGATGGAAGAGGAATTCGTAAAGGAATTGAATATCTGTATCCCTATGTAGCAGACAAAAGTAAGTGGCCGTTAAAGCCGGATGTGATGTACTGGGAAAACTGGCCTGTTGCGCAGCCCTTCCTTGTTTTTGGTGCCGCTGAATTTGGAAATAAAATCTGGCTCGCGACCTGGAAAAAGCTGGATCATTCGCCAAAAGTGGAAGAGGTGATCAGGAATTTGCCGGTAAGAAATCCGGTTATTTGGCTGGATTGAGGATGTTTTGTAGTTGTGTTCTAAAAGATCTTTAACCGGAATCCGGCTATCTGTCAATTCTCAGTTGGCAGAAAAACTGAAAAAGGTTAAATTTGATTTAACACACTACATCAATAACACTTATGCAAACAACAACACTTGTGACGCACGAAGAATATTTTCAGCTGCTGGCCAAATCGGATGTGAAACTGGAATATAATTCCGGGGAGATCGTTGCAATGGCTGGCGCACAACCAGTTCACAACGCGGTTACAGCAAATCTAATCGCTGAATTTATTTACTGTCTCAAACTAAAAAACTGTGTTGTTTTAACGGGAGATCAACTTATTAAAGTTGAGTCATGTGATCGATATTCGTTTCCGGATTTGGTCATTGTTTGTGGAAAACCAAATTTCGAAAAATCGACACAAGGAATTGATGCATTGCTGAATCCTGAAATTGTAATTGAGGTATTGTCAGATTCCACCGAAAAGTACGATAGACTTGAAAAATTTGATTGTTATAAAACGATTCCTTCTTTTCGCGAATATGTGCTGGTTTCTTCAAAAATGAAAAAAGTGGAAGTAATCAAAAAGCTGAATGAAGCCGAATGGCTGAGCCATACTTACACTGAAAAAGACGAGTTTGTCCTGATTGGTGAGTGCACTGTTTTAATGGCGGATATTTACAACAAAGTTGATCTTTTGTAGACCATACCAAAAACTCTGTAAGTCATTTCCTGAATTGTGTAATACTTTTGAACGTCCGATAACCGACATTTGTAAAGATTAATGGAAACGATTAAGTCAAAACCCCAATGGAAACCTTAAAATTTAAGACAAATATAAAATGCGGTGGATGTATTGCCACAGTTACGCCGTTTTTGAATTCGGATGAAAATATAGAAAAATGGCAGGTTGATCTTGAAAATCCGGACAGAATTTTAACAGTTGAAACGGATCATTCAGCTAGCGAAATAAGTGAACTGGTGAAAAAAGCAGGTTATAATGCACAGGAAATTAATGGATAATCGTATTTTTGTGATCAAGGTTTTAAGCTGAAAATCAGCGAAGTAAAAATGAAAAACAAACTCCATCAAACACTCACCATTTTTATGGCCATGCTTGTGCTGCTGAGCAGTACCGGTTTTGGCTTCATAGAACATGAGTGTATGATGCGTGGCACATCAATGCAGTTTGTTAGCGAAAAGAAATCTGATCTTAAGAAAACGGTGTCGTCGTGCTGTGCAAAAAGCAAAGCGCAACATGAAGCCGGTAAAAGTTTCTTTAAAAAAACCGATTGCTGCAAGGAAAGTGCAAAGTTTGAAAAGGTAGATGTTGTTTCAGCTTATTCGCATATTCTTGCAAATTTTCTTAAAATAATAGCTGGCGGCGTTCTTTGGTTGGTTAAATCTTTTGTTTTTATTATTTCAGAATGGACACTTCCTTCGTCCGCTCTTTCATCCGATAGTATCTCGTTCTCCTCTCTGTTTTACGGGAGAAGTATGCTTTCTTTTGTACAGTCATTTTTAATATAAGTCTCTGATTATTAATTTTTTATTCCGAATTGAATCTGTCGGAATCTAGTCGAATTAATATTCATCGATTTTTATGTAAAGATGACAAAGTACCTCACAGGAGGATTTTTCTTCCTGATTTCCCTATCACTTTCAGCACAGCGAATTACCGGTTCGGTCAATGAACAGGCTGCCGGCGCGGCACTGAAACCCATAACCGGAGCCAACGTCTATTGGTCGGGAACAAGCCATGCAACGGCTACAGACACTGCGGGCAGATTTTCTATTCCCAGAGTTACACAGACAAACCTCTTAATTGTCAGTTTTGTAGGTTTTCAAAATGACACAATTAAAATAGGTCAGGAAAGTGACCTGCAAATTGTGCTGCGCGCCGACCAGGCTTTGAAAGAAGTGGTGGTTCGCGGTAATGCGAATGCAATTGACCGGCTTTCTCCGCATCAAACCGAAATCATTACCACCAGGGCTCTGGCGAAAGCGGCCTGTTGTAATTTGTCAGAAAGTTTCGAGACCAACGCTTCGGTTTCCGTTTCTTACAGTGATGCGGTAACCGGTTCAAAGCAAATCCAGATGCTTGGTTTAAGCGGAACATACATCCAGACAAACGTTGAGAACATTCCAGGGCTACGCGGGCTGGCATCTACTTTTGGACTTAATTTTATTCCCGGAACCTGGATCCAGTCGATCGATGTAGGGAAAGGTGCAGGGTCGGTTGTCAATGGCTATGAGTCAATGACCGGGCAGATTAACATAGAGCTGCAAAAACCGGATACGCATGATAAACTTTATCTGAACACGTATGTCAACAGTTTTGGCAGGGGAGAAGTAAACCTTAATCTGGCTCATCAGCTTAGTGAAAAGTGGAGTACCGGGCTTTTGACACACGCCAGTACCCTGCAAAACCGAATTGATAAAAATAAGGATGGCTTTCTGGATCTGCCTTTGTATACCCAGTTTAACGGTATCAACCGATGGAAATACCAAAGCCAGAAAATGATGGCGCAATTTGGTGTGAAAGCCCTTTACGAGGACAGACTCGGCGGACAAAAAGATTTTCGCCCGGAAATGAAAGGGACTTTGCAATCCTACGGATTTGGTTCGAGAGTGAACCGATATGAATTCTTTTCCAAAATTGCCAGGTTGTTTCCTGATAAACCATACAAAGGCCTGGGTTTTATCATGAACGCTTCTTTGCATGATTCCAAATCCTATTTTGGCATAAATAATTACAATGGTCGCCAGGAAACTTTGTACGGAAACCTGATCTATCAATCGATTATAGGAAGTACTAATCACTCCTATAAAGCGGGCATCAGTTATTTGTACGATCATTATGACGAGTTATACAGACACTTTTCTTTGAAACGAAAAGAGTCTGTTCCCGGTGCTTTTTTTGAATATACATTTAATCACCTCGATAAATTTGTTGCCGTCGCAGGTGGCCGTGTTGATTTTCATAATTTGTACGGAACACAGTGGACACCAAGGCTGCATTTGAAATACAGCCTTACGGATCAAACCACGCTTAGAGCATCTGCCGGCAAAGGATTTCGTGTCGCCAATCCGCTTGCCGAATATTACGGAAACCTGGTGAGTTCAAGATTGGTCGTTTTTACAGAAGCAATTCGTCCCGAAATTTCCTGGAATTATGGCGCTAGTCTTACGCAGGAGTACAAACTGGGCGAAATGAACGGAACACTGGTTGTAGATTATTACCGTACCAATTTTGAAAATCAGCTGGTAGCCGATCTGGAAGATCCCCGTTACATTTATTTCTATAATCTGAATGGCAAAGCTTTCGCCAACAGTTTTCAGGCAGAGGTAAACTTAACTCCAATAAAGCGTTTCGATTTGAAACTGGCTTACCGACTTTTTGACGTAAAACAAACATTAAATGGTGCCAATGACCGGAATATATTGGAACAGAAAATGATGGTAAGCCGCGACAGGGTTTTATTCAACGCCGGTTATGCGCTGCCGTATGACAAATGGAAGTTTGACGGAACACTGCAATGGAATGGTAAAAAACGATTGCCATACATGGGACCGGTAGATGAGCATATGGACCACGGTCTAACGATGGAAATGCCTTCCACCATGGCGCCTTCATTTTTCAATCTGAATGCACAAATTACACGTACTTTTCCTAAATGGGATATTTATTTGGGAGGAGAAAATCTTGCAAACTTCCGCCAGAAAAATCCGATTATGAATGCGGAAAATCCTTTTCAGCAGGGTTTTGATGCAGGAATGGCCTGGGGACCGGTTACCGGAAGAATGATTTATGCAGGGATGCGTTATAAGATAGTCAGGTAGGTGCACATGGGGTGTGGGTTTTTGGGCAGGGGGTAACTTAATATCAAATTGAGATGAAATTACATATTAAAAATATGGTTTGTGACCGTTGCAAACGGGTGGTTCGGGAAGAAATGGAAAAGTTGGGTTTTGGTTTAAGTCATGTTGAGTTGGGAGAGATAGAAACTGTGAAAGAGCCGGATCCTTCTGAGTTAAAAGACATTAAACTCATGCTCGAACATAACGGGTTTGCGTTGCTGGATGATAAAAAAGAAGCGTTGGTGGAACATATCAGAACGCTCATCATTGAAGAGGTGCAATATCTGAAAGGGAATAAGCCGGCACAAATGAACTTTTCTGACTATTTATCACAAAAAACCGGTTATGATTATTCCTACATCAGTAACCTGTTTTCCACCGAGACCGGCCAACCGATCGAACAATATATCATTGCCCAGAAAGTTGAGAAAATAAAAGAGTGGCTGTCTTACAACGAGTTGTCGTTAGGCGAAATGGCCTGGCGGTTGTCGTATAGCAGTGCGGCGCATTTGAGCAATCAGTTTAAAAAAGTAACCGGAATCACTCCCGGCGAATTTAAGAAAAGTAATACTTTACAGCGGAAGACATTGGATAAAGTAGGAGAATAATAAAACAAGAAATCAATCATTTTAAAACCTTCAATACGATGAAAAAAATAGTTTATGCATCAATGATCCTGTTTTGCACGGCCTGTGGTGGTAACAGCGAAAAATCGGAAAAACAGGAAACACCAGCGGCGACAGAAACCGTAGCGGCCAAAAAATTTGCCTGTCCTATGCAGTGTGAAGGAGAGAAAACTTATCCGCAGGCTGGCAAATGCCCTGTTTGTAAAATGGATTTGCAGGAAGTTGCCATGGCCGAAACAGACTCAACAGGTCATTTACATTAATAAATCAACACTAAAACAAACATAATATGAAAAAGAAACTGTTTTTCCTGATAGCCGCCATGATCGTAACGTTCAGCGTTGCCATAGCCGACGGAGATAAAGTAGTTAAAATAAAAACAACTGCGGTTTGTGAAATGTGCAAGGCGCGTATTGAACGTACGCTTGGACTTTCAAAAGGTGTGAAAGAATCAAATCTGGATTTGAAGGATAAGGTCGTGACGGTTAAGTACAATCCGGGTAAAACAACCGAAGAAGCAATCCGCGCTACGATCATCAACACCGGTTACGATGCCGACGGACAGCTCGCCAACCAAAAAGCACACGATAAATTACCGAGTTGCTGCAAAAAAACCGTAGCGCCTCATTGATTAAATAAAACCGGTTCATCATGAAAAACTTAAAACATGTACTGGCATTTGCCGGTATACTAGCTACCGCTTTGCCTTCTTTTGCCCAGCACGAACATCATACTGCGCCTGCAAAAGATACAACCAGTCATGAAAAACACGATATGTCCGGTCATGAGATGAAAGGGCATGATATGAAAAACATGGATAAATCCAATGACATGCAACACAGTATGACGCATAATTTTTCACTTAGCCTGCCTATGAACAGAAATGGCTCAGGTACGGGCTGGCAGCCGGATGCCACGCCCATGTATGCGTACATGAAACACAGTGATAAGTGGAATTACATGCTTCATGGAAGTCTATTTCTAAGATATACAGGACAAAATATTAATAATGATGGCAAAAAAGGGTCGGATTCAAAACTCAGTTTTCCTAACTGGGTCATGGGTATGGCGCAGCGGCAGGTCGGCAAAAACGGACTTTTGTCTTTCCGGGCCATGGTGTCTCTCGACAGACTTACAGACGGTGGCGCCGGATACCCGCTTCTTTTGCAATCCGGTGAAAGCTGGAAGGGGCAGTCGCTGATCGACCGCCAGCATCCGCATGATCTGATTTCGGAATTGTCTTTTGGTTATACACAGCGTGTCAGCGAGAAAGTTGATCTTACTGTTTACGCTGGTTATCCCGGTGAGCCTGCGCTGGGTCCGACTGCTTTTATGCACAGGATGTCCGCTTTCAATAACCCTGATGCCGTGCTGGGACATCACTGGCAGGATGCAACACACATTACCTTTGGTGTGGTGACGGCAGGTGTGCGTTATGGCAAATTTAAGCTGGAAGGATCTTCCTTTACTGGCCGGGAACCGGATGAAAACCGATTTAATTTTGACAAACCTCGTTTTGATTCATATAGTTACAGGTTGCTTTTTAATCCTTCAAAAAATTGGGCTTTACAGGCTTCAAGAGGTTTTATAAAAAGTCCGGAAGTTTCCGATGCAGACAAAAACATAGACAGGACTACTGCTTCCGTGCAGCATTCTGCAAATCTGAACGGCGAAAACCGATGGATTTCTTCATCGCTGGTTTGGGGACTGAATAAAGCCGGCGGGCATCACAAAGAACACTCGCTGCTGCTGGAAAGTAATTTGCAGTTGAATCGCTGGGCTGTATATGGCCGGTATGAATGGATGCAGAAAAGTTCGCATGAGGTATTCGCAAGCAGACCTGGCGGAATTTCGGAAAATGAAATATTTCCAATCTCAGCTTTCACCCTCGGTTTAAACCGGCAAATTGTATCGTTTTCAAATACATTGCTGCAGGCGGGTGTTCAGGCAAGTTTATACGGAATCGACCAAACGCTAAAACCATTTTATGGAAACAGTCCGCTGTCGGGGCAGGTTTATCTGAGACTGACTCCGGGACGGATGCGGATGTAGGCATCGCGCGCTGCTAAATACTACTTTGTTTCAATCACATTGATGGCTTTGTTTAGCAGCGTATCTTTTCCATTTAGAATATCGTTCGCTTCCGGATGGATGATAAGATCAATTTTGACACCTTCACGCTGCGCTTCCTTTCCATTCGGATAAAAAATGGCATTTCCTGTAAATGGGAAATTGTAACCGCCGGGCAGCATCAGGTTTTTATAATCTCCGTCGGCACCGGCGGATGGTTCTCCAATGGTGATACTTTCCGGAAATATCTGTTGCAGATTCATCGTCTGGAATTCACTTAAACTCAGCGTTGCTCCGTTTACAATGATGACGACCTTGCCTGGGTAATTAAATCTTTCCGGTTTTAACACGGCACTGCGATACACTTCGGGATGGGAAAGTAATTTAAAACTGCCGACATTTTCTTTGTTTACAGCATAGTAGTTGGCATGTGATGTGTCTAAAAAACGGTTGAACTTTTGATTGACATAGGTGTAGATAAAAGCCGGCCAATAGGGATAATCACGCATGTCAAATATCAACCCTTTTGATCGGGCGGTTAAAGTGAGCAGTGAATCCATCGTTTTTCCGAACTTTTCATCAGGAATTGTATTTGGGAAACGGGCGAGCTGCCCGATTTTGAAACGAACAATCTCAGGCGTAACATAATCAAGCTCTGAACCGGTAAGTTCAGTACTAAGCTTGTTGTTCAGATAAACGTTCAGCCTTGTAAGTAAGTCCTTTTTTTGGCTACCGACCAGTTGAATTTTCGTTGTTTTAGGAAGGTCATTGCGAAGGTAAGTGAGTGTACAAAACAAGCTGTCTGAGTAAAAAAGGAGATTATTTTCAAACTTTCCCAGCCGGTGCAAGAGCGCGTTTCTGTTAGAAGCAGAAAGCAGCAGGTTCAATTCCTCAATTCTGTCCGATACCGCCTGTCCGTTTATGGCTGTGATAACATCGCCTGGTTTGATATCCGCTTCGGTACAAAATTCGTCGATAATACTCTTTGTAACCAGAATCTGATTGCCTTGGATGATGGTAAAATCAAATGGCTGATAGTACCGGTTATGCAGTATTTTTCTTCCATATTTCAGCGACTTGTAAAAGCTGAAAGCATGTGTATCGTTCAGTTTGGCGGACAAAAGAAGTAACGATTTTTCATATTCCTGCCGACTCGCCGATGCCGCAAACACAGGAATCGCCTCTTTGACTGTGGAATCCCAGGGCTTGTCCATCAAATATTTATGCGGGAATAAATAATCAACCGCAGCCTGAATTTTGGCCAGTGACAACATTCGGTAAGCATAAGGAATTCGAGTGCTGTCGGCGAAAGCATAACCTTTTTCATGAGGAATACCGGTGTCATAGTTCCTCGCTGGAATATAATAATGCAGACTGTCGGTAAAACGATTTTGATAGATAAATTCAAGCCGTTTTTTAATTTTACCTGAAAGGAATTTATCCTTTTGCCGCCATTTCCAATCTATATTTTTTGTTAAAAGAGGCCCTGCCTTGGCCGTTTTGATACCAACCGGAGTGGTAACAGAATTTAGCTGATTCAATAAATCGTTTAATACCTTATCGAATTCTGCCTGGTTTCCGGCTTTGTCCACAGCAGGTAGTACAGATAAAAACACACTGTCAGCGTCCGCTTTCCCGGAAGCGATAGCCGGATGATCATACTTCAAGAAGCCCCAGACTTTGGAATAATAAAATTGCTTTTCAATAGTAAAATCTTTCCCTGCTGCCGAAAATCCATTTTTTGTAAAAAGAAAAAACAGGATCGAAAGGGTAAAACTTAATTTGATTTTCATGAATCTGATAAGAAAAAAGAAAATAAAATACGTCCCTTATGTTTCTTAAAACGATATTCACTCTCAATTAATGGTTGAAAATAAAGACATATTTTGAATTTTGACAGATAAAATTGGTTCGGTATACTTTCCTAATTCTGCCTACCTTTATGTTTCATCAAAACAAAAAATAGCCTTGGCCTGGTATCATACTTATTTTAACGGACTTCCCCAACGTGCCTGGAAATTGCATCAGGACGAAGAATATACTGAATACGAGGTGGATTTTCTTCGTGATGTTCTTGAAATTCAGCAGGATAATAAAGTATTGGATTTGCTTTCCGGTTACGGCCGTCATGCGATTCCATTGGCTGAGGAAGGTGTGGACATGACCTGCATCGATATATCCGAAGAATACTGTGATGAACTCCAGTCGATTGTAAACAAAGAAAAGTTGCCGATCGATGTGATTTGTGAAGATGTCTTACATTTTGATTTTGGCGGACAGCAGTTCAATGCTGCCTATTGTTTTGGAAACAGTTTCAGCTTTTTTCCACGGACCGATATGCAGCGGCTTATACAGAATGTTGCGGATGTATTGTTACCCGGAGGTTATTTTGCCATTCATACCGAAAACCTGGCAGAAAGCGTATTTCCCAATTTTCAGACAAGAAACTGGATGCCAGTAAGAGATGATATCGTTTATCTTGCTGAAAATGAATACAACGCCGAAGGTGGTTATATTGAATCCGAACAAACTTTTATTTCCGGTTCAGAGCGGGTTACCTATTCAGTAAGGCAGCATATTTACACCCTTGCCGAATTGAGTACCATGTTTGCCCGGGCAGGTTTTGAGGTTACGGCAACTTTTGCCAATCTGGAAGCAGATCCGTTTCAGCTGGGAGATGATAATTTATACCTGATCGCAAAGAAAATCTGATCAGTGGGGGAGCCTTGGACGCAGTAAACCGTACGTCCAGGTTCCTGCAATTGCACTGAGTAAAGTAACAACAATTGCCAGATACCCGCTGCCGATCTGTGCAAATAACGGTCCTGGACAAGCGCCCGTAATGGCCCAGCCTACACCAAAAAGCAGTCCGCCGTAAATTTGTCCTTTGTTAAAAGTTTTGTCAGGGATCGAAACCTGTTCATTATCCAGGGTTTTTAGTCTAAAACGTTTGATAATCTGTACAGAGATCAACCCCACAGTAACAGCAGATCCGATTACGCCATACATGTGAAAGGAGTCCAGCCGGAACATTTCCTGTATCCGAAACCAGGATACGATTTCAGCTTTTACAAATACGATCCCGAAAAGTACACCGACGATCAGGTATTTGATATTCGCTGTAAAACCTTCGGGGTTTTTCTGTTGGTTGATGCCGTCGAAACCATCTTCCTTATCAACGACTAAATCTGTATCCTGATTGATGTTACTCATGGTCGGTTATTTTACCAGTTGAAGTAAAAATGGAAGCAGCAAATGTGTACAGGCAAAACCGCCAGCCATAAAACTGATCGTCGCGACCAGCGACGGCCATTGCAAATTTGAAAGACCCATAATCGCATGGCCGGATGTGCAGCCGCCGGCATAACGTGTTCCAAAGCCGACAAGAAATCCGCCAAGAACAAAAAAGATCAATCCTTTCAGCGTAAAAATATTTGAAACAGAAAAAATATCCGTTGGCATCAAACCTCCGAAGTCAGTTATTCCTAAACCGGCAAGCGTGGTTTGTGTGGCTTGTGAAATGACAATCGTATCCGGATTAGCCAGCCAGTAAGTGGCTGCAAATCCACCAATCGTAATTCCCGCTACGAAGAATAAATTCCAGACTTCCTTTTTCCAGTTGTATCTAAAAAAAGAAATGTTGGCCGGTATCACCGCCGCGCACATGTGCCGCAGTGAGGAAGAAATACCAAATGATTTATTACCTAAAAGCAATAAAACCGGTACCGTCAGGCCGATCAGCGGACCGGCTACATACCAGGGCCAGGGTTTTCGGATGATTTCAATAATTTCCATGTGTCTTTCCTGATGTATGACGGATATTATTTGTGATTTGATTTTCTGTTATTCCGGTGCGCTTAATCAGGATCAGAACTATAATATTACATCCTGCTTTTATATTTCCTGCAAATATTTCGGTACCATACAACCAAAAACCTATTCAACCGGAACACCTGTTTTCGCAACGGAAGCATATCCGCCTTCAATATTTACGACATCTTCAAACCCTCTCGACTTTAAAATCGAAGACGCGATCATTGACCGGTATCCGCCTGCGCAGTGAATATAAAGCATTTCATGTTTTGGAAATTCTTCCATCAGGTCATTGATGTAGTCCAGCGGTAAATTTTCCGCACCGGTTATATGTCCCGAAGCAAATTCATCCGGTTTTCTGACATCGATTATATTGATGTTTCCGCCTTTGTAGTGATCGGCAAATTCTTCGGGTGAAATTGAAATAACCGAATCTGTTTCCTTTCCTGCTTTTTCCCAGGCTTCAAATCCGCCGTTGAGATAGCCGATCGTAAAATCGTAACCAACCCTCGCCAGTCGGGTAACCACTTCCTCTTCACGGCCGGGTTCTGTAACAATTAATAAAAGCTGTTTCAGATCAGGAATGAGTGCCCCTGCCCAGGGAGCAAAACCACCGTCGATACCGATGTTTATTGAATTTGGTATAAAACCTTTTGCAAAATCTTCCGCCTTTCTGGTATCAAGAATCAATGCTCCGGTGTTATTTGCCTTTGCTTCAAATGCCTCTGGTGAAAGTGCCTGATCGCCCCTTTCGAGCACATCATCTATGCTCTCGTAGCCATCCTGGTTCATTTTTACATTTTTTGGAAAATACTGCGGAGGTTCAGCAAGTCCGGCTGTAACTTCTTTTATAAATTCCTCCTTCGTCATATCTTCACGCAGGGCATAATTAAACAGTTTCTGGTTTCCCAGCGTATCGGAAGTTTCTTTGCTCATGTGTTTTCCACAGGCAGAACCGGCGCCGTGTGCAGGATAAACGATCACATCATCAGGCAGAGTCATGATTTTCGAACGCAGGCTATCAAACAAAATCCCCGCCAGATCGTCCATCGTCAGTTCACCTTTCTGAGCCAGATCCGGACGGCCAACGTCACCAATAAAAAGGGTGTCACCGCTAAAAAGTGCAGTTGGTTTTCCGTATTTATCTAAAAGTAAATAACTGGTCGATTCCAGCGTATGTCCGGGCGTGTGCAAAGCTTTGATGGTAATTTCTCCTACCTGAAAAACTTCGCCGTCCTGCGCGATATGTGCTTTAAAGCCGGTTTTGGCACCCGGTCCGTAAACAATTGTTGAGTCCGTCTTTTCAGCAAGATCAATATGTCCGGATACAAAATCGGCATGAAAGTGGGTTTCAAAAACATATTTGATTTTAGCACCTACCTTTTCTGCCTTTTGGATATAAGGCTCTACTTCACGAAGCGGATCAATTACCGCAGCCTCGCCATTGGAAAAAATGAAGTAGGCTCCCTGGGCCAGACAGCCCGTATATATTTGTTCGATTTTCATGCGATGAATAATTAGTTAGACAGGAATAACATCCGTTCTGCTGTTATTAACCAAGCAAAGTGCGGTTTTAGTTTCTTGGGTCAATACGGTGGGCAACGGATTTGTGATGCAGACGTGTTGTTAATATGGGTCACGAGGCGTTTCATCGGAACGCCTCGTGACAATTGTAATATGCCTTTAAACAAAACCTAAACCTTCACCAGCTTCCAATTCCCTAACTTAAACGGCCATATTCCCAGCACGGCCAGAATTGCCTCTGCTCCGGGGACGGAAATAAATACGCCCAATGGCCCCAGCTGAAATGTAAAAGCCAGTAAATATGCCATCGGAATTTGTATCATCCAGAAACAAATGATGTTCAAAACCGTCGGTGTTTTGGTGTCTCCCGCTCCGTTCAGCGACTGGATCACGACCATGCTGTAGGCATAAAATCCGAAACCCAGACAGATTACACGCAGCGCCATTTTTCCGGTTTCTATTGCCAGCGCATCCGTAGTAAACCAGCCAATAATTGTTTCCGCCCAGATAAACATAAAGAGTGATAACCCAACGAGGAAAATCAGGTTAAAAAGTGCGCAGCGCCAGACGGATGTTTCGGCACGTTCGGGTTTTTGTGCGCCCAGGTTTTGTCCTACCAAAGTTGCCGCCGCATTGGCAAGTCCCCAAGCCGGCAACAGCGTAAACATAATAACCCGGATGGCAATCGTGTATCCTGCCACCACGTCGCTTCCAAACTCCGCCAGAATTCTGGTCAGGAAAATCCAGCTTGCGGAAGAAATCAGGAATTGTCCCGTTCCGCCGGCTGCGACTTTGATCATCGTTACAATCGTTTCCCGGTGCGGACGCAAATCTTCCCAAACCAGCGCCAGCGTTTTGTTGACTTTCACCAGAGAATAAAGCTGGTAACCCACACCAACCGTGCGTCCCAAAGCCGTAGCAAGTGCCGCTCCGGTTACGCCTAGTTCCGGGAAAGGACCTACGCCAAAAATCAGGATTGGTCCCAGGATCATGTTGATACAATTGGCAATAATGAGGGAGCGCATAGCAGTAGCCGCAGATCCTGCACCGCGTAATGCCCCGCTAAGGGAATAAAGCAGCATCACAACCGGACTGCTCAAAAACTGTATCCTCGCAAAGTTGGTCCCTGTTTCGATCACTTTCGGATCTGCGCCCATCAATCTCAAAATATCTCCGGCGAAGAATGTCCCCACCATGGCAATGACGGCAGATACAGTCAGCGAAATTAAAATCACCTGTCCGATAGCGCGTTTCGCCTGCGCCATGTTGCCTTCACCTACCCGCCGGGCGATGGTTGCGGTTGCGGCAGTACTCAGCCCGATGGCAACGGAATAAACCAGAGTGATAACGGATTCCGTAAGCCCGACTGTCGCAACGGCTTCGATGCTTACCTTGGAAACGAAAAATATATCGACAACGGCAAAAAGCGACTCCATGACCATTTCCAGGATCATGGGGACGGACAATAAAAATATAGCACGGTTAATGCTTCCTTCTGTAAAACTTTCTTCGGAGCCGCCAATGGCCTGTCGAAGCAGTTGAAACCACTTTTTCATGGTTAAAAATTTGAAATGTAGAATATGAAAACAGCAGCTGTTAAAACTGCCTGAATGGATGTCCTGTTAAAAGGAAAAAAGACGGAGTGGCTGCGATCAGCCGATGGTGAGCACCAACATATTTTTAGAGAATTTTGGCAAAGGTACAAAACTGGTATTTAAATATTCAAACAAAATACTGGATTTATAAAAATGGAAAATGTACCTTCACCAGACAGGCGTATGAACTTTTGGCAGGATTAAACCGTTGCCAATCTACGCTTTGAGGTAAAAATTCGTCTCCGGATGACGGTTTTACCATCATTTGATTAATAAAAAACGAATGCATGATTGAGAAGAAAAAGTCATATTCAACCGCAGTTGAAAAAGAAACAGCAGTACTGGTAGCCGTAAGCACCCAGAAACAAACCGCTGTTAAAACACAGGAATATCTGGACGAACTTGCTTTTCTGGCAAGTACGCTGGATGTAAAAACAGTAAAAACCTTTACACAGAATTTAGAACGTGCTGATATAAAGACCTATACCGGAAAAGGAAAACTGGAAGAAATTCTGGCTTTCGTAACAGCCAACCCGGTGGACATGGTCATTTATGATGATGACCTGAGCCCTTCACAGGTACGTAACCTTGAAGTTGTTTTTAAGGATATTAAGGTGATTGACAGGAGTTTGCTCATCCTGGATATTTTCGCGATGCGTGCACAGACTGCCCAGTCGAAGTTGCAGGTGGAGCTTGCGCAGTACCAGTATATGTACCCGCGGCTTACCCGTTTATGGACCCACTTAAGCCGCCAGTCGGGTGCGGGTGTGGGGATGCGTGGTCCGGGGGAAACCGAACTTGAAACGGACAGGCGTATCATTAAGGAAAGGATTGCCTTTCTGAAAGAAAAACTTGAAAAAGTAGACCGCCAGAGCACAACGCGCCGCAAGGAACGCGACAGGCTCGTGCGTGTGGCCATTGTGGGTTATACCAACGTAGGGAAATCGACGCTGATGCGTGGGCTTTCCAAAGCGGATGTATTTGCAGAGAACAAACTTTTTGCAACCGTGGATTCTACCGTGCGAAAGGTAAACATGGAAAACATTCCTTTCCTGCTGACCGATACCGTTGGATTTATACGCAAACTGCCCACGATGCTGATCGAGTCGTTTAAATCTACGCTGGATGAGGTTCGTGAAGCGGACATTCTTTTGCACGTGGTGGATATTTCGCATCCTTCTTTTGAGGAACATCTGGACGTTGTAAACAAAACGCTGGTAGAAATCGGTGCGGCGGACAAGGATACGATTTTGGTTTTTAATAAAATCGATCTTTACAAACCGGCCTACAACGACGAAGAACTCGAAGAAGAAGAACAGCCGGTAGCGACTCCGGAAAATATCCTGGAACAGCTTAAAAACAGCTACATCGCCGATAAAGCAGATAATGTCGTGTTCATTTCGGCAGAGAAAAAAGAAAACATCGAGGAACTGCGTAATACCATTTTCAGGCTTGTAAAAGCAAAACATTTCGCGATTTATCCGAATTGGCTGGATTTGGGCTACGCCCCGGTTCAAAATGAAGAATAAGCGTTTGTAATTTAAACGCTTATTTCGCATTTTTGCACCCCGTTAAGTTACTGACTGCGTAGTTCAACGGATAGAATAGGAGTTTCCTAAACTCTAGATATGGGTTCGATTCCCGTCGCGGTCACTATTAGCCGTCTCAGTTGCTGAGGCGGCTTTTTTGTTCAATGGATAGAATAGGATTTGCTAAACTCTAGATATGGTCGGGCCGCGTTCGGCTTCGATTCCCGTCGCGGTCACGATGAGCCAGGCTTTTTCTGGCTTTTTTTGTTTTATGGTTAATTGGATGGAATAGGAGTTTGTCGAACGCGACCGGGTCGCGCAGACCCCGGCTAAACTCTAGATATGGTTGGAGTCGCATTCGACCGGGGCCGCGTTCGGCTTCGATTCCCGTCGCGGTCACAAGAAGCCGTCTCATTATTGAAGCAGATTTTGTATCATGGATAGAATTGAAGTTTGTTGAAAGTGACCGGTTAAACTTTGGAAGTATTCAATAATATCCCAGTCAACTCCTCCACCACCTTCCTATTCTCCCGCTTCATACACAAAGTCCTTGGATGTTTGGTTTGAAATGTAAGTTCCGGTAAAGAGTTGTCCGTTGTTGAAAGCTGAGTTAGAAGGCCTCCTCCAAGTATATTGTTCCATGTTGGCTGAAAAACAGATTTAATCTTATCGTCGTACTTCGTACCGGTGCAGAAGATTACAATATCCGGTTTTACAATTTCAATCTCCGCTTTTAATAGTTCGAACCCAGCGGCATTTTCCTCTTGTACATTCTTGCTAGGCGTTGTTCCATTAAAATCAAACTTTGAAATATTTGTCCAAAGGAAACCGCTGGTTTTAGGGGTCACGCTGCTATCTTCTTTATTCAGATCATAAAACAGTGTCCTGAAAAAATTCCAGAAAGGACTGTTTAGTTGTCTTGGCTTGTCACTATTTCCAAAAGTTACATTTTTGCCCAGATCAAAGTTTTTATAGCAAGTCTGTAATTCATCAACGTTGTAATGTTTGCTCATGTCACCCATCCATGTGTGCGTTTCCTGACCAACGAAAAGAATTTTTCGTTTCATGTTCAAGTAATCGTCCGGAACATTCATCAGCAACGGCGAAGAGGTCTTGGGATCCCAGGTTTTTTTGTGGGTTAAAGCCAGATAGGGTAGATAAAGGTCTTTAAGCTGTTGATTAACAGTTGCTGTGGACATGATTCTAATGGAGGAGGTTATACTGCCTGTAATTTATATAAAATACTTCATAAACCCTTTGCTAAGAACATTGCCTAAACGACAATTCAAACATCCCCTTCCCACGATTTTTTTGCATTTAACCTACAAAATTTCGTTTCCTGGGAAAAAATTTGGAATTTAATCTTTCTGTTTAGCTGAGTATATGTTCTCCCGGTTGGCCGCACTGTGCCGGGGGATTGGGGCTATTGGATATAACCAAAACTGCTTTTTGGATTAATGGAAAACGATGCCGGAGATCTGGTGCTATGGAAGGCGTTCAAAACGGGTGACGGGGAGGCCTTTTCGAAAATTTACCGGCTGTATGTAAAGGTGCTGTACCGCTATGGCCAAAAGATCTCACCGGATACCAAAGTTGTAGAAGATGCCATCCAGGACCTGTTCGTCGATATCTGGAACGGACGGGAAAATCTTACCGATCCGGATTCGGTGAAATATTATCTTTTCCGGATTTTAAGAAGGAAAATCAGCCGCATCCTCACTTCGCCCTACGCAGCCGAACAACTCGAAGAACAGCATCTGGAATTTATTTCTCCTACCGAATCTTTTGAAACGGAAATGGTCAGGCTGGAAGGCGATCATCTGAAACTGAGGAAAGTACAGGATGCCATTCTTCAGCTCTCTTCCCGCCAGCAGGAAGCCATCAACCTGCGGTACTTCCACGATTTTTCCCACCACCAGATCGCCGAGATCATGGACATTTCTCTGCAGTCGGTACACAACACTTTGCAAAAGGCAATGAAAGGATTACGCCTCGTACTCGACCACAATATCGAATTTCTATTCCTTTTGAGCTGCACGCTTATTCTTTTCTGAGAAAATCCCGGAGCGTTATAACCAACATATAAATTTTTACAGATACTTTTATATTATACTGTAAAAATAAAAATTGTAAAATATTTATCTGAAAACAGGGTAAGATTTACTGAATCAATACACTGTATAGGTAGAAGTTCAAAATATTTGTTGGTTTGTATGGGTTATGAGGATTTTACTACGGATGACTTTGCAACGGATACCTATTTTTGTCGGTGGGTACTGAAACCGGATATTCAAACGGACGCGTTTTGGATGGAGTGGCTCAGTACAAATGCGAACAGAAGCAGGGAAATTCAGCAAGCACGCAGAATTGTTCTGGTAGCCGCCATGGAGCCGGGCAATGACCCAACGGAGCAAACAATTGATGAACTATGGCAGGGAATTGAGCAGCGTACGCAATCCAAACCAAAGATTATAGCCTTTACGGGTTGGAGAATGGCTGGTTTGGCTGCGGCGAGTATTCTTTTATTGTTATCTGCGTTTATAGGTTATCGTTATGTTTTTGAAGCAGCAAAAACCTATGAAACGGCCAACGGCGAGATCCGCAGGTTGCAGCTGCCCGATGGAACAATGGTAACGCTGAACGCCAATTCGAGTCTGAGGATGCCTTCGTCCTGGTCGCATGGAGGTGCACGTGAAGCCTGGCTAACGGGGGAAGCTTTTTTTAAAGTGAAAAAGCAGCAGGCTGACGGTCATCCGGTGAAGTTTACGGTGCATACCGATGATGTGGATGTGGAGGTGAAAGGCACTGAGTTTAACGTTAATACGCGGCAGGATAAAACGCGGGTAATCCTTTCGGAAGGCGATATTCAGCTGCGTTTGGTAAACAGTAAAAAGGAAATGCTGCAAATGAAACCGGGCGATCTGGTGGATTTTTCAAAGGCAAAACAGGCGCTGGCGATCAGGAAAGTAACCGACACACGGTCGTGGTATTCCTGGAAAGACAACCGCTGGACTTTTGAAAGCACGCCTTTGTCGGAAGTGGCAACGCTCATTACGGAGACTTATGGTTTTCCTGTTCGCCTGGAAGGAGATTCGACAGGAAATCAGAAAGTTACAGGCATTATCCCGTCGGATAACCTGGAAGATATTCTGGCGTCACTGGAAAGTATCCTGGATGTGACGACGGAGCAGAAGGACAAGCAAATTCGAATACAACCTAATTAGTTTAACATTTTCACTCTTATTGTAAATTTCATGAGAAAGAACTACGCGCTCTTTGTGGGATTACTTTGCCTGTGCTGGAATGCGGATCATCCCGTTTCTGCCCAGATGATGGCACTGGGTAAGTCCGCGACAACTGCTCCAAAACCAAAACGAAGTCAGTCGCTCGATCAGGCTTTGAAAGATCTGGAAGCCAGGCATTCTGTCTATTTTATGTATAAAAGCGATAAGATTAAGCAAATCCAGGTTGAGACGCCGACTGGTTCGGAAGAAAACGTGGAAAGATTGCTTGACAAACTGCTGAAATCAAACGGGCTGGATTATAAAAAACACGGAAAGATCTACGCGATTTTCCCAAGTGACGCCGACAGAAAGACGATCCGCGAAATGAAAAAAAGCTGGAACGGTTCATCGGTTTATTCTTCTGAAAAGGGAGATCTGTCTGCCAGCAGCTCCAATGCCATTTATGCTTCTTCGGAAACGCCTGCGGGGATGGCTGCAAAAAGCCGGATGGATGTAGCCGTTTCAGGAACCGTTTCCAATGCAACAGGCGAACCTTTGCCCGGTGTAAGTATTCTGGTAAAAGGAAGCCAGAGCGGAACGGTAACGGACCAGAACGGAAAGTTTGACCTGAAAGTGCCTGATTTTTCAGACAAGGCAACACTCGTTTTCTCTTACATCGGTTTTGTTTCAGTTGAAAAGGTGATCACGCCTTCGATGACCATGGTGAACGTGGTGATGTCGGAAGATTCTAAAAATCTTGAAGAAGTGATCATTTCCGGTTTGGCGACGAGTGTAAAACGAAGTAACGCTGCCAATGCAGTGACCCGTTTGACAGCCGATGATCTGGTTGGAAAAACCAGGCCGGTAACACTCGATGCGGCCATGAGCGGTAAAATCGTTGGCGCAAATATTGTACAAAACAGTGGTGCGCCGGGCGGTGGTATTTCAGTTAAACTTCGCGGTATTTCTTCCATCAACGGTTCGTCCGAGCCGCTTTATGTAGTGGACGGTGTGTTTATCAATAACTCCCAGTTTGCGACGGGCGCAGGTTCAGGTCCGTTTAACGGAGCGGGAGCAAACCAGGATCAGGCACCAAACCGCGTTTCGGATATCAACCCGGCGGATATCGAATCCATGGAAATCCTGAAAGGACCAAGTGCTGCTGCGATTTATGGTACACGTGCTAATGCGGGGGTAATTGTAATCACTACCAAAAAAGGAAAGGCTGGTAAAACAAAAGTGAGCTTTGGTCAGGATGTTGGTTTTTCATCGGTGATTAAACTGCTGGGTTCAGAAGGATGGAGCCTGGACCCAATCGGACCGGACGGACAAAATAAATTTGATTATGTATTTGGTAATGGCACAAAAGGAAGCGGTAGCGCTACCGAAATCGCCAGGTGGCAGGATGCTACGGCAAAAGGCCAGCTGCACGATTATGAAAAATATATATTCGGAAATATCGGTGTGATCAGCAATTCGAGACTTAGTATTTCGGGTGGAAATGATAAAACGAAATTCTTTGTTTCGGCAGGTTTGAATGACGAAACAGGTATTCAGAAACGCACCGGATTTCAGCGTAAATCTGTTCGTGTAAATATTGATCACAAACTGGCGAAATGGATTGATTTCTCAGTTGGGTCCAACTACATGCGTACAGGAGCGCAGCGCGGTTTCAGCGGAAATGATAACAGAGGTGTGTCGGTTGGTTATGCCTTGTCATACACGCCGGATTATGCACAGCTTTTCCCCGTGAATGGCGTTTATCCTGATTCTCCCTACACAGGTGATAACCCGCTTGCTGTTGTGGACAGAACGATCAATACGGAAATGACCAACCGGTTAATCCAGTCGTTTACCAGTAACATCTATTTCCTTCAAAAGGAAAAAAGCACATTGAAACTTGCCTTTTCAGGTGGTGTGGATTATGTAAATACCGAAGCACAGGTTTATTTCCCGGAAGATATGCAGTCGCAGAAACAAACGGCTAACCCGGGTGCCGCACGTTATTCCAAAAACAGAAGTTTTAATACCAACCTGCAGGCATTTTTGATCTACAACTGGAAACTGGGCGAACATGTAGACCTGACCTCACAAATCGGAACGGTTCGACTGACAACCAATAACGATTTTAGCTGGATACAGGGTGAAGGATTGCTGCCAAAACAAAAGAACCCGAATACGGGCAGCGTACGTACTTACAACGAGACTTTCCAGCTTTGGCAGGATGTGGGTCTGGTAGGGCAGCAGGAGATCAATTTTGAAGACAAGATCATCGGAACGGCGGGTATCCGTTTTGACAAATCAAGCCTAAACGGAGATAATGCCAAATTTTATGCTTTCCCAAGAGCTTCCGTTGCTGTGAATCTAACCAAATTCGGATTCTGGAATTATGAAGGGATCAGTCAGCTGAAATTGCGTTCGGCATTCGGTCGTACGGGTGGTGTGCCTGCTTTTGGTAACACGTTCACTTCATTGGGAAGTACAATTATTGGCGGCGCGCTGGGTTCCGTTGCACCGACCAGTATCGGAAATGCGACGATCAAACCCGAAACTGCACAGGAAATAGAGTGGGGTGTGGACGTAGGTGTGCTTCGCAACCGTGTGAGCTTTGAGGTTACTTATTACGACAAAAAGGTATTTGACCTGCTGAATCCTTATACGCTTTCATCCGGAACAGGTGTGGTTCAGTTTAATGCTTATCCTGTTGGTGATCTTCAAAATAAAGGTTTGGAACTGGGAATCAACATGACTCCGGTCCAGAAACCAAATTTTACCTGGAATTCGCAGATTCAGTACTGGTTTAACAGAAGTAAAATGACGCGTCTGGAAATTCCGAACACTGTTGTAGGAAGCGGATTTAGTATCTATGGACGAAACCAGCTGAGATTAGGCGAGTCGCCAACGCGCTGGTACGGTTCTCCAAACATCGTGGATTCGGAGGGTGTTTCTCAGGCAACCAGGTATGAAGATGCGCAGCCTAAATTCCAGGTTTCATTTTCTAACCAGCTGAACATTTTCAGGAACTTCGATTTCTCTTTCCTTCTGCATGCAAGTGAAGGCAATTACAATTCCAACCTGACGATCAAACAAAAAGACACAGGCGGAACTACGACGGACTGGAGTAAGGTTGAAAATCTGTTCTCGACAGTTGGCGTGCCAAACGGAAGAGCCCGTGTACCGGCAAACACCAACGTTACGGCAAGATCTTTTATCCAGGATGCGAGTTACATCAGGCTGCGTGAAGTGTCGCTGTATTATACGGTGCCAAAAACGTTTGTTTCTTCTTTGTTGGGAAATTCGGTTTCAAGCATCAAAATAGGAACTTCAGCCAGCAACCTGCTCACTTTCACCAAATACAGAGGGTATGATCCTGAGGTTTCAAATTTTGGAAATCAGTCGGTGGGAGCAAGTGTTGACAATGCTGCTTTCCCAAACAGCAAACGTATTTTCTTTCACTTAGCTGTTGATTTTTAATCATCCTTTACCAAGAGAAATCATGAGAATGAACATAAAATTTTTAGCATCTGCCGCCCTGGCCTTATCGCTTAGCGCATGCTCCTTTTTTGAAACGGATGACGTTATCGATCCAAACAACGCCTCGGTAGAAAGTGTGATCACCAATGCTTCAAGGACGCAGATCAATCAGCTGGGAATCGGGATACAATCTGCATTTCGTAACGGAGTTTCCAATATCAGCCGGACTGCAGGTGTGATCGGAAGGGAAGTGTATGTGCTTTCATCCACCGAACTTACCTGGACAACCGAGTTACTCGGAACCACAAACGGCGGATTCAGTGCGACTACGCTTTACAATGGTTATTATACCGATTACGCGCAAACAGCCCGCCGCGCCGAGATTTTCAGGATTGCTGCCAACAACTCCATTGCAGGAGCACTTACGGACGCGGAAAAGAAAGGGATCAGCGGATATGTAAACACGGTAAAAGCATTTGCCATGCTGCACATGCTCAATATGCAGTACAAAAACGGGATCCGGATTTCGTACACCGACTTGTACAGCCCGGGTGATATGCTGAAACCAGGCCCGTTTGTTTCCTATGAAGCTGCATTGACGGAAATTAAACGTTTACTGGATGAAGGTGCGGCAGATCTTGCAGCAGGCGGAGCAAAATTTGGTTTCACCATGACCAGCGGTTATGCAGGATATGATACCCCGGCAACATTTACTTTGTTCAATAGGGCCGTTGCCGCAAGAGTTGCCATGTATCAGCAAAACTGGGCGGGGGTGCTTACGGCACTAAGTGCTTCCTACATGGATTTGAACGGTCTGCTTACAAAAGGACCTGTTTACACTTACTCCACAACTGCCGGAGATGCAACCAACCCGTTGTTCCAGACACTGAATGCAACAGCCGGTCCTGCTGTTGCTCAAGCTAGCTTTATCACCGATGCCGAGGCGGGAGACAAAAGGCTTTCGAAGGTTACGAAACGTACAACGCCGAGGGTTTTATCAGGAATAAACGGAGAATATGACGTATCTCTTTTTGCTTCAAACGTGGCATCTATCAGCATTATCCGTAATGAAGAACTGATATTGATGTATGCAGAAGCAATGATCCAGACCGGCAAATTTGCAGAGGCGGTAATTGCTCTGGATAAAATCCGTGTTGACAATGGTCTGAAAACGCTGGCTGTTGCCAAACCAACAATCGTTGCCAATAAGGATCTGCTGATCAATGAATTGCTGAATCAAAGAAGATATTCATTGTTTTATGAAGGCGGACACCGCTGGTTCGACATGCGTCGTTACGGCCGTCTGGCAACATTGCCAAAAGACCAGCCGACTTTCATGGTTTACGAACAAATGATCCGGCCTTTTGCAGAAATTCAATGGGACGCTAAGAATCCGCAGTAGGGTTTTGAGCAAGTTTTGTGGCGTAGGCACAATTCGTCGGTAGCAATACATCGGTCAATTCACGAAGCGATCCTATGGGAACGCCTTGTAAAATCCGAAACATGGTTTCTACCGGCGAAATCTGCCTACGGCAAAGGAATTATAAGTGAGGTAGTATTTCAAAACAACAACTTTTACAATATGAATAAATTGTTTTTGGTCATTTTAACGGCGTTTATGGTGGTGGAGGTTTATGCCTCAGGAGCCACCGCCACAAGCGCCCCTGCCAAGCTAAGGTTCGAAATTTCATTCCCGGCCAGTTTGAGTGCCACGCCGCTTACGGGCAGGATGTTTCTTGTCATTTCAAGAAAAAACGAAACCGAACCGCGTCTTCAGGTCGGTCGTTACGGAACGCAGTTTTTTGGAGTGGATTTTGAAAAACTTGGACCGGGCAAAACGGTTGTTGTAGATGGTTCTACGCTGGGATATCCGATTAACGCGATGGGTGATATCCCCAAAGAAGAATATTATGTGCAGGCAGTTTTAAGTAAATACACCGAATTCAAAAGATCCGATGGCCATACGGTCTGGATGCACATGGATCAGTGGGAAGGCCAAAACTGGGGTCGTTCTCCTGAAAACCTGATCAGTGAAGTAATGAAAATTACAGTTGACCCGGCCAAAGCAGAAACGGTAAAACTGAGCGTCAGCAAAGTAATTCCTCCGATCAAAGTGGCAGAGGATACCAAATGGGTAAAACGGATTAAGATTAAAAGTGAAAAACTAACCAAGTTCTGGGGACATCCGATTTACATTGGGGCAACCATACTTTTACCAAAAGGATATGATGAAAACCCTGGCAAAAAATATCCGACAGTTTACCAGCACGGACATTTTTCAACCGGCGCACCTTTCCGTTTTGCAGAGGATGAAAAAAATGAGTTTTACAAAGCTTGGACTTCCGACACTTTGCCGCGTTTCATTGCCATCACTATGCAGCATCCAACTCCTTATTTCGACGATTCGTATGCAGTGAACACCGCCAATAACGGACCTTACGGTGATGCGATCCATGAAGAACTGATTCCTTTGCTGGAAAAACAGTTCCGCTGCATTCCCGAGGGTTATGCAAGATTGCTGACCGGCGGCTCAACAGGTGGTTGGGAATCTTTTGCTCTTCAGGTATTGTATCCTGAGTTTTACGGCGGAACCTGGTCTTTTGCCCCGGATCCTCTGGACTTTCGCAATGTGGAGGGTATCAATATCTATGAAGATAAAAACGCATTTTACAGACAGCATGAATGGTACAAAGCGCCTATTCCAAATACACGCGTAGCACCAACAGGCGAAATCCTGCTTACATCTGAGCAGCGTAACACCATGGAACTCGTGAACGGAACAAAAGGCCGTTCCGGCGGGCAGCTGGATATCTGGAGTGCAGTTTTCGGTCCTGTTGGAGCGGATGGATATTTTAAACCATTGTTTGATAAAAAAACAGGTGTGATGGACCCATCAGTTGCGCAATACTGGAAAGAGCATTACGACATGCGTTATTATCTGGAAAAAAACTGGAGTACAGTAGGGCCGAAGCTGGTGGGTAAACTTAACGTGATAGCAGGCCGTATGGATGATTTTTATCTGAATATCGGTGTTTATCATCTTGAAGATTTTCTTTCGACAACCACCAATCCTGCCTTCAAAGGTTCATTCACCTACGGCGACAGGGGCGGACACAGATGGAGACCCTATTCCGATGCGCAGTTGCTGATGATCATGGACAAACACATTCAGAAAACTAAGGGAAAATGATTATGAAAAAACTGATGATGCTCGTTCTGGCGCTGGCGGCTTCGGTTGCCGGTGTGATGGCCCAGGCTCGTTTCGCCAACAAGGAGGATTCACTTTACATCCGCGAACACTACCGGAAAGTAGAGCAGATGGTGCCGATGCGCGACGGGGTAAAACTATTTACTTCAATTTATATCCCGAAGGATATTTCGGCAACAAAAAAGTATCCGTTTATGCTGAGCAGAAGTCCGTACAGCGTTGTGCCTTATGGTGACGAATATAAAACAACGCTGGGCCCGACCATGCTTTTTGCCAAAGACGGTTACATTTTCGTTTACCAAGACGTAAGAGGGAAGTTCATGTCGGAGGGTAATTTTACGGCCGTTAGACCCTATATTCCTGTTAAAAAATCCAAATCTGACGTGGATGAAAGCTCGGATACTTACGATACGATCGACTGGCTTATCAAAAACATTCCTGACAACAATGGACGTGTAGGAACTTATGGAATTTCGGCTCCCGGATTTTATGCAACCATGACGATGATCGATGCGCACCCTGCACTGAAAGCGGCCTCACCCCAGGCGCCGGTGACCGACTGGTTTATGGGAGACGACCGGCACCATAACGGAGCGTTCTTTTTCATGGGTACGTTTTCATTTTTATCTTCTTTCGGTGTGCCCCGGCCGGCTCCTACTACAAAGGGCGGCGGCCGGTTTACAGAGTACAACACACCGGATGCTTACAAGTTTTACCAGAATGTTGGTCCGGTTAAAAACATCAATGAGAAGTTTTTGAAGAACCAGAATGCGATCTGGAATGAGATGATGGACCACGAATCGTATGACGAATTCTGGCAATCGCGCACGCCGGTTCCGCATCTTAAAAACATCAAACCTGCTGTGATGACGGTCGGTGGCTGGTTTGATCAGGAAGATCTTTACGGGCCTTTAAAAACATATGCGGGAATTGAAAAGAACAACCCAAAATCGCCAAATACGCTTATTATGGGTCCCTGGATTCATGGCGGATGGGTACGGTCGACAGGAGAGTTTTTGGGAAATATTCGGTTTGAAGGCAAAAACAGCCAGTTTTACCAGGAGCAAATCGAATTCCCTTTTTTTAGTCATTACCTGAAAGATACGCCTGATCCGAAACTGCCAAAAGCTTATATTTTTGATACAGGTATCAGTGTCTGGAATAAATATGATCAGTGGCCTCCCAAAGGTGCAGTGGAGAAAAAACTGTATTTGCTACCAAACGGGAAGTTGTCGTTTACGCCAAAAACGGCCGCAAAAGAAACGTTTGACGAATACACCAGCGATCCTGCAAGACCGGTTCCGTTTACCTCGGAGATTGCGATTTCAAGAGGTGCTGATTTTATGTACGAAGACCAGCGGTTCGCAGCGCGCCGCCCTGATGTGTTGGTTTACGAATCAGATGTCTTAACTGAAAACGTATCCATTTCAGGCGGTGTGATAGCTAATCTGATGGTTTCGACAACCGGAACCGATGCGGATTATGTAGTAAAATTGATTGATGTTTATCCGGATGATGCGCCAAATAACAGTCCGCGCCCGGGTACACAAATGGGTGGATTTCAATTGCTTGTCCGCGGTGAAGTAATGCGTGCCAAGTTCAGAAGGAGCTTTTCTAAACCGGAAGCGATGGTTCCGAATAAAAAAGAAAAAGTGTCTTTTGATATGCAGGATGCGGCGCATACATTTAAAAAAGGTCACAAAATGATGGTTCAGATACAAAGCTCCTGGTTCCCGCTGGTGGATGTAAACCCTCAGAAGTTTGTAAATATTTATAAAGCAACAAAAGAAGATTTCCAGGTTGCGAAACACCGCATTTATACATCAGGGCCCAAGGGATCATACATCTCCGTTGAGTCGATAGAAAAGTAAGTTAGGTAATACGATTGGATGTTAAAAAAGGTCAGGTTTTGCCTGGCCTTTTTTTGTGTTTGGGAATACCGGTAATGCAATTCCCAAACAACCGCCACAAAGCCAACAATTTGCTTATTTTTGTTTTGTAAAACATCAACCCCTTCTTCAATGTTGCCTTTTTCCAGCATCCCATACGGCCCGGCACCATCGTATGCGTATCCGATCGTTGAAATCGGGGCATATCTGTTGTTTGTCCTTTGTTTTATTCATGCGGTTAAAAGCGGTGTCGGGGATGTTGCCTATCTGGTTGGCGGGATGCTTTTTGGTTTGCTGCTGGAATATGTAAATGTGGTCAACAACCTGGGTTATATCTATGGCCGGTTTACGATCATGTTTGGAACGGCGCCGAAAGATATTCCGCTTTGTATTGGCATTGGCTGGGGAATGATCATGTACACTGCCCGCCTGTTTTCCGATTCACTGAAGATGACCTTGTGGACGAGCGTTGCAATGGATACATTGCTCGCCATCAGTATCGATCTGAGCATGGATACCGTTGCCTACCGCCTGCACATGTGGCACTGGAACTGGGCAGGAACGGGACTCGATCCGCTAAAAGCAGACTGGTTTGGCATACCGTATGGTAATTTCTTTGGTTGGGTTTGTGTCGTCTTTTTCTATTCCTCGGCAAGCAGGCTGTTTCAGAAATGGTTCGCTTCCAGAAACCGGAATTCAGCCGTATTGCCGGCGCTGGCACCGGTGCTGGCCATAATTGTTTCACAAATCCTGTTGTATGTGATGCTGGTTTATGTCAATGGTTTTCTGAAACAGCAATTTGGAATCACCAGTCGCCACCGTTTTATATTCGCTCTCTTCGTACTTTCACTGATGCTGATTAATGGTTTACGAAAAAGCAAAATCCAGTTTGCCCGATTGCCATATATCACCTGGCTCATTCCCGCTTTCTTCCATATTTACTTTTTGATCTTTTTGTTTACCCAAAACTTCTACAAAGAGCATGTAATGTTGGTTATTGTTCCGGTAATGCTGATCATAATCAGTATAGTACTGCACCTGCTGCCTTTGGTGCAATGGAGGAAAAGGGAAGTTGATTTGGTTGCTTCTGAGCAGGTTTTCTGAATTTCAGTTTTCGTTTTTTTATATTAATTACCTCCTCACTCAACGATTCATGAAACTAAGAAAGATATTGCTTTTCAGTCTTTTGCCTTTGCTGGCGGAGGTGATTTTAGCCTGCTGTAACTGTGAGGAGCCACCGCCATACGAATATAAATTTAATGAAATGTTGGTTTACAATTTGGACAATAGCGGGAAGAACGCGATTGAGACATCTACAAACGAAACCAATAAGGCTTCATACGGCATAAGAATAAAATTCACAACCCTCATGGCGGCTGTTCCGGCTGTTAATAATTCGTTTTTTATATCTACTTCTCAGGCTAATAACTGTTGTCCACCGCCTTATTGGGCAAAAAATCGTATTGAAAGTCTTAAAATAATATCCATTTATGATTTTAATGAAAATCACAAATCAGGATCGGATGTAACTGAATATTTTGCGGCGTTTTATCTAAATCGTTATTATGCAAATTCAACTATTCTGGATAGTGAACTTTTTGGATATAATCTGGATGAACAGAAAAATGTCTCGGTTGATTTACTGCTCATGACCAAACCCGGCTCACCAAAGCAGCAATTCAGGGTTGAAATCAAATTTGATAATGGCCGGGAATTGAAGGAAACTACATCTCCAATTAATCTGATCTGATGAGAAACGGTTTTCTTTTTTTACTTGCTGTTTTAACCAGCTCTATTTCTTTCGCCCAGAGAATGTCGATCGGTCAGATTGGCGGATACGAATTTTCTGTTGGAAAAAAAGGTGGTTCAGGAAAGGTCTATAACTTTAATCAGAACATGGTTTTTGGACAGCCGGTAGCATTTGGAGTTCAGCTTAACAACAAATTTGGTATTCAGGCAGATATTCAGATCGGGATTTGTTTGGTATATAGAAAAGTTGAAAACTTGGAATTGCCTTCACCGGCCATAAATGATCCTTTCGTTTTCAAATCTGACAATTATGTATCTAATGGCTACGAAACTGTTAAGCTCAGGCTTGGTATGTTCTATAATATTGAACAGAACAAATGGTCTTTTAAACCAAAATTATTAGCAGGAGTATTTATACTTGAAGCAGATCGAATTCAACTTACATTAAAAGAAAAAAATACGAATAATTATTTTTCAGATGTTTACAGGCCGGGTTCAGAATCTTTAAACCTTTTTTTAGTTTCCGGCGGACTCAATGTTGGCAGGGCCTTGTCGTCCAGGTTTAGCCTTACTGCAGAGGCAATGTTTTCCCATGCAAGAAAAGACTTTCCCGTATCCAGGACATTAACAAACTTATATACCAATCAGGAATCAGGACAAACATTTAGTGAGAAAATCAGACTAAATTCTATTGCTCTTGGGCTAGGTTTTTTAATTAAAATCGGAAGGATAAAGGTAGAGGAAGATTTGTTGCGGGAATGAAGTGCCTGGTTCGTTGCTGCAAAACCTAACGTTATTTTATTTTTTTTCTTCAACCCTGTAATGTTTCTCCAACTCAGTCGTCTTTGTCATTGATATGGATTTACAGGCTTTCAATCAACGCATACTTCCGGTACAGGGACGTCTTTTCAGAATGGCGATGCTTTTTCTGCGTAGCCGTGTGGAGGCTGAGGATGCGATGCAGGATGTGTTGCTAAGGCTCTGGACAAATCGGGAACAGCTGGAAAATTACAACAGCCTGGAAGCGCTGGCTGTAAAAATGATCCGTAATGTTTGTCTGGATAAACTAAAATCCCATAACAAACAAAAAATGACGCATGAAGAATTGCCCGATGTGCAAACCGGCGATGCTTCGCCTTATCAGCAAACGGAACAAGCCGATAGCAATCAATTGATTCATCGGCTGATTGGCGAACTGCCCGATCAGCAGAAGCTGGTGCTTCATTTGCGGGATGTAGAAGAATACAGCTTTGAAGAAATTGAAGAGTTTACTGGTCTGAGTATTAACAATATCAGGGTGATTCTTTCCCGCGCAAGATTGAAGCTGCGGGAGAATTATGTAAAAGAGAACGACTATGAATCAGGATATTGAGAAGTTACTTGAGAAATATTATGACGGCGAAACGACTTTGGAAGAAGAAAAGGACCTTCGGAGGTTTTTTTTGGGAGGCAATGTGCCTGTCGAGCTGAAAAGTCATGCTACTCAATTTGGTTATTTTGAATCGGCAAAGGAACAGCAACCTTCTATGGGTTTTAACAGTAAACTGGCTGCAAAGCTTGATCCGCCTAAGTCGGGACCCGTTCGCAGATTTACTAGCTGGGTTACGCGTATAGCCGCAGGGTTAGCTTTGCTTTTGGTTGGATTTGGGGGAGGTTGGATATATTTCAGGATGCAGCCGGGCAGTCCGGAAGTTGCACATATTTTAGGCGACACTTCTTCTGAAATAAAAAAAGTGCTGGCTTTCGAACAAATGCCTGTTACATCTGCTAGTGACCGAATTCAGGCCGTGAACCAGAGTTTGGAATTTGGAGAAGGAGACCGGGAAATTACGCAGCTTTTGATCAATACCTTAAATTTTGATCCCAACATTAACGTTCGTCTGGCTGCCTGTGAGGCTTTAATTTATTTCGAAAATGAACCGGAAGTAAGTGAAGCACTGATACAATCTTTGGGAATCCAAACAGATCCAAACCTCCAGATCACGCTGATTGAAGCTTTGGTAACTTTAAAGGAAAAACGTGCAGTTGATCAGTTTCAGCAGATTGCAGCCAACCAGGATATACTGGATATCGTAAGGCTGAAAGCCAGGGAAGGGCTCGGGCGCCTCGTTACCGAAGAAAAGTCATCAACCTGATTTGAATAATTAAACAAAATTTAGCCTTCACAGGAAGGAATAACTACGTCTTTACCAATAAATATTTTATCTGTTAGCTATGAAAAGATCATTAATTCTAAGTGCCGGTATCCTGTTAAGCACAACGCTCTCGTTCGCCCAGGAGTACAAAACAAAACTCACCAACAGCAAGGACCGGAAGGTTACCATTGAGATGGACGGGAGTGACATTAAAATAGAAGGATACAATGGCGATGAGGTCATTATCCAGGCTTCTTCCGGATTTGAAGCGCCACCTGAAAGAGCAAAAGGCCTAAAACCTCTTTATTACAGCGCCGTTGATAACTCAGGTATTGGTCTTTCTGTCACAACAGAAAGCGGAGGTGTCAAAATTGAAAAGGCAATCAGAAAGAATGTTAAATACACCATTAAACTACCCCGAAAAGTGGCCGTTTTATATCAGGAAACCAATTGGCAGGGAGCTGATATTTCAATAAGTAATATGGATGGGGACCTGGAAGTTAAAACCAATGGAGGAAATATCAATCTGATTAACGTGGCAGGACCTATCGTTGCCAACACTACGGCTGGTGAGGTAAAAGTTGTCTATTCGACAGTAAACCAGGAAAAACCATCAGCTATTTCTACAATCAGCGGAGAAATTGATTTGTCACTTCCGGCAAATGCAAAGTCTAATCTGACGCTGCGCTCCATTAATGGCGAAATGTACACGGATTTTGATTTGGGAGTAAAAAATGCGAAAAACGGGATGTCGAAGGTAGGAGGAGGCAATAACATTGAGGGAACTACTAACGGCGGCGGTGTGGAAATTCAGCTTAAAACGATCAGTAGTAATATTTATATCCGCAAACAAAAATAATCATCCCTAAACTTCTGTAATTATGAAAGCGTTCATTACCTCTTTATTGCTGGGGCTGCTCATAAACCCGCTTTTTGCTCAAAAGATTATCAATAAAAATATCTCATGGAGCCCGGAGCAGACGACAAATCTGAATTTGAAATTTGCTGATAGTATTCGGATCCGCTATTGGGATAAGCCGGAAATGTCGGTTCGGATTTCTGTTACGATAAATGGCGGAAAGCTCAATGACGGACTGGTTGTTACTTCGAATACTACAAATGATGCTATAACTTTCAAAACGGACTTCGATCAGGAATTGCTTAAACAGGGTAAAGCGGAGGATTGTCCGGGTAATAGTAAGAGTGTCTGGAGCACTGACGGCAATGGGAAACATTACGTGTGCAGTGAGATCAATTATGTGGTTTATCTGCCAAAACAAGCAAAACTTAAACTGGAAACGATTAACGGAAATATTGATATACAAGGAGCAACATCCTCGGTTTATGCCAAAACGATCAGCGGGTTTGTAGATATGACCTGGCCTAAAACCAAAGGTGCCAACCTGGCCATGAAAACCATCACCGGCGAAGTATACTCTGATCTGGATATCAGCTTCAAAAATAAAAGCGAGAAAAACCCGATTGTGGGTTATCTGCTAAAAGGTGCTGTAAACGGTGGCGGACCGGATGTGCAGCTTGAATCGATCAGTAATAATGTCTACCTGCGGAAACGTGACTGATTAAACTTCACGGTTAAGAAAAACCATTTGTACCGAATCTGTTTAACTTTACAGGATTCAGTGCAAATGGTTTTTTATTTTCGTCAGATGCAAAACGACCAGTTATTAAAGCAGATCGAATTTCTCAAAGAGATCGATAAAGTGAAGTACATTCAGCGCAAAACCAAGCTGTTGAACAGTGACAGAAATGAAAATGATGCCGAACACAGCTGGCATCTCGCCATGATGGCGATCATTTTGTCGGGGCATTCCAATGTGCCGGTTGATATTTTGAAAGTTGTAAAAATGGTGCTGATCCATGATATCGTGGAAATTGATTCGGGGGACATTTTTATTTATGATACAGTGCAGAGTCATTCAAACACCATACAGGAAAGACTGGCTGCTGAGCGGATTTTTGGAATACTTCCCGATGAGCAGGCAGCTGAAATGATTGCAATCTGGGAGGAATTTGAAGAAGGAATAACCGACGAAGCAAAATTTGCCCGTTCTATGGACCGGCTAGAACCGCTGCTTCAGAATGTTTCCAACAACGGAGGAACCTGGGCGGAATTTGGCGTCGGTTTTGAGAAGGTTTATGAAAAGAAAAAAGTCATCGCAAACGGTTCGGAAGCTCTGTGGGATTATTCCGAACAGCTGCTGAATGACAGTGTTGAAAGTGGGATACTTAAGAAACAAAATGCTTAATAATAAACCGCTTCTCAACACTTAGTAATGAAATTTAAAATCCTTTTTTTTCTTTTAAGTACGTTGATCAGTCAGATTTCCGCTGCTCAGGAAGTTGTTTTTTATGTTTCTTCCAGAGGAAATGATAAGGCTTCGGGAAGATCGGCCAGAGATGCGTTTGCAACTTTAAAGCAGGCTCAGATTGCTGTTCGTACGGAAAAAATAAAAGGTTATCCCAAAACAGGATTCAAAGTTTGGATAAGAGGCGGCGAATATGAATTGAAGGAGCCGCTGGTTTTCGGTCCGGAAGATTCAGGAACAGAACAAATGCCGGTAATCTACCAGGCTATGCCGGGAGAAAGAGTCCGGATCAGTGGCGGTGAAAAAATTACAGGCTGGAAAAAAACGCAGAACGGACTTTGGAAAACTACCCTTCCGAAAGAAAAAGCAGGACAATGGTATTTTCATCAGATCTGGGTAAACGGGCAAAACCGCAGGCGTGCGCATACACCCAATACAGGTTTTTATACGGTTAAAGGTTTTCCCGATGGAGGTGCTGAAGTAAGTTATGATAAAGGCAGCCAGCGGTTTGAATTTGGCAAAGGAGACATTGATCCCAACTGGACAAACCTTAATGATGTAGAAGCAATTGTTTACCATTTCTGGACAGACTCACATTTACGTGTTCAGTCTGTGGATGAAACTGCTGATATTGTCACTTTCAAACATAAAACAGGCAAACGGTTCACCGACGATTATACCAAAGACGGTGCAAGATATATCATAGAAAACGTTTTTGAAGCGCTTGATGCGCCGGGAGAGTGGTATCTCAACCGCGTTACCGGCGTACTTTCTTATATGCCTATGCCGGGTGAAGACATGACTAAGGCAGAAGTAATTGCACCCGTCATTCCGCAGCTTATGGTTTTAAACGGCGATCCGATTTCCCAACAGTATGTGGAGCATTTACATTTCAAAAATATTCGGTTTGAACACACCAATTTCATTCTTCCCGACGGCGATGTCAACAATAATCAGGGCTCTGCAGGTGTTTCGGCCGCTTTCAAATTAAAAGGTGTACGTAATTCCTCTTTCGAAAATTGCAGGATCAACAACATTGGCAATTTTGCCTTTGATCTGGATAAGGGCTGTTCATATAACCTGTTTTCCGGAAACAGACTTACACGCCTTGCCGCGGGTGGTTTCCGGATAAATGGTGGTAATGCCGAAAGTCCGCCTCTGGAACGTACCGGGTTTAATGAATTCCGGAACAATGTCATTTCGCATTTTGGAGAGATATATCCTTCGGCTGTGGGGATTTTACTGATGCATACCAATGGCAATCTGATATCGCATAACCTGATTCATCATGGTTTTTATACCGGTATTTCGGTTGGGTGGAGCTGGGGTTACCAGCCGAGTGTTAGCCGTGATAACATTGTAGAATTCAATCACATTCATGATATCGGTCAGGGATTGCTGTCGGACATGGGGGCTATTTATACACTTGGTCTTTCACCCGGAACCGTTATCCGGAACAATCTGATCCACGACGTGGAATCGCATGGTTACGGCGGGTGGGGGATTTATATGGACGAAGGAACTTCTCATCTGCTGGTGGAAAACAATGTGGTTTACAATACCAAGTTTGCAGCCTTCAACATTCATTATAGTAAAGAAATCACTGTACGTAATAACATCTTCGCACTTTCCAGGTTATCGCTTTTAAGTCGAAGCGTTTCGGAGCCTCACAAAAGTGTATTTTTTACAAATAACATCATGTACTGGACGGAAGGGATGCTTTTCGATGGTGATTGGACAGACAAAGCTTATCCTTTTTATCTGACTCCTGCTGACCGGAAAAGGCCCAAAGAACTTGCCGATACATTTGATATGGACTATAACATCTTTTTTAATCCCGGCATGCCTGTTGATTCGGTTGAATTTGGCAAACAGGATTTACTGCAATGGAGAGCACGTGGCAAAGATGTTCATTCGGTTTATACCGATCCGCTTTTTGAAGATGCTGCAAAATTCAATTTCCGTTTAAAGGCAGGTTCTCCTGCCTTTAAAGTTGGTTTTAAACAAATTGAGATGCAAAACGTGGGACCCGCCTCAAGATAACAAATACGGTTGTCCATATACTTCAAAATAACGCAGGACCTGAGGTTAGGCAGGATTTACGGGAATCCGTTTTCTAAGGTCAATAATGTTGTTCACCTTCATTTTTCGGAAAATACTGTTTTTAATTGTGCTGATGGTTGACGCCTTCCGTTCCAGTTTTTTTGCAATCATCGACGTTCCCATTCCTTCACACAAATAAACAGCAATTTCCAGTTCGCGGGTTGTGAGTACTTCCATTTTTTTTGATGCAGTTTTTCCATCCACAACCAGATGTTCGAATAATAACTGAGTCAATACAGGACAGATGTAGAATTTGCCGGAAAGAACCGTTTTTAAACAATTGATCATTTCGGAAGCGTTGTTCTTTTTTAGAAAATAACCACTGACGCCGGATCTGAAATACGGGATGGTGAGATTTAATGTCTCATTCTCATCATAAACGATCAGCGGTATTTCAGAAATTTGCCTTTTTAGGTTACGGGTTATTTCCAGACAGTTTTTTTTGTTATTGGTATTCAAACCTAAAATCACCAGATCCGGCTGAGCGGCAGAATGCAGGTCAGGATCACCGTCGGTGTTATCAAGTTCATAAATCTTTACTTCTTTGAAATACTCGTGAAGAACAATGGCCAAGCCTTTACGCATGATCGGATGGCTGTCGATCAAAGCAATTTTTAATATCATGACATTTATTGATGAAGATGGAAATAAGGTTAGCGTTTTAATACTTTTAATACCAGGACAGGTTAAACTGCCCGGCATAACTTTCCTTTCAGCACCGGTCATGACGCAGGAAGAAAGACTCTTTGAAGTATAATGATGAGTAAAGTATTACAGAAAACTTTGCCGGACAGGATTGGAATCTTCTTCCTGCCGGGAAGATTATCTGTGCTTTTTAGTTCTACTTACAAATGTTGTAGAATACGAGATCATACAAAAAATGCTGTAAGCATCTCTTATATAAATTTGTCGTTCAATAAAGATATAAATAGGTAGAATAACAAGTACAGTCGGATTAAGATTTTAGTTAATCTTCTCTCCCGAAATAGTTCGTTTTTTTTGGATAGGGAATGGAAATGATTCTTTTGTCCATTAGTGCTACGTTGTGTTTTCGATAATTGTTTGAATTATACAAGTATCTGTTTGTAACTGATAAGAACCGGATTTGATACACCGGCTACCTTTGATGCATCAGAAACAAAAAACAAATTTAAACAAAGAAGATCATGGAAAAGAAAGTATGGTTTATAACTGGCGCATCAAAAGGTTTGGGACTTTCATTGGTAAAAAAATTGCTTGGCGAAGGTTATTTGGTCGCGGCTACATCCAGAAATATCATTGAACTGCAAGAAGCTGTTGAGGCTGACAGAAACGTTTTTTTGCCACTTGCTATGAACCTGACAGACGAGAAGAGCATTGAGCAGGCTATTAAAGATACCGTTACACACTTTGGTCAGGTAGATGTGATTGTAAATAATGCTGGCTATGGTTTGACCGGTGCTCTGGAAGAATTGACCGATGCAGAAATAAGACAGAATTTTGATATCAATGTTTTCGGTTCGATCAATGTGATCAGAAAAGCGATGCCTTATTTACGCAAGCAAAAGTCGGGACATATTTTTAACATTTCATCCATTGGCGGTTTCACAGGCTTGTTTCCCGGATTCGGTAGTTACTGTGCCACGAAATTTGCGGTACATGGTTTCTCAGAATCGCTTTATGAAGATGTGAAGCCTTTTGGTATTCACGTAACCATTGTTTCTCCGGGATATTTCCGGACTAATTTTCTGGAAGAATCGTCACTGAATGTTCCGAAGAATGAAATTGCTGAGTATACGAATGTGCGGGCTTCGCAGGATACGCATCAAAACAGTTATAACGGAAACCAAAATGGCGATCCTGAAAAAGCTGCCGCTGCATTTATTGAAGTTGCAAACATGCCGGAACCACCGCTTCACCTGTTTCTGGGACAGGATGCCTATGATTTTGCAAATGCCAAAATTGCCATGGTTCAGCAGGATATGGACAAAGTAAAAACACTTGCTGTTTCCACAGGTTTTAATTAATATGCACACTTAGGAGGTACATACCAGTCGGTTGGCGCCGGCTGGTTTTGCTTGCTGTAAATAAAAGAATTTGCTGCAAATGATTGACAGACCTGGAAGAAGAAAAAACTATGTATTAAGTATGAAGGTGTGTAATTGAAATTGTTTTAATTTTACAATATGGCTCAGACTGAAACACTTGAAGATTTTTATCAGCAAAAATTTAACTGGATGCCCGAAAACCTGAAAAAGGATATCGGACATTTTAATGTTTTTCGGATGGAAGATTGCCTCGGAGCCGGAAAAACCCCAATAAATTACAGCAGAAGAGACTTCTTTAAATTCTCGTTGATGCGCGGCCGGCACATTTATCACTACGCCGATAAAAGTATTGAGGTATCCGGTACTACGCTGCTGTTTTTTAATCCGGATGTTCCATACACATTTGAATCGCTGTCTGAGGATTCGACGGGGTACTTTTGCATTTTCAAGGAAGCATTTTTTGCGGGGCACCTGCGGGGTAGTATTCGTGAGCTGCCCATGTTTACTCCGGGCGGTAAGCCGGGATATGTACTCAATGCGGCTCAGGACAACCATGTATCGGGTATTTTTGAGAAAATGATTGAAGAGATCGGTTCCGACTATGTTTATAAATATGACCTGATCCGGAATTACATAACAGAAATGATCCATTATGCATTGAAATTACAGCCGACCGAAAATCTCTATCAACACGTTGATGCAAATACCAGGATCACAGCGGTTTTTACAGAATTGTTGGAACGCCAGTTTCCAATTGAAACGCCAAATCAGCGGTTTGCACTCAGGTCGGCCAAAGACTTTGCAGAGAAACTTACTGTTCACGTTAACCATCTGAATCGGGCGATCCGGACCACTACCGGTAAAACGACATCCGAGCATATTTACGAAAGGCTCACAGGAGAAGCAAAAGCTTTATTAAAACACACGAACTGGAATATTTCGGAGATAAGTTACTGCCTGGGTTTTGAGGAGCCTGCGCATTTTAATCATTTTTTTAAAAAACAAACCAGTCAGCCCCCTTCTGCATTTAGGGGTTAGTTTGGTTGATTTGTCCAAGACTTTCCGCCGGAACGTTGATTTTTGTTTCTGCCAAAATGATAAATACACTTGCCATCAATACCGGAATGAAGCAGACGGAAAAGATTTTGATTTTTAATAACCTTTTCGATCAGTATACCCACATGGGATTGCCTGTTGATCAAATTGACGAAAAGACAGACTTTACAATTCATAATTTACTGGATATTCATGGCAGCGTTCCTTACAAATCCATAGTCTACCGGGCCAATTTCTTTTCCTTTGTATTTGTAAAAAATGCGACTGGCAAGTATACGACCGATGATAAAATATTTGAAACCAAACCAGGGACTGTCTATTTCACCAATCCGGGGCATTACAAATCTTTTCATTGGGACCAAATCAAAGACATTTACCTGATCACGCTGAGTGAATCCTTTTTAAAAGAGAATGTGCATCCCGATATTTTCGAAGAGTTTCCTTTTCTGCTGGCTGAAACCGTGCCTCCGAGAGTTTTGACGCCCGACATTTTTGCTGAGTTTGAGCAGCTATATCAATTAATCTGTAAAGAATATTTTTCTAATTCTCCATATCGGAACCGGATGATCGGTAACTTGTTTGTGGTGATTTTACTTAAAATTAAAGAATACTTTTGGGAAGATTATAACCCGATTTATGAAGGAGACCGCAGTTCGCAGATTGTAAAAAACTTTAAAATGCTGCTGGAAAAACATTATCGTGATGTTAGCGGCGGAGCTGTTCAAAATGTTTTTCGCGTACAGGATTATGCGGATTCGCAAAGTCTTCACCCCAATTATCTCAGCAATGTAATTAAAAGTAAAACCGGCAAGTCCATTGGAACCTGGATTACGGAAAAAACAATTGCCGAAGCGCGGGCCATGCTTCAAAATTCTTCGGTATCAATAAAGGAAATTGCCTATAAACTGGGTTTTTCGGAGTCTACCCATTTCAGCAGTTACTTCAAAAAACATACTGATCTTTCTCCGGTTCTGTTCAGAAAGCAGCACAAAATATCTGTTTCTTAGAAATTCGTATGTAATGCTGTGTAAAACGTCCTTTTTTCAAGGCTGTGTGTTGTTCTTTTGTACTGTAGTTAAATGAAAGAAACCATGAGCACATTAAAAGAAAAAGTGATATTAATAACCGGGGCATCAAGGGGAATTGGTGCAGAAATTGCACTAAAACTTGCCGGAGCCGGAGCAAAAGTAATTGTCAATTACGCGGGCAGTAAGGAAGCTGCGGATAAAACCGTTGCTAAAATCATCGAGGCAGGCGGAGAAGCAATTGCCTTGCAGGCAGATGTAAGTAACTCAGAAGCTGTAAAAAAGATGTTTGATGTAATCATTGAACACTTTGGGAAAATCGACGTGCTGGTAAACAATGCCGGTATCATGATCACCAAATTAATCAAAGACACAACCGACGAAGAGTTCAGCCGGCAGTTTGATACTAATGTCAGAGGTACGTTTAATACCATGCGTGAAGCAGCAACGCGACTTGCAGACAATGGGAGTATCATCAATTTTTCAACGTCCGTAAACCGGATTATGCTTCCGGGTTATGGAACCTATGTAGCTACCAAAGCAGCGGTTGAACAATTGACACGCGTGTTTTCAAAGGAAGTGGGTTCAAGAGGAATCAATGTCAATTCTGTGTCTCCCGGCCCAACGAACACAGAACTTTTTACCAATGGAAAATCAGAAGAAGTAATTAGTCGTCTTGCATCGCTGTCTCCTTTTAACCGTATCGGAGAGCCTGAGGACATTTCTGAAATTGTTCTGTTCCTTGCCAGTGACGCTGCAAAATGGATTAATGCTCAAAACATCGGTGTAAACGGCGGAATGGCCTAGTTGCGTTATTCGTTAAGTTCATCATTCTTATTCTGCTGGCAAAGACAAAAAAACGGCCTTCCCAAATCATGGGAAGGCTGTAGGTATTACTCAACATTATTGGTTATTATCTTTTGCCTGTTTCTTAAATGAAACAGGTGAATTTCTTATTTAATTAGTTAAACGGAGACTTCTCCCGTATTTGGAATAGCACAATTCGTTTTATGCAAACAGTTACAGCTGTTGACATAATTCCTGTAAGACGAGTTATCCTTATTCATAGATAGCTCCGCTGCTTCGAAAAACTTGTTTGGTATCCCGCTGATCGATACAAAAATTATTGTAAAAATGAATGGATTGTTACACTGATATGGGTTACTTTATTTACTTCTATAAACCTGATAATTTTTTGGTTTAAACGCTGATTTGTATACGATGAATTTCGATTTATTTTATTTTTGTTTGTCCTGATATTAAATGATACAAAGTTTCCCCTGTATTATCTGTGACGGGTTTTCTTTAGAATTATAGTAAAAATGAAGAAACAGATAGAATTTATTTGTTTCTTCATCACAAAGTTTGCCTAATTACTTAGTTCCTGCAATAGACTTGTAAAACTGTTTTTTTTAGTTGAAATAACTTAGGAAATAGTCTGTGCAGTCTATTGCATTATGTTTTGGTACTAAACAACTTTGTACAAAAATTACTGAAATGACCGGAGAAGATACTTTTTTGCCATCTTGTAAAATTATGCTGCTGGATGATCATGAGTTATTTGCTCAGTCTCTGCAGTTGATGCTGGAACAAATAATTCCGGGGGCCCAAATTAGCTATTTCAAGCGTACAGAAGACGCAAAGAAAGAATTGACGCTGCAAAATTATCGGTTCCTGATCGCTGATCTCATGATACCCGGAAGTAATGTGGGAGAATTTATTACCTACTGCAAAAAAAATGTTTCCGGATTATCGATCCTGATCGTCAGCAGTATTATGGATTTACGCATGGTAAAAACATATATTGACATGGGTGCTGACGCCTATCTTTCCAAGGGAACCAATAGTTATGAGTTAAAGATGGCTTTGGAAAAAACTTATATAGGGAAAAAATTTATTAGCTCGGATCTCAGTGCTGAACTGATAGCAGGTCAGTCGGTCAGTCCGGCTGAACATCTTACCAACAAAGAACTGGAAGTATTAAAACTGGTGGCAGCCGGGCATAATGTGCGTAATACCGCAGAGCTGCTGCATATAAGTCCGTACACCGTAATGGCCCACCGGAGAAATATTATGAAGAAACTCGAGTTGCATACCGCTTCGGAATTAGTAGGTTACGCATACAGGAATAAACTGATATAGAACTGCGGTCATCGACTATCTATATTTTATTAAATCAACCAAAAATTTCCTTTTGTAGAATAAATTTTGCTTATTCGAAATAAAATAGTTCTACACCTCCATTTGTATTTAGTGTTAATCGTTAAACTTTATGTTGCCGTTCTAATGCGTTCATGCCTGACGCTGTCTGTTTTTGCAGTGCAAAACATGGTGGGTTGCCTTCAAACTTCATTTTTTGTGAATTGTTTTATGTTAACCGGGTGGATAAAATATTCAAAAACATTGCTATTGGCGTTCTGATATCAATCTACTGACGATGTATGCGTAAACCGCGGTTTTTGATCTTCTTCTTTGTTTGTGTCCTGGTATTTACGACAACTTCGTCTTTTGCCCGAACCGGCAGTAACCTTTGGCGCAGTTTTTCGGATAGCAAAGCGGCAATTCCTGCGACGGTAATAAGCGAAAAATCCCGGGTTAAAGAATTGGAAAACCGGAACATAGCCAGCGAAATCGAACGAAATCTTACAGTGTCGATAAACATAATTTCTTTACTAAGTCTGGCCGTTCTGATCTTATTTATTTATCACAGGGAAAAGAAATTAAAAATCAGGCAGATTCAGGCAGAGCAGCTTGCACAGAGCAAAATCGATAAGCTTAACCTGGCAAGCCAGATACAAATTGCGGAACTTCAGGAACGCAACCGGCTTGAAAAGCAAATGGAGCAAAAAAGGTTTGGAATGGAACTGCACGATGATGTGGCAGGCCTGTTGGCATCTGCGAAATTACGGCTCGACCAGGAAATGCTGCAGTGCGAATCTCCAGCACAAAACCGACGACTGGAAATTATTGCAAGAATTTTGGATCTTGCTTACCGGGACATACGTCTTAAAAGCCATGGATTTTACAAGCTTGCTGAGGAAGGTGAAGAGGCGTCATTTTCGGAAAGAATTGATGCTATTTTGGAAAATGCGTTGCCACAGGAATTGTTTGAAACCGAAATTGTGATTGATGATCATTCTCTGAAAAATATTTCCCACCACGTAAAAATTGAACTTTTGCGTATTGTGCAGGAAGCGGTTGTGAACGTGATCAAACACAGCAAAGCGAGTAAAATCAGCATTATGCTTTACAGGGAAGTAAATGCCCTTGTTATGCATATCAAAGATGATGGAAAGGGGTTTAATACTGAACTCGTGGCAAAAGGACTGGGTCTAAAATCCATACATGACCGTGTGAGAGGCATTGAAGGAATTGTGAACATTAAATCGGATGACGGTGGAACAGAAATGGTAGTGGAAATCCCGGTGTGAAAACATGCTATTTCCCTGAGTTGATACGTAAGCATCCTATGAACCACATATTTCTTAAGAGAAACGTGGTTTTTACTTTTGACTTAAAAACCAATCAAAATGGATCAGTCGGAAGAGATGTTCAAATTAGTAAGGGAATGGCGTAAAAGTGGGCTAACCCAGAGTGAATTTTGCAAGCCACATGGCATCACGGTAGCCAAATTTGGTTACTGGGCGGGAAAAGAAAAGTTGGCCGCGCGGTTGCCTGTCGAAAAGGTAGGTGGCTTTGTTCAGATATCAGGCCAACAATCCGCATCAAATGATTCTTGCCAGATTGTCTACCCAA
>NZ_SMFL01000009.1 GCF_004349265.1 Dyadobacter psychrotolerans
TAACCAAAAGTCTCTTTTTATAGCCGACGGTGCGAAAGCTCATAAAGACGAACTTTTTGATGCCAACAAATTAGTATTTAAAAAATTGCCGCCCGCTTGTCCTGAACTAAATCCTATTGAAAGATTTTTCAAGGAAGTGCGGAGGTATCTGAAAAACAAAGTTTTTGACAGCCTAGAACTCGCACAACAAAAAATTCAGAAAGTAGTAGAGAACATTTCAGAATCCATTGACAACGTGATTTCACTTACTTGTTTTCCCTATATCAGAAATACGTCTATTTAAATTGGATTTAGTATAAGTATCCTATACCTTTTCTGCGTTCATCCGGTATTACAAAGAATTCATTAATATAAGCTAAATGCAAATTTCCTTTTTCAATACTTATGAAGCTATATCCCAAAACAGCTTCGCCTCTTGTACAAACTATATAATTACGATTATCTTGCAGTAAGAATTTTTTAATATACCTTCTATTTTTAGAACTGGACTTTTTAAAATCGAAAGGTTCATTTTTTTCTTCTGCTAAATATTCATAGAATTTGTTAACAGTTACAAGAAGGCTCTCGGTGTCTTGGATTGTTGCATTTATAAATTTTAAATCCATATTTAACGTGATTTTAGGTCAAACGATTGAACATATTGACGTCTATGAATTAATCGTTTGTTACCTGAGCCGGAAATCGACTTTGGTTGGTGTACAAAGGCAATGTTTAAATCGATTATTTATGTTTAGACGCTTGCTATTTTTTATGTCACCAGTTATAGTCAATATTTTACGCATAGTTAGCCGACAATGGATAGAAAATGCCTGTAGGATACCTCGAACCATACTACACTCTGCTCCTACCCGCTTTAATTTTTGGACCAGTTTGTTTAGAGCAAACTCAGGTGCAGTGAAGGGTATTTAGAAAGGAAGGGAATTACATTCTAAAACCGAATTGGAAGTAATTAGAAAGGAGAATGATGAACTCAAAAAAGCTTTGGGAGAGGGTACCGTGCGGCGTCCGCTTTGTAGTCAGATGCTTACTAACGAAAAAGCACCAACTTTCGTAAGGTTCTTTCTGTTGTCTCCCAGGGATTCGAAGCCGATCGCGGCACCACAGCACCGGCCGCCCGGCGCAAACCTCCTGATCCGTAATCAGATGCTATAACAAAAAAACACTTAGCAAATTAATGCTAAGTGTTTGATAATGTTGTGGTCTCGCAGGGATTCGAAGCCGATCGCGGCACCGCAGCACCGGCCGCCCGGCCCAAAACTCCTGATCCGTAGCCAGGTGCGTTAAAACGAAAAAAGCACCAAACTTTCGTAAGGTGCCTTCTTGTGGTCTCGTAGGGATTCGAACCCCAAACCTCCTGATCCGTAGTCAGGTGCTCTATCCAATTGAGCTACGAAACCATTTATTAATCCCAATTCGTTGTTTCGATTTATAAAACCGACATTCTGAATTGGACTGCAAAGATAGGCAATGAATATGTTTTGAACAAACAGTCGCTTCCAAAATTTCGCAAAAAGTTTTTATTTTTTTTATTTACCCTGATAATCAGGCTTTCTCTTTTGTAGAAAAGCCATGGTACCTTCGGCAAAATCTGCCGTTTTGCTTAGTATTTCCTGGTTGACAGCTTCCAGTTCAAGCATTTCTTCCAGGTTTGAATGGTATGACTGGTTAAAAACAAGCTTCATCGTCCCGATTGCCTTGGTGGGAGCATTACGGTAATACCTGATCATATCATCAACTGCCGTGTCCAGTTCTGCTTCCGGAACAGCGCGGTTAATGAGTCCGATCTGTACGGCTTCCTTTGCTGAAACTTTTCTTCCGGTGGACGCAAGCTCAAAGGACCTTGCCGGGCCTAATAATCTTGGTAGAAAAAAGGCAGAACCTGCATCAGGCATCAACCCGATCTGCACAAAAAGCTGACTTAAATAAACATCTTCACTTGCAATCACCACATCACATGCCAAAACCAAGGAAACACCTGCCCCCACGGCCAAACCATTTAGTCTGCATATAACAGGTTTGGGAATATTTCTTAAAGCTAAAATCAGCGGGTTGTAACGCGTCCGCAGCAGTTCTCCGGCGCTTTTCCCCGCGCCCACCGACTCTTTCAAATCCGCACCCGAACAAAAAGCCTTATTACCTTCTGCCGTAAGCACCACAACGCGAACGGCCGGGTCGACTTCTGCGGCTTTAACGGCTTCGGTGATTTCAAGCAGCAATTCTGCATTTAAAGCATGATGTACCTCAGGCCGGTTCAGGCTGATGCGAACGACGCCATTGGTGTTGTCAAAGAGAATATTCTGGTACATGTTCTGGTGAAGTGAATGGGAAAAAGATCCTGTTCTAAATGTAGTTTAAATTCCTGCCTAAATCCAAACCAGTGCCCCACTCCTTTTTTCAAAAGAAATAGTAAACCGTGCCTACGCCGATAAAAATACCGCAAAAAACGCCGGCAGCGATCTGGGCTAAGTTGTGGGCATTCAGATACAGGCGGGCGCTCATCAGAAGACCTCCTGTAACAATTGCAAAAAGCAACGGATTTAGTAATGAACTTTCGTCATAACGCATCAGCAGCGCCATCATGATACCGATAGCTCCGCCGATGCCGGTAGCATGGGCACTTATTTTCCAGAAAAGGCTCACCAACGCAACAACAATCAATGACAAGGTTGCACTTCCCAGGATCATCGAAATTTGTGGTGCCAGTTCACTAATCGGCTGTAACTTCCATCCAAACAGGTAGGTTGAAATTGCGTAAACAATGGCACTGGCCAGATATGGCAGCCTTCTTTCGCGCAGGTTGTCGACGTGCAAAGAACTAATAACGCCAAAACGATGGAAGTAATAGATGATCACAGCAGGCGCTACAAATGTATTCAGGAAGATCAGAAGCAATAAACTTCCCAAAGCCGGCAATTCCAAAGCACTCACACCGACCAGGTCAGGCGCTGCCAGAAACAGCAATGCAAAAAGATAGGTCGTGATGAGGAGCGGATGAAATACGACTGAAAGAAATGTCGCGATACGGTTAGTCAAGACAGAAAAGACGTTAATCGGATGTTAAAAAACAAAACTAAGCTTATTAGGATTGGTAAAAATCCACAATACAAATTTAAACAGACTCTCAACAAAACATATCAATGGTGTGCCAACACTGAAAAGTTAGTTCAGGTTTCACCATAGTTTTCGGGGTCTAATTTGTATTTTTGCGCGAAATTAAATTATTCGTTAATAAGTTGTTGAATCCCTGACGATTATAATAACTGAATTCATTAACGGGTAACAGATAACATATTAAAACAATGGGACCGTTACAGATCAAAGATTTATTGCTGCAAGCTCCGGAATCACAATCCGTTATCCTCAAAGGCTGGGTAAGAACAAAACGTGAAAGTAAAAATGCTATTTTCATAGCGCTCAACGACGGATCAACCATAAATAATATACAGGCTGTTGCCCAGCCAGGTCAGTTTTCTCCTGAATTGCTGCTTACTGTAACAACTGGTTCGTGCTTAAAAATCACAGGAAAACTGGTTGAATCGATGGGTTCGGGACAGGCGGTTGAAGTTCAGATCGACGACATCCACGTTTACGGAACCGCAGATCCTGAGGTTTATCCGTTACAGCCTAAAAAACATTCACTCGAATTCCTGCGTGAGATCGCCCATTTGCGTCCGCGTACCAATACATTCGGCGCTATTTTGCGAATTCGCCACACGCTGGCTTTTGCTATCAATAAATATTTTAACGACAAAGGTTTCTTTTATCTTCATACGCCGATCATCACTGCTTCTGATGCAGAAGGTGCGGGTGAAATGTTCAGGGTGACTACGCTTGACCTGGACAAATTGCCAAGAACAGATGAAGGTGCCATCAATTTCAAAGAAGATTTCTTTGGTCGTGAAGCAAACCTGACCGTTTCGGGACAGCTTGAAGGGGAACTTGGTGCCATGGCGCTTTCCAAGATTTACACTTTTGGCCCGACTTTCCGTGCTGAAAATTCCAACACAACCCGTCACCTTGCCGAGTTCTGGATGATTGAGCCCGAAATGGCTTTCTTTGAATTGCAGGATAACATGGATCTCGCCGAAGATTTTGTAAAAACGGTGATCAGCTACGCGCTGGAACATTGTAAGGATGATTTGAATTTCCTACAAAACCGTTTGACAGAAGAAGAAAAAAGCAAACCGCAAAATGAGCGCTCGTTGCCGTTGCTTGAAAAACTAAGCTTCGTCGTTGACAATCCTTTTGAAAGACTTACGTACACAGAAGCAATTGAAATTTTACTTCAGTCGAAACCGCATAAAGAGAAAAAATTCCAGTATCCGGTTGGTTGGGGAATTGATTTGTCCAGCGAACATGAGCGTTATCTGGTAGAAAAACATTTCAAAAAACCGGTAATTCTGACCAACTATCCACGCGAGATCAAATCATTCTATATGAAACTTGATGAGGATGGAAAAACCGTTCGCGCGATGGATGTACTTTTCCCGGGTATTGGTGAAATTATCGGCGGAAGTCAGCGGGAAGACAATTACGAAAAATTGCTTGAACGTGTACATGAGGTAGGCATTGATCCGGAAACGATCTGGTGGTACCTGGAAACACGGAAATTCGGAACAGCGCCGCATTCAGGGTTCGGACTTGGTTTTGAGCGTCTGGTTTTATTCGTAACCGGAATGTCCAACATCCGTGACGTAATTCCTTTTCCGCGTTATCCAAAAAGCGCAGAATTCTAATTGAGACCGAAGGGGTTACTTTTTAAAACTCCGGGCGTATAGAATAGTGTATTTGTCGTGAAGTTTTTAAATTTTTAAAAGCACACCATGAAAAAGCACTATTCAAGAACTTTAAGCAGGGCCGGACTGATTTTATCGCTGGCTCTGCTTTTTAATTTTAAAGCCGCCTGGCAGGCTTCCGGACAAAGCTTTCAGATCGTCTGGAAGATGGACGAATCGGTAGCAGGAGCCTCATCGAGTAATAATTTTACACCCGATGACGCAGAATTGATCGGCGCTAATCCGTTCAGCCTGTGGCCATATCTTTCAGACGGGAACGGCGGTTCTGCTCATGTGTCGGTTTACTGGCCAACTGGATTCACAGCAGGACGTTACATGGATCTTTCTTATGGCGTCAGCACGCACGAATACAATTTATCCTCCATTTCTTTTCGGGTAAAAAGATCAGGATCCGGGCCGCTCGATGTGGCACTGCGAACTTCCATGGACGGGTTCGGCTCCAATCTGTCGACTTTTAATTTGTCTTCGGACGGGAGTTTTTACAATGTTACCGTTCCGCTTGGTTTTAAAAACCTATCTACCGGGCTTGCTTTCCGGATTTATGGCTTCAATGCAGATTACAGAGGCACCTTCTATATCGATCAGGTTGTCCTTAACGGAGAGGTAACCAGTTTCGTTTTGCCGGTTAATCTTACCTACTTCAATGCAAGAAGCACAGAAAACAGAGTAAACCTTTTTTGGGAAACGTCCTGGGAGAAAAACAGTAAGGAATTTATTGTCGAAAGAAGTATTGATCTGATAAATTTTTCGGCGATTGGAACCGTTAACGCAGCAGGTGAAACCGAAGAAAGAGCACAGTATGTTTTTCAGGATGAACTGCCGTTTGCGGGTGCCAGTTACTACCGTTTAAAAATGGTTGACACTGATTTGCGGGCCGCCTACTCCAAAATCCGGGATATAGAAATTCATTACGACCAGCCGATTCTTACCGTTTCTCCCAACCCTGCTCAGCCGGGCAACATTCGAATTCTGAAAAGTAATATTGATCCTGCAAAGCTTATTTTACGAAATATTCTTGGCCAGAATTTTAAATTTAATTTACAACAATCCGAACCCGGATACATCGGCCTGCTGCCCGACCAATCGCTTTTACCGGGAATATACGTTATTTCATTATTACAAAACGGCAAACAAGTACATACGAAAGTATTAGTTCCGTAAAGTTTTGATAGCTTAATTTGTAATACATTTAATAAGTAATAACTGTAAAGGGCGTTCGTTAGCTTACAACGTTTGAAAAATTTAATGGCCAAAAGCCTATGTTGAAAAAAGTGCAGCCGAAGGTGTGGGGGGCGGTAGCAGCCGTCTTGATTATTTTTTTAGTTTCGTGGGGATTGATACGCAGGAGCCACACGGCCAAAGAAACAGAAACGATTAAACGCAAGGCATTTGCCAAGCTTGATCCATCGCTTATCAAAAATCCTGACGCAGTTACAGCCAGGAAAATTGAAAAAATACAGGACATTTTCCGCAGAAAGAAAAATGCCGGTTTCAACGGCAATGTTTTGATTGTGCAGAAAGGCGAGGTTTTATACCAGAACTCTTTTGGTTTTGCACATCTGAAAGAAAAAGATTCACTAACTGTCCATTCGCGTTTTCAGCTTGCTTCTTTATCAAAGCCATTCACGGCTATTGCAATTTTAAAACTGATCCAGGAAGGCAGGGTAAGTCTGGACGATTCAGTTCAAAGGTTTTTCCCCGAATTTCCTTATCACGGTGTGAAAGTGGATATGCTTTTAAGTCACCGCAGCGGTCTTCCCAACTATATTTATTCTTTTCCTGACAGCATCCGCCACGGCAAAAAGTACCCTTCCAATCTGGATGTGATCGAATGGTATGGGAAAGTAATTCCAACGCCTACACCATATAACCGGCCAGGAAGATCTTTTAATTACTGCAATACCAATTACTGCGTATTGGCAGGCATTGTCGAAAAAGTGACCGGAGAGCCTTTCGGACAGTTTTTAAATCAGCAAATATTTGCTCCTCTGGGAATGACCGAAACGTTTTTGGTAACGGACACTTCCAGCGCAGCCGTTGAAAACCGCACAGTTGGTCACCAGTTTGGTCGCCGGCTTGAAAAAGATTATTATGATGGTGTGGTCGGAGATAAAGGCCTTTACTCCACAACTACTGATATTTACCGTTTTTATAATGGTTTAACAAAAGGCCTTCTTCTGGACAAAAAGCTTTTAGATGAAGCCTTCAAACCAAGAAGTTTCGAGCGGGCCGGGATCAGAAATTATGGCTACGGCTTCCGGATGCACATCAAAGAAGACAATACTGCGCGCTTCTTGTATCACGGAGGCTGGTGGAAAGGTTACAACACCATGCTTTGGGTTTGTCCGGAAGATGAAGCCGTAATTATCGTACTTGGAAATTCCTACAACCGGTCCACTTATGACCTTCGCGAGCTTTTGCAGGTTATACATGGCGATGAGAAGATTGCAGAAATTGAGAAAGACATCTAGGTTCGTTTGATATTCGGCCGCTAATTCAGGATATTTGCCCCACAAACGAATATTTGCCTCCTATGCCCGATTCTGCATACCTTGTACCTGCTTTTTTACTCCTGGGCTTGCCGTTTTTGGGCTTTCTGGCATTCTGGCTTGGTGGTAGAAAATTAAATAAATCAGCGGGGTATCTGGGGGCAGCACTAACCTTTGCAGGTCTTGTCATAAGTATCTTATACGCAGAGCCAAATACACTGCACATCATCCGTTTCGACTGGCTGGTTATTGGCTCACTTCCAATAGAACTTTCTTTTCGTTTTGATGCCCTAACCTGTGTTATGCTTGTGGTGGTACATCTTGTAGCGCTGCTCGTTCAATTCTATTCGGTTTCCTATCTTCATAACGACGAAAATCTTCATCGTTATTTCGCCTTTGTCCAGTTATTTCTTTTCTCGATGCTTGGCATTGTGCTGTCTGGGAGTTTGCTGGTGATGTATATTTTCTGGGAGCTTGTCGGGCTTTCTTCTTATTTGCTAATCGGTTTCTGGTATCATAAACCGCGTCCGGTTTGGGCTGCGCAAAAAGCGTTTGTTCTGAACCGCATTGGTGATGCCGCCTTGCTGACTGGTATTTTAATGCTCTTTTACTATATTGGTTCTACCGACTTTGAAGTGCTTGCTGTTCAGACAGATTCCATTAGTTCCGGAATTTTGACCTCGATTGGATTGTGTCTTTTTGGAGGATGTATGGGTAAATCGGCCCAGTTTCCTTTGTCAGGATGGCTGCCTGATGCCATGGAAGGTCCTACTCCGGTTTCAGCACTTATCCATGCGGCTACCATGGTTGCGGCCGGCATTTTTTTACTCGCAAGAATTTCTTTTCTGCTCACTTTTGATGCAAGGCTTGTCATTACCATAATCGGAATGATTACCATGCTGATGGGCGCCGTAAAGGCAATGAATGTTTGGGATATCAAACGGGTACTGGCCTACTCCACCATGTCTCAGCTTGGGCTGATGGTAATGGCAGTCGGACTTGGAAGCTGGCAGACTGCTTTTTTTCACCTGACTACACATGCTTTTTTTAAAGCAGGGTTATTCCTTTCAGCCGGTTCTGTCATTCATGCTGTAACGCCATCGGAAAACGATCCGAAATTCGATCCGCAGGACATGCGAACGATGGGTGGTCTTCGCAGCGCTTTGCCAGTTACTTTTGTCTGTTTTGTAATCTGTGCTTCTGCGCTGGCCGGACTTCCGTTTTTTTCCGGATTTCTTTCCAAAGATGCTATCATTACCGAAGGATTTCTTTGGGCCGCCGAATATGGGATTTTGGGTTATGTTTTTCCAATAGTCATTATATTTTCCGCCGGATTAACTGCCTATTACATGACCAGACAGGTTTGGCTGGTATTTTTTGGAGAAAAACGATATCAGGTTTCGCATGCTGTCCATCCGCACGAATCGCCGGCAATCATGTATACACCCATGATTTTACTTGCTGTACTTTCTCTGTTTACCTGGTTTTCATGGAATCCTCTGGACGCGGCTTCGGGTTGGTTTTTGTCCTTTATCGGCGTTACAGAATCTGAACACTTGATTTGGGTTCCTTTTGTAGCTACGTCCGTTACGATTGTCTCTATTTTTCTTGCATACAAACAGACCACCGCTTCCAATCCTTTTAAAATTGTTTCTGATCAAAAAGAACTGAAACAGTCTTTTTCATGGCTTAATGAATTTTCCAACGAAAAATATTTTCTGGCCCCATTTGCATACATCACCAATTTTTCAAAATTATTTGAGGAAAAAGTAATCGACGCTTTTGTCAATTTTGTAACAAAAGCAAGTGTGGTTTTCGCACATTTTGCGAGCTGGGGCGACCGCAATGTAGTTGATGGCGGTGTGAAACTGACCGTTTATTCTATTCGTTCTGCCGGGCAGGGAGTGAGAAATTTGCAAAATGGCAAAATCCAGTCTTATTTTTTGGTTACCGTCGCAGGGTTATTTTTGCTGATTTTGTGGCTGGTGGTGATTTAATTGAATATAATTTAAAACAGCGAACAGCAGTACGACGCTGCAATTGCTAACAGATTCTGATAAATGATTGATCATATACTTACTTTACTGATTGCCATACCACTGCTGGGTGCGCTGGCCGTTGCCGTTTGGCCCGGCGAGCGTCCGGAAAATTACAGGATGATTGCACTGGTTGCTTTGCTCCTGGAAATTCTTGTAGCCATTTCGATGTATGCTTTTTTTGACAAGCAGCAATCCGGTTTTCAATTGGGTGAAAGTGTTGACTGGATTACACTTCCAATTGGCTCGCTGGGTATTGTATCCATCGACTATGCGCTCGCAGTTGACGGCATCAGTTTTCCTCTGGTACTTCTGGCCGTAATCGTACTTTTCGTTGGCGTGATAAGCTCCTGGAATATCGGAAAGCGAACGCGCGGTTATTTTGCCTTATATCTGTTGCTAACGGGGAGCGTAATTGGCTGTTTTCTGGCACAGGATTTTTTCCTTTTCTATCTTTTCTTTGAATTTATGCTGCTTCCGATGTATTTCCTCATCGGTTTATGGGGAGGCCCGAGGCGTGAATATGCAGCACTGAAATTCTTTGTCTACACGTTTTTAGGTTCACTGCTGATCCTGATCGTGATGATCTGTCTTTATCTTTCTGCTATCGATCCCGTCGAAACGGCCAGAGTTGTTGGTGTTTTAGGTTTAGAAGATATAGCTACAAAAGACATTATTCTGCAACTACAGCAATGGCTGGCAGAAGGCAAAATTGCTCCTGAACAGCTCGTTCATACATTCCGCTTTGCTTACCTCGCTGATGCCGGGAATTATATTCCTGGTTCGGTTTTGAGTGTTGCTTCTGATTTTTATATACTCGACATTCCTGTACGACTTCTGGCATTCTGGTTTTTGTTTATTGGTTTTGCTGTCAAATTACCGGTTGTTCCCGTTCATACCTGGCTGCCCGATGCACACGTAGAAGCACCTACGCCAATTTCAGTCGTCCTGGCTGGTATACTTTTGAAAATCGGGGGTTATGGTTTTATAAGGATCGTCGACGGTTTCTTTCCTGTTGAGGCACAATACAGTATCATTCCGCTGGCAGTTCTGGGTATGATTTCCATTGTTTACGGAGGATTCAACGCGTTGGGACAAAGTGATCTGAAGAAGATGATTGCCTATTCATCCGTTTCTCACATGGGTTTTGTCTTGCTGGGCATTGCAGCTTTTACAGCGGAAGGAATCAATGGAGCCATTTATCAGATGGTCAGTCACGGTGTACTTTCTGCCATGTTATTCTTACTTGCAGGTGTCGTTTATGACCGTACGCATGACCGTAAGATTGAAAATTACAGGGGTTTAATTTCTGTTATGCCAAGATATACGGTACTAACAGGAATCGCGTTTTTTGCTTCACTCGGACTTCCGGGTTTTTCGGGCTTTGTAGGCGAGCTTTTCACGTTGATGGGTGCTTTTCAGTCGGATAACCTGCCGGTGTGGATTCCGGCTTTGTCAACGCTGGGGATTGTTCTGGCAGCAGCTTATTTCCTTTGGACTTATCAGCGTATGTTTTTCGGTTCTTTTTGGTACAAAAACGACAATGCCACACACACAACCACCCACATACTGACAGACTTAACTTCCAGAGAAACCTGGCTGCTGGTTCCACTTGCTATCCTAACTTTGTTATTGGGAATATTACCAGGTTTGTTGTTTGACATAACCGGCCCAACGGTACAAGCCTGGATTGAGGGATTGCGCTGATTCTCACCAGACGTTCCGAAGGAACGTGTTGTAACTCAGATCCCATTTTTTCTACCAACGAGATGTTCCTAAGGAATATTCAGCATACAACATATAAGTTTCGAAAAGCAACTTATGCACTATCATGTCCTGGAGGGACATTTCGTTGGTAGATAATCAATTTCAAGATAACACCTTCGTTCCGTAGGAACGTTTCGTGACTAAACAATCAATCACTTCCCAAATAACTGATCAAAACTGAATCTTCCTTTTTTAACCATTGCTTCCAGTTTTTGCTGTTGTTCGCCGGTTAATACTTCCAAAATCTCTTCACGCTTCTGGCTGTCAAGCTCACGGTGATCCCTGCGTTTGGCATTTTCATTTCTGGAAAGTTTGCGGTCCAGCCTTGCATACCTTTTATCAATTTTTTTCAATTGTTTTTGCTGGCGTTTGGTCAGATTCAGTTCGTCATTAAAACGCCCCAGGTTTTTTTCCAGCCTGCGGTTGTTCAGTTTGCTGTTGGCAACAGGCTGCTCATCGCGAAAAGAATCGTCATTGTTTGCGGAGCTGTTGGATGTAGCGCAGCCGGTAAACAACAGTCCGGAAAGCAGCAGTGACATCATTAAGAGTTTTTTCATGGATAAGTAATTTGTATGAGTTGAAATTTTGAAGCTAATAACGACTGACTCATCAGAATGTATATAAACCTTTATCCTAAAATAATCAGTGCATTGATTATCAGACGGCTTCGTTCACGAGGTTATTTTCACTTTCCTTATCAATGATATGTTTATTCAAATAAATGTACTTTTGCCAATTGAACGGATAGTATTTTTATCAAAGTTTCCTGTAATTGTAATTACTGTTTATTTCACACGGGGCATACAAACCCAAATCTTATTTTACAATACCCTTATTTTACAAAATGGAAGAAAAATCTACTTCGCACAGGCTGCTTTCTCTGGACACACTCCGCGGTTTTGATATGTTTTGGATTTCCGGAGGAGAAGAGATCTTTGCAGTGCTGGCAAAAGTTACCGGCTGGTCGTGGGCAATATTTATGGCGCACCAGTTTTCTCATCCCGAATGGAACGGTTTCCGCGCCTATGATCTGATCTTCCCGACCTTTCTTTTTATGGCCGGCGTTTCAACTCCATTTTCGTTAGGAAGCCGTTTGGATAAAGGAGTTCCGCCTTCTGAGCTGATAAGAAAAGTGATTCAAAGGGGACTTATTCTTGTCGTTTTGGGAGTGATTTACAACAATGGAATTTTTCATACCGAATGGCATAACATGCGTTACCCAAGCGTTTTGGCCCGCATTGGTTTGGCAGGTATGTTTGCTCAGATTATTTATTTGTATACCGGACCAAAAGCAAGATGGATCTGGTTTGCCAGCTTACTGATTGGTTATTACGCATTTATGGTCTGGTTTCCGGTACCGGGCTGCGGCGCAGGTATGCTCACAATCGATTGTAACCCTGCCAGTTATATTGATAAATTGCTTATTCCCGGCCGTCTTCACCTTAAAATACACGATCCCGAAGGACTTGTTTCTACCATTCCCGCCATTGCAACGGGACTCATGGGCATATTTGCCGGCGAACTTCTTCGCGTGAATGATGAGATCATTTCAAGAAATAATAAAGTTGTCTACTTGTTTGCTGCCGGTATTGTCAGTTTACTTTTATGTCTTGTATGGGATTTCTTTTTCCCAATCAATAAGAATTTATGGACCAGTTCGTTCGTGCTATGTGCGGGAGGTTTCAGTACTTTGCTGCTGGCACTTTTCTATTGGATCATAGATGTGATGAACTATCGGAAATGGACTTTTTTCTTTGTGGTAATCGGAATGAACTCAATTGTGATTTACATGATTGGAGATTATATTAATTTTGGATACACAGCAGAAGCCTTGTTCGGTGGTGTTTTAGATTTTTTCCCGGATGCAGTCGCAGCAGTAGGCGAAGTAATTGCCTTCATTATGGTTCAGTGGGCATTTATGTATCTGTTGTACAAAAACAAATTATTCCTCAAAGTTTAAATAGCTGTTGGGTATTAGCTGTAAGCCATCAGGGGCTTCTATCGCAAATAGCTTTTAATTTTTTTTCAATGTCTATTCAGGTTACAAACCTTACCAAAGTTTACGGAGCGCAGCGTGCTATTGATGGTATATCATTTACCCTCAGACCGGGAGAAATTGTGGGTTTTCTCGGACCGAACGGTGCCGGAAAATCCACAACCATGAAAATCCTGACAGGTTACCTTAAAGCTTCATCGGGCAGTGCGCAGGTCGCAGATTTTGATGTAGCTGAACAACCTATGCCCGCCAGAAGATCAATCGGATATCTGCCCGAACACAATCCTTTGTACCTGGATATGTACGTGCGTGAGTTCCTGCAATTTTCCGGAAAACTCTACGGCCTAAGCGGCGATTCTCTAAAATCCCGGGTTGATGAAATGGTGCGGATGTGCGGGCTTGAATCTGAAAAGCATAAAAAGATCGGACAACTCTCAAAAGGTTACCGCCAGCGTGTTGGTCTGGCCCAGTCATTTTTACATGATCCTTCGGTATTGATACTGGATGAGCCTACAACGGGTCTTGACCCAAACCAGATTCTGGAAATACGTGACCTGATCAGAACGGCCGGAAAGAACAAAACGGTGCTTTTTTCAACCCACATTATGCAGGAGGTGGAAGCCCTCTGTGACAGGGTAATTATTATCAATAAAGGTAAAGTTGTCAGCGACAGTTCATTGCAAACGCTGCGGGAATCGGGCAAGTCGCTGGAAGATATCTTTAGAAGTCTAACGGGGGCGTAGTTACTTTTTAAGTGAAAAACCGTAATAACATACATTGTGATAAATTATTAGAATTGCCTTAAAACATAGATTTTTTGCATTTATTTAATTGCGAAATTGTTATTGTTGTAATGTTTGGTAAACTCTGTTTAAAATGTCAGAATTAGAATTGTTGTTGTTCCCTCATAAAAGTCAGTGGATTTGAAAATGAAAAATTGGTTTGTCAGCCGTTTCGGGGTTGTCGCAGGTATTGTCTTATTGGTGGTTTTAACGTCTGTTGTTTCAGTAGCATGGAAAATAATTTCTGTGCGAAATGAGGCAGTTGTTGTATTGCCTGAAAGCAAAAAGGAACAGACCAAAGCTCCTAAAAAGAGAAGGGAACCTGTGCTCGTTTTGCCTGAAAATTACTGGGTCGACAGCACGCTACAAACCATGACAATCGATGAGAAAATCGGCCAGCTTTTTATGGTGGCGACTTTCTCCAATCGTGACGAAACACATTACCGCTACATTGACAAACTAATCAACGATTTCCACATAGGAGGCCTTATTTTCTTTCAGGGCGGTCCGGTTGGCCAGGCGCAGCTTACCAACAGATACCAGTCACATTCCAAAACGCCGCTTTTTATTGGAATTGACGGCGAATGGGGACTAGGCATGAGACTGGACAGCACGATTTCATTTCCAAAACAAATGGTCTTAGGCTCAATTCAAAATGATGAGCTCATTTACCGCATGGGTGCTGATATTGGCAAACAATGCAGGAGACTGGGTATCCACATTAATTTTGCCCCTGTTTCGGATATCAACAGCAATCCGAATAATCCGGTAATTGGCATACGTTCCTTTGGAGAAGATCGTGAAAATGTAACACGCAAGGCAGTGGCTTACATGAGAGGCCTGCAGCACAACCGCGTTATCGCAACTGCGAAACATTTTCCCGGACATGGTGATACAGATGCCGATTCGCATTTTACATTACCGGTTCTTACACATTCTGTTGAACAGCTGTCTGAAGTTGATCTTTATCCGTACAGACAAATGATTGCGGATAGTTTGATGGGTGTTTTAAGCGGTCATTTGCATGTTCCGGCACTGGACAGTTCTCCCCAGCTTGCCAGCTCACTTTCAGAAAAAGTCATTAACGGTTTGCTTAGAAAAGAACTGGGTTTCCGTGGCCTTGTTTTCACCGATGCGATGAATATGCGTGGCGTATTAAAAACGGGTCGTGCTCCGGAGGTGAATATGAAAGCGCTGGTTGCCGGAAATGACGTTTTGCTGTATCCTGAAAATGTAGCCGAAACGATTACGAAAATCAAGGATGCAATTGCCCAACGGATTATCAGTGAAAAAATAATTGATGATAAAGTAAAAAGAATACTTCAGGCTAAATACTGGGCAGGACTAAGCAAGTATAAGCCGATTGAAACAACTAATTTGTATGCCGACCTAAATACCGAAAACAGCAAACAGCTTTACCGCGAACTTTGTGAAGCCTCGGTTACGGTAGTTAAAAATGAAAACGGCATTTTACCGATCGGGTCAGTTATTGATAACAAAATGGCCTCTGTAAGTATTGGAGAAGGGAGCAATGCCACTTTTCAAAAAATGCTGACAACCTACAAACCCATGCGTTCGTTTAGCTTTTATGACGGTCCGTCAACGCCTGAACAGATTACCGAAATGCTGAATTATCTTCAGCCTTATGAAGTAGTCGTGGTGGATGTACATGGAATTGCGTCCAATCCCAAGCGAAATTATGGTGTTACGCCAGGCATGATAGATTTTGTAACGCAGTTAAAACAGCAGGAAAAAAAAATTATTCTTTGCCTTTTTGGAACACCATATAGTATTCAGTTTTTCCCTGAAACAGACGCGTTGATTTGCGCAAGTCAGGATGGAAAGGATCAGCAGGAAATTGTTCCTCAAATCATTTTTGGCGCGCTTTCCTCGCAGGGCCGTTTGCCGGTTTCTGTACTTTCATACAAAGCAGGAGACGGTGTCACAACATCCGCCATGAACCGTATCGCATTTGGCACTCCGGAAAGTGTTGGAATGGATGGACTGATGTTGAAAAAAATAGATGAAATCGCAACTGCATCTATTCAGGATCATGTGTTTCCGGGTTGCCAGGTATTGGTTGCCAGAAAAGGTAAGATTGTTTACGACAGACAATTCGGAGGTTTAAACTACCGGTTTCCGGATCGGGTAAATCAGGAAACGATTTATGACCTGGCATCCCTGACAAAAGTTTCAGCAACCCTGCAGGCTGTTATGCTGCTGTACGACCGCAAGCAGATTGATCTGGATGAAAGAGCGTCACATTATTTGCCGGAGCTTTTGGCTACCAATAAAGAGAACTTTACCGTGCGTGATTTGCTAATGCACCGTTCGGGCCTGATTTCTTTTTATCCTTCTTTATGGGACAGGACAAAAACCGGCGGCGGCGGTTTGCTACCGCAATATTATAGTTCAAAAGCGGATAGTGCCCATTACCTGCAAGTAGCTCCCAAGCTTTTTGCCAAAGGAGCCTTACGTGATTCCGTTTGGAAATGGGTTGTAAAATCTCCCCTGAATTTAAGAAAGGATAAAGCTGGCCAGTACGGTTATTTGTATAGTGATCTGGGATTTATGACTTTACAAAAAATTGTGGAAAAGGTTACCGGCCAACCACTTGATATTTTTGTTGCTTCCAATGTTTATGAGCCACTGGGACTGTCTTACCTGGGATTCAACCCCTTACGCCGTTTCCCCGAAAAACAAATTGCCCCAACCGAGCAGGATTATCGTTACCGCGGACAGCTTTTACAGGGTACCGTCCATGATCAGATGGCGGCCGAAGTTGGAGGAGTTTCAGGCCATGCCGGACTGTTTGGAACAGCCAGGGATCTTGCCGTTCTTTTTCAAATGAATCTTTGGAAAGGAAATTATGCCGGGAGAAACTACTTTAATTCAGCAACCGTACCTCTTTTCTCCAGGGTTTATGATGAGACACATCATCGCGGACTTGGCTGGGATAAAGTGCCTGCCGATGGCAACAGTTCCTATGTCTCTCCTCAGGCTTCTGTGAATTCATTCGGGCATACGGGGTTCACGGGAACAATGGTTTGGGTGGATCCGGATGAAGATTTGTTATTTATATTTTTGTCAAACCGTGTTAATCCTGATGCGGAAAATGCGGCAATAACCTCTCAGCGAACCCGCAGAAGGATACAGGATGTTGTCTACACATCAATAAAAGAAAGGAAAGCAGTTCTGCATTAATAGTGTGGGAATGTATTTGAAAAATATCTCTAACTTTACCAGTTGAAAAGGTAAGAGAATAGATATTAGTAGGATACATGGAAAAAACATTTATTAAAAGAAGACTTTTTGCTTGCATCGCTGCGATTTTAGCAGCAGCTTCATCATTTGCACAAACGATCACGACAGGTGCGGTAAGCCCGGCAGCAGTATGTGCAGGAAACAGCATATCAGTTCCATTCACAACAACCGGCACCTTTGTTGCAGGTAATGTTTTTACAATTGAATTATCAACTGCCGCAGGCGCATTCCCGGGCACTTTTCTGGCTACAACAGGAACAGCATCTCCTCTGACAGCGGTTGTTCCGGCTGCAACGGTACCAGGGGCGGCATATACAATACGGGTTACTTCAAGTAATCCTGTTGCAGCAACAATGACGCCGAGCGCTGCTTTTACGGTTAATGCGATTCCGGCAAATCCAACTTTCACAGCACCACCTTCTTATGTTACAGGTGCCGTAGCGGCTCCGTTAACTGCATCAGGAAGCAATTTATTATGGTATTCGGCGGCTACAGGCGGAACAGGTTCAGCTACTGCACCCACACCAACGACCACCGCCGCAGGCACTCAAAGTTTTTTTGTAAGCCAAACAGTGGGCACCTGCGAAAGTGGAAGAGCACAAATTGACGTAGTCGTTACTGCCTGCACCGCACCCGCTGCACCGACGGTAGCACCGGTTGCTTACACAGTAGGACAAACACCCGTCGCGTTAACAGCAACAGGAACTGGTTTATTATGGTATACTGCCGCAACAGGCGGAACAGGTTCTCCTACGGCTCCCACACCAACAACAACTGCGGCTGGAACTCAGAATTTTTGGGTAACACAAACGGTATCAGCCTGTGAAAGTCCACGTGCGCAGATAACAGTAACAGTGAGCGCATGTACTCCTCCTCCTGCTCCGACGGTAGCACCGGTTGCTTACACAGTAGGACAAACACCCGTCGCGTTAACAGCAACAGGAACTGGTTTATTATGGTATACTGCCGCAACAGGCGGAACAGGTTCTCCTACGGCTCCGACACCAACAACAACTGCGGCAGGTACTCAGAATTTTTGGGTGACACAAACGGTATCGGCCTGTGAAAGTCCGCGTGCTAATATCGTTGTAACAGTTACCGCTTGTACACCACCTGTTGCACCGACGGTAGCACCGGTTGCTTACACAGTAGGACAAACACCCGTCGCGTTAACAGCAACAGGAACTGGTTTATTATGGTATACTGCCGCAACAGGCGGAACAGGTTCTCCTACGGCTCCCACACCAACAACAACTGCGGCAGGTACTCAGAATTTTTGGGTGACACAAACGGTATCGGCCTGTGAAAGTCCGCGTGCTAATATCGTTGTAACAGTTACCGCTTGTACACCACCTGTTGCACCGACGGTAGCACCGGTTGCTTACACAGTAGGACAAACACCCGTCGCGTTAACAGCAACAGGAACTGGTTTATTATGGTACGCTGCCGCAACAGGAGGAACCGGTTCTCCTACGGCTCCTACACCAACAACAACTGCGGCAGGTACTCAGAATTTTTGGGTGACACAAACGGTATCGGCCTGTGAAAGTCCGCGTGCGCAGATAACAGTAACAGTCAGCGCATGTACGCCTCCACCGGCGCCGACAGTAGCACCGGTTGCTTACAGAGTTGGACAAACCCCTGTCGCTCTAACAGCAACAGGAACAGGTTTGCTCTGGTATACAACAGCAACGGGCGGAACAGGTTCGGCTACGGCTCCGACACCAACAACAACTGCGGCTGGAACTCAGAATTTTTGGGTAACACAAACGGTATCAGCTTGCGAAAGTCCACGTGCGCAGATAACAGTAACAGTCAGCGCATGTGCGCTTTCAGCAGCTCCAACTATTACTTCAGCAACGACCTACTGTGCCACTACAGCTGCAATCCCAGCATTAACAGCTACGGGAACTGCCATTAAATGGTATAACGCCTCAGGTGGACTCATTGCTTCTGCAGTACCAAACGGGAATGTAAGTGTTTCAGAAGTTCAAACTTTTTACGTAACACAAACCGAAACCGGTAAATGTGAAAGCCCTAAAAAATTCATTGAAATAATTATAAACAAAACGCCTCTTCCCGTTGTAAGCTCAACCGTTGTTGAGTACTGTTTAAATTCAACAGCAACCGCATTGACAGCAACCGGTACTGCTTTAAAATGGTATGCTTCTACAACCGGCACCACGGAAATATCCCCAATTCCGGTTACAACGACAGCCGGAAATTTGGTTTTTTATGTTAGTCAGTCTCTATATGGATGTGAAGGCGACCGAGCCAGAATTGATGTTAAAATAAAAACTTTACCTGCTGTACCAACTGTTACAACACTTGCCGCAGTTTGTGAAAATACAACAGTAGCTTCAACAGTTCTTTCCGGTGCTGTTACTCCTCAGACCGGATTGCTTTGGTATACAGCCGCCACAGGTGGCACGGGTACCTCATCGGTACCTGCTATTGTCACAACCACGGCTGGTATTAAAAATTACTATGTAACACAAACCGCAGACGGCTGCGAAAGCGCAACAAGGGCGATATTGGCATTGGATGTAAAGGCACAGCCAGCCGCACCGACAGTAGCCGCTGTCCCTTACTGTAAGGATGTGACAAATGCCACAGCACTTACCGCAACTGGAACAGGTCTGAAATGGTATAACGGTTTAACCGGAGGAACAGCCTTAACAGCTGCACCTGTACCATCAACTGCAACGGTTGGTACAGCTTCATATTATGTTAGCCAGACAACTGCTTATACCGGATTATCCTGTGAAGGACCTCGTGCTAAACTGGATGTAATTACAAATCCATTACCTGCAAACTTGACTGCAGCTTCTGAGGCCTTGTGTCAGGAACGTGCAGATAAAACATATACTTTTTCTGCAACGCCCACATTAGGAAATACGATCTCTTGGTATTCGGCACTTACAGGCGGAAGCAAAGAAACCGCTGTGCCTCCAACTGTAAATTTAAAGAATGCCGGAGAAACAACTTTTTATTCAACTCAGGTGATTACCGCAACAGGCTGCGAAAGTCCTGTTCGTGCCGCAATCAAAATAAGAGTTAAACCACTTCCTGCTGTTCCATCAATTTCTGCCGCGCTGATTGAATACTGCCAGTTTGTAGCTGCTTCTCCTTTGTCAGCAACACCCGTATCCGACGCAACGCTCGACTGGTATGGAACAAGTGCTGCCGGAGGAACTGCTTCCGGAACTGCACCAACGCCTTCAACAGCAAATGGCGGTACGACCTCCTATTATGTTGCCCAAACTCTGGAAGCATGCGCAAGCGACAGGACAAAAATTGATGTAAAAATCAACACAACTCCTTTACCTGTTACACAAACCTCACTGGCTTACTGTCAGAACGAAACGGCGCCAATTCTGGATGCGACAGGAACTGTATTGAAATGGTATCGTACCGCAGACGGAGGACCCAATGACTGGCAGGGATATCCATACACGCCCTACACCGGAAAAGTAGAGGACTATTCGTTCTTTGTTACTCAGACAGGACTTGAAAATAAATGTGAAAGCCCTAAACAGGAAATTAAAATCCATATCAAAGCTTTACCATCTGCAACTTTAACAGGTAATACAACCATCGACCTGGGACAGTCTGCTACGCTATCTCTTGCCTTTACAGGTGACGGTCCCTGGAAATATATACTTTCTCATGGTGTAACAAACACTACGACACAATCAACAGTGACCGAACAGGTAACGCCGCTAACTACAACTACCTATTTCGTAACCGAAATATCCAACTCTTGTGGGAAGGGATCGCCTGTCGGTACTGTGCTTGTTACGGTAAGAATTCCAACGATTACTTCCGGCAGTCCGTCTGTTGCCGAAGCTTGCGCAGGTAAAACTTTTACTGTCCCATTCCAGCAATCAGGAGATTATCCGGCAGGCAATACATTTAAGGTCCAGATAGCACTTACTAATGAAGATGCTAAATTCTACACGATCCCGTCTGTTGCAACCTCAAACCTGATAACGGCTACATTCCCTGACACCACTGCGGGCGGCAATTATTTTGTCCGTGTTGTCAGCTCAGGAACAAATCCTGCGTTTTTTGTACGAGGAAGCGTTAGTCCGCTGGGCATCACTGCCAGCCCTCTGCCAGTCGCAACAATTTCAGGAGCGCAAACGGTGTTAATGGGAGATCCGGCAACATTGAAGGTAGATATTACGGGAAAATCGCCATGGACGTTTAGCCTTAACAATGGTGTGAAAGATTCGCTGATTACCGCCACGACTGCTTCTTATACATTTAAAATAACACCAAAAGCGACGACTACATATACGATCACTTCTGCAACCAACGGTTGTGGTATAGGTAAAGGTGCCGGATCCGCAAGAGTTCAGGTAGATCCAATCCTGGCTGTTGAGCCTGTTGTGACGAATTGGGTAACTGTTTATCCAACCATAGCTGAAACGCTTTGTACCGTTGAAATTTCAGGGGCCTTATCTCCAAAGGATGCAAAAGTCGAGGTGATTGATTTGACAGGCCGTCCGGTATTTGAACAGGTTATTCGTCAGAAAACAACCGAGCTGGATTTCTCTAAATACCCGTCCGGATTATATCTGCTGCGGGTACAAAACGGAAATCTTCGTTCTGTGAATAAAGTAATGAAGCGTTAATAACAATATCGTTAACCGGAATATAAAATGGGATATTTGTTGCGGAGGCAATGAATATCCCATTTTTGTAATCTTATTTCAAATAAAAACATGGACATACAAGCTGATATCGCTGATCAATACTTCATGGCGGAAGCCATGCGTTTGGCACAGCTTGCATTCGAAGACGGCGAAATTCCTGTCGGCGCAGTAGTGGTGATCGGTGAACGTATCATTGGAAAAGGCTACAATCAAACCGAAAAACTGCATGACGTAACTGCCCATGCGGAGATGCTGGCCATCACCGCCGCTTCAGATTACCTGGGAGCAAAATACCTGCAGGATTGCACCTTGTATGTCACCCTCGAACCTTGTGTGATGTGCGCAGGAGCACTTTACTGGTCACAAATGAAAAGAGTGGTGATTGGAGCAACAGACGAAAAGAGAGGATTTTCCAGACTTGGCACAGGAATTTTACATCCTAAAACACAGCTGACAACCGGAATTCTGGGTGAAGAATCGAGAACACTGCTTCTCAAATTTTTTAAGACATTAAGAACATAAAGTCCTGTTCTGCTGTTAGCAAACTAATCTATTACATTCAATAACCATTAAACCTTAAATTAAAATGGCATTTACACTGGACCCGTTACCCTACGCCAATAATGCACTGGAGCCGCACTTCGATGCATTGACAATGGAAATACATCATGATCGCCATCATCAGGCATATGTTACCAATTTGAATGCCGCTGTTGCAGGTACTGAACTGGAAGGTAAAAGCATAGAGGAATTAATAGCGAATATCAGCAAAGCTCCGGCTCCCGTTCGTAACAACGGAGGTGGACACTGGAACCACAGCTTTTTCTGGAAGTCACTTTCTGCTTCTGGCGGCGGAGAACCAACAGGAGAACTGGCAAAAGCAATCGATGCTAAATTCGGTTCTTTTTCTGCATTTAAGGATGAGTTCAAAAAAGCTTCAATCGGACGTTTTGGATCCGGTTGGGCGTGGCTTATCAAAACAGGCGATGGTGTTGCGATCACTTCAACGCCAAATCAGGACAATCCTCTGATGGACATTGCCGAAGTAAAAGGTACTCCGATCATCGGTCTTGACGTGTGGGAACACGCTTATTACCTGAAATACCAAAACAAACGTCCTGATTATATAGACGCATACTGGAACGTAGTAGACTGGAAAGCTGCTGATGCTCTTTATGTTGCGGGCAAATAATCAGGTTTAAAATATAAAAAGGTTTGAAGTTTGTAAAAAAACTAGAAAATAGTCTTGCAAGCTTCAAACCTTTTCATACTTTTGTATCCCCGAACAGGGTTGCCCGAATAGGCAAAAACGGAGGTTGTAGCTCAGTCGGTTAGAGCGCTAGATTGTGGTTCTAGAGGTCGCGGGTTCGAGACCCGTCTCCCTCCCATTTAGAAGTTTTTAAAATCAACAAAATGCCTGTAAATCAATGATTTACGGGCATTTTTGCTTTCCGGGATATCCCAAAATATGCAAAAATTCTCAATGTTTCAGTGAGTAATTCGTGTAGTTCGCTCATTTTTGAAAAAAGACTCACTGAAGTGGGGTTAAGTCATTGATTTACAAGATGTTCAAGAGATAAACATCTTGTTTTACAAGCGCGGCGGCTCGATATTTATTCATCTTAAACGCTTGTGTTATGTTGGAAAAGAGTTTCGGCCTGCTTTTTTATTTAAAGCCCGCCAAAAATCAAAAGGGAAATATCAGATATGTGTATCTGCGGATCACAGTCCAGGGAAAAGTTGCAGAGCTATCCACAAAAAAGCTATGGAATACCAAACATTGGAATTCCATAGCTGGAAGAGCGACCGGCAACAAGGAAGACACCAGAACGCTTAATGCCTATCTGGACATGCTAGCAGCAAAGGTTCATCAGGCTAAAAAGATGCTTATCGAAGATGACATAAAAGTCACCGCGGAAGCACTCAAAAATGTTCTTTTGGGAAAGAGTACTGAAACAAGAACCATTCTGGAAGTTTTCCAGTACCACAATGAGCAGATGGCAGCACTTGTTGGAAAAGAATTTGCTCCGCTTACACTAAGCAGATACAAAACTGCGCTCGAGCATACGCGCTCATTTATCCAGTGGAAATACAAAATGGATGACCGACGGATCAGCGACCTTGATTTTGAATTCATCTCCGAGTTCTCTTTCTGGCTTCGCAGCGCACGCGGTTGTAATCACAACTCGGCCATTAAGTATATGTCGAATCTGAAAAAGATTGTGCTCATCTGTGTTAATAATAAATGGTTGAAAAAAGACCCTTTCCAGGGATTCAAACTGACTAAAAAGGAAGTTGTAAAAAATCCGTTGTCGCGGGCAGAGCTCCAACGCCTGACGGAAAAGGAATTTGAAATGGATCGCCTCAACAATGTTCGTGACATCTTTCTTTTCTGCTGTTATACCGGCCTTGCTTATGTTGATGTAAAGCAGTTAAAGCGTAGCGATATCGTTACAGGAATGGATGGGGATCTTTGGATCGATACCACTAGACAGAAAACGGATTCAGCCACCAGAATTCCACTGCTTCCGACAGCTTTGGAAATAATGAAGAAATACGAAGATGATCCGTTGTGTAGTAACCGGGGAGTTGTGCTTCCGGTTTTAAGCAACCAGAAGATGAATGCCTACCTCAAAGAAATTGCGACTTTATGCGGAATTTCAAAAACGCTCACTTTTCATATCGCACGTCACACTTTTGCGACGACAGTTACACTTAGTAACAAAGTTCCAATTGAGACAGTGTCAAAAATGCTTGGACACCGATCTTTGAAGCAGACGATGGTTTATGCTAAGATTCTGGATGTGAAGATCAGTGAGGATATGAAAGCGCTAAAGGAGCGGTTGAGAAACACCTAAGACCAATGTATCGCAGGCGGCGCTAGTATGCCTGCGATACATTGGTAGTGTTATAATTACAAATATCTTGCTCATACCTTAATGGCTTTCATGAGCCGTTTTTTATCGTGGGAGGTGGCAGAGAAAGAATCGAAGACTTTCTCTGAAATATAAAGACTTCTGAGCGCAACGTGTTGACCAATCAGCCTCGGCTGCTACTGGCTCCAGAAGAATTATAAATTTATTGTAAACTTGAATTCTAAATCCAGAAAATGAAAAATCAAATAGAAATATATCAAAGCCAGGACGGACAAACTCAAATAGAAGTAAAATTTGGAGAAGACACCGTATGGCTTGACGCTCATTCGTTGGCTGAGATATTCTCGGTTCAACGTCCAGCTGTCGTAAAACATATTAATAATATAAATCGTATTTTCCCATACGCGGGTTTTTACCATATCATGATTTCCGCGGCCATTCCATATTAATTCGTTTAATTTTGTCTTTATAGTATGATTTGTATTCAGCCTTTATTGGTTCGTTTAAATAAGAACTATCAATCAGAAAATCGATTTTTTCTTCTTTTCCGTTAAACTCCGAAATGATTTTAATAATCCGGCTCTCTTTGATTCCTAAGACCTTCCCAAACTGTAAGAAGTCATCGTAAGTATAAAAGCCTTGGGCATCATAGGCGTCCGAAAAGCGATCTTTCAAAAGCATGAGCGCCATGTCTGACTCACTAGGCGAATGTATGCGGGTGCAAAGCAAATCGTAGGCCGGTGTGAAAACGTAGTCACCTGTTTCAATTTGAATAACAGAAAAATTCTTGACGTGTGCATCACCGTTTGAAAAAATATAGTTGAACAGTATCAATCTGAAGAATTTTTCAATTTCTACCGGATATAATGAAACGTGGATTTTCATTAATGCGCCTATTTCTTCATAGGAAAGATCATATTTGAAATTTCTTCCATGTGTAATCTCTGTGACTTGGGCAATTTGTGCGAAGTCTTCTTGTTGGAACTTGCTGCCGTCTGGCTTAACGTCAAATCTTTTTACCAGGTAAGCTGGTGTTCGATCCTTGAAATAAATAATCGCGTTGGGCGGGACTGCGATCCTGAAAAGTTGCCTTGCTAGTTGCATCGTCAAATGCTCATTGGCAGGGGCTTGATCCAGATGTTTAAACTGACCTATTGGAATAGGCTTCAGTAAAAATTGACCTCCTTTGTCCGTGAGAATCAGTTGGCTTTTTGCCAGTTTCAGTGAGTATTTCACCTGAACTCCTGATATCGACATTTTTTTGGTCAAATCGTTGAAAAGGTCTGAATCTTCCGTGTAAGGAGAATGAAATGGCAGGATGTGACTCACCTTCTCGCCATCAAATAATTCTTTAAGACACTTTTTACAGTACCCATCAACGGCTACCTCTTTAAAACATCCAGAGCAATTCATGATAAAATTTCGTTAACTGTTATTGATCCTATTGTATCTGATTTTGCTGTTGCTAATAAAAGACCGAAATGGTCATTTTCATCGATACGTAGTAGGCGGCATTGAGTCTGTTTGTTGACCCCTTCGGAAAGCAATCCGTAGAAGAAAGGAAAGAGAACATCAGAATAATATTGTTGATGTGTTTTTGGTAGCGATAGACTTATAGCAAATTGGTTGGAATCCTCGAAGTAGGCATTGTCATATGTAAAAACATATTGCTGAGAATCTGTTCTCTCAAGAGTGCCAGCCAGTATTCCGTTATTGTAGATTTCGGCCTTTCTTCCCATCACTTAACTATTTCTAATTTAATGACCATGCCAAGAACATTACAAATGCGCATGAGGGTTTCAAGTTCAGGATTGGCCAGGCCTTTTTCTATGTTTCGCAGGGTTCTTGGCGAAATTCCGGCAATATCCGCCAAGTCTGCCTGGATGATATGCCTGGATTTACGTCTTTTTTGAATAATCCTTCCAATATTCTCTTTTTGCTGCATTTCTATATCCATAAATAAATGGGAATTAAACTGCCGTTTTAGGTAAAATACACTTTACATTAATAGCTATACATCAAAATCGGCAATAAAATTCCGAAACTGTTAGTAACTTCTTACAACTCATGAAATTTCTATAAAAAAGGTATTATAAATCCCTTTTAATTTTAGCTCCTTCGGGGATAGGGTTTCACAGCTTAGTGGAAGAACTCATCTCCGCTGATCTATGAGCTGTAATTAAAACCGCCGCAAGCTTTTATACAGGACGATGCATAAGATGTCTTAGAAGGTTAAAGTACTGATTTGTAAATTAAAAAATTTACATTTTTTAATTTTAGTAACAATAGTGCAACATTAATTCAACTTATTAATTAGTTTATTAACTAATTAATAAGTTGTACATTTGAGTTTTTGTGATTTAGATAGAGCACAAGCTTATTGTCTGATTAAATTCACGTTGCTATGATACAAAATTACATTAAGGTTGCCTGGCGTAATGTATTGAAGAACAAGGCAATTTCGTTCATTATGATTTTTGGGTTGGCTGCTAGTATAGGTGCTTTTCTCTTGATTACTCAATATGTATTCTCTGAGTTTAGCTATGATGAATTCCATACCAGCGCAGATAACTCCACCCAAACCGGTGCATGGTCGCTTGATTTTTCCCAGCCGCGGACGTCGCGGTCTACGCCGGCTGCTTTCAGGCGAGGAGCGATTTGAGGGCTGAGCAGGAAATGGTCGATACGTAAACCGGCGTTTCGGCCGTAGGCATTGCGGAAGTAATCCCAAAAGGTATAAATTACTTCATCAGGATAGAGTTTCCTCAGCGCATCAGTCCAGCCCTGATCGACCAGTGTTTTATAGGCTTCCCTTGTCTCGGGGCGGAATAGCGCATCATCTAGCCAGCGTTCGGGTTTGTAAACATCCAGTTCCGTGGGCATCACGTTATAATCGCCGGCCAGCACCACCGGCACTTCCTCGGAAAGCAGATAAGCTGCGTGTGTTTTAAACCGTTCAAACCAGCTGAGCTTGTAATCAAACTTCGGTCCCGGCGCAGGATTACCGTTTGGCAGATAAAGACAGCCAACCAAAATCCCGTCAATTATTGCTTCAATATACCGGCTATGCGTATCTTCCTCATCGCCGGGAAGTGTACGGCGTACTTCCTGTATATTGTCCAGCCGGGAAAGAATCGCTACGCCGTTCCAGCTTTTCTGTCCGTTCCAGATCGCGTGATAACCGGCTTCCAAAATCGCCTTTTCAGGAAATTTTTCCTGTGGCGCTTTCAATTCCTGTAAACAAACGATATCCGGAGCTGTTTGCTCAAGCCAGCGAAGTAACACCGGCAGGCGTCCGTTCACTCCGTTTACATTGTATGTTGCGATTCTCATGGTTGAAATTGGCTATGGTTTTATCAATGATTTATTTAAAAGAATCATACTCAAAGTTCTAAGGCTCCAAGGCTATTCAAAAACTTTCATCTGATCATAAAAAAAGGAGTTTTTTCATTTCGATAACCTCTTTACATATATGGCTAACCGTAATTAAAATCTACGCTGATCCAGATATATTTCTACGTATACCAGTTAGCTTTCGTAAGCGTCTTACGCATACCTTTGCGGCCAACCTTTTAATTAATCTTTCTTATACTCAATTACCAGTCAAACACAATTTACATCAAACTGAGTGTGATTTTACAGTCAGAGTAAGTTCCGTATCTATTAAAAACCTATGACGTCAACCTTATAAATCCACCAGGATCTATACTGGACCGCCATGCCTGATCCAACCATTTTTAATTATTTCCAAAGTACAAAAACCGATTATGAAACAAATTTTTATCAAAACTCGCGGCCGCGCAAAACGGCTGATCACCCCTTTTATGTTTTACCATTTGCTCATGGCAATCCTGTTGATTCATTCAGCGTCCAGTCAGGCTCAGTCGCCCGGAGGTGTAACCGGAGCAATGGTTTGGCTCAAAGCAAATAGTATCAGCAACTCAACCACCAACGGAAGCACCATCAACAGCTGGACGTCTCAGCCAGGCAGCAAGAACTTTACGGGTGCAGCCACATACTATGATGAAGTGAACAAACTGGCGAATTTCAACCCGGTCGTTAATTTTAACGGCTCCACCGATCTTTTTATCAACAACACCGTTTTTGGAGCTGATGCTGTAAGTGCGAACTCTACGTTTATAGCCGCTAAGATTCTGGGAAACAGCAGCTCACTGACCAGCGTTTTATGGGGCTCATCGGATAACAGTGCCGTGAGGCTAAACGTCCATTTCCCAAATGGCAATGTTGTCTATTATGATATGGGAAATGCCTTTGGCGGCAGAATAAGCCATGCCATGACTCCGGGAGATTATAACACCAATTCACTTTGGACGTTCAGAACAGGCACAACGGCAATTCCGGCCTTTAACCATCAGATTTTTAAAAGCGGAACATCCGTTGTAACGACGAACAGTGGTATCCCATCTTACAGTTTGTTGGGAAAAGATTTGAGAATAGGCAGCAGTATCGGCAATACCCAGCCATGGAACGGGGATATGTTTGAATTGATTGTTTATGAAGAAGATCTCACTACCCTTCAGCGTCAGCAGGTTGAAACTTACCTTGCCATCAAATATGGCAAAACCCTTCCTTACGATTATGTTTCATCGGATGGTGTAACTATTCCGTACACAGTAGCTGGTTACGGACATAACATAGCCGGTGTAGGACGCGACGATATTTCTCAGCTGCTTCAGAAACAAAGCCTGAGTTCGAACCCGGGTCCGCAGGTGATGATGAGCTTAAATGGTTTACCTCAGGCCAGTAATGCACTCAACGCAGGTGCAGTAGGCTTTGACAGAAGGTATATTATCTGGGGAGACGACAACGCTACCGGAACTACCGGGGTATCAGGTATTACAAACATTAACAACCGCTTCAGCAAATGGTGGAAACTGGAAAATGCAGGCTCGATCTCACAAGCGGTAACCTTGTTGTATCCGGTGAGTGAACTGGCTGCATATTCAACACCTTATGTGCTGAGAAGCAGCACGGCAACAACGGCTTCGGCTTCAATTATTGCTCTTAACACCACAATTGTAACTGTAAACGGTGTTGATTATTATTCCGTACCCATTCAGTGGGCTACCGGCACTACCTACTTCACCTTTGCCGGCTGTGTACCACTTGCAACTGCGGTAACTACTGTAACGCAGCCAACCTGTGCCGTCGTTTCAGGTACCGTCACAATTAGCAACCCGGTGGCTGGTCAAACCTACAGCTTTGACAACGGTGCTACTTACCAGGCGAGTAATGTGAAGAGCGGGTTAGCTCCAGGTGTTTATCAGGTAATTATCAAAGATGCCTGCACAACATCGGCTGCCACTTCGGTAACAGTGAATGTCGTACCGGCTACATGCTGCGAACCAGCAGCAGGTAGCATTACACTAAATCCTTAACCGATCTCGAATCACTTAATATCATCGAATATGATACACTCTAAAATATGGGTGCTTTGGAATCGGTTAGCACTTTTGGCGGTCATCATGAGCTTTGCGCTCAACGGTTTCGCACAGTGCCTGAGCCCTGGGACACCAATCGGTTTTTCTATAACAGGAAATAATCTTACAGCCGGATATACAACAAAAAATATTCTTACCAAAAATGACGGAACGATCATCGCTGCGGTTGTTAGCGGATTCTCTGCTCCGACTGTCGACGGTTCGTATAAAATTTATACCGTCAATTACAGTGATGCTTTCCCACCAGCATTTACGCGCGGTACAAACATAAGTACAGCAAATGGCACCTGTGTTTCAATAGGAGCCGTGCCAGTGGGGTTTTGCGTATCAGGAGGCTGTATATCCACCGGAAGCCTCATATCGTTTACAGCGATCGGGCAAAATACATCTGCAGGATACCAAACACGCTATGTGTTAACGAGTGAGGCAGATGCAATCATATCGAGCGGCACGTCCACTTCGATCACCAGTCCGTCCCAGCCCGGTACGTACAAAATTTATGTTGTGAATTACAACACTGCATACGGAAACGCCTCTCCGACACTTACCGCCGGAACAAACATTTCGGCCATTGGAGGCGGTTGCGCCGACACCAGTGAACCGGTCGAGTTGTGCGTAAATTCTGCGCTGCCTGTGAAACTGGTATCTTTTTCGGTTGCTGAAGAAGGTAAAACTGCAAACCTGAATTGGGCAACTGCAGAAGAAACCAACGCAGATTATTTTGATATTGAACGCAGTGCGGATACCAAAGACTGGCTTACAATAGGTGAAAAAGCTGCCACCGGAGAAAGCAAAACCCAGCTGCAGTATTCGTTTACAGATGCTTCGCCACTTGACGGCATAAATTACTACCGTTTAAAGATGGTTGACAAGGACACAAAGTTTGCTTACAGCAACATAAAAAGTGCCCGTTTCGAATCGTATTTAGCTTTATATCCAAACCCGGTATCGGACGTCCTTTTTCTAAAAGAAACCGATCTGAAAAATGTGAGAGAAGTAACTATTTCCAATGCAGGCGGTATTACGGTTTATCAATCCATACTCGGGAAAAGCAACCCCATTTCCTCCGCGGGCATCAGGGTAGGTTATCTTCAAAATGGAATTTATATCGTCAAGATAACCAAAACCGACGGTTCGCTTAGCACACACAAGGTTGTAATCAGTAAATAAACCTCAATGTTATGAAAAAGTAACGCTTCTCTTATTAATCCTGCAAGTCCATGATTTGCAGGATTTTCTTTTTCCAAATTTAAAAAATTAACTTTTCTGACGAATAAGTATTCAGTAGTTACAACAAAATCCCGCTTTTTACAATCAGCACCTTTCAACATTGTTACCCCTTTTCATGAAAAGATTTTCCCTTTGGCTGTTCTGTGTTTTGATGCTGATAAGCTATCTGCACGTACTGGCTCAAAAACCTGTAATGGTAATACTGGACACGGACATGGACTCGGACGTAGATGATGTCGGCGCTCTGGCCATGCTGCACGCTTACGAACGCGAGGGGAAAGCACGTATTTTAGGAATAATTGTTACCAGTGATGATTTGTATAGCGCGGCATGTACAGATGCGATCAATACGTATTTCGGAAGAAAGGACATTCCGATCGGCGTCAGTCAAAACGATTCGCTAAAAAGCTTTTCAAAATATACTCAAAAGATAGCTTCCGAATTTCCACATACCATAACTTCCAATGCCGTTGCCGAAAACGGTACTGCAGTTTACCGCCGATTACTCGCCGGCCAGCCCGATCACAGCGTTGTAATCGTCACCATAGGACATCTTACCAGTTTGAATAAATTACTTAGCTCGCCTCCTGATGCAATCAGTAAACTTAGCGGCAAAGCATTGGTTGCCCTCAAAGTAAAGGCCTGGTCATGTATGGGCGGACAGTTTCCGTCAGGTAAAGAGGCAAATTTTTACAGGCCCGATCCGGCTTCGACAGTCGCCTGCCTGGCAGCCTGGAAACTTCCGGTTACTTTTGCCGGATGGGAAGTTGGGAATCAAATTGTTACAGGAGGTGCCTCTCTCAAAACAAACACAAATCCATCCAGCCCCGTTTACCGTGCCTATGAACTTTACAATCAGTTTAAAGGACGCGCAAGCTGGGACCAAATCTCAGTTTTAGAGGCAATTGAAGGACCGGAAACCTACTTTTCCGTTGTTAAAAACGGAAACTGTGTTGTTTCTCCGGACGGAAGTAATCTATGGAACGAAAATGTGCGTAGTTATAACCATGGGTATTTGACTATCAAATCGCCGGTTCAGGAAATCAGCCAGAGAATTGATCACCTTATGCAAAGCCGTTAGTGTAGAAAATTATAAATGTTTTGCATTAGAATTATTACTAATTACACTTAGCTTTCTTTATATTTGGATAAAGCGTTAAATTCTAAGCCACACAAACTCGTTAAAAATCAGGCCGTGGGGAAAAACATCTTAATAGCAGAAGACCATCCACTGGTTCAAATGGGTATACATCATATACTTTTGAGTCACTTACCTGACGCGGTAATTTCAATGGTAGATGATTTCGACAAGACACTTCAGATGCTCGAAAAGCAACAGTTTGACCTGTTGATTATGGACATAAACCTGCCCGGCGGAGATAAGGTAGGCATGATCAATTCAATCCGCATGAAACAGGCAAACATTCCTATTCTCGTCTGTTCAGGCTATGATGAGCAGCTTTACGCACTTCCGTTTCTTAAAGCAGGCGCCAATGGTTACATATCAAAATCTGCGCCGAATGGCGACTTTAAAACTGCGATAGACAGCGTGATGAATAACAGGATTTATGCCAGCCCTTCGGTGTTACAAAATGCTTTTGGAATTTTATTTAATTCAAAAAATAGCCCTGACTCGATTTCTAGCAAGCTTTCCGACAAGGAAGTGGAGATTGCAGGATTGCTCGTCAAAGGACAGTCGACCAAAGCAATCAGCGAACATTTACACCTTTCTCCTTCGTCAATCAGCATTTACAAAGCAAAGATTTTTGAAAAACTGGGCGTAAGTAATATAGTGGAACTGACCACGTATTTCGAACTTAACCGCTAAATAATATAATGTGTCATAACGAATCAACCCTCCGGACAGAGCCCGGAGGCTGAAAGCATTTAACTCAACGTTGTCAGAATTTTATTATGCTAGGACCAGGTTTGCATCATGGCATTTTTTAGATGCACAACGTCTTTTACCCCAAGCTTTTTGAATATATTTGATTTACAATAACTTACAGTAGATTCTGCCCGTCCGATTTTTCGGGCGATTTCGCTGGTCTTAAGACCTTTCGCAAGATAGTCTGCAATTGTATATTCAGCGTCGGTAAGAGAACCATACATGTTTTCTTCCGTTGCCAGATCCAGACATTCGTCAACCAGGGTTTCCATGATTTCCCGGCAGATATATCGCCTTCCTGCCAGAACGCTGTTGATGCATGTTAGAAATTCTTCGAGGGGATTTCTCTTAAGCATGTATCCTTTTACCCCCGAAGCCAGACCGGCAATCGCCGCATGATACTGCAGATCACCCGAATAGATCATCATTTCCGCATTTGGTCTTCTCCTTCTGACTGTCTTTATTAAATTCAGATCAATACCGGAACCGTTTTCCGCCTGGCCCAGAATGATCAGCGAAGGATTTTCATCTTTGTGGAAGTCGTGAAAGGCGGAAAGATTATCACATTGAATAATTTTAAGATTTTTAAAAGATGCTTCAAGAAATAATGCCATGCCCTTTCGCAGGACAGGATGCTGGTCAATGAGAACAATTGTCATTCAGGTGATAATAAATCTACTTTTGAAAGTGTGTTCAGATAAATCTACTGCCTTCTAATGAAGTGTTTTTAGAAAGATACTTCTATTAACTACCCTGGCAGGGAGGCAATTACAATACAAAAGTAGACCAAGGATCTTTTTTTGGGCAACAATAAATTTTAATGTCTTTAAAAAAATTTAAAATTCACACTTGAAAAATTAAACATATCATAGAATTATCTCTACAAATTCGAAGAATTGCACTATTGGTACTTTCTCAGATAGTTACGCATCGTCTATACGCAGCTCTCGTATCCCGGCTTATAAAAGAGTAAAAGTTTGAGATTCCAATCTCTTTAGATAAGTATGCAAAAGCATCCGGATATCGCGCGTCTCTTCTCAATCAAGACTTTAAGGCAAATATTTCTGTGCAAAAAGCAATCATAGTTTTTCTGATTTTCTGTTTTACAATTGCGGCCGTTTCTCAGCAACCGGAAACAATAATTCGTCCTCTTGAAATCTGGGCATTTCGTTCGGTTTTGGATAAACAACCGCGCATGCTTACTATTGCCTTGGATACTTCATGTTATATTGCTTATGACTTACAAGGCTGCACGCTGCGTAAAGTCTGGAAAGGCGGTATTTCCATGGACGGAGCTCCGTTTACCGGTAAAAAAGATGTTCAGCCTACGTCCTGGGGCGCTAACTATTTTTCAGATTCTACCAAAACTTACAAATGGACTGCGGAACAAAACGGCAGGAATATTTTTATTAAAATCTTTAACAGAGGCTACTATTTTGATAAAAATCAGATTTATCTCAAATATGCATTGACCCTTACTTCCGGTGATACCATTTTAATAGAAGAACGTCCGGAGTTTGTACCAGATAAAAAAGGCAATCCCGGCCTGGAAAGGGTATTTAAAACAAGCCAGGTACCGCACGGCGTTACCATCTCTTTAAGATCTTCCGAAAATTCGATTGCCCTGGGCGCCAATACCATTACAAAGCACCTAACCTCGTACCAACCTCTGCCTGAACAATTCCCACCCGTTTTTCGGAAAATCTATGCGCATATAGGCCAGGAATTAATGGATAAAAGTGACTGCTTTACCTGCCACGAGCTGGATAAAAATGCCGTGGGACCCGCTTTTCAACAAGTAGCAAAACGTTATCAAAACGACAAAAATGCCGTTTACTATTTGACCAAAAAGATTAGAGAAGGCGGCTCCGGCACATGGGGTAACGGCGTGATGAACCCGCACCCATTGCTTTCTGATGATGAGCTTAAAACCATTACAACTTACGTTTTGACGCTCACTCCAAAAACGCCGGTTAAGGTCGCTGCGGTGCAGAAAAAAGATGAGTCGCCCCAAAGAACAACAAAACCGGGATATGGAGCAGCTTTGACAGGCGTTCATCCGGCTTTTGACTTAACGACGCTGCACAATGATCAGTTTCAACCCAAAGTTGGCGGACTGGCGTTTTTGCCTGACGGACGTTTACTGCTGACAACCTGGGATCAGGTAGGTGGTGTGTATATCGTGGACGGGCTGGAAAAGAGTAGTAAAATAAAAGTAAAACGGATTGCTACCGGACTTGCTGAACCACTCGGAATCGAAGTTGTGGATGGTGAAATATATGTCCTTCAAAAACAGGAGCTGACACATCTTATTGACCGCGACGGCGATGAGATCATTGATGAATATAAGTCAGTTTGTAATACCTGGACTGTATCGGCCGACTTTCATGAATTTGCTTTCGGGCTGGTATATAAAGACGGCTATTTTTATGTTACACTTTCTATGGCCATGAGATTAAAACCAGGAGAGAAACAACTTACAGATCGTGGTAAAACATTAAAAGTTAGTCGCAGCGGTACCTTTGAGATAGTCAATTATGGCCTTCGTACGCCCAATGGCATTGGCCTGGGACCGGATAACGAAATTTTCCTGACCGATAATCAGGGCCAATGGCTTCCTGCCAATAAACTGATTCATATCAAACAAGGAGAATATCTGGGTATGGGATGGGATGTAACAGATCCTAAACAAAGACCTGCGATGTCGCCTCCGGCAATCTGGCTTCCTGAAAACGAAATCGGCAACTCTCCTTCTGAACCGGTCTTATTAAAAGAAGGCCTTTACAAAGGTCAGCTGCTTCATGGAGATGTAACTTATGGAGGAATTCAGCGGGATTTTCTCGAAAAAGTAAAAGGCGAATACCAGGGAGCTGTTTTTCGTTTCAGCCAGGGATTGGAAGCGGGTGTGAACCGTATGCGTTTCGGTCCGGATGGCGCACTCTACGTAGGAGAAGTGGGCATGGTCGGAGGCGGATGGAGCTGGAATGAAAAGCTTTTTGGTTTACAAAAATTGAAATCCAATGGTAAAACGGCGTTTGAAATGCTGGCTGTCCGAGCTAAAAGAAATGGTTTTGAAATAGAATTCACACAGCCGCTGCAAGCCGGGTACAAAGTTCCGGAGGGAGAATTTACGATTCAGCAATGGTGGTACTTGCCCACAGAAAAATACGGCGGCCCAAAAATGGACCAGGAAACGCTGAGTATTAGTAAAATGACAATTTCAAATGACCGGAAAAAGTTATTACTGGAATTACCAAACCTGAAAAAAGGCCGTGTGGTCTATTTCCGCCTTCCCGACAACATGCAAAGCCAGTCAGGGCAATCGCTTTGGTCGTCGGAAACCTGGTACACGCTGAATCAGATTCCGGACTGAAAATTAACTCAATTTCTCAACAAACTGACGGAAATGATCTTTTAGTCCGGCCCAGTTTTTGTCCTGAATCAGCTTTTTGTCAAACAATTGTCCGCCAATCCCTAATCCATTGGCTCCGGCCTTTAAAAAGCCAGACATGTTTTCCAACCCAACTCCACCCGTCGGCAGGAGTTTTAACTGGCCCATTGGCGCTTTCAGATCTTTGATATAATCCGGACCGAGCGAAGTCGCAGGATAAATTTTTACCATATCCGCACCCAGCGTCCAGGCATTATAAATCTCAGAAGGAGTGAATGCGCCGGGGAAAATGGGAATGCCCTTTTTGACACAATACTTGATTACTTTTTTATTCAAAATCGGCGTTACGATAAACTGTGCTCCGGCATCCAAAGCCGGTTCCAGGTCATCCTTTGTACAGACAGTTCCTGCACCAATATTCAATCCATCCTGCTCATTTTCCAACGCATATCGAATGATATTCTCAGCACCGGGCGTGTTCATGGTAATCTCAATGGTGGTTAGTCCGGCTTCCCTGAAGACAGGAAGAATGTGTTTTACCTCTTCCAGGGACAAATTCCTGACAATGCCGACAATTGGGGCTTTTTTAAAAAGTTCCCAACGAAATATATTCCCGCTCATAATTTTAATTCGTTACACTAAATTCATAATTGATTATCCAGCTGATCTTTTCACCGGGTTTAACAGAAAGTTTAATGTAAGGTTCAGGACAGGAAGTGGTATGACATGCCCAGAACACAATTTTCTCTAATGGCTGATCACCCGTAATCCTTACGCCAGCTCCACTTTTTTGGTTGTCGATAAAAATATTGTAATCCTTCTTCGTTTTTCCAAATCCCTGCAAACCGCTGCTAAACACATTCTCGCCTTGTTCCAGGGTTCTCGCATAAGTTATAGATTCTTTATCAACTACGGCAATGTTTCCAAAATTCTTACCCTCAGCAACAACCTTAAATGGGAAAGTGGTTTTTATGTTCTGGTTTGTCGGTTCGTTGTCAATCATGAAAAAGTTGTGATTGTAAACATTCGTCTCAATCGCCTTTCTTCCCGTATTTTTTATCGTATGTTCAAGCACCAGCTCTGGTTTTCCTTTCTTCAATTTTACGGTTTTACGATATTGATAGGCATATCCGGCGGCATCTGAAATCTCATGTGTGAATTCAATTCTGTCTTTACGTTTCTTTATCTTCCATTTTCCGGGATTTTTTATTTCATAGGTTTTAGAAAAAGAATAAACCTTTTCGTCCGGTCTGACCAACGTCCCCACGCCTATTTTTAGAAACTCTGCTCCTACCTGGGCTTCCTCGAATCCGATTGCGGTAAATTCCTCAACAGGCCCCATGATGGCGTCATGTAATTTAGGATCATATTTAGAAAACCATTGCCCGAAGAAATTATGTCCCTTAAATTCCAGCTTCGGAATGACGCCCGCCCAGTCGAATCTTGTTCCCCGGTAATAACCTGATTCCGCATCTGGCAGATATAAATCCGCCTCAATAAGCCCGTTTGAAATCCTGGCCATCGGAAAGTCAGCAGACGAAATCATTCCGCAGCATAAATAAAGCAGCAAACCGGTTGCCAATAGTTTCTTCATCACTATGTTATTTCAAATCACTTATACCAATTACAAAACAGCAAAATTCATTTTATACTTAAAAAAAATGGGAAACATGTCGACGCACATTTCCCATTTTCATTATCACGGCCTAATCTTTATGAAATGCTTTTAAACGCGGCATCTTCCATAAATGGCTGATTTCTTAAACGCTGTTTTGTCGCTTTGTAAAAAGCATTGGCAACTGCTCCGCCTGTTGGAGGCAGAGCCGGTTCGCCCAAACCTGTTGGAGAAATACCGTTATTGACAAAGTGTACATCCACTTCCGGGATTTCATTCATACGGATCAAGCGAAAACCATTGAAATTACTTTGGTCGGGCACTCCGTTTTTAAAAGTTAGATTCCCATACATTGCGTGACCAAGGCCATCCACAACGCCTCCTCTAACCTGCTGCAATGAACCGCTTTTGTTGATTACAATTCCGCAATCGACTGCAACGATTACATTTTTTAAAGCAGGTTTTCCCTTTTCCACAATCACTTCACCCACCTGTGCCACATATGAACGGTGAGAAAAATAAACACTGAATCCCTGCGAAACACCTTTTTTCTTACCCCAATTGCTTTTCTCGGCAGCTAGTTTAATTACTGCGATCATTCGATCCACATCATATTTCACGTCACCGGCAGGCGCTTTTTTTGCTTTTTCTAAGAGCTCCAAACGAAACTGTATAGGGTCTTTTCCTGCTGCTTCCGCCACTTCATCTAAAAACGATTGCTCTGCGTATGCCAAAAAATTGGTGATCGGTGCACGCCATGGACCGGTTGTGATCGGCGATTTATGATCTACCGAATCAATTAACAGGTTATCAACCGAACCGGAAGGAAAATTATCCTCTCTTGTTGTGTTACCCGCATTCATTCCCACACCCCGCAGTTTATACCCGATCATCTGTCCGTCCTTGTCAAGGGCAGCCTCAAAACGGTAGCGCACCGCAGGCCTGTATGTTCCTCCGGTCATATCATCTTCCCGCGTCCAGATTACTTTCACAGGTGCTTTTACCAGTTTGGAAACCTTGGCTGCTTCCATTACGTAATCTGCTGCAAGCCGGCGACCAAAACCTCCGCCCTGCCTGGTAATCTCTACTGTTACCTTTTCCTGTGGAAAACCGGTCAGCTTAGCAACTTCACCACGGGCACGATCAGGCGTTTGGGTAGGACCAATAAGTTCAACGCCATCTTCACGAACATGGGCAAAGAAGTTCATTGGTTCCAGCGGGCTGTGCGGCAGGAACGGACACTGATATTCCGCTTTCACTATTTTCGCAGCATTTTTGAAAGCAGCTTCTACGTCCCCATTTTTACGCCTAACAGTTGCTTTGCCATTATCCAACAAATCCTGAAAAATCCTGTTATGATCAGAAGTACTTTCCAGGTCAGCTTCTTTTTCATACTCAATTTTTAGCGCTTCGCGAGCTTTTTTTACCTGCCAGGTAGATTTTCCGACGACGGCAACGCTATTATCAAATGTCACGACATCCACAATTCCCGGCATCGCTTTCGCTGCCGCAGAATCGACAGATTTTAGTTTCATTCCAAAAGCTTTTGGCCTCTGAATGATGGAAAATAACATACCTTCCCTGTAAAAATCCAGGCCAAAAAGCGGCTTGCCGGTAGCAATATTGTGGTTATCCACGTTACGGACCGAATGCCCGATCAGCTTGTAATCCTTTTCGTCTTTGAGTTTAACTTCTTTTGGAGCGGTGAGTTTGGAAGCCTCTTCCGCCAGCTCACCATAACTCAATGATTTGCCGGAAGCTTTATGATAAACCTTACCATCACTTGTAGTACATTCCGAGGCAGGCACTTTCCAGCGATTTGCCGCAGCTTCAACAAGCAGGTAACGGGCAGTGGCTCCCGCCTTCCGCAAACGGTCCCATGAGTGAGGCACGGCGCCGCTTCCTCCTGTCACCTGGCGCTCAAAAGCACCGGGATCCAGATTGCCCTGAACCGTTTTTACCAGTTTCCAGTCCGCATCGAGTTCCTCGGCCACAACCATAGGAAAGGCCGTTTTAATGCCCTGCCCGATTTCAGGATTTGGCGATATGATTGTGATGAAATTATCAGTCCCAATGGAAAGATAACTATTGAAATTCACCGAACCTGCCGCGACTTGTTTCGTGCTGACAACAACTGGCAAGGCTGAAGAATTTGTCCAATTAAAACCTAAAAACAAACCACCACCAGCCGTAGCAGCCAGTTTCATAAAACTTCGCCGCGATGTATTATCTAATGTTTCCATGATTATTTGGTTTTAGAGGCCGCGGTTTTTACTGCTTCACGTATACGGTGGTAAGTTCCACAGCGGCAAATATTACCGCTCATGGTCGACAGGATTTCCTCATCTGTTGGTTTTGGCTTTTCTTTTAGTAAAGCGGCGGCGGTCATGATCTGGCCAGCCTGGCAATAACCACACTGTGCCACATCCACTTCATCCCAGGCTTTTTGTACCGGATGGTCTCCTTTTTCCGACAAACCTTCAATGGTTGTAACTTTTCCTTTTCCGATTGCCGAGACTGGGAGCACACAGGAGCGAACCGCTTTGCCATCCAGATGAACCGTACATGCTCCGCACTGGGCAATTCCACATCCGTACTTGGTTCCGACAAGACCCAGATTGTCACGCAATACCCACAAAAGCGGAGTATCTCCCTCCACCTCTGCCTGCAGCGCACGATTGTTAACTGTTAATTTAAATAACGCCATGGTGAATAATTGTTTCTTGAAAAGATTTAGAAATCTTAGAATACGGGCTGAATACTCAATGATTCAGGTCAAAATATGGAGTTGTGAAATCCATAAAACAGTTCGATGCCGAATTTACAAAATATTACAGATAATCATCGCTAAACAAACAAATTTTAAGTTTGTATTTATCTGATAATCAAACCATAACATCGATATAGCCAGAAAAATATATCGAATATAAATGCTTGAAAGTGACCGGGATATTATTAGTTCAAGAATAAATTTCGCATATTAAGATTTAATTTTCTCTCCGATTCTATTCTGCTAATTATGAAAAAAGTCCTGTCCGCCATAGGTGTTCTGTTTTTACTGTTTCTTGGTTTTATATTGTTCAAAACCCTGACATTTAAAAGCAACCAACTTACTGTGTCACCTAAGTCATATCTGCAGGTCGGAGATTCAAGTATAACCAGGCTTCAGGAGGCAATTCGATTCAAAACCGTTTCCTATGACGATACAAATAAACTGGATAGCACCTCATTTTTGAGCTTCCAAAAATTTTTGACAAAAGCATTTCCTAAAACATTTAAAACCGTTGAAGTCGAAAGAGTAAATAAATACAGCCTCATTCTGCATTGGAAAGGTAAGACCGTAGCGAACCCCCTACTGATGCTTGCTCATCAGGATGTTGTTCCGGTTGAAGAAGGAACTTTGAAAAGTTGGGCTGCGGCACCTTTTTCCGGACAGGTTAAAGACGGTTTTGTTTACGGCAGGGGAGCTATTGACGACAAAGGAAGCCTGATGGCCATTTTGGAAAGTGTAGAAGCCTTGATAAACGAAGGATATGTACCTTGGACAGATATCTATTTTGCTTTCGGCCATGACGAAGAGGCTTCCGGAAAACGCGGAGCTGTTGCCATAGCCAAGCTTTTTAAAGAAAGGAACATCAAACCCTCGATGATACTTGATGAGGGTGGAATTATCACAACCAACAAGATACCTGGCGTTACAAAACCGGTTGCAGTAATTGGAATTGCAGAAAAGGGCTACGTAACCTTAGACTTGCAGATTACCATTCCGGGAGGGCATTCTTCTATGCCAGAAAAAGAAACCGCCCTGGATGACATGGCAAAAGCAATCGTAAAACTAAAAGAGAATCCTTTTCCGCCTGAAATGGGCTACGTTTTAAATTCTTTTCTTGACTATGTGGGTCCCGAAATGCCGTTTATCAGCAAAATGGCAATGGCAAACCGATCTATTTTCAAGCCGCTAATTTTCAGCACTTATTCAAAATCGGCAACTGGGAGCGCTGTGATCCGAACCACTACGGCAACCACGATTTTTAATTCCGGAATAAAAGAGAACGTCGTTCCGGGCCAGGCTTTTGCTACGGTTAATTTTAGAACTCAGCCAGGGACTACGGAAGCAGATGTGATTGGTTATGTCAAAAAGATTATAGCTAATGATAAAATTGAGATAACTGCCAGGCCTGGGAGCAGTGAGCCAAAACAAGTTGCGGACGTGAGACATCCAACCTTTAAGTCTATACAAAACACGTTGAATTCGCTGAGCAAAGACTTAATTGTGGCTCCTTATCTTGTCTTAGGCGCCACAGATGCGCGCCATTTCAGCGGACTTACGAATCAGGTTTTCCGGTTTATTCCGTTTACTGATCCCCAGGGTTTTCACGGAATTAACGAGCGTATCAGTGTTGAAGATTACAAAAAGGGGATTGGCTTTTATTATCAGTTTTTGAAGGACTGGAGACTTTAATATAACTGGAGTAAAAAATTTGCCGGAAGCAAGATTCGTTACCTCCGGCATATTATATGTAAAAGGTATAGCTTTAAAAACTACACATCCATGGCATCGTAAACGATTACTTTATCCCAAAGATGACTGCAGTCTTTGATAAACTTCTGGTGAATAGGATGATCCTGGTAAATAGCCTGACCAGCAAGGTCTTCGAAAAACATCAGTTCGGATACGGCCCAGCTATTGTCAACGACATCCCTTTTCTCCGTACTGGCGACCACACCGATTCGAAGTTCTTTAATCGCCCCGATCTTTCTCAACGTTTTCAAACCTTCAACGATCCCGTCGCGATCCGCAGTGGAACCCGGATTTTTAAGCCAGAAAAACACATGATGGACCAATGGAGTTTTACTTTTTTCGGGTTGAAGCGGAACCGCTACCGAAGCGACTGTTCCGGCTGCCAACGCAAGTGAGCCTGAAATAAATTTGCGACGCGTGTTGTCCATAGTATTAGTATTTGATTATAATATTCGGGAGTCGTTAATTTTTACTTTAAACATTAATGGCCAGTTCTTGCCTGTCAAATAAAATGCCTGCTCTGCCGGGTGGTAAGCAATTCCGTTTAAAACGTCCTTTCTTGCATCAATCCCGGCCGGTATCATACTATCCATATTTAGAAATCCAACAACTTTCCCCGTTTTCAGATCGATTTTGATGATTTTGGTTGTTTCAAAAATGTTGGCGTAAAGAAAGCCGTTTACATATTCCAGCTCATTTATATTTCTCACGGGACCGTTATGGTCATATACTTCGAGGTCGTCGATTTTCTCGTAATCCGTATTATAGAAATGTATTTTATTGGATCCGTCACTCATCATCAGTGTTGTGTCTCTGTGTGTCAATCCCCAACCCTGAAAGTAATAAGTAAAAGTTTTATCGGGCGAAAAGTCCAGATTATATTGGAAACACACCCCGGATTGCCAGGTCAGCTGATAGATTTTATCATTAACTATCGTTATTCCCTCTCCAAAATATTGCTTATCAAGATTAAGCGATTTCAAAGCTGCACCTGTTTTCAGGTCAATTTTGAGCAACTGAGATTTCCCGTTCTCACCCGTTCCTTCATAAAGCTCGCCTTTGTAGAATTCAAGTCCTTCGGTAAAACTGGTTTTTAAATGAGGAAATTGACCGAGAACGGTAAATTTGATTTCCTGAGGAACGACGTCTGATAATAATTCCATAGCGATTGTGTCGGAAAAAAAAGCTTGTTTCGCGTTGATTCCGCTGACAACAATTTGATGCCATCCTGTTTTTTCTGTTAAAGTAGCAATTCGAAGCGTATCGGTTCCGTTTTGCTCTTTTAAAAGGAGCTGACCATCCAGACTTACATTTACTTTGGTTGCCTGACCGGCAAAGCCGATCCCAACTGAATCGCCGACAGTATAACGGGATTTCGCTAACGCAGCCGTTGCCGGAATTTCTTCGGTAACCTGCGAATTTTCTGCCTTTTTCTCCTGCTTGCAATGAAAGCAAATGATCGCTAAAAGCAGGATTGGAAAAATATTTTTCAAAAGATCAGATTGAGTTGATGATTATAAACTAAAAATCCTGATCTAAATATCAGGATTGTAGTACAATAATGTATTAGGCCTCTCCGCCCGGTCCGCCAAAACTAATTGGGAAGTTAAATGTAGGTTCACTATCCTGTGAGCTTTGAATCGGACCATACTGGTCTTCATATTTATTTATATTATCCTTCAACGCTGCAATAAGACGTTTAGCATGTTCAGGCGTAATGATGATTCTTGCTTTCACTTTCGCTCTTGGAACTCCGGGCATCAGCCTGATGAAGTCTAAAATAAATTCACTGTTAGAGTGGGCGATCATGGCCAGATTGGAATAAACCCCCTCCGCCATTTCTTCTGATAGCTCAACGTTAATCTGTTGTTCGTTTTCTTTACTAGTATCTTCCATTTGTAGGTTTTGAGTTTTCGGTACTTTCAGAAACCGACGATTGTTTTATTTGAAGGCTGAAAATACTAAAATTATACAGCATGTAAAACAAAGAGCCGGTCCCACTTGCGCAGAACCGGCTCTTTTTATCATTTTAAATTCCGATTATGCCAATTCACGTTTTTTACGTGATTGTTTTTCACGGGATTCAGCTAATGCATCGAATTCTTCTTTCGAACCAACGATCAGGTTTTCGTATTGACGCATACCTGTTCCGGCCGGGATCAAGTGACCAACGATCACGTTTTCTTTCAGACCTTTCAGTTCGTCGCGTTTACCACGAACAGCTGCTTCGGAAAGTACTTTGGTTGTTTCCTGGAACGAAGCCGCAGAAACAAAACTTTCGGTACCCAAAGAAGCTTGTGTGATACCCATCAAAGTAGGTTTCGCAACAGCTGCCTGAGCATCACGTGCAGTCACCAGTTTAAGGTCACGACGTTTCAGGCTTGAATTCTCGTCACGCAGACGGCGAACAGAAATGATCATACCTGGTTTCAGTGTCTCGGAGCTACCAGCATCTTCAACCACCTTCAAGTCAAGAATTTTATCATTTTCTTCACGGAACACAACACGGTCAACGGGCTGCATTTCCAGGAAGTTTGTATCACCTGCATCAAGAATTTCAACTTTCTGCATCATCTGGCGTACGATACACTCGATATGCTTATCGTTAATCTTCACACCTTGCAGCCGGTATACCTCCTGAATTTCATTCACAAGATATTCCTGAACCGCTGTTGGCCCTTTGATAGACAGGATATCAGCTGGCGTAATCGCTCCATCGGATAACGGATCACCCGCTTTCACAAAGTCACCATCCTGAACCAGAATGTGTTTCGAAAGAGCAACCATGTAACGCCGTTGTGTACCATCTCTTGATTCGATATGAATCTCGCGGTTACCACGTTTAACACCACCATAAGATACAACACCATCGATTTCAGAAACCGTTGCAGGGTTAGATGGATTACGTGCTTCGAATAATTCCGTTACACGTGGCAGACCTCCCGTAATATCGCGGGTTTTCCCAACAACACGAGGGATTTTTGCCAATGGCTGACCGGCTTTAATTGCTGTACCATTTTTCACCACCAAACGAGCCCCAACCGGAAGGTTATATCCTTTTTCAGTCTGATCTTTCAACAACGTGCTTTTACCTTTTACCACCAATGCAGGGTTTTTGGTTTTATCACGTGTTTCAATGATTACTGATTCCTGGAAACCTGTTTGCTCATCAAATTCTTCACGGTATGTAATTCCTTCTTCAATAGCATCGAAAGAAACGACACCGGTAAATTCAGAAAGAATAACTGCGTGATATGGATCCCATGTACAAAGTTCAGTTCCTTTGGTAACTTTCTGACCGTCTTTTACAAGAAGCTGAGCACCGTAAGGAACGTTGTTTGAGATCAAAAGCTGACCAGTTTCTACATTAACAATTTTAACCTCTCCTGAACGACCCATTACAACTGTAATCGGATCGCCTTCCGAATTAACAGAATCAACCAAACGTAATTCTTCAAACTGAATTGTTCCGTCAAATTTCGCCTTGATGTTTGCATCAACAGAAATGTTGGATGCAGTACCACCGACGTGGAATGTACGGAGTGTAAGCTGCGTACCTGGCTCACCAATTGACTGAGATGCAATTACACCCACAGCTTCACCAATGTTAACCATATGTGCCGAAGCAAGTGAACGTCCGTAACATTTCGCACAAACACCATTACGTGTTTCGCAAGTTAATACTGAACGAATTTCAACTGTTTCGATACTTGTTTCATCAATATAAGAAGCGATCTCTTCTGTAATTTCCTGTCCGGAAGTAAGAATGATTTCACCTGATAAAGGATCAAATACATCATGAACACTTACACGGCCAAGGATACGCTCAGATAAAGGTTCAACGATATCCTCGTTGTCTTTCAAAGCAGAGATAGCAATACCACGAAGTGAACCACAATCGTTTTCGATCACAACCACATCCTGGGCAACATCATGAAGACGACGTGTCAGGTAACCTGCATCAGCCGTTTTCAAGGCTGTATCCGCAAGACCTTTACGCGCACCGTGTGTTGAGATAAAGTATTCAAGAACGTCAAGCCCCTCCTTAAAGTTGGAAAGAATCGGGTTTTCAATAATTTCACCTGCACCACCCGCGATGTTTTTCTGAGGTTTAGCCATAAGCCCCCTCATTCCACCCAGCTGACGAATCTGTTCACGTGATCCACGGGCACCTGAGTGCATCATCATGTAGATGGAGTTAAATCCACCCTGATCCGTTTCCAGTTGTTTCATCAACGTTTCTGTGATACGTGAGTTAACACGTGTCCAGATATCGATAACCTGGTTGTAACGTTCGTTTTCAGTGATAAGACCCATCAGGTAGTTACTCCAGACGTTTTCAACGTCTACTTTCGCCTGCTCGATCAGTTTCACTTTTTCGTCCGGTACCATTACATCGTTCAATCCCATTGACAAACCACCTTTGAAGGCCATTTGGAAACCAAGTTCTTTGATCTCATCAAGGAATTGAGCACAACGGGCAACACCCGCCAGCTTGAATACCAGACCAATGATTTGCTGAAGTTTTTTCTTCGTAAGCAATTCATTGATATAACCTACTGCAGAAGGAACGGCCTGGTTAAACAGAATACGTCCGGCAACAGTGTCAACCAATTTAATTTCAAAAGTTCCGTCATCGTTTCTAACACGCAAACGGCATTTGATGTTCGCATGTTTCGAAAGCTTGCCTTCGTTGATCGCGATGATTACCTCATCAGGACCGTAGAAAATCATTCCTTCTCCATCGATCGGATATTCCGGCGTACTTACTCTGCCTTTTGTAACATAATACAGACCCAAAACCATGTCTTGTGATGGTACCGTAATCGGTGCACCGTTGGCAGGGTTAAGGATGTTATGCGAAGACAACATCAGCATAGATGCTTCAAGAACTGCTTCCTGACCCAATGGAACGTGAACGGCCATCTGGTCACCGTCAAAGTCAGCGTTAAATGCAGTACACACAAGTGGGTGCAACTGAATTGCTTTTCCTTCGATCAGCTTAGGCTGGAATGCCTGGATACCCAAACGGTGAAGAGTCGGAGCCCGGTTAAGAAGAACAGGATGTCCTTTTAACACGTTTTCCAGAATATCCCAAATCACAGGATCTTTACGATCTACGATTTTCTTGGCTGATTTTACAGTTTTAACAATTCCGCGTTCGATAAGCTTGCGAATGATAAACGGCTTAAATAATTCAGCTGCCATATCTTTCGGCAAACCGCACTCGTGCAGTTTCAATTCAGGTCCTACAACAATTACAGAACGACCAGAATAATCTACACGCTTACCAAGCAAGTTTTGACGGAAACGTCCTTGCTTACCTTTAAGCATATCTGAAAGTGATTTCAAGGCACGGTTTCCTTCAGAACGTACCGCATTCACTTTACGGCTGTTATCAAAAAGCGAATCTACCGCTTCCTGCAACATACGTTTTTCGTTACGCAAAATAACTTCCGGTGCTTTGATCTCGATCAGACGTTTCAAACGGTTATTCCGGATGATAACGCGGCGATACAGGTCATTTAAATCAGAAGTTGCAAAACGACCACCATCAAGAGGTACTAACGGACGAAGTTCCGGTGGAATAACAGGTACCATTTTGATCACCATCCACTGAGGACGGTTTTCGATACGCGTATTTGCGTCACGGAAAGCTTCAACCACTTTCAGACGTTTAAGCGCTTCCGCTTTACGCTGCTGTGAAGTATCCGTTGCCGCCTGGTGACGAAGTTCGTATGAAAGCTCATCCAGTTTTATCCGGCTAAGAAGCATTTCAAGAGCGTCCGCTCCCATTTTCGCAATAAACTTGTTTGGATCCGTGTCAGGAAGCAATTGGTTTTCGCGAGGCAATTTGTCAACGATGTCAAGATACTCGTCTTCTGTAAGGAAGTCCAGGTAACCAACACCATCTTCTTCTTTAACACCAGCCTGAACTACAGCGTATCGCTCGTAGTAAATGATCTGATCCAGTTTTTTGGTAGACAATCCCAGCAGATACCCGATTTTGTTAGGTAAGCTACGGAAGTACCAGATATGTGCCACAGGAACTACAAGTTCAATGTGTCCCATGCGCTCACGACGCACCTTTTTCTCAGTAACTTCTACACCACAACGGTCGCAGATGATACCTTTATAACGGATACGTTTGTATTTCCCACAATGACATTCCCAGTCCTTTACCGGACCGAAAATACGCTCACAGAATAAACCACCCATCTCCGGTTTGTAGGTCCGGTAGTTGATGGTTTCAGGCTGGGTAACTTCACCGAAAGAGCTCTCAAGGATAGACTCAGGTGAAGCCAGACTGATCGTCATTCTGGAAAAATCACTATTAAGTTTTTTGTTCTTTTTGAAAGACATAATTAAAAAGTCGTTTGTCTGTTAGTCGAAACTCAAAAAAAGATTTCATTTCTGGCGCCTTTCGGCGCCACGACTAAAAATTAGTCCAGCGTAATCTCCAATGCTAATCCACGAAGTTCGTGAACAAGTACGTTGAATGACTCCGGAATATTTGGTTTCGGAAGGTTTTCACCTTTCACGATTGCTTCGTATGCTTTGGCACGTCCAACAACATCATCCGATTTCACGGTAAGGATTTCCTGAAGAATGTGAGATGCACCAAATGCTTCAAGAGCCCACACTTCCATTTCTCCAAAACGCTGACCACCGAACTGTGCTTTACCACCAAGCGGTTGCTGTGTAATAAGTGAGTATGGCCCGATAGAACGCGCGTGCATTTTGTCGTCAACCAAGTGACCCAGTTTCATCATGTACATCAAACCAACTGTAATTGGCTGATCAAAACGCTCTCCGCTCAAACCATTGTACAGATAAGTACGTCCCCAATCCGGCAAACCGGCTTCTTTCAATTCAGCTGCAACTTCTGCCTCCGTAGCTCCATCGAAAATCGGTGTAGCATAACGGCGACCCAGTTTCTGACCAGCCCATGCAAGAATGGTTTCATAGATCTGTCCGATGTTCATACGTGAAGGTACCCCAAGCGGGTTCAACACGATGTTCATTGGTGTTCCGTCCTCAAGGAATGGCATGTCTTCATCACGAACAATACGGGCAACAACCCCTTTGTTACCGTGACGACCCGCCATTTTATCCCCAACTTTCAGTTTACGTTTCTTAGCGATATATACTTTCGCAAGTTTAACGATACCTGCAGGAAGTTCATCTCCAACTTCAAGCGCGAAACGATCGCGTTTGAAACGGCCCATCAATTCACTGCGGGAGTTCAGGAAGTTTTTCAAAACTAATGAAACCTGGCTGTTGGTAACTGCATCCTCCGTCCATGAATCAGTCAGTACATCACCGATAAGGTTTACTTCCTCAACAACGGCGTACTGGCTTTCGTCACGGTATGGGTTATTTGCAGGGAACAAGTTTTCTGAGATATTTCTCACATTAAACTTCATTCCTTTTGAGATCAACTCATCACCAAATTTATGTTTAACACCCTGAGATGTTTTACCATCTACAAGCGCTACCAGTTTTTCGATGATACGTCCGCGAAGTGCTGTCAGGTCACGGCTGTATTTTTTCATCAAAACACGTAGTTCGTCTTTGTGTTTCGCACGTTCTTCTTTTGTAGGACGGGAGAAAAGTTTAGTATCAATAACCACACCTTTCATAGATGGCGGTGCTTTTTTCGAAGCATCTTTCACATCACCTGCCTTATCTCCAAAGATTGCACGAAGAAGTTTTTCTTCAGGAGTTGGATCAGATTCTCCTTTTGGAGTGATTTTACCAATCAGAATATCACCTTCTTTTACTTCCGTTCCAACCTGAACAATACCATTTTCGTCAAGGTTCTTAACAGTTTCCTCACTTACGTTAGGAATCTCAGCAGTAAGTTCTTCTTCTCCGCGTTTTGTATCACGAACTTCCAATTCAAATTCTTCAATGTGAATAGAAGTAAAGATATCATCACGAACCACTTTTTCTGAGATTACAATCGCATCCTCAAAATTGTATCCCTGCCAAGGCATAAAAGCAACCAAAAGGTTACGACCCAATGCAAGTTCTCCACCTTCTGTACCATAACCCTGGCATAGTGCTTCTCCCTTAGAAACCTTCTGGCCTTTAAGAACCATTGGCTGCAGGTTTAAGCATGTATCCTGGTTGGTACGACGGAATTTAACAAGATCATAAGAAACGCTGTCTTCGATAAAACTAACCAGACGTTCGTCGTCCGTCCTGTCATACTTAACAACAATTTTCTTCGCATCAACGTATTCAATTGTTCCGTCACCTTCGGCAACAACCAAAGCACGTGAATCCATTGCAACACGCTTTTCAAGACCTGTTCCAACAATCGGTGCCTGCGGACGAAGCAAAGGAACACCCTGACGCTGCATGTTCGATCCCATCAGGGCCCGGTTAGCATCATCATGTTCAAGGAACGGAATCAGAGATGCCGCCACAGATACAATCTGGTTAGCAGCAACGTCCATATAAGATGCCTGAGAAGGATCCACCATCGGGAAGTCACCTTCAAAACGTGTCTTGATTTTTTCAACGGTAAAGTTTCCTTCTTTATCAACAGAAGCATTTGCCTGAGCGATATATTTGGAATCTTCTTCTTCCGCTGTCATGTAGATCAGCTCATTTGTAAGCTTACCTGAACCATCGATTACCCGATATGGAGTTTCAATGAAACCCATTCCGTTAACTTTTGCAAATACGCAAAGCGAAGAAATCAAACCAATGTTTGGTCCCTCCGGCGTTTCGATTGTGCAAAGACGACCGTAGTGCGTGTAGTGAACGTCACGAACCTCGAAACCAGCTCTTTCACGGGAAAGACCACCAGGCCCAAGCGCAGACATACGTCTTTTGTGGGTAATTTCAGCCAATGGATTCGTTTGATCCATAAACTGAGAAAGCTGGTTGGTACCGAAGAAAGAGTTGATAACAGAAGAAAGCGTACGCGCATTGATCAGATCAACAGGCTTGAAATCTTCGTTATCACGTACGTTCATACGTTCCTTGATGGTACGCGCCATACGTGCAAGACCCACACCGAACTGAGCATAAAGTTGTTCACCAACGGTACGAACACGACGGTTTGACAAGTGATCTATATCATCGACAACTGCTTTTGCATTGATCAGACCGATCAGATACTTAACGATTGAAACGATATCACCTGTTGTCAGAACACGAACGTCAAGACTTGTGTCAGAACCTAATTTTTTGTTGATCCTGTAACGGCCAACATCTCCCAGGTCATAACGTTTGTCACTGAAGAACAAGCTTTGAATAACATCCCTTGCTGTTTGTTCATCAGGTGCTTCTGCATTACGAAGCTGACGGTAAATCTGCTCAACCGCTTCTTTATCCGAGTTAGAGCTATCTTTTTGCAACGTATTATAAATGATATTATAATCCGCCACATTCATATCCTCTTTGTGCAGAATAACTGATTTCTGACCTGATTCAAGAATTACCTCAATATCTTCAGGAGAAATTGTGGAATCACGCTCAAGCAATACTTCGTTACGCTGAATAGAAACAACCTCACCGGTATCTTCATCCACGAAATCCTCAGTCCAGGTACGAAGCACCCTTGCTGCCAAACGACGTCCAACTGCCTTTTTCAGGTTAGCAGGCGTCGCTCCGATTTCCTCGGATAAACCAAAAAGGTCAAGAATATCTTTATCAGAACCAAAACCAATGGCTCTTAACAACGTTGTAACCGGGAATTTTTTCTTACGGTCGATGTATGCATACATGACATTATTCACATCCGTCGAGAATTCAATCCATGAACCCTTGAAAGGAATGATACGTGCAGAATACAATTTAGAGCCGTTTGTGTGCTTGCTCATTGAGAAGAACACACCCGGCGAGCGGTGCAGCTGAGAAACAATTACACGCTCAGCACCATTGATTACAAATGACCCACGCTCGGTCATGTATGGGATATTTCCTAAAAATACCTCTTGTTCAATGGTTTCAAATTCTTCGTGATCCGCATCATTACATATCAAACGTAATTTTGCTTTTAGCGGAACCGCATAGGTTAATCCGCGATCGATAGATTCATCAACCGAGTATTTCGGTGGTTCAAGAAGATAATCAATGAACTCAAGAACGAAATTGTCACGTGAATCTGCAATTGGAAAGTTTTCTGCGAAAACTTTGTACAATCCTTCGTCAGAACGATCTTCTACCGATGTATCAAGACTGAAGAAATCCCGGAACGACTGTACCTGAATTCCTAGCAAATCCGGATAATCGATGATCTGATTAATCCTGGAGAAATTTTTTCTGGGTGTTGCTTTAATTGTAGCCAAGGCTATGTCTGATTTGGGTTAGTAGAACGAAAAATAAAGCGACGGTGTAACTCTCTACAACACGCAATCGTACTAATTGGTTTAAAACCTTAATCGTATGCCTCGTAGAACATTAGGAAGTACCGCCCCTGTTCTTCTTTCCTACGAGTAAAGAAGTGTTTCAGGCAAGTTCTTCGGTGTGAAGAAATTAGCCAGAACGATATTGGTCCGTCCTGACGCATATAAACCTAACGATGAGAAATGCAATTTGTTTGGTTTATACACAAAATAGGAAAAGACCTGACGAATGTCAGGCCTATTTCCTTAGAATTATAGGATGTTGTTGTTGCAAAGCAAATTACTTCACTTCAACTTCAGCACCAGCTTCTTCAAGTTGTTTTTTCAAAGCTTCTGCTTCGTCCTTAGTAACACCTTCTTTAACTGGTTTTGGAGCGCCGTCAACTAGTTCTTTCGCTTCTTTCAGTCCAAGACCTGTAAGGTCTTTAACCAATTTCACAACTGCCAATTTGCTGGCACCTGCTGCTTTCAAAATTACATCAAAAGACGTTTTTTCTTCTACTGCCGGAGCGTCACCGCTTCCACCAGCCGGACCTGCAACCATTACTGCACCTGCAGCTGCTGGTTCGATACCATATTCGTCCTTAAGAATTGTAGCCAATTCGTTCACTTCTTTAACCGTAAGGTTAACAAGCTGTTCCGCGAAAGCTTTCAAATCTGCCATTTTTATTTTCGATTTTGTGATTATACAATAAGATGATTTTAAAAGCTCCATTTTTTATCAACCCGGAGAGCTCAGCCTGGCTATTTATATTAGTCTTCTTTCTCAGATAAAGTTTTGAGAATACCAGCCAATTTGTTTCCACCGCTCTGAAGGGCGCCGATAACATTTTTGGCAGGTGATTGCAACAGTCCGATGATCTCTCCAACCATTTCTTGTTTGGATTTAAGAGCGATCAGAACGTCAAGCTGGCTTTCACCAACAAAAACAGATGAATCAACAGAAGCTCCTTTGAATTTAAGCTTGTCGCTGCCTGATTTTTTCTTGAATTCTTTAATTAACTGTGCAGGAACTTTACCTGACTCCGGGTGAAACATGATACCGGAAAATCCTTTAAGAACTTCATCAAATGATGAATAATCCGTATCTAATGTTTCTAGTGCTTTCTTAATCAGGGTATTCTTAACTACACGATACTCGATACCTTTTTCGAAGCAAAGGCCTCTAAGTATGTTTACCTCTCCAACAGACATTCCGTTGGCACTGGTAATGTAAAAGTATGGCGTGTTCGAGAATTTCTGACTTAACTCGTCAATAATTACTGCTTTCTCTTCCCGTGTCATATTATAATCCTGGAATCGTGTTTTTATCTATAGTAACACCCGGGCTCATCGTACTTGACAAGTGAATGCTCTTTACATAGGTACCTTTTGCAGACGAAGGCTTAAGGCGGATCAACGTGTTGATTACCTCAACTGCGTTCTGTGCAAGCTGATCTGTTCCGAAAGAAACTTTACCTACACTGGTATGAATGATACCGGTTTTGTCAACCTTGAAATCAATTTTACCAGCTTTTACTTCTTTTACAGCTTTAGCAACATCTGGTGTCACTGTACCTGATTTAGGGTTCGGCATCAGACCACGAGGACCTAATACTTTACCTAACCTACCCACTTTCGCCATTACTGACGGCATAGTGATGATTACGTCGATGTCTGTCCAGCCTTGCTCTATCTTAGTGATATATTCGTCAAGTCCAACATAATCTGCTCCTGCTGCTTTCGCATCTGCCTCCTTATCGGGAGTACACAATACCAATACACGAACTTCTTTTCCGGTTCCGTGTGGCAATGTTACCACGCCACGTACCATTTGATCAGCTTTACGTGGATCTACGCCCAGACGGACATCGATATCCACAGAAGAATCAAATTTAGTATAGGAAATCGTTTTAAGTACATCCGCTGCCTGCTCAAGAGAGTAGACTTGGTTTGCGTCGAATTTCGAAAGAGCTTCCTTTTGCTTTTTGGTCAATTTTCCCATGTTCTTTGTTTCTTAGGCGTTTTTAAACGCTCAGTTGTTTTCTTCCCACGGGGCTTTGCCAGCTACGGTAATACCCATACTACGAGCCGTTCCCGCAATCATCTTCATGGCTGAATCAATTGTAAAGCAGTTTAGATCCGGCATTTTAGTTTCAGCGATCGTACGAACCTGATCCCATGTTACAGAACCTACTTTAAGACGGTTTGGCTGAGCCGAACCAACTTTTACTTTTGATGCTTCCAGAAGCAAAATCGCGGCCGGGGGGGTCTTAATGACGAAGTCAAAAGACTTATCCTTGTAGTAAGTAATAACTACCGGCAATACCACACCAGGTTTATCCTGGGTACGGCCATTGAATTGCTTACAAAACTCCATGATATTCAAACCCTTAGATCCTAATGCAGGACCAATCGGAGGTGAAGGATTGGCAGAGCCACCTTTTACCTGTAGTTTGACGTATCCACCTATTTCTTTTGCCATTGTTTTGGAATTTGTCGATTCATTAATTGATCTAACGGCTCACATGCAAGTGGAAGCTTACCCTGCCCGTTGTTTCGATTAACTATCTTTTTCTACTTGTGCGTAACTGAGTTCCACGGGTGTATTACGCCCGAATATTTTTACAACTACATTGAGTTTTTTCTTCTCATCAAATACCTCTTCAACAAGTCCGATAAATCCACTGAAAGGGCCATCGACCACTTTAACAGTTTCTCCTTTTATAAAGGACATGCTTGGTGCTTCTTCGTGATGTTCTGCTTCATCAACGCGTCCTAAGATTCTGTTGATTTCCGACTGACGCAAAGGAACCGGCACTTTGGAATTTCCTTCTGAATTTCCTAAAAATCCGATTACACCGGGTATGCTGGTAATAATGTGCAAAACTTCTCCTTTTGAAAGGTCTGCTGAAATGATAATGTATCCAGGGAAGAAGTTCTTTTCCCGAACTCTTTTCTTTCCATTACGCATTTCGTAAATCTTCTCCGAAGGAATCAGAATTTGCGGAACGAATTCAGTGAGTTTTTGCCGTGTTATTTCATTTTCAATGTAGGACTTGATTTTCTTCTCTTGTCCCGACACAGCTCTCAATACAAACCAATTTAGACTACTCATACCATTCTGGGGATTACCACTACAATAATAATAGCCTTAGAAAGACTGATAAAACAGCCTTAGTGCATTTTCAAAAACAAGGTCCATTATTCCTACCACAAAGGCAAAAATCAGGGATCCCACTAACACTAAAGTTGTGTTGGCCTGCAGCTCGTTAAAGGGAGGCCAGGTTACATGCTGAGTCATTTCTTCCCAGGATGCTTTCAAAAAAGAAGTAAACTTTTCCATTTTTCTTTTTTACATTATGCACGGGTGGAGAGATTCGAACTCCCATCAACGGTTTTGGAGACCGCTATTCTACCCTTGAACTACACCCGTATTTCCCGCGAACCATTCTTTCGGGCTGCAAAGATACGATTAATTTATAAAAAACAAGTGCATTCTTAAGAATGCACTTGTTTTAATATTAACTATCGTGATTAGTCGATAATTTCAGTTACCTGACCTGCACCTACGGTACGTCCACCTTCACGAATCGCGAAACGAAGACCTTTTTCCATAGCAATCTTGCTGATCAATTTCACGTCGATAGTGATGTTGTCACCTGGCATAACCATTTCAACACCAGCAGGAAGTGTAATTTCGCCAGTTACGTCCGTGGTACGGAAGTAGAACTGAGGACGGTATTTGTTAAAGAATGGAGTGTGACGTCCACCTTCTTCTTTCGAAAGTACATAAACCTCGCCTTTGAAAGTAGCGTGAGGCTTAACTGAACCTGGCTTGCAGATTACCATTCCACGACGGATATCTTCTTTGTTGATACCACGAAGCAAAAGACCTACGTTATCACCAGCTTCTCCACGGTCAAGGATTTTACGGAACATCTCAACACCAGTTACGGTTGATTTAAGACCTTCTGCACCCATACCCAAGATATCAACAGGCTCACCAGAGTTGATTACTCCACGTTCGATACGACCAGTTGCAACAGTACCGCGACCAGTGATCGAGAATACGTCTTCAACAGGCATAAGGAAAGGAAGATCAGTCATACGTGGAGGAATTGGAATGTAGCTGTCAACAGCATCCATCAATTCTTCAATAGTTTTAACCCATTTTTCTTCGCCATTCAAACCACCCAAAGCAGAGCCTTGGATTACAGGAATGTTGTCTCCATCGTAATCGTAGAAGCTCAAAAGCTCACGGATTTCCATTTCAACAAGTTCAAGAAGTTCAGGATCATCAACCATATCCACTTTGTTCATGAATACAACAAGCTGAGGAACACCAACCTGGCGTGCCAAAAGAATGTGCTCACGAGTTTGTGGCATTGGTCCATCAGTAGCAGCAACTACGATGATAGCACCGTCCATCTGGGCAGCACCAGTAACCATGTTCTTTACATAATCCGCGTGACCTGGACAGTCAACGTGAGCATAGTGACGGTTTGCTGTCGAATACTCAACGTGGGATGTATTAATTGTGATACCACGTTCTTTCTCTTCAGGAGCATTGTCGATTGATGAGAAATCGCGAAGTACTGCTAAACCCTTTTTCGCCAACACAGTTGTGATAGCTGCAGTAAGGGTAGTTTTACCGTGGTCAACGTGCCCGATAGTACCAATATTTACGTGGGGTTTCGAGCGGTCAAACGTCTCTTTTGCCATGACTTAAGTACGCTTAAAATTAAAAGTTATTACGAATTTATTAAACACTAATGATTGATCCTGTCTAGCTTACAATACCAAGCGCTTCAAAACCAATTAAACAAATACAAGGATCAAAATCTTTAAATCGTTCCCAATAAATAATTATCGATCAACAGACATCAAGATTAAAGAACATAAATATTCTTTCGAGCCATTGAAGGGATTTGAACGGCACCGGCCGCCCGGCCCTGACCTCTTCCTTACCAAGGAAGTACTCTACTCAATATTTCAAACTCTTTCGAGCCATTGAGGGGATTTGAACCCCTGACCTCTTCCTTACCAAGGAAGTGCTCTACCCCTGAGCTACAACGGCAATATTTCAAAACTTTTAGAAATGCTGCTTCAAGCATTTCCATTTTTCTTAAACAGCCAAAAAAGCGATCAGCGAAAAAGTATCTATATGAATGTTTTCGCTGATCGCTTACGGGTGTCTTAAAAATGGAGCGGAAGACGAGGTTCGAACTCGCGACCTATAGCTTGGAAGGCTATCGCTCTACCAGCTGAGCTACTTCCGCATTTTGTTTTGCCTATCCTTGAACTGGTAATTAAAGAATAAATCTGGCATCAACTGTGGGGGCGGATGGATTCGAACCACCGTAGGCGTACACCAGCAGATTTACAGTCTGCCCCATTTGGCCACTCTGGTACACCCCCTTTTCAACATTTCAATACATCCGCGAAAGCCGCTTGTTTCACTTTTGGAGCTGCAAAATTATAACCTTTTCTGATATTCTCAAATTGTTTTGAAAAAAAATTACAAAAAAATACGGGCTGAAAATGTAAAAGCCATTTCCAGCCCGTAATGGCACATTTTATTTAAAATAATCGTATTCCAAAATTGATCATTCTGACCGACGGTCCACGATTATCTTCAAAAACATTATTTAAATCGTAATTCACAAACAGATCAGGAAATTTACGGATGCCCAGTTCGAATGCCAGTCCGTAGCGCAGGTCGTTCACATAATAATTCATTCGCACATGATCTTTGTCCTTACTTCCCTCCTCTCTGGTTTTGGTGTAGCTGCCCAGCCGGTAACCGCCATAAACTCCCCCGCTGATATAAGAAATAAAAGATTTTGAAAAACTAACTGTCGGCATAAATGAAAGGTTAACATACGGAAGCACCAGTTTGGATTTACTCAGATTAATTTCCTTACCATCAGCGTTCTTAACAGGAGGAAAGTTAACTCCGTCAGCACTTTTAGTAACCGTATTATTTCCGTCAAACATCAGGTTATTCCAGGAAAAATCAACCCCGAAATCCAAGCCAAATTTTGCATTTTTCCCTCTTGCCACAGTGGCGCTCGCGATGTATCCCAGACTGATATATCGAGAGCCAAAAGGACGCAAATCATAATCCTCTTTGTTATATCCGGCAGTCGCTTCGTTGGTTCCGTAGGCATTAAGACCAACCGCTACATTGAACCCTTTACGGGGACTCGAATTGATGTTGGCACGATAAAATCTTTTCCCGGTCCTTTTATAGCTGCTTTCCGTAGAAACTGATCCGTCTTTATCATCTACTTCAACACCTTTCCCATTGATTGTAACCCGCGTGTCGCCATCTTTGATGTGTATACCACGCATTCCGATCCGTACATAGTCCTTTTCATCTTTGTCCGCCGACTTATCTTTCAGATAATCATTGCCGTTGAATTCTTCTTTCAGATAAGTTGTATCCGCATCTGAACGATCCAGGCGAACTTTCAAATCTTTTAACAATGCATTTAAATCATATTTCATGATTTTTTGAAGCTCTTCCCGGTTTTCCCCATAAATAATCAGCCTAGTTTTATCACCGAATGTCACGATAATGGAATCTTTCTCTGTTTCCTCCGTATGTTTTGCCGATTTTGCAAAAGCATTTACATTCAAAAGGCTAAGGATAAGTATAATGCCGAAATACAGTTTATTTTTCATGGCTATTTAAATTACAATTTTGTTCTTTGTTTTATGTTCTGATATTTCTCCGAAATATTTTCTTCTTTGTCGCGAATCGTTTCGTCAACTCTTGCAACAATCGTTTTGGGGTTAAATCCAACGTCCTTCCAGTCGACAGGATCTCCTGCTCTGGCATTTTTCAACTGACGGAAAACTTTTGTGAAACGGGAGGTCTTATGTTTCTCGTTATCTTCTTCCGGCACTTCAACTTTTACAACGATTGTCCGGTTTTCCTCTTTGTTTTCATTTAGCGCAACCATCGGCTGTGAAATATTTGTCTTTACGGGTTCCGGCTCTAAATCAGTTTTTATATTATTTACAGCAATTTCATTCGCAGGCATATCCACAGGCGGTACCAATTCCTGTCTTACTTCTTTCGAAGCGGGGAGTTGTGTTTTTTGAGCAATTGCAATTCTTTGAGGAAGGTCTGACCGCTCTTCAACTTTTGATGGCTTCTGAATAGACGAAATTTCTCTGCCCGAGACAGCCTGATCAACATTCAAATCACCTTCTTTTGATGAATCCGGCGAAATAACTTTGTTTGACAAACTATCGGCCTTTCCGGAAATAACTGCAATACCATCGCTACCAGACAACTGCTGTTGCTGCCATACCAGATATCCGCTCAGCAGTACAACCGCAACGCCCGCAGCTGCATACCAGATCCACCCCGCCAGGCGACGCTCAGATTTTTTCTGTTTTGCCTCAATACGTTTCCAGGCAGAGTCAGATGGCTGCCTTTCTAAATCTGCAAGCTTACCCTTAAAAAGATCATCAACAGGATGCTTTTTCATAACTTATCTTTTTTTTTAAACCGCTTTCCCAATCAGAAACCATTTTTTGCAGCATTGCTCTTGCCCGGTGCAGCTGCGATTTGGAAGTACTTTCACTGATACCAAGCATTTCAGCAATTTCACTGTGGGCATAGCCTTCAATCGCATACAGATTAAATACAGTTCGGTAACCGGCAGGCAACTCACTGATCAATGCCAACAATTCTTCTGCATTCAGATTCTGGTCGGCGTAAGCATAGTCAGGGATATTTTCTGCTTCGTCCGACAAGGTGTCTTCCAGAATTCTTTTTTGTTTTCGTAAAAATCCAAGTGCTTCATTTACCATGATGCGACGGATCCACCCTTCAAAACTACCTTCGCCGTTAAACTGATCGATTTTATTGAAAACCCGCATAAAACCCTCGACCATGATATCCTCCGCAGTCATTTCATCACCAGCATATCGAAAACACAGCCCCAGCATGCGCGGACTATATTTTTCGTACAGTTGCCGCTGCGCTTTCGGATCTTGCTTCCTGAGCGATTTGACAAGCTGTGCCTCGTGATTAAATAATGATAAAATTCGACTCATGCTAACCGGTGGTTTCGATAGCAAGATGCTGATTCCTCCCTTTGAGGTTGCATGCTACCTTTAACTTTTTTTAATTTTATTTTTTAAAACTAACTTTTTGATATTATCGACTTAGAAATTATCAATCAAAGCTCTGGTATTCAGTTTATTCATGTTAAAACATTCTTTTTTTTATCTTTTCAAAATTTGAAATAAAATATTTTCGTTTTGTGATTTAGCATTAATATCAATATTTGCAGATCTTAAAGATCAACTACAATTCGATTTACATGTTTGATTCTTCTGCCCCAATAGGAATTTTTGACAGCGGTATTGGTGGGATGACCGTAGCCAGCGCGGTTACCAGGCTTCTCCCACAGGAAAATACAATTTACTTCGGAGATACCGCGCACCTTCCTTACGGGGATAAGTCTACTGCCGCCATCCAGGCTTATGCCATCAAGATTTGCAACATGCTTTTACAGCAAAACTGTAAACTTATCCTCATCGCCTGTAATTCGGCGTCTGCTGCAGCATTCGAGCTGGTGAAGGAATATGTTGGGAGTAAAGCAAAAGTACTTAATGTGATTGATCCGGTGGTAGATTATATCAAAGAGCATTACGACGGCAAAACGATCGGGCTCATTGGCACAAAACAAACGGTACTATCCAATGTTTATAAAAAAAAGGTAGACGCGCTTGGAAAAAATATCCAGTTAAAATCACTGGCAACGCCTTTGCTGGCTCCGATGATTGAAGAAGGCTTTTTTGACAACAACATCAGTGAGAGTATTATATCCAGTTATTTGTCTGATCCGTCTCTGGCTGGGATTGAAGCGCTTATACTCGGATGCACCCATTATCCCCTGATAAAAAATCAGATTGCGAAATATTATGGTGATTCTGTCGAGATTCTGGATACCTCCGAAATTGTAGCGAATTCGTTGAGAGCACTTTTAGAACAACATTACCTGGTAAACGAAAAGGGTGAAGGCAAAAGACAATTTTATGTCTCCGACTACACCCTATCGTTCGAACAGTCAACAAATATCTTTTTTGGCAAACAAATCCAGCTGGAACATTACCCGCTTTGGGAATAATATTACTGATACACGAACTTAATCGGGCCAAGTAAACCAGAAGGCATCGGCTCCCAGGAGGAAGCATCAAACTTTTTATAAGTGATGTCAACAATATTGATATCATAAAATTTCTTCCAGTCAGGTGCCTGCCTGTCTCTTAAACGCATGTAATTGGCTGAAAGATTGGTCACTTCAATTTCAAGTAAATTATTTTTGGCTTTTAATAAACCGGAAGGTACATCCAGATTAAAAGGAATCGACCAGGCCGTACCGACGGATTTACCATTCAGTTTTACAGCTGCTACTTCACGAACGTCACCTAAATGCAATGATAAAATCTTACTTTTAACCATTTCCTCGGAAGCATTAAAGGTAAAACTGTACCTTGCCGTTCCTGAAAAATAAACCGCAGAATCCGGCAGAGTCGTCCACGATTGCAGAGTATTTATTTTGGCAGAAGCAGGAAGAGTTGGTTTTCCTTTGACAAAATCAATCTTCCAGGATCCATCAACAGGAAATTCTTTTTTAATTGAATTATTTAAAGCCAGCAGTGAATTGTCTTTTGCAATTTTCAAAAACGCGGATTCTCCTGGCATAAGTGACAAATAGATTTCTGATTTTCCATTTACATTCCTGTATGGCAGAACAGATTCACCTTTTAGCGGATCGAACTTACTGATTTTACCAGTTTGACCCAGACTAACCCATCCCTCGGTAAATTGACTACTAACATTGGCGACGAAATAAAACACTTTACCGTCTTTTGATTTTTTACGAATAAAGGTCAATCCCTTTTTTGCCAGCTCTTCATTGACCACTCCATTTTTTAAAAGCATTTTATCCAAATCGTTACCAACCTGCACAGAAGGCAATTTCCGAACCTCAGATATATGGTTATTGAAAACCTTTTGTCTTTCTCCATGATTTGCATAACCTGTAACCGAATCCGGTGTTTTCCCTTCAAAAACAATTTTTGCTCCTGCTTTGGCAAGTTTTGTCAATTGTAAAAGGGTTTCCTCCGGCATAAAAGTTTCCGAAGGAATCAGGATGGTTTTGTACGAAGTTGAATCCGAAGACACATTTCCGTTTTTGCTTACATGAAGTCTATTTAACTGACTATCCGATACAAAATCAAAAGCATATCCTTCCTTCCATAATTTCTGACTCAGTTTCCCAAATGGCAGGTCCAGCAGCCAGCGATCGACGTGATGCACTTCAAGCAAATGAACACCTCCACCCGACTTGCCAGGCGTAGACCAGAGATCATGAATCGGGAAATACACCAAAACATCGTTATCCGGCTTGCTGTTTTGCAATAAATTCTGACAGTTTTCCACATACTTGTTCAGCAGCGCGAAATGTTCTGCAAAATGAGAGTTCGGGCCAAAATTGGTAGACGCATAAAACAACCAGCCCGGATAGACTTCATTAATTGGCGAATAAGTTGTCCCGTGGTAAAATATGTGATTAATCCCGGCCGTAAAAAGCTCATCCAGCTGTGGTTTTATCTGGGATAATGAAACCTTAAAATGATTCGCGAGCCAGGTTCCTGTTTCGGAGCTAACCAGTTTCTTACCTGAAAAGTGTGCAGCAGAAGAAGCAAACTTCATTGCAAGCGGATTTGGTGTGCCAAATTGTTTGATCGAATAATCAGGATCAATTCTTAAACCCGGAATATCAAAACGGCTTGTACCAAAAGATTCCGTTTCGGGGATATCAGCTTCCTCGTAAAGATCCAGCAGATTACCGGGAGAGCCATGCGCCTGATAGCGGGTCAGGAATTTATGTTTCGTACTCCAATCCGTCCACGGATGTGCGTAACGCTCACGCAGTAATTCCGCAAGTGTTTGATGATAATCCATTTTCACCAGCTTTGAATCTTCACTGCCGGTCGAATCTTTTAGAAGTGCGAGCTTGGATTCAATGTTATATGCCCGGCGTTTTTGAAATTCCTGTGGAAAATCATCCGTCCAGTTTGCCCCGTACGCTTCGTATGAATCCATGTACATAGACCTGGGCAGGTCTTTCACAGTGGCAAACGCCGAATCAAAGCGAGTTAAATATTGCGACATTGCGTTTTTATGAAACGGATCAAAAACCAAACCTTCGCCGCCCGGCGCCGCGCGTTTCACCGCCTGCTTTGTATTTTTAACACTTGGTTTACCACCTTTCACGTCCATTTGTTTTGCACCCAGGGACACCGGAACATTGGGCCCTCCGAACGGCCAGCCCGTGCCCGTAGACAAATCCACGCCGAGTCCAAGCCGTTTCCCTTCACGAACCGTATGGCCCATCATATCCAGCCAATTCGGTCCCAGGAATGGGATGAAACCGGCCTCGGCACCTTTTACTCCGTAAATCGGTATGATATGAACTCCACCTAAACCTGACTTTTGAAAAATTTCGAGCTGTTTGGTTATATCCTGCTTTGTTACGGCGCTACCCATCCACCACCAAAAAGTCCATGGTTTAGCAGTTGAAATTTCCTGTGCGTTTACTGAGAAATTCAGCAGGATAAGTATTGTCAGAAGTATGGATCGCATAAAAAAACGTTTGGTAGTAAAGGCGTCAGGATAAATTATTACCCTTCAATTTGGATTTTTTTCTTAAACTAATTTACAAGTTTAACTGTAGACAAAAAAAGCGGAACCGTTATCCGGATTCCGCCTGCACTATTCATGGTGAAAATTATTAGCTCTGATACGCCTGCCTGATTCTGGAATTAATAAAATCCCGCTCCTGCTGATTTTTTTTACTGTTCCGATACCAAAGGTAACCAATCACCGCTACGATCAGGTAGGGCATCACAAACAGGTATACGATTCCCGTGTTCAAACCCACGCCTACGTTGTTCCTGCCATTACCCATAGAACTCTCAACGGAACCTCTGCACATGGCACATTGTGCATAGGTATCTGCAGATGTAAGAATAAACATCAACAGCATGCCAAAAATGATCGCGAATTTTTTCATACGTAATATGGACTGATCATTAAGTAAACTACAACGCCTGAGATACTTACGTAAAGCCAGATCGGCAATGCATATTTTACAGCCTTCCTGTGTTCGGGAAGCTGATTGGTGTATCCAAAATAGACTGCACGTAATACAAACCAAACTACGCCTATTGATAGTAAAATATGTGAGATCAATAGAAAGTAGTAGGTAAAACGAAGAACCGAACCTGAGCCTCCGAAGGGCGTTGACTCATTTGAAATATGATACAATATATAACAAACCAGAAAAACAGCCCCCAGCAAAAAAGCGACAGTCATCATCTGTCTGTGTGCGGTACGATTGTTTTTTCTGATAAAATAATATCCCAAAAGAAGAAATATTGCTGTCAGGGAATTAATAATACCAATTACATGCGGCAAAACTTTTGTCCAGGTACCAAGGTCAACTTTTTGACGAATGCCAAGGATTGCAGCAACTGCCAAAGGAATTACGATCGCCAGGATGTTGATAATCCTTTGATATTTTTGTTTTTTTTCTAAAATCAAAGTGGCCATAACTATTTTTTCAAGGCTTCCCTTTTTTCAAAATCTAAAATCTTTATCTCCGCCATAAGCCGGTTTGCCTCCTCCGGATCAGTTCCGTTATAATAACCTCTGATATGACCATTCTCATCAATAAGTATTAACTTATTATTTGCAGAATTGGTTTTCGCGCCGGGTACTTTTGTCTGATATTTCAGCGTCTTGTTCAAAGTTTCTTCCAAATCCGAAGTAGAACTTATCACAACCAACCATCCCTCTTTACTTTGAAGCACTTTCGTATTTTCTGAAGAATCAGATGGGACCCCAGTTATTGTTAGAAGATTTAAATTAACTATTGCTTGTCTCAGCTGATATACCCTATCAAGATTACCCATTGTGATCTGACAAGTATCATCGCAGGCGCCAGGCAAATAGTTAACTACAGTCAGTTTATTTTTAAAAACTTCCTTTGATACTTCCTGCCCATCGGGTTTTAATGCCTTTATTCCTTTCACCTCATAAAAAAGCGTATCCTCATTATTCACAATTACCTTCCCTTTCGAATCCGTTAAAGGATGGTAAAAAGGAACGCCGTAATGATTGGTGGCGAAAAACCTCAGAAATGTAAAAATCAAAGCCGGAATCACTAATGTAACGATCAGTAATCCGGCTTTGCTATATTTATTCATATTTTTAATACTCACCCAAACACTGCATCGAAGATCGCACTACCTTCTAAAAGGAGAGCAAGAATCAGCCATGCAACAAAAATGATAGGAACTAGAATCGACCAGATTAAAGTTTTGGTCTCATGCTTTAAGTGCATAAATTCTCCCACAATATAAAACGCCTTAACAATGGTCATGACGATGAAGATACCCACCTTCAAAACACCATGAGGTACCATAAAGGCAATAACGAATTCAAGGGCGGTCAGGATTAAAAGTATCCAGAATGTTTTCCAGATAGCTTTGCGCTGCTCGGCGCCGGCATTTGGATCCTGATTGTGTATATGATGAACTTCTGACATATGATCTAAAATTTAAAGAATTCTGAGGATTAAACCAGATAAAAGAATGTAAATACAAATACCCAAACCAAGTCAACAAAGTGCCAGTAAAGACCAACCTTCTCAACCATTTCGTAGCTTCCGCGTTTGTCGTAAAAACCAGTTGCTGAACGGAAGAATATCAAAATATTCAAAATAACTCCACTGAACACGTGTGTTCCGTGAAAACCGGTGATGAAGAAAAAGAAGTTTGCAAACAAAGTAGGACCGTACTGATTCTCTGTGAGATTAGCCCCGAAAATGGTTTTACTGACTTGTACTCCGTCTTCAAATACTTTAAAAACTGAACCTGACTCTGTTCCGTGGATAAAGTGAGACCATTCCCAAGCCTGGCAACCAAGAAAGGTGAATCCACCCAGGATAGTCCAAAGCATATATTTTTCAACGCTCTCACGATCCATACGATGACCGGCTTCAACTGCCAATACCATTGTTACACTACTGGCGATCAGAATAAATGTCATGATACCCACAAAAACAAGAGGCAGAGACATTCCGTGCAAAAACGGAACTGCTTCATATACTCTTTCAGGGATTGGCCAGTATAAATTTGAAAAAGTAAAGTCGGCTCTATTGCCTTCAAATGCAGGAAAACTGAAACGCGCTGTTCCATAAGCCACCAGCAAGGCAGAAAAAGTAAAGGTATCCGAAATGAGGAAAAACCACATCATCAGTTTACCGTAACTTGCTTTCATAGGCTCAATACCCCCCATCCACATTTTGGGTTCTACCGTGCCAGGTGTTGTTACATGTGCAGCCATTGGTGAAAAAATTTCAATTAAAAGTCAATAAAAAAACAAAAAGGTATAACCAGAGAATATCTAAAAAATGCCAGTACGTTGTGCAAATCTGAATTCTTCTGAGATTCTTGGAATGAATATTTAACCGGAATGCAGCCGTTAGTGCTGTTATCAAAACAATTAATCCGGTTATAATATGAAATCCGTGTAATCCTGTAAATACATAAAAAAACGAGCCCGAAGGATTCCCTACAAAATAGACATTCATGTCTACAAGCTGTTTCCAACCTTCAAACTGCATCCAGAGAAAAGCCAGACCCAGTGCAAAAGTAATAGAAATTGCTATTTTCAATTGGTTGAACTGATCTTTTTTTGCTGCAAAATATGCGTACTGCATAACCAGGCTACTCGCGATCAAAACTCCGGTGCTATACCAGAAAATCTTTGGCATCTCAAATTCCAGCCAGTTACCTTCCGCTCTTCTTACCAGATAAGCACTTGTCTGTGAAGCAAAAAGCATTATAATGCTTACCAGAAATAACCAAAGTATAAATTTTACCGGATCCATCGCCAGAGTTTCCCTGGGGCCTTTATCCATTTTAACCTGCTGAATATTCTCCATCTCTTTCTTAATCAGTTATCACAATTTATCCAACAAAAATGCAATCTGTACAATCGGTAAATATATAAACGAGCCAAACATAAGCTGACGTGCTGTTTTGTCCGAACACTTTCTCATTAAGTGAAAGGTTTGAGCCAAGAACAAAACGCCGAAAACAGTAGCTATAAAAGCAGAATTGATTCCTGTCATACCCAACTCATATGGCAGCCATCCGATTGGCAATAAAAACAACGTGTAGATCATGATCTGCAGCGTTGTACCAGAATCTTTTAAACCGTTTGCAGGAAGCAATTTAAATCCGGCACGTTTATAATCGTCATCCAATACCCATGCAATCGCCCAAAAATGAGGAAATTGCCAGAAAAACTGAATAGCAAACAAAATGCCAGGTTCAAGACCAAAATGATTTGTAGCGGCCACCCAACCAATCATCGGAGGAAATGCTCCCGGAAAAGCACCCACAAAAACAGCGATCGGACCAACTCTCTTTAATGGTGTGTAAACGAAACCGTACAGCACCAGTGATAAAAGCGAAATGAGCCCGGTAGTTAAATTAAAAACCGAAACAAATATAACCAGTGACGAAACACCAAGTATCCCACACCAGACAATAGCCTGGTTAACGGTTATCCTACCACTCGGCAACGGTCTGCCGGCAGTCCGTTTCATCAATTTGTCAAGATCTTTTTCAATGATCTGATTGATGATATTAGCTGCTCCTGTAATTCCGATGGACGCCAAAATGAACAAAACCATTTTAGTCCACACCACCTCGGTCGCTCCCAAACAATATCCCATCGCCCCGGAAAATGCAATAAGCGATGCCAATCTGAATTTTAGTAATTCAAATAAAACCCGTACTCTTTCTCCTATTGATAAATCTACTACTGCTGACGTCATTATTTTAAAAGAATTTCATCTACACCAATTCCACCCACTTCTTGTCCTTTAACCAAATACTTATTCTTATTTACTAACAGCCATACCACAAATTGAAGTCCAATAAGTAATATCGCCAATGTCAGGTGTACCGGCTGTGCATAAGGAGGAACTCCAAAATAAGCCATTAAAATACCCGATGCCAATTCAACCACCAATATCGCAACACAAAGTTTAGACAATTTGACTAATAACCTATCTGACCCGTTATTGGTAACCTCATAAAACCAGAACAGGTTAACGGCCAGTATCAAAATTGAAAACGAGCGGTGTACATAAAACCTGTAATCCAGTTTGTCTATCCATGACGCCCTTGCTTCATAGCCAAATATCTTAATTACCTCATCGATATTTTCCCTTACCTGTGTCCCCAGGAGAATCTGAAGCAGTGAAAAAGTCAGCACAACCCATCCTAATGTATTCAAGATACGTTTGTTGATACCAAATTCCAGTATCCGCTGTGAAAACGACGACCAGGTAAAGAGGTATAACAAAATAAACACAATCACAATGGCCAGCAACATGTGCAGGGTGATCATCACCGGCATCAGCTCTGTTGACACTACCTTTGAACCCAGCCAACCCTGAATTCCAACAAGCAAAAACGCCGCAAGACTGTAATAGAATATCTTTTTAGAACCGGATTTTAAATAAGGAACTGAGGCAAGAAGCGTCAGAAATATCATCACTCCTGTAAAAGCTCCAATTAGCCGGTTTCCATACTCTATCCAGGTTTTCACAGGATTAAACTCGATCTCCCCTTTCAGTTTAGCTCCGTATATTGTTTTATAATCCGCGGGTAGTTCTGAAAGTTTGGTAGGCGGTATCCATCTTCCAAAGCACTTTGGCCAGTCGGGACATCCCATTCCGGCTCCGGTACTTCTTACAACTCCACCAGCAATAATAAGGCAATAGAGTGTAATTACAGTATTCAAAGCCAACCGCCTGAAACGACGGCTGGCTTTGATATTAATGGGAGTTGAACTGGTCATTAAAGTTTTGTGCCTCTATCGCTTTCTCGGTTGCAATCAACTCATTTTCATGAGGGAAATTGGATTCCAGTGTCTGCGAGTAAGGTATATTCTGAGGAATGAAATCTTCTTTTGCACCTGGCTTGCTATAATCGTAAGACCAACGGTAAACGGCAGGTAATTCGCCTTCCCAGTTTCCGTGTCCCGGAACAATAGGAGTTGTCCATTCCAAAGTGTTTGAACGCCATGGATTTTGAGGTGCTCTTCCGCCTTTGAAAATGCTGTAAAAGAAGTTCCAAAGGAAAATAAACTGTGCAAGGAATGAGAATATCGCCGCAACAGATATAAACATGTTCATGTCCATGAACTTATGTGTAAAGTCGTAGCTGGTGAACTGGTAGTAACGACGTGGAAAACCAGCGATACCTACATAGTGCATTGGGATAAAGATCAGGTAGATACCGATGAAGGTAAACCAGAAATGTATCTGTCCTAATGTCGGGTTCATCATCCGGCCAAACATCTTTGGGAACCAGTGATAAACACCTGCAAATAATCCGAAAGCAGATGCTGCACCCATTACAAGGTGAAAGTGAGCTACTACAAAGTAAGTATCGTGAAGCTGGATATCCAGTGCACTGTTACCAAGAATAATACCTGTAAGACCACCCGAAACGAAAAGTGAAACAAGTCCGATAGAGAACAGCATACCTGGCGTAAACACGATGTTACCTTTCCAGAGTGTTGTAATGTAGTTGAACCCTTTTACCGCTGACGGAACCGCAATGATTAGCGTCAGGAACATAAATACCGATCCGAGGAAAGGATTCATACCTGTAACAAACATATGGTGAGCCCAAACAATGAACGCAAGGAAAGCTATACCCAACATGGAAGCGATCATCGCACGGTATCCAAAAATTGGTTTTCTTGAATTTGTAGCGATTACTTCTGATGTAATTCCAAGACCCGGAAGAAGAACGATATAAACCTCAGGGTGACCAAGGAACCAAAACAAATGTTGGAACAAAATAGGGCTACCTCCTACATTTGGTAGTGCTTCACCGTTGATATAAATATCAGAAAGGTAGAAACTTGTACCGAAGTGACGGTCCATTATCAAAAGCAATACAGAAGAAAGCAAAACCGGGAAAGAAATAAGACCCAGAACAGCCGTGATCAGGAAAGACCAGATCGTCAGTGGAAGACGGTCAAAAGACATTCCGCGTGTTCTAAGGTTAATTACGGTCGTAATGTAATTGATACCACCCAATAACTGAGATACGATAAACAGTGCCATACTTGCCAGCCACAAAGTCATACCTGCACCTGAACCCGGATGCGCCTGAGGCAGTGCGCTAAGAGGCGGATAAATTACCCATCCACCGGCAGCAGGTCCTGTCTGAAGAAACAGAGATCCGAACATTATAATACTTGCCAGGAAGAAAAACCAGTAAGATAACATGTTCATAAAACCCGATGCCATATCTCTTGCACCGATCTGCAATGGAATAAGGAAGTTACTGAACGTACCACTCAAACCGGCTGTCAACACAAAAAATACCATGATGGTACCGTGCATTGTTACAAGCGCCAGGTAAAAGTTAGGATCCAGTTTACCCGTTTCGCTAATCCAGCCTCCCAGTATTGGTTTTAGCCAGGAAAGGTTAGAATCAGGTAATCCTAATTGAATACGGAAAATTACGGACATAGATATTCCTATCACCGCCCAGATAATCCCCGTTATAAGGTACTGTTTTGCTATAATTTTGTGGTCTTCACAGAAGATATACTTCTGCCAGAAGTTCTGAGACACATGGTGATGTTCGTGAGCATCCACATGGGCGGTTTCCATTCCTTCAACAGCTGACATATACTAGAATATATTTTAAATTAATATGATTAACGGATACTGCTACCCGCACTTACGCCTGCACTTGCAGTTGCCGAACTATCCGCCGGTGCTGCTGTTTCAGCAGGTAATCCTTTCATCGCTTTTGCTTTCAGGTTATCAGGTACTTTTGCAAGATACTCAGGATAAGTCTGTAAGAAAGTCGATTGCTCAGAACACCATTTTTTATACGACGCTTCGTCTTCAACAACAAGATTAATCTTCATCGAAAAGTGTCCTTGTCCGCAAACCTCAGTACATGCAATTTCATATTTGAAATTTGGATCGTTCAATTCCGCCTGCATATCTTTTGTCGTCTTGTCCGGTACAAACCAAAACTTGGTCGGCATTCCAGGAACTGCATCCATTTTCACACGCATGTGAGGAATAAAAACGCTGTGCAATACATCACGTGCACGAATCTTCAAAAGAACGGGTCTTCCGACAGGAATGTGCATTTCTGTTGGATTCTGGAAATCATCAAAAGAGTTTTCGTCTGAAAGATCTATACCAACTTCATTCTGCGCATCGATAAGCTTGTAATTGTAATTCCCAAGTTTATTGTCATTAACACCACCGTAACGTACGATCCAGTTAAATTGTTTACCGGTTATTTCAATTACTTCTGCATCGCGCGGAGGCTCAGATGTAATATCCGACCATGCTTTCCAACCTGTGAAAACCAATAATGCCATCACAACCGCAGGCACGATAGTCCAGATTAACTCAAGCTTGTGGTTATCCGGGTAAAAAGATGCTCTGTGATCTTTTTTGTGCTGATATTTCCAGGAAAAAAAGAAGATAAGAAAGTTAACTGCTATGAAAGGGATGGTGAGAATACCCATAGAGAACCAGAACAGGTCATCCGTCCTTCTTCCGTGAATAGATGATGCCTCAGGCAGGAAATATTCTCTTGCATGCATGTAAGACCAGGCTATTGCAATTGCTCCCAAAACAAGAACAACAATAAACATAGCTCCGTTGACCTTATTGCCAGATGGCTCAGCTTCCTCCGAATCTGTTTTCTTTATGCTTTTAATTACGCCCTGAAGTCTGGCAATCACAATACCTGTGAGAACCACAAAAACAAGAGCGACTAATGCGATGATATAATTCATGATATTAAACTGGTTATGCAAATTAAGCGATATCGTGATGTAATGACTCTTCCAACATTGGATGATGTCTTGGTATCAGATTTGCTTTTCCCAACTGAGATGCGACAGAGTAAGCAAATGCACAAAGGAATAAAAGGAAGAAACCCCATTCCAATGGACCGAATCCTGCATTGGATCCCAAAGTACCCGGCATTATATTGGTATAAAAATCCATATAATGACCAATGATAACTGCCCAGCAAGCAACTTTCAAAATCGAATGTGTTGCCTTAGCGTCTCTTGCCATTAAAATAAGGAATGGCAAAAAGAAATTAAGAATTAATGTGATAAAGAAAGGAGCCTTAAAATAACCATCATATCCTCTGAAACGCTCAATGAAGTAAATTGTTTCTTCCGGCTGATTGGCGTAGTAAATTAACAGGAACTGCGCAAACCAAACATAAGTCCAGAATATACTGAATGCGAATACGAATTTACCCAAATCCCTAAGGTGACTTGAATTTACAGCTCTCAGATAACCCCTTTCACGTAACATTACCACGGTCAATGTCATCACAGCAAGACCGGATACGTGCCAGCTTGCCAGTGTATACCATCCAAACATGGTACTGAACCAGTGTGTATCAATTGACATCACAAAGTCCCATGCAGAAGTTGATGAAGTTACACCAAACACCACCAGGAATGCAGTTCCCCATTTAATCGATCTTTCGTAAAAATCAGTACCTCCGATTTCGTCTTCCTGCAAAGAGAAATTGCGAAGTACTCTCCACATACCATACCAGGCAACAAAGTAAAATATCAATCTTCCAACAAAGAAAGGGGTATTCAGGAAACCCTGTTTACCTGCAATGATCGGATCATATTCCGGTCCGCCTACTTCGTAAAGTCCTTCATGTGTCCAGTGAAACAAATCATGCCCGCCAAAGAAAAAGGTAATCAGCATAATTACTCCGGTTACAGGTAAAAATGCAGGAAGTGCTTCCGGAATTCTTTTAAACACTGCTGACCAGCCCGCCTGAGCAAGATAGTTGTAAGAGATAAAGAACATTCCGACTACTGAAATACCTGTAAAGTAAACAGCATTTACCCAAATGTTAGCCCAGATGCGCGCTACCCATGAAATCTCATGATGAGCTGCCGCCGCCGCTTCATGTGCCTTCCCTGCGTTTTCAGGTGTTGGATGTCCAATTGCAGACGCCGCGTGTTCGGCTCCGTGTGCTGCCGCTTCATGTCCTCCACCGTTTGCAGCCAGGTAAGCTCCTACCAGAATGAGGGCAACGCCTACGGCACCGCCAATCATTAAGTTTCTCTTAGCCCCTGAGGTAAATTCAAACCGTTCTTCAATAGAAGGAATCGAATGTGCTGATGCCATTATAAATTATTATTACTCAGTTATCAAAATGTATTAAGCTCCTTTTTGCAGTTTCTGTACATAATGTACAATTTTCCACCGCTCTTCCGGATTGATCTGTGAGCCATGAGGCCACATACGGGCCTTGCCATGGGTAATCACATGAAAGATGTGTCCTTCGTTCAGACTCTTGTAAGCATCACTTGCATAATTAGGAACCCCTTTATACATCGCGCCTACCTTACCATCACCTGCACCGGCTGCACCGTGGCAATGCTGGCAGTATCTGTCGTAAAGAACTTTACCTTCCGCAAGTGTTTTTTCATTCAAAGGAACCGGATTTTTCAAAACACGTTCTGAAATCGAAATGCTGTCTGCTGGAATGTTGTAAACCATCAAATCCACATTCGCTGAATCTCCTTCACCGAAGCTGGTTTTATAGTTGCGGCGTGCAACTGTTCCTTCAACCGGCAAACGCATTGTCAAACCCATTGGATTCACCGGATTGGGTTTCTCCTGTTTGTAAGGCTCGTAACCCACAGGAAGATACATGTTTGGAGCATACTCCTTTCCAGGGTTGTTAGGATCGCGGTTACAACTCACATTGGTGAGCAAAAGCGTGATCATTAATAAACCCGAATACTTATATAAATTTCTCAATTTCATCGTCCGAACATTAAAATTGTCTGATGTTAACTTCCTCAGCACCACTGTCTTTCAATGCCCGTGATATATCTTCTGCTGACATTGTGTTTCTTCCTAAATCGATCGCCATAACAAATTTGTTATCGGTTGAGCGAACATCAAATCTTTGATAATTATGCGCTGCCGGACTAAGGCCATTCGATATAAAAAATGTGATTACCATCCCGAATGCAGTAAACAATACTGTTAACTCAAAGGTGATTGGAATATAATTAGGAATAGAGATTGGATCTTTACCACCCACAATCATTGGCCAGTCGATACCCATCGTCCAGATCATAAGTGTCAATGCCACGCAGCATCCGGTTACACCGAACATAAATGCAGCAATACCAATTCTTGTTCTTGGATGTCCTAATGCATCGTCCATACCGTGAATGGGGAATGGAGAATACACTTCCTGTATTTTCACTCCTGCTTTTCTAAGGCGTGGCACCGCATGTAGAACAGTATCGTCATCGTCATAAACTCCGACTAAATATTTACCAGTTAACTCTGCCATATACTATACTAATGTTAAATTCTTTCTCGTCTGATCCGATTAATTTTCTACTCGCTGTCCTTATTAAAAGCAGGCTCAGCAGTTCCCTGTTGTCTTACTTTTGCAACACCTGCTATATTCTTAGGAAGATTAGCAGAAGTTGAACGAATAACAGCTTTTACCTCTGCCATGTTGACTACCGGTAAATATTTCGAGAACAGAAGGAACAATGTAAAGAACAATCCGAATGAGAAGATATAGTCACCAATATCGTAACGTGTTGGTGAGAACATCGCCCAGCTTGAAGGAATGTAATCGCGGTGAAGAGAAGTTACAATAATTACAAAACGCTCAAACCACATACCGATGTTTACAACTACGGATATAAAGAATGTAAATGTAATACTGCGACGTAGTTTTCTTGACCAGAACAACTGAGGAGAAATTACGTTACATGTCATCATCGCCCAGTATGCCCACCAGTAAGGACCAGTCATACGATTGAAGAACGCGTAGTATTCATATTCAACACCTGAATACCAGGCAATAAAAAACTCAGTGATATAAGCCACACCTACAACAGAACCTGTCAGGGTGATAACTTTATTCATTGTTTCAATGTGTTCCAGGGTAATGTAATCTTCCAGTCTGTAAACCACACGTGTGATAAGCATCAGGTTTTGCACCATTGCAAATCCTGAGAAGATCGCACCCGCTACGAAATAAGGAGGGAAAATTGTTGTGTGCCATCCCGGAATTACCGAAGTAGCAAAGTCCATACTTACAATCGTGTGTACAGAAAGTACAAGCGGTGTTGAAAGACCTGCAAGAATTAAACTGATGTATTCATAACGCGACCATGTTTTAGCAGATCCGTCCCAGCCCATTGCAAATGTTCCATACATAAAGCGGGAAATTTTGCTGGTTGCGCGGTCGCGGATGGTAGCAAGGTCAGGAATAAGACCGATGTACCAGAAAACAAGAGAAACGGAGAAATAAGTACTAATCGCAAAAACGTCCCAAACAAGCGGAGAGTTAAAGTTTACCCAAAGTGAACCGAATACGTTTGGAAGTGGCAACGCCCAATATGCCATCCATGGACGGCCCATGTGCATCAGGATGAAAGAAGCTGCGCAAATAACGGCGAAAATAGTCATCGCTTCCGCTGCGCGGTTAATGGATGTTCTCCATTTCTGACGAAAAAGCAAAAGGATAGCAGAAATAAGTGTTCCCGCGTGACCGATACCTACCCACCAAACGAAGTTGGTAATATCCCAGGCCCAGCCTACTGTTTTATTCAAACCCCAAACACCCAGACCTTCCCACCAGGTCCATGCCAGGCAGCATGATCCGTATGCCAAAACGATAAGAGAAATTCCAAAGGCTATTTTCCATTCCTTTGTTGGAGCACCCTCTACCTGACGGCATATATCTTCCGTCACGTCTGCGTACGTTTTTCCACCTTGAATAAGGGGTTCTCTCACGGGTGAAGTAACATGCATACTACTCTAATTTATAATGATTTAATCTTCAAATAAATACTTGTTTCAACAAAATCAGGCGTGCTCTTTTTTAACTTCCGCCTTAGCTGCTACATCTTTGTTTCGAACCTTGGTCAGGTAAGAAATCTGTGGACGAACGTTAATTTCTTCCAACATGTGGAAAGCTCTTCCTTCACGTTCTTCTGCAAGAAGTTTTGAAATTTTACTTTCAGGATCATTCATATCTCCGAAAGTAATCGCGTTGGTAGGGCAGGAAGTACCGCAAACTACTGCAACATCTCCGTCTGTAACACGTCTTCTTTCTTTTTTCGCAGTTAATTTCGCCTCCTGGATCAGGTGAACGCACATTGAGCATTTTTCAATTACTCCGCGTGAACGCACCGTTACATCCGGGTTAATGACCATTTTACCAAGGTCATTGTTAAAGTTATAGTCGAAATTGTCGTTATCAAAATATTTGAACCAGTTGAAACGACGTACTTTGTAAGGGCAGTTATTTGCACAATAACGAGTACCAACACAGCGGTTGTAAGTCATTTGGTTCAACCCTTCCGAACTGTGTGTAGTTGCAAGAACCGGACAAACAGTTTCACAAGGTGCATTATTACAGTGCTGGCACATCATCGGCTGGAACGTAACTTCCGGATTTTCCGAAGCAATTTCCAATCCTCTCAAATCTTCAACATCTGCATCACTGCTATAATATCTGTCGATACGTAACCAGTGCATTTCACGGCTGTTTATTACTTCCTGACGTCCAACAACAGGAATGTTGTTTTCTGCCTGGCAGCTAACTACACAGGATCCGCAGCCAAAACATGTGTTCAGGTCGATGACCATTCCCCATGAGTGGTTTTTATATTGATGCCCGTTCCAAAGAGACAAATCCGTTGCATCCACTTCTCCTTCTGATGTATGGATTTTCGGAACAAACCTGCCAGCCATAGGATCTTTCTGGAAATGAGCAAGAACTGTTTCCTGAAGAACAGACTTACGGTTCATCACCGTATTATGCGTCTGTGTTTGTGCAATCTCGCGGGTTTCGCCTGTTTTGCTAACAGTTACTTCACCCGGCGTAAATGAAAGGAAGCCTTCGGCAAATGAAGCAAGAGGATAAACATTCTTTCCGACTCCGTTGGCAGATTTACCAGCTTTCTCGCGGCCATAACCGATGGCAACTGCAACTGTTCCATTTGCCAGACCAGGCTGAATGATAACCGGAACTTCTATTGCTTTGCCTTTGAAATCAACTTTAACAACATCTCCCTGAACAACTCCTAAATCAGTCGCTGTTTTTTGCGAAAGACCAGCATGATTGTCCCAACAGGCTTTTGTAACCGGCTCAGGGAATTCCTGAAGCCAAGGGTTATTTGCCAGTGCACCGTTACCGATACCAACATTTTCAAATATCGCTAATTCGATTCCGGTTGAAGACGCTTTGTATTTTTTCGCAACTGTTGCTGCCGCAGAAGCAAGATCTCCGCTGAAAGCTGCTACCGAAGCTGCAACTGCACGGTTACTTCCAAAAACACCATCATGAAGCGATTTCACCCAGAACTTCTCAAAATCACCTGTTCCGCCCTGCGTGTAAATATTCTTTCTCCAGTATGATTTCATGTACTCATGGAAATCGGAAGGTTGCCCTGCCCATTTCAAAAGACTTGCCTGCGCTTGTCTTGTACTGAAAATCAATCCTATTGTAGGCTGCGTAAGACTGTAAAAACCAGCCTTAGGTTCTGCGTCATTCCAGGATTCAAGGTAATGAGGTGCGGGAAGTATATATTTTAATAAAGAAGAAGTTTCATCTGCACGATCATTAAATGAAACGCCAAGAGAAACTTTTGGTAATACAGCAGCCAGTTCAGAACCACGTGGGTGATCGTAAACTGGATTTGCTCCGTAAAGAATTACAGCGCTAACTTTTCCACCTTTTACTTCTTCAACAAATTCATTCATTGCCACGTCATTTCCCTGACGGAAATAAACAGGATTATCTATATCGATTGTAGTTCCGTAGCTTCCCAACAAACCGTTCAAAGCATTTACCACAACTTGTACGGCAGGATCATTCACACCGCAAACAACCAGCGCCTGTCCTTTTGCTGCAACCAGTTCAGCAGCTGCTTTATCAAGATTAGCTACTTCCAGGTTTGCACCTGCAATTGACTGTCCACCTAATTTGGCCGCAACCTTATTGTAAAGAGAGGTAACAACCAATCCCAGCTGAGAAGGTTTTACTGCTGTACGGTAATCTGCGTTAGAACCGGTAAGAGAAAGAATCGACTCAAATTGGTAATGTCTCGACATCTCCTTTTTACCATCCGCACCGCTTCCTACAATACGTGTCTGAGCGAACTGAGATGAGAAGCTTTCCGGCGCAATCCAGGTTCCAAGAAAATCAGCATCGATGCCAACGATCAGTTTCGCTTTGCTGAAATCATAAGAAGGAAGTACTGCTTTACCAAAAGAAAGCTCATTTCCTCTCAAAATCGCAGAAGACGAATTTGCGTCGTAAACGATGTGTTTTGTTGTAGGATATTTTGCAGTAAAATCTGCTATAACCGCCTTAGTCGACGGGCTTAAAATCGTAGATGACAAAATACGAATCGCTCCGCCTTTTGCTGCAATCTGAGTAAGCTGATCAAGAATCTCTTTATCAACTACATCCCAGCTTACTTTGGTATCGTCGCCCTTTTTAGGACCTCTTAATTTTTCGTTATCGTACAATCCCAATAAAGAAGCATGCACACGTGCACTAACTCCACAGGAAGCTTTTGACAAAGAATTACCTTCAATTTTGATTGGCCGGCCTTCACGCGTTTTTACAAGAATGCTTGCATAGTCACCGCCTTCAGAATATGTAGATGCATACCAGTTGGCGATTGTAGGAAATTCACCCTCAGGCTTGTTAACGTAAGGAATCGCTTTTTTTACAGGAGCTTCACAGGCAGCTAATGAAACCGCCGCCATACCAAAACCCAAAACTTTTAAGAAATCGCGGCGATGTGTACCAGCACCATCCACCAAACTCTCATACTGACTTTCAGTTGGTCCATCGGCAAATTCAGATGCTGCGTTTTTGACAAATTTTTCATCATTACGCAGTTCCTCAATTCCCCGCCAGTATCTTTTATTAGTATTTTCCATAAAACTATTCAATACAAATGAGTCGTATCCTGTATTAATTTCTTTTGATTAATAGTGACATTTAGAACATTCCAAACCACCTATATCAGCAACTTTTAAAGCTTCTTTGCTTTCAGAACCATGAAGCTGAACCAGCTTGTCATAGTACTTATTATCTTTTGTATTAACCTCCGTTTTACGGTGACAGTCGATACACCATCCCATAGTTAAAGAAGAACGCTGTTGGATAACTTCCATCTGAGCAACATCTCCGTGGCAGTTTTCACATTCAACACCACCTACGTTAACGTGCTGGGCATGATTAAAGTAGGCAAGGTCAGGTAGATTGTGAACACGCACCCATTCAATTGGCTGATTGTTTTCAATCGATGTATAAATTTTCTGAATTTCAGGTGACTCTTTTTTAATCACACCATGACAGTTCATACAAATGTTTGCAGACGGGATGTGTGCGGATTTACCTCTGTTCACACCTGTGTGGCAATAGTTACAATCGATTTTGTATTCTCCTGCATGAAGTTTGTGAGAAAAAGTGATCGGCTGCTTAGGAGCATACCCCTGCTGAATACCAACACCATAAGCACCGTCCAAAGTAGCTTTCAAACACAAAAGAACAAAAATCCAGATTGTCGCAGAGCGAATTGAAGGATCATTTGCAATGGATTTTAATGAGCTGCTTAGACGACTCATGAAATCACCCTTTGCAGGTGCTTCCGTACCGCCTACTGCTTTTGAAAGCAATGATACGATAACAAGCAAAACACCCAATACCAATAACATGATGACAGCAAGTGCAACAACTACAATCATAAACAGATCGGATGGACCGCCGGATTGAGCAGCACCCGCAGCAGCAGTTGCTCCACCCGCAGCAGCGGCCGGGGCGGCAGCGGCAGTGGCCGCCTGATCTACATAAGCAAAGATGCCTTTGATATCGTCATCCGACAAGTTTGGAAAACTTGTCATCTGCGCCTTGGAGTATTCATTGTATAACTTAACCGCGTAAGGATCTCCGGAAGCAATCACTGCCTGAGAATTTTTAACCCACTTGGTTAACCACGCCATATTGTTACGTGTGGTGGCTCCTTTAAGACCGGGACCAACCACTCTCTCATCCGATGCAGCATGGCACTGAGCACAGTTATTTTTAAATAGAGCTTCACCTTTGGCAGCATCCCCTCCGCCTGCCGGAGCAGCAGCGGTGGCTCCTGCAGCAGCTGTACTGTCCTGAGCAGATACCAAAACAGGAGTACTAAGCATAATTGCCAGGAGAATGGCTACAAATACTTTAGAGCATTTAATGAAGGAACAAAACTTAGAGTCTTCTGGGAATGGTATATACATAATCAACTATTCATTATTCTTCAACAGACAAAACTAGTGTACGATTTTTTATCCACAAAAGTATTTCAGGTATATTTTGGAAGGACATCTTATTTATAATTCTTCTAATTTATACAGGAAGTTTTAAATGAAAAAGCACACTTTTCCTTTCTGAATTTCAACTATTTAACAAAAAAATACCATCTGTGACTACCGGCTTTTCCGGCAAATCTCAAATGGTATTTTATGTAAAAATGACACTCACGGCAGTAAAAAACCAGCGACATTTTAGGGGAGGTTCCGAGCGGATTCGAACCGCTGTACGAGGTTTTGCAGACCTCTGCCTAGCCACTCGGCCACGGAACCAAATTTGGGTTGGACATCGCTGGATGCTTTGTCCAACCCGGGTGCAAAAGTATTAAAAAAATTCTCTACTCCGCACGCTTATTAACTTTTAATTACTTTTTTTCTTTCTTTTCGCTTTCTTCAAACTGTTCCTTCAAAGCAGAAAGTACGCTTAAGTCTCCGAAAGTAGACTTTTCACCTTCTTTGCTTGACGACTCAGCAGGAGAAGATTTAGCAGCAGAAGAAGATGAATTAGCCTTAGGAGCTCTTTCTTCTTTTTTCTCAGCAGCTACAGGTGCAGCGGATGGCTTCACTTCCGAGTGAGTAAGAACGATTTTCTTTTCATCTTTCAGAAACTCAAGAACTGTGAAGTCAAGGCTTTCTCCAACCTCGGCAACCGAACCATCCTCTTTTGTAAGATTTTTGATTGCAGCAATACCTTCGATTCCGTAAGGAAGCTCAAGGGTAGCAAATTTATCACCTTTTGCAACGATTGTGGATTTGTGAACAGATCCAACTGCAAAGATGGTTTCAAATGTATCCCATGGATTTTCTTCAAGTTGTTTGTGACCCAAAGCAAGACGACGGTTGTCAGCGTCAAGTTCAAGAACAACAACTTCAAGTTCGTCGTTAACTTTAACGAAGTCAGAAGGATGTTTGATTTTCTTGGTCCATGACAAATCTGAAACGTGAACAAGTCCGTCGATACCTTCTTCAAGTTCGATGAATAAACCGAAGTTTGTAAGATTACGAACAACACCTTTATGACGGGTACCGATTGCATACTTATCTTTCAATGAACCTTGTGTCCATGGATCTTCGGTAAGTTGTTTAATACCCAGAGACATTTTACGTTCCTGACGATCCAGTGTCAACACTACTGCACTGATTTCATCATTTACGTTCATGAATTCCTGAGGATTGCGCAGGTGCTGAGACCATGACATTTCAGAAACGTGGATCAAACCTTCAACACCAGGTTTGATCTCAAGGAATGCGCCGTAATCAGCAACATTAACAATACGTCCTGTAACTTTCGATCCAACCTGGATTTCTTCTGCAAGAGAATCCCATGGGTGAGACTGAAGTTGTTTCAAGCCAAGAGAGATACGTTTTTTCTCTTCATCAAAGTCAAGAACAACCACGTTCAGTTTCTGATCCAAAGCAAGAAGATCAGATGGGTGGTTGATACGACCCCATGAAATATCCGTAATGTGAAGAAGACCATCTACACCACCAAGATCAATGAACACACCGAAGTTTGTCATATTCTTGATCACACCTTCAAGTACCTGACCTTTTTCAAGGTTGTTCAGGATTTGCTGACGCTGTGCTTCAAGATCTTTTTCGATCAATATTTTGTGCGATACAACTACGTTATCATTTGCGTAATTGATCTTAACCACTTTCACCTCCATACGCTTTCCAACAAAGATGTCGAAATCGCGGATTGGTTTAACATCGATTTGTGAACCTGGCAAGAAAGCCTCGATACCAAATATATCTACAATAAGACCACCCTTTGTTCTTCTTTTAACGTTAGCATCAATAACAACATCTTCGTCAAAAGATTTCTGGATGTTATCCCATGCAGTAATTACTTTCGCTTTTTTGCGGGATAATACAAGCTGACCTTGTGCATCTTCCTGATTTTCTACATAAACTTCCACTTCATCCCCGATTTTCATACCAGGAAGGTCACGGAATTCATTGGATGAAACGATACCATCAGATTTGAACCCGATGTTAAGAATCACTTCACGATCAGTAATACCTACTACTACTCCTTTTACTACTTCTTTTTCCTGAACAGGAGAAATTGTAGTGTCATACATTGCTTCAAGGCGGGTACGGTCAGCAGATGAATAACCTGTACCAAAACCTTTGTCTTCTGCTTTCTCCCAATCGAAATCAGGAAGTGCTTGTGTTTGTTTTTCCTTAGACATAAATAGGACTTATTGCTCTGGAATACATCAGCTCGCGAGCGAAATAGCTGAAAATTGGTGGAAACGAATATATTTAAAAAAACAGAGCGCAAAGGTACAATTTCCCTCCGTTAAAATCCAGAGGTACAATTGATTTTAGTAAGAAAATATGAAGAATTCAGGCAGAAATTGAGTAAATGTGCCTGTTCAGGAAGAATTGCGGGAAAAACTCAGCGGCTTCTTTCCTTCGAACCAAGGTATGGAAGCCATGTTTCATCAGCTAACCCGGAAAAATCTCTAATAAACATAAGAAATGATGGCCGGAAAGGACGCTGTCGCAAGGGCATATCTACTTCTTCAGGTGTATGGTCTCCTTTACGCGAATTACATCTTTTACAGGCCGTTGCCAGGTTATCCCAGCTGGTTTTCCCTCCCTTGGACTTAGGAATGACATGATCAAGTGTAAGATGGTCGTGCGTTCCGCAGTACTGGCAGCGGTTACCGTCTCTTTTAAAAATGTTGTGACGGCTCATTACCACGCCACGATACGGGAGATTGATGTAATGGTTTAAACGGATAACAATCGGAGACGGATATTCACTGCTTACAGTCCGCAGAAAATCGTTGGGAGACTCGGCAAGCATCTCTGCCTTGTTCATGTACACTAACAAAAACGCCTTTGGAACCGTGCAAACACTTAACGCGCTGTAATCTTGATTAAGAACCAGTACTTTACCCATGAGTCTTTGAGGTAATTGATTCTGACAATATAGGAATTTTTACGTAAAAAAACGTTTGGAAGAATTCAAATATTCTTAAAATTTTACTTCAAACCTGTTGATAATGAACCGGCCCTGGCATTTCCGGTCAGGCTATAACGGTTAAAACGTTTGCGCTAATAGTTAATACGATCTGTTTCACGCTTGACATCTCTTTCTTTGATCGAATCCCGCTTGTCGTACAGCTTTTTACCTTTGGCCAGTGCAATGTGCATTTTTGCGAATCCGCGGTCGCTGGTAAAAATTCGGACCGGAATAATTGTTAATCCCTGATCCTTCAAATTTTCGGTTAATCTTTTCCTTTCACGCTTGGTTATAAGCAGTTTACGATCACGCATCGGGTCGTGATTGTAGTGCGTTCCTTCGGTGTAGGGAGAAATGTGCAGACTTCTGACGTACAGCTCATTGTCCATAAAAAGACAATACGCATCCTGAAAATTAACCTTCCCCTGACGTATAGACTTTATTTCTGTGCCGGTAAGTGCCAGACCTGCAGTAAACTCTTCTATAAAAAAATATTCGAAGGAAGCCCTTCTGTTCTTTATATCTACTTTTTTGACTAATTTTTCAGACATTCTATTCTTTTGATTTAAAAGAGGTGCAAAATTAACCTTTTATAAAATTATACCAACTTATGAAAATCTCTGCGCCATTCTGCTACCTGTTTCTGACTTTATTCCTGCTGTCAACGATTAAAACAAAAGCACAGGATTATCAAAGCGAGGTACGGCTAACGGTCGATAAATTTTTTGACGGTATGCGGTCCGGCGATTCGGCGGCGGTAAGAAGCATCATATTGCCCGGAGCAACATTGTCTTCAGTGCTAATCAATGCAAACGATTCACTAAAAGCGGACAAGTCATCATTCGAACGTTTTATAAAAGCAATAGGAACACCTCACAAGGAAATTTGGGATGAAAGAATTTATGATGTGAAAATTCTAACAGACGGGCCAATGGCTACGGTTTGGGCGCCATACAAATTTTATCTGGGCGATAAATTTTCTCACTGCGGTGTAAATGTATTTCTTTTGGGCAAGGATAAGGCCGGCTGGAAAATACTTCAGATAACGGATACAAGGCGCAAAACAGATTATCTCTGATTACAGCCCCACCATTTGTTTCCAGGTTCCTTTTATCCTGTTGTATTTTAATGTACTTGGCAGGGCCTTCCACCAGTACCGGTTCATCTCAACTGCAAAGGATGGCTGCATATAACAATTGATCGCGCAACCTTCACAGGCCGGGAGTTTTCCTTCCAGTGCTACCAGTTTCTGCACTTCATCGGAATGATAGAGATCAAACAAGTTTCCTTCAATCGGAAAATCTTTAAGACCGAGATGATAACAGGGAAGAACGAGTTTATTTTCCGGCGAAATTACAAGCGTAGTACTGGCAGCCTTACATACCGGGTCTTCAACGTGATTGCCTCCGTCGAGCCGTAATTGTATGAAGGCCTCATTGAGATAAACATTCTTTTGCTTACCCCACCAAACCAGCTCCTTTAAAGCTTCTTTGGATAAATTCCCGCCTACATTATTGTATTCAAATACCGGATTAAGAATTAGGATCAGATTGTTTGGTAAACAAACTTCTTCCCATAGCTGGCGTATTTTATGAACATTATCTTCAAATACCGTGAAAATAATATCCGGCCTCTCTCCCATGCTCTTGGCGATTTCGATCGACTCCATTACCTTATCAAAACACTTCACATTCCTGGACTTGTCGTGCTCATCGCGATCCGGTGAATCCAGTGAAAAATGGAGCATATCAATAAGGCCCTTCAATCGTTCAGCATATTTGGGATAAAGCAGGCCGTTACTGGTCACGGTGGTGATCATACCGTGATCCTTTGCTTCCCGGAGCAACAGATCCAACTGCCGGTGCAAAAGCGGCTCACCACCTGTGAAATCGATCACTTTAACACCAAGTCGTTTAAGATCCCGGAGATTCTCCCGAAGATTCTCGACTGTTATATATGGCGATGGTTTCTCCCAAATGTCACAAAAACCACATGAAGCATTGCAGCGATAGGTCACATAGTAATTACACAGAACGGGATGGGAAACCAAACGCATATCAGCTCAGCATAGTTAGCAGACTTGTAAGTTTATCTTTTAAATCTTTGCGATCTACAATGAAATCCAGGAAACCATGTTCAAGAACGAATTCCGCACTTTGAAATCCTTTTGGCAAATCCTTACCAATTGTTTCACGAATAACGCGCGGGCCGGCAAATCCGATCAGTGCTTCCGGTTCGGAAATATTGAAATCACCAAGCATTGCATAAGATGCAGTTACTCCACCCGTAGTCGGATCTGTAAGCAAAGAGATATACGGAAGTTTTGCTTCAGACAGTAATGCAAGACGAGCTGACGTTTTTGCCATTTGCATCAATGAAAAACCAGCCTCCATCATACGTGCACCACCGGATTTCGAAATCATCAAAAAAGGTATTTTCTTTTTAAGTGCATAGTTGATAGCGCGAGCGATTTTTTCACCCACAACCGATCCCATCGAACCGCCAATAAAGCTAAAATCCATACAGGCGATAACAATATCCAGATCGTTCATCTTGCCATAACCCGTACGAACCGCATCTTTCAATCCGGTTTTCTGAATTGTCGCTTTTACTCGGTCAGGATAAGCTTTTGTGTCGACGAATTTGAGCGGATCGCCGGATGTTAAATTAGCATCCAGTTCAGTGAATTTATTATCGTCGAACAAAAGCTCAAAATATATTTCCGACCCTACCTTGTCGTGATAGTTGCAATGCGGGCAGGTATAAGCATTAAGCTTGTGCTCACGTGTAGGAGTAATTTTCTTGCATTGAGGACACTGATACCACAAACCATCCGGAGCTTCACGCTTCATTTCGGTGGGGGTATTAATACCTTTTTCTTTCCGAATAAACCAAGACATATTATTATGTGGGTTAACGCCTTTGATAAAGACCTGTAAGCTAGTTCCTTATCTTGTTTTCATGATGAATTAAGGGGTCAAATATAGCAATAAATGTTCGGTAAAATGATAGCAGAGGCTAGTATTGCATTTTAATCACCAATACCTTTACAGGAAACAGCATGCCAGTACTGAACATATTTACTAAAATTTTGTTCCTTACAAATAACCTGAATTTTGAAATAGACCGAAATACTGCGATGCTGAATCGCCTGCTCAATGACAACATCGACTAAACCAATTGTGATAATTGTTGGCACCAACCGGCCAAATTCCATGTCACGAAAAATCGCAGAATATTACCAAAACATTCTTAACCAGCTGAATGCAGATAGCCTTATCCTGGATTTGGTGGAACTTCCTCACGATTTTACGGTTTCGGCCCTTTATGAAAATACCGGCAAAAACGACCAGTTCAACGGATTAAAGGCGCTGCTTGAAACAACCGATAAGTTTGTTTTTATTGTTCCGGAATATAATGGTTCTTATCCCGGAGTCCTGAAAGCTTTTATCGACGGATTACCTTATCCAAATAGTTTTTCAAATAAAAAAGCTGCACTCGTTGGATTATCTTCCAATATGCAGGGAGCTACGATTGCCATGAGCCACCTGAACGATGTATTCAGTTATCTTGGCATGAATACACTGGCGTTACGAGTGAAACTCGCTCAGATCCGTTCCCATTACAGCGACCAGGTTATTTCAAATGCGCTTTATAAAGAATTGATCGAAATGCAGGCAGAGCAAATCATCCGGTTTTAATCAGAAAAAGGAGCTCAAAGCTCCTTTTTCTGATTATTGATATCTCTTATTTAAGCCAGTGCTGTTCCATTTCACTTGCCGGAATTGCAGGACGTTTCCAAAGATCAATCCGGCTGCGACGGTAAGCAGGCCCTTCAAGGTCGGCGTATTTAACAAGACCGTCTTTAAAAGATTTCACCATCGCTTCCAGTTTTTCTGATTCTTCGTTCGACCAGTCTTCATTGTGATCCGCATCGATTATTGAAGTACTGTAATTTTCACGGGAAGGAGATACAATCTCATCCATTACTAAGTCTACTGAACTTGTATTACTATTCTCGTAAACTTCTCCTGTCAACACAACTTCCTGAACAGGAATAGGCTCAGGTACGATCACGGCTACAACCTGCGCTTCTGCACTTGCTTTCAGCATGCTTTTTGTCTGCATACCCGGAATCGGAGATTCGATGCTGTCAAATCCGGCGGCAACAATGGTTACACGAAGTTTGTCCCCCAGTGAATCATCAGTAATTGTACCTAATTTAAACATGCGGGCTTCTCCGCCTACCTGAGAGAGAACAAATTGCCATATCTCACGCTGCTCCTTCATAGTGGCTTCTTTTTTCTTGCTGGTAGCCAAAGTAACCAAAATGCGTTTCGCGCCTCTGATATCCCGGTCGTTCAGCAAGGGAGAATCCAGTGCTTCTTTTATAGCAATCTGTGCACGATCCGAACCAGATGCTTCGGAAGTACCCATTACAGACTGTCCAGCGCCTTTCAGCACTTTTTCAACGTCTTTAAAATCGGTGTTGATATTACCGTTTGTGGTAATAATCTCCGAAATACTTTTTACAGCATTAAGAAGAATTCCATCTGCCTCGGCAAAAGCCTGGGTCAGTGTCATGTCTTCATAAAGTTCTTCCAGTTTATCATTCAAGACAACCAGAACCGTATCGCTAAACTCTTTAAGCTGCTCTATACCTTCCAGTGCCTGTTCTTTTTTATCAAGACCTTCCCAGGTGTAGGGTGCTGTCACAACGGCAACCGTCAGTTTACCCATTTCCTTAGCAAGCTGCGCAATCACGGGTGCAGCTCCTGTACCGGTTCCACCACCCATACCAGCTGTGATGAACACCATTTGTGTTGATCCGCCAAGAAGACTTTTAATCTCCTCAATCGTTTCCAAAGCCGCTTCCTTTCCTTTGGTCGCATCCGTACCTGCTCCCAAACCTTGGGTAAGCGTAGCACCAAGCTGTATTTTAACAGGAACAGGACTATTCGCAAGTGCCTGGCGGTCGGTGTTGCAGACTGCAAATTCCACATCTTTGATTTTTTTCTCAAACATGTAGTTGACTGCATTACTTCCTCCGCCTCCAACACCAATTACCTTAATTATAGCAGGCTCTGCCTGATTCCCTCCTTGAGGTTCTTTAATAATTTCGTTCACAATATAGTCCTGGTCTAATGCGTGCAACAAACTTGTATTCATATTCCCGGGGTTGATAAGTGTCTTTCTCTAAATTTCAATATTCGTCTGTATTTTCTTCTTTTTTGCCAAGAAGATTATCCCAAAAGAAACGCCCGGACTTTTTAGGTTCTTCTTTTTCTTCCTTCTTTTTTGGCTCCTGAACGTAATTGTTGCTTCCGTTCTGATGGCTTACCACAACTTCTGGTTTACAAACAGATCTTACCCGTGGATCAATCGATTTGATTCCCGCCCAGGCCAGGCCAATTGCCGTTGCAAAAGTTGAGTTACTAACCGCATCCGCTTTCACAGTCCGCGCCAGATTCTCAGGGAATCCAACTCTAACAGACATTCCCGTCACGCGCTCAAAAAGTACTTCAATCTCATCGATGTCCGCACTTCCCCCGCTTAAAACAATACCGCCAATCAGTTTTTCATGATGCCCTGACTTAAGAATTTCTGCATAAACCATCGCAGCTATTTCTTTAAGCCTTTCTTCAATAATCAGTGCTACGTTCTTTTTCAGAACCTGCTTTGGCGCTCTGCCCGCAAGAAAATTAACCAGGATTTCTACATTCAGCGGTACGTCTCCCGAAACGGCGACTCCATATTCCTTTTTAAGTTGTTCCGCATTTTCTACCTGTATGCCGCATCCTGTTGCCAGATCATTTGTTATATGTCTGCCTCCAATTGGGAATGAAGCAATGTGCCTGATAATACGATCCTGATAAATAATCAGGTCTGTCGTATGATCTCCGATATCAACCATGGCAATACCTGCCTTGATTTCATTATCGGTAAGTACGGCAAGACTTGTTGCCAGCGGAGAATATACCAGTTTATCAAACTTCAAATGCGGATCCGCTTCCAGCAAACTTTTCTTTGTACGCTGAATTGACTGGTTATCCGCTGATACAATAAGGAAGTTCGCTCCTAATTTAATACCTGTACGTCCAACCGGTTCACGCACTCCGGTTGAATTGTCAACCACAAAGTCAATAGGCAAAACATGCAGCACATCATAATTGGGCTGTATTTTTGCCCGGTACATGTCATCCACAAGCTGATCCACATCTCTTTGCGTCACTTCATCTCCTGTTGAGGCAGACGGGCGAATCACACCATCGCTTTGCGGAGTTACCCGCACATGCGCACCGCTAAAACTTACATTTACAACACCGATATCCAGATCCGAACGCGATGAGGCTTCTGCCAGCGCTTCACGTATAGCACTGCCGACCTGTTTAATATTTTCTACTGATCCATTAACAACAGCTCCTAACTGAACGGGAACTTCACTAAATCCAAGAATTTCAATATTACTCTGACGAGCTCCCGACGTAATGCCCTGAGCTGCTATAACTGCAATTTTGGTACTTCCAATATCTACTCCTACTACAATTTTATCGTGTGCCATGCTGATGGTGAATTGTTATTCACAAACTATTTGATCTTGAAACTTAATACTTATTTTCGAATATCTACTCCAATCCTTACTCAGAACCCTTTCATAAAATAAGCGTAATTTATTGAATTTGGATGCAAATCCTTCTGCCGCTCCAAATTCAATTCTTTGGTCTCCCATTATTGTAAGCAGATGAATATCACCATATTTATCCGCATCTAACTCTGCCACCTGTGCTTTCCAAAATGGATCTTCGTTCAAAAAACGAATCATATCCATCAGCAGTTTGCCTTTCTCCGTTTTCAATTTACCTGAATCACGGAAAAAAGCTCCTGACACAATCAGCGTTCTTGCTGAAAAACTATCGGACAACGGAAAAAAAACGCCGTCTTCATTTATATAGTATCCGTCGGTATTACGCCATTCTCCGTTGGCGGAGGTGTTGATCCATCTTGCAAATGGTCTTTCCTGCTCTACATCAACGACGATGTTCCCTTTCAGGTCACGATATACCTGACATTTTTTTATCAGCCTATTTTTTCTTACCCGGTTTTCAAGATCATTCAGACTTACTTCATCCAGCCGTGTCCCCATCAACGGATCACCTCCGTTTTCAGTTAAAAGCATAAGGACGTCTGTTTGATTTAGAAAATAAGCTCCCGAATCTCCCTCAATCGTGATAACCAGATTGTTACACCTCTGACTACCAAGCCTGCTTTCTGCCATCCCAATTCCGGCAACAGGAAGAATAAGCCACAAGCTACGTTTAAAAAATTGCCAAGAATAACCAAATTTACGTAACATCTCAGTAATATTAAAAATGCTTTGACTAATTATTAGTTACCGGGGCTGCGAATAAGTTTTTTATTGGTAATACCAAAGTGTCTATATCTCCGGCTCCGATCGTTACGATTACTTCTGTATCCAACTCAGGTAAAACCTTCAATAATTCCTCTTTAGAAATAATTTTTTTATCCGAAATACCTACTTTTTCCAACAACATTTCAGAAGTAACGCCCTCGATCGGCAATTCTCTGGCTGGATAAATATCCAGCAACAACAACCTGTCAGCAGTGGAAAGACTTTCTGCAAAACCATCTGCAAAATCTCTGGTCCTGGTAAAAAGATGGGGTTGAAAAACAGCTGTTATATGCCTACCCGGATATAAAGCTTTCACTGATTTAAGAAAAGCTTCTATTTCGGCCGGATGATGTGCATAATCATCGATGTACACCTTCCCGCTTCTCTCCACCTGATACTCAAACCGACGTTTAACTCCGCGATAGCTTTCCAGTGCTTCCTTGATTTTTTCTGAAGGAACATCAAGATAAAGTGCAACTGCTGCTGCCGCTATTGAATTCTCGATATTGTGGTAGCCGGGGATAACCATGGCGATTTGTTCAATCGCTCCTGCCGGATGTTTGATATCAAACACAAAACGTGCATTTTCTATTCGAATATTTTCTGCCTGATAATCTCCCGCTGACAGAGAATAGGTGTAAACTTTTGCCTTTGTCGCCGATCCGATTTCAAGGCCATGTTTCATAAACAAAGCTCCTTCTTCGTCAATCTGGCTTACAAATTCTTTGAAAGAATCCAGTACCGCTTCATGTTTTCCATAGATATCCAGGTGGTCGGCATCCGTGGAAGTTACAATGGCAATTTCAGGGTAAAGCGTAAGAAACGAGCGATCAAATTCGTCGGCCTCCACAACACAGATCACTTCTTCAAGATGTTCTGTTGGTTCATTCAGCAGAAGATTGGTTCCGTAGTTCTGTGTAATTCCACCCAAAAAGGCGGTGCTGTTTACCTCTGCTTGACGCAAAATGTGCGCAACAATGGAGGAAGTTGTTGTTTTTCCATGCGTACCTGCAACGCCAACAGTTCTCAGATTTTTGGTCAGCATGCCAAGCACCTGAGATCTTTTTAGAATAAGAAAATTATTGTCCCTCAGATAAAGCATCTGCTTGTGCTGAACAGGTACCGCCGGGGTATAAATCACCAGTGTATGATCCGGATCGGCTATAAATTCAGCTGGCATTGCCGATACTTCATCTTCCAGATTAACTTTAATATCTTCATCAATCAATGTCTGAACCAGCGTGGTTAAAGTTTTATCGTATCCCGCCACCTGAAATCCGTTGGCCTTAAACCAGCGGGCAAGCGCACTCATACCAATCCCACCGATCCCAACAAAGTATATATATTTCCAATTTGTCATTGGTGATGCCATTTCAATAATCCGGATTACGATTTAACCAATTTTAAGACCTCCCTTGCAATGTCATTTGCCGCAGTCGGCCTTGCCAGTTTTTTGATATTCATTTTCAATTCTTCCTGCTTTATAATATCGCTAAGCAGATCAATTGCTGCCGGCACCAAATCCTGCTGTGTTTTATTGTCTCTGATCAGGACTGCTGCATTTTGTTCAATCAGGCTCAATGCATTTTTTGTCTGATGATCCTCTGCGGCAGCAGGATAAGGAACCAGAATTGCGGGTTTTGCAGCCAGACAAAGCTCCGATACAGATAAAGCACCGGCTCTCGAAACGACCACATCCGCAACTGCATAGGCCAGGTCCATCTCATAGATAAACTCAAATGCTTTTACCTTTGATGCACCAATTCTTGCAACAGTTTCCTGCGCTTTTTCTATAAAACCTTTTCCTGTTTGCCACAATACCTGGTAACCTGCAGCAATCAGTTTGTCGATTCCAGCGTTCAGGCTTTCATTAATAGAGCGGGCGCCAAGGCTTCCACCCATTACGAATAAAGTTTTGCGTTGGTCCGAAAAGCCAAAGTGTGCCAATGCCTCACTTCGTTTTGAAGACACATCGACGATATCACTTCTCACCGGATTACCCAGCATCACCAGTTTTTCTTTTGGAAAAAATGCTTCCATTCCTGGATAGGCAACACAAATTTTACCAGCTCTTTTCGCAAGAAGCTTGTTGGTTATTCCCGCATAGGAGTTTTGCTCCTGAATTAAAGTGGGTACTCCGGATAAAGACGCCATCATTAGAAGCGGACCGCTTGCAAAACCGCCCACACCAACAGCAACATTCGGTTTAAAATCCCTTACAATTGTTCTTGCCTTTAAAAGACTTCCTGCCAGCTTAAACGGAAAAGCCAGATTATCCAGTGTGATTTCCCGTTTTATCCCCACAATGGGTAAACCTACGATCTCATATCCCGCCCTGGGCACTTTCTCCATTTCCATCTTACCCAAGGCTCCTACGAAAAGAATTTCGGAATCAGGTTCCAATTTTTGTATTGCGTTGGCTATGGCTATGGCCGGATAAATATGTCCGCCCGTTCCTCCTCCGCTTATGATTATTCGTTTTGACATCCGGCTTTTAAATCCTTTGCTCGTCCATTTTTTCACCTCTGCTTACGCTCAGTATCATACCCATGGCAATACCCGTAAAAAGCAGAGATGTTCCACCCTGACTAAAAAATGGCAATGTTTGCCCGGTTACAGGCACCAATCCAACAGTCACGGCCATTGCCGAAAATGCCTGACTTACAACAGTAAAGGTAAGGCCGGCAGATAGTAATCCGCCGAAAGGTCGTTTGGTTGCTTCAATTGCTTTTAGTCCCCGATACAAAAGAATCAGATATAAAATGATCAGTAATACACCGCCCAGTGTTCCGTATTCTTCTACGGCAACTGCGAAAATAAAATCTTTCTGCGGCTCTGGTAAAAAGCGCCTTTGACGACTTTTGGAAACCCCTTCTCCATACAAACCTCCCCGGGCCATCGCCATATACGACTGCTGAGATTGATAGACAACTACATCTTTATCAAAAAAAGCAGTGATACGGTTTTGTGCCGTGCCAGATCGCTGTGTAGAATTAAGAAGGATCGCTAAAGTTGCAAAAAAAACCAGGCCAAGCGCCGTAAAAAGCAGATAATGCAACGGTACTTTTCCTACGTACATCAGCAGAAAGCAGATTCCTGCGAGCATTACAGCTGTTGAAACGTTACTTGTAAAGATCAAACCACAGACCAGGCCCACCAACGCAAGTGGTTCCATAAATAACTCTCTGGTGTTCCACCCACCTTTGATATGCCTCGCAAGGATTAAGGATAAATGTGAGATTAAGGCAACCTTGGCCCATTCGGATGGCTGGAAACGCTGACCTATAATTGGTATCTCGATCCATCTGGAAGCATCATTTACAGAAGTCCCGAAAAACATGGTAAAGATCAACAGGAGAATTGAACTCCAGACCGCAAGTCGCGTCACATAAATAAATTTGATATAGGGAATCCGGTGAATGTAAAACATAACAAGCAGCGACAGAAAACACAGCAACGAATGTTTATAAAGATAATATTCCGTATTACCATCTTTCTGGCTGTAGGCATCTTTTACGCTGGCGCTGTAAACAACGACGATACTCCATAGCAGCATGAAGATGCAAATACCCCAGATCCATGGATCGCCTTTCAGGTTCCTGGTAAACCAGGCCTGAGTTTCCTCTCTCGACTTTTGCAAGACATCCATTTTACCTTCCATAGATTGCTCCATCATGATTTTTCAAGATTCCGGACTGCGGCCTTAAACTTATCTCCCCGGTCTTCGTAATTATTAAAAAGATCAAAACTTGCGCAGGCCGGAGAAAGCAAGACAACATCACCAGGGACGCCCCAGCTTTTTGCCTGATTAACCGCATCCTGAACATCTTGCGTGATGTAAAGCTGTGGAACTATGTCACTAAAATAATCTCTCAGTTTTTCGTACTTGACGCTAAGAACGATTAGTCCTTTCACTTTCTGACGAACCAGCTCTTCAATTTCACTGTAATCATTTCCTTTGTCCACGCCTCCTGCGATTAAAATAACCGGTTGCGAGAAACTGCCAAGTGCGTAGAACACCGAATCCACATTTGTCGCTTTTGAATCGTTCACATAGGTAACTCCGTTAATTACTGCAACCTGTTCCAGACGGTGCGGCGCATTAACAAAGGAAAGCAACCCGGTCTTAATCTTATCCGTTTCAACGCCAACAGATTGTGCCGCTAAAATTGCGGCCATCGCATTAACTGCATTGTGTGGCCCCTTAATGGGCAATTCTGAAAAATCCTGCCTGAACGGGCGCTCCTTACTATTTATTGCCAAATATCCATCATCAAACCAGGCTCCTTCTTTAATTTCATGATTTAAAGAAATCCCTAACTTCGACGGAATGATTTCACGTTTGCTGAACTCTCCAAGAATCACTTCGCTATCATCAAAATAGATAAAGTGATCCCGGGCACTTTGATTTTTTATGATATTGAATTTTGAATCGGTGTAGTTCTGAAACGAGTAATTGTACCGGTCAAGATGGTCTGGTGTAATATTAAGTAAAACAGCGACTTGCGGGTGAAAATCTACAATATTATCAAGTTGAAAACTACTTATTTCCAAAACATAATAGTCAAATTTCTTTTCGGCAACCTGCCAGGCAAAGCTTTCGCCTATATTCCCGGCTAACCCCACATTATATCCTGCATTTTTTAGCAGATGATAGGTTAGTAATGTAGTAGTTGTTTTGCCGTTACTTCCGGTAATAGCAATTAGTTTTGCATCCGTATAGCGTGATGCAAATTCAATTTCGGAGATTACCGGAGTTCCCTTTTCATGTAATGAAACAATCAGCGGGACTTTATCAGGGATACCGGGACTCTTAATAACCAGATCTGCAGCTAACACTACCGCCTCGGTATGCTGCCCTTCTTCAAAAGAAATATCTCTTCGGATTAACTCTTCCCGGTACTTAGCATGCAATTCACCGCGATCGGACAAAAAAACATCAAATCCTTTTGATTTCCCCAGAATAGCAGCACCGACGCCGCTTTCTCCCCCGCCCAATACGACTAATTTATTAGACACAATGCTGATATTAACAAGTTGTAAGCTGTAAACAACGAAGGTAAATCTTTTTCGAGGGAAGTTCGGCAGGGGTTAACCTAAAAATTTATCTGCATAAAAAAAGGCACGTTGCCATGCCTTTTTCTCATTAGAAGTAATTTTACTGTTTCTATTCTTTTGCAGGTTGGCTTAAACGGAGACGGTTTGCCAGTTTTACAACCAGGAAAATGACCCATGCTATGATCATAAACTGAATCAGCACCTGAATGAAATTACCATACTTAATTGCTACCTCAGGAGTTTCACCAACAGCCTCTTTCAAGACAATCTTCAACTGTGTAAAATCCACTCCGCCAATTAGCAAACCCAGTACCGGATTAATTATATCCTCTACCAAAGAAGTAGTGATTTTACCAAACGCAGCACCGATAACTACACCTACTGCCAAATCAAGCACGTTGCCTTTGGCGATAAAAACCTTAAATTCCTGAAGCATAATCAGAGACGTTAAATGAGAAAGTTTATTTATTTAAAAGAATACAGAAATCCGACACTCAAACCCTGGGCAAACTGTATATCGTTACTTTGATCCTTGTCATAAATGACAATTGCTCCCAGGTTAACATTAAAGTATTTTGCAATTTTAGCTGTAATCATGGCATCCAGACGGTGATCGCCATTAAATTCTCTCTTAAGCGTCATCTGATTTTTAGCGTATGAAGTATAAAGCAAATATCTGAATTTCAAATTTATATCTTTCGCTACATCCTTATCAAAATTGGCGACAAACTGGATAATACCAACTTCATTCCGAACACGTTTTCCGATTTCCACACCATAATTTTTAGGCATAGTCAAATATAAATCTTTATCCGCAACGATGGTTTGTCTTAGTGCTGCGGGAGCAAAATCCAGGAAAAAGTACGGTACAGGCTTATATTCAATACCGATAGCTTCTGTTACATAAGCAGGAGAAAATAGTCCCGAAACTTTCTTTTTAAAACCGATTGAATCCGGATTTGTGGAGTAGTCGTAACCGTTGGCAAACTGTGAAAGAAAATTGACGTTACCGAATAAACTCCACTTGGCCGTCAGCTCTCTGTTGTATTTTGAATCGAAGAAAATGCGGTCAACATTCTTCCGGCTTTGCTGTCCTTTATTCCGTACAACGCCATACTGTGACTGGAAATCATTCCGCCAGGAATTTTTGCCTTTTTTTTGTTCTGATAAAGCATTAAAAAACAATCCCACAGCGACTGAATTCACTCCTCCGCCTGTCCAGTTTGAGCTAAATGAGCCCTGATTCAGGTTGGCTCCGAATTCGATTTTCCGCCAGGCCGTGTCACCGGGTGTCTTTAAACGTCCTTCATTCAGTGAATTTTTCAGGTCTACCTGTTTCTTCCAATCCTGTGCAAAACTTTGGGTGATTCCTATTAAAACTGCAAGGCAAAGGAAGCTCAACTTAGCTTTATTCATTTTAAACTTATTATAGTGTGAAAATATTCAATTAAAAATCTCTACCTGCCGTGTCTGAAACATCTGCAGGGGAATAATTGTGGTGGTAGAATCATTTACAATTGTAACGGATGTATTGTCTATTTTGGTAATCACACCTTTGACATCATCAATTTTAATTACCTGTCCTTCTTTATAATTTTTCCGGCTATAAAAAGAGGAAATAATATTGGACAAAACATCTCTGGATGCAATTCCATATCCAATGGCAAATGCCACCACAACACCTCCTATAATCAGGAGAAAGCTTGATTCCAGCATTGCCGTTTCCATCCCAATCTGCTTTAAAGCCGTAATAAACGTGATAATGAGGAAAAAGATAAAAGCAATATTGCCAATTAATTTGGCAGAAGCAATGTTAAATGATTTACATAAAGCAGTAACAGCCGTCTTAATCGCATCAGAAAACATGATACCGATTTGTAGCATAACCGCACCCGCAATAAGCTTTGGTATGAAGTTTACAAGCGACAGCACCATTTCCGTAATGGTATTTACGCCCAATGTATCCGCTGCAAAAGTTAAAAATATCAGCAGGATATAGTAATAGAAAATCTTGGCAACGATATCACTTAATGATATTTCGGTTTTTAGCTGTTTGATAATGCCGATTTCATTGAGCTTATCTCCGATCCGGTCAAAACCGACTTTACTAAGGATCTGGCTGATTACGATACGAACTCCCCTGGCAACAAGATATCCAATTGCCAATATTACAAAACAACCAATTACACGCGGGACAAAATCAACAAACTGACTGATGAGTGTGTTAAAAGTATTTCTTAAAATTTCCGAAAGATTGGGGAGGTTATTCATTTTCGTTAAATAAATATAGAGGTGTACATCAAATTGATTCTTCGTCTTCGGTAAAGGCAAGCCCAATCGTTAGGGCGGTCAAAAAATGTTCTGTAAAATGGGTAACAACATGCATCGTATTACGAATGGTATCAACTTCAGCCACCAATGCATGCTTTAAATATTCAGGTACCTGATCATCCGGTTCCAGTTCTTTAAATACGGAGTTTCCTGTCGGCATATATATTTTTCAAATAAGATTTCGAATCAACTCAATCATCTTAACAGCCAGAATTCCCAGGAAAATAATGGTTTCAAGATACTTTTTACGAAGTTTTTCTCTTGATCTCAATAAACGCATTTTTATTGCGCTTTCCGTCACGTTAAAAATATCAGCAATATCCCTGATACTGAGGTCGTCCATATATTTCATAAACAGAACACCTTTCTCATCAACAGTTAGCTGGTCCAGGGCAGTTTTCAGATTCTTTGCCTGAATATCATCTCCGTCAAATATATTGTTGAGATCGATATCATCCGGAACTTCAATGGGCTCTTCCTGCAAAACTTCTCCGCGTTTTTTATTAGAGCGAAGCTGATCCATACAATGATTGTAGGTAATGGAATACAACCATGTTGAAAACTTGGCATCCTCTTTGAAGGTACCGAGTTTAAAAATTAGCTTTAAGAAAATATCGTGTGTGAGGTCCTCTGCCTTTGCTGTATCCTTCACGAAGGACAAGCACTTGTGGTAAACTTTTTCTGAATAGCGTTCGTAAAGCTTTTCAAAATATCTGTTTTCCTGTGTTTCTACAAAAAGCTTAACTAACTCTTCATCAGTTAAATTATGCCGTGCATAATCATTCATAGACGTTTTGACTACCATATTATCAAAAAGTAACAAGGTGGAGCATAAAAAATTTTCGAGGGTGCAATATTTTGTAAATATTAAAAAACAACGCCTGGTATACAAGTAGATACCAGGCGTTGTCAGCAAATTTATTGTCGAATGTTTTCTAAGCTCCGATCGCAACGCGCTTGAAAGAAGTCACGCTAAGACCTTTTGCTGTCTTTTCAAGCAATTGACGTATAGTCAATGAAGAATCCTTTACAAATTCCTGATTTAACAAAGTATTGTCTTTGTAGAATTTCTGCAATTTGCCTTGAGCAATTTTCTCAAGCATTGCTTCTGGCTTACCTTCAGCTCTTGCCTGTTCTTTACCTACTTCGATTTCACGCTCAACCGTTGCTGAGTCTACACCGTCTTTGTCAAGCGCTACCGGCTTCATCGCAGCAATCTGCATCGCTACGTCTTTACCAAGTTCAGTCACATCTGTTCCGTTAACACCGGCAAATGCAACCAATACACCTAATTTACCATTGGAGTGAATGTAAGGAACAACCTGATCAGCCGTTACATTTTCGTAAGCAGTGATTTCAAGTTTTTCTCCCAATTTACCAACCAGGTCAACGATGTGCTCGCTTACCGGGCGACCATCTGCCAATGTGGTAGACAGCAATGTTTCTTTATCCTGAACATCAGCTTCAACAGCTTTGTCAAGAATGCTTTGTGCAAGTAATTTGAAATCTTCTACATTGGAAACCGGTTCAGTTTCGCAAGCCAGAGCGATCAATTTACCATTTGTTCCGTCAGCACTGATCTTAACCAGTACGGTTCCTTCAGCAACAGCGTTGTCTGCACGTTTTGCAGCAACTTTTTGTCCTTGTTTACGAAGAATATCAACAGCTTGTTCAAAATCGCCGTCAGCTTCCTGAAGCGCTTTTTTACAATCCATCATGCCCGCGCCAGTCATTTGGCGGAGTTTATTTACATCTTGTGCGGTAATTGCCATGATTCGATTAAATATGAATTTGTTCTTTTAAAAAATGATAGCCCATAGCAAATGGCTATGGGCTATTTTTATCTATTCAGATATAACAGGATCTTACAATCCGCGCCATATCGCCCTTATTTACTCTTCGTCACTTTCAGCAGCAACTTCAACAGCAGGAGCGGCCGCAGCAGCAACAGCTGCTTCGTTGCCTTTATCTACCTGGCGTTTTGCTTCCTCCTCCTCAACCATACGCTGATCGTCTTTATCTTGTTTGCGTTCCATCAAACCTTCTTCAATTGCTTTTCCAATTGCCAAAGTGATCAATGAAATTGCTTTGTAAGCATCGTCATTGCTTGGAATAGGGAAATCAACCAGTTCAGGGTTTGAGTTTGTATCGCAGATCGCAAAAATTGGAATGTTCAATCTTTTTGCTTCTGCAACCGCAATGTGCTCGCGTTTTACATCAACGATGAAAAGGGCAGCAGGAAGGCGCGTCAGGTCAGCTACACCACCCAACACTCTTTCCAATTTATCCTTTTCACGTGTAAGCATCAGGCGTTCTCTTTTCGCTATATTGCTAACCGTGGTTTCGTCTTTAAGCATCTTCTCAAGAGTCTGCATTTTTTTCAAAGACTTGCGAATTGTGCCGAAGTTTGTAAGCATACCACCCAACCAGCGATCAGTTACGTAAGGCATTTTAAGGCGTTTTGCCTCTTCCGTTACGATTTCCTGCGCTTGTTTTTTGGTAGCAACAAACATGATCTTACGTCCCGAACGAACGATTTGCTTCAAAGCAGCCTCAGCTGTTTCAACGCAGCTCAATGTTTTGTTCAGGTCAATGATGTGGATCCCGTTCTTCTCCATGAAGATGTATGGAGCCATACGTGGATCCCACTTGCGGGTAAGGTGACCAAAATGAACACCTGCATCCAATAGTTCTTTATACTCTATTTGTGCCATTGCCAAATTTGATTTATAAGATTTTAATAATTTTTGTTACGCAGCACAGCACATCGGGCACGATAAGTACTGTCTGGACTTTCCAAGCCCTGTGTTTTCAGTAAAAAGTTTACAGTACAACAACTGCGAACTAAAAACTGTTGACTCAAAACCGCGCGGCGAACCGCTTTGATTAACGTTTCGAGAACTGGAATTTTCTACGGGCCTTAGCACGTCCGTATTTCTTACGTTCAACCATACGAGGGTCACGGGTAAGAAATCCTTCTTTTTTAAGTGCTCCGCGGAATTCTCCGTTGTACTCAACCAAAGCGCGTGAAACAGCCATACGAATCGCTTCTGCCTGTCCTGTAACACCGCCGCCTCTTACGTTTACTTTAATATCATAACCATTGCCACCGCTTATGGTTGCGAAAGGCTGCTGAAGAACGATCTGATGTACTTCAAATGGAAAGTACTCTTTGTAATCACGGCCGTTCACCTTGATATCTCCTTTGCCTGGCGTCATGTAAATACGAGCCACAGCTGTTTTTCTCCTACCTATTGTGTTGATAACTTCCATGAATTACAACTGGATTTCTTTTGGTTGCTGAGCGCTGTGCGGATGTTCTGCGGCAGCGTAAACAAACAGGTTTGTAAATAAACGACGTCCCAAACGATTTTTTGGAAGCATACCTCTTACGGCTTTCTCAATTACACGCTCAGGGTGTTTTTCGAGCAACTCACGGGGAGTTTGAAAACGCTGACCTCCAGGGTAACCTGTGTGACGAACATAAACTTTGTCGGTCAATTTCTTACCAGTCAACTTAATTTTATCGGCGTTGATAATGATAACATTATCACCACAGTCCACATGAGGAGTGTAGCTTGTTTTGTGTTTGCCTCTGATCATTTTAGCAACCTCACTGGCCAAACGACCAAGAATTGCATCTTTAGCATCCACAACAACCCATTCCTTGTTTACTGTGTTTTTGTTCGCCGAGATGGTTTTGTAGCTTAACGTATCCACGATTAACAAAAAGATTTAATTGATTTTCAATAAATTACACTGTATTAAGACAGTCCCATCGCAAAATGGGAGTGCAAATATAGAGTTTAACAAATTGAATTACAAGTATGTTTGATAATTTTACACATTTGAAGAGATTTGGAAATTTTACCATACCCCAAACAACAGCGGTTGAAGTATAAAAGAAGGCCCCGTTTTCATTTTAGAAAATAGTGAACTATCGCAGCAAAGGGAAGCAAAGAGCTACATAAGGCATTTGATAATGATCGGAGAAGCGGCGCTGCCTGTTATCCAATAATACCTTTCCTCCATCTTTTCTTCTGGTAACATAAGCAAGCTGCCCGAAAACATAGCCGAGTTTTAAACCAAGCTTTTTTGTTGCCCAAATGCGTATAAATGCCTCCGACTGACCATTGTAGTTGTCGAGTGCCAAGGGGATCAGATTAAAAATAACTGGTTGAGAAGGCAAAAACTGATTATAGTACGCTTCACCGGCTCCTGGTGATATTGTGTTTCCCGGATAAAAAGCAGTTCTGTTTGATCCAAAAGCAATACCTGTAAGATCTGTATTAGCCCCGGCTTCCAGTTTCCATACTTTAATTTTAATACTTGCCACGAAACTAAGCCCGTTTGCTGAAACATTCCGAAACTGAAGGACATGACCCGGCGTTTTTTCTCCCTGAGAATAAAGATCTGTTTTGCCGCCGTAATATCCCCAGGCCCTAAATCCCAGCCCCATTTTTAACCATGGTAATTTAGGTAAACCCATTTCTTCATGATAAAATACAGAAGGAGACCATGAATTGCTTTTAAAACCCGCACCGACATCAATTCCGGCATCTCCGAGATAATAATTTTGACCAAAAGCAACGTGAAAACAAGAGAGGACAAGTAACAGAAGTAGAATTGAACTTTTCATTATTTTATTAAGTGTGAGTGTGGAACAAAATGATAACTTACAGGCCAAACGATATTTTCCACAAATATTGCGTCATCCAAAGCAGCTGACAGTCAGAATATTCCTAAAATTCATACGATACTTTTTTTGTTCACAATAATTATTCCGAAAATTACATTTCACCTATTAAATGAACATGTTCTGTAAAAAATCCTGCATTTTGTTCTTCATGTTCCACGTTTGTTGCGTTGTCACCGCTCAGGACTTTGATATGCTGTCTTTCAGGCCACTCTTTAATGGGAAAAATCTCGACGGTTGGGTTGATGTTAACACTTCGAAAGAAACCTGGAAAGTAAAAAAGGGTGTGCTAATTTCTACCGGAAAACCAATTGGCGTTATGCGGTCTGACCGGCAGTACGAGAATTTCGTTTTGGAAGTGGAATGGAAACACATGGAAGCAGGCGGAAATTCAGGTATTTTTATCTGGAGTGAAGGAACGCCGCAGGAAACCGATCCGCTTACAAAAGCAATTGAAGTTCAAATGCTTGAACTTCAATATGCCACCCAGCACAATGTCACCGACGACTATGTTCACGGCGAGTTATTTCCAACAATGGGCATGAAAGCAATTCCTGATAATCCCAGAGGACCGCGCAGTAAATCTTTGGAAAAGAGATGCAAGGGAAAGGGAGAATGGAATAAATATGTGGTCGTTTGTGTGGACGGAACCGTAAAATTGTCTGTGAATGGTAAATTTGTAAATGGGTTGAGAGCTTCGGAACGAAAAAAAGGATATATCTGCCTGGAAGCCGAAGGAGCGGAGATTCATTTCCGTAACATGCGGATACTGGAATTGCCCTCAGGTATCACTTCTGCTGAACAAACAGCGCCTTTGGTAAACTAAGGGGAATTATGTTCTCACACATAGCGCAAACTATATGAAAATTTCTTTTGTCGGAACAGGAAATGTGGCCTGGCATCTTGCGCAGGCATTGGAAGAAGCAGGTCATTGGATTTGTGAAGTGTACAGCCGCGACACGCAGCACGCGCGCCAGCTTGCGACTGAACTGTATGATACAAACATTCAGCCTGACCTGAATTTCGCAGACAGTGAAGCGGAGGTGATTATCATTGCCGTTTCCGACGATGCACTTGATGAGATAATAGAACGCATCGTTTTTCCTGAAAATGTAATCGTCGTGCATACTTCCGGTGCAAAATCACTGGCAGAATTTCAAAAGCTGATTGAAATTTACAGTGATGTCTTTGTTCATACCGGCATATTTTATCCGCTTCAATCTTTTACAAAAGGCGTTGAAATGGATTATAAGGAACTGCCAATCTGTGTTGAATCCAAAAATGAACTGATTGAAAACAAACTGATCAGTCTAGCTGAAAGTATTAGTGATCATGTCACGCGTATGGATTCTGACGAACGTTTTACTTTACATGTCGCCGCCGTTTTCGCCAATAATTTTACCAACTATTTGCTGACCGTTGCTCACGATCTTCTTTCACGCGAACAGCTGGATTTTGATTTATTACAGCCTTTGATCCGGAACACCATTGATAAGGCATTTTCATCCAACGACCCTGCATCCGGCCAGACCGGTCCTGCAAAACGAGGTGATATAGAAACGACCAGCCGACACATGGAATATCTACAGGAAATTAATCCTGAGTGGATGGATCTGTACCGCACCATGACCGAACAGATCAGAGCACGTCATACTTCAAAATAAACTAAGGAAAACTCATAGCGATAAAAGTTAGTTTATATTTGCAAAATTCGTAACAAAAAATAAATGGATTCTTCACTGAATGAACGCTTCAAGCTTATTACAACCTTCATTTTTGATATAGACGGGGTTATGACCGACGGCAGTGTAATTGCACTGGAAAGCGGTGAACAGCCCCGGATTTTTAACGTACGAGATGGTTATGGAATCAACCGTGCGATAAAAATGGGTTACCGCGTTGCTATTTTATCTGCTCAAAATCAGATTGGGGTTCGCAAGCGTCTTGAATATTTGGGTGTAAAGGACATTTTTATCGGAACATCGCCGGATGGAAAATTACCGATTTTCAAAAAATATTTAGCCGAAACAAATCTGACAGAAGATGAAATCGTTTTCATGGGTGACGATTTGCCGGATTACGAGGTAATGCGCACGAATGTAATGGGTGCCTGCCCTGCCGATTCCGCAGACGAGATTTTGGCACTGGCTGATTATATTTCTCCTAAAAAAGGGGGTTACGGCGCAGTTCGTGACCTTATCGAACAGGTTATGAAGGTACAGGGCAAATGGATGGCCTGGTTTGAAGAAGCAAAATAAGGGGAGAAATCTGAAAGAAATAAGTGAGACAAAAGCGTTACTTCCCCAACCTGAACGGCAGCCGTTGTATAGCTGCATTACTGGTTATTTTTCACCATCTGGAACAAGCCAAACATTCTTTTGGCATACCCAATATTTATGAATTCAATATCATTCAGCATGCCGGAAGGCTTGGCGTAGGTTTGTTTTTTGTTTTAAGTGGCTTTTTAATTACTTACTTGCTACTGGAAGAAAGAGGGCGCTTCGGAGATGTGGATGCTAAGAAATTTTATCTGCGAAGGGTCTTTCGGATTTGGCCAATCTATTTTCTGGTCATCGGCTTGTCCTTTCTTGTTTTTCCACATATCGATTTATTTTATTTTCCCGGAACAAACGCAAAACTGGAAAACCATGTCGTTGAACGACTCGCTCTGTTGATTTTGGTATTCCCGAATTTTGCTTTTGTGTTATATGATTTACCCTACTGGTGCGCACAAACCTGGTCCATTGGTGTGGAAGAACAATTTTACTACCTATGGCCCTGGCTCATAAAATATCCGAAAAGAAGAATTGCCATAACACTGCTGTTTCTTGGCATTACGGCACTGTTTTTATTCCTCGGGCTGTACTTTTTAGATGAAACGAAAGAAATGACAGAAACGGCCGTTACCACTTTTTTGGGCCAGTTCAGGATACAAACTATGGCGTTGGGTGGCTTTTGTGCGTGGTTGGTTTACCATGATAAGGTGAAAATCCTGAATGTTATTTTTCGTAAAGATGTTCAGATTATCACCTATTTTCTGCTGACTGTTTTATTTCTTTCGGGCTTTCACTTTACCGGATTTCTTGAAGTTTATGCTGTTTTCTTTGGCATATTCGTGTTGAATGTATCCAGTAATCCAAATTCATTAATAAGCCTGGAAAATCCTGTAATGAACCATCTTGGCAAAATTTCTTACGGACTTTATCTTTACCATGTGTTCATTATCGTATTTTTAATTAATTGTCTTAAAACATACTTTCCCGAATTAACCGGAAGCACTTATCAGATACTGCTTTATTTATCTTCCTTAGCTGTTTCCGTTTTACTGGCATCACTATCATTTTCTTATTTCGAAAAGCCTTTGTTAGCATTCAAAGACAAACACTTTGGCCGGTAAATAATTCAGGGTTTAAAATATGTCTTAAGTCGCCATGATTACAAATTCAGGCATTTCAACGAACTTCAACAAGCTCGGTCATGGTGTAAAATTTCAGGTTCTGCTGTTCCGCTTCTTTTAATATCGTTTCCAAAAACGACACATTAAAACCATATTCACCATTCACAGGCTTTGCATAGAGTGGTTTATGACCGAACAACATAAGTGCTGTGTTCGTCTTTTTAGCTTTCACGATAGCATCTTTAATTTCGTCATCCGTTATTTCCGAATCCTGGTCAATCAGCAAGGCATCCACTGTTCTTGTCTGGTCGAACGGGTAATATATCCAGCTCATAATCCTGGGCAGCGTGGTGTATAAGGGTATACCATACAAAACCCTTCGTGAAATTGCCACATCCCTTAAAATCTTAAACCCTTTTGCCAACAGCACCGAATCCACCCGTTCATTGTGATTTCCGCCGGGATGTGCATAAGAAGATGGAAAGAAACCAGCATCTGCCATGTATTTCAAACCAGGGGTCAACTCTGTTTTGATGTATTCAGCGGCGCCAGCCTTAATCAGCTCTGTTGATTTTGAATGAACCGTCCCATGAAAACCAATCTCATGACCATCCTTTTGCAGCTGCTTTAACTTTTCTATCTCATCAATTTTCAGGCTGTCTCCGCAGGTGATAAAAAATGTAACTTTTGCATTGTATTTCTGAAACAGCGGCCGTAGTGCATACCATTCGTTGATAAAATGATCATCGAAAGAAATGGCAATTCCGCTCTTTGAAGTATCCTGAGAACCTTTGCTGCAGCCCGTAACAAACAGTCCGACTCCTATAATCAGGTAAAGAAATTGGAATTCATATTGTTTCAAAGTGCCCGCACTTTTTCTTTTGTGAATATATCTATTGGCTGAAAGTTTCAATTCTTAAAATATCAAATGTTATTTTCGCTAAATTAATCACAGCTAATGAAAATCCTTCATACCGCCGACTGGCATATCGGAAAAAAGCTCGACCAGTATTCCCGGATGGAAGAACAGCGGCTTGTACTGGCTGAGATCTGTGAAATTGCCGAACGCGAAAATGTCGATGCAGTGATTGTTGCGGGAGATCTTTTCGATAATTTCAATCCTTCGTCTGAGGCCACCGAATTACTTTACAGCACCTTACACCGGTTATCTGCCAATGGAAGCAGAGCTGTCGTCGCAATCGCCGGCAATCATGATTCCCCGGAGCGGATTCAGGTTCCGGACGCATTGGCAAGAGTCTGCGGGATTATTTTCGTAGGTTTTCCAAACACAGAGATACGGAAATTCTGTACGCAGGGGAAAGTTGAAATTCTGCATTCGGACAAAGGTTTTATAGAACTTAGCCTTCCCAGTTGTGATTTTCCGCTTCGGATTATCCACACACCGTATGCCAATGAACAGCGTCTTAAAACTTTTTTAGGTGCCGAGGATTCAGAAAATGCTTTGCGGGAACATTTGCAAAAACACTGGCAGGATTTAGCTGATTTGTATCTGGATGACCGGGGATTCAATTTGCTCGTGACGCATCTTTATGTCATGAAAAAGGGCGACCCGTCACCGGAAGAAGAACCTGACGAGGAGCGGCCAATACTTCACATCGGTGGTGCCCAGGCTATTTACACTGAAAACTTTCCAAAGCAGGTTCATTATGTGGCACTTGGGCACTTGCACCGCTACCACAGTGTTGACAAAAATCCACCTGTGGTTTATTCCAGCAGTCCGCTTGCATACAGTTTTTCTGAGGCGAACCAGACCAAACAGGTTGTATTGCTCGAAGCAGAACCGGGCAGACTGGTAAGCTACACACCAATAGAACTGAAGCAGGGAAAAAAGTTAAGACGTAAAAAATTTGAAAGCATTGACGAAGCTATTTCATGGCTTCATGAACATGCGGATGACTTAATAGAACTAACCATTGTTTCCGACAATTATCTGGAAGCTACAGACAAAAAACGGCTTACAGAAGCGCATTCCGGCATCATTCAGATCATTCCACAGATCAGGCGGATTAATGAGACAGAGCAAACCGCTGAAATCGATCTGACACTGAGTATGGAAAAGTTGTTTGGAGAATATTTCAAAAGTAAAAATAAAGGCCAGGAACCTTCGGAAGGATTGATGGAGGTTTTCAGGGAGGTTTTGGGAAGTGCGGAGGAAAGTGGTTAATTCCTGTTTACTGCTCAGTCGGGCATAAAAAAAGCAGATATATTATCATATACCTGCCTTTTACTCTATATTCTCTTAACTAGCTCTCTTCAGCTTCGCTTCAATCGTCTGCTGTGTGTGAGGTACAATGCGAAGACGTTCCTTTGGGATAAGTTTACCTGTATCGATGCAAACTCCGTAGGTTCCGTTTTTGATGCGTACCAGAGCATTTTCCAGCTGGATCGAGTATTTCTGCAGACGTGCTGCAAGCTGGCTGAGGTTTTCGCGTTCACTTGCGTCTGCTCCATCTTCTATGGATTTGGCAGTACTGGCTGTGTTGTCGGTACCACTATCGTTCTTTTTACTAAGGCCTCCTTTAATATAATTCAACTCATTCATCGTCGCTTCCAGTTTGCCGCGAATGAGTTCTTCAAATTCCTTTAATTCTTCTGATGAATATCTGGTTTTCTCTTCTTGCATAATCCTAATTGATTTGAATGAATCTGTAATTAAGGAGCGTTTTCAAAACACAAAAGTAGTGGTATTCTCTCTATTTCGGAACTATAACTTAAATCAAAAGCAAAATTCGTACCACTCTAAACTGTTAACAGCTTGGAAATTGCCTAAAAAAACAAAGCCATGACCTTGAAGGAAATGGCTTTGTCCGGATTTCTCAGCAAAACTATTTATACATCACCGATTTTACAGCTTCCACTACTCTTTTCACACTTGGAAGAATTTCTTCAATCAGTGTTGGAGCATAAGGAAGCGGCACATCGCGGTTGGTTACGCGTATCACGGGTGCGTCCATGAAATCGAATGCGTGACGCTGAATGTGGTAAGTAATTTCTGTTGAAATAGATGCCAGAGGCCATGCTTCTTCAACAACCACACAACGGTTTGTTTTCTTAACAGATGCGATAACAGCGGGATAATCGATAGGACGAACAGTTCTTAAATCAACTACTTCCACGTCGATACCTTCTTTCTCAAGCTGCAAAACGGCTGGCATGACAACGCGGGGGATCATTTTACCAAAAGAAACAATGGTAACATCTTTTCCGGCACGTTTTACATCTGCTTTGCCAAGAGGAATCAGGTATTCTTCTTCAGGAACCTGCATTTTATCTCCGTACATCACTTCCGATTCCATGAAAATAACCGGGTTATTATCACGGATAGAAGATTTCAAAAGTCCTTTTGCGTCGTATGGATTCGAAGGAACTACCACTTTCAAACCAGGTGTGTTGGCAAACCAGTTTTCAAAGTTCTGTGAATGCTGTGCACCAAGCTGACCCGCATTACCTGTTGGCCCACGGAAAACGATTGGACAGCCATACTGGCCACCCGACATCGAAAGTATCTTAGCCGCACTGTTGATGATCTGGTCAATCGCAACAAGGGAAAAGTTGAAAGTCATGAATTCAACAATCGGGCGAAGGCCGTTTCCTGCTGCACCTACTGCAATACCTGCAAATCCAAGCTCTGCAATCGGCGTGTCAATCACGCGGTCCGGTCCGAATTCGTCCAGCATCCCCTGACTGGCTTTATAGGCGCCATTGTATTCTGCAACTTCCTCGCCCATCAGGAAAATACTTTTGTCCAGGCGCATCTCTTCCGACATGGCGTCGCGAATGGCATCTCTAAATGCTAATTCTTTCATCCGTAATTTTATGATTATTTAATTCTAAGACGAAACCTTTCAATATGTCACCATTTCTAGGATAAACTATTTTGAACGGCCACATCAAACTAAGGTTCTGTATACTGGTTTCAAAAAGATCAGTAAAATTAGAGAATCAAGGTCAATTCTCAAATTCTTTCAAACAACCATTCTGTTAAATCTTGAGGAGATTTAAGGCTTTTACCAATTATAACAGCGGAATTACATCAACCTCCACTTTAAGTGCATGTTTTCCGTAACTGAATATAATTCCTTTCAAAGGAGGCACGTCGCTGTAATCCCGCCCCCAGGCTGTGATAATATGCCGTTCTCCGGGAACAACATTATTGGTCGGATCGAAATCGCACCAGCCATAATCCGGTATAAAAACGGATATCCAGGCATGAGAAGCATCGGATCCCTGCATTTTTTGCTTACCGGGAGGAGGCAGCGTTTCCAGATAACCGCTTACATAACGAGCCGCAAACCCGAATCCGCGGATGCAGGCGATAGCCAAATGTGAAAAATCCTGACAAACTCCCTTTTTTGCAGCCAGAACTTCTTTAATCGGCGTATTGATCGTCGAAAAGTCAGGAACAAAATCAAATTCCGTAAAAATTTTGGTACATAAGGCCTGCACACAGCTGTAAAGCGGACGATCATCCTTAAAACAGTCTTTGGCAAAATCACAAATTTCCTGATCCCATTTAACAAGCGGACTGGGAAGGATATATTCCAGCAACGATATTTTCAGTGCACGCTCCTCTTTAAAACGAAATCTCGCCTCCTCGCAGGTTATGTAAGATTTTGTTAAAGGATCTCCTGTTGTCTCAGTAAGGCACTCCACAACGCTGGTTGTCAGTACCGTGAGCGTTTTATGCGGAGAATGCAGGGAAAAATAATGCGTTGTATTTCCGTAAAAATCAACTCTTTCCACAATTTGTGACGGCTCAGGCGAAACGGTAATCGTAAAATCCTGGCAAAGCTGTTTAGGCAAAGTCCTGGGCGTAAGACAAACAAGGCTATGGTAGTTATTTACCGGCTCTGCATATTTATACTCCGTTTTGTGGGTCAGTTTATATTTCATCCTTATCGTTGTCAACAGGATTAAAAAAGGAGTGCTGCATCATGGTATGGCTGAAATACATGTTGGTCAGACTAAACGATACTGACGAAATCAATCTGGAAATTTCTGACAAAAGATGAAAAAGATCTATCCGTTCCAAATTTTTATCACATTTGCTTAATGCGGAAATACTCGCCAGTTTAACCAGAGTCGATGCTTCTAAAACAGATTTTTGAGCGTCATTTAACCTTTCCCCGCGTGTTGTGGAGGGCAATTTTCCCAGATTCTTTTTGAGTTCATCGAGCATATACACAATCGAGAACGGCAATCTTTTTTCCAGCAATACCATATCAAGCATCGCTTCCACACTTAATTGAGATTTATAGATCTGACGATAATTAACCAGTAAATGGTGGTTGATCAAGGTTGCTTCGATCAATTCATTTTCAACACTTTCAGCATTTTTTACACCAAAATTTGATTGTATTACACTAACTCTGGATAAAATGCGCTCAATTAGTTTGCCTGTTTCCAGCAGAAGAAAACTATTATCCCTTGGCATGCTTTCGGATATTACACCGAGAAACATAAACATGTTGTTGTAAAGTCCGTCCAGCGTTTTTTGAATATTGTTGCTGTTCATCGACGACGCATTTTTGATCTCATGATAACCTTTATCAATATGATCGACAATACGCCAGATTTCCAGATCCCACTGGTTCCGTACCGCACTGACAGAATTCAGGAACGCGCCAATATTTGCAGCAATTGTTCCGGGCCTGTTGTGGTTTGACACCAGATCTATAATTTCGGGATACGGATCCAGAAGCAAATCGTCCTCATCGATAAAACCGGGATAGGTTGAAGACAAATGTGTCAGCGATTGAAGCAGGAATTTGATGTGTTCCTGTTTCGCTGAACCACCAAAGTTTCTATCCAGATTCAGTACGTTGATTGTGATATTCATAAATTTGATCACAGCCATGGTACGCTCACAATAACGCCCTACCCAGAAAAGATTCTCCGCACTGCGGCTAGGGAGGGAAATATGCCGGTTTACAGAAGCAGGTGCATTCAATACGATTTTCTCCTGCGCCACATCCGTTTTATCGGAAACGATCCAGGTGTCTTTCGACAATCCACCATACTGATTTGAAATAACAAACCGGTCTTTAACAGGAGAACTTCGCGTAAGTCCGCCCTGCATCACGTGATAGCCATTTTCATCAGCCACCAGAAAAGCCCGCAGCGCTGCGTATCGGGGCACAATGTTTCCGTCAATAAGTGACGGAGTCGTAGAAAGGCTGACTTCCTGTTGTGCAATATATTCATGCGGATGAGCGCTGATCATGGCGATCAGTTCAGCCTTCTTACTTTTTGTAAGCAGCCTTCCATAAATAGACCTGAAACGGGATTTTCGGTTTGCCTTTTTTATGATCAGTTCATCGATATGATTTACTACATAATTCAACTCCTTTTTATGTCCGCACCACCAGGTTGCAACAGAAGGCATGATGAGCTTTTCACCAAGAAAATACTGACAGATATTTTCCATGAAAGCCAAAAAAGCATGGTTTTCCAGAACGCTGCTGCCGGGAGGATTCAACACCTGTACATTCCCCATACGAATCGCCTGGAGCAAACCCGGCACACCAAGCCGCGAGTCTTCCCGAAGTTCAAGCGGATCGCACCAGTCGTCGTCGATTCTCCGAATAATGACGTCTACCTTTTGTAAACCATCAATCGATTTCAACCAGACAAATCCGTTTCGAACCATCAGGTCATCCCCCTGTGCCAAAGTATAACCCAGATAAGAAGCAAGATAAGCATGCTCAAAATAGGCTTCGTTATTAGGCCCGGGTGTCAGGTAAACAATGTTGGGTGCATCCTTACTTTTATCTGATAACCTTAAAACGGTGTTTTGAAGACTGTTGAAAAAAGGAGAAAGTTTACTGACATACATCCCATCAGCAAGTTCCGGAATGAGCTTACTCATTACAATACGGTTTTCAAGACAATAACCCGAACCCGAAGGTGCTTGTGTACGTCTGTCCAAAATCCACATCTGCCCGTCCGGGCCCCTGGCCATATCTGCGGCATACAACATGAGCTGCCGGCTCGCAGGAAGTTTAATATCGACACAGGGCCTACAGAAGCCAGTGTTATCAAAAACAAGTTCAGCAGGGATTACAGCATCTTTTACCAGATTACGCGGGCCGTAAATATCCCGGAGGATCAGATCAAGCAATAAAGCTCTTTGCTGTAAGCCTTTTGCAATCCCGTTCCATTCTTTTTGCTCAATAAGAAACGGAATCGGATCCAGCTGCCAGGGACGGTTCATCCCATCCGGACTTTCATAAACATTGTAGGTAACCCCGTTTTCACGAAGCTTACTTATAATTTCCTGGTTCCTGATTTTCAGCTCATCGAGGCCAAGCTTTTCCATCGTAGAAAAAAGCGCCCGCCAATGCGGCTTCACGAGACCGTTTACATCCAGAATTTCATCATAAGAATCAATTCCACTTTGATAAGATTGTAAAAGATTCACGGAAGCCTCAGTAAGCATAATCTATAAAATGTATTAAACGTCGGGTCAATTAGTTTTTTGCATGCCAGAATTTCCTCAAATCCAGCGTATTCGGATATTCAGGATTGATCAGCTCTATCGGCGCATCTGCCTTCATTTCCTTTTTCGTTTCAGCAACAAAACGGGAAACACTTCCTGTGTTTTTTTCCAAAATCGGCACTTCCTGTTTTGCAGAAGGTGTATGTCCAAATCCCTGGAACAAACTGATCCGACGCGATTCTGCTTCGAAACTATTAACCGGATAAGTATCAAAACTACGTCCTCCGGGATGCGAAACGAAATAGGTACAGCCCCCCAGGATACGATTGTTCCAGGTATCGACGATATCAAAAACGAGAGGCGCATCAGCCCCGATTGTCGGGTGTAAAGCAGACGGCGGGTTCCAGGCCTTGTAACGAATTCCTGAAACATATTCTCCTTTAATTCCGGAACTGCGTAAAGGAACACGGCATCCGTTACAAACCAGAATATGCCTTCCTTCCACAAAACCACTGATTTTAACCTGCAATCTTTCCAGGGAAGAATCTACAAAACGGGCTGTTCCTGAATTAGATAACTCCTCTCCCAACACGTGCCAAGGCTCAATTCCTAATCTCAGGTCCAGCTGGATATTGTCAACTGTAATACCTCCGTAATGCGGAAAGCGGAATTCAAAGAAAGGATCAAACCATGAAATGTCAAAGTTATAGCCCGAATCTTTAAGGTCATTTACAACATCCACCATGTCCAGATAGGCGAAATGCGGAAGCAGGAAACGGTCATGCAATTCTGTTCCCCAGCGGATCAGTTTATGCTTGTAAGGTTCTTTCCAGAATTTGGCAATCAGGGCACGAACGAGTAAGGTTTGCACCAGGTTCATGTGTTTATGCGGCGGCATGTCAAAGGCCCTGAATTCCAGAATTCCAAGCTGGCCTGTTGCCGAATCAGGCGAGTACAGCTTGTCCATACAAAACTCTGAACGGTGCGTATTTCCGGTGATATCAACCAAAAGATTCCTAAAAATCCTGTCGACCATCCAGAAAGGAACTTCCTTATCTTCCGGTATTTGTTCAAAAGCAAGTTCAACTTCGTACAATCGTTCGTCACGACCTTCATCGATACGCGGAGCCTGACTAGTTGGGCCGATAAACGGACCCGCAAACAAATAACTCAGCGCCGGATGATGCTGCCAGTAGGTAAGCAAACTTCGCAACAAATCGGGACGGCGAAGAATCGGACTATCTGCCGGTGTTGCACCGCCGATTGTTACGTGGTTTCCTCCTCCTGTGCCTGTATGACGGCCATCAACCATAAATTTATCTGTACCCAACCTTGAAAAGAAAGCCTCTTCATATAAAGCACTGATGTTATCCACCAGTTCCTGCCAGGTTTTAGCAGGATGTATATTTACTTCAATTACCCCCGGATCAGGCGTTACAATCAGTTTCTGAACACGGCTGTCGGATGGAGCGGCATAACCTTCAATACGAACAGGCATCTGTAATTTTTCTGCCGTTGCTTCAATCGAAGCCATCAGATCGAGATAATGTTCAAGATAATCCGTTGGCGGCAGGTAAACATAAATAATACCGTCGCGCTCTTCAACACACAATGCCGTTTTGATAATCGGAACTTCAAAAAGCAGAGGATCTTCCTGTTCTTTTTCCTTTTTAACTTTTTTGTCGTCATCCTCTTCGTCAACCTCAACATTTAGCGGAGGCTGATATGCCGGTGCAACCGAACCATAACGGGTTTCAACCAGCGGACGGCAATCGATCAGTGCTGGCAAATCTTCAAACGGGCTTCGTTCAATTGGAAGTTCTCTTCTCTCTTTTGCAATTTCAGGAAGTGATTTTAAGGGCAAACGGAAACCAATCGCTGAATTTCCCGGAATCAGGAAACAATTGTTGCGACGGAACTGCCAGGCGCTGCTTGACCAGTGTTTTCCACTTTCATTCCACTTAACCGGCAATACAAAACCGGCAGGATTGTTTAACCCTTTTTCCAGCAACTTTGCCAGTGTCCTTCTTTCAATCGAATCTTTAAGATTTACTTTTAAAGGATCGATATTAACCGGCAATTTCCCCTCCTCCATCGCCCAGTAAATGGGATCTTCGTAGGCCGGTGTAATGTTATTGATATCAATTCCCAGATATTTTGTCAGCTCCGTTGCAAACTGTTCTGCTTCTCTGAATGTGTATTTTGTCTGTCCTTCCTTGGTTACCAAATCGTCATTTTTCCACATTGGAACGCCGTCATTTCTCCAGTAAAGGGCATACTGCCAACGCGGGAATGGTTCACCGGGATACCATTTGCCCTGTCCGAAATGCAAAAGTCCGCCGTAAGCAAAACGATTTTTCAACCGGAGTGCCAGATCGTAGGCAAGCTCCCTTTTCAGTTTACCATCGGCTGCGGTATTCCATTCGGGAGACTCAAAATCGTCGATGGATATAAAAGTTGGTTCACCGCCCATGGTTAAACGGACATCACCTTCCTGCAGATCCTTCTCCACATCATGCCCTACCTGCATGATTTTACCCCATTGTTCTTCGGTATAAGGTTTAGTAACACGCGGATCTTCGTGGATACGAAAAACGCTGTTGTCAAACTCAAAAGTTACTTCGCAAACATCTGTGGCACCCGAAACCGGAGCCGCACTCGCATAATCGGGCGTACAACATAACGGAATATGTCCTTCACCCGCCAAAAGTCCGGATGTAGCGTCCAGACCAATCCATCCTGCACCAGGTACATAAGCCTCTGCCCAGGCATGCAAATCCGTAAAATCTTCTTCCGGACCGGATGGACCATCCAATGATTTGATATCCGAAGTAAGCTGAACAAGATAACCCGACACAAATCTTGCTGCAATTCCCAAATGCCTTAAAAACTGAACAAGCATCCATGCAGAATCCCGGCAGGAGCCGCTTCTGCTTGTCAGCGTATCTTCGCAAGTCTGCACACCTGCTTCCATGCGGATGTTATAACCGATGGAGTTAAAAACGCGCTGATTTACGTGCACCAGAAAGTCTACTATTTTGATCCCATCCGCAGGCTTATTTTCTTCAATCCATTGCATCAACTTTGGTCCCGATTCTCTTGGCTCAAGATATGGGCCTAGCTCCTTGTTTAAGCCCTGCTCGTATTTAAAGGGAAAATGTTCGGCATATTCCTCAACAAAGAAGTCAAACGGGTTGATTACCTGCAATTTGGCAATTACCTCGACCTCAATGCTCAGTTCTGTTGCTTTTTCAGGGAACACAACCCTTGCCTGGTAGTTACCAAACGGATCCTGCTGCCAGTTTATAAAATGATTTTCCGGGGTGATTTTAAATGAATATCCTTCGATGGCCGTCCGGGAATGTGGAGCAGGCCGCAGTCTGAAAATATGCGGTGAAAGTGAAACACTCCGGTCAAATTTATACTTTGTCTTGTGTGAAATAGCAACTTTTATAGCCATAATTGGAGTATTACAATAATCTTAGATAATTTGGTAACCTGAAATTTTCCTGCGCCTAAAAAAATGTATTATAGTTATTTTTCAAAATATATCCTTACAATAAATAATTATTGCAAAATATTGTTTCCCTGAAATAACTTAAAAATAAGATGACCGCTTTTCAGGAACGAAGGTAACAGGTTATCATTCGAAACATGCGTGTCGTACAATTCATTCCATATTAATTCCTGCAATTCTTCTAATTCTGCTCATTTTTTATTCAAAAGTTACGTAATTCGCCTAAAATCTGAATACCATTTAGATAACCGAAAATGAAAATTGCAATCATCGGCTGCGGCAACATGGGCATGGCTTTCGCCCGCGCATTCCTAAAATTTGATCTTGTTAAAAAAGAAGATTTTCTTCTTGTTGAAAAAAGCGAAGACCGCACCGAAAAACTGAGCAGTTTTCAGCCCGGGGTAATTACCGGAGTAATCAGCCCGCAAATCAGCGAATATGACCTGATCATCCTTTCAGTAAAACCACAGGATTTTCTGTCTGTATCCGAATCGCTGCGTGAGGTGATCACCGAAAAACAGGTCGTGCTCTCTATTATGGCCGGAATTACCATTCAGATTATTCAAAACGCATTAAACCATAAAGCCGTCATACGCGCCATGCCAAATACGCCGGCCATGCTGGGAATGGGCATCACCGCGTATTCTGCCTCTCCGGAAGTGGAAATGAACCAGCTCAGGAAGGTAGAAAATCTGATCAACGCCACCGGACGTTCCGTGTTTTTGGAAGATGAAGAGCAGCTTAATGCCGTTACAGCTCTGAGCGGAAGTGGCCCTGCTTATTTTTTCTATGTTGTAAAAGCGATGATCGAAGCCGGCAAAAAAATGGGTTTTGAAGAATCCGTTGCAGCTCTACTAGTAAAACAAACCATGCTTGGTTCCTTTCACCTGATCAACACAGCAGATAAATCACTGGACGAACTGATTAAAGCCGTTGCCTCAAAAGGCGGAACTACCGAAGCGGCGTTGCGGCAATTTGAAGCTGGTGGTTTGGATGAAACTTTGATGGATGGGATTATTGCGGCGCAGGTTAGGTCCAGGGAGTTGTCGGAGGGGTGAAGATGAAATTTTGAAAAACTGTAAATAATTTAATCGCTCAGTAGATAACAAGAAATACCAAAAGTAAAGTGAAAAAAATATTTACAATATTGTTAACCTCTGCTATCTTGACGAGCAGTGTTGGTGTTGCGAAACTTTCCAATTTTAGCAAAACTTCTGAGACAATTGATTTTGATAAGTTATCTAAGGAATTTAAACTTACAGAAACTCTTTCTTGGACTATGAAAACAAGTAACGAATACTATTTTGAAAAAGAAAACAACGTAGAAGAGGCGACACTCATTGAAATAATTAAAAACGGATTAAGATCATATAATTATTCTATTGCAGTTTAAAATATTAAAAACAAGTGTGTTATTGGAAAGAGAGGAATGGCAGCAAATGAGTGGAGTTCAATAACCGGAGTTTATTATAGAATACAGCCAAACAAAATTCAAGTTTATCTAAACACAAAAATAACACAAGATATAACAGGCGGTTGGCGAGAAAACAGAGCAATGAAAGTTGGACAATTAATAGAACGAAAAATTAATTGATAAGAAATCAACAATATCAGTAGAAACACAAATGATCATTGAAGCAATAATAATAAGCCACCCTAACGCAGCAAACAGCCAGTTTTAACAATCCCAGTTTGCAATACTTATTGGCCTAGATCAACATATTCCCTTGCCACGAAATCACACTGAAAAATTCGTGTATTCGTGGAAAAATACAGAATACCTACCCTTCACCCCAAGTTGGGCATAGTCTCCAGACCGCTCCGGCCCGGTACGTCCAAGAGTCATCGGTCTCTGACCGAATTAGACAAACAAAAGTACCTTTGGAATCCCGGTCGGCGATGCAAGTTGAACGCAGCAAAAAGGCAGTTATTAATGATAACCTAAGTCCACTGCCTGTACCCAATTTCAAAATGAAAAACATCGATAAGCCAAGCCTGGAAAACGCTTACCGTTTGTTCGAAAACGGCGATATCAATAAAATAAAAACCGGAACGACGGAGGGATTACAGGAAACATACAAATATCTGTTCGACGGACTCTATGATTATGCACGAAAAATACGAACACAAAACATCTCAAAAGGCGGATTCCGGTTCACAGTTCGTCGTCCTTAGAGGAACATTTCCTTGCCACGAATACACGAATTTACACGGATAGATTCGTGGTTATTCGTGCATCCGTGGCAAACTTTTGAAGTACCGGATAACACCGATAATCCCGCATAGCGAAACCGAACTGCAAAAGTGGCCTCTTAAAACAAATGAAAACTTTCCTTGCCACGAATACACGAATTTATACGGATAGATTCGTGGTTATTAGTGCATCCGTGGCAAACTTTTGAGGTACCGGATAACACCGATAATCCCGCATAGCGAAACCGAACTGCAAAAGTGGCCTCTTAAAACAAATGAAAACTTTCCTTGCCACGAATACACGAATTTATACGGATAGATTCGTGGTTATTAGTGCATCCGTGGCAAACTTTTGAAGTACCGGATAACACCGATAATCCCGCATAGCGAAACCGAACTGCAAAAGTGGCCTCTTAAAACAAATGAAAACTTTCCTTGCCACGAATACACGGATAGATTCGTGGTTATTAGTGCATCCGTGGCAAACTTTTGAGGTACCGGATAACACCGATAATCCCGCATAGCGAAACCGAACTGCAAAAGTGGCCTCTTAAAACAAATGAAAACTTTCCTTGCCACGAATACACGAATTTATACGGATAGATTCGTGGTTATTAGTGCATCCGTGGCAAACTTTTGAGGCATAGAATATCTCCCGTTCACCCTTAGCTCCTCATTATCATCTTGTTTACAAAAAAATTCTCTTAATAAATATTTTTGTAAACTTTTACCGAAGTATAAAAACTCAATACATTGAAATACAGAAATTTATAAAATATTTTGGGAAACTTTTTCCAAGTTAAACAAATCAGAATTAATAAATTGTTAAATTTGCCCTCTACAATTTAATGAAATTTTCCTGCAACACCACACCGAAATGGAATCCATAAAATCTTCACAAACACAACAAACATACACCAGTGACGAGGCCTATCAGGCTTCGCTTCAATACTTTAAAGGCGATGATCTTGCAGCACGTGTCTGGGTGAATAAATATGCGCTCAAAGATTCTTACGGAGCGATCTACGAAGCGACTCCGGACGACATGCACCGCCGCATCGCGAAGGAGATTGCACGCATCGAAGTTCGCTATCCGAATCCTTTGAGCGAAGATGAAATCTTTGACCTGATCCGGGATTTTAAATACATCATTCCGCAGGGAAGCCCGATGACCGGAATCGGCAATCCGTTTCAGATCGCATCTTTGTCGAACTGTTTTGTAATCGGCAACGGCAGTGAATCGGATTCTTATGGCGGTATCATGAAAATCGATCAGGAACAGGTACAGCTCATGAAACGTCGCGGTGGTGTGGGCCACGACTTGTCACACATTCGTCCAAAAGGTTCGCCGGTTAAAAATTCAGCACTTACGTCCACCGGCATTGTTCCTTTTATGGAACGTTATTCCAATTCCACCCGTGAAGTGGCACAGGATGGCCGCCGCGGTGCGCTGATGCTGTCGGTTGCAATCAAACATCCGGACTCTGAAAACTTTATTGATGCCAAAATGGAATCAGGAAAAGTTACGGGAGCCAATGTTTCTGTCCGGATTGATGACGAATTTATGAGAGCCGTTGAGTCAGGCAGCCTGTATACCCAGCAATACCCGATCAACAGTTCCAATCCTTCCCATCAAAATAGCATTGATGCCAATGCGCTCTGGAAAAAAATTGTTCATAATGCATGGCGTTCTGCTGAGCCGGGAATTTTGTTCTGGGATACTATTATCCGCGAATCTGTGCCGGATTGTTATGCAGACCTTGGCTACGAAACCGTTTCGACAAATCCCTGCGGAGAAATTCCGTTGTGCCCATACGATTCCTGCCGTTTGCTAGCGATCAATTTGTTTTCTTATGTAGAGAATCCATTTACGCCGGAAGCTGCATTCAACTGGACTTTGTTCAAAAAACACATTGCGGCTGCACAAAGAATGATGGATGATATCATTGATCTGGAACTTGAAAAGATTGACGCCATCCTGCAAAAAATTGACGAAGATCCGGAAGGAGAAGAAATCAAACGCACGGAACGTAACTTGTGGCTGAATATACAGACCAAAGCACGTGAAGGCAGAAGAACAGGAATTGGCATCACTGCTGAAGGTGACATGCTGGCTGCTTTGGGCTTGCGTTACGGAAGTGATGAAGGATCTGAATTTGCTGTTGAGATACATAAAACGGTAGCGCTGGAAGCCTATCGCGGTTCGGTTCATACAGCCAAAGAGAGAGGTGCTTTTACCATTTTTGATTCCGAAAGAGAAAAAAATAACCCGTTCATTCTTCGTTTGAAAGAAGCCGATGCACAGCTTTACTACGAAATGCTTGAATACGGAAGAAGGAATATTGCCCTTCTGACCATTGCGCCGACAGGCACTACAAGTTTAATGTCGCAGACGAGCTCTGGTATCGAACCTGTTTTTATGCCGGTTTATAAAAGAAGAAGAAAGGTTAATCCAAATGATAAAGATTCCCGTGTTGATTTCGTGGATGAAGTAGGTGATTCCTGGGAGGAATACATCGTTTTCCACCACCGTTTTAAACAATGGATGGAAATAAACGGATATGATACAAGCGTTAATTATTCGGAAAAAGAGCTGGATGATATCGTTAAAAAATCACCATACTACAAAGCGACTTCCAATGATGTAAATTACCTGAATAAGGTTAAAATGCAGGGAGCGATCCAGAAGTGGGTGGATCATTCGATCAGCGTGACAATCAACATGCCAAATGATGTTACAGAAGAATTGGTTGGCGAGTGTTATATGGAGGCCTGGAAAGCCGGTTGCAAAGGTGTAACAGTTTACCGTGATGGTTCACGTTCAGGCGTATTAATTTCAAATTCGGAGAAAAAAGAGGAGCCGGAAGCAGATTTAAAAACCCCATTTCCGACGATCCGTCCGCAAACGCTGGAAGCAGATGTAGTTCGTTTTCAAAATAAAAAAGATAAATGGATTGCCTTTATCGGACTGATCGATAATCAGCCTTATGAAATCTTCACCGGTTTCGCAGATGACGAAGACGGTATTTTGATTCCAAGATGGGTCAATGAAGGTTTGATCATCAAAAACCGTGAAGCCGACGGAAGCTCACGTTATGATTTTCAATACAAAAATATGCGGGGGTACAAAACAACCATCGAAGGCTTATCCCATAAATTCAACCCGGAGTACTGGAATTACGCAAAACTCATTTCCAGCACATTACGCCACGGAATGCCGATTGAAAAAGTGGTGGATTTGATTAGCAGTTTACAACTGGACGAGTCGATTAATACCTGGAAAAACGGTGTTGCCCGTGCCTTAAAACGTTACGTGCCGGATGGAACGGAAGTAAAAAAGCAGATGTGCCAGAATTGCAGCTCGACGAATTTGATGTATCAGGAAGGTTGCCTGACTTGCAAGGATTGCGGGAGCTCGAAGTGTGGGTGAGCTTAAAGGCTTTAGACTTGCCAAGTTTTGGAAACTTGGCAAGCCTTTGAAACTTGAAAGTCTTTTAAAAAATATCTGAAAGTTTAATCACCAGACCCGGAAGAACTTCTTCCCCCAAAAGATCATCAGAAAACAACTTTACTTCTGGTTCTCGAACCGGGCTAAAAATATATGTTTGCCTCTTTTTAGGATCAACAAGCCAACCTAGTCGAACTCCGTTCACAAGCCATTTTTTCATTTTCTGCTCCAAATCCTCCATTTCATCAGACTCCGACATTAATTCAATAACAAAGTCCGGACAAACATGGGCAAATTTCTTTAAATCTGATAAAGGAATCGTTGCAAGTCTTTCATTAGAAATCCAGGCAACATCAGGGGCTCTCATAGAACTATCAGGAAGTGTATAACCGCCGTTAGAGTCTGATACTCTTCCGAGACGATTTCTCAGATTCCATGAATATATTCTATAGTTTAAATCACTGTTCCTGAAACTGGTTTCTATTCCTGTTGGCGGCATAACTACAATTTGTCCATTTTCATTTCGCTCTACACGCAAGTCGGGATTGGCCCTACAAAACCTATAAAACTCTTCGTCTGAAAAAGTGTCTATCTGTGGAATGTTAATAGCTAGTCTCATAATGTAATCCTCTTTTTACAAAAATAGCAGCTTCAAATAAGATCAATGCGTATCCTCAACAACCCCAATATAATTAAACGGAGTCAATCCACGCAGTTCTTCGCGAATTTTTTCTGAAACGTCAAGGGTTTCTACAAAACGGGAAATGGACTCATGGGAGATCTTCTCGTTGGTACGGGTAAGTTCTTTCAGTGCTTCGTAAGGTTTTGGATATCCTTCGCGGCGCAGAATTGTTTGTATCGCTTCCGACACAACGGCCCAGTTATCTTCGAGTTCAGCTTTCAGAATTTCGCCGTTCAACTCCACTTTCCCCAATCCTTTGATAAGCGAATTCAGCGCAATACATTGATGTGCCAATGGAACCCCAATGTTACGAAGTACAGTTGAATCGGTAAGATCGCGCTGCATACGGGAGATCGGAAGTTTTGCTGCGAAGTGCTCGAACAATGCCGAAGCAAGTCCAAGATTACCTTCTGAGTTTTCAAAGTCAATCGGATTCACCTTGTGCGGCATGGCTGATGAACCGATTTCTCCTGCTTTTATTTTCTGTTTGAAATAACCCATCGAAATATATGTCCACATATCGCGGTTCAAATCTGTCAGGATTGTATTCAGGCGTTTCAAACAGTCAAACGTAGCAGCCAGGTTGTCGTAATGTTCGATTTGCGTGGTGTGCTTACTTCTTTTCAAGCCCAAACCTTCCACAAAATGGTTAGCAAAAGCCATCCAGTCCTGCTTCGGGTATGCTACATGGTGCGCATTAAAATTACCCGTTGCTCCACCAAATTTCGCAGAATTAGGTATTTTATCAAGCATTTCCAGTTGTCTTTCCAGTCTTTCAACAAAAACCAGAAACTCCTTTCCTACGCGTGTAGGCGAAGCAGGCTGTCCGTGTGTGAATGCAAGCATCGGCACATTTCTCCATTCGATAGACATTCTTTTTAAAACAAAAAGAACCTGACGGAACAACGGCTTGATCTGGCGTTCCAGTGCATCCTTTAAAGAAAGCGGAATGGCCGTATTGTTGATATCCTGAGAAGTCAACCCAAAATGGATGAATTCCTGATAAGCTTCAATTTCAAGTTTTACGAACTGCTCTTTGATAAAATATTCAACAGCCTTTACGTCGTGATTGGTTGTCTTTTCGATGTCCTTAATATTCAGCGCATCCTGTTCCGAAAAGTCTTCGTAGATTTTACGCAGAGAAGCATATTTCTTCTTATCAAATTCAGCTAACTGCGGAAGAGGAATTTCGCACAGTGCGATAAAGTATTCGATTTCAACATAAACGCGATAATAGATTAAAGCGTACTCAGAAAAATAAGCAGAAAGCTCAGAAACTTGCTTGTAGTAACGGCCGTCTACCGGTGAAATAGCCGTAAGTTGATTTAATGACATGATTTTCAATGCAGAAAAATAGATTATCACGCAAAGTTAAGGGAATTCGGCGTCGAAAACTGGTAAATCCGGCATGAAATATTCTTTTTGGTATTCGCAACAGATATTTTAAAACTATTCGCATATTCGCCTGTCAAACCTGAACGCAATAAATAACATATGCAGCAATCCCCATTTCTCGGAGAATTAGTTGGCACCATGGTTCTTATCCTGTTAGGAAACGGAGTAGTAGCCAATGTTGTCCTCAAAAAAACAAAAGGTGAAAACAGCGGCTGGATCGTCATTACCGCCGGATGGGGATTTGCGGTGATGATCGGAATATTTACAGCCAATGCATTTGGCAGCGCAGCTGCGCATCTAAATCCTGCCGTGACAATTGCTTTTGCTGTTTTGAGAAACGACTACGCGTCTGTCCCTTCATATCTCCTGGCACAGTTGATCGGCGCTTTTTTAGGCTCTGTTTTGGTTTGGCTGCAATATTTCCCGCATTGGAAAGCCACGGAAGATCCGGGATCCAAACTGGCCTGTTTTGCTACCGGTCCTGCAATCCGTTCTTATGGATATAATTTTCTGAGTGAGTTTATCGCTACAATTTTACTGATTGTAGGTGTCGTAGCCATTGGTTACGCCGGAACTGCCGATCCTGATAAAGGTGGTATACCTTCGGGTTTAACTCCGTATTTGGTTGGCATGCTGGTCTGGAGTTTAGGTTTGTCTTTGGGCGGCACTACCGGTTATGGCATCAACCCTGTCCGCGATTTGGGACCACGGCTGGCGCACATGTTACTGCCTATTCCGGGAAAAGGCACTTCGGACTGGTCCTACGGCTGGATTCCTGTTTTAGGGCCGATCCTGGGAGCGATTGTCGGTGGATTGATATTGAGGTCGTTTTCTTTTTGAAGAATACTTTTTCAATTCACAAAAACCTCATCCACAAAAACCCAGGCTTTCTCTCCCTTTCCCGGATGCCACAAAGGAAGCTTTGCCAGCGGCTTGGCAATGAGCTTGATACAGCTTAATTCCTGCAATGCAAAATCAGCTTCCAGAGAAAGATTTTCAACATTACCGGTTGTCTGAACCGGCATTTCAGGAGTCAGGACTTTCAGTAATTTCAAATTTTTCTCATCTTTTCCACCCCAAACCTCCACACGTACAGGAGGAAAAATAAAACCGCCCACATTTCGAAGCATACTCAATGTGACATTGTGTGCTTTTACCGGTTTTTTAAACAGCAGATAGGCCTGAAAATCATTTTCCCTATATCCCAGCCATTTGCCGCTGGAAGGAGAATTATCACTTTTAACTCCGTTGGCGATCGTAATATCACGCTGTGCCGGATACTTTACGTCAGGAGGTGTGATAAGTCTGACGCTGTCGATGTGGTAAGTGGACCTGAAAAAGTATTTATCCACACCTTTACTGCCATACCAGCCATTTTTAAATGCCTTCGCTTTCAGCTTGGTATTTTTATCGATTGTAACCGGCTTACTGTAAACCAGTGAATGAACACTGTCCGGGTCCGATCCGTCAACCGTGTAGCGGATAGTCGTTCCCGGAATCTGGTGTTTCAAACGAATTGCAGTATTTCCTGAAATGATCTGATCCTCGTTTTCAATAATCGGAGGATTTAATGCAAGTTTAATAGTGTCGCTCCGGTAACCGGTTTCATAACTGACCTTTTTCTCCTTTTTCAAAAGCGCAAATTCCTCTGTTGACAAACCGGTGCTCCAGACATAAACTCTTTTCAAAGAAGGAATTTCTTTCAGTTTTTTTACCTGAGTAATCCTCACTGATGTTCCGCTTATGGATAATTCCCTTAGTTTAGCAAGCTTTTGTAGCTCACCTAATGTTTCACCCTTAATATCTGTAAAATTCAAAATAAGCTTTCGAAGCTCCGGAAACCGGGCAATTATTTTTAAATCTTCATCTTTGACCGGCATTTTACTTAAATCCATAGAAACGATCTGTTCCTTCAAAGCAAGAAGATCCTCTATGTCCTTGCTTTTAAAATTTGTCCGGTTATAAAAATTCACAAACAACGCCGGTGATTCAGCAGACAGACTTTTTATGAGCCTGTAAGTTGTATTCAGTTCTTTTACTTTATCAGCATCCGCAGCATCGAAATCATATTGTTCTTCCGTTCTTCCACCGCCCAAAACATTCTGTGCATAGGCATAAACGGGACTTTGCTCAGAAAGCGAACTGACCATTTGATCAAAATCAGAACCCATTTTAATCCACTCTGCCAACAATACGACTTCCTCGTCCGTAAGCTGTGCTTTGCCTCTCGGAGACATGTGTTTTTTATCGTCAAGAGGTAAATGAATGCGGTTTAAAAGCAATCCCAGGTCAGCGCGGGTTGTATCCCAAAGTGCACCGCTTTTACCGCCTTTGACCAGCAGTTCTATGGTTTGCATTTGCAAGCCGCCTTTCGATTTTTCTGCATTATGACAGGCGTAGCATTTTTGCTGCAATACAGGCTGCACCAGATCTGCGTAAATTTTAGCTTCTTCAAGCGGGATCTTATTTTCTTCTGTGCTTAAATCTGCAACCGGAGAAATCAGGAAATCTTCTCCATGTGTCAGGTTCCCGCCTAAATGTCCTCCGATTGTGAGTAACAATAAAAAACCGGCAGCAAAAAACTTGGATGATAATTTCCAGGGAGTGAGATAAGTTCTGAAACCATACCAGGCGATACTTCCAACGGATATTGCAACACCCATCCATTTGTGCCAAAACAGTGTATTACTTTCGTAGCCATCCTCTTTGGACAAAATGAATCCCGAAAAAGCGGCGACAACGGCTGTAAATGTTCCAATTAAAAGCAGCAGATCAGATAAGTTCGAATTCCATCTGACAGAATCAGGCTTATCGACAATCAAAACCCAGAATGCATAAAGCATCAGTACAACAAGCGGAAAATGCAGTACCAAAGGATGCATGCGGCCAATTGCCTGCATCCAATAAGGAACACTGAACCTGCTTTCGAATAGCAGGAGAAATAGGAGTAAACCGTTAAGAAAAAAAGCAATGTTGTAAAACAGGCCTTTCCAGTTATTTTGGGAGGGTTTAGAAGAAGAATCCATTAAGCGATAATACCATTTACCAGTTTGCCGGCTACGTCTGTAAGCCGGTAACGACGTCCCTGATGCTTGAATACGAGTTTCTCATGGTCAAGCCCCAATTGATTCAGTATCGTGGCGTGAAAGTCGTGAACATGGACGGGATCCTTTACGATGTTATATCCAAATTCATCCGTTTCTCCATACACGACCCCGGGTTTGATACCGCCGCCTGCCATCCAAACTGTGAACGCACGCGGATGGTGATCACGACCATAATTATCTTTCGTTAAAGTACCCTGGCAATAGTTTGTCCTGCCAAACTCTCCTCCCCAGATCACCAGTGTTTCATCCAGCAAGCCACGTTGTTTAAGATCTGTGATCAAAGCAGCAGAAGCCTGATCTACATCCATACACTGCCCTTTTATTTCATTTGGCAAACCTCCGTGGCTATCCCATCCCTGATGGTAAAGCTGAATAAACCTGACTCCCTGCTCTGATAATTTTCTTGCCAAAAGACAGTTTGCTGCGTAGGTTCCGGGCACCAGACATTCGGGGCCATACATTTTCACGATGGATTCCGGCTCTTTACTCATGTCGGTTATTTCCGGGACGGCCGTTTGCATCCGGAAAGCCATTTCATATTGCTGTACTTTGGCTGTGATTTCCGGATCTCCAAAATCCTCATAGGTCCCCTGGTTAAGTTCCGAAAGCTTGTCGAGCATATTCCGTCGCTGGCTGCGGTCCATGCCTTCCGGATCATTTAGATACAAAACCGGATTTTCGCCGCTGCTAAACTGTACACCCTGATGAACGGAATCCAAAAATCCATTTGTCCACAATTTAGAGTATACACCCTGCCCGTTCCCCTTGCCCCTCGACAACAACACGCAAAATCCGGGAAGATTCTGATTTTCACTTCCCAGGCCATAACTTAGCCAGGAACCCATACTTGGACGGTTACCGACCTGCGCTCCGGTTTGAAAAAACGTCAGTGCAGGGTCATGGTTGATTGCTTCGGTATTCAGGGTTTTGATGATACACAGATCGTCCGCAATGCTTGCCATGTGCGGGAGCAGCTCACTCATCCAGGCACCCGACTTTCCATGCTGTTTAAAATTAAAAACCGATCCTGCCAAGGGAAACTTGGCTTGGTTAGCCGTCATGCCCGTTAAGCGCTGTCCGCCGCGAATAGACTCCGGTAAATCTTCGCCATGCATTTTATTCAGCATCGGTTTATAATCAAAAAGATCAAGTTGTGAAGGGGCACCATTTTGAAACAGATAAATGACGCGTTTAGCCTTTGGAGCAAAATGAGGCAGACCCGCCACGAGATCGTTCATGTCACTTTCGCCGCTTCCCTTAAAAATATCAGGTATCAGCAAAGAACCCAATGCCGCACTACCAAGGCCAAGACTAAGTTTGGACAAAAAATGCCTGCGGGTCGTATTTATTCCAAAATCAAAAACCTGTTTTTCCATGGGTAATTTGTTTAACCGCAATGGGCGCAATTGGTTTCGCAATAGACGCAATGGAATAGTTTAAATTCCTTCGCGCCCATTGCAGGTTCCATGGCGACTATTGCGGTTCATTTCCATTTTTCCTAAGACTTCGTAATCGTTTCCTCCATATTGTAAAGCGTGTTAATCACACGCATCAAAGCCGCAGCCTGATTTTCATTCACTTTCGCTTCATGCGGAAATTCGCCAACATTCAATACTTTATGTGCGTGTTTTTTATCTTTTGAAAAAACAGCTGCTTCTTCATTGTAATAATTCACCAGCAATTTCAATTCTTTTTCAGTAGGGTTACGACAGACAATACGCTGAAACGACTCTTTAATTTTTTCTTCCGTTACCGAAGATTTAATGGTAAGTCGCTCTGCCAGCACGCGGGAAGCTTCCAGTACAGTCGGGTCGTTAAGCATCACCAAGGCCTGCAAGGGTGTATTCGTTTTGGATCGTTTTATTTCACAGTGATCCCGGTTGCTGGCATCAAAAATAATCATGGATGGAGGTGGTACAGTAAGTTTGATAAAAGTATACATGCCTCTTCTGTAAAGCGCTCCACCTCTGTCCTGCTGATAACTTCTCAAAGATCCACGCCCGGATGTTGCAGATTCCCATAAACCTTTTGGCTGATACGGTTTTACGCTCGGCCCGCCAATTTTCGGATTTAATAAGCCGCTGGTAGACAATACCATATCCCGGACAAATTCCGCCGGCAAGCGGTACCGCGGCCCCCGCGACAGATAGATATTATCCGGGTCCGTCTTTAACTTTTCCTGCGTAATCTTTGCTGACTGCCGATAAGTTGCAGAGGTAACAACCTGTTTAACAAGCCGTTTGATATCCCAGTTGTAATTCATAAAATCAACTGCAAGCCAGTCAAGCAATGCAGGATTTGTTGGCAATTCGCCCTGCATACCAAAATCACCTGTACTTTTTACCAAACCTCGTCCAAAGAATTCCTGCCAGACTTGATTCACAAAAACCCTGGCTGTTAAGGGATTGTTTTTACTGGTTGTCCATCTGGCAAGCCCAAGCCGGTTTTGGGGCAGTTTGGTGGTATCAAATTTCATAACTGACGGAAGTCCTGAGGCTGTAACAACTTTTCCAGGCGCATCATAAACACCCCGGTTCAGAACATGTGTCGCCCGCAATGTATCCCGTTCTCCCATCACCGATACAATCAGCCGGCTGGTATCAGGCCTGTTGATAAAAGAAAGCAAAGTTTTGGCTTCCTGATCCGTGATGCTCATCATCGGATTTTTGGCCGGCTTCGATTGGGACACATCGCCCTCATAACCAACTTCTTTTGAATTATTAAAAAATGCAAAAAGCCGGTAGTAATCTTCCTGGGAGATCGGATCGTACTTGTGGTCGTGGCACTGCGCACATTCTACTGTCAGGCCTAAGATACCTGTGCTGTATGTTTTTGTTTTATCAATGTTGTATTCAATTCTGTATTCTTCCGGGATCACGCCGCCTTCTTCCGTATACTTGTGATTTCTGAAAAATGCAGTAGCCAGAACCTGCTCTTTACTTGCATTGGGTAACATATCGCCTGCAATTTGCCAGGTCAGAAACTGATCATACGACATGTTTTTATTGAAAGCATTAATCAGCCAGTCGCGCCACGGCCATTGCGTTCTTACCTCATCGTCCTGATAACCGTATGAATCCGCATAACGGGCCATATCCAGCCAGTATACCGACATTTTTTCACCATACGTTTTCTGACTGATCAGTTCGCTGACAATATTTTCGTAAGCCTTTTCACTTTTGTCTGCCTCAAATTTCCGCTGCATTTCCAGTGTTGGCGGCAGTCCGGTGAGATCCAGTGCAACCCTTTTTAACAAGTGACTTTTGTCTGCTTCGTCATTTGGCACTAATCCTGCACGCTCCATTTTTTGCAGTACAAAATAATCGATTTCATTTTTAGGCCATTCCTTTTTCTCAACCTCAGGAACCTTTGGAAGTACAGGCGTGGTAAATGCCCAATGTTTTTCATATCTGGCGCCTTGTTCAATCCATTTTTTTACCGTCCCAACTTCCGTCTCACTCAAAAGCCCAAGGTGTGACTCGGGCGTCGGCATCTGATATTCAGGATCAATGGAGATGATTCTTTTGTACAGCTCAGATTGTTCTGGTTTGCCGGGAAAGATGGCGACACCTTTTCCATCCTTCAATTTTGCATAAGCACTTTCGGCCATATCCAATCGCAATCCGGCTTCCCGTTTTTTTGCATCCGGGCCATGGCATGCGAAACACTTATCAGATAAAATAGGCCTGATATCAAAATTATAACTGACTGTTTGTTCTGATGAACTCTTTTTTACCGTATTTTTCTGGTAACAGGAAGCAACCATCATTCCTATAAACAGTAATATTCCAGCTGCTAAGAAAACAGGTTTTTTCATGGGTTCAGGCACTCTCTGGGTTAAAGAAACGTTCTTGTAATATTTATAAAACAAATTTCTAAACTATTATTTTCTTACCCTACTATATTTTATAAAATATTTTAATAAATCTAATAATATTTCCCTTTAAGCAGAAATCATTTTAGTATTTAGCTGTTCTTTATCTTTACAAAGAACATTTGATATCTATTTCTATTCATTGCAGGAAAATTAAATTATAGGCAAAGGGATTTAAAAAAATATCAAAAATCAGAAAATTGAAGTAACAAGACAGACCAAATCTCATGGAAAACACTTCATTGAAAAAATCAGAAACACTGGATATCGTTTTAAACGGCCTCATGCGGCGTTACTCGGAACGCGTACCGGATGTGAAAACAATTATCGATGCCATGGTCAGTAAGGGTATTGTTGAGAGAAGTGAAACAATCGAAAATGATCATATTGCTTTCAGGACGATGGGCGTTCCGCAACTGGGCGTAAAGTCATTTGAAAAAATATTTTTGCATTACGGTTATGAAAAAAGAGATCATTACTTTTTCGAAGGTAAAAAACTTGATGCATGGTGGTACAGTCCTCCGAGAGAAACCGATCCAAGGATATTTGTGAGTGAACTGCGTGTCGGAGACCTTTCCGAAGAGAGCCAGAAAATCATTCACAGTTATACCGACCAGGTAATATCAGACCCCGCAGACAGTCTTGATCTTGACAATGGCCTTGAGGTGGATGATTTTTTACACAAACCATTGTGGAGAACGCCAAGCGCTGCCGACTATCAGGCGCTGCTCAAAGAAAGTGAGTATGCCGCGTGGGTGATCTACAACCGTTATTACCTCAATCATTTTACCATCAGTGTACATAATCTGCCCGATGGTTATAGCACAGTAGCTCAGTTTAACAATTTCCTGGAAGGCATTGGGATCAAACTGAATACGTCGGGAGGAAAAATAAAAGAGAGCCCTGACGGCGGCCTTATTCAAAGTGCCACTGTGGCGGAAATGATAAATGCAGATTTTGCCGACGGAGAAACTCTTCGTATTTCCGGATCTTATGTAGAATTTGCTGAACGCAGAATACTGCCTGAATTTCAGAGTTTACCTTCTGAGCAAATTACCAGAAAACATCGCCGCGACGGTTTTGAAGCAGCCAATGCAGACAAGATTTTTGAAAGTACTTATACGACGCAGACGGCAAGGTGATAGGCTTATGAAACCAGTACTGATTTTTCAAATAAAACATCCGGACAAAAATCCAATGGTGCAGAAATAACGTTGCCATCATAATCTTGCATCGTAGCCAGACCTTCCCAATATATGGTACGTCCATCCGTTTTAGCCTGCATAAAAGTATCCTCATTTAATATTTTAAAGAAAACACTTTTGTCTTTATCAAAATAATCAGACAAGAATTTACTAAAATCTATTCGTCTCACTTCATTATTGGTCCATAGCGCATCGACAGTGAAAGGGCTAACCGATACTATTTTTCTTACTCTTGGATTCATTTATTGTAGCGGTTTAATTTTTCGTAGTTGCCCGTTATCTTTTTGGGACTCCAGATAATTATTTATGAGTTCTTCCCTATAGAGCTCTACCCATGCCTGAATAAGTCTTGTTTGTTTTCTGGGTAAATCTCCTATGATTATATACCTGTTTCTATTGAGAACTGAGCTTCTTGTCCTCCATATTCTGCATGAAAATGCGGAGGCAAGTGATCTTTGAAACACATATATATTACTATTCCAAAAAAACGTGAAATTTCCGGCATTGGTTCGATTATGTTAGGGACAATTGTTGATTAGAGAACTTGGAATAGAGCAAATTATCCCTCTCACTCATTCACCAGAAAGTAAACCACCCGACAAGCATTTCCACTACTCTTCTCATTTTTATCAGAAGCAATGGTTAAATGCAGAGTATGTTTGGCTGACGAAAGCTCATCGGACAAAACCAGGTACCAGGGCAAATGAAGCTGTGTGCTCCATTGCGTAAAAAGATCAAGTGTCTGAGCCTTTTTGCCGTCAATGGAATAAGAAATTTTTCCTGCATCAGGACCTGAAATGATCGCGATACCCACAGCCCGGCCTTTAAATTCAAAATCAAAAGAAGCACCGGCGCTTTCACCTACCAGCATCGGGACCTCAACAAATCCGGCACGCGTTGATACTTTTTCTTTTGGTTTCCAATTCGGATCTACCGCAAATCCATGTAACTTTTTAGCTTCTTCAACCGGATGATAACTTGCTTTTTCATAGGAGAATTTATCTATGGGAACAGGCAGTTTTGACACACCGGTTTCTGCCGGCTCTATTTTCAAAAGTTCTTTAATGGCCTGGAAATATACTTCCTGACCGTATGGTGAAGGATGCAGGTCTTTAAAATCATACTTCCACGAAAACTCTCCTGCTTCGATACGATCGTAAACTTCTTTGGCAAGATTGATGTAAGCTGCACCGTAATATCTGGCTACTTTTTCGTGAACATCTACTTCAACCGGCTGCTTCCCTGACTTATAAACCACGTTTTTTGCAGGTTCGGCAAACGCCATCATGACGACGTTCGCTTTTGGATTTTTAAGATACATTTGCCTTAAAATACCTTCCAGTGCCTTAATCTGAGCCTTTCCACTGAATCCATTTCCACGGTCGTTCACAGCAGCTTCCACGAAAAGTAAATCTGGTGTTCCTTTTGCCAAAACGTCCCTTTCAAAACGAAATGCATGCGGCGTGCTTCCCAAAGATGGAATTCCGGCTGTTATAAATGTAAATTCTGTCTCGGGAAATTTTTCCTGAAGATACTGCGAAGTTTTATCCCGCCAGCCAGGGTTATGGGTAATCGACCCGCCCAGGAATGCAACTGTACCTTTTTTGGTATTTCTAAATTGAGTATAAGCATTAAATAAACCTTTATTAGACTCAATATACGGAGTATGTGAAAGTATCTTTTGAACAGGTATACTGTTGTTATAAATAAAATCGGCAAACAGTTCGGGATGTTCGATTGGGAAATGATGGCCTTCCAATGTCTGCTCCCCGCGTGTCATCGGGTAAACGCTGATCGGCCCGCCAAGCTTTAAATAATTCTGAACCAGCAAATCGGAATTCTCCGCGGGTGGTACAAGCTTGTCCTGTAATCCGATAACATGTAAAATAGGAACCTTAAATGACGCTAAACCGGCCAGATCATTTAAAGGAATATCTTTAAAATCCAGGGCTTCACTTTCTGACATTCCATACTGTTTCAGCCAGAGTGCCCAGTCGTTCTCAGAACCTGCTCCCCTGCCTTTGCCACCCGGCCAGCTTTTTGGATCACAAACCGGTGCTTCGGCATAAATACAGCTTACTTTATCCGGATTGCGTTTTGCCCAGCCGTATACATACAGCCCACCCCGGCTGACACCTTCCAGTGCAACCTTTTGTGAAAATTGTTTTTCTCTGACCAGATAGTCGTAGAAATTATCCCAGACCTGCATGGCCTTTGGATGACCAAACATATCGTTAGTATTTACATAAACCACATGAAAACCTCTGGCGAGCAAAATACTGTCCATTTCTGTATGCCAGGCAGGAAAGTGAGCACGCCAAATCCATGGATTTCCCGGTGCCGGCTGTTTCGGCTTAACATACCAGGCATCTCTGCCTTCAAACTTGAATTCCTGTTTTTGAAAACCTTTCCAGTTGGTGGATGTTTCAGATATCGTCTTTGTAGTTTGAGCAAAAGTACCAGGAGTGCTTAAATTAGCAGCCAGTAAAAACAGCAGTATTTTCTTGTAGAGATTCTTCATAAAATCAAAAGATACGGCGATCCGAAATTTACCGGCACGACTTACTTTTGGTTTAAAAAAATTATAAGTCACTGCATAAGTCATTATTGGCAAACGTCTTTGGCATGGTATTTTAACTCTTCTCGATATCATTAAATGAAAAGTTTATGGATAAGATTGAGAAATATAAGTCGATGGAAAAAATTCTTCGTGAAATCGAGGATTTGAAAAATAGTGAAACTGCCGTGATCAAAAAGATCGGACAGATTGAAACTGAAAATATGAATGTAAACATTCAGGATCTTGAAAAGTCTATCGCACAGATTTACGATGGTGCTTACAAAAACCTGGAAAATATAGAAGGGTTACACACTACGTTCACCGAAACGGTGTCAGACTTTAAAGAAAAAAATAATATTACTGATGAGATGTTGCTTGAATTTAGTGAATCAAATTAGCGCATGATCAATAAAATAAAAAACAGAAAAGCTGCCGGAACATGGCAGCTTTTCTGTTTTTGGCTAAATCTTAAAGTCCGGCATCGTCAGAGGCACCTTGTGCCAGGGCTCCCCAGTCCAGATTATCTCTCCCCTTAGCAATTGCAGAAATAAACCGGTTTCTGATTAAATCGGCCATTGGCATAGGAACATGAACATCTAAAGCCGTCTTAAGTGTCAGATTAATGTCTTTTAAACCTAGCGGCAGCCTGAAAGCCACCGGTTCATAAACCTGCTGCGCTACGATTTTTCCATAATTTTGAAAAATCGGTGCTGCAAACAAAGTCTGTGTGAGCATTTCATAAATACTTTGGCGGGAAATTCCATTTTTTTCGGCCATTGTAAAAGCTTCTCCCATCATTTCAAGACTTGCCGCAATCATGAAATTTCCAGCAAGCTTCACTACATTAGCTGCACCGGGATCATCCCCAAAATCATAAATTCCTCTCACAAAAGTCTGGAGAATCGGTTTAACACGTTCCCTTGCTTCCGGATTTCCTGAAACACAAATGTTTCCCACTTTCGCCACAACAGCTTCCGGCCGGGCGAAAATAGGAGCAGCAACATAATGCACCTTACTCCATGAATGAATTTTAGCCAATTGGCGGGCAGTTTCAGGCGCGATCGTACTCATGGAAACATGAATACCGCCTTCTCCAAGTTTCTCTATTAATTCAAGAGAAAATATTTCTTCCAAAGCTGCATCATCCGCCAAAACAGAAAATACGATACCGCCGGGTGTAATTGCTTCCAAAGGGTCTTCCACAACTTTTGCGCCCAACGCTGCAAGAGAATCCGCTTTGGATTTTGTTCTGTTCCAAACTGTCAGTTCAAATCCGGCTTTTACCAGACTTTCGGCAATGGGTGTTCCAAGGTTTCCCAAACCAAGGAAAGTTATTTTTTCAGACATATTTTTCTATTAATCCGAAATTTCTTCCGGGGTTAAAAATTATTATCAATTTAATATTCATTATCAAACGCTTACACCTGCATCACACCTACGTTAAATGCTTTTTCAATCGGAGCCTGATTTGCAGCTTCAATCCCGACAGATATGATTTTCCTTGTTTCAACAGGATCAATAATCCCGTCTACCCACAGTCTTGCTGCCGCATAATAAGGTGAGAGTTCTTGATTGTACCTTTCTGTAATTTGATCAAGCAAAGCTTTTTCCGCCTCCGGGGTTATTGTTTCTCCTTTTGCTTTCAGTGTTGCAGTTTGTATCTGAAGTAATGTTTTGGCAGCAGTAGCACCGCTCATAACTGCCATTTGGGCCGTTGGCCATGCATAAATCAGCCGGGGGTCATAGGCTTTTCCACACATTGCATAATTTCCGGCGCCATACGAATTCCCAACAATGAAGGTGAATTTTGGCACAACCGAATTCGCTACAGCATTCACCATCTTGGCTCCGTCTTTGATAATTCCGCCCTGTTCTGCACGGCTTCCTACCATGAAACCGGTAACATCGTGAAAAAAGACAAGCGGAATTTTCTTTTGGTTACAATTCATGATAAAACGGGCAGCTTTGTCCGCAGATTCACCATAAATAACCCCACCCATCTGCATTTCGCCTTTGCCGGATTTTACCATTTTTCGCTGATTGGCAACAATTCCTACCGCCCAGCCATCAATTCTGGCATAGGCACAGATTAACGTTTTCCCATAATCAGGTTTATATTCATCCAGTTCCGAGGCGTCCGTTATACATTCCAGAATTTGCAGCATATCATACGGCTTCAAACGGTCTGTTGGGAGAATCTCATAAATGTCTTCCAGAGGCCGCTTCGGAGTGACAGCTGCTTTTTGGTCAAATCCGGCATTTTCCGGACGACCAATTTTATCTATGTGCCGCTTAATAGCGTCCAGACAGGATTCATCATCAGGGAATTTATTATCAGTTACACCGGATATTTCGCAGTGCATAGAAGCACCTCCAAGCGTTTCCGAATCCACATCTTCTCCTACGGAAGATTTCACCAGATATGGACCAGCCAGATAAACCGAACTGCCTTCTACGATAAAAGCCTCGTCGGACATAATCGGCAAATAAGCGCCTCCGGCCACACAACTTCCCATAATCGCTGCAAGCTGAACAATTCCCATGGAAGACATTTTTGCATTATTCCTGAAAATGCGTCCAAAATGTTCCTTGTCCGCAAATACTTCCGATTGCAAAGGCAGGTAAACGCCTGCACTATCTACCAGATAAATTACCGGCAGGCGATTTTCCATGGCTACTTCCTGCGCACGTAAGTTCTTTTTAGCAGCAATTGGAAACCAGGCACCTGCTTTCACGGTAGCGTCGTTGGCAACAATCATGCATAATTTACCGGATACATAGCCAATTCCTGTCACCACACCTGCTGAAGGGCAGCCGCCTTCTTCCTCATACATTCCGTCCGCAGTAAAAGCTCCGATTTCAGTAAAAGAAGAATCAGGATCAATCAGGTAATTGATTCTTTCCCGTGCCGTGAGCCTGCCTTTTTTATGCTGAGCATCTATTTTTTTCTGACCTCCGCCTAATTTTACCTGTTCATATTTCAGGTTAAGCTTTGTCAACAATTCCTGTATACTTTCCTGATTTGTCATAGTTTGATGATTGAATTGAATATCATAATAAGACAAAAAGCCTTTAATCCTATTAGCTGCCTTCAAAAATAAAAAGTCGTTCACCCGTAAGTAAACGACTTTTATTCAATGTTAATATGTTTTAAACGTCGGCTTCCAGCTTTACGCCCTCATCCGAAAGATACTTAGCTATGTTAAAAAATGCCCGTCTAATAATTCAATATCCTGGTTCCAATCCTTCGTAATCCAGTCAGTATCCTTCCTGGCAATCATTACTTTCCGGCTTGCAGTAAAAATCCAGATTACTTTTTCAACTCCAAAATTTAGTAATATCTGCGATTTGATATGAAGATAGTCCAGATCCTTGTCCTTTGAAATATCAATTTTAGTATCCACTTCCAAAACGATATTGGGAGCAACATCAGAATACTTATTATGGACATTGGCTGCTGTAAACACAGATCGGTCAAAAATATTTACATCCCCTGAAAGATTCGTCCCTTCACCCAGGTGTAAGTCTAACTCATTGGTGAGAGAAATATATTTTTGTTCATTCAGATTTCTAAAAATGAATCTGAGTAAATAACTGATGATAAAGCTTTGTAGTGTGCTGCTTCCCATAATATCATCCAGAGATTTTTTTTTATTCAAAACCTCTTTATAACCACGGTAGTATAATGGTTGACTGTCCATCACTTCATAAATCAGCGATTCGGGAATTTCGGTTTCTGTAACATTTTCAACATCTGTTACTTCCTCTTTCGTCAACATAAGATCCTCCTTTCCCGTTTTTCTTTAAGCAATATAACAAATTTAGAGAAGCAGACGAAATCGCCTATTTGATCCGCGTAGTTGTATCAGGTACGGATTCAGCCGGGCCGGTTTCTTTTTTTCCAAAAACAGAAAGATGAACATACCGTTTTGGATGTTCACGCAAATTGGTCATCAGTTTATTGAGGCTAACCATCGTGCTATTCAGATTGTTATAAAGCGTTTCGTCTTTAATCAACTTACCTGCGGTTCCTTTTCCGGACTGAACGCTTGCCAGTATCTGACGCAGCTCAGCAATGGTGCGGTTAGCGCTTTGTACCGTTTCTCCAAGCCGTAAAGCATTAAGTGAATCTGCGAGTGTGCCGGTTTTGGCAAGTAATGGTTTAAGCTCCTTCTCCGTTTCTACCAAAGAAGTTGAAAGTTTATTAAGGTTGGTTGTAATTGCCAGTAAATTTCTGCGGTTTTCGGTAAGCAATCCCTGCACATCACTTCCTGCCTGGTCGTAGTTTTTCAAAACCTGATTTAATATCTGTCCTGTTTCTCTGAAACCGGCAGCAACAAGGTCAAGGTTTCTCACCAAAGAATCAGCATGTGTTACAAGCGGAAGGGCCTTTTCCTGTAACAAAGCCGAAATCCCTGCTTCTTTCATAGCCGACAAAGTATCCCCGTCAGACAAAGCACTTGCGGATTTGCCAAGTACCAAATGGATTACTTTTCCTCCCAACAGACCTCCGTCGGCCAATGTTGCAATGGATCCTTCGGGTATCGCCACACCTTTTTGTATATCCAGACTTACCAGAAGTTTATTCTGGCGGGTTTGAAGAAGTTTAATACCCTGCACACGTCCGACATTTAACCCGTTCAGTAAAACCGGATTGGAAGCTGTAAGTCCGTCAATATTGTCGTAAATAACGTAATAAGTATATGTTCTGGAAAAAACATCAGAACCTTTAAGGATGTGAAAGCCGAAGTATAACATAACAATCGCAACAATAGCCATTGCTCCTACTTTCGCTTCTTTTGATATTTTCATGAGCTAAAAATTTGCTTTGGTTATAACCGAAGCATAAAACAAAATTATTTGTTACCCGACTGGTTAACTGTCCATACTCTTTTTATATACTTTAAAGGCTTCATGGATGGATTTGGCAACTTCTTCCTGGCCGTCCTTTGAACCTAAATACTCTTCTTCATCGGGTGTGGACAAAAACCCGGTTTCAATAAGTACACTCGGCATGGACGCTCTCCATAACACAAGAAAACCCGCTTGTTTTACACCACGGCTGTCGCGCCCGGAAACGGACTGAAACTTCTTTTCAACCTGTTGTGCAAATCGCAAACTACTTGATATAAACGCACTCTGATAGTTTGCCAGCATGATATGTGCCAGAGGGGAACTGGGGTCAAATCCCTTGTACTTTTGCTTGTAATTTGTTTCCTGTAAAATAACCGAGTTTTCCCTTCTCGCAACATCCAGGTTACCCTCAGTTTTATGCAAACCCATCACAAACGTCTCTGTGCCTCTTACACTTCTTGAATTAGGCGTAGCATTACAGTGAATTGAAATAAACAGGTCAGCATTATTACGGTTTGCGAAAGCAGAACGTTCCCCTAATTCAATAAATACATCGGTTGACCGGGTATATAAAACCTTAACATTCGGCGTTTCTTCTTTAATTTGTCTGCCAAGTTCCAGAGCAACGGCCAGAGCAACATCTTTTTCCTTAGTAGTACGCCCTCTGGTTCCGGGATCTTTTCCTCCATGGCCGGCATCTATTACAACCGTATTAACTCTGCTGTCTACATGTGCGATAACCGGTTCCTGCTGGAAAGCAAACGCGAGACTGGCTATTAAGAATGAGGCTGTAATCAGGGTTTTAAGAACTTTTAACATTATTTTTTAGTTACGGCGATGCTCATTAGCGGTTTCTCCACTAATTTTGAATTCTTATGCAAAAATACTCTATTTGTTAGAACTGAAAAGAAAGGCGATTATTATATCGCTGGGATTTGTCGCGTTTCTTTTAATAGGCACAGTGGGATGTGTGCAATTGCGCTCGGGGCGATCAGGGAAAAACCTTAACAAAGAAAAGGGTTCTAACCAGGCTGCGTCAAAGGCGGACACGATTGGTATACCCAAACAGGTACAGCCCAAAAACCCGCTAGATTCCTCTAAATCAGCTATATCTATTTCCAAAGATTCATTAGCCATCCGGGATTCGATAGCGGTGGCAACGGATTCAACTGCATCGGATACGCTCTCCAATCCTGATGATCTGCAGTATATAGTTAAATATGATTCGGATGATTCTACGATTTCGGACGTTGCTTTAAAACAAGTGCATCTGTATGGTAATGCTGTGGTAACGTACGGAACCATTAACCTGAAAGCTAATTATATAAGACTAAACTGGGTTACCAATGAAGTGTATGCAATTGGAACCTATGATTCAACTGCGAAGAAAATGGTTGGGGAACCCATTTTCCAGGATGGAGCACAAACTTACAATACGAAGGAGATCCGTTATAACTTCAAATCAAAAAAGGCTTTAATTCAGGGGATTATAACAACTGAGGGCGATGGTAACATTCGTGGAGAAAAAGTAAAAAAAGATGCTGAAGGAAATTTTTACATCCAGCATTCGATGTATACAACCTGTAACCTGACGCACCCGCACTACTTTATCAATGCTCCCAAAATTAAAATGGTCAACCAGAAGCAGGTTATTTCCGGCCCGTTTAACCTGGTGATTGGCGATGTCCCTTTGCCAATAGCGTTGCCTTTTGGGTTTTTCCCTTTCCCAAAAAAGAAAGAGATCGGAACCTCCGGTATTCTTTTCCCGACTTATGGCGAAGAACCCAATGGAAGAGGCTTTTACCTCAGAGACGGAGGTTATTATTTTGCAATAAGTGAATTTATCAATGCTTCCATAACCGGACAGATTTACTCATCCGGAAGCTGGGGAGTGGGATTGGCATCCACGTATTCAAGGCGTTACCAGTACAATGGAAATTTTGCCTTCCGGATTGCGCGCAACCGTTCCAGTGATGAAATTAAAAGAGCTTCCGGACAGGGTGTTTCCAATGATTTCAGTTTGATATGGTCGCACGCTCCAAAAGCGAGAGGAAATTCGACCTTTTCAGCAAACGTGAATGTCACCAGTAATAGTTATAACCAAACACAGGAGCTCAATATTTCAAAATACACCTCCAACGTTGCTACGTCATCCGTTCAGTATACTCGTACGATGGGACAATATCTGCGCGGTGCAGCAAGTATAAGGGTTAATCAGAACTTTGGACAAATTAATGACAGTACACAAAGAAGAGAAGGAGGAAAAACGAATATTTCTTCTGATTTCAGTTTTGGTGTAAACCAAATTGCTCCGTTCGCCCTAAATGGCGGCACAGGAAGATGGTATGAAAGTTTCCGTCTGGGCCTGGATTTTAGCGGAAACTATGCCCTGACAAATTCCCTCTCAGCCATTGATACTTCCTTTTCAAGACTTGGTTTCCGGGTGAGTAACATCAAAGTAGCACCTGAACGGGTTAATACTGCTCAAGTTATTCCTTTTAATATTGGCAATTTACCTTTTATGCTAAAGGATGCCCAGTTTACAGGACGTTACAGCTTGCCCATTTCACTTCCAAACTTTAAAATACTTCGTTTCATAAACCTAACCCCGAGTATGTCGCTGCAGGGTGAAGTATTTACCAAGCAATATAAATATACTTATGCAGGCGCAAACAGTGTACAGATAGACACACTTAACAAACCCGGAACAGAATATTCTTACTCCTTTGGTGGCGGATTAAATACTCGTTTCTATGGCACCTTTTTTGTCAGGGGAAGACGCCTGGAAGCGATAAGACATACTGTAATTCCATCTTTATCTTTCAGTTATACACCAGATTTCACTGGCGAAAGTTTTGGGTTTTACGAAAAAGTTCAATATAATGAAGCCGGCGACACAAAACGTTTGTCACGCTTTCGCGGCGTCGGAACGGGTATCAGCGACGGACGGGCCTCCAGTGTCGTTTCATTTAGTTTGAACAACTCATTTGAGATGAAACTGAAATCAAAAAGTGACACCGCTGCATCCCAGTTTGAGAAGGTTTCTTTGCTTGATAACCTGAGTTTAGGAGGAAGCTACAATTTACTGGCAGATTCACTCAACTTGTCCAATATTACAGTAAATGCCAACGCACGGATTGGGAAAAACCTCAATCTGAACTTTAACATGAACCTGGATCCTTATGCTTATGAAGCCAACCCAAATGTTATTGGTAACCAGATTGGTACAAAAATAAACAGATATGCAATTACCGAGGGACAAGGTATTGCAGGTCTTCAGAACCTTGGATTTACGCTTGGTACCAGTTTTTCTCCCAAAAGCTCTTCGGACAAGAAGAAACCGGCACCGGGAGGTAACAGCACGTCAACACCGGAACAGCGTGAGTTTGTACAGAATAATCCCGATCTCTACGTGGATTTTACCATACCCTGGAATATTTCTTTGAACTACAACTTTGGCCTGACAAAGCCTGGATTATCCAGTGCACAGCTTATTCAGGCAGTACAGGCTACAGGCGATTTGAGCCTTTCAAAGAATTTTAAGATCAGTGTAAATACCGGTTTCGACTTTACTGCATTTCAACCAACAATTACCTCGCTGACATTATACCGCGATTTACATTGCTGGGACATGAGTTTAAGCTGGACACCTTTTGCAGGAAGTGCATCACGGGTAAGCAATTACAACTTCACGTTAAAAGTGAAATCCAGTATCCTTCAGGACCTGAAAGTAACCCGCCGCCGGTCGTTCCGCGACTTGTCGGATTACTAGAAATTACCCCTTCATAGTTTATAGGCACAAAAAAATAGCCATCTTACTCAGATGGCTACCAGGATTTTAACGGTAAAGTCTAAATTACTTTGAAGATTTTGCAGCAGGTTTAGTAACCACTTCACCGTTCAGGTATAAAGTAATTGAACCACCTTCTGTGTTACTGAAAACAGTAACAGGCTTATTGAAAGGACCAGCCGCAGCAGCGTTAAATGTTGCTTTGATGGTTCCGGTTTTTCCAGGAAGAACAGGAGTTTTAGACCATTCAGGAGTTGTACATCCACAAGAAACAGTTACGTTAGAGATCACAACAGGATCAGATCCGGTGTTGGTGAACGTAAAAATGTTGGTAACAGGAGTGCCCTGAGGAACCTGGCCGAATTTGTGTGTTTCTTCTTTAAACTTCAAAACACCTTTTTGGGCAAAACTAACAGTGGTTAAACCAATGAATAAAACCAGTGCTGAAAAAAATACTTTCATAATCGGATTGTTACATTTAGTGGTGAAAAAAATAATTCAAGAACAAGATTAGTGCTTAAAAGTTAAATTTAATAAACATTAACCAATATTAACAAAGGTCTTTAAAGTTGTTGTGAATATTGCTGGGAATATTAATTTCCTGCATAATTTTGGCTTGCATCCAAAAAAATGTAATTTAACTACGGATTCATACCCCGTAACTTTTGCTTATGCTTCAAAATGATAGTTTGACCGGTTCCAGCGTGTTGAGTAAGGAGAATATTACAGATGACTATCGCCTGGTTTGCGAGAGTCGCCAGGTAAGTTTATTGGGAAGAAAGGATACAATGGGCGGCCGTTCTAAATTCGGCATTTTTGGAGATGGAAAAGAAGTAGCACAAATTGCACTTGCGCGTGCATTTCGCAAAGGCGATTTTCGCTCAGGATATTACAGGGACCAAACGATTGAAGCCGCTTTGGGGAACCTTACCTGGCAGCAGTTTTTTGCCCAAATGTATGCACATGCTGACTTACAGCATGAACCGAGTACCGGAGGCCGGTCAATGAACGGGCATTTTTCTACGAGGTGGCTGGATGAAAACGGGCTGTGGCTGGACCAGACCCAAATATATAATTCGGTTTGTGATATATCTTCCACCGCGGGTCAGATTCCCCGTGCGGTAGGATTGGCTTACGCTTCAAAACTGTTCAAAAAAAATAAGGATATTCAATACCTGACCAATTTCTCAGATCAGGGAAAAGAGATTGTTTTTGCTACCATCGGTGATGCTTCCACTTCTCAGGGCATGTTTCTGGAATCAATGAATGCAGCAGGCGTGTTGCAGATTCCGCTCCTGACTTCGGTTTGGGATGACGGTTACGGAATTTCAGTTCCTATTGAATATCAGACGACTAAATCAAGCATATCAAAAGCATTGGCCGGTCTTCAGCGCAACGAAGATGAACCGGGCATGGAAATTATTACCGTTTCCGGTTGGGATTATCCTGCATTGATTGAAACCTACGAACGCGCAGCCAGAATCTGCCGGGAAGAGCAGGTACCTGTTTTAGTACATGTCACAGAGTTAACTCAGCCGCAGGGCCATTCCACTTCCGGCTCGCATGAAAGATATAAATCCAAACAAAGGCTGAAGTGGGAAAATGACCGGGATTGTAATTTAAGATTCCGGGACTGGATCCTCAGAAACGGGTATTCAACCGAGGAAGAACTCGAACGCATTGAAGCCGAAGCAAAGGAAACAGCAAGCCAGGCCCGTAATCAGGCATGGCAGGCTTATAGAAAAGATCTTGATAAAGAATATCTGGGCACAATTCAGCTGTTGCAAAATGCAATGCAGGAGAGTGCGTTTACTTCTGAAATAAGCAATATTGTTCTGGAATTATCCAAAACCTATCTGCCTGTCAGAAAGGATATGGTTTCCAGCATTCGTAAAGCGCTGCGGCTGATGGCCTCAGAAAGCAGTCAAAGCAAAACTGAATTACAGGATTGTCTTAGAACCAGCCTGAAAGACAATGCCGAAAGATTCAGCACCCATCTTTACAGTAATTCGCCTGAATCACCCATGCTGGTTGAGCCGGTTAAACCGGTTTACTCGGAGGAAAGTCCAACCGTGGACGGCCGCGAAGTGATCCGGATGTTCTTTAATTCACTTTTCGAAAAAGACCCGCGTATTGTTTCGCTCGGCGAAGATGTAGGTATGATCGGTGACGTGAACCAGGGCATGGCTGGCTTACAGGAAAAATTTGGTCAGATCAGGATAACCGATACCGGTATCCGTGAAGCGACGATCATCGGTCAGGGCATCGGAATGGCAATGCGCGGTTTGCGCCCTATCGTTGAAATTCAGTACTTTGACTATATTTATTATGCATTAGCGACTTTAACAGATGACCTTGCTTCATTACGTTATCGCACCGCCGGCGGTCAAAAAGCGCCCTTGATCGTACGTACGCGTGGCCATCGCCTTGAAGGAATCTGGCATTCCGGCTCTCCGATGGGGACGATGCTGAGCAGCCTTCGCGGAATGCATGTTATTGTCCCAAGAAACTTTACCCAGGCAGCCGGGTTCTATAATACACTGATAAAAGGTGATGATCCTGCCCTGGTAATCGAACCTTTAAATTCATACCGGCAAAAGGAAGTGCTTCCTGATAATATCGGTGAGATTTGTCTTCCGCTGGGACAACCTGAAATCCTGAAAGAAGGAAAGGATATAACAATCGTAACCTACGGATCGATGTGCCGGATTGTGATGGAAGCCGCTGTACAGCTTGAAAAACTGGGTATAGAAGCTGAAATTATCGACGTACAAACGCTTTTACCATTTGATGTTAACAGCAGTATTGTTGAGTCTATCAAGAAAACGAACCGGGTTATTTTTGCCGACGAAGATGTTCCGGGCAGCGCATCGGCCTATATGATGCAGCAGGTAATCGAAAAACAACAGGCATATCGCTGGCTGGATTCCGCTCCTGTTACGATTGCAGCGAAAGACCATCGTCCTCCCTATGGTTCAGACGGAGATTATTTCACGAAGCCAAACATGGACGACGTACTGGAAAAGGCTTACAACATGATGCGGGAAACGAATCCTGTATCATTTCCTGAGTTATTTTAGTTTAAATGTATAAACCGGCAGGAAAAAGAATTTTAGATCTTGTATTAGCGGGGAGCGGACTGATCATCCTTTCTCCGCTTTTTCTTTTACTGACCCTGCTGTTATGTTTTGTAAATAAAGGAAAACCCTTCTTTTATCAGCATCGCCCCGGTTTAAACGGAAAACTTTTCAAGCTGATTAAATTCAGAACGATGGCTGATGAAAGGGATGCTTCATCATCAGACTCCGAACGTATTACAGAAGTAGGCCATTGGTTAAGGCGACAGTCGCTCGATGAAATCCCTCAACTTCTTAACGTATTATCGGGAAAAATGAGCCTGGTAGGTCCCAGACCTTTGCTCAAAGAATATTTACCTCTCTACAATTCTTTTCAATTTCAGCGTCATCAGGTAAAACCCGGTGTTACCGGCTGGGCACAAGTCAATGGCAGAAACGCAATTTCCTGGGAAAAGAAATTTGAACTGGATGTCTGGTATGTTCACAACGTTTCGCTGCGGCTTGATATAAAAATACTTTTTCTGACATTTAAGAAATTGATTTTCAGGACAACCACGATCAAGAGGGAAACTTCCATTCCTGATAAATTTACAGGAAGCAGTAAAATTTAATATGTCAATTAATTACCAAAAACCTGATTTGCCGTACTAACTGCAGTTTCAATCTGAATCAACAGTTTATGCTTCTTTACGGCGCAGGCGGACATGCCAAAGCGATTCTAAGCTGCTTACTTGTCGATGGTGAACAAGTACCTGCCATTTTTGATGACGCACCCGATAGACCTGAAATTTCGGGTGTTACCATTCATGGTAAATACAGTCCGTCTCTTTTTGATACTGAATCACTGGTAATCGCTATCGGAGACAACAAGACCCGACGTCTTGTCTCGGAAAAAGTCAGCCATACTTTTGGAGTTGTTCAGCATTCATCGGCACTTATTGATCCGGATGTCATCATTAACAAGGGCGCTGTTATGCTCCATGGGAGCATTATACAAACAGGCTCAGTAATTGGCCATCATGTTATCATTAATACTCGCGTGAGTGTAAATCATGATTGCCTGGTCGCTGACTTCGTGCATCTTGCTCCCGGCGTAATTGTATGCGGGAACGTAAATGTTGGAGAAAATACATTCATTGGTGCAGGAAGCGTTGTTTGTCCAAATATCACAATAGGAATCAACTGTTTTATAGCTGCCGGCACCGTTATCACACAACACATTCCTGACGGTTCCATAGTTCGCGGCAATCCGGGCAGAATTATCAGGACAATATAATGAATCCGCAAAACAAAATCCTGCTTTCTCCGCCACACATGAGCGGCCGGGAAATGTTATACATTGAACAGGCATTTGCACAAAACTGGATTGCCCCCGTCGGCCCGAACATTGACAATTTTGAAAAAGAGCTGGCCAAGTATATCGGCAGCAAACACGCCGCAGCGTTAAACTCCGGAACAGCAGCTTTGCATTTGGCGCTCATTCTTTTAAATGTCAAACAAAATGATATTGTGCTTTGCCAGTCCTTAACCTTTGCTGCCAGTGCAAACCCGATTGTTTATCAGGGAGCCACCCCGGTTTTTATTGATAGTGAAAAGAGAGCTGGAATATTTGCCCGGACGCACTGGAAGATGCTCTAAAGTATTATACACAAGCCGGCAGAAAACCCAAAGCGGTAATCGGCGTGCATTTATATGGAATGCCCTGCAAGCTGGATGAAATACTATACCTCTGCGAAAAATATGAAGTTCCTTTTATTGAAGATGCTGCTGAAGCCCTGGGTTCAACTTACCGTGGAAAGAAACTGGGCAGCTTTGGCGAAATGAGTGTTATTTCCTTCAATGGCAACAAGATCATCACGACCTCTGGTGGAGGCGCTCTTTTATCCAGCAAAGAAAATCTGATTACCAAAGCCAAGTTTTTAGCTTCGCAAGCGCGGGAAGATGCTGTTCACTACGAACATGCAGAAACTGGCTACAACTACCGGATGAGTAATATTAGTGCAGGAATTGGCAGAGGGCAATTGGAAGTGATTGAAGAAAGAGTAAACCAACGAAGAGCGAACTACTATTTTTACGAGGAAAGATTAAAAAATCTACCCGGCCTGACTTTCCAGGAAGAAACTCCCAATTCATTTTCTAATCGCTGGTTAACTGCTATTTTAATCGATCCGACTTTATCAGGAGGAACGACCCGGGGAAGTATAAGAAAACACCTATTAGAAGAAAACATTGAATCCCGGCCGGTATGGAAACCCATGCATTTACAACCGGTTTTTAAAGATGCAGCTTATTTTGGAGGAAATGTGGCTGAGGGTATCTTTGAGAAGGGACTTTGTTTGCCGTCGGGGTCGGGGTTAACATCAAATGAAATTGAAAGAATAATTCATATGATTAGAATAAATCACTGAAAAGAAAACACCTCCGGACTTGCTTTCAGCCATCCGGAGGTGTTTTCTTTTATGAAGGAGTTAACTATTTTTTTAATAACTTATTATAAAACCTCAACCTCAAACACAATTGGCTGATATGGTCTTATAGAAAAATTAGTCTGTGCAGAATTTACGACGCCATTTTTAGCATAAGCAATAGCAGAAGGTAGTATTAAAGTTGCCTTCTCTCCTGTTTTTAACCTACGAATACCGCGGTCAAAACCAGTAATGAGATTATTTCTACCTGTGCCGGTGGTAAACTCCAAGGGGTTAGTACCAGGATCAAAAACAGTTCCGTCAAGCAACTTACCTACATACTTGATTTTAACGGCCTTGTTTGATCCGAGGGTATCTCCTGTTGTAACTGGGGTTGTTTTAACGATTACTAAGTTATCGCTTGTTCTTTCAGATACCGTTAGTTTTTTTGCCGCTATATACTCATTAATTTGCTCGATTTCTGTTCGCTTGCCTACAAACTCCATGTCTATTCTAACCGGTGAATATGTTGGGATAGTTGCGTTTGTTGAATAGCCCGTCAGTACATTAGTATAGTTACCAAATCCTAAATAAAAGGGAACCAGAAGTTTAATCTTCTCACCTGTACGCATGGTATTTAGTGCCAGCTCCATCCCTGGCAAAACAAAGCGAAATCCTGTATAAAAGGGAAATTTACTAGACTTGACAGTATCTCTTTCTGATGTCCAAATTCTAGTACCGTCTAAAAGATACATGTTATACCTAACAGTCACTTCTTCTCCTACCGCAGCCTTAGTTCCTATTGGATTTGAGGTAACAGTTGAGTAATAAAACCCCTGAGAATCTCTGGTTACACTTAGTGAGCTGTCAGCAATGTATTTTTCAATAGCCTGTTCATTTTCTACAATCTTCTGCTCTTCCTCACTGTTATCCATCCCCTTATTACACGACACCAACCCCACTACAACAGCAGACAGAACGCTCATTTTCAAATACCTACTAATCATCTTTTTTACTTTTATTTTTGATTTATACAAATTTGTAAAAACTCCACAGCATGGTAGACTCTATAAAATTGGAAATGGTTGCAAACTTTATGAAAAAATTAAGCAACCACTCTCTTTTCATAATACGCACAAAAGAATTTTAAATTGCAGATGTCGCATTTAGGCGTGCGTGCCACACATACATAACGCCCATGTAATATAAGCCAGTGATGCGCCTTTGGTACAAGCGCGGAAGGAATATGTTTCATCAGCATTTTTTCCACGGCAAAAGGTGTTGTCGCTGTAGACGGCACAAGCCCTATACGGTGCGACACTCTGAAAACGTGTGTATCAACAGCCATAGCCGGTTGATTAAATATTACGGAAGCAATCACATTTGCCGTCTTCCTTCCCACACCCGGCAGTTTCTGAAGCTCATCAATTGATGCGGGAATCTCCGAGTCAAACTGATCAACGAGCATCCTGGCCATACCTACCAAATGTTTGCTTTTATTATTGGGATAAGATATGGAGCGAATGTAGGAAAACACTTCCTCTGCATTTGATAAAGCCAACGATTCCGGATCCGGGAAACGCTCAAAAAGCGGAGGCGTAACAATATTAACTCTCTTATCCGTGCATTGCGCTGATAGAATAACTGAAACCAGCAACTCGTAAGGATTGCCATAATGAAGTTCGGTTTCAGGTTCCGGAAAGTTTGTGGTAAAATAATCCAGAAGTAATCTGAAACGCTCTTTTCTCTGCATAAATAATCAAAATGTCAAGATATGACAATATAAAACCAGGGCGGCTGATTTATCCGTCCTGAGCTAACAAAATAAGCCAGCTAATATTACACTAGCTGGTAAGAAAAAGACCGGCGGCTTCTTTAACAAGAAAGAGCAGTCGGTCTTTTTGGTGAAAATTGTTGTGAATATCTGAGAACCTGACCTATCGTCCGATCTGTTGGATTCCGGACAATTTTGTTCATCTGGCTTTTAATTTCCAGAGAATCAATGTAAAAGTTCATCAAATCGTCATCGAGCGCTAAGGCTTCAACAATCTGGTCGTTTTCATTTTCTGTTGTCTCCGAATATAAATACCGGACAACGTCATCGTAGGTAAAAGTTTTTGTCATACTGTGGGGCACGTTGGTTGAACTGCTTACGCAAATTTATCAACGCGTAACGCATCCTACCCAATGCCGTATTTATACTCACACCCGTCGCATCAGCAATTTCCTGAAAACTCATGTCCTCATAATGACGCATGATCAGTACCTGCTTTTGTACATCCGGCAACCTCTGGATCATCTCCCTAAGCTGCTCATGTGTTTCCTGCCGAATCTGGACTGACTCTACGGAATCTTCCGAAAAGTCCAGCGTATTGAATACACTGCTTCCATCTTCGAACACTACATTGGGGTAGCGTTTATCGCGTCTGAAATAATCAATGGCGAGGTTGTGTGCGATTCGTATGATCCAGGGCAAAAATTTGCCCTCATCGTTATATCTACCTCCTTTTATCGTGTCAACGGCCTTAATAAATGTGTCCTGTAATAAATCCTCGGCAACATATTGGTCCTTGACAATCAGATAAATAGTGGTGTATATTCTGGACTTATGGCGCTGAACAAGCTTTTCGAAGGCTTTTTCATTACCACGGATATACAATGTTACCAACTCACTGTCGCTAACTTGGACTTTCTCCATTTTTACTATTCGATTTAGTTAACGTAGAGCGGTTCGTCGATATTGTTTCTCCTTTCTTTTAAAATGATAAAATGAAGTGCTGATGCGGGTCTTTTCAATATTGTTAATCAAAGAAATAGATTTGCCAAATGATTTGCAAATGTTTATGTTTCTTTTTTTACTAAATTTTTTTCAATTAACAGATGTTAACAACCTGAGGGTAACTTTATAACTATTTCCGCCACAAACTGCTTCCGTGTTCATATTATACCAAATAATTGAACTTATCAAATAACATACGACAAGGGCCGGCCATTCAGATCAAATTTGAAATTAAATTTTAATAAAAATCATTTTTTTACAATAATTGAACTTTTTCCAAATATTGAATTTTTCCCAGAAATGAAATATAAGCATCTTTTTTTTGATCTCGATCATACACTATGGGATTTTGAACGAAACTCGTCAGAATCACTGGAAGATATTTTTCACAACATGCTGCTCAAAGAATGCGGCGTGACGTCATTAGAGCATTTTATAGAATCGTTTTTACGTATCAATACACGCCTTTGGGATGATTTTGACAAAGGAATATTGCACCATAGCTATATACGTCAAAACCGGTTTCTGATGGTTTTTGAAGAATTAGGTATTGCTCTTCCGGACAATCATCTGGAAATCGGTGACCTTTACCTGAATACATTACCTGATAAAAAACATTTGCTTGAAGGTGCGCTGGATACTTTAAACTATGCTAAATCTGCGGGTTATCAGATGCATATCGTCACCAACGGATTCACCGAAATACAGGCACGAAAGATCGCCAGTTCCGGAATAAGCCATTTTTTTGAAAATGTGATCACTTTTGAAAATGCCAACGCAAAAAAACCTGACCCTGGAATTTTCGCTTACGCTTTGGAGTCTGCAAAAGCTAACAAAGAAGAATGTATCATGATTGGTGATAACTGGGTGGCTGATGTGCTTGGTGCAAAGCAGTTTGGGTTGGACACCGTTTACTACAATCCCGCCGGATTAAAATTCGACCAGGAGCCAACTTATGATATCCGCAGACTGGAAGAACTGAAATCTATTTTATAAATTAATAACTAAAAAGCAGTGGGTTAAGATAGCTGTCAGGATGAGAGCCAATCTCTTTTGATGCCAGCCACGTTTCCCAGTCTGCCTGTTGATACGAATTCTGAGGGTGGGTGATAAGCTGATCCTGGTCCATATAGATCATTGTCATTACTTTTCTGGCGCTGCCTGATAAATTGGCACCAGCCCGATGGAACAACCACCCCGAATGAAAACTGACTTCTCCCAAATCAAAAGGCGTTTCGTTGAGATTAAACTGTGTAAGCTGGGAAGCCATAATGGCCTCACTTTCATCACTGATCTCAAGATTGCGTCCTATTTCCACGTTATGACTTTTTTCCGCAAAAGCCAGCGGCCCCATTTCCATCAAAGTTTTTTGTAAAGGTATCCAGACAGTCACCGTTTTAGGAGAGGAAAGGGGCCAGTAAAATTGATCAGCATGCCAGGGTGTGATACCTCCGGAAGATTCTTTATAAAGCGCCTGATCATGGTATAACCTGACACCTTTTACTTCCATCAGATCAGCAGCGATTTTAGCCAGTCGTTTTGAGAATACAAAATCTTTCACCTCCTCATTTTCCCGCCAGAGATTCATAACCTGAAGGAAAGCGCGTTCGTAGGTCGTTCTTTCTTCCATGGGCTTGGTTAACTGATTAAGTTTAAAAACCCATTCAGTAATAATATCTCCATAGTAAGCAAGAAGTGAGTCACTTAACACATTTTTGAGTTTCACATATCCGTATTCTCTAAAAAAAGCAACCGATTCTGCCGGAAGCTCATACGGCTCTTCAAGTTGTTGTTCAAATGATCGTATTTCAGTAGTTTCCATTTAGCAGACATTTCTATTAAAAAGAAAATCAGCTGTAAAAACTACCCAAGATCGTCGGATTCATAAAATGATACCTTTTTCTCGCGAAGAAACTGTTTGATCACATCCACATGAACACACTGACCAACATTTAGAAAAGGATAATTTGAAACTCTTTTACGATGCCCGTCGGTAATTACTTCTCTATTAACCTGATCAAACCCAAGATGTAAATGCCTGGTAGAGCTTTGCATCCCATAAATAATTCCACCAGGATCAAACAACGGACCTCCGCTTTGTCCGCGCAAACCGGGCGTACTCATTTCAATACCCGTAATTTCATTATTCTCTCCGATGTGCCTGGTAACAATTCCGTCTATGGGAAAGCTGGGCGTATTGATCCGGCCTGTTTTTAACCATTCAATATCGTTGATATCCTTATTATACCGATAATTGGTAAACTCGGGAAAAGGATAACCCAGCCGGCACAGATACCTACCCTGTTTCACCATTCTGGAATCTTTCAGAAACCGGGCAGCTCCCTGATATTGCAGGGAAGAAAAATCCTTAAACTGGATGATGGCCAGATCCTGAGTCGGATGCAGGTGAACTGAGAGACTTTTATAAGCTGAAACACAATTGATAAAATTAAACAGTATTCTGACCGGAGTTTCTGCGTTGATCTTATACTTGCTTTCCAGTAACTGTCGCTGTGTGTTGAAACTAGGATCGCGTTCAAACCTTCGCAACTCGCCTGAAAACTTCATGTAGTTTTCGTAAACAGAATTGGCATACAGAATCTGCCTTGCAACATGCCGGCATGTGACCGCAAAACCATCCTGATTAACAAAAAATAAGGTGGCAGTTCCCGGTACGATATCTGTCCCCGTATAATAACGCAAAATAAAATGAACGGGACGCGTAAACCTGTCCACGTTTTCAATGGCTTCGACAAACATAATAAAGGGTTGGAAGGGCAAAAATTATTGGGGTTTGATAGAAACGACCGCTTCTGTCTGATCCCAACTTAAAATCATATTTACTCCAACTGGCTGTTCTTCGAAGTAAATGGTAAATAACTGTTGTATTCCCGACCGGATCCGGATTGGGACTTCACACTGGAAAACATCTTTTCCGTCGTTATATTCTGTCCCCCACTGACCGGTTTCTGAATTCAAAATCACTTTCCAGGTACCCGGCCCCGGCACTGTCCACAACGAATACTGGCCAGCTTTTACCGGTTTTCCTGCGAAGATTACATTTTGTGGTAAATCAATGATTGTCGCTTCATTGGCACCTGTCCTCCATACTTTTTCATAAGGAACCAGGGCATTGTCCTGCTGTCTGCCAAAAATATACCTCCCTTTTTTTGCAGGCCTGCCATAACTCACCTCAATTTCCAGCCCCCTCTGGTCATAAACAACAGAGGCTTCAGGACTGAACGACTTGGTATAACGCTTATAGACTAAAAAACTGACTACCAGGAATAATACAAAAGAAACAATGAGGAGGAGAGGTTTTTTCATAAATCATTTGGGGCAGAATATCCTGAAAAAGGTGTACGTTACAGACAATCGGACATAGTAATACGAATCCTTGCGAGACGGATCTCCCTGCTGAAGTTTATCGGTTGAAACCGGATCTCCACCTAAATTATCCAGATAATCCGTAAACGTTTTCCGTGTACCATATTCCAGCCCAATATTCCAGGGACGACGAATCTGATATTTTATACCTACACCATAGGGAAGTATCAATGAACTCGTTTTGTAATCACTGGTTTTAATATCCGGTTTAAAACTGCTCAAACCGACACCACCAAATAGATATGGAGTCCAGTTCACTGCAAAACGCCTGTCTTCGTAATCCAGAAAGTTGTATTCTGCAACCGCGCTGCCTTCAATAATTCTTGTTCGGAACGACATATTTCTAGCCTGCTGAAACGGATCTTTACTGGCAGCGTCATCAGCTCCGATTAAACCGCCGGCGAGCTCCGCCCGTAATGACAACGCCTGACTGGGATTATATCTGAAAAACAAACTTCCACCCGGCTTGAAAAATCGAAACCGAAAATTGGGAGCAATATCACCTTTATAATTGAATCCGCCCAAACCAGCTCCTATTTCGACTTTTTGAGCAGAAGCCGTGTGAGCAATTGATAGAATAAAAACACAAATACTTGCCAAAAGAACCTTGGGCAAGTATTTATTCATTAAAATGTTATGACGGTAATTCAATTGGATACCTAGTTACTTCAGTGGAGGACATTTAATCTGAGCAGGCAAAATATAATGAACGCTAATCGTCCCAACCATGTAAGCATCTTTCATCGTCGGACTATTTCCCCTCGGATTGCCTGCTGACGCAAAACCGGTAGTTGGAAGCGTTGCTAAAGGATCATTGGAATCAATCAAATAATTGACCTGAAGAAACTTCTTTATTGCCTCGCTTCTGTCAGCGCCTTTTCTCACGGCCACCGGGTTTGTTGACCTGTTTGCCATGGCAGCGGCCAGAGGATCATCCGCAAATAAAGCAGGATCCGCATAGTTTCCATGCGCGTCATCCAGATAATCCGTAAAAGTATACCGGAAACCAAGCTCGGCAGAAACATCAAATTTCGAATTGATTTTGTAACGAACCCCTACCCCAAACGGAATTGCAAATTGAACAAGGGAATAGGGTTTTTCATAACCTTCATTACCCTGACCTTCTGTTCCTAACGGTTGCAATTTAACCCAGTCTCCTTTTAGAGAATCCAGTGCTTTGGGGTTATGTGCAGTTAAAGCGATACCAGCAAAAAGGTAAACTCCGAGTTGTGGACGCCTGTCATAACTACGGTTATCAGGAGTTAATTTAAAAATTCCCTGTAAAGAGAATTCCTTCAAATCATTACGAAAATGCAGATTTCGGGCATAATAAACATTACTTTCACGCTTTGAGCTTCGGTTCATGATGTAATCATCACCGGCAATTCTTGCATAAGTAAATCCTGCTCTTGCAGCCAACCGGGGAGTAAAATGGCGTGTATAATTACCGCCTGCACTCCAGCGCATCATTTTAAATGTTGAAGCAAGTGGTGTTCCGTAAGGAGCTAAGTCCCCATAATAATTTGCGGTACCCAGGCCAACGCCGACAGAAGAATAAGGCATAAAAATGCCGCGATTCTGCGCAAGTACCTCTCCGTCTGTAAATAAAAATCCAATAGTCAAGATCAGCGACAGCGCTCCGGTTACTCCTTTCAATTCAAAATTTCTACGCATTGGGATCATTTTTTTTGCAAAAATAAAACAGTTGTCGGTTTTCCATAGATTAATCTCCTTTTCAACGTATTTCTTTATTATTTATTTGTGCTGGCTTTAAAATTTCTGTAACCGTCTTTACCACCCAGAGTCATATACGCACTTCTTCGCACCATTGCTGCCTTTAGCTACAATTAAATCCTGCTTATTTTTCTTTAAAAGGCAAAAACTTCCTTATCATTGTATAGGTCAAAAAACCGTTTCCCTGATGATTAGCAGCAAGAACCTTCAATTTTCATATTCAAGTCAAAAGCACTTTAACTTTCCGGATATTTTTTGCGCAGACAGTGAAACCCTGCTCATTTTAGGACAGTCGGGTAAAGGTAAAACAACCTTGCTGCACTTACTTGCTCTCTTACTCAAACCGGAGTCCGGTGAAATTAACATTGCAGGAAATGAGGTTAGCAGCTTTACACCCTCCCAAATTACAAAGGTCAGGGCACAAAACATTGGTATAATTTATCAGCGTGCTCATTTTACCAGCTCACTTTCTGTAATGGACAATATTTTGCTGCCCAATTACTTTGCAGGTAAGCGACAGGACAAGACAAAAGCTATCTGCCTTGCTGAACAACTGGGATTTGCAGATCATCTTTCTAAAAAAGCAAATCAGCTAAGCCAGGGCGAGCAGCAAAGAGTTAGCATCGCAAGAGCATTAATGAACAACCCCAATGTCATACTTGCAGATGAGCCTACTTCAAGTCTGGATGATAATAATTGCCAAAAAGTAATTGAATTATTAAAATCACAATCCAAACTTATTGACGCCAGCCTGGTGGTTGTAACGCACGATCAGCGATTAAAAGACGAATTTGCTAATCAGATCTTTTTATAACAGCTCTTGAATAACTGGCTTAACTCAAACCGCCGAACAGAAGAATCTTTAAATTTAATATGAACCTTTTTAAAATCAGTGTTGCAAATCTTAAAGAGAAAAAGCTTAACAGTTTTCTCAGCGCGTTACTTCTTACGCTTGGGATTGGAATGATTTCGCTGCTCCTTTTGCTTAACAAACAGCTGGACGAGCAATTCAGGCGTAACATTCGTGGTATTGATATGGTTGTGGGAGCCAAGGGAAGCCCCTTGCAGCTTATACTCAGCAGCATTTATCAGATCGATGCTCCTACCGGCAACATCCCTTTGTCGGAGGTAAACAGTCTCAAAAGAAATCCCTTTGTCAAAAACGTTATCCCGTTATCTATGGGAGATAATTACCAAGGATTCAGGATTGTAGGAACATCGGCGAAATATCCGGAACATTTCCAGGCAAAGGTCATTTCCGGAAAACTTTTCGATCAATCCATGGAGGTCACTTTAGGAAGTAATGCGGCTAATAATCTTGGTCTCAGGATCGGCGATAGTTTTGAAAGCTCACACGGTCTTGATTCCGAAGGAGATAAACATGGAGACAAAAAATATAAGGTTGTTGGAATATTCGACCCGACCGGATCGGTTTTAGATCAATTGATACTCACCAGCCTTTCCAGTGTTTGGGATATACATGGCCATGCAGAAAAACCAGCACAACCAACGTCTGAATTGCTGGGTGATGAACATTCCCAAGAACATCATGAAGATGAAAAACAGGTTACCAGTGCATTGATCCAGTTCCGAAACCCGATGGGCCTGCTTACTTTACCGCGTCAGGTAAATGAAAACACTTCAATGCAGGCTGCTCTTCCCAGTATTGAAATCAACAGGTTATTTTCACTTCTTGGCGTTGGTATAGAAACGTTGCAAAACCTTGCTATCATTATCATCACCATTGCCGGTGTAAGTGTATTTATTTCTCTTTATAATTCCTTAAAAGAAAGAAAATACGAAATGGCACTGATGCTTTCCATGGGAGCGACAAGAACACGCCTGTTTTTTATGCTTTTGCTTGAAGGATTGATGCTTGCTTTGATTGGTTATGTAGCCGGAATAGGTCTGAGCAGAATCGGATTGTATCTGTTTAACAAATCGACCGAGAAGGATTTTCACTATTCGCTTAAAGAATTTAACCTCCTGCCGGAAGAGATTTACCTTTTTGCCGCAGCGATTGTCCTTGGGTTGCTGGCAGCAGCCTTGCCATCTCTGGGAATTTACAAACTGAATATATCCCGTACTCTGGCTGAGGAATGATATTCTTCTTAAATTTGTTGACTAACTGATCAGGCTTACCATTAAGATAACATTCATGAAATCACTACGTTTCTTCATAATTTTTGCATTTGCAACCTCCCTTTTTGCATTTACTCCTTCAAATGCTCCGGTTAAGCTGACTTGGGAAATATTGAGGGATGTTACTTTCAAGAAGAAATGGTATGCCGAAGAATCGATTTACATGCTTCACCCGACCTTTGGCCCAAGTGTTCAGAAATTAAAAAATCAGCAGGTAAGTATTACAGGTTACATCCTTCCGGTTGATTTGGATGCTAACTTATATGTGTTATCAGCCTTTCCTTTTAGTGCATGTTTCTTTTGCGGAGGTGCAGGACCGGAAACAGTTATGACACTAAACTTCAAAAAGAATTCCAGAAAGTTTAAAACCGATGAGCGTCTTACACTGACAGGTACACTTATGCTGAACGCTGATGATATTTACAAAATGAATTATATTCTGGACGGAGCTGAAATAGCGGAATAAAAAGACCACCCGTCAAATCCCGATCAGTCTCCAGACACCCGAAATAAAGAATAATACCAGCCCCACAGGCGTTAACACTTTCCATCCCAGATACATCAGCTGGTCAACACGCAGACGTGGTAGTGTCCAGCGCACCCACATTTGAACTAATACACCGGAAAGTGCTTTAAATAACAGCCAGAAAGCACCGGTTAGGTAACCAAGCCACGTCCCTGGCTCACCGCTGGTCCAATCCGCCAATCTTACCGGTCCGATGTTTGGAAAAGGCGTATTCCAGCTACCCAAAAAAAGTATTGCTCCCAGCAAAGAAACCAGCAGCATCATGCCATATTCGGAAAGCATAAATAATGCAAAGCGCATTCCCGAATATTCAGTGTGAAAACCAGCAACAAGCTCTGATTCTCCTTCCGGTAAATCGAACGGTGCACGATTGCATTCTGCCAAAGAAGCTATGAAAAACACGATGTATGCCAGCAGCAAAAACGGATTCCGGACAATATTCCAGGATAAAAACCCACCTACAGAAGTTACATCAATTCCAAGGCGTTTCATACCAAAAAGATAGATGGTATCCGGGCTAAAAATTCCCTGCTGAAAACTAATAACCTGAAGATCTAACGTTTGTGTGAGCATCACCACACACAAGATAGAGAGCCCCAGCGGAACCTCATAGGATATAATTTGCGAAACAGCACGCATTGCTCCATACAAAGCAAATTTGTTATTAGAGCCCCACCCTGCCATCAAAAGACCGATAACGTCAACAGAGATAATCGTCATCAGAAAAAAGACACCAACGGCAGCGCCGGAACCTGCAAGCGCCGGAGCGAGCGGTACCACGGCAAAACCTGCAAAAACAGAAACAAAAATTACGATGGGAGCAATCAGAAAAAGACGGCGGTCAGCGGCTTTGGGAACAATATCCTCCTTTTGAAGCAGTTTTAGCAAATCCGCAAACAATTGCAGAAGTCCCCACTTACCAACTTCCATCGGTCCCATCCGGTCCTGTATAAAAGCAGAAACCTTACGTTCCAGATACACGCCTACGATTACAAAGCCCGGAACGGCCAAAAGAAAAATGATAAGCGTTATCGGCATTGTAAACGGTAGTCAGATTTAATTCAGGAAAATTGTTCTATTTGATGACATTTCTATTAAAAGAAAGCTTATATAGTCAAAATCTCAACAGGCAAAAGTAATCAAAAACTTAGTTCTCTTCGTCCCTTTGCCCTTTATATCCTGATTCCTGCAAAATCTGCATGGCATTATCCATTTTCATAAGTTCCGGAAGTGTCAAATCAGGATTTTCTTCCATAAACATAGAAACAATCCGCCAGCCAACCCAACGCCCAATTCCACCCGGAACCTGATTGCCTATTTCGGTAGTAAAAGGTCGTTCGCCAATATACTTCTGCTTTTTCAATTCATTTTTTTCATAAAGCAGCTTGTTGGTAATAAAGTAAGCCCAGATATCCTGCTGACTGTTGTAAGTCCGGCTCAAATTTTCTGATGAATAACCCAGAATCAGGCTATCAGGCGTATTGGGCAATACCTGTTTGACAAATTCAAATCCTTTTCCATATCCTACCATTTCTGAAAGCAAGGTTGGATCCGTTGCATTAAGATGATTGTATTGATTGGACAAAAAGAAAATAACGGATGGAACGATATACTCTTTTTGATATCTTCTCAACTGATAATCAAAAACATCCGGACGGTAACCCGCTTTGGGTCCGCCAAAATAATCCAGACCAATGATGATCAGAGAATCGGATATATACAGATCATTTCCGGTAAAGCCTGTAATTATAAATTTGATTTTCGGTGATTTGAAGTCGGGATAACTTTCCCTGATATTAGCAAATGCTTCTTTTAGCGGGTTTACAATATTTAAAGTTCTGTCACCAATAATCGTGTCGATCCGGGTTTTAAATTCCTGCAAACCGGGATTTTGAAGAATATTAAATAAATGATTTGCCAGCTGTGCCGTGTCAGCTTGCGTATCGGTAAAATACAACGGCGTCAGATAGGGATGTTTATTTAAAAAAATTTGTACATCTTGAACCGATTTGCTTGCAAACAGCTCCTGATCCAGGTTTTCAACTGACACATCGGATATTTCGGGAGTTTTATCCGTTTCTTTTTTTGTGTCGGTTTTACATGAAACTGTAATCACAACTAAAAAACAGAAAAGCGTCAGCGTTCGAACAAAAATCATTGATAAATCAGTATAAATGAATAAAGAGTCAAAAATAGAAAAAAAACGGGTAAGCATTCTCGGCTGCGGATGGCTCGGGTTACAGTTAGCTAAACGCCTCCAGGAACTTGATATTACATCCGAAATAAAAGGAAGTACCACCTCCGCTGCGAAACTTGAAACATTTCAGAAAGAAGGAATACAAGGTGTTGAATTTAGTTTAAATCCCGAATTTTCGGCTGGTGAGGAAATTATTACGTCCTTCTTTGATTCAGACTTTCTCGTAATATCCATCCCTCCACGACTGGGAAAACATGAACCTGGGTTTCACCCGGAACAAATCGCGGCTGTTGTGAAAGCCGTTCAAAAGTCTCCGGTTCAGGAAATTATTTTTATCAGTTCTACAGGTATTTATCCTGATCTTAACCGTGTTGTGACAGAACAAGATGTTACTACACCTGACGAATCTGCGGCGCCAGACATGGTTTCAGCTGAAAATCTGCTTTTTGAGCTTCGAGAAAACATGACCGTATCTGTTCTGAGATTTGGCGGTTTAATCGGTTATGAAAGAATTCCGGGGAAATATGTCAAAGGCCTGAAAAACATGACAACCGGCTCCCTGCCGGTTAACTATATCCATCCGGATGATGCGGTTGAAATTATCATTACCATCATGCAAAAAGGTGTACTTAACGAAACATTCAATATCGTCGCTCCCTCGCATCCGACCCGGCGGGAAGTTTATGAAAGTACCTGCGCTGAATTCAACTGGGAAGCTCCCACCTTTTCTGAACCTGAAATCAAACCCGATTTTAAAATCATCTCGGCCGACAAGTTTTCAACTTTTTATAAATACAGCTTTCGTTTTCCTGACCCGCTGTATTTTAAATATCAGTTACCCGAAAACTAGTTTTCATACCCGCCTTTAAAACCAAAAAGTCCACTGAAAATCAGCGGACTTTTTGATTTTAACATTTGTATATATTTACTGGGCAGTTCCCAGTAATTCAGCCAGCTTTGCCTCCAAGGCAGCTCCTCTCAAATTTTTAGCAATAATTTTTCCTTCTTTATCCAAAAGGTAAGTCGCCGGAATGGCAGTTACACCATAAGTCTGGGCAACCGCAGAATTCCAGTATTTAAGGTCTGAACCATGCACCCAGGTTAAATTATCCTTTTTTATAGCTGCTTTCCACGGGCCCTCTTCCTTATCCAGGGAAACTCCGTAGATAGAAAATCCTTTGTCTTTAAATTTATCATACATCCGAACTACATTCGGATTCTCCATCCGACACGGACCGCACCAGGACGCCCAGAAATCGATGAGAACAAATTTACCGCGAAGGGAAGAAAGGGCAATTGGTTTTCCCTCAGGATTATTTAATGTAAAATCCGGAGCAAGTTCACCAACGGCAACACCAGTCATACGTTTGATCTGACCAATAAATCCCTGTGCAAGTGTCGGAGTTGGTTTTACTTTTTCAAATTCGGAAGCAAGGTTTTTTAATGTTGCAAGATCGGTATCCGGACTTAGAAAATTATTCGCCGTAAACAATGCGATTAATGAAGTACCCATTTCCGGCAGCATTTTTCTGATCACACCCATTCTTGCCTGATCGGCAGCGGCAAAAGATGACTGAATTTCCTGCACCTTTTTAGTATTTTTTTTCTCTTCAGCCGCAGCATATTCTTCATTCCAAACAGTAACTTTTGCTGCAAACTCCTGCATCAGCTCGTCTATCTTTGCATAATACTCCATGTTTTTAGAGCCGGTAATCACTGCTTTACCCGAGGCTCCCGCACTGGTTTTTGTAAAACCATCTGCCACAAGATTCATCGTTTCGCCACCTTCAACAAGCAAAACAACCTTTTGTCTGTCGGCTAGATTGAGCGTGTAAAAACTACCGCCGTCTTTTTCCTTTGCTTTGATCATAAAAGTGCCGTCCGCAGCTAACTGCGCAGAATCAACCTTTACGGCTGATCCGTTGGCCATAGTCTGCATAAGAGTAACTTTTTCTCCCTTTACTCCATTTTTAATTTTACCGTTAACCGTAAAGTATTTTGGCGCAATTTGGGCAAAAGCCGGGCTTGTAAGAAAAACTGCAAACAGAAAAAAGACAAACAGATATTTTATACCGAACTGCTTCATAATATGGACTATTTTCATTTGAATAAATGACGCACTTAAAGTTTTGCTGCAAGAAGCTGATTAACCAGCTTAGGATCCGCGGCTCCGTTTGACTTTTTCATTACTTCTCCGACAAAAAGTCCCATTAAACCCTTTTTGCCCTTTCTATATGCCGCAACCTTATCCGGCATCGACGCAATTACCTCATCTACCAACGTTTCAAGCTCATTTGTATTGCTGTTTTGCAGCCAGTTATTTGCAGTCGCGATCTCGTTTGGCATTCTTAACGGCTCGGCCAGCATAACCGGAAATATCTTTTGTGTTGCAATAGAATTACTCACCAAACCCGATTCTGTCAATTCAATTAACGCTGCAAGTCCTTCCGGCTTAACCGGAAATAACGTAATGTCCCCCTGATGTTCGTTTAAATAAGACTTAACCGGTCCCATCAGCCAGTTAGAAGCAGATTTATAGAAATTCGTTTTAGCACAAACGGCTTCAAAATAATCCGCAATCTCTTTTGTATCAGTTAAAACAAGCGCGTCATAAGCGGGAATACCATAAACCGTTGTAAACTTCTCCCGTAATTCTTTTGGCAAAGCCGGCATCGCCGAACGGATACCTTCCAGCCATTCCTCAGAAACCACAACAGCGCTCAGATCAGGATCCGGAAAGTAGCGATAATCATTCATCGTTTCTTTCATACGCATGCCATACGTATTGCCGGATTCAACATCGAACATACGGGTTTCCTGATGTATTTCACCGCCATTTTTAAGTAACTCAACCTGTCTTTTTGTTTCAAAGGAAATTGCGCGCATCATGTTACGGATCGAGTTCATATTTTTAACCTCAACCTTAACTCCCAATGCAGTTTCACCACGTTTTCTGATGGAGACATTTACGTCGCAGCGCAAAGAACCTTCTTCCATATTACCATCACTGATTCCCAGATAGCGAACCAAGCGACGAATTTCTGTGACGAAGGCTCCTGTTTCTTCTGCCGATCTCAAATCCGGTTCAGAAACCATTTCTACCAGTGGCGTTCCAGCTCTGTTGTAGTCAAGCAGGGTTTCCGTATCACTCCCGTCGTGAACTGATTTCCCTGCATCTTCCTCTAAATGAATATGATGAAAGCGGATCAGCTTCTCAACCATTTTCCCGTCTGCACCTTTTGTTGCAATGGTAACACCGCCTTTTTCACAAATCGGTTTTTTATCCTGTGATATCTGGTAACCTTTCGGAAGATCCGGATAAAAATAATTTTTTCTGTCAAAGGTCGTACGCCTGCTTATTGAACAGTCGCAAGCCAGGCCAAGACGGATGGCATATTCAACAGCCTTTTTATTTATTTTAGGTAATGTTCCCGGTAAAGCAATGGTTATCGGCCCAACGTTCGTATTGGGTTCAGTCCCAAAAAGATTCCGGTCCGAAGCAAATAGTTTCGACTCGGTCAATAGTTGACAATGCACTTCCAGACCGATCACGGTTTCATAGGAAGCCAAAAGTTCTTCGCTTATTTCAGAGGGAGTAATTTCTGTTTGAATCATAATTATTGCAAATGCTTTTGCAAAGATACAAATACGGGTCGTCCATAATATGAACGACCCGCATTTTCTGACTTAGTAAGTTGTTTCAAAGAAGTAAACCGAAGAAGCACCTCGGCTAGTTAATCCCTAATTACCTTATAATGAATTAATCCAGTTGGCAATAACCACAATATCCCCTTTTGGAACGTGTGCCAGCGGCGCCATTGGAGGATAACCAGGCCAGTGTTCAGGCTTAGGATTATGTACCAGTTCAACAATTTGCTCAGGCGTATATTTCTTTTTTGCTACTTCCGAATAAGCCGGCCCGATTACCTTGTCATATGCCTGATGGCAGGCAAAACAGGCATGTTTATTCAACAGAGCAGATACGTCTGCTGGTACCGGTTTACGCTTTGGTTTTGCATCTGCGGCCGGAGCGGCTGGTGTTGCAGCAGCAGTTGTATCGCCGGCCATTGCCGAATCAGTAACAGCCGGTGCAGCAGCAGGCTGTGCGGCAGGTGTTACTTCTGGTTTAGGATTTTTTCTCTCATTTTGTAATGTAACGAGCGCTGTTTCCTCTCTCGCTTTACTTCCGGCTCCGTAAAAGTTGTCATACTTTTCCTTGTCTTCCGTTGAAGAACAGCCGATCCATACAGAAGCTGCCAGGGCAATAATTGCCAGAGAAGTACTTTTTTTAAGTGTCATTGTTTTAATTTTTTAAAGAATTTCCGCCATGTTATCGCATTTCCCGATAATCCACTACACGAAGAAAGTAAGTTTGTGTTAGATTTCCCTCATATATTTTATAAATCACAACAATAAAATTGAGCAAAATTCCACATAAAAACCTAACAATAAATAGGTTAACACAAAAGTGAGATTTTAAAAATAGGTAATTTTATTTTTTATTTAAAATAAATTATTGTGAATAATATGAAATATCATTACTTTTGCAGTCCTATTTGTAAAACGATGTAAAGTAATGGCTAAGAAAGGTAATAGAGTACAGGTTATATTAGAGTGCACTGAACAAAAAGAAAGCGGTGTACCAGGTATGTCACGTTACGTGACTACAAAGAATCGTAAAAATACGCCTAGCCGTATGGAATTGAAAAAATTCAATTCTTTCCTGAGACGTTATACTCTACACAAAGAGATTAAATAATACTGTCTTAAAGTTATTGCAGGATGTTAGTGGTTAATGTAATTTAGCCTCTCGTCTTGATTATATATAATTGATAACATTTTAAATATATACAGATATGGCAAAGAAAGTAGTTGCTACGCTGAAAAAAGAAGGTGGTAAAGCTTTTGCGAAAGTGATTAAAGCCGTAAAGTCTCCAAAAACCGGAGCTTATACCTTCAAAGAAGAAATTGTACCTCTTGACGGTGTTCAGGGTGCGCTTAAAAACTGAGGTTAAACACATTTCAGTTGCAGGTTTTGATATTGCAGTTTAAAAAGTCCCTTTCGGGACTTTTTTTGTTTAATTTTGAATTGCAAATAGTTGCACTATTTCATGCACACTCATTTTACTGATCTTATCCCTACGCTGATATGAGCTTATTTGGCTTTTTTTCAAAAGAAAAAAAAGAAACATTAGATAAAGGCCTGGAAAAAACCAAAGACAGTTTCTTTGGCAAACTTTCAAAGGCAATCATTGGAAAAACAACCATCGATGAAGATGTTCTCGATGAATTGGAAGATATACTTGTAAGCTCAGACGTGGGTGTTGAAACCACCGTAAAGGTGATTAAACGAATAGAAGAACGTGTTGCACGAGACAAATATGCAACGACTGCCGAACTTGACACAATTCTCCGCGAGGAAATTGCCGAACTGCTTATTGAAAATAAATCCGTTGATTTTACGGACAGCTTTGAAACCAAGCATCTTCCTAAACCTTATGTGATCATGGTGGTAGGTGTGAACGGTGTAGGAAAGACAACAACAATCGGAAAACTGGCCCACCAGTTTCACTCCCGCGGACATAAAGTGGTACTTGGTGCAGCCGATACATTCCGTGCTGCCGCAGTTGAACAATTAAAACTGTGGGGAAAAAGAGTGGACGTTCCGGTTATCGATCATGGTATGAACACCGATCCTTCTTCTGTTGCTTATGATGCACTGAAAAAAGGAATGGAAATTGGTGCGGATGTCATTATTATTGACACCGCCGGGAGATTGCATACCAAAGTAAACCTGATGAACGAGCTTTCGAAAATCAAAAGGGTCATGCAAAAAATCATTCCTGATGCGCCGCACGAGGTTTTATTGGTGCTGGATGGAAGTACCGGGCAAAATGCGGTTATTCAGGCTCGTGAGTTTACAAAGGTTACAGAAATCACTGCCCTGGCAATCACCAAACTGGACGGAACCGCAAAAGGCGGCGTGGTAATCGGAATTTCCGACGAATTTAAAATACCCGTTAAATACATCGGAGTAGGTGAAAAAATGGACGATTTGCAGGTCTTTGACCGCAGCGAATTTGTTGATTCTTTGTTTAAGAAAATTGGATAACTGGAGCTAGACTTTTTATCTTTGATGATGGAAAAAGCAAAATCATCTGTTAAAAATGGATACCGTCCTTATTTTCCTGATTGTTTTCGGTATAGCAGGAGGGGGCATCTGGCAACTATATAGGGTATCAAGAGATACCTATGGCAACAACTCTCCGCTTAAGGTCGACAGAGTTTATCAGATATCTACCGTCAGCTATTTCACCAGCCTGGATAGCATTACTTCATATCCCCTTTTGATTATGGCATTGGTAATTTTAACCATGCCAATCACCAAAGGTTTTCCTGTATTTGAAACAAAACAAGGGCTTGGTAGCCTGCTTTTTATTTCCTTGGGTTCATTAAACACTTATTCGGCAGGATACTTTCTTGTATTTCAATACAATTACTGGAAATTTACCGAGGGCGTAATATTGACCTCAATTCCTTACAGTCATGAAATTCATGTCAACGTCAAAGGAAAAGAGATCATTCTCAGAAAAGGTGATATTGAAAGAATATCCATCGTCTCCAATAATACCCGTCTTCGCTTTTCTTATTATACTTATTATCTAACAAACGGAGAGAAATTTATCCTCACAGATCGTATGCCGGGCCTGTGGATTATTAATGAATATTTCAGGAACATTCCTTCCGAATACTCGGTAAAAGTATTTCCTTATATAAAGTAGAATTTCCTATCCAAATTTTCCCGATCTTTGCAGCCCGTTTGCATACTTTATTTTATAGGGGCAAGGGGCTTAATCCGTTTTATTCGAACAACATAACAGGCTAACAGCTAATTACTAACTGCTGGCAGCTTCCCATAATGAAAACCAAAGGAATAGTTAAAAATAAAGTAAATATTGTTACGCTGGGTTGCTCCAAAAACCTGGTCGATTCGGAAGTGTTGTACACACAGCTAAAAGGAAACGGCTTTGATGTAGCGCATGAATCAAAAAAGGATAATTCTCAGATCGTTGTGATCAACACCTGCGGTTTTATCGATAATGCAAAGGAAGAATCTATCAATACCATTCTTCGTTATGCAGATGCAAAAGCGGCAGGGATTGTGGACAAAGTTTATGTAACCGGCTGTCTTTCGCACCGTTATAAAGATGAACTTTCAATTGAAATTCCCACAGTTGATGCTTGGTTTGGCACCAACGAACTTCCGCGTTTGCTTAAAACACTGAAAGCAGATTATAAACATGAACTGGTTGGAGAGCGCCTGCTTACCACACCTACGCATTATGCGTATGTAAAAATAGCGGAAGGCTGTGATCGTCCGTGCAGCTTTTGTGCAATTCCGATTATGCGCGGCGGGCATGTCTCCCGTTCGATTGAAGAATTGGTAAAAGAAGCAAAATCTCTGGCCAAACGTGGCACAAAAGAGCTGATTCTTATTGCTCAGGATCTTACTTATTACGGTCTTGATATTTATAAAAAAAGAAATTTATCTGATCTTTTGGCTCAACTTTCTGATGTGGAAGGAATTGAGTGGATCAGATTGCAATATGCTTATCCTGCCGGTTTCCCGATGGACATCCTTGATATCATGAAAGAGCGCAGTAATATATGTAAGTACCTGGATATGCCTCTTCAATCCGGGTCAACAGAAATTTTGAAATCCATGCGGAGAGGTATCACCCGTGAAAAAACAGAGTCGCTGATTGAATCGATCCGCGAGAAAATTCCTGAAATCACGCTGCGTACCACGCTTATCGTTGGGCATCCCGGCGAGACCGAAGCTTTATTTGATGAAACATACGAGTTTGTTGAAAAAATGCGTTTCGACAGATTAGGTGCATTTCAATATTCTCATGAAGACAACACGCATTCCTACTCCATGCCGGATGATATTCCTGCCGAAATTAAACAGGAACGTGCCGATGCAATCATGGAACTTCAGCAGGGAATTTCTTATGAACTGAACCAGCAGAAAGTAGGCAACACCTACAAGGTTCTTTTTGACAGAAAAGAAGGCGGGCATTTTATTGGCCGCACCGAATCCGATTCTCCGGAAGTTGATAATGAAGTACTTATACCTGCAAGCCAGTATGTAAGATTGGGAGATTTTGCTAATGTAAAAATCACATCCTCTGAGGAATTTGACCTGTACGGAGAGGTTGTTATTTAATTTTAACAGTTATATCCTTCCCTTTTCTCTTTATTAAATTTGTAAAACCGTTTTAGAATAATATTTCCGTTTACCATGTTACAAAGAGTTCAAACTATATTTTTAGCCATTACAATTATCGGAATGGGCGTTTTTCTGTCATTTCCGGTATGGAGTAAAATTTCTGCCGCAGGTGTGGAAAAAGCAGATCTTACTGCATTAAAGTTAACACACCAGATCAATGCAGTGCAATCACAGGTTCAGCCGGTTTATTATTTTGTAATCCTGGCGATTCTTGTAGCACTGGTATCGGCTTATGCCATTTTTAGCTTTAAAAACCGCATTCTTCAATCTGCATTATGCGCGGTTAATTCGATTTTGATGACCGTCATGATTGGTTTGGTCATTTATTATACTTTTTACAGCACAGCCAAACTTTTTGATCCTGAAAATCCGGGCAATTACGAAATCGGTTTCTACGGATTAATCGCATCTATGCTGTCTAATGTGTTTGCAAACCGTTTTATCAGGAAAGATGAAAAAAAGGTGCAGCAATCCAACAGATTTAGGTAGATAAGCAGAGGGCTTGGGGTCTAGAGAATAGGGCTTGGGGACATTTGTTATACCAGGCCTTCTCTTAGTAAATCGTGCAGGTGAACAAATCCCAAAACCCGATCGTCCTCCACAACCACAACCTGAGTGATACTTCGGGATTGCATAATCTCCAGGGCATTTACAGCATACTCTTCCGGGCCGACAGAGATCGGACAGGGGGTCATGATATCACTGGCCTGTAATTGCAGCAGCGTGTCTCCTGCATGCTGATTAAGCATACGCCGAAGATCTCCGTCGGTAATAATTCCGGCCATTTTTCCTGAATCTTTGATTACCGACGTCGCTCCCAAACGCTTGGAGGTGATTTCCATAATGATTTCATGCAGCGTGGCCGATTCCGAAACAACCGGCAAAGCGTTATTCGGGTAAATATCACAGACTTTCAGATAAAGCCTTTTACCCAGAGAACCACCGGGATGGTATTTTGCAAAATCCTGATGTGTAAAACCGCGGGCTTCCAGTAAACATATCGCAAGGGCATCGCCAAGCGCCATGGTAACAGTAGTACTTGTTGTTGGAGCCAGATTTAAAGGATCTGCTTCATTCGGGGCATGTGCATGCAGAACAAAACGGGCATTACGGCCCAGATACGAATCTTTATTACTCAACATCGCGATGATGTTTACACCAATACGTTTCAGAAGCGGCACCAGTACTTTTATTTCCGGTGTATCACCGCTTCTTGAAATGACAATTACGACATCATTATCCTGTATCATTCCCAGATCACCGTGGATGGCGTCGCCGGCGTGCATAAATAATGCAGGCGTACCAGTAGAATTGAGCGTCGCCACGATTTTCTGTCCTACTATGGCACTTTTACCAATTCCGGATACAACGACACGTCCTCCTGAATTAAGAATGAGCTGTACGCACTTTTCAAATTCATCATCAATCCTTTCAATGAGATTATGTACCGCTGTGGCCTCCTTCAGTAACACTTCTTTTGCTATGGACTGAATATTTTTTATTAATTTCAAATCTGAAACACTGTTTTATTGAGAACCAATTGCAATTATTCATTTCAAAAAGCAAAGATAGAGAAGTTTGGGATAACCATTTTGTTAACAGAGTATGGTAAAGAAGGTTGAAACTGTCGTATTAGACACGTTAAAAGAAAGACTTAAAGAGATATTTGGATATAGTCAGTTCAGGGGAGAGCAAGAGGTTATTATACAAAACATCCTGCTTGGAAAAAATACTTTTGTGATTATGCCCACCGGGGCAGGCAAATCACTTTGCTACCAATTACCCGCGCTTGTCAGTGACGGAATGACAATTGTTATTTCCCCGCTTATTGCACTGATGAAAAATCAGGTGGATCAGTTAACTGCTTTTGGCATTAATGCACAGTTTTTGAACTCCACACTCACAAAAAGTGAAATGACGCGTGTGAAAAACGATGCATTAGACGGAAGTCTGAAGCTGCTTTACATCGCACCTGAATCGTTAACAAAAGAGGATAATCTTGATTTTTTAAAGAAAGTAAAAATTTCTTTCGTAGCCATTGATGAAGCACATTGTATTTCGGAATGGGGACATGATTTCCGCCCGGAATACCGCAGAATTTATGGTATTATTGAGAATATCGGTAACCTTCCGATTATTGCACTTACTGCCACAGCCACGCCTAAGGTACAGCAGGATATACGCAAAAATTTACAGATGGAAGAAGCGGAGACTTTCAAATCTTCTTTCAACCGTAAGAATCTTTACTACGAAATACGCCCTAAAAAGGACACAAAAAAGCAGCTGATCCGTTATGTCCGTAATAACAAGGGCAAATCAGGGATCATCTATTGCCTGAGCCGCAAGACAGTTGAAGAAATTGCTGAATTACTTGCTGTCAATGATGTAAAAGCCCTTCCCTACCACGCTGGTCTTGACAGCAATACCAGGATGGGTAATCAGGATGCATTTTTGAATGAGGAGTGTGACGTAATTGTTGCGACCATCGCTTTTGGAATGGGTATCGACAAGCCGGACGTTCGTTTTGTGATACACTATGATGTGCCTAAATCTCTGGAAGGTTATTACCAGGAAACAGGACGGGCAGGAAGGGATGGACTCGAGGGAAATTGCCTTATGTTTTATAGCTATGAAGATATTCAGAAGCTGGAAAAATTCAATAAGGACAAAACAGTTACCGAACGTGATAATGCACGCCATTTGCTAAATGAAATGGTTGCATATTCAACACTGGGTGTTTGTCGCCGCAGACAGCTGCTGAGCTATTTCGGTGAATACATGGATAAGGATTGCGGTGCCTGTGACAACTGTCTGAAACCAACCGAAAAAAGAAAGGTACAGGATGAAGTAATTCTCATTTTGCGCGCTGTTCAGCTTACCGAACAGCGGTTTGATGGCGAACACATCGCGGACCTGATTACGGCTACTGACAATCAGTACGTAAGAAGCTACGAACATGACAAGCTGGATGTATTTGGGAAAGCTCTGGAATTGAATGAATCCAGAGATTATTGGATTTCAACCATCCGTCAGCTTGTAATTTTCAACTATCTCGAAAAAGATATTGAAAATTATGGCGTCATGAAAATCGGAGAAAAAGGTATCGCTTACCTGAACGATCCTTACCAGGTCACTTTGCACAAAGATCACAACTTCGAGGAAGAAGAAGTGAAAGCAGATGATGACGATAAAGATGGCGGAAATGGCAACGGAAGTGCTCATGCCTACGACGAAGCGCTGCTGGGAATGCTCAAAGCGCTGAGAAAAAAGGTTGCCAAGGAGAAAAATCTACCGCCGTTCGTAATTTTCCAGGATCCTTCTCTGGAAGAAATGGCGACTACATATCCTACAACCCAGCAGGAAATGGCCCAGATCAACGGTGTTGGCATGGGTAAAGTTCAGAAATTTGGAAAGCAGTTTCTGGACGCAATTACGCGTTATGTTGAAGAAAATGATATCGAAACCGCTAAGGATGTCGTTATCAAAACCACCGTTAACAAATCGAAGATCAAGATTTTCATTATCCAGCAGGTGGACCGGAAAGTAAGTCTTGACGAAATAGCTGAGGTGAAAGATCTGGCACTCGCCGAGGTGATCGAAGAAGTGGAACACATTTGTTACTCAGGTACCAAACTCAATTTGGATTATTACATCAATCAGGTGGTAGATCGTGAAAGACAGCAGGACATTTACGACTACTTCATGACCGCAGAAACGGACAACATTGCCGCTGCACTGGATGAATTTTCAGGTGATGAAATAAGTGAAGAAGAACTGAGGTTGGTTCGAATTAAGTTTTTATCGGAATTGGCAAACTAAAACATCCGGCCTTAAACCCAGTCAGGATCGTTATTGTTTGGCAAAATTTATAATCAATTATGAATATACTTATATTAGGTTCAGGAGGTAGAGAGCATGCTTTTGCCTGGAAAATTGCTCAAAGCCCCCTTTGTGATGGTTTATACATAGCACCGGGAAACGCAGGAACCGCGTTGGTAGGTACCAACATTCCCATTTCGTATAATAACTTTGAAGCAGTTGCCAAGGCAGTTTTAGAAAATGAAATTGAGCTTGTTGTTGTAGGACCGGAAGAACCGCTGGTTAATGGAATTGTAGATTATTTTGAATCACGTAAAGATCTTGCCAAAGTAAAGCTTATCGGCCCAAATAAAGCCGGAGCACAGTTAGAAGGAAGTAAGGATTTTTCTAAAAACTTCATGCAGAAGTACGGAATACCAACTGCTTCTTCCAGAACGTTTACGGCTGAAACACTGGCGATTGGACTTGAATATCTTGAAACCCTGCCATTACCGATCGTTTTAAAAGCGGATGGTCTGGCAGCTGGAAAAGGCGTTATCATCGCAGAAAAACATATCGAAGCTGAACAGGCTTTTAATGAAATGCTTGTTGACGGTAAATTTGGATCAGCCGGAAACAAAGTGGTGGTGGAGCAATTTTTGAAAGGAATTGAATTATCCGTTTTTGTTCTCTGCGACGGGGAAAATTATAAAATACTTCCGGAAGCTAAGGATTACAAAAGAATCGGTGAAAATGATACCGGCCTGAACACCGGAGGTATGGGAGCCGTCTCGCCCGTAAGTTTTGCAGATGCAAACTTTTTAAGAAAAGTTGAGGAAAAAGTTGTGAAGCCAACGCTGCACGGATTAAAAAGTGAAGGCATAAAATATGTTGGTTTTATCTTCATCGGTTTGATGAATGTAAAAGGCGAACCTTTTGTAATTGAATACAATGTTCGCATGGGTGACCCTGAGACTGAGGTTGTATTGCCAAGAATTCAATCTGATTTTGCAGCACTTCTGGTGTCAGCAGCAAAAGGGACACTCCATGATTATGAAATAAAAATTTCTCCTCAGGTCGCTGTAACAACTGTATTGGTTGCAGGCGGTTATCCTGGAGAATATGAAAAAGGAAAGGTAATTTCCGGGACTGACAAGGTAGAAGATGTGCATTTATATCATGCAGGGACTACCTTTAATGGAAATACCGAAGTCGTAACGAACGGAGGAAGGGTAATGGCGCTAACAGGCATGGCCAATTCTCTTGAAAACGCTGTACATAAATCCCAGCGCGCTGCGCAGGTTATACAATATGAAGGCAAATATTTTCGGCACGACATCGGTATGGATTTAATTCGTTATAACGATTGATGAAGAGGATAAGCTATGGGATGTGGATCATGTTCATCGGGAGGATGCAGTACCAGCGGATCGGCTGTCTCCGGATGTGGAAGTAATGGAACCTGTGGAACAGGTGGCTGTAATAAAATGAACGTCTTCGACTGGTTGAGCCACATGGATGTGCCTACCAGCCAGCGATTTGATGTTGTTGAAGTAAAGTTTAAAGGAGGAAGAAAGGAATATTTCCGTAATATAAATCAACTGGAATTCATTACAGGCGATTATGTTGTCTGCGAAATGGCGTCCGGTCAGCATCTGGGAACCGTATCGTTACAGGGTGAATTGGTACGCCTTCAGATGAAGCGTAAAAATGTAGTGATCAGTGATGACCTGCATGTGATTTACCGGGTTGCCAACGAGAAAGACCTTGACAAACATACACAGGCAATGGCACGTGAAATGCCAACGCTTTATCGTACCCGGGAAATAATCCGGGAGATGAAACTGAATATGAAATTGTCGGATGTTGAATTTCAGTCGGACAATACCAAAACTACTTTTTACTATTCTTCAGAAGAACGTGTCGATTTTCGGGAGCTGATCAAATCGCTGGCTTCGGAATTTAAAGTACGTATTGAGATGCGGCAGATCAGTCTGCGGCAGGAAGCGAGCCGTCTTGGCGGACTGGGTTCCTGTGGAAGAGAACTTTGCTGTTCAACCTGGCTGACTGATTTTAAGAACATCTCAACCTCAGCTGCAAGGTATCAGAACCTTTCGCTAAATCCTGCCAAGCTTTCGGGCCAGTGCGGGAGATTGAAATGCTGCCTGAACTATGAGCTTGAAACTTACATTGATGCTTTGCGGGATATTCCGACGGTTGAAGCTCCGTTAAAGACAAAAAAGGGAGTTGCAACGTTACAAAAAACGGATATTTTCAAGAAAATCATGTGGTTTGGTTTTGAAAAAGATACAAACTGGTATCCGGTAGCAATTGACAAGGTTCTGGAAATTGTTGAGCTTAATAAGAACAATATTATTCCGGAATCGCTGGAAATATTGACTCCGCAAGTTGAAAGAAGTTTGGAAAAAGGTTCTCCGAAACTCAACAGTGATCTTGAAAACCTGGATCGCAAGTACAGCGAAGAACAAAAAAAGAAGAAAAAGAAAAAAAGTAAGCCGAAAAACAGGAACAACAATAATAATCCAAATAACAATAAGCCACAGCCAACTACTCCGTCAGCACAATGATCGGATTTGGACGTGATTAAAATAGAAGAAGTCAGGCAGGGAGATTCCCGGTAACCTGACTTTTTCTTTTACCAGACATTTGACTTATGAAGCTGCATATAGAGAAACTGCATAAAATTGCGAATCAGAAATCCAGAAGAATTATTGGACTCATGTCCGGCACTTCTCTCGACGGATTGGATGTAGCGCTATGTAAAGTAACTGGCAGCGGAATTGATACGAAACTGGAAGTTGAAAATTTCGCAACCGTTCCTTATACAGATTCTTTTCGGGAAGAGATCCGTAAAATATTTGCCAAAAGAGAAATCGACTTTCAGCAATTATGTGTCCTGAATCCATTTATTGGCATTGAACATGGCAAAATGATCCTGGATTGCCTTGAAGAATGGAATATCAATGCGGAAGAAGTTGACCTGATCGCCAGCCATGGACAAACCGTTTTTCATGCCCCTAAAAAACAGCACGCATTAAAAGATTTTCCGAATTCAACTCTGCAGATTGGTGACGGAGATCACATTGCTGTAGAGACAAATATTATTACAATAAGCGATTTCCGCCAGAAACACATTGCAGCAGGGGGAGAAGGCGCTCCGCTGGCTGTTTACGGAGATTATTTTTTGTTTTCAAAAAAAGGAGAAAACCGGATTCTGCTCAACATGGGAGGAATTGCAAATTTTACCTTGCTCCCCGGCAATCTAAATCCTGAACTAATTTTTACAACCGACACCGGACCCGGCAATACATTAATCGATGCGTACATGCGCCGCTTTTTCCGTAAGCCATATGACGAAAATGGCGAGGTAGCAAACAATGGGATAGTGAATGAAACACTGTTGGAAGCGTTGAAAAATAAATCTTTCTTTGAGGCCCCATTCCCGAAAACCACCGGTCCGGAGGTTTTCAATTTTGATTACGTTGAAAACGCCATTCAAAAATCCAGACTGTCTTCTCTTTCCAGAAATGATATCATTGCAACGTTAACGCAGCTTAGTGCGGATACGATTGTCAGTGCAATAAAAAGGGTAATCGATGTCAATGAAACGTACAGCATTTATGCCAGCGGAGGCGGTGCTCACAATCCGGTGCTGATGAAAGCCATCCAAAAACAACTACCGGCTTTTACGATCTTACAATTGGAGCAGCTTGGTGTTTCAGGTGACGCGAAGGAGGCTGTTTTATTTGCTGTCCTGGCCAATGAGACAGTTGCGGGAGCCAACGTATCATTCGGATCAAAGGAAGGCGTACCAGGTATCTCCATGGGAAAAGTGTCATTTCCTCAATAATTATTCTGAATCTGCCGGGATAATATTTTTAACCGGCTGATAATTGGCTGTCAACTCGTTTCCAAAGGGGATATTTCATTTATTTTCCTATGCAATATCTCAGGAGTAATTTAAGCAGAGACTAGCCCAAACGAACTTAAATGTTTATCACAAAGGGTTTGCGCATCACAAAGGCAGTACCACCGAATTTCGAAGTACCTAATAAGCCTTAAACCTAATGATATTTAGGGGATTATAATAAGACTTGAGCAGAATCCTGCCCTGACCAATATCCGGAACAATCCTAAGTATTTCAGCTATTGATCTTAATATATATATCTATTAATCGACCTCTATTTCAGCACCAAATGAAAATGTTGAGAGTCCATTTGAACGCTCATGCAAATGCCAGTTACCTTTTAACGAAGAATGGGTACTTTGTGTAATCTTTGTCTTGGTCAGTGGAATCATCGGTGAAATTGCATAAAGCTTTTCTAATTTAAGCTTGCGTGAATTTTTCAAGGTATACTTTCCTGTCTCATTCACTTTTATTTCATGATAAACTGAATCGGAACTCATATAACCAACGCATTCCATTCCTACCCAAAATCCATTTCCTGGAAACGCTATGTTGTAACTGCTTACATCTTTGACTATTTCCTTTTGAGCATCTGGTACATCAACAACAACTTGCTCTCTGAGTAAATCAGCGCCAGGCAAATGATTACTTCCGTTTTCATAAATACGAAGCCTTATCCTGTAAAACAAAGGAACAACCACGGTTTTTGTTTCTCTTGCTCCACTGAGTACATAAATCACATTTTTGATAACCCCTTGCAAATTTCCATCATTTGCCACGTATGTTGCTATCCTTACTCCTGAATTAAAACTTATACTCCCACCAAAAGCTCTCTTTTTAACAGCGTGGTCTGCATATCCTACCTGAATAACTTTTCTTTTTTTCTTTTCATTTTTTACTACAACTTCCTTAAGTTGATTAATGGATACTTCTAGAAAAAGAGTATCCTGCAATAAAAATTGCGATTTTGAAACTGAAAAATTTTGGTAACCAACACATGATATTAATATGCTGTCTGTATCCGGATGAATAGAAATGCAATACTTGCCAATTTCGGAAGTATATGTACCTGCTGTGAAGGGTTGGGTAACTAACGTGGCATAAGGTATATATAACTTACTTGCTTTATCAACAACAACTCCACATTTTTCTTGTGCCTGTGATAGCCAAGGAAAAATGTGGAGCATGATTATTATAATTCTTAAAATCATTAATTTTAATTTACATTCCTGCAAACTGTATCGCAAGAACCAGATTCAAAATGCATAGACTGTGAAACGGCAATGCCCATAACATAGTATGTTCTTTCATAGATAGCCTGACAAATTCCATCATATGCATATTGACAACCAATGTACTGATCTTCATTGCCCCAAAATCTTTTTGCTTCTGATTCATGAACAACGGCTACTACGAAAAAAAGCACGAGTGGAATTCTTCTAGCAAGGATAGTAAATTTTGTTTTCTTTGTAATGATTAGTTAAGTTAATTATTAATTGAAAATGACAATACATAATTAACAAATTAGTTACAATTAAAATATAGAAATATCTGCACAAAGTGCCAATATACCCCTTTAATGGGTATATTATTTACTATTCTCTTTCATTTGAATAGCTAATCTTAGCAGTGAATCGAAGATTAGACCCCGGGATTTGGCTTTTTTTATAATGTTTTTTCTGTGTGTTTTTATCGTATCAATGCTTAGGTGCAGATGCAAAGCGATCTTTTTTGATGTTAAGCCACTGGCAATAAGTGACAGAATAACCATTTCTTTTTTAGTAAACATGGCATAGATGTATATGCACTTGATACTAAAAAAGTTACGAAGGCCACTGAAACCTGAATATTATTTCCTCAGCCATAATATTTTGCCTTGCCCTGAATTCCCTTTAAATTACCAGTCTTTGTAATGGCCAATTTTTAATACCTCTAAAGACAGCACTGGGATTTGAGTATTGGTAATTGATATGCTACCAGGTTGCTTTACAAATCCCATGACGCTTTTTGTACTTTCTCCTAATTTAACCCTTCTTTGTAAAAAAGAATCCGGATTGACTTATGCATGATATTATAGTCATTGGCGGAGGGATTGTTGGCCTGGCCACCGCCCTGCGCATCAAAGAACAAAAACCTTCCTTAAAAATACTTCTTCTTGAAAAAGAGAATGAAGTAGCAAAACACCAAACCGGGCACAACAGCGGAGTAATCCATTCGGGACTGTATTATAAACCCGGCAGCCTAAAAGCTACAAACTGTATCCGCGGCTATGAAATGCTTCTGGATTTCTGTAACCGGGAAGGTGTAGCCTATGACCTTTGTGGTAAAGTGGTGGTTGCCACCAGTGACGAACAAAAGCCTTTGCTCAAAAACCTGTTTGACAGAGGAATGCAAAATGGTTTGACGAAAAACAGAATGATCTCTGCGGGCGAAATTAAAGAGATTGAACCGCATGTAAAAGGCGTTGAAGGGATATGGGTACCCTACACCGGAATTATAGATTATAAAGCCGTATCTGAAAAATATGCGGAATGTTTTCAGAAAGCGGGCGGGGAAATCGCTCTTGGAGAAAAAGTGATTGATATCAAAAACCGGAATACGCATTCGGAAGTGGTTTCAGCAACGGGTAAAGTTTTTGAAACCCGTCTGATCGTCAATTGTGCGGGCCTTTATTCCGACAAGGTTGCACAGTTAACCCAACCGGAAAACATCAAAGTGCGTATCATTCCTTTCAGAGGTGAATATTTTAAGATAAAACCGGAAAAACATCATTTGGTAAAAAACCTGATTTACCCCGTTCCGGATCCTAATTTTCCATTTCTTGGTGTGCATTTTACAAGAATGATAGAAGGCGGTGTTGAAGCTGGGCCAAATGCCGTATTTGCTTTTAGAAGAGAAGGTTATAAAAAGACAGATATTAATTTCCCCGAGCTGTTTGAGGCGCTTGCCTGGCCCGGATTCCGCAAAGTTGCCGCAAAATACTGGCGTACCGGTATGGGTGAATATTATCGATCTTTTTCAAAGGCAGCCTTTACGAAAGCATTACAGGAGCTCATTCCCGAAATCCAATCGGACGATCTGGTTCCCGGAGGAGCAGGTGTGCGTGCGCAGGCTTGTGATTATGATGGCGGTTTGCTGGATGATTTCTCCATTATCGAAAACAAAGGGGCAATCAATGTGTGCAATGCGCCGTCTCCGGCGGCAACGTCTTCGCTCTCTATCGGACAAACTGTTTCCGAAAGAGTACTCGCCAGAATTTAAATTTTGACTCAATTCTTTTATCACCTTAATAAAAAAGTGCCTGGCTTCGTAATGAAACCAGGCACTTTTACTTTATTCTTATCCAGCTTAAAGCTCTAAATTATTTTCCTTTCCTAATTTACTGTTCTTTTTACCGTATCCGAAGTAAATCGCTAAACCGATTGCCAGCCAGATCGCAAGACGATACCAGCTTTCGATTGGAAGTGAATACATCAGGTATAGACAAACTACAATTCCCATAATTGGCACAAAAGGAACCAGCGGAGTACGGAATGAGCGATGAAGTTCAGGTCTTTTAACACGTAACATCCAAACTCCTACGCAAACAAGGCAGAATGCGAATAATGTACCGATACTTACCATGTGTCCCAAATCACTTACTGGAACAAGACCAGCGAAAATACTTACAAAACCCATGAAGAAAAGGTTAGTTTTCCATGGCGTGCTGAACTTAGGATGTACCTGGCTGAAAAATTTAGGAAGCAACCCGTCTTTACTCATTGAATAAAACACACGGCTCTGACCTAAAAGCATAACAAGCATAACCGAAGTGTAACCAGCCAGAATCGCGATGATCAGGGCAGTCTGCAGACTGTCATAACCTGTTTTTGCAAAAGCAGTTGCAGCAGGTTTTGCGTCATTTGCAAATTCGGTATATTTTACCAAACCTGTCATAACGTGCGCAAAAAGAACGTATAAAATGGTACAAACAACCAAAGATCCAAGAATACCGATCGGCATACCTTTCTGTGGATTTTTAGCTTCCTGAGCTGCCGTAGATACAGCATCAAAACCGATAAAGGCAAAGAACACCACAGCCGCGCCCGTTGCGATACCCGACCATCCAAAGTTTTCGTAGTTACCTGTGTTTTCAGGGATGTAAGGAACATAATTTTGCGGATCGATGTGACTCCATCCAAGTGCAATAAAGATCATTACAACCGCTACTTTCAATACTACCAAAAAGTTATTCAAAAATGCAGATCCTTCTGTACCTCTGATTAGAAGCAGAGAAAGCATACACACGATAAAAATAGCAGGAAGGTTAACAATCCCGTTATCGATAATGGTACCGTTACTTAGCTTAACTACCTCGAAAGGCGAGCAAACAAGTTGTGTAGGAAGATGTATGTCAAACTTGCTCAGGAATTCAAGTAGATACCGAGACCAGCTAACTGAAACTGTTGCTGCTCCAAGTGCATATTCCAAAACAAGGTCCCAGCCGATGATCCAGGCTACGAATTCACCCATGGTAGCATAAGAATAGGTATAGGCACTTCCCGCAATTGGAATCATGGAAGCGAACTCAGCATAACAAAGTCCGGCAAAACCGCAGCCAACTGCTGCCAGAATAAATGAAATGGTTACCGCAGGACCTGAATGTTCAGCAGCTGCAATTCCTGTCAATGAAAAAAGTCCGGCACCAATAATTGCACCAATGCCAAGTGCGACCAAACTTGCCGACCCCAACGATCTTTTAAGCTGATTTTCTTCTCCGGTAGATTCTAGTAATAGTTTTTCAATAGGCTTTTTTACCCAAAGTTGATTTGCCATAAAGAGCTCTTTAATTGTATTTGGTTAATCAATAATCTATAAAACTAAAATAAAATTTGCACACTATGCGCAATGGCAGAATAAAAAAGGGGAAAGTAAATTACTTTCCCCTTTTTGTCCTCTATTTTATTACGCTTTGATCTTTTTGCCAGGTACAACCGGTTCAACAGCTACTGCAAGCGGCTGTTTCTTTTTCTCGCGCTGTAGTAAGTCAACCACAATCGGTGCGGCAACAAACAGTGAAGAATAAGTACCAACGATTACACCAAGAAGCATACAGAATGTAAATCCACGTAAAACTTCTCCTCCAAAAATCATCAGAACAAGTAATACAAGGATTACAGATATACCGGTAACCGCTGTACGGCTCAAAGTACTGTTCAGGGCATTGTTAATAACCGTAGGCAGACTTTCATTTCTTGATCTTTCATCCGACAGGTAGTCACGGATACGGTCATAAATTACAACCGTGTCATTCATGGAATAACCAATCATGGTCAGTATGGCACCGATAAATGCCTGGTCAATGTCCAGAGAGATATAAGGGATCCAGCCATTAAATAACGAATAAACCGCAAGAATGATAATTACATCGTGACCAAGTGATACTACCGCTCCATAACTAAATGCAAGACGTTTGAAACGCAGAAAGATATACGCAAAGTTGGCGACAAGTGCCAGGATAATTGCATAAGCAGCTGAAATCATGGTATCGTAAGCAATTGTAGGACCTACTTTCGAAGAACTTACAATTTTACCCGGGTTGTCTTTCAGCTTGGCAACACCTTCCATGATTTTGGTATCTGCTTTCTGATCAGCATCCGGTGTTGTAGCTTCAACCAGATAGTCAGTAGTAATTTTCACCTGAGAAGAACCGCCATAAGTTTTAATCTCAGGGCTTGATCCAAGTGTTTCTTTCATTGCTGCACGCAAATCATCCGTTTCAACTTCTTTGTCAAAACGAACAACATACGAACGGCCGCCTTTGAAGTCAATTCCAAGACCAAATCCTTTGAAGATGAACGATCCGACACCAATTACCATAATTACAGTAGAAACGATGTAGAACGTACGACGCTGTGATACAAAGTCAAATGAATTGTCTTTAAACCAGTTTTTGGTCAGAGCAGAATAGAAGGTGAAAGTTCTTCCTTTTTTAATCTGCGCTTCCAGTAACAAACGGGTGATAAAAATCGCTGTGAACAACGAAGTGATAAGACCGATGATCAGCGTTGTTGCAAATCCTTTTACCAGACCCGTACCAAAAATATAAAGAATGATACCCGTTAAAAGTGTCGTTACGTTCGAGTCAATAATCGCAGTCAGAGAGTGTTTAAAACCGTCTGTTACTGCCTGGCGGAAAGGCTTCCCTTCTTCAATTTCAACTTTAATACCCTCATAAATAAGTACGTTCGCATCCACAGCCATACCGATTGTAAGAACAATACCGGCAATACCCGAAAGTGTAAGCACTGCACCGATTGATGCCATGATACCCAACAGGAAGAAAAGGTTAATTAAAAGAGCTAAATCCGCGATCCAACCTGCCTTGCTGTAATAAGCAAGCATAAATACCAAAACAATTGCCAAACCAACAAGCGAAGAAACAACTCCGTCACGGATCGCCTCAGCACCCAAAGTTGAACCCACAACCGCTTCTTCAACGATGTTTGTTGGAGCCGGCAGTTTACCTGCTTTCAAAACGTTGGACATATCCTTCGTTTCTTCAACTGTGAAGTTACCGGTGATGCTTGAGTTACCATTTGGTATTTCACCCTGAACCGTTGGCGCAGTATAAACAAGGTTATCGATGATGATAGCAACCGGACGACCTACGCTTCTGGCAGTTAGTGTACGCCATTTACGGGCACCTTCGCCGTTCATACGCATGGTTACTTCCGGACGGCCTCTATCATCGTAATCATGCGTTGCATCTACAATCACATCACCTTCCATGGCAGCCTGGCCATTGGATTTTTTAATAAAGTACAAAGGCAGGATCAGTTGGTTGTTCGCACCTTCGGTTCCTTTGCGGTCCCACATGAAAACAAGGTCAGCAGGGAAGAAAGATTTCACTTCCGGACGACGAAGAATTTCACCTGCACGGGCTGTATCTTTCATATAAACACCAAGTCCTTGTGGCATTGGAACAAAAAGGTTCGTCAATGCTGCGCTCTGTGCTGCCAAAGCAGAAGAATCCGTTTTGGTAGAATCTGCTCCTTTTTGTTCAAGCTGAGCAGCAAGACCGCCTAAACCCGTTTTTTTTGTTGTATCTGTTGCCGCTGCCGCAGTTGGTTTTGCCAATGCTTTTTGAGCTGCATCTTCTCTTGTAAGGAATTTACCAAGCTGATCAAGTCCTGATGCTAATTCGTTGGTAAGATAAACTTCTGAGAATTCAAGTTTCGCTGCACCTGATAACAAACGACGTACACGTTCCGGATTATCAACACCCGGAAGTTCAACCAAAATCTGGTTTTTACCAGGCAATCTCTGAATGTTAGGGTTTGTTACACCAAATTTGTCAATACGGGCCTGTGTGATCTGGAATGCTCTTTCGATAGATCCGTCAATCTCAGTGTTCAGCATTTTTACAACATCTCCGTCAGAAGAATTACTGTTGATTTTGCTTCTGTTTGCACTGTTTGCAAATACGCTGGCAAGAGGTGTGTTAGGCGCTGCTTCTTTGTAAGCTTTTACAAAAAGATTGACAAAAGAACTGTTGCTGGCTTTTTTATCCTCACTTGCTTTTTTAATAGCCTGCTGAAATGCTGCACTGCGGGCATTTCCACCAGCCATTCCTCTAAGAATATCAACCGGAGAAACTTCCAATACTACGTGCATACCACCCTGAAGGTCAAGTCCAAGACTTAGCTCACGTTCCATTACTTCCTGCAAAGTGTGTCCGATGTACACATCTTCACGCCACAATGAGTCGATGTAATGTTGTTTTTTTGAAATGTCGACCTTACCGTCCGAACCGGTAGCATAGGTTTCCGCTTTTCCCTTGATGTTCATCGAAACGAACGTAAAGGAGAGGTAATAGACACTGATCAGGGCAAGCACAATGGTTAGCCCTAATATTCCATTTTTATTGGTCATTGGTATTATTAAATTGATTGGATTTACAAAAACAAGGGATGGCTGAGAGCCATTAAAATCTCAATTTTAAACAGTTAACAATAAGTATGGCTTCCGCCAAAGCATATCAAAATCAACGTATTCAAAATGAAAGCAGAACCGACTGAAAATCAGGGAGCGTTGGTGACGATATACCGGCCAAAGATCCGGTTGAAACAGGAGAACAAGTAAGCAGGTTCTCTGAAAGCGAACTCAAAAACCGTTTCTTCCTGAATAAAACTCCAGGCCGGCTGAGGAACAAAATAAAAGTATTGAAAGAAGTCAAATGAAATTGCGGGAGTGATTACCGCATCCAGAGAAAGAGAACTTACCCTGGCCTGGTCACCATCGGCAGTATTGGAATCATCATTTTGCGATACGTCGTGGATAACCGATTTACTGCTTCCCGAATATTTGTGATCCTGATCATTATCAACCGACCACGACTTCACCCCTGCTACCATCAAAAGCATGGCAGCCATTAGTAAAGTAATTGTCTGATTTATAAAGCTTCGGCTCTTCACAGTATTTATGATCCTTCGTTTAAACCGCAAATTTTAAAGTAAAATATCACAATCGCAAATAAAATTTTGCATTATCAGATTCGCGGAATAAATAATTGTGGTAAAAACCGTGTTTGAATATGTTCCAAATCGTTAAACGGCATTTTAGTGTCCATATTTTTTCATCAGTTCCAAAACTTTTTCTTTTGGTAATTCTTCTGCCAGATGCCCCTGAGTACCTGTTGTTGTTTTGGCCATGAAAAGCGAATTAATAATTGCTTCTTCCGTGGCTTCGATCACTGCTAAAAAGAGGGGTGATACATAATCATTATTCAGCAAAGTTGCTCCATAGGTAGACTGAGGCGCGTCTTGAAGTACGCGGTTTACAGTTGAAAAAGCAATAACATAATCTCCGCTTCCGTTGGAGGCGATTCCGCCAGTCTGTGCCATTCCCATTATAGCTCTTTTCGCAAGACGTTTAAGGTTACGGGCATCCAAAGGCGCATCCGTGGCAACCACAATCATGCAGGATCCGTCAGAAGATTTATCCAGAGATTCTTTAAAAGCATATTTTCCCAATTCTTCCCCAACCGGAACGCCGTTTACTTTTAAAACACCTCCAAAATTTGTCTGCACAATTACGCCGACTGTATATCCTCCCAGTTTAACAGGTAATTTTCGTGAAGAAGTTCCTATACCGCCTTTCCAGTTAAAACATACCGTACCTGTTCCTGCACCTACATTTCCCTCCGCCACCGGCCCGCTTCCGGCCTGTGCCAAGGCGTTGAGAACATGCTCTCTTTTTACATATCTGCTGCGAATGTCATTCAGATAACCATCATTTGTTTCCCCGACAACCGGATTGACGGAGCGTACATTTTCATTTCCTGTTTGCCCAAGCGTCCAGTCAAGCAAAGCATCAACCGCAGTCGGGACATTTAATGTATTGGTTAAAATAATAGGTGTTTCAATCGTACCCAATTCTTCAACTTGCGAATACCCTGCAAGTTTTCCAAAACCGTTTCCAATGTAAATAGCAGCAGGCACCTTCTGCTGAAATATATTACCGTCATGCGGCACAATAGCAGTTACTCCTGTGCGAATATCCGTACCTTCCGAAAGCGTGATCTGACCTACCTTGACCCCGGTAACATCCGTAATGGCATTGAGGGTGCCCGTTGGCAAAACACCAATTTTTATCCCCAATTCACGAGGACGGGTTTGAGCATATACATTAACAGCAGTACTTACGGATAATAAAAGCAGAAAAAACTTTTTCACCTGGATGAGTTTGAAATACGCATTAAATTACAAAAAGGCCTGTGATTATTTTAGTGGAGATGCTATAGATCAAAAACTTTATTTTTAAAATGCCTGTAAAATTAACAAAGCAAAAAATCCTGCTGAATCTAATAAATTAGTATCGGCAGGATTAAAACAATAGCAATTTCCTGGCTTGTCACTCTTCAGGCCGCGCTTTTTTAGGGTCAATAACTGTTTCCAGCTTACTAACTGCAGAGGCTCCAAAATAGCCTAACGCCTTTTCACCGGCCGGATTTGCATTTACTACATTAGACTTAACATTCGTGATCGGAGTTGCAAAGAGTCCGCCATTTGCAGCCTGTTCCCGAACCTGATTTAAAAAAGCAAATGCCTCCTGCGTAATGCTATGCAATTCTACCCCCACTGATGCACCTGCCGAATACAGTGAATCAGTTGTGATGGACTGGCGTAACGGCTGTATGAAGATCAACCCGTCAGAAGGTGCGCCTGCGTTAAATGCTGCATCGTAGGCTGTGGAAATAAAAGGCGCTTTATCAACAACAGCTTTTCCGCGAATTACAGGTTTGATCCAGTAAGTATCTCCCTCTCCCACAAAATCCCTTGCATAAAAAGATACAATAAAACCTTCTTTCGGACCTTTATCCGGCTTAAAAGGAAGCGTTTCTTTTTGATAAACAATGGAATCAACAGTTGGAACTCTTTTGATTTGATTAACGGCAGTAAATACATCTGCCTGATTTTTGACTTTCAGGGTATATGTGCGCCCGATACGACCCAGCGTGTCTTTGCCTGTACCTGCCCAAACATATTTTCCGTTACCTGCCAGGTCCTTAAACTGGTATACCGTTCCCAGGTTATCAGTTACAGTAACTTCCGCAGCCAGCACAGGTTTCGGCGTTGTGTTACTGAAATAAGAAGCTGACCAGGATAGATTAATTGTTTGCGGTCCGGGTTGGTTGGTAATCCATCCGTCAACGACAAGCTGTGGCGGCCCGGTTGTTGTTTCCAGATCAATTACATCCTCGCAGCCTGTCAATCCTGCAAGAAGAATAAAAGCCAGGGATACCAAACCCGTATTTTTTAAGATTGATATTTTATTTAAATATTTCATTTTCAATGACTTTTAAAACTTGAAATTATAAGTAATGGCCGGAATAAGGCTACCGATAACAGCATAACGCACTGCTTCTGTTTTCAGCGGATTGTCTTCATTGGCTCTTGTATAAACAGAAAACGGATTGCGACGGTTGTAAACATTATAAACCGAGAACACCCATTCTCCGTCACCAGACCCAAATAATTTCCTTTTAGATTTCAATGTCGCAGCCAGGTCCAGGCGGTGATAAGCCGGAATCCTGTTGTTGTTTCTTGCTCCGTTGTAATTGTTTCCAACAACAAAACCCAGTGCGTTGTAGCTATTTGTAGGGAAAGTGGCTGGCGTTCCGGTTGCAATTGTAAAATTCGCAGAGAGCGTCAGTCTTTTTTTCAATTCATAAATAGCGACTGAGGTGAAGTTATGCGGTTTGTCAAATCTGGCCGGAAACCAGTCGTTGTTATTGATTGTTTCAACGAGCCTCTCCGTTCTGGATAGTGTGTAGCTCACCCAGCCCGTCAGTTTACCCTTGTTCTTTTTAAGATAAAATTCCGCTCCGTATGCTCTGCCTTTACCGAACAGTAAATCTCCGGCAACATATTGATTCAGCAGCAAGTCTGAGCCGGGAACGTAATCAATCTGATTATAAAGCTTTTTGTAATAAACCTCAACGGAAGCTTCATACGTGTTTTCTTTAAAGTTTTTAAACCATCCCAGCGCAACCTGATCCGCTTTTTCAGGGGCGATGTTGAAAGAACTCAAAGTCCAGACATCAAGCGGCGAACTGGCCGCCGTATTGGAAAGCAAATGCAGATATTGTGCCGTGCGATTGTAACTTGCCTTAATAGAAGTAGACGGAGAAACGCCGATGTTTACAGAAAAACGAGGTTCCCAGTTTGCATAAGATTTGATGAGATCATTCTTTCCATATTCTTTCGCCGGAAAGATGGGAAGCTTTCTTTCCCCTTTATTTATTTCAAGATAGTCAAACTCAGTTCCTGGTCCCAGGCTGCGGAAATATGAGTATCTCAATCCGTACTGAAGTGAAATTTTGTCAGTTAGTTTTTGTTCATTCCCTATGTATAAAGCAGATTCATCCGCATATCGGGGATCAAGACTAATGTCCGTTCCTTCTCCTTCCGACACGGCAATAGCTTTACCCGGACGGGAATCGTAGCGAATATACTGGCCGCCAAATGTCAGCTGGTTGTTCGGCGTCAGATAATAAGTAAAATCGGGTTTGATACTGGAACTGATGATCTTGGATTTCCAGTCAAATTTATCTTTAGCATTTTCATCATTTTGATTTTGGCCAAGAGAATAGTCATAATTACTGTAAAAAGCAGTCAGGTTCATAAACAGTTTATTGGAAAAAATATGGTTCCAACGCCCGGTTGCCGTTACATTCCCCCATCCAAAACCAAAATCTCCTCCGCCAAAAACATCTTTACCCAAATATCCTGAGGCAAAAAACGTATCCTTATCTCCAAGCCTGTAATTAACCTTACCTGTCAGGTCATAAAAATAAAATTTCGAGTCACGAAGATCTTTGTTCAAAAAAGGTTTGGCAAGAACATCTATATAAGACCTGCGCCCGGCAACAATAAAGGAACCCTTACCCTCAGCAAACGGCTGCTCATAGGTAAGTCTGGAAAAAATAGTACCCAAACCGCCGTTGATTTCCCGTTTTTTGGAATTTCCTTCCTTCATCCTGACATCCAGAATAGAAGAAATCCTTCCTCCGTATTGAGCCGGAATCCCGCCTTTGATCAACTTCACGTCTTTTACAGCATCCGGATTAAATACCGAGAAAAAACCGAACAAGTGAGATGAATTATAAACCGGAGCTTCATCCAGTAATACCAAATTTTGAGAAATATCTCCACCCCGGACATTAAATCCTGAGGCACCTTCTCCTACGGTTGTAACACCCGGCAAAAGCTGAATACTTCTTACCAAATCAACCTCCCCAAAAAGGGCAGGCATTTTTTTGATGGTTTTCATTTCCACTTTATTTACAGACATCTCAATGCTTTTTACATTTTCATCTGCTTTTTTGGTAGAAATGGTTACCTCGGCCAGCTCATTACTCTCGTCACCCATTTCGATACTTACAGTTTTGTCCGCATCAAGAATAACTGTTTTTGTTGTTTTCTGATATCCTATATAGGTATAAACCAATGTATAGGAACCGGAGGGCAAAGTAATCGAGTAAAAACCATAAGGATTGGTAACAACACCTGTTTCAGCTTCCCGAACATAAACGGAAACACCAATCAGTCCCTCACCATTGGAGACGTCTTTAACAAAACCACTTACGGTATGCTTGTCTTGGGCGTAAGCAGATACACTGCATAACAGCAGCATCAGGGTAATGAATTTTTTCAATAGTTTATTCATCATGACTCATTCTTGTGTGGCGTAAATTGAATTTTTCTTATGACGTGACAACTTCCCTGGTTCTTACCCTAAATTATTTTAGTAAAAAATAAAGAAGGTGATTTTATCTGATACGCAAAACAAGCAAGAAAACGCGTGTAATGAAACCAATTAATGATGAACTGACAGAAACGGGGAGTGAATGGAAAGGCCGGTTATTTAAAATGCTTTTTAAATTTTTGAATTATTTCAGGAGAAAACACTTACATGACTATCATCCTGGCAGTCTTTCAGCAACGCACTTATGGTCTTTTGTAAAACGGGATGTACTAAATCAGGAGCGATTTCTGCCAGCGGAGTCAACGTAAAACGTCTTTCATGCAGGCGCGGATGAGGGATCGTTAGCCGGGCGCTATCTACAACCAAATCCTGGAAGAATAAAATATCAATATCGATCACGCGTGCTCCCCAGCGTTCATAGCGGACGCGGCCCAATTCATGCTCAATACTTAAAATCAATCGAAGTACTTCTTCCGAAACAAGAACTGTGTTAATTGCAAGAACCTGATTAAGAAACGAAGGCTGGTCGATGACACCCCAGGGAGCTGTCTCGTAAACAGAGGAAGCCCGAATGATCTGCCCGATTTCATTCTGTATCATTTCTGCCGCTGACAGCATGACCTGCACCCTGTCGCCAAGATTAGAACCCAGAAGCAAGTAAACCGTATTTTCAGAATTCATAAGCGGTACAACATTTCAGACACGAAAAAAAGGACTTCCCGATAGAGAGAAGTCCTTTCCAATAAATTCGTAAATTTCTTAGAACGTAAGTGTTCCTTTATCGTAAGCTTTTTGTATAGTCGCTTCAATACCATTTTTGTTGATGGTACGAAGTGCAGATGTTGCTACTCTAAGCGTAACCCATTCCCCTGTTGATGGAAGAAAGAAACGTTTCTTCTGCAAATTCGGGAAGAATTTACGTTTTGTTTTATTGTTAGCGTGGGAAACATTATTTCCAACACGAGTTCTTTTACCAGTTATTTGACAAATCTTAGCCATGACTTACTATTTTTCCAAATGAGGGTGCAAATATGCGCATTGTTTTTTTTAAACGCAAGTGTTACACGAATAAATTTTATAAAACATTTCAGATTACCATCTCATCCTGAACCCGACTCCATGAATATTATCTATCCGTATATCAGGATCTTGTGATAAATATTTACGTAAACGTGAGATAAAAACATCCAGACTTCTGCCCATAAAATAATCGTCATCCCCCCAGATTGCTTTCAGCAAATCGTCTCTGCGAATGACCTGATCAGGCCGTTCAGCCAGATATTTAAGTACCTCTGCTTCACGAAAAGTAAGGTTCTGCGAACCGCCATTAATTGCCAGCGTAAGTTTCTGAAAATCAAAAGTATATTTACCTACGGCATTGGCATCGGGTTTTGCAGAAACGGGGCTGTCGGACTTACTTCTGCGCAAAAAAACGTCAATCCTGAGTTTCAATTCTTCTATGCTGAAAGGCTTGGTAACGTAGTCATCGCCACCCAGTTTCAAGCCTTTGATTTTGTCTTCCTGCAACGAGCGTGCAGTCAGAAAAAGGATGGGAACCTGACTGTCGGACTTCCTGATATTTTCAGCCAGCGTAAATCCGTCCATCTTTGGAAGCATCACATCAAGAACACAAATATCGAAATGCTCTTTGCCAAAAATTTCCAATGCTTCTACTCCATCGTGCGCATGAACAATTTCATAATCATACTGTTCAAGGTTATCCTTGGTAGCAAAAGCCAGATTCGGATCGTCTTCTACGTATAAAATTTTCTTTTTCAACTCGGTTTCTGTTTAGGTTTTAAAGATTTAAGCAGCTCTTTTGCTCTGCGGAATCGTAATTTTAAATGTACTTCCCTTTCCAAGTTCACTTTGTAATTCAAGCAACCAGTGATGTGCACGAACGATCTGTTTAACATAACTCAGTCCGATTCCAAAGCCTTTGACATTGTGTACATCGCCATATTGAATCCGAAAAAACTGGTTAAATATTTTCTTCTGGTATTCAGGCGCAATGCCAATTCCCTGATCCTGCACCGATACAATCAGATTATTTCCCTTGTTGACCGTTCTTATAATAACTTCCGGAGCGCCGTCAGAGTATTTTAAAGCATTATCGATCAAATTGGTGACCATACAGCGAAAATGAAACGGATCTGCTTTAATCAGTACATGACTTGCTTCGTGAATAAACTGAATTTTACTTTCAAAAGGCAGCAACAAACTTTCAATCACTTCATTGGCATCAATGACCTCTTCATGTAAAATTAATGCGTTTCTCTGCGCCTTAGCCATGGAAAGCACCATTTCAACCTGCCCCTGCAAACGTAAAATCTCTTCCTGAACAATTCTCACATAGCGGGTATACCGTTCGGGCTGTTTGACAATATTTTCAGAATTCAACACATCTGCCGCTATTCGTATGGTAGAAATCGGCGTTTGAAGTTCGTGAGTCATGTTGTTTACAAAATCACGCTGTACTTCGGACAATTGTTTTTGCCGTAAAATAATAAACAGCGCGTAAGCAAAAAAAGAAACCGCCACAAGCACCAGCACCGACGACCAGATCGCTCCTGTCATGCTGCCGGCAAAGTAGGTTTCCTGTTCGGGAAAACGCACGCCAAAATAATAAGGGTACTTATCGGTTTTGATCCAGTTCGAAGTGGCTGTGGGCGATTTGTCGTTATTTTTTGTGCTTAAAGAAAGCCCGTAACGCATCCTGTTTGTGGTGCAGTCATAAATACCAATTTCAAAATCTGTAATCAGATTATGTTTTTGAAAACTGTCTTTAATAAACAATTCAAGTAGATCCGGCTGGGTTGTGGCGTTGGTGTTGACCAGGAAATATTCCGGCGACAGCTGTTCGACCGGATTTGTGGTTTGCATCACGCCGTTTACCTGTGCCAGCTTTCCGGCCACATCCTGTAATGCGACGTGTGCATTCTGGTTAAACTGCCGGTGCCTTAAATCAAGCGCCTGTTTTACCCAATAAATCTGGGTGATAACAACACTGATAATCAGCAACGCGGAAAATATGGTAAGTGCTTGTATGGTACGGCGGGACATTTCTAAATTTCTTTAAGGCAAATCAGGCTGCAAATTCAAGTCATTTTCAGAAAATTCTGAGCCTTGAATACTAAACGTTTTAAAACCTGCTAAAATATCCGGCCATGTTTTTATTCATCATGATATAGAAGCAAACCTTCCAGCGGGGATTTCAAAATCCTGCCTATTGTGAGACCTTTTTTTGTGAGTGAAAGTTCCAAAATATCTTTGTAGTGATACGCTATTGAACCCGTAAAGTGAACCGGATAGTTATGTACATCCTGGTGTTTCAAAACATATTTTTCTACAAAAATATCAAAGGCTGCTGTCACCATTTTCTGTAAAAAAGGATGGGTAATATTTTCAAAAATAAATTTGGAATAAGATGCAAAATAACGATTAGGAAAAGATTTTTTATACGCTTTGTCAAGCACTGCCAACCGGTTAACTTCGGGGTAATTTAAAGCAAATAACTCATGCAGATCCTCTGGCAGCTCGTTTTGCAAAAAATGAACGACCAGTGTTTTTCCTAAATAAGAACCACTCCCTTCATCTCCAAGCCAAAAACCCAGCGAACCGATCGAACGAATATTACTTTTTCCGTCATAAAAGGCATTATTTGCTCCTGTTCCCAAAATACAGGCCAAACCGGGTTCTTTACCACATAATCCTCTTGCAGCGCCCAGCATGTCTGAGGCTACTTCAACGTTTTTAATGAAAGGAAAACAACTCACCAACGCATTCCGAACGGGACGGCCCGAAACTTCATCTGCACAGCCGGCGCCATAAAAAAATATTTTATCCACATCTACCAAAATATTTGGCAAAACTTCCTGATTAATTACCAGCGAAATTTCCGCTTCATTCTGATAAAACGGATTTAATCCGGCAGATGAAAAACGTATTATATTTTGTTCAGAAGTTCTGAAAACCCAGTCTGTTTTTGTTGAGCCGCTGTCAGCGATAAGTACATTCATATTTTTAAAACCAGGTTTCCGGCGATTGACGGTTTACGTAAAATCAGGGTACGATCAACTTACCGATGACCTTGAATTTTTCAAAAACACGATCGGTGTGTGGCGCGTCACCGAGTTCTTTGGTAAGATCCTGACCGGCCCAGTGTTCGTAATGATGACCATTTCTCCACAATCTGGAAGTGGTTACGTCATAAATAATTCCCTGGTACGCACACCAGATTTCTTCCCGGTCCTGTCCGTTTCGCAGCGCCAATTGCGCCTTCGTATAATCTTTCATCATTTCCCTTTATCGCGGCAATTTAGTCATAATGGCTTTTACGATAAATTTTAATTACCGGGAGAACGGAATATTTTGATAATAAGACTAAAAAGTATGAACTTGGCGTTTTGTTACGGAATTCACAAAAGAAAATATGAAAAAAAGTTACTCTTTACTTTGCTGCATGATACTTGCACTGGCCTTGATAACAGCAGGATGCAAGAAAAAAGTAGCACCTTTATCGGAGCGTATCGCAAAAGCCTGGACAGCAGAATCTGTTAAGCACAATACAACTACGGTTTATACAAGAGGCGGCTCAACAAACACAGTTCCCGGTTACTCTGCTTTCAGACTTACTTTAACTGCGGCATCCAATGCAGTCACTTATACTGAATTCGACGGAACAAGCTTTACCGGAGTTTGGGAGCTTGACGGAGAATCGAAACTGATCCTTAAAAATCTGACTCCCCAGCCAACTGGCAGCGGCGGAACACTGGAATTTTCTATTGTCTCGGTTGATGATGCTAAACTTGTGATCAAACGTCTTACAGCAAGCAAAAAGACCGGCGATTCGATCAACGAATATACACTTTCAAATCCCTGATCCGATCTGGCAATAATAATTCGTGTCAGGATACAATTTTACCAACGAAGCCATTTCCGTATTGGAAATGGCTTCGTTTTTTTGTTCATGTGTAACCTTTAAAACTAATGGTAAATAAATAATCGCGATTTTATTCCCTGGTATATCAAATAATTTAAACTCGTCCAAACCACAGCCATGCTAAACCTAAATACATCAGATACGAAAGGAGAGTGAACGCTACCTTTAAAACAGTATCCCAAACAGTAAGTAGGCCAAGCCTTTTTAGTAAAAATGCAGATATAATACCAACAACTGCAAATCCAGGCCAAGGCCCCATTTTATGAACAAAAAAGAAAAAATGGAATGGTTCCGCTGCAAAAAAATATGCATCTATCTCAAAAGGACGAATTGCTGAAGCGAGGTGCAATAGAAAGAACAGAACGCTGCAAGTGAATTCTATAGTGAGCAAATACCTCATCGGAGCATGTAACACTTTCCAATAATTTTTCTTCAGTAAGATGAAAGTAACTAATAGCCCAACTATTTTAAGAAATAAAAAACTTACGAAAGGCCAACTTACTATCGCTGGATTAACAGATTTGCAAACACGAGCAGCAAGTGTAAGTTCAAAACGATATTTAGGAAATAGAGGAACGTTTCGTATAAGATTAACTAGCACATTATTGTAAAGAACCCATACTGTAAATGCGAAGAGATAACCGGACAGTGTTGCCCGGTTAATCAAGTTAAATATTCGCGTTACTATGGAGTTCATAAACCAATGCTAATTAGAATTTCTCTACGCGATTTACCTTTAAATCTGTTTAAATCATTTTCAATAATTGCTAACGCGTTTAAAAAAGTGCTATCATTTGACAGCTTACGATAAGTATTGATAAACGACTGAGCCTCATTCCTAAAATCGTCCTGGTACACAATATCATTGTCTGAACCAAATTGTAACTTCTTGGCAATACCATGTATCTTGGTAGCAAAATCAAAATGTAATACCACATTTTTCGCGTTTATACCATTGTTTCTAATCGCAACCTTGGAGATAGTATAGTAAAAGTCAGTATAACTTTTACCAATCTTGGTTTTGCTCATGAAATTGTCCCGGAAATTATATGCTTCTGCCGTATTCAGAGATTTCTCACTGTTCGAAACCCTGGCCCCCATTTCAGCATTTATTTTACTTTCTCCACAGGTTATGGGATCAGGATTCCATGGATTGCACTGTGGGTAACCCGAGCTAGTAGGCTCACAAAATCCGGAATATGGATCATTACACGAGGTGCAATCCGATGCGACCATATCAAATGGTATTTCTGATGAATTTGCAATTGCCAAACCGAGGCTATTCTCCTTGTCTCTGTATGATTTACTCTTAAATTCACTTGAAACAGCCATTTTTGAATCCGGAATGTTTACCATCGTCCATTTGAGGGAGGGATTATTAAACACCACCGCTCCTAGCAAATCCATATCAGCAACCCTTAGATAATCAGTGTACAGGCTAAATCTATCATCTTTTTGCAGAGTACTTCCGTTAACCGTATAAAAAAGATGAAACATTCCGGATTCATGCGTACTTAAAGTACCTATTCCTTTTATATCTGACATTTCGATATCAGTAGTGGATTTGGTTGTAAAAAGAGTAATATACTTTGGTTGCTGATCCTTATATCTGATGGACTGGTGGAAATATGATTCCAGCTTGTTCACAAGAACTTTCCCCATTTCTTTGGTTAGCTCAACACGAACCTGGGAGAATTTGGGCTGCTTCGGATTATAGCTCTCTTGAATTTGATTTGAGCTAAGCATATTGAACCCATTGAGTTCTGTTTTGCCAACTTTAAAAATGCTATTTTTATCTGGTTCTTTCTCTTTCGCACCAGGTGTTTCGCAGCCCAACGCCATGCATAGCAAATACATTCCAATGATTACTCGTGTCAATATACGTGTCCTAGATACTACGGTAAGTGTGGCTTTCATAGTTCAATTGATTAATTGTTAGGATTATACAGGTTAGATGTTTGTCATGACCTTACAAACCTACAACTCACTTTTTCGACAGAAAAGAGTAAAACAACCTCAATAAATATGATAAATAATATAATAAATAAAACTTTTTAAATATTTATGAAGCTTTGTACCAATCGGTATACAATTTGTTTAATTGATCACGATGGCGACGGGCAACTGCACCCAGCACGAAATAGCCTTTCATACATAATTTATCTCCAATCCTTGTACGATAATTCCGTACACTTTTAATTTCGATAGATAAGACTTGTGCTATTTCACTATTAGGGGAATCGGCTGCAATTAATAGCAAAACTTTCCATTCTGCTTGCGTAAGACTGTTGAGTGCGCCCACACTTAACCCCTTATTGACGTCGTGATTATTGTTCATAAAAAGCTGTAACAATGTGTGATGAAACAATTGTATCGATCAGCCTTTCATAACATGAGTAAAGAAGATGTTGAATTAAGCCCGTCAAATTAGTTCCTATAAGATTATCATCCTAACGCGCTGATAATAAATTAGAAAATTTCTGTATTCTAAAATTTTCTAATTTTACGCCATGGAAGCAAGAACAGAAATCAGCAGTTTAGGCGAATTTGGCCTGATAAAAAGAATCAATCAAGGGATAAAAAATAAATTACCCGATACTATAAAAGGAATTGGTGATGACGCAGCAGTTATAGATCTGGACACAGGTTATGGTTTGCTGACATCGGATATGCTTTTGGAAGGTGTTCATTTTGACCTGACGTTTTTTCCGTTGAAACATTTGGGATACAAAGCAATAGCTGTGAATGTTTCTGACATTGCCGCTATGAACGGCATTCCGCATCAGGTGACGGTAAATCTGGGGTTAAGCAATCGTTTTTCCGTAGAAGCGATCGACGAATTGTACGAAGGCATGAAAGCTGCCTGTACTGATTATAATGTAGACCTCGTGGGCGGAGATACTTCTTCGTCTTTGTCAGGATTGTTAATTTCAGTAAGTGTTTTTGGAAAAGTAAAAAAAGACCTGATCACGTACAGAAATACCGCCAAGCCGAATGACATACTTTGTGTGACGGGTGACTTAGGTGCGGCTTATCTGGGTTTACAATTATTGGAAAGAGAAAAACAAGTCTTCCTTGCAAATCCGAACATGCAGCCGGAACTGGAAGGCAATGATTACGTGATCCAGCGCCAGCTACGGCCGGAAGCACGTATGGACGTGGTCTATGAGCTGGCGGAGGCCGGTGTATTGCCAACGGCTATGATCGACGTTTCAGATGGCCTTGCATCTGACCTTCTGCATCTTTGCGCACAGTCCGGCGTTGGCGCCATTGTATTCGAAGACAGGCTGCCTATCGACGACCAGACTTTCCTGGCCGCGACAGAATTGCAAATCAGCCCGATTACAGCAGCTTTAAATGGCGGTGAAGATTACGAGTTGCTCTTTACCGTTCGTCAGGATGCTTATGAACTGATTAAGAACAACCCGAAGATCAGCGTCATCGGTTATGTAACGGATAATAAAGCAGAAATAGCGCTGCATACCAAGGGCGACAACCGCGTGCCTATTACGGCTCAGGGTTGGAGTTAAGTTTAGTCTTTAGTTTACAGTTTTAAGTAAACAGTTAGCGATTTCGCAATTTTAATAAAGCATGGCCTTCCCGGGTCGTGCTTTTTTTATGCATTCAACTGAAACAAATTAAGATTTTATGCGGACGCAACCCTGATTCTTTTCTCTTCGTATGCACTAAAAACAATTCATCTCTAACATAATTTTATAATGAAAGTGTTCAACTTCTCCCGCAAACTGATTGCACTGGCCTTTCTGGTCTCAGCCAGCTTGTCCTGCTCCAATGATTCAGATACGAATCCGGAACCGACGTATGATATTGCTTTGAAAGAAACTACAGCCGGAAAAGTTCTGGTAGATGAAAATGGAAAAACACTTTATTTTTTCGCAAAGGATGTAGCCGGCACTTCGGCCTGTTCGGGCGGATGCGTCGATACCTGGCCATTGTTTTCGAAATCAGCTTCGAAACTGGATCCCGCTTTGAATGCAACTGACTTTGGTTCGATTACCCGTGCAGATGGTAAATCACAAACAACTTTCAAAGGATGGCCTTTGTACTATTACAAAAATGACCTTGCTTCCGGTGACGTTAAAGGCGAAAATGTGGGATCTGTCTGGTTTGTAGCCAAACCAACCTACACCATTATGTTTGCCAATGCGCAGTTAATTGGAAAAGACGGCAAACTATATACTTCTGATTATAAAGAAGGAACAGGCGAAACTCAGTTTTTTGTAGACGGCATGGGCCGCACGCTGTATGCCTTTGCAAACGATAAGAAGAACCAGAATAAGTTTACAACCAATGTAGAAACACATGATGCCAGCTGGCCTATTTATGTCGCTGAACTGAAAGATCTGCCTTCTACTCTGGATAAATCTTTGTTCACAACAATCGACGTTTTTGGCAAAAAACAACTTACCTATAAAGGCTGGCCACTGTATTACTTTGGCAACGACAACCAAAAGAGAGGGTTGACAAAAGGAGTCGATTCACCTCGCACAGGGGTTTGGCCAATTGTTAATAAAGAATCACCTGTTGCACCTGACTAAATCGAATATATTGTGGGGGTAATGCACAAAGCCGGTTTCCTCTTTGGAACCGGCTTTTTTAACATGTAAGGTTTATATGGACCACCTTAGACATTTTAGGTCACCTTAGTTACAGTTATGATGCAATGTTATCTCAAAATTAGTAATTGCATTCAAATTATTTCCCCCATTCGGTTACCATATCTTCAAATAAACCCTGCAGGAAAAGTGAATTTTTACCTGCCGTTCCGTTTCCGACTGTGTGGTTACCAATTTGTACAACAGGCATCACCCACTTTGTGGTGCTGGTCGTGAAAACCTCATCGGCACTCATTAACTCATCATAAGCAACCGGCCGGACCTGGATTTCAAAAAATGGTTGGGCAAGTTCCATGACTACCTTGCGGGTAATTCCTTTTAAAACATTTTGATCAGATGTGATCAGTACATTGTCTTTAAACAAAAATATATTACTTCTTGTCAGCTCACTGATTTCTCCATCTTTATAAAAAAGTAAATCCGCTGCCTGTTGATTTCTCATTTCCTCTGCCATCAGTACCATGTGAACATAATTGGTACTTTTAATTTCCGCCAAATCCCTTACATATTCATAGGGAAGCACTTTTATCCCCTTTAATCGGCCGGCAGGATTATCCTGAGGCAGAGCTTCTGTTCTGATCAGGAAATTAGGTTTCACTACGTTGACACTGTCAGGAGCATATCCGCCTGTCAGCACAAACCGAAAGGCAACTTCCTGCTCTTCAGACAAAGCATGAAGATCCGCAAGAATTTTCGACGTTTCTTGCTGGCTTAAAGGAACTGTTAGTTTTAACAATGTGGCTGAGTTTTCAAATCGCTGCCAGTAATCATCCCAGCGAAAAGGAACACCATTATATGTCCTGAAATAATCAAAAAGACCATAACCTCTCAACAGACCGAGATCATTTGTTTCGAAAAGAGCAGCAGAAATAGGAAAAATTTCGCCGTTAAAATATTGGTAAAATGGCATACCGGTAGGAATTGAGTGACTGGAAAATCAAAGATATTAAAATCAATTCACAGCCTGTCCATAAACGGTAAATCATGTTAAACAAATGGTTTACCCGAACTTCCTTTTGAGTTTTTCAACACTATTTAGCTACTTTGCATACATCTCCGGATAATGAACAAACGTTACTACTCATATCATCAGCGCTTCGAACAGTAAAGAGCTGAAATAAACTGCGAATGATACAAACAGAACAGCTGCTGCAAACCCTGCAAACCGAATTTGATCAAAGTACTTATGGCGATCATCCTGACGAACTATATGAGCCCATCAGGTATATCATGTCACTCAGCGGAAAACGTTTTCGCCCGCTGCTTACCTTATTATCTGCTTCTTTATATAGCGAACACTGGGAGCATGCGGTTAAACCAGCCATGGCGGTAGAAGTTTTTCACAACTTTACGCTCATGCATGATGATATTATGGACAAAGCCCCGCTCCGCCGTGGAAAGGCTACCGTTCATGAAAAATGGAATGAGAATACTGCCATTCTTTCCGGAGATGTGATGCTGATCAAGGCGTATGATCTGTTGCTGGATATTCCGAAAGACCTTTTACGTCCTGTACTGGCCCGATTCAATCAGACGGCTGCGGAAGTTTGCGAAGGACAGCAGCTTGATATGAATTTTGAAACACGCTGGGATGTTACCGAAGAGGAATATCTTGAAATGATCAGGCTTAAAACCTCTGTTTTACTTGGTTTTGCCCTGGAATTGGGAGGAATTTTAAGTGGTGCGGATAAAACTTCCACCCAACTTCTTTATGATGCAGGAGAAAATATGGGAATTGGCTTTCAGCTTAAAGATGATCTGCTGGATGTTTACGGCGATCCTGAGAAGTTCGGAAAGCAGGTTGGCGGTGATATTATTTCAAACAAAAAAACATTTTTACTGATTGAAGCCCTCTCCAAAGCTGATGCTGCGACCAGGCTGGAATTAGAGAAATGGATCGAGTTAAAAAAATTCGAGAATCAGGTAAAAGTAAAAGCTGTGACTGAAATCTACGAAAAACTGGATATCCGTACTTTTACACAACAAAAGATAAACGATTACTTCGCAAGAGGAATCGATTGTCTTGAAAAGCTGCCGATTGCTGATGAGAGGAAACAAGTTCTTTTACAATTTGTACATCAACTTGTAGAAAGAGAAAAATAATTTTATTACCATCTAACTTACGAATACATGTCGATAACCCTCATTCTGATCATAATTACCTCTGGGATCAGCTACTACGCCTTTAATAATTATGGCTTTATGGATAAGCTGATCCTGAATCCATACAAGGTTACCAAAAGAAACGAATATTACCGGTTTATCACATCCGGTTTTGTCCATGCCGATTTCGGACATTTGATATTTAATATGCTCAGTTTGTGGTTTGTCGGAGAAGGCATTGAACGACTTTTTGGTATGCTGTTTGGTGCAAGCGGGACCTTTTATTATCTGTTTTTATACATAGTTGGAATTATCGTTTCAGACATTCCGACCTTTCTGAAACACAGAACAAATTCTAACTATAATTCTCTCGGCGCATCCGGCGGCGTTTCTGCGGTTTTATTTGCTGCATTACTCTATGCACCCTTAATGGAAATTTGCCTGTACTTCTTTATCTGTATGCCGGGATTTATTTTTGGTATACTATTTCTGGGTTACTCCATTTACGAAGGAAAACGCGGCAGAAGTTATGTAAATCACAGTGCCCATTTGTACGGAGCCATATTTGGGATGCTTTTTATGGCAGTAGTTTATCCGGACGCGGTACCAAATTTCTTCGCTCAGATTATGAGCTGGAGATTGTTTTAAATTATTCAGAATGAAAAAGCGGTTGGAAGTGCAGAGATAAAATCTTCGCATCCAACCGCTTTTTTATGTTTAATATCTTATTTCAACTCCGCAAGAACAGTTACACTACCCACTGTTTTATCCTGAAGATTTACTTTAATTTCTGCATCCAAAGGTAAAAAGATATCTACCCGTGACCCGAATTTAATAAAGCCCATTTCGGTACTTTGTTCAACTGTATCGCCCTCCTTTATGTACCAGCGGATACGACGTGCAGCTGCACCTGCAATCTGACGGAAAAGAACATCAATGCCTTCCACCGTCCGTATTACAACAGTGGTACGCTCATTGTCGGTACTGGACTTTGGATGCCAGGCTACCAGATATAAACCGGCGTGATATTTAAAATACTGAATTACGCCGCTGACAGGGTTCCAGTTGATATGTACGTTTAAAGGAGACATAAATATGCTGATCTGTCTTCTCGGGCCTTTAAAATATTCATTTTCAACAACCTCTTCAATCACTACAACTTTCCCGTCACAGGGTGCAACGATTTGACGGTCGCTGCGGTGAACAACTCTTTTTGGTACACGAAAAAATTGTACAACCAAAAGAAAAACAAAGATGCTTGCAACCAGCACAACCCTTGGAATCCAGTAGCCTTCTGGCAAAAGGTAATTTATACCAAAATTTATCAGTATTAATATGATGGCTGTGACCGCCATGATGGTATAGCCTTCCTTATGTAATTTCATTTAAGGGCAAGTTTCGTAATTATTGCTTCCGGAAAATACAAATATCGTATAAATCCTATTTACTTCTTAAAAAAATGCCCTGCCAATCCTTTTTTGAATGGCAGGGCTTATATTATGAGCGCATTATTTGAACTTTAACTTATTCAATAACAACACAATCTCCATTTTTAACCTCCTGTTCTACTTTTTTATATTTAACATCACGCAAAATACTTCCATCACGATATTGAACAGAAACTTTTTGGTTTCGATCCGCAATTCTTATGGCACGTACAGGCTGTGCTTTTGTAGTAGACTCCATTTGACGGGCATATTCACCAGGACCGTCCATTTCCGGTTCAAAATCTTCTTCACGATTGGTATGCAAAGCAGGAGCCGGAGCCGGACGTTTCACTGTTTGCTGAACTGCCGTTGCAGGTGCCGCTTCATCCTGAGGAATATCTGCTTTCGTCAGGAACGAAATCATGTCAAAATTAACCTTGCTCAGGAAGCGTTTGAACAGTTCTACTGACTCAAATTTATAGATCAATAACGGATCTTTTTGTTCAAACACTGCATTCTGAACAGATTGTTTCAAATCATCCATTTCTCGCAAATGTTCTTTCCATTCCTGGTCAATCAATGAAAGCACAATGGCTTTTTCCATTTCATGGGTAATCTCACGGCCTTCATTGTCAATGGCTTTTTTCAATCCAACAACAACTCCTGTCTGGCGGATACCATCGCTAAACGGAATCATAATCTCAGTAATCGTAGCTCCTCTGTCTGCATGGATCGATTGCAGAATAGGTAATGCTTTCTCAGAAATCGCACTGTTTTTATCCTGATATTGCTTTTCAGCAGCTTCGTACAATTTTTGTGAACGCTCACCAGGTCTCATCGAACCATATTCCGATTCGGTAAACGGCAACTCCATTCCCAGGGTGGTAATAGCAGCCAGTTCAAGCTCAGAATAAGTGTTGGCAGTACCCGCGATCTCTTCGCAAACATCGTAAAGCGTATTGGCAATATCAACAGCCAGACGGTCTCCAAATAATGCATTGCGGCGACGTGTATAAATGGCGTCACGCTGATAGTTCATTACATCATCGTATTCCAATAAACGCTTACGCATTCCAAAGTTATTTTCTTCAACTTTTTTCTGTGCACGTTCGATGGATTTGGTGATCATTCCACTTTGGATCACCTCGCCTTCTTCCAGTCCCATACGGTCCATTACCTTCGCCATTCGGTCAGAACCGAACAAACGCATCAGGTTATCTTCCAGAGAAACAAAGAATTGTGACGATCCCGGATCACCCTGACGTCCTGAACGACCCCTTAACTGACGGTCAACACGGCGGCTTTCATGGCGTTCTGTCCCGATAATTGCCAAACCACCCGCAGCTTTTGATTCAGGGGTAAGTTTAATATCCGTACCACGACCAGCCATGTTTGTTGCGATCGTAACAGTGCCTGGCTTACCAGCTTCTGCAACTACCTCAGCTTCTTTCTGATGTTGCTTGGCGTTCAGTACCTGGTGCGGAATTTTACGAAGTGTAAGCATCCGGCTGATAATTTCGGAGTTCTCAACAGATGTTGTACCAACAAGTACCGGACGTCCGGCTTCAACGAGCTCAACAATTTCGTCTGTAACAGCATTGTATTTTTCACGAACCGAGCGATATACTTTATCTTCCTCATCCTTACGTGTAATACCTACGTTGGTAGGGATCGAAACAACGTCCAGCTTATAAATTTCCCAGAACTCTCCTGCTTCCGTTTCCGCCGTACCGGTCATACCGGCAAGCTTATGATACATACGGAAATAATTTTGAAGCGTTACTGTCGCATAAGTTTGAGTGGCATCTTCAACGCGCACACTTTCTTTTGCTTCAATAGCCTGGTGTAAACCGTCAGAATAACGACGACCGTCCATGATACGACCTGTCTGCTCATCAACGATTTTCACTTTTCCATCCATGATCACATATTCCACATCTTTTTCAAAAAGTGTATATGCTTTCAAAAGCTGGTTAACCGTATGAATACGAGCCGTTTTTACAGAATAATCGCGAATCAGTGCTTCCTTCTGAATAACACGTTCCTGTTCGGTTAAAGATTGATCTTTTTCAATCGCATCCAGATCAACAGCGATATCCGGAAGAATAAAGAAGCTGGTTTGATCCGATTCTCCGGTCAGGAAGTCAATTCCTTTTTCGGTAAGTTCAATGCTGTTATGACGCTCATCTATAGTAAAGTATAAAGGCGCATCTGCAACGGGCATCAGTTTCTGGTTTTCAGCCAAATGGATGGACTCCGATTCCTGCATCAACTGCCTGATACCCGATTCACTCAGATATTTGATCAATGGCTTGTACTTAGGCATACCGCGATGCGCGCGGAACAATGCAAGAGCACCATCCTTTTTATCACCTGCTGCAATTTTTTTCTTTGCTTCGTTCAAAAGATCCATAGCCAGCTTTTTCTGAGCTTCTACGATTCTTGATACACGAGGTTTCAGTTCCAGATATTCCTGTTCATCACCGCGAGGTACCGGACCGCTGATAATCAATGGTGTACGTGCATCATCAATCAAAACGGAGTCAACCTCATCGACCATTGCATAATGGTGTTTCCGCTGAACAAGCTCTTCCGGCGTACGTGACATATTGTCACGCAGATAATCAAAACCAAATTCGTTATTTGTTCCGTAGGTAAGATCTGCCTTGTATGCGTTACGGCGTTCGGTCGTGTTAGGCTGATGACGATCAATACAATCAACACTCATTCCGTGGAACTCAAACAATGGTGCGTTCCACTCAGCATCACGTTTCGCAAGGTAATCATTCACCGTTACGATGTGTACGCCCTGTCCCGCAAGTGCATTTAGGAAAGCAGGTAAAGTTGCAACCAGCGTTTTTCCTTCACCCGTTGCCATCTCCGAAATTTTTCCCTGATGCAAAACCACCCCACCTATCAGCTGTACGTCATAATGAAGCATCGCCCATTTGATAGGCTGACCAATTACATCCCAGGTGGTATTCCAAATTGCTTTGTCACCCTGAATTTTAATATGTGATTTTTTAGCAGCGATCTCGCGGTCAAAATAAGATGCTGTTACTTCAATGGTTTCATTGTCTTTAAAACGACGGGCTGTATCCTTTACAATCGCAAATGCTTTTGGAAGAATTTCAAGCAAAACCCTTTCCAGTTCTTTATTGCGATCCAGCTCTAATGCATCTATTTTCTTAAAAATAGCTTCTTTGCTATCCACATTGGGCTCATCGGCCGCCTGCTGACGTAAAGCTGCAATTTGTTCATCTATGGATTTCAGCTCGGAAGCAATGCGCGATTTAAGGCCTTCTGATTCCGCACGAAGCTGGTCGTTGGTTAAAGAAGCCAGCAAGGCATATTCAGCATTGATCATCCCGACATAGGGCGTCAACTCCTTTAAATCCCGTTCCGCTTTGGTGCCGAATAGCTTCGAAAATATTTTAAACATGATTGTATCTGTATATTTTTAATCGTTCCTTTTTCTTAAAAAATATTACGCCGGGCCAACGATATGTGCCAGATTGTCAGCAAAGCTACTATTTTCAACTGCAAAGGTAATTCTTTACAAATAGTTATTTGCAAGATGGATGATAATCCTAATGTAAGTCTAATGTCAGAAACGAATTGATTTTAAAAAGAACAACCCTCAATTGGAAAAAAATCAACTCAATTCTCCAAGATCCGCCATTACTTCATCAACCGGCCTTGTTCCTTCAAAAAACGAAAGTAAGCGAAGCAGTATTGCTTCCACAACAGCATCCGGACAGGAAGCTCCGCAGGTTAACATAATCCGTACCGGCGACCCTTCCGGCAAATAGTTCTCCGTAACGATTTCCTCTTTCGCGTGTAAGTCGAAATGTTTGATTATTTGCCTATCAAGAATTTTATTTACTGACTCAATGAAATAGGTAGGAAATTTTCCTTCACAAAGTTCGACAAGATGGGAAGTATTGGAACTGTTGTATCCGCCTCCAACAATTACCAGATCCGCATGGTGTGTCAGCAAGGCGTAAGTGGCGTCCTGGTTGTCGTTGGTAGCATAACAAAGTGTATCACGTGTATTGGCAAAATGCGCTTCTACCTGTTCGGACCGGAGACTGTAATGCCTGATCATTACATTTTTTAAATAATCTGCAATTCCTTGTGTATCAGAAGCAAGCATAGTTGTTTGATTCACCACACCAATTCGCTGCAAATCTTTTTCCGGATTAAAACCTTCTGAAAACTGACCGGCAAATTCTTCAAAAAACCGGAGTGCCGGCAATTCTCCTGTGATAAACCTGGCAAGTGTTTCGGCCTGTCTTATGTCCTCAACAACAACAGTGGGCGCATTTTCTTTGCTATGTGAAAAAGTTGCCCTTGTTTCTTCATGAAAAGGTTTTCCGTGAACAACAATAGTATAATCTTTCTCTCCGATCTGTGCAGCACGATTCCAGACCTTTTCCACAAAAGGGCATGTAGTATCGTAAACGTAAGAATCGATACCAAGCTCGGATAGTTTTTTCTGGTTTTCAATTGTTGTTCCAAAGGCAGGCACGATAACGATATCTTCCGGTGTAAGCTCTTCCCAGGGAATAAGCTGCTTTCCCTTTGTATCCATCAAAAACTTTACGCCCCGGTCTGTAAGGTCGCGATTCACATCAGGATTGTGAATCATTTCGCTTAGTAAAAAAATCCGCTTGTCCGGATTTTCTGAAATTGCCCGATACGCAATGTCAATGGCATTTTCAACACCATAACAAAACCCAAAATGCCGCGCAATAAGAAATTGCACCGGCCCGAAGTCCAGTACAGTCGGACTGAAATCCCGTTTCAGTTTATCTTTTTTACGCCGTGTCTCCTTAATTGGCGTAATAATCCGGCTTCTGTAAAACTCAGGTATGTTAAAGGTTTTCATGGATTTTTTGGCTTTCGGCAATCAGCTGCCCGCTTTCGGCTTTTATCGTTGGCCATGCAACTTGATTAAATATCCCAAAGATACGAATGACGCATACAAAGAACAATTCAAGCCCGGGCTTTGTTCGCGTACCGCTTTTTATCAAATATTTTTAATATCATGCAACATCTTAGTCTGGATATATGTCTTTGTACCAGAACGTTCAAAAACTAAACCTTCTGCTTGAAAACAAATTTGTACATCGACCGGCATGTCGAACTGGTGGAACGCTGTAAACTCGGCGAGCGTAAGGCTCAGTATGAGTTATACAAAAGTTACTCGAAAGCCATGTTCAACATTTGCATGCGGATCATCAACCACAATGGTGAAGCAGAGGACGCTTTGCAGGAAGCTTTTGTGGATGCATTTTCCAATCTGCATCAGTTTCGGAACCAGTCGACGTTTGGTGCATGGTTAAAACAAATTGTGGTTAATAAGGCTATCAACCAGGTCAGAAGCAGAAAAGTACAATGGGTTGAAATTGATCAATGGCAGGAATCTCTGGACGGATCCGGCGTACCATCAGAGGAAATGTCAGGCTGGAATGAAGATGACACCACGCTGGAAGTGGAGCGTGTGCGTAATGCTGTATTAAAGTTGCCGGATGGGTATCGCGTGGTTTTAAGCCTTTATTTATTTGAAGGTTATGATCACGAAGAAATTGGTGAAGTGCTGGGAATCAGTGAGTCTACCTCGCGTACACAGTACATGAGGGCAAAACGTAAATTGGTAGAAATGATGGCCGTTTGACAAGATGGCGTCATTGGCAGGAAGTTTGCAGGCAGGATTGGAGTTCAGATAACATTTTAAATAAAAACATTTGAGACAAAAATTTTACACCTTACCAGTAAGTTACAAATGAAAAAGAATTCTGATAAAAAAGATCGTCTGGAGCGGTTTGTGCGGGATAACAGAGACGGATTTGACAGCTTCTTGCCTCAGGATGGTTTGTGGGACCTCATAGAAAGTAAGATTCCAGGCAATGTACAGCCAGCGGAACCAAAAAAAAACGGTAAAATTTTAAAATCCTGGAACAGTCACGCCTTTTTCGACTGGCGTATTGCAGCAGGTATAATCCTTGCCCTGGGAATTGGATTTCTGGTGTACATCAATAAAGAATATGGTGTCACACGGGATCCTGCCGTTGCCCTCAAAGTACCTTCCTATGCCCGGGAATTCAACCAGTATAGCCTTGCCATTGATGAGAAGCGGGATGAAATCATCAAGCTGACACGCCACAATCCGGAGCTCTATAAAGATTTTTCAGCCGACCTGAAAAGTCTGGAAAACAGCTATGGAAACCTTCGTTCCAATTTATCCAATGCACCCAATCAGGAGGCATTATTGCAGGCAATGGTTCAGAATCTGCAATGGCAGGTTGACTTGCTCAACCAGCAAATCAAAATTTTACAGCGTATTAATCAAGTCAAAAATGGCTACGATAAAGAAAATAATAATTCACCTGTTATATAGTGTCGTTGCGGTGCTGCCTCAGGCAGTACTGGCAGCAGATCCTGATCAGAACAGCCTGGTCGAAAAACGCAGAAATATTGTCAAGGTTTTTGATGTAAAAGATCAGGACATGCTATTGGTTGATAATCAGTTTGGTCAGGTAAAAATCAATCTTTGGGCTAAAAAAGAAATTAAAGTAGAAATCGTAATTACGGCAAATGCTCCAACAGACGGGCGTGCTGCGGAGTACTTAAGCGCGGTTGCCATCGACGAAAAAAGAGAGAAAAACCGGATCAACCTGACTACCGTTATCAGTAAAAATCAGCTGAGTTCAAACAGTTGGAATAACAGAAGAGGAGAAAAAAACTTCATCCAGATCGATTACACGGTATTTATGCCAAAAGAGAATGCATTGTTTGTTAAAAATAAATTTGGAAACACAGACATCCCTACCTTCCAGGCACCGCTGACAATCAACACAAAAAATGGTAATTTTTCAGCAGTTTCTCTCAAGAATCCGGATAATAACATAGACGTGCGTTACGGCACAGCGAAAATTGGAAAAATGGACGGCGGAAAACTCGAAAGCCATTATTCAAACATCACACTGGAACAGGTTACCAAGCTGCTTCTTAACAATAAGTTTGGGGAGCTGAGTATTGGGGATGTAACCGATTTAAACGCCGATATCGATTATTCAGGCGTAAAAATTGGGACGATACGAGGTGTAGGAAAGATAAAACTCAATTACTCCGACAACTTTAAAATCGGTGTACTGACAAATTCAACAGAAAATGTAGATATACAGGCGGCTTACTCATCTGTGGTGCTTCCGGCAGATGCAAATCGTTTTAACGTGACTGTCACCTACGGAAATTTTAGCTATCCGTCTACAAACGTAAACTTCAGTCAGCAACCTTCAAAAGAGGAAAGGACAGATAAAGTCAGGCAGTATCAGGGTAAAATCGGTACCGGTTCCGGAACAAAAATTACAATTGTCTCTAAATTTGGCGATGTTAAAATAAAAGACTAACAGTTAATCCCTGTTGTCGTCGATCAGGATGTTGTATTTGAAATCCAGCGGATCAAAAGCATCGAAGAACTTCCTGATAAAAGAGGAGTCATTTACATAAAAGCTAAGCAAATTATCATAACGTTCCTGGGCGGTTCCGTTCGGGAACAATTTATTTTGGAGATTAAGAAGCTGATCAATTTCCGACTCATGATTTCTTTCTTCAGCTCTCCTGATACGCTTTTCAAGGTTCTCCAGAGAATTTATTAATCTTGCCTGTTCCGCTTTCACAGCGCCTTCCATCGTTTTATCAACAGCAACAGCTTTTTCCAGAATCCCACTAAATACCTGCTCAAAAGCCGATTTTTGCTCATCCAGAGAAAGAACCTTTTCTGTATTTTTCTCAACGAAAACGCGGCGCAGCGCGACCTGATCCAAAAACAGATCATCATAATTGATTCTCAGTTTTTCTGCTTTTTTTCTTTGCGCATCATTGATATATAAAGCAAAGTTACGGGGAACAAGCATTGGAAAAGGAACCTGATAGTGATCAAATACGCCTTTTAACTGCATCCAGTAAGGTACCTCCGATGGCCCTCCAATGTACGCGAGATTAGGTAAAATGATCTCTTCATACAAAGGACGAAGTACAACATTGGGGCTAAAATATTCAGGGTGTTCTTCGGTCAGAGCCAGGATTTCTTCTTCTGAAAAAGACAAGCCCGTATTTAAAACATTGAAGCGATCCCCTTCACGAACAATACGTTCTCTTAAATTGCCCTGAAGATAAAAAAGGTTTATTTCTCTGGCAGTGAGAGGAGTATGGTACCCAAGTGCAGCAAGTTTCGAAGTGGTTTCAGCAACAAGTTTTTCTGATGTTGAAGTTGTCAGTTCTTCCTGAATTACCGGAAGAAAATGACGCTTTAAATCGGGATGATCGGCATCTAAGCAAACCAGACCATCCTGCCCGAACAATTCGTGCATATAACATCGTACCGCGTCAGCCAATGTCCTGTTTTCAAGATATGCTTTGGCAAATAGCAGGGGTTTAACCGGAAGATGTTTTAATATACTTTCCAGTTCTTTTGGATCCAGCCGTCCTACCGCTCCTCTATGCTCGCCTTCCCATTTATGCGTCTGCCCGAAAAGATGAAAAGAAGCAATTTCCTCAAAATCGTGATCTTCTGTTGCCATCCAGTAAACAGGAACGAAGTTGTTCTCAGGATATGCTTTTTTCAATTCCTGCGCCAGTTTAATCGTCGTAACGATTTTGTAAATTATATACAGCGGGCCAGTGAAAATATTAAGCTGGTGCCCTGTTGTCACAGTAAATGTTTTTGAATCAAGCAAAACAGAGAAATCGGGCTTGAAAGGACTTCCGTGGTATTGTTTCTCTAAAACCTCAACCAGGGTTTTGCGTTTTCCAGAATCAAAACCTGCTTTTTGCCTGATCACTTCCGCCGCGTTTTCAATCGCCGGATAATTACTGTAAAATTCGGCAAGGCCCGGTTTCTGGTCCAGATAATCAAGAAGCAACGCAGGAAACTGCCCCGTGTTACGCAGATCCACTTTTTTAAGTGTCATGAAAGGTGGTTTTTCAGTAGCTATTAGAGAATCCAACGCGTTTATTTTTGAATATTTGTTCTAGGGAAACCGTGCAAATATCGTTAAAGTTCAGGATTTCGCCATGCCGGTTGAAGTTAATGATTGTTATTGGATTATCGTCTGGCTTACCTCCATCTGCCGGCAAATGGTTTCCAAAGAAAAAGCCGAAACTGAGACAGCTCCGGCTTTCCTGATTAACATTGGTTTCTAGTTGTGCGGATTATGCATCCGGAATTTTTATCGTTTCAAAATGCATAATCATTTTTCTTAATCAGCTCATCAGCAATCCTTCGCCGCGCATCTTTCAGATTTACAGGTTCAATTTTGGTGAATCGTTTTAATCCCATCAGCATCACTCTCAATTCATCTCCTTCGGCAAAGCTTGTAATTGCCGAACGCCCTGCGTTACCGGCTTTTTCCACGGCTTTGTTCAGGTAAATTACTGCCATGTCTCTTTGAAGCGTGTTTGCTTCCTCACCCAACAGACCGATTCGTTTCTCTACACGAAGAATCACTGATTCAGCAACATAGGTTTCGATTACCATGTCGGCGATATTCATAATAATTTCCTGCTCGTCGGAAAGCTTCATCATGAATTTCTGAACGGCTGCACCGGCAATCATCAAAACTGCTTTTTTCAGATTTTTGATTACCTTTTTTTCCGCTGCGAACAATTCGTCGTCATCTTCTGTATTGAAATCGGGGATAGACATAATTTCTTTACCGACAGCCATAGCGGGCCCCATCAGATCCAACTGGCCTTTCATGGTACGCTTTAAAAGCATATCCACCACAAGCAGCCTGTTGATCTCATTTGTACCTTCGAAAATCCGGTTGATCCGGCTGTCACGATAAGCACGGTCCATAGGCGCGTCGGCAGAGAAGCCCATTCCACCATAAATCTGAACCCCTTCGTCCACGACATAATCAAGTACCTCGGAAGCGTGCACTTTCATAATGGCGCATTCAATCGCCAGTTCTTCCAGAGCCTTCAGTTTCGCTTCTGCTTCCGGCATTCCTTTTTCCAGGAAAGAAGCAGTAAGGTCATCAATACTTTGCCCGACACGATAAGCGGCAGATTCGGTGGTGAACATAGCCACAGCCATTTCGGCCAACTTAAATTTTATTGCACCAAAATTCGAAATGGAAGTACCAAATTGTTTCCTTTCATTGGCATAATTGATTGCCTGCATGGTCACTCTTTTTGATCCGCCCAATGCAGCTGCTGCAAGTTTAATCCTGCCAATGTTGAGAATATTTACGGCAATCTTAAAGCCATTCTCCCGTGCAGAGAGCATATTTTCCACCGGTACCAAACAATCATTAAAAAAGATCTGACGCGTATCAGAACCCTTTATGCCCATCTTATGCTCGGGTTCATTCATCGTTAATCCACCAAATGACTTTTCGATGATAAATGCTGTCAGGTTTTTATCTGTTTGCCCGTTTTCATCAATTTTTGCAAAAACAATAAAAACATCCGCAAAACCGCCGTTGGTGATCCACATCTTCTGGCCGTTAACCACATAATGCTTTCCATCCGGTGTCAGTATGGCTTTTGTTTTGCCTGAATTGGCATCGGACCCGGAATCCGGTTCGGTCAGGCAATATGCCGCTTTCCATTCACCGGAAGCCAGTTTAGGCAAGTATTTTTGTTTTTGCTCTTCGTTTCCATAATAGAGAATTGGCAAGGTTCCGATTCCGGTATGTGCAGACAGCGCTACTGAAAAGGAATTTCCGGCTCCTGTGGCTTCCGCAACAAGCATGGAAGTATTAAAGTCCATTCCAAAACCACCATACTGCTCGGGAACCACCGTTCCTAAAAGCCCTAGCTCACCCGCCTTATCCATCAGAGATGATATCAAATCCGGACTTTTTGCCTGATCAATTTCGTCCAGTCTTTGCCACACCTCGGCTTTTAAGAAATCACGACAGGTCTCTGCGATCATCCTTTGCTCTTCATTAAACTCTTCAGGAATAAAAATTTGTGATGCAGGTGTTTCCTTGATTAAAAATTCACCTCCTTTAATCGACGTTTTTTTATCTTCTGCAATGGCCATGGTTAGGAAATTTTGAATGATCTGAGGTTTCAATTATTAGTATGCAAGCATACTAATAATTGAAACGCAAATATATCACTAAATTATTATGCAAGCATACTGTCGAAAGATTTTTTTGCAGATACCTGGCGTTCCTGCGAGCTAAACTACTTTTTGAAGATTCTGAATTGTTTAAGAAGTTTTCCGTTGCTCTCAAGACGGACAAGATAAATCCCGGATGGAATTCCCAGGGATGTCAGATCCAGATTGGCAAGGTGATCGGTATTACCAATGTAAACGGACGGGATCTGCATTTTTTTTCCGGATGCCGTGATCAGATAATATGATATTTCTGTTCCCGACAAGTCATTTGGCAGTTTGATATTAAAAACAGATTCGACCGGATTTGGATAAAACCGCCATTCCTCCATATCCCTGGTGATATTGATTGAGTCACCGTAAGAAATACTAAATTCCATTGAATTCGACACAATCGAAGCATCTTTTTCAGTTGCCGTAACTGTTAATGTATATCGCCCCACAAACGGCACAAAACCACCTTCATTTTCATAAAGTGCATAAGGAAAACGTGATGTTTTACTGCTGATATTAACAGGCCCTTTCAGATTAAAAATAACCTGGTCGTAATCAAAGTTACCATAGGCAAAGATATTAAGTAAAGGCGGCATTGCACTGGAAGCCAGTACATCATCCTGCTGTAATGGTCTTATAATTTCCTGATTTACAGCACTTCCTCCCCGAACCAGCTCGAATCGCAGCTTTGGAATTTCTACGTTGATGATAAAAGGGATTTCAACATAAGCACCAAAGTTATCATAAGCTCTTACAATCATCCTGAATTCACCTTCCTGAGTGGGCGTTCCGGAAAGCTCATTTAAAGACAAAGTCAGCCACGAAGGACGGTTTTGGATACTGATCGATGAGATGTAGCCATCACTATCGCCAAAAATATCGCCCGGTAAAATATAAGAGAATGGATGATTCAGTGCGGTATATTTTACCGGCAGTGCACCATTGGCATAAGGTGGACTATTAAGAAACTGGGGCTCAACTACTTTTAAACTAAAATACGTTTCAACAAAAGCATTAAGATCGTCATAGGCTTTTAAGCTGACACGGTATTCTCCCAAAGCAACCGGAGTTCCGCTCAGAGTTCCATTATTGTATGTTAACCAGGATGGCAGCTCGATTATTTCCACCTTTGTTACCGAACCGTCCGCATCCAAAAATGCGTCCTTTGGAATAGTAAAGCTAAAAGCCTTGTTTATCGCAATGGTTTGATTTGTAAAGTTGGTATTGACAAGAGGTGGCTTATTTGCATTTTCTCTTGTATCTACGCGTATCGTAAAATATGCCTCGCTTTTGCCACCCTCATCATCCACACCGGTAACCAAAATACGATAGTCACCCAAAACAGTAGGCCTGCCTTTCAGCTGCCCGCCTTCAAATCTCAGCCAGGAAGGAAGCAATGAAGGGTCCATCCTCACAATCGTTCCGTCAACATCCGAAAACGTGTCTGCCGGAAGTTTATAATTAAAATCTCTGTTTACCGGAATGATCTGCATTGGAATTGGCTTGAACACATAGGGCGAGTAGTTAGAGGCGTCGTTCCAATAGGCAGCAGAAAGCAGGTCTTCTTCAAGTTTCACTTTTACAGGCTTGGGATTGGAGGGATCTGCATACGCTTTTTTGTACCAATCATTAAAAATAATGTTGGATGCCCCTCCTTTTTCAACAGCCGCGGAAAGCCGGTACGTTACTTCATCCTTGTATTCAATAGGTGTAATAGGCTTACTCAACCAATTTGCAGCAGCCTGCTGCAAAAAGGAAGTAGCACGACGCATAGAAGCTTCGGTAGATATGACTATCGGAATTATATTTGTCCCATGAGCGAAATTTTCATTAATCTGTTTAAGGTGGGTGGCGTCATCCGCTTCTGCGAGCAGAAAAACCTCGTTTGAAAAGATAAAATTTGCAGGTGCATCACTTTTTATGACATCCACAGCCCATCTGTGGTCATGTGCAAGCAGGTCATCATTAACTTTTATACCATCCGCTTTCTCGCCAAGACTCTTATATCCGGATGTTCCTCTGATTGCTGAAACGCCATCATATACGGACCCGTAATCTGCCACAAATTTAATTGAGGGATCGACCGATTTTACGGTGGCGATCATTTGGTTTAAATATTGTTTAAAAACCGTATGCCGGTATATGTAAAGATCTTTACCAAAACGCTGCTTAAACGATTGCGTAAAGTCCCACCTGCTATTAGGAAGCAAAACTTCGTCAAATGATTTGAAATGCGTTCCCCATAAGAAATTAAGCCGTTCTATTTTTGTATAATGTGGTTTTAGCCAAAGCTGAAAACCTTTTGTCATGCTGGCAGAAAAATCATAAACCGAGATTTCATCTTTCCCGTTTTCAATAATTGTATGCGAATATTCGCCTTCCTGTGTTGATGTATTGGTGACAGAAATAAATAATAAATTTTTCTCTGTCTGTAGATACTTATATCTTGTTGTCGCTTCTTTTACAAATGCTGCTCCAAGATTTACAAGAGTTTGATTGTCAAATCCATAAAAAGTATCCAGATATCCTGCCAGCAAAGGTTGTCCGGCATGATTAACCTGATTCTGAGAAGTATCCCAAAAATTTTTGACTCTCGTGGTATGCCTCCCAAGATGAATACGTAATGCCACTTTCATTCCCAGGCTGGTTGCCATTTTGATCTGCTCATCAAATCTTGCCCAGCTTGGTGTTTCTGTCGGTGAATTAATGTATATTTTATCCCACGGAATGGTTAGATACACGGAATTAAGACCAGCTTGTTTGGCCATTTTAATCAACTCAATTTCCGGGCCTTTATCTGCGGTCAGGTTCAGGCACATTAATGCCAGATATCGCTGCCTGTCCGGTTCGGATGTGCTCTGCGAATAAGTGATCAGGCTTTTTGAGATAAATAAGAGAGTAACCAGAATGGCTATGCTGTTGTTTTTCAAAAACTTTAAAATTGTAGTCATATTTAACATGCCATTACATTTTATCAATGATTTCGATCCATTGCTCATACCCATTTTTAACATTGAATGCGGCAGCACGATTTTTACTTTTTTCAGGTACTGTCACAATCTCTCCACTCATAACTTTACGCATTCCCTGAACCATCTGTTTCACACTAATATCTTCGGTTATAAATCCCATTCCCTCCTGTATAAACTCAGAAGCTCCGCCGGAAGGAAAAGATACGATGGGTTTCGACAATAGCGCGGCTTCAATCATTACCAGAGGAAATGGATCCTGCCTCGAAGTGAGTAAAAAGCCATTACCCATGTCAAGATAATTGTAGTAGTCCTCCTTTTGTTTTCCGACCAGATGAATTCTCGTTTTGCTTTTATTGTTGGAACATCTGCGCTGAATATAATAAACAAGCCCGTCGTCTATTATGTTTCCCACCCAAATCAAATGTACCTGCGCATCGTCTAACTCCTCTGCTATATCAGGCAACAAATCAAACCCTTTCCTTTCAGACGTCATTCCTGATAATACCCAAATATAGTCATTCTGAGGGATACCAAGTTCAGCCCTCAGCTGGGCTGTTCTATCAGGTTGAGGTACCACTTTTCCAGTATCTATAAATTCGTATAAAAGCGCAACATTATTGCCTCCCGCCTGTTCAATGGCTTTACAGGTAACCTGAGAGCAACCTATCAGCAAATCGGAACGTGTGATGATATTTTCCATATCGTTCCGGCTCAGATAAGCATACGTCAGAGGTAATTCATGAAAGTGCGTAATAATTTTTACAGGAAATTCTCTGGCAACCGTGAAAACTTCCGGTAATACTGTTGTATTAATATACCAAAAATCAGCCTTAAATTCCTTTGCAACTTTCCTGAGATAATTCAACGTCGGGTTGTTTCCCAGGTGAAACATAATCTTTTGCGTGAGATTATATTTTCGCGGTGCTATAAAAACGGGTATATCCGAAGGAAATTCTTTAAGCAATTCACCATTTGCAAAACTCACGATTCCTACATCAAAGCGACTGCGGTCTATTTGCTGTAAAATGTACAGAAGCATCATTTCCGAACCGGTACGGGTTGCAAAAGGTGTAAAAAAAAGGATGCGCTGTTTATCTTTTTTCATATTTGAATTTAAACTTATGAATGTGATGAAGTTAGCAAATCGATATTTTCATCAGGCGTAATTTTGTATAGTTCCTTTTTCAAAAATAAAGTCCTGAAAAAGTATTTTAACAAGACCTTCGTTTTTCTGTAATAAATTTGTTGGGTTCTTAGCTCCGAAAACGGGTTACCGGAGTTTTTCAAATTCAATACCATTTTCCAGATATACACAACCGGAATCATCAGAAGATAATGAAAAACAAGTATCAGATAGGAAAATACGCCATATTGCTTACGGATCCACAGAAAATTTGAAACCTGCATTTGTGTACTAAACCGGTTAATCCAGGAAATATTGGTTCTGCGAAAAGGATTTTTATTTTCAAGATGTATGAATGTGCAATCTTCAAAAATGCAGAGCTTACCCAGTAACCCAAGTCTCCACGACCATTCCACATCTTCTCCGTACATAAAAAAGTCTTCACTAAAACCCTTTGTCTGTTCAAATCCCTCTCTCCTGACAAAAACGAAAGCCCCAACCAGCCAGTCATACTGATCCGGATCGGAGTGGGACGGTTCGGGAAATAACCTGTGCATGATCTTATCCACAACACCCCCGGGAGGCAGAATAAAAAATGTTCTCCGGAAATCGTTGAAGCTTTTGTAAAATGGCATGGGCGAGCCATCTTCATAATGTTGCAAAGCACCACAGGCTATTATATCCTGTCTATTTTCAAGTCTTTCGTAACAGCGTTTGATGACATTATCTGTTAGAAGTGTATCGGCATTCAGAAGCAGAAAGTATTTTCCGTTGGCTACGGACATTCCCCGGTTGTTTGCTCTTCCAAAGCCGGCATTGTAATCCATGTCAATCCAATTAACCTCCGGATAGATGGCTCTAACCAGATCCCCTCCCCCGTTTTCAGGATCGTTGTCAACAATAATTATTTCAAATTTTACATCAAATGTGTGTGTATAAATAGATTTTAAACAATCAATAATAAGCTGTGGTGTGCGAAAATTTATAATAATAATGGATACATCCATAATAGAATACAATGTTTGAAGGGCAAAAATAAAGAATCTCCCCGGAAGACTGCTATATCTTCCGGGGAGACTCTCAAAATAGTATTGCAGTTATCAAACGGCCTAATTTAGTCTTTCGTATATCCCTGCAACTCCCTGTCCACCTCCAACACAGGCTGTTACCATTCCATATTTTTGATTTCGCCTTTGCATTTCATTAAAAATCTGTACAGACAGACGCGCCCCGGTTGAACCCAGAGCATGTCCCAGAGCAATTGCTCCGCCGTTAGGATTCACAATATCCGGATTGATATCCAATTCCTGGATTACAGCCAGCGCCTGGGCAGCAAAAGCTTCATTTAATTCAATTTGTTCTATATCTGCCAACTTCAATCCGGCTTGTTTCAAAGCAATCGGAATAGCTGCAACCGGACCAATTCCCATGATGCGCGGATCAACACCAGCGGTAGCGTAGGAAAGCATTCTGGCTATTGGCTTAAGGCCAAGCTCGTTTACCATTTTTTCAGACATAACCATCACAAAAGCAGCTCCATCAGAAGTTTGAGATGAGTTACCGGCTGTAACAGATCCAGCTGCCGCAAAAACCGGCTTCAATTTTGTTAAGGCTTCAAACGAAGTATCTGCCCGTGGCCCCTCATCCTGTGTTATGGTCGTTTCTTTTGTTTTTTTCTTGCCTGATGCTGCATCGAAATAGGTTTCGGTTACTTTAATCGGCACGATTCCATCAGCAAAATATCCTTCCTTCTGCGCATTCAAAGCTTTTTGATGAGAACGGAATGCAAATTCATCCTGTTTTTCGCGGCTGATATTAAAATCTTTTGCAACCTGCTCAGCCGTCAGACCCATGCTCAGATAATAATCGGGATTGCTATGCGCGATATCATAATTAAGTGCTGTTTTCCACCCCATTGTCGGAACCATCGACATCGATTCTGTTCCTCCGGCGATGATACACTCCGCCATACCCGAATGAATTTTTGCAGCTGCCATCGCAATGGCTTCTACTCCGGATCCGCAATAGCGGTTAATTGTAATTCCTGACACATTTTTTGGCAACGCCAGCAACGCAACATAGCGCCCCATCTGCATGCCTTGCTCGGCTTCTGGTACTGCATTACCTACAATCACATCATCAACACGGACTGGATCCAGATTCGGCACTTTTTCTAAAAGATATTTAATTACTTCTGCTCCCAGGTTATCAGGACGGGTAAACCGGAAACCTCCCCGTGTCGCTTTTCCAACAGCACTACGGTATCCGGCAACAATGTATGCGTTCATATATAAGGTTGGTTTTAGTTCAGTTATATTTCAGGAAATGTCTTACAACTTACAGGTAACCGCATGAACAGAATTCCGAGGTCGGTTGCAAAACAATGCAAATTAGTATGCCTGCATACCATTTGTAAAATTAGTAATTATCCACAAAACAACAAACCGCCGGATTTCGTTTTATCCGACGGTTTGCAACTACCAGTAAGTTCTGATTAATGATTTGGGTCTCGCCAGGTCTAACCTGAGATGTCAGGAGACGGAATGCCCCTGTTCAAGTCTTTTGTGCTGCGTGTTATTTGCTGGCATAACAATCCAGAAAATAATGTAAATCAATACGATTGGGAAAGGTTTTGGAATAAAAAAGGCCAGTACCAAAAGTACCCGGATGATGGTTACGTCTGTTTGAAAATAATCTGCAAATCCGGAGGCCACACCTCCAATTACTTTGCTGTCTGTATTGCGGAATAATCTATTGTTGTTCATGGCTATTTGCTGTTTTATCGTTATTGTTGATTCAAAGGTACTATGTTATGCCTGGTAGTCAAATCGCAATTGTTATGAATGGTCAAACCGATTTAGAAATGGTTATTTTTAAGGAATAAAGAATTTTGGCAAGAAGGAAAATAATTATGTTTACACTCCGTATTTTTACAAATCAGGCTGCCACACTATTTACACTCAGCTCAAATTCTCCTTCACGATGAAAAAAAATACCGTCGGGTTACTTCTTCTGCTTACAATGGTTGTATGTTTTTTTCAAAACTGCTCAACCTTCAGTGAGATCAAAATTGCAGGTACGAATTTCCAGGAGGAAATTAGTCAGTCGCAAAACCTGATTTTTACTTTTAACAAAGACCTTGTTACCAAAAGTCAGCTCGACAGCTGGGATTCTACCCGATATCTAACATTTGAGCCTGCGGTAAAAGGGAAGTTCAAATGGACTGCACCAAATGAAGTTGTTTTTTCGCCGATGGCAGGTTTTACACCGGCTACTGCTTACAAGGCTGAATTATCTTCCGAGCTTTTAAAAAATATGGGTAAGGAAAAAAAATTTAGTGTTTCCAAAGAACCAATTCAATTTCACACCCCATATCTAAACCTCATTGAAACAGAGAGCTGGTGGACCCTATCCAAAGAAACAGGCAGACAGGAAGCACGACTGAAACTGATTTTCAATTATCCTGTAAACAGCCAAAATGTTGCTGAAAGACTTAAAATTGTGCTTGTCGGCAAATCTGCTGACTATAAAATCCTGCCAACAACAGATGAAAAGTCTTTAACGCTGTCATTAGCCAATATCGGGAAAGCTGATCATAACCCAACGCCCGTTACCATACAATTGGCAAAGGGTATCAAGGCGCAAAACACATCGTACGTTACCCAGAACGACATTTCTTCCAGCACCAGTTTACCTTCTCCCCTGCATCTTGAAATAGTAGATATTAAAACAGGATTTGAAAACAATACGGCCTTCGCCCGGATCCTTACCACACAGGAACTGAATCCTGAAAGTATCGAAAGCGGTTTCAGCATAAATCCTGTATTAACTCAAAAAACTGAAATTACTGAAAATGGATTTGTGATTCGCGGAGATTTTAATGAAACGGATACGTATGCACTTTTGATAAATCAATCTTTAAAAGGAATTCTCGGACCTGCGCTTGGAGAAGAAACTTCACGCGATCTGTTTTTTGGTAAAATGCCCGCCGGAATTTCTTTTGCCAATAAAAAGGCATTGTATATGACGCCCAAAGGCTCGCGAAATATGGGCGTGCAGATCGTCAATGTCCCGAAGGTACAGGTCAAAATTGCGAAGCTTTATGCCAATAATATACTCACCTACGTTCGCAACAATCGCTGGGAAGACTATGCTTATGCAGGTGATGAATGGAAGCCGAGCGGTGCTTTTCAATATGGCGATGATACGGAAAGTAATTTCAGTGATATAGTTGTTGATAAAACGGTTGAAACTGAAAATCTGCCCCGTGCCAAAGGAATTTCCGCACTTAACATCGCCTTACCGGATGACAACCAGCGCAAAGGAATCTATCTTGTTTCGGTGAGTTCCAAAGATGAAGCTTACATGAGTGCCACCAAGCTCGTTTCGATTTCGGATATTGGATTGATTGCCAAACAGGGAAAAGATGAGATCTGGGTCTTTGCCAATTCCATTAAAACGAATGAACCGCTGGCTAATCTGGAAATAACGCTGGTTAGTTCCAATAATCAGTCCGTACATACATTTAATACAGATTCAAAAGGAATTGGGCATGCTGATAAACTGAACGAAAAGGCGCCGGGTTTTAAAATTGCCATGATTACTGCCGGCAATAAGGACGATTTCAATTATCTGTTGCTGGACGATACACGCGTGGCAACATCCCGGTTTGAAGTGGAAGGTCAGAGAGATAACATTTCCGGTTTACAGGCTTTCGTTTATGGCCAGCGTGATATCTATCGTCCCGGTGAAACCATGTTTTTTAATACAGTAATAAGAACGCAAAACTGGCAGACTGCAAAAGAGATACCACTAAAATTACGACTTGTAACACCAAACGGAAGGGAATTTAAAACCTGGCGTAAAAGTACCAATGAGCAGGGAGCCGTACAGACTGATGTTCAGCTGGATGCAGCGGTACTTACAGGGACATATATGTTGGAAGTTTACAACGGCAACGACGTTTTGCTTGCTTCACATCCCGTAAGTGTGGAAGAATTCATTCCGGATCGCATTAAAGTAGACTTATCCGGGGGACTAAAAAGCTATATTTCTGGCGGAACGGTGGTCCTTACAGCAACGGCCATTAATCTTTTTGGCCCGCCAGCTGCTGACCGGACTTACGAAATGGAGTCGCAGCTTAAAAGAAAAGGCTTTTTTGCAGCCGGTTTCCCGGATTTCTCATTCGACATTCCGGCAGTAACCTCTTTCGAAAGAGAACGAAGACAGGGAACAACCAACGCGCAGGGGCAGGCAACAGAACGTTTCGCCCTAGCCCCGGGTCTTAAAGATATTGGTGTACTGGAAGGGAAAATTTATGTTACCGTTTTTGATGAAAACGGCAGACCGGTCAACAGGCTTCATCAGTTCGAAGTTTTTACACAACCTGTTATGTACGGGGTCAGACTTCCGGCTTCCTACGTAGGCGTGAATGCTCCCGTTGCAGTTGATATTATCGGAGTAAACAGCAAAGGGAATTTACAAGGCGGATCTTCGGCAAAAGTTGAAGTGGTACGATTGGAATATCAAACGGTGGTTGAAAAGAAAAACGAACGGCTTCAGTATACCTCCCGCAAAAATGAAAAGATTGTTTATTCCAATATTTTAAGCCTTTCCAAAGGTAAGGGCACATTCCGGTATGTCCCGGTGGTGTCGGGAGAATATGAAGTTCGTGTAAGACGCCCGGGTGCGGAGCATTACACCGTATCAAACTTCTACGCCTATGGCTCAGGTTACACCCAATATTCTTCCTTTGAAGTGAGCAATGAAGGACGGATCCTGATCGAAACAGATAAACCAAAATACAACTTATCAGAATCGGCAAAAATACTTTTCAAAACACCATTTGACGGAAGACTGCTGGTAACAATCGAACGAAACAACATTCTTGAGCAGCATATTTTAACAACTGAAAAGAAAGCAGCAGAATTAAAAATTGATCTTAAACAAGAACATTTGCCCAATGTTTTCGTCACAGCTACACTGATAAGACCCTTAGACGCTTCAGATATGCCGCTTACAGTTGCGCATGGTTTTGCACCTGTTCTGGTAGAAGATACCAAACGAAAACTGCCTGTCACGATTACAGCGATCGAAAAATCCCGTTCGAATACCAAACAGCAGATAAGGGTTAAAACACAGCCGAATACACAGGTAACGCTGGCCATTGTAGATGAAGGAATTCTGCAAATCAAGAACACCAAAACGCCGGACATTCACGGTCATTTTTATCAAAAACGGGCATTGGAAGTTACCAGCCATGATTTGTATGCGTTGCTTTTTCCTGAATTAAATATTTCCGGAACATCCAGCAGTGGCGGTGATGGTTATGATCTTGAACGGAGGGTCAACCCGCTAAGCAACGGACGTACCGAACTGGTGTCATTCTGGAGCGGAGTTCTTACCACAAATGGAAATGGTGAAGCTACTTTTAATATTAATATCCCCCAATTTAGCGGAGATCTCCGGGTGATGGCTGTTGCTTACAAAGACAACGCTTTTGGATCTGCAACAAAAAATATGAAGGTAGCAGATCCGGTTGTGATCAGTTCAGGCTTACCCCGTTTTTTAAGTCCGGGTGACGAACTGATACTTCCTGTTAACATCAGCAACACCGAAAACAAAGCCGCCAGCGCAACGGTAACTTTACAGCTTAGCGGTCCATTAGCAGCCGGAGTAATTCCTTCTGTTCAAAAAATAGCAATCCCGGCCGGTAAAGAGACGCGGGCTGTTTTTGCTTTGAAAGCATTAAATACAATCGGGTCAGGGAAAGTCACTGTGAAAGTTAATGCCTTTGGCGAAACATTTTCACAGGAAACTGAAATAACGGTGCGCCCCGCTTCTCCGTTGTTAAAAACCAGCCAGTCGGGATTAATTGCCAGCGGACAGCAGGGAATTATCAATCTTGCTAATTCCTTCATTCCTTCAACAAGCCGGAGCCAGGTCGTATTTTCCCGTTCGCCACTGGTGCAGGGCGGAGGAAAAGCACTGGCCGCTTTGCTGGGTTATCCGTTTGGCTGTCTGGAGCAAACCATATCCAAAGCATTTCCACAGCTTTACTTCGCTGATTTGACAAAAGCAATGGCGGCGCCTGTTTACATGGTTAAAAACGGAGAGAGTGATTTTAACCCGATGACCAATGTACAACAGGCGATTCGGAAGATAGAATCACAGCAAATTTTCAATGGCGGCATGGTTATGTGGCCGGGAACCACCCGGGAAGATTGGTGGACAACCGCTTATGCAGTTCATTTTTTGGAGGAAGCGCGTCGTGCAGGATTTGAAGTGAATGGCAAAACGCTAAGCAAAGCAACGGATTATTTAACCGGAAAAACGAGCATAGCGGCAACGAAGGAAGTTATTTTGGCTAGTACAGGAAACGGGCTGGCTTATGGAAGTGAGCCTTCATCCGGTTCGCAGGTTCGAAAAACAGTTGCACGCAGAGAAGCCATTTACTCTTTGTATGTACTGGCGTTAACCGGAAATCCAAACCGGGCTTCAATGAATTATTACAAACAAAATCCGCAGTTGTTAACCATCGACGCCAGATATTTGCTGGCCGGAGCGTTTCAGCTGGCCGGAGATTCGAGAAGTTTTAATGCTTTATTACCAAAGAATTTAACAACAGAAAACGGCTCCCAGGTCTTTGATGACAGCTATTCATCACCTTTAAGGAATCTCGCTCTAGTGCTGAACACTTTGCTCGAATCGGATGCGGACCAGTTACAGATAACACCTCTCGCCCGGCAATTGTCTAAGGCACTTCAATCAGCTTCTTACCTCAACACGCAGGAAGCAGCTTTTGCCGTGCTGGCGCTGGGAAAAGTGGCAAAGCAAACTTCCGCCTCTACGGTGACAGCAAATATCAATGCAAACGGCAAAAATCTGGCGGTATTTAGTGGTAAAGAATTGCAGTTATCAAAAGGTATCAGTAACCAAAAAGTTGTCGTGAACGCTCAGGGAAAAGGGAATTTATACTGGTTTGCACAAAATGAAGGCATGTCGGCAACAGGAGCCTTTGTTGAAGAAGACCAGGGTTTGCGAATCCGCCGGGAATTTTTGACAAGAGATGGAAAACCGGTTGGATCATTACATCAGAATGATCTGGTTGTCGTCAAACTTTCACTTTCGAGTACCAATGGGTTATCGGTGGAAAATGTGGTGGTTACAGATATTCTTCCGGCAGGTTTTGAAATAGAAAACCCACGGATTACCGAACCCCGTGATATGCCCTGGATCAAACAGGCGTCCGTACCGGATTACCTGGATATTCGTGATGACCGGATTCATTTTTTCACAACTGCCGGTAAAACAGAAAAGACTTTTTACTACCAGATCAGGATTGTTTCCAAAGGAACATTCACCGTCGGGCCAGTAGCCGCAGATGCTATGTACCAGGGGGAGTACCGGAGTTATTCCGGTGGCAGGAAAGTGAAGGTTGATTGAGTATTTTAAATATTGACTCAAAAATAATAACCAGAGCCAATGGCAAACAAATTAACGATGTTCTTATTGTGCCTCATTTCAGTTCATATTCTGTAATTAAGGCATCTGCCGGGATGTGGAGGAATTTGCTAAACTTACGAACCATTGTTAAAGAAAGCGCCTGTTTGTAGTTTAGTACCTTACTTATTGTACCCTTATCTCCATATTCTTTGGCAAGGTCAACGGATTTATAACCAAAATCTTCCATTCTGATTTTGATTAACTCCACCGGATCTACCTCTGGTAGTTCACTCGTTTTTTCTTCGTATTCAGCAATCAGATGAGCTAATAGAAGCTTCTCTTTGTGCTCTTTTGAGTTCTGAACAGCGTACTTAACTTCCTGGTATCGGGTAAGTGCATTTTCATACTCTTGCTCATTGTCAATAAGAAACCAATCAGATTTTATTCTATTTTTCATAAAAAGGATGGTGAATGGAAGTATTCAGACTGTTGAAGCATCGACTGTATCATACTCGCTATGTGTTCCTATAAATCTTATTTCCACAATTTCATCGTCATAGTCTATTTCAACAATCAGACGATATTTTATTTCCTACTATTTTAAATCTGGCCCTGCTGCACTGATACTGCGACAGCAAACAAATTGGAAAAGCATTTTTGCTCTGGTTCTAATTTTGGTCATTACTACTACTCAATTCTTCAAAATCAAATAAACACCTGCAACCAGTAACACAGCACCAGCGATTCTTGGAAGTGTGATTTGATGCACTGCAAAGCCCTGAAAACCAAAGTGGTCAATAGTCATAGCAGCGATCATTTGACCGGCTATTACGAGGCAGATCAGGTTGGCAGGACCAATATGGCGGACAATAAAAACAACGGTTACCACATAAAACGCGCCAAATATCCCTCCGGTAAATTTTGTCCAGGAAATCTGTTTAACATCATTAATGGTGGGAACAGGATTTTGGTTAAAACAGGCAAAGGCAATAACCAGGATGATTAATCCGACTGAAAAAGACGTAATAGCTGCAAGAATCGGATTATTTAGTGACTCTCTGAGCTGTGCATTTACGCCGGACTGAACCGTATTTGAAATACCAATTAAAAAAGCTAAAAACAGGAAAAACCAATGCATGATTTGTAACGGATTTGGGAAGACCAGTTTCAGTTTAATTATCTTTTCAAATCATCTACCTGATCGGGATCAACGGTTTTGTAGTGACCGTAAACACGCATGATAATTGCCAGCGCAATGGTTACCTCTGCTGCTGCTACCACGATTACAAAAAGTGCGAATAGCTGTCCGCTTAATTTTTCAGGATCATATCTGCTAAAAGCGATCAGATTAATATTTACAGCATTAAGCATTAATTCGATCCCCAAAAGCATCCCTATGAAATGCCTTTTAGTGATGGCGATCGCAAGTCCGATGCTAAACAAAGCGGCCGCAACCAGAAGATAATGTTCGAGCGGAATAGTGTTCATTGTGCAGGATTACGGTTTAATGCCAGGTACGCAGCGCCAATCAGTGCAACCAAAAGTAAAATAGCGGCGATTTCAAACGGAAGAAGGTGGCTTGTCATCAGTTCAACTCCGATGGTCCGGATCGTAGATTTACTGCTGATGATATCTCCGGTCATCTTAAACTGAGAATCAAGAATGATATAACCTAAAAAAATAAAAAAACCTGTTCCTGTCAAAAATCCCCAGAATTCTCTGGATAGCAAAACCTCCACCCGGTTCGGCGTTGTTGAAGTGGTGTCTTTACTGGCTTTTTGTGTAAGCATAATACCAAATATCATCAGCACCAAAATTCCTCCTACGTAAACCATGATCTGGGTTACTGCGAGAAAATCTGCACCAGCCAAAACGTACAAAGCAGCCACGCCCAAAAATGTTAAAAACAGAGCAAAAGCTCCATAAATAAGGTTTTTGGAAAATAAAATAAAAAGTGCCGAAATAATGGCCAGTATAGAAAAGCTGTAAAAAGCTGCTGCTTCCATTTAAATTCTGATTATTCTGACTTAGGTTTCGGTTTCATCGTAGGACGGAATGCCGGTTTGGGCTTTGGAATTTCCTCCTGATTATCTTCCGTTACAGGATTGTCTTTTGCTTCAACCGTTTCATTTGTCGCTTCTGAAACAGGATTTTCAATGGGAGAAACAACAGGCGCTGCCTTTGGTTTCATCGTTGGACGAAACGCTGGTTTTGGCTTGGCAACTTCCGCCTCTTCTTTACCTTCGTTTTCAGTACTAATAGCCTTTGCCTCAACAGGTTCATTTACAGTTTCTGAAACAGGATTTTCAATGGGAGAAACAACAGGCGCTGCCTTTGGTTTCATCGTTGGACGAAACGCTGGTTTTGGCTTGGCAACTTCCGCCTCTTCTTTACCTTCGTTTTCAGTACTAATAGCCTTTGCCTCAACAGGTTCATTTACAGTTTCTGAAACAGGATTTTCAGTCGGAGCAAAAGGTATAGCCTTTGGTTTCATTGTAGGACGAAACGCTGGTTTTGGTTTTGGTGTCTCCTCCGCAGTGATTTCAGGAACAGTTTGTATCTCGTCAGCAGGTGCCTCAACCTCTGGCTTCATTGCAGGACGAAATGCTGGTTTGGGCTTTGGTGTCTCTTCTGCGTTGGTTTCAGGAACAAACGGTTCTGCATCAGCAGGTGTTTCCACCTTGGGTTTCATCGATGGTCTGAAAGGAGGCTTGGCAGCCGGCGCTTTTGGACTGTCAGCCTGACCTTCTGTTTCAGATTCCGTTCTGGCAACAACAGGTGCTGTTTTTTTGGGTATAAAGGCAGGTTTAGGAGCAGCAGAAACTTCTTCTTTTGCTTCTGTTTCCTGTGGTTTTGGTTTGATAGTTGGTTTAAATGCCGGACGGGCCGCAGCTGTTCCCGGAGTTACCTCCGATGCCGTTACCGGTTTCTGAGCAGCTTTTAATGCTTCTTTTTCTTTTTGAAACTGATCAAGCAGCCGGCGTTTTTCATCCGCTTCGTCGGCGGTCAAATTGGCGTAATTATAAACCATGTCACGTACATCCAACTCGCTGTAATCGAAGGTCTTGGTCATTGTAAGACATTCCGTTGGACATACTGTCGTACAAAGCCCGCAGTAGCAGCACTTTGCCATATCGATGTCAAACTTAGCCGCATATAAACGGATCGGAGAGCCGTCACTTGCACGGCCTACTTCCTCAATGGCACGAATGGGTTCAATTTCAATACAATCAACAGGACAAACTTTCACACATTTGTCACAGACAATACAATCGTCCATTTCATTGTGCAAGCGGTAACGGCCATTATCGGGAATCGGGACGGTTTCCTGTGGATACTGGATCGTAACCATACCATCCTGCATGTCGAAGAAATTGTCTGAGCGAATATCTGTGGACATGCGGCGCTTACGGGCCTGCCACAAATGCCGCCAGGTCAGCTTCATACCTTTCAGTGTGGTACCAATTCCTTGTGATATATTTTTAAAGTAAGTCGACAATGCTGGAAGATCTCAGTAATCAGTTCAAAATCGTTGAATCGGCTTAATTTCTTATCATGATATCAAGACGAAAAATTAATATCAGCCTATCGCAAAGATAGAGTAAACCGGGCAAAAACTTACTTTTCTGCGAACACTCCTTCAAGAATCTCTGTCAATTCTTTTTGAACCGACTGCGCTTTATCAGCAATGTACCAGCGCTGAATGTCTTCTACAAATTCCTTCATTGTCTGAACGGGATTTGCTTTGTATTGCAGCATCAGCTCATTGGCACCAGCAGGACGCGGTCCCCAGGTGAAAAGTTCGTTAAAATCCTCATCTACGGAAATCAATTTCGGAATAGAGCGACCGCCGTTGGTCGTGTAGGCATCCATCAATTCCGGATTTTCGTCACGAAGCAGCAATTTAACATTGATCAATGGATTGGGTAAGGCCGCAGCTACCAAAACAGGAATATTTTGTGCCGCATCACCGCACCAGGCTTCGGTAAGAATATACCAGGTCTGCGGAATATTAATCTGAGCAACTTTGGCTTTCAAATCTTCACTAATCTCAACTTTCTTATTTAACCGCTGCATTCTGGCCAGGTTCAGCTTGGTATAAAACGCCAGATCTTCTGATTGTTTGGGGCCGGTTGTTCTGTTTTCCAAAACTACTTTTTGCATCAGGAACATGTAATCAGCGTATGAATAGGCGGTTTCTGTTACCGGCAGAGGGAATAAATTTGCTACGTTTTTCATTCAAATATTTTTATAAATGAAACCCGCCGTTTGCTTTTTCAGTTCAGACTTTCCTGTTCAAATAAGTACTATAATCGATCTGAGAAGCAATGTATTCTTCATCCATAAGTGGAGACGTAAAGAGAAAATCAGCAGTAGCACGATTGGAAGCAACCGGAATATTCCAAACCACACAAAGCCTCAGCAATGCTTTTACATCCGGGTCATGCGGCTGGGCCGACATCGGGTCCCAGAAAAAGATCAGCAGATCAATTCTCTCTTCGGCAATCATGGAGCCAACCTGCTGATCACCACCCAGCGGACCGCTTAACAAACGGATGACTGTCTGGTTTAAAGTTTCTTCCAGCAATTTCCCGGTTGTACCGGTTCCGTATAATTCGTTTTTAGCCAGCATTTCACGGTTGGCATAAGCCCATTCCATCAGTTCTGCTTTCCGGTTGTCGTGTGCTACCAAAGCGATACGCTTTCTTGGATGAATATTTCTGAAATTTACCATGGATTTTTACGAGGTTTAATATCGGATTAAAGGCCAACAATGTAGTTTAAATACTGTTGAGCTAATATTTCTCTGTTAAAATTTATTTTGGCAAAAGCATAGCCATTCTCTCCATGTCTTTTAATCAAATCAGGATTGTTTAGATAGTGTCTGACTTTTTTAGCAAAATCTTCGGGATTTTCCGGTTCAATATAAACTCCTGCGTCGGCATCTTCCACAAGTTTTCGTGAAATTCCATCAATAGCCATCAGTACAGGTTTTCTGCAGGAAAAGTAATCAAAAGTTTTATTGGAATAAACGGTTTTAAAAACCTCGGTTTTCTTCAAAATGGAAATTCCCATGTCGGAAGCAAGAATGTACCTGATAGCATCTTTTTTCGAAACTTCATCTACAAAGCGAACATTATCCGATTTTCTATTTACTGCTTCCAGCATTAAATCATCTTTTTTCATTCCGCCGCCAATCAGTAAAAAGCAGACGTTCTCTTCACGCAAAAGCTCAGCCGTAATCAAAATTTGCACAAGAGCATTGGCAATGCCATGTGCCCCGACATAAGTTAGAACAAACTTATTTTCAAAATGATGTTTTATTTTGAACGCTTTTTCGTCGAAGGTTCTGAGCACATTTTCTACCGTTTCAAAATCTGCCGCATTGGGAATGTAGATAATTTTTTCTTCCGGCACTGCTTTAGCAATGAGCTTGTCTTTGAACGCAGGTGTCAGCACACTTATTAATCTGGCTTTTCTATAAACCAGCTTTTCAAACCAGAATGCTAATTTTATTAAGATCTTATTTTTCAAAACGCCGGTTTCAATAGCGGATTCAGGCCAAAGATCTCTGACTTCAAATACAAATGGAACCGCTTTAAAGAATGATAAAACCAAGCCGGCGATGCCTACAAAAAGCGGAGGAGAGCTGACTATTATTAGATCATATTTACTTTTGGTATAAAACAAACCTGCCCGGCTGCTGGAAAATGCGAAGGAAAAATAAGCTAGCAACCGCCCGGTAAAGTTCTTATTATAGTTTGCATAAACCGGGCAACGGATGACAGTAACGCCATCCTTGTTTTTAGTTTTCGAAAAATTTTTTGTTTTGCCCATAGATTTTTGGCTGCTCATGTAGTGAACAGTTCCTGCCAGCACCGTTAGCTCATGCCCGGCCTCTGTCCAGATCCGGCTCATTTCATTCCAGCGCGAACCGCCGCCGGCATTGTCTTCGAGAAAATACTGATGGATGAGGAGAATTCGCATGGAAAAGCGGGCATTTTTAAATATCAATTATTCTGCACCGTTCAAACTCTTTTCATAAAATATCTTTCCAGCCTGATTGATATGTTCAATCAAATCCGGGTTGGATATCTGGTGAAAAATAGAAATGTCAAATGTGTAAGGAAGTAAAAGATCATCTATTTTCAACTCGATTTTGTTTATGACAGACAGATTTAAATCATTACCGAAAAGTGTCAAATCTATGTCCGAGCCATTTCTATAATTCTCTTTCGCTCTTGATCCGTAAAGAACCGCTTTCTCAATCTGAGGAAAAGATGCAAAAACGCTTTGAATACTTTCTACTACCGCCTCCTTTAAACCAAAAATCATAGCAGTGAGTCCATTTTATTTTTAAAAATAACAAACAGCGGATAGGAAAGGGAAAAAATATGCTGCACTATCTCGCTGGCAGTATCTTCGTTGTAGGTGTGACTCGATCGGTTCCTATCTTTAAATAACTCCATCCAGCCATCGCCATCTTCGATCAAGCCTAATTTAAAAGATTCCATGATTGCACTTTTAGACCCATAAATATCCTGGTTACCCTGCTCCTGCAAAAAGTCTTTCATCACATTCCATGCAAGTTCATAGGTGTATTCAAAAGCCTGTATCAGCCCCTGCTGTTCCATTTCATTGAGATCCCCTTTATCAATAAATTTTTTAAGCTGCGAAAGTGCTTTTGAATAATTTGAAAATCTTTGCTTCCAGCGTATGTCTGTAGTCATTTACGATTATTCTTTAAATACATACCGGCAATCGCCAATTCATAAATTACGTCATTTACAACTAAAAGTAACTAATCCTGTTTAACGGAACAAAGCAACATGCTGCTCAGTGCATTCTGATAACAGTTTTGATATAACTCTCCGGAGTACTGAAAACTATTTGCTTACACTCCTTCTTGATTCCATAAAATTGAGAGTACCAACTTTGCTCCACATCCGGCAGTATCTCATTTCCTGTTTTATCAAAAGCCTGTATTGTAAATTTCTCAAAAAACGTTTCCGAGGGATGCCATACTTGTCTCACAGGCAAATTATCAGGTGCATTTTCAATCCAATCCTCCACTTGCCAATACAATTCTCCTGCTCTCTTAAACATTTTTCTTCTGTGTTTAATATCTTTTCCAAGATGCCTGAACCCTTCGAAAAAACCATCAAAAATTATTTTCCCTTCTTCCGTTCTCCATTCTCCTTTGCTCTTTTTAATCCAATCATACCAGACAAAACCGGGTCCTTTTGTCATTTGATCATAATCTCCAAGCATCACCGTATTGTGCGAAGCGGTACCCGAAAAGTAGCCCGTCCATTTTTTATCCGCGTTGTAGCGATAGGAACCCGCATCGCGCATAATATTTTCTCCATCAACCCAAATATCAATATGCAGATTATCAGCCTGAAATGGACGATTTTTATAACTTCCACAACGAAGAAAAGTAATGGTTCCGCTGTCTCTGAGTACGTAATAACCACCCTGTGGGAAGGAAAAGTGTGTTGGGCATGGAGACAGGGGCATAGGTTTGCGAAACTCCCGTGCCCTAACCTCTCTGGCCCAAACGCATGCTAAAACATTAGCCAACGCTGCCAGCTGAGGACGATAATCGCGGAAATGGGCTTCGGTTGAAGGAAAAAATAATGCTCCGTCATTATTCCCATAATTTGGCAGCCAGCCTGTTTTATCATCCTGACAGGTTCTGAGAAAATGCAGTGATTTCCGGGCACGGTCATAGATTATTTCATTCCACTTTTCTCCGTTTGCCTCAGCAATTCCGATTGACCAGGTGAGTAACTGAATGACAACCCGGTGATAATTCATTGAAAACTGAAGGAATGTTCCGTCTTCTTCAATTTGGTACTCAATCTCTTCTTCAAACCAACTTTTCCCTTTTTCCTTCCAACGTGCACTTTCAGGAAAGAAGGGATAAAGCAACCCTGTCAGGTAAAGTCCAAGTGTTTCAGTCAGAGCATGATTATTTCGTACGGCAATTCGTGAAAAGTTAATGTTTTGCTCAACATGCTGTATTTGCCTGTGAATGCTGTTGATGATTTTCTCAAACAGCTCCTCAGTCAACCGATCTGAACGTTTATAATATTGAAGGGCAAAAGTCCAGTTTAAAACACGGAAGGTTATTTCCTGACTGCATTTCCAGTTTGGCCCGCAGTTAACCGGATTGCTGTCTATCCAGTTTTCTATTTTATATAAAACAGAAGAAGACTGGTCTTCCTGAAAATGAAAATCATAACGTATCAGATCATACACAAACGTAAATCGGGACATTTCCCAGATGTACTTTATATCACCTGCTTGTGTTGAAAAATCAGAAATTTCAGACCAATGCTGTGTCTGACCATATTCAAAACCGGTTTCAGGATGTATATGCCAGCCTTTAAACGGACGCCATACAGAGTTGAAAAATTGAAAGTTGCTATTGTGAAGTGCCTCCACCCGCTTTTTTAGTTCGTCAAATGAGTGTGAAAAAGGGGCAGATTCGAATGGCTTATGAAAGAAGAATTTTACCGGCAGATATTGCCAGGACTTCAATATTATAAATTTCTGCTGATCCGAATGTTTTGGAAAACGCAGTTTTAACAAGCCTGTATGTTTCTGAAAGGCAAACCAGAGCCGGAAAGTTACATAACGGAAACCCATGTTCCTGATTAACTCAAATGGCCGGATTTCATGCAGAACATATTTGGCTGTCCGCCAATAATGTATAAAATTTTTCATTCCGGTTATAGTGTGTGTGAAGGAATCTGACAAAAGTCAGGATCCCTTTTCAAAGATAATCATCCGTTGGTTTTTGGAAAATTAATAGCAAAAAAAGGACTGACCCATCCGGATCAGTCCTTTCTAACTACTATGGCGAAATTTATTAACTTAATTATTAGCAATAGCTAGTTTAAACCTGCTGGGCTAATTCTTTTAAAGTTTGATTACCGATTCTTCAACCAGTTTTGTCCATTCCGGCAACTCAGGAATACCCGGCTTACGCTTACCAAAGAATTGATTGAACATTGTCCCCTCCTTGTCGATCAGCTCAATACCTGTTACCAAACCTGCTTCACTCGGCTTTTTTACTACCCAGGCTTCATCAATAGCATCCTCACGTAAATGAAGATTGAACTCAGGATCCATAATGTTTAACCACGGACCCATCACAAAGATTTTTTTGACTGGACCGGTATGTATCTGAATGCAGTTTGGATTTGATACAAAAACCATAATTGGAACCTGTGATTCCGAAGCCGCATCAAACACTGATTTCATACTTTCAGGTTTGATCTGATAGGCGTGACCTTCCGGTGCATTGCGAAGTGCCTGCTTGCGCGAAAGCTTATATTTGCGAAGTAAAGTAAAAAAATCGTGGGTATCTTTCAATGCCAGCCATTCGCTTTGAAACGCTGCCACATCAATATCCGGTGTTGTTTCTTCCTCAGTTTTCTTTTCAGCTTTTGGGGTGATCAAAAGTGCAGTTTCCTGATCCGCAGCTTTGTATTTTTCAACCAGAATATCAAAAGCTTCCTTATTACTTTTTTCAGTCAAATATATTTTATGTGCCGCTTCTCCGTTGCTGTTGAAAAACTGAAAACTGTGACGATCATTTTCTGAAACAGCAAAACCGAATTTCCAGTCTCCCAGAAACATTCGCAAATCGATATCAGGTCCAAGAACTAAACCTACGTGATTGTTGAATGAAACATTTTCGTAAACACCTTTGCGTTCGTGCACCACGTGATCGTTACGTGTTAGTGCCATCACATGACCAAGTGAACCTATTTCTTTTAACAATTCACGAAAATCTCCTTCCAGAAGTGTCACATTTTCGCCGATTCCGGTAGCCACCAGTTCCGCTTCCGTTGTATTTAACTCCTTAGCCGCGTCACGGATTCTGGTTTTAGGGTTTTCTGCTTTAAACGCTGTCCAGCTTCCTTTGAGCTCAGCACGACTTGTTGTGAGGATTGTTTTCATAGTGAATTTATATTTCAAATTTATTATTGACTCTTTGGGTAATTCTATTTAAAATTTTGACAAAATACGACTCATACAGAAGCTTGTACGGGAGCTGTATCCGGCACAATTATTGGAAAATGTGTATGATCCGGCTGGATAATACGTACCGTTAAACCGAATGCAGTTTTAATATTTTCTTCTGTTAACACCGTTTCAGCAGATCCGGACGCAAAAGTTTCTCCACCTTTCATCATCAAAACCTGATCGGCATACTGTAAAGCCAAATTCAGATCATGAACGACGGCAACTACAGCGAAACCTTTTTCCGTCATTTCTTTTGCCAGCTGGAAAGTTTCATACTGATGAAGTAAATCCATACCCGTTGTCGGCTCGTCAAGCAAAATGAGACCTTCTTTAACTTCCCAAATTTGCGCCAAAGTTCTTGCCACCTGCACACGTTGCTGCTCTCCTCCCGACAAGGTTGGAAAAAGGCGATTTTTAAATTCTGATATACCTACTTTTTTCAGACAAAGATCCACGATTTCCAGATCACGCCTGGTTGGCTGTGTATCATAAAACGGGTATCTGCCCATTAAAACGATTTCAAGAACGGTAAAGGCAAGCGTAATTGAATTTTGCTGTGCCAATACAGCACGACGCTGTGCAAGCTCTTTCAGTTTATACTTTTTTAAATCTTTGCCATGAAACGTTATACTTCCCGAAGTAGGTGAATGCTCCCTGGATAACAACTTCATCAAAGTGGATTTCCCTGCTCCGTTAGCGCCGATGATAGACCAAAATTCGCCTGGTTTTGCAGCAAAACTTACGTTACTTAGTAGTTTTCTTCCCTTAACACCGAAATGGACGTTGCTTACCTGGATCATATTTTCCTCCGTTTTTGATCCCAAAGAATATACAGAAAAAAGGGCGTACCCAACATCGCGGTAAGGATTCCAATTGGCAGTTCCGAAGGTGCAACGATTGTTCTCGAAATGGTATCAGCAAGTGTAAGTACAATCGCTCCGCCAATGGCAGAGCCAACCAACAGCATTTTATGGTCCGGACCGAAAGCAGTTCTGATAATATGAGGCACAACAAGCCCTACGAAACCAATCGTACCAGCCACTGCAACCGACGATCCGACGCCCATTGTAGCCAGCACAATGACCTGCCTTTTCAACACAGTCATATTCACTCCCAGTGCAGCAGCCTGGCTTTCACCTAACACCAACAAATTCAAGGCTTTGGATAAGTATGGCATGAATATAACTGAACAAAAAACAAAGGGAGCAACTGCCAAAACGGATGTCCAGTTAGCTCCGCCAAGACTTCCCAGATTCCAGAAAGTAATAGTACGAAGCTGTTCGTCGCTAGCCATGTAAGTCATCAGTCCGGTCATAGCTCCTACAAATGCATTAATGGCAATTCCGCAAAGAAGCATGGTCGTCATTCCGCCTTCACCGGTAAGTTTCGACAGTTGGTAAACCAGTAAAGTAGTAAGTGCAGCGCCTACAAATGCTGCCAAAGAAAGTGTGTATGCACCTCCTATTTCACTGATAACACCAAGATATTTAACGTTGAGCATAATGACAATAACAGCAAACAGCGACGCTCCGGATGTAACACCAATAAGCGTTGAATCAGCAATAGGATTTCGGAAAAGCCCCTGAAGCGAGGCACCAGCGATTCCCAAACCTGCTCCGACCAGCACTGCCAGGCAAACACGGGGCAACCGGATGATCCAAAAAACAAGCGCTTTTTGCTCTTCGAATTTAGCGACGTTTGTCAGTCCGGTTTTGAAAGCGATAATCTGCCAGAGTTCCGCAAGGGAAATAGATAACGCACCTATGCAAGCCGAAAAAATGACGCAGGCAAGCAAAACAATTCCCAACACCGTACCTACCCAAAATACGGACGCTTTCCGTTTTGCAGGCAGGCCGGGTGCTAAGAAGGTTGTTTCCGGTTTATTGAGTGTCTGAGCCTGCATGTTACCTTATTTTTTGTACAAGTTCAATCGCTGCCTTTCCCAGACGCGGACCAAATCCAGTTAAAAACTGACCGTCCATCGATACTATTTTTTTATTTCTGCCGGCGTTGGTATTAGCAATTCCCGGAACTTTAAGAAGTCCTTCGGCACCATCGACACTTTCGAGTCCGCTGGTAAACAAAACCAGTACATCCGGATTGGCTGCTAAAAGAGATTCGGCTGTAAGTGGTTTAAATTCTGTAAATCCCTGAACGGCATTTTTATTTCCTGTTAAAATAAATAGTTTATCCAGGGATGTTCCGGTCCCTGAAACCATCAGTGTTCCGGTTCCGCGGGCATATATAAACAGCAGTTTTTTAGGAGTGGCCGGTTTGGCAATTTTCGCAAGATCCGCTTCCAGCGTTTTAACCATTTTTTCAGCCTGCGGTTTGGCATTAAAGTAAGCTCCTACTTCGCGTATCAGCTTTACTGCCCCTTCTTTGGAATATTCATGTTTAAATTCAACCACTTTTTTACCACTGCTAGTCAATTGTTTGATCACAGAAGGCGAAAGCATACTTTGATCGGTGTAAAGAATTACGTCAGGATTCAGTGCAATAATACCCTCCGCAGAAATACTCCTGTTGTGACCGACTTTTGGTATTTTGGATAAGGATGCAGGATAAGTACTGGTGATGTCCACGCCTACCAGCTGACTTTCCAAACCGAGGCCTGAAATAATTTCACTCAGCGTGCCATTTACAGATACAATCCGAAGCGGCTTGGATGCATAACCGGTTATTGATCCAAAGACCGTTAGTAGTAAGCATAGAGAAAAAAATATTTTTGAAAACGCAGGTCTTAACATTAGAGAAAATTTTAAATCTATTTGTTGTGGGCAAAAATTCTGTCAATTTCCAATGCCAGAAGTGTTTCCTGAAAAAGCCCTTTTATTTCTTCAATCTCTTCTTCTGTAAACGATAACATAAAGTTTGGAATAGGAGAAGGAAACAAAATATTTTTACCGTTGGGCAAGGGACTTTCCAACGAATGAACATGCTGCTTATCATACAAGATCGAGCAGAAACCATTTAAGCCTTCCTCCGAAAACAGGAACAGAAAGTTTCCAAAAACAAAATTGTAATGATCGCAGCAATTGCAACGGCCGATGTAACCATTGGCCGACTGGCTAAGAATACGTAATGTGCTGTAAGAATGGGAATCGTCGTGCATAACTGCCTATGAATAAATTGCCATAAGATGATACTTGTCCGGAATTTGATTTCGCCATTACTTCAATACAGGCAAATATAAGCTATTTATTTAGACCAAGTATAAACAATATTAAAAAATTACTTTTCTTGTCCGGGATTCCGGCGTGAGCAGTTAATTATTGTATCTTCAAAAATTACATCACCGCCGCACGCTGGTCCTTATGCTGTTTATCTACTCCTAAACGTTACCAAAGTTTGAAAAAGTTATTTACCAACCTTACATTCTGGGTTCTTACTGCTATTACCTGCGGCGCACTTCTTGGCCATTATTACCCACAAAAAGGAATTGAAATGGAGTTCCTGGGGAAAGGGTTTATCCAGGTTGTAAAAATATTTATCAACCCCATTATTTTCCTGACAATTACCCTGGGAATCATCGGGATGGGCGACCTGAAAAAAGTTGGAAAGGTTGGAGCAAAGGCACTTTTGTATTTTGAAGTAGTAACTACCCTGGCGCTGATTGTCGGTGTCGTGATTGCTAATGTTATCCGGCCGGGCGATGGAGTTGTAACGGCAAATCTTCAAAAGGGTGATATTTCGGTTTATGCAAATAAGGTGCAGGATTTTAGCTGGTTACAGTTTTTCCTGGATAACGTTACGCTCCAGGTTCTGCTGGTTTCGCTGGTTTTAGGAACGGTATTGAGTAAATATTCTGGAAAGGATAAAATTATTCACTGGCTTGGTTTCGCTTCAAAATATGTTTTTAAAGCCCTTCACTGGGTTATGATATTTGCTCCGATCGGTGCATTTGGCGGAATGGCCTTCACGATCGGGAAATATGGTATTGCCACTTTGCTTCCGCTTGGCAAGCTGATGGTTACCGTTTATGCCACAATGGCGATCTTTATTTTTGGTATTTTAGGATTAATCTTAAGAACCTATAAAATCAACATCTGGTCTTTCCTGAAATACATCCGCGAAGAATTACTGATCGTTTTGGGAACATCTTCATCCGAAGCCGCATTGCCATCGGTGATGGAAAAACTCGAACGAATGGGATGTTCCAAACCGGTAGTGGGTCTTGTTGTCCCGGCCGGTTATTCCTTTAACTTAGACGGTACAACAATATACCTTTCCATGGCAACCATCTTTTTGGCCCAGGTATTTGATGTTCATCTGACAATGGGGCAAATTCTTTCTGTAATTGGTATTCTAATGGTTACGTCCAAAGGTGCTGCCGGTGTCACAGGAAGCGGTTTCGTTGTTCTTGCATCTACACTTACCGCCATTAAAGTGATCCCGCTCGAAGGTCTTGCGTTGCTGCTGGGTGTAGACAGGTTTATGTCAGAAGCACGGGCTATCACCAACATCATCGGAAACGGAGTGGCTACGATCTGGCTGGCTAACAATGAAAAAGAGTTCGACCGCGAGAAAATGCATTACGCTTTTGCCAATGTGAGGGAAACAGAAAATATTGTTACCGATAATCTGACGGATGTTACGCAGCAGAAATTAAGCTAACTATCCAACACTTAGATTGGATATAAATTCATTAATTTCTTAACTTTATTTTTCATTATAAGTAATCACACTTATGAATTATAGAGACCATATTGTTTCGGATCACAAAGTGATGTTAGGCAAACCTGTCATAAAGGGGACAAGGCTATCTGTTGAATTGATTTTACGTAAATTGGGTGAAGGTGTTACGACAGAGCAATTATTGGCGATGTATCCCGATTTAGAAAGAGAAGCGATACAGGCAGTTTTAATATATGCTGCCAAACTTGTCGCCAATGAGGAAAATATTGAATCGGCTGCGTGATACTTGCAGATGAAAATATTGATCACAAACTCATTAAAGAATTGCGACTTGCAGGATTCGACGTATTTTCGATCTATGAATCCAGGCGAGGTAGTCCTGACGAATCTATTATAGAAATGTCAAGAAATCCTCCCAAAATAATTCTCACTGAAGATAAAGATTTTGGCGAATGGGTATATGCGCATAACGTCAAGGACATTAGTGTTTTATTCCTTAGATACCACTTTAAGGACACTGACTCAATAGTTAAAATCTTATTAGAACTCCTTTCCAAGCAGCGGGAAAATTTATTCGGCCATTTTACCACTGTTACCATACATAAGATCCGCTCCCGTCCTTTTTAATCTTTATGATTATTCGGAAAGCGTTTCTCCTTGCACTTTCGCTTCATTCCGCCTTACCTTTGGACAACCATAATTGTAACCAGAGAAATGACAAACGAAGAAACAATAAATATTCCAATACGCGCCTCACGTGTATTCATAGGTGAAGAATTTGAACTAAAAAAATGGGAAGATTTACAGCCCCTATATGAAAATCTGCAAAAAAGGGAAATTAATTCCGTTGATGAACTTCGCCAATGGTTTTTGAATCGCAGTGAGCTCGAATCCTATCTTTCTGAAAACTTTGCCTGGCGTTATATCCGCCAAACCTGCGACACGGCCAACACTGGTCTGATTAATGCACTTCAATTTTTTATTACTGAAATTCAGCCAAAATTATCAGAGTATGGTAATGAGCTGGACAAGAAAATCATAGGCAATCAGTTTCTTGATCAACTGACAGACAAAGGTTTTGATATTACACTTCGCGGTATGAAAAAAGCAATTGAGCTTTTCCGGGAAGAAAATATTCCTGTAATCACCGAAATGCAGACTGAGGAACGCAAGTATGGCGCTATTGCCGGTGCCATGACTGTTACCCTCGACGGCGAGGAAATGACTTTGCAGAAAGCAGCAGACCGCCTTCAGTCAACCGACCGCGCTACCCGGGAAGAAGCATGGCGGGCAATCAACGGGCGTCGTTACGATGACCACAAAAAACTGGACGAACTTTTAAACAAACTGGTCGAATTAAGAAGTACCGTTGCTAAAAATGCGGGGTTCGAAAACTACCGGGATTATATGTTCGCAGCCATGGGCCGGTTTGATTACACTCCTCAGGATTGTTTTGACTTTCATGCATCCGTAAAAGAAGCAGTTGTTCCTTTGCTTGACGATATGGCAGCCAGCCGTAAAGATGCATTAAAAGTGGATGCACTTCGTCCGTGGGATACAAAAGTTGACCCGAAAGGCCTGGATCCGCTAAAACCTTTTGCAACCGGCGAAGAATTACTGGACAAAACGATCCGCTGCTTCAGCCGCCTGGATCCATTCCTGGGTAACTGTTTACGGACAATGAAAACCATGAAACATCTGGATCTGGAATCAAGAAAAGGCAAAGCACCAGGTGGCTACAATTATCCTTTGGATGAAATTGGTGTTCCGTTTATTTTCATGAACGCAACTTCCAACCTGCGCGATATGATTACGCTTTTACACGAAGGCGGCCATGCGGTCCATTCTCTGGTAACGCGTGATCTGGCGCTTAACTCTTTCAAACATACCCCCTCAGAGGTAGCTGAACTTGCTTCGATGTCCATGGAGCTGATCACGATGGATTTTTGGGATGAGTTTTTTGATAACGAAGAAGATTTAAAACGTGCAAAAATTCAGCATCTAGAATCAATTATAGAAACTTTGCCATGGGTTGCTACGGTAGATAAGTTTCAGCACTGGATGTATGAAAATCCAAACCATACGGCTGAGCAGCGCACAGAGCAATGGGTAAAGATTTACAGCGATTTTACAGATACAGTGATGGACTGGTCCGGTCTGGAAACCTTCAGTGAATATCTGTGGCAGCGACAGCTTCATATTTACGAGGTTCCTTTTTACTACATAGAATACGGAATTGCACAGCTGGGAGCGATTGGTGTCTGGAAAAATTATCGTGAAAACCCTGAGGCAGGTCTGAAAGGGTATATGGATGCACTTAAACTAGGCTACACCGCACCAATTACTGAAATATACCAGGCAGCGAATATTTCGTTCGATTTTTCACAAAAAAACATCACCGAACTGATGGATTTTGTGAAGACTGAGCTGGAAAGATTAAAAATTTGACAAATAGGAACGCACAATTTGGTCGTTATTAAAAAGGCACCTATTTTTGTGCATATTACTATGAACCAGTAACGAGATGAAATTTAGTAAAGTAGTTGCATTTGTTGCCTGTATAGCACTTTTGTCTTCCTGTGATTATCAGAAATACAATCATATCGGTCAGAAAGATGTGAACGTAGCAAATTCTTATGTATACGGAGCAGGGCCTGATTCTTTGCCAAGACAAATGGCAAATAAGTATACTGCCCAGCCGGAGCTTGAAACACGTGTTAATGCAATTCGGGAAAGGCTTTACAGCGGAGCAACCAGCGCGGTTGTGAAACAGTAACAGGTACCGTTATAAAAATATATTTCGGGATATCCTCAAAGCTGGGGATATCTTTTTTTATGTCTTATGATTACTTCCAATTGCATTAAAAGTTATACGATTATTCAGTGGTTGGGATAATTGTGTGTTTTTATTTTACTTTACATTCTTATGTATACACACAGCGAATTTATAGTATTATTCTAACAACAAATTTAAAAAACACATCTAATACTTATCATGAGCATAGCGCTAGTAACCGGTTCTGCCGGATTAATAGGAAGCGAATCAGTTGCATTCCTTGCTGATAAATTTGATCTTATTATTGGAGTTGATAATAATCTCCGTCAATATTTTTTCGGAACCGACGGAAATACAGAATGGAACCGTAACCGGATTCAGGACGCATTTAATAACTATAAACACTACTCTGCTGACATTCGTGAGGTAAGCCAGCTGGAACCAATATTTAAAGAATACGGAACGGATATTAAGCTAATTATACATGCAGCGGCACAGCCAAGCCACGACTGGGCTGCGCGGGAGCCGTTTACGGATTTTGGTGTAAATGCAACAGGCACACTTAACATGCTGGAAATGACACGCCTGCATGCGCCTGAGGCTGTGTTTATCTTTACTTCTACAAACAAGGTTTATGGTGATAACCCAAATTATCTTCCTCTGATAGAATTGGAAACACGTTGGGAAATCGATGAAAATCACCCGTATTTTGAGAATGGAATTGATGAAAGCCACAGTATAGACCACACTAAACACTCCATCTTTGGTGCTTCAAAGGTTGCAGCTGATATTATGGTGCAGGAATACGGAAAATATTTTGGCATGAAAACTGCAGTATTCCGTGGTGGCTGTCTTACAGGCCCAAATCACTCAGGAGCACAGTTACATGGCTTCCTTGCCTATTTGATGAAATGTGCAATTACAGGTAATCACTATACGATATTTGGTTACAAGGGCAAACAGGTTCGCGATAACATTCACAGCCATGACCTGGTAAACATGTTCTGGCACTTTTACCAGAATCCACGCCCGGGCGAAGTTTACAACGCAGGAGGTGGACGTTTTGCAAACTGTTCGATGATTGAGGCAATTGCACTTTGCGAAACCATAACGGGCAATAAACTTTCATACTCCTATTCAGATACCAACCGTGTAGGCGATCACATCTGGTACGTAAGTGATCTTACCAAGTTTAAAGCACATTATCCGGGCTGGAACTGGGAGTTTGGCCTGGTAGAAACATTAACACAGATACACGACGGAATATCTTCCCGTTTAGGAGTTAAAACCGTTTAAATAAAAAGACCTTCGAAGGTTTATAATCTTCGAAGGTCTTTAAACCTCCCTATATGCCAGACCATTTTGTAATTATCATTCCCCAATTCAACGACTGGGAGGCGCTGAATCTTCTTATTGAAAAGATTAATGAAGATGTGGATTTCCAAATTCTGGAAAACACAACGCTTTTAATAGTCGATGACTGTTCTTCCAGATACCGTACCACTCCGTTTCCTGCATTTAAAGGACGCGAAATTAGGGTTTTAAGGCTTTACCGAAATCTTGGTCATCAGAAAGCAATCGCTATTGGCCTTTCCTGGGTGGCGCAGAACTTGCCGGCAGAAAAAATTATTGTAATGGATGCTGACGGAGAAGATGCCCCCGGGGACATAAATAAACTTGCTGCAAGATCATTAAAAGAGCCTGATAAAATCATCTTTGCCGAAAGAAATAAACGTACCGAAAACTTTATGTTTCGTGCGTTTTATGTCATTTACAAAATGGTTTTCCAGCTACTAACAGGTAAGGTTATTACTTTTGGGAATTTTAGTCTGGTTCCTCAGCAACGGTTGCAAAATCTGGTACGTGTTTCAGAAATTTGGAATAACTATCCTGGTGGAATTATAAAATCCAGAATACCATATGACTCCGTGCTGACGAACAGAGCCAAGCGGCTGGCAGGAGAAAGTAAGATGAATTTTGTCTCACTGGTCCTTCATGGTTTGAGTGCAATATCGGTTATGGTGGATACAACAGCGGTTCGTATTTTAATCTTCTCGATGCTGATGTCCGCAGTTTCGGTTGCTTTTATCTGTATTATTCTTTTCTTAAAATTTATAGGAAATGCTACTCCGGGATGGGCATCTACTTTAGGGAGTACACTTGTGATTCTCATGCTCCAATCCTTTATGATATCGCTTTTCCTGGTTTTTATGGTTTTGCAATATCGCTCTCAGCAGCATTTTATTCCAGCCGTACATTATCGGGATTTTGTTGAAAAAGTAGAGTCTTTCAGCTAGTATGATCCACTTCGACAACTGCCCAACCGTTTATTGGCTGATCGGATATATTCTGGCTGGCATTGTCATGTTATCAGCATTTTACAAAAAAGTATCACTTCCTATTTTCGTAATTTTAAGCATCGCATTGTTAACCTTCATGCGATTACCCGTTATCGTTTTTAACCGGGAAATAAATCCGGATGAAAGCCAGATGCTAAGCCACGCAATTACGCTTTTTCACAATCCGGTTTACTGGCGCTCTGTTGACGGTACTACCATCGGTCCCTTAGACAATTATCTGCTTGTTGTTCCCAGGCTTTTTGGCTTTCAAATTGATTACACTTCCGGCAGGTTTATGGGGTTGCTGTGTACCGTGGGTACATTATTATTTTTGTTATTGTCCTTAAAAAACTGGTTCGGCTCGCTGACTGCGCAAATTTCTGTACTCATTCCCTTAATCTTTCTATCCTTTACTCAGGAACCCGATTTTGTTCACTATTCCAGTGAGCAGTTACCTGCCTTTTTATTAACGCTGACACTTTGGTTTCTATCCAGATATCACTTGGATAAGGCTAATTCAACAACAAACAGTTATCTGTTGGGACTAACAGCAGGGGCTGTTCCTTTTGCTAAACTACAGGCTGTGCCTCAGGCTCTGCTTTTGGTGGTTGCTGCATTCTGGTTTTGTTATTTAATTTATAAGGATAAAAAAAGTTATCGTCCGGCCCTTATGCTTGTGTTTGGAGGAATAACTTTTCCGGCTTTAACATTTATCTGGGCTGCCTGCAATCATGTACTTACTGATCTGATAGATTTCTACTTACTCGGTAATGTCATTTATGCAGGAGGAAGTGCCAAAACTCCGATTGTACAGCAGTTCTTCAAAATATTAAGTTTAAGTACTGATTTTATAATATTTACCGCTGTACTGATACTACCGGCTATTTTTGGACTTATCCAGGTATTTCAAAAAAACATTAAAGGGAATTTACAGATTTCAGCTATAATTATTGGGCTGGTTTTAGCATCTGTTTACGCAGTTACCAAATCAGGAAATGATTTTGTTCACTATCTTAACTTCTGTATTGTTCCCTGGAGTTTACTCGCGGCTTTTGGTATTCAAAGATTGAATAAATGGGCAATTGTTTTCCCGGGATTATTACTCCTTTACTTTTGCTTTTCAGACTATTCATCTTTTAAAAATCAACATCAGCTCAATTCATTCATATCAGACAATGCAACCACACTTGCGGAAAGTCCGGTTGTGAAGGAACTGAAAAAATATACCAAAAAAGATGACTTTATGGTCGTTTGGGGATGGCAATGTATGTATTATGTAGAAGCACAGCTGGCTGAAGGCACAGCTGAAAATCATTCAGAGCGTTCGATATATCAGCACGATATGCTTGGTAAATACAGGAGCCGTTATATTTCAAATATCCAGAGAACGAAACCTGTTGTATTTCTGGATGCCGTGGGTAAAAACAGCTTCTGGGTACAGGATCGAAAAACTCAGGGATTCGAAAATTTTCCCGCGCTTGCAGAATATATATCCTCAAATTACAATTTCAAGGGCACATTCGACGATACCAGACTCTTCGTACGAAAGGATCGCTAGTCTCAGGATAGTAAATCTGTTTCCGGAGCATTTTCTGCCCTAAGTAAATCGGTTAAAGTTGTTTTATCCAAAACAGCAAGATTGGCGTCCCGCCATTTTTCAAGCACCGTTCTCAGGCTGCAAGTTTCTTCGTCCTTACAGTCATCACATCTGCCGTAAAAGAACATCGATACACAGAGTGCAGGAGCAATTGGCCCGTCAATGATGCGGAGTACCTTTGAAAAGCTTACCTCGGAAGGCGGAATACGAAGCATATAACCTCCTCCCTTTCCCTTCTGGCTTTGAAGAACACCGTTGTTACGCAAATCCAGCAATATAGCTTCAAGAAATTTTTTCGGTATTTTTTCCTTTTCAGCAATATAGGAGATCAATACAGGACCTTTCCCAAATTGTTCTGCCAACACTTTAAGCGCTTTCAGCGCATATTTTGCTTTTTTTGATATCATTGGTGGTTCATTGTACTTTTAATTCGCCTGATACTTCTACACTTCTGTTTCGGGCTTCAAAGTAGTAAGCTACAAAAATGTATTAATTTAAAGAAATATTTTACTCATTCGCTTAAATAAAGCGTAACCAAGAACGTGATTAAATGACTGAATTCCAGAAAAATATAAACAACATACACACATGGCTGCCATTATCAACCTCCAGCAAAATGAAAACCGGATTACCATTGCCTCTAAACTGTATCTCTACGGGTCGGAAGCAAATCAGCAGGTTGGCGAACTGATTGTTGAAGAAATAAACCGGATGTACAATGAACCCAAAGCAACGGTCGCAATAAACGGAGCCTTATTAAACGTGTTATTTGACATTCATTACCAGATCATTTCGTCCCGGGAAGCCTTGGAAATGGCCACGGTAAATGATGACTACCGGAATAATTTTATCAGGATTGAAAATGAAAATAAAATTACGAGGTCGTTTATGGGATTTGGTCTTGGAGATAATTCCGGCCACTGGCTTACAACCGATAACCTCGGTACTTCCACTACTGCTGCACACGAATTCGGCCACAGCCTGGGTCTCGATCATCCTGAAAACCCGGACTTTCGCGGATCGGCTACGCCCCCGCCCATTATGGCTGCACGCGGCAGCATTGTAGATGCCAAATATCAATGGAACCCGTTGGCCAAAGCCGGAGAATACGGTGGAACGATGAACCCGGTCCACCGCAGAGTATCCCAGGAAGAAATCGCATTGATACTGGAAGGATTAACTTTTGAAACGACTGATACTTATTATGTTGGGTATTTATCTAATAAGCTGTTTAACAGTAAGGGGAGCGTTGTTGAGGGTTTGGCTTGAATGGTGCTCAGGAGTTTAAACGCGGCGGGCTTGGCTGTGGTACCATATTATTGAATAATCAAATACATGTCAGATTACTCCGATTTCCTCTTCGGATTTAACCAATCGTCCGACTTGTCATAAATAAGCTGATAAAGACTTCGTCTTGCAATGATAAATTCAGCGTGCAGGCTAAGTCCTTTTGTAAGAGACACCGCATAGCCGTTTTTTAAATGAAGTTTTCTTTGCGTTAAAATGCATTTAACCTTGAATACCGGCTGATTATTCATTATTATAAAATCACGAGCAATGTCAGAGACTGTGCCTTTTACCATTCCCCATTCATTGTAATTAAATGCATCAACACGGAATAAAACAGCCTGATCCCTTTTAATAAGACCAATATCCTGAGGTGAAACATAACATTCAGCAATGACCAGTGTATCATCAGGGGAAATAGTACCAACAACTTCTCCCGCTTGTATAAAGCTGCCCACATATTTGCCGGTAACTTGCTGGATCGTCCCTGTAACCGAAGCTTTGAGTACATAACTTTTCCTCTGTTCGGTTAATTGCTTTTCCTCAGAGAGAAGCTGTCGCAAAGCTGTGCGTTGACTGCTCAGATCCGATTGCCATTGACCCATCTGCTGGCGGAATGCTGACTCATATTGAGCTGCCAATTGTGTATGTTCAAATTCCTTGGTGTCAAATTCCCGCATTGCAATTACCTTCTCTTTAAAGAGCTTTCTGTCCGCTTCCAATTCCTTTTTTATCTTTTGCTGATGAAATAAATTTTCCTGCATTTTTGACTGGAATGAAAAAAATTGCTGCGCATAAAGTGTCGTACCGAAAGAACGTCCTTCATAAAGAGATTCTTTGTTCACACCAACCAGTTTTTCAAGATCGTTTATAAAGGAAATCTTTTCCTTTTGCTGATTTGTATTTAATTGAATACGAACGGCTAATTCCTCTGAATTAATTTCATACAGCACTTCGCCTTTTTTCACCGGCTGGTTTTCACTGATCAGGGCTTTTTGAATGATTCCATTTACCAAAGAGCGAAGCTCCGTTTTTTCATTCTTTGTGCGTAAAATACCGCCGCTTTGTACGGAAATATCTATATAAAGAAACGGAAGAGAAAATAATGTAAGAATTACCGCAACCACTGTGACAGTATAAATCCACTGACTTTTTACAGCCACCCGTGGCAGATATCCTTCTGTACTATTCTCGAGAACGTCCGCTGGAAAAAGTTGCTGCTGCATTATGAATTAACTGAATGATTAGCTTCCTGTAATGGCAAACCGCTTTGCTGTGTCCATAATGTTTCATATTGTCCCTTTTGCAGGAGCAATTCCATATGGTTTCCTTTTTCAATTACTCTCCCTTTATGAACAACCAGTATTTCATCCGCATCCCTGACGGTAGACAACCGATGTGCAATCAGTACCACAGTTTTTCCGCCAGCACATAAGGATCTAATCGTTTCCTGAACATATTCTTCTGAAATAGTATCTAACGAAGACGTAGCCTCATCGAAAATAATAATTTCCGGCTCGCGGTACAACGCTCTTAAAATCGCCAGTCTCTGCCTTTGTCCGCCAGACAAATTGTTCCCGTTTTCTGTCAGTTCCGTTGCATATCCTTTCGGCAATTCCTCAATAAACTCGTGAATGCCTAGTTTTTTCGCATAATAAAGTATCCTTTTTATATCAGGCTCAAATTCTCCAAGTGCTATATTCTCCAAAACCGTTGCTGCGAACAGATGGATTTGCTGCGGAACTACGCTAACCAATCTTCGTAAACTTTCATTGCCAAGATGCTGAATATCATAATCTCCGATCCGTACACGGCCATTTTTTAAAGGATATAAATTTTGCAACAGCGAAATTAATGTGGACTTCCCGGAGCCGCTCTCTCCTACTATTGCAGTGATTTTTCCTTTTTTAATCGTAAGGTTTAAATTCTCGAAGATAACAGCCCGTGTTCCATACCTGAAAGTGACATTTTCCAAATGAATATCACCGATCATATCCGGCGTTAGTTCAATTTTATTCTCTGTTTTCTCTCTTTCCAAGTCCATAATTTCAAAGAGTCTGTCTGCCGCAATCAATGCATCCTGAATGGTTCGGTTTGCACTGATCAGCCTTCCGGCAGGTCCGGTGAAATACCCTATTAATGCATAAAAAGAGAAGAGCTCGCCGGCAGTAAGTTCATTGGTGATAACAAACGAAGTACCAGCCCAAAGCAAAATGATCGTAAATAACTGCGAAACAACCCCGCTTGCGGTACCAACAGAAAGAGAAGCCATAAACGAACTGTAAACAGTCCGGATCAACCGGATGAACCGTGTTTCGGTTTTGTAATTGGCATAAGCCTCCATGCCAAACCGTTTAATAGTCGATGCTGCATTTAACGATTCTACCAGTTGCGCTTCCAGTTCGGCTGAGTTTTCCATTAACTCCCTCTGTAAACGTTTGTTTATTTTGTTAGACAACCAATAAAAAAACAAATAAAACGGAATGATGGCAAGCATTATAAGTGCCAGTTTCCAGTAATAAGTAAACATGAGTACAAATGAAAACAGCACAATAAATACATTAACGACCAGATCCATGACAGTCTCATTAATAAAAGAACGGATTTTAACGGCATCATTTACACGGGAAATAATTTCTCCCACGCGCATGGTATCAAAGAATTGCTGCGGAAGTTTCAGTAAATGTTTGTAATACCCAAGGATTAGCTGTGCGTCAATTTGCTGTCCTGTTTTAAAGACGAAAACGGTCTTTATAGTCCCCACAACTGTTTGCAATAGCAGGATTAAAAGCATACCGACACTCAATAAACGCAGCAGATTCATATTACCGGAGGGCAATACATGGTCTGTTATTTTTTGGATATAAATGGAGGTGGATAAACCAAGTAAGGTAGCAACAGCCGCACCAAACAATGCCTGTATCATAACACTTTTATGCGGATTGATCAAAGCTAAAAAGCGGCGTGCAACGGATATGCGCTGATCACCCGCCTTGAATTCTTCGGAAGGAAGAAGTATCATTAATACCCCTGTCCACAACTGTTTAAACTCTTCTATGGTTTTGGAATGATACTTACCATCTCCCGGATCCATGTAGGTTACCTTCACAGTCGTTACCTAATACAGGACCACATAATGGTGCAGGCCCGTTCCGGAATTGTCAGTAGCCGATAGAGAATTCTTTTTTATAATAACATGAGCAATAGCAGGTAGCGGAATTTTTGGAAGACTTTCGACAGCACCCTTTACACCCTTAGCCTGAAATCCCATTTTTTGAGCAGCTTCAATGAGGCCAAGCATATTGGTGCCTTTCTGATCCGTACCTGCAAACTGGCGAATACGGGCAATTGGGAGCCGCAATTTATAATGAGCCGCAATGGAAGCAAGACAGGCTGCTCCGCAGTCGGTAATGTCGTGTTGTTTGATAAGTGTGTGGGTGGCCAAGATAGAATGATATCTTTATCTGAGAATATTCTCTTAGTTTAGTAACCTAATTATATCAGGTGTAGTATTGATAATAACGTGCAAAATAAAAGGCAACATTATTGAATTATATCTAATAGCTAAATAACTAAAAATGACTCCCGATATAAATTGAGGAAAGACGTATATTGGATATAAATAGATAAAATACCAGTTAACCGGTGAGAAATTACCAATATGAATTAGGGAGAATGAAATTGTTTAAGTCCAACATAGCAAATTATATTTATCTTTATTTAAAAAATGAGTATAATCTACCGTGTCATTATATCTATCAAAAAAAAGCAAAATCAAAATAGATCCTAATAGTAAATTGTATGTGGATGAAAAAAAATTGAGTCTATAACATTCCGGAAGAAAATATTCAATCCAAGAAATTAAAACAACTAATCTTAAAATTGAGCTTTTAGTAATCAAAATCAATCTAAACGCAATTTCTTCTTCAAATGGACCGAATAACGACGTTTTTAAAAATCCCTCTAATTCAGAATTTAAGTTTCTAAAATTTAACTGATTGTTTTTTAAATTATCTGAAATAGAAAAATTAAATAACGATTTTGTTGTAGGCTCAACTATTAAACTAATAATTAATACAATAATGAAATTGGCCAAAATACAAATAAGATAAAGATTTTTCATCAATTCTAGTCTTTGTCTTATTGAGTCTAATTTTCCAGAATAAAAATTAGAAAATGGATTTCGATAGAAAGTAAGTAAATTAATAATCATATACTTTAAAACTGTAGGCATTTAAAAAATCACACAAATAATATTATTTACGTGATTAATTGAAATAAGTTATCAAATAAACTATAATTTAGGATGTATAATATTTACACACCCTAAATTATAACTATTGACGATGTTGGTTGTAAGATTTTTGTAAGTTACTCCAAAAATCATTCCATCCATCTACCATACCTTTAATGTTTGCGCCAGCTTCCTTACCTATTTCAGATGCATCTTTGGCAGAAACTACAACTTCGCCTCCTGAAATATCAATCAAACTACTATCATCTAAAACATTCATTGCAGATAACCAAACACTATTTTTTTGTACAATTGCCATCTTAATTAATTTTTATTTTGAAAATATTCCTTCTACCGCTTTCGATTTAACAGTTTCTAGCATTATCTGATTCAGCTTGTCAGCTGCGTTAGTTGCATAAGCAATACAGGCTCCTGCGAGATAACCTGCTTCGGCCCAAAAGCCACCTCCATAAGACAGTAAAATTTCTTCCGTATTCATTTCTACGAGTCCTAATCCGTGCAATTGTAACTTTTCCATTACTAATTAGTTTAAAGTGAAATTAAATTATACAAATACCATCATTCAATCTGTTGGCCAACTTTTTAAAGATGATGCTGTAAATCTAAGTTCTCTCACTGCACTATTACTGCAGTGATAAAAAATATTCAAAAAAATAATTATTTTACATATCAAGTCAATCAAAAATGAAGCTAAGCCCTATTCCAAGAGCATTATATAAAAGATGAAGCATCACCGCAAACCAAAAACCATAGAGCATCCGAATATATCCCAATAGAAATCCAAAAAATGTTTGAGGCAGTGTAATCAACGGGAAAAACATGTAATTAGATGTTACTAATTGATAATTAAAGAAATGGATCCACCCAAAAATTAAAGCAGATGAATAAAATAACCATCTAAACCAGGGTTTCATCCGCAAACGTCCTATTGGAAAGCGGAATAGAGCTTCTTCCAAAATAGGAGCCAATATTATTGCTCCCAAAGCTCTTTTCCACAAGTTATGGTTTTTATAAACATGTTCCAGCTCATTCACTACATGTAACTCTTCCAGAACTAGGATAATCAAACCAAAATATGTACAAACTACAAAAGAAAAAAATAGATAATACACCCCAACATCCAGCAACTTCTGCCGGATTGACATTAATTTATAATTAGGATTATTCGGATTTCGAATGAAATTAGCAAAACGAAAGATTAAATATTTTAAATGAAGAATCATGGGTGCTCCTCGTATTTAAACTGTATATGAGAATAACCCACACATTCAGTCAAGAAAGTTGACGACGTATTATTGCACCCTCCATCCACATCAGTTACCTCTTTATCATCCAGCTCCCGAAAACCAATATCAAACCGAACCTCCCTTTCATAATAATAACTGCGCCTAATCGGACAGAATGAAATAGGTGCACCTATTTCCCTCATGATCCGGATATATTCAAATACGGCTCGTTCTGAAAGATCGAGTTTTGAAGCTAATTCTATGGGGGAGCCTGTGGCTTTTTTGCTTATCAGGCGATGCAGGCGACGGAAGCGTTCGAAGTACTTTGTCAGGTTCATTTTAATACGCGTGTGCTGATGAAATTTCAGAAACGCAAGATAGTAACAACAAATGAATGTGACTAAGTACTTCTACCTTAGTCTAACCGGATATAGAATATATGGGAAAATCTCTAATCTAATTCCGACTATGCACAATGTTGAACCCAAGTTTATAGGAAAAAAAATACGGAAAATCAGATTGTCACGCGGTTATAAGCAAGATTATATAGCCCTAAAAGTAGGTCTTAGCCAAACGGGTTTCAGCAAAATAGAAACAGGAGAAACCAGGATGACGCTGGAAAGAGCCTCTGATGTTGCGAATGCATTAGGAATGACTTTGATTGAACTACTGGTCTGGGAAGAAAAATTAAGAATGTAGTCTTTTTTTGATTTTGCCCGCGACCGGACATTTCGACATTAATAACCCTTCTGAACGCAATGAGGCTGTGTTCAGAAGGGCTAAGTATTAATTTCTTGGTGGTTTCCCGCCATTCAGGAGCCCCTGCATTCTTTCGAGTGTTTTCTTTTCACCACATAAGGACAAAAATGCTTCACGTTCCAGATCCAGCAAATACTGTTCGGAAACGTTCTGCGGGTAACTCAAATCTCCCCCGTTAATCACATAAGCGAGTTTGTTGGCAATCTTTGCGTCGTGATCGGAAATGTAGTTTCCTAAGCGCATTTGGGCAACACCAGCCATAAATAAAGCCATACCTGCTTTTCCCTGAACTTTAATATCGCTCCTCTGTTTTGGCTGCGTATAACCATTTTCTGCCAGATCAATTGCTGCCTGTTTGGCTTCTGCAATTAATCTTGAACGGTTCAATACAATCTGGTCCTTTTCCTGAAGATAGTTCATAGTCCTGGCTTCCTGAGCAGATGTGGAAACTTTCGCCTGAGCAATGTTCATAAATGCCGTTTGCAAAATGTTCAGTTCCGTATCGCCTGCCTGATACATATCGGAACATCTTAAAGCCATTTCTTTGGTTCCTCCGCCGGCAGGAATGATACCAACACCAAATTCAACGAGCCCCATATACGTTTCGGCATGTGCAACCACTTTATCGGCATGAAGATTTAATTCACAGCCGCCGCCTAAGGCAAGCGTGTGCGGCGCTGTAACCACAGGTATAGAAGAGTATCGGGCGCGCATCATGGTTTGCTGGAATTGCCCGATTACCATGTTAATCTCATCAAACTCCTGTTCGATAGCAAACATGAAAAGCATTGCCAGATTGGCTCCGGCCGAAAATGCTTCACTTGATTCGTTACCAATTACCAGACCGCGATATTCTTTCTCTGCTAAACTTATTCCTTTCTGGATTCCTTCAATTACCTCAGAACCCATTGTATTCATTTTGGATTTAAATTCCAGGTTCAAAATCCCGTCACCAATATCATAAAGATTAGCTCCTGCATTTTTCCATACAATTTGTTTAGATAGGTTGCTTAACAGAATGAAGCTATCCTGACCCGGTATCTTTTTGTAGGTTTTCGAAGCTACATCGTAATACAGCCGTTTCCCGTTTTCAACTTTGTAGAAAGATTCGTTTCCTGCATTCACCATTTCATAAACCCAGTCCGCCGGCTTCATGTTGGCTTCTTCCATGATACCTAACATGCTTTTAACCCCAATGGCATCCCAGGTTTCGAATAGTCCAAGCTGCCAGCCAAAACCAGCCGAAATTGCCTGGTCAATCCGGAAGATTTCGTCCGAGATCTCAGGAATACGGAACGAAGCATATTTAAAAATATCAGAAAACGTTTTGCGGTAAAATTCTCCCGCTTTATCCTTCCCGGCAAGTAAAACACTAAAACGCTTTGGTACTTCACCAATCGCTTTTGTTGCTTCCAAAGTGGCGAATTTTACCTTTTCGGAAGGTTTATATTCCAATGTCGAAAAGTCAAGGGCTAGAATAACCGACTTACCTTTTTCATCTTTAATTTTTTTATAAAAACCCTGACCGGTTTTGTCTCCCAGCCATTTATTATCAAACAATTTCTGCATCACCGACGGCAAAATAAATGCGTCACGCGATTCGTCAGTTCCTTCTCCCGATGCATACAGATTATTGGCAACATGCACCGTTGTATCCAGTCCAACCACATCAGAAAGTCGGTATGTTCCGGATTTTGGGCGACCTACCACCGGCCCCGTCAGCTTATCCACCTCATCCACGCTCAGATTCATTTCCTCAGCCACGCGCATGGTTTGAATCAAAGCATAAATTCCAAGCCGATTGGCAATAAAACCAGGTGTATCTTTACATAGAACCGTCGTTTTTCCCAGGAAAAGATCACCGTAATGCATTAGAAAATCGACCACCGACTGATCCGTTTCAGCGGTAGGAATGATTTCCAGCAAACGTAAATATCTCGGTGGATTAAAAAAATGTGTCCCGCAGAAATTCCTTTTAAAATCTTCGCTACGGCCCTCTGCCATTAGATGAATCGGAATTCCTGACGTATTGGAAGTAATCAGCGTACCTGGCTTGCGGTGCTCCTCCACTTTTTCATACAGACTCTTTTTGATATCCAGCCGCTCAACAACTACCTCGATAACCCAGTCATAATTTTTAATGTCTTTCAGGTTATCATCAAAGTTGCCAAGTTTCACTCTGGATGCAAAGTCAGGACTGTACAAGGATGCGGGCGTAGCCTTCAGCGTCTGCTGGAAAGAATCATTAACAATCCTGTTCCTTACTGCCGGATGTTCGGTCGTGAGACCTTTTGCTTTCTCAGCGTCATTAGGTTCCTTTGGAACAATATCAAGAAGTAAAACTTCTACACCTATGTTGGCAAAATGGCTGGCAATGCGCGATCCCATAATACCTGAACCAAGAACAGCAACTTTACGAATGGAACGATTCATTATTTAAAGATTTTGGTTTTTAGGATTAATAGCTATTGGCTTTTAGCTGGTAGCTATTAGCCTTTTGTTTTAATATTTTTTACCGGTCGGATGGCGAAAAAGCCATCCGACCAGCTTCCTCCATCTTCCCTTTTCCCTTTGCTCCTCACATCTCCTCCTCCACATCCCCGGCTTTCAGCTTCTGATTTTCTTCTTCCACCAGTTTGTTTATGTCTTTGATCACATCAAAAAAAGTAACCAGTTTATCCAGGGGAATTTTGTCACGGATCATTGTATTGAATGAAATGACACCTTCTTTCGCCAGTTCACGTTTTTCTTTTCCAAGATCGGTGAGCATAATTCTCACAAAGCGTTTATCATTCTCACTGACCTCACGGGTAATCAAACCACGTTCTTCCAGGTTTTTAAGCATGCGGACAAGGCTTCTTGGCTCCATTCCCAGCAAAGGCGCTATTTTCGTAGCAGGCGTGCCATTTTCAATGTCAATATTCAGCAACACATAACCCACAGCCATTGTTGTATCAAACCGCGCAGCATAGGCATTGTACATTCTTGAAATAGAATGCCAGGCCCATTTTATCTGGAAATCAATCGTTTTTTCCTTGCGCATCTTTTCAGATTTATATTGATGTCAGAGTTTGTCTTACTTACAAATGTAAGAAAAGACAGGAATATTATGCAAGCATACTAATTTACTTATCAAAAAAATAGCGCTGTACGAATCCATACAGCGCCGGCACTATTTTTGACTATTTCTCATCAACCATTTTAGTAATCAGCCCGTTAAATTCTTCCACAAACTGTTCGTAAAACTTGCCGGTTCCCGGTCCGGAAAAGCCGGTATGTATCTCACGAACTTTTCCCTTTTTATCAATGAAAATAGTTGTTGGATAAGACATTACCTTATTCAACATCGGCAGCGCTTTTGCTGTCGCCTCGTCCGTGTTTGTTCCTGCAAGCACAACCGGATAATCCATATTGAAACGGTTTATCATTTTTTTAATCTTAGGATTTGAAACTTCAGGTTTATCCGACCGTTCAAAGGCCAATCCGACAATTTCAACACCGCGTTCTTTGTTGTTTTTATACCAGGGAGCCAGGAAATTGGTTTCGTCCATACAGTTCGGACACCAGGAACCCAGTATCTGAAGAATAACAACCTTATCCTTAAACCTCGGATCCTTTAAAGAAACCAGCTTACCATTTGCATCTGGAAAGGAAAAATCAACTTTATCAAAACCGGGTTTCAGGAAAGTAAGTTTGGTGGCATCCGGCAGTTTTGCCTCTGGGTTTGTTTTTGCCTCCCAGGTTTTATAAGCCTTAATCCCGGACCACAAAGCACCTTTCAGACTTCCGTCTCCCTGAATCGCTGCCTTAAACAACATTGCATTCGAACCATCAAAAGTGGATAAAAACAAACTGTCACCGTTTACATTTCCGTTCAGATAGCGGTAATCCCCTGTCGGGGTTAAAAAAGAACCTTCTACTTCACTACCTTTTTGTGTAAAATTTCCGACTGAAACAGTTGAGTCACCGGTAGCAGGGTTAATAAATAGGGTTGACCATTTTCCGGTTATATCCTTTTTGCTTTTTGCTTCACCATCTTTAAAAAATCGAAAGTTTTGGCCAAATGTCGCTTCAAAAGGCAGAGATGCAACAACCGCGCCTTCCTTCAACCGGCTGTATCTTCCTTTTAAAACATCCTTTTCAAGACTTGCTACGATTTCCGCATCAAAAAGCTCCATAGGGATATGCAGGGAATCTTTTTCAAAATAAGCTGTATCCAGACGAAGACGTTCTGCTCCGTTCACTGAGTATATTGTATAGCTCTTTCCATTCGGATTTTCAAATATGTCCAACAGCAACGGAAGCTGCTGTCCGTCACGGGTCAATGTGGCCCGCCAGATACCGCGTTTCAGATTCGTGTCCGCAGAAGAACCGCAGCCTGCGATGCCGGCAATAATAAATATTGCGATAAAAAAATTTATTGCTCTCATGTTCAACTTATTGATGGGAAATAACAGGTAGGTCATTAAAATTAAATCCTTTGGGAACAGGTATTCCTACGCCTTAAAATTGTTAAGTTTGTAACTGCCTCATGGCAAGAAATAGTTCCTACGCACGTTGCTTTTAATAAATGGAGTTGCAAAATACATATCACGAACCGGTCATGCTATCGGAATGCCTGGAAGGATTGAATATCCGGCCCGATGGAATTTATGTCGACGTTACCTTCGGAGGCGGCGGTCATTCGCGCGCTATTCTGGAAAAACTGACGACAGGCCGCCTGCTCGTTTTTGATCAGGATCCTGATGCTGTGGCAAATGCAGAAGAATTTAAGGGAGATGAAAGATTTACCTTTATCGCTGCCAACTTCCGGCATATAAAACGTTATCTGCGGCTTCACAAGGCCGAAAAAGTGGATGGTATTTTAGCAGACCTTGGTGTTTCTTCTCATCAGATTAATACGCCTCTACGCGGTTTTTCAACGCGTTTCGATGCAGATCTGGACATGCGGATGAATCCGAACAGTGAAAAAACGGCCAGGGAAGTACTTAATGTCCGTTCTGCTGCTGAGCTGCAAAAAATATTCGGGATGTATGGCGAAGTTCACAATGCCAAAACAGCGGCAGAAGCCATATTCTCTTCACGACACAATTCTCCTGTTGAAACGATTAACGACCTGAAGGGAATTTTAATGAAATATGCCCCTCGTCACCGCGAAAACAAATACTTTGCGCAGGTATTTCAGGCATTACGTATTGAGGTAAACGATGAGCTGAAAGTTTTGGAAGAATTCCTGATGCAGGTTCCGGAGGTGTTAAATCCGCAAGGAAGGCTGGTTGTGATGTCCTACCACTCTCTGGAAGACCGACTCGTGAAAAACTTTATCCAAAAAGGAAAATTTGACGGTGAAGTCGAAAAGGATTTTTACGGAAATGAAATCAAACCTTTGAAAAGTATTACCCGCAAACCGGTGGAAGCGACACAGGAAGAAGTGGCAAGAAATCCAAGGGCCAGAAGTGCGAAGTTGCGTATTGCGGAGAAATAGGTTTAAAAGATTTTCACGCAGAGCAGATGAGTTTGGCGCAGAGATCGCGAAGAATAAAAAAATTATGTACGATGCTTATAGCTGAATGCTAAAAGCCAATAGCTAAAACATGGCTGTCAATAAACGAAGACCGAAACCTGTTCCGCCAAAAGTAAAAAAAACAAAAAGGGAATACAGTCTTTTCAACTGGCTGAACCGTTTTTTGCCTTTGGATAAATTATTTGGAGAGAAAGAACCCGGCCACGAAGAGCGTGTTCCGGTAAAGTATTTCTATTACTTCGGCTGGGTCGTTATTTTGCTTGTGCTTTATGAACGAATCGGCTTTGAATCGGAGAGTTACGTCCGAAACAGTATCAAATTAAAAAAGGAAGTGGATGATCTGCGGGCTGAGTATACTTCCATTCACGCTGAATATCAGAAGGAAGGGAAGCAGTCGGTTGTGATAGAAAGAGTGAAAGATTCCGGACTGGAGGAAAATCTTACACCGCCTAAAAAAATTATCATTGCAAAAGACGAATGACATACTTCACTTATAAAATCACAACACACTCAATCATTTCGTCCTAAATATTTCTATTGCTGCAAGTCATGAAGAACGATGTAGAAAGCGGTCAGAATAATAAAAAAGCATTAATAAACCGTGCGCGAACCGTAGGCTGGGCCCTTGGTTTGCTTGCAATCCTGGTTTTTGCAAAGCTGATCCGTGTTCAGTATTACGATACATTCAAAGGAAAAACGTGGGTCGAGTATTCGGTAAAAAATGATCTGAAACTGGACACGATTCCTGCAATGCGTGGAAATATCTATTCCAGCGACAATAGTTTACTTGCTACGTCTCTGCCTTATTATTATGTTGGTCTGGACACGAAAGTAGCCGATTCAACATATTTCAGGGAAAACCTGGACCAACTGGCGCGGTTGCTTTCAAAAAATTTCGGAGAATTAAGCGCTTCCGAATACAAAAGTAAAATCCTGCGTTACCGGGTAAGCAAGAGCAAAAGATATTTACGCTTAAAAAGTAAAGAAATCAGCCACCTTGATCGTGAAAAGATAAAAGAGTGGCCGTTTTTTGCAAAAGAGAGAAAAGGCGGAGGTGGTAAGTTTGAAACAATTTACAAACGCTATAAACCTTTCAGTCCAATGGCAGACCGTACCATTGGCGGCACAGATCCCAAAAGCGGCAGAGGTTATATTGGTATAGAAGCCAGTTTTGATAAAAAACTTGAAGGAAAAGCAGGAATCGGCTGGGTGGAAATGGTCGAAGGCGGAATGAAAATCCCGGTTGGCGATGCTCTGAATGTTCAGCCGGAAACCGGCAGGGATATTTATACCACTCTGGATATGAATTACCAGGACATGGCTGAAATCGCTCTACGCCGTAAGCTTACTGAAATGCAGGCAGATTTTGGCTCGGTGGTAATTATGGAAGTGGCAACCGGAGAAATCCGCGCTATGGCCAATCTTACCAAGCGATCCAATGATAAATATGAAGAAGTTTTTAATTATGCCTTAGCCGGCAGTAATGATCCCGGATCAACCTTTAAGCTGGCGACGATGATGGCTTTGCTGGAAGAAACCAACATGGATCCGGATAAAATTACGGTAAATACGGGAACAGGAGCACTTCGTTTTCGTAATCATACAATTAAAGATGCGCATCGGGGTGGTTTTGGTGTAATAACTGCTTCACAGGTATTGGAAAAGTCGTCCAATATCGGAATCGTTCTGCTTATGCAGCGCTATTTTGCCAATAAGCCGGATAAATACCTGGAATATTTAAAACAATTTCATTTGACCAGCCCAACCGGTATTCACATGAAAGGTGAAAAGCCGCCGCTGATCCGTGACCGCAGTTCTAAGTTCTGGAGTAATTATTCGCTCTACTTTATGGCCCATGGTTATGAAATGCAAATGACTCCTTTGCAAACTCTTGCTTTTTATAACGCAGTCGCCAACGATGGTTATTGGGTTCGCCCGATGGTGGTACGTGAAATCAGGAGCGCGGAAAAAGTGGAAGACAAAATGGTGCCTTATGTTGAAGAAAAGCCAATTGCTTCACCTGAAACAATCAGAAAGTTAAAAAAAATGCTGGAAGGTGTCGTGAATAACGGGCTCGCAAAAAACATCAAATCGGATCTGTATAAAATTGCAGGAAAGACCGGTACCGCCAGAAAACTGATCAATGGAATTTATACCGAGGGAAGGAACTATACTTCTTTCGCGGGTTATTTTCCTGCCGACAAGCCTAAATACAGCTGCATTGTCATTATTGATAATCCAAGAAGTTCCGGTGCAGATTATACCCGTTATGCAGGAAGTGTTGCCGCCCCGGTTTTCAAAGAAGTTGCCGACAGGATTTATGCTTATGATGTAGCCATTCAAAAACCGGTAAAAGATTCGATCCCTGAAAAAAGCAAAGACTTAAGATGGGCCGGAAAAGCTTCCGATCTTAAAATAATCAGTGAAGAATTAAAACTCACCGCGCTGCCGGAAGGTGCAGAATATGCCGTGGGTTCCATTGTGGATAAAGGTAAGCCTAGATGGAAAACTTTGGCTGTAAAATCAAAGGAAGTACCTGATTTGCAGGGATTAGCCATGCGGGATGCACTTTATATTCTTGAAAATAAAGGATACAAAGTTACTTTCAAAGGTTCAGGAAAGGTAGTGGAACAATCTCTTCCGCCGGGAGCAAACAACAGCGGCATTAAAACGATATTATTAACGTTACAGTAAATTCCATTTATGGATATTGATAAGGGAAAATCTTTAAATACATTACTTCAAAACATTAGCGGTACCACTATCACCGGACCTTCCGATGTTTTGATTCAGAATTTGATATTAGATTCAAGAAGGGTCTCTGCAGGAAGTTTGTTTGTAGCATTACGCGGCACGCAGACCGATGGACACCAGTTCATCGACACCGCAGTTAATTCCGGAGCATCGGCTATTCTTTGCGAAGAACTTCCCGCCAACATAAATCCTGAGGTCACTTATATTACCGTAAAAGATTCTGCGGAAGCGATGGGACTGATTGCTTCTGAATTTTATGGAAATCCCTCCAAAAGACTTACGCTTGTTGGTGTAACCGGCACAAATGGAAAAACTTCGGTTGCCACTTTTCTTTTTCAACTGTTCCGTGGTTTAGGCTACCGATGCGGTTTGCTTTCCACCGTGCAAAACCAGGTTGAAGATGAGGTTATTCCGTCCACGCATACCACTCCGGATTCTATCGCACTAAATCAGCTTTTGGCTTTGATGCTGGAAAAAGGTTGCTCACATGTGTTTATGGAAGTAAGCTCCCATGCGGTCGCACAGCATCGCATTACGGGGTTACAGTTTGCAGGAGGTATTTTTACCAATATCACACACGATCACCTCGATTTTCACAAGACATTTGATAATTATATCAAAGCAAAAAAAGGCTTCTTCGACCAGCTTCCAAAATCCGCCTTTGCGCTTGTTAATGTAGACGACCGGCGCGGCTCTGTGATGGTTCAGAATACAAAGGCAAAAATTGAAACTTACTCCCTTCAGACGATGGCTTCCTTTAAAGGGAAAATCATTTCTGACACGCTTACGGGCATGCACATGGAAATCAACATGCATGAGGTTTGGTTTAGGGTAATTGGCCGTTTTAATGCTTACAATTTACTTTCTGTATTTGGTGCTGCGGTTTTACTGGGTGAAGATCCTGAGATCGTTTTAACTGTACTTTCTGCACTTAAAAGTCCTCCCGGAAGGTTTGAACAATTTCATTCTGCCGATAACATCGTTGGTATCGTGGATTATGCACATACACCCGACGCGCTGGAAAATGTTCTTCAAACCATTACGCATTTACGTCATGGAAATGAAAAAGTGATTACCGTTGTTGGCTGTGGAGGAAACCGAGATGCAGAAAAGCGGCCGAAAATGGCTGAAATTGCATGTAAGTACAGCAACCGGGTTATTCTTACTTCCGATAATCCGCGCTACGAAGATCCTACGGACATTTTGGATCAGATGCGAAAAGGAGTGCCTCCTCTTGATTACAAAAAAACTACTGTCATTGAAGACCGTAAAGAAGCGATTTTCCGTGCTTATGAAGAAGCAAGTCCGGAAGACATTATTCTAATTGCGGGAAAAGGACATGAAAATTACCAGGAAATCAAAGGCGTAAAACATCATTTTGACGATAAGGAAGTGCTGGGACAAGCTTTTCTTGAATACCCGAAAAACTAACAGCTGCCTTTATTTTTTCTCTGTTAATTAAAACCTCGTAATACTACTGCTAAAAATGAGCGTAACTTTTGCGTAGTGTCCGAAAAGACGCAACTTTGCAATTGTCATCCCAATTTGTCTTTCATGCTTTATTATCTATTCGAATATCTCGACAAACAATTTAATATACCTGGTGCGGGTGTATTCCAGTACATTTCCTTCAGAGCGTTAGGGGCAACTGTACTTTCTTTGTTTATAGCAGCCACTTACGGGAAATGGATCATTGATTTTCTGAGAAGGAAACAAATGGGCGAGTCCATTCGTGACCTGGGACTTGAAGGACAGATGGAAAAAATGGGTACTCCTACCATGGGTGGATTTATTATCCTGGCCTCGTTGCTTATACCTGTTTTGCTGTTTGCCAAACTGACCAACGTATACATTGTACTGCTCATCATCACGGCGCTTTGGACAGGAATGATCGGGTTTGTGGATGACTATCTAAAAAAATTCAGGAACAACAAAGATGGCTTACACGGAAGATTCAAGATTGTTGGCCAGGTAGGTTTAGGTATAATTGTTGGGCTTACGCTTTCTTTTAATGATAACGTCAAAATCCGGATTTATGAAAAACCTGTTTTAAGCTCTTCATTAGGCGAAATACAGCGCTACCGGGACATTATACATCCAACAGTAACAACTATTCCGTTTACTAAAAACAGTGAATTTGACTATAAGACGCTGCTGTTTGGATGGCTTCCGGAAGAATATACTTGGATCATTTATACTATTGTGGCTATCTTTATCATCACTGCAATTTCTAACGGAGCCAATATTACAGATGGAATTGATGGCCTTGCGGCTGGTGTTTCCGGCATAATAGCTTTGACATTAGGTGTGTTGGCGTACTTGTCGGGAAATACAAGATTTTCTCAATACCTCAACATCATGTACATCCCTAACTCGGGGGAGCTGGTAATTTTTTGCGCAGCATTTATCGGGGCCTGTGTCGGGTTTCTCTGGTACAATGCCTATCCCGCCCAGGTTTTCATGGGCGACACAGGAAGTTTGATGATTGGAGGCGTTATCGCTGTAATCGCGCTGGCACTCCGTAAAGAATGGCTGATCCCGGTACTTTGCGGAATATTTATTGCTGAAAACCTCTCAGTAATCTTGCAGGTTGGTTATTTCAAGTATACCAGAAAACGATATGGCGAAGGAAGGCGAATTCTACTGATGTCACCTTTACATCATCATTATCAGAAAAAAGGCATCCACGAAGCCAAAATCGTAACCCGCTTCTGGATCGTCGGAATTATTTTAGCTATTTTGACTTTGGCGACTTTGAAGTTAAGATAACTCATTAGTTCCAAGTAAACAGTTCACAGTATTAGACTGCAAACTGTTTACTTGGAACTGTGAATTTAACGCCGTAGTAAGTTCATAATCCTAAGTCAACAGCATCAGACTGTCTACTGTGAACTAAAAACTGTAAACTAAAAAACTACCGCCCAACCTGCTCAGTATAACGTCGCGGATCGTAACCTTTTGCAAACAAAGGGTATTGGTCAAAAATGCGTCGGACTACGCTCCGGTAGTGATTATTCGTATTTTCAGCACCTTTGAAAATGCCGGAAGCGTAACCTCTCCATACGACCTGATCACTGTCAGCGTCAATTAAAGATACGATCAGCGTTCCTTTATCGAGAGCATATTTGATCGGTTCATAACGGAAACCGTCGTTTTCGGTATCTACCCAGTTTTTAATAACCGGCTGCATATAACCCTGATAACGAAGGTTGTCGTAGAAGATACCATAATTAACCAAAAGAGTTGGTTTGTCGGCAGTTAGCTTATATCCACGAACCTGCATCTGGCGGCGGATCGCCTCATAAATTTCTGTACAAAGATTGTTTGTATCACGCTCACATTCAAGGAACGTATAGGAAGAGTAATCCTTAAAATTGGTCTCATAACTGTAATCGTGCTCCACAAACACCTTACGACCACTCGAGCAACCCGCCATTAAAACAATTAAAAATGCGGCGGCATACGGTTTAATAGACTTTAACATAAGCATTTCATTTTGTCAGGTTATAAATATATATGAATGTATAAAACTCAAACCTTGAATAGCTTATGATCCGCCCCCGATAATCACCCCATGTAATAAGCTATTGCTTTACGCATTTCAGAAACAGAAACTACAATATCATAACCGCAGCTTCCCACTCCTGTCAATAAAGAGAAACGGATTTCATTTCCCCTGTTCTTTTTATCCTGGCGGGTTAAGGCCAAAATCGATTCAATGTCTTCCGGTGCGATTTTAACTTTACCGTATGTTGCAAAAATAAATTCTTCAACCGCACTTAATGTTTCACTGCTGATCATTCCTTTTTTGAAAGACAAAAAGCTTTCCATAATCATACCCACCGCAATTGCTTCTCCGTGGAATAAACGTTCGGCAGGTGTTTTTGTTAAAAAGTGCGTTTCAACTGCATGCCCTAATGTATGTCCAAAGTTGAGAATTTTTCTCAGTCCTTTTTCCGTAGGATCCTGATCTACAACATTTTGTTTTATCTTAACCGAATGGTCAATCAGATCGGCCCAATTCTGCTCTTCAAAATCAAGCTGGCTAATCCGCTTCCACTTATCTCCATCTGCAATCAGGCAATGTTTGATAATCTCTGCAAACCCTGACCTTATCTCACGCTCCGGCAAAGTCTTTAAAAAAATGGGATCAATCAATACACTTTTTGGTATATTAAAAACACCTAAATGATTCTTAAACCCATGAAAATCAATACCCAATTTCCCACCAACACTCGCATCCACCTGGGATAACAGGGTTGTGGGAACCTGTATAAAATCTATGCCCCTTTTATAAACTGCCGCACAAAATCCGCCCATATCTCCAATCACCCCTCCTCCAATATTCACAACCAATGCATGACGGTCCAACTCTTCATTTGTCATCGCTTCCCAAATTTTTTCGCAGGTTGCCAGCACTTTGTTGGCTTCACCACTTGGAATCGATACCAGTTTATGTGCTGGTAAAGCACTTTTTAACAATGGATAACAATGTTTTTTGGTATTGTTATCTGCAATTACTATGACTTTTGAATAGTTTGTTGAACTGATAAACTGCTTTAAACTTTCTTGTATTGGGGCAATAACTACGTACTGATTCATTACTAATATATTGAGACTAATGCTCATCAAATATACGATGAGAGTCAACAAAAGGATGCGCTGACGGATAAATTAAAATAATATTCTGATTTTTACTCTTAAAGATATAAATTATTAGGCACCAACCATACAGAATCCGGCAAAAAAATTCCTTGAGTCTGTCTATACGTCATAAATCAGGATTTATACTTTCTTATAGTTAAAACGGATTGAAAGTGTTAGAATGTGAGCGTTAAGACCATTGGAGCGATAAAAATAACTGTAACGCAGGTTGATCTCATCAAAAGAAAGCTTTCTTACTCGGTTCATATGTGGCACAAACCGCATATTCATCCCGCCTTTGTAGCTGGTAAATGCCGAAAGATCATAATCAGAAGTGTAAAAGGTTTCGGATGATATATGTTTTTTATAAGGCAGAAAATACCTGGCAGCAGATTGGTTATAAATTCTAAAAAAGGGTGAGAACGTATATTGCGGAGAAGTTTTTACAGCTGCTTCCAGCTCGGCACTGTTAGCCCGGATCCCGAAACTATCCCAGTAATGGCCATAATTTAGTTTCAGCACCGTGCGTTTTCCAGCGAAATAATTAACCCGAAGGCTAACGGGAACCTTGTATCTCTTTTCCGGCAGCTTTTCGACGCGCTGTTTTACGTCCTGAAAATAAACACGATGGAATGGTGTTGACAAAAGCCCTTTCTGATAAGCGATTTCTGGGAAAATTCCGGCAACAAGCCTTCGGTTGATAACCTGTGTAAAACCTAGTTTTAAATTGTAGGATGTCCGTCTGTAATTATTAAACCAAGCCGTGTCTCGCAGCTCTGCAGGATAAATCAGTTTTACGGGCCGGTAGTAATCTTCATTGATTCGCCCCCATCTTAAATCATCGAAGTAAGCCTGAAAGCCCAGGTTAAAAGTCCGCTGTCTGGAAGGTGTTGTATATTCAGAGCTCAGTAAAACCGGAATGGAAAAATAATCCGATTCTAATGAAAAACCAGAGCCGATGCCAACAGTCAGATCCTTCCTTTTCAATTTTCTTTCGAAACCAAGCGTTGCATATGAACGCAGGTCTTTACGCGATGCAGATGATTTAACCGCATCAATTTTATCCGTGGAAGCAGACGTAACAGCATCTGCACCTCCTACAAACCGAAATGTATTATAATCTTTAAACGTATGTGTGATACGGGCCGAAGGAGAATAAACAGTGAGTTTTTCGGTTCCTCGACCACCTGTCACGGCTGAATTATTACCATCCTGGATATAGTGGGAATAAACCAGCTCAATATCGGTTTGAGAAACCGTTCGCTTTTGATACAAACTATCTTCCTTTTGCGCTTTGGCTTTGAATAACATCAGAGAAAGCAAACCAACAACCAGGTATCGTTTATTCATGCCAGATTAATTACACCCGCAGCCTCCGCTCGACTTAGTACCTCCCGCCTCCGTTGCGCCTTCCCGGATGCTTTCCACATATCCTTCAAATTTTTTTCCGGTATTGCTGCCCAACTGCATTTCAGGATCATTGAGATAAATACGCTGATAAGGTTTTACAGTCTGGCAGGCAGAATGGGAAAACAAAACCGCCAGGAAAATCAGAAACAGAAATCTATTCTTTTGCATATTCAAAGATAAGATTTGATGAATGACTTATGTTGTTCCGATCATCGATTATCAAACAATGCGTTTGGGGAAGCTGATTTATAAGATGTATTCCGGCACCTACTCCCATTACAAAAATGGCGGTGGCCAGCGCATCGGACAGTTCTGCCCGGGGACTTATTACTGTCACACTTTTAATACCGCTTACCGGTTTTCCCGTTTTCGGGTTGATGTTGTGCGCATAACGGATTCCGTTTTTGATAAAAAACTGTTCATAATCGCCGGACGTTGCAACAGATGCATTTTCAATGGGAATATAACATAAAATTTTATCAGGGTTGTCCGGATCGGCAATGCCGATTTTCCACTCCTGACCATTGCCCTTTTTACCAAGTACTGTCAAATCACCACCGGCATTTACAACACCGTGTTCCACTCCTAAAATTTGCCATATTTGCTTCACCCTGTCGGCAGCATATCCCTTTCCTATTGCACTAAAACTGATAAACATGCCCTTCTTTTTAAGAAAAACATTGTTGTTTTCTCTTAGAGAAATGTGCTTATATCCGACAACCTGTAAAGCTTTTTTAACTGCTGATTTATCCGGCAAAACGAATTTCCCGTTTTTAAAATCATATAGTTTTTTGAGCGGCCCCACGGTAATGTCAAAAGAACCCTGCGTTAGGTTTGATATCTGAACTGATCTTTCAATAAGGTCAAAGACTTCTTTTTCAATCGTGACTGGCTGCAAACCTGCATTTTTATTTAATAATGAGGTAAACGATGTTTCTCTGAATTCGGAAAGCAGATTTTCAAGTCTTTCAATTTCCTTTACTCCTGTTTCCAAAAGCTCTTCCGCCCGGCTTTTATCTGTATCCGAAATAATCAGTTCAAAAACGGAGCCCATTAATTTTCTGATTATTTTAAATTCCTCCATTAGCGGGCCAGTAAACTTTTTAATTCGGCAACAAATTTTTCAGGACTTTGGCTGTAAGAAATAATTTTACCCTCGGATTCATCTGCTGAAAGTAGTATCAGTTTAGGGAATTCACCCTGCTTATTATATTTTTCAGCCAAAGCTTCATTTCTCTTCACTTCTTCTGCGGAAAGCTGCTTTTTTTGCGGAAAGTCAGCTGTAACGATCTCGATATTCTCTTTTGCAAAATCCTGAAACATCTGGCTGTTAAGCACTTCCTTTTTAAAAAGAATACAATTTTTACACCAGTCTGAACCGGAAAACACAATCAGTTTCCTTTTTTCTGCTGTTTGCTGCTTTTTTACAGGATGGTCTCTGCTTATAAATTCCAGCGGACTTAAGGTCGTCAGATTGAGAGAAAGGATAAAAATAAGTATAGTCATAGCATATAAATTTATTTATGACACCAATTTCATAAACGCTTTCGACTTGTATAAGTTCAGAGCGGCGACTTAGAAAAAACTATAAAAACCCTACCAAAATCATCTCGTTTGGATTTCGATCTTCCTTAAGTTGAAAGGTTTTGTTTTAATACATCTAATAACTGGCCACCAACCTTCCCGATTGCTGTTTTTATTTCGTAAAATTGCGGTTTGCTTTCCAGCCGGGTTACCGGCTCCCATGTCATTGTGTTAAATCAATTTCTCAACGAATGAGTTCTCCACTTATTTCCGGAATTCAACAAGTAGGTGTTGGAGTCCAAAATGTTCCCGAAGCCTGGCAATGGTATCGCCGTGTGCTTGGCTTTGATGTTCCTGTTTTTGATGACAAAGCCGAAGCACCGCTTATGACTCCCTACACCGGCGGTAAAGTGCACCAAAGGCATGCCGCATTGGCAATTAATATGGCTGGTGGGGGCGGATTGGAAATCTGGTCTTTTACAAGCCGTACCTCCCAGCCAGCAAACTTTAAATTGGAATTGGGAGATCTCGGAATCAATGCTGTACGATTCAAAGCACCGGATGTAAAAATGGCACATGAGTGGGTTAAAAGCAAATCCAAAGAGGCTGTCGGGCCGTTATCTTCACTTCCCGAGGGCGAGGGTTTTTGGGGGAATGATCCTTACGGAAATATATTTCAGATTACCAGCGATACTTCCTGGTTTCAAAAAACCGGCCATGCAGTTGGAGGTGTTGCAGGCGTTGTTGTAGGTGTTTCGGATGTAGACAAATCGCTTGCGTTTTACCGGAATTTGTTGGAACCTATGGAAATCGTTTATGACAAAACCGGTGTTTTTGAAGATCTGCCGACATCAATTTCGGGTCAGCGCTTCCGCAGGGTTTTACTTCGAAAACATTTTACGCCCGAAGGTGCATTTGCCAAACTTTTAGGAAACATTCAGATCGAACTTATTCAGGCTTTGGACCGGACTCCTAAAAAACTTTTTGAAAACCGTTACTGGGGTGATTGCGGTTATATCCATTTATGCTTTGATACTTTGGACATGGCTACACTAAAAACCAAAATTCAGGCGCAGGGGTATCCGTTTACCGTGGACAGCGAAAAATCATTTGGTATGGAATCTGCTGCCGGGCGTTTTGCCTATGTAGAGGATCCCGATGGTACGTTAATCGAACTTGTAGAGACACATAAATTACCAATCCTGAAAAAAATAGGGTGGTTTTTAGACATACAAAAAAGAAAGACTAATAAACCGTTGCCTGACTGGATGCTTAAATTACTCGGTCTGAGCAGAGTGAAAGACTGATCATTTTTTTTGATAAAGTATGGAAATTAAACGTTTCCATACTTTATCCACCTTTTGGCTACCGGTATCTGTTTCCCATCCATGCCAAAAGCGGAAGCGTAGCGAACAGCGCCAAACCTGCTTTAAAACCAGCGAACAGGCCAACGATCAGAGATAATATCAAAACAATTGTTGGATACAGGTAAAGTAATAACCCAAAAAGAGCCGAGTCATAAAAGACACTGCGTGCTGTAATTTTAGCTACTTTTTTGGTAAAAACATGGTATAACGGACGATGGATCGCACGGCCAACCCAGCCAATCGCCCGGAAAAATACATTTCCGTTTGACGGTACCGAGTTTGTTCCGAAAAATGCATTCATCGCCTGCAAACGTTCTTCTTTTGAAGCTCCCTCAGGTATAGTCAAAATTTCCCGGTTCATTCTTTCCTGAAGTAAGTCGTTAAATTCACGAAGCCATTTTTCATATTCTTCTGGATTCGTTTTCAGGTCATTTCTTTTAATAGCCTCTCCAAAACGAATCGACACCCGTTTTCCTGTACCACGATAATGTTCGTAGTTCATACCGGTAGGAATCACAAGCATATCAGTAAGGCTGGCATCTCCAAACCAGGCCTGATGCGCCATACGCGCTGTTCCTTTTCCAAGCGGCCGAAGTTTCCATTCATTTACGCAAACGCCTTCGGAAAAAACGATAACCGCATCGCCTTCTCTCATCGCAGCCAGACTTTCTTTTGTAGTATTGTCAAGATTACGAACCTGATCTCTTCCTTCGGATCCCCGAAAAACCGGGATCAGTTTGATTTGTCTCAGCCAGAATGCCACCGCAGGTTTTTTAAATGCATCACCACGGGCAAGTGTATGAATCATTTGCGTAAGCGTGGCGCCGATAACCAGAGCATCAAAAAACGAATCAGGATGATTGGAAGCGAGAAGTAATGGGCCTCTTTTAGGAACATTTTCCAGGTTGACAACCATTAGCCTGCGTAAAAAAATAGGTAACGCAAGACGAATCAGAAAGCGGGAGAAATAGAAGAACAAAGCAGCAGTGATAAGTTTATATACAAAATAAAGCAAAAGTATTATTCTTCTGCTATAATATTTAAATCAAAATGAACAGATACATCCATCTGCTTGGGTAAGTTCTTACCTTTGCTGCCCATATAACCCTCTGAATACCGGACGGCTATGTAGATTCATCAAAGCCAAATGAGAAAAAGTAATGCGTTTAAAAGATTATCCCGCCATCATACGAAAAGCGTGGGAAGGATTTGACAGTTCGATCGGAGTAAAGTTTGTAGAAGATATCAGTGCGAAGGTTTCGACTAACCACGTTTTCCGGGTAACACTGGATAATGACGATAATGTTATTGCTAAGCTTTCCTATTTTGGTAAGTATGAGCACTTTAAGGAAGATCACCGGATTATTCAGACGCTCGCCAACAATTTGCTTTATCCATACGAAAACGTACTGGCCAGATCCCTGATGAAAAACAATCAGGTTTATACCTATCGTTATCAGGAAGATTTTGTGGATACCTGGGTTGTTTTTTACAATCCGATACGTGCCATGAACCGTCTGCCACGCCGGCTAAACGAAGATCAGATCAGAAAGCTCGGTACCGAAGCAGCCAAGTTTCACCTGGCTTCTTTTCGTGCAGGAAAATCGATTCCAAAGTCATCAAAAAATCTGAGAACAGATATTCAGCATCTGCTGGACATTCTGGAAACGGAGACCGGAAAGTATGAACATCGCGGCTACATCCATATCCTGAAAAGGCAGTGCGATATTTTTATGAAAAACATCCAGCGATTGAACGTCAGTTCTTTTGACCTGATGCCCGTTTTTGTGGACTGGAACATTGGAAATTTTTCTGTAACCGAAGACCTGAAATTCTTCTCACGGTGGGATTATGACTGGTTCAGAGTTTCTTCCCGGGTTATGGATTTTTACTTTTTCAGCCGTGTTGTTTCGAATGTGGGTGACCGCACTGTTTTTAGCTATCTGATGGGCCCCTTAACGGAAGATCGTTTTATGATTTTTTTGCAGGAATACCACAAAGTATACCCGCTTACAGAAAAGGAGGTTCGTTTTATTAAGGAAGCCTACCGGTTTTTTATTTTGAATTATGTTATCAAATACGGAAAATATTTTTTCCACAGATCCTATTGCACCAAACTCCAAAGAGAAGCCTACGAGCTGTATTTCCCGGCTATCGATGGTTTTGACGAAGACAAAATTCTTCGTTTATTAAAAATATAGGATCTGCAATGCTTTTTCACTCTTAGACACCTGTTATGATACTAGACAATTTCAAATCTGTAATATCTAAATATGAAGTAATATTTTTTGATGCATTCGGTGTTTTGAAAACCTATAATGGGTTAATTCCGGGGATTGAGAACACATTTGCCTATTTGAGGGAAACAGGAAAAGACTTTTATGTGGTCACCAATGATGCCTCACGAAGCCCGGAACAACTGGCGGAATCTTATGTAAAACTAGGAATAAATGACGTTACGCCCGACCGTATAATTTCTTCAGGAATGCTCGCACGGGAATACCTAGATTTAAAGGTGCGTCAGGGAATTGTCGCCTACTTAGGAACAGACAACTCTGCACACTACATCGGTACTTCGGAAATGCAGACATTATCGATCAGAGAGCTTGACCTGAATGCTGTGTCAGATGTGAATGCGTTGGTTTTTTTGGATGATGAAGGATTTGACTGGAACACGGATTTAACAAAAACGCTGAATTTGCTTCGTAAAAGGAATATTCCCGTGATCGTAGCCAATACGGACAAAACTTATCCTGCATCTAAAAGTCGTTTATCTATCGCTGTAGGAGCTTTGGCAAAAATGATTGAAGATACGATCGGAAGACAGTTTATCCGTTTTGGTAAGCCCGATCCCCAGATGTTTATTTTTGCTTACCAGCATATCAAAAATTATCCGAATGTAAGCAAAAGAGATATTTTGATGGTCGGTGACACTTTGCATACCGACATTTTGGGTGGAAACAAGTTTGGCCTGGATACTGCCCTCGTCCTAACCGGTAATACACAGGCGGAAGATGCAGAAGTCCGGATCCGAAGCACCGGAATTATACCTACTTATATTTGCGTTTCAGCAGTAGTAGAATAGAAATAAATCTGTTAAAAACGCACTCATCGTTTATATAAATTCTTCTTATTTTTGAAAGATTTCCAAAAAAGATATCTATAATTCATCAACAAGAATACACACATGCTAGCTAAAACTTTTGGAAGCGCCGTTTACGGTGTCGATGCCAATATGATTACCATCGAAGTTACGGTGGGCCAGGGAATGGGTTTTTTTATGGTTGGCCTGGCCGACAGCGCAGTAAAAGAAAGTCAGCAGCGCGTAGAAGCTTCTCTAAAATACTTCAATTATAAAATGCCGCGGCAAAAAGTGGTTGTGAACCTGGCTCCTGCCGACATTCGCAAAGAAGGTTCTGCGTACGATCTGCCAATTGCTTTGTGCATCATGAATTCTTCGGAACAGCTCACTACCGAGAAAAATCTTGAAGATTACGTCATCATGGGTGAACTTTCTTTAGACGGCATTCTGCGTCCGATTAAGGGAGTACTTCCCATTGCGATCGAAGCCAGAAAACAGGGTTTCAAAGGTTTTGTCCTTCCTGCTGAAAACGCTCATGAAGCGGCAATTGTCAACAACATCGATGTTATTCCGGTTGAAACACTTGAAGACGCGATTGCTTTTTTTGAAGGTAAAAAGGACATTCAACCTCTGATTGTAGATACACGAGATCTTTTCTTCACAAGTCAAAATGAATATGATGCCGACTTTGAACATGTTCAGGGACAGGAAAATATAAAACGTGCCTTAGAGATTGCTGCTGCGGGCGGACATAATGCTATCATGATTGGGCCGCCGGGAGCAGGTAAAACAATGCTCGCAAAACGTATTCCGAGTATATTGCCACCATTAAGTTTGCCGGAAGCACTCGAAACAACAAAAATCCACTCTGTTGCAGGCAAACTTGGAAAACGCGCCACATTGGTTTCACGCCGGCCTTTTCGTGCTCCGCATCATTCTATCAGCGATGCAGCGCTGGTTGGAGGCGGCAGTTTTCCACAACCGGGTGAAATTTCCCTTGCACATAATGGCGTTCTTTTTCTGGACGAACTTCCTGAATTTAAAAGAACGGTTCTCGAAGTGATGCGCCAGCCTTTGGAGGAACGAAAAGTGAGTATATCCAGGGCAAAAATGGCGGTTGAGTTTCCGGCTAATTTTATGTTGATAGCCAGCATGAATCCTTGTCCGTGCGGCTATTATAATCATCCTGATAAAGAATGTGTATGCGGACCAGGTGTTGTACAGAAATATCTGAACAAAGTCAGCGGACCATTGCTCGACCGGATTGACCTGCACGTAGAAGTTACTCCTGTGTCTTTTGACCAGATCGCATCTACCCGTAAATCTGAAAGCAGTGAACAAATTCGGGAAAGGGTGATCAAGGCAAGAGAAAGACAAACTGAACGGTTTAAAGACAGGAAAGAAATTTATTCCAACGCCATGATGCCGCCGGAACTGGTAAAAGAAATTTGCATCATCAGCGATCCGGGTAAAGCCTTGCTACGCACGGCGATGGACAGGCTTGGACTTTCTGCCAGAGCATACGACCGCATCCTGAAAGTATCCCGAACCATAGCAGACCTGGCCGGAAGCGATGACATCAAAGTCGAACACCTGGCCGAAGCCATACAATACCGAAGTCTGGACAGAGAAAATTGGGCCGGGTGAAATAATATAATTTATCAAAAAAATGCTTTAACAGACAGCATTTGAATCTCTTTATTTTAAGTGTAGTAAAAAACTGCTGAATTGCATGCCTTGAAACACAAATCATTATCTTTGCGGCTCTTTCTAAAAAACAATAAAACTTTAAAGACGTGAATAACAATACTTCGTTGATTTGGAACATCGTACTTACTCTTGCTGTAGCGGTGTTATTCTTTTTACATTTCTCAGGCAAGCCAGACGGTACCTCTACAGCAGCAGACGGTGCAGTTGTTCCCGGACGTCGTACTGTTTATGTACAGGTCGATTCTCTTTTGAAAAATTATGATTTTTTCAAAGACACTAAAAAAGAACTTGAAAACAAAAACTTCCAGCTGGAAAATGAACTGAATACAAAAGGAAGATCATTGCAAAATGAAGTTGCCTTTTTCCAGCAAAAAGCACAAACAATGACTCCTGAACAAGCGCGTTCAACAGAGGCTCAGCTGATGAAAAAACAACAGGATCTTGTTGCTTACCGTGACCAGGCTGCACAGGCTCTGGGCCAGGAAGAAGCTAAAAAGAACGAACAGCTTTATAAAAACATCCGTGCATACATTGAGAAGTATAACAAAGACAATGGCTTTGAATACGTTCTTGGTTATTCTTTGGGTGGCGGAATTCTGTTTGCCAACCCATCCTTGGATGTAACGCAAAAAATTATCGACGGACTGAACAAAGAATACAAGTCTACCGGTACCGCAGCAGCTGATACAACTGCTAAAAAATAAGCGTTGAAACTGAAAGGCTGATGCCCTTTGGTATAAACAAAAACGAGACGCCGGATTCCGGTGTCTCGTTTTTGTTTATACATTTTTCCGTCAGCTAAGTACTTCAAATAAAGATTCCATTTTAACTTCACTCTGGATCAGGTTAAGTTTGTACTCATTTGATTTAGTACCAAATGTGGTGATCATAGTTGGAAAAACTGTTTTTTTAGTGTTAGTTTTTTCACGGAAGATATTAACCTTTGCCTGAATTTCAGAAGCATATTTTTTGTCAATGGTAAATTCAGATGTAGAAAATTTTATTTCACAAAGATTAATAGTAAAATCCTGACGGTCGATTAAAAGATCAATTTGTGTTCCGTTTTCTTTTGTTTTCGGTGCATAACGCCAGGCCGATTCCTGAGTATAAACGGCCGAAATCCCCAGCGCCTTTTTGATCTGCGGAATATGTTTAAGACAAATTCTTTCAAAGGCCATACCACTCCAGCTTTTCCAGGAATAAGAAGCAGATTGCTTAACCCAGGATCCCGGACCTGAATTTTTATTGCCTTCCATAAATTTCAAATAAAATGCTGAGTACTCATCAGATAACTTATAAATACTCTGTTTTACATTTTTATCAAAAGGAATATACATCTCTATAAATCCAGACTCCAGTAGTTCTTCGAGTAGTTTGGTTGTGCCTCCGCCAGTTGTAAAGTGACAGGTTTCTATAATCTCATTTCTTGTCAATCCCATAGGTTTTCCTGCCAGCGCCCGAATTACAGCAATATGTTTGTCAGCCTGTATAAATAAAGAGTCATATAAATTTTTAAACTCATTCTCAAGCAGCCCATCCTTCGTAAAGCACATCCTGTCAATATTTTGAGCCGTACTTTCTCCGGTTTTGATGTCTTTTAGATAGTGCGGTATTCCCCCTAAAATCATATACAGCTGTAATAGCTGATATCTGTCCAGAATAATCCTCCGGCTTTTAAGGTAGGTTTCAGCTTCGTTTAAAGTAAAGGGTAATAATCTTATCCTTCGTGTAATCCTGTTATGCAGGCCGCCTTTGTTATTGACAATCTTTCGAATCATCCAGGAAGCAGCAGAACCGCAAATTACAACCACCAGATTTTTTTGATTCGAGGCCCAGGAATTCCAGAAATGTTCAAATGCCTGTAAGAATCCGGATTTGTGCGAATCAATCCATGGAAATTCATCAAAGAAAATGACAGACTTTTTCCTTTTGATTTGAGCTGTAATGTAGGTTTTTAATATTTCAAAAGCCCGAATCCAATTTCGGGGAGTTGCGAGAGGGATGCTCACTTTGGAAAATGCTGACAATGCAAGTGTGAAACTCTCCAGTTGTTCAGGCGTTGAGCTATTATGCATACCCGAAAAATCGAATATTAACTGATCTTTATACACATTTCTAATCAGGAATGTTTTACCGACCCTGCGGCGGCCATAAATGGCAATAAGCTCTGCTTCAGAAGTTCCCAGGGCTTCTTTTAAGATTTCTGTTTCTGTTTCTCTGCCAACTATCATCTCTGAAAAATTATTGCTCGCCAAAACTACTAAATAAATTACAGTTTTGGCGAGCAATGAATAATTATTACTCGCCAAAACTATTAAAATAAACAAAGTTTTGGCGGGCAATAAATACAAAAGCGGGCACTGAACAATCAGTACCCGCTTTTATCAAATCTATAATAACTTTTCTTAAACCGCAGTTGAAGAAATTTTTGCTCCGATATATTCCCGGTTCATACGGGCAATGTTTACCATACTGATTTCCTTCGGACATTCAGCCGAACATGCACCTGTATTGGTACAAGCGCCAAAGCCTTCTGCATCCATTTGTGCAACCATTTTCTCTGCACGAATGCTGCGCTCTGCCTGGCCCTGTGGCAATAATGCCAGCTGGGAAATTTTGGCAGATACAAAAAGCATGGCCGATGCATTTTTACAAGCAGCAACACAAGCTCCGCATCCGATACAGGCTGCTGCTGAAAACGCGTCGTCTGCCGCTTCTTTTGGAATTGGCAAGCTGTTTGCATCCTGTGCATTACCTGTGTTGACAGATATAAAACCACCTGCGGCGATCACACGGTCAAAAGCATCACGGTCTACAACCAAATCCTTAATAACCGGAAAAGCTTCTGCACGCCATGGTTCTACAACAATGGTATCTCCATCGTTAAAAGAACGCATGTGAAGCTGGCAGGTTGTTACACCTCTCAATGGCCCGTGAGGACGTCCGTTAATATACATCGAACATGCACCGCAGATTCCTTCACGACAATCGTGATCAAATGCAACCGGCTCCGTTCCTGCTTCTATAAGTTGCTCGTTAAGGACGTCGAACATTTCAAGGAAAGACATATCCGGAGAAACACCATCCAGACTGTAATCTTCGAAACCTCCTTTATTTGTATTGCTTTGTCTCCAGACTTTAAGCTTAATATGCATGTTACCTGCACTCATTTTTCTAACATTTAACGGTTATCAATTAACCAATAATATTAATATAAGCGAATGGCCGAGGCGGCCCCACCGATAGCTGGTAGCCGACGGCTGAAAGCTCGTTTATTTATAACTTCTTTGGGCAATCTTGATATTGTCGTATATCAATTCTTCTTTATGAAGCTCCCAGTTTTCAATCGACTTGTGCTCCCATGCCGAAACAAACATGAAATTTTCATCATCACGTAATGCTTCGCCTTCTTCTGTCTGATGCTCTTCACGGAAGTGACCGCCACACGATTCCTCACGGGTAAGCGCATCAATACACATCAACTCTCCTAACTCTATAAAATCTGCAACACGACCGGCTTTGTCCAGTTCAGGATTAAATTCAGTTGTGGTGCCCATAACTTTCACGTCTCTCCAAAACTCTTCACGAAGCGCACGTATTTCAACAATTGCTTCTTTAAGTCCTTGTGCATTACGGGCCATTCCGCATTTATCCCACATGATCTGCCCTAAACGGCGATGGAAAAGCTCAGGAGATGTTTTGCCCTGAATGCTTACCAATTTATCAATGCGGTCCTTTACCTCTTTCTCTGTTTGTACAAAAGCCTCATGATCAGTCGGTATTTTACCGGTTCCGATCTCCTTTGCAAGATAAGATCCGATGGTGTAAGGAATTACAAAGTATCCGTCAGCAAGTCCCTGCATCAATGCCGAAGCTCCCAGACGATTCGCACCGTGATCAGAGAAATTGGCTTCACCCAAAGCATACAGACCAGGCACGGTTGTCATCAGGTTGTAGTCAACCCAAAGTCCGCCCATCGTATAGTGAACCGCCGGATAAATACGCATAGGCACTTCGTAAGGATCTTCTCCTGTGATTTGCTTATACATATCGAAAAGGTTACCATACTTTTCTTTTACGACTGCTTTTCCCCAGGTTATAATATCTTCCTTAGAAGGATTAGCAATGTTATTTTTATTAGCTTCACCATGTCCGTAACGATCAACAGCCGCAGCGAAGTCAAGAAAAACAGCCAGTTTGGAAGTTCCTACGCCATAACCTGCATCACATCTTTCTTTTGCAGCACGCGAAGCGATATCACGTGGTACCAGGTTACCAAAAGCAGGATAACGTCTTTCCAGGTAATAGTCTCTTTCGTTTTCCGGAATTTCATTTCCCGGACGAGTATCGTTTTTAGCTTTCGGTACCCAAATCCGCCCGTCATTACGAAGGGATTCAGACATCAAAGTCAGCTTAGACTGATGCTCTCCTGAAACAGGAATACAAGTCGGGTGAATTTGTGTAAAACATGGATTTCCAAAAAAAGCACCTTTTTTATGCGCTTTCCAGGCTGCCGTCACATTACTGCCCATTGCATTTGTTGACAGATAGAATACGTTTCCGTAACCGCCCGTACAAAGCAGCACCGCATGTCCGCCATGTCTTTCCAATTCACCTGTAATCAGGTTTCTTGCAATAATCCCGCGGCATTTGCCATCAATATTAACAACATCAAGCATTTCGTGACGGTTGTACATCTGAACTGTACCCATCCCAACCTGACGCTGTAATCCTGAGTATGCCCCAAGCAACAATTGCTGACCCGTTTGACCAGCCGCGTAAAATGTACGCTGTACCTGTGTTCCTCCAAATGAGCGGTTGGAAAGCAAACCACCGTACTCACGGGCAAAAGGAACACCCGCAGCAACACATTGATCTATAATATTACCGGAAACTTCTGCAAGACGGTGCACATTACCCTCTCTTGCGCGATAATCTCCCCCTTTGATTGTATCGTAAAAAAGACGGTAGATCGAGTCTCCATCATTTTGGTAGTTTTTAGCTGCATTAATCCCTCCTTGTGCAGCAATAGAGTGCGCACGACGCGGAGAGTCCTGAAAACAAAAAGCTTTTACTTTATAACCCAATTCAGCCAAAGTCGCAGCCGCGGAAGCACCGGCAAGACCTGTTCCTACAACGATGATTTCAAGATTACGCTTGTTGGCAGGGTTTACAAGAGGTACCGAAGACTTGTATTTACTCCATTTTGTTTCAATCGGCCCCTGTGGTATTTTGGCATCCAGACTAGATGAAGTTGCCATATATATTTTTAATATTTAATTAACCGAAAAATGAATATTGAAAACTAGGCTGTTGGCTAAGCCGGCAGCTTTCTTTTTATTTATGATACCCATCCGAAATAAATTGAGATTGGCATCAGTGCAAAAAGAAGGGGAATAACGATTGAATATGCTGTTCCAATAAATGAAACCAGCCCGTTGTACTTTATGTGATTCCAGCCCATGGTTTGAAAAGCACTTTTAAAGCCGTGAAGCAAATGCCAGAACAGGGAAATGCAGCCGAGTACATAAATCAGAACCACTAACGGATTTTGGAAAATATCCAGCATCATCTGATAGAGGTTCAATTCTTCACCGGTAGCAAACTGATTGGAACGGTTAGGAATCCAAAAGTGAGCGGTATGGATTACCAAAAAGATCAGAAGCAAAGTACCAAGCAAACCCATACTGCGCGAATACCACGTACTGTTGGCAGAAGGATTGCTGACCTTGTAACCAATCGGGCGAGCCGCTGCATTGGTTTTCCAAAGCATAAGTCCGTCTACGATATGAATCAGAAAGCCGGCAACAAGACCGATCTCAAGCGTACGGATAATAGGATTGGTACCCATAAAATGGCCCCAGTGCGTAAAAGTTTCACCGCCGTCATTATAAAAAATCATGGCGTTGATTCCAGCATGGATAACCAAAAAAGTTATTAAAAAAAGTCCGGTAAGAGCCATCAAAAGTTTTTTACCGATGGAACTCGTTAACGTTTGTGTAAACCACGACATAGGAAACACGAATGGTTTTAGTGCAAAAAAAAGAGGTATATTTAGAACGATTCAAAGGTATACCACAAACCTATGCGACACAATAAAACAAACTCATTTTTATAAAACTGGGGATAATTTATAATCATTATTAAGAATCAGAATATTGAAGCTTCATACATTTCTTTAAGTTTGTCACCAGGTGTATAATGAGAACAAATAATCCTTATGATAAGGTTTTCTTAGTACACATTTTTTCTATCATTTTTCGTTCAGGATATAACTCTTTGTTCGTTAAGAAAGATCAGCATGATGAATTCTCTTCTACGGTATCGGCTTTGCCCATTTTTTATTCTACTATTTCTGTGCAGCTATCAGGCGAGCGCTACACACTTTCGTGCAGGAGAAATTACCGCACGAAAAATTTCCTCCCTTACCTATGAGGTTAAACTAACCGCATATTTTGACGTCAGCCCCAGAGGGAAACCAGCTGCCGATGCAGCAACACAGGTTAACTTTTACTTTGGAGTACCTGGCCCGAACACAACCAAAACTTTAAAGGTGGTACAGCGAGATCCATCTTCTGTCAGGAATATTGGTTTAAATACAACGGTAAATGAATATGTTACTACATATACCTTTCCATCAGCAGCCGCTTATGAAATCTCTGTCGAGATGGATAACCGTAATGAGGGCACGCTTAATATCAACAATGGAATTAATACACAGAGTATCAATTTCTTTGTACATTCCATCTTACTCATAAACAGCTCAATAGGATCTAACCAGACACCGGTTCTTTTAAATGCACCAATCGATCTGGCAGCAGTGGGACAACGATATATCCACAATCCCGGCGCCTTTGATGCTGATGGTGATAGTCTTTCATACAAATTATATGTTCCACAGCAATCTCTTGGCGGAGGCGTGGGAAGAGACGTTGTTTACAAAGATCCAACTCAGGTTACTCCTCCGGGTGCAACCGAAGCTGGTGCAAGCCCGGCAACGTTTAATATGAATCCGATTACAGGTGATCTTACCTGGGATGCTCCGGTAACTGCCGGACAATACAATGTTGCTTTTGTCGTAGAAGAATGGCGGGATGGCGTGCGGATTGGCCAGATTATAAGAGATATGCAAATTTTGGTCGAAGACGCTCGCAACGACCGGCCCTTACTGGATCCGCTGGCGGACATCTGCGTTGAAGCAGGAACACGCATCAGCCAGCTCATCAGGGCAACAGATAAAAACGGCGACAGGCTCACACTTACTTCCAATGGTGGGGTGTATGAAAGCACACTGGTCGCTCCGGCTGTGGCAACCTTTACCCCCCAGACAAATGCAATAGGTACCGTTACAGGTCAGTTCGTTTGGCAGACAGGCTGTAACCACATCCGCCTGGAACCTTACGATGTGCTCTTCAAAGTGGAAGATGCAGCAGGACCCAGTGTGCCTAATCCAAGTCTATTCCGCAAGCTGGTCGATATCACCACCATGAACAT